>NZ_CP097807.1:0-1202500 GCF_023588965.1 Thalassospira sp. GO-4
ATCCTGGATGTCAGCGGCTGTACCAAAGGGGCGCTGTATCATCATTTTTCCGGCAAGGCCAAGCTGGTCAATGCGGTGATCGAGGAATGCCTGCCGGGCTATGTCGATCAGGTGTGGCTGAACGAGCTTGAAGATGTGGATGATATCCTGCCGGTCATGATGGGGCAGGTCGACCGTCTTGGCGGTCATGATGCGCCCGAACTGCTTGAAGGCGGCTGCCCGCTGGCACGGTTGGCATCGGGGGCAGGCGAACTTGACGAAGGATTGCGCAAACGGATTGACGGTGTTTACCGCTATTGGCGGCGTGGCCTGGCATCGCAGATCGGCAAGGCGCAATTCAACAAAACCGTGCGGACTGATATCGAACCATCGGCGGTGGCGGAATTTGTCATAGCCTCCCTGCACGGGTTTTTGACCCGCCCGCCAGCCTTGCGCACCCGGGAAACCCAGGATGCCTTTGCCCGCGAGTTTGCCCGTTATCTCAATAACCTGCGTCCGGTAGCCTAGAACAATCTGTTTGGAATGTCCCGGCCCAGCACGGTTCGGTTTGGCAATGTTTTACGGCGCTCTATCGCATGGACGATGCCCCGCATCACTCTTGCGCGCGGTGGCTTGCCAAACAATGCTCCAAACACGACCAAAACGATCCAATCCAAATTGAAACTGTAGTGGGGAAACCTTGCGCGGTTCCCGTCCATTACCCGGCTTGATAATTTTAAACAAAAAAATAGTGTATTAATTGAAATATTGACATTTTTCTGTGGGTGATTACATCTCTTTCACAGTTTCATGAATTTTTCGACATATGGAGACAGGCCCCATGCGCTCTCTCATTCTTTCTGCTGTTGCAGTGGTGGCATTTGCCTTTGCTGGAAATGCTGCCCAGGCCGAGCGCCTGACGGAAAAGCCGCTGGTTGATGCCAACTGGGTTGAAGCAAACCTCGATAATCCGTCGCTGGTGGTTGTTGATATCCGTTCGATGACCAAGGAAGGCAGCCCCTATGACGCCGGTCACATTCCGGGGTCGGTTTATGCGCCTTATGGCAAGTTCGGCTGGCGTGCCAAGGTCAATGATGTTGTCGGCATGTTGCCGCCTTTGGATGTGATTTCAAAGCGCATCGGGTCGCTTGGCATCGACAATGACAAACAGGTCGTGGTTGTCCCGGCCGGTCAGAACAGCTCGGACTTCGGGGCTGCGACCCGTGTTTATTGGACCTTCAAGGTTCTGGGCCATGATGCGGTAACCATTCTTGATGGTGGTCAGCGCGCATGGCTTGCCGCAGGCAAGGCGGTTTCGACCGATGCGGTCGCACCTGACGCGGTTGCGTTCAATGTCAATTTCCGCCCGGAACTTCTTGCCACGGCAGAAGACGTTGCCAAGGCACGTGAAAACGGTGTTGCGCTGATTGATGCCCGTCCGGAATCACAGTTCAAGGGCGAAACCAAAAGCGGCGTAGTCGCCCGTGCCGGTGCGGTTCCGGGTGCAAAGAACATTTCGCAGTCGGAATTCTATAGCGATCAGGACGGTGCATTTGTTGCATCGGACGTGATTGAATCGCTGGTTTCGGATGCCGGTGTCGCCAAGGATGCCAAGGAAATCACCTATTGCAATACCGGTCACTGGGCATCTGTCGCATGGTTCGGTCTGTCCGAAGTAATGGGCAACAAGAATACCGCGATGTATGATGGTTCCATGACCGAATGGGCTGCTGATCCGAACCGTGAAATGGTTGTTTCGGAATAATTCCGGAATTCATATCAGCCCTGATGGCACAGACATTTTGGACGGAATCGGGTTTGCCCCGGTTCCGTTCGTGTTCGTGGGCTTTGACCCGACAGATTTCCTTTAACGTTACTGAGCGTCACCATGTCAGAAACGACACTTAAGGCCCGCCCGGACGTCCCGGGCTTTGACTTTGACAAGGGACCGGCGGCGATTACCGCGGTTCTGTTTGTTGTGGTCGGCATTGCCATTGCCCAGGCGGTGGATCTGCATCAGGCCGTGCTTTACGGTCTTGGCGGATTGCTGGGCATTTCACTTTATCATGCATCATTCGGTTTTACCGGCGGCTGGCGGCGTTTTTCGGTCGAGAAACGCGGACGGGCGATGCGCGCCCAGCTTTTGATGATCGGGGTTGCGGCCGCAGCTTTTATTCCGATGCTGGCGCTGGGAAGCCCGCTTGGCAATCCGATTGTCGGGGCGGTGGCACCGGTGGGGACATCGGTGCTGGTCGGGGCCTTCATGTTTGGTCTTGGCATGCAGCTTGGTGGTGGATGTGGTTCGGGCACCCTGTTTACGGTTGGCGGTGGCAGTGCGCGCATGTTGCTGACGCTGGCCTTCTTTATCATCGGGGCGGTGATCGGAACGGCGCATTTGCCGATGTGGCTTGAACTGCCATCCTTGCCGCCGATGAGTGTCGGTCGTGAATTCGGTGTTGCGGGCGGTCTTGCCGTGACCTTTGGTGGTCTGGCGCTTGTCGCGCTGATGACGGTGATTGTTGAAAAGCGTGCCCATGGTTCACTTGAAGCAACGCCCAAGGCGCCGCGTGCCGGTCTGGCGCGGCTGTTCCATGGTCCGTGGCCGCTGGTCTGGACCGGGTTGCTGTTGGCGGGGCTTAATATCGCGACCCTTCTGATTGCCGGTCATCCGTGGTCGATTACGTTCGGCTTTGGCCTTTGGGGGGCAAAGATCGCCCAGGGCATCGGTATTCCGGTTGAAACCTGGGAATTCTGGAACTGGGCGGGGCCTGCCAAGGCGCTTGGCAATTCGGTTCTTGAAGATAATACCTCGGTGATGAATTTCGGCATTGTGATCGGTGCGGCCTTTGCCGCGGCCCTTGCCGGAAAATTCGCGCCCAAGGTATCGGTGCCGATGGCGTCACTTCTGGCGGCGGCAATTGGCGGGCTTTTGATGGGCTATGGCGCGCGTCTGGCATTTGGTTGCAATATCGGTGCGTTCTTTAGCGGGATCGCATCGGGCAGCGTGCATGGCTGGTTGTGGTTTGTTCTGGCCTTTGCTGGCAGTTGGGTCGGCATTGCGCTGCGTCCGGCATTTGGATTGGATGGATTCCGGAAATGAGCGAGAAAAACACACTTCTTTTCGGTGCGGTCTTCTTGGCCGCGACCGGTGCGGTTGCCCTTGATCATTACACCCATACGGCCAATGTCCCGGCAATCGCCAATCCGGCCCCGGCCAAGCGCCCGGCCGCCGGGGCAAACCCGTGCGCGGGGAACCCGTGTGCCGCCAATCCGTGTGGCGCGAATCCCTGTGGTGCCAATCCTTGTGGGGCGGGCTACAACCCCTGTGCGGCAAACCCCTGTGCAGCGAACCCGTGCGGGGCAGGGTACAATCCGTGTGCGGCTAATCCATGTGCGGCTAATCCATGTGCCGCAAGCCCGTGTGGTGCCAATCCCTGTGGGGCGGGCTATAACCCGTGCGCAGCAGCACCCTGTTCGGCAAATCCGTGTGCGGCCTATAATCCCTGCGGGGCGGCAAACCCCTGTGCGGCAAGCCCGTGCAGCCCATGTGCCGCCAATCCGTGTGCTGCCTATAACCCATGTGCTGCCGCGCCGTGTGCGCCGGCCAGCAATCCCTGTGCTGCGGCCAACCCTTGTGCCGCATACAATCCGTGCGGTGCCGCGAACCCGTGTTCGGCGTTCTGATCGCCTTCAAATACGCGCTGCGGGCGGCTCGGTTCGCGCCCGCAGCTCATTTTGAGAACAAAACGTGATTCTTTACTTGATCCAAATTCGCGCTCCTATATTCTTGTTTTGTTCTTTTTCTTGCGTCGAGGTGCACGATGGAGCGCGGTTTTCACGCATTGCGTACGGCAAACGGCTGGTCAGTTGATGACGCGGCTGCATGGTTTGGTGTATCAAGAGAAGAGGTGGAGCTGTGGGACTCGGGCAAGTATATGCCTGGCCAAAGATACCTGCGAGACCTTGAGAATACATTGATATACAAAAAGAATTTCAACCGGGGCCAGCCGATGAGTGATTTTACCTTTATTGATCTGTTTGCAGGAATCGGCGGGGTTCGGCGCGGTTTTGAGGCAGCTGGAGGAAAATGTGTCTTTACCAGCGAGTGGGATGCATACGCCCAGAAAACCTATCGTGCCAACTTTCCGGATGACGATCACGAGATAGCGGGCGACATTACCGATATCAAGGCCGAAGACATTCCCGTTCATGACGTTTTGCTCGCAGGCTTCCCATGTCAGCCATTCTCTATTGCCGGTGTTTCCAAGAAAAATGCATTGGGGCGTGCGCACGGTTTCATGGATAAGGCCCAGGGTACGCTATTCTTTGATGTTCTTCGCATTCTTAAGCATCACAAGCCCGCAGCATTCATGCTTGAGAATGTAAAGAACCTGAAAAGTCACAACAAAGGCGATACGTTCAAGACTATCATGGGGGCTTTGCGCGATGAGCTTGGCTATCACGTTCAGGCGCGCGTTATCGACGGAAAAGGATATGTGCCGCAGCATCGCGAGCGCATTTTTATCGTCGGTTTTCGAAAAGACGTGGGATTTCACTTTGATGCGTGCAAGTTCGCGGATGCTGCATCCGGACCGGTTATCGGTACGATATTGCATGCTCCTGACGAGGAGCCGGAACATCACTTCACGTTGCCGCCTGAAGACACGCTGGCCAACATATCAAGTGTCGTGAACCCGAAATATACGTTGTCGGACAAGCTCTGGAAATATCTGTTCGATTATGCCGCGAAGCACAAGGCCAAGGGGAACGGGTTTGGATTCGGTCTTTGCAGGCCGGAGGACAAGGCGAGAACCCTGTCTGCGCGCTATTACAAGGATGGTAGTGAAATTCTGATCGATCAGGGTGAAGGGCGGAACCCGCGTCGTTTGACGCCGCGTGAATGTGCCCGTCTGATGGGGTTTGATGATCAGGACTTCACGATGAAAATTCCTGTTTCGGATACACGTGCCTATAAACAGTTTGGAAATTCTGTTGTTGTGCCCGTGATCAAGGAAATTGCAAGGCAGATGAAGCCGTATGTGTTGAAGAGTATGAAGGCAGAGCATGGAGCTGTCGCAGGAGAAGAAACGGTAGCGGCAGAGTGACTGTATGACCGACATCGTCACCCGGCGAAAACGAAGTGAAATGATGTCAGGTATCCGTGCAACGGATACCAAGCCAGAAATGCTTGTTCGAAAAGCTTTGCATGCGAAAGGGTTTCGTTATCGCCTGCACGACAGAGTGCTTCCCGGAAAGCCGGACATTGTTCTTCCGAAATACCACGCAGTCATATTTGTGCATGGCTGTTTTTGGCATGGTCATGCGTGCCATTTATTCAAGTTCCCAAAGTCGCGTACCGAATTTTGGCAAGAAAAAATAGAAGGTAACCGTTGTCGGGATAGAAAAAACCGGAAGTTGCTGCTGGACACAGGCTGGCGCGTGGCCGAAGTTTGGGAGTGTGCTGTTAAGGGAAAGTTGCGCTTGGGTTCTGCTGAAACGATTGCTCGGCTTGCTGAATGGCTCAACGGAGAAAGTCCCGAATTTGAAGTGCGCGGGGGGTAATGTTGGAGAAGATTTCTGCGCTAATCGGTCGAATGACCGAATGTGGTGCCAAAAGATTTTATGCCAAAAGACTGGCGCCGAATGACAACTCTAAAAACCAGATTTACCTCGGGGGCGATTTCTCGGCGCTGAATATTATTCCGCATCAGGGGATTTATACTGATAGCGACGAAATAGCAGGAAGCAAAAGAGACCGGGCCAAAGCGAGAATCCTGTTTTCGTGGGTGGACGAGCAAGGATTGTATGAAGCTCCCAATGCTCAGTTGATTCTGTATCCGAAATATCCAGAAGTCAGGATGTCCGGATTCCTGAAAGGATGCAGGAATGCGCCGTCTCAAGTCCTGAAGGTCAGGGATGAAGGGCGAATCATGTTCCTTGGTGTAACCGATGCAGGGCGGGTTTTAGGGTATGCTGTTGATGATAAGCACCCGCTGGCGAAAGAGTTGGCGTCTCGAACAGAGCTTGCCGAGGTGGGGGTTTTTCTTGAGATTCCGACTTCGCCGGATGACGGTGGCTCCAAGGTTCAGTTGTTGCGAAAACTGCAAGAAATACATCACAAGCATTGGATACCCTCCCAGAAGCTTGGTGCTGATGGAAAGGTGTATCCCTATGTTGCGCGAAATGGTGGTGGTTATACTTTGGAAGCGGAGTTGGGAATCGCACCAAACGGGTATGCTGAGCCGGATTTCCTGGGGTGGGAAATCAAGCAGTTCGGGGTTCGCGACTTTGCAGGATATGTTCCGAAAGGTCCGGTTACCCTGATGACGCCTGAGCCATCCGGCGGTATTTATAAGGATCTTGGCGTAACAACATTCATGAATTTGTTTGGCTACAAGGACAAGAACGGGATTCCCGACAGGCTTAATTTTGGGGGCATCTATTCTTATGATAAGTCGCCTCACAAAGACACAGGGCTGCGCCTGACGATGATCGGATATGATCGCGAGAGCGGGAAGATATCCGATATAGAAGGCGGATTGGCTTTGTTATCCCGGCGTGACGAAATAGCAGCCCTGTGGAAATTTTCTTCAATCATGGATCACTGGAACAGAAAGCACGCGCAGGCGGCATATATTCCTTCGATGTTCAGGCCAGGCCCGCCTGCCTATGCTTACGGCGCAAAAGTTTTGTTGTGCGAGAAAACAGACTTTAATTTGTTTCTGAGGGCTGTTGCTTCCGGCGTGATTTACTATGATCCGGCAATCAAAATTGAAGGCATGTCTTCAGTGTCGCCTAAGACCAAACGCAGAAGTCAGTTTCGTGTGAAGCATCAAAGCCTCGAGGCTCTGTACCAAAAAGCGGAAGAGGTGGATTTGTTGACGTTTGAAGGTTGATAGCATCTTTTCTTCACAGGCCCGGCGCGCAATTCTGCCGGGCCTGTTTGCGTAAAACGCGGGGCTGTCACAAATATGGCGTTTGACAAGCCGGGCAAACTCTGCGCATGGTGTCGCAGAAATTTGATCGCTCCAGAAGCGTAGAGGGGACTGAAATCCCCCACTGTTGAGTGGTTGACCTAAGAACGCATTGAAGTGTCCAGCTACGCGGGTACTTCCTGAACTGCAAGGCGCAGACCTGATTACTACATTTCACCGGGCGTTGTCCCAGCTGTCTGCAGCCTCTAATTTACGAGTTACCCTTATTTGACCCAGTTTTCCGAACTCGGCCTGGCCGAGCCGGTCCTTCGCGCATTGGCGCAAGAAGGCTATGACGCGCCGACACCCATTCAGGCGCAGTCCATCCCGTCCCTGCTTGAAGGTAAGGACCTGCTTGGTATCGCCCAGACCGGTACCGGCAAGACGGCAGCATTCGCGTTGCCGATTCTTGATCGACTTTCCAAAACCGAAGGCCGTACACCCAAAGGCGCCTGCCGTGTGCTGGTGCTTGCGCCGACGCGCGAGCTTGCCGCACAGATCGGTGACAGTTTCCGTGCCTATGGCCGTTTCCTGAATGTCCGTGTGGCTGTGGTTGTGGGCGGTGTTGCCCATGGTCCGCAGATCAAGGCGATTACGCCGGGCATCGAAGTTCTGGTGGCGACACCGGGCCGTCTTCTTGACCATGTTGATAGTGGCAAGCTGACATTGAAGCATGTTGATGTGGTGGTGCTTGATGAAGCCGACCATATGCTTGATCTTGGCTTCTTGCCGCCGATCAAGCGCATCATCAAGATGTTGCCGCGTGACCGTCAGAACCTGTTCTTCTCGGCGACCATGCCGACCCAGATCGGTCAGCTGGCCGGTGATATGCTTTCCGATCCGGTCAAGGTTTCCGTGACCCCGGTTGCAACCACCCAGGAACGTGTTGATCAGTCGGTTTACCTGATCGAGCGCACCCGCAAGCGTCAGCTTCTGGCAGAGCTTCTTGATAATCCGGTCTTCAAGCGGACCCTGGTTTTCACGCGCACCAAGCGCGGTGCAGATCGTGTGGCCCGTCATCTCGAAGCCAATAAAATCAGTGCAGCCGCCATTCATGGCAATAAAAGCCAGAACCAGCGCGAGCGCGCCCTGAACGCATTCAAGGATGGCCAGATCGGTGTGCTTGTCGCGACCGATATCGCCGCACGCGGTATTGACGTTGATGGCGTGACCCATGTCGTGAATTTCGAGCTTCCCAATGTTCCGGAAAGCTATGTGCACCGTATTGGCCGTACGGCCCGTGGCGGTGCCAGCGGTACGGCGATTGCGTTCTGTGATGAAGAAGAACGCGGTCTTTTGCGCGATATCGAAAAAACTACCCGCCAGTCGATTCCGGTGATTGATCGCCGCGATGCCGAAGCTGCTGCCGAACAGGAAGCGCAATCGGCAGAAGCGCGTGAAGCCAACCGTGGCCGCCGTGCAAATGGTGGTGGTCAGGGGCGTTTTCAGGGCCGGGGACAGGGGCGTGGACCGAATGGTCAGGCCCGTGGCAATGGTCGTGGCAATGGCAACGGCAACGGTAATGCCGGTCGTGGTCAGGGTGGCAATGCCCGTCGTGATGGCCGTGATGGCGAAGCAAACCGCGCAGCCGCCGGCAACCGTCCGGAGCGTTCCAATGATCGCCCGGCACGCCAGTCGTCGCAACGTCGTGACGGGGAAGGCAATGCCAATGCCGCACAGGCAGAGGTGAGCCCGGCACTCGAAAAATCCAGAAGCCGTTACAAGGGCGGGATCAAATCCGGCCCGACCAACGGTCGCGGGAACGGCCCGGCAGGCAATGCCGGTTCGTCCGATGGGCGCAAGCGCCCGGTCAAGCGCGTGGATTCCGATGGAAACCGCCGCGACCGTGCGCAGGGCGACAATTCAATTTCTTCCGGTCTTTCCTTTATGGGCAGTACCGAGGAACGCCGCGCGAAAGGCAACGGGGGCAATGGTGCCCGCAATGCCAAACCGCAAGGCAAGCGCGGCGGTGCGAACCGCAATCGCAATCCACGTGGCCCACAATCTGGCGGGCAGCCAGGGGGTGGTGGCCGCAACACATCTTCGAACAATCAGAGAAGACGCGACCGCGCCTGATCTGATTGTCGATCCAAAATAGGCGCGCCCAGTCGGGGCGTGTCGTAACGCCACTCAATACTCGATAGGAGATCTAAAGATGGCAACTGGTACCGTTAAATGGTTCAACGCAACTAAAGGTTTTGGTTTCATTCAGCCGGACGAAGGCGGAAATGACGTATTCCTGCACATCAGCGCTGTTGAGCGCGCTGGCATGGGCCACCCGCAGGAAGGCGACAAAATCAACTACGAACTGCGCACCGATTCCCGTTCGGGTCGCGTTTCGGCTGACGACCTGTCGGCTGCCTAATTCGGTTTGTCCTTCCTTGTGAAGGGCACCGCGTTAATGAAACCCCCATCTGCGCAAGCAGGTGGGGGTTTTGTTTTGCCCGCAATTCGGATCAGGGGCGCAAAAAGGCGATCTTGGCCCGGGTCGCGGCGCTGAGAACATGGAAATGCATGGCGTCGCGGGCGCCGGACGGGTTGTGTTCGCGGACATAGCGCAAAACCTGTTCGTGTTCGGCCAGCGGGGCGGCAATCGCCTTGGCATTGGCAAAGGGCAGCATCTGGTTTTCATGGATGGTTTGGGCCGCAGGGTGCATGGCCTTGGCAAACATCGGGTTGCCCGATGCCAGCAGCAATATCTCATGAAAGTCTGTATCGGCCATGGCCGCGGCAATCAGGTCGTCCTGTTCAAGGGCGGTGCGCATGTCGGTGATGCTGGTTTCAAGGGCATCCAGATGATCCTTGCTGCGCATTTGTGCCGCCAGACCCGCCACATAAGGTTCGATTGCCAGTCGGAACTGATAGACCTGACCGGCCAGGCGGTTGCGGTCCTGATCAAGCGGTGTTTGATGGTGACGATCGGCAATGTATACACCCTTGCCGGCATGAATATGAACCATTCCCAAAGCTTCGAGGGTGGCCAGGGCTTCGCGCAGGCTGGTACGGCTGATGCCCAGTTCGGTTGCCAGGACACGTTGGGCTGGTAACGAGTCACCTGCTTTCAGATCATTGTTTTTAATCAGATTTCGTATGTCCCGCGCGGCGCGTTCCGGGGCGGTTTCGCTGCGTGCCATCTGTTGTTCCTGTTGCTGGTCAGACCAGTTTAATAGTTTTTGATATTCGAAAGTGGCCGGTTTTTCGGGGTTTAGGGTTGATCTGATATTGAATTTACGCTGAAGAAAAAATTATTCATAGACAAAAGATCAAAAAATGTGCAGCGTCAGTATCAGGTTAAAAATAGTGCATAAACAAATCCAGAAAATCACAGACAGACGGGTAGAGGCTTATGAAACAGTTTTTCAAAACCGCGATTGCGGCCGTTGCGATCCTGACCGCGCCGCTTGGTGCTGCGTCGGCAGGCGCGCTTGACAGCATTGCCGAGGCCGGGGTTCTCAAGGTTGCAGTTCCACAGGATTTCCCGCCATTCGGATCGGTCGGTACCGACATGCAGCCCAAGGGCTATGACATTGATATGGCGGCCCTGATCGCCGAAGATCTTGGTGTGAAGCTTGAACTGGTGCCGGTGACGTCGGCCAACCGCATTCCGTATCTGACCACCGGCAAGGTCGATCTGGTGATTTCAAGCCTTGGCAAAAACCCGGACCGTGAAAAGGTGATCGATTTCAGCGCACCTTATGCCCCGTTCTATAACGGCGTTTTCGGGCCTGCTGATTTCTCGGTCGAGAAGGCCGATGATCTTTCGGGCATGTCGGTCGGTGTGACCCGCGGTGCGATTGAGGATCTTGAACTGACCAAGATTGCTCCGGCTGATGTCGATATCAAACGCTATGAAGACAATAACGGCACGATTTCGGCATTCCTTTCGGGGCAGGTTGATCTGATTGCCACCGGCAACGTTACCGCCGCTGCGATCATTGAGCGCAACCCGCCGCGCAAGCCGGAACCGAAATTCCTGATCAAAAACTCGCCCTGCTATGTCGGTCTGAACAAGGACGAGCCGGAATTCATGGCCAAGGTCAACGAGATCATTGCCGCATCGATGGCCGATGGCCGTTTGAATGCGATTGCTGAAAAGTGGCTTGGCATTCCGCTTCCGGAAAAGCTCTGAGCAATTTCAAGCCACACCTGACGGGATCGTTGCAGATCAATGGCATATAAATTCGACTTTGGCGCGATCGTGCCGCATTGGGAACTTCTGGTCGACGGGATGATCCTGACGACAGAATTGACAGTGATCGGTGCTGTTGTCGGCGTCGGATTGGGGATCATGGGGGCGTGGGCGCGGGCGTCGCGCGCCCCGGTGATCAGCCAGATTGTCGGTGTCTATGTCGAACTGATCCGCAACACCCCGTTTCTGGTGCAGCTGTTTTTCATCTTTTTCGGGCTTCCGGCCCTTGGCGTGAAGCTTTCCGAATTTCAGGCCGCACTTTTGGCGATGATCGTCAATCTCGGGGCCTATTCCACCGAAATTATCCGGGCGGGTATCCTTGCCATTCCGCAAGGTCAGATCGAGGCAGCCCAAAGCCTTGCCATGAACCGGGTGCAGATTTTTCGTTATGTGGTTTTGCTTCCGGCACTCAAGAAAATCTGGCCGGCCCTTTCAAGCCAGATCGTGATTGTGATGCTGGGATCGTCGGTCTGTTCACAAATCGCAGCCGAGGAGCTGACATTCGGGGCGAACTATATCCAGGCGATCAATTTCCGTGCCTTTGAAGTCTATTTCGTGGTGACGGGTCTTTATCTTGCGATGTCGATCCTGCTTCGGATGGGGTTGAAAGTTTTGGGCAATTTCCTGTTTGAACGGCGGCGTCATGTCTGAATTTTCCCTGTGGGATATTGTTTATAACCTGCTGCTTGCGGCGCGCTGGACGGTGTTGCTTTCGCTGACCGCGTTTGTGCTTGGCGGGATTGTCGGGCTGTTGCTTTTGATGGTGCGCACGGCGGGCAATCCGTGGGTCGTGCGGTTTGTGCGCGGCTATGTCGAACTGTTTCAGGGCACGCCGCTTTTGATGCAGCTTTTTATCGTGTTCTTTGGCTTGCCACTGATCGGGCTTGATGTATCGCCCTGGGTTGCGGCGACATTCGGGTTAACACTGTTTACCAGTGCGTTCCTGACCGAGATCTGGCGCGGATGTGTTGAATCGGTTGGCAGGGGCCAGTGGGAAGCATCGGCCAGCCTTGGCATGAATTTCACCCAGCAGATGCGCTATATCGTCTTGCCGCAGGCGCTTCGCATTGCCATTCCGCCAACGGTCGGTTTTTCGGTCCAGGTCGTCAAGGGAACGGCTGTGGCATCGATTATCGGTTTTGTCGAACTGACCAAGGCCGGCACCATGATCACCAATGCGACCTATGCGCCGTTCACGGTCTATGGCTGTGTCGCGGTGATGTATTTCCTGATTTGTTATCCGCTGTCGCTGTTTGCCCGTCATCTGGAAGGAAAGTTCCGCAATGTCGCTCGTTGAATTGCATGCCATTCATAAAAGCTTTGGTGCGCTGGAAGTCCTTAAGGGTATTGATCTTTCCATTGACGAGGGGCAGGTAATTGCCCTGATCGGGAAAAGCGGGTCGGGCAAAAGCACGCTTTTGCGCACGATCAACGGCCTTGAGACGATTGATGACGGCGTCATCATGGTGGGGGGCAAGAAAATCAGCGAACGCGATACGGATTTGCTGGCCCTTCGGCTTCAGGTCGGCATGGTGTTTCAGCAGTTCAATCTGTTTCCCCATTACACCGCGCTTGAAAATGTGATGCTGTCCCCGCAGGTCGTCAAAAAGCAATCCAAGGCCGAAGCCCGCGAAATTGCCGAGGAAATGCTGGCCAAGGTCGGGCTTGCCGACAAGATGATGCATTACCCCGATCAGCTTTCAGGCGGGCAGCAACAGCGCGTGGCGATTGCGCGCGCCCTTGCCATGAAGCCCAAGGTGCTTTTGTGTGACGAGGTGACATCAGCACTTGATCCGGAACTGGTCAACGAGGTGCTGGCGGTTGTCCGCCAACTGGCCGAAGAAGGCATGACCCTTGTCATGGTGACCCATGAAATGCGCTTTGCGCGCGAGGTGTGCGACAAGCTTGTTTTCATGCATCAGGGCCGCATTCACGAAACCGGCGACCCGGAAGAGGTTTTCGCCAACCCGAAAACGCCCGAGCTTTCAAGTTTTGTCGGGGGGCTGGCATAGGGATTTGGCGGGCCATCCTGTGATGGTTTTATGACATCTTGCTGTCAAGTCCCGGAAGTCCTTCGCGATTTTTGGTCCGGCGCGCTAGAACGATACCCGATGCCATGGGCGAACAGGGGTGTTTCATGCGCGAGGACGGGCATTCCGAGAACGGAGTGACAAGTACAGCAGCCCGAAAAGGGGCGGTGATCGGGGTTCTGGATCGTTTCCCGGCACTGGTGTTGGGATTGCTTCTGGTCGGGGCGTTTTGCGCGTCCAGTGCCGCACCGCTTGCCGGGCTTTATGTTGTTGAAGGCCTTGGTCAGCCGCCCTGGAAAATCAGCATGGTGGCGGTTGTTCAGGTCTGTGTGACGCTTTTGGTCAATCGCGGGTTCGGGCGGGCCATTGATCGCGGATTTCCGGTCAAGATCCTTTTGATCACCAGCATTCTTTGCTTTGCGCTTGGCATGTTCATTCTGGGCGCGGTCCGCAATTACTGGGTTTATCTGTGTCTGGTGTCGATCCTGCTTGGGATCGGGGCCGGGGCGCTTTCGGTGATGTATTCATTTGGCCGTCTGTTTGCCGAGCAGACCGGGCGCGATGTTGTCAAATTCAACGGATTTTTGCGCATTCAGACATCGCTTGGCTGGATGGTCGGGCCAGCAGCATCGCTGTCGCTTTACGGGGCGTTCGGGTTTGCCGCGACCTATTTCACGATTTCTGGGCTGGCGGCGGTGTGGTTTGTGGTTTGTTTGCTGATTGTGCCATCAGCGTTCAAAACCCATCACCCGAACAGCCTGAAACCCGGTGCGAAAGTCCCGTTCAATTTCGGCCTATTGCAGGCCTGTGTGCCGGTATTTTTCATTGCGGCGGCCAATGTGGTGTTTGTATCGGCGATGCCGCTTTATTTTTCGGCCGAGCTTGGGCTGGTGGCGTCATCGGCGGGGTTTGCGCTAAGTGTGAAATGCCTTGTCGAAGTGGTGGTGATTTATTTCTGTGCGAAGCTGATCCGAAAGGTTGGCGAGCGCAAGGGAATGCTGATCTCTGCCGTGCTGGGCGCGATATTCTTTGGCTTGATCCATGAAGCCGGAACGCTGGTTGACGTGCTGGTGCTGGCGGTGCTTGACGGGGCCTATTACGGGATATTTGCCGGGATCAGCATGACATTCGTGCAAAACTTCGCCAAGGACCAGCCCGGCATCGCCACCGGATATTATGTCAGTACGCTTTTTGTCGGTGGCTTGTTGGGGAACCTTTTGACCGGTGTTGTCGCCAGTGCATATGATTTTCGAACCACGGTTCTGATGGCGTGCCTGTTTGCCGCGATCGGGGCGGTCATTTTGCTGATCAGCCGCGATGTCGACCCGGATGCCAAAACAGCGGCGTCATCAAGATGACTTGACTTTGTCGGGCGTGCGGCGATGATCGCGCCATGTCTGAACAAACCCAAAATACACGCCCGCGTTTGTTTGTGGATGCCGATGCCTGTCCGGTAAAGGCGGAATGCGAACGTGTGGCTGAACGCCACCGGATCGAGATGATCCTGGTGTCCAATGGCGGTATTCGTCCGTCGCGCAATCCGTTGATCAAAATCGTGATCGTGCCGCCCGAACCCGATGCCGCCGATGACTGGATCGCCGAGAATGCCCGGGTGCGCGATGTGATCGTTACCAATGACATTCCGTTGGCGTCACGCGGGCTTGAGATCGGGGCAAGGGTGCTTAAAGCCAATGGCCAGGAATTTACGGAAGCCAATATCGGCAATGCATTGGCCGGGCGCGAGATCGCGGCTCATATGCGCGAAGTCACGGGCGAGCAGGGGCGTAATGCGGCCTTTACCCAGAAGGACCGGTCGAAATTTTCAAGCGCGCTTGAGGTGCTGGTGCAGGCGGTTCTGCGCGCCTGATCAGACTGAGAGATAAAGACAAATGCAAAAGAGGCCGTCCTGTTTAAGGGCGGCCTCCTTTTTCAGGTCAGGATGCTGATGGTGATTTTGGCATCGCCTTAAAGGCTGGGTTCCTGACGTTCAGGTTGCGGATTTGATGCGGTGGCAAGGGCCGGGGTGCTGCCGGGCGTGAATGTTTCGCCACGGCCAAGGGCGTTCATCCCCTTGATGACGCGGATCAGGGTCCAGACGAACCAGTAAATGCCCAGCGCCAGCGGCACGATATACAGAATTGCACCGATGCCAAGCGTCATGAAACTCAATGCGCCAATCAGCATGTAAAGCACGATATTGATGACCATGATGATCACGCCGCGCCAGAAAATGGCGATCTGGTGTTCGAAATGATTGGCGGCAACCGCGTCGCTTGTCGTGCGGTTCATATAGGCCATGACGACCCCGGCCAGCGCCGTCAGACCGGTCACAAAGCCGACCAGATAAAGAATGTAAACAATGTTTGCCAGATTGCGGCCTTCGCCGCTTGGCGCTTGCGGGGCGGAATTGGTGGTTGCTTCCATTATGTCCTCAAAATCTAATATGAAGAGAAAATAAACAAGTCGATACCACCTTAAAGAGAGTTTTAAGTGAAGGCGAGGAAATAGTGATTGAAATCAATTGGCTGTAAAACAAAACAGGCCGCCGGACATAAAGTCCGACGGCCTGCACACAGGTCCTGACTTGCAAGGGAACTCAGTGCAAGTCAGGCTTCCCCCCTGCGTTAGCTGATTGAACGGGAGAGCCGGATAGAAGTTCCATCCGGTTCCAGTTCCGGTTGGCTTAGAACGGGTAGTGACGTTTGCCGCTCTGGATGGTGATCCAGCGCATTTCGGTGAATTCGTCGATCGATGCCTGGGAGCCAAACCGGCCATAACCGGACGATTTCACACCGCCAAACGGCATCTGTGCTTCGTCCTGAACGGTCGGGCTGTTGATGTGGCAGATGCCGCTTTCGATGCGTTTGGCAACGTCCATGGCACGCGGAATATTGGTCGAGAAGACCGCAGAAGACAGGCCATATTCGCTGTCATTGGCAATGCGAACGGCTTCGTCTTCGTTGCCGGCACGGATGACGACACAGATCGGACCAAAGCTTTCCTCGGAATAGATTTTCATTGCCGGGGTGACATGATCGAGAAGGGTCGCGTCCATCAGAACGCCATCCTTGGCCTTGCCCGAACCGGCCACCAGTTTGGCGCCCTTGGAAACCGCGTCTTCGACCAGTTCTTCGATGCGATTGACAGCTTCGACATTGACCACACCGCCCAGGATGTGTTCGGCCTTGGCCGGATCACCGGCGGTAAGGGTTTTTGCCTTGGCAGCCAGTTTGGCAACGAATTCGTCGGCAACCGCATTGTCAACGATCAGACGTTCGGTCGACATGCAAATCTGGCCCTGGTTCATATAGGCGCCGAATGCCGCACCATTGACGGCTTCGTCAAGGTCGGCATCGTCAAGAACAAGGAACGGTGCCTTGCCGCCCAGTTCAAGCAGAACCGGTTTGAGATGTTCGGCACCCAGTTTGGCGATGATGCGGCCAACACGGGTCGAGCCGGTAAAGTTGATGCGACGTACCGCCGGATGGGCAATCAGGGTTTCGACGATTTCCGGGGCATCTTCCGGGGCGTTGGTGACAACGTTAACGACACCTTCGGGGGCGCCGGCTTCGACCAGGCATTCACCGATCAGGCGGTGCAGGGCCGGGCAAAGTTCGGATGCCTTGAGCACCACGGTGTTACCGCAGGCAAGCGGCATGGCAATGGCGCGCGTGCCCAGAATAACCGGTGCGTTCCACGGTGCAATGCCCAGAACAACACCCACCGGCTGACGCACACCCATGGCCATCAGACCCGGATGATCGGACGGAATGATATCGCCGGTGATCTGAGTGGTCATCGCACCGGCTTCGCGGAGCATGTTGGCAGCAAGATGGGCGTTAAAGCCGCCCCACATGCGGGTACTTCCGGTTTCATCAAGGACAAGCTGACCGAACTGGTCGCCCTTGGATTCCATGATGTCGGCGGCCTTAAGCAGGATCTTGCGACGGGCGCCCGGGCCCATTTTCGACCATTCCGGGAAGGCCGAGGCCGCGGCATCGGCGGCCTTGCGGGCATCGGCGGCATTGGCGGCAGCCGCAACCGTTGCGGTTTCGCCGGTGACCGGATTCTTGCGTTCAAACGTGCGGTTGTTTGACGCGTTGACATCCTGGTTGCCGATCAACAATTTTACATCATTCATGACGTTTCTCCTGACTTTATCAATTACTGCTGCGAGGTGGCGAAAAGCGGCATCATGCCGCCCCAAGGCCAAGGAAGGCCTTTTGCACAGCAGGGTCGGATTGCAGGGCCCGGGCGCTGTCTTGTCCGGTGATGGCCCCGTTTTCAATCAGATATCCCCGATCTGATATGGCAAGGGACTGGTGCGCGTTCTGTTCGACCAGAAGAACACCAACCCCGGTTGTACGAATGGCGGCAAGCGCCTTGAACAGATCCCCGGTCATGATGGGTGACAGACCAAGGGAGGGTTCATCAAGCAGCAAGATATCGGGATTTGACATCAGCGCACGGCCAATGGCGACCATTTGCTGTTCGCCGCCGCTCATGGTGCGGGCGGCCTGGTTCAAACGTTCTGCCAGTTTGGGGAACAGACCGATCACCCGATCAAGGTTTTGTTTTTCCGATGCGCGTGCCCGTTTGGCAAAGGCCCCGAGTTCAAGATTTTCACGCACTGTCAGTTCGCCGAAAATGCCGCGGCCTTCGGGCACAAGCGCCAGACCGGCTTCGACGATTTTGTGGGCGGAAAGATCGGTAAGCTCCGCCCCGGAAAGATTGATGCGCGTCCCATCCTGTGCGGTGACAAGGCCGGCACAGGCTTTGAGAAGGCTGCTTTTGCCCGCACCATTGGCACCGAGCATCACAACGATTTCGCCGCGATCAACGGTGAGTGATACATCGCGCAGGGCTGCGTGTTTGCCATAGGATACAGACAGGTTTTTGATATCAAGCATGGCTGTCTCCCAGATAGGCACGGACAACTTCGGGATCGGAAAGAACTTCGTCAGGCGTGCCATCGGCGATCTTGGCCCCGGCATTCATGACAACGCAACGATCGCACAGGCTTCTGATCGCATCCATCACATGTTCAACCATGATGATGGTCAGGCCTTCTTCCTTGAGCTGCCGTACCAGGGCAATGCCGTCCTGAAGTTCGGACGGGTTCAGACCGGCCAGCCATTCATCAAGCAAAAGAAGCCTGGGCTGAAGGGCAAGGGCACGGCCCAGTTCAAGGCGTTTCTGATCGATATAGGTCAGATCACCGGCAGGCGTGTGGGCCTGTTTGGCAAGGCCGATCCGGTCAAGCAGTTCAAGGGCGGCCGAATGGGCGGCATCCCCCCATAGCGGATTGGTGCGATAGGCAAGACCGGCTTCGATATTTTCCACGCAATCAAGATCAGGCAGAACGCGGACAAGCTGGAACGTGCGCGCAATGCCGGAATGGCTGATTTTATGAGCCGGAAGGTTTGTGATGTCCTTGCCGCTGATGACAACCTTTCCTTCGTTGGCCTGAAGAGCACCGGAAATCAGGTTCATCACCGTGGTTTTGCCCGACCCGTTCGGACCCAGCAGGCCGACAATTTCACCGGCATGAACATCAAACTGCATCTGATTGACCGCAATCAGACCGCCAAATGCCTTATGCAGGCCCGAGATCGAGAGAAGAATTTCGGTATTCATGCTGTTTTCTCCCCTGATTTGCGGGTGGTTTCGGTGTCGGCTGAAAGGGTGCGCTTTTTCGGTGCACGGTATTTTTCATACAGACCCACCACACCACCGGGCAGAAGATAGACAATCACCATGAACACACAGCCAAGCAGAATGCTGAAATGGTTCGGGAAGCTTGCGGTCAGAACTTCAAACAGAAGGGTCAGCGGAATGACGCCCAGAAGCGGACCCAGCAAGCGGCGCGGTCCCCCCAGAAGTGCCATGATGACAACCTGGAATGACAGCATCGGGTTAAAGGCAATCACCGGATCGATATAGGTCCAGCGCGGTGCGATGATGGCGCCGGTCAATGTCATGAATAGGGCAGACAGAACGAACAGCGCGACTTTGACGCGGGTAACATCAATTCCGCAATGCTTGGCGACGGTTTCGTCTTCGCCAATGATGCGAAGCGCAAAGCCAAGGCGCGAACGCCCAAGGACAAAACCGGTCAGAAGCAATACGGCAAACAGCGCCAGTAACTGCCAGTAAATGTCGTTCTGGGTGATATCAAGGAAGACATAGCGGCCCATTTCACGGGTGACATTGACTTCGTACCAGCTGACGACCTGACGGACAAGTTCGGTCAGGCCAAAGGTAAAGATCACGAAATAAACACCCGCCAGTCGCAGGGTCGAAAAACCGACCAGAAGGGCAACAACCGTTCCGGCAAGGCCCGCACACAGAAGAACCAGCGGGAAGGCCATGACTTCACCGAGCACTGCCACCGTATAGGCGCCAATGCCAAAGAACACGACAGTCGCAAGCGAGATATAGCGCGTCGGGCCGGAAAACATCGACCAGGCTGTGGCAAGCACGGCGAAACTGACGACACTGATGGCAAGCGACATATAGTAGCTGTCAACAAGCGATGGCAGGAAGGCAAGGGCGGCAAAGATTGCGGCACCGAAGGCCACCGGCCTGATGAAATCAGGTTTCAGGAAGGGTGTCATTATGCGGTCCTCCCGAACAGGCCGGATGGTTTGATCAGCAAGACCAGAAGGAAGATCACATAGGTCACAGCAATGGTCAGGCCCGGGTCGATGTAGGTTGCCACCAGACTTTCGGCGATGCCAAGGATCAGACCGGCAATCAGCGCACCGAGAAGGTTACCCACCCCGCCCATGATCACAACGATCAGGGCCTTCATGGTAAAGACAACACCCATCGAGGTCGAAAAGGTCAGGAACATGCTGACCAAAACGCCGCCGACAGCCGCGACCGCACCGCCAAGCGCAAAGGCAAAGCAGGCTGCGAAATTGACATCAATGGCAACAAGGCGGGCCGATGTCGGATCAACCGCAACCGCACGAAGGGCGGTGCCAATACGGGTACGCGTCAGGATCAGATAAAAACCAAGACCAATGACAACGGCAAAGCCAAGGGCAACCAGACGGTTGGCAGCGATGGCCGCGCCAAACACGTCAACCGCGTCATTAAGGAAATCATAGCTGTAATAATTGCCGCCAAACCAGACCAGCAGCACACCCTGAACGATGAACAGCAGGCCGAAGGTGGCCAGAATGCTGTCAACTTCAAGCATGCCACGGTTTTTGGCACGCGCGACCAGCGGGGTCAGCAAAAAGCGATAAATGCCCCAGTTCAGCGCGAAGCTGAGCGGAATGATGATCAAAAGACCAATGATCGGGTTGATCCCGAGTGCGGTCATGAAAACAAAGGCAATAAAGGACGCGACGATCATCAGTTCGCCATAGGCGAGATTCATGATGCGCGAAACACCGTATTGCAGGGTCAGACCCATGGCGACAAGGGCATACATGCCGCCAAGCGTAATCCCCGATAATAATGCGTAGCTTAACATTCACTTCTTCCCAAAGGGGGTATCGGGTCCCGGACGGGGAGGTATCGGGGTTCCCGTGCGGTTGTGCACACACGGAAACCCCGACAATCCTTAAAGGCTGCGATCAGTTCGCGCCTTTCCAGGCCGGTTTCGGGAAGACAAGTTCATGGGCGCCTTCCATGCTGGTCGGGGCAACGCCGACAAATTTGCCGTCCTGCCACTGACCGACCAGCCAGAAGGTCTGGTCGCCCGGCTTGTAGGTGCCAAGGATGGTGTCAAAGCCGCCTTTGGCCAGTTCGGCATTCACAGCTTCGCGGTCGGTGGAACCGGCACGTTCGATTGCCTGTTGCAGGGACTGAAGCGATGCCCAGTTGACGATCGATGCCCAGCGATCCGGTTCGCGACCGGCAAAGGCGATGTGACGTTTGATGTAGTCGGCGATCTTCGGGTCGTTTTCGCTGGCACCGCCAAGGCTTACGACGCCTTCGGCATCTGCGCCAAAGCGGTCCTTATACAGCGGGAAGGCCGTACCGACACCGGCATAGAAGACTTTGGGGTTGAAGCCCAGAACGCGGGACTGTTCGGTCAGGCCAAGGGTGCCCGGCGGATAGGAGAAGGCAACAAAGGTGTCTGCACCAAGCGATTTGATGTCATTGACGATGGTTGCAAGATCCTGGGAGCCCAGCGGGTAGGTTTTGTCATAGACCAGATCAAAGTCGCGATCTTCAAGGGCGGCACGACCGGCCTTGGACAGTTCGATGCCAAAGCCGTCGGCGACGGCGATCATGGCGACCTTGTCATTGATCTTGCCGGCGTCTTTCAGACCTTTGAGGAATTCGGCCATTTCGACGGCATATTGTTCACCGGTACCCAGCAGCCAATAGGAGTTTTTCCAGCGCTGAGCCAGTTGCGGTGCCTTGTCGGTCACAGCCGTACCGGCCAGATGGGCATAGCCCGCGCGATCAAGGATCGGCGCAACGGCAAGGTTCATGCCCGTGCCCCAGGGCGACAGGATGAAATCAACCTTGTCCTGGTTGATCAGGCGTTCGACAGCACGTACGGCTTCTTCGGAGCTCGATCGGTCATCATATTCGACGACTTCGATCGGGATCTGTTTGTCGCCGACCTTAAGGCCGCCGGCATCGTTGATTTCCTTGACCCACATTTCATAGTTGGGCGTGGTGCTGGTCGCAGCCCCCGGCGCGCCCGGCCCGGTTTTCGAAATGGCATAACCAATGCGATAGGTGTCCTGGGCATTGGCACCAAACAGCGTCGCGGTGCTCATCAATGCGGTGGTCGCCGCAGCAATGGTCGCGATGCGCAGTTTTGCTGAAATTTGCATGTTTTTCCTCCTGATCTCTTTGCAGAGACGGTTTTCCCGTTTGCGCGTTATTTCAGGAGTTTAGGCAAAGAGATTCTGTAATTTACTTTGGGATTCAAAGTAAATCTCCGGCGTATCCTCCCGCCCATTAGTTCGCAGATGCAAAATAATGGGAACGCATTTTTAATATGTATTGTTGTTTTTGCGGTTCCTTTGACCGTCACTCTAGTAAGCGATGGAACGGTTCCAATGTAAAGATAGCGAAATTGACATTTTAAGACGAAAAATTGTACTTTTATACATATAACCATTTGGAATGGATGGGCGATAAAAAGGCATGTGTGCGCAGTCATCCCGCGATATCCCGGTATCCAGCCCGGCACGTCTGGCGGAAAATCCGTTTGAAGATCTGTTGCCGGTCACGGCACAGGCGATGATGGACCGGTTTGATCATCCGTTATCGCCGCAAAGCTGGGTGATGAATGATCCGGGGCGGCGCGACCGGTGTTATGCGGTGCTGTTATTGTCCGGGCGAGCCCAGATCGCCCTGCGCCAGGGGGTGATTGATTGCAGGGCCCCGGCACTTGTGTGGTTGCCGCTTGGCGAAACGCAACGGTTTACGGTAACGGCGGGCAGCGAGGGCTATTTGCTGTCGGTGGCCGATGATCTTGTCGCACGTCATTGCGGGGATGGGGCGGGGGTTGCCGGGGGCGGTATGGCCGGCGGGGGGCTTCCGCTTCGGCTTGCGGCCGATACGGTGCATAATGTGACCCCGGCGGAAACCGGCGAAAACATTGCGCATTTGCGCCGCAGTTTCGAGGCAATCCGGGCCGAGCTGATGCAAAATGCGCTGGGGGCCAGTCTTGTGGTCGGGGCGCATTTACAGATCATTCTGACCATGGTGTTGCGTCTGGCCGAAAATGTAATGGAACAGCGCGACAAGCATCGACCAGGCTCGATTACCTTTCAGCGGTTCTTGCAGGTGCTTGAGCTTCATTTTCGCGAACACTGGAATGTGGCCGATTATGCAACCGCCCTTGGCGTCAGTGAAAGGCGGTTGGGATCGGCTGTTTTGCGCGCAACCGGCAAGCCGCCACTTACGGTTATTCATGACCGCGTGTTGCGCGAAGCCTGCATGCGGCTGGAACAAAGTCCGCTGGGTGTGGCACAGATTGCCTATGGGCTTGGTTTTCGCGACCCGGCCTATTTCAGCCGGTTTTTCAAACGCTATATGGGCGAGGCGCCCGGGGCATACCGGCGTCTGCGGCGTGCGGCAGAACGGGTACGCGATGATACCTTTGCCGCCTGGCCATAGGGTTTTGGCCGGGTAACCGGTTGGTAAATGTCGAGAAAATGTATCAATGGCTCACGGCTTGTTGAATGCCGATCAAAGTTGCGTTGCCTTTTTTTGATCTTACTTCTTCGCTTTGATCGTAATGTTATTGCAACGCGAAATCAGATTGGATGAAAAACCTTGGGTAAAGGCAAAACACTTCTTCTTGGGCTTGTCGCGGTTCTGGTCCTGCCATTCGGGATCAGTCTTGCCGAAGATCCGCCCGGTCAGGACAAGAAAGAAAGCTATACCTGGCGCAATGCGCCGCGCCATTCATCGGGGGTTGCGCCAAGTGCGCAGGATCATGCCAATCAGGCCATTGTCATGGTGATGGCAGCCGATACATTTGGCTGGCGCGGATATTTTGCGGTTCATCCATGGATCATTTTCAAGCGTGCCGGTGAAACCAGCTATACCCGTTATGACGTGGTTGGCTGGGGTGGCGGCAATGTGGTGCGCAAGAATTACGCGATCCCCGATGGCCTGTGGTTCGGGGCCAAGCCGAAAGTTCTGGCCGATCATCGCGGCGAGGCGGCAGAAGCCCTGATTGACGAGATCGAGGCCGCGGTGGCGAGCTATCCGTTCCCCAATGAATATCGCAGCTATCCGGGGCCTAACAGCAACACCTTTATCGCCCATATCGGACGCGAGGTCCCCGACCTTGATCTTGATATGCCGGCCAATGCGATTGGCAAGGATTACCGCCCGATCACCAATCCGGTGGGCATGTCATCAAGCGGGCAGGGCGTTCAGGCCAATCTGCTTGGCGTTCTTGGATTGTCGGTCGGGCTTGAAGAAGGCATCGAGTTCAATGTGCTGGGCCTGAATTTCGGGATCGATTTCAATCGCCCGGCCTTGCGGTTGCCGTCGGTCGGACGGCTTGGCATGGATAATGTCGCATCCGAGGATAATGACGGCGATGTTGCGACAAGCGAAGAAGCGCAGCATCGCGACGAACAGGCAGAAGTTCTTGCCGGACCAAGCAGCTAGTCCCGGGGCTCGATCCACAATCCTGTCCTCAATACCAATCGCAGATCCCGTTGGGCGGCGTTTGGTTTAAATGCTTGCCATTTCGATGAAATGCGGCGAAGTCTTGGGTTCATAAGAACCATTCGCAAGGCTTGGCCGTGTTTTCCCAAATCAGTCTGCTGGCCCGTCCGGGCCAAATCCCCGCGACCGTCTGGATCCTTGGGTTTGTCAGTCTTCTGATGGATGTGTCCTCGGAGATGGTGCAAACCCTGTTGCCGCTTTACATGGTTTCGGGGCTCGGATTGTCGGCGGTGACCATCGGACTGATCGAGGCCATCGCCATCGCAACCGCAACCGCGACCAAATTATGCGCCGGTGTTTTTTCCGATCTGATCGGATCGCGCAAATGGCTTGTTGTGGTCGGGTACGGGTTTGGCGCGCTGGCCAAGCCGTTCTTTCCCCTGGCCGAGGGGCTGGGTGCGATTGTTGCCGGACGGTTTGTTGACCGGGTTGGCAAGGGCATTCGCAGTGCGCCGCGTGATGCGCTGATTGCCGATGCGGCCCCGGCCGATAAACGCGGTGCCTGTTTCGGGTTGCGCAAATCCCTTGATACGGTCGGCGGCTTTGTCGGGCCATTGATTGCCGTTCTGGTCATGATGGCGTCGGGCGGGGATTTCAGGCTGGTATTCTGGCTTGCGGTTATTCCGGCTGTGCTGGCGGTGGCGATGCTGGTGGCAGGCATCCGCGAACCCGAAACCGCACAGGGCCGCGACGGGCGTCAGACCATAATTGGTCTTTTGAGACGTTCGGGCGATCTGGGGCGCGGTTTCTGGCTTGTCATGGCGGCAGCGGCAATTTTGATGCTGGCCCGGTTTAGCGAGGCATTTTTACTGCTGCAAGCAGGCGCGGTCGGGATTGCGGCAAGTTATGTGCCGCTGGTTCTGGTGTTGATGCATCTGGTTTACGGGCTGTGTGCCTATCCGGTCGGGGTGATGTCGGACCGGATCGGGCGGCGCGGGCTTCTGGTGGGCAGCATTGCGGTGCTGGCGCTGGCCGATCTGGTCATTGCCTTTGCGCCGGGGATTGCCGGCTATGTGATTGGCATCGGGCTTTGGGGGCTGCATATGGGCATGTCACAGGGGCTGATTGCGACACTGGTCGCCGATCACAGTCAGGAACGTCTGCGCGGCACGGCTTTCGGGGTGTTTAATCTGGTCTGCGGTGTTGCGCTGATGCTGGGCAATGTGATGGCCGGGCTGATCTGGGAACAGTTTGGCACCTATATGACCTTTGTTGCCGGCGCCGTGGCCTGTGTGATGGCCCTGATCCTGTTCGGGGTGGTGGTTCTGCGGGGGCACACGCCGGGCGCGAGATAGGCGAGAGCGCAAAACAGGCCGTGAAGTTGGCCCTGACCCTAGCCGTTAAGATGCCAGATCGCCCCGTTCAGCAGGGTGGCAAACCCGACCCACAGCACATAGGGGATCAGAAGGATGCCCGCCAGCCGGTCGATTTTGAGAAACATCGCGCAATTGACGATGATCAGGGCAAGCAGGATCACAATATCGACCAGGCCCCAAAAAGGTGACCGGGCGCCAAAGAACAAAAATGACCATGCCAGATTAAGCGTCAGCTGAAGCCCGTAAACACTAAACGGGCCCTTGGCATTGGCGATGCCGGCTTTGAGCCAGACCCGCCAGCCGCTAAAGGCGATCAGGAAATAAATGATGGTCCACATCGGACCAAACAGCCAGTTTGGCGGATTGAAGGCCGGTTTCTGCAAGCCTGCGTACCAGTCATTGACACTGGTTGCGGTTACCGCACCGCCTGCGGCCGATATGATCAGGCACAATACCATAAAGGCAATCAGCGCAAAGACCCGGGTGCGGTGATTAGGGGTGCGGTGATTGGGGGTGCGGGTTTCGGCATGTGGGTCACGCATTTCCGTTCCGATCATTTGGGGCAGCCATGTGGTGATAGTCGCACGTTTCGGACATCATAACCACATGGCATGCATTTCGAAATCGGCTTGGCTGGTACCCGGTTTATGCAGCCCTTTTGCCCCAGCGCGGAAACGGATCAGGCAGATTGGCATAACGGGCCGGATCAAAGGATGTGGCCAGAACATCTTCATCCTCATTGACAAGGCAGTCCGAAAGACGTTGGCGCAGGGCGGCCTCGTTCATGTTCTGACCGATAAAGACGATTTCCTGACGACGATCGGCAAAGACCGGATCCCATTTTGAAAAGACCATATCGCGCCATGCCGGATTGTCGGGCCATTGATCGCGCGGAACCGCGCACCACCATGTACCAAGGGCCTCTGTCTTGACAGCTGCCCCGGCCTGACTGATTTCACCGACCCAGTCCGGGCGGGTCGCCAGCCAGAAATGCCCCTTTGCACGCAGGACGCCGGGCCATTCGCTATTGATGAAGGCGTGAAACCGTTGCGGGTGAAAGGGCAGGGAGGTGCGGAAGGTAAAGCTTTTGATCCCGTATTCTTCGGTCTCGGGCACGTGATCGGCAAAGCCATAGAGTTCCTTGGCCCACAGCGGATGATTTTGCGCCCGTTCAAAATCAAACCGCCCGGTATTGAGGATGCGTTGCGGGTCAACGATGCTGTTGGTGGTTTCGATGATTTCGGCATCGGCATTCAGGGCCCTTAGAATGGCCAGTACCGATTGGCGTTGTTCGTTGTCGACAAGATCAAGCTTGTTAACAACGATCACATCGGCGAATTCGATCTGATCAACCAGAAGATCAACAATCGATCTGTCATCCCCGTCGCCCAGGCTTTCGCCGCGGTCGGACAGAAAGTCGGTGGAACTGTAATCGGCAATCATGCGCGCGGTATCGACAACCGTCACCATGGTATCGAGCCGGGCAATATCACCAAGCGACTGGCCGTTTCCATCGCGGAAATCAAAGGTGGCCGCGACTGGCAACGGTTCGGAAATGCCCGTTGATTCAATCAGCAGATAGTCAAAGCTTCCCTGTTCGGCGAGACGGCGGACCTCGGCGAGAAGATCATCGCGCAAGGTGCAGCAAATGCAGCCATTGGTCATTTCGACCAGCTTTTCATCGGTCAGGGAAAGCTCCGAGCCGCCATTGCGGACAAGGTCGGCATCAATATTGACCTCGGACATGTCATTTACAATGACCGCAACCCGCAAGCCACGGCGATTGTTGAGAACATGATTGAGAAGAGTGGTTTTGCCCGCACCAAGAAAGCCGGACAGAACAGTAACGGGAAGGCGTTTCATCAGATCGACCATAAATGTTATGTTATAACGTAACATTTATGGGGAAGGGAGCCGTAATGCAATCAAAAAAGTAAGAGGCCCGAAAGGCTTGGCAAAAGGCTTGTCAAAAAGGCCTGGCAAAAGGCTTGGAAAAATGGGCGGGTAAAAGGGGAAGGTAATAGGTGGGGCACAAGTTGCCGGTACAGACGATCCGGTCAAAAAAAGACCCGGCAGGGACCGCCGGGTCTGTTTCGGTATCAGGCCGGTTTGGATGTCTGTCCAAACAGGATTTTCTTGCCTTCTTCCGTCACAGCAGGCTGTGCGGTGAATGGTTCGGCGGCCTTGTAGGCGGCAATGGTGGCCGGGCGCGCCTTGATGGTTTCAAACCAGCGTTTCAGGTTCGGGAAGTCATTGAGATCCTGTTGCTGTTTTTCATGGCTGACGATCCACGGATAGGATGCCATGTCAGCAATGGTATATGCATCACCGGCGATAAAGTCGCGGCCTTCGAGACGTTTGTTCAGCACACCGTAAAGACGGTTGGTCTCGTTGACGTAACGCGTGATGGCATAGGGGATTTTCTCGGGGGCATAGGTGCCGAAATGATGGTTCTGACCAGCCATCGGACCAAGTCCGCCCATCTGCCAGAACAGCCATTCCATCACCGTTTTGCGGCCGCGTATATCAGTCGGCAGGAACTTGCCGGTCTTTTCGGCGAGATATTGCAAGATCGCCCCGGATTCAAACACCGTGATGGCATCGCCGCCATCTGCCGGATCATGGTCGATGACGGCCGGCATGCGATTGTTTGGCGAAAAGGCCAGGAATTCCGGCTTGAACTGATCACCGGCACTGATATTGACCGGGAAAATCTTGTAATCCAGCCCGGCTTCTTCAAGGAACAGCGTGATCTTGTGGCCGTTCGGGGTGGGCCAGTAATAAAGGTCAATCATGGGCTTGGGGCTCCTGTGATGATTTTTGAGTGGCAGGGTCAATAAAGGAACCTTGCCAACTGAGACATTATCGGTCAATTTAAAACGAACGTTCCAAAATGCAATGCCGGGTCACAGCTTTGTGTTATCAGGCGGGCCCGCAAGGAGACCATTGATGATCCGCTTCTATTTTCATCCGACCCCGAACCCGCAGAAAATCTCGATGATGCTTGAGGCATCCGGGCTTGAATATGAAGTCCTGCCGGTCGATACCCGCAAGGGTCAGCAACATGACCCGGCCTTTCGCGCGGTCAATCCCAATGGCAAGGTGCCAGCCATTGTCGATACCGACGGGGCCGGCGGCAAGGAAGTCAGGGTGTTTGATTCCAATGCCATCCTGATGTATCTGGCCGAAAAGTCCGGCAAGTTTCTGGGCAAGCCGGAAGATCGTGGCGAGCTTCTTTCATGGTTGATGTTCATTGCCACCGGCCTTGGTCCGTTTTCCGGTCAGGCGGTGCATTTCCAGTATGTCGCCCCGGAAGGCAGCGATTATGGTGTGAACCGTTACCGCAATGAAATCGCCCGGCATTATCAGGTTCTTGAAGATCATATGAAGGGCCGTGAATTTATTGTCGGCGATGAAATGACCATCGTTGATATTTCGGCCTGGGGCTGGATCGACAAGGCGCCCTATGTTCACAAGAACCCGGATGTGATGGATAACTATCCCAACCTGAAACGCTGGTTCGCAGCGATGAACAGTCACCCGGCAGCAATTGCTGCACGCGATGTCGGCAAAGGTCACAGCTTCAAGACCGAAATGGACGAAGACGCCAAACGCGCGATGTTCCCGTCAAACTACGTTTGATTGGGTATTCCTTTGTGAGGGCGACCACGTCGGGAAGTTTGGTCTTGCAATGAATGCATCTTTAAAGTGCAATAGTTGTTTGATTGTGCAATCAAAAGGCCATGCCCAAACTTTTCGAAAGAGGTTGCTTGCATGCAGGAACTCGAACTTACAGACGGGCGAATTGTGCGCGTATGGTGGCTGTTGACTTGGCGATCGTTTGCGGGGGCGTTTGTCGGCGGCTTTGTGATCAGTTTCGTTATCCATTTTGGTATCGGCTTCTTTAACAAGGTATCTGGCGCAACGCTTGACGGCGGATTTATCGTTTGGCTTTTCAATGCTCTATGGATGTTTTTCTGGCAGTTCATCGTTGTACGGATGATGCTTCGAAAACATTACAAAGGTTTTCGTCTGGCGATTGTCGCCGATGACGTGCCTGAAACGGCAGAAGCCAGTCATACCGTGACCTCCTTATGAAAATCGCGCTGTCGGCTCGCGCGCTTCAGGTCGCCAGATGTAAAAACACCCCGGTTTTGGCCGGGGTGTTTTTCGTTAATCGATCAAACAGGATTACTGTTGGTGATCAGGACTGCGCCGCCTTGCGATCGGCGATCATTCTGATGGTCAGGCTGATGATGCCAGCCAGGATACCGACCGCCATCACCGACAGATAACCGCCGCTGGCAAACAGCTGGGTGCCAAGAACCGATCCGGATGCCATGCCGACAAACATCACGGTAAAGAAGACAGAGTTCAGTCTGCTGCGGGCTTCGGGGGCGATTTGATAGACAATGGTCTGGTGCGAAACCAGAGATGCCTGAACCCCCAGGTCAAAGCCGATGGTGCCGATGGCAAGGATGGCAAGCTGTGCACTGACCGATGAGAGTGCGGGCACCATGCACATAATGGCAAAGGACAGGATCAGGATGACGGAGCCCAGTTTGGTAACCCGTGCCGGGCCATGGCGATCGGCAAGGCTTCCGGCATAGCGTGCCATCAGGGCCCCGACAGCACCAAGCAAGCCAAAGGCACCGGCAACGTCACTGCCAAGCCCATAGCGTTGATGCAGGATCAGCGAAAGCGACGACCAGAACGCGCTGAAGGCAACCGCAAGGAATGCCTGTGCAATGGCCGCATGGCGCAGCGATGGATGTTCTGTCCAAAGGTGGGCAAGGGATTGCAGGAGTTTGGGATAGCTCATCGTTGCGTGGGTTTGGAACGGCGGCAGGATCTTCCACAGCGCAAAGCCGATGATCAGGATTTGAACCGCAGCGAGTTGCAGAACAATCCGCCATCCGAAATATTCGGCGATCACGCCACTGACCGTGCGTGACAGCAGGATCCCGATCAAAAGACCGGTCATGACGGTGCCAATGGTTTTGCCATGCAGATGTTTGGGCGACAGGATGGCGGCGGCCGGGACAATGTCCTGGGCCATGGTTGCGGTGATGCCGATCAGAAGACTTGTAAACAGGATGGTGTTCAGGCCCGGTGAAATGCTGCCGGTCAGAAGCATGGCGGCAAGCAGGACACTTTTAAGAACGATCAGGGTCCTTCGATCATAACGGTCGCCAAGCGGCAACAGGAACAGAATGCCCAAAGCATATCCGACCTGGGTCACTGTCGGGATCAGTCCGGTTGTTCCGACGCCAAGCCCAAGTTCGGTCCCGATCATGTTGAGAACCGGCTGGGTATAATAGATCGAGGCCACGGCCGATCCCGCACCAAGGGCAAGCGCAAAGATGATGTTGCGCGACGGGGCCGCCGTGATCTGCTGCGGATCAGCAGTTGTTTGCGCGGTGGTCATTGAAAGCTCCGTAAAGCGGAATTGATTTTGGCCCAGAATATGGATGACGCGCTGGTTTGGTAGAGGGTTGTGCGGTAAGATGGTTATACGTAAAGCGTATGATAGGTGATGAATGTCTTCCGTTGATCGTATGGAGTTGATGCAAACATTTGTGCGTATCGTGGATGGCGGAAGTCTGTCGGCGGCGGCGGGATTGCTTGGCGCGACCCAGCCGACCATCAGTCGCCGATTGCGGACGCTTGAGGATATGCTTGGTGTCGAGCTGATCCTGCGCAATACGCATGCGATCAAGCTGACCGATGACGGGGAACGGTGTTATGCCCATGCCCGCACCCTGATCGAGGGGTGGGATGCCCTGACCGAAGAACTTTCGGGTACGGATGGCGAACCGGTCGGGCGGCTTGCGGTCAAGGTGCCCCATGCCTTTGGTCAGGATCAGTTGCTTCAGCCGCTGATAAAATTCCTGAAACGCTATGACCAGGTCAGTGTCGACTGGGTCCTGAGCGACCGGCCGCCGGACTTTATTTCTGAACGGATCGATTGCGCCATTCATGTTGGCGCGGTGTCCGATCCGTCACATGTTGCCGTGCTGCTTGCGGAAATCCCGCGTATTGTTGTCGCCGCACCCGACATTCTGAAAAACAGACCCGTTTGTGATGTCGGGATGCTGGCGGATCTGCCGTGGGTGTCGCTCAAGACATTTTATGGGTCGGAGATTTCGCTGCAAAATATCGGCAGCCGGGAACTGATCCGGTTTCCGATCAAGCCGCGTCTGAGTACGGACAGTCTGTTTGCAACCCGTCAGGCGGTGCTTGGTGGGCTGGGGGCGGGGATTGTGTCGCGCTGGATCGTGACCGATGACCTGCGAACCGGAAAGCTGGTGCATTTATGCCCGGACTGGCAAGCGTCATCCTTGCCGGTTTATCTGGTTTATCCCTATGCCAGCTATTATCCGGCACGCATGCGGAAGTTTTTTGAAATCCTGCGCGATTTCATGCCGGGCCTGGCCGAGGTCGAAGCCCCGGCGCACAGGCGATAAAGCCACATAAGAAAACACCCCGGTTTTGACCGGGGTGTTTGCGGTTGGATTGGATACGGGATCCGCTGATCAATCGGTATTTTTGGATCCGAAATGCTTGTTGAAGTGCAATACCAGCAGGGTGACGATTGCCCCTGAAAGCAGGTAGGCACCAACACCGGGCAGGCCGAACTTGTCACAAAGGTACAGTGCGATCAGCGGGGCAAAACCGGCACCGAGCAGCCAGGCCAGATCGGATGTCAGGGCAGACCCGGTATAGCGGTATTCGCGTTTGAAGTTTGAGGCCAGCGTCCCGGCCGCCTGACCAAAGCACAGGCCAAGCACGGCAAACCCGCCCAGAACGATCATGCCTTCATTGATGATGTTGAAGGAATAAAGCAGCGGGGTCAGAACAGCACCCAGGAAGATGATCCCGGCACTGTATCCCAGCAGGCGACGACGACCGAGCTGATCGGCGATGAAGCCCGATGCGACGATGCCAAAGGCGCAAAGCACGGCACCGACACCCTGGGTCAGAAGGAACTGCCCCGGATTGCCGTTGGCATACAGATAAACCCAGCTGAGCGCAAAGACCGTGACCAGATGGAACAGCGCGTAGCTGACCATCGGGACCAGCGCCCCAAGCACAACGGTACGACCGTTATGTTTGAGTGTGTCCATCACGCGGGCGGCTTCGAGTTCGTTCTTTTCAAGAAGATGTCCGAATTCCGAGGTGGCAACCAGACGCAGGCGGGCAAACAATGCGACCACGTTGATGGCAAAGGCCACGAAGAACGCATAGCGCCAGCCAAAGGCCAGGAAGTCATCGGGATGCAGGGTCAGAAGCAGATAGGCAAACAGTGAAGATGCCAGCATGAAGCCAAGCGGTGCGCCCAATTGCGGGATCATCGCATACCAGCCCTTGCGGTTGTCCGGCGCATTGAGAGCCAGAAGCGATGCAAGACCATCCCAGGCACCACCCCATGCAAGACCTTGCAGGAAGCGGAAGCTGCACAGCAGATAGATCGCAAGAACACCGGCCGAGGCATAGCTTGGCAGGAAGGCCATCGCCGCGGTCGAGCCGCCGAGCATGAACATGGCAATCGTCAGTTTGACGCCACGGCCATAATGCCGGTCAACCGTCATGAAGACCAGCGAGCCCACCGGGCGGGCGATAAAGGCCAGAGAGAAGATGGCAAAGGAATACATGGTGCCGACCAACGCCGTTTCGCCGGGAAACAGCAATTGCGGGAACACAAGTACCGATGCGATGCAGTAAACGAAAAAGTCGAAAAATTCCGAAGTTCGGCCGATGATCACGCCAAGCGCGATCTGACCGGGATCGTTGGTTGCGTCGGCATTAAGATGCCGTGCGTCGCGTTCCAAACCTGATGAGGTGGCGGTCGCGTAGTTTTCTGTTGTTTGGTTCACGCCGTTCTCCCTAAATCACTGGTCGGACCTTTTGGTCCTAACTACTTTTGATTGGATCACAAATTCGGATCAAAGGACGATACGACTTTGGATCGAGTCTAAGTATAGACATGTGAATTGCAAACGTCAGTGTCAATTATCTTTCTGCACCGCACAACGTTAGGTTTACATTGGAATGATAATTGTCATTAAGACCCAGCTATGCACGGCGGGTATCTTGACATTGTTGCGATGCAGCTATAGCAATTCCCGCGAAATTCCGACCTGGCGGGTTTTTGAAAAAAATTTGCCAAAATTGTGCCCTTTCCGTGGATGTTTGGAATGATTATTCCTATATGCCGTTGCGACGGGGTACGACGTGTGGCGATCTCCGATGGGTCGTTCATGCGGCTCGCAGGCATATTGTTGCCTGTGAGAACATCTTCCAGAAACTGACAAAGTATGAAGCGCATGCTTTCAAAACTTGTACGCGGCGTCGCTGTAGCCTCGATGTTTTCGCTTCTGGCCGGTTGCAACCTGGTTGTTATCGACCCGTCGGGTGATATCGCGTCCCAGCAGTCCGATCTGATTATCGTTTCCACGATCCTGATGCTGCTGATCATCGTTCCGGTGATGGCACTGACTGTCTTCTTTGCCTGGAAATACCGTCAGGGCAACAAGGACGCGGAATATGATCCCGAATGGCACCATTCCACGAAGCTGGAAGTCGTCATCTGGTCCGCACCACTGGTGATCATTATTGCGCTTGGCGCGATCACCTGGGTTACGACGCATACGCTTGACCCGTATCGTCCGCTGGACCGTATTGACGCTGAACGTCCGTTGGCCAAAGATCACGAACCGATGGTGATCGAAGTCGTTTCCCTAGATTGGAAATGGCTGTTCCTGTATCCGGAACAGGGCATTGCGACCGTCAACGAACTTGCAGCTCCGATTGATACCCCCATTCAGTTCAAAATCACTTCTTCGGGTATCATGAACTCCTTCTTCATTCCGGCTCTTGCGGGCCAGATTTACTCGATGGCGGGTATGGAAACCAAACTCCATGCCGTGATCAACGAAGAGGGCGTTTATGAAGGCTTCTCGGGGAACTATAGCGGTGAGGGCTTCTCTCATATGCGCTTCAAGTTCCACGGCCTGAGCGCAGAAGGCTTTGACAAATGGGTTGCTGATGTGAAGTCCGACGAGAACTTCCTTGGCCGTTCCCAGTATCTTGAACTCGAAAAGCCGAGCGTCGCCGAGCCGGTTCACTACTACAGCGCAGTGGACCCGGAACTCTATACCGCGATCCTCAACATGTGCGTCGACCAGTCGAAAATGTGCATGAACGAGATGATGGCGATCGACGCGAAAGGCGGCGGTGGACTGGCTGGCATCTATAACGTGATGTCGCTGACCTATGACGTTCCGCATATGCGCGGAAGTCAGCCGTTGCCCGAAAGCAAGTCCTATGTGGCGTCGCTTTGCACCACCCCTGAAAGTGGTTTTTCTGGCGAGCTTGCCAATCTGCCCTTGTTTGACAATGGACAGAGTGCACGCGCCATGAGCATTGCGCCCGCAGGCGTTTCGACAGGGTTCTGAAGCAGTGCCGGTTGGTGAAAGCCAACCGGCCCTTCGCAGTTTTCGCACCGGGTATCTGGTGCCTTGCTGCATTTGAAAGAAGAGTAATCCGATGTTCTCTAATCCGGACCTTTTACATTTTATATTTGGCCGGCTGTCAATCGACTCCATCCCGATGTTCCACGAGCCGATTGTCGCCGTGACATTTGCTGCCGTGGTGCTGGGCGGGCTCGTCGTTGTTGGCGCGCTTACCTATTTCCGTTTGTGGGGATATCTCTGGAACGAGTGGATCACCTCGATCGATCATAAAAAGATCGGCATCATGTATATCATTCTGGCAATCGTCATGCTTCTGCGTGGCTTTGCGGATGCACTGATGATGCGCGCCCAGCAGGCGATCGCGTTTGGGGATGTTGCCGGTTATTTGCCGCCCGACCACTATGACCAGATCTTTACCGCGCATGGCGTGATCATGATCTTCTTCGTGGCGATGCCGCTGGTGACCGGTCTGATGAACTTCGTTGTGCCGCTGCAGATCGGCGCGCGCGACGTTGCATTCCCGTTCCTGAACAATTTCAGCTTCTGGATGACCACCTGTGGTGCCGTGCTGATCATGGCGTCGCTGTTTGTCGGTGAGTTCGCAAAAACCGGTTGGCTGGCCTATCCGCCGCTTTCGGACATTGTCTATAGTCCGGGTGTGGGGGTTGATTACTATATCTGGGCCTTGCAGATCGCCGGTGTCGGTACGTTGCTTTCGGGTGTGAACCTGATTGTGACCATCGTCAAAATGCGCGCACCGGGCATGTCGATGATGAAGATGCCGGTCTTTACCTGGACCTCGCTTTGCACCAACATCCTGATTGTTGCAGCATTCCCGGTTCTGACCGCGGTTCTGGTTCTGCTTGGTCTTGACCGTTATGCAGACACCAACTTCTTCACCAACGATCTTGGCGGTAACGCCATGATGTACATCAACCTGATCTGGATCTGGGGTCACCCGGAAGTGTACATCCTGATCCTGCCGGCGTTTGGTGTGTTTTCCGAAGTTGTTTCGACCTTCTGCCGCAAGCGTCTGTTTGGTTACAGCTCGATGGTTTATGCCACGGTGGTTATTACCATCCTGTCCTACATCGTCTGGCTGCACCACTTCTTCACCATGGGTTCGGGTGCAAGTGTGAACGCCTTCTTTGGCATCACCACCATGATCATCTCGATCCCGACCGGTGCAAAGGTCTTCAACTGGCTGTTCACCATGTATAAGGGCCGCATCAGCTTTGATGTGCCGATGCTGTGGACGATCGGTTTCATGCTGACCTTTGTCATTGGTGGCATGACCGGTGTTATGCTGGCAGTTCCGCCGGCTGACTTCGTGCTCCATAACAGCCTGTTCCTGATTGCCCACTTCCACAACGTGATTATCGGTGGTGTGGTCTTCGGGATGTTTGCCGGTATCGTTTACTGGTTCCCGAAAGCATTCGGCTTCAAGCTCGATGAATTCTGGGGCAAGATGTCGTTCTGGCTGTGGACCATCGGCTTCTACTTTGCCTTCATGCCGCTTTATGTTCTTGGCCTGATGGGCGTTACCCGCCGCATGAGCCACTTTGACGACCCGTCGCTTCAGATCTGGTTCGTTATTGCGGCCTTTGGTGCGGTTCTGATCGCCGGTGGTATCGGTTCGTTCCTGATGTCGATCGTGGTTGCCGTTATCAATCGCGAGAAGCTGCGTGACGAAACCGGTGACCCGTGGGGTGGTCGTACGCTGGAATGGTCGACTTCGTCGCCGCCCCCGGCCTACAACTTCGCCTTTACCCCGGTTGTTCATGAACTGGACGCCTGGGCGGATATGAAAAAGCGTGGCTTTGTACGTCCGACATCGGGCTTCATCGATATCCACATGCCGAAAAATACCGGCGCTGGCTTTATCCTGGCTGCGATTTCGCTTGTCCTTGGTTTCGCCCTTGTCTGGCACATCTGGTGGCTGGCTGCTGTCAGCTTCATCGTGCTGGTGGTTGGTGCGATTGCGCACACCTTCAACTATGACCGTGATTATCACATCCCGGCAGATGAAGTTGTGAAGACCGAAGACGAACGTACCGCCCTTCTGGCAAAACAGCAGGCGTAAGGGAATGACAATGGCGAATAATACTGCCTCTCAGACCGAAACGCCGGTCTTTTACCTGAAAGAAGAGCATCACCCGGAAACCGGCACGATGCTTGGCTTCTGGATCTATCTGATGAGCGACTGCCTCATCTTTGCGATCCTGTTTGCAACCCATGGCGTGCTTGGCCGCAACTATGCGGCCGGGCCTTCGCCGGCGGATCTGTTCGATCTTGAACTGGTGGCGATCAACACCTCGATGCTGCTGTTCTCGTCGATCACCTATGGCTTTGCCATGCTTCAGATGGAAAAAGGCAAGATTGCCGGCACCCAGCTGTGGCTGGCGATTACCGGTCTGTTCGGGATCGCGTTCGTCGGGCTGGAACTTTATGAGTTCCATCACCTGTGGAGCATTGGGGCAACCCCGATGCGCAGTGGCTTCCTGTCGGCGTTCTATACGCTGGTTGCGACCCACGGTCTGCACGTGACGTTCGGCATCATCTGGCTTGTGACCCTGATGGTTCAGGTGTCCCAGCGCGGACTGATCCCGGAAAACAAGCGTCGTCTGATGTGCCTGTCGATGTTCTGGCACTTCCTTGACGTGGTCTGGATCGGTGTCTTCTCTGTCGTTTATCTGCTGGGAGTTCTGGGATGAGTGCACATTCACACGCACATGATGACCATCACGGCGATGGTGCCTCTCACGGTACTTTCAAAAGCTATCTGATCGGTTTCATCCTGTCGGTTATCCTGACAGCGATCCCGTTCTGGCTGGTGATGGATGGCGTTCTTGACAGCAAGGTCGCGACCGCACTTTGGATCATGGGTCTTGGTGTGGTTCAGATCGTGGTTCACATGATCTACTTCCTGCATATGAACACCAAATCCGAAGGTGGCTGGAACATGCTGGCGCTGATCTTCACCATCGTGATCGTGGCGATTGCCATCGCCGGTTCGCTGTGGGTGATGTATCACCTCAATACCAACATGATGCCGCAGATGGATCATGAAATGATCAAAAGCTTTGGCTAGGCCGTTGCTTGATATCTGAAGGGGGCGCGATATTTTACCGGTATCGCGCCCTTTTTCGTTCGCAGACACAGATGCCCTTGGAAAGAAAGCGAGATGACGGACAACCGCATTTCCCGAACCGCCAAAACGACCACAGCAACGCAACCGTCCCGGCGCGGACCATCCATGACCACCCGGATTGTGGTTCTGGCACTGACGGCCATTCTGTTTTCCGGGTTTTGCGCCCTTGGATACTGGCAGATCGAACGCCGGGCCTGGAAACTTGATCTGATTGCGCGGGTTGATGCACGCGTGCATGGCGAAGCCCAACCGGTCCCACGCCGCGATGACTGGGCCAATGTCAGTCGCGAACGCGATGAATATCGCAAGGTGACAGTCACCGGCATCTATCGCAATGATCTGGAAAGCCATGTCTATGCCGCGACCGATTACGGGGCGGGCTATTGGGTGATGACGCCGCTTGAACGCGACGATGGCACGATTGTCATGGTCAATCGCGGCTTTGTCCCGACCGACCGCCGTAACCCCGCCACCCGCAGCGATGGCATGGTGGACGGGGAGGTCACGGTGACGGGGCTTCTGCGTCTTGACGAGCCGGTCGGGACATTCATGCGTGACAATGTGCCCGGGGATGATCGGTGGTATTCGCGCGATGTCCGCGCCATGGCCGAAAAGCGCGGGCTTGATGCCAATGATGTGGCCCCGTATTTCATTGATGGCGACGGGGCGGAAAACCCGGCAAAGCTTCCGGTCGGCGGACTGACCCGGATCAGTTTCCCCAACAATCACATGTCCTATGCGCTGACCTGGTTTGGCATGGCGGCATTGACGATTGTTGCAGCCTGGATCGTGTTGCGCCCGCGCCGGCGCCGCGAAGAGGGTGACGACCCGGACGAGGATTGATCCTTCCGCGACCTGATACCGAAGAACAAAAAAGCCCGGCATTTCAGTTGCCGGGCTTTGTTTTGCAGATTACGTCGCGACCGGTTGGGGAAGGGACCTGTTCGCGTGTTGGGCAGGATCACGGATTGGTGTGATCAACCACTTCGCCGCGTGCCGGGTAGCCCTTGGCAATCACGAAATCAAGCGCGCCAAGGATCTGGTCAAAGGCCGGGCGGGCAAACGGCATGGTCTGGACCGTGCCGAAATAAAGGGTGCCGTCCGGGCGGACCAGAAACAGACCGGGTTCGGAAAAGATCGCCGGTTCTTCATAGCCGCTTGAGGTCACGCCGTTCGAGGTCGAGATATAAAGACCCCATTCGCGGGCCTTATCAAGATCAAGCCCATAGCCGAGATCAAGGTTTTCAAGGCCCCATTTTGCCTTGGCCTCGGTCGCACGGTCTTCGCCGTCCGAGGACAGGACGACAACATTCACACCGCGTTTGGCAAAATCGGCGAGCTTGTTATCAAGGTCCTTAAGATATTTGCCGCAGATCGGGCAATGCAGGCCGCGATAAAACACGACCATGGTGAAGTTTTCCGGTTTCTGATCGGCCAGCGACCAGGTGCCGCCCCCGACCAGCGGAACGCTGAGAGACGGGACAGGCTGACGGGGCAGAAGCGGGGTAATTGCAGACATTTCGTTCCTCAAGACTTGGTGTATGTGCTGTTTGACCTTATTATGGAATGATCATTCTATAATGCAACATGTTTTGAGGCCGATCACTGAACCGTGATCGGAAACAGCGGTCTGCGGGGCTTGCAAACCGGTCAGTTCAGGACTTCGAGAATGGTGTTGGTGTAATCTTCAAGCGTTTCACGATCCGCACCGCGGCGCGACATCAGCTGAACGCCCTGGATCGACCCGGCAAGAAAGCGCGCCAGTGCACGAATGTTCTTGTCCTTTGAAATCGTGCCATGTTTGATGCCACGGCTAAGCGCGGCGGCAAACATGTCTTCGACCCGGCGAAAGGCCTGATGGGCGATGGCAGCGGTTTCGGGATCATGCGGGGCCAGTTCCATCCCCGAATTCACAATCAGACAGCCTTTATGTTTGCCTTCTGCGCAGCCGGTTTTGGCAGTGTCGCGGAAAGTCTTTTCAATTGCTTCGCGGCCGTCTTCGATTTCGCGAAGATTGGCAAAACGCTCGGAACTGATTTTCTGGCTGTAATGGTCAAGCACGCGCAGGAAAAGGGCCTTTTTGTCGCCAAAGCTTGCATACATGCTTGCCCGGTTCAGGCCGGTTTCTTCCACAAGATCTTGAACAGAGGTCGATTCAAAGCCTTTGCTCCAGAAGATGTTCATTGCGTTATCAAGAACGCTTTCTTCATCAAATCCGCGGGGGCGCGCCATGACATTTCCTTGGGTAGTGACGAGAACACTGGAACGAGTGTTCTATAACTGTTTTAAAGATGGATCGGCTGGCCTGTAAAATCAACCGCTGTGGCATCACGGCAGGGTGCAACCACACGCATATCGGGCCTATATCCGATCAAGGGTCACGAAACTGTAGTCCGGACCATCGGGATTGTCGATCCTTTGACGGGCGGTTTCGCGCCATTCATCTTCTGCCAGCGGATCAAGGAATGTGTCGCCGTCGATCTTTGCGTGAACTTCGGTCAACTCAAAGCGCGTCGTAAAAGGCAGGGCGAGGTGATAAATCTGGGCGCCACCGGCAATGATGACTTCATTGATCCCGTCGCGCAGCGCAATTTCGTCGGCAAGCCTGATGGCCGTTTCGATGTCATGGCAGACGCGGACATTTTCATGATCAAATGACCAGTCCTTATCGCGGGTAACGACGATATTGGTCCGTTTGGGCAACGGGCGCCCAATGGCTTCAAACGTGACGCGGCCGAGGATCATCGGCTTGCCAAGGGTCAGGGCCTTGAACCGTTTAAGGTCTTCGGGCAGTTCCCATGGCATCCAGCCATCCTTGCCGATGGCGCCATTTTCGGCCGCAGCAACAACCGCAACCCGTTCAATCCGTTCATTGTTGTTTGCCGGCATCAGACAGCAACCTTGCCGGCAATATGCGGGTGCGGGTCATAACCGACCAGTTCGAAATCCTCGAACTTGAAATCAAAGATCGATTTGACATCGGGATTGATTTTCATGGTCGGCAGCGGGCGGGGATCGCGCGACAGCTGCAATTCAACCTGTTCAAGGTGGTTGGTATAAAGATGCGCATCGCCAAGGGTATGGACAAAATCGCCAACGCCAAGATCACAAACCTGGGCAATCATCATGGTCAAAAGCGCATAGGATGCGATGTTGAACGGCACACCAAGGAAGATATCGGCACTGCGCTGATACAGCTGGCAGGAAAGTTTGCCATCGGCGACATAGAACTGGAACAGGCAATGACAGGGCGGAAGCGCCATATTGGGCACATCGGCCACGTTCCAGGCCGAAACGATCAGGCGGCGGGAATCGGGATTGTTTTTGATCTGATCGATCAGGCCGGTGATCTGGTCAATGGTTTCCCCATTGGCCCCGCGCCATGACCGCCACTGGCCGCCATAGACCGGGCCAAGATCGCCGTTGTCATCGGCCCATTCGTTCCAGATGCGCACACCGTTGTCTTGCAGATATTTGACATTGGTGTCGCCATCAAGGAACCACAGCAATTCATGAATGATTGATTTCAGATGCAGTTTCTTGGTGGTGACCAGCGGGAAGCCTTCGGACAGATCGAACCGCATCTGATGGCCGAAAATCGATACGGTGCCTGTACCCGTGCGGTCTTCCTTGCGCGTGCCGGTGTCGCGCACCAGACGCATCAGATCAAGATATTGCTGCATGCTCAGTCCTGCGTTTTTCGGAATCGTCTTTGGGGCAGCATAGTCAGGTCGGCGGTCATCGGCAAGCAACGCAGTGCTACCTTTGATATCGCGTTTTAAACATGCCCCTGCTGACGGTTCCTGTCAGGAGAGATCGCGCAAATTCACCCCGTGTGGCTATACTTGATTGCATGAAATTTTGGCGCGTTTAACGCAGGGAGTGTCGGTCATATGCGAACAGAAGTTCAGTGGGTTGATTGGGACGGAAAGGGGCTTGAACATTGTGTCTGCCAAACCGACGCCGACGGGATCAAGCTTGAGGGTGTGGTGATTGGCACGCGTGAAGGCCAGTATGGCGGATCGTACCTTGTTGTGACCGACGCGTCATATGCAACGCGCGAAGTCCGGGTAAGCTATGTCGGCGGGGCGCATATGCATGTCACATCTGACGGCAAGGGAAACTGGTTTGACTGTCTGGCTGATCGGGATTTGCCGTTTCTGACGGGCTGTTTTGATGTGGATATCGGCATCACGCCAGCAACAAACATGCTTCCGATCCGGCGATTGCAACTGCCTGCGGGGGAGGTGCGCAATATTTCGGCGGCCTATGTGCCGCTTCCAAGTCAGATCGAGGGTGATTTTTTGCCGTCGCGTGCAGCGCAACGTTACAGCTGTCTGATTCCGGGGCGTCGCTATCGCTATGAGGGGTTGTTTCGCAATTTCTCGGCAGAGCTTGAAATCGATGAGGCCGGGCTGGTGATCGATTATCCCGATACGTTCCGCCGTGTTTGATGGTGGGCAAAATCGGCAATCCGGCATAGCCCGGATATCGGAATGTTCCGTTCGAATGAAAAAAAAGATTTCCCAAATCCCCTTGTGAAAAGGACCCGGTTTGACCTATATAGGGGCTGTCGGGGCAACCCGACTACGGCGCTAAACTGCGTGACAGAATAGGCTTTACGGACCCGGGGGCGGTACCCGGCGGCTCCACCAAATTTATCGGTTGTCCGACTCAGACAATCTTCGTGGGGCCGAAATAGGATCGACGTGAGCAGTAAAAGTCAATGTGGGCGCTCGGCATGGTACCACCGCATCGGGCCAATGTTTGTAAATGCAAACGACAACAATGCTCCGGTTGCTGTTGCCGCCTAAGCGGTACTAGCACCAAAGCGAAATTCCGGTTGCCGGGAGCGGTAATCTGGTGGGGGACGGGGCACCTAGCAACAGAACGCCCCACTCTTGTATTTATTCCCCGCTTCGTTATGAATAGAGTCATTATAAGGCACTCCAAGATGCAATTGGTGTGCAGAGATGCTATATGACAATGACGGGATTTGCCGGAAAGCACCGGTATCCCGCCAGATACAGGATTACTGATGCAGAAACCGGAAGAATTCCGTTACGATCTTATGGTCGACCAGGCGCTGCGCGGCGTGGTGAAAGATATTCTTGCGCGCGTGGCTGAAGAAGGCCTTTTCGGCGAGCATCACTACTATATCACTTTCCAGACCAACCATCCCGGTGTTGCACTGCCTGAAAGTCAGCGCAAAGCGCATCCCGACAACATCACGGTGGTGTTGCAGCACCGGTTCTGGGATTTGAAGTCCGAAGATGACCATTTCTCGGTTGGAATGAGCTTCGATGGCATGCCGACCACTGTGGTCGTGCCTTTTGATGCGATGCTGGCCTTTGTCGATCCGTCTGCCAACTTCATGCTGACCTTCAGCGTCGAAGAAGAAATGGATGACGATGATTTCGACTTTGAAGAAGATGATGATCTGGATGCCGATCTGATGGATGCCGATCTGATGGATGACGAAGAAGCGGCACCGACGCTGGTGGCCGAACCGTCAAAATCATCGCGCAAAAAATCCAAACCCGATGCGGGCGAAACCGGCGAGGTCATCGCACTGGACGCGTTCCGCAAGAAATAAAACCGACCCGCCTTCGGGCGCATGGCCGGAACATCGATCGCGGGTCTGACACCAATGTGTCGGACCCGTTTTCAATTGCGGTCAGGCAATCGCCAGATAGGCCGACAGGGTGCCAACCGACAGGATGGTGGTGATCAGGATCATGCGCCCGGTCAGTACACTTTCGCGGTTGTAAAATTCGGCCAGCATGAAGGGCCCGGTCCCGGTCGGAAGGGCTGCAAGCAGGACCGCAAGATGGGCCATGTGGCCCGGCAGGCCAAGAACCGGCACCGCCATCACCCAGGTCAGGGCCGGTTGGGCAACCAGCTTGAGGATCACGAAAATCCCCGTGGTGCTCCATTTTTCGTGCTTCTGATTGGCGGTGCGATCAGCCAGAAACAGTCCAAGTGCAATCAGTGCGCACGGGGCGGCCGCCCCGCCAACAAGTTTCAGATAAACATCGACCGGGCCGGGAATATTCCAAGGGGACAGCATCACCAGAGTGCCAAGGGTCGGCGCAATCAGAAGCGGGTTTTTGACCAGTGCCTTGAGGGTCTTGAGAATGATGTCAAAACGGCTGGTTTCCTGTTGCAGGCCAAATTCGATCAGGATGATGGCAATGGCAAACAGCACACAGGCGGTCAGGATGGTGGCAATCAGGGTTGCGGCCAGACCGCTTTCACCAATCAGGGCCAGAACAAGCGGGAAGCCAAGGAAACCGGCATTGGCGTAACTGGTGGTAAGGCCGTCAATCACCGCATCGACCAGATGATGGCCGCTGGCAATCCGCATGATGATGGTCAGTATGAAAACCACGCCACAGCCGAAACCAAAAGCCAGAATGAAGTCAGGTTGCCAGATTTCATGGGGTTCGGCCTTTGCCATGATGTCAAACAACAGGGCGGGCAGGGCAAAATAGACCACAAGCCGGTTGATTTCGCGCGTGGCGGTCGGACCAAGGGCACCGCCTTTGCGCGCGATCCATCCTGTCAGGATCAGTGCAAAAATCGGCAGGATAATCAAAATCTGGGAAAGCATGGGCAAACCTGAAACAAAAAACGCACCCGATTGTGGGTGCGCAACCTTGATGCACTTTTAGAACGGGTAATGTCTAGGGCAGGATCAATCAGCGCGCTATCAGAATGATCGTTTACAGGCAATAGACGCCCAATAACAGGCTTTGCTTATCCGCAGAACTGCGTATTTGCGGGCAAAAAACGCATATAAGGGCAAAGAACGTGGAAATTTCTTTGTCGAGGCGCTATGTTCCGCGTCAATTATCGAAAAAAACAATCCCACCTTGTTTTGAGAGAGACGAGAGCCTTCCATGAGTGATTTTGTCTATAAACCCATGTTCGATCAGGGGAAGGACACGACCCCGTACCGCAAGATCGGCGATGAGGGTGTTTCCACCGTTGACGTCAATGGCGAGACCTATTTGAAGGTCGAACCCGAAGCGATTGAAAAACTGACCCTTCAGGCGTTTTTCGATTGTTCGCACCTTTTGCGTCCGGGCCATCTTGAACAGCTTCGCAAAATCCTTGATGACGAAGAAGCCACCCCGAACGACAAGTTCGTTGCGATGGATCTTCTGAAAAACGCATCCATTGCCTCGGGCGGGGTTTTGCCGATGTGTCAGGATACCGGAACGGCAATCGTCATGGGCAAACGGGGTGGCAAGGTCATCACCGACGGTTCGGATGAAGAAGCACTGTCCAAGGGTATCTGGCAGGCTTATCAGAAACACAACCTGCGCTTTTCACAGGTTTCCCCGATCAACATGTTCGAAGAAAAGAACACCGGGTCGAACCTTCCGGCACAGATCGATCTTTATGCGACCAAGGGCGATGAATATAAATTCATGTTCATGGCAAAGGGCGGCGGGTCTGCCAACAAGACGTTCCTGTTCCAGCAGACCAAGGCGCTTCTGAACCCGGAAAGCCTGCGCAAATTCCTTGACGAGAAAATCCGCACCCTTGGCACTTCGGCTTGCCCGCCCTATCACCTTGCCATCGTCATTGGCGGTACGTCGGCGGAAGCCTGCCTTAAGACCGTGAAAATGGCGTCTGCGCGTTATTACGACAACCTTCCGACCGAAGGTGGCGAGCATGGTCAGGCCTATCGTGACCTTGAATGGGAACAGAAGGTTCTTGAGATGACCCGTGAAATGGGCATCGGCGCACAGTTCGGCGGCAAGTATTTCTGCCACGATGTGCGTGTGATCCGCCTGCCGCGTCACGGGGCAAGCTGCCCGGTTGGTCTGGGTGTTTCGTGCTCTGCCGACCGCCAGATTCTGGGCAAGATCACCAAGGACGGTATCTTTATCGAGGATCTCGAACATGATCCGGCGAAGTACCTTCCGCAGGTAACGGACGAGCATCTTGATGACGAAGTGGTCAAGGTTGACCTGAACCGTCCGATGGATGAAATCCGCAAGCAGCTTTCGCAATATTCGGTCAAAACGCGCCTGTCGCTGACCGGGACCGTGATTGTGGCCCGTGACATCGCGCACGCCAAAATCAAGGAACGCCTTGATGCCGGCGAAGAGATGCCCGAATACCTCAAAAACCATCCGGTTTATTATGCCGGTCCGGCAAAAACCCCGGAAGGCATGCCGTCGGGTTCGTTCGGCCCGACCACGGCGGGTCGCATGGATGCCTATGTCGAACAGTTCCAGGCCGCTGGCGGTTCGTTTGTGATGCTGGCAAAAGGCAACCGTTCGAAGGCCGTCAAGGATGCCTGTGCGAAATATGGCGGTTTCTATCTTGGTTCGATCGGTGGTCCGGCTGCGCGTCTGGCACAGGATTGCATCAAGAAGGTCGAAGTTCACGAATATCCGGAACTTGGCATGGAAGCCGTCTGGAAGATCGAAGTCGAAGACTTCCCGGCCTTCATCGTTATTGATGACAAGGGCAATGATTTCTTTGCCGAATTCGGCATCTGATTTCGATCCGGCCATCGGGAAAATCAAAAACGGCGCAGGGGCAACCTTGCGCCGTTTTTTCATGGATTTTGCCGCGCATAGCTGACCTCCGGTCAAAGGGGTTGCCGTATCGTGCGCGGCATGGTCTGATTCGGGCAAAATCAACCCTTTATCGGATAACCTGTTATGTCTGAAACTTCCGCGCTTCGTGCCACCAGTGCGACGGAAAGCCGACTTGTCGGTGTGACATCTGCCTTGGCGACGGTTTGTATCTGGGCCGGTTGGCTTATTGCGACCCGTTATGCCATGACATCAAGCTTTACAGCTGTGGATATTGGTCTTTTGCGCTTTGTGGTGCCGTTTGTTCTGCTTGCCCCGATCTGGCTGAAAAAAGGCATCTGGCCCAAGGGGCTTTCGATTGCCAACGGTCTTTTGATGCTGGTCGGGTCGGGGGCGTTTTACACGCTGATGGTTGCCAGTGCGCTGCAATTTGTTCCGGCCAGCCATGTGGGCATTTTGTTGCCTGGTGTGATGGCGGTCTGGGCGGTTCTGATTGCTGTTGTGATGTTTGGCGAACGTCCGGGCAAGCTACGTTTGACCGGGTATGGTGCGGTGATTGTCGGGGTCTTGTCGCTTGTGGCGCTTAAACCGGCCGGCGAGGTCAGCAGTGACATGTTGCTGGGCTATGGCCTTGTTTCAGCCGGGGCGTTCATGTGGGCGTGTTACACCCATGCCATGCGCCAAAGTGGCCTTGGCGCGCTTGAGGCCGCGGCCTTTGTCGGTTTCTGGTCCTTTGTGATCATGGCCATCATTGCGGTCTTTACCGGTACCACGCTTGCCGATGCGCCGGTTGGCGATGTCATGATGCTGTTGACCGCTCAGGGGCTTTTGGCCGGTTGTGTCGCGGTGATTACCTATGGCCTTGCCGTGCGTCATATCGGATCAACTGGTGCGTCGGCATTCGGGGCGATGACGCCGGCCCTGACAGCACTTGGCGGTGTGATCCTGCTGGGTGAGCAGGGCAACCTTGCGCTGGCACTTGCCGTGGTGCTGGTGATCCTTGGTGTGATGATCGCATCGGGTGTCTTTCGCAAGGTCAGGGTTTAGGTCCGCCAAGCCCTGATCTGCTGTTTCACGCACCAAATGGCGTGGCAAAGCACCTTTAGCCCGGCCTAAATGATTGATTGTATTGCACACGCGAAATGTTCTTTTCGCGTGTGCAATAGTACGCTAATATTCCCTTGTGACCGGGCAATGGCGCCCGGACATTTCGATGATTAGCAGGCAACGAGGCTTGCATGACCTGTTTGGTTTCCGTTCGGGGACCGAACTGTTTCAGCCTCGGAGTTTCAAGATGCTTGCCGGTTTCATCCGTTCTGTTTCCCCCGAAAACGATCCGCAATTCCGTCGCGCGCCCGATGGTTCTGCACTGGTTGATATTTTGCGTTTGCTGCGCAAGGTCAGCACGGTCGCAGACGAGGCCCGCGCACGCGATGAGGCGATTGGCGATATCCTGACCGCGGTTTGTGATTATTGTGCATGGCCGATCGGGCATGCCTATTTGCGATCGGGTGATGAATTGTCATCAGCGGGCATCTGGTCAATCAGTTCATCAATTTCCGATGCAAAGATTGCCGATTTCCGGGCCCAGTCCGAACAGACTGTTTTTGCCCTGGGGCAGGGATTGATCGGCAGCGTCGCGGCCAATGGTACGGCGGTTTGTATCGCGGATGTCACGCAAAAGGATGGTTTCCTGCGTGCGCCGTCTGCGGCACGAAACGGGCTTCGGGGATGCTTTGCCCTGCCGGTCAAGCTGGCAGGTCGCACAGAAGGCGTGATCGAATTTTTCAGCCCCGACATTGCCCGACTTGATGATGAATTGCTTGAACTTCTGGGATTTGTCGGCGGGCAGGTTGCCCGCATTCTGGAACGTGAACAGGTTTTGAAATCGCGCGAGCAGCTGGCATCGGATTTTGAAAATCAGGTTCAGGGCACGGTCGGGATGCTTGGCGCTGCGGTCAGTCAGGTGCGCAGCGCGCTTGACGTTCTGGGCGACAGCCATGATCAGACGCGCAACTGCAATCAGGGGATCGCGCAGGCGGCACAAAGTGCGCTTCAGCGGATCGAAAATGTTGCCCAGCAGATGGAAACTCTGAAAAGCCAACTGGTGCATGTTGGCGGCGAGGCGGCCGAAACCGTGCGCACCACCCACGAAATCGGGTGTCAGGCCCGTGACATGCGCGAAACATTTGCCACTCTTCAGGCCCGCGCCGCCGATGCGGAAAAGATGCTGTCATCCATTTCAGCGATTGCCGCACAGACCAAGATGCTGGGTCTTAATGCATCGATCGAAGCTGCGCGCGTCGGTGAGGCCGGCAAGGGGTTTGCGATTGTCGCCAAGGAGGTCAAGGCCCTTGCCGGGCAATCTGCCAGTGCAACAGACGAGATTTCGCGCTGGATGGAGCTGATGCTTGAAACCATTGCCAAGGCCGGCAATGACATCGATCAGATTGCCCTGGCGATGGATACCTTGCAGGCGCGATCCGAAACCACTGCCGCACAAACAGAAGAACAGGCCGAAATCTGTATTTCCGTCGCATCGGGGGCAACCAGTGCCGTTTCCGAAGCACGGTCGGTCGGGGACAGTGTCGAAGAAATCACCAATGCCATCGCCCATGCCGATGCGGTTGCCGGTGAACTCAGCGATGCGGCTGCAAATCTTGAAACACAGGGAAGTGAGCTTCGCACCCGGGTCGAAGGCTTTATCGGCAAGATCCTTACGATGTGACCTGATATCCGCGTGTGCAGATGTGATCCATCAGGCCTTCTCGTTTTCGGGGCCGGTCAGATGGGCGGTGCGCCGTGCAACCAACCGGGCAAGCGGCGCACCAAAGGCAAGGACCATGAAAAACCGGGTGGCCTGCAACACCAGTATGAATGACAGATCGACATTGGTGCTGGCAGCAATGATCGCGACCGAGTCAAGTCCACCCGGACTTGTCGCCAGATAGGCGGTCAGCGGATCAACATCCATGAAGATCACCAAAAGACCGGAAATCCCCGCACAAAAGCCGATCAGCATGATGATCGACAACAAGACCTTGGGAAAGGCATGGGCGGCGTGGCGCAAGACCGGCGGGGTGAATTTAAGCCCGATCACCCAGCCGATCATCGCATAGGTCAGGCCCAGAAACCATTCGGGCAACACCACATCGATATAGCCGCTGACATGCAGGATCATGGTGACAATGATCGGTATCAGAAGGGTGCCCGACGGCAGGTGCGATTTTTCCCCGACAAGGCAACAGATAGCAGCCAGCCCAAGCGTGATCGCAAAGCCCGGCACATCAAGCGGCGGGAACCATTGATGCGCCAATGCCGCGGCGGCGGCAACTTCGGGATCAACCCAGAAATTGGCAACACTGGATGCCACGGCAACCACGATCACCACCCGGACATATTGCATGAAGGCAACAAGACGGGCATCCGCGCCAAAGGCCTCGGCCATGATGACCATTGCCGATGCCGCCCCGGGGGATGAACCCCAGATGCCCGCGGTTCCCGGCAGAACCTGTTTGACGCACAGGATCCAGCCCAGAAAGCTGCTGGCCAGAAGCGTTATGGTTGTGACCCCGATGATCAGCGGCCAGTCCTGGACAAAGGATGTCAGGATGCCGATGGTCATTGATCCGCCAATCATCACGCCGAGCACGGATTGCGCCCCGAGATAAAGGGATTTCGGCGGTGTGATGGTGGCACCATTGGTCCCCATGACAATACCGATAATCATCGGCCCGACCAAAAGCGCAGCAGGCACATGCCAGCGATGAAGCAGCACCGAAAACACCAGCGATACCGATACCATTACCATCCACTGGACCGGCTTGGGCAATCGGCCAAGGCGTTCATTTGATGGTATTTCGGGTGTTTGTTGCGGTTCTGATGACACGATGATTGCCTTTGCAAACAAAAGGATCGGCATATCGCGGGTGGCGCGATCTGACAGATATCGGCACAAGGGGCTTGCCGACCGGGTGGGGCAGGCAATTATAACCTTATAATCATTCAGGAATCGAGCTTTTGCAAAAGAGGTAATCTCTGCAACTGTAATTAGCTGCACGTAGCGTTACGCATCGCAGCCGTGTGGTTCTGCGATCTGGTCTGCAAGGACTGTCTGGAGATTGTCTGATGACGACGTATGAGATCCCGTTTCTGTTTGACGGGGATGAGAAGGCCGGTTTGACCATCGCGCTTGCACATGGTGCCGGGGCGCCGATGGACAGTCCGTTCATGAATGAAATGGCGGGGGCACTGGCTGCTGGCGGTTTGCGGGTGGCACGGTTCGAGTTTCCCTATATGGCCAAACGCCGGGTGGATGGCAAAAAGCGCGGACCCGATCGCGCCGCAGTTCTTTTGCCGTTTTTAGGCGAGGTTGTGCGACAGCTTGGCGGGCCGGAAAACCTGATACTTGGTGGCAAATCAATGGGTGGCCGCATGGCCAGCATGGTGGCAGATGATCTTGGCGTGACGGGGCTTGTATGTCTTGGATATCCGTTCCATCCGCCGGGCAAACCCGAAAACCTTCGGACCGAGCATTTGGCCAGCCTTGTAACGCCCGCACTGATTTGTCACGGAACGCGCGATCCGTTTGGCAAACCTGACGAGATCGCCGGGTACGATTTGTCAAAGGCGATCGGGCTGCATTGGGTTGAGGACGGCGAACATGATTTCAAGCCGCGCAAAAGTTCCGGACGGACGCAAAGCCAGAACATTATCGAGGCGGCCGGTGCGATATCGGATTTTGCCCGAAAACTGACCTGATGATACCGGCCCGCCATTGACTGGCGGGCCGGTTTGGTTTGGGTTGATTTGGGGCGTCCAAGTCGTGCGGTTTGGCGCAAGGGGGATCAGGCCAGAATGGCCTGGGCATCATCAAGGAAGTGATGGGCATATTCCGGTGCGATTTTCCCGGTCTGGCTTGCGATATCAAGGCGCACGCCATTGGGATCAAGCAAGGCAAAATGGCGTTGCCCCCACGGTTCGTCACGCACATCCATGGCGAATTCGAAACCGGCATCGCGCAGTTCGCGGGCGGCAGTTCCCGCATCTTCGACTTCAAGACACATCACACTGCCTTCGCCAAGGGTGGCGGCATGGAATATGGCTGGCTGGGTTTCGTGACCCGGTTTCATCAGGCCAAGCTGAACGGACGGAAAATCCGACCAGACAAGCTGGCAATACCAGTCGCCATCAAACACCGGGGTAAAGCCAAGCTTTTTGTAAAAGGCACGGCTTTGGGTGAATTTGTCGGTGATGATGATGGGGTATGAGTTGGTGACTTTCATTGTCGTGCTCCTGACATTGGTGTTTGATCCTGTCCCGATTTCTCAATGGTTGCACATCCCTCCTGACAGGAGCCTGTCAGGAGCGGTATGATAATTTTCAGGGCAGGATGACGAAGGAGCGATCATGAGAAGGGCCGACCGATTATTTCGCCTTGTTCAAATCTTGCGCCGCCGGAAATTGTGCCGGGCATGTGATTTGGCCGAGGAACTCGAAGTTTCCGAACGTACGATTTACCGCGATATTCGCGATCTTGCCGCGTCCGGTGTCCCGGTCGAAGGCGAGGCCGGTGTCGGCTATATCCTGCGTGACGGGTATGATTTGCCACCCTTGATGTTTGATGCCGACGAGATCGAGGCCCTGGTGGTTGCAGCCCGCATGGTGCAAAGCTGGACCGATCCGCAGATGGCCCGCGCGGCCGGAGATGCCCTGACCAAGATCGAAGCCGTCCTGCCGGAAAAAATGCGCGGTCTGATTGGCGGGGTGCCGATTGCCGTTGCCGAAATTGCACAGGAACCGATTTCGATTTCGATGCCGGATCTGAGGCGGGCCATTCGGGAACGCAACCTGATTGATATTGATTATACCGATGCCAAGGGCGACGAGACCAAACGTCGTGTCTGGCCGTTGGGAATGCTGTTCTTTGGCAGTACCTGGCTGTTGGCGTGCTGGTGCGAATTGCGCGAAGCATTCCGGGTGTTTCGGGCCGACCGTATCCGGGGCATGGAAATTTCAACCAGCAAATACCGCCCGGTTCCGGGGCGTTCTTTGCGCGATTACCTGATTTCCGAAGGTGTTGAAGGCGAAATCCTTAATGGCATCGGTCGATAACGAATTTGTTCTGACATTTGCAGAGATCCTTGCGCCTTTGGGCGCGATCCGGATCAAACGGATGTTTGGCGGGTTTGGCCTTTATTGCGACGGGGTGTTTTTTGCCATCGTTGCCAATGATGTTGCCTATCTCAAGGGGGATGAACAAACCCGCAAGGCATATGATGAGATGGGCATGGCGCCGTTTGTTGTGCCATCGGGACGCGCGCAGACACTGTCCTATTTCGAAGTGCCCGGTGAATGGATCGAGGATGGCGATCAACTGATGGCGTTTGCCCATATGGCACTTGGCGCGGCCCATCGTGCCCGGACGATCAAGGATGCCAGGGGCAAAAGAGTGCGCAAGACTGCAAAGCGCAAAGCAACAGACAAGCCATCAAACAAGCCAGTGGTCAAACCGACCGGAAAAGGCGGCTAACGGGCCCGTTGGTGCGCAGTTTGTGTGGTACAGCCAAAACCGCTTAAAGTGGTGGTTTTATAAATAAATACGCGCTTTTGGCGAGTTTGGCGATCAAGGTATGTTATCTAATATAAATTCTGTGTAGTATTTTGCTACGACAATGAAAGTATTAGGTTCCTGATCCGTGGCAGTCGGCGAGTTTGGGCAACGTGTTGCCGATATCTTCAGAATACATACAGAGAAACCGGAACTGATCCGTGCACAGGTAAGGGCCCTGTCGCGGCAGATACCGGTGCTTTACATGTTGCTGCTGGCCAATGCGGTTGCGCTGGCCTACACCCATTACGGGGTCGCACCGGACTGGCTGACGATTTATGCCATCGGCATTCTTGCGGTGGTGTGCGTTGTGCGCGCCATTTCATGGAGCCGGGCGGGGCTTGATGTCAGTGACATTGCGGTCTGTATCGGGCATCTGCGCAAAATACGGGTTCTGGCGGCGGCGATCGCCGTGCTTTTCACGGCATGGGCGATCACGATGTTTGGCTATGGCGACCCGTATCAGAAGGGGCATGTTGCCTATTTCATTTCGATCACCGTTGTTGGCTGCATCTTTTGTCTGGTCAATTTCCCGCCCGCCGCGATGCTGGTGGTGGTGATCGTTCTTGGCACCTTTGTCATGTTTTTCGGGTTGAGCGGCAATGAAGTCTATGTCGCGATTGCGGTGAATATGGCGCTGGTGTCGGTGATGATCATTCAGATCATCCGAAGTTTTTATTCCAACTTTGCCGGTTTGATCGATACCCAGCTTGATCTTGAAGATCAGCACCAGACAACGATCGAGCTGTCGCGCCAGAATGAGGCGCTTGCACTGATTGACGCATTGACCGGGCTGTCCAATCGCCGGGCCTTCTTTGCCATGCTCGAACAAACGGTCGCGCAGGCCGGTCCCAATGACCAGTTTGCCGTTGCGATGATTGATCTGGACGGCTTCAAGCCGGTCAATGACGTGCATGGTCATCCGATCGGTGATGAGTTGCTGATCCAGGCCGGGATGCGGTTGCGCCGTATTCTTGGGGATGAAACATTGCTGGCACGCCTTGGCGGTGATGAATTTGGCGTCATTCTGACCAAAGGCCGCGATGCCATCGAACTGATCGAACTCGGATGTGAACTGTGCAAGGCGCTGAACCGTCCATTTGTTCTAAGCAACATCACGGTTCAGGTATCCGCATCCCTTGGTTTTGCGACATATCCAAGTGTGGCACGCAATTCGAACGGATTGTTCGAACGTGCGGATTTTGCGCTTTATCACGCCAAGAAAAATTGCCCGGGCGAACCGGTGCTGTTTGCAGCCCACCATGAAACATTGATCCGTCATGATTCCCAGATCGAGCAGGCCCTGCGCAAGGCTGATCTTTCGCGGGAATTGTCGCTTCATTATCAGCCGGTCTTCAACATCAAGACCGGCCGGGTCAATTCGATTGAAGCCCTGGCACGTTGGGACAGCGAAACAATGGGCCGGGTTTCGCCCGCAACGTTTTTCCCGGTCGCCGAAAAGACCGGCCAGGTCAGTTTCCTGACCCGTGTGTTGTTTGAAAAGCTGCTTAAAGATATGGCGGGTTGGCCGGGGAATGTGCAGGTATCGTTCAATCTGTCAGCCCGCGATATTGTTTTGTCCGATACGGTTGAATGGTTGATCGAACAGATTACGCACAAGAATATCGATCCCGCACGGCTGACATTCGAGGTTACCGAAACTGCATTCTTGCGCGATTTCGCCGCGGCACGCACCAGCATCCGCTATTTGCGCCAGCATGGGGCACGTGTCGCCCTGGATGATTTCGGGATCGGCTATTCCAGTCTGCGCTATGTGCATGAACTGGAATTTGACGCGTTGAAGGTCGATCGCAGCTTCATCACACCGCTTGCCAATAACGAACGCAGCCGCCGTATTGTTAAAACCGTTGTCGATATGTGTGCCAATCTTGATATCGATTGCGTGCTTGAAGGTATTGAAACCGAAAGTCAGCGCGATGCGGTCATGGCGCTTGGCGGGCGGTTGATGCAGGGCTATTTCTTTGCCCGCCCGGACCGGGAACCACGGTTGATGGCACTTTCGGATGCGCTTCGGGCGTGAATATCCTGCCTGTGTCAGAAAAACAACAAACGGTGCAATCGGTGCGACTCGGTTAATCTTCCCGCAACCAGATGACGTTAATCTGTTCTGAACGGGATCATTGCCATCAGGCCAAAATGACAATGGTTCCCGGTTTTTGGCGAGAACGGGGCATCTGGCAATGTCGTCTCAAACACAGATTTCGCAGACATCTGAAATCGCAATCGCGGGGGAGATTGACCTTGCCCCCGAAATCCGCACGCGTCTGCGTCAACTGATTGACAGTCTGCCAAGCCAACCGGCGCGGCTGCGCGTTTTGGGGCATGTTCTGCTTGATCTTGGTTTGAGTGATCTTGCGCTGAATGCGTTCGGTCGGGCGTTGCTGATTGATGATCTTGATGCCGCGACCCATCTGGGACTGACCCGGGTTTATATCCAGACGGGCCGTCGTGACACCGGGCTTGAACATCTGGAAATCGCCATCAGTTTGCGTCCCGATGCCCGTGAGTTACGGGTATTGGCCGCCGATCTTCTGGGATGCCGGGATAAAATGCGGGCGCTGGATCAGTTGGGTAATGTTCTTGCGGCTGAGCCCGATCATGCCGGAGCGCGCAAGGGGCTTGCCAATCTGGTGCGCACGGTTATTGCCGGACGCATCGAAGCCAAAAAACGCGATATCGTCATGCGTGACCGGGCCGAACCGATGGTCGATCACAGCCAGTTTGTCTGGAGTGACGCCGAACCGTTTGGTGATCTGGTCCATTCATCGCTTGGACGGGCGCGTTACCATTCCTGATGCCTGAATGTCCCCTGCATCAAATGGCGCAGGGGATTGGCGTTGATTGCAACGAAACGATGGTAAAGTCGTCGGCAAGCTGAGCCGGGGCGCGGTCCATGAACTGATCGGCAATCTGGGCGGCCAGATCAATTTCCGACTTACTTTCAACAATGGTTTCACGCAGCATCGACAGCAGCTTTTCCTCGCTCAGGAACTGGCCGTCATCAAGTGTGGTTTCAATCAGCGCATCACTGTAAAGCAGCAGGAAATTGGCACCGGTAAACGGCACCTCGCGGGTTTCGTAACGTGCATTGCGCACCACGCCAAGCGGGACACCCGATCCGTCCAGATACCGTGCCTGACCAGTCAGGCTGTTGCCCAGAACCGGGGATGTGCAGGCCGCACTGGCATAGGTGAACTTGCTTTCGACCCGGTCGATGATCCCGTACAGCATGGTGGCATATTGCCCGATCGGCAAAAGCCCCTTGAGATGGCGGTTCAGGTTTTCAAGATATTCGCCCGGCTCCCGGTCATGGAGCTGATCAGACCAGATCAGGGAATGCAGCCGGAATGTGTTCAGCGCAGCACCAAGACCATGTCCGGCGAAATCGACGATATAGACACCAAGCCGGTGTTCGTCGATCGGCATCAATCCCCACATATCGCCGCCAAGTTCCGATGACATCTGGAAAGTCGCACTGATCCGAAGCCCGTAATCAATACCGGTGCCGCGGTAGTTTTCCGGGGTGGGGTTGAGGTTTTCCTGCATGTCGCGCGCCATGGTCAGTTCAGAACGCGTGCGTTCCTGATAGGCTTGCAACTGTTTGACCAGAAGCCGGTTTTCAAGATGAATGCGTGTGCGCGCGATCAGTTCCGCCTTGTTAAGCGGCTTAAGGATAAGGTCGGTCGCGCCATCATCGAATATCCGTGTCCGGCCTTCGTTTTCTTCAAGGGCGGTCTGGGCGATGATCGGGGTTTCGGCGTAATCCGGATTGGCACGGATGGCCTTGCACACCCCGTAACCATCAAGTTTCGGCATGATGATATCAAGGATGATCAGGTCGGGATTATGGATTTTGACCTGATCAAGGGCATCTTCGCCGTCCTTGGCAAAGACCAGATTGGTAAACCCGTCCGATCGCAGATAGGACGCGATGATTTCGCGCGACAACATCGTGTCATCGGCAATCAGAATGGTTGCATTTTGCGGGTTGCGGATATCGGTATCGGGGGCCTGGTCTTTATTACCGTCCAGTTCGGATACAAAGATATCCGATGTCGTCAGAAGGTCGGCCTTGTCCTGATCAAATTGCAGCTCGATGCTGCGCCCGCTGCGCGAAAAGCTGACAGAATGGCACAGGCTTTTGATCAGCGGCAATCCGCGGCCAAATGTTGTTTTGCGCCCGGCCACCGCGGTTGAGCAGGAATCCGATGGCGGGGTAAAGCCATTGCCCTGATCATTGACGGTAATCACGATATGGCCGTTCTTTTTGCGGCGTGCGGTCAACAGAATGACACGTGCGCCATGCTTGCTTGACGCCAGCCGGCGTTTGGTTTCTTCGCCCAGTTCGGTGAAGCTGTCCATCGACAGATGGCCACTGGTATCGAGTTCGAGATTGCCGTGAATAAGCGAATTGGCGAAGGCTTCCTGAACCGCCATTTCAACGGTTGCCGCGATTTTTTCAGCGATCAGGCCACGATGGCGCAGGGCAGTCACGAATTTGCGCGCGACAGGAAGGTGATAGGCACTGCGCGTTGACATACAGACCGAAAGCGCATGGCTGCGCCCGCCATTTGTCGGGATCAGCGGTGCCAGATCGGCGAAATCGATTTCAGATGAACATTCAACAAACGTGTCGCAGTCCAGACGGGTCAGGCCGCCAAGCCATTCCCGTCCGACACCGGATGGCAGGAAACACACCGAAAACCGCCTGTTGTGCGAAAAGTCTTCGGGTGTTTGCCCCGTAACGCTTTTGACTGAAACACGATCCGGGGCATCCCAGAGAGAACTGCTGGCAAGGAGGGCATCAATGTCGCTTTGGGCAAGCGACTGCGCAATGGCGACCGAATGGGCGGTGCGGCTTTCTTTGCCAGCAGTCATATCTTAGTCTTCCAATTTGAACAAAGTATCGAAGCGGGCGACTTCAAGCATGCGCTTGACCTGTCCCTGTGCGCCGCGAATGACCACGGATGTGTTGGTCTTTTCGCCTTCGTCACGGGCAAGCAGCAGCATGCCAAGGCCTGCGGAATCGATGAATTCCACACCGGCAACGTCGAGGACATAGGTGTCCGAGCCGTGCGGGCGGATCTCTTCGATCAGTTTGCGAAAACTGGAATGGTCACCAAATGTAAAACGACCACTAAGTTCAACTTTTGTGGTCCCGTCGGCGGTTTCTGTCTTGTAGTTCAAAACTGGTACTCCTGGTGGCAGGTAACGGCGTAAAAACTATGCCTTTTTTAACCTTAGTCTGATTGTGTATGCTTTAGGAAGCCACTGCAAGAATGTTAGCAGTTGTGACGAACACAGCTCTATCGGTATGTTGGGCCATAGTGGCTATATCGGGACATGAACACGAAAATGCCAGATCAGGCACGCATTGTAATTGTGGAAGATACATTGTCGCTTGCGCGTGTGTATCAAGACTACCTGCGTGCGGATGGTCATCTGGTTGATCATGTGGTCAATGGCACGGACGCGATTGAACGATTGCGTCAAAACCCGCCCGATGTTCTGGTTCTTGATCTTGTTCTGCCTGACATGGACGGGCGTGACGTGCTGCGCAGTGCTGCCCAGATTTGCCCGGATTGCAAAATAGTCGTCATCACCGCGCACGGATCGGTCAATGTTGCGGTCGAAGCCATGCGCGAAGGGGCATGGGACTTTTTGTTAAAGCCGTTTACTGCCGACAAATTGCGTGAAACCGTGACCAAGGCGCTGGCCGGTGCGCCGTCAATTCCCGATGGACCTGATGTGGACCTTGCAGGGGCGGACACCGACGAGATGTATTTTGACATCATCGGCGGGTCGGACAATATGCGCGACATTTATCGCATCATTGAAAATGCCGCACCAAGCCGCGCGACCGTGTTCATCACCGGTGAATCGGGTACGGGCAAGGAACTTGCCGCCGAAGCCATTCACAGGCGGTCAGAACGTTCCAAGGAACCGTTCATACCGCTGAACTGTGGTGCCATTCCCAAGGACCTGATGGAAAGCGAGATTTTCGGTCACGTCAAAGGGGCCTTTACCGGTGCGGTTTCCGACCGCGAAGGTGCGGCACACCGGGCCGAAGGCGGTACACTGTTTCTGGATGAAATCTGCGAAATGGATCTGGATCTTCAGACCAAGCTTCTGCGTTTCATCCAGACCGGCACATTCCAGAAAGTCGGTGGCAGTTCGATTGAAACGGTCGATGTGCGGTTTGTTTGTGCGACCAACCGTGATCCGCTTGAAGAAGTGCGTGCCGGGCGGTTCCGTGAAGATCTTTATTACCGTCTTCATGTGATCCCGCTTCATATGCCGCCCCTGCGCGACCGCGATAACGACATCCTTCAGATCGCCAATTTCTATCTTCAACGCTACACCCGCGAAGAAGGCCGTGACTTCGAACAATTCAGTCCGGAAGTATCCGCCCTGTTTGCGCGCTATACCTGGCCCGGAAACATCCGGCAGCTGCAAAACATCATCCGAAATATCGTTGTTTTGAATAACGGTACCGAAGTCACCCTTGCCATGGTGCCGCGTCCGGTCAATAGCGGGACCGAGGATGACCGTTTCGGGTCTGCGACAATCGAAGCCCCGCCGCCCCATCCGGTGGTCTCGCGTGATTCCGGGGGAAGTGGACGGCTGTGGGAAGGCGATCCCGAGGCGCTGGCCTTTCTGGCCGGGGCGCGCCAGATGCGCAAGGTTGTTGAAAATCACCAGTCAGACAAAAGCAGCCAGCTTGTCGGCACCAATGGTGCATCGAATGACCGCATAAGCATGCCGTCGCAAGGTCTCGGGGCGCCGGGACTGGGGTTTGGTGAAATCCGGCCACTTTGGCAGGTGGAAAAACAGGCGATTGAAGAAGCCATCGAACGTTGCGGCGGATCCATTCCGCGGGCTGCCGATGCGCTTGGCGTCAGCCCATCAACGATTTACCGTAAAAAACAATCCTGGGAAGAAAACGGTCTGTAAGACATTTGCGATCCCGACAGGTCAGAAGCGGCGCAAAGCTTTGCCGTCATGAACGATCCTGCCAGTCGTCAAGTGCGCTGATCAGGCGTTGCCAGTCATCTGACGTACCGGGAAAGCCAAACCGGATCTTGGCGCGGTCGTGATCAAACAACCGCACCAGAATGGTGCGCCGCGCCAGATGATCCGCCAGTTCGGCACAGTCGCCGCCATCATAATAGCGAAACAGATCGGTCGCCCCGCAAAGGGCAAGCGACGTCTTGGTCGTAACTTCCCGATCCAGTCGCAGACCATCGGCATGCAGACGTTGTCTGGTTCCTTGGTGCCAGTCTGTATCGGCAAATGCCCGGGTGGCGATTGTCATTGTCGGGCCGGGAATGGCCCATGGACCAATGCGTTCGCTTAGCGATGTGACCAGATCGGGGGCCATGACAACACACCCCAACCGGGTACCGGCCAGTCCGAAAAACTTGCCAAAGGAACGCAGCACCAATGTATGGGGTAAATCCGCGATCATCGGGCAGACCGACTGATCGGGCTGACAATCCATAAAGGCTTCATCAATGATCAGCCAGCTATCGGCCTGCCGGGCAAGCCGGGATAGTTCGCAGATATCCTTTACCGGGATAAGGCCGCCATCGGGATTGTTCGGATTGACAATGATGATGACGGTGCCCGGACCTGCCGATGCAAGCAGCCGTTTTGCATGATTAAGACGCGCATCTGCCGCGGTTTCATGGATGTGGCAAATGTGACCGGCCCGGTCCCAGCAACGCGCATGTTCGCCATAGGTCGGCCCCATGATATGCACGGCAGACACTTCGACATGATCCCTGATCCAGAACGGGATGGTCTGGATCAGCGCCTGGGTCCCCGGTGCGCAGGCAAGGTAAGCCGGATCTGGGATGCCGTAATATGCACAGGCAGCATCCCCAAGGGCTGTCAGTTCGGATGCCAGTGGCAGGCGTTGCCACTGAATGGCGGGGATGTCATCAACCTGATAGGGGCATGGATTGATCCCGGTGGACAGATCAAGCCATTCTTTGGCCGGAATACCGTATTTGCGTGCAGCAGCATCAATGGCGCCACCATGATTGATGGGCGCGGGCGTCCGGGATGATGTCATGTTGGGTGCCATTGAAAGAGCCAAACTCGTTTTTGAACGGGCAAACCAGTGCCACGGACCGTTTTGCCATGGCCGAAGGGGACTTGCCAATAGGGCGGGTGCTGCGTATCGTCCGGCCACCTTCAATACCGGACATTTGTCGATGATCACACCGAAAAACGCCATGCTGCCCGAACAGTGGCAAAAGCTTAATCCGCAATTGTCGATTTCTGATGGCGCACCAATCGGTCACGCGATCGAGGAAATCGGGGCGCGTGACGGCGGGTTTGATGGTGGTGTGCTTTCAGAGCGTTTCTGGGACGAGGGATATTTCCTGATCGAGGATGTTCTGCCGGTTGCCGAACTTGCCAAATTGCGTGACGGGATCGAAACCCTTGTTGCCAATGGCATGTCGCCCGCGCTGATCTATCTGTATGACGAGGCATGGCAGGTGTTTTTGCGCCTGCGACCGTTGCTTAGCCATTTTCTGGGCGACCGGATTGCGTTGTTGCCGCATTTCTGGGCCTGGCATGTTGATCCGGGCGAAGGCGGGCGCGGCTGGCCGCCCCACCGCGATTATCAGGGCGAAAGCGTCATTGGCGATGACATGCTGATCAGTCTTTCACTGTGGGTGCCACTGAGCAAGGCAAGCCCGGAAAACGGCTGTATGTACGTATTGCCGCGTTGTTTCGAAAGGTGTTATGGTGCGCCGGTAATGAAACCGCAAGACGTTTTGTTGCAGGATGTCAGGGCGTTACCGGCCGAACCCGGGGCGGTGATGGGGTGGCGGCAGGATTTGTATCATTGGGGTGGTCGGGCCAGCAAACATGCCACCGAACCACGGATCAGTCTTTCGCTGGAATTCCAGAATGCGGCCTTTGACCCGCTTGCCGAGGAGCTTCTTAGTCTTGAATGTCCGCCGGCCTTTGACAAACGGCTTGTGCTGATCGCGAACCAGTTCGAAAAATACCGGCATATGCAGGCCATAGACGACGCCACGGTAAACTGGGCGAAAGCGGTGCTGGAACATGCATCATGATGCCGCGGGGATGCGGTATCGATATGGGCGGTGATCCGGTTCATGGTCGGATGCAGTATCAATAATGTAGCGTCCCGGATATCGGGGATGTGTACGGTCTGAAACCACGACTTGTGACGAAAGATACATGAATGGATCTGATCGATAAAAGCCGGTTCGCAGAAGTCAGTTCAGCATTGGGCAAAGAACATTTTGGCATGCTGGTCGGGTTGCTGAGCTCATCCTATCAGGAAGAACGCGCGCGACTGGTGAATGCGGCAAGCAATCATGACAGCAAGGCCCTGCACGAAGCGGCCCACACCATCAAGGGGATGGCGGCAAATATGGCAGCAGCCAAACTTGCCGAAGAAGCCCGCCGCCTTGAAGGATATGACGGCGCCTTTGGCGACGAGATCAATGCAAGGATTGCCGAACTCGACAAGACGGCCGATGACACGGTCGCAGCCATGAAGGCCGAACTTGGCCTGATCTAGGTCTGATCTCAGCCTGACAAAGATGGCGCGGGGGCGCCAATGTTTGATCGGTGTCGGATCGATATCAAATCGGCATAGCGACTGGACTGAAAATGCAAAGGGCAACCCGACACAGGTTGCCCTTTGTTTGCATGATCAACGCGTGATCAGATCAAGGCCATGGCGCGATACGCTGTCATTGCCGGTTTCGGTGACAATGACCGAATGGCCTGGGCACATGGCAATCCCGCTTTCGCTGTCCATCAGGATCATGTGCAGGAAGAATACCATGCCCGGTTCGGCAATCACCGGGTTGCCGTGATAGAACATCGGCCAGTCCATCCAGTTCGGGGCAAAGGTCGTGCCCATCGAATAGCCACAGGCATTGAGCCGATGGGCGCGCATTCCGGCCTGATCACAGACCTTGGCATAGGCATCAAACACCTTGCCGATCGGCTCGCCGGGGCGAAGCGCCTCGCGGCAGGCAACCAGCGCATCGGTTGCGACCTTGTGCATTTCAATATGCCGGGGCAGGGCCTTGCCAACCGGGATGGTGCGCATCATCGCCGCATGATAGTGCCGATAGGCACCCGCCCATTCCAAAGTGATCTGGTCGGTCTGGGCGATATGTTTGCGCCCGGTGAAATACCGGCATAACAAGGCATCGCGCCCGGCACCGATAATGAATTCATTGCCCGGATAATCCCCGCCGCCTGCGAAAATAGCGCCCTGCATCGCCGCCAGAATATCGCCTTCGAATGCGCCGGGATGAACCGTATCAAGCGCAGCATCCCATGCGTCATCAGCCAGTTCGGCAGCCTTGCGGATATAATCAAGTTCGGCCGGGCTTTTGACGACGCGCAATTCGGAAACCAGTCCCGATGCATCTTGAAGCGTACAAAAGCCGTCCAGCGCGGTTTCAAGCTTTTTGCCATTGGCCGCGGTCAGGCCATAGGCCTCATACTCGACACCAAGGGTTTTGCCACCACAGCCGAATTCAGCCAGCATGTCGTGCAACTGGAAGGCCGGATTGACGTCAGGGCCATCGACCCAGATGCGGATATCGTCGATATCGGATGTATGTTGCGCCTGTCGCAGATCAGGTGCCCGCGTAATCAGTGCAACCCGACCGTCAACACCAAGATACAGGCACTGGAAAAACACATAGCCGAATGTGTCATACCCGGTCAGGTAAAACATGCTTTCCTGACGGAACATCAACAGCCCGTCGAGACCGGCCTTTTCGAGCTTTTCAATTGTTCGTGCGCGGCGGTTTGCCAGTTCCTGGCGTTCAAAATGCAATGCCATATGACACATCCCTGATCAGTGTTTTGTTCGATGCTATCAGAGATTTCAGGGCCTCCCAACAGAAATGACATTTCAACAATAAAGTGACGATAAATTGTGATGGTGGAGATGTTCCCGATACTTATTTTTCGTTCCAGATCAGGGGTATGACGCACATTTCCGGGAAAAACCGGGCAGGGGGAATAGAAATTCTTCCAAACTCTCCTACATGAATTGTTACGGCACTTTTACAGTTTCGGGGGGAAAGCACTGTGCCGAGATCGCTTGGACCGTCCCATAAAGGAGGCAAGAGTGGCGAGCTTTAACAGACTCTCGAAGTCAGAACGGGAAACATCCACGTTTCGTCCCTATAGAAAGCCGGACTTCAACAAATGGCGCAGGGATGATCTTTATCATCTTGCTCAGCAGCAAGGGATCGAAGATCGCGCCAACATGTCCAACGAGGAACTTGCCCGTGCACTTAGCCGTGCACAATCGGGTTCCCCGTAAGAGTCCCGCCCTTTAACGTCAAAATCGCGTACTGTCGGGCTGTTTCAGCCTGTTTCGTGCGGTGGACAAGATGATTATTCATCTATCCGCCGACAGTACCGTTTTGACGGTTTGTCATGCGCAAACAACAACTTGGATGGACTGCCAGATCAGGAAGATGTGGCAGTCATCATAATATTATAGGTATTCTAAATTAAATTCGCGCAGATCATTTGACCTTTGAAGCGAAATTCACTATCCGATCGTATGGATTGCTGAAATACGGTTTTGGCTGTGGCAGCGTTTCTTCGGGGAATGAGAAGTGCATAGGTTGTTTTGGGCTCTGCTTGGGGTCGGTTTATTGTGTGTTGTGGCAGCGCCATTAAAAACAAACGCACAACAAAATGGGGATCAGTCCGACCACATTCGTGTGGCCTTTATCAATCCGGGCTATGGTGATCGCGGGTTCTGGAAAGATGTTCGCGACACCATGCAGGCCGCAGCCGATCAGTTCGGCTATGAGCTGACGGTTTTTGACAGTGATCGTGACTGGAAAATGATGGTCGAAAGTGCCGAGCAGGCCTTTGCCATGCAACCACCCCCCGATTACATCATCGCGGTCAATGAACATCAGCAAGGAACGCGCATCGTGCTCGAAGCCGAAAAGCGCGGCATTCCGGTGATCATGCTGCTGAATGATCTTACCCAGGAACAGAAATACACCTATGGCACCCCGCGCAAGGATATCAAAAACTGGATCCTGACGCTGACCCCCGATAACGAACGCGCGGGCTATGATATTGCCCAGTCGCTGATTGATGGCGCGCGCCTGGCACAAGGGGACGCGATGCCCCAGACACTGTGTCTGTTGTCAATTGCCGGAGACCGCAACACCCCGGCATCCTTGCAACGCCTTAAGGGGCTTGATCACGCACTTAGCCGCTATCCGGTGTTGCGCGAACAGCGCCGTATCGTTGCGAACTGGTCATATGACGAAGCATTCCGCCAGACCGAGGCGTGGATAAAGCGCGGTGGCTGCATTGATGCGGTATGGGCGGCAAACGATAATATCGCCCTCGGCGCGATCGCCGCATTGAAAGAAGCTGGTCGGGTTCCGGGCAAGGATGTTTTTGTTGGTGGCCTTAACTGGTCAACAGAAGGACTTGATGCCGTAACCGATGGCGAGATGACGCTGACCCATGGCGGGCATTTTTTTGCCGGTGCCTGGGTGATGGTTTTGTTGCATGATTATGTTAATGGCGTTGAATTTCTGAAAGACCATCCCGAAATAACGTTTAGAATGGAAGCTGTTACGCGCGAAAATATGGCTGACTTTAATGACATATTGTTCACGCGGGACTGGGATAAAGTTGATTTTTCCCGGTTTAGTCTTGTCAACGCGCCCGTGGGGGCAGAATATCGGTTTGGGCTTTTGTCGCACGACAAAGAACATAATTAACTGAAAGCCCAAAAATCAGGACCACTTAAAAGTGAGGGAATGCAGGCTTGGCTAGGCAATCGGACGAAGATGATAACGATGCGCTGGCCAGCCTGAAACTGGGAAGTACAATTGCCGCCCGGCAATTGAAATATTCCCTGTTGCTTGCTGTTGGTCTTGGTTTGCTGATCGTTGCATTTCGCGGATATCAGGATTATCGCTGGCTTGCCGAGATCTATCAGCAGGGCAATCAGCGCGTGACCGCATCCAACGTGCCGGTCGCTGTGCAGGCACTTCAGAAACGTGACCTTGACCTTGCCGATGTGATGGTTGGCGGCATGATGAGCCAGCGGTCCATTCAGCGCGTCACATTGATGACATCCGACGGTGATGTTTTTTATGAAAGACGCCGCGCGGCGGGGGAAATTCCGAGCAGTCATTGGGCCGAAGAACTGTTTGGCGGTTTGCAAACCATCAGCGTGCCTGTGCGCGACCCTGATGTCGAACCCGCCACCGTCATGGGCGAAATGATCATTGAATTCAGCCCGCAGGTTTTTGTCACCGCCCTGTTTTCACGTCTGTCCTGGTCATTCCTTGCGACCATGATACTGGCAGTATTGATGGCCATCGTTTTTGCGGGCATGAGCTATTATATCTTTTCGCGCCCGCTGGTGCGTCTTGGGAATTATCTGGTCAAATCCGACCCGACCGATGAGTCCAAGCCGATGGAGATGCCGCCATATCACCGGCATGATGATGAAATCCAGTTGCTGGGGTCTGTCACGGTCGGTCTGTTTGGCATGATCCGCGGTCAACTGGGCCAGCTGCGCAAGGCACGCGACGAACTGCTTGATGCCAATGTCAATCTTGAGGCCCGCGTCGCTGCGCGAACCGAAGAATTGAATGCGGCAATGAAAAAGCTCGAAGTGCTGGCCTCGACCGATCCGCTGACCGGTTTGCCAAACCGTCGGTCCTATCTGGCGCGGTTTGAAGAAGCGATTTCTGTCTGGCGCCGCCGCGACACGCCGGTTTCGATCATTATGCTCGATATTGACCGCTTCAAGGCCTTTAACGACACACACGGGCATCAGGCCGGTGATGCGGTTCTGGTCGAACTGGCCAAAGTGATGCAGTCAAACCTGCGCGACATTGATCTGCCGGCCCGAATGGGCGGTGAAGAATTCGCCGTTCTGTTACCCGGCGAAGAAATCGAAGGGGCGATGAAGCTGGCAGAACGTCTGCGCGGGGCCTTTGAAAAGGCTGTTGTTGCTTTTGGCGGCCATGATCTGCACTTCACGGCAAGTTTCGGGATTGCGGGGCTTCCGTCATCTGCCGGCATGGCCAACCTTGATCACGAAACAACCATGCATATCGACGGGCTTAAAAGCTGGGACAGCGGCGATATATCGGCGGTGATGTATTCGCTGGCGGATAGCGCGCTGTATGATGCCAAGGAAAATGGCCGAAATCGTTGTGAACCCTGCGATTTCAAACAGATCCCCGAACATTCAAACCTGTCGGTTTCCGAAACCTGATCGCAGAATGTCGATGGAGTTGACGGGCGGCCTAGTTCCGGCCGTCGTCATTCCCCTGACGGGATATGCGAATGTCGCGGTGGATTGAAACACTCATCAACAGTCCGAAACTGACCAGAATGGTCATCATCACGGTGCCACCATACGACACCAGTGGCAATGGCACGCCGACCACCGGGATCAGCCCCATCACCATCGCGATATTGATGAAGACATACAGGAAGAAGGTCGATGTCACCCCGATCGCAACCAGACGTCCGAACTGGTTGCGACAACGCAGCGCAATCACATAGCCATAGGTAATGACCAGCGCATAAAGAGCCAGCAGCGCCAGACCACCGACAAGACCGAACTCCTCACCCAGCATGGTAAAGATAAAGTCGGTCTGCTTTTCAGGCAGGAAGTTCAGGTGGCTTTGCGACCCCAGCATGAAGCCTTTGCCAAACAGGCCGCCGGACCCCAGTGCAATCTTTGACTGGGTAATGTGATAGCCCGCACCCAGCGGATCATTTTCCGGATTAAGAAACGTCAGAACGCGGTTCTTCTGATAATCGCGCAGGAACTGCCATCCAATCGGGATTGCGGCAAGCGCACTGCCAAGAATAAGGGCAAATTTCCACATCCGGACACCGGCCAGCCAGAAAATCACACCACCCCCGGCAATCAGCAACAGGGCCGTTCCAAGGTCAGGCTGGCGCAACACCAGTGCCGCCGGGGCCAGCACCATCAAAAGTGGCGGGATCAAAAGGGTAATCCGGCCGGAATCTTCGACCGTCAGACCGTGGAAATACCGGGCCAAAGCCAGCACCAGCGAGATCTTCATCAATTCCGATGGTTGCAACTGGAAGAAGCCAAGATTGATCCAGCGTTGCGCACCCATGCCGATATCACCCTTGATTTCGACGCCAACCAGCAAAACCAGCGCAACGAAATAGGAAAAATAGGCCAGTTTCAGCCAGACACGGATATCGGTTACCGCAATCACGATCATCAAGGCCGATCCGACTGCAAAACGCATCATCTGGCGTTCGGCCCATGGCTGGAACGATCCATTGGCCGCGGAATAAAGCATGGCAAAGCCGATCCCCGACAATGCCGCGATCAACAGAACCAGTGTCCAGTTCAACAGCAACAGTCGCCGTCCGATCGGCACATAGTCCGGATCTTCACCAATGCGATATTTGCTCATGGCCATGGATCAGCCCTCATTACGGTTGTTCTGGGCTGGTCTTGGGCGCAGCTGGGCGCTGTTGGGCAAGTTGGCAGCCGATATTCCCTGACGGGCGGATTGCAGTTCCTGTGCCTTCAAAAGAAGGTCGCGGACAATCGGGCCAGCAACACTGGATCCACCGCCGCCATGTTCAACCACCACCGTACAGGCGTAGCGCGGATTGTCGACCGGGGCGAAGGCCACAAACAATGCGTGGTCGCGATATTTCCATGGCAATTCGTCATTGCCCAGAACGCCTGTGGTCTGGCGTTCGCGCATGGTGATACGGCGCACCTGGCTGGTGCCACTTTTGCCGGCCATTTCCATGCCCTTGATCTTGATCCGGGCGCCATGGCCAGTGCCGCGCAATTCGTTGGTAACACCGTTCATGCCGTCGCGAATACGCGCCAGATTGACACGGCTGACCTGAAGGTCGGGGAATTCTTCTGCTTCGCGGCTGGTGACACCTTCGGGTGTTACATGATCGCGTGTCAGGTGCGGTCGCACGGCCTTGCCCGATGCCAGACGTGCAGTCATGGTGCAAAGCTGAAGCGGGGTGGCCAGAACATATCCCTGACCGATCGAGGCAATCAGGGTTTCACCACCCTGCCAGCGTTTGCCAAGCTGGATTTCCTTCCAGTCCTTGGTCGGGATCAGGCCGCTGCGTTCATTGGGAAGGTCAATGCCGGTTTCTTCGCCCAGGCCAAGCTTGTGGGCCATGGCGGCGATCCGGTCGATGCCGATCTTTTGCGAGATTTCATAATAATAGACGTCGCAGGAATGCTTGAGCGAGTCATGCATGTTCATCCAGCCATGACCACCACGTTTCCAGCAATGGAACCGGGCATTGCCAAGATCAAGATGGCCGCTGCAGAAGAATTTCTGATTGGGCGTGATGATCCCGGCCTCAAGCCCGGCAAGGGCGACGCACATCTTGAAAGTCGACCCGGGCGCATAGGTCCCGTTCACTGCCTTGTTCGACAGCGGCGCATAGGTATTGTTGACCAGACTGTTCCAAAGCTTGTGGGAAATGCCGTTGGTAAAGGCATTCGGGTCGTAGCTTGGATGTGATGCCAGGGCCAGGACTTCGCCATTATGGATGTCCATGACAACGGCCGATGCGCTTTCCTGATCCGAAAGGCGCTGATTGGCATAGCGCTGCAATTCAAGATCAAGCGTCATGACAACCGTATTGCCGCTTTCGCCTTCTTCGCGTTCAAGTTCGCGGATCACACGGCCAAGGGCGTTGACTTCGACCTGACTGGTGCCCGCCGTTCCGCGCAGGGCAAGGTCATAGACCTTTTCAACGCCGCTTTTGCCAATGGTAAAGCCCGGCAGTTCAAGCAGCGGATCACCGGTAAGTTCCTTTTCCGAAACCGCAGCAACATAGCCCAGGGTGTGGGCCAGATGCGGGCCTTCGGGATAGTCGCGTGACCGCCCGGCATCAATGATCAGTCCGGGAAGATCGGGCGCATTGACACCGACACGGGCAACTTCATCCCAAGTCAGATTGTCGCGCACAGTCACCGGCACAAAGGACCGGCGGCGCGAAACATCACGTTCGACCCGCTCGATGGTATCGGGGCCAAGTTCAATAATCTGATCAAGGATTTCAAGCGTGCGGCGCACATCAGGCGTCTGTTCGCGGACGATCATGATGTGATAGTTCTGCCGGTTCACGGCAAGCGGAGCGCCGAACCGGTCGGTCACAAGCCCGCGTGGCGGCGGCAACAGCCGGTGGGAAATGCGGTTTTCATCAGCCAATGTCCGGTAGCGGTCGCTTTCAAGGACCTGAAGATAGTACATCCTTGCGGCCAGCCCCGTCAGCAAAACACCCTTGCCAGCACCCAGCATAAGGGCACGTCGGGTGAACATTCTGAACCTGTCTGAATCGCGATGCCACATGGGCGAAGAATACCTGTCTTTTCTAGGCGAACCGTTGCAGTGCGAAACTGCTGATTTTTGCCCGTTTTATCCCGGTTGGAAGGGCTTGGAAACCATCTTGTTCAAGCATATCCGATAGCCGTTGCCAAAACATCAATTTTGCACGGAATTTCGAAGGACACCCGATGTCCTAAACATAGCGCAGAAGGCTGTTTTGCGCGCGCGCCAGAACCCAGGCAACAATCGGAAACAGCACGGCAGTCAGCACATAGCTGATCATGGTTGCCTTGATCGGCAACAATGCGCCAATCAGGGCGGAACTCAGCAACCACTGGATCAGCAGGGCCGGGATCGCCACCAAGGCAAAGCCCCACCACATGACGCTGAAGGGCTTGTTATGGAAAAAGCGTCCCTGACTTGCCGAGCCGGTCTGTACCAGAAGCAAAACCAGCGGGCTTACGCCAAGCGGCAACCCCATCAGAAGATCCTGAAGCAGGCCCAGCAGGAAGGCGGCCACCGCTGTCAAAAGATCGGGCCGGTTCACCGACCAGTAGAACACCGCCATAAGGGCAAGCGCCGGTGATGCCGTGGACAGCAACGGCACACTGATTGGTAAAAGATTGATCAGCAGAAGGACGAAAACGCTGAATGCCGGAAAAAGACCACGTGCGATGACGTCCAGTCGTTGCCAGACGCCGGGCTTCACGGAAGTTCCCCTGCCGGCGGTTTCTGTGCGGACGGGGCGGGTTCAGCCGGTGCTGCGGGAACCACGCCAACCCCGGCCGGAATTTCGGGCGACAGTTGGGTGGCATTGGTATTTACCGGTGCCCGGCTGTCGCGGATGCGCTTTTCGCTCAGGATACCTTGCAGGCCGTAATCGGCGACACGCAGATATTCAAGCTGATGACGGCGGAACAGCGGGGCGACACGAACGGCATTTTCCGATACCGATGACACGACACCGATCGGAATACCCGGCGGGAATGCACCGCCATGGCCTGATGTCAGAATGCGATCACCCGGTGCAACGGCCGCATCGGCGGTCAGGAAGGTCAGAAGCGGACGGTTGGTGTTGTCACCAGACAGGAACGCACGGTCACGGGAATTTTCGACAATGACCGGCACGCGCGAATTGATATCGGTGATCAGAAGAACGCGCGATGCCTGATAACCGGCTTCTGCGACGCGTCCAACCAGACCTTCGTCGGAAATAACGGCCTGTCCCTTGGCGACACCGTCACGCGAACCGGCCGAAATCATCACACTATGGGCATAGGCCCCGCCCATGTCGGCGATGACACGCGATGTCACAAGATGCAGGGCAGGCGGATTGGTGTAATGTGCAAGTTCACGCAGGCGCACATTTTCATGCGAAAGATTACGGGCGGCTTGCTGCCAGGCCAGCAATTGCTGGTTTTCACGGCGCAGGCGTTCGTTTTCTTCGTAAAGATGGGCCAGATTGTAAATCTTGTCGGTCAGCTCATTGATGCTAGCCGCCGGGCGGGAAACAACATTCATGACCGGAGATACAAGATCGGCAGATGCCGCACGGATACGTTCAATCAGAACCGTATCGGCCTTCCCCAGAAGCATCAGCCCGAAAGCTGTGAATATCAGCAATATGAAAGCGAAGCGGTGAAGCGCCGTGCGTAACGGCGAAAAGATTCGCTGCTGCGGACCGCCATGCTGTGCCAATGTATTCCCCGCGATTTCCCAAAAGTTCGTCTTGTATCCCCAACGGGATATTCAACCATAACGAAATCACCGAGTCGCGTCCAGTACGGATACGACCCGGTGATGATATTTCAGGCCAAAATTTTAGTATGCTGTGTGCAGAACGTTGCGCAGCATCTTTTTCTCTTCGAGTGCGCGACCGGTACCCAGTGCAACACAGGAAAGAGGATCGTCCGCGATCGAAACCGGAAGGCCGGTTGCATGACGCAGGACATAATCAAGATTGCCAAGCATCGCGCCACCGCCGGTCAGGACGATGCCCTTGTCGACGATATCTGCTGCCAGTTCCGGCGGGGTCTGTTCAAGTGCGACCTTTACAGCCTCGATAATGGCCGAAACCGGTTCTGCAAGGCTTTCTGCGATCTGGCGTTCGGAAATCAGAAGTTCTTTCGGAACGCCGTTCATCAGGTCGCGGCCACGGATTTCAACCGTTGCGCCATCACCATCATCGGGTGCACAGGCCGAACCGATTTCCTTCTTGATGCGCTCAGCAGTGCTTTCGCCAACCAGAAGGTTATGGGTGCGACGGATGTAAGCAATGATTGCTTCGTCCATCTTGTCGCCACCAACGCGTACCGAACGTGCATAGACGATACCGCCCAGCGACAGAACGGCAACCTCGGTGGTGCCACCGCCGATATCAACAACCATCGAGCCGGTCGGCTCGGTCACCGGAAGACCGGCACCGATTGCAGCGGCCATCGGTTCGTCAATCAGCCAGACCTTGCGTGCGCCGGCACTTTCAGCACTTTCCTGAATGGCGCGGCGTTCAACTGCGGTCGACCCGGACGGTACGCAAATGATGACTTCCGGGCTGGCAAAGTTGCGACGGTTGTGAACCTTGCGGATGAAGTGCTTGATCATTTCTTCGGCGATATGGAATTCCGCAATAACGCCGTCACGCAGCGGGCGGATCGCCTGAATGTACCCCGGGGTACGACCGAGCATCTGTTTGGCTTCTTCACCAACCGCAAGGACCTGTTTCTTGCCTTTTTCGTCGGTAATGGCCACCACGGACGGTTCGTTGAGGACGATGCCACGCCCCTTAACGTAAACCAGTGTGTTCGCGGTGCCCAAATCCACCGCCATGTCGGAGGATAAAACCCCAAGAAGCTTGGAAAACATTCCTGCCCTATGCCCCGGTTAATAGTAAAATCTTGAATGCGAATGTACCGGCTTTGATAGCGCAAGGAACAAGCCGATGCACGAATAATCTGCGCAGGGGATTGAGGAATAATTAAGGCGCGTAAATTTCCTGAAATAAGGGTGGAAAAACATGATCAGGAATATGGTCTTGGCGGATAAATTCAATTTTCTCTGTTTTTGGTGATTACCCCGGATTGGGACAGGAATTCTGTCACAATACTGACAACCTCCGGGCTTTTTTCTGGTGCGACCACTTTACGAGTCGCTTGTTTTTCAACTGTTTCACCATTTCCGATCAGCTCGAAACGGACCAATGCACGCGCAGGTGTCAGGTCGCGATCCATCCGCCATTGGCACCAGGCAGGCGGGTTGAACGGATCACCGCGCAGCGCGATCAGAAGACTTGGCGCAAAATTGTTCATTTCCGACATGCATTGCGGGCGCAACCCGATCAGGGCGCGAAACCGTGCGGAAAAATGTTTGGCATGACCATCACGATAAATCGCCAGTTGGGCCGCGCCGCCACCATAGCCATACCCGAAAATGGCAATCCGTTCCGGGTCGATGTCAGGCTGCTTTGCAAGATAATCAAGCGCGCTTAGCCCATCAAACGCCCAATAGGTCAGACCGTGTTTGGGATTTCCAAGTGATCCTTCGCTGCAATAGGCCTGCGATGGATGGGCGCGGTTTGGTGATATCACCAGAACACCGATGCCAAGATCGCGCAGGATATTGATCCAGTCTTCGGGAAAGTGATCATCGCAATCAGGAAGGGCTACGATTGCAGGATGGCGGTTTGCGCCGGGAATGTCCGTGCCGATCTGATGCGGGGGATAATAAATGCCCGGAATATCGGCCTGCAGGCTGTTATCAATGGCGGGAAGTGTTTTCCCGGCATCGGATAACCGTTTGCGCAGTCCGCTTTGCGGATAGGGCAGGGCAGGAACCAAAACGGTGTGTGGCTGATGGTTTGTCGTGTCACTTGAAGCCTGGCTGATGGTGGTGACACAGACCGACATGGTCGCCATCACAGCAGCGATCCGTAACAGGATGTTCCCGTATCGTTTGAATGTGCCCGACATGCCATCACCTGATCCGGCTTTCTGATCAGGGCCGAGGATATCACATGGCGGCAGAGGGCAAAACAGCTGGCGAAACAGCAGGCAAAATAGCAGGCCGCGGCAATGCCGGTCCAACGGATCAGGATGCAATGTCGCAAGACATATCGAACCGCGATGAACCGGGACAACCCGTCGCCCGTGAGCGGCAACGAAAAAGGGGCGGCGAAAACGCCACCCCCAATGTCTTGTCAGGCAATAAGGCCGATCAGGATGCCATGGCGTCCGGGGCGGTCTTCTTGCTTTTCTCGATCAGTTTGTTCACAGCGGTCACATAGGCCATGCAGGAAGCAACAACCGTATCGGTATCGGATGCATTGCCAACCACAGTGCGGTCTTCGCCATCAAGTTTAACCGTCACGGTGCCCTGGGCGTCGGTGCCTTCGGTCACGGCGTGAACCTGATAGAGTTTCAGGCGCCAGTCATGCGGATAGATTTCCTTGATCGCGTTGAAGGTCGCGTCAATCGGGCCGTCACCGGTGGTTTTGGCCGTGCGGATTTCACCATCGACATTCAGTTCCAGTTCCGCAGTCTGCGGACCTTTGGAGCCACAGGTCACGGTCAGGCCAACGAATTTGATATGTTCATTGTCGCGCATGCCGTCATCGACCAGTGCGACGATATCGTCGTCATAGACTTCTTTTTTCTTGTCAGCCAGATCCTTGAAGCGGGCAAAGGCATCTTCGATGGCATTGTCGCCCAAATCGGCAAAGCCCAGCTCCTTGAGCTTCTCACGGAAGGCATGGCGACCGGAATGCTTGCCCATGACCAGGCTTGATTTGTTCAGGCCGATCGATTCCGGCTTCATGATTTCATAGGTTTCGGAATTCTTCAGGAAGCCATCCTGATGGATGCCGCTTTCATGGGCGAAGGCGTTGGCACCAACGATTGCCTTGTTCGGCTGAACCACGAAACCGGAAACTGCCGATACCAGACGCGATGCATTCATGATCTTGGTGCTGTCGATCCCGGTGGTGAAGGGGAAGGCATCGTTACGGGTATTGATGGCCATAACGATTTCTTCGAGTGCGGCGTTGCCTGCGCGTTCACCCAGACCGTTGATCGTGCATTCGATCTGACGAGCCCCGGCATTGACCGCCGAGATCGAGTTGGCAACCGCCATACCCAGATCGTTGTGGCAGTGAACCGACAGGATCGCCTTGTCGATATTCGGAACCCGGTTAAACAGCATGGTCATCAGATCGGCATATTCGGTCGGGGTGGTGTAACCAACCGTGTCCGGGATGTTGATAGTGGTCGCACCGGCATTGATCGCAGCTTCGACACAGCGGCACAGGAAGTCATGTTCGGTACGCGAACCGTCCTCGGCCGACCATTCGACGTCATCGGTGAATTTGCGCGCCAGGGTCACGCTTTCGATGACCTTTTCCAGAACGCGTTCCGGTTCCATCTGCAATTTGTATTTCATATGCAGCGGGCTGGTGGAAATGAACGTGTGGATACGTTTGTTTTCTGCGGGTTCCAGCGCCTCGGCAGCGCGTTCAATGTCGCCCTTGGCCGCACGGGCCAGCGAACAGATGGTCGGGCCTTTGACCTGTTTGGCGATCTCGTTGACGGACTGGAAGTCACCATTCGATGCGATGGCAAATCCGGCCTCGATCACATCGACCTTCAACTCAGCCAAGGCATTCGCCACGCGCAGCTTTTCATCAAGCGTCATCGACGCACCCGGGGACTGTTCACCGTCACGCAGGGTGGTGTCGAAAATGATGACGCGATTGTCGTTTGCACTAGCCATAATATTGTTTCCTGATCAAGCGGGCCTTGCCCGGTATGTAAATTCTGTCTGGAAGGAGTGCGGGCCGTCTGGCGCGACTTTATTCCCCTGAGCTGCGGCAAATGGATCGACAATGTGTCCTGTGATCCGGGCCGTCATATTACGCTCAGGGGCGCGTAAGTCGTAGCGAGCCTAGGGCTGCAAGACCAATAAGACCGAGTAGAAGGTTTAGGGCAGACAGCACAAAGGCGCCCGAAGCATCGGCTTCGGCGCGATCGGCATATGCATCAATGTTGCAAATGTCTGCGGTCATCGGTCTTCATCAATTGGCTTGGGTGCCAGTCTTGGCTGGCGATGTCCCCAATTTCGTCGGACGACCCGCCGGGGTCAAGTAATTTTTGTACCTTTTGGCTTCTTTTTGGGGTGGAATTTAGCGGGACGGCAAAAAGCAGGGGGCAAAAGCAGGCTGTATTTTCCCGGTTCCAAAGGCTTTCCGGTGATGATTTCAGCGAACCTGATTGCGCTTTGTGACGGGAATGAAGCCATGCCAAAAAGACGCTGGTCGGAAATCGCCTTATCGGGTAGTGGTTTTGTCTGATCCTGCCATGCCCCAAAAATGGCGATCAGAAATGCGCACCACACCAAGCCACAGGAACCTTTGATGGTCAGTCTCTCCTTGATCGGGGCCTTTATCCCGACGGCCTTTTTTGTGTCGATTACGCCGGGCATGTGCATGACCCTTGCCTTGACGCTTGGCATGACCATCGGTCTGCGCCGTACCCTTTGGATGATGGCGGGCGAACTTGTTGGCGTCGGGATTGTGGTGGTGGCATCCGCGCTCGGTGTTGCGACCGTGATGTTACAGTACCCGGCCGTCTTTGCGGTTTTCAAATATGTCGGCGGTGCGTATCTGGCCTGGCTGGGCATTCAGATGTGGCGTTCACGCGGGCGCATGGCGCTCTCGGCCGAGGTCGACGGGGTCAAGACAGCAAAGGCAACCGCCCTGATGGCGCAGGGCTTTGTGACCGCCATCGCCAACCCCAAAGGCTGGGCCTTCATGATTTCATTGCTGCCGCCATTTATCAGTCTTGAACATGCCATCGCCCCGCAACTTTCGGTTCTGGTGGCGATCATTCTGGTGACCGAACTGATTTGCATGACGCTGTATGCGACCGGTGGCCGGTCGTTGCGCCGGTTCCTTGAAAAAAGCGGCAATGTACGGGTCCTGAACCGGGTGGCCGGAACCCTGATGATCGGTGTCGGCATCTGGCTTGCCAGCAGCTAAGCCGGATTTCGATCACGGGCGGGCCAAATGCGCTTGCCCCTGTGCGTGACGCAGCATCGTATCTGTTAATGTTTGTTTTGTGGTTCTGCAGTAACCATATGTAATCAAACAACTGTTACAGGATGTGCGGCATGCGCGAGATACGCTGTATCGTTTTTGAAGATGGCGAACTGATCAAGGCGCTGGTGGCGCATGGTCGGCGCACGGGTAAGTCGCTGCCGCCGGGCCAGATCAGCAGTTTTGAAATCGAACGATCAAAAGAAGTCGTCGCCCGCATGACCATCACCTCGGACGAGGGGCAGAAAACCGTCATCCCGACATCCGGTGCCCAGCTTGCCGCCGCGATGATCGCCTATTGCATTGATCGCAAGGTCCCGGTACCCGCACATGCGGCCAAATCGATTACCGTGATTGATGATCACGTTGCCCTTAAAATCACCATGGCAGGGGACTGACCGTTTCGCCAAAGGTCGGGCTGCACCGGGCTGCATCTGGCCGCATTGGGCAGCAGTCAGGAAAAAAGGCGCGAATTTGATTTCGCGCCTTTTGTGTATCCGAACCGATGGGGTGGGCTACCACTGCATCATCTTGCCCTTGAGCGCGCCCATGCGTTCATCTTCGTTCTTGAAGCTGTGCTGTTCGGCCACGCCATCCTGCACCTTGGTCATCAGAAGCCATTCCTTGACCTTCATGAAGCGCGGGGCAAGGAACTGATAGGTTTCCTTGACAAGCCTTACTGCCGCCGGACCGCGTTCAAGCTGAAGGTCTTCCCACAGCTCGATCAGGGGTTGCCAGGCGCGCAGGCGTTTGTGCAGGTCATCACGTTTGCTGCGGATATATTGGCGCTGGGATGTGAAGTTGCGCAGCACCGACATGATTTCCCCGGTATTGGCATCAAGTTCGTCAAATGTCGTTTCGAACTTTTTCTTGGCATCATCAAGCAGGCGGATGGCCTGGGTGACGGTTTCAAGAACGCCTTTTTCGTGGGCATAGATACGGCGCAGTTCCTGCAACTTGCGATCAACCATCAGGATCTTGCGGTATTTAACGCGCAGCGTTTCGATATAGGACAGCTCGTCTGCGACCTGGTGCACCAGATTGACGACTTCCTCACGGTTGTTCTTGCCAAGGCCAAGCTTTTCGGCAACTTCGTCAAAAGCCTGGTTGATCTTTTTCTTGGTGTTGGGGTCCTCGGCGATCTGCATCAATTCGTCCGGGTCGGTAATGAGTTCCTCACTGCCGGACATCCAGGTGACGAGCTGCATGGTAATACGGTTATAGGCAATCGCCTGATGTTCTTCGTCGACTTCCCAGGATGCTTCGCCGGTCAGAACCTCAAGCGGCAAATTGTCGCCGGGGCGCAGCACGTTGATAAAATTCAGGGCCTTGTCGATCAGGCTGATAAGATCGCCATCTTTGGATTCCGGATCAATATCGAATTCACGGCAAATGGCCTTAAGCGGCAATGACACAACAGATCCTTCTGCCATTTTAAGGACAAAAAGAGCTTCGTCTGAAATATCAGACTTCTGAAAGTGGCATTCTTCGAACGTTTTGAAAATCTTGTGTTCAAGTTCGATCTTACGTTCGGTCTTTGGTGTCTTCATATGGTTGCTCCGCCCCGCAAAGCCTTTGCACATGTATGTTGTGCATAACAGGGACGATTATAAGGGCTCGAACCTGCTGATTTTGGCCTGTCAGGACACGTGTGTTGGCTCGGTGTCTTTACCTGTTGATTATGTGCCCCGGTTTTCTCTTGTGTCAGAGATTTAATGACCCGGAACGTTTGTTTAGTGCCTGTTTATGCGTATGACCTACTGCAGGACACAGGTGTTTCTACCATCCTGTTTTGCGAGATAAAGAGCCTTGTCCGCGCGATCAACAAACTCAAGTATATTCTCCCCTAGTTGGTAGGACGTCAAGCCAATAGAAACGGTTAACTTACCGAAATCTTTGCCTGTTTTTTTGTTTATAATCCGCTGGTTTGACACGTTTTCACGCAGCTTGTTTGCCAGTTTTTCAGCGTTTTCACGCGTTGTATCGGGCAAGATGACCGCGAATTCTTCGCCGCCATATCGCGCCACTGTATCTGCGCCTTTGGTCGAACGCACCAGTACCCGCGACACCGCCTTGAGAACCCCGTCACCGGCCCGGTGCCCGAAATTGTCGTTGAATTCCTTGAAATGGTCGATATCGATCATCAGCAAGGTCAAGGGCGCACCGGTTTCCATGGTTGAGGTCACGGCTTCGCGAAGCGAGCTGTCAAAATTCTTGCGGTTGGCAATGCCGGTCAGCGTATCGGTCAGGGCGTCACGGCGCACCAGTTCCAGTTCGGTTCTGACCCGGCGGACTTCCTTGTGATATTCTTCAAGGCTGCCATTGAAGGTGCCGTAACAGTCGCGTGCCTTGTTCGATGTGCCCGACAACTGGCGGCTGACCGAACGGGCATCTTCAAGGGTGATGTCATCGGCCAGAAGCCGTTGGGATGCGGTATCGAATTCGCCACAGAACTGTTCGGTGTCGCGCATGACCGAATGCACGGCTTCCTCGACGCGTTCAACCGCTGCCTGAAGGCCTTCGACCCCCTGGTTGATATGCTGTTCGACCGCGTGGGTGCCCAGATATTTGTGGTAAATCCGGTATACGGTTTCTTCGTCCAGTTCCTGCGTATTGCGGATCAGGACCTTTACCAACTGGCTGAGTTCGGGAATCTCGTCTGACAAATAGCTGTAAAAAACGTGATAAACCTGAGGTGTCGGCTGCAGGTTAAGCTCGTTTATCAGCGCCATGGCGTTTTGCGCAATGTCACGCGGGTTTGCGATCTTGGTTGTCGCTGTCACTTACTGTATTCCGATCCGAAAGTCGTTCCCATTCAAGTATTTTCGGTGTCCCGGTCGCGTTTGCTGCATCTTATGGTCTGATGCATTGATCTTGTGAATTCGCATCCATTTGATGCGTTTTGGATTCATTGTTCCATAATCAAACCAATTCAGGGGCAATGTCACGTGAAACCGTCCCCGAAAAAATGACAAAATCAGACATTTCTTTTAATCTGGTCCGTAAGTTACTGCGACATAACAGCTTATTTCATTGCGCCCGTATAACCGCCATTTGGCGCAACAGGATGTGCCGATCTGAAATTTGAATTCATGCGGGTTCCAAGGCGGATCGGCATTCGGTACGCAGGGAAAAGTCACAAGGATCAGTCGCCTATCTGATTTGCCTGTATTGAATATGCGGTTCGATGAAAAAAAATATCCCCATGATATAATTGCATTCTTGCATCTGGAACCGTTGCGAGAATTCGCCGTGAAGATTGTTTTATCTAGGGGTGATGTGTCCTTACGGGATTTTCAACCGCACGAAATCATGCATTTTGCCGGTGACATCAGACGGCGAAAAAAGAACTTCATACATGAATCCATTGCACTAAGCCCAAATTTCGCGTAATTGTTGAAACGATGCAGTGCATCTTTCATGCGCGTGGTTGCTTCCTGGTTGATGGTGATCATGCTCTTAATGGGTGTGTTGCAGGGACTGTTTTCTTGCATCTCCTTACTTCGGGGATGCGCCTACTAAACTAAGGACGACTACGGATATGGCTACCGGAACGGTTAAGTGGTTCAATGCGACCAAGGGTTATGGCTTCATCACCCCTGACGAAGGCGGAAAAGATGCATTCGTGCACATCACCGCAGTTCAGCGTGCTGGTCTGCAGGGACTTGATGAAGGGCAGAAAATTCAGTTTGAGCTGATTGAAGGTCGCAATGGCCGCATGTCGGCAGAAGAACTCGCCATTCTCTAAATTTCTATCTGGCTTGCAGCTTTTTTGCTGACAACCGTTAACGCGCCGGGTTCCCGGCGCGTTATGCGTTTATGGGGTTTTGCTGTAGGCTTGTGGCTTCTGTCCATCTGCACATCCTATCTGCTATCCCATCTGCAAACTGTGATCGCGCCCATGAGCCTGAATTTGCCAACCCCGCCACAATCGGACAATGAACAAAGCCAGTCTGAATGGCGGCAAACCGTCCGGCGTATCCTGTTGAGGTGGCGATCGGAACTCGATAGCGTAACCCATAAAAATCTGTCCGATCAGATCCGCGCGCATTTTGACAGTTTCCTGTCGGCGCGGCGTGGGGCGACGGTGGGGTTTTACTGGCCGATCCAGAATGAAGTCGATCTGCGCGCGGTGATAACTGACCATATTTCCGAAGGCGGTCGCGCCGCCCTTCCTGTTGTTCCGGGCAGGGATTTGCCCATGGTCTTTCATGACTGGACGCCTGATACCGTAATGACCCCGGGCTTTGCCCGCATACCCGAACCGCAAGATACCCCCGAAATTCCGGTGCATGTGTTGCTTGCCCCGCTGGTCGGATTTGATCGGGCAGGGTACCGGCTGGGTTATGGGGGCGGCTTTTTTGACCGCACACTGGCCGCAATGACGCGCAAGCCACTGGTGGTCGGGATCGGGTTTGAGGCAACCCGACTTGATGACATCAAACCCCACCAATATGACGTGCCCGTCGATGTTTTGATTACCGATGCCGGGACAAGTGTTTTGTCCGATGCGGGCGAGGCGCCCGAAAACAAACCTGATCAGTCATCGCCCCCCTGTCATTTGTGTTCCTGACGATCTGCATGATGATCTGTTTGATGTCGGTCAGGCAGTATCAATCTTCGTTGCGATCGGTTTCCGGGCGATCTTTTTCATAAGAATGACGAAGCGCAAAATCCGGTAGCCAGCTTTCGCGCCGGATGGTCCAGAGCTCGTAACTCGGGGTGAATTGATCCGGGGCATCGAGAATGCCGAGATTGACTTCGATCTCGTCATCGGTGTGACCATAAACCGATGATCCGCAGGTCGGGCAAAAATGCCGTCCATTGAATGATGTGGTTTCACCGGTAATGGTCACGGCCTTTTCGGGAAAGATCGCGGATGCATGAAACAGCGCGCCATGATGTTTCCGGCAATCAAGGCAATGGCACAAACCGACCCGGTACGGCGCACCGGTTGCCGTGATCGTGACCTTGCCGCAAAGGCAGCCGCCCGTGACCTGATCCATCGCCTGTCTCCTGAAAACGTGATCGAGATTACAGATGTATATCAAAGCTGCCATCACGCGCAATTTGCGTGCGCGCAGGATTGACGATTGATCGACGCCGATCAGAACAGCAAAGAACAAAGGTCGAAATCGGGAAGGTCGGGCAAAGTGGCTGGGGAACCTGGATTCGAACCAGGACTGACGGAGTCAGAGTCCGTAGGTCTACCGTTAACCTATTCCCCAGCAGTACTTTGGTGTGCGTTATTTATACCCCGGACCGCATGTTTTGCGCAATGTTGGGCCATTGCAACGTCCGGCAAAGTTGGCTGGGGAACCTGGATTCGAACCAGGACTGACGGAGTCAGAGTCCGTAGGTCTACCGTTAACCTATTCCCCAACAAAACTTGGTCCGCCGCGACACGCGATGCATCGTGGCGTGGGCCGCTATGTATAAAACCCGCCCGGGTTTGGCAACCCCTTTTTTGTTTCGATTTATTCAACCATGCGATTACTGCATACGGGATTTGCCTTGTCGGGGATTGTCGTTACACTCATATAGCTGATTCGCGGGATCGTCATATAAATGTCTTGATGATCCGCGATACAGACAGTGCGATTAACAGAAAGCAGGTTTTCGAAAGGTGAAGCAGGTCAATCCCCATAGCAACTCGCACCGGGCAGAAAGCCCCGCAGGCGGCGCTGCAATGGGCGACCATGCGGTGCTTGAGGTGCCTGACAAACCGGCAATGCCGCAGCCGGGGCAGGCTGTGCATGTGCCCGGTGACCGTGAAAAACCTGCGCGCATGGTCGATTGCATCACCGTGCAGCTTTATGCCGCGATTGACCTTGGCAGTTCGAACTGCCGGCTTCTGGTGGCGCGTCCGTGTAATGACGGGTTCAAGGTTATTGATGCCTTTTCGCGCGTCGTGCGCTTGGGCGAAGGTGTCCGCGAAAAGGGATATCTGTGCGAAGCGGCCATGGAACGCGCGATTGATGCCCTTCGTGTCTGTGCCAAAAAATTGCGCCGCCATCCCGGTGCACGTTTGCGCGCAGTTGCGACCGAAGCCTGCCGGACGGCCAATAACCGCGAAGAATTCGTGCGTCGTGTCTTTGATGAAACCGGCATCACACTTGATATCATTAATCCAGACGAGGAAAGCCGCCTTGCGCTTCAGGCCTGCTCGGCGCTGCTGGATGAACGCCCCTATGCGGTGGTGTTTGATATTGGCGGTGGCAGCACGGAAATCTGCTGGATCAAGGTCGACAAAACCGGCAAAACCCAGTGCATTGAAACGCTTTCGATGCCATGCGGGGTTTTGTGCCTGACCGAACGCTATGCCTCGGTCGAGGAACGGCGCGAACGGTTCGAAGCAATGCGGACCGAAATCCGTGAACGTCTTGAAGAATTCGCCAAACGCAATTGCTGTACTGACATGCTGGATGATGACAAGGTCCAGATGGTCGGCACATCCGGTACGGTGACGACTTTCTGTGGCATCGCGCTTGGTCTTGAACGCTATGAACGTCATAAGGTTGACGGATCGGATCTGCGTTTTGACGATGCCGAACGGGTGACCGAATTGCTGTTGCGCATGGAATCTGACAAGCGCAAGGGGCATCCCTGTATCGGGAATCAGCGGGCCGAACTGATGGATGCAGGGGCGGCGATTTTTGCAGCGATTCGTGATATCTGGCCTTTGGCGACGCTCAAGGTCGCCGATCGGGGCCTACGCGAAGGTATTTTGGTCGATTTGATGCGTGCGGACGGTCATGCTATTGACCCGTGCGACGCGCGCCGTCATACAGTGTCGCATATTCCGGCTTCATCCTGATCGGTAGACGCATCGTCCCGACAGGCCATTGGCCAAAACAGAATTCAGTTCAGGAAAGATCATGAGCGAAAATCGCAGCGGAAAAGGCGGGCAGCGCCGCCGCAAGGGTTCAGCCATTGCAGCCATTGATACCGGCGCACGCCGTGGCCTGCGCACGCGTGTCAAAAGTGCAAAGGGGCGCAAACTGTCTTCGACGCGTTGGCTCGACCGTCAGCTCAATGATCCCTATGTGCAGGAAGCAAAGCGTCTGGGCTACCGGTCGCGTGCGGCTTTCAAGCTGATTGAAATCAATAACCAGTTCGATTTGCTGCGCCCGGGAATGCGCATTGTCGACCTTGGTGCCGCACCGGGGGGCTGGACGCAGGTCGCGATTGATATGGTCGGCTCCAAACATGGCAAGGGCCAGGTCGTCGGTCTGGATATTCTGGAATGGGAAGGTCTGTCTGGCGCAACCTGTTTGCAGGCCGACTTCCTTGATCCCAAGGCACCCGACATGATCAAGCAGGCCCTTGACGGCCCGGTTGATGCGGTGATTTCCGACATGTCGCCGGAAACCACCGGGCATCGTCAAACCGACCATATCCGCATTATTGACCTGGTCGAACATGCCTTGCTGTTTGCCGAGGAGGTCCTGGCGCCGGGTGGTATTTTCATTGCCAAGGTGTTCAAGGGCGGTACCGAAAACGATTTGCTTGACCGGGTTAAGAAGAATTTCCGCGTGACCAAACACGCCAAGCCGCCGGCATCGCGCCCCGAAAGCCCGGAAGCCTACCTGATTGCCACCGGGTTCCGCGGCCAGAACAATGCCGAAGATGACATCAAAAACGCCGAACTGCGTGAAGATGACGGCTGGTCGCCGGTTGAATAATGATCGGGCCGGTCGTGGCAAAGGTTACGGCCGGCACTGCCAAATAATCGTCTTTTCCCTTGCGCTACATCAAACCCCGTAATTGGCATTGCGGGATATAGTTACCCTTCAATCTGCGACGAAATGTTTGTGCGCAGATGGACCGATTGGGGTGGGTCCTTTGTTGTGGGGTGTAACTGATGAAGCAGGACAATCTGTTCTTGACCGGCGTCGAACGCTATTTCGACGAACACGAAATTATCGTTTCAAAGACCGACCTTAAAGGTCGGATCACATATGCAAATGATGTGTTCCTTCGGGTGGCCGGATACCGTGAACGCGACATCCTTGGCCAACCCCACAGCATCATTCGTCATCCCGGCATGCCAAGATGTGTGTTTTCCCTGTTATGGCAAACCATCGAAGCCGGTCGCGAAATTTTCGCCTATGTCATCAATCGCTGCTCGAACGGTGACCATTACTGGGTTCTGGCCAATGTAACGCCGACTTTCGGTCCGGATGGCAAGATCATCGGATATCATTCAAATCGTCGCGTACCGCGTCGTGATGCCATTGAAAAAGTCATTCCGCTTTATGCCGCCCTTTGCGAAGAAGAAGCCAAAGAACGCAATCGCAAAGAAGGCATGGCACGCGGAACGGCAATGGTCACGAAGCTTCTGGGGGATGCAGGCGTCGATTATGATCAATTTGTTTTCACTCTCTAATCTGCGTCTGGTACTGGCCGGGGGCTGGTGTCTGGGCCTGTTGGCTGTTGTTGCCGGATTTGTCTGGTCATCGCATATCGGCCTTGTTGTGGCGGGCCTTGCCGGGGTGCTCAGCGTTTGTTGTGCCGTTGGGCTTCTGACCATCTATCGGCAACAGCGATATCTTGATGAGCTGTGCGACATTGTTCGTGCTGCGGCCAATGGCAATATGGATGCGCGCGTGTCCAACCGGTTGCACCGGGGCAAGCTTGCCAATATGCAAAATGCCGTCAATCAGTTGCTTGACCTGACAGAAGCCTTCACCAAAGAAGCCGCTGCTGCGATGAATTGCGCATCGCGCGGGGATTATTTCCGCAAGATCATTCCACGCGGGCTGCGCGGTGATCTGGTCGGATATGCCCAGAAGGTCAATCAGGCACTTGATGTCATGGATGCGCAGACCAGAACATTTCGCAACAGTGCCGGGCAGATTGGTGATGATCTCAAGCTTGTTGTCGGCGATTTGTCTGATAGTGCGCGCAAGCTGACCACCAATTCCGACTTCCTGTCGCAGAATGTCGGTAAAATTGCGATCCAGGCGGCGGAAATGCGCCGGGCTGCAGATGAAAGCAGTGCCGCACTTGACGGGATTGCGACCGCGACCGAACAATTCAGCGGATCCATCCAGCAGATCGGATGTCAGATTGACGGATCGGCGTCGCTGTCAGAAACCGCTGTTGAACGTGCGCGGTCTGCGGGGGAACATATGGGGCGTCTTGATGCGCTGGCCGTAAGGGTCACCGGTGTGGTTGAACTGATCACGGATGTGGCGGATCAGACAAATCTTCTGGCCCTGAATGCATCGATCGAAGCCGCGCGGGCAGGCGATGCCGGCAAGGGATTTTCCGTTGTCGCATCCGAGGTCAAAAATCTTGCCAGCCAGACCGCCCATGCCGCCGAACAGGTCATTCGTGAAATCGGTCAGATGCAGGAAATGACCCGCGAAGCCGTGATTTCAGTGCGCGATATCAGTGAAACCATTGCCGAAATTGACAATGGTGCGCGTCTGGTGGCGGGGGCAACCCGCGAACAAACCGCCGCGGTGACAGAAATCGGCAACCGTATCGAACAGGCCGTCAAACGGATGCGCGACATTGTCGATAGCGTAACCGAAGTCGCATCAGGCACCCATGCGTCGCGCGATGTCCTGCTTGCCCTGCATGACGAGGCAACCAGTCTTTTGGGACGTGCGGAAACACTTGATGGTGATGTTCGCCATTTTGTCGGGGCGGTTCTTGATACCCGTACCCAAGACGTTGCCTGATTGCAAAAACGCCATCTTGCGCACGGCATCGCAGGCAGATCACATAACATTGATGTCAGGGATTTGGCGGCTTTGACAGTTGGCGGGATGACAACGTTTGTGCGGCGTTGCCTGCCAGAAGCCCCATCGACCAGTTTCTAACGGAATGCGCAAAATAAAGCATCAATAAAATCACAGGGCTGTTATGGGCGCAGAAAACTTGGCATTTGGGGCGTAACGTGTATAAATTCCGCGCCAACTCAGATTAACGAGGTGGCCAGATGACCCGCATTGTAGAAGCCCTGACGTTTGACGACGTATTGATCAAACCCGCAGCATCCGAAGTGCTGCCGGCTCAGGTGCAGACCAACACCCGCATTACCAAGAAAATTGACCTGAAAATCCCGCTGCTTTCCTCGGCTATGGATACGGTGACCGAAAGTGCAATGGCGATTGTCATGGCACAGCATGGCGGCATGGGGGTCATTCACAAGAACCTCGATATCGCACAGCAGGCCGAAGAAGTTCGCCGCGTGAAAAAGTTCGAATCGGGTATGGTTGTCAACCCGATCACCATTCATCCTGACCAGACGCTGGCCGATGCGCTTGATCTGATGGATGTGAACCACATTTCGGGTATTCCGGTTGTCGAACGCGGCTCGAACAAGCTGGTCGGTATTCTGACCAACCGCGATGTCCGCTTTGCATCCAACCGCGCACAGCCGGTTTCCGAACTGATGACCCACGAAGGTCTGGTTACGGTGACCGAAAATGTCGACACCACCGAAGCCAAAAAGCTTCTGCACCAGCACCGTATTGAAAAGCTTCTGGTTGTTGACGAAGCGTATCGTTGCACCGGCCTGATCACGGTCAAGGATATCGAAAAAGCCAAGCTGCACCCGAATGCCTGCAAGGATGAAAGCGGTCGTCTGCGCGTTGCGGCAGCAACCGGTGTCGGCGAGGCGGGCTTTGAACGTGCCGCAGCACTGATCGAAGCCGGTGTTGACGTTCTGGTCATTGATACCGCGCATGGCCATTCGGCTGGCGTGATCAAGGCGGTGGAACAGATCAAGGCAAAAGTCGGCGATACCCAGATCATTGCCGGTAACGTCGCAACCGCAGCCGCCGTCAAGGCCTTGGCAGAAGCCGGTGCCGATGCGGTCAAGGTCGGTATCGGACCGGGGTCGATCTGTACGACCCGTATTGTTGCCGGTGTCGGCGTGCCGCAGTTGACCGCGGTTCTTGATTGTGCCGAAATGGCGCACAAGCTTGATGTGCCGATCATTGCCGATGGTGGTATCAAATTCTCGGGCGACATTGCCAAGGCAATGGCCGCGGGTGCCAGCACCTGCATGGTTGGTTCCCTTCTTGCCGGTACGGACGAAGCACCGGGCGAAGTCATCCTTTATCAGGGCCGTTCCTATAAATCCTATCGCGGGATGGGCTCGGTCGGTGCCATGGCACGCGGTTCGGCCGACCGTTATTTCCAGCAGGACGTCCAGGACAACCTGAAACTGGTTCCCGAAGGCATCGAAGGCCGCGTTCCCTACAAAGGTCCGGCAGGCCAGATCATCCATCAGCTGGTTGGCGGTCTTAAGGCATCGATGGGCTATACCGGTTCGGCGACCCTTGCCGATTTCCGTGAACGTGCCGAATTCGTGCGCATCACCAATGCCGGCTTGCGCGAAAGCCACGCCCATGACGTGACCATCACCCGCGAAGCTCCGAACTATCGTCCGGGCGGCTAAGCAATCAGGTTGCTGATCTGGCTGCCGCGATTTCGCTGAGCAGCCCTGCATTCGAAGCGGTTGGCGAACCGCGCGTGACATGCTATCAGCAGCCCCGTATTTCAGATGACGGCAGGTCTTCCTGCCGTCATCGTCTTTTTTATCGTATTTATCGCAAGCGGTGTTTGCGCTTCCCATATCCGAAGCAGCAGTAACACCCGCAAAACAGGTTGGAAATTCGCTTTGAAACCCGGTGCACGTATCGCAGCCGTCATTGAACTTTATGATGGCTGGACCCATACCCGAGACGACGCAGACCGCGTTGTATCTGGCTATTTCGGATCACGCCGTTACATCGGCGGTGGCGATCGCCGTGAAATCAGCGAACGTTTCTATAACCTGATCCGTCATCAGGCCCGTCTGGGCTGGTGGCTGGCGGAAATGGGCTATGAGTTTCAGGACGGTCGTGCACGCATGATCGCCGAACTGGTTCTGCATGATGGTCTGTCAAAGGCCGATATCGAAGACCGTTTCAGCGGCGAACAATTCTGCCCGGAAACGCTTCATCCCAATGAAAAGCACCTGATCAACAAACTGGCCGACAAGACCCTTGATCATGATGCCCAGCCCGGCGCGGTCAAAACCGAGTTGCCGAAATGGCTGTATGCGGAGCTGATGAAGCTTCATCATGAAAACCTGTCTGCCGAAATGGCGGCCTATAATCAGCCGGCCAAACTTGATCTGCGTGTCAACCGCCTGCGCGGAACTGTCGAAGACGCGATCAAGTCGCTGAAAGCCGATGGCATCAAGGATATTGAACGCACCCCGTTTGCACCCAACGGCCTGCGTTTGCCGCTGGGCCTCAATATGCTGGTGACTGCGGCCTATAAGGATGGCCTGATCGAAATCCAGGACGAAGCATCGCAGATTTGCGTCAAGCTGGTCGATGCCAAGCCGGGCATGACCATCCTTGATATGTGTGCTGGCGGTGGCGGCAAGACCCTTGGTATTGCGGCTGACATGCGCGGCAAGGGACGTATCCTTGCCTGTGATACCCATGGGGGGCGTCTGGACAATTCGCGCAAACGTGCACGTCGCGCCGGTGCAGGTGATTGCATCCAGCAGCGCATCATTGCCGATGAACGCGACAGCTGGCTGCGCAACAAGTCGGGCTTCTTTGACCGTGTATTGCTTGATGTGCCCTGTTCGGGGCTTGGGACGTTGCGCCGTAACCCGGCTTTGCGCTGGCGTATCGGTCAGCGTGACCTGCGCACCCTGATGGCGCAGCAAAGCAAGATCCTTAAGGCCGGTGCGGCCAAGGTCACCAAGGGCGGGCGCCTGATTTATGCGACCTGTTCGATCATGCCCGAAGAAAACGAACGCCTGATTGAAACCTTCATGCGCGATCGCAAGGATTTCAAACCGGTGCCGATCAATGAAATCTGGCCCGATGCACCAAAATCCGTTCCGGTTCCGGGCGGCAAGGATAAGCCCTGGTTGCGTCTGTCGCCGAATGTCCATGGCACCGACGGGTTCTTTGTTGCGGTGTTCGAACGGACCGCCAAAGGCAAGGTAAAATAATGGACCGACCGGTGATGACATATGGCATCCGGCCCGTCATCAGCCTTAGTCCGTCTGCACGAAAAAAGGCCCTGCGAGGAATACTCGCAGGGCCAGTTTTGTTTTACCGTGAACGCAATATTGCGTTAAGTGGCTCTTCTGCAGATTGCCGGTCCCACGGTGTCGCGGGCGTCAGCCCGTTTGTTGCTCAGAGCAGGTTATTCGGTTTTCTCGGCCGGAATGTCATAGACCGGACCATTGCTGTCCGAACCTTCCGAATTTTCGAGATTGTTCATACCGGGAATAACATCATCCTCTGCATCCGGGCCGGTCTTCAGGCTTTCGCCGATTTCGGCACTCGGCGCAGCCGGTGCAATGGTTTCGGATTTTTCAGCCGGGGCGGTTTCTTCCGTACCGAAGATCGGCAGGGCGGAACCGCCATCTTTCTGGGTCATCGCGATTGCGGTTGCAGTACCGGCAACCAGAATAAGACCAGCGACGGCGAGTGCGATTTTGCTACCTTTGGAAGTGCTCATGATTACGTGTCCCTTGCTTCGATCAAAAATGCGTTGCTCATGCTCGGACGCGTTGTTTCCCGCGTTCCGTTGATTGGAATACTGCGCGACCATTGCGAAGGAAAAAGGGACCAATTGTGTAATTTTCGGGGGATGATGTGCGCAAAAACGCCGCAATTCTCCGTGCCGGCCCGGCAACAGGGCGCAAGTTTTTTGAATGCATCGTTGGGGGACCGCCTGCGCCGGGTTGCCCATCACGATGGTTTGGCGTATGTACGGCGCAACCCCATCTTCGACGGAGATACGGCCCGATGACTGATCGCGTGCTGATTATTGATTTCGGATCCCAGGTTACCCAGCTGATTGCACGTCGCGTGCGTGAAAGCGGTGTCTATAGCGAGATCCACCCTTTTAATAACATCTCGGATGCGTTCCTTGATGAATATGCCCCCAAGGCCGTGATCCTTTCGGGTGGCCCGGCGTCTGTCCATTGGGACAAGGCCCCGTCGGCACCGGCAAAGGTGTTTGAACTCGGCGTTCCGGTTCTGGGCATCTGCTATGGTCAGCAGACCATGGTCAACCAGCTTGGCGGCAAGGTCGCGACATCCGATCATCGTGAATTCGGTCGTGCCTTTGTCGACGTGATCGAAGATTGCGCGCTGTTTACCGGCGTTTGGGCCGCGGGCGCACGCGAACAGGTCTGGATGAGCCACGGCGACCGTGTTGATGCGCTTCCCGACGGTTTCCGCGTTGTTGGCAAATCCGAAGGCGCACCGTTTGCCGCCATCGCCAATGACGAAAAGAAATTCTATGCGGTTCAGTTCCACCCGGAAGTGGTCCATACCCCGCATGGCGCACAGCTCCTTAAGAACTTTACGCATGGTGTTGCCGGTTGCTCTGGCGACTGGACGATGAATGCCTATAAGGACGATGCGATTGACAAGATCCGCAAACAGGTCGGCGATGGCAAGGTCATCTGTGGTCTGTCGGGTGGTGTTGACAGCTCGGTTACCGCAGTTCTGATCCACGAGGCAATTGGTGATCAGCTTACCTGCGTGTTTGTCGATCACGGTTTCATGCGCGCGGGCGAGGCCGATCAGGTCGTCTCCCTGTTCCGTGACCATTACAACATCCCGCTGGTTCATGTTGATGCGTCCGAAACCTTTATCGGTGCGATCGAAGGCGAAACCGATCCGGAAGTAAAACGCAAAACCATTGGGCGTCTCTTCATCGAAACCTTCGAAGAAGAAGCCAAGAAAATCGGCGGTGCGGATTTCCTCGCACAGGGGACGCTGTACCCTGACGTGATCGAAAGCGTGTCCTTCACCGGCGGCCCGTCAGTCACCATCAAGTCGCACCATAACGTTGGCGGTCTTCCGGAACGTATGAACATGAAGCTGGTTGAGCCGCTTCGTGAACTGTTCAAGGACGAAGTCCGTGACCTTGGGCGTGAACTGGGCCTGCCGGACAGCTTTGTCGGGCGTCATCCGTTCCCTGGACCGGGTCTTGCGATCCGTATTCCTGGCCAGCCGATCACGCGCGAAAAGCTTGATATCCTGCGCAAGGCCGATGCGATCTATCTCGAAGAAATCCGCAATGCCGGTCTTTATGACGCGATCTGGCAGGCATTCGCCGTTCTGCTTCCGGTGCGTACCGTTGGCGTGATGGGCGACGGTCGTACCTATGACTATGCCTGTGCACTGCGCGCGGTCACCTCGACCGATGGCATGACCGCGGACTTCTATGCGTTCCCGCCTGAACTGCTTGGCCGCATCGCCAACCGCATCATCAATGAAGTCAACGGCATCAACCGTGTCACCTATGACTTTACATCCAAACCACCGGGAACCATCGAGTGGGAATAAGTTTTCCGATATCGGAAACAACAAACGGCGCGTCCATTGGGCGCGCCGTTTTTTTTGTGATGGTTTTCTCGTCAAAATTGCATTAATTTTATCTAATAAAAGTCGGAGGTTACGAGGGGAGTGTAATGTTTTCCGAGATTATTTCTCAAGCAGCAGAGCTCAAAAACGCAGCAGAGCAAATGATGAGCGCTTTGCAGGATGCCACAGCAAGCGATGGCTCACAATTGATCTCTGGCGATATCGTTTTTGGCGAACAAACTCTCGGAGATGTCTATTCAAACCTCACATCGGTCGTTGAGTTGTCCGTGTCGCTTCCAAAGAATGCATCGGGTCCCCCATTCCCAAGAAGAAGCATTGGTGCGGTGGTTACTAATCTGCAGAGCGCAGTCACAGAATGTACTAATGTCGTCTCTGATGTGAATTGGGTGAAGCAGCAAGGTTTTACTTCCGTAGATGAAAACCTTGCTATTATGCGTACGGCAAATGGTCAAAATCGTGACCTGCGTGGACGTTTTCAAAACATCGTTAAATATCTTGAAGCGACAACAGAACACTTGCTTTTGTTGAAGCTTGCCTTCGGTGGCCAGTCAGACAATCCGTTCACCGGGTTGAGGCAGGGTATCAACAAAATGCTCACGGAATTGAATGAGGCGAAGCGTGAAGTTAGCGGCATAAAGCGTGTCACAAAAGGGGAAGCTACGAAAGCATCCACGGCAAGCAATGGGGCTGAGGCTGCCTTGGACGCAGCTCAAAAAGCTCAAACCGAACTCTCTGGAATTTTGACTGATTGGAAATCAAAGTCCGAAGAAGTTGAAAGTCTATTGCAGAGAGTGAGGACTAATGAGCAGGAGGCGAGCGATCTCGGTGGTAGAATTTCGGCATTTGACCCGGATTTTGAGGGTTTCAAACAAAACTTGCGAGAAGTGCAAGATACTCTAATTAAAGAAAAAGAGGCAGTCGAAAGGTTCCTCGAGGATAATCGATCCGAGCTGGAAAGTTTGGTGAAAAGTGCCACCGACGTTCGCCATGAGCATGAGGAAATAGACAAGCAGAGTAGAAAATTGCTGGGGCTCGCTACCTCTGCGGGGTTAGCAAATAGTTACGCTGCTGCAAGGACAAACTTAGATGGACCGATCTCAACTGTCCGGAAGGAATTCTACGGCTCAATAGTATTTCTGTTTGTCTCAGTCCTGTGTGTTTTCAATGCACTACCGTTTGTGAACGGCTACATACAGTTTCCTAGTTTCGTAACCGGCAACACAGCGGATTTTGGCGTCGCTGCGTTGCAGTTTTTAGGCGCGATTTCTGTACGCATTTTTGTGCTGTTGCCATCATTGTTCTTGTTGGGATTCGCGAGTAGGCGCCATCGCCAACTCTTCACCTTACAGGAGAGTTACAGGCACAAAGAGACACTTGCAGCATCAGTTGCTTCATTTAAAGAGCAAGCCGGGGAGGGCTATGAGAACGCAATTGCTGCAGCCGCATTTGAAGCTCTGATCCCGGACGCAACAGAAATTGATCCAAAGCGTGACAGCCCTGATCAAGGAGGATCAGGGCTATTATCTCGTTGGCTTCGCCGCAATATACGTGATGCAGTCCGGGATATGAGAGTGATGCGAAATGGTGAAGATTAAGTTTGTTTAGTTTGATCCGGGCCCATCCGACCCGCAATCGCCTGTGGAATTGCATGCATTTGACAAGACCTGTTGGACGCTGCGTTGCCAGTTAAAGGTTAGGCAGGACGGCAGGGCCAACAGGGTGGTCAATGCGATGATCAGGCGAAGCAGGCGCATGGGGTCATTGCCTTTACTTTCGGCGCAGCGCGGGCAGGCCAACGCCGGTGGTTTCAAACCCGCCGTCTGCGGCGACGATTTGACCGGTGACGAAACTTGCCTTGTCCGAGCACAGGAAATGGATGACTTCGGCGATTTCATTTTCCGTGCCATATCGGCCAAGCGGCATGGCATCAAGGTAGGCTGATATGATGTCGGTTGAATGGACTGCCATTGCAAGTTTGGTTTTGACCGGGCCGGGACAGACGCAATTGGCGCGAATGCCATATTCGCCAAGTTCGGCGGCCTGTTGTTTGGTCATGTGAATGACGGCGGCCTTTGACGTGCCATAGGCCACCCGAAGGGTCGATGCACGCAGGCCCGAGATCGAGCCGATATTGACAATAGCACCCTTGGTTTCCTTTAGCGCCGGAATGGCCGCCTGCGAGACAAGGAAGACACCATCAAGGTTGGTTTCCATGATCCGGCGCCAGGCGGCAAAGCTGGTTTCTTCGACCGGAAGGAAATCGGCAACCCCGGCATTGTTGACCACTGCATCAATCCGGCCGAATTCCGAAAGAACATTGTCAATCATCTGATCGACCTGTTGGGGGACGGAAACATCAAAGATGAATGCCTTGCCATCCGTCATCGCGCTTGCGGCCTGTGTCAGTTCATCCCCGTCACGATCAATCATTGCCACTTTCCAGCCCTGTTCGATGAACAGTTTGCTGGTGGCAAGTCCGATCCCGCGCGCAGCCCCTGTGATCAGGGCGATCTTTTGTGTCATCTGTTCCGTCCTCTCCTGAAGCATTTGTGTTTTTTACGATGGTGCCATCGCTTTATTGGCTTCATTTAGGCAAAACAATCACGTTGCGGCAAGTACCGCATCGTTTCTGGCGGAACCCGGTATTGTGTCAGGCATGGAGAAACAGCTGTGCGGCATAGACCAGCATGGCAAACAGGCTGACGAAATAGGCGATGGATCGCACGCCTTTGACCGGGCCGAGATGTTCGATCCCGGCAAGATACAATCCGCCATGCGCAAGACGGGCAAGAAGAAATACAGTCGCACAGGCGATGGTGATCGTATTCGAAACGCCGGTTGCCTGTGCGACAAGGGTGATGATTGCAAACGGTACGAGGTTTTCCAGATGGTTCTGATGTGCGCGCAATCCGCGTGCGGCCATGCCCACACGTTCCGGAAGGCCGTCACGATTGCCCATCAGCCGTTTGCCGCCGACACCGGGTTGTTTGGCATAGGCGTAATTATAGGCCCAGGGAAAGGTCAGGCACAGCAACGCATTTAACAGCAGAATGAAAAGCTCGTATGTCACAGGGCACCCGTAAAGTTATGAGAATGTTGGCTTTACGTTGATTGCAGGCATTCTGGATCAGGTTGTCTGGCGCCGGAAGTCAGTCATCTGCAACAAATTCCAGCAGATCACCGGGCTGGCAGTCCAGTTCCTTGCAGATTGCAGCCATGGTTTCAAAGCGTACGCCGCGCACCTTTCCCGATTTCAAAAGCGACAGGTTTTGTTCGCTGATTCCGATCCGGGCGGCGAGATCCTTGGATTTCATTTTGCGGGTGGCGAGCATCACGTCAAGTCGGACAACAATCCCCATCAGACGAAGCTCCGGTTTTCATCATCAATCCGGGCCGCTTCACCAAGCACCCAGGCAATCACGATAATCAGCGCACCAAGGAAAAGCGTGCTGGCCTCGGCATTGCCAAGGCCAATGGACAGCATCCGTTCACCGGCCGGGCGGTGGAAGGTCGCCAATACCGATGTCGTAGCCCCGGTCAGCGGTTTGGCCAGTGTTTGCACCAGAAGCGCGACGCCAAACAGTTTAAGATGACGGATCGTTTCAGGCTGAAAAATCGCGTTATGGGCAAAGGCCCCGAACATCTTGCGCAGGTGAAACAGCCCATAGGCCATGATCAATGACGGGATCATCATTACCAGGATGGTGGCATATTTCTGCCATCCCGAAAGCGCGTGCAATTCCGCAAGGCTGACCGTCATCTGGCTGGTGCTGGCTTCGACCCATCCCGGCAGATACCAGACCATTGGAATGGCAAGAAATTGAAGAACGATCGCAACCGCACATCCCCAATAAAGCAGGGTGCTGAGCCTGCGAACATTTTTAAGGGTATCGGGCTTCGCGGCATGTGACGTGGATGGGGTGGACATGGTGGGGCTCCTGTCAGGTGAAGTTCACGAATCGATTTATATAATTAATGTAAAACATGAATAAGTTATCGAAAGGAGTCAATGTGAAATTGACCGATCGCGGTGTGGTGTCGGTGCAGGTCGCGGGTATCGGACTTGCGGTGTCGAGCGTTCCCTTGTGATTTTTTCAACCGGGCAGGGGCCGGGACGATTGGAAATCGGCGGTGTCGTGGATCGTATCACGGTGTTTTGGTTCAGTTCCCCTTGCCTTGGATCGGCTGTCATGGAAAATAGGGGCATGTCAGAAAGCAAAACCAAATCCCCGATCACCAAGTCCCCGGTTGGCAAAGCCCCGGTCAGTAAGGCCATGTCGTCGCCAACCGAAACAGATTGCCAGGAATGCGATACGGCAGCCCGTCTTGGTCTGAGCACCGAACAGGGTGAAGCCGTCACGCGCGATGCGTCACGTGCTGTGGGGGCGAACCTGTCGCTGCCCCATATAGAGGCCGCGGCAAAGATCTTTGCGCTTTTGGGGGATGCCGGGCGGTTGCAGCTGGTTTTGCGGTGTATGGAACGCCCGCAGACCGTCAGTGAACTGGCCGATGCGACCAACATGTCGCAATCGCTTTGCAGCCATCATTTGCGCCATTTGCGCGATCAGCGGATTCTGGCATCCGAGCGCCGCGGACGGCATATTTTCTATCAGATCGATGATGAACATATTTCGCGCGTGGTGCGTGATGTCTTTGCGCATGTGACGCACGACTGATCTGATTTTGTTTTAATTCAGCTGCTTGAAGGATGATTGCCGGGCTGGTGACTGGCCGGTCAGGCATGGCATTTCCATACATTCAAATGCGTATTTGAATGTTCTTGACAGATGAATATATGAAGCATAGTTTGAATATAACATATGAATGAAAATTTTATTTTATGAGGTGATGAATGTCCTTCGTCGCAAAATGGGAAGACCTTCCGGCAATTGGTGACTGTGCGCAGTGCCGCGCATCATTGATTGATGTTCTTTCGCGGGCCATTCCGGGGCGTGGTATTTCCGGGGATGGGCAGGGCATATCAACATCATCACCGATCAGTGCCGATGAAGACGCCACCTTGCGGGACATTCTTGCCCGTCAGGCCGATGCGAAACGCCATTACCATTGGCAGGTGTCGGGCATGGATTGCGGATCCTGTGTTGCCAAGATCGAAACCGCCCTTGGCAAAATGGATGGCGTGTCCTGTGTCGATGTCTCGATGATGCGCGAAACCGTTACTCTTGGCCTAGATGATGATCGCCAATCTGATCGCGCTGCGGTTACTTCGTTACTGAACAAGCTTGGCTATCCGGCCCGCGAGAAAACGGCACCCGGTATGACGGGCGCCCAGCGCAATACATCCTGTTGTGCCGGTGACGCATGCGCGCAGGATGGTGCCCCCAATTCGACCAGTCGCAGTCACAGTCACACTCACGACGCGACCGCAAAAGTTGCGGATGTTGATGCCGATGCCGGTACCGGTATCAAACGGCGGTTTGTACCCTGGTCGTCTGAAAATGATGAAATTGCCTTTGCGGCCATTTGTCTGGCGCTGGGCGGTCTGGTGGGGGTGATTATCCCGTCATTCGGGTCTTATGCCATGTCGGTTGCATCTGTTCTGGCTGCTGTGCCGGTAATGAAAAAAGCGATGCGACTGGCACAAAGCGGCGCGATTTTCTCGATCGAACTTCTGATGTCGGTTGCTGTCATCGGGGCGGTGGCGATAGGCGAAAGTCTTGAGGCCGGTATGGTCGTGCTGCTGTTTGCGATTGGCGAACGGCTTGAAGGTGTTGCGGCCGGTCGCGCACGAAGCGGGGTCAAGGCCCTGATGAAGCTGGCCCCCGAACAGGCGCGGCGCATAACCGGCGATGGCGTGCAGACCGTTTCACCGACGGAACTTGCATTGAACGACCTTGTTGAAGTCCGCCCCGGGGAACGGGTCCCGGCCGATGGTGTGGTTGCATCGGGGGCGGCTGATATTGATAACAGCCATCTGACAGGGGAATCTGTTCCGGTCTATTGCAAGGCGGGCGATGACGTCTTTGCCGGTGCGATTGTCACAGACAGCCCGGTGCGGATCACGGTTACCCGTGCGGCCGGGCAGACTATGCTTGATCGCGTGATCGAGCTGGTCGAACAAAGCGAAAAGCACAAGGCACCGGTCGAACGGTTTGTGGCAAAATTTGCCCGTATCTATACACCGATCATCATGGCGCTTGCCGCCGCGACCGTTATCATCCCGCCGGTTCTGTTCGGGCAGGGCTGGGAAGAATGGATCTATCGCGGCTTGGCATTGCTTCTGATCGGCTGCCCCTGTGCACTGGTGATTTCAACACCGGCTGCGGTGACATCGGCCCTGGCACGCGCCACAAGGATCGGCCTTCTGGTCAAGGGCGGTGCCGGGTTGGAGCTGATCGGGGCGGTACGCACCATGGCATTTGACAAGACCGGCACCCTGACCGAAGGAAGGCCGAAAGTTGCCGCGATCAAAACCACGGATGGGTATGGCGAAAACGGCCTTCTGACCATTGCCGCGGCCCTTGAAACCGTGACGTCCCATCCGTTAGCCCGTGCTGTTGTGGCGGCGGCGGAAAACCGGAACCTTGAATTGCCGGTGATCGAAGATGCCAAAACCATCGCCGGTGCCGGTGTCGAAGGCAAAATTGATGGTGTGACCTATCAGGTGGGGGCGGCCAACCGGCTTGGTATCACACCGAATGGCGATATGGCGGGCTGGCTGACCGCACAGGAAGAAGACGGCAGTACTGCGGTTGTTATCCTGAAAAACGGCCAAATCATTGGTGCATTGGCACTGCGTGATGTGGCGCGCGCCGATGCGAAGGCCGCCCTTGCCGAACTTAACAGGCTTAACATTACCCCGGTGATGCTAACAGGCGACGCCACCCGTGTGGCCAAACGCATGGCAGCCGATCTTGGCATGGATTATCGCGCCGAACTGATGCCCGAAGACAAGCTTGATGCCCTGACGGCCCTTCGGGACGATCCGAAACGTTCCGGCCCGGTCGCCATGGTTGGCGATGGCATTAATGACGCACCCGCTCTTAAGGCCGCAGATGTCGGTATTGCCATTGGTGGCGGCACCGATATCGCGCTTGAGGCCGCCGATGCGGTCGCGGTCAAGGAGCGCCTTGGGGATGTCGTCAATTTGGTCAAACTGTCGCGTGCGGCGCGCCGGGTGATACGTGAAAACATCACGATTGCACTTGGCCTCAAGGCCGTCTTTCTGGTGACGTCGATCACCGGTTTGACCGGCTTGTGGCTGGCTGTTCTTGCCGATACAGGGGCGACTGTCCTTGTGACCATCAACAGCCTGCGTCTTCTGATCGCTCTGCGCACCGCGCGATAGGAAAAAGGTCCCGAAAAGAGAAAGCGGCGGTTATCGTTTCCCGCATCGATAACCACCGCTATTCCACCTTGAGAGGCCTACGGGGAGAGAGGACCCGTAGGTGAGAGACAAGCCGTTTTGGGGACAAATGCGAATGGGTTGCATTCGCGGGCTGTGTCGAGACCTGTTATAGGTGAGGGAAAACCATTGCGCAAGTGAAAATCGTTCTCATTTGCGTAAAATTTTTAGTTGATAATTGTCTCATTTAAATAGCCCGACCAAAACAGTCGGTTAATCTGCCGGTTTTCTGCGGTTTCTATGGGGCTAAAACGATAAAACCCGCAGCATTTGTGCGGGTTTTATCAACATTCATTCGGGATGCGTTTACGCCGTAATGCGCCGCAAATGGTTATCCCAATGCAGCGATTTATGAGAATCGTCGGGAAGTTCCACGCGTTTTCGGCGAATCGCATCAAGACGCCAGCCATTGCCAAGACCGCTGGTGCCGACGAATTCACCCGGGCGATCGGTTGCGGCAAGTCCGCATCCGTCAGGGGCCGCGATATGGGTCAGGAATCCATTGGTCTTTGCATCCCAGAATGTCACAAGCCCGCCGCGCGGGCACGAAATGCCAAATACCTGGCCCGATGCATCAAAGCGCACCGATCCGCAATATTGGCGCATGCGGTACTGGACATTGTCGGGGGCCTCGATCGGGCGGATTTCCTTGCCCGGTTGCCAGATACCGACAAGCGGCACCTGATCATTGATCTCGCCCTGATACTGGAAACCGGCGGCAATGGTGCCATTGGCTGCGACATCGAGATGGCGGATGGAAAGCTGGTGCCAGTCATGTTTCAGCGACGCCTGATGGATCAGTTTGCCGGTCCGTCGGTCAATGATCGACAGATTGGGTTCCATCGAATCGATATTAAGGGCAGTGCGGCCGTCGAAATCCGGGTGGGTATGCAACCCGCCATTGGCAATCACCAGCTGTTCGCCGCCGGGCATCAGATGCAATTCATGCGGCCCGGTGCCAAAGCTGTCAAATTCCGCGACCCGGCGATAACCATCCTCGGCATCCCAGACCGACACAACACCGCGCGCATGATCAAAGTCATTCTCGGTGATATAAAGGAACCGCCCGTCATTGGAATAAATGGCATGTCCATAAAACCGGCGGTCTTCCGGACAATGCAGTTTGGCACGGACATCGCCGGTATGACGGTCAAGGATCAGCCCGTAAAGGCCGGGGCGGCGTTCAACGGCTGCGACATCAACATGATTGGGGCGAAGACCGATATCATGTCCGCGTCCCGGCAGGGCCTGTTCAAACAGGATCTTGCCCGATGCGTTGAACGCGCTGACATAATAATCATCGGCATCCCCGGCACTGGCCGAGATATAGACCGCGCGATCTTCGGGTGCCGGCGTGCCGGCCGAACGGGCGATATCAATCGGCAACAGGGTAAATGCCCCGCCAACCCCCATGAGTTTCAGAAACTCGCGACGTTGATGTCTCACTTTATCCTCCGTATTCAGGCCCGGTCAGGGGTGCTCAATCGCCGTCAAGCGCATTGAACCCGCCGCCAAGCTGGGTATTGCCACCAATATCGTTTTCAACAAGCGTGGTCAGAAAATCGATCTGGGATTTGAATTCCGCCAGCTTGTCATACCCGTCAGGCTGGGCCAGAAGGTCCTCGACCGAGGCAGGAAGACCATCAAGCGCGTCGACCACGGTTTGCCAGTTCAGTCGGAACGAACGATCCAGAAGGCTGCTGTCAATCAGGGCAGCCAAACCGGTTCCTTCGCTGCCGACATCGCCCCATTTGCCATCATAGATCGCAAACAGACCGGTCAGGTTATGGGCGATGTTGCGAAGTGATCGTTTCGATACTTCGCTTTCTGCGCGGCTGGCCTTGGCGTCCTGCTTGTTATCGCCAAGCGGTTTGCCAAGTTTCTGGGCCGATATAATCAGGATACCTTCATGCAGGGCGCGATAAAGATCGGTCGCGGCAAATTTGGCGGTGGGGTAATCCATGCTGTCGGGGCCGGCTGTCGCCATGGCATCGGCAAATTCCGGCCATTCGTCGCGCAATTCCCCGGCAATCGTTTCAAGATTGGTGGCAATGGCAGCCCCGTATTGGCAAAGGTACACGCCGTCTTCGTCACCGCTTGTGAGATGGGCGGTGTTCTTGGGATCAAACAGAACTTCTTCAAGTGCCGGGAACCCCTGAAGGGCGGCACTGGCTTCGGACAGCTGTTCGGGATCGGTATAGCCTGCCGGTTTGCTAAACAGCAATTTCCGGAACTGGCGGGCAGCGGTGCCGTGCTTGTCTGGCCAATATTCGATATGCTGATCGCGGCCATTGGCAACCATTGGTCCCATGCGCCATGGCTGGATTTCCTGCCAGATATCCATTGCGACATGGAAATCTTCCTGAACATCTTTCAGGTCATCGGCATCCGGATCGGCGCAGAAATCCGTGATCGACGTGCTGAGTTGCGCATTGGCTTTGTGAAAGTCATCAAGTTTCGGCGGCATGACTTCATTAAGAAGATGGTTCAGAACCGGCCGGTAATTTTCATCCGGGATATCGGCATGTGCGTTCGGGGCTGCAAAACCAATCGCAATTGCGGCGGTGGTTGAAAGAAGCATAAGACGCGAACATGATTTCAGGAGCATATGTCTTTTCCGAATATTCACTTGATCTGAAGGGCTTGGCGCCGGGGTAACCCATGCCAGTCTCAAAGTGACTTGAGAAATGCAAGCAGTTTCCTGCGCTCAGATGGTGGCAGCAATGTGACAGAATTGCGCGCAGCTTCGGCTTCGCCACCATGCCAAAGTACGGCTTCAAGAATGGTACGTGCCCGCCCGTCATGCAAGAATTGCGCGCGCGGATCAATCTGTTTTGCCCGTCCAATTCCCCAAAGCGGCGGGGTGCGCCATTCGCGTCCCGATGCCTGTGCTTCGGGTCGATGATCGGCAAGTCCTTCGCCCATGTCATGCAGCAACAGATCGCTATAGGGCCAGATCACCTGTCCGGATTGCTCGGCCATGTCGGGGCGTTCTGGCAATTGATAGCGCGGCGTATGGCAGGATGCGCAACCGATTGAAGCAAAAATCTGCTGCCCGGCAACGACATCGGCATCATGGGCATCCGGGCGCGCAGGCGGGGCGATGTTGCGCGTATAATACAAAACAAGATCGGTGACCTGCGAATGGGCTTCGAGGTTTTCGAATTCCGGGTCATTGCCATCCGGCGCGGTCAGGCAATTTTTCTGTGTTTCGGTGCAATCGCCCGATCCGTTGGGATAAAGCGGGGTCGACAGACCGATATCAAACTGAAAGGCATTCTGGTTTTGCTGATCAAGTGTCGGCATCCCGGCCTTCCAGCCAAATCGACCGATTGCCAGCTTTCCGCGGGCAATATCCCAGACATGATTGACCCGGCCCGATATGCCATCGCCGTCACGATCCTGGGGATCGGCCGCCGCCAGCAACACATCGTCGGGGATGGCTTCAAGCAGGCCAAGACCGATCATCGGCGGTGCCAGGCGCGGAGAAACCATCACATCGGGATGAAGCGGCCCATAGGCCAGTTCGGTCATCTGGTAATCGGGCTTTTGCAGGGTAACGACTTCACCCCCGGCCAGGCTGACATCTTGGGCCTGGTAGGTAACCTTTACCCGGCCTTCGGCCTTGATGCCCGGGATTGAAAAGTCCTGAAACTGTCCGCCATAAACCGGATCGGGAATGGTTGCGATCTTGCCATCCAGATGGTCGCGCAACTGATCGGCGGTTTGCGGCGGGATCGACAGGCGCAGCAACATCGAAGTCGCGCCGTCACCCGGGGCATTTTCATCAACCGGATGGCCGCGACCATTGCGGATATGGCATCCGCTGCAAGCACGCGAATTGAACAGCGGGCCAAGCCCGTCGGCGGTTTTGGTCCGGGTCGGGGCAGTCACCCAAAGCCTTTGAAAAAGGGCCTCGCCAAGCTTGAAATCAAGCCGCTTTTCAAAGGTCATATTGGCCGAATAATGGGTGAAAACATTCCGGCCATCTGCGTCGGGCCATGTGGTGTCCCCGCCGGGCAGGGCCGATGCAGACAGATCGTCGGCACGGGCAGGGATCAACGGTGCCATCAAACTGGTCAGTACAAGACCGGATGACAGAATATAGCGCAGGGCAAAAGCGGGACGTTTCATGGCGGGTTCGGTTCTTGTCATTATTATAAAAAGCAAAACGGCGGGAGACACATCCCCCGCCGTTCAATGCCTTCAAGGCAGGTGCCGTAAAAAGGCTTAGTTGACTGCAGACGGATTGTCGAGGCTGTCGGAGCCTTCGAACTCGATGCCGTCAATGCCGACAGCGGCAATGATCTGCTCGATCGATTTGGTCTGGTCAACCAGGGCATCCACAAAGGTCTGGACAACAGCGTTGCCTTCGTCATTGCCCATGGCAATCAGCTGGTCGAAATGTTCGCCGCCCTGTGCGCGGGTAACCATCGCCTTGCCAGCCAGAACCGACGTTGCAAGCTTGCCACGCAGTTCGGTATCAAGGGCTGCGTCTTTTGCAGCAACCAGATCGGAAAGCGACGGGCCTTCAACGACCGAACCGTCAACACGGGTGTAACGGCCAAGATAAACGTTCTGGATGCCCAGCGCGTCATAGTAGTGGCTGTTATGGGTGTTGTCGGAGAAGCAATCATGTTCTTCTTCCGGATCATGAAGCAGCAGGCCAAGCTTGGTGCGTTCGCCGCCCAGTTCGCCATAGGAAAGCGAACCCATGCCGGTGACGATTGCGGTCAGACCCGGAACACCATCACCTTCAAGAACGGTTTCGCGTGCTTCGCCGCCTTCGGCCCACTGTGCCGTGATCCATTCAAGGTCGGATACCAGAAGATCGCCAGCCGCCTTGAGATACGCACCGCGACGGTCGCAATTGCCGTTGGTGCATGCATCGCCAGCGGCATAGTCGGTCCATTCACGTGCACCTGCACCAGCACCCGTTCCATTCAGGTCCTGACCCCAAAGCAGGAATTCAATCGCGTGGTAGCCGGTGGCAACGTTGGATTCAACGTCGTCAATTTCATGCAGGCTTTCAAGCAAAGCAGCATCAATGGTCGATGCATCAATGGTTTCACCGGAAATCACCAGGGTCGGGTTGGCGACCACATTGGCGGTGTATGCCGGGTTTTCTTCGCTTTCTTCGCCATAAAGACCGGTTTCGACATAGTCGATCAGGCCTTCGTCAAGCGGCCATGCGTTAACTTTGCCTTCCCAGTCATCAACGATGGCATTGCCAAAGCGATATACTTCGGTCTGCTGATAAGGCGCGCGTGCTGCCAACCAGGCAGATTTCGCAGCACCAAAGGTCTCTGCCGACGGCTGTGCAACCAGTGCATCAATAGCAGCCTGAAGTTCTTTGGCAGTGATCAGTGAATCTTCGTAACCGGCATGCGCGATGTCGGCATAGGTCGTCAGAACGTCTTTGGCGCCCGGTGCGGCATATGCCTGCACACCAAGGGTCGACACCAATGCGGCCGTCCCGAGAATTTTTGCGATTTTCATAGGAGTTCCCATCTATCCCTGAAAGTGAGCCAAGGGCAATGCCCCGCGGATCAGAGCGGCAAAACATCTTGCGCAAATGAAGAAATTTGCTCCCCGATAGTCACCCTGATCCCTATGCTTCCGTTTAAGTGATACTGCTTGTGATAATGATTTTCAATTAGAGAATGGTTCTGTTGCCAAATTTTCACGTTTTTTGAATGTGGTAACCGCAATTTGATCTGTTCATCGGCGCAATAAAGGTCATTATCACTATAGTGTTCTGACCATGACCAACCGTCCCGCCAGGAGAGGACCTGATGAGCAATCAGATGTCGGATGAAAAGCCGGATGAAAAGAAAGTCAAACTTTGGGACTTCCCGGTACGCCTGTTTCACTGGTCGCTTGTTGCGGCCATTGTCACGGCATGGTGGACCAACCGTGAACTGATGATCGATATTCACGCCATTGCCGGTTACACCGTATTGGCCCTTGTGCTGTTTCGCATCATCTGGGGCTTTGTCGGCAGTTCGAACGCGCGCTTTGCATCCTTTATCAAAGGCCCGAAAAAGGTCATTGGCTATGCGCTGCGGATCCCCCGGGGATCAATGGCGGACCTGACCTATGCCGGGCATAATCCGGCGGGCGGCTGGATGGTGATGGTGTTGCTGGTTCTTGTCGCGGTGCAGGCGGTAAGTGGCCTGTTTGCGAGCGAAGATACCTTCCTGTTCTTTGATGGTCCGCTTGTTGCCCATGTCAGTTCCGATCTTGCCAGCACGATGAACTGGATCCATCACACCAACATCAATCTGATCTATGCGATGGTCGGGCTGCATGTTTTTGCAGCCCTGTTTTATCTTGTGGTCAAACGCGAAAATCTGATCGGTGCAATGATTACCGGGGCCCGGATGGTTCCGGCCGAACTTGCGGCCCGCTTTGCGCAGATCCGCTTTGCCTCCCCGATTGCCGGGATTGCCATTCTCGCAGTTTGTGCTGTCATTGTCTGGGCGATGGTGACGGTCGCGCGCGGATAGTCGCGTGCGGATAAACGGCCGGCGGATCATCATCTGATCCGCCGTGCCAAGGGGAAAATGCCCCCGGCCTGAATTTTCCGGTGTGCTGCACTGACAGCATGGGGGGTGAAAACCGGACCGGGGGCGCCCATCCAGGGGTAGGGACGGGCCAGTGTTTGCAATTTCGTTGGTTAGGTTATTTCGACCGATAGGTCTCGTGACAGCCTTTGCACGACTTGCCAAGATTGCCCATCGCAGCCCCCATGGCCGATTTGTCACCGGCTGCGGCGGCCATTGCCAATGCTGCTTCTTTCAGTTCCGGGAACCGTCCTGCAAAGTCATCCCAATCCGACCAGACTTTGTCGGTTGCCGTGGTTTTGACGGTTGCATCCATTGTTTTGGGTTCAAAAGCTGCCGGGGCGGCGTCTGCGGCAAAGGCGATGCCATTTGCCAGATTGCGCAATACCGGATCAGGAAGGTTGCAGTCTCCCTTAAGGTAACAGCCAAGGGTCCCCATTGCCCCGCCGATACCATCCATCAGCATCTGGCGGTTCTGAACCGTGGCATTGTCCATTGTCTCGTCGGCAAAGGCGTTGATCGGCATCATGCTGCCTGCGGCAATCATGGCGCTGAACAGTCCTGCAGTCACAAGGTGCTTCATGGCTTCTCTCTGTTGTATTTTGCGGGGTCTCTCTGATCGCCAAGCGGGCGTTTGATTCTTATCTGTATAAGAAGCATCTTGTTGCTTCCTGCCCGTCGCTCGGATTAGGGTCAGGACCGATTGTCCCAGTTGCGCCCCGAAAACCGGAATCACAAGCGCGTGAGTAGATCAGTTTTTTCGTATCTCGCGTCAAAGGAACTGCCCCGTTATGTCGTCTGCCACCCCGCAAACTGTTTCGAATTCTGATGACCAAGCCATTCGCGAAGGACGCGCGCGTGCCCGCAACCTGATCCGTGAATGGGATCTGAGGCATGCCTATATCAACGGTCTGTGGCAGGATGCTGACAGCCGCGAGACTCTTGATGTGATTGATCCGGCCCGCGGGGATGTGATCGGTGCTGTTCCGTTCATGCGCACATCCGAGGCCAGGCGTGCGATTGATGCCGCCCATGATGCCTTTGCCGGCTGGTCCCGCACACTGGCAAAAGACCGTGCCGCCGTCCTGCGGCGCTGGCGCGATCTGCTTGAAACCCATCAGGAAGATCTGGCGGCATTGATCACCCTTGAACAGGGCAAGCCCTATGATCAGGCCTTGCGCGAAGTTATCGGGGCGATTGCCTATGCCGAATGGTACGGCGAAGAAGCCAAGCGCGCCTATGGTCAGACCATGCCCGCCACCCAGCGCGATCGTCGCGTTGTCGTGCAAAAACACCCGGTGGGGGTCGTTGCGGCAATCACGCCCTGGAACTTCCCGCTGACCATGGTGGTGCGCAAATGCGCCCCGGCATTGGCAGCGGGCTGTACGGTTGTTGTCAAACCGGCCGAAGATACGCCGCTTTCGGCGCTGGCCGCGGCCAAGCTTGCCGAACAGGCCGGGTTCCCGGCCGGTGTTTTCAATGTGGTTACCGGTTTGCCCCAGCCGATCGGCGAGGCCCTGACGGGGGATGAACGCGTTCGCATGCTGTCCTTTACCGGCTCGACCGAGGTCGGCAAACGGTTGATGGCGCAATGCGCACCGACTGTGAAAAAGCTGTCGCTTGAGCTGGGTGGCAATGCACCCTTCATCGTGATGGATGATGCCGATCTTGATGCGGCTGTTGCCGGGGCGATGATTTCCAAGTTCCGTAACAGCGGTCAGACCTGCGTCTGTGCCAACCGCATTTTTGTTCAGGACGGGGTTTATGACGCGTTTGTCGAAAAATTCATTGCCGCAAGCAATGCCCAGACCATCGGCAACGGCTTTGTCCCGGGGGCCGAAATCGGTCCACTGATCAATCGGCAGGCGGTGGCAAAGGTCGAACGTCTTGTTGAAAATGCGCGCAAGGCCGGTGCCACGCTGGTCTATGGGGCCGAACGGCCCAAGGACGGACATTTTGTCCGCCCGCTGGTCATGACCGATGTGCCCCATGATGCCGACTGCTTTAACGAGGAACTGTTTGCCCCGGTAGCACCGGTTTATCGTTTTGCGACCGAGGATGAGGTGATCGAACTTGCCAACCGGGTGCGCACCGGTCTGTCATCCTATCTTTATAGTCGCGATATCGGCCGTATTCAGCGCATTGCCGACAATCTGGAAACCGGTGTGGTCGGGATCAATGACGGCACCACCAGCCACGAAGGCGCACCGTTTGGCGGTGTAAAGGAAAGCGGGCAGGGACGCGAAGGTGGTCATTGGGGGCTTGAGGAATATCTTGAACCCAAATACCTCAATTACGCGATTGGCGGGCAGTAACGGCGGCCCCCGTTCGCTTTGGTTCAGTCCCGTGACGGAACCGGGAAAGGGGATGCGGTCAAATGCGGTTCCGGCCGGTTGAAATGGACGGATCGCAAAGCGATCATTCTACTTGTTGTTGTTGTCGTTTTGCGATCCTGACAAAGCTATGCAAGATTGATGAGTCGGATTCCGCGGAAAAACCGGTTTGAATTTGCCGTGTTTGGCAAAAATCCATGCAGTGCAAAGCATCAATCATGGCTGTTTTTTCTGCGGCAATGGCGTAAATCGACGGGGTGCGATGCCCCGAACCCCTTTATATTAGTGGAATGCACGGGCATCGGGGCGGTCGGTGTCGCAGAAAATCCAGCAAAACGAGCATGTTATTTGTCATGATACGATCATGCGTTCTGCGCATGATAAGATTATGGCGGAAATGTTTCAAGATATGCGCTGTGTGCATGGGTGGAGTGAGAAAACTCTTCTCGTGGGAATGCAAAAACAGGCGTAAACCCGTTTTCAGAGAACACAACGCAAAACCCAGACGCGACAAGCGCGGGATGCTTTTGAAAGGAAACGGACATGAAAATGTATCGTGATTATGACCTGGTTGCCCTGCAGCGCGAAGCAGAACGTCTCCGTGCTGTTGCAATGCGCAACATGTTTGCTGCTCTGGTTCGCAAAGTTGGCGCACTGTTCGGTGCCAACCGCAAGCCGCACGGTGGCGTACCGGCTGGCGCATAATATCGCCAGTACCAAGAATTCCGGTGCTGACATGATCAGCACCCTTAAAAACACCTCCGCAATCCTCCCATGCGGGGGTGTTTTTGTTTGTATGCTTCACCTTGACCCGGCAGACGGTTATTAAGGGGGATTGCTGTCCCATTCCCGATCCCGGAAAGTTGGTTTTATGAAGCTCGCCCATTACGCCTTTGGTGAAGAAAATCGCGACAACGGTACGATTGTCATTGTCCATGGTCTGTTTGGTCAGGCCCGGAACTGGACCGCGATTGCCCGTCGGTTGGCGGAAAAATACCATGTGGTCACGGCGGATTTGCGCAATCACGGCCGGTCGGGCTGGGATATGGATATGACCTATGGCGCGATGGCGGCCGATCTTGCCGAACTGATCGGGTCCGTTTCCGATAAGCCGGTTCATCTTGTCGGGCATTCGATGGGGGGCAAGGCATCAATGGTGCTGGCATTGTCGGCCAATGCCGGACTGGTTGCCGATCTGGTGATCGTTGATATCGCGCCGGTGGCCTATGACCATGACTATACCGGTTATATCACGGCGATGCGCGGGGTCGATTTCGATAAGGTCACCCGCCGCGCCGAAGTTGAAGATGCGCTGTCATCCGGGGTTTCGGAAAAAGGCGTGCGTCAGTTCCTAGCCCAGAATGTCACAACGGACAAGGACAGCGGCAAAATGTCCTGGCAGGTCAATATTGACGCGATGGCGGCCCATCTTGATGACATCACCGGCTGGCCGCAATCGGATGTCAGCGGATCCTATGACGGGGATGTTCTGTTTATTTCCGGGGCCAATTCGCATTATGTCGATTCCCGTGATCGCGACCACATCAAATCACTGTTTCCCAAGGCGGCCTTTACCAGCATCAAGGGTGCCGGGCACTGGGTACATGCCGAAAAACCCGAAGCCGTATTGCTGACCTTGTCTGCATTTCTCAAACGCTGAACAAAGGCGGGTGTCCAATGGTCGATCTTCCAAAAGGCTGGTCCATTCCCGATCTTGCCAATATCCGCATAGACGATATCGAATGCCTGTCTGATAACTGGTATCACCTTTATCGTGTCAGTTTTGATCTGAAACGGTCGGACGGATCATGGCAACATCAAACCCGCGAGGCCTATGAACGCGGAAACGGGGCGGGCATTCTGCTTTATAACCGGGCCGACCGGACGGTGATCCTGACCCGGCAGTTCCGCCTGCCATCCTTTGTCAATGGCAACCCCGACGGCATGCTGATCGAAGTTCCTGCCGGTCTGCTTGATGATCGTGATCCGGCAGCAGCCGTGATTGCCGAGGTCGAGGAAGAAACAGGCTATCGCATCGGCAAACCGCAAAAGGTCTTTGATCTTTTCATGAGCCCGGGCTCGGTTACGGAACGGTTGCATCTTTTTGTCGCCGAAGTTCGCCGCGATCACCGCGAAGGCGATGGCGGTGGCCTGCACGAAGAAGGCGAGGATATCCACGTTCTTGAAATCGCCTTTGATGATATCGCATCAATGATAAGCGATGGCCGCATTCGCGATGCCAAAACAATCATCCTGCTTCAGCACGGGTTACTGACCGGCCTGTTTGACTAACCGGTTTGTTTTGACGGAACGAAACCTTTGCCAGGGCAATTACCAAGGCAATTCCTGGCCGTCATAGGCAAAGAACCTGCCGGATTGTCGGGGTGTCAGACCGTCAATCACTGCAAGCATCCTGGCTGTGGCCTGTTCGGGGTTTTGTACATCAAGGCCCGATTTGGCAAACGGCCCGGAAAGGCCGGTATCGACCGTTCCCGGATGCAGGGAAACGCAAATGGCATCGGGCTTGTTGCGGGCAAGTTCAATTGATGCGGTTTTGACCAGCTGGTTCAATGCCGCCTTGGCGGCGCGATACCCGTACCATCCCCCCATCCGGTTATCACTGATACTGCCGACCTTGGCCGACAGGGTCGCAAAGACGGCCTTGCCCTTGCGCGGCAGCAACGGACAAAAATGCTTCATCAGCAATGCCGGGCCAATCGCATTGATCCGGAACTGTTTGGTCATATAGGCCGCGTCAATCTGACGCAGGGACTTTTCCGGCTGAAAGCTTTCATCATGCAGATAACCGGTCGCATCAATGATCAGGGCAATGTCACATCCATGTGCATCGGCCTGCATGCGAGCATCCCGTGCACAGGCGTCGATGCTTTCGGGGATGTCGAAATCAAGTGACGGACGGGTTTTGCGTCCATAGGTCAGCACCTTGGCAAAATGCCCTGATGAATGCAGATGGGTTGCAAAGGCGGCCCCAATGCCGCCGGTTGCACCAATAACAATCGCGATCTGACCGTTCGGGATGCTTTTGAAGTGCGGTGTTTCAATGCCTGACATCTGCGTCCCCTGGATTGTGCTTTGCGTGGGAGGTTGCGTAATGTTTTACGGTGGCGATGGCCGTGCAGTTCAGGATCGATGATTGTTGGAGGTTGGCAAAACCAAAAAGCCGCCGGCACGGGGCTGGCGGCTTTGGCAAGGTTTCGGTCGGGTCCGATTATTCGGCGGCGTTGATACGCGCGATATTCGGGGCGCTGCGGGCGCCTTTGCCTTCGTGATCGTGGTGGCGGATGAAATCCTTGATCCGCGGGCTAATCTGTTCGCGCCAGCGACGGCCGTTAAACACGCCGTAATGGCCAACACCCTGTTGCAGATGATGCATGCGCATATTGTCGGGCAGGTTGCTGCACAGCTTGTGCGCAGCCCGGGTCTGACCCATGCCGGTAATATCATCGCGTTCGCCTTCGACCGTCAAAAGGGCAGTCTTGGTAATCGCGGACGGATCAACCGGCACACCCTGCCAGCGCATGGTGCCTTCGGGCAGGCTGTGTTCATGGAACACGACCTTAAGGGTCTGAAGATAAAACTCGGCGGTCATGTCCATGACCGCCAGATATTCCTGATAGAAGGATCGCTTGGCTTCGGCGCTTTCGCCGTCACCTTCGACCAGATGCAGGAACATGTCATGATGGGCCGACACATGGCGGTCCCAGTTCATGCTCATGAAACCGGCAAGCTGCATGAAGCCCGGATAAACCCGGCGCATCACACCGGCATGGGGCAGGGGCACATGCGACAGGACATGGCGTTCAAACCAGTCAAGGCTGTGCTGCTTTGCGAAATTGTTGACCTCGGTCGGGTTTTCACGCGTATCGATCGGCCCGCCCATCAGGGTCATCGAGGCCGGCTGGCATTTCTCGTTGCCGGCTGCCATCAGGGATGCGGCGGCGACCACCGGCACGGATGGCTGACATACAGCAATCATGTGGGTGTTGGGGCCAAGCTTGCGCAGGAACCGCATCAGGTAATCGATATAGCTATCAAGGTCGAAATGCCCCTGATGAACCGGGACGGTGCGCGCATCAATCCAGTCGGTGATGTAAACATCGTGATCGGGCAGCAATGCCTCGACCGTGCCGCGCAGAAGCGTTGAAAAATGCCCCGACAGCGGTGCGACAAGCAGCACACGCGGATCATCGGGCTGGGTTTTCAAATGATCGGTTTCGCGCTTGAAATGCAACAGATCACAAAAGGCCTCGCTATGAACGATTTCTTCGGTGATCGGCACGGTTTCGCCGTCAATGGTCGTGGTTTCAAGCCCGAATTCCGGTTTGCCGTAACGGTGGGTGAAATGGGTGAACACGTCACATGCGGCCGCTGCTGCCCGACCCTGATGGGTATAGGACAGCGGATTGGCCGGATTGCGCAGCCACTTTTTGCTGGCATCTGCAGCCATGCGAAGCGGGCTTATTGTGGCGTGCTGCAATTCATAAAGGTGATACAGCATTTACTCTCACTCCCGGGTGACCGGCCTTTGGGCCTGTATCACCAACTGGTTACGGCATTTCATCCTGTTTATGGTCGTATGGGCGTCTGGCTGTGCGATACGACTTGGTATTCGGGTTCTGATCCGGGCTCGGGATTGATTGATGCCGTTTTGATCCACAACCATCGGGTCGTGAAGATGTGATCAGAAATCCTGTTATTGCGTCAAAGCCTACGACAGTTCAGCTTACTTGCAATAGCCATAAAGTATGATGAAATTCCAAATTATCGTTTTCTTTGTTGATTCAAACGAAATTTTGCCAGCCTGTCGAGTGAAATTTTGCAACGCAGCGTAAACTGTTGCAATGCAATAAGTGTTTTAAGCCTGAAATGATTGCCCTCCGCTGGGCGGGCCGCAAAAACGATCAGAAAAGCAGACTCGCCCAAAACCGGGTGCGATATCCTTTGGCGCAATGTGTGACGGCTGGTTGATCCTGCTTTACGTATAAAGAAAAGGCGCTGCTATCGGGGAATAGCAGCGCCAAGTCGTGCGGAGTATATTTTCAGTCGCCATAAGGCCCAAAAGGGAAGTCGGGCATTAGGGAAGCTCTGGCCGACAGGCGGGACAGGGTATGGGTGCGGGGTTGCCTGCCGGCCAGATGCCCGTGATGGACAAAAGCAATGGTGGCTTAAAGTCCGGGCCTCACAGATTTCAATTCGAATTCACAAGAAACGTTGCGGAACGTTTCAGACAAGACCACGAAGGCTTTGTGCCATGCCCAGGGCGATCACAAACAGGAAGAAACCTGTACTGCCGACAATCGCAACAGTGCTGCAAAGCTCGTTCAGGCGGGTCGGGTTTTCGATCAGTTTGTGCATGGTATGTCCTCCTCGATCTGTCTGAAGAAACCATACTGTTCTGATTTTGTTCTCGCAAGAACAAAATTGGAACAAAATCCGGAGAATTTAATTAAACCATTGTTTTTAAATAAATATATGGTGTTCTCGGATGTTCTCATTTTGATCGGAAAATGAGAACATCCAGCATTATTTCAGGTCGTCAGGTAGAATGAAAGCCGCAGAAAACGGTGCTTTTGCGCGAGTCTTTATATTCCGGACCGATGATGGGCGATTGGGGGGCTGTTGCGGTTTTACCGATCAGCTCGCTAATCGGGTATGGCGGGCGGGTTAGGGCAGGCGGGGAATGGCGGGGCAAAGCGTCATGAAAGTTTGCATTTCATCCCGGTCGGATCTGGTTGACACTGGTTTGACAAGACATTGTCCGGAACCGGTCAATGTGGTCAAAATCAATTTGTTGCACGATATTCTGACAGGCCTAAAATGGGGCCCAACCCGGTGGTTGTTGAAGCCGTTTCGCAACAAATTGTTACGGTTAAACCGGATTCCGGTAAAACGGTCCATTTCGCGCTTGATCGCAGTGGTCTTACCCCCTGAGATCGTGTAACAGTGCGCTTTGCGACCGGTCTGGCGCAGCACTGTTGATCAGGACACAGCATTGCTGTTTGAATCGGTACAATTGGTCAGATAACAGAATACTGCCATGACCAAATCCCGCTGGCAGATGTTCAAAATCGCAGAAATGCGCGTTGTCTGGTCATGATAAACAAGCCGGCTTTGAACCATTTGGGCACCCGTCAGAATGGTTTTGCCAGCAAATGCACAAGCACCATCGGGAATGCCGATGGTGTTATCACGGTAAAAATGCCGTGTTCCCGTCGCCTGCCAGGATCGACTGATCCGGGGTCCCACCTTGGCGACAGGAAGGAAACGTTGGAAGGCTAAGGGCAGAATGAAACAAAGGCTTAAGCATCGTATCGCTGATATCGTGATTTTCGGTGGGACCGGAGATTTGGCGTTACGGAAACTGTTCCCCGCACTCTATGAAATGGAACGTACCGGGCGTTTCGACGATGAAACCCGCATCTTTGGCGCTTCGCGCAGCGAACATAGCGACGAGGAATTCCGCTCCAAGCTGGAAGAAGCCGGGCAAAAATTCATCCCCAAGGGCGAATTTGACGCCGAAATCTGGAAAAAATTCGCAAGCCGCATCGCTTATGTGCAGGTTTCCGCCGGCGACGAGGCCGGCTTCAAAGTCCTGTATGAAAAGCTTTCCGATCAGCCCGATCGTGATCGTGTCTATTATTTCTCGACCAGTCCGTCCCTGTTTGCCGACATGGCCTTTAACCTCAAAAAGGTCGGGCTGGTGACGCCCAATTCCCGTGTCGTGCTTGAAAAGCCGCTGGGCCACGATCTTGAAAGCTGCCGTGAAATCAACGGCCAGATCGGCGAAGTGTTCGAGGAAAACCAGATTTTCCGTATCGACCACTATCTTGGCAAGGAAACGGTGCAGAACCTTATGATCCTGCGCTTTGCCAATGCGATGTTCGAACCGCTCTGGAACAGTGCGCATATTGACCATGTTCAGATCACGGTCGGCGAGGAAGTCGGGGTCGAAGGGCGCTGGTCCTATTATGATGATGCCGGTGCGATGCGCGACATGGTTCAGAACCATATGTTGCAGTTGCTGTGCCTTGTTGCGATGGAACCGCCCTATGTTCTTGATCAGGACGCGGTGCGTGATGAGAAGGTAAAAGTTCTCAAGGCGCTGCAACCGATCAATGACAGCAATATCGACAGTTCCACCGTGCGCGGCCAGTACCGCAAGGGTGCGGTGGGCGGCAAGGAAGTGCCGGGCTACCTTGAAGAAGAAGGTGCCAATGTCGACAGCACGACCGAAACCTTTGTTGCCATCCGGGCCGAGTTGAACAACTGGCGCTGGGCGGGGGTTCCGTTCTATCTGCGCACAGGCAAACGGTTGCCCAAACGTCATTCGGAAATCGTGATCCAGTTCCGTGACGTCCCGCATCAGATTTTCCCGCTGGCCAAATCCATGACCAACTATCAGGCCAACAAGCTGGTTCTGCGGTTGCAGCCTGATGACGGCATTCATCTGGTTCTGAACAACAAGAACCCGGGGCCGGGGCTTGTCCGGTTGCGTCCGACAGCCCTTAACCTGTCCTTTGCCGAGGCATTCGGGGGCCGTAGTCCTGACGCCTATGAACGTCTTTTGCTTGATGCGATTGATGGCAATAACACGCTGTTCGTACGTCGCGATGAACAGGACATTGCATGGCAGTGGGTCGATGCGATCCAGGAAGCCTGGAAAAACAATCATATCACGCCCAAAGGCTACACTTCTGGAACGTGGGGCCCGTCTGCGGCCATTGCGCTGATCGAACGTGATGGACGGACCTGGAACGAAGAAGCCGGGTTCTAGGATGGTGCGGCCCTGGCCAAAAGGCCGGGGCACCACATATTCAGCATGACCCCAATTCGGGAAGAAAACATGATTAACGAACGCATTTTCAAAAGCGGCGATGACATGCTCGCGGCATTGGTCAAGGAAACCGTCGAACGACTGGAATTTGCCATCGCGACCCGCGGCCATGCCAGCATTGCTGTTGCTGGTGGCCGGTTTCCCAAACCGCTTTTCCAGACCCTGTCGACCGTCCGTCTGGACTGGTCAAAGGTAACTGTCACTCTTGGCGATGATCGCTGGGTCGGGCTTGATGATGATCAGTCCAATGAAAAGCTGGTGCGCGACAATCTGTTCATCAACGAAGCACAGAATGCCCGCTTTGTGTCGCTTAAAACATCCGATAGCAGCCCCGAAGACGCGGTTGCCACCGTCAGTGCGCGTTTGCGAACCGAAATGCACTGGCCGCTTGATATTGTCTTTTTGGGGATGGGGGATGACGGCCATACCGCATCACTTTTCCCGTCCTCAACCCCCGAAGCCCTGCGCAAAGGGCTTTATCCCGAACATGGCGAGGTCGTCGCCGCTGCACGCCCGACCGTATCCCCGGTTCCGCGCATCAGCATGACGTTACCTGCCATTCTCAACGCCCGGTATATTGGGATCCATATTACCGGACAATCCAAATGGTCGACCTTTGAAACCGCGAAAAACGGCACCGATATTGAAGAAATGCCGGTTCGCGCAATTTTGCAACAGACTGACGTCCCCGTCGATCTGTGGTGGAGCGCCGAGAACCCGAAAGGCTGAACCCCATGAAACGTGAAATAGAACAGATTACAAAACGCATTATCGAGCGTTCAAAACCAACCCGCGAAGCCTATCTGGCCAAGATCGAGGCTGCTGCGTCTGATCGTCCGCATCGTTCTTCCCTGTCCTGTGGCAACCTTGCCCACGCATCGGCGGGCTGTGGTGCGGCTGAAAAGGCCCGCATCAACGGGGACGAGGGCGCAAACCTTGGCATCGTTACATCCTATAACGATATGCTTTCGGCCCATCAGCCGCTTGGCGTCTATCCCGACCTGATCAAAAAGGCCGTGTTCGAAGCCGGGGCAACCGCACAGGTTGCCGGTGGTGTGCCTGCCATGTGTGATGGCGTGACCCAGGGCCGCCCGGGCATGGAGCTCAGCCTGTTTTCGCGCGATGTCATCGCGATGTCGACGGCGGTTTCGCTGTCGCATGATGTGTTTGACGGCGCGCTCTATCTTGGTGTTTGTGACAAGATCGTTCCCGGTCTTGTGATGGGGGCACTTTCCTATGGTCATATTCCGGCGGTATTCGTTCCGGCCGGTCCGATGCCATCGGGATTGCCCAACAATGAAAAGGCCCGCATTCGTCAGCTTTATGCCCAGGGCAAGGTTGGCCGCAAGGAACTGCTGGAAGCCGAAACCGCGTCCTATCACAGCCCGGGTACCTGTACTTTCTATGGGACCGCGAACTCCAACCAGATGCTGATGGAAGTCATGGGGCTGCATCTTCCCGGTGCGGCGTTTGTCAATCCGAATACCGAACTGCGCGATGCCCTGACCGAAGAAGCCGCGCGCCGCGCACTTGCCATCACCAAGCTTGGCAATGACTATCGCCCGATTGGCAAGATCCTTGATGAAAAGGCCTTTGTGAACGGTATCGTCGGTCTTCTGGCGACCGGTGGTTCGACCAACCATACCCTGCATCTTCCGGCGATGGCACGTGCCGCCGGGATCGAACTGCGCTGGGATGACTTTGACGAACTGTCGCGTGTCGTGCCGCTGCTGTGCCGTGTTTATCCGAACGGCCAGGCCGATGTGAACCATTTCCATGCTGCTGGCGGCATGGGCTTTGTCATTTCCGATCTTCTGAAGAACGGCATCCTGCATCCGGATCTGGAAACCATCCATACCGGGGGCATGGCGGCCTATGGCACCGAGCCGTATCTTGATAATGGCAAACTTGCCTGGCGTGATGCGCCGGCCAACAGCCATGATGAAGAAATCCTGCGTCCGACCGAAAAGGCATTCAGTGCCGATGGCGGTCTGCGCATGCTGTCGGGCAATCTTGGCCGTGCCGTGATCAAGGTTTCTGCCGTCAAGCCGGAAAACCGCGTGATCGAAGCTCCGGCTGCGGTGTTTACATCGCAAGAAGCCATGATGGATGCCTTCAAGGAAGGCAAGCTGCATCGTGACGTTGTTTGCGTTGTGCGCTTCCAGGGGCCGAAAGCCAACGGCATGCCGGAACTGCATAAACTGACCCCGCCGCTGGGCGTGCTTCAGGATCTTGGTTACAAGGTTGCCCTTGTTACCGATGGCCGCATGTCGGGTGCATCGGGCAAGGTTCCCGCTGCGATCCACGTCACGCCGGAAGGCATGATGAACGGCCCGATTGCCAAGGTCAAAGACGGCGATATCGTCCGTCTGGATGCCGAAACCGGCGAATTGATCCTGAATGTCTCTGATGCCGAACTGGCCAAACGCGACTTTGCGACCTTTGACAACAAGGCCGAACATCAGGACGGTTTTGGCCGTGAAATGTTTGGCGTGTTCCGTGAACATGTTGGTCTGGCAGAATTGGGTGCCAGTGCTGCCTTCCCGGGGGAGGCAGAAGTCGCGTAATGCAGCTGGTTGGTGATATTGGCGGGACCAATGCCCGCTTTGCCTGGCTTGACGATGCGGGCAATCCCCATACGCCGATGACATTGCCGGTGCGCGAATATGCGACCATCGGCGATGCCATGCGGGACTTTATGGTCAGGACCGACTGTTCGGACTTGCGTGAATTCGCGGTGGCCGTGGCATGTCCGGCCATGGCCGATACCATCAAGTTCACCAATAATCCGTGGGTATTCTCCAAGGAGGCGCTCAAGGCCGAGTTCAATCTTGACCGTCTTGTCGTGGTCAATGACTTCACCGGCCTTGCCATGTCGGTGCCCTATCTGGGGCCGGAAGACCTGATTACGCTGTTTGACGGGCCGGGCCGTCCGGGGCTGCCATTGGCGGTGATCGGGGCGGGCACCGGTTTGGGTGTTTCGGGTCTGTTGCCCCACGAAGGTCACTGGTTGCCGATCCAGGGCGAAGGCGGGCATGTGTCCCTGCCTGCGGTGGATGATCTTGATTACGAGATCGTCAAATTCCTGACCGGTGAACTGGGCCGTGTTTCGGCCGAACGCATCCTGTCAGGCATGGGGATTGAAAACCTGTATCGGGCGCTGGCAGCGATTGACGGTATTGCAGTAACCCCCAAAACAGCAGCCGAAGTTGTCGATGGCGCACTTAAGGACGGGGATGCCCTGTGTCTTAAGGTGCTTGAACGTTTCTGCCTGTTTATGGGCGGGGTTGCCGGTGATCTTGTCCTGACGCTCGGTGCCTTTGACGGGGTCTTTATTGGTGGCGGCATTGGTCCGCGTATTGCCGATTACATGAAACAAAGCGGCCTGAAAGAGCGCATGATCGCCAAGGGCCGCTTCCGTGATTTGATGAATGATGTGCCGGTACGTCTGATGACGGCGAAATACCCGGCCCTGATTGGCTGTGCCAAGATTTTGACGGCCTGATCAGGAAACAGGAGGAATATTTATGAGCCTTTCATCGCGTGAAATTCTGTCCAAAGCCCCGGTTGTGCCGGTTCTGGTGATTGAAGACGCCAACGACGCCGTTCCTTTGGCCAAGGCACTGGTTGCCGGTGGTTTGCCGGTGCTTGAAATTACCTTGCGGTCCGATGCCGCCGAAGAAAGCATCAAGCGCATCATCGCCGAAGTCCCCGACGCCATCACCGGTGCGGGTACCGTGATCAATGCCAAGCAGATGGAACGCATGGCTGAAATCGGCTGTGCTTTTGCCGTGTCGCCGGGCCATAGTGAAGGCTTGCTCAAGGCCGCAGCCGATACCGGATGCCCGTTGCTTCCGGGGGCTGGTACGCCGTCCGAAATCATGAACCTGCTTGATCATGGCTATGACACGCTGAAATTCTTCCCGGCCGAACAGCAGGGCGGTGTTTCGATGCTCAAGGCAATTTCGGGTCCGCTGCCCCAGGTCAAATTCTGCCCGACGGGTGGGGTTTCGCTTAATAATCTCGCCGATTATTTGGCGCTGCCTAATATTATCACGGTCGGCGGGTCCTGGGTGGCCCCCAAGGATGCGGTCAAGGCCGGTGACTGGGACCGGATTACCAAGCTGGCCCAGGAAGCAACCGACCGGGTCAACGCCCTTCGCGGCTGACGACAATCAAATCATCATACAAATAAAAAGGGACCCGTTCGGGTCCCTTTTTGCATTTGCGGGGCAACCATTGTGCGGTGGTGGGCGCGCGGGGGATTAGCGGCTTCGCAGTTGGTTCCGGTTCGGGAACGGACGATCGGTGATCCGTTCGACATACCAGCGTTCGCCATCAAATTTCCGTTGCAGACCGACATCTTCAAGTTGCGCGTCGCTAAGCGTGCTGAGCACTTCGCGCTGGTTCTTGCGTTTGCGGGCTTCGATCGAATAATTGACGATCCTGTCGATCAGGGCGCCAAACGGCATGCGTTTGGCAAAGGGATCGGTCGCGACATCGAATGGTTTTTGGGTCGAAATCTGGTGCGCCATATCGGCCTCCTGATATCTCTGGTTGAGTTGTCTTGTTGATGGTTTGATCGTCCCATATGCAAAATAAAACAGGAATTCGGTTGTTTCGCAGAGTTAATGTGCAAAAATAACCAGAATGAAATGGATTGTGACTGACAGGGTGCAGGGATGAACTGGAACGATTTACGCTATTTTCTTGTTCTGGCCGAAGAAGGCAGCCTTTCCGGGGCGGCCAGACGGCTGCGCAAGGAACACACAACTGTTGCGCGCCGCATCGAATCCCTTGAAAGCGATGTCGGGACCAAGCTGTTTGATCGTCTGCCGCGCGGCTGGCAATTGACCACGGCGGGGCAGAACCTTGTGCCGGTTGCCGAGCGGGTCGAACAGGAAGCACTGAGTTTCGAACGTCAGGCCAAGGGCGATGAAGGCGCCCACGGGGTGGTGCGGATCTCCGTGCCGCCGGTTGCCGGGCGTGTGCTGTTTGCGCCGCGGCTGGCGCGGCTGCTGACCGCGCATAAGGGGCTTGAATTTGAAATCATCGGGGCGGCGAATGTGGTCAATCTGGCACGGCGCGAAGCCGATATTGCCGTGCGCATGGTGACCCCGCGTGAACCCGGCCTGATCACGCGCAAGCTTTTGGAACTTGGCGTCGGGCTGTATGGGGCGGCGGGATATCGTGACCAGGTGCCGGAACCCGATTGGGAATTCTGCGGCTATGAAGATACGGCCTATGGGGCCTCGAAAAAGGAATGGGTGCGCACGGTTCTGGGACGGGAATTGCCCTGCCGTTTTCGTGCCGATGATACCGAAACGGTTCGCCAGTTCATCGCAGCCGGCCACGGGGTTGGCGTCCTTCCCCGCTATCTGGGTGACAAGGATGACCGGCTGGAACTGATCCATGCCGATACTGACGGGCATGGTCGTGAAACCGGCTGGCTGGTCGTCCATCCCGACATGCGCCGTTCCCCCGGTGTACGGCTGGTGATGGATGCGCTGATCAAGGCCGCAGATGAAATCGCCGAAGAATTCCAGATTTAAAGCCGTCATCCAGCCCCCCGTCTTTCTCCGGCATCGGGGTTGCGAGTTGGGAGCCAGAAGTTCTGAGTTCCGCGTTGAAAGGTCTGAGTTCCGAGTTCGGAACTTGCGGCGGGCATTTCGGTATCGCGCGTTTCGGTATGGGCCGAGTAACAGTTACAACGTCAAAGACAAAGGCCTCCGACTGGCGGAGGCCTTTTCCATGCCCTGAGGGAGGCATTTGCCCCAAAGCCGATACCCCTATCGGTTCTGAGGCCGGTATCAAAGCGTGTCGATTGCCGCAGGTCGGACCCTTGGCCGCTTTGATCTGGTTATGCGGACCGCCGGTTGATCCGGCCATCGTCGGACCGTTCAAGACCGATGTCGCGCAATTGGGTGTCGCTGAGACGGGTCAGGGCAACGCGACTTTGATACCGCTTATAGGATGCCGCCAGAGTTCCAATAATTGCCGTGATGATAGCGCTAACACCCTTGGAAATGCTGGGGCGCGAGGGCGGGGTGGTCTGGCGTGACGCAGCCATCACCGACAGGCTTTTTGCCGAAACGCAACCGACGACGGGATTGCAATCGATCTGGTTATGGATAGCCATTCTGTTGCTCCTTGATCGTGGGGGCTGTTGTGATGCACCAACATTGCCATGCGCAGAAATGCCAAGGAATTCCGATAAAATGCGCTATAGTTGTGCAATATTGCGCAGTTGAGCCATCGGCCGTCAGGCAATAGAGCAAAGTGAATAAGCTGCGCGCCGGTGATCATCATCGCGAAGGGGGCTGCTCCGTTCGGATATGGCGGTTTGGCACAGGTGAGGGTCGGTTCGACTTGGTGCTGGAAAGTTTGATCGGGGTCATCGAGGCTGGCCTGATTGGTGCCGGTCAGAGCAGCTCAGGTGACGTCGTGTCACTTTGTGTCACGTCACGTGGTCAGGTTATCAGGGCAGCTCGGTTTTGGGAGCGACGGCATGGGCTTGCCTGACTATCGGGCTGCTGGTGATGGCGGTCGAAGGCGATGGCACTGGCAAAGGCAATGGCAATGGCAAGACAATGGCAAGACAGGGGGGGATCGATGAACTGGAATGATTTGCGGTTTTTTGTCGCGGTGGCACAGGCCGGCACCCTTTCCGGGGCAGCACGCCGGTTGGGAAAGGATCACACCACCGTTGCCCGGCGGATCGAGGCGCTGGAAGCCGATCTTGGCGCACATCTGTTTGATCGTCTGGCGACCGGCTGGAAATTGACCGAAGCGGGCGAGAATCTGGTGCCGGTGGCAGGCCGGATTGAAGAAGATGTTCTGGCGTTTGAACGTCAGGCCCGCGGTGATGAAACCGCACACGGCGTTGTGCGCATTGCGGTCCCGCCCGCCGCCGGACGTTTGCTGTTTGCGCCGCGATTGGCCGAGCTGCTGCGTGACCAGAAAAATCTGGAATACGAGATTTTGGGATCAAGCGTCATCGCCAACCTTGCCCGCCGCGAGGCGGATGTGGCGGTGCGCATGGCAACCCCGGATCAAAGCGGCCTGATCGTGCGCAAGCTGACCAATCTGCGGTTTGCGGTCTATGCCGCCAAGGGTTATACCGACCGGGTCCCGCGCAAGGATTGGGAATTTTGTGCGGACGGGCGCAACACATTTGGCGATTACCAGCAAGGCTGGGTCTGGGAAACGCTGGAACAGGAATTGCCGATGCGGGTCAAGGCCGATGACAGCCAGACGGTTCTGGCCTTTGTTGCCGCCGGGCATGGGCTGGGATTGTTGCCGCGCTATATGGCCGATCTTGATGATCGTCTGGAACTGGTTTTCGATGACAAACTGGGCGAGGTCAGCAAGCCGGTCTGGCTGGTGGTCCATCCCGATATGCGCCGGTCACCCGGGGTCCGCATGGTGATGGATGCCCTGATCAAGGCAACGGAAAGCATCCCGGCCCAATTCAAATCCTGAACGTTCAAACCCCAGCAGGCAAAGGTCGAACCGCAGCAAGACCGATCAGCAGAAGGCAAGGCGGGTCAAAGCCATCCCATCTGGCGGGCTGATGCCAGCAACAGCATGACCCCGAAAAGGGTAATGGTCGCGGCACCGGCAAAGCCGACACCACGCCGCACGATCCCCGATGTGCTGTCGGACAGATCAAACAGATGCCGGGTGCCGGTGCGAATGCCGATTGCGGCAAGCCCGATCAGGCTGATGGTCAATGCCACCCCGGCAGCCATGGCAAAGGCAGCCCCGATGCCAATCAGAAACATGCCGTTGGCAAGGGTAAAGAGCAGCACCAGAATCGAACCCGTACAGGGACGCAGCCCGACAACCACGCCACTTGCAATCATCTGCCAGCGTGTTTGCGCCGTCGGAGCAGGGGCGTTTTGATGCGCATGTGCATGTGCATGTGCATGTTCATGTTCATGTGTGTGTTGATGGCGGTCGTCATGTCTGTGTTCGTCATGCCCGAGCCCGTCATGCCCGTGACTGTGGTGATCGGTATGGCCGGTGTGGGCGTGATGCACGTGATGGGTATGGTCACAGGCATGGTGGGAGTGGGTGTCATCATGGTGGTGATGATGATCGTGGTTGTGATTATGGTCGTGATGTTGATGCGTGTGCCCGCCATGGTCACAGCAATCATCCCGGCCCTGAAGAATGCGCAGGCACATCAGCCCGCCCAGAAGGGCGATCAGGGCATATGACACGGCCTCCATCACCAGTCCGTTGCGGGTAATGGCCGCCGGGCCAAGATTGAGAACAAGCGTAAGCGACCCGACAAGAATGATCGCCGAGACGGCCTGCACGGCTGCGATCAGGCTGCCCATGGCGACACCCTGTTTCCAGCCGGCATCGCGCGACAGGAAATAGGTGGTGGTGATCATTTTGCCATGACCGGGACCCGCCGCATGAAAAACGCCATAGGCAAAAGACAGGGCAATGATCATCAGTCCGGGCCAGAAACTGTCACCGGATTTGGCTTCGCGCAGGGTGGCGGTGATTTCGCGGTTCAGTTTGGTCTGGATGATGACGGTTTGACCGACAATATCTGACAACCAGCCGGGCAGGGTGATCATGCTGTCTTCTGCCCGGGATGGTGCGGACGGTGCGGTCGGGGCGGTGTCGGTACTGTCCGACGCACCGCGGCCCAGAAGGTTTGATGATTGGGCGGCTGCCGGATTACTCGACGCGAACGAAATCACCAGGAGCAAGGCCGCCAGAACTGCCGCCATCCGCCACCTTGCCGGCGCAAACAAGATCGGCGCGGACCGGTGCGACAAGGTCAAAATAGATGCGGTTCTTTTCATCTTCGCTCATCTCGAAATGGCAGGACAGGTTCTTGGTGCCGACAAACAGTACGGGATCAACCTGTGTGAAAGCGACATCGATGTAATATTCGGCGTCATAGACAGACAGGCTGATTTTGTCGTTTTTGGGGTCAAGCGGCTGGTCAAGGGTCAGCGTGAAATCATATGTCACGCGCCGGTCATCGGTAATGTCGGCCTTGAAATCGGTCGCACCGGCAAAGGCAAGAAGTTCTTCGTTGCGGCGCAGATGGGTCAGCCAGGAAACTTCGGCAAGGGCGGCAAAGGCATTGTCGCGCAGATTGGTGTTTTCGTCGCCAAAGAACCGGGTGTCATGGTTATGGTCGAATTCATCAATCAGCGTCATGCTGAACAGATCGTCAAACAGCCAGTGCACACGAATTCCGGTAATCCGGTCGTTTTCAAACACAAATTCGGCGCTGGCATCAATCCATACATGGGGATGCGCCAACGCCGCCTGACCGGTTGCCAGCAACGAGGTGCTGGCAACCAGAGCAGTCATAACGGTTTTACGAACCCTGTCCGAGGCAATCGACAAGGGCGTCAACATTCTGTGCAAGGATTTGCTGATAGGTGTCCGGCCCCGCTTTGAGATCGGCACCCAGCGGGTCAAGCGTGCCGGTACGGATGCCGGTATCTGACACAACAGCCTGAACAACTGCCGGACGGAATTGCGGTTCGGCAAAGATGCAAACGGCACCGGTATCGCGAATTTTGTCTTCGATCTCATGGAGGCGCTTGGCTCCGGGCTTCTGGTCGGGGGACACGGTGATCGACCCAACCGCTGTCAAACCAAATCCGGCTTCCAGATACTGATAGGCATCATGGAAAACGACATAGGGTTTGCCCTGAATCGGGGCGACCTTCTGGCGCAGATCATTGCCAAGACTGGTCAGGCTGGCAAGTAACGTTTTCAGATTGTCGCGATAGGCATCGGCGTGTTCCGGGTCGATTTCGACCAGTTCATCGGTGATTGCGATGGCAATGCTTGCGCCATTGGCCGGATCCATCCAGATATGCGGATCTATGCCGCCATGTTCGTGATGGTGATCTTCGTCACTGTCAAGGGTGCCCGCCGCGTGATCGTGGTCGTGATCATCTGCTTCTTTGGCGTCGTCATGATGATGGTCTTTGTCATGATCATCATGAGCATGCTCATTGTGGTCATCATGGTCGCCGTGCGCGTGATCATCATGTTCGTCATGGTCATGGTGATCATCATCATGGCCGGCATGATCTTCATCGTGATCGCCATGCTGGTGGGCTTCCCATGCGCCACCATCGCGCATTTTACGAAGCGCCATGCCTTCGACGGCGACCAGTTCAAGCTGATGGCTGGATTTGGACAGTGTCTGCAACGGTTTTTGCAGGAAACCTTCCAGCGAATGGGAAACATAAACAACCAGATCGGCCTCGCTAAGCGCACGTGCTTCGCTGGGGCGCAGGGAATAGGCATGCGGGGAAGATGCCCCGTCAACCAGCAAGGCCGGTTCGCCGATATCCTTCATGATGGCACTGGCGATCGAATGGATCGGCTTGATGGATGTGACAACCTTGGGGGCATCATCACCGTGGGCCGATGCCGACCCGGCCGGGATGGCAATCAGCGGCAAGGTGGCAAGGGACGCGGCAAAAAACGCGCGGCGAAACATTGGGGAGAAGTCAGGCATGTAACCGATCCGGTCTGGAGTGGGGAAGATTTCGATGACCCGATGTTGTTATGATATAACATAACAATCGGTCAAGCGAAAACTCGATACCGGTACTCATTTCAGGATGGAAATGACCGACCGACTGTGAAGCAGACCACTGTGATCAAGCGACAGGAGACCGCTTTGAATTACCGATTTCAGCCGAAAGAAGCGTGACGGACGGGGCCGGACCTGTCGAAGATAAATATGGAAATAGGAAAATCATTCCGCGCGAAAGGACCAAAATCGACGTTACTAGGTGAAATTTGATCCAATTAGAATTTACCAATTGATCCAAACAGAACAATTGCACAGTCGAAACAAAAAATCTGCGAATGGAGTTGCGGCGATCCGTGCCCTGGACCGCGGTGTTGTCGGCCCAAAACAGATGCCCAAAACATAAGACTGTGCGACCGGTCGGGACTTTAATTGATGGTGTGTGATCCCAATCTACCAGAGGTAGATGTTGTTCATGTTTTCGGGTTTGAGGAACGGCGTGCTTAAATTTTGCAAATGGTTGATTTTCCCGGTGCTGGGATTGTTTGTTATTGGCATTGCAATTTCAAAGCCGTCGCAGGCCGAGACATTCCGCATCGCACTTGTCGGTGACCCGAAAAGCGGGCCTTTTTCCTATCAGTACAAGTTGCTTGAACTTGCCCTTGATCATGCGGGCGGGGACCATCAGGTCGAATATATCGCCTTTGACGGGGCGACGGCCAAACGCATCATGCAGCAAATGGAAGATGGCCAGATCGATGTGATGTTTGCGGGCTATCGCCCCGAATTCGAACAGGATTTTTCCCAGGTCTATGTGCCACTGACCCGCGGTATTCTGGGGCATCGGGTTTTTGTGACCCGGCCCGATATGGCCCAGGCGCTTAATGAAGTCGAGACGCTGGATGATCTGAAAGGTCATTGCATCGGGTCGGGCGCGGACTGGCTGGATACCAGAATCCTTGAAACCAACGGATTTTGTGTTGAAAAGGCGACATACGAAAATCTGTGGCGGATGCTTGATCACGGGCGGTTCGATCTTTTGAATCGCGGGGCCCATGAAGTTCATGCCGAAATCGGTCTGGCCCTTGATGCGGGGATGGATCTGGTTGTTGATCAGAATATCCTTCTGATCTATCCGCTGGATTTCTTTTTCTATGTGCGGGCCGATGACCGGGCCCGCCATGCAATCATCACAGAAGGGTTGCAGGCGGCCTATGAGAACGGGGCCTTCATGCGCAATTTCTATTCCGATCCGGGAATTGCCCGGTCATTGCGCCTGATCCGTGACAGCAAGCGCAAGGTATTTCGCATCCCAAATCCCTATATGTCGTCGCAAACCCATGCGGTGGCCAACAGCTATTGGGAAGGCTATTAGGCGGGCTTGAAACCAGTTGGGCGGCCCAGTTGGACGGCGGGGCATAGACCGCCGGTCACAAGATCAGGAAGTCGCCAGATCTTCGGGCGTGTAATTCATTTCATGAAGGATTTCGCCGGTTTCATAATCAACCGCCTGAAGTGTCACGCCATATCCCCACAATTGCCCGATATAGCCAAGCGTCATCTGGGCTTCGGCTTTTTCAAGGCGGATGCCTTCATGTTCGGTATGCTGGACATAAAGCTGGCGATTGCCGCGGATATCGACATCGACCACCTGCATGTCGGGTTCACGCACCGAAATGTCATGCATCCGGGCCAGTGACCGGCGGACCTTGCGATAGCCGTTATCATCATGAATGGCTGCGACTTCGAGATGCGGGGATGTGCTTTGATCATCGATCATGAACATTCGCATGTCGCGCATCAGTTTGGGCGACAGGAATTGCAGGATGAAGCTTTCATCGCGGTAATGTGCCCAGGCTTCCTTGAGCGTTTCCACCGGCTCATTATTCCCGGCGATATCGGGGAACCATTTGCGGTCCTCGTCGGTCGGATCAACACAGATGCGGTGGATATCCTGCATCATGGCAAAGCCCAGCGCATAGGGATTGAACCCGGAATAACGCGGATCATCATATTCGGCCTGAAACACGACGCGCGAATGGTAATCGATGAATTCCATCATCGCGCCTTCTGAAATCAGGCCCCTGTCATACAGGCTGTTCATGATGGCGTAATGCACATAGCACGCACAGCCTTCATTCATCATTTTGGTCTGTTTCTGGGGATAGAAATACTGACCGATATTGCGCACAATCCGCAGGATTTCACGTTCCCATGCCTGAAGCGACGGTGCATTTTTTTCCAGGAAATAAAGCAGGTTTTCTTCCGGAAGGCCGAATTGGGCGCGGCGTTCCTCGATCCGCATTTTGCGTTTGAGCTCGTCCATATCCTGATCGCCCTGATCAGGCTGGGGCAGGGTGCGCCACAGATCGTTATAGGTTTCGTCTTCGTATTTGGCCCGTTCGCGTTCACGTTCCAGTTCGACCGCAAGATTGGGCTTTTCCGGATGGGAATAACGGTTAACCCCCTGTTCCATCAGGGCATGGGCGGCATCAAGTACGCGTTCAACCGCGTCAAAGCCGTACCGGTCTTCGCATTTGGCGATATAGCCCTTGGCGAATTGCAGGTAATCCAGAATGCCTTCGGCATCGGTCCATTGTTTGAACAGATAGTTGTTTTTGAAAAAATGGTTATGCCCGAACGCGGCATGGGCCATGACCAGCGCCTGCATGACGATGGTGTTTTCTTCCATCACATAGGAAATGCAGGGGTTCGAATTGATCACGATTTCATAGGCCAGCCCCTGATAGCCCTTGCGATACATGACATCATCGCGCACGAACCGTTTGCCGAACGACCAGTGGTGATACATCAAGGGCATGCCGATCGATGAATAGGCATCAAGCATCTGTTCGGAGGTGATGACTTCGACCTGGTTGGGATAGACATCAAGTTTGAGTTCATTGATCGCGATGTCTTCAATCGCGTCATAGGTCGCCTTGAGCGTTTCGAAATCCCAGTCGGCACTGGTGAAAAGCAGTTTGCCATTATCAGCTTCGGAGGATTTGGTTTTGGTGCTCATAGCCGTGCCTCCGTGCGGTTTTTGGCAAAGAGTTCCCGGAATACCGGGAAGATGTCGGCGGCCTTTGTCACCCGTTTAAGGGCAAAGCGCGGATTGTGCGACGCCAGCGGGGCATAGGCCTTCCACAGGGCGGTTTCGCCTTCGGCAGCGGCGAAAATCTCGGCCTCACGCTCATCAGTGATTTCGATATAGGCGTAATACTGGCATTTCGGCAAAAGGTCTTCGGCCAGCAGGCTGGTGCATTTGGCGCCGTCATTGGAATAGTTGTCGCCATCGGATGCCTGTGCGGCATAGATGTTCCACTGATCGGTGGGATAGCGGTCCTTGAGCACCTTTTTCATTTCTTCAAGGGCGGTGGAAACAATGGTGCCACCGGTTTCGCGCGAATAGAAAAAGGTTTCTTCATCAACTTCGGCGGCGCGTGATGTATGGCGGATGAACACCACTTCGACATGTTCGTAGCGACGATGCAAAAACAGATGCAGCAACATGAAGAACCGCTTGGCCAGTTCCTTCATCTGTTCGGACATCGATCCCGATACATCCATCAGACAGAACATCACCGCCTGGGTGTTGGGATCGGGGATTTGCTGGAACTGGTTATAGCGGGTATCGATCGGATCAATGAACGGGATCGCCTTCATGCGGCGTTTGGCTTCTTCAAGATCGGCCAGCAATCCGTGCAGGCTGTCTTCGTCGGCCTTGGTCAGTTTGCCATTGGGGCGTTTTTCGGCCTTGGCCTGAAGGGCTGCGATCTTTTCTTCGAGTTCGCGGACTTCGGCGGTTTTGGGCCGTCTCAGGCCGATGCGCCGGGCCAGTGAATTGCGCATGGTGCGCACAAGGCTCAGGTTGGCGGGCGTGCCTTCAACCGAAAAGCCCGCACGCGCATTGCGAAACGCGGTGGTCTGTTTCAGGCTTTTTTTCAAAAGGTCGGGCAGTTCGAGATCTTCGAAAAAGATATCAAGGAATTCATCGCGGGTCAGGGTGAACTGGAAATCATCCTCGCCGTCGCCATCGGGGCTTGCCTGTGACCCGCCGGCCCCGGCGTCACCACCTTGCGGGCGGGCGATGCGGTCGCCCTGAACGAACTTCTTGTTACCGGGCAGGACATAGTTGCGGTTGCCGCCCCGTCCGGCGTGGTGGAAGCCCGGTTCTTTCAATGTCTTGCCGGGAATGGTGATCTGATCGCCGCTGGTGATATCGGTGATGCCGCGCGACCGGATGGTGTCTTCGACGGCTTTTTTGATCTGGGCCTTGGCCCGGCGCATGAAACGCTGTCGGTTGCCAAGACTTTTGCCTGTCGGGTTCTTGCGGCGGTCAACGATATACAGCATGGGCATTCACATCCTTGGACCGACATGCCGGGATAAGGGGCCGTCATGTCATGTGCAGGTCGCTTGGGCCTTTGGTCTTTGACAGGATGGGCGAACGGGTGCCCATCCTGCGACGGGATAAAAGCCGGGCGGACAAGGGAGAAACCGCCCGGCAGGGTCGGTAAGCCGAGGGCGTGGCTTAGCCGGCCTTATTGACGCGCATATACCATTCGACCAGACGGCGGGTCTGACGTTCGGTATAGCTTCGATCGATCATGCGTTTGACGAACTCGTTATGTTTCTTCTCGGTTTCGCTGTCTTTTTTCGAGCCGAATGAAATCACCGGCAGAAGGTCCTCGACCTGGCTGAACATGCGTTTTTCAATCACATCACGCAGTTTCTCATAAGACGTCCAGGACGGGTTTTTGCCCTTGTTATTCGCACGTGCGCGCAGGGCAAATTTGACGACCTCGTTACGGAAGTCCTTGGGATTGGCGATGCCGGCCGGTTTTTCGATTTTCGAAAGTTCCTGATCAATGATCTTGCGATCAAGAAGCTGTCCGGTATCGGGGTCCTTGAAGTCCTGATCCTCGATCCAGGCATCGGCATAGGACACATAGCGATCAAACAGGTTCTGACCGTAATCGGAATAGCTTTCGAGATAGGCCTTCTGGATTTCTGCCCCGATGAATTCGGCATAACGCGGTGCCAGTTCGGACTTGATGAAGTCCATATAATCCTTTTCGCGTTCTTCGGGATATTGTTCACGCCGGATCGCCTGTTCAAGCACATACATCAGATGCACCGGATCGGCGGCGACTTCGTGGGTGTCATGGTTGAAGGTTTCAGACAGAACCTTGAAGGCAAACCGGGTGGAAATGCCGTCCATGCCTTCGTCGACACCGGCGGTATCGCGGTATTCCTGCATGGATTTGGCTTTGGGGTCGACATCCTTCAATGTCTCGCCGTCATAGACCCGCATTTTGGAATAAAGGTTGGAGTTTTCATGTTCCTGCAACCGCGACAGGACCGAAAACTGTGCCAGCATCTTGAGCGTTCCGGGCGCACAGGCACCCTGTTCAAGTTCGGATCCCTGAAGCAGCTTTTCATAGATCATGGTTTCTTCGGTAACCCGCAGGCAATAGGGGACTTTGATCACCGAGATACGATCAATGAAGGCTTCGTTGTTCTTGTTGGATTTGAAGGTCTGCCATTCGGCTTCGTTCGAATGCGCAAGGATCAAGCCCTGGAACGGGATGGCGCCAAGGTTTTCCGTGCCGATATAGTTGCTTTCCTGGGTTGCGGTCAGAAGCGGATGCAGCATCTTGATCGGGGCCTTGAACATTTCGACAAATTCAAGCAAGCCCTGATTGGCGCGGTTCAGACCACCGGAATAGCTATAGGCATCCGGGTCGTTCTGACTGAAATATTCAAGTTTGCGGATATCGACCTTGCCGACCAGTGACGAGATATCCTGATTGTTTTCATCACCCGGTTCGGTTTTGGCGATTGCGATCTGACGCAGGCGCGACGGGATCAGCTTGACCACCGAGAATTTGGAAAGATCACCGCCAAATTCGTCAAGACGCTTGACCGCCCAGGGCGACATAAGCCCGGTCAGACGACGTTTGGGAATACCGTATTTGTCCTGGATGGCGTCACCCATTTTGGCCGGGTTGAACAGGCCAAGCGGGCTTTCAAATACCGGGCTGATCTGGTCGCCAGCCTTCAGAACATAGATCGGTTCGCGTTCCATCAGCTCCTTGAGCCGTTCGGCAAGCGAACTTTTGCCGCCGCCAACCGGGCCGAGCAGATAAAGAACCTGTTTGCGTTCTTCTAGCCCCTGTGCCGCATATTTGAAGAAGCCGACAATGCGTTCGACGGTTTCTTCCATGCCAAAGAAATCGGCAAAGGCAGGGTAACGTTTGATGGTTCGGTTCAGGAAAATACGGCCAAGGCGGGGATCGGTCGATGTATCGATCAGTTCCGGTTCGCCAATCGCCGTGATCATGCGTTCCGCGGCCGAGGCATAGGCCGTTGGATCTTCGCGACATAGATTAAGGTAGTCACGGATGGTCAGTTCGGTTTCTTGCTTTCCGTCATACCCTTCCGCATACAGCTCGAAGATGTCCTTGTCTTCAGCCATGGCGCGGTCTCCTTTCAAACGTTATCCCTTTGGTATCGAACGATCGTTTCCTGTCCTGCCTGTTTTGCATTGCAGCAGACCTGTTGATGGCCGCCTGATTCTGTATACGTCAGCAAATGGTACAAAAGTTCATTTGCCAGACAGTAAATATTTTAACGAAGACTATTTAGCTTCTGGTTAAAATCGGCAGAAGATGCCAAGAGTTTGAAGTTGTTGTCTTTGCCGGTTCGCAAGTTAATATTTGCTACTTTGGGTTGCTGTCTTTTGGCCCCGTTTCGGCAGCCCTTTGATAAAGACTTCAGACCTGAATGGGCGTCGACCTGTCGCCATGACCCGGATCGTTGCCGCTGGAAAATGTCCTATTAAAAGACTTGGGAAGCAGCGACCTGTTCCGCAAGGTAAGATAAAGGTATTGGCGAAAGAATTTCCATTCGGGTGATCACGGTTGAGTGACCGGAACGGGCTGTGGGCAAGGCAGTTGCCCGTGATCCGACCTGTCAAAATTATTTTGCGTTTGCACAGTCGGCGGGTCGGACGTTATCACTGCACCAATCGCGAAACCGGCGGCGGTTATGGTCGCGCCGCCCAGCAGGAAGAATGAAATGACCGATGGTGCTGTAAAATTTGTCGAACCCCACGAGCTTGATCTTCTGATCGGCCAGGACGCGGTGACTGTCATCGACGTGCGTGAACCCGATGAATTCGCCACCGGCCATATCGAAACCGCGATCAATATGCCGACATCAAATTTTGACATTTCGGCACTGGTTGACCTGACCGATGAAAATGACACCGACCTGGTGTTTGTCTGTGCGGTGGGACAGCGATCCTTTGGCGCGGCCAATGCCGTTCTGCCCCATGTTGATTGCGCGGTCAGCAACCTTAAGGGCGGCATCCAAAGCTGGACCCGGGCCGGATTTGATCTTGAAGGTGGCAAATAAGCCCGGAATTGGTCGTCGGGCAGGGAAGGCTGTTTAATGCTGCCTTTCGCCAGACCCGTAGCTTGGTCCGTCCGGAACGCCCAGTTTGCCCAATCCGCCCGATCTGCCGGGGCCACCCGTGAATTATCTGTGTTCGTTGTTGACCAGAACCCCAGATGCAAGGCATTCGAATGCTGAAATTGCCTTGTGAAGGGTTGCTTGCGGATCATCGCTTGTTGCAACCCACAGGGCCGCATTCAATGCCACGCCGTTCAGCATTCTTGCCAGGGCTTCAATATCCACAGATTTGATCGCGCCCTGATCGGCCAGTTCCCCAAGTGTTGCAATCGTCGCCTGCAAGCAGCGATTTTGACTTGGCCAGTTTGACGGATCGCCAAGGAAAGCCGGACCATCGCGAAGGACGATGCGCTGGATCTCGGGATCAAGGGCCAGTTCGATATATGTCCTGCCTTCGGCCAATAATCCGTTCCAGCCACCCCCGGCGGCATCACCGGCATCTTTGGCCTTTTGGGCCATGGCCGAGTCAATTTCATCGACAACAGCCGCAAGCAACCCAAGCTTGTCACCAAAATTATGATAAAGCGCGCCACGCGTCAGGCCGGCGGATGCTGTCAGTTCATCCATTGACGCATCTGCATATCCCTTGTGGGCAAAGGCCTTGCGCCCCGCAGCGATCAATTTAGCGCGCGTTTCTTCCATTTTTTCAGCACGGGTCTTGGCAGTCATCAGGCACTCCGATTTTAACATACGGCACGTATGTTAATTGACATACGTGATGTATGTGAATATATCTTTGCTTCACATACGCAGCGTATCTGAATTGAGTCTAAAACGCCACATCAACTGAATTTATCTGAACAGGAGGGCTTTATGTCCCTTGCAAACCAAGCAATCTTTCCCCCGAACCGTCATGCCCTTTATGAGGCGCATGGCTATTCCCCGGCCATCCGGTCTGGCGATCTTCTGTTTGTTTCCGGTCAGGTTGGCAGTCGCGAAGACGGAACCCCGGAACCGGATTTCAAAAAGCAGGTCGAACTGGCGTTTGAAAACCTAAGAGCGATCCTTGAGGCGGCTGGTTGCAGCTTTGATGACATTATTGATGTCACCAGTTTCCACACCGATCCGGAAAACCAGTTTGGCGATATCATGGCGGTCAAAGGGGCGGTCTTTGATCGGGCCCCGTATCCGAACTGGACGGCCGTTGGGGTGACCTGGCTTTCCGGTTTTGATTTCGAGATCAAGGTTGTTGCGCGTATTCCCGATGGGCAGGTTTGACGACGCAATTGATCCACACAGCAAAACTGGCGTGATTTGATCAAATTAAAACCGGCCCTGCGTGGTGAATGCAGGGCCGGTTTTCTGTCTTGACGAATTCTCATAAATGGAAAAATATCCCGATATTGAGATTCGAGGTTCAAGATGGAAGAAATCGAAACACGCCTTGCCCGACGCCTGTCACAACTGCGAACCGAACGCGGTTGGTCGCTTGATGAGCTGGCAAAGCGCAGCGGGGTCAGTCGCGCCAGCCTGTCGCGCATTGAAAATGGTGATGTCAGCCCGACCGCCAGTGTATTGAGCAAGCTGTGCGTTGCCTTTGGCGTCACGCTGTCGCGTTTGATGCAGATGGTCGAAGATGATTTCACGCCACTGGTCAAACGCCAGGATCAGGAAATCTGGACCGATCCGGAAACCGGATATCGCCGCCGTCTGGTATCGCCAACATCGCGCAATCTGGCGGGTGAAGTCCTGGAAGTCGAAATCGATCCGGGCACGCGGATTGAATATGGCGGATCGCCACGCGACGGGCTGGAACATCATCTTGTAATGCTTGACGGCATGCTGAGCCTGACGGTGGATGGCAAGCGCCATGAACTGGGGGCGGGGGATTGCCTGCGCTATCAGCTGCGCGGCGGCAATGTGTTTGAAACCCCGTCCACCTCCGGGGCGCGCTATCACCTGTTTATTGTCGAATAACCAATCTGAAAGCATCGCGATCATGGGCCAGACCAACCGGATTACCCCACCACGCATCATCACCCTTGATGCGGATGCGCTTGCCGATCGTCTTGAGGCATTTGGTGCGATGCTGCATGCCTGTGTGCATGACGGGGCCAGCATCGGTTTTATCGAGCCTTTCCCGATATCCGAGGCGGTGGCATTTTGGCGCGACCGGATCATCCCGGCAGTGGCCGGGGGCAAAAGAACGCTTTTCGTCGCCCTTGATGATGATCGGGTGGTTGGCACGGTGCAGCTTGATATCGATACCATGCCCAATCAGGCCCATCGCGGAGATATCAGCAAACTGATGGTCCATCCTGACTGTCGTCGACGCGGCATTGCCCGTCTTTTGATGCAGGCCGCAGAAAGGCGGGCAGGGGAACTGGGGCGCAGTTTGCTGACCCTTGATACCCGTACCGGCGACAGTGCCGAGACACTTTATGCATCGCTTGGCTTTGAAACTGCCGGGGTCATTCCGCAATTTGCCCGCGATCCGTTTTCCGAAAAGCTCAGTGCGACAACCGTGATGTATAAACGCCTGCCAATATCAACGTCCCGGGCCGGGTGAGCAGGGCAAATAGAAGCTTGCCTAGCCGTTTGAAACTGGGCGCGATTCTCTGATTTGTATTCAAAACAAACATTGTGGCATGCCACATTCGACTGCCGGTCCTGACCGTGCGGAGCGAATTACATTGTTGCGTTGCGGAAATTTCTACCCGGAACGGCCCGGACTCCCTTTATTCCATGGTTTCAGCAGGTTGTGCGCCGCACTAAGGGTTTTCTGATAGATCGCCCATACCGTGCGAAACATGTTGAACCGCGCCAAAAAATAGGCGCATCTTTGCGGTCCGGCATTAAGAATTAGAATAAAAGTTCCTGGAGGAAGTCTATTATGAAGAAATTTGCCCTCGCCGCGGCCCTGATGACGGCCGTCGGATTTTCCGGTGCTGTGCATGCGGCTGATCTGACCCTGCGCATTTCGCTGCAACTGCCGATGAAAAGCCACCTTGGCCAGAACCTTTTGATGTTCAAGAACGAGGTCGAGGAAAAATCGAACGGCGATATCGAAGTTCAGATTTATGACTCGGCCCAGCTTTACAAGGATAAAGAAGTCCCAGCAGCCGTCGGTTCTGGCGCGATCGAAATGGGTGTGGCATCGCTGACCCGTTATGTCGGTGACGTTCCGGCCGTTGACGTGTTCTATCAGCCGTTCCTTCTCGATACCGAAGAAAAGGTCCGCAAGGCCGTTGCCCCGGATTCCCCGGTTCGCGCACCGCTTGATGCGGCGATTGCCGATACCGGTGCCACGGTTCTGTGGTGGCAGGCATATGGCGGATCGATCATGCTGTCGAATGGCGGCCCGATCAAAGGTCCGGATGGCCTCAAAGGTCAGAAAGTTCGCGTATTCTCGAAAACCCAGGGTGATTTCATCTCTGCGGCTGGTGGTGCGCCGACCCTGATTTCCGGGTCCGAGCAGTATATCGCCTATCAGCGTGGCACGGTTGATGTCGGCATGACCGGCATGTCGGGCGTCAAATCCCGTCAGCTTTGGGAAGTCATGGACACCGTAACCACCACCAACGATGCCGATATCGAATTCATCGTGGTTGTGAATACCGAATTCTGGAACGGTCTGACCGATGAGCAGCGCGAAATCATCTCGACCGCGGCGGTAAATGCCGAAAACGACGTGCGTGATCGCATGTCGGCAATCGAAGCTGCTGCCTTTGACGAAGCCAAGGCCAACGGCATGACCATTTACCATCCGACCGAGGAAGAAATGGCTGCATGGCGCGAAGCTGCGAAACCGGTTTACGAGGCGTTCCTTGCCCATACCGGTGATCTTGGCAAGCAGGTCTTTGAAGCTGCGCAGAAGTTCTGATCATAAAGCCGGTCCCGCCCAATTTCCGGTGCGGGACCGGATGATCTTTTTGAATGTGATCATGTCATCACTTGCCGTGCCGCCGATCATGACGATCCATGTTTCGCGCTTCCGTCACCCGGTCGGCAATTGATGATGATTTCCCGCCCCTTTATCGAGATCAGGAGATGTCCGTTTCACGGTCGCGCATGATCAGCCACCCGGGTAACGGCATTTGTTTTACGATGTTTGATCGTTTTATGCTTTTTCTGGCATGGGCTGCCGCCATCCTGTTCGTGTTGGCAGGCTGCATGCTGACTTATGAAGTTATTGCCCGTTATTTCTTTATCCGTCCGACGATCTGGGCGGCTGAGCTTTCACAGCTTTGCCTGATCTGGGGGGCGTTGCTTGGCATGCCCTGGGCGCTGGCTGCGCGCCGCCATATTGCGGTTGATGCGGTCACCCGTCTGTTTTCACCCACAGCCCAGCGCGGAATCGAAATTGCCGCGATGGCGTGCATTTTCGCCTTTTCGGTGATGGTGACCTACAAGGGCTGGGAAATCTTTTATGAAAGCTTCGAGCGCGGGCGCACCAGCGGCACCATGCTTGATCTTCCGGCCTGGGTGGCAGAGCTTCCCGTTGCCATCGGCTTTGCGCTTCTGGCCATTCAAGCGGTGATTGAAATCGTCGGCCTTCTGCGCGGCAAGGATATTCCGAAAGGGGCACACGAATGACCATTCTTCTGACCCTTGCGGCGATGTTTGCGCTGTTGCTGGCGCGTGTTCCGGTGGCCTTTGCCCTTGGCGGGCTCGGGCTTGCCATGCTGTTGCTGGGCGGTTTTTCGCCCTTGATGGCGCCACAGGCGATTCTGTCAACGCTTGATGGCTTTATCCTTCTGGCGGTGCCGCTGTTTCTTTTGATGTCGAATATCCTGTTGCGTGCCGGGGTGGGCAATGACCTGTTTGCAGCGGTCAGCGCCTGGGTCGGGCATTGGCCGGGCGGTCTTGCGGTGGCAACCATCCTGTCATGCGGTGTGTTTGCCGCCATTTCCGGATCGTCGGTCGCAACAGCAGCCACCATCGGCACGGTCGCCATCCCGGAAATGATCAATCGCGGCTATAACAAGAAATTTGTCTATGGGCTTCTGGCGGCGGGCGGCACGTTGGGCATTCTGATCCCGCCATCGATCCCGATGATCATTTACGGCTTTGTGACCGAAGAATCGGTGATTTCGCTGTTTCTTGCCGGGATCGGTCCGGGCATCGCGCTTCTGGTTTTCTTCATCCTGTTTTCGATGGTCTATGCCCGCATGGGCGGGCAGGAACGCGAACCCAAACAGGGATGGGCAGAACGCCGTCGGGCCACGCTCAAGGCGCTGCCTGCCGTGATCCTTGCGGTTCTGATTATTTCGGGGATCTATTCGGGGGCCTTTACCCCGACCGAGGCCGCGGCGATCGGCTTTGCCGCGTCGCTGATTATTACCGGCCCGATCATGCGGGTTCTGACATGGGATGCGCTTAAAAAGGCGGTATTCGATTCCATGGCAACCACGGTTGCGATCATTCTGATCATTGCCGGGGCCAAAATCTTTGGCAAGGCGATCACGCTTTACCGAATCCCCCAGGACATCTCGATGATGATCACCCAGGGAATCGACACCGATCTTGGTTTCATTCTGGTGGTGACGGCGGTTCTGCTGGTGATGGGGCTGGTGTTCGAAGCACTGTCGATGGTGCTGATCATGACGCCGGTTCTGCTGCCAGCCGCCCTTGCGCTTGGATTCGATCCGATCTGGTTCGGCGTCTATATGGTGATCATGGTTGAATGTGCCCTGATTACGCCGCCGGTCGGGCTGAACCTTTATGTCATCCAGTCGGTGGCCAAGGCCCGGCTGGGTGAGGTCGCAAGTGGCGTCGCACCGTTCCTGATCCTGATGTTCGTGACAGCGGCTATTCTGTACGTCTGGCACGACCTTGCACTCTATATCCCATTCAAGCTGTAAAGACCGATGACACATATAAAGACACCTGCCGATCAATTGCGTGCGCTGCTTGCCACCGGCGATCTGATCACCATGCCGTGCTGTTTTGATGCGCTTTCTGCCAAGCTGATCGAACAGGAAGGCTTTGCCCTGACCTTCATGTCCGGATTCGCAACATCGGCCGCCCGGATTGGCGAACCCGATCTTGGCCTGATGTCCTATGGCGAGGTTCTCGATCAGGCGCGCAACATTACCGATGCCATTTCGATCCCCCTGATTGGCGATGGCGATACCGGTTATGGCAATGCCATGAATGTCCGGCGCACCGTGACCGGCTTTGCCAAGGCGGGCTGTGCGGCTGTGATGATCGAAGACCAATTGGCGCCCAAACGTTGTGGCCATACCAAGGGCAAGGAAGTTGTCGGCCGCGACGAGGCCTTTGACCGTATCCGTGCGGCGGTGGATGCCAGGGATGCCGGGGCCGATATCCTAATTCTGGCGCGCACCGATGCCCGTCATCAGCATGGCCTGTCCGAGGCGATTGACCGTGCGGCGAAGTTCAAGGAACTGGGGGCAGATATTCTGTTTGTCGAAGCACCCAAAAGTGTTGATGAAATGCGGACCCTTTGTGCCGAACTGCCGGGGCCGAAAATGGCCAATATCGTCGAAGGTGGTGAAACCCCGGATCTGTCGCCCGAAGAACTCAAGGATATCGGCTATCAGATTGCTGCCTATCCGTTATCCCTGATGGCAGCCGCCATGAAGGCGATGGTGGAATGCCTGCAAACCATGAAGGCCGGTCAGCCACGCGATGAAAAATTGATGAACTGGGCTGATTTGCGCAACCGCATCGGGTTCGATGATTATTATAAAGAATCGGAACGCTATGCGTCATCCAGACGGGATGGCTGACAGCGCGGCATCCTGAACAGAATGGTCTTTCGACGGGCGGTGCGAATATTGATATCATGCACCGCCCGAACTGTTTGCGGACAAATTGCGGGCAACAGACATTCAGGGATCAGCAGATGACAGAGAAACATCACGGCAGTTGCCAGTGCGGGGCGGTAACATTCGAGGTCTCCGGTCGCTTTGACAGTTTCTTTTTGTGTCATTGCCAATATTGCCGCAAAGACACGGGATCGGCATATGCCGCGAACTTGTTTTCCCGGCAGGCAAAGCTCGACTGGCGTTCTGGCAGGGACAAGGTTGTGACCTATACTGTGCCCGATACACGTCACGAAAAATCATTCTGTCAGACATGCGGTGCGGCGGTGCCGCGCGAACAGTTTGGCGGTCGTCTGGTTGTCGTGCCGGCGGGATGTCTTGATAGTGACCTGATAAAGCGCCCTGATGCGCATATCATGCTGGGCAGCAAGGCTGGCTGGGATGATGATCTGCACGAAATCGGGCGGCTTGACGGCTTGCCGGAATAACCGGACCGCCCAGACAAAAGAAAACCCCGTAAGCATGTGCTTGCGGGGTTTCTTTTAATGGTGCCGGCAGAGAGACTCGAACTCCCAACCTTCTGATTACAAATCAGCTGCTCTACCAATTATAGCTATGCCGGCGTGAGCGGCGCGAAACATAATCCGGGCCGCCGGGGAAATCAAGTGCTTGTCGGCCGAAACTGACAAATGGTTTTCGTGCCCCTGCAATCCCCGTGTTTATCGCAGTTCCTTCTGACCGGCAGGGGTGGTTATCTGCGCCCGATAGCAAAGATCGGGGCCCTTGATGACCGCAGGCGGACGATCAATCGAAAGACCGTTATAAAGTGTCCTGATCGCATCCGGATCAGGGTGCGCCAGTGTTATTGATTGCAGTCTGGCGCCAAGGTCGGGAATCTCGGCCATCGAGGTCGGATCATTGCGGTGATCAATAAGAGACGGCGCGGCACCGGCCAGCGGCAACGATCCGTCTGCCGGGATGGCAAAACAGAACGTCGGATCGTCGAACGGAAGGTCAACACGTTCGCCGAAAATGCCGTCATATTGCGCAAGAACACTGTCAATGCTGGTGGTGCTGGCAACCCAGCCACGCAGGCGCTTGCCCGTATCCCAATCGGCCCGGACCTGTTTCGGGTTATCGAGGCCAAACCATCGCGGGCGATCCGGGCGACGGGCGACCGGATCGGATGCGATGATTTCCAGATAGACAGTGTCGCCCAGCTGAACACGATGATTGTGCGTACCCATGTAATCGTGACGGGTTCCAAACGGAATATCCAGATCAAGGCAGCTTTTAACGTGATCGACTCCTTCCGCCAGGGTCGGCGCGATCACAGTAAGGTGGTCCAGCTTGAGCACAACAGCATTCCCCGTACGCTAGGACGGCAAGTGGATGGGCGGTCAGCTTTTGGTGCGATACAGCTCGTAAAGCGCAACCGCGGCGGCGTTGGACACATTAAGGCTTTCGATGCGGTCAGACATCGGAAGCTTGACCAGAAAATCACAGCTTTCGCGGGTCAGGCGACGCAGGCCTTCGCCCTCCGACCCCATGACAATACCCACACGGCCATGCAATTTGGCTTCGGCCAGGGTCTGTTCGGCATAGCCATCCATACCGGCCAGCCAGAAATGCGCGCCTTTGAGTTTATCAAGTGTCTGATTAAGGTTGCCGGCATGAATATAGGGCACGGTTTCAAGCGCGCCACTGGCCGATTTGGCAAGCACACCGGTTTCAGGCGGGGCGTGCCGGTCCGGTACGATGACGGCCGCGGCCCCAAAGGCCGCCGCACTGCGCAGAATCGCACCGACATTGTGGGGATCGGTGACCTGATCAAGAACCAGCACGGTGCATTGTTCCGAATCCCTGTGATCGGCAATCAGTTCTTCGACTGAAATCTGGGGCAGGGGGGCACAATGCATGGCCATGCCCTGATGAACTGTGCCCGGCGGCAGCATTTCATCAAGGTCGGTACGGCCGGCGGCATCGACGGCAACATCATTGCGATCGGCCTCGGCGAGGGCGGCGACAATTTCATCGCGGACATTTTCGGTCGCCCAGATTTTGTGAATCGTGCGTTGCGGATTGGCAATTGCCATCATCACAGGGTGACGCCCGAAGAGAATCAGGCGCGAATTTCCACCCGATGATCCGCCATCGCGGCCGCGCTTTCGTCCACGGCGCGAATTGCCTTCGCGGTTTTCATCGTTGTGCGGGAGGTTGTCCTGCCCGCTGTCACCTTGATGACGATTTCCTGAACGTGATTTGTTGCGACGCGACATAATGGCGGAAACCTCCGGGCCGTAAGGAACTGAATGCACTTTGTTTGACTCTGAAAGCAGAGCTTGGGGAACATATAGGAAAGGAAATACGATTTCGTGCTTTTTTTGCTGTTGACAACACATGCCCCTCCACCGTATTCCCTCCCTCGCCGCAACGAGGCCGGGCTCAAAACCCGGACGGCGTTAAGACCCTGATGGAGGGGTGGCAGAGCGGTCAAATGCAGCGGACTGTAAATCCGCCGACTTAGTCTACGCAGGTTCGAATCCTGCCCCCTCCACCACTCTCTCGCCCTCGCGAGAGCTCGCAGATAAAAATATGCGGGTGTAGCTCAATGGTAGAGCAGAAGCCTTCCAAGCTTACGACGAGGGTTCGATTCCCTTCACCCGCTCCAATTTTATGATGCAACCCGTCGGCTCGTGCGGTGGGTTTCTACGTGTTTTTTTGGTTCGGATATAGGATCTGAGGGCAATGGCCAAGGAAAAGTTTGAGCGTACAAAACCGCACGTTAACGTTGGCACCGTCGGCCACGTTGACCACGGTAAAACCACGCTGACCGCAGCGATCACCAAAGTTCTGGCAGAACAGGGTGGCGCATCGTTCCAGGACTACAGCATGATCGACAAGGCACCGGAAGAGAAAGCTCGTGGTATCACGATCTCGACCGCGCACGTCGAATATGAGACCGAAAACCGCCACTACGCGCACGTCGACTGCCCGGGCCACGCTGACTATGTTAAAAACATGATCACTGGTGCTGCACAGATGGACGGTGGCATCCTGGTTGTTTCGGCAGCTGATGGCCCGATGCCGCAGACCCGCGAGCACATCCTGCTTGCACGTCAGGTTGGCGTTCCGGCACTGGTCGTGTTCATGAACAAGGTTGACCAGGTTGACGACGAAGAGCTTCTCGAGCTCGTCGAAATGGAAATCCGTGAACTTCTGTCGTCCTACGACTTCCCGGGCGACGATATTCCGATCATCAAGGGCTCGGCTCTTGCTGCTCTGGAAGGTCGCGATGACGAAATCGGCAAAAACGCTATCCTCGAGCTGATGGCTGCTGTTGATGACTACATCCCGGCACCGGATCGTCCGAAAGACAAGCCGTTCCTGATGCCGATCGAAGACGTGTTCTCGATTTCGGGTCGTGGTACGGTTGTTACCGGTCGTGTTGAAACCGGCGTTGTTAAAGTTGGCGAAGAGATCGAAATCGTCGGCATTAAAGACACCGTCAAAACGACCGTTACCGGCGTTGAAATGTTCCGCAAGCTGCTCGATCAGGGTGAAGCTGGCGACAACATCGGCGCGCTGCTTCGTGGTACCAAGCGTGAAGACGTCGAACGTGGCCAGGTTCTGGCACATGTTGGCTCGATCACCCCGCACACCAAGTTTGAAGCAGAAGCTTACATCCTGACCAAGGATGAAGGTGGCCGTCACACGCCGTTCTTCTCGAACTACCGTCCGCAGTTCTACTTCCGTACGACTGACGTTACCGGTTCGATCGAGCTGCCGGCTGGCACCGAAATGGTTATGCCGGGCGACAACGTCCAGATGACCGCGACCCTCATTGCACCGATCGCAATGGACGAAGGTCTGCGTTTCGCAATCCGTGAAGGCGGTCGTACCGTCGGCGCAGGCGTTGTTGCGAAAATCATCGAATAATTTTTAAGATTTTGCACGATTGAGTGCTTGATCTTGGATGTGCGGGCGGCTATAAACCGCCCGCACACCCCGCCACCCGGGCGGGGATGAGCCAGAAAGAAGATAAGCTTTTCAACTTTCTGACGATCTTGTAGGAGTGTAGCTCAGTTGGTAGAGCATCGGTCTCCAAAACCGAGTGTCGGGGGTTCGAGTCCCTCCTCTCCTGCCAATTTTTCCGGGTCGTGAAACAAAGCATTAGAAAGCGGTGTAACCCCGACAATGGCTAAAACGTCGCCAGCACAATTCGTACAGCAGGTTCGCTCCGAGGCAAAGAAAGTCTCGTGGCCGTCCCGTAAGGAAACGACTGTTTCGACCATCATGGTTTTCGTGATGGTTGCTTTGGCGTCCGTTTTCTTCTTTGTTGTCGATCAGCTCCTCGCATGGGGTGTTAAGCTGGTCTTTGGTGTTGGGGGCTAAGTCAATGGCGCATCGCTGGTACGTATTGCACGTTCACTCCGGATTCGAGAAAAAGGTCGCCCAGTCGATCCGCGAACAAGCCATCAAGAAAGGTCTTGAAGGCGAGATCGAAGAAGTCCTGGTTCCGACTGAAGAAACTGTCGAGATGCGTCGCGGCACCAAGGTCAATGCCGAGCGGAAGTTTTTCCCGGGCTATGTCCTGCTGAAGATGGATCTCACTGACGAAAGCTGGCATCTGGTCAAAAATACTGCCAAGGTCACCGATTTCCTCGGTAGCCGTGGCAAGCCGATGCCGATTTCCGAAAAGGAAGCTCAGCACATTCTGCATCAGGTGCAGGAAGGTGTTGATCGTCCGAAGCCGACCATCGCATTCGAGGTTGGCGAGGAAGTGCGTGTTTCCGATGGCCCGTTTGCATCGTTTAACGGTGTCGTCGAAGGAGTTGATGAAGAACGTGCACGCCTGAAGGTGTCTGTTTCGATCTTCGGTCGTTCAACTCCGGTCGAGCTGGAATATACCCAGGTCGAGAAGCTTTAAAAAACGATCTTGAAAATTTAAGTCGCTGCCTGTATACGCAGGCAGCAATCAAGGCGCGGGAGGTCAGCCATGGCCGGACCGCGCGCTTCTTTAAGAGGTACTCTAATGGCGAAGAAAATCGACGGCTATCTTAAGCTGCAGATTCCCGCCGGCAAAGCCAACCCGTCGCCGCCCGTCGGCCCGGCTCTTGGTCAGCGCGGCGTGAACATCATGGAATTCTGCAAGGCGTTCAACGCAGCGACCCAGCAGATGGAACCTGGTATGCCGATTCCGGTCGTCATCACCGTTTATTCCGACCGTTCCTTCTCGTTCGTAACCAAAACCCCGCCGGCATCCTACTTCCTGAAAAAGGCAGCAGGCATTGCCAAAGGTTCCGGTACCACCGGTAAAGGTTATGTTGGCAAGGTGACCAAAGCACAGGTCAAAGAAATCGCAGAAGCCAAAATGGCTGACCTCAATGCATTCGACATTGATGGCGCGATGGCAATGATCGAGGGCTCTGCCCGTGCGATGGGTCTCGAGGTTGTGGAGTAAGACGATGGCCAAGACTGGTAAACGCCTTGCCCAGGCCTATGAGGGCATCGACCGTAACACCCAGTACGAACTGGCAGCTGCTGTCAAACTCGTCAAAGAAGGTGCAAAAGCAAAATTCGATGAAACCATCGAAATTGCCATGAACCTTGGTGTTGATCCGCGTCACGCTGACCAGATGGTCCGTGGTGTTGTTTCCCTTCCGCATGGTACCGGTAAAACCATGCGCGTTGCTGTCTTCGCAAAAGACGCCAAAGCAGAAGAAGCCCAGAAAGCTGGTGCCGACGCTGTTGGTGCAGAAGACCTGATGGAAGCAATGCAGAAAGGCGATCTGAACTACGATCGCGTTATTGCAACCCCGGACATGATGGCTGTTGTCGGCCGTCTCGGTAAGGTTCTCGGCCCGCGCGGCCTGATGCCGAACCCGAAACTCGGCACCGTTACCATGGATGTTGCAACCGCAGTTTCCGACGCAAAAGCTGGCCAGGTCCAGTTCCGCGCCGAGAAAAACGGTATCGTCCATGCCGGTATCGGCAAGGCTTCGTTCAGCGAAGAGCAGATCCTCGAGAACGCAAAAGCATTCGTCGAAGCAATCGTTAAAGCAAAACCGACAGGCGCAAAAGGTCAGTACCTTCAGCGCGCTGCGATCAGCTCCACCATGGGTGCTGGCGTGAAACTGTCGATTGCTGACATCGCTTCGAAGTAAGAAGTTTTTCGAATTCTGACCGGTTTTCGGACCGGTCAGGACCGGAGAGGGCCCAGGCCCTCTCTACCTGTCTGTCCCAGACTGCAGGTGGGCGAAATCATTCGCTCTTAATCTCCTGCATAGGCAGAGGTTCCGGTACTTAGTTTTTCCCCGAACGGGGCATCACACAAGGCTTGGACATCTGGCAAACGGACGGGCGTCACAGACCGGTTCGAAAGGACTGGTCGCGTCTGTGAACCTCCTTGTGGGGTTCAGGGCAATAAGCAATGTCGGAGACTAAAAGTGAACCGCGATGATAAACAACAGTTCGTAGCAGAGATGCGCGAAGTGTTCGAAGCTGCGGAAGGCGTCGTCATCACCCAGTATAAGGGTCTGACGGTTGCTGAAATTACCGCTCTTCGTGCGCAGATGCGTGAAGCTGGTGCGGGCTTCAAGGTCACCAAAAACCGGCTTACGCGACTTGCTCTGGAAGGCACCAAATTTGCTGGTCTTGCAGACTACTTCACCGGCCCGACCGCGATTGGCTATTCAGCTGATCCGGCTTCGGTCGCAAAGGTAGCCTCCGAGTTCGCGAAATCCAACGACAAGCTGGTTCTTGTTGCTGGTGCCATCGGCGAACAGGTTCTCGATGAACAGGGCGTTAAAGCTCTGGCAGAACTGCCGTCGCTGGACGAACTTCGTGCGAAACTGGTTGGTATGATCCAGACCCCGGCACAGCGTATCGCTACGCTGACCTCCAAGCCGGCGGCTCAGATCGCCCAGGTGCTGAAGGCATATGCCGACAAAGGCGAAGCCGCGTAAACCAAATTATCCAGATATCTCAGATATCTAAGTTCAAGCCTAGGAGTTATACAAAATGGCCGATCTTAAGGCACTCGTTGAAGAGCTTTCCAAGCTCACCGTTCTTGAAGCTGCAGAACTTTCCAAAATGCTCGAAGAAGAGTGGGGCGTTTCCGCCGCTGCTCCGGTAGCTGTTGCTGCTGCTGGTGGCGCTGCTGCCGGCGGTGCTGCTGCTGAAGAGAAAACCGAATTCGACGTTATCCTCGCTTCTGCTGGCGACAAGAAAATCAACGTCATTAAAGAAGTACGCGGCATCACCGGTCTTGGCCTCAAAGAAGCCAAAGAACTGGTTGAAGGCGCTCCGAAAGCCGTCAAAGAAGGCGTTGCTAAGGACGAAGCCGAAGAAATCAAGAAGAAGCTGGAAGAAGCCGGCGCAACCGTCGAACTCAAGTAATCGACGGCTTCTTGCCAAGGTCTGGGTCGGCGTCCTCTGGGCGCCGGCCCTTCCGTCTCTGTGCTCCCTGGCAATCGGGCCGGGATATGTGCAGGGGCGCGAACAGGAATTTAACGGTTGACGCTGCCAAAGGTAATCGTACATAACGTAAGGCCGTTTAGGTCAGAGGTTATCTTTGACGGCGTCGACAGCCGAGGGATCAGTGATCTCAATCAAGTTGGATGTCAAAACACATCCACGGTCATAATCAAGTGAACGCCCGCCCCGTACGGGGCTCGGGCGTCGTTGTGCTGTATGCGTTTTGCGCAAGTCGGAAACGTATCAGGGCAGGGACGAACGAGTTCGGACGGTGTGGGGAGGCGCGATTAAAGGAACGATGATGGATAAGTCCTTTACTGGTCGAAAGCGCATCCGCAAAAGCTTTGGACGGATCAGCGAAGTCGCTCCGCTCCCGAATCTCATTGAGGTTCAAAAGAATTCCTACGACAAGTTTTTGCAGACCGGAACCCCGCAGGAGCAGCGGGACGATGCAGGTCTCCAGGAAGTGTTCAAGAGCGTCTTTCCGATTAAAGATTTTTCGGAACGCGCAACTCTTGAATTCGTTTCGTATGAGCTTGAGCAGCCGAAATACGATACCGAAGAGTGTCGCCAGCGTGGCATGACTTTTGCCGCACCGCTGCGCGTAACACTCCGCCTGGTTGTTTGGGATATCGACGAGGACACGGGTGCCCGTTCGATCCGCGATATCAAGGAACAAGACGTGTATATGGGCGACATGCCGCTCATGACCGAACACGGTACCTTTATCGTGAACGGCACCGAGCGTGTGATCGTTTCTCAGATGCACCGTTCGCCGGGCGTCTTCTTTGACCATGACAAAGGTAAGAGCCACAGCTCGGGCAAATATCTGTTTGCCGCGCGTGTGATTCCTTATCGTGGTTCGTGGCTCGATTTCGAATTCGACGCAAAAGACATTCTTTATGTCCGTATCGACCGTCGCCGCAAACTGCCGGCGACCACGCTGCTTATGGCTCTTGAAAACGAAGAGTCCGAACAGCTGCGTGCCCAGCGTGCCGAAGAAGGGCGCTCTGTCGATCCGTCGGAAATCGAAGGCCTGACCCCGGAAGAGATCCTCAACTATTACTATGAGTCGGCTGAATACCGCCGTACCGCAGATGGTTGGGTTACCGATTTCAGTGCAGACCGTTATATCGGCCAGAAGCTGGTTCACGATCTTGTTGATGCCAACAGCGGTGAAGTTGTTGCAGCAGCCGGTTCGAAAATCACCAAGCGTTCTGCTGCCAAAATCACCGAACAGGGCGTCAAGGAAATCCTGGTTCCGGAAGATCAGCTTAATGGCTGGTTCATGGCCGATGACCTGATTGACGGCGAAACCGGTGAGATCCTGGCAGAAGCCGGTCACGAACTGACCGAGGAAGTGTTCGAGCAGCTTAAGGAATGGGGCGTTGATTCCATCCGTCTGCTGATGATCGACCACAACCAGGTTGGTCCGTATCTGCGCAACACCATGGCACTGGACAAGAACAGCAACCGCGAAGAAGCCCTTGTGGACATCTATCGCGTGATGCGCCCGGGCGAACCGCCGACCCTCGAGGGTGCGGAAGCCATGTTCAAAGGCCTGTTCTTCGATGCAGAGCGTTATGATCTTTCGGCTGTTGGCCGTGTGAAGATGAATGCGCGTCTGAATCTGGAATGCCCGGATACTGTTCGTATCCTGCGCCGTGAAGACATTCTGGAAGTCGTCCGTGTTCTGATCGACCTGAAAGACGGTCGTGGCGAGATTGACGATATTGACCATCTTGGCAACCGTCGTCTGCGTTCGGTCGGCGAGCTGATGGAAAACCAGTTCCGTGTTGGTCTGTTGCGTATGGAACGTGCGATCCGCGAGCGTATGAGCTCGGTCGAGATCGACAACGTGATGCCGCATGACCTGATCAATGCCAAGCCGGTTGCGGCTGCTGTGCGTGAATTCTTCGGCTCTTCGCAGCTGTCGCAGTTCATGGACCAGACCAACCCGCTTTCGGAAATTACCCACAAACGTCGTCTTTCGGCGCTTGGCCCGGGTGGTTTGACCCGTGAGCGTGCCGGCTTTGAAGTTCGTGACGTTCATCCGACCCACTATGGTCGTATCTGCCCGGTTGAAACGCCGGAAGGTCCGAACATTGGTCTGATCAACTCGCTGGCGACCTTTGCACGTGTCAACCAGTACGGCTTCATCGAAAGCCCGTACCGCAAGGTTGTCGACGGCAAGGTGACCGCCGAGGTGATCTATCTGTCGGCGATCGAGGAAGGCCGTTATGTCATCGCACAGGCGAACGAACCGCTTAACGGTGATTTCAGCTTTACCAACGAACTGATCAACACCCGTAAAGCCGGTGACCACTATATGGCCCGCTCCGAAGAGATCGACCTTATGGACGTCTCGCCGAAGCAGCTGGTATCGGTCGCATCCGCGCTCATTCCGTTCCTTGAGAACGATGACGCGAACCGCGCACTGATGGGCTCGAACATGCAGCGTCAGGCGGTTCCGTTGATCCGCTCTGAAGCGCCGTATGTCGGTACCGGTATGGAAGTTCCGGTGGCACGTGATTCGGGTGCAACCCTGATCGCACGCCGTGACGGTGTTGTTGAATCCGTTGACGCGACCCGTATGGTTATTCGCGCAACCGGTGACATTGCCGCGTCGGAATCGGGTGTCGATATTTACACCCTGCTGAAATATCAGCGTTCCAACCAGGGCAGCTGCATCAACCAGCGTCCGCTGGTGAAAGTTGGCGATGTTGTCAAAAAAGGCGACATCATCTCGGATGGTCCGTGTACCGATATGGGTGAACTTGCCCTTGGCCGTAACGTGCTGGTCGCGTTCATGCCTTGGAACGGTTACAACTTCGAGGATTCCATCCTTCTGTCCGAGCGTATCGCCCGTGATGACGTTTATACCTCGATCCATATCGAGGAATTCGAAGTCATGGCCCGCGATACCAAGCTGGGTCAGGAAGAAATCACCCGTGATATTCCGAACGTCGGTGAAGAAGCGCTCAAAAACCTCGACGAGGCGGGCATTGTCTACATCGGTGCGGAAATCAAGCCGGGCGATATCCTTGTCGGTAAGGTAACGCCGAAGGGCGAAAGCCCGATGACGCCGGAAGAAAAACTTCTGCGTGCCATCTTCGGTGAAAAAGCATCCGACGTCCGTGATACGTCGCTGCGTGTCCCGCCGGGACAGTTCGGTACCATTGTTGAAGTCCGCGTGTTCTCGCGTCGTGGCGTTGACAAGGACGAACGTGCCCTGGCCATCGAGCGCGCCGAGATCGAGCGTCTCGCACAGGACCGTGACGACGAACGCGCCATTCTTGAGCGCAACTTCTATGGTCGTCTGAAAAACCTTCTGCTGGGTCAGCTGCTCGTTGATGGTCCGAAGGGCCTGTCGGGCGAGATCACCGAAGACAGCCTGTCGGGTGTCGCACGTGGTCTGTGGCGCCAGATTGCAGTTGCTGATGACAATGTCATGTCTGACATCGAAGCTCTGAAAAAGCAGTTCGAGGAATCGATTGCTGTTCTTCAGGCTCGTTTCGACGACAAGGTCGACAAGCTGCAGGCTGGTGACGAACTGCCGCCGGGCGTGATGAAGATGGTCAAAGTCTTTGTCGCGGTTAAACGTAAAATGCAGCCGGGTGACAAGATGGCCGGCCGTCACGGGAACAAGGGTGTCGTATCGCGCATTATGCCGGTTGAAGACATGCCGCACCTCGAAGACGGTACGCCGGTCGATATCGTTCTGAACCCGCTGGGTGTTCCGTCGCGTATGAACGTCGGCCAGATCCTTGAAACCCACCTTGGTTGGGCATCACGTGGTCTTGGCGAACAGATCGGCGAACTTGTCGATGCTGTTGCTGACGGTCGTGGCGAAATGGAAGACCTGCGTAACAAGCTTAATGATGTCTATGAAGGCGAAGAATACATCGCCGGCATCAAAGAGCTGTCCGATGGTGAAGTCATCGAGCTTGGCAACAACCTGCGTCGCGGCGTTCCGATGGCCACCCCGGTCTTCGACGGCGCTCGTGAGCCGGATGTTGTTCGTATGCTTGAAAAAGCCGGCCTTGATGGTTCTGGCCAGGTTGACCTCTATGACGGTCGTACCGGTGAGAAATTCCATCGCAAGGTGACAGTGGGCTATATCTACATGCTCAAACTGCACCACCTGGTCGATGACAAGATCCACGCACGTTCGATTGGTCCGTACTCTCTTGTTACCCAGCAGCCGCTGGGTGGTAAGGCGCAGTTCGGTGGCCAGCGTTTCGGGGAGATGGAAGTGTGGGCACTCGAAGCTTACGGTGCTGCATACACCCTTCAGGAAATGCTTACGGTCAAGTCGGACGACGTTTCGGGCCGTACCAAGGTTTACGAAGCCATTGTTCGTGGTGAAGACACCTTCGAGGCAGGCATTCCGGAGTCGTTTAACGTTCTTGTTAAAGAACTCCGTTCGCTTGGTCTCAATGTCGAACTTGAGCAGAACGAATACTAAGTGTGTGGCTGACAGGGGTGCCCATCCGGGCATCCCGGTCGCCATTTCGCATCTTTCGGCCTGAAATTGGCGAAACCCGGCGAGACCGGGCATAGCGGGAGAGCCTTTATGAACGAGTTGATGAAGATCTTCGGGCAGCCGCAGGGCACCCAGAGCTTCGATCAGATCCGGATTCAGATTGCCAGCCCGGAGCGTATCCGCTCCTGGTCGTTCGGCGAGATCAAGAAACCGGAAACCATCAACTACCGGACCTTCAAACCGGAGCGCGACGGCCTGTTCTGTGCGCGCATTTTTGGTCCGGTGAAGGATTACGAATGCTTGTGCGGCAAGTACAAGCGTATGAAGTATCGCGGCATTATCTGTGAAAAATGCGGCGTCGAAGTGACTCTGGCCAAAGTACGTCGTGAACGTATGGGCCATATCGAACTGGCGGCACCTGTTGCCCATATCTGGTTCATGAAGTCGCTGCCGAGCCGTCTGGGTCTGCTGCTGGACATGACGCTCAAGGATCTTGAGCGCATTCTGTACTTCGAAAACTATGTGGTTATCGAACCGGGCCTTACCCCGCTTAAAATGGGTGAGCTCCTGTCCGAAGACCAGTATATGACTGCCCAGGAAGAATATGGCGAAGACAGCTTCCGTGCCGGTATCGGTGCCGAAGCCATCCGCGATATGCTTGCGGCAATCGACCTTGATGAAGAACGCGAAACCGCAAAAATCGACCTCAAGGAAACCAATTCCGAAGCCAAGCGCAAGAAGCTGGTCAAGCGTCTCAAGCTGATTGAGGCCTTCCAGGAATCCGGCGCGCGCCCGGAATGGATGATCCTTGAAGTGATTCCGGTCATTCCGCCGGAACTGCGTCCGCTGGTTCCGCTTGATGGCGGCCGTTTCGCAACCTCGGATCTGAACGACCTTTACCGTCGTGTCATCAACCGTAACAACCGTCTGAAGCGCCTGATCGAGCTTCGTGCGCCTGACATCATCGTGCGTAACGAAAAACGTATGCTTCAGGAATCGGTTGATGCGCTGTTTGACAACGGTCGCCGCGGTCGTCCGATCACCGGTGCCAACAAGCGTCCGCTCAAATCGATGTCGGACATGCTCAAAGGCAAGCAGGGTCGTTTCCGTCAGAACCTTCTGGGTAAACGCGTCGACTATTCCGGTCGTTCCGTTATTACCGTGGGTCCGAACCTGAAACTGCATCAGTGCGGTCTGCCGAAGAAAATGGCGCTCGAACTGTTCAAGCCGTTCGTTTACGCGAAGCTGGAACTGTACGGGATGGCCACCACCATCAAGGCTGCAAAGCGCATGGTGGAAAAAGAGCGCGCCGAAGTTTGGGATATCCTTGAACAGGTTATCCGTGAACATCCGGTCATGCTCAACCGTGCACCGACCCTGCACCGTCTTGGTATCCAGGCGTTCGAGCCTACCCTGATCGAAGGTAAGGCCATCCAGCTGCACCCGCTCGTTTGTACTGCGTTCAACGCGGACTTCGACGGTGACCAGATGGCTGTCCACGTACCGCTGTCGCTTGAAGCCCAGCTTGAAGCACGTACCCTGATGATGTCGACCAACAACATCCTTTCGCCGGCATCGGGTAAACCGATCATCGTGCCGTCGCAGGATATTGTCCTTGGTCTGTACTACATCTCCATGGAGCGTGACGGTCAGCCGGGCGAGGGCATGTCGTTTGTCAACATCGCGGAGATCGAACAGGCACTGGACGAGGGTGTTGTCACCCTGCATTCCAAGATCAATGCCCGTTACCACACGGTTGATGAAAACAACGAACGCATCACCGTTCGTGTTGCAACCACCCCGGGCCGCATGTTGCTGTCGGAACTTCTGCCGCGTCATCCGCGCATTCCGTTCTCGACCATCAACAAGCTGCTGACCAAAAAAGACGTCTCGAACGTTATCGATGTCGTTTACCGTCACTGTGGCCAGAAAGAGACCGTTATCTTTGCTGACCGCATGATGGGCCTTGGTTTCAACTGGGCATGTAAAGCCGGCATTTCGTTTGGCAAGGATGACATGATCATTCCGGACGCCAAGGAACCGCTGGTCGGTGGTACCCACGACAAGGTCAAGGAATACGAGCAGCAGTACCAGGACGGTCTCATCACCCGTGGTGAGAAATACAACAAGGTTGTTGACGCCTGGGCGCAGTGCACCGACGACGTTTCCGAAGCGATGATGAAAGTCATCTCGGCGACGGCAGAAGGTGACAATGTGAACTCGGTTTACATGATGGCGCACTCCGGTGCTCGTGGTTCTGCCGCCCAGATGCGTCAGCTGGCTGCTATGCGTGGCCTGATGGCGAAACCGGACGGCTCGATCATCGAGACCCCGATTATTTCGAACTTTAAAGAAGGCCTGACCGTGCAGGAGTACTTCAACTCCACCCACGGTGCTCGTAAAGGTCTGGCTGATACCGCACTGAAAACGGCGAACTCGGGTTACCTTACCCGTCGTCTGGTTGACGTGGCCCAGGACTGCATCATCACCCAGCATGATTGCGGTACGGATCGTGGCCTCGACATCGCAGCCGTCGTCGATTCCGGTGAGGTTATCGAAACCCTGTCTGATCGTATCCTCGGTCGTTTCACCGCCGACGAGATCGTTGATCCGTCGACCGGCGAAGTCATCGTGCCGAAGAACGAGATGGTTGAAGAAGATCACCTCGATCTCATCGAGAAAGCCGGTGTTGAAACCGCACGTATCCGTTCGGTTCTGACCTGTGACGCCGAAACCGGTGTTTGCGGCCATTGCTATGGTCGTGACCTGGCACGCGGTACCACGGTGAACATCGGTGAAGCTGTCGGTGTTATCGCCGCACAGTCGATCGGTGAGCCGGGCACCCAGCTGACCATGCGTACGTTCCACATTGGTGGTGCGGCACAGCGTGGTGCAGAGGTCTCCGGTGTCGAAGCGAACTTCGATGCAACCGTGAAACTGAAAAACCGTGCGGTCGTTGAGAACTCGGCAGGCGTCAACATCGTGATGGCGCGTAACCTCGAGATTCTCCTGATCGACAAAACCGGTCGCGAGCGTGCGAAATATCGCGTTCCGTACGGTGCAAAACTTCTCACCGATGAAGGTGCACAGGTCACGCGTGGTCAGAAACTGGCCGAGTGGGATCCGTACACCCTGCCGATCATCACCGAGAAAGAAGGTTATGTGAACTATGTCGACCTTCTCGAGAACGTAACCATTCGCGAAGTCTATGACGAAGCGACCGGTATTGCCTCGAAAACGGTTATCGACTGGAAGAGCATGCCCAAGGCGTCCGACCTTAAGCCGCGCGTTACCCTGCGTAACGAAGCCGGCGAGGTCATCAACCTGGATAACGGTCTTGAAGCCCGTTACTTCCTGTCGGTTGACGCTATTCTCTCGGTCGAGAACGGTCAGAAAGTTCATGCTGGTGACGTGCTTGCACGTATCCCGCGCGAAGGTTCGAAGACCCGTGACATCACCGGTGGTCTGCCGCGTGTTGCCGAGCTGTTCGAAGCCCGTAAACCGAAAGAACACGCAATCATCTCGGATATTCCGGGTCGCGTCGAATTCGGCAAGGACTACAAGAACAAGCGCCGTGTCATCGTTCACCCGCTCGAGGATTCGGGCCTGACCGAACCGGTCGAATACCTGATCCCGAAAGGCAAGCATCTTGCCGTTCAGGAAGGGGACTTCGTCGAGAAGGGCGATCAGCTCCTTGATGGTTCGCCGGTTCCGCACGATATCCTGCGCGTCATGGGCGTCCCGGCACTGGCAGATTACCTGGTCAACGAGATCCAGGAAGTCTACCGTCTGCAGGGCGTGAAGATTAACGACAAGCATATCGAAGTCATCGTTCGCCAGATGCTTCAGAAAGTCGAAATCACCAAACCGGGTGACACGACTCTTCTGGTTGGTGAAATCATTGACCGCGTTGACTTCGATGCCGAAAACGAGCGTGCGCTTAAAGAAGGCGGCGAACTCGCAGAAGGTGCACCGGTCCTCCAGGGGATCACCAAGGCATCCCTGCAGACGCATTCCTTCATCTCGGCCGCGTCGTTCCAGGAAACCACGCGCGTTCTTACCGAAGCAGCCGTTTCGGGCAAGACCGATACCCTTATCGGTCTGAAAGAGAACGTCATCGTGGGTCGTTTGATCCCGGCTGGTACCGGTGCGGTGATGAACCGCTTCCGTGCACTGGCTGCCGAACGCGACAAATCGGTACAGATCGAGGCAGAAGAAGAAATCGGCGACAATTTCGGTCCGCAGGCCGATGCCGACACCGCTTCACTGCCGGCAGGCGAATAACTTCGTCGCGCCAGACAGTTAAAGAATCAGAGGCGAACCGGAACTCTTATCGACGCACCGGTTCGTCTCGGCGTTTGAAGCGCCAACTCGAAGGTCCATATGGTTTTGCTTGACGCAAAAGGGGGCCGTCACTAGTATGCGCCCACCGAATCTAGGGGGGTGTAGCTGTGCCGGTACCGTTTTGTGCGGTAGCGGGCGGTTTTCGCCCCCCATCGCTTGAGTGCGACTCTGACGGCCGTCGAGGCAGGAACTCCTGCATTTATGGGCGTCCGCGCGTGTTTCCGTACTGTGTATGGGGACGCGTGGTCGCTCGTCGTGCGTCGATAAGAGCAGCGCCCTAGTGGCGTCCGTTGAAGTAAAAGGGAAAGTTAATGCCCACTATTAACCAGTTGATCCGCAAATCGCGGACTCCGCGCACCCAGCGCGATATGGTTCCGGCACTGGAAGCATGCCCGCAGAAACGCGGCGTTTGCACCCGTGTCTACACCACGACCCCGAAGAAGCCGAACTCGGCACTTCGTAAGGTTGCCCGTGTCCGTTTGACCAACGGCTACGAAGTAACCTCCTACATTCCGGGTGAAGGCCACAACCTGCAGGAACACTCTGTCGTGATGATCCGCGGCGGCCGTGTAAAAGATTTGCCGGGTGTTCGTTACCACATCATTCGCGGTACCCTCGATACACAGGGTGTCAAAGACCGTAAGCAGCGTCGTTCGAAATACGGCGCGAAGCGTCCGAAATAAGGAGCAGCTCAGATGTCACGTCGTCACGCTGCTGAAAAGCGCGAAGTACTCCCTGACGCCAAATATGGCGACAAGGTTCTTACCAAGTTCATGAACGGTCTTATGCTCGACGGCAAAAAATCTGCCGCCGAAAAAATCGTTTATGGTGCCCTGGAAGTAATGGAAAGCAAGGGTGCAGACCCGGTTGCCCAGTTCCACGAAGCCATGGATAACGTGAAGCCGAACGTCGAAGTTCGTTCGCGCCGTGTTGGTGGTGCTACTTACCAGGTTCCGGTTGAAGTTCGTTCCGAGCGTCGTCAGGCTCTGGCCATTCGTTGGCTGGTTGACGCTGCCCGCAAGCGTTCCGAAACGACCATGATCGGTCGTCTCGCCGGTGAATTGATGGATGCTGCCAACAACCGCGGCAGTGCTGTCAAGAAGCGCGAAGACACCCACCGTATGGCCGAAGCCAACAAGGCTTTCGCTCATTATCGCTGGTAATTCAGACCTCAAGATCAAGAGTCGATTATGGTACAACGTACTCCGATCTCTCGGTATCGCAACATCGGCATCATGGCGCACATTGATGCCGGTAAAACGACGACCACCGAGCGAATTCTTTTCTACACCGGCAAGTCCTACAAAATCGGCGAAGTCCATGACGGCGCCGCGACCATGGACTGGATGGAACAGGAACAGGAACGTGGCATTACGATTACGTCTGCTGCGACGACCTGCTTCTGGAACGACCACCGTATTAACATCATCGATACCCCGGGCCACGTTGACTTCACCATTGAAGTTGAACGTTCGCTCCGTGTTCTCGATGGTGCCTGCGCTGTTTTCGACGCCGTTTCCGGCGTTGAGCCGCAGACCGAAACCGTGTGGCGTCAGGCTGACAAGTACCACGTTCCGCGTATGTGCTTTGTCAACAAGATGGACCGTACCGGTGCAGACTTCTTCCGCTGCGTCGAAATGATCAAGGAACGCCTCGGTGCCAACGCCGCTGTCATGCAGCTGCCGATCGGTTCCGAAGGTGAGTTCGAAGGTGTTGTTGACCTCGTTCGCAACAAGGAAATCGTCTGGAAAGACGAATCCCTTGGTGCAGAGTTCGAGTATCGCGACATCCGCGATTCCCTGAAAGACCAGGCTGAAGAATACCGTGAAGCTCTGATCGAACAGGCTGTTGAGTGCGACGAAGCAGCAATGGAAGCTTACCTCGAAGGCGAAATGCCGACCGAGGAAGTTCTCAAGAAGTGCATCCGTAAAGGCACCATCGCCGGCGATCTGGTCCCGGTCCTTCTGGGTACCGCGTTCAAGAACAAAGGCGTTCAGCCGCTTCTTGATGCCGTTATCGACTTCATGCCGGCACCGGACGACATCGACGATGTTCGTGGCGTCAAGCCGAACACCGAAGACGAGCCGGATTCCCGTCCGTTGACCGATGAAGCGCCGTTCTCGGCTCTTGCATTCAAGATCATGTCGGATCCGTTCGTTGGTTCGCTGACCTTCATTCGTATCTATTCCGGTATCCTCGATGCCGGCTCGTATGTTCTGAACTCTGTCAAAGAGAAAAAAGAACGTATCGGCCGTATGCTTCTCATGCATTCGAACAACCGCGAAGAAATCAAATACGCTTGCTCGGGCGACATCGTTGCTCTGGTTGGCATGAAGGACACCACCACTGGTGATACCCTTTGTGACCCGGCCAAGCCGATCATCCTTGAGCGTATGGAATTCCCGGATCCGGTTATCGAAATCGCTGTTGAGCCGAAATCGAAAGCCGACCAGGAAAAAATGGGTCTCGCCCTTGCACGTCTCGCACAGGAAGATCCGTCGTTCCGCGTTAAATCCGACCACGAATCCGGCCAGACCATCATTTCGGGTATGGGCGAACTTCACCTCGACATCATCGTCGATCGTATGAAGCGTGAATTCAAAGTCGAAGCTAACATCGGCGCGCCGCAGGTTGCTTATCGCGAAACCATCTCGAAAGAAGTCGATATCGACTACACCCACAAAAAACAGTCGGGTGGTTCGGGTCAGTTCGCGCGTATCAAGCTCACCTTCACCCCGGGTGAACCGGGTTCGGGCTTCTCCTTCACCGATACCGTTGTTGGCGGTAACGTTCCGAAGGAATACATCCCGGGTGTTGCCAAAGGTCTCGAAAGCTCGCTGCAGAGCGGCGTTATCGCAGGCTTCCCGGTAACCGACTTGTCGATCAAGCTGACCGACGGTGCCTACCACGACGTTGACTCGAGCGTCATGGCCTTCGAAATCGCTGCCCGTGCAGCTTTCAAAGAAGGTCTGTCGAAAGCTTCTCCGAAGCTGCTCGAGCCGATCATGAAAGTCGAAGTAGTGACCCCGGAAGAGTATATGGGCGACATCATTGGCGACCTGAACAGCCGTCGTGGCCAGGTTCGTGACATGGACTCCCGTGGCATCGCACGCGTTGTTAACGCGTTCGTACCGCTGGCGAACATGTTCGGTTACGTCAACACGCTGCGCTCCATGTCCCAGGGTCGTGCCCAGTTCGTGATGCAGTTTGATCACTATGCAGACGTTCCGCAGGCAGTTGCGGACGAAGTCAAAGCCAAATCGGCCGGCTAAGGCCAAGCCAGAATAAACGGAGTTAGAAATGGCTAAAGAAAAGTTTGAGCGTACAAAACCGCACGTTAACGTTGGCACCGTCGGCCACGTTGACCACGGTAAAACCACGCTGACCGCAGCGATCACCAAAGTTCTGGCAGAACAGGGTGGCGCATCGTTCCAAGACTACAGCATGATCGACAAGGCACCGGAAGAGAAAGCTCGTGGTATCACGATCTCGACCGCGCACGTCGAATATGAGACCGAAAACCGCCACTACGCGCACGTCGACTGCCCGGGCCACGCTGACTATGTTAAAAACATGATCACTGGTGCGGCACAGATGGACGGTGGCATCCTGGTTGTTTCGGCAGCTGATGGCCCGATGCCGCAGACCCGCGAGCACATCCTGCTTGCACGTCAGGTTGGCGTTCCGGCACTGGTCGTGTTCATGAACAAGGTTGACCAGGTTGACGACGAAGAGCTTCTCGAGCTCGTCGAAATGGAAATCCGTGAACTTCTGTCGTCCTACGACTTCCCGGGCGACGATATTCCGATCATCAAGGGCTCGGCTCTTGCTGCTCTGGAAGGTCGCGATGACGAAATCGGCAAAAACGCTATCCTCGAGCTGATGGCTGCTGTTGATGACTACATCCCGGCACCGGATCGTCCGAAAGACAAGCCGTTCCTGATGCCGATCGAAGACGTGTTCTCGATTTCGGGTCGTGGTACGGTTGTTACCGGTCGTGTTGAAACCGGCGTTGTTAAAGTTGGCGAAGAGATCGAAATCGTCGGCATTAAAGACACCGTCAAAACGACCGTTACCGGCGTTGAAATGTTCCGCAAGCTGCTCGATCAGGGTGAAGCTGGCGACAACATCGGCGCGCTGCTTCGTGGTACCAAGCGTGAAGACGTCGAACGTGGCCAGGTTCTGGCACATGTTGGCTCGATCACCCCGCACACCAAGTTTGAAGCAGAAGCTTACATCCTGACCAAGGATGAAGGTGGCCGTCACACGCCGTTCTTCTCGAACTACCGTCCGCAGTTCTACTTCCGTACGACTGACGTTACCGGTTCGATCGAACTGCCGGCTGGCACCGAAATGGTTATGCCGGGCGACAACGTCCAGATGACCGCGACCCTCATTGCACCGATCGCAATGGACGAAGGTCTGCGTTTCGCAATCCGTGAAGGCGGTCGTACCGTCGGCGCGGGCGTTGTTGCCAAGATCATCGAGTAATTTTTTCTCTTGATCTTTGTGAAGCGGGCGGCTATGTAAGCCGCCCGCAACACTTTTGCGGCAATCGTCAACTCCAGTTGAGGGGCCGGTGTCCTTTTGAGGGCTCCGGTACATAATTACATGGATAGTCAGAACATTCGCATTCGCCTGAAGGCGTTTGACCATCGCGTGCTGGATCAGTCCACGCGCGAGATCGTCAATACGGCGAAGCGCACTGGCGCAGAGGTCCGCGGCCCGATTCCGCTGCCGACCCGCATTGAAAAATACACTGTTCTGCGGTCTCCGCACATCGATAAGAAATCGCGTGAACAGTTCGAAATCCGTACGCACAAGCGTCTTCTCGACATTGTCGACCCGACCCCGCAGACCGTCGATGCTTTGATGAAGCTCGATCTGGCTGCCGGCGTCGACGTCGAGATCAAACTTTAATCGGGAGTAAGCCGCAATGCGTAGTGGACTTATTACCCAGAAGGTTGGCATGACCCGCGTCTTCAAAGACGATGGTTCCCACCTTCCTGTAACCGTTCTGAAGGTCGAAGATCTTCAGGTTGTCGCCAACCGTACCAACGACACCGACGGCTACGTCGCTGTTCAGCTTGGTTATGGCAAAGCGAAAGTGAAAAACGTATCCAAGCCGATGCGTGGCCACTTCGCCAAAGCCAAGGTTGAGCCGAAAGCCAAACTTGCTGAATTCCGCGTTAGCGAAGATGGTCTGATTGAAGTTGGTGCAGAACTTTCTGCCGCTCACTTCGTTGAAGGTCAGTACGTTGACGTAATCGGCACTTCCATCGGTAAAGGTTTTGCCGGTGCGATGAAGCGTCATAACTTCGGTGGTCTGCGTGCGTCGCACGGTGTGTCGATTTCGCACCGTTCGCATGGTTCCACCGGTCAGTGCCAGGATCCGGGCCGCGTCTTCAAAGGTAAGAAGATGGCTGGTCACCTCGGTGCCGCACGTGTGACTGTTCAGTCCCTTAAGGTTGTCGCTTCTGACGCCGACAAAGGCCTGATCCTGATCCACGGTGCAGTCCCGGGTCACAAGGGCGCCTACGTCCTTGTCAAGGATGCCGTGAAGCGTGCTGCACCGGAAGGTCTTCCGTTCCCGGCCGCGCTCAAGGGTGCTGCCCCGGCTGCTGAAGAAGCTGTCGCCGAGGATAAGGAATAAGCATCATGAAGCTCGACATTCTCAAACTTGACGCTTCCAAGGCAGGCAACATCGATCTCGCAGAAGAGATCTTTGGTCTGGAAGTACGTCGTGACGTCCTGCACCGCATGGTGAACTGGCAGCTGGCAAAACGCCGCGCCGGTACCCACAAGGTGAAGGAAAAGTCGGAAGTTTCCGCAACCACGAAAAAATTCGTGCGTCAGAAGGGTAGTGGCGGTGCACGTCACGGTTCCCGTAAGGCTGCACAGTTCCGTGGTGGTGGTACCGTGCACGGTCCGCGCGTTCGCGACCACGCACACGATCTGACCAAGAAGTTCCGTAAACTCGCGCTTAAAACCGCTCTGTCGGCTAAAGCAAAGGACGGCAAGCTTATCGTTCTTGATAACGCGGAATTCTCGGACGCCAAAACCAAGAATCTGGTCGCAGCTTTTGGTAAGCTCGGCTGGAAATCTGCACTGATCATCGATGGTGCGCAGGTCAACGAAGGTTTTGCACGCGCAGCGCGCAACATCCCGCAGATTGACGTGCTCCCGGAGATCGGTGCTAACGTCTATGACATCCTGCGCCGTGACACCCTGGTGCTGACCAAGGGTGCGGTCGAAGCGTTGGAGGCACGTCTCAAATGACGATCATCAGCAAAGAGCGGATGTACGAAGTCATCCGCGCCCCGCATATCACTGAAAAGTCGACGCTGATTTCTGAACACAACGCAGTTGCGTTCAAAGTTGCGATCGACGCCACCAAGCCGGAGATCAAGGCTGCTGTGGAAGGTCTGTTCGGGGTGAAGGTCAAGGCGGTCAATACCTCTGTGGTAAAAGGAAAGACCAAGCGTTTTCGCGGTGTTTCCGGTCGTCGGAGTGATTTCAAGAAAGCGATGGTAACCCTCGAAGAGGGTCAGTCCATCGACGTGACTACGGGAATCTAAGACAATGGCTTTGAAGAAGTTTAAACCAACCTCTCCTGGTCGCCGTCAGCTGGTTCTCGTGGATCGTTCCGATCTCCACAAGGGCAAGCCGATCAAAGCGTTGACTGAAGGTCTTCGCAAGAAAGGTGGCCGTAACAACACTGGTCGTATCACCGCCCGCCGTATTGGTGGTGGTCACAAACGTCGTTACCGTCTCATCGACTTCAAACGTACCAAGTTTGACGTCGTCGGTACCGTCGAGCGTTTGGAATATGATCCGAACCGTACTGCGTTCATCGCACTGGTTCGTTATTCCGACGACGAGCTGGCCTACATCCTCGCACCGCAGCGTCTCGCTGTCGGCGACAACGTTGTTGCCGCTGAACGCGTAGACATTAAGCCGGGTAACGCCGCACCGCTGAAGAACATTCCGGTCGGTACCATTGTCCATAACGTCGAACTGAAAGCCGGTAAAGGTGGCCAGATCGCACGTTCAGCAGGTGCATACGTGCAGCTCGTTGGTAAGGACCAGGGTTACGCCCAGCTTAAGCTGTCCTCCGGTGAGGTACGTTTGGTACGTGGTGAATGCATGGCAACCATCGGTGCCGTGTCCAACCCGGACCATCAGAACACTAACCTTGGTAAAGCCGGCCGTAATCGCTGGCTCGGCAAGCGTCCTTCGGTTCGTGGTGTTGCCATGAACCCGATCGATCACCCGCATGGTGGTGGTGAAGGTCGTACTTCGGGTGGTCGTCACCCGGTTACGCCGTGGGGCAAGCCTACCAAGGGCAAGCGTACCCGCTCGAACAAGAAGACCGACGCGCTCATCATGCGCCGTCGTCACAAGAGCTAACGGAGGAGGCTAGACTATGGCGCGTTCCGTTTGGAAGGGTCCGTTTGTTGACGGATACCTTCTTAAGAAAGCCGATACTGTCCGTGCCTCAGGCCGGAATGAGGTAATTAAGACCTGGTCGCGGCGTTCGACGATTCTGCCGCAATTCGTAGGCCTCACCTTTGGGGTTTACAATGGCCAGAAATTCTTGCCGGTGCTGGTGACCGAAGACATGATTGGTCACAAGTTCGGTGAATTCTCGCCGACCCGTACCTACTATGGTCACGCGGCCGACAAAAAGGCGAAGAGGAAGTAACGATGGGTAAGAAAGCTGACATCCGTCGGCTGGCGGATAACGAGGCTGCGGCTTCGCTCCGGGCAGTACGCATTTCCCCGCGTAAGCTCAACCTCGTCGCCGAGTCGATCCGTGGTTTGAAGGCAGAAGCTGCTTTGGCAGAACTGACCTTCTCCAACAAACGTATTTCGCAGGACGTCAAAAAGCTGCTGGAATCGGCAATTGCTAACGCCGAAAACAACCATCAGCTCGATGTCGACCGTCTCTATGTTAAAGAGGCATCTGTTGGTAAGGCCTTCGTGATGAAACGTTGGCGCGCCCGTGCACGCGGTCGTGTTGGCAAGATCCTGAAGCCGTTCTCCAACATGCGCATCGTCGTTTGCGAACGTGAGGAGGCCGAGTAATGGGTCAGAAAGTAAATCCGATCGGTCTGCGCGTTGGCATTAACCGTACCTGGGATTCCCGCTGGTACGCCAACAAGTCCGATTTCGCTGGTCTTCTTCATGAAGATCTTGCGATCCGTAAATTCATCTTCGACCGCCTCAAGCAGGCTGGTGTTTCGAAGGTGATTATCGAACGTCCGGCGAAGAAAGCCCGCATTTCGATCCACACCGCTCGTCCGGGCGTTGTGATCGGGAAAAAAGGCCAGGACATCGAGAAGCTCAAGAACGATCTGCAGAAGCTGGCAAATGCCGAAGTGCAGGTTAACATCATCGAAATCCGCAAGCCGGAAATCGATGCCAAGCTGGTCGCTGACAACATCGCCCAGCAGCTTGAGCGCCGTGTTTCGTTCCGTCGCGCTATGAAGCGCTCGGTTCAGAACGCAATGCGTCTCGGTGCCGGTGGCATTCGTATTAATGCTGCTGGTCGTCTTGGTGGCGCAGAAATCGCCCGTACCGAATGGTATCGTGAAGGTCGCGTTCCGCTGCACACGCTGCGTGCGGACGTGGATTACGGAACTTCGGAAGCACACACCACCTATGGTGTTTGCGGTCTGAAGGTCTGGATCTTCAAGGGCGAAATCATGGCACATGATCCGCTGGCATCGGAGCGTAAAGCTCTCGAGTCGGCTGGTTCCAGCCGTAAGTAAGGAGATCCAGATATGCTTTCTCCGAAACGTACAAAGTTCCGTAAAGCCCACAAAGGCCGCCTTAAAGGTGAAGCCAAGGGTGGTACGGATCTTAATTTCGGCGCTTATGGCTTGAAAGCCTTGGAGCCTGAGCGTATAACGGCGCGTCAGATCGAAGCGGCTCGCCGCGCGATCACCCGCCACATCCGCCGTCAGGGTCGTGTGTGGATTCGCGTTTTCCCGGATCTCCCGGTCTCGCAGAAGCCTGCCGAAGTCCGTCAGGGTAAAGGTAAAGGCTCGCCTGAATATTGGGCGGCACGCGTTAAACCGGGTCGGATCATGTTTGAACTCGACGGTGTTCCGTTGGATCTTGCACGCCGCGCTTTCGAGCTGGCATCGGCAAAACTGCCGATCAAGACCAAGTTTGTCACCCGTCTTGGTGAAGGGGAGTAATTAGTGATGAAAATTGCTGATCTCCGCGCTAAAAGCGCTGACGAACTGAAACAGCTGCTGCTGGACCTGCGTAAAGAATCGTTCAACATGCGATTCCAGCAGGCTTCCGGTCAGTTTGAGAACACTGCGCGGGTCCGCCAGGTCCGTCGTGATATCGCCCGCATCAAAACCCTTCTCGGTAACGAGAAGGGTGCGACCGCGGCCTAAACTGGACACGCAGAGGAGTAAACACACATGCCGAGGCGTGTATTGCAGGGGACAGTCGTTTCGACCAAAAACGACAAGACCGTGGTGGTCCGTGTGGAACGCCAGGTCATGCACCCGCTGTATAAAAAGTACGTGCGTAAGTCGAAGAAATTCCACGCGCACGATGAAGAGAACCGCTTCAAAACGGGTGACGTAGTTCGCATTCGCGAATGCAAGCCGATCTCGAAGTTGAAGTCTTGGGAAGTAGTGGTCGAGGAGTGAGTCCTCAGCCCAATCATAGTCAAGGGGTAAACCCATGATCCAGATGCAGTCCAATCTGGACGTCGCCGACAACAGCGGCGCTCGCCGCGTCCAGTGCATCAAGGTGCTGGGCGGCTCGAAGCGCAAAACCGCTCACGTTGGTGATGTTATCGTGGTTTCCGTCAAGGAAGCCATCCCGCGCGGTCGCGTAAAGAAGGGTGCAGTTCACAAAGCTGTCATCGTTCGCACCGCAAAGGAAATCCGTCGTGCCGATGGCTCGGCGATCCGCTTTGACCGCAACGCTGCCGTTCTCATTAATGCGAACGGCGAGCCGATCGGCACGCGTATTTTTGGCCCGGTAACCCGCGAACTTCGTTCCAAAGGTTACATGAAGATCATTTCGCTCGCTCCGGAGGTGCTGTAATGGCTGCCAAGATTAAAAAGGGCGACCGCGTCATTGTTCTGACGGGTAAAGACAAAGGGAAGACCGGCGAGGTTCTCGCCGCTTTCCCGGCCGAGAACAAGGTTCTGGTATCGGGCATCAATCTGGTGAAACGTCACCAGCGCCCGACCGGTGCTGATGCCGGTGGCATCGTCGAGAAGGAAGCAAAAATTGCTGTTTCCAACATCGCGATTGTCGACCCGAAAGAAAACAAGCCGACCCGCGTCGGTTTCAAGACCCTCGATGACGGTCGCAAGGTTCGCTTCGCGAAGCTCAGCGGCGAAGTCATCGACAACTGAGGGACGGAAAAATGACGCGCCTGCGCGAACATTACAAAGAAGTGGTGCGTGACGCACTCCAGAAGGAGTTCTCCTACGAGAACACCATGGAGATTCCGCGCCTCGAAAAGATCGTGATCAACATGGGTGTCGGCGACGCCACCCAGGATCGCAAAAAGCTGGAAGGTGCTGCTGCGGATCTCGCTGCCATCACCGGTCAGAAGCCTGTCTTCACCAAAGCGAAAAAGTCGGTTGCGGCTTTCAAGCTGCGTGAAGGTATGAACATCGGTTGTAAAGTGACCCTGCGTCGCGACCGTATGTTTGAGTTCCTGGACCGCCTGGTCACCATCGCGCTTCCGCGCGTTCGTGACTTCCGCGGCCTGAACAAAAAATCCTTTGATGGCCGTGGCAACTTTGCCATGGGCTTGAAGGAACAGTTCGTCTTTCCTGAAGTAGAGTATGACAAAGTCGACTCTGTCCGCGGGATGGACATTATCATTTGTACCACGGCTAAGTCCGACGCCGAAGCTCTTGCCCTTCTTAAGGGTTTTGATCTTCCGTTCGGAAACTAACGGAGGTTGGCCCATGGCCAAGAAAAGCTCAGTAGAGCGTGAACTCAAACGTGAACGCCTGGCAAAGCGCTATGCTGCCAAGCGTGCCGCCCTCAAAGCGGTTATCGCAAATCGCGAGACGTCCCCTGAGGATCGTATCGTGGCTGTGATGAAACTCGCCCAGCTGCCGCGTAACTCGGCTCGTATCCGTCAGCGTATTCGCTGCCAGGTATCCGGTCGTCCGCGCGGTGTCTATCGCAAATTCCGCCTGTCCCGTATCGCCCTTCGTGAACTTGCTTCGCGTGGTCAGATTCCGGGTATGGTGAAGTCGAGCTGGTAAGGAGGACATCACATGTCGATGACTGATCCAGTCGGTGATATGCTCACGCGTATCCGTAACGGTCAGCGCGTTGGTAAATCCAGCGTTGTCTCGCCGGCTTCGAAACTGCGTACCGGTGTGCTGGATGTTCTCCAGCGCGAAGGTTACATCCGCGGTTATAACGTTAATGAAATTCGCAAGGGCGTCAGCGAAATCACCATCGAACTCAAATATTTTGAGGGCGATGCAGTGATCAAGCAGATCGACCGCGTCTCGACCCCGGGCCGTCGCGTATACTCGAAGATCAAAGATCTTCCGAAAGTATACAACGGTCTCGGCATCGCAGTCCTGTCCACTCCGAAAGGGGTTCTCTCGGATCAGGAAGCTCGCGAGCAGAATGTCGGCGGCGAAATCCTCTGCAAAGTATTCTAAGGGGAGCCAACGATGTCGCGAGTAGGAAAAAATCCGGTGGTCGTGCCTAGCGGCGTTACCATCACCTTGACCGAAGAGCAGATCAGTGCAAAGGGCAAGCTCGGTGAGCTTAACCTGCCTCTGACCTCGGACGTATCCGTCACCCAGGAAGATAACCAGATCTTCGTGAAACCGAACAACGATAGCAAGCGCGCCCGTGCCCTTTGGGGTACCACCCGTGCGAATATCGCCAACCTCGTCACCGGGGTTTCGGAAGGGTTCACCAAGAAACTGGAAATCACCGGTGTTGGTTACCGTGCGCAGGTACAGGGCAAGAACCTGGTTCTGCAGCTTGGCTTCTCACACGACGTTGAAATGGAGATCCCTGCGGGTCTGAACGTCGTTGCTGAAAAGCCGACCCTTATCGCCATCTCTGGCGCAGATAAACAGCTTGTCGGTCAGTTCGCTGCAAATGCACGCGGCTGGCGCGGTCCGGAGCCTTACAAAGGCAAAGGTGTCCGCTACGAAGGCGAGTATATCTTGCGCAAAGAAGGCAAGAAGAAGTAAGGACTGGCACGATGAAAAACGTGAGAAGCCTTTTCGAACGCCGCAAGCGTCGCGTTCGTTTTGCGATCCGCCAGAAAGCGGCCGGTCGCCCGCGCCTCAGCGTGCACCGTTCGAACGCTCACATCTATGCACAGATCATCGACGACGTCGCTGGTACCACCCTGGTAGCAGCTTCGACCGCCGAAAAAGATCTGAAGGCGAAAGGCAGCAATGCCGAAGCCGCTGCTCTGGTTGGCAAAGCCATTGCCGAGCGCGCAGTGAAAGCTGGTGTGAAAACGGTCGTTTTCGATCGTGGCGGGTATCTGTTCCATGGCCGGGTGAAAGCTCTGGCCGATGCCGCCCGTGAGGGCGGTCTGGACTTCTAAGGAGCACGACCATGGCACGTAACCAGAATCAACAGCAGCAGGCACCGAAAGCCCGTGAAGAAAACGAACTCGTCGACAAGCTGGTTGGTATCAACCGCGTCGCGAAAGTCGTTAAGGGCGGTCGTCGCTTTGCTTTCTCCGCAATGGTAGTTGTCGGTGACCAGCGCGGTCGCGTCGGATACGGCACGGGTAAAGCCCGTGAAGTTCCGGAAGCGATCCGCAAGGCTACCGAAGCTGCTAAACGCAACATGATCCGCGTTCCGCTTCGTGAAGGTCGTACCCTTCACCATGATACGCAGGGCCATTTCGGTGCAGGCAAGGTTATCCTTCGCTCGGCTCCGGCTGGTACCGGTATCATCGCCGGCGGTGCGATGCGTGCGGTCTTCGAAACCATGGGCGTTCAGGACGTTGTGTCCAAATGTACCGGTTCGAACAACCCGCATAACGTGATCCGCGCAACCCTTGACGCTCTGGTCAACGGTGCATCCCCGCGTCAGGTCGCTGCAAAGCGTGGCCTGAAAGTCGGTGACGTCGTTGCCCGTCGCGATAGCGGTTCGGCTGCTGCCGCCGTTCTCGAAAAGGAGTAATTCGATATGGCTGCTAAGAAAAAAGCGACCGTTCGCGTTACCCAGACGGGTTCGCCGATCGGACGTCCGGCTGATCAGCGCCAGACCCTTGTTGGTCTTGGCCTGAACAAACTGCACCGGACTCGTGAGCTGGAAGATACCCCAGCTGTTCGCGGTATGATCGCAAAGGTCAAGCACCTCGTCCGTGTGGACGAGGCTTGATTGACCCCAGATCGAAAAGGTGTTGAACGATGAAACTCAACGAACTTGCCGATAACCCGGGTGCCCGCAAGGCGCGCACCCGCGTCGGTCGCGGCATCGGTTCGGGCAAAGGCAAAACTTCTGGCGCAGGTCAGAAGGGTCAGAAGTCCCGTTCAGGTGTAGCCATCAATGGCTTCGAAGGCGGGCAGATGCCGGTCTATCGCCGTCTTCCGAAACGCGGCTTCAAAAACCCGTTCAAGAAACAGTTCGGTGTTGTGAACCTTGGTACCCTTCAGACCGCCGTTGATAACGGTGTTCTTGAAGAAGGTGCAAATGTCACCATCGCTGTTCTTGCGGAAAAAGGTCTTGCCCGTCCGCAGAAAGACGGTCTGCGCCTTCTGGCTAAAGGCGAACTGAAAGCGAAACTGAACATCGAGATCTCCGGTGCTTCCAAAGCAGCTGTCGAAGCTGTTGAGAAAGTCGGTGGCTCGGTCAAGGTTCTTGCTCCGGTCGCTGCAGATAACGCAGAATAAGCTAGAATGACTTCGTGAGGGTCCGGTTCCATTAATTTACGGGACCGGACCCTCCAGTTTATGTGTATTGGGAGATGAGTGCATGGCATCCGCCGCCGAGCAGCTTGCCGCGAACCTGAATTGGTCTGCTTTTTCAAAGTCGACCGAGCTTAAAAAGCGTATCTGGTTCACTTTGGGCGCGCTTATTGTTTACCGTCTTGGAACCTATATTCCGGTTCCTGGTGTTGACCCGTCCATTCTTGCTGACATTTTCCGTCAGAATGCGGGCGGCGTTCTGGGCATGTTTGACATGTTCGCCGGTGGTGCGCTGGGTCGTATGACGATCTTTGCGCTGAATATCATGCCGTATATCTCGGCCTCCATTATCATTCAGTTGATGACGACTGTTTCGCCGTCTCTTGAGCAGCTCAAGAAAGAAGGCGAGCAGGGTCGTAAAAAGATTAATCAATATACCCGCTATCTGACGGTGCTGATCGCAACGGTTCAGGCATGGGGCATTGCCGTTGGTCTTGAAAGCATGACCGGTTCGACCGGTGCTGCTGTTCATGATCCGGGCATGTTCTTCCGCTTTACCGCTGTTGTGACGCTGGTCGGTGGCACCATGTTCCTGATGTGGCTTGGTGAACAGATCACCCAGCGCGGCATCGGTAACGGCATTTCGCTGATCATCTTCACCGGTATTGTCGCCGGTCTGCCCAGCGCGATTGCCGGCACCCTGGAACTGGGCCGTACCGGCGCGATTTCCGCTCTGGTGATTGTTGCAATCATCATTCTGGCGGTTGCTGTTATCGCCTTCATCGTCTTTGTTGAACGTGCGCAGCGCCGTGTTCTGATCCAGTACCCGAAACGCCAGGTCGGCATGAAGGTCATGGAAGGTCAGAGCTCGCACCTGCCGCTCAAGATCAACACTGCCGGTGTTATCCCGCCGATCTTTGCAAGCTCGCTTCTGCTGATGCCGCTGTCGGTTGCACAGTTCACCGCCGGTGGCAACGCGCCGGAATGGCTGACGACCGCGACCGCATTGCTTGGCCGTGGCCAGCCGCTTTATATCGCGCTTTATATCGGTCTGATCGTCTTCTTTGCCTTCTTCTACACCGCGGTTGTATTCAACCCGGAAGATACGGCAGACAACCTGAAGAAACACGGTGGCTTTATTCCGGGCATCCGTCCGGGTAAAAATACCGCGAACTATCTTGATTTCATCCTGACCCGCCTGACGGTGATTGGTGCAGCGTATCTCGCATTTGTCTGTATCCTGCCGGAACTGCTGATCGCGGAATGGTCTGTGCCCTTCTACTTTGGTGGGACTAGCCTCCTGATCGTAGTCACGGTAACCATGGATACCGTTGCTCAGATTCAGTCTCATATGCTGGCGCATCAGTATGAAGGCCTGATCAAGAAATCCAAACTGCGTGGTCGCCGCCGATAAGAGCGGCCACGGAATTCAGGGGGACGACAATGAACATTATCCTTCTTGGCCCTCCCGGTGCAGGGAAAGGCACCCAGGCCAAGCGTCTCGAAACGGGACGCGGCATGATCCAGCTTTCGACTGGTGACATGCTCCGCGCGGCAGTTTCTGCCGGAACGGAACTGGGATTGAAGGCAAAGGAAGTCATGGATGCGGGGCAGCTCGTATCCGACGATCTGATGATCGGTCTGATTTCCGAACGACTTGACCAGGATGATACCAAAGGCGGTTTCATTCTGGATGGTTTCCCGCGCACGACCGCCCAGGCAGAAGCCCTGGACATCATGCTGGAAGCCAAAGGTCTGGCACTTGACTATGTGATTGAACTGCGCGTCGATGACGCAGCACTGGTGGCCCGCATTGTCGGCCGCTATACCTGTGCAAAATGCGGGCAGGGCTATCACGACGAGTTCCAGAAACCCGCTGAAGAAGGTGTCTGCGACGTATGTGGCGGCACTGAATTCAAACGCCGTGCGGATGACAACGCCGAGACGGTCACATCGCGACTGGAAGCTTATCACAAGCAGACAGCACCGATCATTCCTTACTATGAAAAGGTCGGTAAGCTGAAAACAGTTGACGGGATGGCCGAAATCGACGAAGTTACGCGCGAGATTGAAGCCATCCTGGGGTAATTTCCCGGGCAGGGCGCTTTTTGCTTGCGGGTTGGCAGTGATGCTGGCCCGCTTTTGCAACGCTCTACCCTACCGGATCTGCCCTTGGGTTTGTTAACAGGAAACAGGAGTCTCACACAGTGGCTCGTATTGCTGGCGTAAATATCCCGACCGCGAAGCGCGTCGTGATTGCGCTTACCTACATCACCGGCATTGGCCCGGCGAAAGCTAAAGAAATTTGCGAAAAGGTCGGAATCGAAGCAGCAACCCGCGTTCATCAGCTTTCTGATGACCAGGTTCTCAAGGTTCGTGAAGTCATCGACGCTGATTACACCGTTGAAGGCGACCTTCGTCGTGAAACCGCAATGAACATTAAACGTCTGATGGATCTGGGCTGCTACCGCGGTCTCCGTCATCGTCGCGGTCTCCCGGTACGCGGTCAGCGTACCCACACCAACGCTCGCACCCGTAAGGGCCCGGCTAAGCCGATTGCTGGCAAGAAGAAGTAAGGTAGGGGAACGACAATGGCGAAAGCTCCTCAGACTCGCGTCCGTCGCCGCGAGCGCAAGAACATTACGAATGGTATCGCGCACGTAAACGCGACCTTCAACAACACCATGATCACCATCACCGACGTTCAGGGGAACACCATTTCCTGGTCGACCGCTGGTGGTATGGGTTTCCGCGGTTCGCGTAAATCGACTCCGTATGCTGCACAGATGGCTGCCGAAGACGCAGGTAAAAAAGCTGCTGAACACGGCATGAAAACCCTCGAAGTACAGGTTAAAGGCCCGGGTTCGGGACGTGAATCTGCACTGCGTGCGCTTCAGGCTGTCGGTTTCACCATTACGTCGATCAAAGACGTAACGCCGATTCCGCACAACGGTTGCCGTCCGCGTAAACGTCGTCGCGTCTAATCGCGTCGATCTTTGCGGACGACCCCGCGTTTGGGCCCGGATACGCCGGGCCCCTTCGCGTTTCTCGCGAGGGCAGATTTTTGTCCTCCTTACCATAGGCTCCAGTTGCGAAGGTGGGTCTCGTGATTCAAAAGAACTGGCAGGAACTGATTAAGCCGACGAAGCTTGATGTTACTCCGGGTACAGATGCCAGCCGCATCGGTACGATCGTGGCGGAACCGCTGGAGCGCGGTTTTGGTCAGACTCTGGGTAACGCGCTGCGTCGCATTCTGCTGTCGTCGCTCCAGGGTTCGGCGGTGACTGCGATCCAGATCGACGGTGTATTGCACGAATTTTCGTCGATTCCGGGTGTGCGTGAAGATGTTACCGACATCATCCTGAACATCAAGACCATGGGCGTGCGTATGCATGCAGAAGGTCCGAAGAAAATGACCTTGAAGGCGACCGGCCCGGGTGCCGTCACCGCAGGTCAGATCGAAACCGGCGCTGATATCGAAATCCTTAACCCGGATCTCGAACTTTGCCATCTTGACGATGGTGCTACGCTGAACATCGAATTTACCGTTGATAACGGTAAAGGCTATGTCGCAGCCAGCGCACACAGCTCTTCGGATGCGCCGATCGGTCTTATTCCGATCGATGCGATCTTCAGCCCGATCCGTAAAGTGGCCTACAAGGTTGAAAACACCCGTGTTGGTCAGGATACCGATTTTGACAAGCTGTCGCTGACCGTTGAAACCAACGGCGCACTGACCCCGGAAGATTCGGTTGCACTTGCTGCCCGTATCCTTCAGGACCAGCTGTCTCTGTTCGTCAACTTCGAAGAGCCGGAAGCGGTTGTCGAAGAGAAGAAAGAAGACGAACTGCCGTTCAACCGTAACCTTCTTCGTAAGGTTGACGAGCTTGAACTGTCGGTACGTTCGGCAAACTGCCTGAAGAACGACAACATCATCTATATCGGTGATCTTGTTCAGAAGACCGAAGCAGAAATGCTGCGTACGCCGAACTTCGGCCGTAAGTCGCTGAACGAAATCAAAGACGTGCTGGCTCAGATGGGCCTGCATCTCGGTATGGAAGTCGGCGGTTGGCCGCCGGAAAACATCGAAGAACTTGCTCGCAAGTTCGAAGATCCGTTCTAAGAACGGGTCTTCGGCCTTCGGGCCGTTATCGGAACATCCCTGTTCCAAACCGGATAACCCAGTTGTTTGGGCATCCGGCGGGCGAGTTGCCCACACCGCACGTGCATGACCTGGCCTTTGCATAAAGTGATCAGGGTGGCGGCGCGGTTTTACAATCGGTTTCGTGAGCGAAGCCAGGCTATTTAGGAGAGTTACCATGCGTCACGGTATGCAAGGCCGTAAGCTTAATCGTACTTCGTCCCATCGTAAGGCGATGTTTGCCAACATGGCAGTTTCGCTGCTCACCCACGAGCAGATCAAAACCACTCTTCCGAAGGCCAAGGATCTTCGCCCGTATGTCGAAAAACTGATTACGCTGGGCAAGCGGGGCGACCTGCATGCACGCCGTCAGGCTATTTCGATCCTGCGTGACGATAAAGTCGTTGCCAAGCTGTTCGGCGAAATCGCTGACCGCTACAAAGAGCGTTCCGGTGGTTACACCCGCGTTCTCAAGGCTGGCTTCCGTTACGGCGATGCGGCTCCGGTGGCTGTGATCGAACTTGTCGATCGCAACGTCGAAGCAAAAGGCGCGGCTGACCGCGCTCGCCTCGAAGCAGAGGGCGAAGGCGAAGAAGCAGCTGCTGAATAAGCAACGCTTCGGCCTTTAAGAAACAGAAACGGGCGATGCCATACGGTGTCGCCCGTTTTCTTTTGGCGCTTTGCTGTCGCCGGATAGCCCGGTCACCGGGCAATCTCGCAAGGCTGTGACATTGTTCATATTTCTGCCAAGGTTGCGCGGCAGTCCTTATTTTCCTAATTGAGCATTTGCTACGCGGAATGCGGTCGCATCCCCGAACTGTTTGACGAAAAAGAGAGAGTGTGTCGTGCAGGCAAGATGGATTCCCACCATTTTCACAATCGCCGTTCTGGCCCTTGGTTCGGTTGCCGGTTCCCTGAACCCGGCACATGCCCAGAACAACATCCAGAATGACGACAGGCGCCTGCCCACCAGCCAGGCCGAGATCAAAATTTCTTTCTCGCCACTGGTCAAACAGACGGCCCCGGCAGTGGTCAATATCTATACCAAAAAGGTGGTCGAGCAGCGCCAGCGCACTCCGTTCTTCAACGATCCGTTCTTCAAGCAGTTCTTTGGCGAACGGTTTGGCGGTGCTTTCGGGGCGCCACGCCAGCGGGTTGAACGGTCACTCGGGTCCGGGGTGATTGTTTCCGGTGACGGGACGATTGTGACAAACCATCATGTGATTGATGGTGCCAGCGAAATTCGTGTTGTGCTGCATGACAACCGTGAATTTGATGCCGATCTTGTCGGGTCGGATGAACGTACCGATCTGGCCGTTCTGAAATTGCGCGGGGTGGAAACCGCACTGCCAGCGATCAGTTTCGGGGATTCCGATGCGGTCGAAGTCGGTGATCTTGTTCTTGCCATCGGTAACCCGTTCGGGGTTGGACAGACGGTGACCAGCGGGATTGTCTCGGCCCTTGCACGTGCCGGTGTGACCGGACAGGATTATCAATCCTTTATCCAGACCGATGCCGCGATCAACCCGGGCAACTCGGGCGGGGCGCTGATTGATATTGATGGCAAGCTGATCGGGGTCAACTCGGCGATCTTTACCAAATCGGGTGGATCAAACGGCATCGGGTTTGCCGTGCCGGTCAATATGGTCAAAGTCGTGATGCGTGGCCTGATCAGTGGCGATTTGCGCCGTCCGTGGATTGGGGCCACCGGTCAGGCAGTGACGGCCGACCTTGCAACTTCGCTTGAACTTGATCGTCCGCACGGTGTTTTGATCAGTGCGATCCGTGATGGCAGCCCGGCCCAGCGTGGCGGTCTGCTGGCGGGGGATGTGGTTGTGGCGGTCAATGGACTTCCAGTCGACAATCCCAATGAACTCAAATTCCGGATCGCGACACTGGAACTTGATGGCAGTGCCAAGCTGACGGTGCTGCGCCGTGGTAAGGAAACCATCCTGTCGATGCCGCTTGAAGTCGCCCCGGAAGAGCCGGCACGCGATGAAAGCGTGATCGAAGGCACCAACCCGTTCAGCGGCGCAAAGGTTGCCAATATGAACCCGGCACTGGCCGATGAGCTTGGCGTTGATACGCTGAGCGAAGGGGTGGTGATCCTTGGCGTTGCCCGTGACAGTCTGGCGCGGCGTGCACGACTTCAGGCCGGGGATTATATTGTTGAAATCAATGGTCAGAAGATTGACTCGGTCGCCCGCCTGAAGGAAGTTGTCAAAGCAGGCCAGCGCGGTCGGGACTGGAAAATCGCGGTCAAACGCGATGGCAAGGTTTTGACAGGCGAGTTTACCCTGTAACCGCCACCCGTAACGAGAAGACCGTTCATGCCATCCCTGTTTGAAAGTCAGGTAACCCGGCCCTTGGCCGACAGACTGCGCCCCGCCAAGCTTGACGAGGTGGTCGGGCAGGGGCATCTGTTTGGCGATGACGGTCCGATCACGCGCATGATCAAAACCGGGCGGGTGCCCTCGGTCATTCTGTGGGGGCCGCCCGGCTGCGGCAAAACGACATTGGCGCGTCTGATGGCCGATGTTGCCGACATGGCGTTTGAACCGCTTTCGGCGATCTTTTCGGGGGTGTCGGACCTGCGCAAGGTGTTCGAACGCGCCCGCGGCCGCCGGTCAACCGGTGGTGCAACCCTGTTGTTCATTGATGAAATCCATCGTTTCAACAAGGCCCAGCAGGACAGTTTCCTGCCCTATGTCGAAGATGGCACCATCACCCTGATCGGTGCGACGACCGAAAATCCGTCATTCGAGCTGAATGCCGCCCTGTTGTCGCGCTGTCAGGTGCTTGTCCTTAAGCGTCTGGATGATCAGGGGCTTGAAGAACTTCTGGTGCGGTCCGAAAAGGAAATGGGGTTTGATCTTCCGGTAACGCCCGAGGCCCGCGAAACCTTGCGTGCCATGGCCGACGGGGACGGGCGCTATTTGCTGAACCTTGCCGAAGAACTGTTTTCCATGCCGCCCAGTGACACCAGCGATGATGGCCCGCTGGGTGTGGCCGAACTGGCGCGCACCGTGCAAAAGCGCATGCCGATCTATGACAAGGGCGATGACAGTCATTACAACCTGATCAGTGCATTGCATAAATCCATTCGCGGTTCGGACCCGGATGCGGCCCTTTACTGGTTCAACCGCATGCTGGCCGGGGGCGAAGATCCCAAATTCGTCGCCCGTCGCCTGACGCGCATGGCGGTCGAGGATATCGGCCTTGCTGACCCGCAGGCCCAGCAATTTTGCATCGGTGCCTGGGAATCCTATGAACGGCTTGGCAGCCCGGAAGGCGAGCTTGCCCTGGCGCAGGCGGTGATTTACCTGGCACTGGCGCCGAAATCGAATGCCGGATATTCGGCCTATAAGAAATCGCTCAAGATCGCGCGTGAAACCGGGTCCCTGATGCCGCCGGCCCATATCCTGAATGCGCCGACCAAACTGATGAAGGATATCGGTTACGGGACCGGATATGCCTATGACCATGATCAGGAAGACGGCTTTTCCGGGCAGAACTATTTCCCCGAAGGCATGCGCCGGCAGAATTTCTATGAGCCGGTCGAACGCGGTTTTGAACGCGATCTGAAAAAACGGGTCGAATATTTCGATCGATTGCGTCAGGAACGGCAACAAAAGCGGGACAAGAACTGATGCTGCATGGCGTCATTTTGGAAACAATCTGGTGACCAGTATCGGGATAAACACCGAACAGGGAACGGGTTAGGTTCAGGTCAACAAACGAACACGCTTTTGGAGACCTCAAATGACCAATATTCTGCACGTGAATGCATCTGTGAATGGTGAGAATTCCAACTCCCGCCAGATCGCATCCAAACTGATCGCGCGCATTGTCGCAGCTGATCCGTCCGCCAAAGTCGTTGAGCGTGATGCCAATGACGCGGAAATCACCGCACTGACCGGTGAAACCGTTGGCGCTTTCTACACCCCCGAAGAGTCCCGTTCCGACGCACAGAAGGACGTGATTGCCGTTTCCGACAAAATGGTTGCCGAAGTTCAGGCCGCCGACGTTATCGTCATCGGCGCGCCGATGTATAACTTTAGCGTGCCTTCGACCCTTAAGGCCTGGGTTGACCTGATTGCACGTGTTGGCGTGACCTTCCAATACACCGAAAACGGCCCGGTTGGCCTGCTGAACGGCAAGAAGGCCTATCTGGTGGTTGCCACCGGTGGTGTGCCGGTCAACAGCCCGGCTGACTTCGCAACCCCGTATCTCAAGCAGGTTCTTGCTTTTGTCGGTATCTCCGATGTTGAAGTGATCGACGCGTCGGGCTTTGCGGTAAATGCCGAAGAAGCCATGGAACGTGCGATTGCCAATGTCGAAGCAGTGGCCTTGCCTTCAGTTGCCTGATGTCAACGCACTGATCTGACGATCCATGCCAACCCGGTGATCGGCGAAAGCAACTTCCCCCCCCCGTTCGCTGATTGCCGTGTTTGCATCCTGTGATGCCCGACTGTTCCCCAGTCGGGCATTTTGATTCCGGATCAATCCGTATTATTGTGGTGCCGTGTCCGCGTGTGTTGTCTGCCGCCAACAGCACGTTAACAGACAGGTGGTGCCATTGAGACGACTGGTTATGTTTGCTGTTTGGGGTTTGATCGTCCTTGCCGGGATATTTGTGGTTATCCGCTTTACCGGCCTGATTGACCATATGTTGCCGGCTGGTGACCCGCCCAACTTCACCTTTGCACCGGAAACACCGGTGCCACAGGCCCGCAATTTCTTTATTGTCTGTCCGCCCGGACGATCCCCGCGCACCGACCGCGCGATGCCAAGCCCGTCATTTGATGCGACGGCTGCCACATTGGCCGATGTGATGATCGAAACCGCACCGGCACATGGCATGCAATTGATGAGCGGCGTCCCCGGGGGCAAGCCGGGCCGGCTTTACTTCCTTGCCAGAACACCGGTCTTTCATTTCCCGGACTGGGTCGAAGTCGAATTCATCCTGCCCGAACAGGGCGGAGATATCACATTCTGCCTGTTTGCCCAGTCGGTGTACGGACTTGATGATATCCAGCAAAACGAAAAACGCACCCGCGCCTGGCTGGCGGATGTTGTCGGAAGGATGGGGCCGTCCGGGTGATGCCTGAATTGTTCTGATTCTGAAAGATTGAAAATACGTGCGCTCTGGGGTCTGATGACCTTTCAGGGCGTGCTTTGTTACGGTGTGAAAAAGGGTTCAGATATTGCCATGGCCCCATGCCGTTTTCACACGTGACTTTTGATGTTTGAAAGAATAGGTTCCGCGCCATGCAATTTTCACCGTTGTTAATCGCTTCCATTGCCTTTGGGGGTGCTGTTGGTGCGGTCGCACGTCACAGTGTGTCTGTCATGATGGGCTCGATGCTTGGCAATGGATTTCCCTGGGGGACGCTTACGGTCAATATCGTGGGGTCTTTCCTGATGGGGGCGCTGATCGAACTTTCGGCCCTGAAACTTTCGATGGGACCGGAAATGCGCGCGCTTCTTGTGACCGGTTTTCTGGGGGCGTTTACAACCTTTTCGACTTTTTCGCTGGATGTCGCGACCCTATATGAACGAAACAATCTTGGCCTGTCGGCCTTGTATGTCATTGTTTCGGTTGTGGTCGGTATTTCGGCATTGTTCGGCGCGATGGCGCTGGTAAGGGGTATTCTGCAATGAGTGGTGTCACTCTGCGCAAGGTCAAAGCTGACGAGGCCGATATCCGGCTTGATCGTTGGTTCAAGCGCAACTGCCCGGAATTCACATTCGGGCAGGTTCAAAAGTTTCTGCGTGGTGGCCAGATCCGTGTGGATGGCAAACGTGCCAAGGCCAACCAGCGGGTTGAGCCGGGACAGGAAATCCGTATCCCGCCGGTGCCGGTAATGTCTGGTGGCGGTTCGGAACCATGGGCCCAGGACGGTGCCTATAACCCCGCCGAAGTCCAGCAGCGCAAACAGGCCGGTCCGTCAAAATCCGATGCCAGCGAGGCAGAGCTTCAGGCCCTGCGCGATTCCGTCATTTTCTATGACGAAATGGTGCTGGCAATCAACAAACCCGCCGGTCTGGCGGTGCAGGGCGGGACCAATACCAGTCTGCATGTTGACGGGATGCTCGATGCCCTGAAACTCGACAGCAAGGAACGTCCGAAACTGGTGCATCGTCTTGACAAGGACACCAGCGGTGTTTTGTTGCTGGCCCGTTCGGCGTCTGCGGCCCATGCCCTGACCAAGGCGTTCAAGGATAAATCCACCCGCAAACTTTACTGGGCGATTGTCACCGGCGCGCCGGCGGAACGCGAAGGCCTGATTGACGCACCGCTTGCCAAGCTGGCCGGCAAGGGCGGGGAAAAGATGGTCATTGACGAAAAGCTCGGCAAATCGGCGCAAAGCGTGTTCCGGCAGCTTCATCGCGCCGGGCGCAAGGCTGCCTGGCTTGCGCTGTCGCCACTGACCGGTCGTACCCACCAGCTGCGCGTTCATTGCGAGGCAATCGAATGCCCGATCCTGGGGGATGGCAAATATGGCGGGGCCAAAGCATTCATCGATGGTCTGTCCAATCAGATGCATCTGCATGCGCGCGCGATTGATTTCCCCCATCCGGTGACCGGTCATCGTGTGGTGATCGAAGCACCGGTGCCGCTGCATTTTGCCGAAACGTTGAAAAAGCTGAATTTTGATCCGAAAACGCCGACCAAATTCCTGACCCCGGAAATTCACCGTGAAAAGGAAGAAAAGCCGAAACCCAAGGCCAAACCGTCGCGTTCGCGCAAGAAATAACGCCTGATCAAATGACCCGATAACGCGAAAAGCCGACGCAGTGCGTCGGCTTTTTCGTCCCTGTCTGAAGTCAAAACCAAAAGGCGTTGAATGACATTCGAGCTTATTATCAAGCGGTATGTTAGTTTTTGCCGAAACGTTTTATGAAGGCATCATACACCCGGTTCAGATGCTGGGCATGAACCGTATTTCCCATGCGTTCGCACATTTCAGCCTGACCTTTGATCATGAACGCAATGCGCTTGCGGCCTTGCGTCGTGTGAACCATGCTCTCGCCTTCCTCGAGTGCGGTCACAATCGGGATTTGCTCACACTCGGCAATCGCGAGAATTTCTTCCTCCTTAAGGTCGCTGAAATCTATACAGTCCCGTAGCGTGAGCATCGCCTGCCTCCGCTGTCATAAAGGTCAGAACCACAGTATGGCGCGCCTTTGAGGTGATCAGAAGAAGTTCAAATTTCACCATTGGTTTCCGATGCTTCGGGCAAAGCAAAAAATGGTTCTTGGTTGCAGATGTCAGGGACTCGATCTTTGATCGGCTTTGGATTAGGTTCTGCCTTTCCGTTAGACAGGATGAAAGACCCCACATGACCACAGATCCGCTCAGACTTGTCGTATTTGATTGTGACGGCACGCTCGTCGACAGCCAGCATGCGATCTCCCATTGCATGGACCATGCCTTTGCGCAAAACGGGCTGGATTGCCCGGGGCTTGAAAATACCCGCACGATCATCGGTCTGAGTCTGCCCGAAGCCATCACCAAACTGGCCGCCCCCAACCGTATTGACGATGCCCTGATTGATGCCATCACCGTGGCCTACAAGACGGCGTTCTTTACCCTGCGCCAGACCCCTGATTTCCACGAGCCGCTGTTTCCCGGTGTGCGCGAAGTTTTGGCCGAGCTTGACCGTCGCCAATGGCTGAGCGGTGTTGCCACCGGCAAGGCCCGCCGTGGTCTCGATGCCGTATTGGCCCGGAATGAACTTGAAGGCCGGTTCGTAACGCTTCAGACCTGTGACAATCACCCGTCAAAGCCCAATCCGGCGATGCTGATGGCTGCCCTTGAGGAAACCGGTGTGGATGCGCCCAATGCGGTCATTGTTGGCGATACCAGCTATGATATCGAAATGGGCCGTGCCGCGGGCATGATCGCGATTGGTGTCGACTGGGGCTATCATGATGTCGATACCCTTCATAAATCCGGCGCACATGCCGTGATCAGCCATTTTGATGATTTGCCTGTGGTTCTTGACAGAATATGGGAAAGTGACCGTGACGCCGCTTAAAAACCCGGATCTGGCACCGATCCGTTTTGAATTGACGATGGCAATCGATCCCGAGGATGCCTTTGATGCCTTTACCAAAGGCTTCGGGGACTGGTGGCCGACCGACAGCCATTCCATTTCCAAAAAGGATTGCCTGGCGATTGTCCTTGATCCGGCGGCCGGGGGTGAAATTGTCGAACATGTCAAAGGCAAGGACGACATTCCGTGGGGCCGGATCGATATCTGGCAGCCGGGTGAACGGATTGCCTTTACCTGGCACCCGGGATGGGATGCTGGCGATTTCACCCGGATTGATGTGCGGTTTGGCCTGAATGATTTCGGGCGTTGCGTCATTCGTCTTGAGCACGGGGCATGGGAAAATGTCGGCGATATCGCACCGGCATTGCGGGACGGATATCTGTCGGGCTGGGAATTCGTGTTTGGTGAATGTTTCGCCAATTACCTGCGAACAGCGCGCCGCTAAGCCCGAACTCAGACCATAAATTTCGGGTCTTTGGACTGAAATGCAAAAGGGCACCCTGTGGTGCCCTTTGTCATGTCGATTTGATGTGGGGTGATGTCGGGTTAAAAGACCCGGTCTTCGATCAGTTCACGGTGCAGTTTGACCGGATCGCGGAACCAGTGGGTCATAAAGCCCATTTCGCGGGCCTGCTGAATGTTCTTTTCGCTGTCATCGATAAACAGGGTTTCGCGCGGGTTAAGTTTGAAACGCGCACAAACCAGTTCGAAAATTTGCGGGTCAGGTTTGGCAAGCTTTTCCTGCCCCGATACCAGAATGCCTTCAAAGTGATTTAGGAAGTCAAAACGTGCCAGCGCATGCGGCCATGTTTCCGCCGACCAGTTGGTCAGGGCAAACAGGCGGACTTTCTTGCGCGTTTTGAGGTCTTCCAGAATGCCGACTGTGCGTTCGATCGGGCCTTTCATCATTTCGGGCCAGCGTTCGTTCCATGCAGCAATTTCGTCATGATAATGCGGATAGCGATGCTGAAGATCGGGGATCGAATTGGCAAAGCTCAGCGCGCCCTTGTCATGCAAAAAGTTCCAGTGCGGATGGCAGACTTCGGTCAGGAATTTTTCCATTTCCGCGGGGTCGTTGAAAATCTTGCGATACAGGTGACGGGGATCCCAGTCGACAAGAACCCCACCAAGATCAAACAGGACAGTTTCGATATCGCGCATGATGTTTCCCTATGTCTCCCCGGGGCAATGGATTGCGTGTTACGGGTTGGTTAAACCAGTTGGCACGCGCAATCGCAAGCTGCAGTTTCTTGAAAGATTGCAGATGCGCTATGATCTTGCCGGGGAACGGGAACGTAATAAGGGTCATTCCAGATGGCCGGTGTGCCAACATGCCCCGCCAGGCGGTTGGTCTTGCCGGTCGATGACATGATTGTCATTTGCCAAAACCCGGTGCGGTTGCAAATGATAAACGTTCTGCAAAACAAGAATCAGAGGAGGCCTGAACATGTGTACGCTTGATGGATGTGGTTCTCACGAACATCTTGGTCCGCCGCCCAAGGCGACCGACGAAGACCGTCGACTGTTTCTCAAAGGTGCTGTTGCCCTGCCGCTTGCTGTAATTCTTGCCGATCCGATGCTTGCCCATGCGGCTGGATCGACGCTTGAAAAAGTCACGATTACGACCCCCGAAGGCGACGCCATGATGGCCGAAATCGCCATGCCGGCAACGCTTCCGGCACCGACGGTCATTCTGATCCATGAATGGTGGGGGCTGAATGACCAGATCCGCGCGGTTGCCGCGGAATATGCCAAACAGGGCTATATCGCGCTTGCGGTTGATCTGTATGGCAAGCCGCCTGCAACCACGCCCGACGGGGCGAAGGCACTGATGGCAGGGCTTGATCCGGTTGCCGCAACCCGCAAGTTGCAGTCATCGGTCGCGTTCCTTCGAAATCACAAGGACTCAACGGGCAAGGTCGGCTCGGTCGGCTGGTGCTTTGGCGGCGGATGGTCGCTTAATACTGCCCTTGCCACGGATATTGATGCTGCTGTGGTCTATTACGGCAATGTCAAAAAGACCCCGGAACAGGTCGCAACCCTCAATGCGCCGTTGATGGGGCATTTCGGCACCCTTGATAAAAGCATCAACAAGGAAATGGTCGAAGGTTTCGAGGAATCCCTGCGCATTGCCGGCAAGTCGGACTATCAGTTCTTCTGGTATGATGCCGATCACGCCTTTGCCAATCCAAGTGGCGGTCGCTATGACAGCGAAGACGCCATGCTGGCCTGGGAACGCACCATGGCGTTCTTTGATCAGCATCTGGGATAGTCCCCGGACGCATTTGTATGATGAAAAAAAGGCCGGGATGACCCGGCCTTTTTATTGGTCTGATGATTGGATCAGGTGGTCTGGTTGCCGCGGTTCGCCCATTTGGTCGAACGGCGTTCAATGACATTGAAGATCTCGTACATCGCAATGCCCATCACCGCGATCACCAGCAATCCGGCAAAGACCAGCGGCATGTTGAATTTCGACGATGCGGACAACATCAGATATCCGACACCGACATTCGATGCCACGGTCTCGGAAATCACCGACCCGACAAAGGCCAGCGTGATCGCAACCTTGAGCGATGCAAAGAAATAGGGCATGGCACGCGGGAAGCCGACCTTGACCAGAATGTCGGTGCGCGTGGCACCAAGGGAACGCAACACATCGCGCAATTCCGGTTCCAGTGTGGCAAGCCCGGTGGCAACATTGACCACGATCGGAAAGAACGAAATCAGAAATGCGGTGATGATGGCCGGCACGGTGCCGATGCCAAACCACATGACCAGTACCGGTACAAGGGCCACTTTCGGGACCGAATTGAACCCGACCAGAAGCGGGTTGGCCGCATCATAGATCGCCCGGCTGGACCCCACCAGCGCGCCCAGGATCACCCCGAACACCACAGCAATGGCAAAGCCCGCAAGGGTCGTATAAAGCGTGTGAACCGCATGCATCCAGATCGCTTCATGGAATTGCCAGCCGACAATGATGCTTTCGGACGGGGTCGGCAGGACATAGGGCGGAATATTGAAGATCCGCACGATCAGTTCCCACAGAACAAAAAGACCGATCGCACTAAGCCACGGGGCTGCTTTGGAAAGATTGGGTTTCTTTTTCATGATAATTGCCCGCCCTTCTTAGGATTCTCGCACGTCACGGATGTGACTGCGCAGTTCATGGACAAGGTCGGTGAATGGCTGGGTAAAGGTGGCTTCCTGATCGCGCGGGCGGGGCAGGGGATTTTCACGCTCTACCAGAATTTTGCCAGGCCGCTTGGACATCACATAAATGGTGTCGGCCAAATAGGCCGCTTCGCGCAGGTCATGGGTCACCAGAATGACGGTAAAGGGACGCACCATCCAAAGGTTTTGCAAAATGTCCCAAAGCTCTTCACGGGTAAAGGCATCAAGCGCGCCAAACGGTTCATCAAGCATCAGAAGATCCGGTTCATGGATCAGGGACCGGCACAGTGATGCGCGCTGCTGCATGCCGCCGGACAATTCCCAGGGATATTTGTCTTCGTGGCCTTCAAGGCCGACACTGGCCAGAAGTTTGCGCGCGCGTTCTTCGTATTCGGCCCGGTGTTTGCGCAACCGGTTGCGGTGCGGTTTGACGATTTCCATGGGCAGCAACACGTTATCAAGTGTCGTCCGCCATGGCAGAAGGGTCGGGTTCTGGAATGCCATGCCGACAATCTTAAGCGGTCCGGCGACTTCCTTGTTATCGACAATGACAGTCCCCTCGGACGGGGGCATCAGGCCGGATACAAGTTTCAGCAACGAAGATTTGCCGCAGCCCGACGGTCCGACAACAGCAATGAACTCGCCCTTGCCGATCTTCATATTGGTGGTTTCAAGTGCCAGATCATCGCCTTCGCTATAGCGCAGCCTGACGTTGTTGAGTTCGACAAAGCTCTTCGACACTGCAGTTAGTCCCCCTGCCTGGTCTTGGTCGTTCTTTTTTGTGAAATCGGATGTGGTCAAAAGGAAACCGGGGCGGAAAACCGCCCCGGAATGCATTGTGACTTATTTGATTCTGCGGTCTTCGGCACCGGGCATGAATATATCGGTAAAGACATCGCCAACGGTCGGCTTGTTTTCAAAGCCAAAAGCAAGTGCGACCTGATCAATCGCCTTTGCCATACGGTCGGTTTTGACCAGACCCATGCCGTTTTCAAGCGTATCGGGGGTGACGACGTTTTCATCAATCGCCATCTGAAGACGCTGCAATTCCAAGGCCGGGTCAATCAGCGGATCGACTTCCTTAAGGGCTTCGATCGCCGATGCCGGATCGGCAATTGCCGCACGCCAGCCTTTGACAACACCGCGCAGGAAGCCGCGCAGTTCTTCTGCATGGTTTTCCATCATGTCAGGCGAAGCCAGAAGACCGTTGCCATAAAAGTCCATGCCGAAATCCTTATACTGGAAAACGGTCAGATCATCCTTGGTCACACCCTGTGCCTGAAGATTGAGGATCGAGGTGAAGTAATGGCCGGAAATGGCATCAACATCACCGCGCACCAGCATCGGCTCACGCAGCGGCGGATCCATGCTTTCCCAGGTCACATCATCAAGTTTAAGCCCGGTTGCCGATGCAAATGCCGGATAAAGCTTGCGCGACGCGTCAAAAACCGGGGCGCCAAGGGTTTTGCCGACCAGGTCTTCGGGTTTGGTGATGCCCGATTTCTTGAGCATAAACAGCGAAAATGGCGGGCGGTCATAGACCATGAAGATCGATTTCATGGCGCGATCGGGGTTCGATGCGTTGAATTCGACCAGCGAGTTGATATCGGCAAGTGATACGTCATAGGCGCCGCTGGCAACGCGGGTAATCGCGCCAACCGAACCGTTGCCTGAGTCAATCGTGACATCCAGGCCTTCTTCGTCAAAATAGCCGTTCTTCTTGGCCAGAAGGTACGGGGCTGCCGGACCTTCGAATTTCCAGTCGAGCGAAAACTTGATCGCCATTTGCGCCATTGCCGAATGCGCACCAAAAGCAACCGCCGCCCCAAGTGCTGCACCCAAAAGTCGGTTTGTAAAAGTCGTCATTTGTTAAGAAGCCTCCTGTTTCGGGCCGATAATGCCGACCCTGCAACCGAATAATCCCCTGATGACACAGCAATTCACATGCCATGTCGCGAATGCACCCGCTTTGCCGCGGATTTGTAATCTTCACGAAACAGAGTAGAGTTGTTTATTATTTGGTCAATGGGGTAAATTGATCAAAAATTATACAGAATTTCTTGATAATCGCCCAATCAGCGTTCTGTTCACGGCCAGTCGCGATTAAAAGGCCTTGCGCAGCGCGCTGCTTTTAGGCATATGGCGATCATGCTTACAAAAACGATCAATCGCTTCTACAAAAAAGCCGAAGCTGTCGCAGATGACAGTGGTTCGGGTTGGCGCGTGCACCTTGACGGGCGCGCAGTGAAATCGCCGGCAAAGGCAGAATTCCTGCTGCCGTCAGAAGTTCTGGCGCGCGAAATTGCCGCGGAATGGGATGCGCAGGGGGAAAAAGTTCAACCCGCGACCATGCCGATCATGCAGCTTGCGGCAACCGCCATCGATCGGGTCGCACCAAACCGTGCTGCTGTGATTGCCGAGCTGACCGGGTACGGGCGGTCTGACCTGTTATGTTATCGTGCAACCTTCCCCGAAGATCTGATCGAACGTCAGGCCAAAGCATGGCAGCCGTTGCTTGACTGGGCAAAGGACGGCCTTGGTGTCGCGCTTGCCGTGACCGAGGGCGTGATGCCGATCAGCCAGGATGATGCATCGCTTCTGCGGTTGCAGGATCATGTCGAAAGCTTTGATGACTATCACCTGACCGCATTGCACAGCCTGACCACGGTGTCCGGGTCGGTGATTATCGGTCTTGCCGTGATGAACCGTCAGATCGACGCCCAGCGGGCCTTTGAATGCGCCATGCTGGATGAAGAATACGCGATCGAACAATGGGGCGAAGACGCCGAAGCCGTCGCGCGCCGCGACCGTCATCGGGCGGAATTGCTGGCAACCGGTCGTTATCTTGATCTTCTTGCCGGTCGCTAGGCACCGGGCAGTGTTGCCAGCCATCTGATGGCTGGTTTGATATCCCTTGATCTGTAAATGTCGGGTTTCACAGGGTCCGGGTTTCTGTCGGCGGGCCGTGTGTTGGGTGCGTCGTTGTCTGGGTACGCCGTGGTTTGAGTGCCTGAATGTGTGTGGTGTCTTAGTGCATCCAGCGCGCAATCAGCTTGTGCTGAACGGCGGCCTGTGCCGCCACTCGGTAATAGGACAGCAATTCGCGCATTGGCGATGACATCCGGTCAAACCCGGATATGAATGCAACGATAATGCCGACCGACGTTGCCCCTTCAAGCACCAGATACCCCCCGACAAACAGCACGCAAATCGGTGCCAGCGCATTCAGAAAATTGATCAGCGCCTTCATGCCGAATTTCAGAAAGAACAGCCGCATCCGGTTGTCAAATATGTCATCAATCCCGCGATTGATGGTTGTCAGCCGGTCGCGGTTTTCCGCACCGGGTGACAGTTCGGACAATTCGTCACTGACAGATCGCATCTTGTTGACCCGATCTTCGATCAGGGCGTTGATGCGTTTCTGAATAACCGGCACCAGCGCGACTTGCGGGATCAGGGCGGCCAGCCCGATCACGCCAATCACCGGCTCGACACTGATCATATAGCCCAGCCCGAATATCAGCATCCCGCTATTGACGACAGGTTGAGACAGCCCGTCACCGACAAAGCCGCCGAGCTTTTCGATTTCCGATCCGATGATTGAGACAGCGCGTCCGTTACCTTCATCTTCGTCACCGGTCTGATTGTCGGCATGAAGCCGCGACAGATGTTGTCTGTTGTAACGGATGGCGCTTTCACTCAGCCAGCCTTCATACATGCGCAGCGCCAGCTTGATCAGGCCATGTACGATGATGATCGCCAGATAGATTGACGCCAGTATGGTCAGAAGTTGGTAATTCTCCTGCGTGATCGCATCATCGACAATCCGCCGTTGCAGCTCGATCGGTGCGATGCCAAGTGCAGCAACACTGACCGCCATCAGGCAAACCGCCACCTGGTGCCAGCCGCTCATGCGCCAGACATAGCGCCACAATGACGGGGCAGGGCGGTCATCGCCGGTACGTTCGGGCGCGCGCGGAGAAAAATGAAATCTGGGCATACAGCTTAACTCATATGTTTGGGCAGAATTTCCGGTGGGCGGCTTGGCTGCAAGAAGCATGTCGCCGCCAACGCCCAAGGGCAAGAACTGTCTGTAATGCCGGGCATATCCGGCCAGTTGCCTAGACTTTAGTCCAGCCCATCCTGATATATCGCAATGACGTTAGGGAAATCAGGCATTTGCGGCTATTTTTGATGTGGTTCGATCGTGTGAAAAATAATTGGCATTCCAGTACCGAATAATGCTATTTCATTTCACAGGACGCGCACATTGGGCGAAATGTGCAAAACGCCTGATCACAGCAAGGAAAACACAAATGCAAGATATCGTCGCCAAGCTCGAAGCGAAACGCGCCGAAGCCGCCATGGGCGGTGGCCAGCGCCGCATTGATAATCAGCACGCCAAAGGCAAGCTCACCGCGCGTGAACGTCTTGATGTGCTGCTTGACGAAGGTTCCTTCGAAGAATGGGATATGTTTGTCGAACATGATTGTGTGGATTTCGGCATGACCGAAAACCGCATCCCGGGCGATGGTGTTGTGACCGGGCATGGCACGATCAATGGTCGTCTTGTCTTTGTGTTTTCACAGGATTTCACCGTTTTTGGCGGGGCGCTTTCGGGCGCGCATGCACGCAAGATCGGCAAGATCATGGATCAGGCAATGAAGGTCGGCGCGCCGGTCATCGGCCTGAATGATTCGGGCGGTGCCCGTATTCAGGAAGGGGTCGAAAGTCTTGCCGGCTATGCCGATGTGTTTCAGCGCAATGTCGAGGCATCGGGCGTCATCCCGCAGATTTCCCTGATCATGGGGCCATGTGCTGGTGGGGCGGTTTACAGCCCGGCCATGACCGACTTTATCTTCATGGTCAAGGACAGCTCCTATATGTTCGTGACCGGGCCTGATGTGGTCAAAACCGTGACCCACGAAGAAGTCACCCATGAACAGCTGGGCGGGGCATCGACCCATACCCAGATTTCCGGTGTTGCCGATCTGGCCTTTGACAACGATGTGGACCTGCTGTTGCAGACCCGTCGTTTCATGGATTTCCTGCCGCTTTGTAACAAGGAAGACCCGCCCGCCCATCTGTGCGAGGACCCGATCACGCGTGATGATTTCTCGCTTGATACGCTTGTGCCTGAAAACCCCAACATGCCCTATGACATGAAGGAGCTGATTACAAAGATCGTCGATGAAGGCGACTTCTTTGAAATTCAGCCCGACTACGCCAAAAACATCATCATCGGCATGGCACGCATGGATGGCCGCACCGTTGGCGTGGTCGCCAACCAGCCGATGGTTCTGGCCGGGTGCCTTGATATCGACAGTTCGAAAAAGGCCGCGCGCTTTGTGCGGTTCTGCGATGCCTATAACATTCCGATTGTCACCCTTGTTGATGTTCCGGGCTTCATGCCGGGTACTGCACAGGAATATGGCGGGATCATCAAGCATGGCGCCAAACTTCTTTATGCCTATGCCGAGGCAACGGTGCCCAAGGTCACCGTGATCACGCGCAAGGCCTATGGCGGGGCTTATGACGTTATGGCGTCCAAGCATCTGCGCGGTGATGTCAACTATGCCTGGCCGACCGCCGAAATCGCGGTGATGGGGCCAAAGGGTGCTGTGGAAATCATTTTCCGGTCCGACATGAACGACCCGGCCAAGATCGAAGCCCGCACCGAAGAATATCGCGAAAAATTTGCCAACCCGTTTGTCGCTGGTCGCAAGGGGTTCATTGACGATGTCATCATGCCGCACGGGACCCGTCGCCGTGTGTGCAAGGCGCTTGGCATGTTGCGCAACAAGGACATCAAGAACCCGGAAAAGAAACACGGCAACATTCCGTTGTAAGCCGCCAAGACAAATTGGGAGACAGAAAGAATGTTTAGCAAAATCCTGATTGCCAACCGCGGTGAAATTGCCTGCCGTGTGATCAAATCAGCCCGCAAAATGGGCATCAAAACCGTTGCGGTTTATTCCGATGCGGATAAAGCCGCCCTGCATGTGCAGATGGCCGACGAGGCCGTGCATATCGGACCGGCACCGAGCAACCAGTCCTATCTGATCATTGATAAGATCATTGAGGCTTGCAAATCCACCGGGGCAGAGGCCGTTCATCCGGGCTATGGCTTCCTTTCGGAAAACCAGGCCTTTGCCAAGGCCCTTGATGCCGCCAACATCGCCTTTATCGGCCCGCCGAACGGCGCGATTGCCGCCATGGGCGACAAGATTACCTCCAAGAAAATTGCCGCGGACGCCGGGGTCTCGACGGTTCCGGGCTATATGGGTGTCATCAAGGACACTGATGAAGCGATCAAGATCGCCAATGAAATCGGCTATCCGGTGATGCTCAAGGCATCGGCTGGCGGTGGCGGCAAGGGCATGCGCATTGCGCGCAATGACGCCGAATGCCGCGAAGGGTTCGAACGTGCAACCTCCGAAGCCGCAAGCTCTTTTGGCGATGACCGCGTTTTCGTTGAAAAATTCGTCGAAGAACCGCGCCATATTGAAATTCAGGTGCTGGCCGACAAGCACGGCAATGCGATCTATCTTGGCGAACGTGAATGTTCCATTCAGCGCCGCCATCAGAAGGTCGTCGAAGAAGCCCCGTCACCCTTTATCGATCCGGCAACCCGCAAGGCCATGGGCGAACAGGCCGTGGCCCTGGCGCGCGCAGTGGATTATTGCTCGGCCGGGACGGTGGAATTCATTGTCGATAAGGACAAGAATTTCTACTTCCTTGAAATGAACACCCGTCTTCAGGTCGAACATCCGGTGACCGAACTTGTCACCGGTCAGGATCTTGTCGAATGGATGATCAGGATCGCCGATGGTCAGGAACTCACCCTTAAACAGGATGACGTAACCTTGACCGGCTGGGCGATGGAAACCCGCGTCTATGCCGAAGACCCGTTCCGTGAGTTCCTGCCCTCCACCGGGCGTCTGGTGAAATATCAGCCGCCTGCCGAAAGTGCGACGGTGCGTGTTGATACCGGCGTCTATGAAGGCGGCGAAATTTCGATGTATTACGACCCGATGGTCGCCAAGCTGATCACCTATGGCGAAACCCGTGATCAGGCGATTGGGGAAATGCGCGCAGCCCTTGATGCCTATTACATTCGCGGCATTTCGCACAACATCCCGTTCCTGGCTGCTGTGATGGCCAACAAACGGTTCCAGGACGGCAATATCACCACCAACTTCATTGCCGAAGAATATCCGGACGGCTTTTCGGCCGATGATCTTCCCAATGAAGACCCGGCAACGCTTGTTGTTGTCGCGGCATACCTTAATCAGCGTTATGCCGAACGCAATTCCGGCATCACCGGACAGGTCAGCGACCACCCGATCAAGGTCGCCGAAAGTTGGGTCGCGGTAAGTGGCGATGAACATACCCCGTTTGATATCGAGTTTGATGGTGTTAACGGCGATTACATCGTTGCCATCGGCGATCGCAGCTATGGCGTGGTGTCGGACTGGAAAATCGGTGATCCGATGTTTGTCGGTGAAATCGACGGCGCGCCGGTTTGTGTGCAGATCGATATCGAAGGTGTTGGCTTCCGCCTGTCATCAAACGGGGTGCAGCGCAGCTTCAAGGTTCTTCTGCCCCGGGTGGCAGAACTTCAGAAACTGATGCCGTTCAAAGCCCCGCCAGACATGTCGAACTTCCTGCAATCACCGATGCCGGGACTTCTGGTCAAGGTCTCCGTGACCGAAGGCCAGACCGTCCAGCCGGGCGAGGAACTTTGCATCCTTGAAGCCATGAAAATGGAAAACGTGCTGAAAGCCGAAAGCAAAGGTGTGGTCAAAAAAATCCATGCCGAACAGGGCGCAAACCTGTCGGTCGATGCCATCATCATCGAGTTCGAAAAAGACGAATAAGCCACCCGATCCCTCAAGGGTGATATCCGCACAAGGCGCTGGCGATCAAATCGCTGGCGCCTTTTCTTTTAACCTGTTCAACCGCTTGCTTTTTCAACCCCTTTCGCAAGGCGATCACGCATATTAAATACAGACAACGGGGCTTTACGCCGGGTTTGCACTGCCATATGGTCGCAAATCGAGGCTGTACTTCCCGATGAATACGGCCATCCAATAACAAGAAACGAGGCGTAGAATGTATAAACTGATTGCTTTTGATGGCGACGATACCCTGTGGCACAACGAGCCACTTTTCCGCGAAGCCCATGTGCAGCTGCGCGAAATGCTAAGCCATTATGTCCCGGCCGATCAGGTTGATGACCGGCTCTATCAGGCCGAACTGGCCAATCTTTCAATCTATGGCTATGGCGTTACCGGCTTTACCCTGTCGATGATCGAAACCGCGATCGAACTTTCCGACCGCAAGATCAGTGCCGAAGACATCCACAAGCTGGCCGAAATCGGCAAATCCATGCTGCGTGCGCCGACCCGCATCATTGATGGCGCCGAAGATGTGCTTAAACGCTATGCCCATGATCCGAAATACAAGGTGGTCCTGATCACCAAGGGGGATCTGATCGCCCAGCAGCTCAAGATCGACCGGTCCGGGTTCGAAGACCTGTTTGACGGGATCGAGATTGTCTCGGAAAAGGACCCGCTGACCTATCGCAATATCTTTGGCCGCTATGGCGTGGAGCCCGAAGACGCGATCATGATCGGCAATTCGATGAAATCCGATATCCTGCCGGTGCTTGCGTGTGGCGGGTCTGCGATCCACATTCCCTATGAAATCACCTGGGTTCATGAAATGGTCGATCAGACCGAGATTGAAAACCAGAATGTCGTGACCGCCGAAAGCATTGCTGATGTTCCGGCCATGATTGAACAACTTGAACAACATCGAACAGCGGGAAGTATGGAACATGTCTGATTGCGCCGGTTCTGAAATGTCGACGGCAGCCGTCCTGGCCAATGGCCCGGCAGCCGATCTTGATCCGCAAACCAAACTGGAACTCGAAGCCGCGGCCTTTCGCGGGCTTGTGAAGCATCTTCAGGACCGCAAGGACGTTCAGAATATCGATCTGATGAACCTTGCCGGGTTCTGCCGCAACTGCCTGTCGAAATGGTATCTTGCCGCGGCCCGTGAACGCGGTGTGGCGATGGATTATGACGGTGCGCGCGAAGTCGTCTATGGCATGACCTATGACGAATGGAAAGATAACCATCAGGCCCCGGCAACCGACGAACAGAAACAGAAATTCGTCGATACCGCCCATCTGCATGCCAAAATCCCCGGTGCAAAGTAACCAGCGTCCGGGGGAAGGAGTGCGACCATGACCGATACACGCCCCGATCCAGCCACCGGCAAAGGCAACATATCCGTTCACGCCCGGATCGAAGGCCGGGTGCAGGGGGTATGGTATCGGGCCTGGACCGTTGAAGAAGCCCGCAAGCGCGGCCTGACCGGCTGGGTGCGCAATCGCACCGATGGCACGGTCGAGGCGGTCTTTTGCGGGCCGGTGGACCGCGTGCAATCGATGATTGGGGCCTGTCACGAAGGGCCGCTTCATGCCCGTGTTGACCGCATTCACGAAGAACCCGCCCTGGAAGACGGTTTCACCGGTTTTGAAAAACGGCCAACCGCCTGACACCGCATCGCCACGCGGTCATGTGGCGCTATTGTCAAAATAACTTAATCAGCCTTTTTCGGTGCAATCGCCGAAAAAGGCTTTTTCTTTGATGCAGTGCGATGGCATTCTAGCGGCATCCTGTCTGTATGGTCAGCATCCATTTGGTCGGGAAATCAACAGGGAGAATACAAATGACCTTTATCGCGAAATCATTCGGTGTGGCTGCCATTGTTGCGACCACCGCCTTTTGCGCGGTTGGCGCGCAGGCGCAGGAACCGGCACAGAATGACGGTTTGAACGGAACGCTTTGGCTTCAGACCTCGGTCGAATACAAAACGACCGCCATGTCGGTCTATGCCGGTGCGACCCGTCTGCTGGACGCTGCTATTGGCGATCACAGCTGGACCGCTGCCCTTGAGCAGGACGGCAACTATATGGCCAAACCGCCGGCCGTGATCCTTGACGTTGATGAAACGGTTCTGGACAACTCGAAATATCAGGCATGGGTTGTAACGGAAAACACCTATTACAGCTCCAAGACCTGGGCGAAATTCGTTCATGACATGGTTTCAACCCCGACCCCGGGTGCGCTGGAATTCACCAAGGCGGCTGCTGCCAAGGGTGTTGAAGTCTTCTATGTGTCAAACCGCAAGGCACCGGAAGAAGCCCCGACCATCGAAAACCTCAAGAAATACGGTTTCCCCTATGCCGATGAAAAGCACGTGATGCTGCGCGGCGAGATCGAAACCTGGGGTTCGGCCAAGGCACCGCGCCGTCAGGCAGTTGCCGATGATTACCGTGTCATCATGATGTTTGGCGACAACTTTGGTGACTTCACCGACGATATCGATGGCACCATTGATGAACGTCTCGCCGTCATGGACAAATACGCGACCTATTGGGGTGAACGCTGGTTCATGCTGCCAAATCCGAGCTACGGTTCGTGGGAATCGGCGGCCTTTGGTGGTGACTGGGGCAAATCCGGTGGCGAACGCCGTCAGGACAAGCTCAATGCCATGGATCCGTGGGCAGGCCCGGGCGAATAAGCCCATATCAGCTTGACTAAAATGAAAGGGCGCCTCATCGGGCGCCCTTTTTGCGTGACCGGCCATGGGGCCGGTTGGATGGGGGGAAGAAGACCGCTCAGACGATCTTGCCGGGGTTCAGGCGATGATCCGGATCGATCGCATCCTTGATCGCATGCAGCAGTTTCATTTTCTCGGCACTGGCATAGCGCGCAAGCTCGTCACGTTTAAGCTGCCCGATGCCGTGTTCGGCGCTGATCGATCCGCCAAGATCGGCAACGATGTCATGAATGACGCTGTTGAGGCTTTCCCAGCGGGCCAGATAGTCGGATTTCTCCATCTGGACAGGCTGGCTGAAATTGAAATGAATATTGCCATCGCCGACATGCCCGAACGGGCAGGGGCGAATGCCCGGGATCAACGCTGATGCGGCTGCGATACCGCGATCGAGAAGATCAGGCACCTTTGACACCGGAACCGACACATCATGCTTGATCGATCCGCCTTCAAACCCCTGTGCCTCGGGGATGCCTTCGCGGATGGCCCACAGATTGGCCCGCTGCTTTTCCGACTGGGCGATGGTGGCGTCTGTCGCCAGACCGATTTCAACCGCATTGCTTAAAAGATCAACCAGAAGCGTCTGCAAATCATCATTGGGGCGCGATGACGTCAGTTCGATCAGAACATGCCAGTCGGTTTGCGTGGCAAGCGGACGTGTCAGCCCCTTAAGGTAAGTGACCGACATATCATGGGCAAAGCCGCTGATCAGCTCGAACGCGGCAATGCCGTCGCCGGTATGGCGGCGCGCCAGTGCCAAAAGATCAATCGCGCAGGCCGGTGATGGCACGGCAAGCCAGGCGGTGGCAACATGTTGGGGCTGTGCAAACAGCTTTAATGTTGCCTTGGTAATGATGCCAAGCGTGCCTTCCGCCCCGATAAACAGATCACGCAGGTCATAACCGGTATTGTCCTTGCGCAGTTTGGAAAGCCCGTTCCAGATGCTGCCATCAGGCAGGACAACCTCAAGGCCAAGACACAATTCGCGCGCATTGCCATAGCGGATGACATTCAAACCACCGGCATTGGTCGCAAGGTTGCCGCCAATCTGGCAGGTGCCCTCCGCCCCAAGCGACAGCGGGAAAAGAAGATCATGTTTGGCACAGGCGTCCTGAATGGTTTGCAGGATCGCACCGGCTTCGACCGTCGCGGTGAAATCGCGATCATCAATTTCAATGATCCGGTTCATGCGTTTGAGATTAAGCAAAACCTGTCGCGGTTCGGCAACTGCCCCGCCACAGCGCCCGGTATTGCCACCCTGCGGCACAATGGCGATATCATGTGCCGCACAGATCGCAACGGATTTTGCGACTTCTTCGGTGCTGGCCGGAAACAGGATGATTTCGGCCTTGCCTTCAAATTTGCCCCGGGCCTCGGCATTGTGGGATGCCAGAATGTCGGCGTCCGTGCTGATCCCCTTGGGACCCAGCAGGGTTTGCAATTCATCAATCACGCCGTCTGGCAGATGGGACATGGCAGCTTTCAGCTTTCCGGTCAGGGGGATGGATGGGGGGTACGCGGGGCCGCTGCGCGTTTCATCCGGTCATTGATCGCAAGTCCAAGCCCGGCTTCGGGGATTGGCGCAATCGCAATGCCGTCAAAACGCGGCTGATCGGCTTCATGCAGTTTGGCAAACAGATTGGCCGCAGCTTCGCGGTCATCCCCACTTTTCGAAAGCCACAAAACCGCATCAAAACCCTTGGTGTTGCAATCACCATATGCCAGCAGGATTTCATTGCCATATTTGGCTGGGTTGGCGGTGGAGGCATCCAGACGCACCGGCAGGCCCGGCGCATAATGGCTGGTCAGCATGCCGGGGCTTTTGGGTGCTGTATCATCGGTTTCGGCCATCACCACGTCACAGCCAAGAATTTCCGCAACCTGTTCCCTGGTAATCCCGCCGGGACGCAACATCACCACCCGGTCCGTGGTCAGATCAATGACCGTGCTTTCAAGTCCGACCCCGCATGGCCCGCCATCAAGGATCATACCAATCGCGTTCCCCAGCGAATGGGCAACATGACCGGCCGTGGTCGGGCTGATGCGTCCGGACCGGTTGGCAGACGGGGCGGCAATCGGACGGCCGACCGCGCGCAACAACTGGCGTGCCATCGGGTGGGCGGGGACGCGCACCGCAATGCTGGGCAGGCCCGCCGTTACCAGCTCGCACACATCACTGTCAGTCTGGCGCGGCAAAACAAGTGTCAGCGCGCCGGGCCAGAATGTTTCGGCCAGCTTGTCGGCACGTTCATCAAAGACGGCATGTTTGGCGGCGGCATCCCGGTCGGGGAAATGGCTGATCAGCGGATTGAAGCTTGGCCGTTGCTTGGCGGCATAGATACCGGCAACCGCATCGGCATTGGTGGCATCGGCACCCAGCCCATAGACCGTCTCGGTCGGAAAGGCCACCAGTTCGCCCGCGCGCAATTTCGCGGCAGCCTGGCTAAGGGCACCTTCGGAATAGGGTCGAATGGTCAATGCGGGTGACATGCAAGTATCCGTGAAAAGACAATCTACTCAGATACCTAGCTACGATCATGGCCAATGACAAGGAAGAACGCCCCGTTGCCGTGCGATGACAGCCAAAAAAGAACTGCATATCAAGGATGAATTTGGCCCAAAACTTGGCCCCAAACAGCGCAGAGCCGCCATGAAATGGCGGCTCCAATTTACGCTCTAGCCCAATTTCGCCCCGCGGTGGTGAAACTGGACCGCGTCGCCGTGATTCCGGCGGCTATTTACGTCACCTACACTCTGTGTGGCGATAAATTCTGTATACTGCGAAATGGCGCAAAAGTCAACAAAACTGCGGGACAGGGGTGGTTTTGAACTGTTCAAAATCAAAGCGGCCTGTCACGGGTGCAATGCACAAATGACAAGCCGCTGATCATACGAATGAATTCGCAAATATCTGTGCTGCGCAGTAAATCAGTCCTGGTATTTTACCGGCACTGACGGGCTGCGGGCGATGAAGAACGGGTTGCGAAATTCGCCTTTTCCGTAAAGGAATCGGGAACCGTCCATATTTTCAACAACCCCGCCGGCCGCCGCCAGAACCGCATGACCGGCACCGATATCCCATTCCATGGTCGGGCCCAGGCGCGGATAAAGATCGGCTTCGCCCGCCGCAACCAGACAAAGTTTAAGCGAACTGCCCGCCGGGCGCAGTTCCTTGACCGGAAGATCGCCCAAAAACGCCTTCATGGCTTCGGGATCGCCGTGCGAACGCGACCCGACGACAACCACGCCGTCCTCGGGCATGTCGCGCACGGTGATGTTGGTCGTGACCGGGGCGGCGTCACCTTCGATCAGTTTCGCGCCATCCGGGCCACCGTAATACAGCTTTTCAATCGCCGGGGCATAGACCACGCCCAGAACCGGCTGGCCCTTGGCGATCAGTGCGATATTGACCGTAAACTCGCCATTGCGCTTGATGAATTCCTTGGTGCCATCAAGCGGATCAACCAGCCAGAAAAAATCGGTCTCGCCATTCACATCGGGAACGTCGCCCTTGGCCGCAGATTCTTCGGACACGATTTTGACATCCGGTGTAAGGGCGCGCAGCCCCGGCAGGATCACGGCCTCGGCCGCTTCGTCGGCTTCGGTGACCGGGGATGCATCATCCTTGGAACGCACTTCGAAATCGGCTTTGTAGATTTCCATCATCGCCGCACCGGCTTTGCGCGCGATCTCGATCAATCCGTTTTCAAGCGCATCTGCGCTGGCAGGCAGGGCAATGGTCATTGCTGTCTCGTTCGTTGGCGTGAAAATGATGATTGATGGGGATAGGGAATTTTACGCCCAAGGTCCAGCCCGCGTTTGGCATGCCTGGCAATTTAACCTATGTCCGGCCAAACTGTTTGGCCATCGCTGTCTTGAGCGCGCCCAGCAAATCCGCACTCAGATCACCCGGCGCGACCATAACCGGCGCAAGGGCGGGTGTGGGCGAAACACCGGCCATCACCCCGTTTTCCCGCCAATCGGGTACGATATGTTCAATGGCATCAATCAGGGTGATGGGCACGGGAACATGATTTGTCTGAATGCTCGACCCCCAGCTTTGCGCATCCTCGCGACTGGAAAAGATAGGGCAGAATGTTTGCCGATCACTGGTATGAAGCAACCAGCCATGATGATACAGGCCCCAGAAGCCTTCCCATTTCGCTGCCACTTCAAGAAAGTCGTCATATCTTTGATCGCGTGCCTGACTGCTCGACATATCAGGCATCGCCCCAGAAGCCGCTTGGCGTCACGTCACGGCCTGCGATGCCGCGCGTGATAAACCGCTGGGCTTGCAGGCTGTCTGACCAGTAATCCATCGGCAATCCGGCCTTGCGTTTAAGATGGGCGACAAAGTCCCCGGGATCGGGCAACTGATCCCAAACCTGTGGCAGGAACAGGCCTCGTCGATTGCCATCCGACAGGATGATGCCGTCTTCAAACGGGGTCAGTCTGGCAATCAGATCGTCCTGGCTTCTGAACGGGAACGGGTGGGGCGGCGACAGGACCGAGATCGAAAGTTCAAGATCATCATTGATCTCGTCCTGTGTGAGCCCGGCAAAGCGCGGATCACGAAACGCTGCCTTGAACGCGTTCTCACACAGATCGGTGGCAAGATCGGTGTGCGCAATGATCGATCCGATGCAACCACGCAATTGCCCGGATTTCTTCAGCGTCACAAAACATGCCCCCGGTGCAGCAAGGGCCGGTGCGACTTCGCCCGGCGATACATGCAATGGTGCGCCGGTTTCAAGCCCGTGCAGGATCGATTTGCGGCACAGATCAAGCATGACCGGGCCATGGGCCTTGATCAGATCCTCGGTCGCCTTGGCGAAATTGTCTTCGCTGTTGTCTGGTGTGGTCATCGGCTGGCTGCTTTCTTCATAAAGTGCCCAGGCGCCATAGCCGACCACACGGGATTTATCCCCCGTGACATCACCGGAATTGCGCATGCCCAATGTTTCGATCCGCATTTTGCGCATCCGTGCCGACAGCAACATCCCCGCCACCGGAAGCGCACCACAGGCATCATCGCTTCCGATATTTTCCGCATCGAAATTCTCGATCATTTTGCGCGTATTACCATCCATGCGCCGGGCGGTGTCATAATCATGGAAATGTGACAGGTCCGATGAAATGACAATCAGGGTTTCCGGACCACCCCACAGCTTTTCAATCACTTCATTGACCTGGCGCGGGCTGCACCGGCTAACCAGAAGCGGCACAATCCCGATATCGGCATTTTCGCCAAACAGGCGCTGAATAAACGGCAATTCGATCTCAAGCCCGTGCTCAAGCTTGTGCGCATCATCAAGCATCTGAACCTGTGGCAGCGACAGGGCAGTTTGCAGGGCCAAAAGATCACACCGCATCGTGCCAAGCGGGGTGGCAAAACCATCGGCCTTGGCCAGCGCAATGCCCTGAAACGCCATGCGATGCGCCGGACCAATGATCAGAATGCGCTTTATTTGCCCCTTAAGGGCACGCACGGTGGCAAAGCCAAGGGCGGCAAGGCTTCCTGAAAACATCAAACCGGCATGGGGAACAATGATTGCCTTGGGAATGGCTTCGTTTTGCGTGACATCGGCATGCAGGGCCGCATCAATCAACCCGTCAATCTCGCTGCGCAGGATATCGGCATCCGCAGGATAAAAAGTTCCGGCAACGGCAGGGGGGCGAATAATGCTCATTCATGTTCCAATCGCATGAGTTCCTTTGAAAAAGATAGCGATCAGGACTAGATAAATAAAGTGAGCAAAACCAAAGTTAATTTGGCGTCAGGTGCCCAAAATATGTCACGCAGACATCAAGCTATTAGTTTTTCCCGTTACATTCTTCCAATGGAAGACCGAGTAGATCAACTTTTTTGGGATGAACGTTGGCCAATCATACAAACACTTTCTCACGTTGAACCTGTGTTAGATGAGAGGCGGCATTTCTTTGAAAAATCAAGAAGTAGAAACCATGCACTGTCGCTTGTCTTGATGTTAGACTTAGCTTGGCAAGTGGTGCGTAAATTGGCCGGTTTATCAGGGAAGGAATCATTGCCTCCGCCTTCTGAGCAGTTCAATTGGGTTTATGATTTGCATACAAAACTACGTCATCCAGAAGAGCTTTACCCTCAGCATGCATGGATGTTTCATGATCCTTGGCCACAGCATGAGGCAGATAGGCTAATTGAAGTGGCAAAAAATATGGAAGCAGTTTTAGTAGATATAACCGGTGATTTTGAATTGGGGACTGGTTACGTCGGCGAGATAGAAGAAAAACAAATCCGTGCCTCAATTGCAGAAATGAATAGTCTAAAACGTAAGTAGACAGATCTCAGTCAAATTATGTTTGGCAGTCGTATATTATAGCGAATTTCCCCCTTACGGGTATTGTTTGATGGCAAATACCTTAGACACCGTGCCCGCCCGCTACTGGCACCATCTCGACGATGGACGTATTCAGTGCGATGTCTGCCCGCGCTTTTGCAAGCTCAATGACGGGCAGCGGGGGCTTTGTTTTGTCCGGGCCCGCGAAGGCGATCAGATGGTTCTGACCACTTGGGGGCGGTCGTCGGGCTTTTGTATTGATCCGATCGAGAAAAAGCCGCTCAATCATTTCCTGCCCGGAACACCGATCCTGTCATTCGGTACGGCGGGCTGTAACCTGACCTGCAAGTTCTGTCAGAATTACGAGATTTCCAAAGCCCGCCAGATGGACAAGCTTTCATCGCTGGCAACCCCGGAAATGATTGCCAAAACGGCCAAGGCATATGGTTGTTCATCGGTGGCCTTTACCTATAACGATCCGGTGATTTTCCTAGAATATGCGGTGGATGTCGCCCAGGCCTGCCGGGAAATGGGACTGCGCACGGTGGCGGTGACGGCGGGCTATATCGGGGATCAGGCGCGCGAGGAATTTTTCCGCCATATGGATGCCGCCAATGTCGACCTTAAGGGCTTTACCGACCGCTTTTATCATCAGCTTTGTTCCGCCCATCTCGATGATGTTCTTGAAACGCTTAAATACCTCAAACAGGAAACCGGGGTGTGGTTTGAACTGACCAATCTGGTCATCCCGGGTGAGAATGACGGGGATGGGGAATTTGATGAAATGACAAGCTGGGTGCAGTCCGAACTTGGCCCGGATGTGCCGATGCATTTTTCGGCCTTTCACCCGGACTGGAAAATGATGGACACGCCCCGCACCCCGCCCGAAACCCTAGTGCGCGCACACAAGATCGCCATGCAAAACGGCATTCGCTATGCCTATGTCGGCAACGTTCATGACAAATCCCATAGCAGCACCTTTTGCCATGGCTGTGGCGATATCCTGATCGGGCGGGACTGGTATCAGTTATCAGACTGGAACCTTGATGCTCACGGGGCCTGCAAGACTTGCGGCACCCATTGCGGCGGGGTGTTTCAGGCAAATCCGGGAACCTGGGGGCCAAAGCGCCAGCCGGTGAAACTTCTTTCAAAAACGTGATAGGCAAAAAGGCAGGAACGTCATGGATATCAAGCGCGCAGGGTCACAGGCCTCCAGCACCGGATCGCCGGAATATTTCACCGGGCGTGTGCGGATCGAACCGATCATAAGTGCTGCCGATCCGGCACGGGTGGCGGCGGCCAATGTGACGTTTGAGCCCGGTGCACGCACCACATGGCACACCCATCCGCTAGGCCAGACCATTATCGTTACGGCCGGGGTTGGCCGGGCACAGCGCGAAGGCGGCCCGGTCGAGGAAATCCGCCCCGGTGATATCGTCTGGTTCGAGCCCGGCGAAAAGCATTGGCATGGTGCCGGGCCCGAAACGGCCATGACCCATATTGCCATTCAGGAAAAACTGAACGGATCGCCGGTTGACTGGCTGGAGCCGGTCAGTGACGAAGATTACCTTGGCACCGGCGCCTGACAATCATGACGTTTTTAGTAGCGTAATTCGTCGGCTTGGCTAAAGTGCGCGCGGTTTTAACGCATCTGGAAGCGCTGCATGGCTGGCATCAAAATTCGAAAAGCACGGTTGGGTGATGTCGGCGCCATTTTTGCCATTCGAAGCCGTGTACGCGAAAACCATCTTTCCGCGACCGAGCTTGCCGAACGCGGCGTCACCAAGGCGGCTTTTGGCAAATGGCTTGCCGACGGGTATGGCATCTGGATTGCCGATCTGGATGGATCAGCAGCCGGTTTTGCCATCGCCATTCCAAGCGAGGCGACGCTTTGGGCGCTGTTTGTTGATCCCGATTTCGAAGGGCGCGGTGTTGGTGCGGCATTGCTGCGCACGGCCGAGGAATGGCTGTTTGCAAAGGGATGCAATGACATTTCACTGACCACCGGCGCGGATCCGAAAAACCGTGCGCACGGTTTTTACGAAATGCATGGCTGGCACAGCACGGGGGATATCGATAACGGCGATGTCGAATATATCAAATCCAACCCGTCGCTTTCGCTGTTTGATTTTTAGGGTGCGGTTGTTTAACGCACCGGAATGCCGCCTGTTTTCTTTTGCGACGGTCCCAGCAGAACAGGACCATAGCCGATCAGGAAAGCCAGCCACCCGCCAACCCACATCAGGGTCGCAATGGCAAGAATGGTGACATAATGCGCATTGCTTTGCCCGGCCACTATCCGAAACACGGTTGAAAACCAGATCAGGCCAAAGGCGGCATTCAGCATCATGCTGGCACGCAATTCGCGGCCCGTATGGCCAAGGGCCGCCCGCCCGGCAATCGCAATGATCATGCAGGCCATCGCCCCGCCGGTAAGCCCGTGCAAGGCATCGCGCGATCCGATGGCATCGGGCCAGATCATCGACGCCCCCAAAAGTCCCAATCCGACCGGCACCCAGAAATAGCCAAGATGCAGCATGGCAACAATCGGGTCGCGCCAACTGTAAATCCCGCGCCAGCGCATCAGACGCACGCCATGAAGCACACTTGCAATCAGCAACACATAACCGGACAGGGCCGCATCAGGCGTGATGATCACGGTGATGATGGCCAATGCGATACTTGCCAGACACACCATGTCAAACCGGCCAAACAGGACGGGCAGGGGCGCCGAAATCTGTTCGCGTTGCATCCAGTTGCGCGTAAAGGCCGGGATCACCCGTCCGCCAATCAGCGCAATCAGCAAAATGATCGTCAGGATCGCCGTTTGATAAAGCATCACCGGATCAAGGGCAATGACATCAAGGCAGGATGCAACAAAAAGCCCGTCAAACAGCGTGATGATGCCAATCACCGCCAAAACCCGCATGTTCTTAAGGTTAAGCGCCGCAATCAGCTCACGCGCCCCCAACGCAATCAGAAACACGAAATAGACCAATGCCCCGACAATCACGGCAAGCGGCGGCAGGTTTTCGGCAAAGCCAATGACCAAACGCCCCAAAATCCATGTTGATGTAAGGGCCATTAACATCGACCCGGCAACGGGTGGTCGTCCCGTCCAGTTGGCAATCGCGGTCAATAAAAACCCGCCAATCGCCGCCCCGCCAAATCCGAATATCATTTCATGGGCATGCCAGAAGGATGGCGTGCCAAGGCTTGGCACCGTAATTCCGTGGACATAGCCCGCCACCCACCAGACGACGGCAACAAGCGCAAGGATCCCGGCCAACAGAAAAAGCGGGCGAAACGCCCCGCTCCAGAACGGGTGGGAACGGGCGGCCGGTTCGGTGATCGAAATCGGGGCGGGCTTGGCGGGCATGATCGGCCTCCTGAATGTAATGGGGCGATCATAGCGGTGTTTGAAATGCTGTCTTTGACGTTGCGCAATTTTGACGCATGCCAAATCACGGGGGCAACAGGTTGCTCTTACGTGAAAACCCTGTGTTTTTCGATGATAAGGCTTTTCAAGCGCGTTATTCACGCTAGATTAGGGGCAGAATTTCAACGCGGCTGCTTTTGAAAGGGCCGCGCGCCCCGAAACATGACAGGAGTCCTGTTCACCATGAAGATCACGTTTTCCGATCTCGCCATTCCGTCCAGCGGTGCCGTTATTGCCTTTGCGACTGAGGGGGCTGATCTGATGCCAAGTGCGGTTGCGCTTGATGAAGCAACCGGTGGATCGATCACCAAGGCGATCAAGTCGTCGACCTTCAAGGGCAAGTCGGGGCAAAGCCTCCAGATCCTTGCACCGGCAAATGTCGATCTGTCGCGCGTGATCATTTTCGGGATTGGCAAGGAAGCCGAATTTGACGTGATCGCAGCTCAGAAGCTTGGCGGGTCGGTTACGGCGCGCGCCCTGGCGACCGGGGAAAAGGAACTTACCGTTCTGTTCGATATGGAAAACCTGGCTTGTGATTTTGCAACCGGTGCCATACTGCGTGATTATCGCTTCGATAAATACCGCACCACCGAAACCAAGGAAGACAAGCCGGTTCTTAAGGCGTTCGATATCGCCACCCGCGACCACAAGGACGCCAAGAAACAGTTCGACAGCGCCAAAAAGGTCGTCGAAGGCGTGTTCTTCACCCGTGATCTTGTGTCTGAGCCGGCCAACGTTCTTTATCCGGAAACCTTTGCCAAGGAAGTCTCCGCACTGGAAAAGCTCGGTGTCGAAATTGATGTCCTTGATGAAAAGGAAATGAAAAAGCTCGGCATGGGCGCGCTTCTGGGCGTTGCCATGGGATCGGCCAAGAAACCGGCGATGGTTGTCATGCGCTGGAACGGTGGCAAGAAAAAAGACGCACCGATTGCCTTCGTCGGCAAGGGCGTGACCTTTGATACCGGCGGTATTTCGCTTAAACCGGCGGCGGGCATGGAAGACATGAAATGGGACATGGGCGGTGCCGGTGTCGTTTCCGGTCTGATGAAGGCCCTGGCTGGGCGCAAGGCGAAATGCAACGTGGTTGCGGTTCTTGGTCTGGTTGAAAACATGCCGTCTTCGACCGCACAGCGTCCGGGCGATGTTGTGACCTCGATGTCGGGGCAGACGATTGAAGTCATCAATACCGATGCCGAAGGCCGTCTGGTTCTGTGTGATGCGCTGACCTATGTGCAGGAAAAATACGATCCGCGTCTGATCGTTGATCTGGCGACCCTGACCGGGGCGGTGATCATTGCCCTTGGTCATGAAAATGCCGGTCTGTTTTCCAATAATGACGATCTGGCCGCCCAGATCACAACGGCCGGTCTTGCCGTTGATGAAGGTGTATGGCGTCTGCCGCTGTCACCGGCCTATGACAAGCAGCTTAAATCCGACATTGCCGACATGAAAAACGTGGGCGGTCGTCCGGCCGGTTCGATCACCGCGGCCCAGTTCCTCAAACGCTTTATCACCAAGGACCGCCCGTGGGCGCATCTTGATATCGCGGCAATGGCATGGTCGACCGCTGACAAGGAAGTCGTACCCAAAGGCGGTACCGGCTTTGGCGTGCGCCTGCTTGATCGCTTTGTGGCTGATAACTACGAAAACTGATCACGTTTTGTGATGTGATTTATGCGGGGCAGGGTGATGATCATCTTGCCCCGTTTTTGCTTTCGCGCTACTGAATTGGCTATGGCTGATATCTGGTTCTATCATCTCACCAGCTTGCCGCTGGAACGTGCCTTGCCGACCCTGCTGTCCAAAACATTGGAGCGGGAAAAACGTGCTGTGGTGATGACGGGTAATGAACAGCGCATTGATGCGATCAACACGCTTCTGTGGACCTATGATCCGGCAAGCTGGCTCCCGCACGGGTCCAAATCCGATGGCGATCCGGAAATGCAGCCGGTCTGGCTGACGACGGATGATGAAAACCCCAATGGCGCCCAGTTCCTGTTTCTGACCGACCGGGCGATGAGCGACAAGGTCGCCGATTACGAACGCGTCATCATGCTGTTTGATGACCGTGACCACGACGCGGTGGCCGAGGCCCGCACCCGCTGGAAAGACTGGAAAGACGCTGGGCACAAGCTTTCCTACTGGCAGCAATCCCCGCAAGGCGCGTGGGAGAAGAAGGCTGAAAGCTGATATTCCTGTGCGTTTGACCTGATCTGTAGCCGAGATACCAGTTACGGTGTGGTTCCCGGAGGGGTTAGAAATTCTGCAAACAGAATTTCGACCAATGCCTTGGTGACATCATCTTCGCTTAATTTTCCCGACGCCAGTTCATTAATGGCCGGAAAGCTGTCTGCGGACAGCTTGAACAGGTCCGACTGGATGGCAGATGCGCGAACCGGCCAATCGGGATCAAGTTGCGCAAGGGCCAAAAGCATTGCACGCGCCATTTTGTCCGTGTCGCCAGAAGAAATGGCATCTGAAACGGATTTCAGTTTGCGGGCCTCGGAAACAGCAACATCAAGTGTCGCCAGCAAATCGGCCAGTTCCTTTGCCTGTTGCTTGATCTGATCGACTGGATAGTCCTTTTCGATGTCGCGTAACGGACTGACGGCAGCCGATGTGCCATAGGTCGACAGATATTGAAGCATGCCGTTCAGTTGCCAGCTCTCAAGCTTCTTCCAGCTTCCCGATTTGAGGTCATCAATCATCGGGGCGGCAATGCTTCCCTTATACTGCCGAAATATCTGGTTGGTATCGTTGGGGGAGGGACGGCCTGTAATCCGGCGAGATTCCCATTGGGCAAGCTTGCCGACTTCCTGCAAGGCTGTCTGATAGTCTGATTGTGCGGTCATGACATCGCTCCAAGCTTTTGTCTGGTGGGTCTTGCTGTTCTAAGCATTGACTGCAGTCCACCAGTTTGCATATCGGGCATTTCCAAAGGCGGCCTGTCCGTTGAATTGCGCGCGCAACTCGTTTGTACCGCAATGAATTTCGCCGCTGACAACATGATAATCGTACCAGTCATCAATAAAGATGCATCTCAGATTGATACCGGCCTGCTGAAGTTTGGTGACCAGATCACGTTCGAACAGGTCATACCCGTTATTGTCTTCGTTGGTTTTGTTCGGGTCATTGTCATGTCCGGGGGCCTCAACCCAGGGGCCGAATGGCTTTGGAATAATCAAACGGTCATTGCCAACAAACATATTGGGCATGTCTGCTGTAAGGGCCCCGCATTGGAAACCACCCTGTTTACCCGGGAAGACGTTAAAGCCTTCGTTGCGTCCTGGCGTCCAGGGGGAAATTTTATCGCCAAATGTGAAATTGCCGCTCAGGAAACCATCAGGATAAAAAATTACGGGAACGCGGATGATATCCTGCTCCGACAGATCAAACTCGTTTTTCAGCTTGGTGATATTGCGTTCAATGACGGTTTCAACACCATTGAGATTCCAGTTTCGAAGATCCTGATACGTGTAACGGATGACCTGCTGTTTATCGCGGCGCGGATTGTGCAACGGGGCCTGACCATTACCCAGGAAATCGGCAATGGTTGCGTTGACTGCAACGCCGACCTCTTCGCGTTGTCCGGCAATTGCATTCCATTGCGAGTTTGCGAGATTGAGATTGGTATAGTTGAAGGTATTTCCAACAGCATTCCAGGCTGGTCTTTGCAGCATTCTTGCATTGCCATGGGCCTGATTGTTTGCGGTTAGAATGTCATAGGCAGCTTTGGGACTTGCAACCAGAAGCTTCCATTTCTTGAATTGGTCGGCCTGACCTTCATCAGGGACGAAGGTCATCATCTCGTCGACATGTCCGACCACAAGCCAGTCCGTATCAAGGTGAATTGGCGCCTGAATGTTCTGAGCGGACAGGAACTCCCGGCTGCTTGGGTCCACTTGATGCGAGTTCTGGTGTGCGGTGCTATGGCCATAGTAAATCCGGCCATACAGGTAATTGGTGGTGGCACCATTGACCGTTTTTTGTACCGGTGGCGTCACACCGAAATTGCCTCCGGAATTGGCCGAAACCGGATCGTCCGGATCACTGGCAGCCGGGTAATAGACACCAACTTTCGGGTGGGGCGGGTTGCCCGGATTCACAAGAGCAGGTAGGTCAAGTAACGTCCGATACACCCAGTTTTGCAGTGGCCTGCAACGATGTGTCTTCATAAACACATTTTGAAGTTCAGCCGCCCCTGCCGCGCCAGGCCATTTGCTGAATCCGGAAATCATTGTATCGCGGAGCCATCGATCATCATACCGGTTTTCCGGGGCATAGCTGACCCAGTTATTCCCATGAAGGAAATAGTTGCGGGTCGCGGCAGTATGGACGGGATCGGCTGTATTGACCTGGATGACGGGATTGTCCGCAGCCGCCGCATTTCCAAGTGCAGTTCTAAAAGCGTTATTGGTCGCATTGGCTCCCAAATTGGTCCAGAAATTTGCAATATTCGGATCCGGGTCCGGGTTGTCCGGGTTTGCAGGATCGGGTGTAACATTCGGAGCATCAGCAACGTAAAGCCATGACACGGCCTGACGGTGATGGCTGCCGATCCAGCGGGCAACGGCAAGTCGTTCGCTATAGAAATAAGTCGGGTTACCTGCGCCGGTTACTTCTGGCTGAATAGTGAAAAGTGTCAGCACAGCTTGGCCAGAGGGAAAGTTGTGGCCGGCAAACCGGATGGCCTCAATGCCCAGTGTACGTGCATTTCCGACACTGTTGGTCGTGACGGCGACTTCCTGAACGGTTTGCGGTCCGATGAGTTCGGCACTGTTATGCGCAACGCCGTCAAAAATCCGGAAATGTCGAACCGCGTCGTCGTCGTCATCCGTGGCCTTGTCAAGTTTCAGTCTCAGACCCCAGTTTCCGGGAACACCGGCCGGCGGACCAACAATGTTCCTTCGAATTTCGATCTGGGCCACATCATGCGCAAGATCAATATTTCCGTTGATATTCTGGTCCTGATTGTCGGTGTAACCAATACCGGCATTGTTACCCTGACGGTTGCAGTTAACGGGAATTATCGCCCCGCGCCCCTGTGCGCCAAAGCTGATTGCATTGGGGGTTTTCTGGTTGAGTTGTCCCGGCCCGTCAAGATTTCCATCGCGATCCCTGTCGGTATGCAAGGTGTAGTATAACACCGTCAGGTTTTGCGCGTTCACTGCATTGGCGTTCACATTGATGTTTTGCTGATCAATCGGAACAAAACCCCGGCCAGATACGCGCAGCCTCCAAATGCCGTTTGCAATATTGAAAACATGCTGCTGCACAAGGGCGTTGGGTTGAAACCGCAAGTCGCAGTTTTGCTGTGGCTGGCCTGCGCAAAACAGGGAAACAGTTACCAAGCTGAACGGATAGTTGCCTGCCGGTGCAGTGAGCTGGACTGTGTATTGTGGCATGGCGACCTCAATCGTTTTTAAGATTCTGACAAAAGACAGGGACGGCTAGATCGAAAGAACCAGGTCCATTTCTTTGCGCACTTCGGCGGCATTGCGCAGGATCGCAGCCTGGTCATCAACCGTGCCAAGTGTGCTGTCTTTGAGAATGGCCTCGGCCCAATCCTGCTTTTGCAAGTCGCCCTTGCTGAGAGCCGATGCGACGATGAAATCCATAACACCGTCGCTCGTCTTCACGCCCAGTTTGATCGCTTGCTTCCCTGTGGCAGAGCACCAGTCGGCAAGCTGGTCAGTATCGTAACCGCTTACGATGTCCGGATAGCTCGCCTGCAAGTAACCGGGCATTGCGCCAATCACGTCATTCAGGGACGGTACGGGTACGGGTTCCGGCTGCGGAGAAGGTGTGGGGTCGGGTGTCGGTGTCGGTGTCGGTTTCGGTTTCGGTTCAGGTTTTGGTGCCGGCGTTGGCTCTGGGGTTGGCTGGGGTTTTGGATCGGGCTGCGGTGTAGGAGCTGGCTTGGTGCCACGTTCCAATTTCGCAACCGCCTGTGCTTCCTGGGTCAGCAGGCTGTTGACTTCATCTGCAAAGCGTTTTTCTGCCTGATAGCGTGACGTGGCGCTGGCATCGAATTTCTGTTTGCTGAAGATGCTCATGGATTTCAGGCGTTCTGCATCCTGTGCGCCAAAGGCAGACAGGGTGGCTGCGATTTGACCGGCGCCGGATTGCAGGCGCGATGACAGGTTGGCGGCATCCGGGCATTTGCCGCTGGCAAGGGCAGCGTCCCCTTCGGCGGCGAGCTTTTGCAGCGACGCTGTTTCCGAGGACAGTGTTGAAAGCTGTGCCTTGGTGCGTACATCAACCTTGTTGCCCGTTACCGTTACCACGGTCGGGTATTGCGCCAGGGTTCTGGCAAGGTCACTGATCCGGTCGGCATAGGCCATCTGTCCAATCCCGCATTGATGTTGACCAAAACTAGACGGGGGAAGCAGCCATTTGTGACGCTGTGGCGGCGAAGTGGTTTAAACAAAATTTTAGTGTTGTATATTTGCCGATCATAAAAGCCATGCGTAAAATGCATGATCATTGCCATTGATGAACTGCGTTCAGTGGGGTACACAGGTTACATCGAACGCGCCGATTTGCTCCTCAGCTTGCGGGCGCGATAAAAATGCGGCTAAAGCGAGAGGGCGTATATGCTCCGTATGTACGACCGCCTCGGTGAAGCCGCGGCGGTTTTTTTGTATCTACGGAAAGGTTGAGGTCCATGATCAGGCTCTCGAACGTCCAGAAGACTTATCCTGCACGACGTGGCAGTGACGAACATACGGCGCTGCGCGGTATCGATCTTGATATCGCAGCCGGCGAGATTGTTGGTGTCATTGGCCGTTCCGGTGCCGGGAAATCCACCCTGATCCGTTGCATCAACCTGCTTGAAACGCCGACTTCGGGTTCGGTGATTGTGGATGGCACCGACGTTACCAAGCTTTCCAACCGTGACCTGCCGCTGTTTCGGCGTCAGCTGGGCATGGTGTTTCAGCACTTCAATCTTCTGTCGTCGCGAACGGTCTATGACAATATCGCATTGCCGCTTGAACTGGCCGGTGCCAGCAAGACCGAGATTGCCGCCGCCGTCGATCCGTTGTTGCCGCTGGTCGGGCTTGAGGAAAAGCGTGACCGTTATCCAGCCGAACTGTCCGGTGGCCAGAAACAGCGCGTCGGCATTGCACGTGCGCTGTCATCAAGCCCGAAGGTTTTGCTGTGTGACGAGGTCACCTCGGCCCTGGATCCGGAAACCACCCGTCAGATCCTTAATCTGCTTAAAGACATCAACAAGCGCCTTGGTCTGACCATGGTGGTGATCACCCATGAAATGGCAGTGGTCAAAGCGCTCTGTGATCGTGTGGCGGTGATGGATGGCGGGGTGATTGTCGAAGAAGGACAGGTTGACGGCATCTTTGCCAACCCGGTCCATGACACCACCAAATCGCTTCTGGCCGATGAATTCGTCGAATTTCGCGCCGGTCAGGATAGTGCGCAATCCCGGGACCAATCCAGCGGGCAGGAGGGTTAATCATGTTTTCAACACTCGCACCGATCTTGCTTCAGGCAACCGGCGAAACTCTTTATATGGTGGCGGCTGCCTTGGCGCTTGGTACCTCGATGGGGTTACCGCTTGGCGTGCTTCTGGCGACGTCCGGCCGGGGGGAGCTGTTTGAAGCCCTTTGGTTCCAGCGCATCTTTGGTCCGATCGTCAATGCGACCCGTTCCGTGCCCTTCATCATTCTGGCCGTTGCGATCATTCCGTTCACCCGGTTTGTCGTCGGCACCTCGATCGGCACATCTGCGGCGATTGTCCCGCTGACCGTGGCGGCGATCCCGTTCATCGCACGCATCATCGAAGGCGCCATTCGCGAAGTCGATAGCGGCCTGATCGAAGCCGCCCAGGCCATGGGCGCCCGCCCGGTTCAGGTCGTGACCAAGGTGCTTCTGCCCGAAGCCTTGCCCGGCATTATTCATGGTCTGACCCTGACTGCCGTCACCCTGATCGGCTATTCGGCGATGGTCGGGGCGGTTGGTGCCGGTGGTCTTGGTGATCTTGGCATTCGGTATGGCTATCAGCGGTTCCGCCCCGATGTGATGGCGGCTGTGGTGATTACCCTGATTGTGGTTGTGCAGGCGGTTCAGAGCTCCGGCGACTGGATGGCGCGCAAAGCCGACAAACGGAATATATGAGGAACCCTCATATTTTGAAATTCCCGCAAAAAACAGCGAAAACAAGGAGTTTTTACAATGCGGTTTCTGCTTAAACTGACGGCTGCGGCCGTTCTGGCATCGGCCCTGACCGGTCAGGCACTTGCCAACGAAAAAATCAAAATCGGCGTTACCCCGGGTGCGCATGAAGAAGTCATGGAAGAAGTCGTCAAGGTTGCGGCGACCAAAGGCCTTGATATCGAAATCGTCAGCTTCTCGGATTATGTCATTCCGAACCAGGCGCTTGATGACGGTGACCTTCAGGCCAACAGCTTCCAGCACAAGCCGTATCTGGACAACCAGATCAAGGATCGTGGCTATGACCTGGCCGTTGTCGGTTACAACATACTGACCCCGATGGGCATTTATTCCGACAAGATCAAAAGCCTGGACGAGCTTGAAGACGGTGCCGAAATCGGCATCCCGAACGACCCGACCAATGGCGGTCGTGCGCTTCTGGTGCTGCAGGCACAGGGCCTGATCAAGGTTGATCCGTCTGTCGGTCTGGTTGTCAGCCCGCTTGACGTGATTGAAAACCCGAAAAACATTCGCTTTGTCGAGCTGGACGCTGCACAGCTGCCGCGTTCGCTGGCGGATCTCGATGCCTCGGCGATTAACACCAACTACGCGCTTGAAGCCGGTCTGAACCCGATCAAGGATTCGATCGCGATCGAAGGCAATGACAGCCCGTATGCCAACGTGATCGTCACTCGCACCCAGGACAAGGACGCACCGTGGGTCAAAACCCTGGTTGAATCCTATCACGATGATGCGATCCGTCAGTTCATCGAAACCAAATACGAAGGTTCGGTGCTTCCGGTCTTTAAAATTTCTGAATAATCAGCCTGATTATTAAATCTGGCTGAATAGTCAAAACACCCGCGCGCCAATCCGGTTCGCGGGTGTTTTACGTTCTAGCCATCCGCGTGATCCGGACCGGATCGCGTCGTCCGGTCTGCATGTCATTTGACATCATCCTGTCTTATCTCTGATCAGGATGACTTACGACAGACCACGGCTTGATCGGCCGGGGCAGGGCAGGAACCGTGAATTGGAAGGCGGCGTCAGGGGTTCGGCCAGTTATGGGTGTTTGTTTCCATTTCTGCCCATTTAAGCGTGCTTTAGCTCTCTTCAGTCCAATCCCAGCCTGACCCGCACTCGGACACGGACTCGGATCGGCCCGATGCCCTTCAGTTCAGCCTGCAAGTTGGGGGATGTCCGGACCGGCACGGCTTGGTTCAGTCCAGTCCAGTTGAGTTCAGCCCAGCCCAGCCCAGCCCAGTTCAGTTCAGTTCAGTTCAGTTCAGTTCAGGGTCATTGCCCCTTGCCAGGCGGTCAAAAGGGCGACGCCGATGAATAATGCCCCGGCGGCGCGACCGATAAAGATAGTTGCGGTCGGGTTGCCGGTGATCAGGGTGCGGCTTGTGCCCGCCGCAAGTGCGAGTGCGCCATAGACCGCAAGCTGGACTGCCGCCGTCATGATCCCCATCACCAGCGCCTGTGACCAAAGTGGTCCATATTGCGGCCGGATGAATTGCGGGTAGACGGCGAAAATAAACAAATAGGCCTTGGGATTGAGCATGCAGGTAATCATGCCCTGGCGAAAGGCGATCCAGAGTGAAGACGGTCTGGTCGCCCGGATGGCCCCGACCGTGATGGCACTTTTGATCAGGGTTACACCAATCCAGATCATATAGGCCGCACCGGCAAACAGCATGACATTCAAAAGCCATGGCGCAATTGCCAGAAGGGCGCTGATGCCAATCGCGCCAAGCAGGGTGTGATAAACACCGCCCAGCATGATGCCGGCGGTGGCCGAAAGCCCGGCACGCCGGCCGCCGGTCAGCGCATTGGCAATGACAAAAAACATGTCCATGCCAGGCACGATAATGATGCCCGACAGCAGAACGAAAAAGAGCCAGAGGTTTTCAACATATGTCATGGGTGTCATGAGTGTCATGGGGAGGGGACCTTGCCAGATGAATAAAGGTTGTAATGGGGGCAAGGTAGCAGGGGGCTGCTGACAGGATCATGTCAGGATGATTTGCCAATGCGCGGCATCGTCATTGCGCGATTGTGGCGTCTGGTTGCCGGGGCATGGAGACAATATCGTGTGATCAGCCCGACAAGCGGTATGCGAATGCCCGTGGATGCGTTATGATTTGTTGAAATCATTGTTATGAATAGGGTTTCCATAACGGTGCCAGCCAGAAACGGCTTGGAATATGGTTCATCAAACAGCGGGAAAACGATGATCAGATTCGGTCATGTGAAGTCATTTCTGGTGTGTTTCGCACCGCTGAGTGCCGTGTTCCTGGCTGTCGTCGGGTTGCTGTCATGGGAAGGCAGTGCCGTGCGCGAAAAGGTCATTTCTGATGACCAGCGTTATGCACTGGAAAAATCGATATCGGTATTGCGCGAACGCATCGATATCGTGGTTTCCGATCTTTTGATCCTGTCAGAAAGCCAGCAGATCGATGCGGTGATCGCCGGGACGGCCAGTCTTGATCAGGTGGCGGACGAGTTTGCGGTCTTTTCGCTGCGGCGGGGGATTTATGACCAGATCAGGCTGCTTGACAATGACGGCATGGAAATCGTGCGCGTCAATTACGGCAGCGGCATTCCGTTTTCCGTGCCCAGACGCGAACTTCAGAACAAAAGCGAGCGACCCTATTTCCAGCTGGCCCGCAATGCGCCGCGCGGGACGATCTATATATCGGGTGTCGATCTGAACGAGGAATTCGGCCAGATCGAAAAGCCGATCAAGCCGGTTATCCGGCTGTCGGCGCCGGTCTTTGACCGGTTCGGGGAACGCCATGGCGTTGTGGTCTTGAACCTTCGGGCGGCATCGACACTAGAAGAAGTGGTCAAGTCGCTGAAACTTGACGGGGCAGAGCCGTTTGTTCTCGATGGCGATGGCGGCTGGATGCTGGGCGGGAAGCCGGGCGAAAACTGGGCCGAGGAACTGACCGGTATGCCCGCGGTGATCGGTGACCGTTACCCGAAAGCCTGGGAAAGCATGCAACTGGGATTGCAAAGTTTCCGGGTTGATAGCGGTTTCTATTCGGTCCAGCGGCTTGATGTTTCCGATCTTCTTCTGGCACGCAATTCCAACCGGTCCCTGTCGGTGATCTTTGGCAGTGATCAGGAAAAAAGCAGCCGGTTGAACCTGTATGTCGGGGCGCGGTTGCCCAATGATGTGCTTGAACAGTTGCTGTCGCCCGAACGTGATACGCTGACGATTGTTTCGACCGCGTTCATTTTCCTGATTGCGATCGGCAGTGCGGCCTATGCCTGGACCCGTCAGAACCAGATCGTTGCAAGCTTTGATGCGCGCTTATCCGAACAGGTTTTGCGGGCATCAAAAAACAGTGTGGTTGTCGCCGATGACACGGGCACGATCCTTAAGGTCAATCCGGGCTTTACCGCGATGACCGGATATTTGCCAAACGAAGCAATTGGAAAGCCGTTATCATTCCTGCGTGCCCAGCGCGAAAATGCCGAGGCACTCGACGAGATCCTGATGGCGGCGCGTGCCAATGGCACCTGGGAAGGCGAAGTGCGCAACCGCCGCAAAAGCGGGGATTTCTTTTATTCCAATGTCGTGGTCAGCGCGATTACCGATCCGACAACATCGGATGTCAATTTCGTCGAGATGGGTTTTGACATTTCACGCCACATGGAAAACGCACAGGAATTGTGGCGTCAGGCCAATCATGATGCCCTGACCGGGTTGCCCAACCGGTTGCTGTTTGAAGACCGGCTTGAAGTTGCCTGTGGTCATGCGGAAAACGAAGGCCATTCGATCGCACTTCTTTATATTGATCTGGATGGTTTCAAACCGGTCAATGACCGTTATGGTCACGAAATCGGCGATCAGGTCCTGCGCAAGGTTGGTGAGCGCATCAAGAATACAGTGCGTCAGGGCGATACGGTTGCCCGACTGGGCGGGGATGAGTTTGCGGTGATTGCCGATGCGGTGAACGGACGCGATGAAGCCGAATGGGTGGCCCAGAAAATCGCGGCATCCATCCAGCGCCCGATTGAGATTGATGCCCTTAGCATCACGGTCGGGGCCAGCATCGGGATTGCTGTCTATCCCGGGGATTGCAACGAAACGGTTGCGCTGATCGGCTTTGCCGATGAAAAAATGTATCAGCAAAAGCGCGTGCGCAAGGCAAAGGGCAGTGATGCGGCGAGATCACTGCATTGAGCTAATAGCGGGACGGTTCAGGAGCGAATTGCCTTAGGCACTCAGTCTCCCGGAGGTTGAGGTCCAGAATAAAATTCTGGACCCAATTTTTTACTGTTAAACCCGGTTGTGAAGAAGTCCAGATTTATTGTCGACTGTTCTTTTCTGTTGTATGGGCGCTAAGGCTTTTGAGATGCGATCCATTGAGTTCAGATTTTAGTCAAACAGTCCTGATGTTGCGATAGGGCGCAGGTATCTTTGCATTTGTTGTGATGGCTCTGTCGAGAAATAGGCGATTACTAGATCGCGTTTTGGCGAGACATAGAGTCCTTGAGTATTCAGGCCTGCCTTGAAAAAATCGCCGTCTGTCCAGATTGCATCCCATTGGCGGGCCGCTGTTTTGACAGTGTTGTCTCCAAGACGTTCCATGAATGCCGGGCCATTTCCAGCAAGGTAAAATTCGTTGGTTCGCGGCGTGCTCTGAATTCTGTCCAGCGCCTTTGGCGAGACGATACGTTCGGTTGAGATCTGACTCCAGCTTGGGGTGTAAAGCATTCCCAATCGCGCAAGATCTCTTAAATTGATCGACATTGGACCATGTACAATCGCAATGCCATCGGGGGACAAATGCACTTGTAGCGGGCCCTCAACCCCCATTTTCGACCAGACACGTTCATCGAAGTAATCTGACCATGATTTCTTGCTAACGGCTTCGGCAAGGAAGACAAGCGACTGAGTGACAACTGAAGAGTAAATAAAGCTGTCGCCAGGCTTTCCCTGTGGTTGGGCGTCCAGCATGACATCAAGCATGTTTTCAAGTTTGCCGTTGATCGGTTCCCCAAGTTCTGCGGCCATCAATCGCGAGATAATTGATATATCGCTGGTTCGGTCGTACTCAGATACGTTGAGGCCAACGGTCATATCAAGAGCATCTCTCACTGGCACATTTTCCCATGCAGAGCCGACGAACTCAGGCACGTAATTGCCAAGAGACTTTCTTTCATCAATCAGGCCATCATCAATCAATAAATCGATCACAAGGGAACCCAGTATCTTTGACACAGAAGCTGTGAAATGCGGATCAAGTTCGTGCATGCCGGGATAAGTTTCATACGCGATCTTGCCCTTGTGGACGACTACAAGTCCTTGAGCATAGCTTTCGGGGCTGGCCATGAACTCGTCAAGCGTCATAGATCCAAGGGCTGTCTCAGCGCGAATGCTGCCAATTTCGCGCAAGATAGCGCTTGGCAACTCCATAATCGACTGTCGACGAACAAGTATGGCGGTCTTGTTTGTTTGCGACGCGTTACGGTGATACCAAAGAGCTCGCTCACTAGTGATGATCAAGTCACTGACAGAAAAGTTGCGAATATTATCAAGCGTTTCCTCAGCCGACCAACCTTCGAGAGCTTTGGAAACAGGGGCAGGAGTGCTTTTCTCTTGGGCGATTGCGACGCTAGAGAAAGTGAAAATCGAGATGCAAATTGCGATCTTTATTAGCCTCATAACAATGTTCCCTATGCAATGAACGGGGCTAGTGAAGTTCGCTTGTCTCAATTCCTGAGATGTATTTCGTCTTTCGCCATGCCCACTGCACGAAAGAAGCAGTTAAGTTGCTTCAGAGCAGATGGAAACGAAATTTTGGCGCATGTCACACATCATTGGGCAGATTTGACCCGACGCAATAGAACTCGTAGCCAGGTCAGGCGGCAAGATGACAAGCGTTCGATTGATATCACTTGCATCAACCATAAGTGGGGATGTTATTTGCGTCTATAATTATATTTTGAATTAAAATGGAGGATTGGCAGCAGTTTAAAATGCCACTTTAAGTAAGTGGACGAGTACATAAAACCTGACAGCCACAGATATCGAGTGCTAAGGGAAGTGGATGTCGCTCGATTGATGGGGTGAAATCTATGGCTGAAATTGACCCGGTCATCCTACACTTGCCTGATGTTGGATCAGCTTTGCAAGAAATCTTAATCAACAAGCTCAGGCAACCAACGTCTCATATTCTTCCTGCTTTTCCATCCACTGCATTTCGATGTCGCCAAGCTGGCTTTCGATCTTGCCCAGTTCCATTTGAAGGTCGCCGAGCTTCTGGCCATTGGCAGCTTCATAGAGTTTGGGATCGGCCATTTCGGTTTCGATTGCGGCCTTGCGCGCGGACAATTTTTCCATCTGGGATTCGAGCTTTTCAATCGCGCGTTTGACCGGAGCGGCGGCCTTGCGTTTTTCGGCGGCCTGCTGGCGTTCGGCTTTGCGGTCGCGTTTGGCGTCCTTGCCATTGGTGTCGTCTTCGCCGGCCTTGTTGGCCCGGCGTTCGGCACGTGCACGATCGAGAAGATACTGGCGATATTCCGATACGTCGCCGTCAAAGGCGGTTACCGTGCCATCGGCCACCAGAACCAGACGATCGGCACAGGCTTCGATCAGATAGGGATCGTGACTGATGATGATCACGGCACCTTCATAGGCGTTAAGCGCATGGTTCAGGGCATCGCGGCTGTCGATATCAAGATGGTTGGTCGGTTCATCAAGGATCAGCATATGCGGTGCATCAAGGGTCATCAGCGCAAACAGCAAACGCGCCTTTTCGCCCCCCGAAAGGTCTTTTACCTTGGTGTCGCCCTTGTCCCCTTCGAAGGCAAAGCGGCCAAGTTGTGCGCGCACCTTGCTTTCGATCGCATCGGGCATCAGGGCCGCCATATGCTGATAGGGGGTCTGTTCACCGATCAGCTCGTCGGTCTGATGCTGGGCAAAATAGCCGATGCGCAGTTTGCTTGAGGCGGTCTTTTCACCGGCCATCAGTTCAAGCCGGTCCGAGAGCAATTTCGCCAGGGTCGATTTACCGTTGCCGTTGGCACCCAGAAGGGCAATGCGGTCATCCATATCAATGCGCAGGCTGATATTGCGCAGGACCGGTTTGCCCGGTTCATAGCCGACTTCGCCGTTATGGATATTGATCAGGGGCGGTGGCAGTTCCTTGGGGCTTGGGAAGTCAAAGGTAATGCCGCGGTCTTCGACCACCGGGATCGCAGGCCCCATTTTTTCAAGCATCTTGACACGGCTTTGCGCCTGTTTGGCCTTGCTGGCCTTCGCACGGAAGCGATCGATGAAGGACTGCAGATGCTTTTGCTGGGCTATCTGCTTTTCATATTGTTTGGACGCCAGTTCCATCTGTTCGCGCCGGGTCTTGGCAAACTTGTCATAGTTGCCGCCATACAGCGTGACGGTGCCGTCATGCAGATGGGCAATCGATTTGACCGCGCGGTTCAAAAGATCACGATCATGGCTGATCAGGATGATCGTGCCGGGATAGTTGATCAGATAGTTTTCAAGCCAGATAGTGGCTTCGAGATCAAGGTGGTTGGTCGGTTCATCCAGCAGCAGCAGATCCGGGCGCAGGAACAGGGTCGCGGCAAGTGCGACACGCATCCGCCAGCCGCCGGAAAAATCATCACACGGGCGTTGCTGGGCATCGGCATCAAAGCCCAGACCCGAAAGGATCGATGCCGCCCGTGCCTCGGCGGTGTGGGCATCAATATCGGCAAGGCGGGTGTGGACTTCGGCGATGCGATGGGGATCGGTGGTTGTTTCGGCTTCTTCAAGCAGGCTGGCGCGTTCGGTATCCGCGGCCAGAACAGTTTCAATCAGCGAACGGCTGCCTGCCGGGGCTTCCTGGGAGACAACCCCCATGCGCGCCCGCTTGGACAGGCGAATGTCGCCGCCATCGGTGGCCAGTTCACCGGAAATCAGTTTCAAAAGGGTGGATTTACCCGCCCCGTTGCGGCCAATCAGGCCGACCTTGTGGCCATCGGGAATGGTCAGGGAAACCTGGTCAAGAATGACACGGCCACCAATACGATAGGTGAGATCGGTAATTTGCAGCATTTTATCGGTCGTTCTCTTGATCTTGGGTATCGGGTTTCCCGGTCTTTCCCGCCTTGATCCGGGGGAATCGCAAGGATTTCTGTGCTTTCAATAGGGCAGAGTACGATTTGAAGCAAGGTTTCTTGAAACTGTAACCGGCGGAAATTGGCGGCCGGGGGTGACAAAGTAACCGACGGGAAAATCGCAGTTTTATGCGTTTTTGCGCATTTTCGTGATGGTTTTGAGGTCAATGCAGCTACTGCAAGTCTGTATTGCGCGGGCAGAACTATCTGTTGCGTTGCGCTTCAACCCCGTTTATATAGCGCCAACCTTTGGGTCTGTGGATGATAAGGGAGTGCTTATGTATGGCTCCTTTATGTTCCGCAGGCCCTTTTGGAAGCCCTCTTGGGGGGTAACGAAATTTTTAAAGTAGCTAGGTGAAACCAATGGCTGTCGAACGCACTCTTTCGATCATCAAGCCGGACGCAACGCGCCGCAACCTGACCGGCAAAATCAACGCCGTCATCGAAGAAGCTGGCCTGCGCATTGTCGCACAGAAGCGCGTCGCTCTGACCCGCGCTCAGGCTGAAGGTTTCTATGCAGTTCACAAAGAACGTTCGTTCTTCGGTGAACTGGTAGACTTCATGGTCTCCGGCCCGGTCGTCGTCCAGGTTCTGGAAGGCGAAAACGCTGTCGCGACCTACCGCGAAGTTATGGGTGCAACCAACCCGGCAAACGCCGAGGAAGGCACCATCCGTAAGCAGTTTGCAGAATCCATCGAAGCGAACTCGGTCCATGGTTCGGACTCGCTCGAAAACGCTGCAATCGAAATTGCTTACTTCTTCGCTCAGACCGAAATCGTCGGCTAAGCTTAGAATACAGAATTCCGGTTCATCCGGCATCAAAACGCCCCGCAGATTGCGGGGCGTTTTTTTGTGTCTGTGTGACAGAACGGCGCGGTTAATCGATCAGGAAAGCTGCCATTAACAGCAGCAAAACAGAGATGGAGATAATGCTCCACAAAACGAACTTGGTCCAATGGTGCCAGCCTGCTTCGTGGATTTTGACCAGTTCGACGTCGTAGTCGCTTCCTTGCATTGTTTCCTCCCCAATTGCGGGTCCGATTGTTTCGGATTTCAGGGTTGTGGTGCTGCGGGCGTTCGGATCGCCCTTTGCATCCGGTGCGGTCCGGATCCATATCAGGACAACAGATTGATCTTACCGATATTTAACCTATGGGTGAATAAGTTTTGTGTTTGTGTCTTTTTGTGCGACGCAGCGTGCTGGACAGCATTGGGTGACCATGCCATGATCAGGCCATGGAAAATGTCGTAACCAGTTCTGCACGAATTTTTACCGCCATTCACAGGATGGCGGGGGTGTGACATTTTGACCAAATGAAACCACCCGCCGCGTGAGGCGGGTTTTTTGTGTCTGTCTCCCGGCTTTTCCGACAGGGAGATCGCAATGTCATTATCCACATCAGATCAGGATCGAAGGTCACCGGACCATGCCATGGCCCATGCCTTGGCCCATGGATTGGTAGGGCAACCGGTGCTGCATATGTTATGCGGGAAAATTGCATCGGGGAAATCGACTCTTGCCGCCGAACTGGCGCGCAAACCGGGAACGGTTCTGATTGCCGAAGATGAATGGTTATCCGTTCTGTTTGGCGATCAGATGCACACAGTGTCGGATTATGTCCGTGCGTCGCGAAAACTGCGTGACGTCATGGGGCCGCATGTCAGCATGTTGCTGTTATCAGGTCTTTCGGTCGTGCTGGATTTCCCGGCCAACACGCGCGCGTTACGTGGCTGGATGCGCGGCATTTATGAAGAGGTCGGGGCAGGGCACAAATTGCACTTCCTTGATCTGGAAGAAGACATCTGCAAACAGCGCCTGCACGCCCGCAATCAGGCGGGTGAACATCAATTTGCTGCCAGTGATGCTCAGTTCCATCAAATCTGTGCGGCGTTTCAGCCACCAATTGCGGCAGAGGGATTTGACGTCATCACCTATGACACCGATACGATTTAAGCGCCTTAACAAACAAAAAAAGCTGCCGGTCAACGGCAGCTTTTTACATTTCCGGTTCTGCCATTTGGCAGATCACAGCAGGAAGATCGCCATCAGGATCAGAATGGCAATAACCGAAATGGTCGACCATTTGACAAAGCTGGTGAAGCCTTCATAGATGGCAACATGGGTTTCGGTCAGTTCGTAATCGTTACCCTGCAAATCTACCTCCTGGGTTTTGGGATTTTTCCAATGTATATCCGCAAGGTAGAGCGCGGGCAAGGGTAAGATTAACCGGGGATATCATCCCTTTGGCCAAGGGTGTGGACAGGATCACATCGTCCTATCTGCGTCCTATCTGCCGGTTTCCTTGCAGGCAAAGGGCAGAAACGACCCGGTGGCCCCTTCGTTCATCATCACGACAGACATCAGATTGGCATATTCGAGTTCGGCCCGGTTTTGCGGGCAGACATAGGCGCGTGCCGTGCAGCCCGATGCGACAAATTCGTCTTCCTGATCGTCAAAGGCAGTGCTGGTGGCGTTTGCGGGCATTTGTGCCCGGATATCATCCCGATGGGTTTGATAAAGTGCGCATTTGGTTGCGCGCCAGTTTGCGTTCTGGGCGTGGCTTTCGGTGATCGCCAGACCGATTGGCACGATAAAGGTTGCAAGCATGACGCCAAGGACGATGTTGCGGATGGTTTTGTTCATGATGGGCCTTTGGACCAGGGGAAACGGATGGAAAACCGTTTGCGTAATCTGGTCTGAAACCGGTCGGGCGCAAGATGCTGCCATGAAAAAAGGGCGGATCAAGCCGCCCTTAAATCAGCCTGCGCAATCTGCGCCAAAGGTTCTTTCAAGCCGGTTCAACCGCCGGATTGATTTCAGCAAACTCGGCGGGTTTGGCATCGGCAACCGTTACGATGCCTTTGTCATCAACCGAAACGCGGCCTTCGGCGATCCAGCGGATGACCTGCGGATAGATGCGGTGTTCCTGTTTGAGGATACGCTGGGCCAGTTTGCCGGCATCGTCCCCCGGAAGGACCGGGACAACGGCCTGGGCAATGATCGGGCCGCTATCGACTTCGGGGACGACATAATGCACGGTGCAACCGGCAAATTTGACCCCGGCATCCAGGGCTGCCTGATGCACATGCAATCCCTTGAAACTTGGCAAAAGAGACGGGTGAATATTGATCAGCTTGTCTTTCCAGCGGGTGACAAAGCTTTCACTGACCAGTCGCAGGTATCCTGCCAGAACCACAAGATCCGCACCGCTTTCTTCGATCAGGGCACTGACGGCGGTGTCATAGGCTTCGCGTCCGCCCGGATAGCCTTTGTGCGAGATGGCCTCGGACCGGATACCGGCCTTGCGCCCGCGTTCCAGCCCGCCTGCATCAAGCTTGTTTGAGAAAACCAGAACGATTTCGGCCGGGTAGTCGGGCGTATTGCAGGCATCAATGATGGCTTGCAGGTTGGACCCGCCGCCTGAGACCAGAACGGCGAGTTTCAATTTGCTTACTTTTCCCATGCAGGGCCCATGTTCTTGATGACGACCTGCGGGCCATCACCGGCGCGCGGGCCGATAACACCGATCTGACTGACGGTTTCACCATGTTCACGCAGCAATGCTTCGGCCGCATCAGCCTTGTCAGCCGGAACCACGACGCACATGCCAATGCCGCAGTTAAAGGTCCGCGCCATTTCGACGGCCGGAATGCCGCCCTCGGCTGCGAGCCATTTGAAGATCGGCAGGAATTCCCAGGTGCTGGCATCAAAGACAGCGGTCAGGTTTTCGGGAAGAACACGCGGAACGTTTTCAGTCAGGCCGCCACCGGTAATGTGGGCAAGGGCCTTGACCATGCCGGCCTTGTGCGCTGCGAGGCAGCTTTTGACATAAATTTTGGTCGGTTCAAGCAGGGCTTCGCCAACGGTTTTGCCCGGAGCGAACGGGGCTTCGTCGGAATAGCCAAGGCCTGCCTTGTCGACAACCTTGCGGACCAGCGAATAACCGTTGGAATGAACACCGCTTGATGCCAGACCAAGGATCACGTCGCCCTCGGCCACGTTGCTGCCATCAAGAAGTTCACCACGTTCGGCCGCACCGACGGCAAAACCGGCAAGGTCATATTCGCCATCCGAATACATGCCCGGCATTTCGGCGGTTTCCCCGCCAATCAGCGCACAGCCAGCCTGTTTGCAGCCCTCGGCAATGCCGGCAACCACATCGGCGGCATTGTCGACCGACAGTTTGCCGGTTGCAAAGTAATCAAGGAACAGAAGCGGCTCGGCACCCTGAACGACCAGGTCATTGACGCTCATGGCGACCAGATCGATGCCAACCGTGTCATGTTTGTCGGCGAGGAAGGCGACTTTAAGCTTGGTGCCGACACCATCGGTGCAGGAAACCAGAACCGGATCGTTGTAGCCGGCGGCTTTGAGGTCAAAAAGGGCACCAAAACCGCCAAGCCCGCCGGAAACACCGGACCGCGAGGTTGCTTTTGCAAGCGGTTTGATTCGATCGACAAGGGCATTTCCGGCATCAATATCGACACCGGAGTCCTTATAGGTAAGGCCATTGGAGGCGGTCATTTTGGTGATCCTTGGCTTCGCGCATGCATGAAAAAACAGCGGGGCAACCCGCGTTTTTCATCAATACGTACCGACTTCCAAGCGACGTTCACTGGGCATTTGCGGGCCGGGCCGCAGCAAATATGCTGCTGTTTGACCAATCCGCCTTACTGACGCCTTTAATCAGTTGCAGGAATGTCCGCCAGTCCTACTGATAAAAAACGCGGGCTTGATAATTTCCGCTGGGGCGAAAATACTCAAACGCGGACAATATGCAATGATCACCTGCGCATGACAGAGTTTTCTTTCCAGAATGCGTGCAACATGCCACAAGGGCGATTGCAAAATAATTCGACAAGACACGATTAGGGCAACGAGGCATACGTGCTTACTTCATTGAAAAACATCAAGATGTTGGCTGGCGCTGTTACGGTTTCTGCGCTGATGGCTTTTCCGGCTTTTGCGCAGGACATTTTCACCGTGACCGGTGTTCACGTTGATGAAAGTGCGGAAACAGCCGCCGCCGCCCGTGAAAAGGCGCTCGAGATCGGCCAGCGCAAGGCATTCGAAGAAGTGATTGCGCGTTTGACCCTGCCGGAAGATCGCGCCGGATTGCAGATGCCGGCGGGCTCGGAAATCACCAATATGGTGCGCGATTTCGGCGTGTCGAATGAAAAGACGTCATCGGTTCGCTATATCGCGGACATGACCGTGCGGTTCAAGGATGACGAGTTGCGGCGCTTTTTGCGGTTCCGCGACATTTCCTTTGCCGAACTGCAATCCAAGCCGGTGATGATTGTGCCGGTTTACCGGACATCGGGCTATGTCACCTTGTGGGATGATCCCAACCCGTGGCGCGATGTCTGGGCACGCAATGTTGCCACATCGGGTCTGGTGCCGATCAAGGCACCGATTGGTGATCTGACCGATATCGGGACCGTTTCCGCCGAACAGGCCGAAAACGGATCAATGGAACGTCTGGCGGCATTGGCCAAACGCTATGGTGCGGATGTTGCCGTTGTTGCCAGTGCCGATGTCAGTGGGGCGACGGGGGCGGAAACCGTTGATGTGACGGTCACCCGCTATGATCCCAATAGCGGCCCGCAGGTATTTGGTGTTCAGGAAAACACGCTGCCTGACGAGACGCTTAATGAAACGCTGGTCCGTGCGGCCAAGGCGGTTCAGGATCAGCTTGCCGATGGCTGGAAACGCGCCAACCTGATCAATTACAGCACGGGCGGCAGCCTGATGGTGTTTATTCCGATTACCGGGCTTCAGGACTGGGCCAAGATCGAAGACAAGCTGATCGGTCTTCCGGTGGTGCGCAATTCGCGCGTTGTCGCGATGTCGCGCCGTGAAGTGCAACTGTCACTCGACTTTGTCGGGTCAACCAGTCAGCTTCAGACTGCACTTAATCAGCAGAACCTGAACCTGACGCGGATGGGGGAATTGTGGTTCATCCAGCCGACCGGATCGGACCGCTTGCAGGGCTTGTCGATCGGCGGCTAGGTCATAAACCCGTGACACCGGCCAGTCCGCGATAATGACTGTCTGCGAATTGGCGGTCCGCGATATTGATCGTCAGTGGCCGGTTCGGGCGTCTTATCGGCGTCCTTCGGGAGTCTGGCAACAAAGGGGAACCCGGACATGACATTACGGCAACAGGCACGTTTCTGGCTTATTTTCATTGTCGGATTCTTCTTTCTGGTGTGGCTGTTTTCAAGCATCCTTCTGCCGTTTGTTGCCGGGATGGCGATTGCCTATTTCCTGGATCCGCTGGCAGACAAGCTTGAGGCGCGCGGCGCCAGCCGCACGGTCGCGACCAGCATCATCACGGTGCTGTTTTTCCTGGTTTTCATTCTGGTGCTGCTGCTGATTGTTCCGATGATCGGAAGCCAGCTTGCCGGGTTCCTGGAACGGTTGCCGGGCTATGTCGATGCGTTGCGCACCAATGTTGCGCCCTATCTTCAGCATGTGCTGGACCGGGTGGCCCCCGAGACCCTGCAAAGTGTGTCTGATGCGGTCAAGGGACAAAGCGCCAATGCGCTGAAATGGATCGGCAATGTGCTGACCAATGTGCTGTCGGGCGGGCTGGCGCTTTTGAACTTTATCAGTTTGCTGTTCATCACACCGGTTGTGTCATTCTATTTGCTGCGGGACTGGGACAAGATTGTTGCCAAGGTCGACAGTTATCTGCCCCGGCATTCCGCCACCGATATCCGCCAGTGCGCGCGTGAAATTGATGACACGCTGGCGGGCTTTGTGCGCGGGCAGGCATCGGTTTGTGTATTGCTGGGCCTGTTTTACGGGCTTGGCCTGACGCTGGTCGGGCTTGAATTCGGCTTTGTCATCGGGTTGATGACCGGTCTTGTTTCCTTTGTGCCCTATTTCGGGATGATCGCCGGATTTGCGGTTGGCATGGGGGTGGCGATTGCCCAGTTCGGGTTCGGTCTTGATCTTGGTCTGGTGGCGCTGGTGTTCGGGATCGGCCAGATTCTTGAAGGCAATTTCCTGACGCCGAAGCTTGTCGGTGACAAGGTCGGGCTGCATGCGGTCTGGGTGATGTTTGCCTTGCTGGCCGGTGGTGCGGTTTTCGGGTTGCTTGGTGTGATGCTGGCCGTTCCGGTGGCTGCGGTGATCGGCGTACTTGTGCGTTACGGTTTAAGGCAGTATCTCAGTAGTCGTTTATATGATCATGGACCGGATCACCCGCGTGGTGATGCGATCGAAGACGGCGAGAATTGAGACCACAGTGACCCCGGCGAAACACAATCCGGCCCATCACACGGACAAACCGGTGCCCGAGGCAGAACTTGCGGCCGAGCGCGACAGTGTCGCGCCCGATGTCGGCCCGCAGCAATTGCCCCTTGCACTTGAATTGCGTCCGGCTTTGGGGCGCGATGATTTCATGGTTGCGCAATGCAACCGTGATGCGGTGGCCTGGATTGATCTGTGGCCGAAATGGCCGGTGCCGGCATTGTGTCTTTATGGGCCCAGGGGCTGTGGCAAAAGCCATCTGGCTGAGGTCTGGCGCGCCCGGTCTGCTGCACTGAGTGTTGCCGCAATCGATCTTGCCGGTTGCGATCCCGACGCGCTGCTGGGTGATGCCAGGGGGCTTGTGATCGAAGATGCCGATGGCGGCATTGATGAAACCGCCTGTTTCCATCTTTATAACATGCTCAAGGAACGGGACGGGCATTTGTTGCTTACCGCGACACAGCCGCCGGCACGCTGGAATGTCGGGCTGCCCGATCTCAAATCCCGTCTTGGTGCAGCCCTGGTCTGCGAAATTTCCCCGCCAGATGACGATTTGATGGTTGGTCTTCTTCTTAAACTGTTTGCCGATCGACAAATTCAGGCCGGGCCGCAAACCGTGAGCTATATTTTGCCCCGGATCGAGCGATCCTTTGTCGCACTGACCGATCTGGTGGCGGCGATTGATCGTCGTGCCCTTGCCGAAAAGCGGGCGGTGACCTTGCCACTTGTGCGTAGCGTGATGGAAGAAATGCAGGTGGCATCGGGAACCGATCGCGCCGACTAATTTCGCCCGCACTGTTAAAATCATAGGCCGATCAGCCTTTTGCAGGCTATATTCAAGGCACTTTCAATTACCGGATTGTGCATGTGAGCCCACAACGACTTAAAGCAAAACCGTCATTCAAATCCCATACCGATGCCCTGGTGGCGGGGGGACATGTTCTTGGCTGGCGTGAATGGATCGGACTTCCTGATCTTGACGTTCCGCTGATCAAGGCCAAGGTTGATACAGGGGCGCGGACATCGTCGCTTCATGCACTTAATCCCAAACAGGTAACCCGGGACGGGCAGGATTACGTCCAGTTCGTGTTGCCCCATTATCGCGGAGACGGGCATGGACGCATTCAATGCCTGGCTCCGCTGGTCGAGCTTCGCGAGATTCGTTCTTCGAACGGAAATGCCGAAGAACGGTTCATTGTATCGACCCATATCGTTGTCGGGCATCACAGATTGAAAGTTGAAGTGTCGCTTGCCAACCGGTCAATCATGGGGTTTCCCATGCTTTTGGGGCGTACAGCGATGAAGGCAGGAAGATTTTTGGTGCAACCATCGAAATCTTATCTTGCAGGGAAGCCCGAACAGAGTTAGATGCGCAGAAGAACGATCATGTGGCGGAACAAATTCCCGACAGGATCGTTTTTTCTTTCTGACAATATTCCAAGACCGGGCATGCGACATCTGATCGTCTGCACGGCCATTGTGACCGACCACGGGAGTTCATTTTATGAAAATCGCGATGCTTGCGCGTAACCCAAATCTTTACTCCCACAAACGGTTGGTCGAGGCTGCCGAAGCGCGTGGGCACGAGATTGAAATCATCAACACCTTGCGGGTGACGATGAACATTACCTCGCTCAAGCCGGAAATCTATTACGGCGGCAAGAAACTTCTGGGCTATGACGCAGTCATTCCGCGTATCGGTGTGTCGGTGACGTCATTCGGACTGGCGGTATTGCGCCAGTTCGAAATGATGGGGGTATATCCACTTAATGAGTCGGTTGCGATCGGTCGTTCGCGTGACAAGTTGCGGTCGCTTCAGATTCTGTCGCGTCGCGGTGTCGGCCTTCCGGTGACGGCCTTTGCCCATGATCCGAAGAAAACCGACGAGGTTTTGCAGATCGTGGGTGGCGCGCCTGTGGTGATCAAGCTTCTGGAAGGAACCCAGGGCATTGGCGTGGTTCTGGGTGAAACCGAGAAATCCGCCAAATCGGTTATCGAGGCATTCCGTGGCGCCAGCGTCGACATCATGGTTCAGGAATTCATCAAGGAAGCCGGCAATACCGACATCCGCTGTTTCGTGATCGGCGGCAAGGTAATCGCCAGCATGGAACGCAAAGGTGCCGAAGGCGATTTCCGGTCAAACATCCATCGCGGTGGATCGGCCCGTTCGGTCCGTATTACCCCCCAGGAACGTGCAACGGCAGTTGAAGCCGCCAAGGCAATGGGGCTAAATGTTTGTGGTGTCGATATTTTGCGCTCCAACCACGGGCCGGTTGTGATGGAAGTCAATTCATCGCCGGGGCTTGAAGGCATCGAAGGCGCAACCGGCAAGGATATCGCCGGGATGATTATCGAATTCCTTGAAAAAGATTACCGTCCGGGAAAAGTCCGAACCAAAGGCAAAGGATAACGGCATGAGCGAAACCGGATCGACCAAGGGAAAAGAAAAAACTCCCAAGGCCCCCAAAACACCTGATTTTGAAATTGGCGGGAAAAAGGTTGCTCCGGGGACGCGCAAGATTGTCGATATTCCGATCTCGCTTCTGTCCAACCACACGCCGGTCAATCTGACCGTCAATGTCGTGCATGGCAAACGGCCGGGGCCGGTTCTGTTTGTCAGCGGGGCTGTGCATGGTGACGAGATTGTCGGGGTCGAAGTGATCCGCCGTGTCTTGAAATCCCCTGCATTGAAGGGGATGCGCGGCACGTTGCTTGCCGTGCCGCTGGTCAATGCATTCGGGTTTTTGAACCACACCCGATATCTGCCGGACCGTCGCGATCTTAACCGCAGTTTCCCGGGCCATGCGCGCGGATCGCTTGCCGCGCAGCTTGCGCATCTTTTCCTGCATGAAATTGTCGAACGGTCCGATTTCGGGATTGATTTGCATTCGGCCGCTGTTAACCGCGTTAACTTGCCCCAGATCAGGGTCAATGAAGACGACCCGCAAATCATGGAATATGCCGAGGCCTTTGGCGCGCCGATCATTCTGACCAGTCCGCTGCGTGAAGGATCACTGCGCCAGGCCGCGCGTGAAATCGGGGTGCCGATCCTGCTGTATGAAGCAGGCGAGGGGCTTCGTTTTGATGAAATGTCGATCCGGGCTGGTGTGTCAGGTGTGCTGCGTGTGATGCGCAAACTTGGCATGACATCGGAACGCACCGTGCGGACACCGCGCGTGCCATCGTTCAAATCGTCCAACAGTCACTGGCTGCGTGCGCCGGTTGGCGGGATTTTGCGGACCTTCAAGCTGGCAGGCGAATTCGTGCATGCCGGTGATGTTGTCGCAGCGGTGGCCGATCCGTTCGGGCAAACCGACGAAGAAGTCCTGGCGCGCGAGGATGGCCTGATTATCGGGCGAACCAATTTGCCGATCGTCAATCAGGGCGATGCGCTGTTTCATGTCGCATCAATCAAACGCCCGGCAGAAGTCCAGGAACGCATGGACGCCATCGAAACCCACCTGCAATCCGATCCGCTGCTTGATGAAGATGAAATCATCTAGGGCGGGGCTTTTGGCGATCAGCCATTCCGTCCATGCGGTGGTCTGACCTGCGTCTAAGCCACTGGCGAATTGTTCCGGGCAATGTTATAGCAATCGACATGGAACCTATTACAACTACAGAAGAACTGCGAAGCTTGTGCGATAGCTTGCGCAAGTTCGATTACGTTACAGTCGATACCGAATTCATGCGGGACTCGACATATTGGCCGCAACTGTGTCTTGTGCAGCTTGCGAGTCCGGAACATTCGGACAACGGTGCGGCGGTTGACCCGCTTGCCGAAGGCATTGACCTGTCGCCGCTGTTTGAGCTGATGCAGGATGAAAGCGTGATCAAGGTGTTTCACGCGGCCCGTCAGGATATCGAAATTTTCGTGCATTTGTCGGGCAAGGTGCCCCATCCGGTGTTTGATACCCAGGTGGCGGCCATGGTGCTTGGCTATGGTGACCAGGTCGGATACGAGACACTGGTCAACAAGGTCGCGCGCAAAAGCATCGACAAATCCATGCGGTTCACCGACTGGTCACGTCGTCCGTTATCTTCGAAACAGATCAATTATGCGCTTTCGGATGTGACGCATCTGCGTGTGATCTATGAAGATTTCCACGAACGGCTTGAGGCCAATGGCCGGGCGGTCTGGCTTTTCGAAGAAATGGAACGTCTGACCGATCCGTCGATCTATTCGATTGATCCGGCAGATGCCTGGTTGCGTCTCAAGACCCGGTCAAACAGCCCGAAGTTTCTGGCCGTTGCCCGCGCGCTTGGCGAATGGCGCGAGACCGAGGCCCAGCGCAAGAACCTGCCGCGCAATCGCATTTTGCGTGATGACACGTTGCTCGATATCGCCGCGCGTCAGCCAATGACCGAAGCGGACTTGGACAAGACCCGCGGTGTTGGCCGCAATTTCGGAAGCTCCAAGCCCGGTCAGGCAATCATCGAGGCAATCAAGGCGGCTTTGGCCTTGCCGCAGGATCAGTGGCCCAAACCAAAACAGCGCATTGAATTGCCAGCCGGCATCGGCCCGACGGTCGAGCTTCTCAAGGTGTTGCTCAAGCTGTGCGCCGAGGAAAAGGGTGTGGCCCAGCGACTGGTGGCATCCGGCGATGATTTGCAAAATATTGCCGCAGACGACAATGCCGATGTTCCGGCCATGCATGGCTGGCGTCGCGAATTGTTCGGGCAATATGCCTTGCGTCTCAAACACGGTCAGCTTGGTCTCAAGCTGAAAAACGGAGAAGTCGTTCTGGTCGATCTTGACGCCTGACGACTTACGCATTGCCGATCAAAAAGACGGAGCCGGATGGCTCCGTTTTTTGTTGGGTTTTTGTTGGCCGCACGGATCAAGGCAACAGGCTGCCTTATGCCGGTATGGTCGCATCCAGAAGGCCGGTGGCAATTGATTTGGCAATCTGGGCCGCATCAGACAGGCCGCGTACCTGTGCGGTTACAATCGCCCCTTCCTTAAGCAGGGCAAGCTGTTCGGCAAGTCCGACCGGATCAGTTGCACCCGCCGCGCTGCAAAGTTCGACAAGATAGTCGAGGATCTTTTTCTTGTGATCGGCGGCAATGCGGTGGGCAGGGTGGTCGAGTTTTGAAAATTCGCCCGATGCATTGATAAACGCACAGCCGGCAAAACCGAGTCCCTTGAAGGCGCGCCCGGTAAACCAGATTTCAAGCGCATCATACATGGCAAGCAATTTGGCGCGCGGTTCGGACGATGCCTTTTCCATTTCACCGGTCAGCCAGTCCCTGAACTGTTCATCGCGACGTTCAAGGGCGGCAACAATCAGTTCGTCCTTTGATTTGAAATGTTTGTACATCGTCATTTTGGCGACGCCGGACTCGGCAAGAATCTTGTCAATGCCGGTGGCGTTGAAGCCCTGTGTGTAGAACAGGCGCAGCGCCGTATCGATCAGATCGTCGCGTTTTGATCTCAATTTTCTTCTCCAATAGTCAGACCGGTCTGTCTTCTTGTGCCGCGAAGGGCGCAGAAATGCAAGCATTGCACGTTTCAGAACGACCGGTCCAAAAAATATTTGACAAATAGACAGACTTGTCTGTATATATCGGTCATCAGCTGATGACGCAAAATCTTTAAGGAGAAAGTCCATGACCCGAATTACGCTTCCTGCATCCATTGATGCCGCACCGGCAAATGCCCAACCGCTTCTTGAAGGCGTGAACAAACTGCTTGGATCGGTGCCGAACCTGTTTCGTTTGACGGCCAACAGCCCGGCAGCACTTGAAGGCTATCTTGGTCTTAACGGTGCCTTGGCCAAAGGCGCGCTTGATCCCCAGACCCGTGAACGCATCGCCCTTGCGGTTGCCCAGCTTAATGGCTGTGACTATTGCCTGTCGGCGCATACCTATCTTGGCAAGAACCTTGCGAAACTTGACGATGCGGAAATTGCCGCCAATCGCAACGGGGCGTCGACCGACCCGAAGGCCAATGCCGCCGTGCGCTTTGCCGTGGCACTGGTTCATAACCGTGGCCAGGTTTCCGCTGCTGATGTTTCGGCTGTCAAGGAAGCCGGATTTAGCGAGGCCGAACTGGTCGAGATCGTGGCACATGTCGCGCTGAATACCCTGACCAATTACCTGAACGAGGCGTTCGATACGCCGATTGATTTCCCGGTCGTGACGGCATCTGCCGCCTAAGGGCAGGCCTGCTTCCGGCAAAGCCCCGGTCGGTGGTCCCCCCTCCGCATATCGCTCCGAACCGACCGGGGTTCCTTTTTCAAACCAGCACCAAAGGACAAGATCGATGTCACGGCCGCCGCTTCCTCCCTTTAATATCGAGACCGCCAAACAGAAAGTCCGCCTGGCGGAAGACGGCTGGAACAGCCGTGATCCGCAAAAGGTTTCCCTGGCCTACACGCCAGACAGCCAGTGGCGAAACCGTTCGGAAATGTTTGCCGGTCGTGAAAACATTGTCGCTTTTCTGACCCGTAAATGGGCCAGAGAGATGGAATACCGCCTGATCAAGGAGCTGTGGGCGTTTCATGAAAACCGGATCGCCGTGCGCTTTGCCTATGAATATCGCGATGACAGCGGCAACTGGTTCCGTGCCTATGGCAACGAGAATTGGGAATTTGATGAAGATGGCCTGATGCGTCATCGCGTTGCATCGATCAATGACAAACCGATCACGGAACAGGAACGATTGTTCCATTGGCCGCAAGGACGCCGTCCCGATGATCATCCCGGATTGTCCGATCTTGGGCTTTGATGCCTGACCGCCATGTTCCGTGTCGCGAAGCGGACAGGAAATTCCGGCGGAAAACATTCGTCTCCCGGCAGGCAAGGTGGCACGTCCCCGGTGCTGTCTTGTCTGTCACCCCCGCCAGCAAAGGATCCTGAACATGATTGTCAAATATGTTGTCTTTTCGATCACATCGACCGCCGTGCTTTTCGTCTCGACGTTGCTGAGTTTTGCACCGTAAAGCAGGGCGACGAGATCACCGGAATTGCCCCTTGTTCCGATGCCTCCCTGAAACTTGCCGGGCCCCGTTTGGGGTCCATTTTTTTTGGCGCTGATCTGTTGTGCGTGTTGGAAACAAGAACAGCCGCCCGGAATGCGGGGCGGCTGTTTTTTGTTCGGGGCAGGGGGAGTCTTCAGGCCGCAAGCGCCTTGCAAATGAAATCTTCGACAGATTGCGGCTTGCGGCCAACCAGCGTTTCGAAATCATCACTGACGGTTTCGTAATCGCCCTTTTTCGCGCCAACATAAAGACCGGCAAGGGCTTCGACCAGATGGCCGGGAAGGCCGATGCTGTTAAGGATCCCGACGTGGACGTCCCCCGGCAGGTCGGCAAAGGTAATGTCCTTGCCAGTCGCCTTGGCGATGTAGCTGGCAATTTCGGTATGGGTCACGGCTTTCGCACCGGTCAGGTCATAGGTCGCATTGATGTGGTTGTTGGGATTGGCAAGAACCACTGCGGCGGCCTCGGCCAAATCATTGCGCGGGATATAGGTGATTTTGGCATCGCCCGCCGGTGCGCCATAAGCCCCGGTTTCGAGTGCATGGGGAACACCGGCAAGCAGAAGGTCGGCATAGAAACTGTTGCGCAGGAAGGTGTAGTTCAGGCCGCTTTCCTTGATGTAATTTTCGGTATCAAGGTGAATGGCGGAATAGGTGAAATCGGCATCAGCACGCGGGTCAATGATACTGGTGTAAACCAGATGTATGACGCCCGCGGCTTTGGCGGCATCAACCGCTGTGCGGTGCTGGGCGATGCGGGTTGCATTGTCGGCTTCTGCTGAAATGATCAGGGCGGTTTCGATGCCCTTGAAGGCAGTGGTCATCAGGGCGAGGTCATCAAAATCACCATGCCGAACATCAACGCCAAGTGCGGCAAGATTTTCGGCCTTGGCCGGGGTGCGGACACTTACCGCAATTTCGCTGGCCGGAAGGCGATCAAGCATGTGTTTCACAACGAGGGTGCCGAGCTGGCCGGTTGCGCCGGTAATCAGTGTGGTCATTTGAATTCTCCAGTTTGGGGCAGGCATCGCCTGTTCATGACGGAGAATGTGATCTTTAAAACCTATATGGTCAATTCGATGGGTATGATAATAAGTATGCATCAATGTCGATGAATTTGATCTTGATTATCGGTTGTTGCGTCTGTTCCTGACCATCTATGACGAAGGATCGGTGACGGCTGCGGCGCATCGTCTTGGTGTTGGGCAGCCCACCGTCAGTCACGGGCTTGACCGGCTGCGCCAGATTATCGGCGATCCGCTTTTTGTGCGGTCGGGGCGATCGGTTGCGCCAACCGCACATGCCGATGAAATCGCGCCGCAGATCCGTGCTTTGTTACAAGGGATGCGTGATCTGACCAGGGTTGTGGCGTTTGACCCGGATGACCCGTCTCATAGCGCGCATTTTACGATTGGGTGTAATGACTATGAAGTCAGCGTCGTCTTGCCGGCATTGATGCAACGATTGCAGTCCTGCAAGGCAGATATTCGTCTCAAGGTTCTGTCGATCAGTGGCGAGGGTCATTTTGTCGGCTTGCTGCGCAGTGGCAAGATTGACCATGCCATCAGCATCCAGTCGGCGGGCAAGCATGCCGATATCGCAATGCAGGCGCTGTTTCGTGAACAGATGCGCTGCTTTTACGATCCGGCATTCCATGATGCAGCACCCGATACCCTTGATCGGTACTGTGCGGCCGATCATGCACGTGTGATCATCGGGGCGAATGATGTGTCGGCGATTGATGATTTGCTGCGTGCAACTGGCCGATCACGCCGCACGGCGTTGCAGGTTTCAACCTTTGCCAGCATTCCCAACCTGATCCGCGGCACCAAGGTCATCGCGACATTGCCGTCGCGATTGGCGGAAAACGTAATGGGGGGCTTTGCGACCTGTGACTTTCCGCTGGAATTTCCCGAATATGGCTTTGCCCAATACTGGCATGTTCGGAACGCCGCAAACGCAGCCCATAAATGGCTGCGCAGCGAGATTTTCAGGATTGCACGTGGCCTGGACTAGCTGAGTACATCAAATGATGTGAACAGCTAATTTTGACGATAGGCTGCCTGACTAGTCAGTTTGACTGCGCCACCATTCAATGCAACTTTCCAATGCCGTGATCAGATCGTACTTCGGCTCAAAGCCGATTGTATCATGAAGGATCGACGTATCGGCAACGAGGTATGGGGGATCGTCAGGGCGATCCGGCAGGCTGCCGGCTGATACCTGTCCATGTCCGATCAATTGTTGCAATGTGTTTGCGACCGACAGTAATGAATGCGCTTCGCCGCTTGCAACATTGAGAATGCCATTGAATGTGCTTTCAAATACCGACGCAAAGGCAGCGCCAGCATCTTCAACATGCATGAAGTCACGGACTTGTTTTCCGGAACTCATTTTTGCAGTTTCCCCGGCAAGAAGGGCCTTGGTTACTGCCGGGACAAAACGTGCTGGATATTCACCCGGTCCGCATAGAAGGAACAATCGTCCCCATGCAATTGAACTGCCCTGATCAATCAGGTTCTGACAGTGTCGGGCCAGTTTCAGTTTTTCCTGCCCATAAAGGGTGCCGGGTACACAAGCATCCGTTTCGCAGGTTTTCTTGCCAATTTCCGATATGGTCCAGTCATATTCGGCACAGCTTCCGGCAAGAACGGCACGGGTTCCGCCAATTTCGAGAAAACAATCAAGCAGTTCAATGGAGGCGACACGCCAATCGGCATTGTCCGGTGCGTTCCAGAAATAGCCATGCTTGGTTTGCCATGCCAGATGGATCAGACCATCGGGGCGCTCAACCCGCATGATCCGGGACCGAAAATCCGGGTCAAGCAAGTCGCCAACATAATGGTTTGATGATTGGGAACCGGATCGACCGCAGGTCAGAACATCATACCCGGATGCCCGTAATGCCCGGCAGGTATGAGACCCGATAAGGCCATTGGCACCTGTTACAAGGACTTTCATTCTTGGCGCTCATAATCGGGATAGTTCGCGTCACGATCATTGATCAGGGATGGCATGATCGGCCAGTCAATCGCGAATGCCCGATCGTTCCAGCGTACACCGGCGGCAAGATTTGCCTTAAACGGGGCGCCCATCAGATACATCACCTCGGAATTGTCGTCGAGCGTGATGAAACCATGTGCGCAGCCTTCGGGGATAATGAAAGATTTGCGGTTTTGGGCCGAAAGTTCCGCACCGGTCCACTGGCAATAGGTTGGAGATCCTGCACGCAGGTCAATTACCACATCAAAAATCCGTCCGGCGATACAGCGGACGATTTTCGGATCCCCGACCGGGGCTGCCTGATAATGCATTCCCCGCAAGGTTCCTGCGTGGTGGTTGAAAGACAGGTTCGCCTGATGGACCGCGAAGTCATGACCATTATCGCCAAGTTCATCAACGCAAAATGACCGTGCAAAGAAACCACGGTTATCTTCGTGTGTTTCCAGTTCGATCAGGTCGACACCCGCGATATTTGTCTTTGTAAACTTCATCGCAGAACGGTGACTTCCGGCACAGCGACAAGGAACTGTCCACCCCAGTCTCGAATATAACCGACACTTTCCATGATCTCGTTCTGCAGGTTCCAGGGCAGGATCAGGACATAGTCCGGTTTGCGTTCCTTAAGCATATCAGGTGCATGAACCGGAATACGGCTTCCGGGAAGAAGGGTGTTTTGCTTGTGCGGGTTGGCATCGACAACGAAATCAATCAGATCTGTTCCGACCCCACAATAATTCAAAAGGGTATTGCCCTTGGCCGCAGCACCGTAACCGGCAACGGTTTTGCCTTCGGCCTTGGCCTTTTTCAGGAAGGCAAGCAGGCTGTCACGAATTGCTTGAACCTTGGTTTCAAACCCTTCGTAGCAGGAGAGGGTAGCAATACCTGCATCGGATTCCTTGGCGCGGACGGCATTCAGGCGGTCCGTTTCGGGACGGGTGCCAACCGTTTTTTGCGCCCAGACACGCAGGCTTCCGCCATGGGTGGGCAGTTCTTCGACGTCAAAGACCTTAAGCCCGTTCGCAGCAAAGCATTTCTCAACCGCATAAAGCGATAGGTAGGAGAAATGTTCGTGATAGATCGTATCGAACTGGGTCTTTTCCAAAAGGTTCAAAAGATGGGGGAACTCGAATGTCGAGACGCCATCGTCCTTGAGGATCGCGGCAAAGCCTGAGACAAAATCATTGATGTCAGGTACATGCGCCAGAACGTTGTTGGCCGCCGTCAAGTTGGCATGGCCATGTTCGGCGACAATGTTTTCTGCCGTTTCCTTGCCAAAGAACGCCACCAGACTGCGAACGCCTTTTTTCTCGGCTTCGGCGGCGACATTGGCCGCGGGCTCAACACCAAGAACTGGAACGCTGTTGGCAACAAAATGCTGCAACAGATAACCGTCGTTGGAGGCCACTTCGACAACGAATGACTTATCGTTCAGGCCAAGCCGTTCGGTCGCGCTTGCGCAGTATTTGCGAGCATGTTCGACCCAGCTGCTCGAATAGCTTGAGAAATAGGCATAGTGGCTAAAGATATCGGATGGCGGAACAACGTCATCAACCTGAACCAGAAAACACTTGCCACAGACACGGGCGTGCAACGGATAAGCCGGGTCGGTATCAGACTTGTGATCAAGCGGAACATAGGAGTTCGCAAGCGGGCTAAGACCAAGATCAACAAGGGTATGTTCAAGGTTGGTGCCGCAAGCACGGCAATTTGGCGTTGTCATTCTTTATCCATCATCGCTTCAAACGAAGTAATCTGCGTTTCGGTCAGGTCACGCATGTTCTGTCCTGCCAGATGTGCCTTATGCCATTCGACAATCCAGTTCACACATTCGGGCAGTGTAAGGCGTGGTTGCCACGCCAGGGTATTCGTTGCAAGGCTTGAGTCCAGCGCAAGGGTAAGAGCTTCCTTGCTGGCGGCCGACACATCCTGTTGTGTGGTTCCGGCATCGCAACCCCAAGCATCCAGGACCAGATCGGTCACATGCGCAACGGTATGGGACTCTTTCGGGCCAAAGTTCAGTGCGGATACCGATGCCTTTTTCTCGACCACAGCCTGAAGATACATCAAATACCCTGCCACCGGTTCAATCACATGTTGCCAGGGGCGGGTGGTGCCGGGATTGCGAAGTTCGACCGCCTTGTTGTTCGCGGCCGCGCGAATGATATCGGTCATCAGACGATCTTCGGACCAGTCGCCGCCGCCAACGACGTTGCCTGCACGGGCCGTGACAAGCGCGATACCCTTGGCGCGGAAATAGCTTTGTTCAAAGCTGCGCGCGACAATTTCCTGACAGCCCTTGGACGCGCTATAGGGGTCGCGTCCGCCCAGTGCATCGCCCTCGCGGAAGACAATCTCGCCGTGAGCCTGATCATAGCTGTCATTATCATAGGCCTTGTCGCTGGTGACGACCAGAATGCCCTTGACGCTTTCACAGTCGCGTAGCGCATCAAGAAGATGTGCGGTGCCCATGATATTGGTTGCCATGGTCTCGACCGGTTCGCGGTAACCGCGACGCACCAGCGGCTGTGCCGCCATATGTAAAACCAGATCGGGCCGGACCTTATGGACCATATTTTGCACGTCTGCACGATCGCGAAGATCGGCAATCATTTCCGAGGCATAGTCAAGATCAAGCAGGTCATACAGATTGGGATCGGTTTCCGGTGCCAGGGCAAAGCCGTGAACCTCAGCCCCCATCTTGATCAACCATGCTGCGGCCCAACTGCCTTTAAAACCGGTGTGACCGGTCAGAAGGACCCGTTTGCCAGACCAGAAAGAACGAAGGTTTTCACTTGGACGCATCGTTTTTACCAGACCTTCCAGGGGGCGTTTCCGCCTTCCCACAGGCCTTCAAGCATCTGCTTTTCGCGCAGCGTGTCCATCGGTTGCCAGAACCCGTCATGACGCCATGCCGACAGTTCGTTGCTTTCCGACAGGTTGCGCAGCGGTTCTGCTTCCCAGACGGTTTGATCATCCTTGATTTCGGAAAGGACGGATTTTTCGCACACAAAGAATCCGGCATTGATGCGCGCGCCGTCACCAAGCGGCTTTTCCTGAAACGCCGTTACCTGGTCGCCATCAAGAACAGTTGCGCCAAAACGGCCAGGAGGCGAGACAACCGTCATGGTTGCCTTGCGGCCCTGTTTTCTGTGGAATTCGATGCTTGCCGTAATATCGACATCGCCAAGACCGTCGCCATAGGTCAGGCAGAACGGTTTGTCATCATCAAGATAATCACCAACCCGCTTGATACGGCCGCCGGTCATGCTGTTGGTGCCGGTATCGACAAGGGTGATCTTCCAAGGCTCGGCATTGGCGTTGTGATACTCAAGCTGATTGGATGCCATATCGATGGTGACATCAGCGTGATGCAGGAAGTAGTTGGCAAAATATTCCTTGATCACATAGCCCTTGTAGCCAAGGCAGATGACAAATTCATTCACGCCGTGTGCGGAATAGATTTTCATCAGGTGCCACAGGATCGGTTTGCCGCCGATTTCGACCATCGGTTTTGGTTTGACCGAGGTTTCTTCACTCAGTCGGCTGCCATAACCGCCAGCAAGAATTACTGCCTTCATCAGAATAGGTACCCATTCATCCAGTTTGATGCGTCAGTTCGTCAGAACTCAAGTGTCAGCGCGGAAGTTTCGAGGCCCTGACACCGAAGACGGCCGCCAAGGACCCCGCCGAACGGGCAAGATCACGCCAGCCTTTTGCCCGTTTCATCGCGATGCCATGCACCAGTGCCTTGCCGGCATACCGCAATGCGTATTTTATGCCAAGGCAGCTTCCGGCCAGACGGCCTTTGTATTTGGTTTCAAAGTATATTCTGGACCATGCAATGTTCCAGAACTTTTCCCAGTAATATGCCCGATTTGGACGGACAGAGCCGCCATTCAGATGCGTGACCACGGATGCAGCAACAAGAATAAGTCCATATCCGGCCTGTCGGAAGCGCATGCACATGTCGTCGTCTTCGAAATAAAGGTAAATTTCGGGATCATAAAACCCGACTTCCTTCATCGCGTTCATTCGCACAAGGTTCACTGCGCCAGACAAGAATTCAACGCATATCGGACCTTCAGGCGTAATTTCGTATGCCTGTTTTCCGAAAATGCCGCGCTTCCATAATTCGACGTCGTGGCTGGGTTCTATATTTCCGTTGCCATCCTTATGGAGCGGTCCAAACATTGCCGCTTCTGGATATTGATCGGCCGCTTGAACAAGGGCATCAATAGCATCCTGCGTCATCAAAGCGTCAGGATTTGCAAGCAGGGCAAATTCGGTTGTGACTTCTGAAAGCCCCTGACTGGCAGCAGCGCCATAGCCCAAGCCAACTGGGTTTCGAATGATATTCGCATCGGGACGCAAGGACGTAACGATATCAAGGGTATCGTCCTTTGATGCGTTATCAACAACGATCAAGGGAAGATCAGCAGGCAGCGATTTCAAAAGGCCACCAATAACCAGCCCACCATTGTGGGTAATCGTGATTACAGTTGTTCTTGCTGCCATTAAAATATCCTGCAGAATTGATGCTGTCCCGTTGCCGGTGAACATATTCAATCCCGTCACAATGTCCAACGACAGTTTCGCCTTTTGTCAAAAAAGGCGAAACCCGTCCAACAAAGTTATTCGCTCAGGCGTTCTTAATAGAAAACTCCGCCTGTTTCCGGCGTTATTTCGATCCCGCCGACCCAGCGGGTGGTGGTGAAATTGTCGAGGAAGTTTTGGTTGCCTGCCAATGTGTCTGATCCGGTCGCGGTTATGGTCAGGATGCGGGTTGGCCAGTGCTGGTCCGGATTGTCTGACAGGGTAAATAGCGGCGATTTGCAGTGCATCATGGTCTGGATTTCTGACCAGAACATCAGGTCGGCCAGATAGGGGAGCGGATCGTAGCTTTGCATGAGATGCGCATAGATTTTGCCAACCGGAAGCGGGCCGTGATCGCGTGCGATCTGAAGGACAAGTTTCTGGGTCAGGCCAAGCCCAGATTGCGGGTCCGGCAATTCGGCGATGTGGCGTTCAAGGGCCGGGATCAGATGGGGCAGGGCGCTGGTTACGGTTTGGATGAATTTTTCGAGTGCGTCGGGCGTTGCGGAGCGAATGGCCTTCCATGCCGTGCGACCGGTTTCAAGCATGGCGTCAGTCACCGATACCCGATGATTTTCCCAGCACCAGATCAGCAGTTCCGGGGACAATTGCCCAAGACCGATAAAACGCTCCACACCGGGGATTGCACCGACCGATATCAATTCGATCCTTGTCGCGGGTCGTGCGGTGGCGATGACGTCCATCAGGAAGGCCAGAATAAGCTGGTCGTAGCCGTCATGTTCGAACCATAAAACCACATGATCATATTGATCCAGGCGGTTCAGCGCAGCATATTCGCGTTTGCTTCTTGCTAATGCATCCTTTGGGGTGATGTGATAACCGCTTGCGATGAAATTGGCGCGAACAGAAATGAATTCATCAAGCGGCAGATCCGGCACCGGCCCCTGACAGAACGGATCGGCAAATTCCAGAAAATCACCGACAAAGCCGGCAATGCCAAGTCCGTTCCGGATGTCTGATCCGCAACGCAGATGCAGGGTGCGTTTGGTATCAAGCACGGGCGGCTTTCCGCTGGAAATCTGACGGTTCTGTTCGGTGATGCGGTCGATATGGTTTTTCAGTTTGGGCCAACTGGCAAAGCCGTTTTCCCGTGCAATCACCAGCTGGGCGTCAGCAAGCCGGATATCGGCAAATCCCGCAGCCCCGATCGGATGATTTACATCGACAAAGCGTTGTTGCGCGGTTTGGTTTCCGGCACGCAGGGCGCGCAAAAGGTCCTTGGCGCGCTTTCGTTGCTGTTCAAGGTTCAGGCGCCCGTCAAAGAAGATGCGGTTTGGGCGCGAAGAATTGGCTTTATCGGATTTCGTTGTGCGTGATGCAGACATACGATTCCCCTGATCATAACGCCTGTGTCCGCCAGACAGGCAAGGAAACCGTGTGTTTCATATGTGTTAAACCGGGCGCAGCCCTTTCCGCGGACGGGGTGCTTGGAAGCATCCCCAACATAGCGGCTTTCGGTGCGAAAGCAAACCGTTCCCGATTTACACCAGACGGACTTCACTTTCGCGGTTCATGAGCTTGGCCAGTTTGGAAAGCCTTTGTTCGACCACTTCGCCGTAAAGTGCGGCGACCTGCTTGTCGAATTCGAGGATCAATTTATCGGCTTCGAGGACGAGACGGGTTTTGGGCAATATCCCCTCAACCCCGCCCGAAAGCGTATGGCCAAGACGGATGGCATGACCAAACAGTCGGCCGGTCAAACGGTCATCCTCGTCAAGGATGCGTTCGCTTGACTCATCACCCTTGAAGTTGCCGGTATAGCGCGACCCGATGGTATAGGCGAGAAACACCCGGTCATGGTGATTGAGATCAAGATAGGGGTGGCGCAAAATCCGGTTATAGCTTTGGATGGCCCGGTAGTCGGGGTGCTCGTTCCATCCGATATCGCCGATAATGCAGGCCGCCAGACGCAGCCGTTCGATATTGACCGGAAGTGCGGTAAAGATCGGGGCGCACCAGTGGGCAAGTTCTTCGCCATGCTGGTGGAAGCGTTCGCCGTCTTCGGCGAAGCTCAGACAGGCATCAAGTACCGGATCGCGCTGACGCAAGTCTTCGGGCAGGACTTCATACATCCAGCCTTCGCGCAATCCGTGCCCGGAAAAGACCACTTCGCTTGGGCGCATACGGGCCATCAACATATTCATGACAAGGGCGGCATGGGGCAGGCTGTCGATACGGCGTTTTGAAACACCGCCAACCTTTTCAAGCGAGATGCGACTTTGCTGGGAAATGATATGGGTCAGTTCATCCATTTCCGAACGCGGCATTGCCAGGTTATGGACAACCGAAATCGGATAGTTTTCCTGCGCAATGAACAGTTTTGCGATCGAGCGCCATGATCCGCCAACCGCAAAAAGCTGCTGCCCGGCGGCCTCTGCCAGCCAGTCGACACTGTCGAGATGGCGGGTAATTTCACTGGTCAGGCGGGCGCGATCAGACCCGAATACCGCATGAAGGCGCATTGCCCCCAAGGGCAGGCTGACGCGTTTTTTGATTTCGCCCTGATCAAGAAGAACCAGTTCGAGCGACCCGCCACCAATATCGCCCATGATGCCGGTCGCAACCGGATCGCCGGAAATAATACCAAGTGCCGAAAGCCTTGCTTCTTCAAGGCCGTCAATCACCTTGACGGTCAATCCGGTTTCCTTGGCGATGCGATCGCAAAACAGCTGACCGTCACTGGCCGCACGGACCGCCGCGGTTGCAAGCACATCGACATGGGTAACTTTCATCGCCCGCAGAAGCGTTGCAAACCGGTGCATGGCGACCACGGCAAGCTCGACCCCTTCGGGATTGAGCTTGCCGGTATCTTCCGGATCACGCCCCAGTCCGCACATGACTTTCTCGTTGAAAATCGGGATCGGGGCACGCGTCATGCCGTCGAAAATCACAAGGCGCACAGAGTTGGAGCCAACATCAATGATCGCGATGCGGTTGGAAGCCCGTTGGTCAGTTAGCATACTGTTGGTGGCACCTGTTGGTCGTGTGTCTGCATTTTGACGGCATCAGTCATCAAGTTGCAGAACGGGGACATTCGGGTCCTCTTCATTCAGGGCGCTGCCGCGACCTGACAGGGACGGGTTGGTCATGAAATACTGATGGGATGAAAATGCCTTTTGATCAGCTTCACAACGTTCGTAAGAGCCATCTGGCTGAAGATACCAGGCCTGTGCAGTGTCCTTGAGATTGGCAATCATGATCTGTTCAACAATCTGGCGCTGACAGGTCGGATTTTCAACCGGAACAAGGGTTTCAACACGGCGGTTCAAATTGCGTGGCATCCAGTCGGCAGAGGAGATGAATGCCTTGGCCTTGCGCGACGGAAGTTTGGCCCCGTTGGCAAAGACCACAATGCGCGAATGTTCAAGGAACCGGCCGACAATCGATTTGACGCGAATGTTTTCCGAAAGCCCCGGCACACCCGGGCGCAAACAGCAAATCCCGCGCACCACCAGTTCGACATGAACGCCCGCCTGGCTTGCACGATAAAGTGCATCGATTACCACCGGATCGACAAGACTGTTCATCTTGGCCCAGATGCCGGACGGTTTGCCAGCCTTGCAGTTTTCGATTTCCTGATCGATGTGGGTCAGAAGGGTCGGGCGCAAGGTATGCGGGGCAATCGCGATCTTTTCCAAAGAACGCGGCGTGGCATAGCCGGTCATGAAATTAAAGATGCTTGCCGCATCACGCCCCAGTGCCGGATCGCACGAGAAGAAGGAAATATCGGTATAGAATTTGGCCGTGATCGGATGATAGTTGCCGGTCCCGAAATGGACATAGGTTTTAAGGCCGTGGGTTTCACGGCGGACAACCAGTGACACCTTGGCGTGGGTTTTCCAGTCAAGGAAGCCGTAAACCACCTGACAGCCCGCACGTTCAAGGTCGGCCGCCCAGCGCAGGTTGGCTTCTTCGTCAAAGCGGGCTTTGAGCTCGACCATGGCGGTAACGGATTTTCCGGCCTCGGCCGCGGCGATCAGGGCTTTGACGATCGGGCTGTTTTCCGACGTACGGTAAAGCGTCTGTTTGATGGTGACGACATCGGGATCACGCGCTGCCTGAAGCAGGAACTGCACCACCACGTCGAAATCTTCGAACGGGTGGTGAACCACCAGGTCCTTTTTGCTGATCGCGGCAAAGCAATCGCCACCAAAGTCGCGCACCCGTTCCGGATAGCGCGCGGCATAGGGCGCAAACAGCAAGTCGTGATGCAGATCGGAATCGATCAGCTGTTTGACATCGACAACGCCCAAAAGACCATCAACCTTGACGACTTCTTCGAGCGCGACATCAAGTTCGTCGATCACAAAGTCCAGAAGGTCTTCGGGCATGCCGGCATTGACCTTAAGGCGGATGATGCTGCCACGGCGGCGGCGTTTAAGGGCGGTTTTGAAAACGCGCACCAGGTCTTCTGCTTCTTCTTCGATCTCGACATCCGAGTCACGGATGACGCGGAAGAAGCCATGTTCGATCATATCGAAGCCCGGGAACAGCTTGCCGAGATAAAGCAAGATTGCCTGTTCGACCGGAAGATAGCGTTCGGTCCGGCCGGGCAGGCGCAGGAACCGGCCGATCTTTTGCGGGACCGGGATCAGACCGCGCATATTGTGACCATCCGCCGGGTCAAACAGCTGCATCACAATGGCAAAGCCAAGGTTGGGAATGAACGGGAACGGGTGTGACGGGTCAATCGCAAGCGGGGTCAGGGTCGGGAAGATTTCCCGCATGAAATAGCCATCAAGCCATTTGCGATCGGTCTGGGTCAGATCGGATTGATCAATGACCGAGATGCCCTGTTGTTCCATTTCACGGCTGAGCTGACGCCAGATGCGCTGCTGATCCTGCATCAACTGGTTGGCATCAAAGGTAATGGCGCGCAGCTGTTCGGACGGGCTCATGCCATCCTGGCTGACTTTGGTCATGCCGGCACGAAGTTGCCCGACAAGGCCCGCGACGCGGACCATGTAGAATTCATCAAGGTTGCTGGCCGAAATCGACAGAAAGCGCAAACGTTCAAGCAGCGGGTGCCCGCTGTTCTGGGCTTCTTCAAGAACACGATTGTTGAAAGCCAGCCACGAAAGTTCGCGATTGATAAAGCGGCTTTCCGAATCAATGGTGATCGCGCTTGATTGAACTGCAGCGGCGTGAGTCACGCTATGCCTCCTGCGGATTGAGGGAATGTCTTTGAATTTATGCGACAGGTCCCGGTTGCAAATGGAGTATAGGATAACTGTTTGCGCCCGTGCAATTTTCTTAAATTTATGTGTCAGTTTTTCTGATGGCATCGCGGGCGTTGATATGGCATGGAAGAACACCGTTTGATCATCCTTCATGGCCGTAAAGACCAAAGACATGAAAACGTTGCTGTTGCTCAGACATGCCAAATCAAGCTGGGCCGATCCCGGTCGGGCCGACCATGATCGGGAATTGAACCGCCGTGGCGAGAAGGCAGCCCCCTTTATGGGGCGTTACTTGCGCGAGCAGGCTTTGATCCCTGATCTGGTGTGGTGTTCAACAGCCGCCCGTGCGGTTCAGACGCTTGGCCTTCTTGGGCGTGATTTTGCCAGCAATGCGGACGTTATCTATAGCGAAGATCTTTATATGGCGGGGGAAAGGGTGCTGCTTGAAAGTTTGCATCACACCCATGAGGACGCAAATTCCGTGATGTTCATCGGCCATAATCCGGGGATGGAACAATTCGCCCAGGCACTGTTTGGCGACGGGGACGAGGTCGCGCGCGACGCGATGGCGCGAAAATTCCCGACATGTGCGTTGGCGCATTTTGAATTTGATGTTGAAAACTGGACCGATATTGCATTTGGCACCGGCAGGCTGATCGGCTTTACCAAGGTCAAGGAATTGCAGGCTGTCAAAATCGGATCGGAATGATTTGACTGTCTCTGGTGACAGCACTTGACGCGCAGCCCCCGAGAGCGTTTTATACCGCTGAAATTTTGACGCCGCGTCTGAACGGCAACCGACACATCACAGCAAAACGTCCCGAATTGTTCGGGCCGGGCACGTTGTGGTGCGTTTTTTGTTTGACAGCGCGGGTCTGGCATGCACCTTTGCGGCCAAATTTGCGGCCCAAAATATAAAGCAACCTGGAATGACAATGCATCCTTATCGCTCACACAATTGTAATGCGCTGCGCGCGACTGACGCAGATGCGGAAGTTCGTCTGTCTGGCTGGATTCACCGTAAGCGTGACCACGGCAACCTTCTGTTTGTTGACCTGCGCGACCATTACGGCATCACCCAGGTCGTGATCGACATTTCCAGCCCGCTGTTTGAAACGCTTGATAAAGCGCGCGCCGAAAGCGTGATCACGGTGGATGGCAAGGTTGTCAAACGTACCGCAGAAACCATCAACCCGAATCTGCCGACCGGCGAAATCGAAGTTTACGCATCGAATGTCGAAGTTCAGTCTTCGGCCGAAGTGTTGCCGATGCCGGTCTTTGGCGATGTCGAATATGGCGAGGAAATCCGCCTGCGTCACCGTTATCTCGACCTGCGTCGTGAAAGCGTGCATTCCAACATCGTTCTGCGTTCCAAAGTCATTTCGGCCATGCGCCAGAAAATGACCGCACAGGGCTTCCTGGAAATCCAGACCCCGATCCTGACGGCAAGTTCGCCGGAAGGCGCGCGTGACTTCCTGGTGCCGTCGCGCATGCATCCGGGCAAGTTCTATGCCCTGCCGCAGGCCCCGCAGCAGTTCAAACAGCTTCTGATGGTTTCGGGCTTTGACCGTTACTTCCAGATCGCACCGTGCTTCCGTGATGAAGACGCCCGTGCCGACCGTTCGCCGGGCGAGTTTTATCAGCTCGACTTCGAGATGGCCTTTGCCACCCAGGAAGACGTGTTTGCCGCGATTGAGCCGGTTCTGTACGAAATCTTTGTCGAGTTCGGCGGTGGTCGCGATGTGACCCCGTTCCCGTTCCCGCGTATTCCGTTTGATGAATCGATGGCGAAATACGGTTCGGACAAGCCGGACCTGCGCAACCCGCTGATCATTTCCGATGTGACCGAGCCGTTCCGTGGTTCGAGCTTTGGCATCTTTGCGTCGAACATCGAAAAAGGTTCGGTCGTTCGTGCCATTCCGGCAACCGGTGCCGCAGCACGTCCGCGCAGCTTCTTTGACAAGCTTAATTCGTGGGCACGTGATGAAGGTGCGGCTGGTCTTGGCTATATCGTTTATGGCGAAGACGGCGAAGCAAAAGGCCCGATTGCCAAGAACCTTGACGCTGACCGTATCGCCCAGATCAAGGAAATTACCGGTGTTGCCAATGGCGACGCGGTCTTCTTTGTCTGTGACAAGGCACTGGCAGCCGCCAAATTCGCCGGCAAGGTCCGTGACAAGGTCTGTGACGAACTTGAACTGCGTGAAGAAGGCATGTTCAAATTCTGCTGGATCGTTGATTTCCCGATGTATGAGGAAGACGACGACGGCAAGATCGAATTCAGCCACAACCCGTTCTCGATGCCGCAGGGTGGTCTTGAAGCACTTGAGACCATGAACCCGCTCGATATCAAGGCGTGGCAGTATGACATCGTCTGTAACGGTATCGAACTGTCGTCGGGTGCCATTCGTAACCATCGCCCGGACATCATGTATCGTGCGTTCGAAATCGCCGGTTACGGCAAGGATGTTGTCGAAGAACAGTTCGGTGGCATGCTTAACGCATTCAAATTCGGCGCCCCGCCGCACGGTGGTTCCGCACCGGGTGTTGACCGTATCGTCATGCTGCTGGCAGACGAGCCGAACATTCGTGAAGTCATTGCCTTCCCGCTGAACCAGCAGGCGCAGGACCTTATGATGAATGCGCCGTCGAATGTCGAAGACAAGCAGCTCAAGGAACTGCATCTGCGTGTCCAGATGCCGCCGAAGGCGAAAAAAGACTGATTGAAAGACAGGTCATCCGACCCGGATTTCAAACGAAAAGAGCGGCCCGGTTTTCCGGGCCGTTTTTCGTTGAACTTGTGCCCGACCGGATGATGCGGGCAGGTTTTGGTTACCTAATATTAACCGCCAATGCGTCAAAGTGCCCGCAAGAGAACAAATTTGATCCTGCGGGGGACGGGCTGTGAAAAAGATACTTGTTGTGGCGGCACCTTTGGCGCTGGGCGCATGTGGCGGGCCGATCGAACTTACCGTCGCCAAACTGGCAGGTGACCTGATCAGTTATGTCACAACCGGCAAAAGCACCACCGATCACGCCGTTTCAATCGTCGCCGCGCAGGATTGCGCCTTGCACCGTCCGCTGTTTGATCAGGATGTTTGCAAGGATGAGGACACCATCCTTGAGGAAGAGGCCGCCGCCCTTGCAGTGATGGGCGAGCCCGAAATCAAACGTGAAATTCGCGCCGCCCGCCCGGAAATCTATGCGGTCAATGCACCGGCTGAAAACTGGTCGCGCCCGGCCGAGATGACGGCAACCCCGATCATCAAAACCGATCTTCCGCCGCGCGCAAGCGTGAGCGAAGCCGCACTTGATGCACCTGTCGCACCGGTCGATGAAGTTCCGGTCGATCAAATGGCAACCAGTGACGGGCTTGCCGATGCACAGCCGGTTGAGGTCGCATCTGCGAGCGAGCAACTCGATCTTGGTGATGTGAATTCATATGGCCGCGAGGGGAATGTGCTTGATCCCCAGGCCGAAGCCGATGCGGCAATTGCCGGATATGTCCCCGATGCAAAACCGGCCGAGCCGGCCCTGAACGGAACCGTAACGGCCGCCCTGGTCGATACCACCGTTATGACCGATGATGGCACAACGGTTTCCGCGCCGATTGATGTGACCAAAGACGGCCAGGGATTGGCCGGTGATGTACTTGCAGCGCCGCTGCCCGGTGATTATGTCATTCTGGCAAGTTTTACCGACAAGCTGCGTGCCCAGAAGGCGCTTGAGATTTATCACGAATATCAGCCGCGACTTTTGAATGCACTTGTCAGTGGCCGCACCTATATGCGGGTCGCTGTCGGGCCGCTTTCGGCAGAACATGCAAATGATTTACGCCTTCTTGCTGCCAAAAAGGGTGTTAAAGATCCCTGGATTGTCGGGATTGGCGCCACCGGAGAGTGATTTTGTCGGTTTTGTTTTCGAAGTTTGAAGTCAATCGGCGTTCCTTTGCAGGAACGCTGATCTTGTGTTCGGGCCTTGCCGGATGTGCTGCACAGGCGGGGAATATTTCCGCCATGGAAAGCACGATGGTGCCCCATGTTGCAGAATATCATTTCAAGATGACCCGGTCCGAGCAGGGCAGTTCGGTGGTCGATGCGTCCGGTGTTCTGGGCTATCGCTTTGAAAAAATGTGCGATGGCTGGGTCACAGAAATGCAGCAGATCATGATCCTGCAAGGGGCCGAAGGGGCGTCAATCAATTCCGCCTATTCGATGACCCAGTGGGAAAACTTCGCCGGGACACAATACCGGTTCAGAATGCGCGATTATCTTGATGGCACCAAGGTCGACGAAATCGTTGGCAAGGCCGTGCGTGAAAGCGACGGGGTGACGGTCACCTATGAAATCCCGGTCGAAGTCACCGAAGAACTTCCGGCTGATACCATGTTCCCGACACAGCATTCGGTCGAGCTATTAAAACGGGCGGCTGCCGGCGAGAAATTTGGCAATGATCTGGTCTTTGATGGCAGCGGGGAAACCCCGACCAACCGGATTGCGGTGGTGATTTCCGGTGAAAAGAAACCCGAACACAAGGCCGATGATCCCGACGGGATCGCCGATACGCCGTTTCACCGCATGAGCCTGGCATTCTATCCGCTGGGCGAGGCGGAAAACGGACCTTCGACCGAGATGGCGGTTGATTTCGGGGAAAACGGTGTGGCCCATGCCATGCGGTTTGATTATGGCGAGTTCGAAGTGTTCGGCACTTTGGACAAGGTATCGAAGTTGCCGCAACCCGATTGCGGATGAGGTTTGTGAATGTGTCGGGTGATGCGTACATCAACCCACAAAAAAAGCCTGCCACATTGGCAGGCTTTTTTTGTGGGGGAGTACCCTGGTCATCTTCACGCAGCAGCGGCATTGCTACTGGTATCGCAGTAAAGCCCATAGAGTGTTTTGATAACACGCAGTGCTTCATCACCATGCAACGAATAGAAGATGGTCTGTGCTTCGCGACGCGTTTTTACAAGTTTGTCACGACGCAGGCGTGCAAGATGCTGCGACAGGGCGGACTGGCTGAGCCCGACGATACGTTCGAGTTCACCAACGGACTTTTCGCCTTCGTTAAGTTGGCAAAGGATTAGCAGTCTGCTCTGATTGCTCATGGCCTTCAACAGGGTGCTCGCCTGCTGGGCCTTTTGTTCTAGATGGTTTAGTTCCATTTGGCTTCCTTATAAGCCTGACCGCAAGCGGCCATTGTCCCAATGAAAATCCGTATTTTTTTGTCATTTGATTCCGACAATTTTGACGGGATCATGTGACCGGATTTTCCATTCCTTTTACAACCTTTGAGGCTGTTGCTCTTGAACCAGCCAAACACTAATGTTTGGTTCGTTCTTATTCTCAAGTATATGCAGTTTCTGTCAAGATGGTGTTTGTTCTCAACAGTGCCTCTGCGGGATGTGAATCGGTTGGAAAACTTCGTGTCACTCCGGATTTTCGCCCAAATATCAGAAATTTATCCGATAAGCTCATGTTCAAATTACCCTGACTTGTCGCAGGGTTTAAAGGCAAAATTGCGCCGATTTACGGGCAATTTGTCATCGAACCTCGATTGTTATTCTGTGCACAACAATGGATCCGATTTCAAGAATATAACACTAAAAAAAGGGCAAAACTGTGAACGCTTATACAGGTTTGGCACTGTTATATAACCAAAGAGTCCGGAATCCGGGACCAAAGGACTTGCAGCGCCCATGCCCGATATGCTGATTTAGAACAAAGCGGGACGTCACGTATCGCGATTATAATATCAAAATCACGCATAAAAGCGGGACATGTCGGCCATGAACCCGCAAGACCGATCAGACAACTGATCCAATCAGGAAGGCGACCCAGACAGATGGCGACTTTGTTCGTTACCCATCACGATTGCATTGAACATGATACCGGCCCCGGACATCCGGAGTCCGCGGATCGGCTGCGCGTGATCCAGCGCGTATTCGAGGCCGAGGAATTCATGTTCCTGCACCGCGAGGAAGCCCCGCTTGCCGATATCGATCTGATCAAGGCGGTGCACGATCCGGCCTATGTGGACAAGGTGATGGCAACGATTCCCGAAACCGGGATCAGGTCGCTTGACGGGGATACCTATGTTTCGGCGAAGTCTGGCAAGGCGGCCTTGCGCGCAGCAGGCGGCGCATGCGTTGCGGTTGATGCGGTTGTTGACGGGCATGAAAGTAACGCCTTTGTCGCAACCAGGCCCCCCGGGCATCATGCGGAATATGACCGGGCAATGGGGTTCTGTTTGTTCAACAATGCGGCGGTTGCCGCCCATCACGCACGGAAACGCTATGGGCTTAAACGCATTGCGGTGATGGATTTCGATGTGCATCACGGCAACGGCACCCAGGATCTTTTTTATAATGATCCGGACCTGTTTTACTGTTCGACCCATCAGTGGCCGCTTTATCCCGGAACCGGGGCCGAGACCGAACGCGGCTGTGCCAACAATATCCTGAATGTCGGATTGACCGCCGGGGCGGGTACTGCGGAAATGCAGGCTGCTTTTAACCAGACCGTCTTGCCCGGAATTTCCGCCTTCAAGCCGGAACTTCTGATCATCTCGGCGGGGTTCGATGCCCACAAGAATGATCCGCTTGCCGGGCTGTGTTTCGAGACCGACGATTTTGTCTGGATGACGCGGCAATTGATGGCGCTTGCCGATGCGCAATGTCAGGGGCGGCTGGTCTCGTTGCTGGAGGGCGGATATGATTTGCCGTCCCTTGCCGACAGTGTTTTGCAACATGTCCGGACCCTGATGACCGGATAGGGCGATCTGTGTTGCACAGGAATATTTCGGCGTGACGAAATTCCATTCTGTCTGGTTGCCCTGATCCGGACTTGCGCGTAAACTCCGCGCCAATCAAAGAAATGGAGCTTACATGTCCGAGGCTACTTCATCTTCCGCCATTCCCGAGGATATCGCAAAACTCAGCTTCGAAGAGGCGCTGGGCCAGCTTGAGACTCTTGTTCGTCAGCTCGAACAGGGACAGGTCGGGCTTGATGACGCAATCGCATCCTATGAGCGTGGTGCGGCCCTGAAACGGCATTGTGCGGACAAATTGCGTGCAGCCGAAGAACGCATCGAAAAAATCACCCTGAATGCGGATGGCCGCCCGTCGGCAACCCCGACTGAAATCGAGTAATCGGAGGCCATGGTGAGTTACGACCTGCTTGCCGGACTGAGTGCTGCGTCTGCTGATCTTGGCGAGACGCTGGATAATATTTTGCCGCGTGCCAATGGCCAGATCGAGCAACGCCTGTTTCAGGCGATGCGTTATTCCACCTTGGGCGAAGGCAAACGTCTGCGCCCGTTTCTGGTGTTGAGTTCTGCGTCATTGTTCAAGGTATCGCGCCAGTCCGCCCTTCGGGTTGCGGCGGCGGTCGAGATGGTCCACAGCTATTCGCTGATCCATGATGATTTGCCCGCGATGGATGACGATGATCTGCGTCGCGGCAAGCCGAGCTGCCACAAGCAGTTTGACGAGGCAACCGCGATCCTTGCCGGTGATGCGCTTTTGACCCAGGCGTTTGAAGTTCTGGCCGACGAAGATACCCATCCCGATCCGCGCGTCTGTACCGATCTTGTTCGCGCCCTTGCCCGCGCGGCTGGTCCGCATGGCATGGTTGGCGGGCAGATGATTGATCTGGCGGGCGAAGGCCAGTCCTTTGATCAGGCACAGGTCACGCATCTTCATTTGCTGAAAACCGGGCGCATGTTTGCCTTTGCCTGTGAAGCCGGGGCGATCCTTGGCAAGGCACCCAAAAGCATTCGCATGGCGCTGCGATCCTATGCCCATGACATGGGACTGGCGTTCCAGATCAAGGATGATCTGCTTGATGTCGAAGCAAGTTCCGAGGAGCTTGGCAAGACAGCGGGCAAGGACCTTGATCAGGACAAGTCGACCTTTGTCAAATTGCTGGGCCTTGATCAGGCCCGTGATCAGGCCGCCATGCTGTGTGATCAGGCAATCAACCATCTGAGCTGCTTTGACGGCGAGGCCGAACCGCTGCGCGCGGTGGCGCGTTTCGTTGTCGAACGCGGCCGTTAAGCCCGATATCGTCAAAGCGCCCCACAATGACTGAACAGCCCAAATACACAGCCGGTTTTCGTGACCGGCTGTTTGACAAGGATCCGTTTCCGCTGGCGATCTGGTATCCCGCATCCGCGCCGGAAAGTTCGGTGCGCCATATGGGCGTGGCATCAAGTGCCGCGCGCAATGCGGCCTTTGCCACGGATGGTCCGTTTCCGATCGTGATGTTTTCGCACGGTTCGGAAGGCCATCGTTTCAATCAGTTCTGGCTGGCGGAATATCTGGCACGGCGGGGCTATATTGTTGCAGCCCCGCAGCATGAAGGTGACAACTACCTTGATGCATCCGATGCCCGCCAGATCACGATCATTGAACGCCGCCCGCGCGAAATGCGGCTGGCGCTTGATCTGTTGCTTGATCATGATGGCATCGCCGAGCAGATTGATCATGACAGGATCTATGCGCTTGGCCATTCGGCGGGCGGTGCCACGGTGCTTAAACTGGCAGGGTGGGATTTTGATGCCCGAGCCTGGCAAAGTTACTGCACCGTGAATGGCGAAACCGACAAGGTCATTTGCCAGCATGCCCCGACAGATGATCATATTGATCGTCTGCATCAAACCTATGGCGGGCCGGTGGTTTCGGAATACGATCCCCGGATATCGGCCATTGTTGCGGTAACCCCGGCCTTCGGGGTGGCGGCAACCGATGACGGGCTTGCCGATGTGAAGGTGCCGATGTTGTTTGTCGAGGCCGATACAGACGAAATTCTGCATGACCATGTTAATGCCGCCCACTTTCGCAATCTGTTGCGCGGCCGGGCGAAATTCATCAAGGTCAAAGGGGCGGGACATTATTCATTTCTGCCGAAATGCACGCCTTATATTGCTGAAAACTTTAGCTATTTGTGCCGTGATTTCGGTCAGGATCGCGACACCATTCACCGCACTGTCGAACAGGTTGTTCACCGTTTCTTCGAGAAGGTGCAAAGCGGTGAAATTCAGGGTCGCTAAATCGGTTGAACCCCGCTATTTTACGCAGCTTGCAACATCGACCCGGAAACGTCACTCTGTTGTAATCTACGCCATATAAAAAATTGAAAATCGAGATCGGTATGAGCACGACCTCCAAGACACCGCTATTGGATACGATTAACACCCCAGACGAGCTGCGCAAATTGCAGCCTGCCCAGATGAAGCAGGTCGCAGATGAATTGCGCGCCGAGGTGATTGATGCGGTATCTGTCACAGGCGGGCATCTTGGTGCCGGTCTTGGTGTGGTCGAACTGACCGTTGCGATCCATTACCTGTTTGATACGCCTTATGACCGGGTGATCTGGGATGTCGGGCATCAGTGCTATCCTCATAAAATCCTGACCGGGCGTCGGGATCGTATTCGCACGCTCCGTCAGGGCGGCGGGCTTTCGGGGTTCACCAAACGGTCTGAATCCGAATATGACCCGTTCGGGGCCGGGCACAGTTCGACCTCGATCTCGGCCGGTCTGGGCATGGCGGTTGCCAATCAGCTTTCAAATGACAAGCGCAAGAACGTGATTGCGGTCATTGGCGACGGTTCGATGAGTGCGGGCATGGCCTATGAAGCCATGAACAATGCCGCGGCCACCGATCAGCGTTTGATTGTGATCCTGAATGATAACGACATGTCGATTGCCCCGCCGGTGGGCTCCATGTCGGGGTATCTGTCACGTCTGATTTCGGGCAAAGGGTATCAGGGCCTGCGCAATGCGGCCAAGGGGCTGACCAAACATCTGCCGCGCCAGATTGAAGAAGCGGCCCGCAAGCTTGAAGAATATACCCGTGGCATGGTCACGGGCGGCACCCTGTTTGAGGAAATGGGCTTTTTCTATGTGGGGCCGATTGATGGCCACAACATGGATCATCTGTTGCCGGTTCTGAAAAACGTCCGCGATGCCGATGTCGATGGACCGATCCTGATCCATGCGGTGACCCAAAAGGGCAAGGGCTATGGCCCGGCGGAAAATGCCGCTGACAAATATCACGGCGTTGCTAAGTTTGACGTTGTGACCGGCAAGCAGGCCAAGCCGACCCCGAATGCACCGAGTTACACCAAGGTGTATGGCGAAACGCTGGTCAAAATTGCCGAAAAGGACGAAAAGGTCACGGCGATTACGGCTGCCATGCCATCGGGCACGGGGGTAAACATCTTTGCCGATCGTTTCCCGGATCGTGCGTTTGACGTCGGTATTGCCGAACAGCATGCGGTGACCTTTGCCGCCGGTATGGCGTGCGAAGGCTACAAACCGTTTTGCACGCTTTATTCGACCTTCCTTCAGCGCGGTTATGACCAGGTTGTTCATGATGTGGCGATCCAGAACCTTCCGGTGCGTTTCGCGATGGACCGTGCCGGTCTGGTGGGCGCGGACGGGGCAACCCATGCCGGGGCCTATGATATTGCCTATCTTGGCTGCCTTCCGAACTTTGTCCTGATGGCAGCCGCCGATGAGGCGGAGTTGGTCCATATGACCACGACGGCCTGGGCGATTGATGACCGGCCCAGCGCATTCCGCTATCCGCGGGGTGAGGGCGTTGGTGTTGAAATGCCGACCGAAGGACAGGTTCTTGAAATCGGCAAGGGCCGTATCCTGCGCGAAGGAAGCAAGATCGCCATTCTGTCTTATGGCACCCGTTTGGCCGAGGCGCTTTTGGCCGCAGAAGACCTTGCCGCGCGTGGCCTTCCGGCGACGGTTGCCGATGCCCGTTTTGCCAAGCCGCTTGATCATCAGTTGATTGCCGATCTTGCGCGCAATCACGAAGTGCTGATCACCATCGAAGAAGGATCGATCAATGGCTTTGGCGCCATGGTTCTTCAGCATATGGCCGGGCAGGGATTGCTCGATAACGGGCTCAAGATCCGCACCATGGCATTGCCCGATGCACTGATTGACCACGACAAGCCGGAAATCCAGTATCAGAAAGCCGGTCTTGATGCGCAAAGCATCGTCAAGACGGCCCTTGGTGCCCTTGGCCTTAGCGAAAGCAAGGCGCGCGCCTGATCGAATTTGGCCGAAATACCAGCGCGCAGTATTAAAACAGAACGCCGTCCCCCGGGGCGGCGTTTTGCATTGTCAGTTGGTGTCAGTCGGTGTCAGTCGGCATAAATCATCTTGTGGGTCATCCCGCCGTCAATGCGGATGGTTTCCCCGGTCATGAAGCCGGATTTGGTGCTGTCCAGAAGGAAGCTTACCGCCTGTGCGATGTCTTCTGGTGTGCCGACACGCCCGACCGGATGTTGCGATTTGTCGATGTCACTGTGGGATGGTGTGGTGCGCTTGTCCGATTTCTGCCAGTTACCGACTTCGATCCAGCCCGGGGCAATTGCATTGACCCGCACATCACCGCCAAGACTGACCGCAAGCGCATGGGTAAGTGCAACAATGCCCCCCTTTGACGCGGCATAGGATTCTGTGTTGGCTTCTGATTGAAACGCGCGGGTCGAGGCGATGTTGACAATCGCCCCTTTGACCGGGCGCAGATGCTGAACCGCGTGTTTGGCCGCAAGGAAGGCACCGCCAAGATTGACATTGATCACCCGCTGCCAGCGATCCCATTCAAGGTCTTCGATGCTGCCCGAATGGGGATCGGCAATGCCGGCATTATTGACCAAACCATCAATCCGGCCAAACCGGTCAACGGTTTGCTGAATGGCAAGTTTGACGTCGGCTTCGTTGGCGACGTCACCGGCAATAAATAGCGCGCGATCCTGCCGGGCGGGGGAAAGGTCATCGAAGGCTTCCTGTCCGGCGTCGGCGTCCTGATCAAACAAGGTGACCCGCCAGCCCGCATCAAGAAGGTGTTTTGAAATGCCAAGACCCAAACCCTGTGCGGCGCCGGTTACAAAAGCAACCGGTTGATCAGACGCGTTGTTCATATTTGCCCCGTATCTGTTGGATGAATTCAGGTGGCCGGATGGGCCGGAACGCGGAAAATGGGCATATTTTTCGTCAATTGCAATGCCATGCCCGCCGGAATGATCGATTGATCACGGTCCAATTTACGTTGTGGCCGGGGACAGCTGATCAAGCAGGGCATGGACAAAGCCCTTCTGGCGCGGGTTCAGGTTGCGCCGAGCCGCGGCCTGTTGCAGGGCGTCGGTTGCTTCGATGTGCAAGCGGTAATGGCCCGGGTCCTGATCAATGGTGGTGGTGCGTTCTTCGGGGGTTCCGAACACCATCCTGTGGCATTTGCGCGCATCCGAGGATGTAAAGGCCCGACATGAAAGCGGGCGGATTTCATAAATCGTGCAGCGATTGTCATCCCCAAGAAGCGGGCAGCGCACCCGTACTTCGGCCGTTGTGGTTGATTGTTCAATGGTTGCGGCGGCGATTGCCAGCCGTTGCAAAAGATCAGCCTGTTGTTCGTGGGTGAATGTTTTGCGGATATGGTCGGCAATCAGGCTGGTGACCCCGGGCGGGACGCTGACAAACAGGTTGCAGCAGGCGCTGCATTGATCGCAGCAATCGCGATGTTGGGGATTGGGGAAGCTTGACTGGATGGCACGGGATGCGGTGTCAACCATCGACATTGCAACGCGCGCGGCATCCGTCATGGTTGGCTGCGCATCAAGGGCATCTTCAAGCACGCGACGAAATGTCTGGAACATCTCGTCATAGCGGCGCGATGCTTCAAATGTCAGCGCGCCGGTCTGGGCGATGCTGTCTGCTATTGTGTCTATGGCCTCATCAAGTTCTGCCATTGATCCCAGCGACTTCCTGATTGGCACATGAAAACGTGCCGGCGTTATGCTTGTTGTTTGTTTGTCTAATTTAGCATCTTTGCGTTCCAATTCCTAACAAGCTGATAACAAAAGGAAACGATCAACCATGGATAGCGCCCGGGCGGGGTAGGGCCAATTGCATTCAGGCAAAAAAAATTCCGGCCAGATCGGCTCTGACCGGAAGGAAGGTTGGGTCAAAGACCCTTTGGGTGCTGCCCGTCAGGACAGCGGGAGATACAGACTACATCGCATCATGCAGCTGGGGAGGTAAAGGTATCGGCATATTGCTTGCGCAGTTGGGCTTTCTGGATTTTGCCCATGGTGTTGCGCGGCAGTTCCTTGATCACCCAGATGCGCTTGGGAACCTTGAATTTTGCAAGCTTGTCCTGGGTGCGTTTGATGATTTCGTCGGTGTCGGCCTGACCGCCATTTGCCGCCACGATGACACCGGCAACGGCTTCGCCAAAGTCGGGATGGGGCAGGCCGAAGATCGCGACTTCTTCGACTTCGTCATATTCGGCGATGACTTCTTCGACTTCCTTCGGATAGACGTTGAAGCCGCCCGAAATGATCAGGTCCTTGTCACGACCAACAATGGTGACATAGCCGTCTTCGCCAATGGTGGCGAGGTCACCGGTGATAAAGAAGCCATCAGTGCGGAATTCGGATGCGGTTTTTTCCGGCATCTGCCAGTAGCCCTTGAACACATTCGGGCCGCGGACTTCAAGAACGCCGATTTCACCGGCCCCAAGGACATTGCCATCCTTGTCGCACACACGGGCTTCGATCCCCGGCAGCGTCGGGCCAACCGCACCCGGACGACGTTCGCCATCCAGCGGGTTGGACGTGTTCATGCAGGTTTCGGTCATGCCGTAACGTTCAAGGATTTTGTGCCCGGTACGTTCAAAGAACGCGTCATGGGTTTCGGCCAGAAGCGGTGCGGAACCCGACACAAACAACCGCATGTTAGCGGTAACATCCTTGTCAAACTGCGGATGTGACAGAAGGCGGGTATAGAAGGTCGGAACCCCCATCAGAACGGTTGATTGCGGCAAACGTTCGATCACATCATCCGCATCGAATTTCGGAAGCAGGATGACCTTGCCGCCATTCATCAGCATGATGTTGATGGCAACGAACAGACCATGGGTATGGAACAGCGGCAAAGCATGCAGCAGCGTATCACCGGGCTTGAAGCCCCATGCCGCATGCAGGGTTTTGGCATTTGATCCCAGATTGTTGTGCGTCAGCATCGCGCCCTTGGATCGGCCGGTCGTGCCCGAGGTATAAAGGATTGCTGCAACATCATCCTTGTCGGCACTGACAATATCGGTGATCGGGGTGGCTGTTGCGGCCTCGTCATTCAGGCTGCCGTCACCGTTGGCACCAAGCGACAGAACCGCGCCGACATTGTTTTGCGCGCCAAGGGTCTGGGCCGCATCGATATGTGCCGGGCGGCAGACAAAGACGCGCGGTGCGGCATCGCCAAGGAAATAGGCGATCTCGTCACCGGTATAGGCGGTATTGAGCGGCAGGTGAATGGCACCAAGTTGCAGACAAGCAAGATAAAGCGCGATCACGTCTGATGATTTGTCGACCTGTGCGGCAACGCGGTCACCCTTGACCACGCCATGGGATGCCAGCACGGCGGCATAACGACCGGTGCGGTCCAGCAGCCAGGCGAAACTGCGTTCGGTGCCATCGCGTTCGATCAGGAACGTACGCGATTTGTCTGCCGGGAAACGGTCGAGAAAGGTTTGAAAAAGATTATCGGACATGGTCATACCTACTTAAATGCCGGCAAGCTGTGCGACGGATTTCGATGTTGCGATTTTTCCGTCATTCATCAGCGCTTCGTGATTTTTCTCAATATCGTCAAGGTGGTAGGCATAATTGACCATCATGCCGCCCGCCTGGCGCAGGCCCTTGATTGATGTGTCGCCCAACCAGTTAAGCCGTTCGAGCTGTGCGCCATTGCCAAGATGGAACCGTGCGGTGGGATCGAGTGGCGATTTACCGCGTTTGCAGGTCGCAAGATAGGTCGCACACAGCGCAACAGTCGGTTTGCGCAGGGCTTCGACCTTTTCCGGATCGTCGATCCAGCCATCCTGACTAAGGCCTTCAAGAACCTGACCGGCAAGATCAGCATCGTCGGCCTTGCTTTTCTGGCGTGTCCGCAACCAGCCCATGAAGCCCGGAATGGGCGACAGGGTGGCAAACTGCTTGAGCTGCGGGAATTCACGTTTCAGTTCTTCGACAACCTGTTTGATCAGGAAGTTGCCAAATGAAATCCCCTTGAGCCCTGCCTGACAGTTGCTGATCGAATAGAAGATCGCGGTCTTGGCGGTTTCGGGCGCCTTTTCGTCGATTTCCGGCGCCAGAAGAGCCTGAACACTGTCGGCCAGCCCATGGACAAGGGCGACCTCGACAAAGATCAGCGGATCATCGGGGATCGCCGGATGGAAGAAAGCAAAGCATTTGCGATCGGTTGCCAGACGACGACGCAGATCATCCCAGCCCTGAATTTCATGTACCGCTTCGTAGCGGATCAATTTTTCAAGGATGGCGGCCGATGTATCCCAGTCAATATGACGCAGTTCAAGGAAACCGCGGTTAAACCAACTGGTCAGCAGATGTTGTATGTCGGCATTCAGCGGTTCCAGATCGCGGTTGGTTTTCAAAAGACCGATCAGGGTTTCACGCATATCGACAATGGCGCGGGTGCCCCCCGGTGCCATATTGATGCGGCGCAGAAGTTCTTGACGTGCGGGTTCCGATGCCTGGGTCAGGGCCGCCAGATTGGTTTCAGACGGGTCCTTGGCAAAGGCGTCGGCCGCTTTTGAAACTTTGGTGCGGTCTGCGCTGAAGTCGTTCTGCATCATCTGGAAAAAGCGCAGATGATCTTCTTCTGGCAGGTTTTCCCAAAGCCGGACCACTTCGCGGGCAACGGCGGTGCCACGTGCTTCGCCCTTTTGCGAAACAAGGTCTTTGCACATGGCACCGAGTTGCGTGAAGGAATCCTGCGGGGTGGAAATTGGCAGATCAAGCAGTTCACGCCCACGGTCGGCGATGCTTGAAATCCAGCTTCTGACAGAGATGCCTGACATTAGCGTCCTCCGATTATCGTTTCTGGAAGCCAGGTGGCGATTTCAGGGAAGAAGCAAAGAATGATAATGGCCACGATCATGCACATGACATAAGGAAAGGCGCCCTTAAGGATGCTTTGCAGGCGGATGTCGGGTGCAATGCCGTTGATGACATACAGGTTCAGTCCGACCGGCGGGGTGATCAGGCCGATTTCCATGTTGATCGTAAGAATGACGGCGAACCAGTACGGGTCAAAACCGGCATTGATGATCACAGGCAGCAGGATCGGGGCGCTCATCAGGATCACGGCAACCGGCGGCAGGAAGAAACCGCTGATCAGCAGGAACAGGTTGATGAAGCCCATCAGAACCCAACGGTTGACCTCAAGTGCTGAAATCCACTGTGCAATCGACTGGGTAATGAACAGGGATGACAGCATATAGCTGAACAGACCCGCCGCCCCGATGATCAGAAGGATCATGACCGATTCTTTAGTGGTGTCGCGGAAGACATTCCAAAGCTGGCCGGGTTTCCACATCTTGTAAATGATCATCGCGGTGATCAGGCAGAACAATGCCCCGACACCAGCCGTCTCGGACGGGGTCGCAACACCGCCATACAACGCAAACAGAACCGCACCGATGATCACAAGGAAGGGCAGAACACGCGGAAGGATTTCAAACTTTTCCTTCCAGCTGTATTTGACGACGCCAAGTGCAGCCTGGGCATTGCCCTGACGCCAGGTCGAATAAAGCGACCATGCCATGAACAGGGCGGTGACCAGAAGACCCGGCAAAAGACCGGCAAGGAAAAGACGACCAATCGAGGTTTCGGTCGAAATGCCATACACGATCATGGTGACACTTGGCGGGATCAGAATGCCAAGCGTACCACCCGCAGCAATCGATCCGGCGGCAACCGTGTCAGGAAAACCGCGTTCGCGCATTGCCGGAATACCCATTTTGCCGATCGCAGCACAGGTTGCCGGGGAAGACCCCGACAGTGCAGAGAAAATCGCACATGCCCCCAGGTTGGAAATAACCAAACCCCCCGGCACACGCGTCAACCAGCGATCAAGAACGGAATAAAGGTCACCCCCGGCGCGTGAGGACGCAACAACCGCCCCCATCAGGATGAACATCGGGATGGCAAGAACTTCAAAGCTTTCAAGTTTGCCAAACAGGATTTCCGGCAAAAGCGGCAGCGAACCGGTGCCATCAAAAATGATGATGAAGCCGACACTGACCAGAAGCAGGCCGATACCAACCGGAATACCGGAGAAAAGAACAACTGTGGTTGCGATGCCAACGATGGCCGCAAGAAGCAACGGATCCATGATGCGGCCTCCTTAAAGGGCGTCGTCACGCAGGTCGAATGGCGTCGACCGGCGGGTGATAAGGGTCAGGAAGTCGGCCAGGAACTGCAGGAACAGAAGACCGAAACCGATTGGCAATGCCGAATAGGGTTTCCACAGCGGAACCGCCCAGATGGTTTCAGACAGCCAGCCGCCATCATAGGCTTCAAGCACGAGCTCAAGACCATAGAAGCCAAACAGTGCACTGATCGCCATGCCGCACAAAAGGGTCAGGACGGCAAGCGTCATGCGCGCGCCGCTTTTAAGATAGAGCGGCAGCAAATCCACATTCACATGCCCGCGCAGCAACTGCACATAAGGCAGGCCGATCAGGGTTGCGCCAATCATCAGGAAAATGACCGCCTCGGTCTGCCAGACAGTGGAGTCATTAAGCGCATAACGAATGAACACCAGCTGGCAAATGATCAGCATGGCAACCCCGAACATGGTTGCCGACGCGATGCCGCAGATCCGTGATGCGGAGTGAATCACCGCAACAAAGGCATCAAGCGGCCCCTTGGGCGGCATCGGGTGGCGGGCTGCCTTTGCGTGGTGGTCGTCGATCGGCTCGACATCAGGCGGGGGCGGCATATCGGACTTAACGGAATGCGACGCACTTTGGGTCTGCGCGAAATCATCGGGCAGATCAATCGGAAGTGGGTGCGGGGACATGGCGTTGGACACGCGCGTACTCCTCTGACGGAACCGTATTGTTCTGTTTATTTGTATTCTTTGGGAAATGGGGTGGTGCCGAACTTGTCGGCACCACCAGCACATCAGGTATGGATCACTTTACAGCAAGTGCCATATCCAGAAGTTCCTGACCATTCGGGGTCTCTTCGACGAACTTCTTGTAAGAAGTTTCCATGGCCAGTTTCTGCCATGCTGCGAAATCTTCATCGCTGAGTTCGGCGATTTCAACACCGGCATCCTTGAAGACCTGGATGCTGTCCGAATCCTGCTTGCGGCCTTCGGTGGTGTAGTATTCTTCTGCTTTCTTCGCAGCAGCAGCCAGGGCTGCTTTCTGCGCGTCATTCAGCTTGTCATAGCTTTTCTTCGACATCAGAACCGGCTGATACATGAACCACAGCGCATTGCCGGCAGCCGGGGTGTAGCATTTGACCTGTTCGTAGATACGATAGGAAACGAAGCTCGACGAGCTGGTGTTGGTTGCGTCAAGAACGCCGGTCTGCATGGCCGGATAGATTTCCGAGCTCGGCATTGCAGCGATCGAGGCACCGGCACCTTCAAGCATCTGCTCGAACGATTTACCGGCAGCGCGGATCTGAAGGCCTTTTACGTCTTCAGGCTTGTGAATGCAGCCTTTGGTCGATGCAAAGCCGCCAGCAAGCCAGCCCTTGGCAACGGTGACAACACCGTCCTCGTTCAGGAGCTCTTCGATTTTAGCCATGAACGGGGATTCGTTGATGCGGTTTGCATGGTCATGGTTTTTGACCAGTGCCGGCATCAGGGTAAGGTTGGTTGCCGGAACACGACCACCGGCATACGCCAGCGGGTAAACAATCATGTCAAGCTGCCCGCGGGTCATCGGGGTCCACTGTTCCTTCGCCTTGAACAGGGAGCCGGACGGGAAGATCTGGATTTCCAGATCGACGTTGGCCGCTTTGACTTCGTCGGCAACAATCTGTGCAACCTTGTGACGGATGTCGCTGGTCGACCACTGGTGCGACAGTTTCAGGGTTTCCGCATCAGCAGATGTGGACATGCCAAAAGCGGCAACAGACATGGTGATGGCGGCGACAGACGCCGAAAGGGTCTTTTTAAAAATCTTCATCTTTTCCTCCCGGATGAAGCATGCGTTTTTGGATGCATTGTGACGGCTTTTGCGCGTCTTTTTATTGATGCGGTTTTCGCATTGGAGGAAAGCGTTACAGATTTCTGGCATCCTGTCTATGCAATTTTGTATACCAGAGATGCGTTTTGCAGTGCCACAAACCCGCCTGTGAGTGTTTGCTTGAAAATCGCGGAAATTTCCCATTCAACTTTTGCAATGCAATATGAAAACCCTGCGCAGCAGCACAGAAAAGGCTTTGATTAGTACCATTTTATGTGTTCTGGTATACCAGTGGCCGATTGTAGAAAAGGGCGTTTTATGGCGCAAAACGGTAAGCTTGCCACCGATCTGGTGCAGAAACTTGAACGCGATATTGTGACCGGTGTTCTTAAACCCGGTGACAAGCTTGACGAACGTTCCCTGAGCGAACGGTTCGGTGTTTCACGCACCCCGGTTCGCGAAGCGCTCCAGACTTTGGCCGGATCCGGGCTTGTTGCCACCATGCCCCGTCGCGGAACCATTGTTGCCTCGATCACGGTTGCCGAACTGATTGAAATGTTCGAAGTCATGGCAGAACTCGAAGCCATGTGTGCCCGCCTTGCCGCGCGTCGGATGCCACGTGTCGATATCGATAACCTGATCGCACTGGCCGATGAATGCAGCGCGCTTCAGGAACATGCCGATGCTGATGCCTATTACGAGGCCAATGTGCGTTTCCACGAAGCGATCTATGCCGGGTGCCGCAACAGTTTCCTGGAACGCCAGACCAAGAATGTCCGCAACCGGCTGGCGCCATATCGCCGTTTGCAGCTTCATCGCCCGGGGCGTGTTAAAAAATCCAACAACGAACATGCCGATATCCTGAGCGCCATTTCAAATGGCGAGGCCGATATTGCCGGCAAACTGATGCAACAGCATGTTGCGGTTCAGGGCGAGGCCCTGAACGATCTTCTGGCGATCGTCCCGCGCGGATATCTTGAGCCGCTGGCGAGCTGACGTCTTATTCACGACTTTCAAAAACTGCTGGTCCGGCGGGCAAACTTGCCTGTGATTGGGCGTGACCTTTTTGTCCGGTTGCGCTAAAACGCAGCCATGGCAAAGAAACGTTTAGATCAGTTGCTTGTGGAACGCGGATTGGTGGAAAGCCGGTCCAAGGCGCAGGCATTTATCATGGCAGGCAATGTCTTTAGTGGCGAGCAGCGGCTTGATAAGCCAGGCATGCAGTGCAAGGAAGACATGGCGATCACGCTGCGCGGGCAACCTCATCCGTGGGTTTCACGCGGCGGGCTCAAGCTTGAAAAAGGCTTGGCCGAATTCGGGATTGATGTGACCGGTTTTATCGGCATTGATGTCGGGGCATCAACCGGTGGCTTTACCGATGTCTTGCTGCAAAACGGTGCGGCAAAGGTTTACGCCGTCGATGTCGGGCAGGGGCAGCTTGACTGGAAGCTGCGCAATGACGATCGCGTCGTGGTCATGGAAAAGACCAATGCCCGTCATCTTACCGATGAACAAATTCCCGATCTTGTTGATATCGTGGTGTGCGATGCCAGCTTCATCGGGTTGCGGACCGTGCTTCCGGCAAGTATGGAACGCCTGAAACCCGGCGGGCATCTGATTGCGCTGATCAAACCGCAATTTGAAGTCGGCAAGGAACGCGTCGGCAAAAAAGGTGTCGTCCGCGAACCCGAACTTCATCAGGAAGTCTGTGACACCATTTCCGACTGGCTGGCAAACTTGCCGGGCTGGAAAGTGCTGGGCATCACCAAAAGCCCGATCACCGGGCCGGAAGGCAATGTCGAGTTTTTGATTTGCGGGCGGAAATCGGCCTGAAGTCAGGCCAATTTCCAACCTGTAACCGTATCGTTATTTGCCGATTTTCTTCATGAAGAAATCAATGCCGGCCTGTGCGCAATCCTGATCCTGGGGCGGGGTGCCGGAACTGACGCCGATGCCGCCAACGCATTCACCATCAACAAAGACCGGAAGACCACCGGCGACAATCGACAGGCGACCGCCGATTTCACTGTCAATGCCATAGGCCGGTTTGCCCGGCTGTGCGGCGGCGGCATATTCATGCGTGCCCTTGCGTGCACCCGATGCGGTGAATGATTTGTCCTGGGCGATGGTGGTGCTGGTGACCTTGCCGCCATCCATGCGCTCAAAAGCAATAAGGACGCCGGATTCATCGGTGATGGCAATGCACATCGGAACGCCGATTTCATTGGCGCGGTTGCGTGCACCTTCAATCAGGATATAGGCGTCTTCGATTGACAGGCGTTTGATGGTCAGCATGGAACGTCTCCGGGGATTTGAAATAAGCTGGCGCATCTTATGTGGTGGCGCAAAAGCCGATCAATCACATAAAACGTCTTTTCACATGGTGGAAGATTGCCCGGCTAATCAGGCCGGAACCGTTTTGATGGCAATGTCATCAGGCACCAAGGCGGCAATCGCACCAAGGCCCAATTCGCGTAGCACCGGATCGGCACGGTCGCGCCCCATCAGGCTGATATCAACTGATGGCGGGGGCGGTAATGCCGTGTCGGGCAGGTGATGAAGCCCGGTATGTGGCGCCATACGGCGCGGCATGGCGCAAATGGCGTGGCCGACGGTGATGACCTTAGCAATCATGGTGTTGGCATCACGCTGTGGCGGATGCGATGGGCAATACCCGCCAAATGCCAGCGTCTTGGCTCTGCCTAGCGGTAAATCATGAAATACAGGGTTGCCAGCGGCAAGATAACGGCAATCAGCCCGATGATATTCCAAAGTTTGCGGCATTTTTCATAGGCCGGTGGCATGGTTTGATCGCCCGCCTGTATGGTCCGGCTGGCGATCTTTGACATATAGATTTGCAAGGGGACCAACCCGGTCACCCACAGCATTGCGGCCATGCCAAACAGGCTGATGCCGATTGTCAGATGGGGCGCATCGGAAATCGCAATTCCGGTCGCGTGAAAAAGCCCGATCCCGCCAATGGTGATCAAGGCACCACCCAATGCGGTAAAGGCCAGATCCGTCATATTCACCAGCCGACAGGCAAAGGCAATGATCACGGGATTGCCGGTTTTGTCGGCTTGTGTCTTCCACAGTGCCGATACAATGATGTTGCCAAGAAACAGCACAACGCCAAGAACATGAATGAATTTAACGGTTAAATATTCCATCGGTTGATCCGGTTTGATGGCGGGTGAAAAGGCAGGGTTACAGATCGGTCGGGGCGGTGAGGTCTTCTGCAAGAAGGCCAAGAACAAAATCGCCAAGTTCCTGATCGGCGGGCGGCACGATCATGCCGTCAATCACCAGCATGGCAATGCCATGCGCACGGCTCCAAGCGGCAAGCGCACGGTTATAAGCCGTTGCGGCCTCGGTCAGGGTCATTTCGGCCTTGCGATCGACCGAGGTCACTGCGCGTTGCAACACATCAAAGGCGTTATCCGCGGCATCACGCAATTCGGGATACTGATCAAGTGGCGGGCGTTCACGGCCAAAGATCAGTCGGAAATGTTGCGGATTTTCCACGGCAAAGCCGACATAGGCCGCACCAAGCTTCATGATGCGTTCTTCGTGATGCGCAACATTTGCCGCCACAGATTCAAGTTGTTCGGCAAAGCGTTCAAACGCGGCAATTGCAACTGCCGCCAAAATGCCATCCTTTCCGTCAAAATGACGATAGGGTGCGGCTTCTGATACACCGGTCATGCGGGCCAGACGGCGCAATGACAGCCCGGTCGGGCCTTCTTCTGTCAGGATGGTTTCGGCTTTTTGCAAAAGAACATTACGGACGTCACCGTGATGGTATTTCCCCATTAGCTCGTATCTCGATTTTCTTATGTTAACTAAGTTAACATTAACGGGTGGAAACCCGGATTTCAAGGAAAAATCGACCTTTGATCGGTAAAAGGTGGCGGATTTCCGGGTTTTCCAGATCGCTGCCAAAACAAAAGCACCGTCCAAATCGGGACGGTGCAGTTTATACAGGGATATGTCACAGGAACGTCAGACGGGGTTGGGCGTTTGTTCCGTGCTGTCCGCCGTTGGGGCGGCTTTGGGATCGGGGGATACATCGGGATTGGTGGATCCATCTTGTGATGTATCGGGGGTATCTGTTGCAGGTTGCGGGGTGACTTCCGGGGTGCTCGTTGTGTCCGGTGTTGTTGGTGTATCCGTGCCAGTCGCGGGGACGGGTGCCGGGCCGGTTTGTGTGTTGTTGCCGTCGGCCCTGGTTGCTGTGTCGGCCGACCGGGTTTCCTGGCTTTGATCGTTGGTGCCGGGTGCGCTGGATGTACCGGACGCACCGGATGCATCAGGTATACTGTCCGGCTGTGCTGCCGGGGTCTGCTGTGCTTCTGGTGCCGCTGCTGTATCTGGTGTCGGCGTTACGGGGGGTGACTGAGTATCGGGCGTGGTCGTCGCCGTAGTCGGGGACGCTGCCGTAGTCGAGGTCGAGGTTGCATCCGCTGTTGCGCCTGGCGTTGCTGGTTGCTGTGTTGCGTCGGGGGCTGGTTGAGGCGTCGGCGTGCTGTCGGTGCTGTCGCTTGATGGAGCAGGTACCGCAGGCGTAGCAGGTGTCGCCGGTGTGGTCGGCGCTGAACCGTCCTTGGCCGCAGGTGCGGGGTTGTCGACCGGTTTTTGCGGATTGAGATCGACTGACGGGGTTGCGACTTTCCTGTCTTTTTCGGTTCTGTCCGGACGGATCAGGAATTTGTCAGCCAGGGTGTCCTGTCCGATCAGCAGTGGCTGTTCTAGGCCGCCCATTTCCAACAGGCCGATTTCAACATCGCGCACGATGCCGCCAATTTTCATCCGGGTGTGAATGACCGGGGCGCGTACACTTGCGCTGTTGCTGCTGGTCTGAATGTCGCGATATCCGGCAACCGGAAGGGCAAGCTTCCAGACAATGGTACAGGATTTCAGATTGCTTTCAGGTGCAGGATTGCATTTGAGCGTCAGACTGAAAGAAACGATTTCGCCGGCGTCCTTGTCCTGATCATTGCTGCTGTCGTTTGTCGTGGATGCATTGTCGCCAGATGCCATGTCGCTGCTATGAGCATCGTCACTGGCGCCTGATATGTGCAGATCACTGACAAACAGACAGGTCTGCGGTGCCGCGCCAAGGACCATGCCGGGCATTCCGGCAATTCCCCATTCGGGCAGATCCAATGCCTCGTCCGGATAGAGGATCGTGCGGCCACGCAGTTGTGCATCATCACCAAGGGATCCGCTCTTGGCGGGCTTGTTGTTGGATGCAGCAAGTGAGATCAGGGTTTTGAGCAATACTGGGTTCATGCCATCAAGACGTGGCATCAACCCGGTTGTGACAGGAAACCTTGGGCAAAGACCCTAATTATCAGCTGGGGAAATGTTTGTTGGTGTTCCAGCCTTCGCATTGTGCACGGTGGCGCAGAAGGTGGTCAGCAAGCACGATGGCGGCCATGGCTTCGCCAACCGGAACGCCGCGAATGCCAACACACGGGTCATGGCGACCCTTGGTGACGACATCGACTTCCTTGCCATAGATGTCGATGCTTTTGCGCGGGGTCAGGATCGAGCTGGTCGGTTTGACCGCAAAACGCACCACAATGTCCTGTCCGGATGAAATCCCGCCCAGAATGCCGCCTGCGTGGTTGGAGCCGAAAACCGGTTTGCCATCATTACCAAGGCGCATTTCATCGGCATTTTCAATGCCGGTCAGTTCGGCGGCTTCAAAACCGTTGCCGATTTCGACACCCTTGACCGCATTGATCGTCATCATCGCCTTGGCCAGATCGGCATCAAGCTTGTCATAAACCGGATCCCCAAGCCCGACCGGAACGCCGGAACAAACGACTTCGATCACCGCGCCAACCGATGATCCGTCCTTGCGCAGGTCATCAAGATATTCTTCGAATACCGGCACCGCTTCGGGATCGGGACAGAAGAACGGGTTGTTATCTACTTCGTTCCAGTTCCAGTTGTCGCGATTGATTTCCTTGGTGCCCATTTTGACCAGTGCAGCGCGGATCTGGATGTCATCGCCAAGAACCTTGCGGGCAATGGCACCGGCGGCAACACGCATCGCCGTTTCGCGGGCCGAAGAACGGCCGCCGCCACGATAATCACGCGTGCCGTATTTTTCCCAATAGGTGTAATCGGCATGGCCCGGGCGGAACTGGTTTTTGATTTCGCCGTAATCCTTGGACCGCTGATCAACGTTTTCAATCAGAAGCCCGATCGGGGTTCCGGTGGTTTTGCCTTCGAACACACCCGAAAGGATTTTGACCTGATCAGGTTCGCGACGCTGGGTCGTAAAGCGCGACTGACCGGGTTTGCGTTTTTCAAGGAATTCCTGAATGTCGGCTTCGGAAAGTTCCAGAAGGGGGGGCACACCATCAACGACACAGCCAATTGCCGGGCCGTGGCTTTCGCCAAAGGTGGTGAACCGAAAAAGAGTTCCAAAACTGTTGCCAGCCATATCCGAATTCCAGAATGCAAGGGTCAGAGACAAATCGGGCCGCCCGATCTTTAAAGGATTTTGGGCGGCCCGGAAATAAGCGTTTTTGCTGATCAGCCTTTAACAACCGAGATGTCAGGCGCATCAACCTGTTTCATGCCGACCGTGTGATAACCACAATCGACATGGTGGGTTTCGCCGGTAACACCGGTCGACAGATCAGACAGGAAGTACAGGCCGGACCCGCCAACATCATCAAGGGTTACGTTGCGACGCATCGGCGAATTGTATTCATTCCATTTCAGGATATAGCGGAAATCGCCAATGCCCGAAGCCGCAAGGGTCTTCATCGGGCCGGCCGAAATCGCATTCACACGAATGCCATCCGGGCCAAGGTCATTGGCAAGATATTTTACGCTGGCTTCAAGGGCTGCCTTGGCAACGCCCATGACGTTGTAATGCGGCATGACTTTTTCTGCCCCGTAATAGGACAGGGTCAGAAGCGACCCACCCGCAGACATCAGTTTTTCGGCACGCTGGGCAACAGCAGTGAACGAATAAACCGAGATATTCATCGACATGGCGAAGTTTTCAGGCGAGGTGTCAACATAGCGACCACGCAATTCGTTCTTGTCCGAATAGCCGATGGCGTGGACGACGAAGTCCAGCTTTCCCCATTTTTCCTTGAGCGTGTCAAAAACAGCGTCAATGCTGGCCGCGTCCGACACGTCACATGGCAAGACGATGTCGCTGCCGACAGATTCAGCAAGCGGACGAACACGTTTTTCGAGGGCCTCACCCTGGAAGGTAAAAGCAATTTCGGCACCGGCGGCGGCAGCGGCACGTGCAATGCCCCAAGCGATGGATTTATCGTTGGCGACGCCCATAATCAGGCCACGCTTACCGGCCATCAGGCCCGAAATGTTTTCGGTGGACAGGCTCATTTTTCCTCTCGTTCCCACGATCTCTCTCTGGCAGGTGGAGGCATTCAATCAAAGCCGCGACCGGCACAGGAGGCATTAGACATTCGGCGCATCCTACACAAAGCTGGCTCAAGGTCAATCTGGCCTGTCCTAACGTGTGCGGGCACGCTATCTTGTTGATCACGTGCAGTATAACCGGAAAATGCGTAGGGATAAGCGTTTAATGGTCGAAATTCAGAAAATGATCGCGGATCGGACCGCATTCTGGCGCTACGCCGCCATGCGTTTTGTCCATGACAAATCGGTGCAGCGCGCAGCGGGCCTGTCTTACACGACGCTTCTGGCAATGGTTCCGTTTCTTGCCGTGGCGCTGACGGTTCTTTCGGCATTTCCGGTTTTTGATCAGTTCAAAGATCAGATCATGGACGTTGTTCTGAATAACTTTCTGCCTGAAACCGGCGAACAGGTCAGCGGGTATCTGGGAAGTTTCCTTCAGAATACCGGTCAGATGACCGCTGTTGGCACCATTGTGCTTGGCCTGACGGCGGTGATGTTGCTGGGCGCGATCGAAGGGGCGATGAATGACGTCTTCCGCGTGACCAGCCCGCGCAAATTGCTGTCGCGGCTTGTGGTTTTCTGGACCTTGTTGACGGTCGGGCCGATGCTTTTGGGGCTTAGCCTGTCATTGGCGTCCTATATCTTTGCCATGCGCCATCTGGTCGGTGGCGAGGCACTGGGCCAGCAGATCGGACAACTGACCTTTATTGCACCGTTCTTTTTGTCGGCAGCGGCCTTTTCACTGCTGTTTATCGGCATGCCAAACCGGTCTGTGGAAATCCGCGACGGGGCTGTCGGGGGCATGGTTGCCGCATTGCTGTTCGAGGCCCTTAAAAAGGGGTTCGGATTTTACGTCACCAATTTTCCGACCTATCAGACGATCTACGGGGCGGTGGCGGTGGTGCCGATCTTCCTGTTGTGGATGTATCTGACCTGGATCGTCATTTTGCTCGGCGCACAGGTGGCCGCCGCACAGTCGGAATGGCGTGCCGCACGCGCAGCCGGACTGATTCCCGATCCGCGCGGGGCGGTGCCGGGACATATGGAACGGATTATTGCGGTCTTGCGTGTGCTGGAATATCTGCAACACCGTTTCCACGAAGCCGGGAAACCGCCGACCTATCGTCGCATGATGCGGGAATTGAAGCTTGGCGGACGTGACCTTAACTGGGCGCTGGCCGCCCTGCGACGTGAAAAGCTGATTGACCGATCAGAAAGCCATCGCTGGCTGTTATCCGGGGATTTGTCGCGGATCAGCCTGATGCAATTGATGACGCGGCTTGGGTTGTTTCTTGATTATGACCGGTTGTTGCTGGTGCAGACCGATGGCGGCTGGCCGGTGGTGATGCGCGAACGGCTGGTCGAGTTGGAAAAGAAACGCCAGTCTGTTCTTGATATCAGTGTTGGTGAGTTGCTTGATACACCGCGCCCCGAAGACAAGGTTCCCGAGCAGGTCGAAGCCGACCCGCATCAACAAAAGTCCCGCGAAATCGATCAAAAGGACATGACCGATACCATCGGCTGATCTGGGGACCGCCCGGATTTGGGCGTTGGGCCTTAGGCCTTAGGCAATGGTTTTGCGGGTAACTGTACCTGACGGTGCGGGGCCTGTATTCGCGATATCCGCAACCCTGGAATTTTGTTGATCGGAAAGCAGAATATCCAAACCGGTTCGGGTATGGCTGTGCAGGATTTTATCCATGATGGCGGGGCACAGGGCATTGATCTGTGCCAGCAGCCGTTCGGGCCAGCCGGTGCGCAGGTCGATCCGGTTGCGTTCAATGGCATTGGCGATCCGGATTGCGACATCACGCGGGCGATCTTCGGATGTTGCGGTTTGCCGATGAAGCAGTCCAAGTTTCGCACTGTTCATACCTGTGCGAGTAGCGCGCGGTGCGATGTGGCATACCTTGATGCCATTGCGGGCAACTTCGCGGCGCAAGGCATCACTAAATCCCTTAAGCCCGGCCTTGGCCGCGACATATCCGCTTTGATGTGCCGGTGCGATAAGGCCGGCCATTGATCCGATATTGACGATCTGACCATGGCCGCGATTGCGCATGGCGGGCAAGACCGCCTGACACAGGCGCATCGGCACCAGAAGGTCCAGTGTCAGCAACGCGTCGTAATTCTGATGTTCGGCAAGATCAAACGCGTTGATCGCCGCAAGATTGACAAGAATATCCGGGGTGTTTTCGCGCAGTGACTTACAGACCGTATCGATCTGTTCCATCAGATCACCCTGTTCGGCATGGTCATGGGTCGTAACAATTGCCCCACGTGATCGCAGCACCGCAGAAAGCGGACGACCAATACCGCCGGTTGCCCCGGTCAGAAAGACGCGTTTGCCATCAACCCGCATGGCGATGCCCGATCGGTCGCGCCAGCGTCATAGACAGAGTGATAAACACGGGAATAAACAGATGGGCAAAATCGGTCACGGTGGCTCCGCACAGGTTACGTTGGATGCTTTTGCGTTGGATGGTTCAGCGTACGGACACATTTTGTCCGATCGAGCTGACAGCAACCTGAAGGCAAGCCAACCGTGACGATTATGGTTATGCGTCCTGCGACGCGTCATCGGGTTTTGGCGTTTGCGGCGGGGATTGCGGGGAACTCATTTCGATCTTGATCGGGGCGTCGCCGCTGCGCAAATGCAGGTCGCGTTGCGGGAACGGGATTTCGATATCGTGTTCCTTGAAGGCATCCCAGACATTCAGCAGGATTTCACTGATGATGTTGCCCCGGCCATTTTGCGGATCATCGATCCAGAACCGGATTTCCAGATCAACCGAATTGTCGCCAAACCCGCGCAAAAGGGTGTTCGGCCCCGGGTTTTCCAGAACGCGCTGGCACTTCGCGGCGGCTTCGTTGCACAGCTTGATCGCGAAATGCGGATCGCAGTTATAGGAAATGCCAACCGGGATTTTCAGACGCAGTTTGACGTCGGAATGGCTCCAGTTTTCGACCTGGGTGGTGATCAGGTCTTCGTTCGGGATCAGGAATTCTGTCCCGTCACGGGTGCGAACGGCGGTGTATCGGGCACCCAGCGACTGGATCCAGCCGAAAGTTTCGCCAATCGCAATGACGTCGCCGGGTTTGATCGACCGGTCCAGAAGCAGGATCACACCACTGATCAGGTTGGCGACAATCCGTTGCAGGCCAAGCCCGATCCCGACACCAACCGCACCGCCAAACACGGCGAGTGCGGTTAAATCGACCCCGATGGTCGACAGCGCAAACAAGACCGCAACCGAAAGCAACACAAGTTTCAGAAGCTTTGCCATCAGGACCTGAACCGACGGGGTCAGGCGGTGGACTTTCTGAATGCGCTGTTCAAACAGGCGTGATGCAAATGATGCAACCCAAAGCAATACCGCAAGTGACAGCACAGCCTTGATAATTCCGTAAACCGATACCCGGAATTCGCCGACCTGCATGGCCAGCCCGTCAAGGATTTCAATCGTCGGATCCAGCCATCCGACAATGTTCAATGCCGCCAGCCCCCAGGCAACCGCGGCAATGGTGCGCGACCACACCGGATCATTGACAATGGCAGCAGCCAGTCGAATGACGATCCAGGCATTCAGCAGGCTTGCAATCAGTCGAATGACATTGTGACGATATCCGGCCTGAACCGCGATGGCATCAAGCAGCCAGACAAACACCACCAGCAACAAGGGAAAGGCCAGATCGGGCAGAACATTGGCGAACCGCCGAAAGCCGGCATATTGCAAAAACGGTTTCCATTTTTGCAGCCGCGCCAACAGCTTTTCCAGACGCGAACGCAACAGCAATGCCGGAATGATCACCGTGACACAGGCGACAATCTGTATCAGGATCGGGATCAGCAACACATTGGCCGAAAGCCAGTTGATAGCCTGTTCAAGCCACTTTGCGTATTGGTCCGGATTGGTGAATTGTTCCATCATGCCCTGATTGCTGTTTGGTCTTTTGCCAACTGAATGGGGATCCAAAATCCTTTGATTCCATATGGTAACACGAAACCATATTTACAGTCAGATGATTGCGGTCCAGGGCCGGCGGTTGGTCAGGAACAAGAAAAAAGCCGGCAAATGCCGGCTTTTGAAATGATGTTCAGCGCGTCTTGTAGGGATGCTTTTCTGACCATTCCCGGATGAAATCGATCAGTTCATCATCACGTTCATCGGGAAGCTTCACCGTCAGATGCACATATTGATCACCGCGCTTGTTACCACGGTCATAGGGCGCACCCTTGCCGCGCAACCGCAATTTGGTGCCGCTATTGGCGTTGGCGGGAAGCTTCATATTGACCTTGCCGTCAATGATCGGCACTTCGATCGAGCCGCCAAGAATGGCTTCGGACAGGCTGATTGCCAGATCACAATGAATGTCATTGCCTTCGCGACGGAATGTCTTGTCCGGATGGACATGCAGTTTGATCAATGCATCACCCGGTTCGCCGCCATTCATGCCGGCCATGCCCTGCCCCTTGAGGCGCAAGGTCTGTTCATCCTCGCTTCCGGGCGGGATGCGGACTTCAAGACTTTTGCCACTGGCAAGATTGATGCGTTTGGTCGTTCCCAGAATGGCTTCGGCAAAATCAAGGCTCAGCTCATAGGAAATATTCGGGCCTTTGACTTTCTGGGGTTTGCGTTCCCCGCCAAAGCCGCCGAAACCGCCACCACCGCGACCGCGTCCCTTGCCGAATATCTCGTCAAAGATATCCTCGGCATTGGCTCCGGAAAAGCCGAACGGATCACCATTGCCGCCGCCAAAGCCGCCGGAACGTCCGCCGCCACGTGCGAACGGGCTTGTTTCGCGGCCTTCGGCATCGATTTCGCCATTGTCGAACTTCTTGCGGCGTTCGGCGTCACCCAAAAGGTGATAGGCGCTTGATACCTTTTTGAAGCGTTCCTCGATTTTAGCGTCGCCGGGATTTACATCGGGATGGAGTTCGCGCGCCAGCTTGCGATAGGCTTTCTTGATTTCTTCCTGACTGGCGTTTTTTGAAACGCCAAGCGTCTTGTAGGGATCTTGCATGTCCAGACCGGTTGTAAAAACAAAAAGCACGTTGGTTCATTATTAGATCATGATCGGTGAAATATGAACCTTATTCGCGATCAGCAAGTCCTGTTTGCATGTGTCTTTTAAGATGTCGGAATGCGAAAAGGCGACGCCAATCAGACTGATTGCGCCGCCTTGTTCGGTGTTTTGGCCAGACGGCCAGATATTGATCAGTTCACAACCTGCCAGCTGCCATCGGGTTTGCGGCAAGCCGTGCCATAGGCGGTTTCTTCCTGGCCGCCGATCATGACAGTCTGTTGATATTCGCGGCAATATTCCTGGGTTTTGGGTTCCTGATAGGTGCGGGTCGGGGTGACCGTGCCCTGAACACCGGTATCGGGGTTCTGCCAGGTGGAAGTCTGGCCTGTCGGGGTCGCTTCAAGCGTCCGCTGCGTGCTTTGCGCCATGATGGCCCGGTCCGCGTTATCAAGCGAACGGCCGACCTCGCTACCGATGAAGGCACCGGCAAGCGTACCAAGTGCGACACCGACCAGCTGGCCTTTGCCTTTACCAAACTGCGATCCGGCAACCGCACCGCCAACAGCCCCAAGAAGGGTGCCAGCGGTCTGCTTCTGACCCTGGTCCTGGGCACAGCCAGCGATAAAGGCGGTCATGATGACCGGAATTACGATATGACGGAATTTCATGTTTGTTTTGCCCATCTTGTCTTTACGGTCCCAACCGATATGCTTTGCGTATATATGTTAATCAAACGATGCGTCTGCCACCGATGTTCCGAATTAGTTGCGCAGAAAGGCAACTAATTCACTCAGCCGAAGGAATTCTTTTCCCAATGGACGAAAAAAATACGCCAAAATTTGGGCACGAACCCCATGAAGCGCCCTTTGAACAGTTTCAGTCATGGTTTGACGAGGCCAAATCTGCGGAAAAGGCCTATCCGGATGCCATGACGCTGGCGACTGCCGATGCACAGGGGCGGCCATCAGCACGGATTGTCCTGCTTAAGGGGTTTGATCCGCGCGGGTTCGTTTTCTATACCAACTATGAAAGCCGCAAGGGCAGCCAGCTTGCCGAAAACAGCTATGCCGCGCTGTGTTTCCACTGGAAGACGCTTGAAAAATGCGTCCGCATCGAGGGCAAGGTATCGAAGGTTGATGGCGCTGAATCGGATGAATATTTCGCATCCCGCCCTCGCGGCAGTCAGCTTGGCGCCTGGGCATCGATCCAGTCGCGCCCGATGAGTGGCCGCTTTGATCTGGAAAAACGGGTGGCGGAATTCACCGCCAAATTCGGTCTTGGCAAAGTGCCGCGCCCGGATCACTGGGGCGGTTTCCGTCTTGTCCCGGATCGAATTGAATTCTGGTCCGAAGGAAAATTCCGTCTGCATGATCGCAAACTTTATACCCGTGATGCCAACGATACGGGCTGGGACATCGACAAGCTGTTCCCATAAGCCAGCCGGGCTGTAACGGATAAAACAAAACGCACAAGGTCAGATGACTTTGTGCGTTTTTCTTTGGCAAGCTTGTGCGTCCCGTCTGGTCAGGCTTTGTCTTCGGGCGGGCAGAAGATTTCCTGCAAAATCACGATCACCTTCATGATGTCGGGATTGGCCAGCGAATAATAGATCGTTTGGGCTTCGCGACGGGTTTTCACCAGTCCTTCGCGGCGCAAACGAGCCAGATGCTGTGACAGGGCGGATTGTTTGATGCCCAGTTCGTTTTCCAGCGTGCCGACCGACTTTTCCTGATCCCCGAGTGAGCACAGGATCATCAGGCGCCACTCATTGCCAAGGGTTTTGAGAAATTCCGCTGCTTCGCGGACATTCTCCTGGAGTGCTTCATAATCCATTCGCCAGATGACCCATTCAAAGTTCTGTGTGTGTGTTCGTCCGATGTTGTGCTTTTGCGATTTTTAAAGGACGAAATTTTTGGTTCGATATTGAAACCGCCATCGTAATCACAACCATAGATGATACAATCATTTTATGTGTTAGGCTTAATGAAAAACGGGATCGGGCCTTTGATATGTGTAACAATGGCAATCACATAGACCGAAGTTTGATCTTAAACAAAGAAATGGGCGGCCAAAAGCTGCAAACTTGACACAGACCTGAAAAAGGCCGGGCTCGGCTTTCGGGTCGCTCGGTTATCAAACTGACTGGCGGGAGTGTGTACTATGGCAATACGAACAATTCTGGCACCGGTGGCAGGGACTGCCATTGATGAACGGGTGATGGAAACGGCCTTTCGGATGGCCAAGCGATTTGACGCCCATCTTGAGGCGCTGTTCGTTGCCGCCGAACCGCAGGACGCCATCCCGATCGTTGGCGAAGGCATGTCGGGTCTGATCATCGAAGAAATGATCCGTGCTGCTGAAAACGAAACCGAAAAACGCGAAGTCAGCGGCAAGGCGTCGTTTGAGGCCGCTGTTAAGGCATCGGGTGTCGAAACATCCGATACACCATCCCGGGAAACCAAGCCGACCTGCGCCTGGCGCAAGGATAGCGGCCGCGAAGACGAAACCGTTGCCCGCCGCGGGCGGTTGTTTGATCTTGTGGTGATCGGTCGGGATCCCAAGGAAGCATCGGCGTCGCTGACCTTTGATGCCGCGCTGATGGAAACCGGGCGTCCGATCTTGGTCGCGCCGGAAACAGCCCCGGCAACGGTCGGCGAAAAAGTCATGATCGCCTGGAATGGCGGGGTCGAAGCCGCACGTGCCGTGACCTCGGCCATGCCGCTTTTGCGCAGTGCCAAGGAAGTGACAATCGTCAGTATCGGTGATGTCCCGTATGGCCGGGCCTGTGGCAAAGCATTGGCCGAGCAGTTCCGCTGGCACGGAGTCGAAGCCAGGGTCGTTGACAATACCGAAACGTCAAATGTGGCTAATGCCTTGATTTCCGAGGCGGAAAAATGCGGTGCGGATACGATTGTTCTGGGCGCTTACAGCCATTCGCGCTTCAAGGAGATGATCCTTGGCGGTGTAACCCAGGATATGCTGGCGAAATGCACCTTGCCGCTTTGGATTATGCACTGACGCAACGGTCATCTTAACCATATGATTTCGCGGCGCTAACCGGCAGTTTCGCGTTCGAGAAGGAAGAAAGGCGCATCTTGATGCGCCTTTTTTTGTTGCACTCGCGAACAATTCGCGACAGGGTTACGGAAATCTTACAAAGACGAAACCCCGATAAACGAGGCGTTTCGCATTGAGGAAGAGAAACGTCTGGCAGGGGAATTCCCATGTTATCATTGCGCGATGTCATTGATTTCGCAGCCATGTCCGAGGATCTGGCACATGAACTCAACAACCCGAAGGTCGGCCTTCCCGATCTTGGCGCCGTTGTTGCGGGCAAGGCCGGTCTGGCACAGGATATGTGTGGATGCGGTGCAGTGCCCTGTGCGGCAAATGATGTTGATCTCGACTAATCCTGCCGGGATGTAAGTGCTGGTCGAACCCGTTTGCGGGTGATCCTATTTCGAAAACAAATCAATCTGATTGCGATCCGGGCCGGATGTTTGGGGTCCCGGAGTTTCTTCGTGCCAGGCCAGTATGTGGTCGGGCAACGGGCCCAGCATGTGACCAAGATCTTCAAAACCGATCATCGGGTCCAGCCACGGTGCGATATGATTGGGGCCGATAATCGCGGGCATTCGGTTATGAATATGGGCAATGGCGGGTGACGGTGCGCAGGTAATGATGGTGGCTTCGCGTCCATTTTCGAGTCCTGCGAACAGAAACGGCTGATGATCGGGCAGGGTGATCCGGTTTTTGTGTTTGGCCGTGCCATTCTTGCGCCATTCATACCAGCCCGTTGCCGGGATCAGACAGCGCCGTCCAAGCAGCGGGCGAAAGGTCGGCTTTTCCCGAAGGGTTTCGGCCCGCGCATTGATCATCGGACTGTTCAGGCCGGGCACGGTCAATCCCCAGGACCGTATCGCAACTTTTTGGCCGGGCAGGATGACGGCAATCGGGTCTGTCGGGCGGCGTGTACCCGTCAGCCCTTCAAACGCGGCATCAAGATCATCTGAAACGTCATCTCCGACCTCATCATTGCCATTGGCCGTGCGGTTTTGATCCTGCATTGCCATACGCCGGATATCTTCCATATTCAGCCCAAGCTGAACCTGAAAAGCCCGAATGTCGCTATTAAGATCAAATCGACTGCACATATCTTTTCACCGATGCCGTGGCCCGATCATAACGGCTATTGCATGTCATGCCAAACAGCGTGACGCGGCGAAATGCACGATGTGCTGTTAAAAAATTGATCTTTTCCGGGCTTTTGCTTCAATGGTTTGGTGTGGCAATGCTATAAGAAGGCAATCACCCGTCAGGCCCGATCAGGGCCGGTCCGGTGAAGATGCCCCAGTCGCGAAGTGAGCAGAATAAATGACCAGTAGCGCCCCGAAAACAGTTGTCCTGACAGGTGCCAGCCGAGGCATCGGTCATGTCACGGTTGGATATTTTGCCCGGCGTGGCTGGCGCGTGATTTGCTGTTCACGTGAAGCGCCGCCGCCAAGCTGTCCGCGCGATCCGGCACAGGGGATCCATATCCGGGCAGACCTTTCCAAACCCGAAGATGTCGAATCCTTTATCGCACAGGCCAACGAAGTTCTGGGCGATGATCCGCTGCATGCGCTGGTCAATAATGCCGGGGTGTCACCAAAGACCCCCTATAAGGAACGCTTGGGCTGCCTGAACGGGGATATCGGTGCCTGGCGCGACGTGTTCGAGCTTAATTTCTTTACGCCGCTGACACTGGCGCGCGGTTTTGCCGCTGCTTTGCACCGTGGCAAGGGGGCGATTTGCAACATCACCTCGATCGCCGGGCATTATGTGCATCCGTTTGCCGGATCGGCCTATTCTACGTCAAAGGCCGCCCTGTCCGGGCTGACCCGTGAAATGGCGGTGGAATTTGCCGAACTGGGCGTGCGGGTCAATGCGGTGGCACCGGGCGAAATCAAGACCGACATGATTTCCCCGGAATATGAGGCACTGGTGCCGCGTATCCCGATGAACCGCATGGGAACCCCCGAAGACGTGGCCGCAGCAGTACATTATCTGGTCGGCGATGACAGCAGCTATGTCACGGGAACCGAAATCTTTGTCACTGGCGGTCAGCACCTTTATTAGGTGCTGACATGACGGTGCGCGAGGAAGGTCAAGTCATTCAGATCATGTCATAATGTCTGAACGGGCCAGGCACGACCCATCTGCGTTGGCTGTGTCAAACAGCGCGCGCAAGACCTGGTGCTTGTCGTCGGTGTCTAGGCAGATGGTTTGATATCGAATGCCGGATCGTAATCGACATTGCCGGTTGGGACGTCATTGATCAGTGGCCGGGCCATGAAATATTCGTCAGGCACCCCGTCAAGCTTCAACCCGGGCAGGGGGGCAAAGCCAAACCGGCTGTAATAATTGGGTTCCCCCAATACCACACAGCCGCGCGCATCATTGGCACGCAGATGACGAATGCCGCTTTGGACAAGTTCGGAACCGATTCCCATGCCTTGCCGGTCCGGGGTAACGGCCACCGGTCCCAAGCCGTACCAATCGCAATGTACCCCGTTGATGCGAACCGGCGAAAAGGCGATGCAGCCGACCAGTTCGTCGTCTTCTTCGGCAATCAGTGAAAGTGTCAGATTGCCGCTTTTTCTGAGTGCATCAACAATCAGATGTTCGGTTTGTTGGCTAAGAGGGGCCGTTTCAAAAGCACTGGCCAAAAGCGCATTAATTGCCGCGAAGTCTTTTTCGGTTTCTTCACGTATCAACATTTTCCGTCCCTGCCTGTGACGTTTGACCGGCTTCCTGCTGGTCTTCAGTCACGACTATAACGGGAAAATGTCTCAGGCCAACAGGCTTTTCAGCCAGTCGCGCTTTTGTTCAAGTCGTTTGACTTCCATTTCAAGCCAGCCGGTGAAATTTCCGGCCTCGTTGGAATGCTCTTCGCGAAGGGCAAGAACACGGTCAAGATCAAGTTCGCAGACATCCTGAAGAATCTCGATCTGCTCGGCACGGATATCGTCATCCAGAAGATGCAGAAAACGCATTTTGAGCGCCATGATCAGACGGGAAAGTTCGCCTGATGTATCGCGCAGGTTGCCCTGCATCAGTTCGACGAATTTTTCATGACCCGCTGTCGTCAGGCTCAGTTGCGCGTCGGAAAATGATCCGTTCGCGGTGTCTTCCTTGACCAGACCTTCAAGTTTCAGAAGCTGAAGCGAGCTTCCCATCATGTCAAGCGACGGCCCCATGATATGGGACATGAAATGGCGCACGGAATTGGCCAGATCGGCATAGCTGATCGGTTTGTCCGAAAGGGCAAGGGTGCCAAGCGCGCAAAGTCGCAGACATTCTTTGGGAAGCAAGGTTCTATCCGAATACATGATGCGGTCCCTGTGTGATAACGGGCCCGACGTTAACGCGAACGGTTCTTAATTGCAAGTTGGATTTTCCGTATCGAAACGGGCAACCCGTATGCAGACCTCAATATAGAACGCACGCGTGCGAAAGCAAATGTCGGACATCAATCACATAGCGGTACGGGCCTGCATTTTGACCGGATCACGAAAAAGGCCGGGGCAAATGCCACCGGCCTTTGTCATCTGGTCTGTCTGGTAGTCTCAGGCAGCCTTGGAGATACCGAGCTGTCCCCATACCGTCAGAAGCGAGTCGATCAAATGATCAATCAGCTCGTCATCATGAAGCGGGCCGGGGGTAAAGCGCAGGCGCTCGGTGCCGCGCGGCACGGTCGGGTAATTGATCGGCTGAACATAGATGTCATGTTCAAACAACAGGCGGTCGCTGGCTTCCTTGCACATGGCGGCATCGCCAACCATCAGCGGCACGATGTGGCTTGGCGCGTCCATGACCGGAAGCCCGGCTGCACGCATCCGCTGACGCAGGGTTTCTGCACGTTCTTTCTGGGCCTGGCGTTCCGCATCGCTTTCCTTGAGATGACGGACAGAGGCAAGCGCACCTGCCGCAATGCTTGGCGGCTGGGAGCTGGTAAAGATAAAGCCGTTGCCGAAGCTTCGCACGAAATCAACGATTTCGGGTTTGGCCGCGATATAGCCGCCAATGACGCCAAAGGCCTTGGCAAGTGTGCCCTGGATGATGTCGACACGGTCCATGACGCCATCGCGTTCGGCAACACCGCCGCCGCGCGGGCCATACATGCCAACCGCGTGGACTTCGTCCAGATATGAAATGGCGTTGTATTTTTCACAAAGATCAAGGATCTGCCCGATCGGGGCAATATCGCCATCCATCGAATAGACCGATTCAAAGGCAACGATCTTGGCGCGTTCGGGGCCGATATCCTTCAGGATCGCTTCAAGATTTTCGACATTGTTATGTTCCCAGATCCGGCGTTCGGCCTTGGAATGGCGCATGCCTTCGATCATCGAATTGTGGTTTTGCGAATCCGAAATGATCACGCAATCAGGCAGCTTGGAACCAAGTGTCGACAGCGTCGTCCAGTTTGCAACATAGCCCGACGTCATCAAAAGTGCGGCTTCCTTGCCATGCAAATCGGCGAGCTCCTGCTCAAGCGCGACATGAAGATGGTTGGAGCCGGAAATGTTTCGGGTACCGCCCGCACCGCCGCCCTGGCCGGTGATGGCATCCTGCATGGCGGCAAGCACCTTGGGGTGCTGTCCCATGCCAAGGTAATCGTTGGAACACCAAACAGTAATTTCACGCGGGGCGTCACCATTGCCCGGATGGTACAGGGCCTTGGGGAATTTGCCGACAATACGTTCAAGGTTGGCGAACACGCGATAGCGACCTTCTGCTTTCAGGCCTGACAACGCGTCTTTGAAGAAGTTGTTATAATTCATCTTTGGTTCTTTCGCCTGTCTCTGTGTGACCAAGGTGGCTGGTCACAAAGCTCTGTCAGCGCCCCGACCTGATCATGGATCCGGACGATCCGTCTTTTGACCGGGGCTTGATTGTTCCCTTATCGGACATGGCAACCGATCGGGCATTGACCCTTGTCAAAAATTAAAGCGATTCCAGTTTTGTTTGGAACCGTCCGAGCAGAGAAGGTGTTTCGTCTCTCGTTTGTCGATCTTGCCCAAGAGGCGTCCCGTATCGTCAAATGCGGACGCGCCCCGTCTCAATACAGTTCCCAATTTGGGCCTATTGTCTTCATTTGGCAAGGATTTGAACGTATTTGGCCGCACAATTATATTGATTTTAGATATAGATAAAATCGATCAATTGTCCGATTGTGCTTGATAGGTTTCTATTTATCGCCCTGACGCCAAATTGTCACTTGCAGTCGTGGAACAAAAAATCCCGCGCAACCATACGTGTCGCGCGGGATTTGAATGTCATTCTGGCGGGATGAACCCGCTTAGCGGGACGCGTGCCAGGCAGTCAGGCCGGCCTCGACCGCGTCAAACATTTCGTGGACTTGCTGTTCGGTAATGATCAGTGGCGGGCAGAAGGCAACGGTATCGCCCAAGGCACGCAAGATCACACCCTGTGCAAGGCAGGCCTCGGCAACCGCCTTGCCCGCCGCGCCATAAGGTTCAAACGGCGTTTTCGCGCATTTGTCCGCAACCAGTTCAAACGCTCCGATCAGGCCGCGCCCACGGGTTTCACCAACATGTTCGAACTTGTTAAGGTCTTTAAGCCGTTTCTGGAACGGCGACATGACGGTGCGCACATGTTCGATGATGCTGTCTTCTTCATAGATCCTGAGCGTTTCAAGCGCGACTGCTGCCGCCACCGGATGACCGGAATAGGTAAATCCGTGGCCGAATGTTCCGACCTCGTTCGAACCCTTTTTGACCGCCTGATAAATCTTGTCATTGATGAACAGGGCCGAAATCGGCTGATAGGCCGATGACAGCTGTTTGGCGACCGTGATCATGTCGGGTTTGAGGTTGAAGGTTTCAGTCGCGAACATGCGACCGGTACGGCCAAAGCCACAGATCACTTCATCGGCAATGAACAGGATGTCGTATTTTTTCAGGACGTCCTGGATCTTTTCGAAATAGGTGCGCGGCGGCACGATGACACCACCGGCCCCCATGATCGGTTCGGCGATAAATGCACCGACGGTTTCGGGGCCTTCGGCCTGAATAAGGTCTTCGAGCTGTTCGGCAAGGCGGGTTGCGAAATCTTCTTCCTCTTCGCCGGGCTGTGCTTCGCGCCAGTAATGCGGCGTTTCGGTGTGAAGAATCCGGTCAATCGGAAGATCAAACAGCTTGTGGTTGCCCGGAAGACCGGTCATCGACGCCGCGGCAACCGTGACACCGTGGTAACCTTTCTTGCGCGAGATGATCTTTTTCTTTTCGGGCTGGCCGATGGCGTTGTGATAGTACCAGACCATCTTGACCGCAGAATCCGTTGCCTCCGAGCCACTATTGGCAAAGAAGACCTTGGACATCGGCACCGGGACGATTTCCAGAAGCTTCTCGGCCAGATCAATCGCCGGGTTGGTGCTTTTGGACGCAAAGGTGTGATAGTAGGGCAGGGTGTTCAGTTGCTTGGTGGCGGCTTCGACCAGGCGCTTTTCGCTGAAACCGAGCGACGCACACCAAAGGCCAGCCATGCCTTCGATGATCTTGCGACCGCTGTCATCGATGACATAAATACCGTCGCCGCCGGTAATGATATGCGGGCCGGTTTTTTCATGCGTGACCAGATTGGTATAGGGATGCAGATAGCTTGCGACATCGCGGCTTGCATCCGAATTCCCCGGGACGGTCGGATTGACGTTGGTGGCGTCGATGGTCATTTCGAACCTCTTAATTCTTGATGTGGGACCCTGAAACCCGAAAGCTGTTCATCGCACTTTAAGCTTACCGGTGTGCGGCGCAACTCTTTCCTGATCAGACCGGTCTGTTCGTGTTCGGTTCGGGTCACAAAACGACAAAACCGGTCAGATCGACTGACCGGTTTTGTGTGGTTTCTGTGTCAAACGTGATGATGGAGGATCAATGCGACATCAGAACCGGAACCGTCATGTGGCGCAGAAGATGCTGGGTCACACCACCCATCATCAGTTCACGCAGGCGCGGGCGGCCATAGGCCCCGCAAATCAGCAGATCGATGCTTTCATCTGCCGCACGTGACAGCACCAGATCGCCAACACTGATACCCGATGCATTCATGGTTTCATGGCGCACCTTGATGCCGTGGCGTTCAAGACGCGCAGTCACATTCACACCGGGTACCGGCATGGTATCGCGTGCACCCTTGTTCGGGTCGGCACACAGGATAAGCGCGGATTTCGCACCTTCGAGGATCGGCATGCTGTCATTCACGGCACGGACGGCCTCGCGATAGGGTTTCCAGGCCACCATCACACGTTCGCCGATCGTATCGAAACGCCCGACATAGGGTACGACCAGAACCGGTGCGCCCGATGTCAGAATGACCTTGTCGGGCATGTCCGATGCCGAACACGGATCTGAACTTTCAGGATCATGCTGACCCATGATCGTCAAATCATGGTGACGGGCATACATGGCAGCGGTATCGGCAATTTCCGATGCCGCACAGGCTGTCTGCTGCCAGCTAAAGGCAATACCGGCTTCCTTGCAGGTGTTTTCGAATTCCTTGCGCGCATCATTGGCGGTTTCGGCCATGGCTGCGCGCTGCTGGGAGATGATTTCCTCGGTGATCTGAACTTCCATGAAGCGCGGAATTTCGGCATAGGGCAAAAGAAACAGACCCGTAAGGTGGGCGTTTTGTGCCTTTGCAATTTTCAATGCGACCGAAAGACGTTCCTTGCACGCTGGCGAGGTGTCGATATGAACAAGAATATCCCGATACATTGGGCGATCTCCGTTGGGTGAAAGACGTGGCGCAGACCAGAACGGTGCCAAGCCCGACAGGCCATAACGTCATGCCAACCAAGATATCGGGGTAATCGGAAGTTTTCTTTGTTCTATCTCAAATTGCAGGTCATTGAGGATAAAAGATCTTCAACCATCAACGCCGGGCTGGGTCATCGGGATGACCTTTTCCATCGAAGGGGCGGTGTTGTTGGCGGGCGGGGCGTCCATAACCGGTTTCATGGGTTCGCTGTCCTCGATCGCAGGCATGGCAGACGATCCGGTCGGGCCGGGCGAGGGCATCTGCATATTGTTGCCCGACATCATCGACAAAGTTTTGTGCAACTGCTGGGACAGGGTGCCCCAATTGGTCTGAAGCGTTGCACAGGCGGCACTGTCGCCTTCCTGAACGCAGCGTTGCGCCATGCGGTCAAGGATGCCAAGTGCTATGCGTGCCTCGTCGATCTGTTTTTGCTGAATCTGGTCAAGTGCCTTGCGATTGGCGTCTTCCATCATCACCAGATTGTCCTGGCCCGGCGGTTTTACCGCCATGCCCGAAGGCGTCGCCGGGGCACGGGATACACCGGATGGTGCGCCCCATGGCGTGACAAGGGTTTGGGAATCGTTGGTGACAGTGACCGGTTCCTTGGCCTCAAGCAAACACCCGGACAAGGCAAGACCCATTGCAATCATGGTCAGGCATTTGGCCGTCTTGTGCGTCGACATGCGTTGCTCCTTTGACCGTCGGGCGATTGCCCGCATCGCGTCATCTGTTGTCCCGGGGCCGTCACAGTTGGTGCTATGACTTTGCTTTTGCTTGTGAACATATTGAACCGACTTGATGTCGCTGTCCAGAAAAGGCGGGATGACAATCAAGCAAAAAGCAAAACGCCCGCCGGGTAACCGACAGGCGTTTTGAAGAATTCGGGAAGCTCGGACGACCTAGTCGTGCTTGCCGCCATTGGCCTTGGACCAGCCGATCGGGTCGTTCAGGAAGGAACGAACACCTTCGATGGCTTCCTTGCTGAAATATTCGCCTTCTTCGGCAACGGCCAGAACATCGGCCCAGGTTGCCAGATAATGCATTTCGATGTCGTCTTTGCGCAGTTCATCAAGTGCGCCTTCGAAAATGTCATAGAAGAAAACGACAAAGGCATGTTTGCACTCGGCACCGGCTTCGCGGATCGCATTGACGAAATTGACTTTCGATGCGCCATCGGTTGCCAGATCTTCGACCAGAAGAACACGCTGACCTTCGTGAATATCCCCTTCGATGCGGGCCTTGCGCCCGAAACCTTTGGGTTTTTTGCGGACATACTGCATCGGAAGATCAAGGGCATCTGCCAGCCACGCCGAATAGGGGATACCAGCCGTTTCACCACCGGCAACCGCGTCGAATGCCTCGTAACCGGCGGCATCAGAAACCTGACGGGCAGCAAGTTCGATGACCTTGCGGCGCGCACGCGGGAATGAAATCAGTTTGCGGCAATCGATATAGACCGGGCTGGCCCAGCCGGACGTCAGGATATAGGCTTCTTCCGGGCGGAAATTCACCGCTCCGATATCAAGCAAAATCTTGGCAACGGTTTTCGCGGCATATGTGCAATGCGCGGTCGGATTGGCGTTGGTCATGACGAATTTACCCTTCTCGGATCGTATATTTGCCGACCTCTTAACGCTTTCTGCCAAAAAGCGCAAAGAAAAGCCGCTGACCATTTGGTCAGGTTTACCGGTGGTACCGGCCGATCCTGTGTCTATACCGGTGCTGATTTCTGCATGCCGCGCATAATGTGGTATCACAAGCAGCAATATTGATGTTTTAAACATCAATATTATGGTTTAGTATCGGAGTTATGCGCATTGGGTCCTTTGGGACGTGTGCAAGGACGACGAAGACAAAGGTGCCGATATGATTACAGCCGGACAAATGCGGGCTGCGCGTGCCCTTTTGGGGATTGATCAAAAAACACTTGCCGAAATGGCGGGGGTCTCGGTGCCTACCATCCAGCGCATGGAAGCCAGTCAGGGCAACGTTCGCGGTGTGGTCGATACATTGTCAAAGGTGGTCACGGCCCTTGATCGTGCCGGTATCGAACTTATCGGTGAACAGGCACCCAGCACAGCCACGGGGCGCGGCGTTCGGTTAAAGGACCCCGTGTCACAGCCTGCCCTCGACGATAACGCGGTTTAAGAATGACGCCCTTGTTCAGGGCCAAAGTCCATTGACGAATATTGCGGTTGCCCGGTTTTCTGAACGGGGAACCGTTTTGTGCAATCACTGTCACGAGGTTGCCAGACACCATGAAGACAGCAACACCAAACAAGGGCCGCCCAACCGGCCCGGGATTTGTGGAGCTTTTCACCCCGAAACTCATCACGGTTTTACGGGAAGGCTATGGTCTTGCGCAGTTGCGCGCCGACGCGATTGCCGGATTGACGGTGGCAATCGTGGCCTTGCCCTTGTCGATGGCCATTGCCATCGCATCGGGGGCAAGCCCGGCCCAGGGGCTTTATACCGCGATCATTGGCGGTATTCTGGTGTCACTTCTTGGTGGAAGCCGTTTTCAGATTGGCGGACCTGCGGGGGCCTTCATCGTGCTTGTCGCGGCAACGGTTCAGCAACACGGAATGGATGGATTGTTGCTGGCAACAATCCTTGCTGGCGGGATGCTGGTTCTGATCGGTTTTCTGCGTCTGGGCACCTATATCAAGTTCATTCCATATCCGGTTACGGTCGGTTTTACCGCCGGTATTGCTGTCATTATCTTTGCAAGCCAGATCAAGGATCTTTTGGGATTGAAGTTGTCGGGGGCGGAGCCCGGACCGCTTCTTGAAAAATTGCCGGTCATCTGGAATGCCTTGCCCGGAACGGATTTGACCACGGTGGTCCTGTCGGGGCTTACAATCCTGATAATTGTCGGTCTGAAACATCTGCGGCCACATTGGCCCGGGATGCTGATTGCGGTGGCCTGTGCGGCAACGGCGACCGCCATGCTTGATTTGCCGGTTTCAACGATCGGCAGTGTCTTTGGGGGCATTCCCGGTTCATTGCCGGTGCCGTCGCTTCCGGAAATCTCGATAACCAAAATACAGGCCGTTTTGCCCAACGCCATTGCATTTGCGCTGCTGGGCGCGATTGAGTCTTTGCTTTCGGCCGTAGTTGCGGACGGGATGACAGGGCGGCGGCATCGTTCAAATTGTGAACTGGTGGCACAAGGTGTCGCCAATGTTGCGTCGGGCCTGTTTGGTGGCATCTGCGTGACCGGCACGATTGCGCGGACTGCAACCAATGTGCGTTCGAAGGCACACGGACCGGTTGCCGGGATTTTGCACGGGGTTTTCCTGTTGCTGTTCATCCTGATTGCCGCACCCCTGGCCAGCTTCATTCCGCTTGCATGTCTTGCCGGTGTGTTGGCGGTGGTTGCCTGGAACATGATTGAAAGACATGCGATCATCACATTGTTGCGGTCTTCGCGTGGTGATGCGGCTGTTTTGCTGACGACATTGTTGCTGACGGTGTTTCGCGACCTGCTTGAAGCGATTGTGGTCGGATTTGCCCTGGGATCGGTTTTGTTTATCCGCCGGATGTCCAATATCGCTGATGTCGAAAGCGACACGCCATTTGTTGCCGAAGACCGCGCAGACAGTCAGGTTTCAGTGCCCCAGGATGGAACCGCCTTGGCAGCCGATCCCGATATTGTTGTCTTTCGTATTTCGGGGGTATTTTTCTTTGGTGCGACGGCGGCGTTCGGATCGGTCCTGGACCGTATTGGTGATACGCGCCGGGCACTTGTGATCGATTTTTCCGCTGTTCCATTTCTGGATTCAACAGCAGCCAATACGCTGGCCGGGTTGGTACAGAAGGTGCGCGGGCGTGGCGGGAATATCGTCTTTTGCGGGACAAAACACGATATCCGGCGTGACCTTTTTGTCCACGGGATGAAGCCGCCAATGGTACATTATGAAGCCGATATTGATCAGGCGGTCGCCTGGCTGAACAAACGGCTTGATCCCGTGGTCACGGCAAAAACCGAACTGACCGGCAAGCATCACGCCTGATGCCCGACTGCGATGAAGTTGTTGTCTTATATTGGCAAATCGGTTGTTTCGGTTTATTCGGTATAGTTATGCCGATTTAAGCTGTGCCAAAACAGCAAGCCCCAAAGGAAATGTCATGACCGACCAGACCGGATTGAATGTTGCCATTGCAGATGGCATCGCGACTGTCACCATTTGTCAGCCTGAACGCAAGAATGCGCTGACAAAGCCGATGTGGGGCACGCTTGCCAATATCGCACAGGAACTTTCCGACGATCTTGATCTGCGCTGTATTGTCATTCGCGGCGGCGACGGGGTCGGGTTCGGCGCAGGGGCCGATATTCATGAATTTGTCCGCGAACGGGCAGGTTTCGAAAAGGCCCGTGATTACGGGTTGCTACATGCCGAGGCCCTGCAAGCAATTCAGAATTGCACTCATCCGGTCATTGCGGCAATCGATGGTCCGTGCATGGGGGCATCGTTTGTCCTGGCATCGGCCTGTGATCTGCGCATTGCGGCGGATAACGCCAAATTTGCCGTGCCGCCAATGAAGCTTGGCGCGACACTTGGCTATCCGGAGCTTGAGATCATGCTTGATCTTCTGGGTGAGGCCGCCTTGTTTGAAATTCTTCTTGAAGGACAGGTGTTTGGTGCCGAACGCGCCCGCGAGATCGGCTTTGTTGCCCGTCACGTGCCGATTGCCGATTTTGATGCCGAGATCGACAAAACCGCCCGTAGTATCGCCGGTGGTGCGCCGATCACCCAGCGCCTGCACAAGAAAATGATCAATCGCCTGCGTCAGGGCGGGGCTATTGATGCGCGCGAGTTTGACGAAGGCTATCGCGCCTTTGACAGTGCGGACTTCAAGGAAGGCTACACCGCCTTCCTCGAAAAGCGCAAAGCTGTCTTTACCGGAAAATAGACCCGGCTTTACAGCGGCAGATCGGGCGTTAACGGAACGTCCGTGATGCCGTAATCAATGCCCATCTTGTGCAATTCACTGGTGATTTGCGATCTGTGATGGGTTTGATGGTTAAACAGCTGCATCAGGAAAAGCTGACGGGGCAGTTTGCGCTTGATCCCGTCCAGCCCCTGCAATTCGCGAATACCGTCCTGCCAGGCATGGTCATTGGCATCGACAAAGGCGCCGATTTCACGATCAATCCGGATGCGCTGTTCTTTCTGATCGTCAAAATCATCGGCAACAATGGTGCGTGCATCATACGGGCCGGCCTGACCGGTCTTGAGGATGTCGAGAATGCGCAGATCGATATAAAGAATATGGTTCAGCGTATTGTGGATTGATGTGAAAAACATGTTGCGATCACGGCGGCGTTCCTCGTCGCCAATCTGTTCGCACAGATCAAACAGAACCGCATTCTGCCAACTGTTATAGGTCGCCATGCAGCGCCCGTAATCGTTGAAATTCATCTTTGCCATGGTTGATGGTGCTCCTTGGAAAGGTCTTAACCCGCTGCTTCGGTCGAGCGCGTTTCATGTAAATTCGCCGTGATTTCCGATGGTCGGGCCTCTGCGATGAAATGGACCATCACATTGGCAAAAATCCCGAAGCCCAGCATGGACAAGGTCACCGGCAACAGGGTTCCGTCGTGGAAATGGCCAATCACCATGCCCGCCACGGCACCGGTTGCAAACTGAATGGTGCCCATCAATGCGGTCGCGGTCCCGCCAATATGGGGGAAAAACTGCATGAAGGATGCGGTCGCACTGGGCGCGGTCAGGCCGATCATCCCGACCGAAATCATCACCATCGGCACGACGCTATAAAGGCTTGGCTCAAAGACATTGATCGCCAGAAACAGTCCGATGACGGCTGCCAGCTGAATGGCGGTTGCGATCTTAAGGATCTGATGGAGTTCCAGACGTTTGAGCAACGGCGTGTTCAAGCGGTTGCACACAACGATCACCAGAACATTGGCACCAAACAGGTAGGGAAACTGGGCCGGGCTGACGCCAAAGAAATCGATATACATGAACGGGCTGTCGGTCAGAAAGCTGAACATCACCGCACTTGCCCCGGTATGGGTCAGCATGAAACCGACGGCACGCCGGGTGCGCAAGACTTCCAGATAGGTCCACCAGACGCGCCGGGTCGGGCCGGCATAATGCGGGCGGAACCGGGTGGTTTCAGGCATTCTGAACCAGACAACCCCCAGCATCAGGCTGCCATATACAATCAACAGAACAAAGATCGCCTGCCAGTTAAACCAGACCAGCAGCACCGAACCAACCGTCGGGGCGGCGAGCGGGGCGATCATCATGATCACCGCAATCAGGGCAAACATCTTTGCCGCTTCCTTGCCCTCGTAAAGATCACGGACAGATGCCCCGACCACGACAAGCGCAAAGCCACCCCCAATCGCCTGAACAAACCGCATGACATTCAGCGTTGCCGCACTGTCGACACCGGTAATGATCGCACTGGTCACGATATAGATCACAAGACCGCCAAGGGCGACCGGTCTGCGTCCGACACGATCGGAAAGCGGCCCGCCAATCAGCTGACCCAGTGCAAAGCCGATCAAAAAGGTGCTGATTGAAACTTCCACCGCATGGGTGGCGGTACCGAAATCGGCTGCCATGGCCGGGATCGCAGGCAAATAGGTGTCGATTGCAAACGGCGCGGTTGCAATCAGGGCTGCGAGAAGCAGGGCCAGACGTTTGGGATCGGGCCGGGTATCGGGCATGGACTTTGCCATATGTCTGCATTCCGTTTCATTAGGGGCGCTTAGGGCGCATATCCCTGATTGCCGGCGCAAGTTGCCATTGATTTGCCAATGCGTGGGGCGCAAAGGGCCGCGCACAAATGTGAACGCGGGTCACGGTCGGAACCAGGACAGGAAAAGGCAAATAAACGGCGCAACTTTGCGTCCGGGCTTGCGCGATTGTCGATCACGCCATCAGGGACAGCAACCTGAAACGATTGAAGAAAGATCATTATCCACAAGATCGCTGTTTTTTCCAAGCGCGACAGTTTGTCAGGCGTGGAATGGCAGCCATGCATGCGCATGCAAAAAGGGCGACACCGGTTTTCGGTGACGCCCTTTGGAAGATCGGTTGCCGTGAAACGGGGATGACTAGTGGGTCATGATCCGTTCCGGCCCCATAAGGGTTGTCGGAAGCCAGGTCGATATCGCCGGGACATAGGTAATCAAGATAAGGAAGCCCAGCAGGATCATCAGCCAGGGCAGGGCTGCCTTGACAACCTTGAGCAACGGCATGCCCGTAATCCCGGATGTCACAAACAGGTTCAGACCCACCGGCGGCGTGATCATGCCGATTTCCATATTGACCACCATGATGATGCCCAGATGGATCGGATCAATGCCCAGCTGCATGGCAATCGGGAACAGGATCGGTGCCATGATCAGAAGAATGGCGCTCGGTTCCATGAAGTTACCGGCCAGCAACAGGACGATGTTGACCACAATCAGGAAGCCCCATGCCGGAAGTCCCCATCCGATGATGGTTTCGGCAATGGTGTGCGGGATGCGTTCAGACGTCAGGACATGGGCAAACAACATCGCATTGGCGATGATGAACATCAGCATGATGGTGACTTTGCCAGCATCCAGAAGAACGTGACGCACATCCTTGTCAAATGGCAGCAACGCCAGTGCCTTGCCCATTTGCGGAACGTTGTGGGCGATCAGGCTGCCAATGCTTTTATTGCCATTTTCCGGAACCCAAGACATTTCCTTGATCGGACCCATATCACGGTAAAACAGTACGGCGACAAACATGGCATAGAAGGCGGCAACTGCCGCGGCCTCGGTCGGGGTGAAGACCCCGCCATAAATGCCGCCCATAATCAGCAGCACCAGCAACAGCCCACCAGACGCCGAGAACAGGGCACCACCCCATTCGGCAAGTGACGGACGCGGCTGGCTTGGCAGTTTCTTGATGCGTGCAACGATGTAAATCGCAATCATCAGCATCAGGCCGACCATGATGCCCGGAATGACCCCGCCCAAGAACATGCGCCCGACCGAAACTTCGGTCGCGGCCGCATAGACCACCATAACGATGGATGGCGGGATCAGGATGCCAAGCGTCCCGGCGTTACAGATCACACCGGCGGCGAAACTTTGCGGATAACCTGCGCGCACCATGCCGGCGATCACAATCGAGCCGATGGCGACCACGGTTGCCGGGCTTGACCCCGACACAGCAGCAAACAGCATGCAGGCCAGAACCGATGCCATGGCCAGACCACCGGGGAACCAGCCCACGGTATCAATGGCAAACCGGATCAGACGGCGGGCAACCCCGCCGGTCGAAAGGAATGCCGATGCCAGAATGAAGTAGGGGATGGCAAGAAGGGTGTAATGTTCCATCCCGCCAAACAGCTTTTCGGCCAGCGTGGCAAGGCTGTCTTCGCCAAACATCAGAATGGTCGCAAGCGAAGAAACACCAAGCGAAATGGCGATCGGTGCGCCCAGTGCCATCAAGCCGAACAGCAGGATAAACAGAAATGCGATAGTCATGAAAAATGTCCCCCGCGCGGCTTATGCGTTTGGCTTTGACGGTGTGGCGGTTTTGTCGCCATCCGCGGCATTGCCAGCATGATTAAGCTGGTCAATGGCTTCGCGTGCTTCGTCTGCCAGGTTAAAGCCGACCTGTTTGCCGGTAATGATGCGCCAGCCCACCTGTGCCAGACGGAACGCCAGCAAAGCAGCACCAACCGGCATGATCAGATAGACGAACCACAGCATGATCGGGCTGTCTTCGGCTTCCATTTCAAGCATGTGGTTGAAGCTGACCAGTTCCCAGCCACCAATGATCAACCAGCTTGAATACAGGATGCCCGTGGCAACAACGAACAGGCCAATCACGCGCTGAACCCGGTCCGGGAACAGGCGCACAAGCGCGTCGACACCAATGTGCGAGCCGACCTTGACCCCGTATGACATGCCAAACAGGATCAGCCAGGCAAACAGGAATTCGGTAATTTCCAGGGCCCAGGTCAGGCCGGAATTGAAGACGTAACGCATGACAACGTTAACAAAGGTCAGCGAAGTCATGGAGGCAAGCAGGAGGGCAATAATGCCCTCCTCCAGCCGGTTAACGACCGTTGAGATCATCGTAAACGGCCCTTTTCCGATAATGTTGGGAAAAAGTAAGGATCAGTTACACGCAGCAGCGGCGTCGATGATGTCCTGACCGATATCGCCAGAGAACTCATCCCAGACCGGCTTCATTGCGGTCTGCCACTTTGCGAAATCGTCTGCCGACAGCTGAAGGATTTCGGTTTCACCCGAATCAATCACTGCCTGACGCTGTTCTGCGGTCAGTTCAGCCGACAGGCCGTTTGCGTAATCGGATGCTTCGTTCATTGCCTGGGTCAGGCCGTCACGAATTTCCGGATCCAGACCTTCCCACCATTTGGTCGAGGTCACGACCATATAGTCGAGAAGACCGTGGTTGGATTCAGTGATGTAATCCTGAACTTCGAAGAATTTCTTCGAATAGATGTTCGACCAGGTGTTTTCCTGACCATCAACAACGCCGGTCTGAAGCGCGGAATAGGTTTCCGAGAACGCCATTTTCTGCGGAACGGCATCAACAGCTTCGAACTGGGCTGCGATCACGTCAGACGACTGGATACGGAATTTCTGGCCAGCGGCATCTTCGGGAACGCGCAGCGGCTTGTTCGCAGAAAGCTGTTTCAGGCCATTGTGCCAGTAACCGACACCGGTCAGACCTTTGCCAGACATGGCATTCAGCAGTTCCTGGCCTTTTTCGCCATCCTGGAAGCACGAAACAGCATCCATGTCCTTGAACAGGAACGGCAGATCGAAGACCTGAAGTTTCTTGGTCCATTTGCCGAATTTGGCAAGCGACGGTGCGCCGAACTGAACATCACCACGCAGGATGGCCGGCAGAACCTTGTCGTCATCAAACAGCTGGGAGTTCGGGTAAATTTCGATTTTTACCTTGTCGCCAAGGATTTCTTCCGCACGCTTTTTGAAATATTCCGCACCCTGACCTTTCGGGGTGTTCGGTGCGACAACGTGTGCGAACTTGATGACTTCCTGTGCAGAAGCGGCATTAACACCCATCAGGGCTGCGGCGGCAACGCCTGCTGCGAGGATATGCTTGGTAATAGGACGCATTAAAGTGTCTCCCTTTACTAACTTATGCGTTTTCCCGTAAGCGCGCCTTTTGTGGCGTCGTTTTAAAACGCCGTTTGGCGCTGTGCCGTAATCAGCAAGGTACGGGCCAGTTTTCAGGGATGCTGGATAACGACTTAAAATCATATACTTGTGCGGTATTCGTCGCTGTTGCGCTGCAGCATATTCGGCTGTTTTGTTGTCGATTTCACACATGAAATCTTGTCTGATGTGTGGATGTCCGCACATTGTGGCTGCGCTGGTCTTGCGGGCAAAGGGCAAAGAAAAAGCCCGCCGGAAGGGCGGGCTTTGGATTATTCCGATGCGCTGCGTGCGCGCCTGAATTCGGCGGGGGTTATGTCGTATTTGGTCAGCTTGTCGTAAAAGGTTTTGCGCGGTACGCCAAGGGCGCTGACCGTGGCGGTGACATTGCCGCCATGTTCGCGAAGGGCCTCGGTAATCAGGCTTCTTTCAAAGGCTTCGACCTGTTGGGGCAGGGTCATGCCGTTCTGGCTGGCCATGTCATTACCGGTCGCCAGCGGATCAAGGCCAAGAACGCGCCGTTCTGCGGCGTTGCGCAATTCACGTACATTGCCCGGCCAGTCATAAGCGGTGAATTGTGCCATTTCAGCCGGGGTGACCAGTTTGACCGGACGGTCGAACCGTTTGGCGGCGTCGCGGGTGAAATGTTCGAACAACAGCGGAATGTCGTCTTTGCGTTCGCGCAGTGGCGGAATATGGAGCTGCACGACATTAAGCCGGTAATAAAGATCTTCGCGGAATTCGCCGCGTGAAGATGCTTCTCTGAGGTCGGTCTTGGTTGCGGCGACAACGCGCAGGTCAATCGGCTGCACCCGGTTTGAGCCAAGCCGTTCAAGGGCGCGTTCCTGCAAGACACGCAAAAGCTTGATCTGAAGGGCAAGCGGCATGCTTTCTATTTCATCAAGGAAGATCGTGCCCTTGTCGGCAAATTCGAATTTGCCGATGCGTTTATGGTCCGCACCGGTAAAGGCCCCGGCTTCATGGCCGAACAGTTCCGATTCAATCAGGTTTTCGGGCATGCCCCCGCAATTGACCGCAACAAACGGTCCGGGACGTCCCGACATTTCATGCAGATTGCGCGCAATCACTTCCTTGCCTGATCCGGTTTCACCATTGATCAGGACATGGGCATTGGTACTGGCGACATTGCCGATCAGGGTGCGGAGCTTTTCCATCGCCGGATTGCGGCCGATAAAGTCGGATGCATTTTTGGTATGACGTGCCAACTCGATACGCAGCGTCCTGTTTTCCAGGATCAGCTTGCGGTGGGCCATGGCACGTTTGGTAATGTCGATGAACAGATCCGGGGAATAGGGTTTTTCGATAAAATCGAACGCGCCGTTTTGCATCGCCTTGACCGCGGTCGCGACATCGCCATGACCGGTGATCATGATGACGGGCATGTCATTATCGATCTTTTTGATTTCGCCCAGAAATTCCAGACCATCCATCTTGGGCATGCGGATGTCGGAAACAACCACTCCGGGCCAGCCTTTGCGCAATCGGGCAAGTGCGGATCCGGCATCGGCAAAGACTTCGACATGAATGTCGGCAAGTTCAAGCGTTTGCTGTGCGGCTTCACGCACATCGGCATCGTCATCAACAAACAGAACGCAATCGGCGGTGGTTGGCACTGGCGTATCCTTCTGCCCGGATCAGGGATCAGGAAACCCGGTCACAGGTCGGCCTGATCGCTGTGCATATTAAGCACGGTCGTGGTTTGGCCGAAGTTTCTATCAGGCCCGGCGATTGCCGTCGAGAGGCTGTTTTCCGCTGTATCCTCGCCAATGCCTTCGTGGCGCAACTCGATGATAAAGGAGGATCCGCCATTTGGGCGGTTTTCCGCACGGATAGTCCCGCCAAAGCTTCGGATGATGCCATAACAGATCGAAAGTCCCAGCCCCAGGCCGTCACCAAACGGTTTGGTGGTAAAGAACGGATCAAACAGTTTTGGCAGGTTTTCGGGCAGAATGCCGTGGCCATTATCATTGACCTTTACCAGAACGCGGTCTTCGCGTTCGGTGATTGAAATTTCGATTTTCGGGTCACTGATATTCTGGCAGGCATCGGCAGCATTGTTGATCAGGTTGATGAAAACCTGTGTCAGCTGATTGGCCTCGGCGATGACCGGGCGCACATGTTCATCATGGCTCAGCGCAATGTCGGTAACGCCGGCCCGACCGGTTTCAAGCACCAGGTCAATCGCCGTCTGCACCTGTTTGGGAACATCAACCGGGTGGTTGTCCTGTTCCGGGCGTCTGGAAAACGTTTTAAGGTTGTTGGTAATCCGCCCCATGCGGTCGGTCAGTTCCGAAATGCGTTGCAGGTTGCGGGTCGCTGTTTCCTCGTTGCCGCGTGCGATGAATTTAAGGGCGTTTTCCGCATAGCTGCGAATGGCGGTCAGCGGCTGGTTTATTTCATGCGCGATCCCGGCCGACATCTGGCCAAGGGCGGCAAGTTTACTGGTCTGGACCAGTTCGGCCTGTGCTGATCGCAGGGCATCTTCGGTGCGCGAACGTTCGGTAATTTCCTGGGCCAGGCGCAAATTGGTGCTCATCAGGTCGGCGGTGCGCAGGCGGACTTGTCGTTCCAGTTCGCGTTGCGACCAGTCCCGGATTTCAAGCTGTTCCAGCATCGCGCGCCGGCGCTGCAAAATGATAAAGACAAGGCCGGTGAAAATGATATGCGCAGCCCCGCCCATCAACCCTGCACTGATCACGGAACGATCAAGCGATGACTTGTCGGTCAACAGATACATTCGCCATCCCTGAACAGGAAGCGTGCTTCCTGTCACCAGATAGGTCGTCCTGGCCGGTTCGGGTTTTCCCGATGCGCTATCACCTGATGGCGTGTTTGCGACGCCGCGTGCACGCGGGGCAGGGGCATTCTGGTCGGTATTGCGATCCCCAGCGCTGCGTGGTGTTCCCCCCAGTGACAACACGCCAAGATCATCATCGGACGGCCAATGCCCCGAAAGCAACGGCATCGGCGCAAGCGGGTAATCCCCATATTTGCGCGACGCGATAATTCGCGGGCGGTCCTTGGCCGCCAGACCACCAAGATCGCGAAAACGCCATTCGGGATGGGATGCAATGATCACGATGCCGTTTTCATCGGTGACCAGCACGCTTTCACTGCCGCGTGCCCAGCGCTGGACAAGTGTTTCAAGGTGGGTTTTGACCACCACGGCGCCTTCAAACGTGGTGCCGTCCGGACGCACAGGATGCGAAATATAATAGCCCGGCACGTTTGATGTGATGCCAAATGCGAAATAATGGCCGGTCAGCCCGGCCTGGGCTTGTTGAAAATAGGGACGGAATGAAAAGTTGCGCCCGATAAAGGATGCCTGACTGTTCCAGTTGCTGGCGGCAATGGTCGTGCCGTTCTGATCCATGAAATAGATGTCGGACGCGCCGCTGTCGGCTGCCAGCTTTTCAAGATAGACATTGACCGCCGCCGCATTGGCCGGGTCGGCAAACAATGCAAGATCAAGAATACGTTTGTCAGATGCCAGCGTGATCGGCAGATATTCGTGTTCCTTGATCGCACCCTGAAGGTTGGACCGGTACAGTTCCAGTTTGTTGCGGCCGTCTTCGGTGATGTCGACAAGTTTGGTCTCGCGCCAGAATTCCGTGACCATCCAGACCGTAATGGGCAACAAGGCAAGCAAGACGCACAGGACAATGCGCGATGTTCTTTTGACGGAAACGGATGTCCCAAGCATTCTGTCCACACTTCACTGACGGTTAAAACCCACCCTAAAGAATAGGTGGGTGGGCGCAGATTAAATTACAAAACTGTTTCGAAGCCCAGCGCCAATTTCATAACCCGGCGTCGGTGCTTGATAAAGCCGTGATCTGACGCTACCAATCATGCCAGACCATCGACGCATGCAGGATTAGCGACTATGATCTTCGGGGCCGCAATCCAATAACAATAATCAAATCAGGAAAGTCTCCCTGAATGTCCGAACAAGATACGCATCTGATCTGGGTTCTGGCCGATGACCGTGCGGGAAACATCAATCAGGCAATCGGTGTGGCCGAAGCACTGGCGCAACCCTTCAAACGTGTTGATATCGGATATACAAAACTGGCGCGCCTGCCCAATATCATTCGCGGGGCGAGTTTGATCGGGGTTGATGTGCCCTCGCGCATGCGTCTGGTGGCACCCTGGCCTGATCTGGTGATTTCGGCCGGACGTCGAACCGCACCGGTGGCAAGATGGATCAAAAAACAAAGCCGCGGCCACACCCGCATTTGTCAGATCATGCGCCCCGATAGTGGTGAAAGTGCATTTGATCTGATTGCTGTTCCGGCCCATGACCGGATGGCGCTTCGTGAAAACATCCTAGAAATTCCGGGCGCGCCGCACCGTGTTACAGAAACGCGTCTTCTGATCGAAGCTGATACCTGGCGTCCTCATTTCAAAGGATTGCCGGCGCCGCGTTTTGCCGTGATCGTGGGGGGCAGCACAAAGAAAACCACCTTTACCCGTGATATGGCCGATGAACTGATTTCGCGTGCGATTGAGGCTGCCCGCGCGGTGGATGGCAGTTTGTTGGTGACGACCAGTCGGCGCACCGGGCCGGAGAACGAAGAACTGATCGCCGAACGTCTCGCTGCGTCGGGGCTTGGCTATCATCTCCATGACTGGACGTCGCAGGATGAAAATCCCTATTTCGGGTATCTGGCCCTGGCCGATGTGCTGATTGTTACCGGGGATTCCGTTTCCATGTGTTGCGAGGCCGCGGCCGCGCCGGGCGGGGTGTATATCTATGCCCCTGACGGACTGGCATCCGAGCGCCATCAACGATTACACCAGTCACTTTATGACGGCGACTATGCCCGGCCGATGCAAACCGGGACCGAACTTGTGCCGTTCCGCCATCCGTCCTTGCAGCCAGCCCGTCTGGTTGCGCAAAGATGTCTGGAACTTCTTCGCGCAACAGAACATCAGGATTCCATATAACGCCTTGATTCTTCTATGGCCATAAGGTCTATTCGGGGTGCCCCGAACAGTCAGGATGTCTGCGAATGCCCGCCGCCAACGCCAATTCGTCCCCGACACGCCAGAATGGTGCGCCCGCACTTTTTCCCCGCCACGTTGCGGTGATGGTGCTTGCGCTTGTGGCATGCAGCTTTGCCGGAAATCATGTTGCCGCCCGACTGGCATTTGAAAACGGCACGGGGCTTTTGCTGGCGGTTTTGTGCCGGTCCGGCGTTGCCTTGCTGATCCTGATTTCGATCGTGACTTTCCAGCATCATTCCATTCGTCTGCCCAAGCGGCTCGGGCGCTGGCAAGTATTGCTGGGGGTGATGATCACGGTGCAAAGCCTGTGTCTTTATTCCGCGGTTGCCCGCGTGCCGGTGGCACTGGCGTTGCTGACGGCCAACACATTTCCGATCATTCTGGCTCTTTTGACCTGGGGATTGGGCGGGGCACGCCCGACCTTAAAGTCGGCAGCATTGATGCTTTTCATACTTTCGGGGCTTGTTCTGGCGCTTGATCTTCCGGGAATTCTCGGCGGCGGGGTGACGGTTACCGATGAATGGTGGCTTGGCATTGCCTTTGCGCTGACGGCGGCAACGGCGCTGTCGGTTGCGTTTTGGGTGACCGATCACAAGCTGGCGGCACTGAACGGTTCAGTGCGTTCAATGTTCACCATGCTGGTGGTGTTTGTCGCCATGATCTTTGCCGGATTGGGCGATGTGTTGCCGGGCGGAATGGCCTTGCCACAGGCCGGACCAGGCTGGATCGGGCTTACCGTTCTGGTGGCCCTTTATGGCAGTGCCTTTTCGGTTCTGTTCATCACTGTGCCGCGTCTGGATATGGCGCGCAATGCGTCGGTGATGAATGTTGAACCGATTGCCACATTGTTGTTTGGTTGGGTGATCCTTGATCAGATGATCAGCCCGATCCAGATGGTGGGCGGGTTGATCGTGGTCAGCGGGATTGTGATCCTGACCCTGCGCAAGTCATCGTGACGGGCTTTTGCGCACACAATCGACAACAAAGTCTATAAAGGCCCGGATGCGTGTCGCCAGATGGTCGTGACCGGCCCAAACGGCATGAACGGTTTCAATGTCGTCTTTGGTCCAGTCGGCCAGGATTTCCACCAGATCCCCTTTTTCAAGCGCATTATGGACGTGGAAATTGCCAATGCGTGCAATGCCGATACCGGCCAAACACATCGATTTGACCAATGGGCCATTATTGCCAAGAAAGTCACCGGTGATCGTCTGATCGAACTGGCGTCCGGTTTGCGGATCGGTAAACGGCCAGAAATTGCGTCCCTTGATAAAATTGAAACGCAGGCAATTGTGATCGGCAAGGTCGGCAGGCGTTTGCGGGACCCCGAACTGTTCGAGATAGGCCGGGGATGCGACGATCTTGCGTTTGGTTTCAAGAAGCTTGCGCGCCATCAAACTGGAATCCGGAAGCCCGCCGGAACGGATGGCGATATCGGCCCGTTCTTCAAGCAGATCAACAATGCCGTCTGTCTGGGTCAGTTCCAATTCGATATCGGGATATTGCCGCAAAAAGCCGGGCAGGTAGGGGATGATAAAGACCTGGGCAAAGGCCACGGATGCATTGATGCTCAGTTTGCCGCGCGGGGCTGCCTGACCGCCACCACCAATCAGGCGTTCGGTTTCATCAATCTGGTCAAGGATGGTACGGGCGCGGCGCAAATACATCTCGCCTTCGGGGGTAAGCTGCAATTGCCGTGTCGAACGGACAAGAAGTCTGGTGCCAAGCCGGTCTTCGATCCGTGTGACCAGCTTGCTGACAGCGGAAGGCGACATGTGCAAATCCCGCCCGGCTTGTGAAAAGCTGCCATGTTCGATGACCTTGATAAAGGTCTCCATTTCGCCCGCACGGTTGTCCAATGCATCCTCGTCTTTGAATTGAATTCAAATATGGTTGTCGCGCAATCCGGATTATCGCGCAAGGTTTTGATTGGCATAGTCACACCAAATTCCGGGGAAAACCCGATGAAACCTGTTTATCCGCGCTAAGTGCGGAAGGAGAATTTGAATGCCACTTGCCTTGTTTGCGTTGACCATCGCGGCCTATGCGATCGGAACAACGGAGTTTGTGGTTGTCGGCCTGTTGCCGACAGTTGCAAGCGATCTTGATGTGACCTTGCCGATGGCGGGGCTGATTGTCAGTGTTTATGCCCTTGGGGTGACTTTTGGTGCCCCGGTCCTGACGGCGTTGACCGGGCGCATGAACCGTAAATCCCTGATGTTGGGGCTTATGGGCCTGTTCATCATTGGCAACGGTGTTGCCGCGCTAAGCCCGAGTTATGAATTGCTTCTGGTTGCGCGGGTGATTTCGGCCTTTGCCCATGGTGTATTCTTCTCGGTCGGGGCGACCATTGCTGCCGATCTGGTTCCGGAAGACCGCCGGGCATCGGCGATTGCCATGATGTTCATGGGGCTGACCGTTGCCATTGTGACCGGTGTGCCGCTTGGCACCTTTATCGGGCAGATGTTTGGCTGGCGCGCGACCTTCTGGGGTGTTGCGCTGCTTGGTGTGATTTCCTTTGCCGGGATTGCGTTGCTGTTGCCGGGCAACCTCAAACGCGGTGAAACGGCCGGTCTTGGTGATCAGGTGCGGGTGCTTGGCAGTTCGCGGTTGCTGATTGTGTATGGCATGACAGCCCTGGGCTATGGGGGCACATTCGTGGCCTTTACCTATCTGTCGGCGATCTTGCAGGAAATTACCGGTTTTACCGAATCTTCGGTCAGTCTGATCCTGATCTTTTACGGTGTGGCGATTGCGATCGGTAATATTGCCGGGGGCAAACTTGCCAATCGAAACCCGGTGCGCGCCCTGACCGTTCTGTTCGTGCTTCAGGCTGCGGTGCTGGTGCTGTTCAGCTTTACCGCGATTTCACCGGTTGCGACTATTGTGACCCTTGGTGCGCTTGGCTTCCTGCAATTTGCCAATGTTCCGGGCTTGCAGCTTTATGTCGTGAAGCTTGCCAAACAACACCGGCCGGGTGGGGTTGATGTTGCATCCGCGCTCAATATTGCGGCCTTCAATCTTGGCATTGCGCTGGGCGCATGGATTGGCGGGCATGTTGTGGCATCCGGACTTGGACTGGCGGCAACACCGTGGATCGGGGCGATTCTTGTGGTTCTTGCCCTTGGCCTGACCGTGCTGAGCGGGTCGCTTGACCGTCGCGACGTTGCCCGTTTGCAACCGGCTGAATGATCGGCCTTTCCCAAAGAATTTTCATCGGGTCCGGAACGAAACCATCCGCGGGATGTTTCGCAGACAGACCCATAATCAACGAGGTTTGAAAACATGTTTGATGTAACGACAAATGGTGCCACCATCCCGGCACTGGGATTTGGGACATTTCGCATTTCCGAAGATGACGTGAAGCGGATTGTGCCCAAGGCACTGGAAACCGGTTTTCGTCATATCGATACCGCCCAGATCTATGAGAACGAAGCAGCCGTTGGCGAAGCCATCGAACTGTCATCCGTCCCGCGTCAGGATATTTTCCTGACGACCAAGGTCTGGGTGTCGAACTACCGCCATGATGATTTCATCGCATCGGTTGATGAAAGCCTGAAAAAGCTGCGCACCGACTATGTCGATCTGTTGTTGCTGCATTGGCCGAACAAGGATGTGCCACTTGCCGAACAGATTGGCGCGCTGAACGAAGTACGCAAAGCCGGCAAGGTGCGCCATATCGGTGTCAGCAACTTTAACACCGCCCTGATGAACGAAGCAGTGGCCTTGTCCGATGCGCCGATCGTCACCAACCAGATCGAATATCATCCCTTCATCGATCAGTCGGTGGTCATGGAAACCGCGAACAAGCTTGACATGTCTTTGACAAGCTATTTTGCGATGGCCGATGGCAAGGTGTTTGAAAACGATACCCTTAAGGCGATTGCCGCAGACCAGGGCAAATCCGTGGCCCAGATCGTGTTGCGCTGGGTGATTGAACAAAACAACGTCATCGCCCTGTCAAAAACCGTCGGGGAAAAGCGCCTGGTTGAGAATTTCGATATCTTTGATTTCGAACTGACCGGTGAACAGATGCAGGCCATCCATGACCTTGCCGATGAAAACGGCCGGATCGTAAGCCCGGACGGGCTGGCCCCGGACTGGGATTGATCACAAGGCACCATTCAACGAAAAAGGGGCCAAATGGCCCCTTTTTTTACGCGAATGTGCGGTCAGACAGCCTGTGAATGGCGCCCATGCGCAGGGTCAAGATAGGTATCAAAGGCCGCACAGATCGCACGTACCAACGGGCGCCCGGTTTCGGTCAAGATAATGTTATGGCCGTTAACTTTGACGATATTGTCCGCACTCATTGCGTCGATGCGATCAAGTTCCGGGCGGAACCGGTCGGCTGATGTCTGAAAGCGGGCGCATATATCATCAAGATCGACCGAAAGATTGCACATCAATTCGTTGATGATTTCGCGGCGCAGCTTGTCTTCGCCGCTTAATGCCACGCCTTTTTCAATCGCACACATTCCGGCCTCGACACTGCGTTGCCAGCGCGCCAGTGCCGGATCATTTTGTGCATATCCTTGTGGCAGCGACGAAATCGCCGATGGACCAAACCCGATCAGGGCTTCGGCCCGATCAGTTGTGTAACCCTGAAAATTGCGGTGCAATTCACCATTGCGAAGTGCAACAGCCATGCTGTCGGCTTCATGGGCGAAATGATCAAGCCCGATGGCGATATATCCATGGGCCGATAGCCGGTTCTGGATTTCTTCATACTGTGCCCAGCGTTCCTGTGTGTCGGGCAGAACTTCGGTCGGGATCAGTTGCTGGTGCTTTTTCATCCATGGCACATGGGCATATCCGAAAACCGACAGCCGGTCAGGGCGCAGCGAAACGGTCTGATCAACCGTGTCACGTAATGTATCAATCGTCTGATGGGGCAGGCCATACATCAGATCGACATTGATGCCCGTAATCCCGCGATCCCGAAGCCCGTTAATCACATCACGGACCAGATCAATGCTTTGAATGCGGTTGACTGCCCGTTGGACGTCGTCATGAAAATCCTGAATACCGATGCTTGCACGGTTAAAGCCGCATTCGACCATGGCATCCATGAAGTCGGTCGTTGCGGTGCGCGGATCCATTTCAATGGCAATTTCGGCATCAGGCAACAGATCCAGCCGGCTGCTGATCGCAGCCATGATCGTGCGCAGGTCATCGGCCTTTAAGATGGTGGGGCTGCCGCCGCCGAAATGGATATGGGAAACGACAAATCGCTGACCCTTTGGCAGCTTGCCAAGCGTGCTTTCAATTTCACCAAGCAGGGCCCCGACATAGCTGGTGACCGGCTTGTAATGTTTGGTGATCTTGGTGTTGCATCCGCAGAACCAGCACATTTCTTCGCAATAGGGAACATGCAGATACAGCGACAGCGGCTGTGCGGGGTCAAGTTCCCCAAGCCAGCCTTCAAACACGGTGCCGTTGATCCCGGCATGGAAATGGGGGGCTGTCGGATAGCTGGTGTAACGCGGCAGTCGCAGATCGTATTTTTCGTAAAGAGCCAGCTGCATGACGGATATCCCGATTAATTCGTTCTATCCGTCTTTTGCATCATTCCAATCTGCGCTGCCTTGATGTGCGTCAAGCAAAGAGCATCGATGATCAAAGATGCTTGAAGGCCGAAATCAGATCTGCGCGCAATGCCGCAAGCCGGTCACGCCCGGCTTCCTCGTCATAGGGTTCGGCCGTGCCAACGCCCCAGATCGGCCCGGGCCATGCCGGGTCATCCTTGAACCGTCCGACAACATGACAATGAAGTTGCGGCACCATATTGCCCAGCATCGCGACATTTGTCTTATGCGCATCAAACCGGCGTTTGATCACCTGTGAAACAGCGGCGGCTTCATTGCCCAGCGTGATGCGGTCCTCTGGGCTCAGATCATCGTAATTAACAAGATCAGGGCGCTTGGGCACAAGGATCAACCAGGGATAACGCGCATCATTCATCAACAACACATGCGAAAGCGGGCCGTCGGTAACCAGCGTTGTATCGGCGGCAAGTTGGGGATGAAGCGAAAAGGCGTTGTTCATGTGGGCCTCTATCTTGATGACAACAGACCGTTCTTATAACGGCAAGGTGCCTGCTTGTCTTGGGTTGCGTGTGCCGTTGATCACATTGGATTTCTTGCGCTTTCCCGATATTGTCACTAGGTCCTGATCCAGGCTTTCGCCTGGGACCGGGCCATGCCCGGCCGGTTATGGACAAAACGGAGTATGCCAGCATGTCCGATCAGAAACGTGTGGTCATTGTCGGGGCCGGATTTGGCGGAATGAGTGCCGCCAAAAAACTGGCGGGCAAGAATGTCGAAGTCGTTCTGATTGACAAGCGCAATCATCACCTGTTTCAGCCCCTGTTATATCAGGTCGCCACAGCCGACCTTTCGCCTGCTGAAATCGCCTGGCCAACCCGAAGCATCTTCAGCCACGCACCGAATGTTTCGGTTTTCATGGGCGAGGTCACCGGGATCGATTTGGCCGGGCAACGTGTTTTGTCCGGGGATCATCATCTTGAATATGATTATCTGATCCTGGCGACCGGTGCGGTCACATCCTATTTCGGCAATGACCATTGGGCTTCTTTGGCGCCGGGGCTCAAAAACATTACCGAGGCCACCGACATCCGTAAAAACCTGCTTTTGGCGTTTGAACGCGCCGAAAACAGCGAGGATGAAGAACAGAAACGCCGTCTTCTCAATTTCGTTGTCGTGGGCGGTGGCCCGACCGGGGTCGAAATGGCCGGTGCAATTGCCGAACTGGCGAAAAAGGCCCTGACCGACGACTTTCGCCGGATTGATCCGCGTGATGCCCGTATCATTCTGGTCGAAGGCAGCGACCGGCTTCTTGGCGCATTTCCGCGCAGCCTGTCGGAATATACCCATCAATCCCTTGAAAGTCTTGGCGTTGAAGTCCGTCTTGGCAGTCCGGTTTCCGACATCACCGAACAGGGGGTTAAGATCGGTGACGAATTTATCCCGGCAGCCAATGTGATCTGGGGGGCCGGGGTTCAGGTGCCCGATCTTAAGGACTGGGTACAGAAACCCGCTGATCGTGGCGGGCGAATTATTGTTGAACCCGATCTTTCCGTGCCGGGCCATCAGAATGTTTTTGTCATCGGTGATGCGGCCCATGTGCCCTGGCGGGATGGCCTGACGGTTCCGGGAATTGCCCCGGCAGCCAAGCAACAGGGCAAGTATGTTGCGCGTCGTATTCTCGATCTGATGGATGGGCGATCAACACCGGCATTCAAATACAGCCATGCCGGTAATCTGGCGACGATCGGACGCCACCGTGCGGTGATTGACCTTAACGGATTCAAGCTGAAAGGCTGGCTTGCCTGGTGGTTCTGGGGGCTTGCGCATATTTACTTCCTGATCGGTATTCGGGCCCCGGCACTGGTCATGGTGCAATGGGTCTGGAGCTACCTTTTTCGCAAAAAAGGCGCGCGTCTGATTACCGGGTTGGACAAGGACAATGCCCGTGCGGTCGTGCCACCTGCCAAACAGAAAGCCGGATGATCCGGCACAGCGCCCCTTGTGAACGGACCGGGCAGGGCGATCAACCGTGCCCGGTCGCGCGTTTCAGGCGTCATTTTTGGTCGCGTGTTTTTGGATCAGTTTTTCGGCAATTGCGATTGTCTCGGCCTCGGCCAGTGCGATCGACTTTTGGGTGCGGTCATCACCGAACTCGTCATATTCAATCGCGGTTCCGTATTGATCCGTGATGCCGATATATTCAAGCGGGGTAAAAATCCCGCCTTCGACAAAGTTCAGATGCGCGACCCGACCACCCGCGTCATAACCGTAATCGCCACGCGATGACAAAACGACAATCGATTTGCCGTCCGTCACCATCGGCCAATAGGGAACGCCTTCGCGGGACCGGTCAAAGCCGAATGTTTTGCCGACACGCACAATGTTGTCGACCCATGCCTTCATCTGGGCGGGCATGCCGAAATTATACATCGGAACGCCCGCGACAATAATATCGGCACCCAAAAGTTCTTCGACCAAAAGGTCACTTTCACGAAGAACGTCATGCATCCAGTCTTCGCGATCATCGGGTTTGGTAAACGCTGCATGGACCCAGTCGCCTGTGACCGGTGCGGGCGGATTTGCACCGACATCACGATAAATGATCTCGTCATTGGGCCGCGCGGAACGCCAATGTTCGATGAATTTGGCGCTCAGACGGCGGCTGTGGGATCCGTGCGGTTTCTGATCGGATCGGCCGGGGCGGGCGCTGCTGTCGATATGAAGAATTCTGGTCATCGCGGTCTCCGTTCTTGATGAAATCACTTCATCTGTGATCATGTGATGACCAAGACTTGCCTTGTTTTGATGCCTCGGGCAAAATCGAATTCATCATGTTATAGATGAGTTAAATTCATCCATATGTCTTTACCGCCCCTTGCTGCCTTGCGCGCGTTCGAAGCCGCTGCGCGTCATCAAAGCTTTAAAAAAGCTGCTGGCGAGATTGCCGTAACACCAACGGCAATCAGCCATCAGATACGCCTTCTGGAAGAAACGCTGGGTGTGCGTCTGTTTGATCGCAAACCACGCCAGGTCGTATTGACCCAGGCCGGTCAGGAACTGTACCCGGTGCTGCGCGACGGTTTTGTATCCTTTGCCAATGCGGTTGATGCCATTCGCCATCGCAAGACATCGCGTGGTTTGACGGTTTCGGTTCTTCCGTCTTTTGCCGCCAAATGGCTGTTGCCCCGTTTGCCGGATTTTCAGAAACGCCATCCTGATATTCATCTGCGTCTTCATACCTCGGCTGCGGCAGTTGATCTTGCCAGCGGGGTGGTGGATGCCGCGATCAGATACGGGCGTGGTCCATATCCGGGGCTTGTTGCCCAAACGATGTTTCGTGAAACCTTTGCCCCGCTTTGCAGCCCGATGTTGGGCATTCAAAGCGGTGATGATCTTTGCAATGCGACCTTGCTGCATCTTGATTGGCTTAGTCCCGATGACGTGACGCCGACTTGGGAACGCTGGGCAGCGGCAAACGGGATCAAGGGGCTTAAAACATCGGGGGGCATCAGTTTTTCCGATGATACCCACGCCATTCAGGCGGCAATTGCCGGGCAGGGTGTGGTCCTTGCCAGTCCGGCGATGGCACGCGATGAACTTGATGCCGGTCTTCTGATCATGCCCTTTGATCAGCATCTGGACGGTCATCAGTATCATTTCCTGCATACCGGACGCGGCACCAACCGGGCAGAGGTCGATGCATTCGCCGACTGGATTTCAAACCAGGTTGCCCAATTGCCAACCGCATCCTGAAAATCCGCTGATTGATCATTGACCTGATCAGGCAGTTGGGAAACCATACGTGCCCGTTTCCATTCACCCGTCAGGTGCGATATGCCACGTTTTGCCGCCAATCTTTCGTTTCTGTTTGCCGATCTTCCGTTTGAAAAACGATTTGCGGCGGCGGCCGATGCGGGATTTGTCGGGGTTGAATATATCGGTGCCTATGACATGCCGTTATCGACGGTCAAATCACTGCTGACCGATAACGGCCTTGAACAGGTCTTGTTCAATCTTCCCGCCGGCAACTGGGAAGCCGGTGACCGAGGTCTTGCCTGTCGTCCGGGACGCGAAGACGAATTTCGCGATTCCGTGGTCAAGGCGCTTGATTACGCGGCCGCAACCGGCTGCAAGATGCTTCATTGCATGGCAGGTGTGATGGGGGAAAACGAAAATTCCGGCGAACTGGCGCGTCTTTATTGCGACAACCTGCTTTATGCCGCCGACCTTGCCGATCAGGCCGGGGTCGATATCCTGATCGAACCGATCAATCCGGTTGATATGCCGGGATATCTTTTGAATTCCGTCGAACAGGCCGCCGTGATCCTTGAACAGCTGGGTCATCCGCGCCTGAAGCTGCAATTTGATATCTATCACGCACAAATTGTCGGCGGGAATATCGCAGCCCGCCTGGACAAGCATCTTGATCGCATTGCCCATGTGCAGGTTGCCGGCGCGCCGGGCCGTCATGAACCTGATAGCGGGGAACTGAACTATCCGTTCCTGTTCTATATGCTTGATCGCATTGGCTATGACGGCTGGATCGGTTGCGAATACAAGCCGCATGGCAAAACCGAAGACGGGCTTGGCTGGGTTCGGCCATGGATGCCAAAACCCGGTGCCTGAGCCCGTCTTGTCAGGCTGGCTATTCGATCAGAATGGCCCGGAAGTCGTTGACATTGGTTAATGTCGGGCCGGTAATGATCAGATCATCAATCCGTGCAAAGGCGCTATAGGCATCGTTATTGGCAAGATATTGCCGCAAATCAACACCGGCTTTCTGTGCCTTTTGCCAGCTTGTCCCATCCATGATCGCACCGGCATTGTCTTCGCTGCCGTCAATGCCGTCGGTGTCAATGGCGATGGCGCTGAACCCCGGCTGATCGCGCAACTGGATCAGAAGCGACAGCAAAAATTCGCTGTTGCGTCCGCCGCGTCCGCCTTTGCTTCGTACTGTTACCGTTGTTTCCCCACCCGAAAGCAGGACACAGGGCTTGGCGGCCGGTTGCCCGTGATTGGCGACCTGATGGGCGATACCGGCATGCATGATGGCGACCTCGCGCGATTCCCCTTCGATTGCATCGCCAAGGATCACCGGGTTCAGACCCATTTTGCGGGCCACTTCTGCGGCGGCTTCAAGGCTGTCTTGCGGGCGTGACAGCATCACGGTCTCATGCCCGTCAAAGCAGGGATCATCGGGTTTGACCGTTTCATCATCGGCACTGCGCAAAAGTTTTTCGGCGGCCGCGGGAATGTCGATCTGGTAATGGCGGATGATATCAAGCGCGTCCTGACCCGATGTCGGGTCGGCAACGGTCGGTCCCGATGCAATGATCGCCGGATCGTCGCCGGGCACATCCGAAACCAGATAGGTAATCATGCGGGCCGGTGCGGCGGCCTTGGCAAGGCGTCCGCCCTTGATCGCCGAAAGATGTTTGCGCACGCAATTCATTTCCGAAATGGTCGCGCCACTGCGCAGCAATGCCTTGTTGATCGATTGCTTGTCATCAAGGGTCAGTCCCGGACCGGGCAGGGCAAGCAGGGCCGACCCGCCGCCCGAAATCATGCAGACCACCAGATCATCAGGGCCCGCCGATTGAACGATTTCAAGAATGCGTTTCGCGGCTTCTTCGCCCGCAGCATCCGGCACAGGGTGCGATGCCTCGACGATTTCAATCTTCTCACAGGGAACAGCGTGGCCATAACGTGTGACAACAAGTCCTTCAAGATCGGCTTTCCATTCCTGCTCAAAGGCGCGCGCCATGTTGGCCGATGCCTTGCCAGCACCAATAACAATGGTTTTTCCTTTTGGCGGGGATGGCATGTTGCGGGGGATCTGAACACCGGGATCAGCCGCCTTAAGGGCCGCATCCATCAAAGCCAGAAGTTTCTCGCGAGACGTCGTCATATCGGGGTTCCCTGAATGTATTTTATGATGTTTTCGGCCTTGTTTCGGGGTGGCGATCAGGTCGCCTGTTTGTCCGAAGCCGTTTTAAAGAAATCAAGCACCGCCTGAAGGTGATTGGACATTGCCTTTTCGGCGGCATCCGGGTCACGGGCGGCGATTGCTTCGATGATGTCGCGATGGTGGTCCTGAACCATACGGTCAAAGGACGGGCCGCTCATTGAATTGAAACGGATTTCAGTAAGGGCAGCCTGCAACACGTCATGAAGCATCTTCATCACGTGATAATAAATGATCGACCCGGTGGCACGTCCGATCATCATATGGAGACGATGGTCATCATCGGCGCGATATTTGGCCGCACGTCGCGGGTCATGGGCCTGACGGAAGGCCAGTCGCAACAGTTTGATATCCTCGTCACTGGCATTGATCGCCGCACGCCGTGCCGCCCATGTTTCAAGCGTGCAGCGAATTTCCTGCAAATCGCGCAGGTTATTTATCGAATCGCGCACAAGATCGGTCATCGCCGTATCCATATCGATCCCGGTCGATGACAGGATTTCGGTGCCGCCCCCCTGAACCGCGCGCAAATAGCCGCGGGTCTTAAGTTTTTGCAGGGCCGCACGCACCGAAACCCGGCTGACTTTCATGCTTTCGGCAAGCTGACGTTCACCGGGCAGGCGGTCCCCGGGCAGGAAGATACCATCGGCAATCTTTTCAAGAATTTGATCAGCAACCTGATCGGCAATCCGTTTGGGACGTTTGGCGTCCTGGTTGTCGGATGCCGGGCTTGATTTGGCAGACGGCATGTTGGGTTTACTCCAATCGTGTTCTTCGGCGCCAACGCAGGTGAATATCGGGTTCTGACCATAATGGTCATACCACTTTACGGGATGTTGCGGGCCGACGCAAAGCGTCGATGTGTGAAGTGATGCGATATTGCAGGGCTATCTTGTCTCTTGGGCGATAAATTGATAGTTCAACAAGTGCCTGAACGATTGCCAGTACCGTTTTCACCCTGTCTGGAACTGTTCAGCCTGACCAGCCACCTTTACCCAAAATACTGACTTCAGGAGAATACGCGTGTCTCACCATGCAGGGGCCCTGTTGGGCCAAGATGATCCGGCCCCGTTTGAAGTTCTCAACGAAAATGGCAAAGGGCATTCGCTTTTTGTTTGCGACCATGCATCGCGCGCTATTCCCAAAAGTCTCGGCACCCTTGGCCTGCCCGAAGAGGAACGCAAACGTCATATCGGTTGGGATATCGGTGCGCGCAAAGTGACCGAAATTCTGGTTGAACGGTTCGATTGCCCGGCTGTTCTTGGCGGGTATTCCCGTTTGGTGATTGATTGCAACCGTCAACTTTGGGATCCGACCGGCATGCCGGAAATCGCCGATCAGACGGTTGTTCCGGGTAACAAGAATGTCTCGCCGACCGAACATATGAAACGCATCCGCGAGATTTTCCTGCCCTATCACGGTGCCATCGAAGAACGCATTGCCAATTTCCACGCGCATAAAATCGTCCCGGCCCTGATTGCGATCCACAGCTTCACCCCGGTGTTCCAGGGCTTTGAACGCCCGTGGGAAATCGGTGTTTTGTGGGATCAGGATGATCGTATTCCGGTACCGCTTCTGGCTAAGCTGCGTGAACAGAATCCCGATCTGACTATTGGTGATAACGAACCCTATTCCGGGCAACACATGGCCGATTACACCATTGACCATCACGGCGAAGCCGGCGGGCTTCCCTGTGTGTCGATTGAAATCCGTCAGGATCTGATTGATACTGACGAAGGTTGCGAGAAATGGGCAAAGATCCTTGGCGATGCCTTTGTCGATATTCTTGCCGACCCGAACCTTTACAAGATTCGGAGAGACTGATTTGGTTGGGTCCAGTGCGCGCGAACCGGGATTTTCCATCGGGATCGAAGAAGAATTCTGGCTTGTTGATCGCCAAAGCCGCGATCTTGCCAAGGACCCGCCCGCCGATTTCCTGAAAGACGCCAAGGCAGAACTTGGCGATCAGGTTTCCAGCGAATTCATGCGTTGTCAGATCGAAACCGGAAGCACGGTCTGCAACAGTGCGGCCGAGGCCCGTGCGCAACTTGTCCATATGCGTTCCACCCTGTCCGGGGTGGCTGCGAAATATGACATGGCGCTGCTTGCGGCCTCGACCCATCCGTTTGCGCAATGGGACAGTCAGAAACATACTGACGGTGAACGCTACAACACGATTGCGCGTGATCTGCGTACCGTGGTTGATCGTTTGCTGATTTGCGGGATGCATGTCCATATCGGGATCGAGGACGATGATCTTCGGATCGAATTGATGGCGCAGGCAAGTTACTTCCTGCCCCATCTTTTGGCGCTGACGACAAGCTCCCCGTTCTGGCGGGGCAGGGATACCGGCCTTCAGACTTTCCGGCTTTCGGTGTTTGACAACCTGCCGCGCACAGGCCTTCCGGAAGTTTTCGGGTCATGGGCGGAATATCGTCGCCATGTCGATATGCTGATCCAGGCAGGCGTGATCGAAGATGGCACCAAGCTTTGGTGGGATTTGCGTCCCTCTGATCGCTGGCCGACGCTTGAAATGCGCATTGCCGATGTTTGTACCGATCTGGAAGATGCGATTTGCGTGGCATCGATTACCCGTTGTGTGATGCGGATGCTGTATCGTTTGCGGCGCAATAATCAGCGCTGGCGCATTTATTCGAACATGCTGGTGCGCGAAAACCGCTGGCGGGCCTGCCGATATGGCAGTGATGCCGGGGACAAGGCGGGACTGATTGATTTCGGGCGCGGGGAAATCGTACCCTATGCCGATCTGGTCGAGGAAATCCTTGAACTGATCCGCCCTGATGCTGAATATTTCGGCTGTGTTGCCGAGGTCGAACATGCCCGCGAAATCATCCATCGCGGCACCAGTGCACGCCGTCAGCGCGAGATCTACAATGCCGCCATCGAACGCGGGGCCAGTGTCAATGATGCCTTGCTGGCGGTGGCTGATTGTCTGATCGAACGAACCGTGCCGGGATCAGGCAATCTGTCCTGATGGCACTTGTCAGCGGCCAGTGCATTGAGTATCGTCGCGCCGCATTGAAAATTTCGCGCACCGGGTATCCGCTGTGCAATCCATCATCGGAGAAGAATTGATGACCGAAGTCGGTGGTATCGCAGCCGATCAGCTTGCGAGCTATGTTGAGCGTATCGAACGTCTCGAAGAAGAAAAGGCCAACCTGATGGCCGACATCAAGGAAGTCTATGGCGAAGCCAAGGCCCTTGGCTATGATGTGAAAATCCTGCGCCAGATCATCCGTCTGCGCAAAATGGAAGATCACGAGCGCACCGAACAGGAAGAAATCCTCGAAGTTTACAAACGCGCACTGGGAATGAGCTGACAGTTCCTGTCAGGAGACATTCACGATTCCGAGAAGCCCGCTTTCGAGCGGGCTTTTGTTTTTGTAGGATTTCGTCATGGAAACGCAAACCCGTCCCCAAATCACCGCCGAAGTCACCAATGGTGTCTGTCGGCTTTTGTATCATCATCAGATGTCCTGTCTGACCGAGCTTCGGTTGGGGAATGGTCGTCGGCTGGATGTTTTGGCATTGGGGGCCAAGGGGGAATTGTGGGCAGTCGAAGTCAAATCCTCGGTCGAGGATTTCCGGGCTGATCAGAAATGGCAAAGCTATCTTGATTATTGTGACCGCTTTTTCTTTGCCGTGCCGATGGATTTTCCGCGCGATCTGATCCCTGATGATGTCGGGTTGATTGTCGCAGATCGATTTGAAGCCGCGATCATTCGCCAATGTGAGGAATCCTCACTTTCGGCAGCAAGGCGCAAAAAGCTTTTGATTTCGTTTGGTCAAACGGCGGCGACCCGTCTTCAGGGTGGGGGCAATGACGCGGTGTTTGTGACCTGAGCGGCATAAACAAAAGGCCCCGGAGAATACCCGGGGCCTTTTGTCGATTGCAGGGATTTACTCCGCTGCCTTGAGGTGCTCTGGCGGGTTGCGGAACTGTTCGATCAGTTCGGCTTCGCGTTTCTTTACCTTGGCGATATTGGCGTCCTTGACATGTCCATAACCGCGAATTTGTTCCGGAAGCGCCAGCAATGCGTTGGCAATGCGGAAGTTATCCGAAGTCAGGCCGTCGATAACTTCTGTAACAAGCTTCTCGTAATCGGCAATCAGCTGGCGTTCCATCTTGCGTTCATGGGTACGGCCAAACGGATCAAGCGATGATCCGCGCAGGAATTTGAATTTCGCAAGTATGCGGAAAACACTCATCATCCAGGGGCCATATGTCGATTTTTTCAGCTGACCGCTTTCCGGGTCCTGGGTCGCAATGGCCGGCGGGGCAAGGTGGAAGTTGATCTTGTAATCACCGGTAAAGTTTTTCGCCAGTTTGGCAAGGAACCTTGGATCGGTGTAAAGACGCGCGACTTCGTATTCGTCCTTATAAGCCATCAGTTTGAAGTAATATTTGGCAACCGTGCGTGACAATTCATCACCACCACCAAGCCGCTTTTCTGCAGCAGAAACCTTGTCAACCAGCGCAACAAAGCGATCCGCATAAGCAGCATTCTGATAGTCGGTCAGGAAGGCCCGACGTTTGGCAACGATGTCGGAAAGGTCGGTTGCGATCGGATGGGCTTCGGCTTCGTTCGGGCCGACCACATCAATTACCCGTTTGGGATCGTGAGCATAAAGGCGGCCCCAGTGGAAGGACTGCTTGTTCATGTCCACACCAACACCATTAAGCTCGATCGCCTGCATCAGGGCTTCTTCGCTGATCGGGATCAGACCGCGCTGCCAGGCAACACCCAGCATGAACAGGTTGGTCGCAATTGAATTGCCCATCAGGCGGGTTGCAATGTCACTGCCTTCGACAAAATGCACCGCATCCGCCCCACACGCATCATTGATGACTTTCATATGCTCGTTGGTCTTGAGCTGGAAGTCCGGATTGCGGGTAAAGGCACCGGTGACGGTTTCATGGGTGTTGATCACCGCCTGTGTGAAGTTGCGGCGCATCTTGGCAAGGCCTTCGTAACTTGCCGCAACCAGAAGATCACAGCCCAGAACCACATTGGCTTCACCGGCCGGAATGCGGGCAGCATGCAGTTTGTTCTGGTCATTGGCAAAGCGGATATGACTGACAACCGCACCGCCTTTTTGCGCCAGACCCGCCATATCAAGCCCGACAATACCTTTGCCTTCGATATGGGCTGCCATGCCAAGCAACGCGCCAATGGTCACAACACCCGTACCCCCAACCCCGGTGATCAGAACCGACCACGGATCATCAATATCGGGCAGGGTCGGACGTGGCAGGCTGGCAAATACCGCATCACCTGATTTATCGCCCTTGGCCGCGGCTTCGGGTTTGCGCAATGATCCGCCTTCAATGGTGACAAAGCTTGGGCAGAAACCATTCAGACAGGAGAAATCCTTGTTGCAGGCCGACTGGTCAATCGCACGTTTGCGGCCAAATTCGGTTTCGACCGGCACAACCGCAAGGCAGTTGGACTTTTCACCGCAATCGCCACAGCCTTCGCAAACCAGATCATTGATGAAAACGCGCTTGGGCGGATCGACCATCAGTTTGCGTTTGCGACGACGGCGTTTTTCCGCAGCACAGGTCTGATCAAAGATCAGTATCGAAACACCTTCGATTTCACGCAGTTCTTTTTGGGTATTATCAAGCTCATCGCGGTGGCGAATATCAACACCCGGCGCAAAGTCCGATCCCATCGGATATTTGTCAGGTTCGTCCGACAGGACGATGATGCGTTTTGCACCCTCGTCATACATTTGCCGGGTGATTTGCGGTACGGTCAGCGGACCGTCAACCGGCTGTCCGCCTGTCATGGCGACCGCATCGTTAAACAGAATCTTGTAGGTAATATTCACACCCGACGCGACGGCGGCCCGCACGGCCAAAGACCCGGAATGGTAATAGGTCCCATCGCCCAAATTCTGGAATACATGCTTTTCATTGGTAAAGGGTGCCTGACCGATCCAGGTCACGCCTTCGCCGCCCATATGGGTAAAGGTTTCGGTCGAACGGTCCATCCAGTTGACCATGTAATGGCACCCGATACCGGCCATCGCACGGCTTCCTTCGGGAACCTTGGTCGAACTGTTATGCGGACACCCCGGGCAGAACCACGGAATGCGGGCCACATCCGGGCGTGGTTCGGCGATTTCCTTTTCCTTTTCGGCAAGCCAGTCGATGCGTTCATGAATGGCCGGACTGTCATAGAACCGCTTGATGCGTTCGGCCAGAACCACGGCAATACGTGCCGGGGTCAGTTCATCCATCGATGGCAGTATCCATTCGCCTTTTTCATCGAATTTGCCGATCACAGTCGGGCGGACATCTTCGCGCCAGTTATAAAGCTGTTCCTTGACCTGGTTTTCCATCACCGCGCGCTTTTCCTCGACAACGATGATTTCTTCCAGACCCATGGCGAATTCACGCACATCGTCGCGGTTGAGCGGCCAGCTCATCCCGACCTTGAGAACCTTGATGCCGATCTTTGCGGCGTCTTCCTCGGAAATGCCAAGGTCGTCAAACGCCTGCATGACATCAAGATATGCCTTGCCGGTGGTAATGATGCCAAGCCGCGCATTCGGGCTGTCGATCACGGTTTTATTGAGCTTGTTGGCACGCGCATATGCCAGCGCGGCATACAGCTTGTACTTCATCAGGCGGTGTTCCTGTTCCTTTGGCGTATCGGGCCAACGGATATGAAGCCCGCCTTCGGGCATGACAAAATCGGTCGGGATAACGGGCGTGATGCGGTCCGGGGCAACATCAACCGCGGCCGAGCTTTCGACCGTTTCGGCAATGGTTTTCATCGCCACCCAGCACCCGGAATAGCGGCTCATGGCCCAGCCATGAATACCGAAATCAAGAATATCCTGCACACCTGACGGGTTCAGCACCGGGATCTGTGCGTCAATAAACGCATATTCGGTCTGGTGGGGCAGGGTGGATGATTTGCACGAATGGTCATCCCCGGCCAGAACCAGAACACCGCCATGTTTGGATGTGCCGGCATGGTTGGCATGTTTGAACACGTCACCGGACCGGTCAACACCCGGGCCCTTGCCGTACCACATGCCAAAGACGCCATCATATTTGGCGTCCTTGTACATATTGACCTGCTGGCTGCCCCAGACGACGGTTGCGGCAAGGTCTTCGTTTACTCCGGCCTGAAATTCGATCTGTTGTTTGGTCAGGAACTTCTTGGCCCGCCAAAGCTGCTGATCCAGTCCGCCCAGCGGCGATCCGCGATATCCCGAAATACAGCCTGCCGTATTCAACCCGGCGCGCGCGTCAAGCTGGCGCTGCATCAGGGGCAGGCGCACCAGGGCCTGAATGCCTGTCAGGTAAACCCGACCCTCTTCCAGGGTATATTTGTCGTCCAGACTGATTGCCGCCAATTGTGCCATGACCGGTCTCCCTTGGGATCTCTCTGATATTCGGGTCATTCGGGTCTTACGCACTGCATTTTATTATATGGGATGTGGTGCAGTGTTTCGGTATGACCTGTTCTCTCATTCATTCGGGTCGGTTTGCGGGACCATCACCGAATACAAGAATGGTAATGAATACTGACCTTTTTTCAAAATGAACTCGCATCGCAATGCGTAAAACGCCCGATTGCATCGGTTGACGTTGGGTCAACTTATTATTTACTTATTCCGGTACCGATTTACGCGCAATATAATTGCGTCTCTGTTGCGATGCGATATTCGAGCGATGATCGAGTCTGTCTTCTGGCCGGGAAAAACAATGTGTTATGGTCAGACAGATTTTAATGCAGCAATCAGTGGGGGCATAAGATGGAACAGCGTGTTTCGCTGATTACCTTGGGCGTTGCCGATCTGGATCGTTCGCGCCGGTTCTATGAAAACGGCCTTGGCTGGAAAATGACCGAAATGGTCGAAGGGCAGGTTGTGTTTTACCAACTGTCCAATGGTCTTGCCCTTGGCCTGTTCGGGCGTGATGCGCTTAAGGAAGACGGCAAGTTCGATGATGATACAGGCGCCAGCTTTGCCGGTCTGACCCTGGCCTTTAACGCGCGCAGCGAAGAAGAAGTCGATCATGTCATGGCCGAGGCCGAGAAAGCCGGGGCCAAAATCCAGAAGCCGGCCGAAAAGGTTTTCTGGGGCGGGTATTCCGGATATTTCCGCGACCCGGATGGGCATGCCTGGGAGGTTGCCTTTAACCCGTTCTGGGAAATCGATGATCGTGGCAATCTGATCATCCCGACCAACAAGGAATGATCAGATTTTACGGGCGCCCCCGTATCCGGTTGCCGTAAGGGCGGAAACTGGCCGCGGGTTCCGGGGCTGCCCACCATCCCCCGGATTTCAGATCAGTGCTTTGGGCTTGCATTTGCGGGGCCAAGAAGACAAAACACAAAAGGTTTTTGTTGTTTTGAATGGCGCGGGAAACAGACAGGATAAAATATGTCGCACGCAGACTGGATCATGCAGTTTCCCGGATTGTCGCGTTTGTCGACAGAGCTTCGCCAATATCTGACCGATAACAGCCGGGTTATTGATATTCCGGTCGATACCGTGATCTTTGGCCCGGGAAAGCCACCCGAACAGTTATTGTTGCTGCTAAGTGGTACGGTGCGGGTTCAGAAAACATCTGAAACCGGGCGTGAAATTGTTCTGTATCGTGTGCATGCCGGTGAAAGCTGTGTGTTAACCACAGCCTGTCTGATGGCATATGAAGATTATTCCGCCGAAGGCATCGCAGAAACCGGGTTGCAGGCGGTGGCCATTCCCCGTGATGTGTTTGATCGCATGGTTGCGGATTCACCGGAATTTCGCCAGTTCGTCTTTATGGCCTATTCGCGCCGCATGACCGATCTGTTTGCAGTGGTCGAAGAAATCGCGTTTCGCAGGCTTGATATCCGGCTGGCGCAAAAGCTGATCGAATTGTCATCCGAACAGCAAACCATCCAGACAACCCACCAAAAACTTGCAGGCGAGCTTGGCACCGCACGCGAAGTCATTTCCCGCCAGCTTGCCGAATTCCAGCGTCGGGGCTGGATCGAACAGGCGCGCGGAGTCATCCATATTCTTGACCGTGATCAGATCAAGGCGTTGGCTAAACAGTAAAGGCACCTGCTTTCAGGCTTCTGTTTCATCAATAAAATCAAAAAATTATAATATTTGAATGTGTTTGGTGACTTGGTCACAGACGCGCTTCACCATGACTGGGTAGGATGATCTCAACAGTGTTTAACGGCGCCGGATCTGTGCGCCTGACCGAAGGAGATACCATGTCCCCGTATCCGGTAAATATGTCTGTAAAGCCAGACGTTCGCGCATTCTTTGACGACGCAACCAACACCATCAGCTATGTGGTCAAGGACCCGGAAAGTAACGCCTGTGCCGTGGTCGATTCCGTCATGGATATCGACTATGCCGCTGGCCGCATCAGTTTTGATCACGCAGACGCCATCATCAAGGACATTCGCGAACGCGAACTTGATCTGCAATGGATCATTGAAACCCATGTTCATGCCGATCACCTGTCTGCGGCCCCCTATATCCAGCAACAGCTGGGCGGAAAGCTGGGCATCGGGGCCAATATCCGGGTTGTTCAGGAAACCTTTGGCAAGATCTTCAACGAAGGGACCGAGTTCCAGCGTGATGGCAGCCAGTTCGACAAGCTGTTTGAAGATGGCGATACCTATCAGGTTGGATCCATGACCTGCTTTGCGATCTTTACCCCGGGCCATACGCCGGCCTGCATGGTGCATGTCATGGGGGATGCTGCCTTTGTCGGCGATACGCTGTTCATGCCTGATGGCGGTTCGGCGCGCGCCGATTTCCCGGGCGGGGATGCCGGTGTTTTGTATGACAGCATTCAAAAGGTGCTGTCACTGCCCGACGAGATGCGCCTGTTCATGTGCCATGACTATGGACCCAATGGCCGTGACATCCGTTGGGAAACCACGGTTGGCGACGAACGCCGGTTCAACATTCATGTTGGCGCGGGCAAGACGCGCGAAGAATTCATCAAATTCCGCACTGAACGTGACGCACAGCTTGATATGCCGCGTCTGATCCTGCCATCGCTGCAGGTCAATATGCGTGCGGGCCAACTGCCCAAGGATCAAAGCGGTCGCCTGATGCTCAAGGTTCCCCTGAACGGGTTGTAAGGCTGCGCCTTGAACCTGTGCAATATGATCGAAAGTTGCCAAACATGACCTTGCCGCGTCTTGGGAAATATATCCCTGTCCTTGACTGGGGCCGCAGCTATGACCGGACTGCGTTCGGCAATGATATGGTTGCCGCCATCATTGTGACGATCATGCTGATCCCGCAATCGCTGGCCTATGCGCTTCTGGCGGGATTGCCGCCGGAAGCCGGGCTTTACGCATCGATTGTCCCGATCATTCTTTATGCTATTTTCGGCACAAGCCGCGCATTGGCCGTCGGGCCGGTGGCCGTGGTTTCGCTGATGACGGCCGCGGCGATCGGCAATGTGGCCGAGACAGGTACGATGGGCTATGCGTTGGCGGCCCTTACACTTGCGGCGCTTTCCGGGGCGATCCTGCTTGCGATGGGGGTGTTCAAGCTTGGTTTCCTGGCCAACTTTCTGTCCCATCCGGTGATTGCCGGATTTATCACCGCATCGGGCATTCTGATTGCGACAAGCCAGATCAGGCACATTCTGGGTGTGGATGCCGGCGGGCATAATCTTTGGGAAATGGTGACATCCCTTGTTGTGCATCTTCCGCAAACCAATCCGATGACCCTGTTGATTGGCGGGCTTGCAACGCTGTTTCTGTTCTGGGTGCGCAAGGGGCTTAAACCCGCCTTGCACAAGATCGGCATAGGGCCACGACTTGCCGATGTCGTGACAAAGGCCGGACCGGTTGCCGCGGTCATGGTGACGACATTTGCGGTTTGGCAGTTTCATTTGGCCGATGGTGGCGTCAAAATTGTCGGCGACGTGCCCCAAAGTCTGCCGCCGCTGACCATGCCCGATTTTTCGGTCGGACTGGTGTCGGATTTGCTGGTGCCGGCCATTCTGATTTCTGTAATCGGATTTGTTGAATCGATCTCGGTCGCGCAAACCTTGGCGGCCAAGCGCCGCCAGCGCATCAACCCGGATCAGGAACTTATCGGCCTTGGTGCGGCAAATATCGGGGCGGCCTTTACCGGTGGCTATCCGGTGACCGGTGGCTTTGCCCGTTCGGTTGTCAATTTTGATGCTGGTGCGCAAACCCCGGCGGCCGGTGCCTTTACCGCAATTGGTTTGGCGATCGCGGCCATTGCCCTTACGCCGCTTGTCTATTTCCTGCCCAAGGCAACGCTTGCCGCCACGATCATTGTGGCCGTGCTGTCGCTGGTCGATTTTTCGATCCTTAAAACCAGCTGGCAATATTCAAAGGCCGATTTCGTCGCGGTGCTGGCAACGATCCTTTTGACGCTGGGCTTCGGTGTTGAAGTCGGGGTGACGTCGGGTGTCGTGCTGTCGATCGGGTTGTTCCTGTATAAAACGTCACGGCCCCATATTGCGGAAGTCGGACTGGTGCCAAGCACCCAGCATTTCCGCAACATCAAACGTCATAAGGTGATTACCGATCCATCGATCCTGACGATCCGCATTGACGAAAGCCTCTATTTCGCCAATGCCCGCTTTCTTGAAGATTACATCTTTGATCGTGTGGTCGGGGATGACCGGCTCAGGCATGTCATTCTGATGTGTTCGGCCATCAACGAGATTGATCTGAGCGCACTGGAATCGCTTGAAGCCATCAATCACCGGCTTGATGAAATGGGTATTGCCCTGCATCTGTCAGAAGTCAAAGGCCCGGTGATGGACCGTCTGAAATGCGCCCATTTTCTTGATGATCTGACCGGAAGGGTTTTTCTGTCGCAATATGACGCCATGCGCGAGCTGCTTGGCAAATTATCGGTGTCTGATGTGATTGACACGAATGACAATTCATCTGCCAAAACCGGCTGAAAAGAAAAAAAGCCCGGCAAATCCAATGCCGGGCCTTTTCGCAATTCAGGATGTCTAGCGGTTCCTGAGATGGGTCAGAAGGTAAATCAGACCGCCGGCAAGCAATCCCCAGAATGCCCCGGAAATTCCATAGAATGTCAGTCCGGCGGCCGTAACGATAAAGGTCACGGCGGCGGCCTCGCGGGCGTCTTCCTCGCGAAAGGCGGCAACGGCTGATCCGGCAAAGGCGCCAATCAGGGCCAGTCCGGCAACCGCTTCGATCAGGATGCCCGGTGCAAGGCTGATAAAGGCCGTGACAAGACCGGCAAGCAATCCGAACACGATATAGAAAACACCGCCCGATACCGCCGCCCAATACCGTTTGGCCGGATCAGGATGGGCATCCTTGCCAGCGCACAGGGCCGCGGTGATGGCCGCCAGATTGACCGCATGACCACCGAACGGGGCCGAAAGCAGTGAAAAAATACCCGTCACGGTAAAAAGCGGGCCGGGCGGGGTGTCATAGTCATTGGCGCGCAAGACCGCCGTGCCCGGAATGTTTTGCGATGCCATGGTGACGATAAACAACGGAAGCGCAATGCCGACCAGACCACCAAGCGTGAAAACCGGCATCACAAATTCGACCGGCGGGGCGATCGATCCGCTTAAATCCGACAGCGCATTTTCCGGGAAGTCGACCCCGAAAATCATGACGGCGATAAAAGCCAGCAACGCCGCTGGCACCGCCAGAAGGCGGTTAAATCGCCCGACCACCAGCCAGGCAATCGCAATCGGCAGGCCAAGCAACGGGTCAAATGCAACCGCCTTGACCGGGGCCAGACACAGGCCCAGCAACACCCCGGCCAGCATTGCATTGGCAAGGGGCGCAGGAATGCCGGCAACGGCCCGACCCAACGGTTTCCACACGCCGCTTATGATGATCAGGATTGCACAGACGATAAACGCACCGACCGCAACCGCAAAGCCGCCTTCGATCGCACCGGATGTGGCAAGCAAAGCCGCACCGGGCGTTGACCAGGCAATGCTGATCGGAAGACGGGTCTTGAGCGACAGCACAATCGCACACAGACCCATGGAAATCGAAAGCGCCATCAGGCCCGATGCAGCTTGTTGCGGTGTTGCACCAACCGCACTCAGCCCCTGAAGGACAACAGCAAACGAACTGGCAGACCCGACAAAGCCTGCCAACAGGCCCATGAAAATACTCTGGGGCGAAATATCGCGCAGCATGGTGGCTCCGAAATATGGATGTTTTGATATCAAGGTGACGCGGTTTTCGACCCTAGCGGGAAGTCCTTGATCCCACCAGAAAAATTAAGGCCCCGAAGCATATGCCGCGGGGCCTTGTCAAAGATTTCTGTGTGGTTGATATCAGCGTTCAGTAATCTTGAACTCGATACGCCGGTTGCGGCGATAGGCGATTTCATCGTCGCGGTTATCAAGGGGTTGATATTCACCAAAGCCTGCTGCTACCAGCCGGTTGGGCGGGACGCCCTGATCGATCAGGAATTTGACCACCGATATGGCACGTGCCGATGACAATTCCCAGTTCGATGCGAATTTGAGGTTACGGATCGGAACCTTGTCCGTATGACCGTCAACACGCATGACCCAGTCAATATCGTCGGGAATTTCCGATGCAATCGTCGTCAGGGTCTGACCAAGTTTTGCCAGCTGTTCCTGACCTTCTTCGCCAAGATCGGCTGATCCCGATCCAAACAGAACTTCGGACTGGAACACAAAGCGGTCACCGACAACGCGGATATCCTGACGGTCGCCAAGAACTTCGCGCAGGCGGCCAAAGAACTCCGAACGATAACGCTGCAACTCGGCAACCTTGGTGGCAAGTGCCGCATTCAGGCGCTGTCCAAGATTGACGATCTGGGCTTCCTTGTCGGCATTCTCGCGTTCGGACGCCTCAAGTGCGGCTTCGATCTTTTGCAATTGCTGGCGCAGGGCAAGCATCTGCTGATTAAGGGCAGCGACCTGTGCCTGTGCTTCTGCGCTCAGATTTTTCTGGGTTTCAAGTTCCGATGCCCGCGAGGCGAGCAGGGCAGAAAGTTCTTCGATGCGGGTTTCCTGATCGGCGATCTTTTCTTCGCTGTTGCTGCGCAGTTCCGAAAGCTCTGTCTCCTTGGTTTCAAGGGTCGCCAAAGCAGCAAGAAGCTTCTTCTCGATCTCGTCAGCCGAAAGTTTGGCATCGGCAAGCTGGGTCGCAAGGGCGGCTGCGCGGGACTTCAAGTCGTCACGCTGGTCGCTGGTATTGGAAAGCTCGGTGGTCAACTGGGTCAGTTCCAGTTCCATCCGCTGATTGTTTCCACGTTCAAGCGACAAAAGATTGGTCAGCTCGTTGACCTGGGCGGTCAAATCGCTCAGTGCCTCGTCACGTCCCGAAAGGGCGGCACCCAGATAAACCTGCGCAATGACAAAGATCATCAGAAGAAAGATGATCACCATCAAAAGCGTTGCCAGCGCATCAACGAAGCCCGGCCAGGTATTCACATCGCGGTTACGACGGCGCGAAAGCCCGATCATGCGATCAGCCCTCCTCGGCGATGGCGGCGATGGTACGGGCCAGAAGCTTGATCTCGCTTCTGATTTCCTGTGTGGATTGCTGGCGGCCGACGGTCAGTTCTTCGGCGACACGGCCAAGCTGGTTATCAAGCGAACGGATATGGGCGCGCGTGTTGTCGTCAATCCCGAAGCTGCCCATTTTCATGGAGTCCGCCAGTTGATCAAGCACCGGTTTCAGGTGCATCTGGTTTTCCGCCAGCTTGACCATCAATTGCTGTTCGGCCTTCATCTGATCGGTCAGGGTCGACAATTTGTCGGCCAGGTCAATCAGGGTATTGTGCGACTTGATTTGGGAACTTTCCGAACGCTGGATGGAATTTTGCAGTCCTTCCATATTGTCGGCCATCTGTTCGATCAGTGCCGAAAGATAGGCCGGAACCGATTGTTCGCCATCCGAAAGCGCGCTTCCCGAACCCAGACGGGTGAAGCTTGAAAGCCATTCTTCAAGATCGTTGAAGAACCGGTTCTGGGCCTGACCGGCCTGCATATCCAAAAGACCAAGTGCCAGCGAACCGGCAAGACCAAACAGCGAGGACGAGAACGCCGTCCCCATGCCGCTCAGCGGCTCTGACAGGCCTTCCTTAAGATCAGAGAACCACAGATCCATGTTCGATCCGCTGCCGACATTGACATTGCCAATGACGTCGGCAACCGAGTTCACGGTCTGAAGCAGGCCCCAGAAGGTACCCAACAGACCAAGAAACACCAGAAGACCAACGATATAGCGCGACAATTCGCGGCTTTCATCAAGGCGCGACCGGATGGAATCAAGGATGGTGCGGGTCGATGTCGTCGAAAGTTGCGGGCGATCGCGGCGCTGTTCGGCCATCATGCTGGCCATCGGGGCCAGAAGTTTCGGCGGAACCTGTGATGTCAGACCGGGGCGGGACCGACGGAAATCCTCGATCCAGGTGACTTCCGGTGACAGGCTGGCAGCCATGCGGAAGGTGTAAATCACCCCGACGACAAATACGCCAAGGATCAAGCCATTAAGAACAGCATTGGCCATAAAGGCATCAGACAATGCAGGGAACAGCAGGGCGCCGACCCCGACGATGATGGCAACAAAGATCGCCATACGTGTCAGATAACTTCCGGGTTTGGTAATGGGCAGGAGCGTACCTGCACCATTGGCCGATTGACTGCTCATGATGGATTAATCCTAGCGTTGAACGGTTTTGATATCGACGCGATCGGCAGGGCCGGACGGAACATTCGCACCCAGGGCACGAACATCAATGCGCGTTGAACGCACGCCCTGATCAATCAGATAGGAACGAACCTGAAGCGCGCGCGACAGCGACAGGCGGCGCGCCTTGGATGCATTGGCACCATCGCCCTGGGCATAGGCCTGAAGCTGGATACGAAGACTGTCATCCTTGTTCATTGCCGAAATCACCTGATCAAGCGCGCTTTTGGCCTGACCGGTCAGCTCAAAGCTGTCTGCGGCAAAGCCAAGGCTGTATTCGTCACTGCCAGCAGCCGGCATCGGGGCCGGTGCGGACTGGTTTGCCGGGGGAATGGCTGCTTCCTCGGCGGCCGGTGCCGGTGCCGGTTCTGCTTTCGCTGCTGGGGCTGTTTCCGCCATGGTGGCGGCTGATTGTGTGGTGTCGGGTGACGGTGCCGGCGGCGGGGGAACTTCGTTGCCCTTGGCAATCGGTTCGACGACCGGTGCACTTGGTGCCGACGATGCGCCACTGTCATCAGACAAAAGCGGCGGGGCCTTTGGCGGTTCGACCATCTCGGCCGTTTCTGTCGCCGGGGCAGGTGCCGGTGATGATACAGGTGCAGATGTGGACGCTGCTGCCACCGATGTTGCCTGTGCCGGGCTCGAAGCCGGTGCTTCGGCCATGACCGGTGCGGCTGGTGCCGATGTCGGTGCCGGGGCAGATGCCGGTTTGGTCAGCGGTGTGGGCGCATTTGCATTTGATGTGCTGCTGGCAACCGCGACCGGTGCGGCAGGCTTGCTGCGCGGCGCAGACGTCGGTGCAGGCTGTTCAAGGGCGATGACCTGATTGGCACCATCATCCATTGCGGCTGACGGGTTTACACCCGGAACACCATAAAATTCTGATTGGGTCGGAAATGCGCTGCCGCCAGCCGAACCATCAATGACAACCGTCTCAAAGTCGCTGTCATAGGTGCCTGCACTGCCGGTTTCGGCAAACTGGTTGCTGGCAAGAAATTCGGATTTCGGTTTGGTTTCCGGAAAGATCAGATCACCACCGGGCATCACGATATGTTCGCGTGATACGGACGGTGAAAGATATTGCGGGACGGTTGGCTGATCACCAAAACCGTCTGCGACGTCCCAGTTTACCTGGACGCTATTGTCAACCGAGACGGGGGAGTATTGCTGTGCGGATGCGTTCGCAGCAAAGAACACGGTGGTTCCCAGTGCAGCCGACATCGCAAGCACGGAAATCTTGGAATACCCCTTCATCAAATCGCAGGCCCCTTAATACCCTGTGTTTGAAATCGTCTTATAACGTTTTTCTTTTTTACACAGTTTTGTGTCGATCGTTAGGCACCCGGAAAAATTATCGAATGCCACCCCTGTTTTCTGGCAGCCCGTCAAATGGCTACGCAGTACCATGCACCATAGCTTAGAGACAGATAATGGACAACCGCTTTGACCGATAAAGCAAAAGGGGCACTTCGGTAAATTCCGAAGTGCCCCTTTCAAAAAACGGTAATAAAAGCGGGATGTTAGTCCGTGATCGCTTTCTTAAGCGTTTTGGCCAGAACCGGCTGTATATAGTCGTTGGCTGCAACCACGCTGCCGGTACCAAGCATGTTGGTGCCGCCATTGGCGTCGCGGACATAACCGCCAGCTTCGGTCACGATCAAAAGACCCGCTGCAATGTCCCAGGCATTGAGATGTGCTTCCCAATAGCCGTCATAACGACCGGCTGCGACATAGGCCAGATCAAGGGATGCGGCACCCATGCGACGAACACCCGCACAACGGTCCATGACCGAATGCAGCTGTTTTTCGAATGCAGCATGATCACCATGACCAAGATGCGGAACGCCACAAGCCAGAACACATTCGTTCAAACGACGGCGGCCGGAAACACGCAGGCGACGGTTGTCAAGAAACGCACCAAGGCCCTTTTCCGCCCAGAAGCACTCATCCTTGGCAACGTCATAAATCATGCCAGCGATGATTTCGTCACCCTTCTGAAGGGCAACCGAAATGGCAAAATGCGGAATGCCATGCAGGAAGTTGGTGGTGCCATCAAGCGGATCAATGATCCAGCGATGTTCCGGATCGGAACCCTTGACCTCACCGCCTTCTTCAAGAAGGAAGCCGTAACCCGGACGGGCACGTTCAAGTTCTTCACGCAGGCGTTTCTCGGCACGGTGATCAGCCGCAGATACGAAATCTGCCGGGCCTTTCATCGACACCTGAAGGTTTTCGACTTCACCGAAGTCGCGTTTCAGTCCATAGGCTGCCTTTTCGACAGCCTTGTACATAACGTTGATATTCGCAGAACGACGGGCGGCGCCTCGCACGGCATATCTCCCGGTGTTTGAATTAAAGAAAAACCGAAGGGCAGGGAACGCCCTTAGTCCTTGGCACGCTCGATATAGGTGCCTTCAACCGTGTTCACGACAATGCGCGTACCCGATTCAATATGCGGGGGCACCATCACACGAACACCGTTTTCAAGAACGGCCGGTTTGAAAGAAGAAGACTGGGTCTGACCTTTGACAACAGCATCGGCTTCGACAATCTGGAAGACGACATGTTCCGGAAGGGTCACGCCAAGCGGCTCACCTTCGAAGGATTCGATGGTAACAACCATGCCATCCTGAAGATAAACAGCGGGTTCGCCAACAAGGTCGGAATTGATCGTGATCTGATCATAGGTTTCGGTGTCCATGAAGGTGATCATGTCACCATCGGCGAACAGGTAGGTGTATTCTTTCTGCTCAAGGCGAACCTTTTCGACGGTTTCCGATGCACGGAAACGCTCGTTCAGCTTGGTGCCGGTACGAATGTCTTTAAGTTCAACCTGGTTAAAAGCACCGCCTTTACCCGGCTTTACAGCCTGGCATTTTACTGCACGCCACAGGGCACCTTTATGTTCGATAAGGTTACCCGGACGGATTTCGTTGCCGTTGATTTTCATGGCACCAACCGTTCTTTCAGATCACAGATTCACAATGCAATAGGGGGCACTCGCCCCATTTAAGGGGCTCTAACTATCAGTTTGGCTGTTTTGCTGCAAGCAGATTGATCAGGGTTATCGCGCATGACAGCCCGTCATTCCCGCATGGCTGGGGCCAAGCTTTTGCCACCCCTGACATTTTACGATGTCAGTCTGTCTCAGGCCTCGGTTGCGGCAATTGCTGCCTTGATGGCCCTGGCACCGGCTTCGGGGCCGTCCGGATGGTTCCAGACCCCGCCGGTCACGGCGACAAAATCCGCCCCGGCCAGAACAATCGGGGCGACATTGTCCGCGGTGATGCCGCCGATGGCAACACATGGCACCGTGGTAAAGGTCGTCCAGATTTCAAGGATTTCCGGCGTAACGCTGGTTTTGGCTTCTTTGGTCTGGGTCGGGTAAAACGCGCCAAAGGCAACGTAATCCGCACCCTTTTCACCAAGGATCATCGCGCGATGGCGGCTGTCATAGCACGATACACCAACGATATGTTCCTCGCCCATGATGGCGCGCGCCTCGTCATAGCTGGCGTCTTCTTCGCCAATATGGACACCGTCACAGCCGGCCTTTTTGGCAATGTCGGGGCGATCATTAAGGATCAGCGGAATGTCGCGGTCGTTACACATCGGCAGGATGGTATCGATCGCCTTGCGGATTTCATCATCGCTGACATCTTTCAGGCGAAGCTGCAGGCAATCAACCGCACCGGTATCAAGAACCGACTTCAGCGTCTCGCCAAAGGATGCAAGTTCGATTTTCGGCGGGGTCAAAAGATAAAGACCGGCAAGTTCGTCAGTGTTCACGGTGATAATTCCTGATGATTTCCTGCGTGTTATGTAACGCCTGGCGCTGCTTTTGGCAATTGCCTAGCCAAGGCTGGCACCAAGGCGCCGGTCAAGTTCATGATCGGGAAGCCGGTGGTCTTCCATCTCGTATATCGCATCGGACGGGGGCGGGGCTGTGAAAACCTGACATCCGCGTTGCCGACCCATGTCGCGCAGGTTTTCGGTTTGTTTGTCGCCCGGCGGATCAATGATCACGCCATCCAGACCGATTTCAAGTGCCGCCAGAGCCCCCGACATGCGCCCGCGACAATCAAGAATGGCGCGAAAGGCCGCAGTCGGAAACTCATCGCGTGTCAGCCCGACCAGATCGGCAAACCACTGTGCCCCGTTGATTTGGGCGGCATGTTCAGGCGACAGCAAAACAAATGGCCGGTCGGCCAACACACGACAGGCCGATTTGGCACCTTTGATGCCATGAATGCGAATGACCGGATCGTGAAATACCGTCATCGGCAGGACCGTCTTACGATGCTTTGCGTGCGATATAGACCGTATTGATATCTTCACGGTCAATCAGCGGATGGCGGAATGTAATGACCTCGGCGCGAATGTCGTCAAAGGCCGCCGCCAGATTTTCTTCAAACCAGGGTTCGGGCAATTCCGTGGACCAAAGTGCAAAGACCCCGCCGGGCACCAGATGTGTCGCAAGTTTCTGCAAGCCGTCCTTTGTATAAAGGCGCTTGTGATCGTCATGCAAAACATTGCCCGGTGAATGATCAACATCAAGCAGAATGGCATCATGTCTGGTATCGGGGCGTTGCGGGTTCATGCCCGCAATACCGGAAAGTGATGCGCCAAAGAAATCCGCATGAACCAGTTCGCAGCGCCGATCACCCGAAAGCTGTTCACCAAGTGGCAGCAATCCCTGCTGGTGCCATTCGATGACTTCGGGAAGGGTATCAAGAACCGTAAGCTTTCCGGTCTTCGGATTGTCGAGTGCCGCCTTTGCGGTATAACCAAGGCCCAGTCCGCCAACCACAACATCAAGGTTGTCACCGGCAAGGTCCGCCAGCCCAAGGTCGGCCAGCGCGATTTCAGCATCGGTAAACAGGCTTGACATCAGGTATTCGTCATCAAGCTTGATTTCATAAACATCGATATCAAGGCTGAGCTCGCGACGTCGGCGCAGGCTCAAAACCCCCATCGGGGTCGGTCGATAATCGAGTTCCTTGAACAATAGGCTCACGGTCTGGTTCCTTTGCGTTGACCGGGCGGGCAGGGTGACGGCAAGACTGACCGATTGGCCACCAAAAGAAAAGAGCCCGAAGCAGAATACTTCGGGCTCTTTCCAAATTCGGATCAAACGAAGCTTAGAGGAACTTCGCCATGGCGACAGCGGTGTCGCTCATACGGTTGGAGAAGCCCCACTCGTTGTCATACCAGGACAGGATACGAACAAAGTTGCCATCCATGACCTGGGTCTGGGTCGCATCAAAGGTCGAGCTGTTCGGGTTATGGTTGAAATCAACCGAAACCAGCGGTGCTTCGCAAACGCCAAGAACGCCTTTGAGCGGACCGTTTGCAGCTTCTTTGATGGCGGCGTTGACTTCATCAACGGTGGTGTCACGGCCAGCAACGAAGGTCAGGTCAACCATGGAAACGTTCGGGGTCGGAACGCGGATGGCGGTGCCATCGAGTTTGCCCTTGAGTTCCGGAAGAACAAGACCAACAGCCTTGGCTGCACCGGTCGAGGTCGGGATCATCGAAAGCGATGCCGAACGTGCACGGCGCAGGTCCTTGTGCAGGCTGTCCACGGTGTTCTGGTCGCCGGTGAAGGCGTGAACAGTGGTCATGAAGCCTTTGGTGATGCCAACGGTCTTGTTCAGAACGTCTGCAACCGGTGCCAGGCAGTTGGTGGTGCACGAAGCGTTCGAAACGATGACGTCATCAGCCGTCAGGGTGTCGGAGTTAACACCGTAAACAACGGTCTTGATATCGCCCTTTGCCGGGGCCGAAATCAGAACGCGTTTTGCGCCAGCGGTCAGGTGCTTGCCTGCGCCGGCTTCGTCAAGGAAGATACCGGTGCATTCAAATGCGATATCAACATTCAGCGCTGCCCACGGCAGGTTCGCCGGGTCACGTTCGGAGCAAACCTTGATGGCTTTGCCGTCAATGACCAGGTTATCGCCTTCGGCTTTGACTTCGTTGGCAAGAACGCCATGAACGGAATCATATTTCAGAAGATGTGCGTTGGTGTTGACGTCACCCAGGTCGTTGATGGCAACAACTTCAACGTCGGTGCGACCGCTTTCAACGATAGAACGCAGAACAAGACGGCCGATACGACCAAAACCATTAATCGCTACGCGAATAGCCATTCATCCCTCCAAAATTATAATGATTGGTACCTGGGGAGTATCAATCACGGCTTAGGGTTCAAAACCCATAGAAAAAAGGCCGGATCGGCATGTTACCGATCCGGCCCTGTAAATTAAACCAGTTCCTTGGCTGCTTTGACCAGCGCGTCGGCAGTGATGCCGAAATGCTCGTAAAGAACCGGGGCCGGGGCCGAAGCACCGAAACCGTGCATGCCGATAACCTTTCCGTTATCGCCAACATATTTTTCCCAGCCAAACACCGACAGGGCTTCGATGGCAACGCGCGGTGCGCTGCCCAGAACGTCCTTGCGGTATTCCGGCGACTGGGCGTCAAACAGTTCCCAGCTCGGCAGCGAAACAACAGCGGCATTGATGCCGTCTGCTTTCAGCTTGGCCTGCGCATCAACTGCGATCTCGACTTCGGAGCCGGTCGCAATCAGGGTAACCTGACGATCGCCATCGCAATCGGAAATCACATAACCGCCACGTGCGACAAGGTTGTCTTCACGATAATCGGTACGCAGCGTCGGCAGGTTCTGGCGGGTCAGTGCCAGAACGGTCGGGCCGCTTTCATTGGTGATGGCCATTGCCCATGCTTCTGCCGTCTCGACTGCGTCCGCCGGGCGGATCACGGTGACGTTCGGCATCGCACGCAGCGACGCAACATGTTCGACCGGCTGATGGGTCGGGCCGTCTTCGCCAAGACCGATGGAATCATGGGTCATGACATAAACAACGCGCTGGTTCATCAAAGCCGACAGGCGGATCGACGGGCGGCAATAATCGGTAAAGACCAGGAAGGTCCCGCCATAGGGCAGAACGCCGCCATGCAGGGCCAGACCGTTCATGGCTGCTGCCATGCCGTGTTCACGGATACCGTAATAGATATACGCGCCTTCATAACCGCCTTCGGCAGTGATCGGTGCCTGAACGCCGGTCTTGGTGTTGTTCGAACCGGTCAGGTCGGCAGAACCGCCGATCATTTCCGGGATCGCTTTGGTCAGAACTTCAAGAATGTTCTGCGAAGCCTTACGGGTCGCGACTTTCGGCTGATCAGCGGTGATCTGCTTTTTGTAGTCGTTGAACGCTTCGATCCAGTTTTCCGGCAGTTTGCCTTCGACGCGGCGCTCGAACTCGTCTTTCAGACCAGCTTCAAGACCTTCGAAACGTGAACCCCAGGCATTGAAATCATCCGCACCGCGGCTACCGGCTGCAAGCCAAGCTTCGCGAATGTCGGCCGGGATTTCGAACGGCTCGTAATCCCAATTCAGTTTCTTGCGCATGCCGGCAAGTTCTTCGGCGCCAAGGGCAGCACCGTGCGTTGCCGAACTACCAGCTTTGGTCGGTGCGCCAAAACCGATCTGGGTTTTGCAAGCGATCATCGACGGGGTGTTGGTGGTTTTTGCCTTGGCAATGGCGGCTTCGATGGCGACCGGGTCGTGGCCGTCAATTTCCTGAACATCCCAGCCAGCAGCTTCGAAGCGCTTGGTGTGATCTTCAGACGTCGAAAGCGAGGTCGGGCCGTCAATCGAAATGCCGTTATCGTCAAACAGAACGATCAGTTTCGAAAGTTTCATGTGACCGGCCATCGAAATGGCTTCCTGCGAGATGCCTTCCATCAGGCAACCGTCGCCCGCAATCACATAGGTGTAGTGATCAACAACATCATCGCCAAAACGGGCATTCATGATGCGTTCGCCAAGTGCGAAACCGACCGAGGTCGCAATACCCTGACCCAGCGGGCCGGTGGTGGTTTCGATGCCTGCGCCATGGCCGAATTCCGGGTGGCCGGCAGTGCGGAAGCCCATCTGACGGAAATTCTTGATCTGATCAAGATCGAAATCTTCGTAACCGGTCAGGTGCAGAAGCGAATAAAGAAGCATCGAGCCGTGACCAGCCGACAGGATGAAACGGTCGCGGTCCGGCCAGTTCGGGTGCTTCGGATCGAATTTCAAGAATTTGGTGTAAAGAACAGTCGCAACGTCTGCCATGCCCATCGGCATGCCGGGATGTCCGGAGTTGGCTTTCTCAACAGCGTCTGCCGAGAGGAAGCGGATGGCATTGGCCATGCGGTTGTGTTCTACTTGCGTCGTCATGTGATGCGGTTCCTGGGGGTTTCGCGGTCGGGCGATGAAAACACTTTAAATACGGTTATTCCATAATTAACGGAATTCGCGCGGAAGATGCCCTTATGGGGGGCATCCGTCAACCGCTTCTGTCAAAAAACGACGCCTGTTACCCGGATTCCGGCTAACAGATGTGTCGGTTGTGCATGGCTGCGGATCGCCATGCTGACCGGTTTGTGATTGGCACCCCGTGTTTTCCTGATGTTATCACCAATGTCGGCTTGCGGTGTTTTTGCCGTCAGCCGGGCAAAAATGTTGTTGATCAGGGTGTCGGGTGTTAAAGCCATGATCATGACATCTTCACAGGTCTTGATAAGGCCCATAGTGATTCGTCACAGATCAATTCGTTCTGTGGTCTAGGGAAAAACAGCAAACAATCGGGTAATAATCCATGTCGCGGTTGCAACAGGCAAGTGATCGACTGAAATCAGCATTGGACCGTCTGGAACTGGCAGCGGAGTCGGCCATCAGTCAGAAAAATCAGTCCGCCGTTTCAGACACCCAGGAAGTTGAAGCGTTGCGTGCGCAACTTTCGGCGATGCGCGCGGATTATGATCGTCTGACCGAGGCAACCGAAACGGTTTCCGCCCGGCTCGACGGTGCAGTAGATCAGCTTAAATTCGTTCTTGCCGAAGACCCCGTAAAGAAACAGGCGTAATCCATGGCACAGGTATCCATCCGCATTAATGGTCGCAGCTACGACATCGCATGTGATGACGGGCAGGAAGATCGCATTCACGCCCTTGCGGGTTATGTGAATGACCGTGTTAAGGAAATTGCCGATGCGGTCGGCCAGATCGGGGAACAGCGTTTGCTGGTCATGACCAGCCTGCTGATTGCCGATGAACTTGGCAATGCGCAGGAACAGCTCGCAAACCAGACCCCGCAACAGCCACAACCGGTCGGTTTGTCCGATGCGCAAAGTGATGAGCTGGCTGAAAATATCGAAACAATGGCCGCCCGGGTCGAAGCCATCGCCGACAAGCTTGCACAAAGCTGATTGCCGATTATCTGCGATCCGTGATCGTACGATGGTCAGATGCGGGGTGGGGACGCTGACAAATGCGTGTAATCCACTTGAAATTCCAATGACCGGGGACTAAGTTCCCGTCGCTGACCGTTTGCGATGCGCCGTACGCGGCGATCAAGAACCCAGCATAAGGGGGCTGCCCTGTTCGTCAGGTTCGCTAATTCCCGGGGCCGATGCTCATTTCTCTAGGGAGCTGTCCCTTGCCAGGCCGTGGTCTGGTTATACGGCGCCCACCTGCACCTGCAGGTCACGAGGAATTACCACATGGCCAACGGCAGCGGCGGCTCCCGCTTATCTTATTGAACAAATCCCTTCTCCTTTGCGTAATGCAGTATGCGGTGCGTCCCGGATCAGGGAGCATTGCTAAAATCATGCCTGCAAGTTGAGGTATGTAAAAAAACACAGGAAAGAATATGCGTTTACTTCATCTTGGCGACGTTCTCGGCCAAACCGGCCGCAAGGCAGCGCTGGAAGCATTACCGATGCTTCGCGATCGCCTGTCTGTTGATATCGCTGTGGTGAATGTCGAAAACGCGGCCCATGGTTTCGGTGTGACCGCCAAAATCTGCAAGGAATTCTACGCGGCGGGGGCGGATGTCCTGACCACCGGCAACCATGTCTGGGATCAACGCGAAATCATCGCCTATATCGACGAGGATGAAAAACTCCTGCGTCCCTGGAATTTCCCTGATGGGACGCCGGGCAATGGCGATTACGTGTTCAAAACCAGATCGGGCAAGAAGGTCTGCGTCATCAATATGATGGGCCGTCTTTTCATGGATCCGCTTTCCTGCCCGTTCCAGGGCGCGGACAAGCTGTTTGGCAAGCACAAGCTGGGCAAGAATGTCGATGCGATCATTCTGGATTTCCATGCCGAAACCACGTCGGAAAAGATGGCGTTTGGTCATCATTGCGACGGGCGGGCATCGCTTGTACTGGGCACGCATACCCATGTGCCAACGGCGGATGCGCAAATTCTTCCAAATGGTACGGCCTATCAGACCGATGTTGGCATGTGTGGTGACTTTGATTCCGTCATCGGCATGAAAAAGGAAAACTCGGTTCGCAAATTCCTGACCAAAATGCCGTCCGGTCGTTTTGAACCGGCCGAAGGCCCGGCGACCGTGTGCGGTGTGTTTGTCGAAACCGATGACAAGACCGGCCTGGCCAAACGTATTGAATCGGTTCGCATCGGCGGACGCCTTAAGGGCAGCTGGCCAAGCGCCTGATCGCCCCTGCAATCAGATTGCATATACGGATCAACCTGATCCGCGATGAAAAAAAGGCCCACCAACCGGTGGGCCTTTGTCATTCAGATTGGAACCGTCGGGCAGGGCGCGATCACGCTGCGCGATCACGGGCCTGCTGACGCAGATCTTCAAGGATGCTGGCGATACGATTGCGCATCTCGCCGACTTTTTCGGATGCAGCCCGCGACGTGGTCAGAACTTCGCCCGACAACTGACCGGTGCGCCCGGTTTCATTGGCGACCTCGGTGATCGATGCCGATACCGCACGGGTACGATCAGCAGCACCACGAACATTGCGGCTGATCTCGTCGGTGGCGGCACCCTGTTCCTCGACCGCGGCGGAAATCGTCGTGGCAATCTGATTAAGATTATCAATGATTGTCCCGATTTCACCGATTGCGGTCACGGACTCACCGGTGGCCTTCTGAATACCGGAAATCTGACCTGCAATTTCTTCGGTCGCCTTTTCGGTCTGGTTGGCCAGGTTTTTAACCTCGGCGGCAACCACGGCAAAGCCTTTGCCGGCATCACCGGCACGGGCGGCCTCGATCGTCGCATTCAGTGCCAGCAGGTTGGTCTGTTCGGCGATGTCGGTGATCAGGGCGATCACTTCGCCAATGCGGCCGGCCGATTGTGACAGGCTGACAACCAGCTCGTTGGTGTGCTGGGCCCGCTGGGCGGCTTCGTTGGAAATGCGGGTGGTTTCCGCCATCTGACGGTTGATTTCCGCATTCGAACTTGAAAGCTGCTCGGTCGCGGCGGCAACGGTTTCGACATTGCCGGTTGCTTCCTGTGCCGATGTCGACACATCTTCGCTTTGGCTTGAAACCAGTTCGGCACTTTCGGTCATCTGACCGGAAACACCCTGAAGCTGTTCGCCAAGGGCGGCGATTTCGTTCACTGCGGTTTCCACTTCCCCCTGAAGGGTATCGGCAAGACCAAGCAGCTCATCACGAAGGGCCTCGTTGCGTTCACGGTTAAGGCGCTCTTCCTCGGCCTGCATGTCGCGGACCTTGATGGCGTTTTCCTTGAACACGTCAACCGCGCGACCCATGGCGCTGATTTCGTCATTGCCCTTGGACGGGACATCAACCGCAAGATCCCCGGCTGCCAGTGCAACCATGGTTTTCTGCAAGCCGGCCAGACGGCGCAGAAGGTTGCCCCGCACATAGAATACAAAGATCAAAAGCGGCAAAAGAACCGCCAGCGCACCGACCGCATACATCACATAGGTGCTCTGGATGCTAAGCGTATTGGCCGCACCGGCAGAACGGTCAACACCGGTCTGCAAGGCCTCGACCAATGCATTCACACCACTTTCCATGGTGGTTGCGTAATCGGCGCTTTCAATAACAACTTCACCCTGTTCCTTGATCAGTTGCAGTTCGGCCAGACGCAATGCCGGAATGCTCTGATCCCCGACGGCAAGCGTTTTGATGTCGCCCATCAGGTCGGAATAATATGTTTGAAGTTTCTTGTTTTCGAGATTCTTGATCAGGGTCTCGATGGTGCCGATCGCCCCGTTGACCTGCACGCCGATGATTTTCAGGCGGGTTTCGTCCGTGCTTGATGCCGCGGCCAGAATTGTGTTGGCCATATCACCGCCAAGTTTCGACAGCTCAAGAATCGGTGCACGTTCGGCAATCGTCTGATCAAGCTTGACCAGAAGCTCGGTGCCCTGGGTCTTCTGATCCAGCGTCAGGAAAGAACCGCTTTTGCGGATGTCTTCAACCTGGGTGCCGATGTTGGAAATCTGGTTCTGCGACATTGCCAGCAATGGCTTGAGCATCGAACCAAACCGGTTATTGAGCTGCTGAAACTTATCAAGACTTTCTGCCAGCTTGTTGGCGGCGTCAAAACGGCGAAGCGTGGTGTCGTGCAGTTTCTCAAGATTATCGGCAAGGTTTTTGCCGTTGGTTTCAATATGAGACAGCGATGCGGGCGGCAGGCCGGACTGCGACAGCTGTTCAAGTTTCTCGCGCAGACTGTCAAGCAGCATGTCCAGTTCGATCTTGACGACCTGTTCTTCTTCCGGGGACGTGGCGGCAACGATGCGCGGTGCGGATGCGACAACCTTTACGCTATCGGTGGCCAACTGCTGGGCGGTGAACATTGGTGGCAGCTGGGCATGGGTGATTTCGTCAAGCTGGCTGCCAAATTTGTTGAATGAAAAGACCGAAACAGTTGCGGCAAGCACAGCGATCAGACCGACAAGAAAGAACGCACCGGCAAGCTTTTCACGGACACCAAGTCCCGATGTTTTTGTTTTACTGGATGGCGACGGGGAGCTGCCGCGCTTGAATTTAAGTCCCATAGTTCATGATACCCCATAGACGAATGAGTCCCGTGCCGACACACGTGCTGTGTCGACCTGCTTATTGTGGGTCTCTCAGATGTAGCTTCCCTGGATATGTCACTTTAAGGGTAGGGCCGGTCTGCCAGGTTGTGGGGCGGCTTGATCGGAAAAAGCGACTTTTCTGTTATAGTTAAAGCCCATATAGCACATTGCACGCAAACTAAGCATGAGTTTTTATGCTTAAACAGACGTATAGGTTGTGCGGTTTTGCTACGGGTTTTTACGGGCGTTTCTGCCGAATTTCCGATAAATCGGATGCCCGGTCACAAGGGCAAAATGAAAAAGGGCCCGCCGGATGGCGGACCCTTTCAGTCAGGATGGTGTCGATTCTTCGATCAGGAAGCAGCCCGATCATGCGCCTGTTTGCGCAAGTCATCGAGAATGCCGTTGATCCGCGACCGAAGGTTTTCAACTTTTTCCGATGCGTTCTGGGCTGTGGCCAGAACCTGGCTGGACAGTTCGCCGGTTTTACCGGTTTCACTGGCAACCTCGGTGATTGACGCCGATACCGAACGGGTACGGTCCGCAGCACCGCGCACGTTGCGGGTGATTTCATCGGTTGCGGCACCCTGTTCTTCGACTGCGGCCGAAATGGTGGTGGCGATTTCATTGATGTTTTCAATGATGCGGCCAATGTCACCAATCGCGTTGACAGATTCACCGGTGGCTTTCTGGATACCGGCAATCTGACCCGAGATTTCCTCGGTCGCTTTTTCGGTCTGGTTGGCAAGGTTTTTGACCTCGGCAGCAACAACGGCAAAGCCTTTGCCGGCATCACCGGCACGGGCGGCCTCGATGGTCGCGTTAAGGGCCAGAAGGTTGGTCTGCTCGGCGATGTCGGTGATCAGGGCGATCACTTCGCCGATGCGATCAGCCGACTGCGACAGGCTGACAACCAGTTCGTTGGTCTGCTGTGCGCGGGTCGATGCTTCGCTCGAAATGCGGGTTGATTCCGCCATCTGACGGTTGATTTCCGCATTCGATGCCGAAAGCTGCTCGGTTGCGGCTGCAACGGTTTCGACATTGCCGGTGGCTTCCTGTGCGGAATTGGCAACATCTTCGGTCTGACCCGATACCAGTTCGGCGCTCGATGTCATCTGACCGGAAACACCCTGAAGCTGATCACCAAGGGCGGCGATCTCGTTCACGGCACTTTCAACTTCGTTCTGCAGCGTATCGGCAAGACCCAGAAGCTCGTCACGAAGGGCTTCGTTACGTTCACGGTTAAGACGCTCTTCCTCGGCCTGCATTTCGCGAACCTTAAGGGCGTTGTCCTTAAAGACTTCAACCGCACGGCCCATGGCGCTGATTTCGTCATTGCCCTTGGCCGGGACATCAACGTCAAGATTGCCATCCGCCAGCTGAACCATGGTTTTCTGAAGACCGCCAAGACGACGCAGAACGTTACCGCGGACATACAGAACATAGATCAGAAGCGAAATGATGATCGCGATTGCGGCAACTGCGGCAAGTGCGGTCAGGCCCTGCTTTTCAACAATACCGGCTTCGGCGGCGGCTTCGGCGACTTCCTGGTTCAGACCGGCAACCAGTTCGGCAACGCTTGCGCGCATCGCGTTGGCATATTCGCCACTCTGCACAACCAGTGCCTGGCTTTGTTCGCTGGCTTCAAGTTCGCGTTTGCGAAGATCCGGAAGGCTGCCTTCGCCGACCGAAAGCTTCTGCATCTTGTCGATCAGATCGACATAAAATGCCTTCAGACGGTCATTGCCGATGGCATCAAGCTGGCTCAGCGCGTCGCTATAGGTGCCGCGAATACGCACCGGAATGATCGAAAGACGCACCGCCTGGGTTTCCGTGGTGCTCGAAATGATCATGTTCGACGCAGACGATCCAAGACGCTCAATGTCAAGGATCGGGGTGCGGGTCTCGATGGCAGAAGAATATTTCTGGAAGACTTCAAGAATTTCTTCCTTGTCGGTGCTGAATTTCTTTGCCGGGTCATCTTTAAGCGATGCGGCGAACTGGCCACCCTGGGAAATATCGTTCTGCGTATAGGACAGAACCGGTTTCAGGGTATCTGCATACCGTTTGGACAGGTTCTGGAATTCTGTAAGTTTTTCAGCTTTTTCGTTGGCAATCTGGAAACGTTCCTGCGTTACCGCATGAAGCTTTTCAAGGTTGTCCTGCAAAAGACCGCGATTGTCATTGATGCTTGCAATGACCTCGGGCATGAAGCCGGTGGCTTCGATTTCGTTGATTTTCGAAACCAGTGCCTGAAGACGGATAGCAAGTTCGTCATTGATCGCGTTTTCTTCATCCGTGTTGGCGGATGCAACGATACGCGGTGCAATGGCGACAATTTCTGCACTTTCGGTTGCCAAGGCCTGTGCCGCAGCAATAGGCGGAAGCTTTTCTTCCGTGATGGTCGTAAGAGCATCACCGAATTTGTTGAAGGATACAGCGCCGACAACAGCGGAAATAACCGCCATCAATCCAACCAGAGCAAATGAAATCAGTAACTTGCTTTGGACCCCGAATTTAGTTCCCATTCTATCTAACCTTTGTTTCCTGACTGTTCCCGTATGGCTTCTGTGTCCATTCGGGTTGTTTCGGCCGCCTGAAAAGAAAATGGTCTTTTCAACCAGGCCGGAATCTTGGACCCCGGAGAGTGTTCTTCTTTAGTTTAATAAGTTACATTCGTATTATTAATGAAAGAATATCTTTGCGACTGCAACATCTAACCAAACCGAAGCTGTAAAATGCAAGAAAATTGCCACCTGGATTGGTGGTGTGATCTGCGGTCGGGGGCGGTTCATTCCCGGTGATCTTGGCAGCGATACCAAGCATCGCTGGACCTTGGCAGGTAAACAGGCTATAGGAGCGGTCGAAATTTTCGTTCGTACCTGCTGCAAACGACACAAAGCATTGTCTTGCAGATGTCCGGACGGGCTGGTCTGACAGGGAACTCCCGCATGACCGGCGTGGTATCACCCGATACCGTTCCACATCGAGTTCAATGAATACAGGTTTTAGGTTATGGCCGGCCATTCCCAATTTAAGAACATTATGCACCGCAAAGGTGCCCAGGATAAAAAACGCGCCAAGATCTTCACCAAGCTTGCCCGCGAAATCACGGTTGCGGCAAAAATCAGCGAAGACATTGACAGCAACCCGCGTCTGCGTGCTGCGATCGCGGCGGCCCGCGGTCAGAACATGCCCAAGGACAACATCGAACGCGCCATCAAAAAGGCGACCGGTGCAGGCGAGGGCGACAATTACGAAGAAGTCCGCTACGAAGGTTATGGCACCGCTGGTGTTGCCGTCATCGTCGAAGCCCTGACTGATAACCGTAACCGTACTGCGTCCGAAGTGCGTGCTGCCTTTGCAAAAAGCGGTGGCAACCTTGGCGAAACCGGTTCGGTCGGCTTTATGTTCAACCGTCTTGGTGAAATCGTCTATCCGGCGGATGCCGCTGATGCTGACGAAATCTTCGAAGCGGCCCTCGAAGCCGGTGCGGCAAACGTTGAGTCTGATGAAAACAGCCACGTTGTTGATACCGAACTTGAAGACCTGAACGCTGTTCGCGAAGCGCTGACCGAAAAGTTTGGCGATCCGGAAAGTGCGAAAATGGTCTTCCGTGCCGTGACCGAGGCCGAAATCAATGTCGAACAGGCCCAGAGCATCATGAAGCTTGTTGATGTTCTTGAAGACAATGATGACGTCCAGAACGTCTGGACCAACGTTGCCTGGACCGACGAAATCGTCGCTGGTCTCGATAACTAGACTTGTTTAAAAACCACTCCCCCGAATATGGTTGCAAACGCCATCATGTTCGGGGGCGGTTTGATGCCCGCCCTTCATGTTTGAATGGCGGGTGTTTTGTATCTGGCTTCCGGGAAATGGGGTGACATAGTGGTCCGCGTACTTGGAATTGACCCCGGTCTGCAACGCACGGGCTGGGGGGTGATCGACCTTCAGGACAACCGGATGCGCCATGTCGCCAACGGCATTGTCACATCCACCCAGTCGCTAAGCCTTGCCGAACGCCTTGATCAGCTGCATTCCGGCCTGATCGAGGTGATCCAGACCTGGGACCCGGACGAGGCCGCGGTCGAAGAAACCTTTGTCAACAAGAACCCGGTATCCACCCTTAAGCTCGGTCAGGCACGCGGTGTTGCCTTGCTCGCACCGGCGCGCAATGGCATTCCGGTAACGGAATATACACCCAATGCCGTCAAAAAGACTGTTGTCGGTGCCGGTCACGCCGCCAAGCAACAGGTCGAAATGATGGTTTCGACCCTGCTTCCGGGATGTGAAATTGCCGGGGCGGATGCGGCCGATGCGCTTGCGGTGGCGATCTGTCACGCGCAACATGCCGGGAACCGGTCGCTTGCGGCAAGCATGGCGGCCAAACCAACAGGAAACGGGAGACGATACAGGTGATCGCGAAACTGCGCGGAATTGTCGATTTCATTGGCGAAGACAGCGTCATCATTGATGTGAATGGCGTTGGCTATCTTGTGTTTGCCTCGCGCCGCACGCTTTCCATGTTGCCGCCAAAGGGCGGGGATGCCGGTTTGATGATCGAAACCCACGTTCGCGAAGATCACATTCACCTGTATGGCTTTGCCGATAACGCCGAAAAACAGTGGTTTTCGTTGCTGACCACCGTACAGGGGGTGGGGGCCAAGGTTGCCCTTGCCCTGTTGTCGGTGCTGAGTCCGACCGATCTTTTGCGTGCCCTTGCCGCTCAGGATACGACGGCATTGTGCCGCGCACCTGGCATCGGGCCCAAGGTCGCAACCCGCATTGTTGGCGAACTCAAAGACAAGGCCGCAAAGCTTAATCTTGGTCCGGTGGCCGCACCGGCAAGCCCGGCTGTGGAACCCGCCAAGCCGGAAGCCAAGGCAAAGAAAACCGCAAAATCCAAAACAGATGTGAAAATCGACACAGCCCCGGCCGAACCGGTCGTGGATGATAGTGTCGTAATGGCGGATGCCGTATCGGCACTGGTCAATCTTGGTTATGGCCGGTCCGAAGCCTTCGGTGCGGTCGGCAAGGCCGCCCAGCAGGCAGGCGATGACAAGACAATCGATACCCTGATCCGTCTGGGACTAAAGGAGCTTAGCGCGTGAGCGAAGAAGAAGACCGTCTGCTCAGTGGTGAGCGCCGCGAAGAAGACCATCAGGAAGGATCGCTGCGTCCGCGCCGGCTCGATGATTTCACCGGTCAGAAAGAAGTGCGCGAAAACCTTGATGTCTTCATTCAGGCGGCTCGTGCGCGTGAAGAGGCCATGGACCATGTCCTGTTCTTCGGTCCGCCCGGACTCGGCAAAACCACGTTGTCGCAAATTGTTGCCAGTGAACTTGGCGTCGGTTTCCGCGCAACGTCCGGTCCGGTCATTGCCAAGGCAGGCGACCTTGCCGCTCTTTTGACGAACCTTCAGCCGCGCGATGTTCTGTTCATTGACGAAATTCACCGTTTGAACCCGGCGGTTGAGGAAATCCTCTATCCGGCGATGGAAGATTTCCAGCTTGATCTGATCATCGGCGAGGGGCCGGCAGCCCGTTCGGTGCGTATCGATTTGCCGCCCTTTACCCTGGTTGGTGCGACCACGCGTTCGGGGCTTTTGACCACGCCGCTGCGTGATCGTTTCGGCATTCCGCTGCGTCTGCGGTTCTATGAGCCCGAAGAACTGGTTTCGATTGTGTCGCGCGGTGCGCGGTTGTTGAATTTCGACATGACCGAAGAAGGTGCGATGGAAATTGCACGCCGGTCGCGCGGTACGCCGCGTATTGCCGGCCGTTTGTTGCGACGTGTGCGTGACTTTGCCGCCGTGGCCGAAAAGTCACCGGTTGATAAATTTATTGCAGATGCGGCGCTGACCCGGCTTGAGGTCGATAACCTTGGTCTGGACAGTCAGGACCGTCGCTATCTTAATTGTATTGCCGGAAATTACGGTGGTGGACCGGTCGGGGTTGATACCCTTGCTGCGGCCCTGTCGGAAGAACGCGACACCATCGAAGACGTGATCGAGCCATATCTGCTTCAGCAGGGCTTGATCCAGCGCACCCCGCGCGGGCGCATGCTGGGCATCAAGGGGTTCCAGCATCTTGGTCTGACGCCGCCGCGTGAAGCGGGCGGAATGCCGATGTCCGATCTTTTTGACAGTCAGGGTAATGGATCATCAAGGAGCGATTCCTGATGGGACAGGACACGCATGATGCCCTGTTGGGCTACATGGACGGCAAACGTCACATTTATCCTTTAGTCGTATTTTATGAAGATACCGATGCCGGCGGCATCGTGTATCACGCCAACTATCTTGCATTTGCCGAACGTGCGCGTTCAGCGATGCTTAACCTGTTGGGCTTTACCAATCGAAATGTTGCAGAACGCCACAAAGTTGCCATAGCCGTTCGACACTGTACGCTCGATTTTCGTCGCGCCGCTCAGTTGGAAGACCGCCTGACGGTGGAAACCAGGGTGATTAAGCTAGGGGGCGCATCACTCGGGTATGAACAAAAGATCATGCGCGGCGAAGAAGAACTTGTGGTGATCGAGATTTATCTCGCCTGCATGTCGTTGGAAGAACTTCGGGCACAAAGACTGCCCGAAGAATTAAGAACAGTATTTAGTCGATATCTGGATGTGAACAAGGACTAACGGGAATATGGAAAATCAAGTGGTCGACGCGGTAACGCTGGGGCAGTCGGTCATGGCGCATGACATGTCTCTGTGGGGACTGTTCATGCAGGCTGGACTGGTCGTCAAAACGGTGATGATCGGACTGTTGCTGGCATCTGTCTGGGTATGGGCGATTGTCATCGAAAAGCTGATGCGCCTGCGCAAGTTGCGCGCGCAAGCCAGCACATTCGAAGAAGCATTCTGGTCGGGCGGTTCGCTTGAAGACCTGTATGACCGGATTGCGGACAAGCCGCGGGATCCGATGTCGGCAATCTTTGTTTCGGCAATGCGCGAATGGCGTCGTTCGAATGCGCGCGGTGTTCATGGTGATACCATGCGCGCCCGTTTGCAGCAGCGCCTTGAAAAATCCATGGAAATCACGCTGGGTCGTGAAATGGATCGCGTCGAACGTTACATGACCTTCCTGGCTTCGGTCGGCTCGACCGCACCGTTTGTCGGTCTGTTCGGTACTGTCTGGGGGATCATGGTGTCCTTCCAGTCGATCGCCGCATCCAAAAACACCTCGCTTGCGGTTGTCGCACCGGGGATCGCCGAAGCCCTGTTTGCAACCGCCATGGGTCTTGTTGCCGCAATTCCGGCCGTGGTTGCCTATAACAAGATTTCCAGTGATCTCAACCGCTACAGCAACCGTCTTGAAGCCTTCGTGGACGAGTTCAGCTCGATCCTCTCGCGCCAACTTGACGATACGAGAGACTGATTATGGGCGCTCAACTCGCATCCCGATCTGGTGGAGGACGCCGTCGCGGACGTCGGAGCAACCGACGCGCAGCGATGAGCGACATCAACGTCACGCCGATGGTGGACGTCATGCTGGTGCTGCTGGTGATCTTCATGGTCGCAGCCCCCCTGATGACGGTTGGTGTCGAAGTCGATCTGCCCGAAACCAGCGCCGCCCCGATGACCGGGCAGGACGAGCCGCTTGTCGTCTCGGTTTCGCGTGAAGGCACCATCTATATTATGGATAGTGAAATCGCGCAGGACACCCTGACCGAAAAGCTCGCGGCCATTACCGATAACAAGGCCGACACCCGCATCTTTGTGCGCGGTGACAAGGCCATCGATTACGGCCGGGTGATGGAAGTTATGGGGCTGATCAAGGATGCCGGCTTTACCAAGGTCGCCCTGATCGCCGAATTGCCCAACGAGGGTTCGTAACAGACTATGCTGCGTTACGCTCTCATATCGCTTGGTTTGCATATTGCGCTGTTTCTGATTGCGTGGTTGGGCTTGCCTGACCTGTTTGATGAAACGCCGCTGGAATTGCAGTCCATTTCGGTCGAAGTCGTGACAGTGGACGAGTTTTCCGCTGCCCCGACCAAGGCATTGCCAAAGCCCGAACCGAAAAAGGAACCAAAACCGGCACCCAAGCCCGAGCCGAAACCAAAGCCCGAGCCAAAGCCTGAGCCGAAACCGGAACCAAAGCCCGAACCGAAACCCGAGCCCAAACCGGAACCGAAGCCAGAGCCGAAGCCCGAACCAAAACCGGCGCCAAAGCCGGAACCGGTGCCCACGCCCGAGGTTAAAAAGCAGCCTGAACCCAAACCGGAACCACAGCCGACCGAACTGGCTGCGGTAAAGCCCGACAGCAAGCCACAGCCGCCCAAACCCGAGCCGGTCAAAAAGCCGGAACCGAAAAAGGAAGAACCCAAGAAGGAAGAGCCGAAAAAGCGCGACCTGATGAGTGTTCTCAAGGATGTGAGCAAGCTGAAGGAAACGGCACAGGCAACCCCGGAACCTGATCAGGTACCCGAAGAAAACGCCAGCGAGGTCGTGGCAACCAGACTGGATGCGAATCTGACCATGAGCGAGCTTGATGCCGTAAAGCGCCAGATTGAAAAATGCTGGAGCCCGCCGGCCGGTGCCAAGGAAGCCGGGAGCTTTGCTGTTGAAATTCACGTCAGCGCAAACCCTGACGGAACCGTTCGACAGGCACGTATCAGTAATCTGAATGACATACAGGGCGATTCTTCTCGCCGTACGATTGCAGAAAGTGCTTTGCGAGCAGTGCTAAATCCGCAATGCAGTCCTCTAAAACTGCCGCTGGATAAATATGAAATGTGGCGCACATTCACGTTTAATTTCGACATGCGTGAAATGCTGGGCCTTTAATGATAAGTTCTTGAATACGCGTGGAAAATAGCGAGGCAGGATGACGATCAAGACCAACGCAGGAAAACGATTTTGGGTAAGAAGCAGTGTCGCGACACTGTGTGCCCTTGCCGTTGTCGCTGGCCTGAATGTCGGTTTCATGTCGCCGGCAAAGGCGGAACTCCGGATTGACATCACCCGGGGTGAACTCAAGCCAATGCCAATTGCCGTCACCCGCTTCCCGGGTGAAGGCGTTGCCGAAACCGAGATCGGCCAGAACCTGACACAGGTGATTGCTGCCGACCTCGAACGTTCGGGGCTGTTTGCACCGATCAATGAAAAGGCATTCATCCAGAGTGCCGCATCATTGGCGGTCAATCCGAACTTCGCCGAATGGCGCGCCATCAGTGCCCAGGCACTGGTCAATGGTCGCGTTGTTACGGAACCAAACGGATTGCTTCGTGTCGAATTCCGTCTTTGGGATGTGCTGGCAGAAACCCAGATGTCTGGTGTTGCCTACCGTACACAGCCCAATAACTGGCGCCGTATTGCGCACAAGATCGCTGACGAGATCTACAAGCGCATTACCGGCGAAACCGGATATTTCGACACCAGAATTGTGTATGTGTCTGAATCAGGCCCGGCCGACAAACGTGTAAAACGTTTGGCGATCATGGATCAGGATGGTGCAAACCACCGGTTCCTGTCGGACGGTCGGTTCCTTGTGCTGAACCCGCGTTTCTCGCCGACAGCACAGGAAGTGGTCTATATGTCGTATTTCAACGACAAGCCACGCGTCTATGTTTTGGATATCGATACCGGCGAGTTGGAATTGCTGGGCGATTTTCCGGGGATGACTTTTGCGCCCCGATTCGCGCCAGACGGGAACTCGGTTGTCATGTCGCAAGCGCTTGACGGGAACAGTGAAATTTATGAACTGGACCTGCGCACGCGCGAAAAGCATCAGCTGACGCGTCATGCCGCCGTGGATACCTCGCCTTCCTATTCGCCTGACGGTTCGCGCATTGCGTTCAACTCTGATCGCAGTGGGTCACAACAAATTTACGTGATGAATGCAGATGGTGGTGGCGTTCAGCGTATCAGTTTTGGTGGGGGTCTTTACGCCACACCAGTCTGGTCGCCACGCGGAGACCTGATTGCATTCACCAAATCACAAGGAGGTAGGTTCTATATCGGTGTCATGCGGCCAGACGGCAGTGGTGAAAGGCTGCTGGCCGAAGGGTTCCTCGTAGAGGGACCAACATGGGCTCCGAACGGAAGAGTGTTGATGTATCACCGCCAGCACCCGTCCAGGGACGGGACCAAGGATCGCTATCGTCTGTATTCGATAGATCTCACAGGTTATAACGAGCGAGAGATCGTTACACCTGCGGATGGGTCGGATCCAGCATGGTCACCCTTGATTCCCTGATATCTCAAGAGTATAGTCATCGCGAAGCACTGAATGCGATTCGCTTTTATCGCGGGCATTTTCGGTGTCGCGAGACATGGAAAACACCAACCTCGGGCGAATGCGTCCGGTGTTAAGGGGAAAACTTAAATGAAACTTCGTATTCTCAGCGTTTTTGCTGCTGCCGCTCTTCTGGCTGCATGTGAAACTGCACCTGATAGCTCTGCGACCACTGGTGGCGAGGGTGTATCGACTGTAAACCAGCCGTCCACCAGCACGTCGCTGTCGGAAAGCAGCCCAGAGTGGTTCGCTGTTAACGTTGGTGACCGCGTCTTCTTCGGCTTCGATAAATACGATCTGGCTGGCGAAGCACGTCGCACCCTCGAACTGCAGGCCGCTTGGCTGAAAAAATACCCGCAGTACAAAGTTGTTGTTGAAGGTCATGCCGACGAGCGCGGCACCCGTGAATACAACCTTGCACTCGGCGAACGTCGCGCGAACTCGGTTAAAGATTACCTGATCGCTCTGGGTATCGACCCGTCGCGCGTTGAAACCATTTCTTATGGTAAAGAACGTCCGGTCGCTCTTGGCCATGACGAAGAAAGCTGGGCGAAAAACCGCCGCGCTGTATCGGTTATACGCTAAGCGCGTGCAGGTGAAAGCCTGACTTGAATACCAAGGCGCCTGTCCCGTCCGGGGCAGGCGCCTTATTTTTGCCGCCTGAAAATGTTGAAAATGTCATCGTGTCCTGTTCATAGTGACGCAACAAAGACAGCATTGACGACAAAGGACCTGATAATGATCCGAGTTCGACCCACCACTGAATCGCACCTTGCTGCCTGTGCCGCGATCCGATCCGATCGGGCCAGTGCCACGGGTTCACGCGCAACAGGGGCCGCAACTTCGCGTAAAGGCCGCCGGATTCTTGTGGCTTTGGCCATGGGAACCGTGTTTGCCATGACGTCACTTGGATCAGGAACGATCCACGCCCAGGACGCCAACATGTCCCGCCAGGTCGAACAACTGCGCAAGGATCTCGATCTCTTGCAGCGTTATGTCTACCGCGAAGGGACCGGTGGCGCAGGTGCGGCTGCCGGTGCTGCCGCATCTGGTGGCGACAGTGCCTCAACCCCGGCAGCAGCCCGCCAGCAGGTTCAGATCAATGAACTTCAGCGCAATGCGTCGCAACTGACCGGGCAACTCGAACAGTTCGATTTCCGTATTCGCAAGATGGAAGAACGTCTGGAACGTCTGGTTGCCGATATCGATTTCCGCCTTGGCCAGCTTGAAAATGGCGGTGCCATGTCCGGTGCGGCCCCGTCCGGTGCTGCGCCGCTGGCTGCGGGGGCTGCGGATGGTCCGGCGCCAACCGGTGATGCGGTCGCATCAAGCGAATTGGGCGGATCTGCAAGTGGTGAACGTCTTAACGAACGCGGCACCAAGCTGTTTGGCGTGATCGAAAGCGAAGGGCAGCCGCCAAAAATTCCGTCCGGTCCGTCGGGCAATGTGTCTGCGACCTCGACCCAGTCCGCATCGGTATCGGCATCGACCGGCACCCCCGAAGAACAATATCGCGAAGCCTTTGGCCTGCTGCGCAAACAGGATTTCCCGGCTGCCGAACAGGCTCTTAGTAGCTTTGTCGCCCAGCATCCCAATGATCCGCTGGCGGGCAATGCGCAATACTGGCTGGGCGAAACCTATTATGTGCGCGGACAGTATGAAAATGCCGCCATTGCCTTTACCGAAGGTTTCCAGACCTATCCCGACAGCACCAAGGCACCGGATAATCTTTTGAAACTTGGCATGTCGCTTGCCAATCTTGGCAAAAACGAAGATGCCTGTACCGCATTCGGCCATCTGATCGATAACTTCCCGAATGCATCGAATGTTGTCCTTGATCGTGCCCGTCAGGAACGCAAAAGCCGCGGTTGCGCGCAATAGGCCATTGGCAACAGGCATGTCATGACCGACAGCGTCCCGAACAGATCCGAACATGCTGCGGCGTCCAGTGGAACTCCACTGGACGCCGTTGTCTTTGAAAAGCTGATGGCCGAATTTGCCCCGTTCGAAGCCGCCCCGGTTGTAGGTGTCGCGGTTTCGGGGGGCGCAGACAGCATGGCACTGGCGTTGCTGGCCGATGAATGGTGTCAGGTGCGGGGCGGGGCAATCCTGGCAATCACTGTCGATCACGGATTGCGCGCCGATTCCGCCCAGGAAGCGCAATGGGTCGGCGATCAGCTTTCCGAACACGGGATTGAACATGTCATTTTGCGATGGCAGGGCACCAAACCGTCGCGCGCGGTGCAGGAACAGGCCAGACGCGCGCGCTATGATCTGATGGATCAGTTGTTGGCCGATCGCGGTATTTTCCATCTGCTGGTGGCCCACCATGCCGGTGATCAGGCCGAAACAATTGCCATGCGCGAAATGCGTGGGCCAACCCCGCTGGGGCAGGCGGGCATGTCAGCACGGCGTTTTATGAAACATGCTCGTGTGCTGCGCCCCTTTATGGCCGTGAAAAAGGCCGATCTGATCGCAACCCTTCAGAACCGCGATCAAACCTGGGTCGAAGACCCGTCAAATCGCAATGAAAAATTCGAACGCGTCCGGGTGCGCAACCAGCTTGCCGACAACTGCGCGCCATCACGACACCGCGCGGATATTGCCGGGGAACGACGGACGCTTGAACAGTCGATCGGACGCCTTCTGGCCGGGTTTGTTACCCTTCATAGCAATGGGGTTGCGCTTTGCGACCGATCCCTGTTTATGACCGGGCATGACGACGATACTGCACGCATTTATGCTGTTGGGCAGGTGGTTCGAACGGTTGGCGGGGCGGGCTATATGCCGGCTTTTGACAGTCTCGCGGGGGCATTGACGCGGATTTCTGAAAATCCGTCCGCACGTCTTAGTTTGGGCGGATGCGTTTTGCATGCGCGCCGTGATCAGGTTTGCGTGTATCGCGAACGGGGGCGGCTTGATGGTGCGGCAGTGCATCTGGCGATGACGATGGATGTGCCTGGGGATGTCAAAACCGGATCGGTTTGTTGGGATAACCGGTTCGAATTGCTGCTAAATCGCGCCAATTTCGGGGGCTTGACCGATCCGTGGATCGGGCCGCTTGATCTTTGTGATGTGTTTCACACAAAGGCATTTCGGGCTGCATTGCGCGAAATCGTACCATTTATTGGCAATTTGCCACGCGCGGCCCTTGCATCCATGCCTGCACTCTACGATAAAGAAGGCTTGCGATCCGTTGGCGGGCTTGAGGTTTCGGAGCTTTCCGACGTATTATCCGCCGCCGACTGTGAACCGCCTTCGGGCAGGGGAAAATTTGCATTTGGCGGGCGATGGCGGTTTGCACCACCAGTACCTTTGTGGGAAAGTGGTTTCAAATCGTCGCCGAAACCCGACAACCTACTTGCGTAAGCAGGGCTTGTGACTATCTGATGATCAAGCCTTGCGCAGGAAGTTTTGCGTCACGGCACACATAATTGCGACCAGTAGCTTGGAATGAATATGGGAAAAAATCTCGCACTGTGGGTTATCATTGCCATCCTTTTGGTGGCCTTGTTTAACCTGTTTCAGTCGCCCTCCGGACGGTCCGGCCAGTCGTCGCTGGCATTTTCGGACTTCCTTGCCGAAGTTGATACCGGCCAGATTTCGGAAGTCACCATCCAGGGCAATAATCTGACAGCAGAAACGCGCGACGGTCGCTCTGTTAATGTTTACACCCCCGATTATCCGAACCTTGTCGAAAAACTGAACGACAAGGGTGTTCGCATCATCGCACAGCCGGAAGAAAGCCTTTCGCCACTGATGAGCGCACTGATCAGCTGGTTCCCGATGCTGCTGATCATCGGTGTCTGGATCTTCTTCATGCGTCAGATGCAGGGCGGCGGCGGCAAGGCCATGGGCTTTGGCAAGTCAAAGGCCAAGATGCTGACCGAAAAGTCCGGTCGCGTGACCTTTGAAGACGTTGCGGGCATCGAAGAAGCCAAGGGCGAACTTGAAGAAGTCGTCGACTTCCTGCGTGATCCCCAGAAATTCCAGCGCCTTGGCGGTAAAATCCCCAAAGGCATGCTGCTGGTTGGTCCTCCGGGTACCGGTAAAACGCTTCTGGCACGTGCAATTGCCGGCGAAGCAAACGTTCCGTTCTTCACCATTTCGGGTTCGGACTTTGTGGAAATGTTTGTTGGTGTCGGTGCATCGCGTGTCCGTGACATGTTCGAACAGGGCAAGAAAAACGCACCTTGCATCATCTTCATCGATGAAATCGACGCGGTTGGTCGCCATCGTGGCGCCGGCCTTGGCGGCGGTAACGATGAACGCGAACAGACCCTTAACCAGCTTCTGGTCGAGATGGATGGTTTCGAAGCCAACGAAGGCGTGATCCTGGTTGCGGCAACCAACCGTCCGGACGTTCTGGACCCGGCATTGCTGCGTCCGGGTCGTTTTGACCGTCAGATCGTTGTCCCGAACCCCGATCTTGAAGGCCGTGAACATATTCTTGGTGTTCACGCCCGCAAGGTTCCGCTGGGGCCGGATGTTGATCTGCGCACGGTTGCACGTGGGACGCCGGGCTTCTCGGGTGCTGATCTGGCAAACCTTGTCAACGAAGCGGCCCTTCTTGCTGCCCGTCTTGGCAAGCGCGTCGTCACCATGGCCGATTTCGAAAACGCCAAGGACAAAGTCATGATGGGGGCGGAACGCCGTTCGATGATCATGACCGATGACGAGAAAAAGCTGACCGCCTATCACGAAGGTGGCCACGCACTGGTCGCCCTTCATACCCCGGCATCCGATCCGATCCACAAGGCAACCATCATCCCGCGCGGTCGCGCACTGGGGATGGTCATGCGCCTGCCGGAACGTGATCAGGTTTCCAAATCCTATGAACAGCTGATCTCGGATCTGGCTGTTGCCATGGGGGGCCGTGTTGCCGAAGAAATCATCTTTGGCAAGGACAAGGTCACCACGGGCGCATCTTCGGACATCAATATGGTGACCCAGTATGCCCGCAAGATGGTGACCGAATGGGGCTTCTCGGACAAACTGGGTAACGTCAAATACGTTGATAACCAGGAAGAAGTGTTCCTTGGTCACAGCGTCGCACAGCACAAAAACGTTTCCGAGAAAACGGCACAGCTGATCGATGACGAAGTCCGTCGTTATTCCGACGAGGCCTATGAATTCGCCAAGCGTGTTCTGACCGAACATCTTGATGACCTGCATGTTCTGGCCAAAGGTCTTCTGGAATATGAAACCCTGTCGGGTGATGAAATCAATGCGCTGCTGCGCGGCGAGGAAATCAACCGTCCGGGCCATTCGACCGGCGGCGGCAAGGATGCGGGTGGTGGACGTCGTTCCACCGTGCCGAGCACCGGTGGTGCCCGCAAAGACAACCCTGGCGAAGGTGGCGGGGATCTGTCCCCGGAACCGCAACCGGGAAGCTAACGAAAGAGACTGATGGACGAGATCAAAAGATCGGTCCTGCGAAGCCCCGCCGATGTGCGGGGCTTTGCTGATTTTGATGGACCGCTTTACTACGCACCTACGGGTTTCATTGACCACGCCGATGATCCCAACACGCTTCCGCTGGCCGGATCGCGCCGCGGCTTTTCTGCGCTTGAGATCATCCGCCGCCGCGATGGTGGCGGGGCCGAAAGCATGATCCTGCCGCTGCTTGCCCTTGAAGGTTGGGTTCAGAACAGCGGACGTGTCGAAGAAATCAACAATGTTCTGGATCGCCTGATGGCCAAACGGCCGGAATATGCCGGGCTTGATATGGCGACCTGCCATGTCATGGGCATCATCAATGTGACGCCTGACAGTTTTTCGGACGGTGGGGATTACAACACCACGTCCGATGCGGTTGCACGCGGTCGCGCCATGGCAAAGGCCGGGGCATCGATCCTTGATATCGGCGGCGAATCAACCCGCCCCGGTGCAGCCGATGTGTCCGAAGACGAGGAAATTAACCGTGTGGTTCCGGTCATTCGGGAACTCGCAGCCGACGGTCACGTGATTTCGATCGATACCCGTCATGCCTCGGTGATGGAGGCCGCACTTGAAGCCGGGGCCGCGATCATCAATGACGTTACCGGGCTGGAAGGCGACGAACGATCAATGGAAGTCGCCGCCGCATCGGGCAAACCCGTCATGCTGATGCATATGCAGGGCGAACCGGGCACCATGCAGGCCGATCCGCAATATGATTGCGCGGTTCTTGATGTCTATGACTATCTGCTGGATCGTATCGAAAGCTGCGAACGGGCAGGGATCGCACGTGACCGTATCTGTGTCGATCCGGGCATCGGTTTTGGCAAAACGTTGTCGCACAATCTTGAACTGCTGTCGCGTCTGGCGATCTTCCATGGATTGGGCTGCCCGATCCTGTTGGGGACGTCGCGCAAATCCTTCATCGGCAAGATCGACCCTGATGCAGATCCCAAGCAGCGCCTTGGCGGATCTATTGCATCGGCGGTGAATGGCTGGCGTCACGGGGTTCAGATGATCCGCGTCCATGATGTTCAGGAAACGGTGCAGGCACTTTCAGTGTCCAGTTCTACCTCTATGGTATAGCCGATAAGACCTTTACACTCACTGGCTGTATAGCTTGTGATTTTTAACGTTTCGATTAAAAGGCAAGATCATTCAAAAGGTTGGGGACTTCTTACCCAACCTGATGTGGTCTTGCCTTTTTCTATTTGGATTCTGGCATTTTCTGACCTTTGACGGTTGGGGCTTGCAGAATAGGGCACATCGTCACATACCAGATATTGAATGAATACAAGTGGCACAAAGCCACAACTCTTGGTTGGCACAAAAAAGCAAACGCGAAGGTCTTTGTATGAACGGAATTGGCGGCCTGACGCAGCCTGATTTCAGCAGCGTCACATCCGGCCGGGATGCTATGACACAGTGTGTATTTGTCGTTGAAGACAACACAGACCTGAACAAGGATCTGTGCGAGTATCTGGAAATGTGCGGGTTTGACGTCGTGGGATGTGAAACCGGCGCAGCCTTCTATCGTGCATTGGAAACCAAGCAACCCGACGCGGTTATTCTTGATATCATGCTGCCTGATGCGGATGGCTATGAACTGGCAAAACATGTCCGCAAGACGATTGATTGCGGGATCATGATGCTGACATCGCTTTCGGGCATGGATAATCATCTGACCGGTTACAAATCCGGCGCGGATGTTTACCTGACCAAAGACAGCCCGCTTTCCGTGATCGAGGCCGCCCTTAAACCGTTGATGCGCCGGACAACCCGCAGCGATGTCGACTCCGGCCCCGAACAGGCCGGTCTTGAAGGCGGTTGGGTTCTTGACATGCTGAACTGGACTTTGCGCAATCCCAACGGGGATGAAGCAACCCTGACCGCGACCGAACGCACGATCATCAAATTGCTGATCGAAGCAAACGGTGCCTGGCTGACCCGCCCGGAAATCGTCATTGAACTTGGCAAGGCCGATACGGCGGAAAATTGCCGTAACCTTGATACCGCCATCCGTCGTGTCCGTCAGAAAATCCTCAAGGAAATCGGCGAAGAACTGCCGGTCAGAACGGCCTATGGTCGCGGTTATGCCTTTACCTCGACTGCAATTGTTCAGGGGGCGGCTGACGCGTCCTGACTTTTTGGGCATATCGCCCCGTTCTGGTGTCCGATACCTTGCGCTGGACAGCTTGCGCCCGATGCCGGCATTTTGCTGTGCCCGAACTTTTGGGCGTTGTTGCCAGCAGTGATAGTCCGGGGGGACGCAACCCGTCTTACGGTTCGCCCGCGCCGGCTTCTTCACAAGGCAGCAACAGACAAAGCTCGATCCCCAAACGTCCCTGATCACGCAATTTGATCGACCCGCCATGGGCATCGACGATGCGTTGGGAAATATGCAGGCCAAGGGCACTACGCATGGATTTGGCTTCCATGTTCTGACGAAACAGCGCATCGCCGATCAATCTGATTTCGTCATCATTTAATTCCGGTCCGCTGCACGGAATGGCGATTTCAACCATCGCGCTGCTATGACGCACCACCTGGATGTGCAATGGCCGGCCATGGGCGAACCGGCGCGATGTTTCGATCAGATTGGTAATCGCAAGCCCGATCAGGGTTTCATCAATAAAGGCCTCGAACCCGTCCGTATCGTGGCAGGTCACAAAGATTTCCGCCCCTTCGCGGGTGGTGTTGGCAACGAAATCTTCCATGAACCGGTTAATCGCGACCAGTTCACGCGCCAGCGACAATTCCTGATTATCAATGCCATCCTTGCTCAGGAAAATATCAACCAGACGGGCAAGCTTGCGGGCCTGTAACTGGATCCGTTCAAGGCGATCCATCACGTCACGCGTCCCGCCCTTAAGGCGCAGCATCAGCATTTCGGCTGACCGCTGAATGACGGCAAGCGGGGTGCGGAATTCATGGGACAGCATGGAAATCAGTTTGCGCTGTTCTTCGACAAGCGTCGTGGTTTCCGATGCCTGCCGCGAAACCGACAGGCGTTCGCTGTTCATATGAAACAGCCGCACCGCCATCAAAATGCCCATGCCGACAAGATGCAGCACAAGGGTATATTGATGCAGCCCGATACGCAGCGGTGTTGCATCAATCCAGCCGCTATGAACAAGCTGAAGCGTGATCCCCGCTGCGGTCGGAATGGCCAGAACAGCCAGATATCCCCAGTTGAGCCAGGAACGGATATCCTCGATCAACCGTTTGACCAGAAACAGGCACATCATCGCCATGAACAGCGCATGACTGGGAACGACATAGGTCCCGAACCACGTGTAATAGCGCCCGCCACCAGTCAGGGTAAAGGCCAGGACAAACAGGGCATAACAACATGACAGCTTGAAAATCAGTGGATGGCGTTTGCGAATGTCGGTGATGTAAAGCCATAAAAACGCGATTGCCGCATGCGACAATATGTTGGTCTCACTCAACAGAAAATCATTCAGCCACGGAATTTCCGGGCTGATTTCGCTTAGGACCAGCCCGTTGACAATCGCAACCACGGCCCCGACCGTGACAATCCAGCAGCCATAAAGCGACACCACATAATCGCGCGCAATCAGACCGAACGTGAAATAGGCAATGCCAAGTGTCACCACCAGCCCGAAAAACACATTGGTCGTCAAATTACGATAGGTCAGGGACGTGATCAGGGCGTTGCTGGGCCAAAGCTTCAATTGCATCATATTGGTGCTGTTGCTTTGCACCCGGATATACATCTCATACTGGCCCGATATCAGCGGCGGCAAGGCCGCAATATGGGTGCCGCCCTTGTACGGGCGGGCACTTGCCGGAATATTGTCACCAAGATTTACCGTCCAGACAGGCTGATCGTCGCCCTTGGCGAACAAAAACACATCAATGAAATCCAGATAGGTTGGCGCAAATTCAAAAAGCGCCTGATTGCTAACCGGCGCATCGATGGAAAGCGCCATCCGGTACCAGATGATATCCTGCGTATAGCCAAATGACGGGATATGTTCGGATCGCGCGAAACTCTGATCAGGCAGGGCAAGGATCTCGCGCAATGAACGATGGCGCGATTTGTCGACATAGGACCGGATAAACGGTGTCAGGTCGATTGCTGTTTCAAGACGCCCCGAAAGGACCACCGCACCATTTGGGGATGCGGACCCGGTTTGCGCAAATGCGGATCCGGAACCGCCGATAAATCCGCCTCCGATCCCGAAGGGCAGGGCGCAAACAATTGCAAATATCACCGCACCAACCATCATCGCGATCTTGTGCAAACGGTCCGACAGGTGACCTGGCATCATTGTTTTGCGCATGTTACCGGTCCTCCCCGCGGGATTTGGGGCGAAACTTGCCGGGAACGCCAAGATATATTTCGTTGGTGCGCGCAATCGTTGCTTCGTGGTTATAGGGGATCTTTAACAAAATGGTCGTGCCGCCGCGTTCACCGACACTGACCGATAATGTGCCCTCATGGGCTTCGACAATCTGGTTGGTGATATGAAGTCCCAGACCAACCCCCTGGGTGACTGAAGATTCCCGGCCACGATAAAACGCATTAAGCACATTGCTGAGATCTTCCGGGGGAATGCCCGGTCCTTCATCGAGGACCCGGATATAGACAAACCCGTTTGCCGCCCGGTTACACGCAATCCATACCGGTGATCCCGGTGCATATTTGCGGGCATTTTCAATCAGATTGACGATCGCCCGTTCCAGAAGAATGCGATCAACCTCGACAATTGCGAATTCCGAATTGATCAGATTGACGTTCTGTTCGGGGACTTCCCGGGTGCGCCGCGCGATCAGTTCGCTCAGGAAAAGGTCAATGGCGACCGGTTGGCGCGATGTCGTAAAGGTCGCGCTATCAAGTGTTTCCTTTGTCAGGAACGCATCGACCAGTCCCGATAACTGTCCGGCATTGCTGCGGATGGTGGCCAGTCGGGTATGGACCGCTTCCTGTTCGTCACGAAGATGCAGGCCAAGAATTTCCGCCGACCGCTGAATGATGGCAAGCGGGGTGCGGAATTCATGCGACAGCATGGTGATAAAGGTGCGCTGTTCCCCGGCAAGCTGATTGGCGCGCTGGCTGTTCTGAAATGCATCCATACGCCGGTTGGCAAGCGCATAGGTGCGATACCCCATGGCAAGGGCCACCATGACAAGATGCACCGTCGAACTTGCCGAATAGATATTGCCGGTAAAGGCATTGATCGGCACAAGCCCCATCAGCATCAACAGATGCACAATCACCGCAAGGGTCGGCACACCAAGCGCCACCAGAAGGAAACTCAACCGTGCCAGTCGCTTCTCGCGATAACCGATCATCACAAAATAGACCAGCAACACAATCAGCAAAAAGATGTCGGGAACGAAAAACAGTTTGGCAAAATAGATATAAAGATCGGATGTCGATGTCAGGAAACCGCACATTGCCAAACCGGCAAAACACATCATCACCCGGTACAGAAACCGGTTATGACGGTCCAGCTCGACAATCGATGCCCACATCGCAAGACTGGTTCCAAGCGCAAGTGCCGTCCCCGTACCGGTAACGAAATCACTGGCAAGCGGCCAAAGATCTTTGAAAATCAGCTGCGCGTAACCCGACGTACCAAGATTGATCAAAAACAGCGAAAGAATATAGCCCGCATACCAGTTGATCGCGCGATCACGGGTCAGAACCCCAAAGGTCAGATAAACCCCGAACGCCACCAGCAAAATGCCAAGATAACTGCCCTTGAGATAACTTTCAGAACCGGCATCGGCGATGACAACGGATTCCGGCGACAGCGTCACTTCGAAAACATGCGAACTGTTGGTTCTGACCGCCATCACCAGCCAGTAATGGCCCGGGCCCAATATGGGCCATTGCGCAATATGCTTTAACCCGGCAATCGCATCAGGCCCATTGGGGATGCGATCGCCAACGCGTCCCTCCCAGATGGTGCGACCGCTTTCTTCCGACAATACATACATCTGGATGTCATTGAGATAAGTCGCGCCAACTTCAAGATAGGATAACGCCTTGCTGTCGCTGTCATCGGCCTCGACAAGGAATGATGCCCGATACCAGATTGTCCTGTCGGTATAGCCGGGCCCTGGTGTGCCAAACACCTTTTCGAATTCGGAATCGGGAAGATTGACGACATCGGATGGAATGATGATCGACCGGTCGGTAACCATCCGTTCAAGAAACCGGTTCAGATTGACGGTGTTTTTCGGGCCATTGCCATCAAGAACAAAATGCTGGCGCAGTTCATGGGCATGGGATGGCGCTGTCCGGGAAACAAGCACACCGCAACCGATTGCCACGATCATCGCAAGCAATGCCAGATTTGTGCGGAAAACCCCCAAAATTCCCCCGGTTTCAAGCCTTTAAAACATGTCGCTTTGTGATAGCCGGTTTTTGCCATCAGGTCATTGCTTTTATCGGCCGACAAAGTACCGGGCGCGTTAACGGATTGGTGGGTGAGTTGGGCTAAAATGCGCGCTTGCCGAACACATTGAACAGTAGCATTGAAACGTCACTTTGATATAACCGGCAATCAGAAATCATAGGACGGGCATGACCGCCCGTTGAAGAAACAGAGAAAAGAAGCATGAGCCGCAAATATTTTGGTACCGATGGAATTCGTGGAACGGCCAATACGGCCCCGATGACTGCCGAAGTGGCACTTAAGGTCGGGATGGCAGCAGGCCATTATTTCACGCGCGGCAACCATCGCCACAAGGTCGTCATTGGCAAGGATACCCGCCTGTCGGGCTATATGCTTGAACCTGCACTTGTGGCCGGTTTTACGTCGATGGGGATGGATGTGATGCTGGTCGGGCCGATGCCGACGCCTGCGGTCGCCATGCTGACCAAATCCATGCGTGCCGATATCGGCGTCATGATCTCTGCTTCGCACAACCCGTTCCAGGATAACGGTATCAAGCTGTTCGGGCCGGATGGTTTCAAGCTGTCCGACGAGGTCGAACTCGAACTCGAACAACTGATGGAAAGCGACCTTTCAAGCAAACTGGTACCGGCCAATGCTCTTGGTCGTGCCAAGCGTATTGATGATGCGCCGGGCCGCTATATCGAGGCGGTCAAATCTTCCTTGCCCGGTTCGGTGACGCTCGAAGGCCTGCGTATCGTCCTTGATTGCGCCCATGGTGCGGGCTATTCCGTCGCCCCCAAGGTTCTGCGTGAACTCGGCGCTGATGTGATTGAAATCGGCACCAGCCCGAATGGCCTGAACATCAATGACAAATGCGGTTCGACCTATACCAAAACCATGTGCGACCGCGTTCTGGCCGAAAAGGCCGATGTCGGAATTGCGCTTGATGGTGATGCCGACCGTGTTCAGATGTGCGACGAAAAAGGCCAGCTGATTGACGGGGACCAGTTGATGGGCCTTGTTACCACCCATTGGAAACGCACCGGACAGTTGCGCGGCAATGCGCTGGTGGCGACCGTGATGTCCAACCTTGGTCTTGAACGCTATCTGGAACGCAATGATGTGCGTTTGATCCGCACCAAAGTCGGCGATCGCTATGTGGTTGAACAGATGCGCGCGCTTGATTGCAATGTCGGCGGCGAACAGTCCGGCCATATCGTGCTGTCTGATTTCGCATCGACCGGTGATGGCCTGCTTGCCGCCCTTCAGGTGCTTGCCGTTCTTGCCAGTCGCGAAGGCCGCGTTTCGGAAATGAGCCGCGTGTTCGAACCGCTGCCGCAGATCCTTAAAAATGTGCGCTATTCGGCCGGTTCCGATCCGCTGTCTGACAGCAGTGTAATCGAAGCCATTTCCTCGGCCGAAAAGGCCTTCAATGGCGATGGCCGTGTTCTGATCCGCAAATCGGGGACCGAACCGCTGATCCGTGTCATGGCCGAAGGCGACGACGCCGCCAAGGTCGAAAAAATCGTCGACGGGATTGTGGCCCAGATCACCGCCGTTGCCGGCTAAGCCGTGACCGGTTGCCGGTTTGGCGTTAAACAGAACATCGTTTTGCACGGATAAAGGAAGTCGATCATGAAAGGTCGCGTCTTGATTATTGCCGGGTCCGATTGCTCGGGCGGGGCTGGTATTCAGGCTGATATCAAGTCGGTCACAGCACTTGGCGGCTATGCCGCCACTGCCATTACCGCGCTCACGGTGCAAAATACGACCGGAGTCTTCGACGTTCTGGGCATCGCACCGGAAATGATCGTCCATCAGGCAACAGTAACGATTGATGATATCGGTGCCGATGCAATCAAGACCGGGATGCTGCACTCTGTGCCGGTGATCAATGCAGTGGCGGAATTCATCAAAGCAAAAGCAGACGGGATTCCTGTAGTTGTCGATCCGGTGATGGTTTCACAAAGCGGTTCAAAACTGCTCGAAGATGACGCGGTTTCGGCATTGATCGAACAAATGATCCCGCTTGCAACGGTTCTGACACCAAATATTCCCGAAGCAGAAGTACTGTCAGGCATGAAAATCGCCGACGAAGGTGATATGATTGCTGCGGCGCACAAAATTGGCGATCTGGGCGCGCAGGCTGTCCTGATCAAAGGTGGTCACGCCGAAGGGGATAAAATCGTCGATATCTTGTGGCGCCGGGACGGTGATGTCGAAGGCTTCGAAGGTTCTCGCATTCCGTCTGAAAATAATCATGGTACGGGCTGCTCGCTTGCAAGTTCGATTGCAACCGGGCTGGCACAGGGCATGGGATTGAGTGATTCTGTTGCTCGCGCACGGGCTTATGTCCGCGAAGCCATCCGAACCGCACCAAATTACGGCAAAGGAAACGGTCCGCTAAACCATGCGCACCCTGTGACCGGATAGACATTTCTGTCAAACGTCGCCGGGTGCCATAAATTGGGACACTTGCGGTATGCCGGGAACTTCGTTTTTTCATCAGGCGCGAAACAATGCCTGGTCCAATCATCGTTTGTTTGGTGTGTGTCAAAAGCTCACACCGCGTGAACTCAATGCCAAACGGACACGTTTCACCCCTTCGATCCTCGAAGCCCTGAACCAGACCCTGACGGTTGACAGTTATTATCTTGATGCCTTGCTGGATGGCGGGCACGGGCAGGGGACCCTGTATTCGGGCCGTATGACACCCTTTTCCGACATCGCCGGTCTGGCGGCGGCCCAGCGCGATGCCGACCATAAACTGATGGCATTTTGTGATCAGCTCGGGGAAAAGGATGCCATGCGTGATGTTGAACTTGAACGTCGCAACAATGTGGTCACACATGAAACTGTTGCCGATATCCTGTCACATCTGTTTGTCTATCAAACCCATCAACGCGGGCAGGTTCACATCCTGCTTGCAACCACCACACAGTCGCCACCACCGATGGATGACTACCATCTTGAATATGATGCCCCGTTTCCGGCAATCGATTTCACATTGCTTCGCGGCAAAGGGGCCTGAAGGAAGAAGATGAATAAACGAATGCTACGTCGTGCGGTTCTTGCACTGGCGATTGCCGGTCTTGCTGTCGCAAGTTTTGGCAATCCCGAACGCCATATCGCCGACCTGTTCTGGTCTGATGATGCCGCACCTTGGGAAAATGTCACCGCGGTCTATACCCCTGATCGGTCCGAACCGCGCAAAATCCAGATTACCGAGGCCGTCTTTGCCGATGTTGCGGCCTGCCGGGATCACGTGATGGAACTGGCCGCCGAAAAAGGCGACCCTGATCTTCAGAAAGGAAGCTTTGAATGCGCTGTCGGATTTTACCCCGATAAAAGTGCCGGGGACGGCACTGTTTCGGGGGACTATCGCCTGATCATCCGCTAGTGCAAGTTCCGTTTGGATTGAAACGGAACCTGCCCTAGGGCGCGCGCCTTACAGCACGTACCAAAGAAGGGCCGGCAGGGCGATGGCGGCAAGGAAGCTTGAACTGATGACCACGCCCGCGACTTCTTCGGGTTCGCGGTTGTAAAGCTGCGCAAACAGATAACAGAAAACAGCAACCGGCATCGAGCATTGCAAAATCACAACGCCGCGCTCGATCCCGGTCAAACCCATGACTTCCGAAAGACCAACGCCAACCCCGAAACCCATGCCAAGGCGCAACAGGCTAAGCGCTGTACTGCGTGCAAGGCTGACCGGGCGCAACTTGGCAAGCGATACGCCAAGGGTAAACAGCATCAATGGGATGGTCAGCTGCCCGATCAGGTTGGTGGTATTGTAAAGCCAGGCCGGAACGTCGGTATCGGTGGCAAGAAAGATGGTGGCGATCAGGGTTGCCGGAATGATCGGCATCTTTGCCAGCGATTTCAGTGAAAAACTGCCGGAAACAAAGGCGACCCCGATGGTCAGCTGAAGCACCACATAGGTGGCAAAAAACGCCACCGAAAGCGCCAGTCCCTCCTTGCCATAGGCCAGCATGCAAAGCGGCAAGCCGACATTGCCGACATTCGGCCAGGTCAGCGACTGCAAATATGTGCGCGGCGACAGCTTGAAAACCTTCAGGATCGGCCATCCGATCAGGGCGAAAAGAATATTGGCCGCAAGTGCTGCCGTCCCCATCAGGATCAGTGTATCCCCACCCAGTTCGACCGTTGCAAGGGCGGCAAATGTCAAACACGGTGTCGCAAAATAGGTGACGATGGATGTCACAAGATTGGTGTCAAAATGCTTGCCTGCACGGGCCCAGAAATAGCCAAGTCCAGCGGTGATAAAGACGGGCGCCAGAATGGCTAGGATATCGGCAAACATTGGATACGTATTCCTGATCAGGTTCTTTTAACCAGAACCTGTCACGGCAGACGGCCTTCCTGCAAGTGAATAATGGTAATACCACTTTGTTTTTCGCGCTGCGGAATGCGGGGTGGCTTTTCCCGGCGATCTTGCCATATTGGCTGGGGGCTGAACCTGATTGACTGTTTAAAATGGGCTCAGGCCCCAAGCTTGCAGTATTGTTACTTGCGGTATTGTTGCCCCAGATTGATTGCGTAAAAGGTTCCTGATGCAAAACCCTTCCGATGATCCTGTCAAACGTCACCTGATTGATCCGGCCCCGCGGTTTCGCGATCGCCGCAATCTGTTGCCGGCGGTTTTTCTGGATCGGGACGGCGTGATCAATGAAGAAGTTCATTACCTGTCACGCATCGAAGATTTGCGCCTGATTGATGGTGTCGCTGACGCCATTCGCAAACTGAACGATGCCGGCATTCCGGTGATCGTTGTGACCAACCAGTCCGGTGTTGCGCGCGGCTATATTACCGAAGACCAGCTTCTTGAAATTCACAAGGCGATGGTTGCAATGCTTGCCCAACAACATGCATCCCTTCAGGGGATTTTCTATTCTCCCTATCACGAAAAGGGCGAAGGCGATTACCGTCGCGAAACCACATGTCGCAAACCCGAACCGGGCATGTTGCTGGCCGCGGCCGATGAATTCGCGATTTCACTGCCTGACAGCGTTCTGGTGGGCGATCGCATCAATGATATCCGCGCCGGTCATGCCGCGGGGGCACGTGCCATCATGGTGCGAACCGGGCACGGGGCCAAGGAAACCAGACAACCGGAATCATCAGAAGCCGACTTCATCGCCGATGATCTGGCGGCTGCTGTTGATGAAATTCTGCGCTCGATGATCGTCCGTTAGGCCGCGTTCGCATTGTGCGATTGCCGATCCGGATCTGCTATTTGGCCAGACACCAGTTTTGCCACATCTCGCGACAGGCTTCCTCGAACTCGCGGGCGACTGCCGGGCCGTGGAATGCTTTGCTGTTGCGGATGCGTTCACGCATGTTTTCCCGGATGCTGGCCAGCGCCTTAAGGTCGGAACTCAGCATGATGCATTTATCGACATAGCCCTTCTCGGTTTGGGCACATAATGCTTCAAGCCCGATATCACCCAGCAATGCCAGTCCCATACGGGATCCCGGCAATTCGCTTGCAAGCGATACAAACGGCACCCCGAACCACAACATGTCAAAATAATTCTCGATCGAAATCGCCGGGAACGGCGCCAGTCCGATATCAATCTGGGCAAACAGGGCAGGGCGGTCTTCTTTGGCGACAACCCCGGCAAGATCAAGACGGTCGCGCTTGATCCCGGCCTGACGGGTACGGTCAAGAAACGTCTTGGCGGCATAACTGTCTTCAAGAACATCGTCCTGGATGACAATGCGACTGTTTTTGACCTTGTTCAGGATACGCGCAAAGCAATTGAGTGTTTCATCACTGATATTGGCAACCCGGTCGATGCAGCCAAACCGGATAATATCATCGCCCACCGCGGCAGGAAGCGGACTGACAGGAAGCGCGTCATCATATTCATCAGGAAGATACGGCCCAAGTTCAAGCTTCTGGGGATGTTCGGAAAACAGCTTGTTGGCGGCAAGCTTGCCACTGAACATTTCCTTGTGTCCGATCAGATAATCGATCTGGGCGATACCTGTTGTGATCGGCGACAGGCTGGCTTGAACCGGGGCAGCATAAAGCGCGAAAACCTCGATCGGTTGGGTCGGGTGAATGCCGCAAACATCAATCAGGATATCGACCTTGTCCTTGCGGATGCGGTCGGCGATTTGCATCGGGTCTTGTCCGAACACCTCGCGCCAGCCATCTGCCAAGACCTGCCAGGACCGGGTGACATCATCGGGGCGCGGCGTTGCGCAATACAGGAACAGTTCGATCTCGTGGCGGTTCAGATGACGTGCCAGGGGCCGCAAAAGCCCGTGGGTCGCGTGATCACAAAAGAACGGCGACAGCCACCCGATACGCAACCGCTTGTCGGCTTGTCTGATATTGGCAAAGCTGGGCTTGGCCGCAATCGGCATATGATGCTTTGCCCAGTTTTTGGCCGCCTTGGCGTGGTCTGTGCCGTCTGTTGATCCAAGCTTGGCCTTTGTTCTGACCAAAAGCGCATCCGCGGTCGCATGGTCCGGGTCCTTTGCCAGGATCCCTTCAAGAAGGGCGATGGTCTCAGTCAGATCACCGCATTTCAGGGTAATATCGGCCAGAACCAGATCGATATCCGATGTCCGGGTGGCAAGCTGGCGCGCCGTTTTCAAAAGGGCGATTGCCTTGGCATATTGGCCCTGATGGGCAAGTGCCTGTCCAAGTCCGCGCAAACCGGGAACAAATTTGGCATTGATGCTCAGCGCGCGCTGATAAAGTTCCTGTGCCGGTTTCGGATAGCCCAGCCGCAAATAGGCCCCGCCAACCCGGCAAATCAGGTCCGGTGAAATTCCGGCGGCCTGGGCGGCATGTTCAAGGGACGTCAGGGCGGCTTCTTCCTGGCCGAGTGCATGCAATGCATCCCCGAACAGAAGCAACCCTTCATAATGGTCGGGTTTAAGTCCCAGCAACCGCCCCAGAAGGTCGACCGCCTGGCCAAGATGGCCGCGCGGTATCTCAAGACGCGCCAGATGATAAAGGGCGGTGGGGAAATCCCCGTGATAGCTGATGGCCTGCTTGAACTGGTCGATGGCCTTTTCGATCTGTCCTGAACTTTCAAGCGCGATGGCATAATTGCACCGGGCGGCCGGATTGGCGCCAAAGCTCGACAAACAGCTTTCAAACAGGTCAATCGCTTCGCCATGGCGGCCCTGCCCGGTCAGAAGGGTCGCCAGAAGATGCTCTGCTTCTGCATTGTTGGGCGCGATATCAAGAACCTGGCGATAGATCTTCTCGGCCTCGTCTGGCCGGTTCCCCTCATGCGCGCTAAGTCCGCGTCGCAACAATGTCTTGAGTTGGTCCGACATCTGGGTGCGCTTCTCCGCCTGATCTTCTCATTCCGAATGGATGACTGACCCCCGACATTAAAGGGTTACGGGACACCTTTAAAGTAGACAGTTCTGACACGCCATCAGTCGTTTGCCCAAAAGGCAAAAAAAGAACCCCGAACCGCTACAGGTCCGGGGTGAGAATGGGAGTGGGAGAATCGCCTGGCGGCGATAATCATCCACTAAGATATGGATTGTTCAGGTAAAGATCGCCTATCCAAGGGGATAGTATTCTTGGTATTTGGGATAGGTACTTCATAATGATGTAATGTAAATTGTGAACTGGGTCACAAAATTGGCCCCCCGATGGACGGTCAAGGCGCTTCGCGCCGGGGCGGGGCATTCCCGATCGGACGTTTCGGCGGGTCTTCGCATTGTCCGATGTATCAATCGTACCAAATGTTCGGGTCTGGTGAAATTTTCAGGCAAAAAACTGTCAAAAAGCGCGAATACTGTGCTAGAACGCGAGTATATTAAAGAAACGTACCCCGCGAAAAAGAGAGGTTCCTTCCATGCCGGAATATCGGTCCCGTACAACAACCCATGGCCGCAACATGGCCGGTGCGCGCGGCCTTTGGCGCGCCACTGGTATGAAAGATGAAGACTTCGACAAGCCGATCATCGCGGTCGTCAACAGCTTCACCCAGTTCGTGCCCGGTCACGTCCATCTCAAGGATCTTGGCCAGATGGTCGCCCGCGAGATCGAGGCTGCCGGCGGTGTCGCCAAGGAATTCAACACCATTGCGGTAGATGATGGCATCGCGATGGGCCATGACGGCATGCTTTACAGCTTGCCGTCGCGCGAAATCATTGCCGATTCCGTTGAATATATGGTCAATGCCCATTGCGCCGATGCGATGGTGTGCATTTCCAACTGTGACAAGATCACGCCCGGGATGCTGATGGCTGCAATGCGCCTGAATATTCCGGCGGTCTTTGTTTCCGGTGGCCCGATGGAGGCCGGCAAGGTCGTCCTGAATGGCGAAGAACATCACCTTGATCTGGTTGATGCGATGGTTCAGGCCGCCGACCCGAAAATTTCCGATGAACAGGTCAAAACCGTTGAACGTTCTGCCTGCCCGACCTGCGGGTCGTGCTCGGGCATGTTCACCGCAAACTCGATGAACTGCCTGGCCGAGGCCCTTGGCCTTGCATTGCCGGGTAACGGTTCGGTTCTGGCAACCCATGCCGCCCGTAAGGAGCTTTTCCTCGAAGCGGCCCGTACCTCGGTCAAGCTGGCACGCCGTTATTACGAAGAAGAAGATGTCACTGCGACCCCGCGCGGTATCGCCACGTTCGAGGCGTTTGAAAACGCCATGGCGCTTGATATCGCAATGGGCGGGTCGACCAACACGGTTCTTCATCTGCTGGCGATTGCCAAGGAAGCCGAAGTCAATTTCACCATGGCCGATATGGATCGCCTGTCGCGCAAGATCCCCTATCTGTCCAAGGTCGCACCGAACCATCCGAAATTCCACATGGAAGACGTCCATCGTGCGGGTGGCATCATGCGCATTCTGGGTGAACTTGATCGTGCCGGGTTGCTGCATACCGATGTTTCAACCGTCCATACCAAAACCATGGCCGATGCCCTTGCAAAGTGGGACATCAAACGCACCACCAACGAGGCGGTCCACAAATTCTATCGCGCCATGCCCGGTGGCATCCCGACCCAGACCGCGTTCAGTCAGGAACGCTACTGGGATGACCTTGATCTTGATGAAAAGGAAGGCTGCGTTCGTGACGTTGCCCATGCCTATAGTCAGGATGGCGGTCTTGCGGTTCTGTTTGGCAACCTTGCGGTCAATGGCTGCATCGTCAAGACCGGTGGTGTGGATGAAAGCATCCTGAAATTTACCGGCCCGGCCGTGATTTGCGAAAGTCAGGACGAAGCCGTCGCCAAGGTTCTCGGTGGCGAGGTCAAGGAAGGCGATGTTGTCGTCATCCGCTACGAAGGCCCCAAAGGCGGTCCGGGCATGCAGGAAATGCTCTATCCGACCAGCTACCTGAAATCGATGGGGCTGGGCAAGGCCTGTGCGCTGATCACCGATGGTCGTTTCTCGGGCGGGACCTCCGGTCTTTCGATTGGTCACGTCTCCCCCGAAGCTGCGGCTGGTGGCGATATCGCGCTGGTCGAACCGGGGGATATGATCGAAATCGACATCCCGAACCGCACGATCAAGATTGCGGTTGATGACGCAACCCTTGCCGCCCGCCGTCAGGCAATGGAAGCCAAGGGGCCAGAAGCATGGCGCCCGGCCAAGCCGCGCAAACGCAAAGTCACAACCGCCCTTCGCGCCTATGCCGCCATGGCAACCAGTGCGGATCAGGGGGCTGTGCGCGACGTTACCCAGGTCGAATTCTGATTTTCGACCGGCATGAACCAAAACAAAAGGGCCCCAATTCGGGGCCCTTTTTTCATGTGATTGTGCGGGTTTAAGACAATGCCTTTTCAAGTGGCAAGTTGTCATATCCCAGCGCATCGGCGACCGCCTGATAGGTGATCTTGCCGTTATGAACATTAAGGCCCGCGGCCAGATGCGGATCATCCTTGCAGGCCTGTTTCCATCCCTTGTTGGCCAGTGCCAGGGCAAAGGGCAGGGTGGCGTTGTTCAGCGCAAAGGTTGATGTGCGCGCAACTGCTCCGGGCATATTGGCAACGCAGTAATGCACCACGTCATCAACGATATAGGTTGGATCGGCATGGGTGGTGGCTTTGGATGTTTCAAAACATCCGCCCTGATCGATGGCGACATCAACAATCACCGAACCCGGCTTCATTCTGGCAAGCTGTTCGCGGCGGATCAGCTTCGGGGCTGCCGCACCGGGAATAAGCACCGCACCGACCACCATATCGGCATCAAAGACAAGCGCCTCAGTGTCGTCGATGGTGGCATATTGGGTTTTGATGCGCGGACCAAATACATCATCGATATAGGTCAGGCGTTTGACGTTTTTATCAAGAATGGTGACATCTGCCCCCATGCCTGCGGCAATGCGCGCGGCATTGGTGCCAACAACACCGCCGCCAATCACCACAACCTTGGCCGGGGCAACGCCGGGCACACCGCCGAGCAGCATGCCTCGTCCGCCATTGGCCTTTTGCAGGGCAGCCGCGCCCACCTGCGGGGCCATGCGTCCTGCGACTTCCGACATCGGTGCCAAAAGTGGCAACCCGCCATTTCGATCGGTCACGGTTTCATAGGCAATCGCCGTGACACCCGATTTGATCAGGCCTGCGGTCTGATCCGGATCCGGCGCCAGATGCAAATAGGTGAACAGCAACTGTCCTTCGCGCAGCTGTTCATATTCGACTTTTTGCGGTTCCTTGACCTTGATGACCATTTCGGCGGTGGCAAAAATCTCGGCGGCGGTACCGACAATTTCCGCACCGGCGGCGACATAATCCTCGTCGCTGCAACCGATACCGGCGCCGGCCATGGTTTCGATCTTGACCGCATGGCCATGGGCGGTCAGTTCGCGAACTGAACTTGGCGTCAGTCCGACACGGTATTCGTGGTTTTTGATTTCCTTTGGAACACCAATCAGCATTTCGTTTTCTCCCGACGAAATAGGTGGCAATCGGGGTGTCTCACGGGATCGACCGGGGACGCCCGGGCGTTTTGCGCCCATTTTGTTATTGTTTGTGAATGATACCCTAAAAATAGGGCAATTAATCTTCATTTCTAGGGGGTGTTGGTGGTATCATTGCTAGATAATTTAAAAGAATGACCGAAATCTCGGAGGATTATTCAAATGCAGATGGATGAACGTGATCGCATGATCCTGCGTCTGTTGCAAAAAGACGGACGTATCAGCAATGCGGATCTGGCCGAAAAGGTAAACCTGTCCGCATCGGCCTGCCTGCGGCGCGTGCGCCTGCTTGAAGAAGCCGGTTTCATCGACCATTACACCATGCTTCTCAATCCGGCCCGAATTGGCAAACCGGGCAATGCGTTCGTCAATATTGCCATCACCCGCCAGACCCGCGAAGCCCTGGAAACCTTTGAAAAGGAAGTCCAGAAGGTGCCCGAGGTCGTCGAATGCTATCTTCTGGCCGGGCAAAGCGACTATCTGGTGCATGTCGTTTATAGCGACACCGCTGATTATGAACGCATCCACAGTGAAGTCCTGACCCAGCTTCCCGGTGTCGAACGTGTCCAGACGGTCATTACCCTTCGCGAAGTCAAACGCACAACCGAATTGCCGGTGTGATCGAATTGGCTAGAAACGGCAGATATTCTCGATGGCAAGCCAGTCGGCATAGGGAATGTCGACCTTGCCCGTCAACCGGGCTTCTTTGAACAGGGCAGATCGCCCGTCGGTATCGGGGTGGCTGCTTAAAAACTCCGGAATGGTGTTTTGCAAGCCATTTCTGGTGCGTTGATGGGACATCTTTTCCAGAAGCGCTGCCAGATCGTGGCTGGTGACCTTGGCCTTCCCCAAAAGATCAAGCGCATATAGATCGGCGTCATGTTCCATTTGGCGCGAATAACTGTGCTGAAACAGCAAATCAATCGGCGCGTCCAGCCCGCCACCAAACAGCCAGATCAGCTGACCGAGCCCGATCCCGTAGAACATTTTCCTAAGCCCGTGATGCATCTCGGTATGGCCGATCTCGTGGGCAAGGACGCCTGCCAATCCTTCGGGTGATGTCGCCATCTGCAGCAGGTCGGAAAAAAGGACAATCTGGCCACCGGGCAATGCGATTGCATTGGCCATTTCGCTGCGTATCACTGTTATCTCGTAGGTATAGTCAAGATCGCCGGACTTGATCAGCTGATGCATGATCTGATCAAGACCGCGTATTGCATCGGCGTTTGGCACGCAAACAACTTCTTCGTCGTTCTCTTCGTTTTCAAGTGCGAAGGCTGAGATGATTTGATCGCGGGCGATCTCGCCAAGGCGGATTTCACTGTCGCGCGGATAAACGTTCGAAAGCAGTTCTGCCGTAATTGGCACCCCAAACCACACCAATAGTCCGATACAGGCAACCAGTGCAGAAATGCCTCCAATCAGAAGAGCCCGAAATTTTGATGACCCCTCGGCAACCGTTAATTTCGGGAACTGCCTGATCAGCGTGTCAGTGAACGGACCTTTATCAATCACGATCCGCACACCATCATCCGTGTGCGGGCGAAGGCGCACGGGTTGCATTCCGGTCGGCTTTTCACAAAGGACCAGATTGTCGATTTGGTATGATCGTCGGCGATCATCATCAAGTTCAACGATCAGGTGACGGTCAGCAATTGTGACCGCCACATGATGCGACGTTATTGACAGACCGTCGAAGAAACGTGCCTGTCCTTGCGTGGGGTCGTCAGATTCCGCCAAGATCAAATGCCTCGGCAAGTCCTTCACCGGTCTTTGGTTCGCTACGTGCGACCTGCTGAACCGTGAAGCGGTCAATTTCACCAGTCATAGTAATGGATGAAACCTTCGCGGCAATAAGCGGTTGCACAAACATCGGCAACAGGACGATTTGCTGAACCGGGCCAAGCAGGACCAGAAACAGAAACGTCATCGCAAAGACAAATGGCATGTTGGGGCCGGCATTGCCACTTGCAGCGATAGAAGCACCGATAACCATAGAAAAGATCATGAAGATCAGTGCAAACAGGACCACCAAGGATATCAGCAAGACCGCATAGATCTTAAACAGCTTCTTTGGGGTAAGCTCCGACGAAAAGGCAAGGTTACCCAGTGATGTTTCACCTGTCGTATAGCGGAAGAACCAGGCCTGATACCGCGCCAATTGATAGGCTCCGAAACCAGCGCCGACAAGCCCGATTACAATGGCAAGCGGCAATAACACCTTCACCAGTGCCACAAATAACCCAAACGTGACCAGATAGGTCAGAAGTAAAATAAACCAGATAACAAGCCACTTCTTGAATGCGGGCGTGAACATGCCGCCAAAGGCCATCTGGGCATCGCCAAGCATCGTATGGTTGCGCTCATACTTCATTAGTTCGATGTCATAGTATGGTTTGCAGATACCGAGGGTAAGGCCGGTAAAGAAAAGGGAAACAAGCGCATTCCCTGCATACTTTAGCGATGATCCGCCAAGATGGCCGCGAATACCCCGCCACGATGTGCGCGACAGCCGGTATCTCTGTGCGCGGTACATGGCTATATGCATCAGGAAGATCAAAGGTATCCAGGTTGCAAGATCAATCGCGAAATTGATCCCGGCATTTCCAACCGGAACCTGCATGCGCGCATAAACGAAAAGGGCAATGAACGGGCCCGCACAGAGTGCGACAATCACAAAGCCCAGAAACAGTTCAAGCCCGCGTCCGGTATATTCAAGCCCATCACCGTCAATTCTGGTATGCGACCAGACATAACGACGTACCCGGGTCTTGGCCCAGAACCGAAAAATGCCCAGCGTCAAAATGGTCCAAAGGGCATTCCACATGGCAAGAGCCATGATCTTGTTCCATGTGCCGGTATATTCAAGTTTGTGATGTGTTTGATCCAAGGGTGGTTCAGAAAACACAACTTCGTTGTGATCTTCTGTTTCCGGAACATCACTTTGGTCATTGTCTCGATTCGTCATGAGCCCCTCGTGCCCTGTTTGCTTTTGCAAACGTGGTGAAGTGAAAAAGGCACCTGCTTGTGTCTCAGGTTGCTGATCTCCCCCGCACTAAGCTTTAGCGTGTAGTGAGCTCATGATCACTCACTCAAAAGGTTAGGTGAGATCGGAAATTGTACAATACGACTCGCCCAAAAACTGTACAGATTCGCGGAAAATGTTCAGAATTGCCAAGGTCGGTTGATTTATATGACTGCAATTCATCTAGTGGAAGAAGCTTTGCACAAGCAAAATCCCTGCTATTTCAAGGCGTCATCAAAATTGTCAATTTATTCTGGTTCCACGGTTTGACTTTTAGGTGAATTACAATGCAATAATATGCGCGGGGAAAAACGCTGGGGGAAGTTAACCAACATGGAACAAGAGAATCTTGTTCGTGCGCGTAGCCACGAACAGAAACTGAAGCGCCGTGCAGATATTCTGGATGCTGCACGCGAGCTGTATCTGGAAGGCGATGGAACGTTGCCATCGGCTGCCGAGGTCGCCCGCAAGGCCAATCTGGCAAAAGGGACCCTCTATCTTTATTTCTCAAGCAAAGAAGCACTCTTCCTTGAAGTGCTGCGCCATTTCCAGAAAGGCTGGTTTGAGAACAATCTTGATGTCATTGATCAGGAAGCACTGCGACGGCCAGAGGAACGGGATTCAACCCGTGTGGCGCGCGAATTTGTGCAGTATCTCGTGAAAAACGAAAAGTTCCTGTATCTGGCGTCCTTGTCACAAGGTGTGCTGGAATCGGGATCGGACGATGAAATGGTCGTCGGCCACCGCCGTTTTCTGGCATCAATGGTCAAACGTACGGCCGATGCCCTGGCCGAGCTTTACGAAATCACGCCGGACGATGCCAGCAAGCTGATGCGGTCATCCTATGCGCTGGTGATTGGCCTTTGGCAGATGTCGCAGCTGCCTGATCGCGTCAAAAAGCTGATGGAACAGAATGCGCTGACCAATCTGATCATTGATTTCGAAGAAGCTGCCGAAGAGGCTGTCGTGTCTTACTGGCAGGTGGCGGCACCTGGCATGAAATGCCGTGAAATGATGCGCCGTGCCGCATCTGGCGAGTGCTAGCACCGCGCACAGTGCGGTACAGATCGGACAGATCAGATAAATCGGATCACAATGCAAAACAGCGCCGGAATTTCTTCCGGCGCTGTTTTTGTTTGTAGCTTTGCAGGACCTGATGATCAGGTGGCCTCGGCACCGCCATTGGCGGCCCGGTTGCGCAGGCGTTCTGATCGCAGGATCAGGATGCTGGCAATCACAATCAGGATCGATACCGCCAGGATAATCAGCGTCGCAAGCGCGTTGATTTCCGGCGATACACCCAGACGCACCGATGAAAATACCTTCATCGGAAGGGTGGTCGAACCCGGCCCTGCGACAAAGCTTGCAATCACAAGATCATCAAGCGACAGCGTAAAGGACAGAAGCCACCCGGCCATCAATGCCGGAAGGATCATCGGAAGGGTAATCACGAAAAAGATCTTGCCCGGTTTGGCGCCAAGATCCATCGCCGCTTCCTCAACCGAAATGTCCATGCCTGACAGGCGCGATTGCACGACCACCGCGACATAGGCCGCGCAGAATGTCGTATGCGCAATCGTGATGGTCGAAAGCCCGCGTCCGGCCGGCCAGCCAATCAACTGTTCAAGGGTCACAAACAACAGCAAAAGCGACAGACCGGTAATGACTTCGGGCATGACAAGCGGGGCGGCAATCATGCCTGAAAACAGGGTTCGGCCCTTGAACCGGCCAAAGCGCGACATGACAAGCCCGGCCGGTGTGCCAAGTGCCAGCGCAAGCGTTGCAGACATCACTCCGATCCGCAGGCTGTTCCAGGCGGCATCGATCATGCCGTCATTGTTAAACAGCGACACATACCATTTGGTCGAAAACCCGGCCCAGACAGTAACCAGCTTGCCTTCGTTAAACGAATAGACAATGACCAGCAGGATCGGCACATACAAAAACGCAAAGCCGAAAACCAAAGCCGAAATCAGGAAGGTTGAACGTTTACCACTCATTGTTCGCGTTCCTCCTGCTTGGTCTGGATATGCTGGAACCACATGATTGGCACCACAAGGAAGATCAGCATCGCAATCGCCACCGCCGATGCAATCGGCCAGTCACGGTTGGCAAAGAATTCATTCCAAAGCGTTCGCCCGATCATAAGCGTATTCGGACCGCCCAGAAGTTCCGGAATAACGAATTCGCCAACAGCTGGAATAAACACCAGAAGCGACCCTGCCAGAATACCGGGCAGGGACAGCGGCAAGGTCACCTTCACAAAGGCCTGCCACGGTTTGCAGCCAAGATCCATCGCCGCTTCGATCAGGCTGATATCCATTTTCTCAAGCGTCGAATAAAGCGGCAGGATCATGAATGGCAGATAGGTATAAACAATGCCGACATAAACCGCGAACTCGGTCTGACGCATGATCAGCGGTTCGGTAATGATCCCCGTCCACATCAGGAATGCATTGATCAGACCTTCGCGGTCGAGAATGCCAATCCAGGCATAAACACGGATCAGAAAGCTGGTCCAGAACGGCAGGATCACCAGCATCAAAAGAACGCTGCGCATCGATCCGCGGGCGCGTGCAATCCCGTAGGCCATCGGATAACCGATCAAAAGGGTAATGATCGTGGAAATGGCGGCAATCCGGATCGAATTAAGATAGGCCGTGGCATACAGGCTGTCAGATAACAGGAACAGATAGTTCCCGAAATTAAGCGTGATCGTGACGCCTTCATCAATCCATGCAAACAGGGCGCTATAGGGCGGCTGTGCATATTCCGCCATTGAAAAACTGATCTTCAGAACGATCAGAAACGGCACAAGGAAGAACAGGAAAAGCCAGAAATAAGGGATCCCGATCACCAATACCCGGCCATGCTTGATCATCCAGCGGTCAAATTTTTGCTTGATGGTTAGCTTGTCACTGCTCATTTGTTCAGAACCGACGCAGCCCCGGCCTCCCACGATACCCACACGCTGTCTTCCCACGTATAGCGCGGCTCGATCTGGCGGGTGGAATTGGGTTCGGTGACCTTGATGCGTTTGCCGGTTTCAAGGCGCACGTGATAGGTCGAAATACCACCAAGATAACCGATCTCTTCGACCTTGCCCGACAGGCAGTTATATTTGGTGTCTTCCGGCGCATCCTTGGTCAGACGCAGGCGTTCCGGGCGCAGTGCCACCCAGAAAGTCATGCCTTCATGGCCCTGAACGGCGTGATCGATATAGATATCGCAATTGGCCTCGTCCGATTTGATGACCGCGTATTTTTCATCATCATCAACCAGAACGCCTTCGATCAGATTGACCTGGCCCAGGAAGTTCGCGGTATAGCGGCTGTTGGGATATTCATACAGCTCGAACGGGGTGCCGATCTGATTGATCACGCCTTCATTCATCACCGCGATACGTGATGCCATGGTCATGGCCTCTTCCTGGTCATGGGTCACCATGACAAAGGTCGTGCCGACTTTTTCCTGAATATTGACCAGTTCAAACTGGGTCTGTTCGCGCAGCTTCTTGTCAAGCGCACCCAGTGGCTCATCAAGCAAAAGCACCTTCGGGCGCTTGACCAGTGACCGTGCAAGGGCGACACGCTGACGCTGACCACCGGAAAGCTGATGGGGTTTGCGTTTGGCAAATTTGGTCATTTGCACAAGGGCAAGCATATCAGCAACCTGTTCCTTGATCTCGGCGCGCGAAACGCCGTCCTGAACAAGGCCGAACGCCACATTCTGTTCAACACTCATATGCGGAAACAGGGCATAGGACTGGAACATCATATTGGTCGGGCGTTCATAGGCCGGGACGCCGGCCATATCGACACCATCAATGAAAATCTTGCCCGATGTGGGTTCTTCAAATCCGGCAAGCATGCGCAGAAGCGTCGTTTTCCCGCAGCCCGAACCGCCCAGAAGGGCGAAAAGCTCGTGGCGATAAATATCAAGGGAAACGTCATCGACAGCGTAAAAGTCGCCGAATTTTTTGGTCACATTCTCGAAGCGGATATAGGGAACCGCATCTGGATTGTTCCAAGGTTGCGTCTTATGCACGTCCTCATGCGCGCGATCCAAAACCGCCTCAGGCACCAGCATTCTCCCCTTTTTCAGTGTCATGATGAACCGATTTGACCAGACGACAGTCCCTGATGATCTGCTGCGCAAGTTTTTGATTATTGCGTCGGCGCCGGGTGTCGGTTCGCTCTGATAACAGGATGAAGCAATTCTACAATCTGTAAAGAGGGGTGTGCGATATTTTGAACAACAAATATGATTTGCCGCCCAAAACGGCAGAAAATGGCCTTTGGGTGTTCAGAAAATGTGCATTCTTCGAACGCTGAGGATGGTGCGCGGACAGGCGGGGATTGTGTGACTGTCTTCACAGCTTTGCGAGTCACAGCCATGCCGGGGTGCGGGAGGTGGCCGGCACTGGGCGTCTGGCACTTGATGTCGCAGATAAGAAAAGGGCGCGATGAAAATCGCGCCCTTTGATGGTTCGTACTGTTTTGTTGACCGATCATCAGGGGATGATCGCAACGACAGTCTTACTGACCGGTTTTAAGCTTGGTCCAAAGACGGGTACGGGTACGCAGTTCGCGGGAACCCGGTTCGACTTTCGAACGCAGACGTTCTTTGACTTCCTGCGGCGGGTAGATGCCCGGATCGTTCAGGAGTTCCTCGTCAACCAGTTCCATTGCCGCCAGGTTCGGGGTGGCATAGGCAACATAGTTGGCAATGTCGGCTTCAACGTCGGCACGCAGCACATAATCAATGAATTTGTGTGCCAGTTCCGCATTCGGCGCATCGGCCGGAATCATCATGGCATCAAACCAGATCAGGGTGCCTTCCTTGGGGATGACATACTTGATCTCGTTGCCGTTGCCGGCTTCTTCGGCGCGAAGGGCAGCCATGCCAACGTCACCCGACCAGCCAACAGAAACACAGGTGTTCCCGTTTGCAAGATCGTTGATGTATTGCGAACTGTGGAAATAGGTCACGTAAGGACGGATTTTTTCCAGCTCGGCAATCGCGGTTTCAATCGATTCTGCGGACGGTGCGCCGTCTTCCATATTGCCAAGATAGAAGTTGACCAGCGGAACAACTTCGCCCGGATCATCCAGAAGGCTCAGACCGCATTTCGACAGCGGCTCGGCATATTTCGGATCGAAAATCAGTGACCAGCTATCGACCGGTGCGTCGTCGCCAAGGACTTCCTTGACCTTCTCGACGTTATAGCCATAGCCGTTCGTACCCCAGAAATACGGAACAGCAAATTTGTTGTCCGGGTCGTATTTGGCCTGCTGTTTCAGGATGACCGGATCAAGATTGCCATAGTTGGACAATTTCGATTTGTCGATTTCCTGGAAGATACCGGCCTTGATCAGGCGTTCGGCGTCGGCAAGGGTCGGGACAACAATGTCATACCCGGAATTGCCTGCCAGCAGCTTTGCTTCGACAACCTGGTTGCTGTCATACACGTCGTAGTTAACCTTGATGCCGGTTTCTTTTTCGAAATTGGCAATGGTTTCTTCGCCGATATAATCCGACCAGTTGTAGATGTTCAGAACATCTTCGGCCTGCGCCGCGCCGGCAAGGCCAACGGATGCAAGCACAACAAGGCTTGAAGATTTAAGAAGAGATTTCATTTCGCTGAGCCTCCCATGTGGCAGCGTTTGAAAAGTTTGGGCGTCCTGTTGTTTCATTCCCCCAGGACAAGAGGACACGTCCAATATCCTTCGAATGCATCAGGATATTGTCAAACACAAGATGGAAAATTGTGCATTTTTCGCATCAAGTGAAAATTTGGGCATTCGAGATGCAATAATCTTGCGCCGGGTTCAGGATCCCGGCGCAAAATTCGATCTGTGATTTTAAACGTTGAGCAACAGGTGCTCGCGTTCCCAGGCGCTGATCACGGTCTGATAGGCATCCCATTCCGCTTCCTTCACCGCCAGAACCGCGGCCGAGAATTCCTCGCCCAGAAGTTCTTTCAGCGGCTTGCAACGCTGGAATTTCGCCAGTGCCTCGTGGATATGACGGGGCAGGGAATGCGCGCGGTCATAGCCCGACCCTTCGATCGGTGACGTCGGTTCGACTTCTTCAAGAATACCCAGAAGACCACAGGCAAGGGACGCTGCCACTGCAAGATACGGGTTGGCATCGGCACCCGGAATGCGGTTTTCGATCCGGCGTGCGGCTGCCGGGCCATTGGGCTGACGCAGACCGACCGTTCGGTTATCAAGCGACCAGTGCATGTTGATCGGGGCATCCGACCAGGGCTGCAAACGGCGATAACTGTTCAGATTCGGTGCCAGAAGCGGCATGGCCGCAGGCAGATAACGCTGCAAGCCGCCAATATAGTTCAGGAACATCTTGGAGTTTTCGCCGTCATCATCGGCAAACAGGTTCTTGCCGGTATTGATATCGACAAGACTCTGATGAATATGCATGGCACTGCCCGGATGGTTGCCCATCGGTTTGGCCATGAAGGTACCATAGACTCCATGCTTAAGTGCGGTTTCGCGCAGCGTGCGCTTGAACAGGAACGACTGGTCGGCCAGTTCAAGCGGCTCACCATGGTTGAAGTTCATTTCAAGCTGGGCGGGACCGGATTCGTGGCTCATGGTATCGGCATCGATATCCATGGCTTCGCAATAGTCATAAAGATCTTCGATCAGCGGGTCGAACTCGTTGATCGCATCAATGCCAAACGCGTTCGATGCACGTTCCGGGCGGCCGGAACGGCCAATCGGCGGTTCAAGCGGGTTGTCCGGATCGGTATTTTTCGCCACCAGATAAAATTCAAGTTCCGGGGCAATGACGGGTTTCATGCCGCGTTCTTCAAATGCCTTGAGAACACGTTTGAGAACCCCGCGCGGCGAGGTCGAAACTTCCTCGCCAGAGAAGTGATAGCAATCGCAGATGATCTGGGCAGTCGGCTCCTCGTACCACGGCACGACGCGGATGGTTTCCGGATCGGGAACCATGACGACGTCTTTTTCCGCCGGGTCAAGGAATGCATCGGTTTCTTCCGGATAGCCGCCGGTTACAGTCAGGCAGAAAATCGCCTCCGGGATGGCAAGGCTTTTGGCTTCCAGACCGCGCAGAAACTTCTGCGTCGGCAGAACCTTGCCCCGGGCCACCCCTGACATGTCCGGTACAATGCATTCGACTTCTTCGATTTTTCGCTCAGATAGCCACTTCTTGAGATCGGTGCTCATATGTAGTCGGGCGCTTTCACGCCAGTCCTTCAAAATTGCATTTTCTTGCGTTTTTCGGGCCATTCCCGACAAATTTCACAAGAAAGAATGTTGGTCTTCGAAGAGTTTTGTATTTTATTTTGTTATTGTTTTGGTTTTTCGAATTATAGTCGAAATATCGGTGTGATCGTCGAAGATATCAATTCATATCTCTGGAACGACCCCACCATATTGCGGTATAACTGCTCCAGATTATAAGGGCAGCGCTTGGACGCTGGTCAAGGAGGTATTATGAAAATCGAACATCCCTATCTTATGTTTCTTGGTGACGCGCCGGACGAACTGGCTGCAAAAACCGCAATCGGCATCAAGCAGTGGCGCCCGGAATGGTGCGTCGGTCAGCTCAGCCTGCCGGGCTGTCAGGCTGATCTCGGTCTGCAGGAAATGACGATCGCCGAAGCAAAGGCCGCTGGCGTCAAAACCCTGGTTCTTGGTGTTGCCAACCGTGGCGGTATTATCGGCCCGGCATGGATGGAAACCCTGCTTGCCGCAATTGATGCCGGCATGGATATCGCAAACGGTCTTCATACTCGTCTTTCGACGATTCCCGAGCTGGTCGAAGCTGCTGCCGCCAAGGGTGTAAAGCTGTTTGACGTTCGCCACTTCGATGGCAAGGTCCCGGTCGGTAACGGCGAAAAACGTTCCGGCAAGCGCGTGCTGGCAGTCGGTACCGACTGCTCGGTTGGTAAAATGTACACCACTCTTGCCATTGATGCCGAAATGAAAAAACGCGGCATGAAGTCCGACTTCCGCGCAACCGGCCAGACCGGCATCTTTATCGCCGGCGAAGGCATCTCGGTTGATGCGGTGATTTCCGACTTCATCTCCGGTGCAGTTGAAACCATTGCGCCGGCCAATGATGCCGATCACTGGGACGTTATCGAAGGGCAGGGCAGCCTGTTCCACGCTTCGTTCTCGGGTGTGACCATGGGCCTCATCCACGGCTCCCAGCCCGATGCGCTGGTTGTCTGCCATGAACCGACCCGTGCGCATATGCGTGGTCTTCCCGGCTACAAGCTTCCGGATCTCAAGACCTGCATGGATGTCAATCTGATGCATGCCAAACTGACCAACCCGAACTGTGTGGTTGTCGGTTTTGCCATCAACACCAAGGCGCTTGACGATGCCGCCGCGACCAAGCTTCTGGCCGATATCGAGGCCGAATTCGGTCTTCCGGCTGTTGACCCGGTCCGCACCGGCGTTGCGTCGATCGTCGACAAGCTTCAGGAGATTTAAGTTGCCTCAACTCACTGTGATTTCCGAAGTCTTCCCCCTTGCACAGGTTTTCAAAATCTCGCGCGGGGCCCGGACCGAGGCACATGTGGTCAAGGTGACCCTGACGGACGGCACCCATACGGGCTATGGGGAATGCGTTCCCTATGCCCGTTACGGGGAAACGGTCGACGGTGTCATTGCTGATATCAATGCCCAGGCCGATGCCCTGTCGCGCGGCATGACCCGCAAGGAGCTTCAGGATGCCATGAAGGCCGGCGCGGCACGCAATGCCGTTGATTGCGCCTATTGGGATCTCGAAGCCAAGCGGTTCGGCCGTCGTGTCTGGGAAATGATCGGGCACAAGGCACCGGAAGGTCTGGTAACGGCCGAAACGCTCAGCATCGATACCCCCGACAACATGCGCGAAGCAGCACGCAAAATTGCCCATGCACCGTTGTTGAAGGTCAAGCTGAACGGGGAAAATGTTCTCGAATCCGTGCGTGCGGTTCGCGAAGGTGCCCCGACGGCCCGCATCATTGTCGATGCCAACGAAGCCTGGTCACTTGATCTGCTCGAAGATATCGGGGCCGAACTTGACGGGTTGGGAGTCGAAATGATCGAACAGCCGCTTCCTGCCGGTCAGGATGATGGTCTGATCGATATCGATTGCCCGGTTCTGCTATGTGCCGATGAGTCGGTTCATACGGTGGCAGACATTCCGCGTCTGGCCAATCTGTATGACATGATCAATATCAAACTCGACAAGACCGGCGGGCTTACCGGCGCGCTCGAACTTGCCGAAGCAGCATCCAAGGCAGGCATGCAAATTATGACCGGCTGCATGGTCGGGACATCGCTTGCAATGGCACCGGCCATGATCATCGGTGCAATGTCGCGCATTGTTGATCTTGATGGTCCGATCTGGATGGCAAAGGATCGCGACCACGCCCTGACCTTCAAAAACGGGGTGATGGGGCTTCCCGATCGTGCCCTTTGGGGGTGATGTCGATGCGCGCGGGTCGGTGATCTGTGCGCATCCTGTCATCTGACTGATATGTTTAAAAAGGCCGCCCCGGCATTCGGGTGCGGCCTTTTTCTTTTGCGCAATATGACCGCAGGTCGAATTGCCTTTGCTGTCATTTTGAAAAAGTTTCAGTTTTTTTAAAGCGATTCCAAAATTGAAACTTGAATAATTATCTTTTTTATCAATATGTTGCGCCACGGTTCTCGACGATGTTGCAAAGATCGCTATGTCGTTTGGATACGACCACCTCTAATGGATAGTTGTATCTTTGGTTAAATAAGGGAACCATGATGGTCACATTCGGGGACAGGTAGGTCCCTGAAATTATTGAAGGTGGAGCTGTTCTGCGTGCTATCTGATCTCTTCAGAGATAGTAGGCGCACTGCCGGGTCTTTGCGGTGTTGCTATCGTGACTTCCTCTATACGCCAAGACATGCGGAATTATTGCATCTGCGGCGTAAGGAAACGATTCTGCTATCGGCGCGTTTCGCCGCCTTCTTTGTGTTGGTGCTGATGCTGGCTGTCCCGTTCTGGGATGGTTCTCTTTCGATTGATATGTGGACCTCACAGGTCTTTGTGATGCGGCTGCTGGTGTCCGGGGTGGCCTTGGCCGTCATCACCAACCGGGCGGTCAGTGCGCGCTTGCGTCGGCACTTTCCCTATTTGCCGATGCTGATGCTGATTGTTGCGGTCTGTCTGCTGACGGTATTTTGCGGCAATGATCTTCAGGCGACCGAACGCATGCATACCGCGCACAGTTTCCTGATGCTGGGGCTGGTGGTGATGATTGCGATCATGCCCGTGACCCTGGTCGAAGCAGTCATGCTGTGTGTGCCGATTCTCGGGCTTCTGGTGGTCGGGGGCTATATCGACCTTGCCACCGGCATGATCCCGCTTGAATTGCTGTTGATGGTGCTGCTGCCGCTTGCGGTCTTTTCGGCACTGGTACAGCTCTATCGCACGATTGTCGCGGCCCAGGAAATCGCCATTGATCCTTTGACCGGCTGTTATACCCGTGCCTTTGGCATGGAAATGATCAAGGTCAGCTTTGATGGCGCTCTGCGCAAAAAGGTGCCCTATACGGTGGCCTTTATCGATCTTGATGATTTCAAACAGATCAATGACCGCTACGGGCACGACTATGGCGATCGCATTCTGGGTGAGGTCGGTGAAAATCTGGTTGCCCGGTTCCGGCGTTCCGATCTTGTCGTGCGCTGGGGTGGGGAGGAATTCCTGGTCCTGCTGCCCGAACTTGATCGCGCCCGCGCCGCCGAGGTCCTTGATCGTGTCATGGCACCGGGATTGGCCGCCCTTGAAAATGGTCAGGTCCAGAAAGCCAGCGTCGGTCTGTCCGAGCGGATCGAAGATGCAATCGCCTTGCCGCAAAACCTGATCGAACTGGCCGACCGCCGCATGTATGAAGCCAAAAAACGCCGCGATCATGATGACATGATTGCAAACGGGCTGTCCGGGCGCCGTCACCCGACCCGCAAGCCTGCTGGCGCACCCTGCAGCGCCAATGTCCAGTCGGTTGACCGTACCCTGAATTGATCGGTCCGATCCTGTATGCTCTTTGCCAGCATCGGGTAAAGGGCGGCGGCGGTACGTGCTCCTGTTCTTCACCTGACAATTTGCATCGGAAGCACCACAGCTCCTTAAGTCCATCTCCGGGACTGTCTCTCTCTGCGCTTCACACCACGGGCCATGTTTCTGGCGCTTAACGTCAGATGCCTGTTTGTCGGCCGTCTCTCGGACGCTTGGCGCTTCGGCTTGGCGCCGAAGCACCTGAGCACCAGCATCGGCTATCTAGTGCCGGTTGTTCCGCAGGGGTCAACCAGCACGCTACACTCGGCAAGAGCATCTGAAATCCGAAGCTCTCATAACCACTTCCGATTTACGACGCCCTTCGCACGGTGGTTCAAGCGGGTTGTGCAGGTTCTCAAGCTTTGGCGGTGTGGCACATCGTTTGGTGCCCATGACGGTGTTTGCGGGCAGGCCATCAAATCGCGGGTTTTTATTTTCTTTTGTGATCGACTTTAATCCCCGGTATTGGGGGAAAGAGTTCTGGTGCTTTCGACGCTTGCGTGCAGCCCTCGGGCTTTCGGTCTGTGTTTGACGGGCGAAACGCCGTTTGATGTGCCTGTCCCGGGCGGTTTTCTTGCTTTCAGGGTGATTTTCCCGAATCACCCGAACCGGGCAGGGGGATTTCGGGCGATTGATGCGATGGATTCGCATCGATTCTTTTTCCATATTCGAAAGTCCGCTTTTCTTTGGTGATCAAAAAATAGCCTCCCACATCGGAAATTCAGACCGATTGGCGGGCATTGTCATAAAATTGTGATCAAAAAATATGCATTGATATTTTTGACGAAAAAATAGTCAAAAAGCTATTGCGTCCTCCCCGTCAAATGGGTAATCTCCATTTGTGCGCTGCGGTAGGACGCAGTGCATTCCGGCGAGCGACTTGTCGCTCGTTTCTTGGACGTTTCCTCCCTAGACTTGGGCCGCTGTCACAGGCGGCCTTCTTTTTTGCCTGAATTCAGCCATTTAGGTTGATTTCGGCTGTCTCAATAATCCTGTTGATATGCGTTTTTAATTTTCGCGCGGATTTTTGTGCGTTGCAAATCAACCACGCCGCGCCAGTGTGTGCGGGGCTGATATTTCGGGACGCGATTGCCCTAATGGCTGCAATCGGTTCGGCTGACCCGGAATGTATTGAGATGCTTTTGACTGGTGACGTAGTTCTCGACAAATACGGCACCGGCATTCACCAGCAGTGCTATTTTCGGATCGCTGCATAAATAGGCCGCGATCTGATCATGGGAGTTGGCGGTAAAGGCAAAGGCGGGATCATAAACGATATAGGTCCGCTGAAGCTCGTTCCGGGCAGCTTTGATCATGACCAGGTCAACCGTTTCCCCCGTTGTGATCGGCAGCATCGGCTGAAGGTCGTTTGCGATCTTGCCAAGCTTCGCACTGAGCTGTTGCTGATCATCGATCGTAAAGGCGGATGTCTTGAAATTGAATGACGTATAGGCACCCAGCATCATGATCGCCAGTCCGATCATGATGCCTTTGCCGCCAGACAGCAGGGATGCCGAGCCGGATCTTATGATACCCGGCCTTGTCCGCCCGCTTTTCAAAAGCAGATAAAGATTGAGAACCGGGATAAATCCCAGAATGGCCAGTTGCTTCTGCCCGCCGATATCAAGCGCCCGGGCAACAGAAAGGCGGCCAAGGACAAAGCCCGCCACCATGGCGACAAGCAGCGGATATACCGTGATCACCCAGTAAAGATTATGCTCGATCGCGGGCATGGTGAAAACATAGGCGACCCCGGAAAGCGCAATGGCAAATCCCAGAAGCGAAAGTCTGACAAAATACTGTGTTCGCGTGATCGATATGTTGTTTCTGCGCGACATCGCGCCAAGCAATCCGGCAGCGGCAAACATGCAGAAATTCACCGCACGGGCAGCCTGATCGGGCAGGCCGGCATAGCTGGTCGCAAGATCGTTCAGCATCTTATCGCTCTTTCCCCCGATTGCGGATCACGCGTCGGAGAATAGGAGCGTTTCAGGCCCCGCGGAACTAGCTGCAAGAGTAGGTTTTGCAGTTTATTTTAGAAAAATCGAATAATAAGTGTGTCGGGCTGGATATGTTCCCGGATCAGGGGCTTGATTCCGGAATTATTTCTCGCGCGAGGGGTTGTTTTGCGGGGTTGTCCCATCGCCATCGCCAAGGCCGCGCTGCATGATCACGCTATCGACCCAGCGGCCCAGCTTGAACCCGGCCGACTGAAGGGTTCCGGCAACCCTAAAGCCAAGCCGCGCATGAAGCCCGATCGATGCCACATTGGCACTGTCGCCAATCACGGCTACCATCTGGCGGTAACCAAGGGCGGTACACCGTTTGATCAGCTCCGAAAGCAGGGCACGCCCCGCACCCTTGCCGACAACATCGGGCGCGATATAGATCGTGTCTTCGACGGTAAAGCGATAGGCCGGGCGCGTTCTGTATGATCCGGCATAGGCAAAGCCTTCGACCCGGCCGTCAAGTTCGGCGACAAGATAGGGCAGGCCGCGTTCGCGCACATGCTGCCAGCGTGATGTCAGTTCGGCAATTTCGGGTGCACGTTCTTCAAATGATGCCAGCCCGTGCAGGACGTGATGGCCATAGATTTCGGTAATGCGTTCGAAATCTTCGGGTTCGGCATCGCGGATCACCAGATCGTGCAAAACAACGCTGGTCGCAGTATCGGTCATTAAAACGGGTTCCCGTCGAGATCATGGAAGGCCGCAATCAGATTGGTCATCTGATCACGCAGAATGTCAAAGCCGCGATGCGGGGTGATTGTGGCTTCGTCCATGTAAAGCGCGCGTGACAGCTCGATCTGAAGACTGTGCACATGCTCTTCGGGGCGGCCGTAATGGCGCGTGCAATATCCCCCGGCATAGGGGTCATTATGCGCCGGGCCAAAGCCCATATTGCGAAGACAATCATCCACAAACCGCGTCAATGACGGGTGGCATGAACTTCCATAGCAATCGCCAAGCACCAGATCAACGCGGTTTTTCATGCTGTCGGTGGAATCACCGGGCATTGAATGGCAATCAATCAGAATGCAATAGCCGAAACTGTCGCGTGTCTGATCAATCAGTTTCTGCAACGCGCTGTGATAGGGCCGGTAATAGGTATCAATCCGCTCGAATGCTTCTTCGACGGGCAGGCGGCTTTTGTAAATCTCGACCCCGCCGCTGACCACGCGCGGGATCGATCCAAGCCCCGAAAGCGCGCGCATCGAATTGATTTCCGCATCATCGGGCAGATCGCCTTCGAACATGCGCGGATCAAGTTCCATCGCGGCCCGGTTCACATCGACATAGGCACGCGGAAATGTCGCGCATAAAAGCGGTGCGCCAAGTTTCGGGGCGGCTGTAAACAGCTGATCGACAAAGGCATCTTCCGATGCGCGCAGTTCGAACGATCCGATCCGCGCGCTTTCAATAAGGTCCTGGGGGTACTGGCGTCCTGAATGTGGGGATGCAAACACCACTGGCAATGTTTGCCGTGGTGGCAGGATAACAGTAGCTGGGCCGGTTGAGGTAATTTCCGAAGGCAACTGGTTCATTGTCGTGCGTAACGTCCATCCCTGGTAACAGTGTTCTTCAATATCCCGCGGTCCCCAAAACCATCCTGCACCCGATCAGGTGCAGCAGGCTTCCCTAGCATATGGTAATTGGAGCAGAATTGATGAAGATTTTTTGTCAAAAAACCATTTCTGGGGTTGCACCTTTGTCTGCCTTGGGCTAAATACCGCCTCGCCGACGCAAACGGCACGGACCAATCCTTTCACCCTGATCGGGGCGGTCTTTTAAAAGATGGATTTGCGGGCCTATAGCTCAGTTGGTTAGAGCGTTCGCTTGACATGCGAGAGGTCACAAGTTCGAGTCTTGTTAGGCCCACCATCTTTTGCACCCATAGGGGCCTATAGCTCAGTTGGTTAGAGCGTTCGCTTGACATGCGAGAGGTCACAAGTTCGAGTCTTGTTAGGCCCACCATTCCCACCCCGCCGGGTTGCCGCGCGGGGTTTTGTGTTTCTCGGGGTTTTGTGTTTCTGGCCCGATCCTCACCGCATTTGCGCAATGCTTTTTCTGAACCGCATGGCGCTGAATGCGAAAAAGGCGCTGCCGATCACAAAGACCAAAAGAAATTCCGGCCACACCACATCAATGCCCGCTCCGCGAAACAGGATGGCTTGGGCATATTTCACGAAATGGGTCGATGGGGCGATCTGCATGATGTTCTGAAGGGTTTCGGGCATGCTTTCAAGCGGGGTGGTGCCCCCCGAAAGCATGCGCAGCGGCAGGACGACCAGGATAAACAGCAACCCGAATTGCGGCATGGATCGCGTCATGGTCGCCAGGAAAATGCCAAGGGCCGTGGCAAAGAACAGATAAAGCACCGTACCGGCCATGAATAACAGCTTTGATCCGATCACCGGCACGCCAAGGATCAGCTCGACCACAAAGGTCAGTGACAGCGTGCTGGCAATCAGAATGACAAGCCCGTTGGCCCAGACCTTTGCCATCATGATTTCAAACGGATCAAGCGGCATGACCAGAAGGTGTTCGATCGTGCCATGTTCGCGTTCGCGAATAAGGGCTGCCCCCGAAAGAATGATCGACAGCATGGTAATGGCATTGATGATTTCCATGGTCGCGGTAAACCACGAACTGGTCGCATTCTGGTTATAGGCATAGCGCGTGACGATCTGTGCCGTGCTGTCGCCATTGGCCCCGGCATAGGCCGATTTGCCACCAAGCCAGGTTGATACTTCGCGCGATATGATATTGCTGACATATCCTTGGCCGATCCCGGCCTGCATCATCGCTGTGGCATCGATATTAAGCTGCACTTCCGGATTGCGCCCGCCAATCAGGTCGCGTTCGAATTGCGGCGGGATCACCAGTACAAAGGTGAATTCACCGCTATCCATTGCCGCATCAAGGTCGCGTTCCTCGATCTGGACCGGGTTCTGGAAAAATGGCGGCAGGAATGAATCACGGATGCGCAGAGAAAGTGCCGATCCGTCCTGATCGGAAATTGCGATCGACGCATGGTTGAGGTCATGGGAAAACCCGGTCGCCGCGTTATAGATCGCAAATGAAAACGCCCAGACAATCAGGATCATCAGAACGATGTCGCGTTTAAGGCTGTAAAGCTCCTTGATGCCAAGCCGATAGATATTGCTGATCCGTCTTGCCAACATCACTTAGGCCTCCTGCTTTTTCAAAAGCAGCATCGAAATTATGCTGAGTGCCGGGAAGAAGATCGCAAGCTTGATCAGTTCGGGATACAGCTCGGCAAAGCCAAGCGCCTTGGTAAAGGTGCCGACACTGATCGACATGAAATGCGATGTCGGGATGATGGTCGAAAGAACCGCCGGTGCGCCTTCCAGTGATGAAATCGGCTGCATCATTCCTGAAAACATCACCGATGGCACCATGGTAATGATCGCCGTGCCAAACAGGGCGGCAATCTGGGTGCTGGTAAAGGACGAAATCAAAAGACCAAGCCCCGTGGTCGAAATCACAAACAATGTTGCCCCGAGCAAAAGCGTCAATCCATTGCCGCGCAACGGCACCTCAAACCAGAACAGCGCCATGGCGCTCATCAGAACAAAGTTGATCAGGCCAAGCGCGATATAGGGCAACTGTTTGCCCAACAGAAACTCAAGCTTTGAAACCGGGGTGACATAAAGATTGGTGATCGATCCCAGTTCCTTTTCACGCACCACGCCCACTGCCATCAGAACGGCCGGAATAAACATCAGAAGCAGGGAAATCACCGATGGCACCATGGCATAGATGCTTTTGAAATCCTGATTGTAGCGATACCGGGTTTCAATCTGGATCGGCAGGGATGATGTCGTGCTGCCATCCTCGCGGCGGGCTGTCTCGCTCAGATACCGTTGATGGATGCCTTCGACATAGCCATGAATGGTCTCGGCCCGGAACGGCATGGTGCCGTCAATAAAGGCCCCGATTTCCGGGCTGGTACCCCGGCCGACATCGCGCCCGAAACCGGGCGGGATTTCAATCGCCAGTGAAATGCTGCCCGACAGCAATCGTGCCTCAAGATCGGCATTGCTGATCAGCGGTTCGTGTTCCCGGAAATAGCGCGATCCCGAAAGATTTTCGATATAGGTCCGGCTTTCCGGTGTCTGATCGCGGTCCAGCACCGCATAGGTCAGGTTTTCAACATCAAACGTAATGCCATAGCCAAAGACCGGCATCAGGATCGCCGTCCCGATCAGGGCAAACATCAGCCGGATCGGATCACGGATCAGCTCCATGGTTTCGCGCAATGAATAGGCCCAAAGTCGACGCGGGCTGAATATCGATGCCTTTGCCGGTTTCCAGTGATCGGGTTGAATGTCATCGCCCGAAATCTGATCCGGGTCCGGTTCGGGGGCGGTTTCCTGTTCTCCGCTGGCTTCGACCAGATAACTGATAAAGGCTTCTTCAAGGGTGTCTGATCCGCGTCCCTTGGTAATCGCGTCCGGGGTGTCGCTGATCAACACCTTGCCGGCATGCATCAGTGAAATGCGATCGCACCGCTCCGCCTCATTCATGAAATGGGTGGAAATAAAGATCGTCACACCCTGCTTGCGCGAAAGTTCGACCAGCAATTCCCAAAACCCGTCACGCGCCACCGGATCAACACCTGATGTCGGTTCATCAAGGATCAGGATTTCCGGGTCATGAATGATCGCAACCGCCAGCGACAAGCGTTGCCGCACACCAAGCGGAAGGCGCTCTGCCAGGTCATCGTGATATTCACCAAGCCCGAACCGCTCGGAAAGCGCGTCAATACGCGGCTTGATCTGATCTTCAGACAGGTGAAACAGCCGCGCATGCAGCTCAAGGTTCTGCATAACGGTCAGCTCGGAATAAAGCGAAAAGGCCTGGCTCATATAGCCAACCTTGCGGCGAAGCTCGATATCCTGCCCGTCGACCGGCTTGCCAAACAGTTCTGCCGTGCCTTCGGTGGCTGCCAAAAGCCCGGTCAGCATCTTCATGGTCGTGGTTTTGCCGCAACCGTTCGAGCCCAGAAACCCGAAAATCTCGCCTTTTTCGATGCGGAAGCTGACATTGTCCACGGCGGTAAAATCGCCAAATCGCTGGGTCAGGTTTTCGGCAACAATGGCCGGTCTGTCGCCATGGCTGGTGCGCGGCGGAATGACCAGTTCATGATGCCCGCTGCGTTCTTCCTCGGGCAAAAGGGCGATAAAGGCCGCTTCAAGGTTATCCGTACCGGTCCGGCTCAGGATGTCATCGGCACTGCCGGTCGCAAGGATCTTGCCGTCATTCATCGCAATCAGATGATCAAACCGGGCGGCCTCATCCATATAGGCGGTGGCGACAAGGACCGTCATCTCGCGCCGGGTTTCTCTGATTGCGTCAATCAGTTGCCAGAATTGCCGTCGCGACAGGGGATCAACCCCGGTGGTCGGTTCATCCAAAATCAGGATATCGGGATCATGAATAAGCGCGCAACACAGACCAAGCTTCTGCTTCATCCCGCCCGAAAGCTTTCCGGCAGGCCGTTCGGTAAAGGGTGCCAGTCCGGTCGCCTTGGTAAGGGACGCAATCCGCTCGTTGCGTTCTCGCTTGCCCTGGCCAAACAATCGGCCAAAGAAATCAAGGTTTTCGCGGATCGTCAGATCCATATAAAGGTTCTTGCCAAGCCCCTGGGGCATATAGGCAATCCGGGGCAGGATATCGTTGCGGTGCCCGCGATCGGCCATTGATCCGCCCAATGTTTCAACCAGCCCGTCCTGAACCTTGCGCGCCCCCGATATCAGGGCAAGGGCAGTCGATTTGCCGACACCATCAGGCCCGATAAAGCCCACGGTCTGTCCGGTCGGGATTTCCAGATCAATATGATCAAGGGCCGTGACCTTGCCATAGCGGTGGCACACATCTTTAAGCCGCACGGCATGTTCGATGGCATGACCGGCGCCCTGAACGACGCCCTGACCGACAGCGTGAGCGGGCTTTGAGCCGGTATCACTCATTACTTCATGCTCTGGCGAAGGGTGGCGTCATCGGGCACGTTTGGCGTGAATGCATCGGGCCAGTCCCGATGATCGGCCAGCATTATATAGGCCTCACCCGGAAGGCCGGTCTTGACCCGCTTGATATGTTCGGCAAGCAATTCCCGATCAATCCGCACCTTGACCCGGAACATCAGCTTGTCACGTTCGGACCGTGTCTCGACCTCGCGCGGGGTGAATTGCGCGTCATCGGCAACAAACGATACCTTGGCCGGGATCACAAAGCCCGGCGCGGCATCGAGCATGATGCGCACCTCATTGCCAACAAAGGCCAAACCGGCCTGTCGCGTGGGCAGGAACACATTCATGTAAACATCGCTCAGATCAATCATCGTGATGACCGGCCCGCCACCCGACAAAACCTCGCCCGGTTCGGCAAGACGATATTGCACCCGGCCATCGCGCGGCGCTTTCAGGACTGAATCATCAATCTGGACCTGAATGCGTCTAAGTTCCGCTTCGGTCGCCTCGACATTGCGTTGCGCGCTCACAAGCTTGGCCTGTGCGGCACTAAGGGCCGCCTGCGCAACATCCCGATCAGCCCGACGCTGATCGACCTGTTCGCGGGAAATATTGTTGTTTTTCACCAGCTCATTGGCGCGTGCCAATTGTTGCTGGGCAAAGGAAAGCTCGCTTTGGCGCTGGATGATCAATGCCTCGGCCTCGGCAATGCCCTGTTCGGCACCGGCAACTTCGGCCCGGGCGCGCGCCTGACTGGCCATCAGTTCGGCGGTGTCCATACGTGCCAGAACCTGACCGGCACTGACCGTATCGCCCTCATCAACCAGAACCTCGTCGACCCGCCCGGCATATTTGGTTGCCACCCGGATTTCTTCGGCTTCAATGCGGCCATTGCCCGATGCGATAAAGTCGGGAAGCTCGGATTGCTGGGATTTCCAATAGGCAAAGCCGCCACCGGCAACCGCCACAATCACCACAAGAACAATCAGCACAGAACGCAGGTTCTTCATTCCATTCTCCGAGAAACGGGGCCAGGACAGGGGGCAAGGGATCTACAATCTCTGATCGTAATATCTGACCAGAGTTCGCTTACGCTTGCAATGTCCGATTTTCTGGAATGATCCTAAAGGGTTGTGACGTGCCGTTCTTTGATGTCGCGCAAACTGTCCAACGCTAAACCCAGTTCTCCAGCCGTAAGCCGTCGACCCGTTCAAATTCACGGGTGTTATTGGTGACAAGGATAAGGCCGTGACTGCGCGCATGACCGGCAATCATCATGTCATATGGCCCGATGACGTTGCCTTCGCGTTCAAGTGTGCTTCGGATATCGCCATAATGACCGGCGGCATCGGTATCGAAATCAAGAACACTCAGGCGTGCAGCAAATTCTTCGATGGTGCGAAGGTTGCTTTCGGGTTTGGCCGATTTCATGGCGCCATAAATCAATTCTGCAAGTGTCACCGATGAAATTGCCATCGCACCGCTATGGGTGCGGAACTTCTCGCGGCAGGAGGCCGGGCGGTTCTTGATGACATAGATGCAGATATTGGTATCAAGCATGAACCGCAGCATTAAAACCCATCCCGTTCCTGCATGGCGGGCTGGTTTCGGTCTTCCATGAAATCGTCACTGACGGCATGACCATCAAAGAACGTATCCCAAAGATGGTCGCTTGGGACGATCACGCGGGTCACCCCGACCGAGATCACTTCAACCGTTTTTGTGCCTTCGGGAAAGGCGACATCCTTGGGCAGGCGCACGGCCTGCGTCTTGTTGTTCAGGAATACGGATGCTTGCGTCATGGCGACCTCCTGCAAGGATGGATCGGGGGAGGTTATTGTCGCGATTTTGAATGTATATGTCAATTGTATATACTTGAATGATGCGGGTTAGGCCATCTCAAGATCAAACACCACCAACCCCGCCAAACCATCGTCAAGCATCCCGACCAGTTGCCCGCCAAGTTTCTGATGCTCGGGATGTTCAAGATAGGCATCACGCGCGGCGGCATCATCAAAGTCAATGCAGAACCCGTGGCGGAACCCCTGTTCAAGGTTTTCCGGGCTGACCGATATGCCGCCGTCAAAGCCCCGCATACCGGGGATAAGCGTGCCAAGATTGGCAAGGGCATCAAACAGCGATGTGATGTCATCCTGCTTGATGCCCGATTGGAATTTGACCAGAACGATATGGCGGATCATGACAAGACCTTTGTGAAGGTTGGCTTTGCCTGATTTCACCTTTGTTTCGTTTGGTCTGTCAACTGATGTGAACGTGATCAGCGACCATGAAGGCTTGCTGCAATGCTGTCCCCGATGATCGAAATGCCAAGATCAAGTTCTTCTTCGGTAATGGTCAGCGGCGGGGCAATGCGGAACACGCCGCCCATGCCCGGAAGCTTGACGATATTCATGCTAAGCCCGCGCTTGAATGCCTCACTCGCAAGCGCCGCCCCCAGGTCATGATCGGGCGCACCGCCATCCTTGACGATCTCCATACCAAGCATAAGCCCGCGTCCGCGCACATCACCCACGCATGAATATTGTTCTTTCAACGCAGCCAACCCGTCAAACAGCCGTTTGCCCATGTGACCGGCCCGCGCCACAAGGTTTTCCTCGGCCACAACATCAAGAACCGTCACGCCCACGGCGGCGGGCAGGGGGTCTGACACATGGGTGGTATAGAAAAGATAGCCCTTTTCATGGGCGGCATCTTCGATTTCCGGCGTGGTCATCACGGCCGAAAGCGGCAATCCGGCCCCGATGGTTTTTGAAAGGGTGAGGATATCGGGCATCACGCCATCGCGTTCAAAGGCAAACATGGTGCCCGTACGGCCAATGCCGGTCTGGGCTTCGTCCAGGATCAACAGCATCCCGCGCTCAACGCATTTCTGCTTGAGTGCGGCAAGGTAACCTTTGGGAAGTTCCAGCATCCCGCCGCTTGATAAGATCGGCTCGGCGACGAATGCCGCAAGATTGCCGGTTGATTGCGCATCAATCAGGTTAAAGGCGTCATCAAGTTCGGTCTGCCAGTCAAGCGATCCGTCGGCATTTTTAAACCGCGGGCGAAACGCATTGGGGGCCGGAATGGCAAGCGATCCGACCGCCGCCGGGCCATAACCCTTGCGCCCCGCACTATAGGTTGCCGATGCCGCAACCCCGGTCATCCCGTGCCAGCTTTTGGAAAAGGCCACAATCTCATGCTTGCCGGTCACAAGCTTTGCCATGCGAATGGCGGCTTCGTTGCTTTCGGCACCCGTCGACAGCAAAAGCACACGATCAAGCCCCGGCGCAAGGGCGGCCAAACGTTCGGCCAAGGTCACCACCGGGCGGGTCAACATGCCGCTAAACAGGTGGGCCACCGTTTCGACCTGACGCTGCACAGTCTCGACGATTTTCGGGTGCCCATGCCCCAGAACCGCACTCATCTGCCCGGATGTGAAATCAAGGATCGCACGATTATCGGCATCATAAACAAACGATCCCTTGGCACGTTCGATAATTGCGGGTTCAAACGTTCCGCCATAGCGGATCAGGTGTTTTTGGGTGGCATCCCAGAATTTCGGATCGGCATTGTTTGACATGGTTGGCTCCCTGCAAGCGTGTGTCTTTGATGGATACAGGGTATCGGCTGTTGATATCTTCGTAAAATTGATAATGATGGCATTCCGGTATTGGAAAAATTGATATGCGGTGGCAAAGCCATGCAAACCCTACTTGATCTTAAACTGCTGACGACCTTTGTGCGCGCCGCCCATTCCGGGACGCTCAGCGCCACCGCCCTTCAGGTCGGGCGCACGCAATCAACCGTCACCATGCAGATACAGCGTCTTGAAGATGCGCTGGGCCAGACGCTTTTTCATCGCAGCGGCAGTGGCGTTACCCTGACCGGAAGTGGTGAACGGTTTCTTGGCTATGCCGAACGGATTTTGAAACTGCATGACGAGGCGGTTTTTGCCTTTTCCGACCGGGGCCTGCGCGGATCGATGGTGTTTGGCTGTCCCGAGGATTACCTGATCGCCTTTTTTCCGGCCCTGCTTAAAAGCTTCGGGACGATCTATCCTGATGTCGAGATCAGGGTGGTTTCGGCCCCGACGCCGGAACTCCATAAAATGCTGCGTGCGCGTCAGATCGATCTGGCACTGGTCTCTGTCGCCAACCCGAACGGGGAGCCCGATATCGCACGGACCGAACAACTGGCCTGGGTCGGTGCCAAACCGACCCTTGATCTCCATGATTTCGGAAACGGGATCGGAACCGGCACCGGGATCGGCGATGCATCGGGGGCAGGCGACAACCCGACAACCGCCCGAACCATCCCGCTGGCCTTGCCCGCATCAAATGCCCTTGATCACAAGGCCGCGTGTGATGCCATGAACGCAGCCCAAATTCCCTACAAGATTTCCTATGCCAGCAGCAGCCTGACCGGCCTGATCGCGGTGGCCCGTTCCGGCCTTGCCATCAGTGTGATGATGCAACAGGCGGTGCCAAATGATCTTTATATCCTCAAGGCGCCGCTGCCTGCCTTGCCGAAGCTTGGCCTGAAAGTCATCGCAGGCGAGGGCACCCAAAACCCCGCCACAACCGCCTTCGCCGATCACGTCAAAAACATGCTGCCGTTTTTGTGAAAGTTGCTGCTAGCGACTCAGGTCCATTACAAAGACATCAATCCTGCCTTTAAGCTCTTGTGGCATCGACTTGATTATCTCTGAGTGCAACTGTTCACTGGATTGGATTTCAGATCGCTTTCTATCTGCAATGGCCACATCTTTTCCAAACCAAAGGACTAGATAAACTCCCTGCTGCTCTGCATCGGGATGAACAGAGTACCGTTGGTCGAGTTGAGTCGACGCAGCACTAAATAACTCGCGGTGCCATTGGCCTTTTACCTCAATCATCAATAATCTGCGTCGACCGTCTATCAGCGATGCTATGGTAATGTCGCATCGGTTGCTGTCTCTCATATGTCGCTCTATTTCAATAGCCAGATTCAGCGCAGACATCCGGCCTTTTAGAAGTTCGACAAGGCGGTTTCGGGCAGTGTTCTCGTTAACGTGTTCGTAGCCTTCGTAAAAGTTTTCGAGAGTATCTGTCTCCGCCTCTCGAATTTGCTGCTCGAGGTCTCCAAGGTTCTCTATAATGAGAGCTCGTAAATCTTCGACGCTGGCGATCTCTTGATTTCGGAGTAAGGCCATGATGTCAGACGGTGATGGTGGAGAAAAGTTTTCTAGTGCTAGTTTCCTCAAACAGAACGCTCGCTCTGAAAGGAAAGCGTTTCTGAATTTCAAGAACCTTTCTTCTGCAATCAATCGATCGAGGATCGGGATTGCATTTGCAGGAGGCGTTCTGCCAATCCGTGATGGTATTCCAGAGATATATCTGTATGCCTTCTCCCCGGGTGGTGAACTGGATCCCCAAGAAGAGGGAAGTTCCACCTCGGGCCATTGTTCGAAAAAAGCGTCGAGCACATCGTACAGTTTTTCTGGGGACAATGGAGGTGATAACTCCTCGTCGTCGGCAAGGTACCTCTCGCTCCGAGCCGCTATGCCTAGAAGATTATTCCTATCTGATTTGAGCTCTTCCCATGCCACTTTGTTGTCGTCATGGAAAAACGAATTAAGAAGCCAAAACGTTCTTCTGTCATGGTCGCTACTAGAAATTTCTCTTTTTTCTTTAGGTGAGTAGAACTCTAGCCGTTGGGAGATCAGGCTGCAGATGTCCTGTTGAGAATTTTCTTTGCATGCAGTTTTAAAAAGTTCGTATTCCGCATCGAAGGGCATGTCTGGAAAGCGCTCTAACCACTCCATTGAAAGTTTTTTGCGAACAGTTTTCAAGAAGGGTCTGGAGCCAAGCCAACTGGCAAAGTTTGGTCCCTCTGTCCTTTTTAGACCAGGTTCGATAAAGGCTCGAGCAAACTGCTCCTTATCATCGTTGTCAGAGAAAATCGCTTGATTAAGCTCTGTCTCAAAAGCATCTACTTCGGTCTCGTCCAGACCACTAGAGTTTCCTGATTTTACCCGAGCTGCGAGCAAAATGCTTTTGGGCAAGTCTTTGACAGGGAAGCCATTTCTCCAGCGGAGGAGACAAGCAACAAACAGGATTTGTGCAATTGCATGTCCTCGATGTTGTCCCATTTCTTCAAGGCTCGGGACGTGATTAGATAAATGAGGAATGCAGTTAATGAGTGCTTCTTGAGAGATTTCCCTAGAAACAAAATCTGAAATTTCAGACGACCCAAATATTTCCCAGTTGGAAAAATGTTGTAACCACCAAAAATGTTTGCCACCTCGAATAGCGTCGAGGTTTTTCTTCACATCATTTTCTATTTTCTCTTTGTTCTCTCTGTCAATGCGTTGGAGGTGATTCTTTCGTGTTGGGTGAGTGCGTTTAATTTCACGCCATTCATTAATACTATGTCGATTAAGTTGGGTCCAAATTTTTTGAAGTTCTTTATTTTTGCGCGCTTGCTTGCGTGTAAATGCTCTTACCGGATTACTTTTTTTATCGTCGCTATAATAACTATGTGGAGCCCACAGACATTTCCAAAGTTCATAAAGACTATTGTCTTCGGCGAACTTGAGGAGCTCAATTAAATCTCTTTTCTGTATCTGAATTCCAGAATGGTGGTGGTCGATTAAGAGGCCAAAGCGCACGTCACGGTACTGTTCGGCCGTATGTGCTTCGCCAAAGGCTAGTTTGTGTATGTCTTGTCGAAGGCTATGGTTGGAAGACAAAACTTTTACGGAGATACTATCTTCTGGTGTTAGCCGATTGGGAAATCTAAGTTTCTTTAACCAAGCCCACAGTCGTTCAGGATCGTAAGGCCCTTTGTTTTCGGAGAAATAGCGATCCAGAAGGCAGCCAATGGTCTTGCTGCGCCCGAAGCGGCATTCGCATTCGAAGTCCCGCTCTTTTCCGCAGGTGCATTCTAAGTCTTCAGTTAAATGATCAATATAGTCTTCAATGTGTTCAACCGGGAACTCAGCTAGAAATTTTGTGAAGTAGTAGAGGTTATACCGCTCAGTTCTGCGATATGGCCGGTTTCTTGAATACAACGCAGATATTTTTCTTAAAACAACCAATAGCACATCAAACGTGAATTGTTCTGCACCGCAAGAGGTTATTAAACGGGTCGCCATTTGTAATGACGTTCCAGTGTCTTCTGAAATGAGTTCGTCTAGAGTATGAGTAGCGTCATATTCTCCACAATCTAAAAGAAGATCATAAGCTTCGATCCTCTCTTGTTTGTGGCTTGAGCGGCACAAGGCGAGATGTTCTAGTTCATCAGTTAAATCGCTGACTACTGGCGTTCCAGCTAGCAATTCGAGAATGAGAATTTTTAGATGCGAATTTACTGTTTCGTCAGCTATCAAGGACCGTAGGGCAGAAACGGTGTCGTTTGTAAAGAACTGCCCAATGTTGAACGAACGCCACATATCGCTTCTTCTAAAATATGGGTCTTGCTCGCTTAAACACTGCAGCTGTTGAATTAGGAAAGTCTTGCTTTGCGGGGTTAGTTGTGAAGGGTCACCGTTAGCAAGAACTGCGTAAGGGTCAATCTCAATAAGCGTTTTTTGGGTTTCAATGTTCCCTAATGCAGCCATCCATCCAAACAGGCCCCGCAGTTCATCTCGTACGACTCCATTTGGAGCGATCACCGCTAAACAACGTCGAACTGATAGGCGATTTGAAGAATCTTCAGTTTGATTGACGAGGTGCTTTGCCGCAAGAAATTCAGCTACGATACGATGTACTGGTTCGTGCTCATCTTGGGTGTTCCCTAGCTTGAATAGCTGTGAGTCTAGGAGAGCTGTCCATTCTATTGAAAGAACATCTTTAAACTTACCGATGTATGGGTAGTTGTGATCATCAATTGTCTCTTTAACAGTCACCCCCGACGCGCCGGATAACAAAAGGTGTGCAAAGATATTGCCTGCTTCTTTTACAATTGCTGATGCTTCAGGGCGTCCTCTTGATGATCTACCGGAGTTAGCTTCAAGTGCTAACTGTCTAGCTGCATCTGAGTAAATTTGCAGTTTGCTCTGGAACTTTCCGTGGCTCTGAACAAAAGCATATCCAAATATCTGTAAGAACTGAGGATTCCCCAACAAGGGAGTAAGGTCGAACCGTTGTGTTTCTTTTAAGAAAGCTTCAAAGTTTTCGCCTTGAAACGCACGCTCAAAAAGCAACTTCTGCTCATCTTGGGTGAATTCAACGATAGATGCTGTTACTGCTTCTCGGCCAAATTGCTCCTCTATGAGCTTGGTTCGCGAGCTCTCCCACTCACTAGATCTACTGGCAAAGATGACTGTTCCAGTTGCCTTGCTTGCTTTGCCGAAAATATCCCAAACGTTTTCCTCGCTTACACGAGCAACTTCATCCATAGCGTCGATAATCAAGTCATTCGCGAGGGATGCTTCAGGCCTGTTTCGGAAAACTGCTGCACGCAGGCTAGAAACCTGCAGTAATTCAGCTAATCTCTTTAAAAGTTCAGTTTTTCCAGCACCCGGTGGCGCGAGAAGAATAATGAGGTCCGAGCTAGCAAGCAGCTCCTCTTCGGTGAGGATGCTCTCTCCGACCCTGATATGTCTGCTGATGTAAAACGGTGGATTTTCCAATTCGTTGCTCAAGAATTCAGAGGGTCAAGGTCATGTGACGTCTATTATAAGACAACCCTACACCTAATAATATGCAACGTAAAATGGATACCTGTTTAGATGGCATGCATCTTAATTTCTCTTATGTCCACGTTCCTGGAATAGAATTGGTCGGCTTGTCATGCCCAATCAGATTTGGCTCAATAAATACTCCACAGGATGCTGCGGATTCACACCCTCGTATCGGTTGACCTGACAGCGACACGAATAGCCGGTGACCAGCATGTTTTCGGGGCCCGTCGCATCGACCTTCTTTTTCCAGCTCAGCTCATAAAGCGCGCGCGAGGTTTCCTGATGGCGGGTTTCGTGTCCGTAAACGCCGGCCATGCCGCAACATCCGGTTTTCTCGGCTGTCAGTTTAAGGCCAAAGGCCTCAAAGATTTTCTGCCATTTTACGCCAACATCGGGGATTGATGTCTTTTCCGTGCAATGGGGGAACAGGCTTGCCGGGGTGTTGATGTTAACGCCGTTATCAATTTTTGGCGCGTTCAGGCGACCCTCATTGATTTCAGACGCCAGCCATTCATGGAACAGATGCACGCGATAATCCGGTCGGTCTGAAAGGCGCTGGGCATATTCCTGGCGATAGGTCAGGGTGACGCTGGCCTCGATCCCGACCATGGCGACACCGGATTTGGCAAGGCGGCCATAAACGATATCGTTCTGCTTGGCCTGATAATCGAATTTCTTCAGGAAGCCTTTGACATGCATGGCCTTGCCGTTGGGGCGATAGGGCGGCACAAATACCCGGTATCCAAGGCGTTGCAACAAATCGACATGGGCAAGGAACACGTCGGTGTCATAATGGGTGGTAAAGCAATCCTGCAAGATAATCACCGACCTGGCCTTTTCATCAGGGCTTAGTGCATCAAGATCAGCCTGCCGGAACTTGCCGATGCCACGCGCACGTAAGCCCGATTTAAGGCCCCGGGTATCAAGCTTCGGCAAATCGGTCAGGCCAATGAATCGCTTGAAAATCCACGGCATTGGCGGGATTGATTGCAGGGCATTGAACAGGCCTGGCGCACATGCCAGAAGCGGGGCCATATATTCAAGTTTCGCAATCACATAATCCTTCACCGGGCGCTTGTAGCGGGTGTGATAGGTCTCCAAAAAACGCGATTTCATTTCCGGGATGTCGACCTTGACCGGGCATTGCCCAGCGCACGCCTTGCATGACAGGCAACCGGCCATGGCTTCATAGACATCATGCGAGAAATCCCGCCCGTTGATCACCGCCAGATCCTGGTTCATCGGGTCGGTACCGACCGAAAGCTGCCTGATCCATTCGCGCAGCATTCCCGCACGGCCCTTGGGCGAATGTACGCGCGACCTCGTGACCTTATAGGACGGGCACATGGCGTCCATCAGATCCCAGTTAAAGCATGCCCCGTTGCCGTTGCACCGCGTCGCATTCAGGTATTCATCACGAAGCGCATCTTCGATCTGACGGTCAAGCTGCCCGCGCATGGGCGCCTCGTCGATTGCCGTGATCGGGATGTCTTTGGCATAGGGGGACGCGATCTTGCCGGGGTTTAATTGTCCTTCCGGGTCAAAGGCTTCCTTGATGCGGCGAAGCACATCATAAAGCTCCGGCCCGAAATAGATCGGGCTGTATTCGCCGCGGAAACCCTTGCCATGTTCGCCCCAGATCAGGCCGTTATAACGCTTGGTCAATTCGGCGACCGCGTCCGAAACCCGGCGCAGGCGCGCTTCGTCTTCCTCATCGCACATATCAAGAAGCGGCCGCACATGAAGGCAACCCACATCCACATGGCCAAACATGCCGTAATCAAGGCCTTCGGCATCAAGGAGGGCGCGGAATTCGGCGATAAAATCGGCAAGGTTTTCGGGCGGGACGGCGGTATCTTCGACGAATGGTGTCGCGCGGCGTTTGCCTTCAAGATTGCCGAGCAACCCCACCGATTTCGCGCGGATTGACCAGATTGCGGCGATCTGGCCGGGATCGGTCGCCTGCACAAATCCGATCGGGGCGTAAGCTGTGTCGGGATTGCCATCAAGATAGGCGCGCAATTCGTCCTGTTTGGCAGCAACTTCTTCGGGCGTTTCGCCAACAAATTCAACGACGTTAAAGCCGCGCGTGGCGATGGTACTGTTTTCCGTGCCCAAAAGCTTGCCCAGCATGTGCCAGCTTTCATCCTGCTCGGCCAGTTTCATGACCTTGTCATCGATGCTTTCAATCGCCACAGGATCAAATTTTACAAGGGCTTGCACGTGACGAAGGGCGCTATCAAAGCTGTCATACCGGACAACAGTGATCGCCTTGTGCTTGGGCAGGGGAATAACGCGGAAGGTGATTTCCTTGACCATGCCAAGGCTGCCCTCAGCCCCGGCAATCAGGAAGGAAAGGTTCATATCCCCTTGATCGGAAACGGCTTCCTTAAGGTTATAGCCTGTAAGCCCCCGGTTCATTTCCGGGAAGGTTGCCTTGATCTGATCGCGACGCGGGGCGATTTCGTCATGGACCTTGCGATAAAGCGCGCCAACCCGGTCGTCGCGGGACATGATTTCCTTTGCTTTATCGGCACTTAGGGCCGATGTGCGGAAATCGGTGCCGTCAATCAGGACCGTGGTCATGTCATGGATATAGTGACTTGTTTTGCCATAAATCCGCGATCCCTTGCCCGAACTGTCCGATCCGATCATGCCACCAACCGTGGCGCGGCTTGCGGTCGAGACGGCGGGCGGGAAGAAATAGCCATGCGGTTTCAGCCAGGCATTAAGCTGATCCAGCACCACGCCCGGTTCAACATGAACCAGTCCCTTTTCCGCATCAAAACCCAGTATGTTATTGAGATATTTGGAAGTATCGAGAATGATGGTGTTGTTCAGCGACTGCCCGTTGGTGCCGGTCCCGCCGCCGCGCGGGGTGATTTTGACCTCGCTGAATTTTTCGCGACCGGCCAATTCCATGACGATATTGATGTCATCGCGGGTGCGCGGCTGCAACACGGCACGCGGCATCACCTGATAGACGCTGTTATCGGTGGCATGGATCAGACGGGTGGGGAAATCTGCATGAATCTCGCCGCTAAATTTTCCTTCGGATTCAAGGGTTTTGAGGAAACTTAGCGTCAACTTGTCCAGCGACCGGTCCGGGGTCAGGCGGGGCAATTTGGCAATAACGCTTTTGGCGGCGGTCGCGGCGGGCATGGTGATCTCTCTGTCTGCGATCCCCCGGCTGGATGCCGGTTTGGTTCCGGGTTTGATGCCTGTTCTGATAGCAAGTCTGATACCGGACTTGATATCGGATTTCATGGCGGATCTGGCACCGGGTCGGGATCGATGTCATGGCAATTTTCCCTATTTGACCCGATCAGGATTAATTGGACAAATTGAAAATTCCGAATGATTATTAGTTTTTGCCTAATAATCCCGAGGGCGAAACCATGCTGCAAAGAACGACTTGCTGACACCTCCTGACAGAATTTGGCAATTCGGGCACCCTTGCCGGGAAAACTGCGGCCGTTTTTAGCCACTGCACTCTTTTATTTGTATGAGGATTTGTTTTCCGGCTGTGAAATTGGCATCGGGCTACGAACAAAGGGTGTGGATGCGCAGCCGCCATAACGTGCCGGTGTAAAGAAAAGTTTACAGCGCGTGGTGCTGTTTGATCGGGCAGCGGTGGTTTGAGCTGTTCTGGCGTGAACCCGTCCTGGCAACGGGGTGTCTGGTTTGATGGTGCCTGGCCTGATGGTGTTTGGTCTGGATTGGCCTAGACAGGGCATGTTTGGTTCGGTTCAGTTCGGGCAAGTTTGGTTTGGGTAGGTCGGCTCTGAGTTGGTCCGTTTCAGTGCGACCCGACCCGGGCCGGCGCAGCCCAGCCCAACCCAACCCAGCCCAGCGCGCTATAGAGCGGTTCAGGCGGACTTTGGTTGTCCGGCTGGCATGCGGATTAGGGATTTGGGTGTTTTGGGCATGGTTTCTGTGCCGGGGGCATGAGCGGTAGGGCGTGAGCCGAAGGTCTTCCGGAGCCTTGCAGAAGCGGTGCAATCGCCGTGCAATAGCCGGGCAGCAGTCGGGTTGCAACTGTCGGTGGCCGTGTTGGCGGTGTGCGGATGCAGATGTCGTGTTGGGATCATGTTGAAGCCGCTCGGAAGCCGTTCCCAAGCTGTGCTGAAGCCGTTGGAAAGAATGCAGAAGCCGTGCTGAAACTGTACTGATGTTGTCGGTGATTTGATTGGGCTGTGATGGCCGGTATCACCGGGTCATAAATGGCCAAGAAAAGGGGGAGTTTCGATGTTTTCATCGCTGAATATGCGCCATATGCGGTCCTTTGTGGCGGTGGCCGATCACGGGTCCTTTACGGCGGCGGCAGCCGTCCTTGGCGTCACCCCGCCCAGCCTGACCACAACCATTCGCCAGTTCGAGGATGTGACGGGGGCAGCGCTTTTTGATCGCACGACACGGCAAGTCACCCTGACCGATACGGGGGAGCGGTTTTTGCCGGTGGCCAAGCGGTTGATCGGTGATTTCGAGGAAGCACTTGGCGATCTTGATGCGCTGTCCAAGGGGATTGGCGGGAAAATCACCATTGCGGCGGCCCCGTCGGTCCTGACCCGCATTCTGCCGGCCGTGATATCGCGCTTTGTGGTCGATCACCCCGATGCGCGCTTGCGCCTTGATGAAATGAATGCCGGGGAGGTCCATGCAGCCGTGGCGGCGAACGAGGCCGATTTCGGTATTGCCGGGGAGTGGGAACCACTGCCCGATATCGCGTTCCGGCCGCTATTTTCCGACCGGTTCGGGGTGCTGTGCCGGGCCGATCATGCCTTTGCCAAACATCCGTTCGTGACCTGGGCACAGCTTTCCGATCAACCCTTTGTCGGGTTGGGCCCAGAATCCGGGACATCGGCAATGATGGCCGGGGTCAGCGGCGAGCCCTGGGGGGAAGGCTCGGCAAAGGCCCCGCAGTATAGCGGATCGGATTTCACAAGTCCGGCCATCGAAGATGCCGCAAGGCTTGGCATCTCTGCGGCCAAAGGGGTGATGAAACAGGCCGAAAAGCTGGCGCGCGCACAGAATAAACTGACCGATCATCGCACGGAAAAAGCCGCGAAATCCGAAGCACGCGCAGGTGCGGGCGACGGTGCTTCGGCCATGCCGATCACCCTGCCGCGCCCGACGGTGGAGGCGTCCAATACCCTAACGCTGGCCGCCATGGTGGCCCAGGGGGTGGGGATCACGGTGCTGCCGGAACTGGCCGCCCGGGTATCGGACATGACGCGCGACAAGGGGCTTGTCTTCGTACCGCTGTCCGCCCCGGTCCGCCAGCGCCATATCGGCATCATCACCCGCAAAAGCAAAAGCCTGTCCCCGATTGCCAGCCTGTTCCTGCATCAGGTCCGCGAACAGGCCGCAGGCCTTGATCTGCCAGCCGCACTGGAGTGGTATTGAGGCAAGGGATGCAGGAGGCAGCACCGACGAGGAAGGAGCGGGAGACAGATTGCCCGGTGTCGAGTGCTGAGCAATGAGTGCCGAGTGCCTGGTGCCCGGTGCTGCGTGATGTAATGGGGGCGGACCGGGGCACATGCCAGTCCGCGCCGGGTGATAAGCTGGTCCTGCCAGTAATGAGTTTGCGGTAGCGGGCTCAACGCGTCAAAATGGGCGTCAACAGAAGAAAAAATTGGCCCCTTGATGGATGATTTGCTGCGCGGGGCATCCGGGAAAGGATGATCTTGGGCGCGGGGTGTTCCAAATAGCTTTGCTTCGCTGCCAGCATCTTGCGAGGGCCGGTTGTCCGCGAACTGACATCCCCGGATTTGGGCAAAGGGGTAATGCAATGTGCGGCTGGCGATCTGGTCCTAGGGCTTCGTCGCCCCGAAACGCAGCCCGTCAATCATCAGTTCGAGCATGCGGTGCGTATGTTCGGCGCCTTCGGTGCCGCCGACGGAGGCGAGGTTGCCGATGGCGCGGAGCAAGTCAAAGGCATCAATATCGCCGCGGATTTCACCGGCCCTGGCTGCTGATTGCAGAAGGGATTGCAGGGTCGGTTCGAAATTAGCGCGGAAATAGGCGGGCAGGGCATCAAAGGCCGGGTCGCCGGAATAGAGGGCGGCGGCCAATCCCTTTTTGGTGACGATGAACTGGCAATAGCGTTTCAGCCAGTGGGTCAGGGCATCGCCCGGACCATATTGGCGCGTGAAGTCGGCCGCGGCTTTGACGCAGGCATCGACTTCGCGTTTGTAAACGCCAACCACAAGGTCGCTGCGTTTGGGAAAACGACGATAAAGCGTGCCGACACCAACACCGGCCCTGGCGGCGATTTCACGCACCGGCGCATCCACCCCCGAGGTCGCAAAAATCTCCTTGGCGGCTTCAAGAAGCGCGTCCTCATTGCGCAGGGCATCGGCACGGATGCTTTTTTTTTCGACGGCAGAATCGTCGGTCATCTCATTGTTTTCCAATAGCAAAATCGGGTTTTGACGCGCGGACGGAATTGTCGCATCAAATTTTGCGCTTGATAAACGGAACAATGTTCCATATTTGCATTCGCATAAGCGGAACGTTGATCCATTTATGGGCCCACTTACGGGCCACAGCTTATCGGATCAATGTTCCGTTTCGGGATATATAGGTGAAACATCCGGTTTCGCCAATCGGAAAAGGATCTCAGCGATGAATAACCTGATTGATAAGGCCCGCCACATTCCGGTCAATGAAGCTGTTTCGACCATTTCGGTATGTCCGGTGATCCTGGCCGCACCCGGGCGGCCCAAGCCGATCGAAATGCGGGTGACGGCCCCGGCGCAGGGGCGGGATTTGCCGATTATCCTGTTGTCGCACGGGCATGGTCCGTCGCTTTATATCCCGTCCAAGGATGGCTATGGGCCGCTTGCCAATTTCTATGCCGAGCACGGTTTTGTCGTGATCCAGCCGACCCATGGCAATTCCAAAGTCGCCGGGTTTGGCGCGGACGCGCCCGGTGCGCCGTTCTTTTGGCGATCGCGGGTCGAGGATTTCAAAACCATTCTCGATCATCTTGATGATATCGAACGTGCCAGCCCTATTCTGGACGGGCGGCTTGACCATGGCCGGGTGGCGGCGGTCGGTCATTCGCTTGGCGGGCAGACGGTGGGCATGTTGCTGGGCGCACGGCTGAGCGACAGTGCCGACCCGGATGCGCAGGATGTCAATCTGATCGAACCGCGGATCAAGGCCGGGGTTCTTCTGGCGGCACCGGGCCGGGGTGGCGACAGCCTGAGCGATCATGCGCGCCGGAACTATACCGCGCTTAATCCCGATTTTTCGCATATGACGACCAGAACGCTGGTGGTGGCGGGCGATCAGGATATCAATCCGAACCTGACCACGCGCGGGGCGGCCTGGCACACCGATCCGTTCCATCATGCGCCGGGCGGGGAGTTCTTGCTGACCCTGATCGGTGGCAAGCACGGGCTGGGCGGCATTGCCGGATATGATGCCAAGGAAACCGATGACGAAGACCCGGACCGCCTTGCCATCACCCAGCGCATGACATGGGCCTATCTGCGATCCGCGCTTTATGGTGATGACCCGGCATGGACGGATGCCTGTGCGGGGCTTGCGCAACACGCAGGCGAGTTGGCGTATGTTGAGGCGAAGCAAGCCGCAACGGAACCAACCCAATCAGGAGCCGTCGCCTGATCGCAGGATCATTGAGCCGCTTGGGCAGCCTGAGCTTCCTCAAGGGCCTTTTGGGCCTTGATGCGCTCGAGCAGGGCATTTAGCAGTTCTGTCTCGCTGTTGATTTGTGCGGTGCTTTCGCTTGTCGGGTCGGGTTGGCCTTCGGCGATCGCGGCTTGCAATGCGTTGCGTGCTTCGACCTCCTGTTTTTCAAGTTTCAGGTCTTCAAGTTCGGCAGTTCGACGAAGTTCCTTGAAGGCCAAGGCATTATCGACAGCGTCATTAAGAACACCGGCGATTTTCTCAAGGGATGCGCTTTTTTCTTCATAGCTGAATGTTTCCAGCATGCCCTTGTCTGAGAATGTAGCGGCCAGAACATTATCCTGCCCAACGCCATTTTTCAGAGGCAAGACAGCAAGAACACCAAGTTGCGGAACATCGAGAAACTCGTTCAAAAGCAGGCTGCCTTCGGGGATGCCCAGACAGGTTGAACTCAAAGCGGAACTTGTCATGCAAGAACGCAGATAGGCCTTCGCCGGGACACGATAATAGACGCCCTGTCTGTTAGTGCTGCATTCCCGATTACTGTCACTGCAATTTCCCGTCGTTGCGCCGGTGCTTGTTGCCTTTGATATTTCGGTGAGGACAGCAAGCTGCTCAGGCAGTTCAGCAAGGGATGTTGTGATCACTTGTGCCTTCAAATCGTCGTTTGCCAGCGTGAATGAACCATCCATTAAAAGCTTGGCAATCGGTGGCGCAGGCATGCGGGTTCGGGTTGACGTCTCGGTTCCTTGTTTCGGCCACGTGTCAGAAACCTTGATCGTCAAGGCAGCGTCTATTCTTGCCAGCAGTTTTTGAGTCCCGGCCAGTGCCTTTTCTGCATCACGGCTTTGTTTAAGGGCGGCCTCAAGCGCTGCGATTGCTTGATCACTTGGTTTGTCCGATGCCTTTACGTCCGCCCGTGCCTGCTCGAGTGCCTGTGTCGCTCCAAGCAATGTTCCTGTTTCTGTTTCCTGTTTTTCGGCGGTGTCATTCCGCTTGAGGACAAGTTGATGGGCGTAATCGGTACAAATAACGCCATTCGCGAAGGGTTGCGTGGCTTTGCCCAATGTCGTGAAGGTCGGAAGACCAGAGGCCAACTGGACGACTTTGAAGCCGGTTTTGATGGCGGCCTTTGCAACTTCGGTGGTGCGATCAGAGACCCCGGCATTGATGCTTTTGAGTGTCCCGTTTTTGTGCAAATCCACTTTCAAAGTCGAGGTTTTGGTCGGGCCTGACATGTCTTCATAATTCAGGACATAGAGCTTGTCCGGGTCGGGAATGACCTTTTCTTCGGCAGTTTGTTTGATTTCGAAATCCGGGGCGAGCAATATTCTTCCTGCTTCAACGGGAATATTGGCAATGGAGAGGTCCGGGCAGCTTGTTAAGCGAAAGCTTGTTTCAAGCTTATATTGCGCCATGGGAAGGCTATAAAGAACGCCCCCTTGCAGTGCTTCTTTTCCGTCGTTGCTTACCAGACCTGATTTTAGCTCGGTGCAACCAGTGATGGTCGCGAGGCCCAGGAAGGCCGGAAGCATATATTTGAAGTGCTGTCGACCCATGAGAGCCCCCTTTGCCGTCTGTTGCAATATTATATTAGTAACTTATGATGGTAAATTTATCAACCTAGGATTGTTATGGTCGTTCGTTGCAGGAGAGAAACTGGCAATTTGTGCCGGCTGCGACATATCATGATTGCGGGTTGTGTGATGTCAGGCAGGAGGCGGTATGAGTGCGAAGGGCGCGGATACGGGGACGGATACGGAAACCGAAAAGGGGGCTGATGGCGGAGCTGATGCCGGGGGTGGTCCGGGTGCCAGTGCCAGTGCCAGTGCGAGTGCCAGTGCGGGCAAAAAGCCGCGCAAGAATATCAGTCTTGCCCTTCAGGGGGGCGGGTCGCACGGGGCGTTTACATGGGGTGTTCTGGACCGGTTGCTTGAGGATGAGGAACTGAGCATCGAGGCGATTTCGGGGACCTCGGCCGGGGCGATGAATGCGGCTGTGGTGACGTCGGGGGTTGCCAGGGGCGGTTATGAAGGTGCACGGGCCGATCTTGAAACCTTTTGGCGCGCGGTGTCCGAAGCCGCGCGGTTCAGCCCGCTGCAACGCAGCCCGATTGATATTCTGTTTGGCAACTGGTCGCTTGAAAACTCGCTGGCCTATATGTGGCTGGATATGAGTGCCAAGATGTTTTCGCCCTATGACCTTAATCCGGCGGGGGATAATCCATTGGCCGCGATCCTGACAGAGGTCGTGGATTTCAAGGCGTTGAACAGTAGCCCGGCCAAGCTGTTTATCACCGCGACCAATGTTGAAACCGGGCAGGGGCGGGTATTTCGTAATCCCGATATCACGGTTGATGTGTTGCTGGCATCGGCCTGTTTGCCAACGATCTACAAGGCGGTCGAGATTGATGGCGTACCTTATTGGGATGGCGGTTATACCGGCAATCCGAGCCTTGGCCCGCTGGTGCTCGAATGCGGGTCCGATGATACGGTGCTGGTGCAGATCAATCCGGTCCGGCGACCGGGTGTGCCCAAAACGTCACGTGAAATTGCCAACCGGCTTAATGAGGTTTCATTTAACAGCAGCCTGATGAAAGAGCTGCGGATGATTTCGATCCTGCGTAAGGATGCGCCCGAACATATGTGCGAAGCCGCCAAATGGGGGGCGATGCGGATGCATTGTATTGCCAGTGAAGATATGCTCGATCTTGATCATTCCTCGAAACTCAATGCGGAATGGAGCTTCATGACCATGTTGCGCGATCTCGGGCGGGAGGCGGCAAGCGCGTTTCTGAGCCGCCATCGCCGCGATATCGGTGTCAGGCCGTCGCTTGATCTTGATCTGTTTGCGCCCGATTATACGTCCTGAGATCCTCGGTTGGGCGATTGCACATTGCGCGTGCGGGGCGTAGGCTTGTCTGTCTGCACCAGATACATGGCGCCCGGAGACTGGCAGTCCAGAGAAGGCAGTCCAAACACAAACCGCCCGATAGAACCAACAAAGTGCGACCGGAAATGTCCAAAACCGAATTTGAGAAAATGCAGGCAGGGGAATGGTATAGCTGCCTTGATCCGGAGCTTTCGGCCCTGCGCCGCCGCGCGCTTGAAGCTTGTCACGAGCATAGCGTGCTGTCCCCGGCAGAGCGCGGCAATATCGGGCCATCCTTGCGCGCCCTGTTTCCGGCCTGTGCAGATGATGTGCGGATCGAAGCGCGGTTTCATTGTGCCTATGGCATCAATATCCATCTGGGACGTGATGTGTTTTTGAATGTCGGTTGCGTGATCCTTGATACCGCACCGGTCCATATCGGCGATCATTCGATGCTGGGCCCCAATGTGCAGATTTACTGTGCGGACCATCATCGTGATCCGCAATTGCGCAAGGAACATCTTGAAGTCGGAAAGCCGGTGACGATCGGGGAAAATGTGTGGATCGGTGGCGGCGCGATCATTCTGCCGGGTATTACCATCGGCAATGATGCGATTGTCGGGGCCGGGTCGGTGGTGACCCGCGATGTTGCGCCGGGAGCCACGGTTGTCGGTAATCCGGCACGGGCCATCGGGTGATCTTCGGATCGCTTTGACTTTTCCCCAAAATCCCCCCCCCAAAAAAAAAAGCGGCAGCCAGAAGGGGTTGAGGACCGGCCGCCGCAAGTTTGCAGTATGAGGGAAAGTTCGAATTCAGGCGATATCGTCAGACATCGGGCGGCGTTTGTGCCCGGTAATCATGGCGCGGATCAGGTTTTCGTGATGGCGCAGACTTGCCAGCAGCACACCGCCAATATGCAGCAGCACAAGCGCAAGCAGGCCGTTGGCCAGAAATTCATGGATATGTTCGACGGCATCAGAGCCCCAGAAGGCATCGGTGGTGTAAAGCCAACCGGTAAAGGCACAGCCACCCATGGCAAGCAGCAGGGCGATGATCATGGCCGCCCCGGCCGGATTATGGCCGATATAGCGGTGTTCACGACCGCGCGCGATATCGCCAAGATAGCCAAGTGTGGTTGCCGGGCCCTTGATGAACTGGGCAAAGCGGGCATAGTGCGTACCGACCAATCCCCAGACCAGACGCAGCGCAATCAGGCACCCGGCAGCATAACCGGCCCAGTGATGAAGGGCGTGCCATTCATCGGCCGTGATCCAGGCGATCAGGAAGCTTGTTGCCAATCCCCAGTGAAACAGGCGGATGAACGGATCCCAGACCTTGATCGACATGATGGTTCCTTTCAGACAGACAGAAAGCGTTTCCGGCGACGCGGGGGACTATTGGCGCCGCCAGAAACACCCGGATATGGCAACAACTGACTTTGGGGATCAGTCGTCTTCGCCATCCTGTTTGACGATCACGAAAGATGCCGGATCGAAATAGGCTTCGATTTTCTTGCCGTCGCTGTCGATGGCGTAAACTTCAAAGCAGCCTTCGTCTTCCTTGATCTTACGGACGTCCCAGCCTTCGCCGGTCAGCTTGGCCTTGAGTTCGTCGGTGGTTTTCCATTCCGATTTCGGAACTTTGCAGTAATCCTCGTCGGCAAAGGCCGCAGTCGAGGAAAGGGACGCAACCGCCCCGGCCAGAAGGGCGGTGATGGCAACGGCAAAAAGGGCGGTTGGGAAAACAGTTCTTTTCATGGGCATAATCCTTCATAACTGTTGGATGCGGATCCGGCAGAGGGAACGATGCAGGAATTCCGGCGGACGCAGGCGATGTGACGGACATTTCCGGGATGTGCCGTGTCAACGATGCGCCGAACAGGAACAAGAATGACGGTGTTTCCTGACAGCCAACTGAAGGCAGCCATGTGTGCTGTTCAGGTTGCTGTCAGGACAGGGGCATAGCCAGACGGTTTGTTTCAATAACGGTCTGGTGCAGATATCGTGGATGGAAAATCGTTGCGAATTCTTCTGGTCGAAGACGAGATCATGCTGGGCGAGGCAGTGCGCGATCATTTGCTGGCCAGTGGCGAGGCGGTGGATCACAGCGAAAATGTCACCGATGCCGAGATCATGATGCGCACCACCAATTATGATGTGCTATTGCTTGATCTTAATTTGCCAGATGGCAGCGGGCTTGATCTTTTGCGCGGGCTCAGGCGGCGTGGATCGGCCATTCCCTGTATCATTCTGACCGCCCAGGATCAGATTTCCGACCGGATTGCCGGGCTGAATGCCGGGGCGGATGATTATCTGGTCAAGCCGTTTGATCTGAATGAATTATCGGCCCGTCTGGCCGCGGTTGCGCGGCGTTATAGCGGCAATCCCAATCCGTTTGTCACCCTTGATGGCGGGGTCGAGGTTGACCTTGCCGGGCGGACCGTTCTGGTGGACGGGGTGCAGACCGATCTGACATCGCGCGAATGGGCGTTGCTTGACCAGATGGTGCGCCGCCCCGGTCAGACATTGTCAAAACGCCAGCTTGAAGAAGCGCTTTATGAATTCGGGGCGGAAATTGAAAGCAATACGGTTGAAGTTTATGTCAGCCGGGTGCGCCGCAAGCTTGGACGCGATGTGATCAAGACCGTGCGCGGTGTGGGTTATCGGGTATAGGGCGGGGCCGGCATGATGAAAATCAAGCAGCAAAACAGCCTGCAATTCATCCTGACCAAGCGGCTGACGATCATTGTCGCGCTGTGCTGGATCGCAGGGTCGGTTCTTGCGGCCTATAGCATGTATCACGAGCTTGAAGAGGCGGCCGATACCGGGCTTGTTGAAACCGCCCGGCGGGGTTCGACCCTTATGCGGTTTTATTTCGATGCCCATTGGGACGGATCATCCATGGTGGTGATGCCAACCCCGGCCGATCAAGTGGCAAGCACCGATAATGACGGGGACGAGGAAAATGTCGCCGATTACCTGCTTTATCAGTTGCGGGCGGCTAACGGGGATGTGCTGTTGCGGTCGCATAATGCCATGGCCGCACCGTTTTCCGCCCCTGTGGCGGTCGGGTTTTATCAGGATGACGATTTCCGGATTTATACCGCCCGCAGTGGCGACGGGCAGCTTTACATGCAGGTGGCAGAGCCGCTTGAGCATCGCCATGAGGCAATCCTTGAAAGTGTGGCGGCACAGTTTTTGCCGATTGCGCTTCTGATCCCGACGGTGATTATCGGGATTATCCTTGGCGTGCGTCAGGGGCTTGTGCCGGTACAGCGGGTCCGCGACGAGATCGAGGCGCGCGGCGAAGGCAACCTGACGCCGATTGAACAGGAAGAAGCCCCCGAAGAAATCACCACCATCGTATCGGCGGTCAACAGCCTGATGGGCAAGCTTGAGGCAGCGCTGAATGTCGAGCGCAGCTTTACCGCCAACAGCGCCCATGAATTGCGCACCCCGATTGCCGCAGCCCTGGCACAGACCCAGCGGCTTGTGCTTGAACTGCCCGAAGGACATGAAAGCCGCAAGCGCGCCCTTCAGACCGAGGCATCGCTTAAACGGTTGTCGCGGCTGGCCGAAAAGCTTTTGCAGCTGGCGCGGGCCGAAGCGGGCGGCGGCTTTAGCCCGACCGGGCATGATCAGAAGCTTGGATCGACGCTTTTGCTGGTGATTGATGATCTGATGCGTGCGGGAATTGATGGTGGTGATATCGTCTATGACAGCGACGCGGTGGCAACGCTTGAGGCCAATATCGACCATGATGCCTTTGCCATCTGTTTGCGCAATCTGATTGAAAATGCGTTCAGACACGGGGCAAAGAACCAGCCGGTCGAGATTACGGTCACAGATCGCCACATCATCCGGGTCGCCAATGGCGGACCGGCGATCGCGGCGGGCAATCTTGATGATCTTAAAACCCGGTTCAAACGGTCCCATAACAGCGGGGACGGGGCGGGGCTTGGACTTGCCATCGTTGATGCGATCGTGCGCAATACACGGTCCGAGCTGAACCTTTATTCGCCGCGTCCGGGCAAGACGGACGGTTTCATGGCGGAATTGATCCTGCATCAAAGCTGAATGCAAAAAGGCCGCCCGAAGGTGGCCTTTGCGTCATTGATATCGCGATATCAGCGATAAGCGCGATAACCGCGAAGATGGTGCAGGCTATTTGCCGACCCCGACCTTGATGGCCAGTTTGCGAAGCGGGCTGATGCGGTTGATTGCCGACAGGCCAGCCAGACGCAGGTCGCGCAACGGTTTGGGTTCAAGCATCGATGCGCGGTTCAGGATATCGATACCGCCGACCCGCATCACGGTTTTGGGCAACTGGCGGCGTTCATAGGATTTCAGAAGCGGGGTTTCGCCGATATCCTTGCCGTGCAGCTTGGCCTTTGCCATCAGTTCGGCCAGGGTTTCGATGTCATGCAGGCTCATATTCAGCCCTTGTGCGCCAATCGGCGGCACGACGTGGGCGGCCTCGGCGATCAGGGCAAGACGGGCGGCAATCAGACGGGTGGGGATCTGTGCGATCATTGGCCAGACCGCCCGCGGGGATGCGACGCTTAGCGGACCAAACAGGTTCATGGTGTCATGGGTGATTTCGGCGGACAATGCATCGTCACTCATGGCATTAAGCTCATCGGCCCGGGCCGCAGGCGTCATCCAGACCACGGACGAGCACGGCTTGCCATCAAGATCGGGCATCGGCACCAGTGTCAGCGGCCCGCCGGTGCGGTGGATTTCGGTCGAGATATTGTCATGCGGCTTGTCATGGGTGACGACAAAGACCAGCGCGCTTTGATCATAGGCCCAGCGTTTGTGTTTGATCCCGGCCATGTCGCGCAAGCTGGAATTGCGGCCATCGGCGGCGATCACGACTTTGGCCCGGACGGTTTCACCATCAGACAGCGTGACTTCGCCAAAACGCGCAGTGCTTTTGAAGCCGGTTACCGTGGTCGAAAACCGGAAATCGACATTTTCAAGTTCGGCCAGACGGGCCATCAGGGCAACGCGGGCCGCCTTGTTTGAAACGTTCCAGCCGAAAAATCCCTGTTTGGTTTCGGCCCCGTCAAAATCGGCGGTTTCGCGCGGTTGCCATTCGGAACCGCCGGCATCGACGATCCGCATGACGCGAAGTTCCGCCCCGGTCGGTTTGATCGCATCCCAGACACCGGCCTTTTTCAGGGTTTCGATGCCCGGCTCAAGAAAGGCGGTGGTCCGCAAATCCGTGCCTTCGCCAATGTCGGCGGGGGCCGGATCAACAATCACGATCTGATGTCCGTCGGCCGCAAACCGTGCGGCTGCACTCATTCCGGCGATCCCGCCACCAGCAATCAGAATATCGGTTTCGATCATGATCGGTCTTTCCTGTCTTCACGGCAAAATGCAACGGCCAAAGCCATACATTTGATGTCGGGCAATGTGCCCGTTTGGCGGACTATACGCAATTGTTTTGCCAAATGTCTTGATACAGATCGTCTTGCTATACGCATTCCATCCACCATCCGATTGATCGTGCAAGCAGCAAGCAGCAAGCAGCAAGCAGCAGGAAGGTGCAAGAGGCATCGTATCGGGGACGGGAGGTGTTCGGGGCGTCGGAGCAGGAGGCGAGCTGGTGGTGCTGAGTTGCAGTGTTGCAGTGGTGTTTTGATGTCGTGAGGCGGGGAGGCTGTAGTGTGGTGGTGCCGTGATGTGGTGATGCCGTGAGGTGGTTCGGGGCGTGACGGGCGATGAAGGCGGCTGCTGGTGGGGTGTTGGATGATGTTTGGGGCGGGGTATCGCTGCCCAAGGCATCCGTGTTGGTGTCGGTGTTGGGGGTGAACGGGGCGGTCTTTTGCGGGCGGGTGCGGGCTTGTGACGAAGGACGGGTAGCGTTCGCGTGACTGCGTGGCGGGTATGTGTTGGGGGACGGGATTGTTCGCGGGTGTTGGTGGTTTGGGAGTGCCGGCGTGTTACGTGAGTGGTGCAGGTGGTGGGTGTGTTGCAGCGGATGTTCGGGATGGTTCAGGCCGTTCCGGGGGCATGTCACAGCAGGCATGTGGCGGGCGGGATTGCACCGGAAGGATGGATCGGGCATTTTGGGCGGGCGTTTGTTGCCACCACCTTTATGTGCAGGATATTTGCCATGCTCGCCTGGGTCTATTTGATGGGCGCGATCGGTCTTGAAGTGATCGGGACCGTGTCGCTTAAATTTTCCAACGGATTTACCGACCTGAAATTTTCGGTCCTGACACTTGTGATGTACGGGCTGAGCTTTTGGGTGCTGGCGCTGACCTTGAAGGTCTTGCCGATCAGCACGGCCTATGCGGTGTGGTCGGGGCTTGGCACGGCGGCCGTCGCGATCATCGGGCTGGTGTTTTTCAAGGAGCCGATGACCGCCCTTAAGGGTGTTTTCCTGTTGATGATCATTGGCGGTGTGGTCGGATTAAAGGCGATCAGTTCGGAAAGCTAATCCCGAAATTGCATGCCGATCCGGCGCAGATCATTTTCAAGATCGCAATGAGCCGGATTCCAGCCAAGATCGCTGACGGCCTTTGTCGCGGTCATGGTTTGATGGCGGGCAAGTCCCGCCGCCCAGCGGCCCAGTCGCGTCATTGCGGTTTGCACCGTGATCGCATCAATCTGGCAATCGGGCGTGCCGACATGGCGGGCGATCAGACCGGCCAGCGCACGGTTGGTCAGATCATTGATCGCAACCCCGAAATAGCTTGAACCGCGGGTGGCGTTGCCAAGGGCCAGACAATAAAGATCGGCCAGATCATCGGCATGAACCATCGGCAAGGTCACATCGCCATCACCGATCAGGGTGACGCGGTTATTGGTACGTGCGGTTTGCAGATCACGGCCAAGAAGCCCGTAATGCCCGTGCCGCCCGGTGGCATAAACACAGCCTGGATGAATGATGATGCCGTGCAATCGTTCATCGCCCAGCACGCGATCAATCCCCGAACACATCCATTGAAATTCGGGCAGCGGATCAAAGGGGCTGCCTTCATCGATTGACTGTCCGGGCGGGGTTTGCGCAAACAACCAACTGCCACCGGTATAGAGGAAGCGCACAGGTCCGGGCATGGCGTGCATCGCCGGGATCAGATGATCAAGCAGGGTGCGGTCGATATCGGTCATGGCATCGGAAAAATCGCAGGCCGCATGAATGACCGCATCAACGGGTGGCAGGGTCGCACACCAGCGGGCCGGATCGGTCAGATCGCCATGGATCGGAACTGCCCCGATCGCGCGCAATCTGGTGCAGGCGGTTTCAGATCGGGCCAGCGCAAAGACCCGGTATTGACGGGAAATCAGGCTGTCAACAAGTGCCGAGCCGATCAGCCCGGTTCCGCCGGTAACAAAAACACGCATCTGAAATTCCTTCCTGTGAGAACAGATTTGGCGATGGCCACAGGCGGTGTTTTCCGACCTCAACCGCGATTGAGGTCAAGCGGTTTTATCGGGGCAATCAAAATCCGGGCAAACAAAAAAGCCGGGCAAATGCCCGGCTTTGAAATTGTGATCGGCGATTTGATCAGGCGACTTCGAAAATGCCGTCAATTTCAACCGCAACGCCAAGCGGAAGCGATGCCACACCCACAGCGGAGCGGGCATGTTTGCCGACATCGCCAAATATTTCGACCATGGTGTCAGACGCGCCATTGACGACTTTGGGCTGATCGGTGAATTCCGGGGCGGAATTGACAAAGGCATTGAGTTTGACAACGCGGGTGACCTTATCAAGGTCGCCGATCGCAGCCTTGAGCTGGGCAACCAGGTTGAGCGCGCACAGGCGGGCGGCCTTTTGGCCGTCTTCGACCTGATAATCCTTGCCGAGTTTGCCGACAAATTTCAGTTCGCCATTTTCCATGGTGATCTGACCGGAAATGTGAACCAGATTGTTCGAGACAACATAGGGCACATAATTCGCAACCGGTGCGGTGGCATTGGGCAGGGTGATGCCAAGTTCGGCAAGACGTGCGTCGATTTTACCAGCCATGATTTCCATCCTTCAGACTGTGGTGGCACAGGGTCGGAACCCTCGTTTGAGGCAAACTTACCGATCCTGACCGCCGAACAAAACAGTTTCTTTTGGTTCGTCGGTCATCGGGGATTTATGACGATGGCAGGGATTGGGCATTGCTGCGGTGCCGCATTTCACCGATAGTTGAGAAAAATCAAATTGTGCCGGGCGGCAAAGCACCGCAAAACTGTATGCACAACAACCGGTGCCGGTGGCAGATGCCGGGCACATGTTTGGAATGAAACCAGTTCGCCAAAGGGGACTTTATGGCATTGCGCGACCAGATCGGAAATTTGCATGGCGGGTGGCTTGCCCTGATCGGGGTACTGGTGATTTGCCCGGATGCGCTGTTGATCCGGCTGATTGAAGTCGATGACATGACGGCGTCGTTCTGGCGTCTGGCATTGTTGAGTGTTGCGACCCTGATGCTGGCCTTGTGGAAAGGGCAGCGGCGCGGCGAAGGTGTTTTGCAATCGGTCACGCCGGGCAGGGCCGAGATCCCAGCAGCCTTGTTTTATTGCGGCACGACGATCTTTTTCATTTTGTCGGTGCGCAATACCGATGCGGCCAATACGCTGGTGATCATTGCCGCAACCCCGCTGATTGCCGGGGTGATGGGGGTCTTCATCTTCAAGCGCGGACAACCGATGCGGACCTGGGTGGCATCCTTTGTCGTGCTGGCGGCACTGGGCATGATTGTCGGGGCCGGGTTTGGCGGCAAGAATGCGCTTGGCGATCTTCTGGCGCTGGGGACGGCGACCTGCATGGCCGGGTTTTTCAACGTGATCGGGGCCAAGCCCGAAATCAATGAAATCAAGGCAATGTTGCTGGGCGCTGTTCTGGGGGCGGTGATTTTGCTGCCAACAGCGGAGCCGTTCACTGTCACCGGCATGGATTGGTTGTGGCTGGCGATGCTGGGCTTTTGGGTGTTGCCGGTATCGTTTCTGTTCATTTCGGCAGGGGCGCGCAAAATACCGGCAGCCGAGGTCGGACTGATCATGCTGAACGAGGCGATTTTCGGATCGTTTCTGGTGTGGCTGTTTATCGGTGAAGTGCCAAGCAACACGACACTGATTTGCGGATCGGTTGTGATCGTGACACTGGTGTTTCACAGCTATCTTGGTATTCGTGAAGTGCGCCGGATGCGGGTTGGTGCATCGGCCTGACCGGGGCGGTTGTTGCCAGCGCACATCTTTCAGGTTGCTGTCAGGTTGGGGCTTTAAATGTTGCGGGGTTGGTCAAGGACCAATCGCCCCGCAGGGCATCTGTTGAGGTGCGCTTTCTGCTGCGGGGTGGATGTGCCCAGATAGCAGGTAGGCCTTTATGCCCCGTTCCCGGTTCGTACCGAAAATTCCACCGATTGATTATCGTATTGTTCTTGTTGTGCTGGCGGTCTTTTTCACGCTGGTTCTCAATGCCAGGGTGCTTGGTCATTTCTATGACATTCTGGGCGCGCTTGGTGCCTATGACCGCGGATTTGCGATCAGTGCGCCGTTTGTGCTGATTTTGGCGTCGCTTGTGGTGTTTACGCCGTTTTCGTGGCGCTATCTGTTCAAGCCGTTTTTCGTGGTGCTGATTGTCACAAGTGCGCTTGCCCATTACGGGATGATGAAATACGGCATCGTGTTTGATCGCGGCATGATGGAAAACGTGATCGAAACCAACCAGCTTGAAGCGGCATCCTATTTCAGTGTGCCGGCCCTGTTGTGGTTTGTGGCGACCGGTATTATGCCGGTATGTATTCTTTTGATCGTGCCAGTGCGCTATCCGTCGACAGTGTTGCGCGGGGTCGGGCAGCGCATTGTCATGATGCTTGTGCCGCTGGTGTTGCTGGGCGGAATTGGGGGCCTTTATTTCAAGGATTATGCATCGGTCGGGCGCAATAACAAGGTGCTGGGCAAGGAGATCATCCCGTCAAATTTCATCACCGGGACGATCCAGCTGGTCAAGCGGCGCTATCTTTATGCCGATATGCCGTTTCGCAAGATCGGCGAGGATGCGCGTCTTGTCGCCGCACCGGGAAAGACCAAGCCGACATTGATGTTTCTGGTGATCGGGGAAACCGCGCGGGCGCAAAGTGTGGCGGCCAACGGGTATGATCGCCCGACATCGCCCTTTACCAGTCAGATTGACGGGCTTCTGGCGTTCCAGAATGTGCAATCCTGTGGTACGGCGACGGCGGTTTCGGTTCCCTGCATGTTTTCGCCGATGGATCATGCCAATTATGACGGTGAAATCGCGCGCCACAGTGAAAGCCTGATGGATGTGTTGCAGCGTGCCGGGGTTAAGGTCCTGTGGAAGGATAATGACGAGGGCTGCAAGGGGGTCTGCGACCGCATTCCTAACATCGAGATTTCAGCCGATGCGTTTCCCGAAGAATGCGTTCTTGGCACCTGTTATGACGAGGTGATGTTGCGCAACCTTGATCAGCAGGTGGCAGATAAGCCGGTCGATCAGCTTATTGCCTTTCACCTGATGGGCAGCCACGGGCCGACCTATTACAAACGTTATCCCGAAGCCCATCGTGCCTTTGCGCCGGACTGCCCGCGCAGCGATATTGAAAATTGCAGCGCCCGCGAGCTGATCAATACCTATGACAATACGATCCGCTATACCGATTATGTGGTGGCGGAACTGGTGGCGAAGCTTAAATCCTATGAGGATCGCTATAACACCGTGTTGCTTTATGTGTCCGATCACGGGGAATCGCTTGGCGAAGGCGGGCTTTATCTGCATGGCGCGCCCTATATGCTGGCCCCGGATGAACAGACCCATGTGCCGATGATGATGTGGATGTCCGATGGATATCAGACCGCGCGCGCGGTCGGGCAGGAGTGCCTTGGTGATCAGGCGCAAAATGGCGCGTTTTCCCATGACAATCTGTTTTCAACCGTGCTTGGCGTCATGGGAGTCGAAACCGGGCTTTATCAGTCGGCCAAGGATATTCTGGCGCGCTGTGCCGCCAACGATGCCGACATGGCAGGGCGGCGCGACGGGGCCGTTGAAGCGGCCCTTGCAACAGTGTCCGCGGCCGGTCCGCAACGGCAGTAAGGTGCCGGGACAAGGCCCGCAAGGAATTGACAGACGGGGCACTTCGTATTAGTTGAGTGAACTCAGTGAGTTTGCTTGATGAGTTGGAGGGTCCCGATGAGCATTCGGGCAACCAGACGTGAAGAAACCCGTCAGAAGATACTTGAGGCGGCGCGGGGCATCCTTGAAAGCGGTGATTTCGAGGAGGCATCGACGCGCGAAATCGCCAAGCGGGCCGGGGTCGCCGAAGGGACGATTTTTCATCACTTTTCGACCAAGGAAGAACTGATCATCAGCTGTGTGACCACACAACTGGCCGAAGCCATTGAAAAGGGTCTTTATACGATGGACCCGGAATGGTGTTTTGTCGACAAGCTGATGCATGTGGCGTCATACCGCTTTACCCAGATCGGCCTTCATCCGACACTTTGGAACGTGATCATGCGCCAGCTGACCTTTGCGCCGCGCAAGGGGGCGGTGCATGACATGATGCAGCGCAGCGGCCTGATCAAGGCGATTACCGATCTGATCGAAGAAGCGCAGCTTTCGGGGGAATTGAACCCGGATCTGTCACCGACCCTGATCCGCAAAAGCCTGATGGCGCTGTTTCTGTTTACGATCCACGAACATATGAGCACGCAGAATTTCGACTGCGAAGACATGTGTGCGACGCTGCGCGAACTGATCGAGGTCCAGACAATCGGACTTTGGGCCCGCAAACCCGAATGTGCGGCGTAACCGGACCTATTGCCCGATCAGATGCAGGATGACCTGGCGCCGATGCGGGGCGTGGCGATGTTCGAACAGATAGATGCCCTGCCAGGTGCCAAGCATGGCAAAGCCATCGGCAATCGGAATGGTAAGGGACACATCAGTCAGGGCCGATTTGATGTGGGCGGGCATGTCATCGGGGCCTTCGCAGGTGTGGCGATAAAGGCTCGGATTTTCCTGAACCAGCCGGCCAAAGAATGTTTCCAGATCAAGACGCACATCGGGATCGGCATTTTCCTGAATGGTCAGGCTGGCCGATGTGTGGCGGACAAAGACCGTCAACTGACCACGTGCAATGCCGGTCGAGGCGACCCATGATTGCACCTGATCGGTGATTTCAGTCAGTCCCTGGGTACCGGTTTTGATTTCAAGGGTGCATTGATCCTGACGCAGCATCGTTTCATCTTGCCTGTCATTGACGGGAAATTGGTCTGGCGGTGATGGTAGAAGTGCGATCTGTTGCTGACAAGGGGGCTGTCATGTTTGTTGGCGGGGGCAGTAAAACCATCGCGTTTTCAGCATGTTATCCGTGCCACAATATTGCCACTTGACGCAAACGGCCGGTGTGAATAACGATCTGGGCGTTAACTTTCGACTGGAAAATCCGTTGCGTTTCATTTCCTGCATGCTTGTGATCCTGATCAGCCTGACAGTTCTGCTGTCGGGGCATGGCACCGTGCAGGCAGGTTCCGGTTCGTCCGGTGAAGGGCACCATGTTGTGACGATCGATGTCACCAAACCGGTGTCCCATGATCCGCATTCATCCCATGCCGATATTTGTGGCATGACGGTGTGCGGTCCCTATGCCGAGGAACATGTCAGCACGGCATTGTTCATGCCGGTGGTGACGTCTGTGACCTATTGGGTGCAGGACCGTACCCTTGTTTCCGCCGAGGCGGATGGCAGCTACAAGCCGCCGCGCGCCTGAAAATAATCCCGTTTTAAAGAAAACGCCGTCGTTTGTTTGGCCCGTGTCTGTTTGACCAATGTCGGGCAAAGCAGCAAGGTTTGCGCATGTCTTCATGCGGCGATGGCAATCATTCTGACGATTATTTTCAGGAGCATGATATGCCCAGTTTCAAGAAATCCCTTATCCGTCACATCGCGGCATCGACCGTTCTTTTGGGCGCGTTTGCCGGTATGCAGGCCCCGGCCTTTGCCGGTGCAGGCCATAGCGGTGGTCATGGCGGGGCAGCGACCGATATCGGCATGCCCGGCCAGTTGTCCGATGTTCGCCGGACCATTCGGATCGTGATGGAAGACAATTTCTTTGATCAGGAAAAGATCATTGTGCGTGCGGGCGAAACCGTGCGCTTCATGATCGAGAACAAGGGCGAATTCGTTCACGAATTCAATATCGGCACCGCGGCAATGCATGCAGACCATCAGAAGGAAATGTTCATGATGATGGAGCATGGCGCGCTTGAAGCCGACAAAATCAACATGGCGATGATGGAAATGGACATGGGCAACGGCATGACGATGAAGCATGACGATCCCAACAGTGTCCTGCTTGAGCCGGGCCAAAGTGCCGAAGTGATCTGGACATTCCCCAAGGACACCGAACTTGAATTCGCGTGCAATGTGCCGGGCCACTATGAAAGCGGCATGATGGGCAAAATCCGTCTTCAGTAATCATCAATGATGTGACCGGGGGCGTTCGGGATCGGCTTGTCTGTCATCCCGGGCGTCTGTCCGGCCTTTTCAGGTAACTTGAAATGAAACAACGCATTGTCTTACGCGCCCTGTTGGGTGCGCTGGGGACGGTCATGCTGTCTGCCACCGGTTTTGCTGCGACCTATGATCTGACGGTCGATTATGTCGAAATCGATACCGGAACCATGAAAACGCGCGGCATCGGATATAACGGGTCATCGCCCGGGCCGACCTTGCGGTTCAAGGAAGGCGAGGAGGTGGTGATCAATGTCACCAACAATCTCGATGAAGCAACGTCGATCCACTGGCACGGCTTGATCCTGCCCTATCAGATGGACGGGGTGCCGGGCATCAGTTTCCCCGGCATCGAGCCGGGCGAGACTTTTACCTATCGCATTCCGGTTTCGCAAAGCGGCACCTACTGGTTTCACAGCCATTCGGGTTTTCAGGAACCCGACGGGGCCTATGGGTCGATCATTATCGAGCCGCAAAAGCGCGAACCGTTCAAATTTGACCGTGAATATGTGGTGGTGCTGAAAGACAAGCACCCGCATTCGGGCGACCGCATCCTGCGCAATCTGAAAATGATGCCTGATTATTACAACCGCAATCAGCGCAGCCTTGGCGATTTCATCATGGATGTGCGCAAGAACGGCCTGGGCGCGACACTTTCGGAGCGTGCCGACTGGGGCGCGATGCGCATGATGCCGACCGATATCGAGGATGTGCAGGGCTTTGTCGGCCTGATCAATGGCATGTCGCCCGAACAGAACTGGACCGGGCTGTTTCATCCCGAAGAACGGGTGCGGTTGCGGTTCATCAATGCATCGGCCATGACCTATTTCGATGTGCGGATCCCCGGACTTGAAATGACGGTGGTGCAGGCCGATGGCAATAATGTGCAGCCGGTAAAGGTTGATGAATTCCGCATTGCGGTTGCCGAAACCTATGACGTGATTGTCCAGCCCAAGGACGACAAGGCCTATGCGATCATGGCGGAATCGATGGGGCGTTCGGGATACGGATTTGGCACATTGGCCCCGCATGAGGGCATGCGTGCCGAAATGCCCGAATTGCGCAAGGAGGCACCGCTTCTGACCATGGCCGATATGGGCATGAACCATGGTGATATGGGCCAAAGTGATATGGCCGGTATGGATCATGGCGCAGCACCATCGGGCAATTCGGCGATGGGCAATGCGGAAATGGATCATGGATCGGGCGGGTCGATGCCGGGCATGGATCATTCCGGCATGGCCGGTATGGACCATTCAAATATGGCGGGGATGGATCATTCGGCGATGGCGATGGGCAATCGCGCCGATCCGTTTTATGCGGCGGGCAGCGGATTGACGCCCAAGGCGGCAAATGGCGGCAAGTTCCTGTCTTATGCCGATCTCAAGGCGCAAAAGCCGCTTTATGCCGACCGTCCGGCCACGCGCGAGATCGAGCTGCGCCTGACCGGGAATATGGAACGCTATAGCTGGTCGATCAATGGCGTGAAATACGAGGATGCCGAACCGATCCGCCTGAAATACGGCGAACGGGTGCGGTTCAAGTTTGTCAATGAAACCATGATGTCGCACCCGATGCATCTGCATGGCATGTGGTCGATCCTTGATACCGGGCAGGGCAAATGGAACCCGGTCAAGCACACCATCAATATCAATCCCGGCACCACGGTCTATTCCGAGACCGAGGTCGATGAGCCCGGCCAATGGGCGTTTCATTGCCATCTGAGCTATCACATGGCGACGGGTATGTTCCGCAAGGTCGTGGTTGAAGGCGGTCCGGCGGTTGCGACACTGAAGAACGGGAATTGATCCATCATGAAACGACATGATCTGATGATGAAGGGCGGCTTTGTCGCCGTGGTGATGGCCGCCGTTCCGGGCACCGGACAGGCGGCAGAAGGGCGGACCTATTACGGGTTCCAGGCCGAACAGTTTGAATATCGTCTTGGTGACGAGAATGAAAAACGGCTGGTCTGGGATGCGGATGCCTTTTGGGGAACGGACGAGCTCAAACTGCGCTGGCAGGGCGAGGGCGAACGCGACCTTGAGGCCGATATCAATGAAGGGCTTGAAAACCGGTTGGTGCTGCAAACCCCGATCAGTGACTTTTTCGATGCCAAGGCGGGGGTAAGGCTTGATACCCCGACGGGCACGGATCGCTGGTACGGGACGGTCGGGATCATGGGGCTTGCGCCGCAATGGATCGAAGTCGATGCCGATCTTTTTGTCAGCGAAACCGGCGATGGCAGCGCGCGGCTTGATCTTGAATATGAGGGGCTGATTACCAATCGCGTTATCCTGACCCCGTCGATTGAGCTGAATGCTGCCTTTTCCGAGGATCGGGAAATCGAAATCGGCACAGGGATATCAAGTGCAGAGATCGGATTGCGGTTAAGCTACGATCTGATTGATCGCAGTGTCGCGCCCTATATCGGGGTGTCCTATGAACGCAAATTTGGCGATACCGCCGACTTTGCCAAGGAAGACGGCGAGGATTTCGAGGCGACCTATATCGTCACTGGGCTTCGGTTGATGTTCTAGAAACAAGGGCCGAGAGGACTTCCTTCCGGCCCCTTTTTATATGTGATGATCAGCAAGGCCCGGCAGATCAGGCGGGTAGCTTGATCAGGCCGCAATGCGGTCCTCGTTCGGTCCATAGAAACGAAGGGCCGTCATGGCAAGATTGCCAAATTCATAGCTGTCATGGATGACATCGGGGGCGAAATCATCGGATGCGGCGCCAAGGGCGACATAGAACGGCATCAGATGGTCGTCTTCGGGATGGGCCATGGCGGCATGGGGCGCAAGGCGGCGATAATCGAGCAATGCGTCAATATCATGGGCCTTGACCCGGTCGATCATCCAGGTGGTGAATTCGATCGCCCAAGGATCAATCGGGCCTTCGTGACGATCAAGCGCACGCAGATTGTGGGTCATCGCCCCGCTTGCCACCACCAAAACGCCAAGATCGCGCAACCCGCGCAATTTTTTGCCCAGTTCAAAATGATCGGCTGGACCGCCATGGGCAAGCATGGAAAGCTGGAAGACCGGGATGTCGGCATCGGGCCTAGCAAGGATCAAAGGCATCCAGGCCCCGTGATCAAGACCACGCGCATTGTCGGTGGCACAGCCGATCTGATCGGCAATCTGCCGGGCCAGCGCCGGATCGCCAGCAACGTCATAGTGCAACTGATAAAGAGGCTGCGGGAAACCATAGAAATCGTGAATGGTTTCCTGACGCGCAGCGGTCGATATGGTCGGTTCGGCTGTTTGCCAGTGGGCGGAAACCATCAGGATGGCGCGCACGCCATCGGTATGACGGCCAAGATTACCGACAAAGAAATCAAATGCCGGCGTGCTTTGGCGCGCCACCAGCATCGGCGAGCCGTGCGAAATAAAGATCGGGGCCAGATTATGCCGGTCTTGCGGTGCGGATTGATCCGGCCGGGACGGGGAGATCGCGGTGTCAGTCATGGCGGACTACCTTGGTCAGAATTGCATCATTTGCCATGACTATGCGCCGCTGCGGACGACAAGACCAGACCCGGTTTGGCAACAGTCTGTTGCCAGCAAGCAGGCAGGGGTAAACGGGCTGGGGTAAAAAGGCAGGGGCAAACAGGCCGGATTTGCCGCCGGTTTGCCGTCAGTTTGATGATGGGGGCCGATAATGGCACCCGTCAGGGTGCGATATAAATGACCAGCGGTCTTGATAATGAAACGGAATTGCATCAATCTGGGGCAAGTCATTGTTCCACCGAGGCATATTTTGAATGGACCAGCAGCCGCCACTTGGCAGCCGGATATTGGAAAGATCGGTTTTCTCGCTTGATGCGCTTCCACGCGACCAGCAGTTTGAAGTCTGGAAGGACAGCATCAATTGCGTCTATTCGGTTGATGCCCGTCGGCAGGATCGCAAGGACGGCTTTAGCGCCGATCTGAATTCATGGTGCCACAAGGACATGGTGATGGTGCAGGCGAAAAGCCAACCCCAGAACTTTGTCCGATCCTCCCAGATGGCAGGCCGGGACGGGCTTGACCATTACAATGTGCAGCTTTTTACCAGCGGGCATGTTGCGGCGGAAAAAGGACTTGGCGGCGATACCATTTCCCATGGCGGGTTGCTTTTGCTTGATCTCGCCCAGCCCACAGAAGCACAGACCAGCCATTTCAATTCCCTGCATCTGTTTTTGCCACGCCGGCTTCTGGAAGATCAGCTTAAAAATCCAGATGACCACAATCTGCGTTTTTTGTCGGAACGCGATCCGCTGGTGCGGATCCTGCATGACCAGATTTTGGCGTTGCATCGCCATGTTGATGTTCTGAGTGACGAACAGATTGCCGTGATGCAGAAAACCATCGTCATGATGCTGGCTGCCTGCATGAATGATGCATCGGGCATCGGGGCGCAAAATACAGGTTTTCGCCAGGATCTTGATAAACTGGTACGCGCGCGGCGCTATTTGCGGGCCAATATGCTGTCGACGGAATTGACCGCAAGACGTGCGGCATCCGATCTTGGGGTGTCGCGCAGTGTTTTGTATCAGCTGTTTGCACAATATGGCGGCGTGAACCAGTTTGTGCGCGATATGCGCCTGCGCCATGCGTTGCATTTGCTGAGCGATCCGGCTCGGCGCAGCAGTTCGATCTATGACATTGCCCTTGAATGCGGATATGCAACCGATGCCAGCTTTATCAGGGCCTTTCGTGCCAAATATGGCGTGACGCCGGGGGATGTGCGCGCCGGATATGTCCCGCGTTCGACCAAACCGCAAAATGATCTGCTGGATCATCGCTATGAAAGCTGGATCCACGGCCTGAGCTGACGGCCATGCACCAAAGATCGTAATTCCAGATGCACATACGGGCATTTCCGGTGCCGGGTAAAACCGGTGCTGGCCGGGCTTGTGCGGGTAAAACCTGCTTTGAGCGTCGGAGCGCGGGACTTGAGTTGAAAGCGGGCGAGAGAGCGCGTCCTGTCGTGGCGCGTCGTGGTGATGGCGTGTCGGGATGGTGCCTTGGGAAACTATGCCAGAGATGCGGTGCCTAAGATCGGCTTTCCGGAGTGCTGCGGACGAACTGCCATTGGGCGTCTGGCGGGGATTGCCGGTGCTTTGCCAATTTCGGGATCGGTCGGGAAGTCCGGGGGGGAGTGACCGGGGGACGTTGGGATGATGCGTGTTTCCATTTGCGAAACAGTGTCGCGATCAGATCCCGAGGTCAGAAGGTCAGGAAAAAAGGGTAACAGCCTGTCGCCAAGGCCCGCGTTTCAGTGGGGGGAGGGCCGAGGGCGATGGCAACAGGCTGTCGGGGGGAGAATTAGCGACGGCGGCCAAACAGCATCAGCAAGACACCGCCGACGATGCCGGCAATCCCGGCGATCAGATACCAGATGGTTTCATCGGTATAGCGACCAACCAGTGTTTCGGAAATCTGATCCACAGCACTTTCCGATGCGTTATAGCCCGTCACCAGAAGGCCAACGCCAATCACAAGGATAACAACGCCAAGAATGCGGCCAATCGACATGATGTTTGCTCCTGTTTTTTTTCGGTTCCGTTTGCCAGAACTTTTGAACAGGGTTGATAACGCGCAATCGGGAAGCTTGTTCCCGACGCGTCAAAAACACGATGTCAGGGCAGGGATTTGATTACGCTATCGGCATCGGTCAGTTGGCAATATTCCGAGGCCAGAACGGCGGCATAAAGATCAAACACATCCTGTGCCGGGAAGGTCTTGCCGTTGGCATCGGTCACATCAATTGCCGTGGTCGCATCGAGCGGCAACCAGTTTTCAAAGCCCAGACAATGGGCCATGCGGATGGTGACATCCATCGAGTTATGAATGACCACACCGGTAAAGATCAGGCGTTTGATCCCTTGATCGTGCAGGTGTTTTTCAAGCGTGGTGCCGACGAATGCGCAGTTTTGCTGCTTGGCGAAGACGGTTTCACCGGCATTGGGTGCGACTTCGTCCTTGAACGGCTGTCCGGGGCCGTTGACATAGAAGCTTGAAGCCGGATTGGCTTCTTCGTGGCGGATATGGATCACGGGCAGGTCGGCGGCGCGAAAGGCCGCGAGCAATTTGGCAATCACATCGGCATAACCGGGATTGTTTTTGGCATTCCAGCGCGGATGATCCATTGCCTTTTGCACATCAAGAACGATCAGGGCGGTGTTCTCTAGCTTCATAGCTATAGTATCCAAATGAAAAAGCCTCAGTATTTACTGAGGCTCTGGAGAACGAAATGTCAGGACCGTTTTATTAAACTGCGGAACAGTCACTATCATTCAGATCTTCCTCATCAAGATCTGAATCCATCAGGATCGCATACTCTTCCGATGCATCCCAAGATTTCCACTGCGCGTCACTGATTTCGTCAACAAGGGTTTTTACTCCCGAGCTGTAGACTTGTTCAGCACGCTTTTGCGCAGCAGCAACCTGTTTCGCGATGTCATCAGACTGATCTACCGCAAAATCAACTTTCTCTGCCAAAATGCTGCTAGCCATGTTCTAGCTCCTTACCCAAGTAGTTCCCGCACGCTCCACGTAGAGCAAACGGGGTGAATCCGTACTTTCCATATATATCAGAGTCAATAGGATTCTTTATCAAGACTCTTTTGCATCCCAGCAATCTCGCATACTCATATGCACACGCTAGGGCTGGCAACAATATGCCTCCTCGAAAGTAGTTTGGAGCAAAAGACCTCTCTATCCAGTTAATGGTCAGGTGGGTCTTCCCTCGCGAAGGTCTTCCTATACATAGTCCTTGAAGAACGTCTTCGCCAGCAACTTGCTGCCATATTGCCAAATCGAAGAAAGACGGTCGATATGAAAACTTGTGATAAATTTCAGGCCAACCGATTGGAAACCCATTGAAATTGGGCGCATTACTATAGTGTTTGGGCCATTCAATTCGGGCGAAGTCCAGTGCGTTTTTCTTTACTGAAGACAGTGTAACTAGATCCCAACTGTGCGGTCCGCCAGTTTTTCGAAAACGCTTGATAAAGCTATCTGCAACCTTTTGACGACTGATAAATTTCAAATGGTCATAATAAGCTGCAGGGTTGCTATCAAGCATACTATGCCTCGTAGATAAATAATATTTCTCTAAATAATGATGTGCGTGTTGGTTCTTTGTCAACCTTAGGGTGAAGAAAAAACGGCCGGGAAAATCCCGGCCGTTTTGCTGATCAGATCAGAAAGTCGTTCGGGCCGTAACCCTTAGGAGCAACCGGTGGTCGCGCCGCAAGAGTCGCATTTCAGGCAGGTGCCGTTACGCACCAGGGTGAAGTTGCCGCAATCGGGGCAACCGTCGCCTTCGTAGCCCTTCATGCGGGCTTCGCGAATTTTGTCCATCTTGTCATCGGTTTTGGCGATGACTTCTTCGCTTGCCGTCAGGATCGCAGAGGTCTGCGGTGCGGACGGGGTCGCGGTGGTTGCGGCACTTGCGGTGGTTTCATGGCTGTGATTGTGGCCATGACCGTCCGTGCCGGTGGACTTGACTTCGACAACGCGTTCTTCGGTCTGGGCGCCGCCATCGACAACATAGAGGTTGCGACGTACGAAGCCGCTTGATGCGACCTTGCGGATGGTTTCGATCGCCTGATCGCCGGCTTTCTGGGCGGTTTCGCCAAGATCACCTTCGGCGACACCTTCGCCAACGGCATCGGGAAGGATGTCGGACGGCTGAACGTGGGCGAGGTCGTTACGGCCAAGGTAAGAGATGGCCAGTTCGCGGAACATGTAATCAAGGATGGAGGTTGCCATCTTGATCGCATCGTTGCCCGAAACCATACCCGACGGTTCAAAACGGGTGAAGGTGAAGGCTTCGACATATTCTTCGAGCGGTACGCCATACTGAAGGCCGATGGAAACCGCGATTGCGAAGTTGTTCATCAGCGAGCGGAAAGCAGCGCCTTCCTTGTGCATGTCGATGAAGATTTCGCCAAGCTTGCCGTCTTCATATTCACCGGTGCGCAGGTAAACCTTGTGACCGCCAACGGTGGCCTTCTGGGTGTAACCCTTGCGGCGACCCGGAAGCGAGCGACGCTCGCCGCGGATGACGCGTTCGATGATTTTTTCAACGATCTGTTCAGACACGGCCGTTGCCTTGGCAGCGGTCGGCTGATCGGCGTAATCGTCTTCTTCAACCAGGGCAGCGTTGAGCGGCTGGCTGAGTTTCGAGCCATCACGATACAGGGCGTTGGCTTTCAGACCCAGGCGCCAGGACAGCATATAGGCGTCCTTGCAATCCTGAATGTTAGCACTGCTCGGCATGTTGATGGTTTTGGAAATCGCACCCGAGATGAACGGCTGGGCTGCTGCCATCATGCGGATGTGGCTTTCAGCCGACAGGTAACGCTTGCCGATACGGCCGCACGGGTTTGCACAATCAAAGACCGGAAGGTCTTCGTCACGCAGATGCGGGGCACCTTCAAGGGTCATCGAACCGCAAACATAGGTGTTGGCTGCTTCGATCTGTTTCTTGTCGAAACCAAGAGCGGCAAGCATGTCAAAGTCCATCGAGTTGATGGCTTTGGCATCAAGGCCCAGGGTGTTGACGCAGAAATCATCGCCAAAGGTGTATTTGTTAAAGACGAACTTGATGTCGAATGCGTTTTTAAGTGCACCTTCAACCTTGGCAATGGCGTCGTCATCGAAGCCCTTGGCACGCAGATCGTCATGGGAGACGGCAGGCGAACCAACGAGGGTTCCGTGACCAACCGCGTATTTTTCAATGTCGCGGATCTGGTTTTCGGTATAGCCAAGGGTTGCAAGCGCAACCGGAACGGTGCGGTTGATGATCTTGAAGTAACCGCCGCCAGCAAGCTTTTTGAACTTCACAAGGGCGAAGTCCGGCTCGATCCCGGTGGTGTCGCAATCCATGACCAGACCGATGGTGCCGGTCGGCGCAATAACGGTGGTCTGGGCGTTGCGGTAACCGTGCTTTTCACCCAGTTCCAGTGCCTTGTCCCATGCAGCACGCGCTGCAACCGGAAGATCGGCATAGGGGCTGTCAGCAGCAACCAGCGGAACCGGATTGATTGACAGGCCTTCGTAGCCTTCCTGTTCGCCATAAGCCGCACGGCGATGGTTGCGCATGACGCGCAGCATTTCATCGGCATTGTCGGCATAGCCCGGGAACGGACCCTGTTCGCCAGCCATTTCGGCCGAGGTCGCATAGGAAATACCACACATGATCGCGGTCAGGGACGCGCCAATCGCACGGCCTTCGTCGCTGTCATAAGGGATGCCCATGCTCATCAGCAGGCCGCCAATGTTGGCATAGCCAAGGCCAAGGGTACGGTAACGATAGGACAGTTCGGCAATACGGTCGGACGGGAACTGTGCCATCAGAACCGAGATCTCCAGAACCACAGTCCACAGACGAACGGCATGTTCGTAGGCCTCGATATCAACGCCGCCATCATCGGAACGGAAGTTCATCAGGTTGAGCGATGCGAGGTTACATGCGGTGTCATCAAGGAACATGTATTCCGAGCACGGGTTGGACGCATTGATGCGACCCGAATTCGGGCAGGTGTGCCATTCGTTAATGGTGGTGTCGTACTGGATGCCCGGATCGGCACAGGCCCAGGCTGCTTCGCCAACCTTGTCCCACAATTCGCGGGCAGAGATGGTTTTTGCGACCTTGCCGTCGATACGACGGATCAGGTTCCAGTCACCGTTATCAAGAACAGCCTGAAGGAAGTCGTTCGATACACGAACAGAGTTGTTCGAGTTCTGACCCGAAACGGTCAGATATGCTTCGGAATCCCAGTCAGTGTCATAGGTCTTGAAGCTGATTTCGGTGAAGCCTTGACGGGCGAATTCGATGATCTTGTTGATATAGGAATCCGGGATCATCACAGCGCGAGCAGCAAGCACAGCTTCTTTGAGCTGCGGGTTGGCGCGCGGAATGAAACGGTCTTCCGAATCAGCGGCACCGTCCCAGTTGGTGCAGGCCGCAAGAACCGCGGTCAGGTGCTTCTCAGCAAGTTTGGAGCCAGCAACAAGGGCGGCAACTTTCTGTTCTTCGACGACTTTCCAGTCGATATATTCTTCGATATCCGGATGGTCGATATCAACCACGACCATTTTGGCCGCACGGCGGGTGGTGCCGCCCGACTTGATCGCGCCAGCAGCACGGTCACCGATTTTCAGGAAGCTCATCAGGCCCGAAGAACGACCGCCACCCGACAGGGTTTCGCCCGCACCGCGAACGTTCGAGAAGTTCGAACCGGTACCCGAACCGAATTTGAACAGACGGGCTTCACGGGTCCACAGATCCATGATGCCGCCTTCATTGACCAGGTCATCGGCAACCGACTGAATGAAGCAGGCATGGGGCTGCGGATGTTCATAGGCACTGGCCGATTTGGTCAGTTCGCCGGTTTTGAAATCAACATAGGAGTGACCCTGTGCCGGGCCGTCAATGCCATAGGCCCAATGCAGACCAGTGTTGAACCACTGCGGAGAGTTCGGCGCACCCATCTGGTGGGAGAGCTGATAACGCATTTCATCAAAGAAGGCCAGCGCGTCAGATTCGGCGTCAAAATAGCCGCCTTTCCAACCCCAATAGGTCCAGGTGCCGGCAAGGCGATCAAAGACCTGGGTCGCGCTGGTTTCGCTGGTATAGCGTTTTTCAGCCGGCATTTTGTCAAGCTTGGCGGTGTCGGCAGTCTTGCGCCACAGCCAGGACGGGACGTCCTTTTCCTTGACCGGTTTGAGGGCAACCGGAACACCGGCCTTGCGGAAATATTTCTGAGCCAGAACGTCACTCGCCACCTGTGACCAGGAAGCGGGCATGTCGATGTCATTCATCGCAAAAACAACGGAACCATCCGGGTTTTTGATGACAGAAGATGACTTACGAAACTCGATGTCGGCGTAAGGGCTGACACCGTCCTGAGTGAACTTTCTGGTAATCCGCATGGTCTGCTCCGGTTTTGATCAGACGTGAGGGGGCGCTATCTGGTAATGCGCCAACATCGCCTGACTTTATATAGTTTGCTCATCGCTCTTGCGCTGCCCCAATACCCGATATTTTCCGGTGTTTTTGGCGCCTCGCATCTATCTGAATTCGGTGGTGTGGTCCCCCCTTGGAACCATCCGGTCCGTGGGGAAGACTATAATGGCAAAATTTCGCCACAGTCCACTAATCTTTGTGGTTGACAGCAATTTTTACCACAACATGTAGTGGGTCGGTTGCTGTCTTGCTGATTCGATGCTGGTGGGATTCGTGTTAACAATCTCTGAATCAGGGCTAAGGGCCTGTAAAACTGCGGTTTCTGTTACCGCGAGATTGTGTGCCTGTCCTAAGACTCGGACTAGATGTTGTGTGGGAAGGATCGGTTTTCCCGAACACGAACCCAAGCTAACGCTGTTTGCGTTTCATTTCCAGTGCGAAGCTGAAAATGTGCCGTAACAATGATGTTCTTAGCACATGCGGCAATGATAACAGTTTGATATTTATATTAAAGTATTGATTTTATCGCAGGCGCAAATCCGCAGATATCAGCCAACAGCCCATACCATATATATGTGTGTGATTGTGGATAACCGGGTGGACAGACGCCCCAGATATATGCGGATCAATGAGTCGTCGCACTACAAGCAGTTGTGGGTTGTTTTGAACCGATAAATGGCACTGTCGCGGCGCGCTGGTTCAGGTCGGGGTTGAGGCGGCTTGTGGTGACGGGGCGGGCTGTGGGCAAATGTTGTGATTTGGGGCGGGTCGATGTCCTTGAAACATTGACTTTCAAACCGCATCACGACATATAAGTCACTTGTTCGACAGGGTTCACACCGCATGACCCCTGTTCCGCCGGTTTCAGTCTGGCGGACAAACCAAATCTGGAGAGAGACCCAACATGGCCACCGTCGGCACCCGTATTTATACTGCGCTGTTTGGCAAGCGCGTTGGCGAAGACCGTTTCGGCAATGTCTATTACACCGAAAAGACTCCGGCCAAGGGCCGCCGCACCAAGCGCTGGGTGATCTACAAGGGCGTTGACGAAGGATCGAAAGTTCCGGCCGAATGGCATGCATGGCTGCATTATACCCTTGATGCGCCGCTGTCGGAAAAGGCCGAGGACCGTTATGACTGGCAGAAAGAGCATCTGCCGAACCTGACCGGGACAAAACACGCATATCGCCCGCAGGGCCACGAATATAGCGGTGGCAAGCGCGCGAAAGCGACCGGCGATTATCAGGCCTGGTCGCCGGAAGGCTGATCAGCCGGAAATTTGAAAATTCAGGCGGGCGCGGGGCAACTCGCGCCCGTTTTTGTTTCGGGGCCTGCTTTTTTGTTTAAGTGGTTCTGTTTTGGGCGGTTGTGTTTTGGCGCTGTGCAATACAATATGCCAATCAAAGAGATACAGATCGGATAAGGTCCATGAGCAACAGACTGATTGAAACCCTTGCAGGTGCTGCGGTGATCGCAGTCGCGATCGGGTTTGCAGCATATTCATACAGCCGTGCGGGGATCGACACGGTAGAAGGGTATGAAATCAAAGCCAGCTTTAACCGTATTGATGGTCTGGTCGTGGGCAACGACGTGCGGATTTCCGGCGTGAAGGTTGGCAGCGTTACCGGACAGGAACTTGATCCCGATACCTATATGGCAGTTGTCAAAATGTCGGTGCGCGCGGACCTGTCGCTGCCGATGGACAGTTCGGCCAAGGTGGCATCGGATGGTCTTTTGGGCGGCAAGTTCGTATCGATCGAGCCGGGCGGGGATATCGACATGATCCAGGCCGGTGGTGAAATCGAATACACGCAAGGGTCGGTCAATCTTGAAGATCTGATTGGTCAGGTTATTTATTCCTCGACCAGTAGCAGCGAATAGGCACAAGCACACCATATTGTGACGGGCTATTGTGACCAGTTCGGGAATGGTGCCCTTGCAACTCGCAGGGCAAGATCAAACCGGTCATGATTTTGCCGGTTTTGCCGGGCAGGGTGCCGGGCAATGGCAGTAAAATGGTCTGCTGTGCAAGAAATGTCGGAGCGTTCGATGAAGAAAACCGAACAGATTGAACATTTTCCAACCTGGCAGGCGACAGACGGGTCGCCTTTGTCCTGCGTGGAAAAGATCAAGGTTTTGAACGACAATTTCGGTGAATTGCGCGAGATGATGCAGGATGCGCTTGAAGATGCGCTTCTGATGGGCTGCGACGAGGAGCAATTCCGCAAGGTGATGCGTGATCTCGTGGCCGAACTGCACAATCCCTATGATACCAGCGACACACAGGACTGAATAACAAGATGAAACGATCTTTTGCGATTGCCGCGATCTGTTCGACATGTGCAATGATCGGAACGGCCTATCCCGCGCTTGATTATCGTCCGGCCCCGGTTGCCCAGCTTCAGGGGCTTGATAAAATTACCGCCCGCATTTCGACTTTTGAAGTGCCGGTCGGGCAGGTCGCCAGTTTCGGCACCCTGTCGATCCGGGTGGATGCCTGTTACCGGACCCCGCCCGAAGAACGTCCGGAAAGCGCGACCTTCCTTGAGATCGCCGATGTGCGCGATGATGGCAATGCGACGCGCCAACAGCTGTTTTCGGGATGGATGTTTGCATCAAGCCCCGGTCTTTCGGCACTTGAACATCCGGTTTACGATGTGTGGCTGAAAGAATGTCTTGATCCGGCGGATGCGGACGACTCCAAACCCGAAGCCGCACAGGGCAAACCGGCCCCCGAGCAACCATAAGATCGCAGCCTTAATATGGCAGCCATACAAGCATGGATGTAAGGCTGTCATCAGCCTTGTGCTCTCGGGCACTCGGGCAGAGGGCCTCTGATCCTGGGTTTTTTCCGTCATCTGTTTGGTGTCTGGCGGTGAATGTTTGATCGTTCACGGAACGGACCCAGTCGTACCATTTTGCCGGAATGCGGGGGCAGGCCGTGACGATATGTGGTTTGCGGGCGGGATTTCGGTTTTTGGCGGTTTTGCGCCGTTTCAGGGGCGCGGATGCCGGGCGAACCAATATTTGATTGTTTGGATGTTGTCCCAAATATGGCAAAAACGCCGGATATTGTTTCCTGAATAGAAAATATATGTTGCCGCAGCACCGGCTTGAGAGCCGGTGGTTTGACTGTCATCCTCATGCCACAAGTTTTGCGACGCAGCATTGCGGATCGCGATCCGAAAATGAGGGAAATAGACAATGTTCAAAGCGATGAAAAAAGCCGGTCTTGCACTGGCACTTGCAACCGGTCTTTCGGCAGCTGCTTTTTCGGCACAGGCGGCAGAAAGCTATAAGCTTGATCCGACCCATACCAGCGTGATCTTTATTGTTAACCATCTTGGTTTTTCGAACTTCCAGGGCCGTTTTGCCGGTGTTTCGGGCGAACTGACCCTTGATCGTGAAAACCCGGCAGCATCGGCTGCGATCATCACGATCGACCTTAACCAGGTTGATAGCGGTGTCGAGGCGCTCGACAATCATATGAAAACCGCCGATTTCCTGAATGTTGAAAAATTCCCGACCGCGACGTTCAAAAGCACCTCGGTCGAGCTGGTTGGCGACAATGCAGCCAAAATCACCGGTGACCTGACCCTGCTTGGCGAAACCAAGCCGCTGGTTCTTGATGTTACCCTGACCGGTGAAGGCGATCATCCGATGACCGGCGATCATGTTGTCGGCTTTGGCGCGACCGGTACCGTGATCCGTTCGGAATATGGCATGAACTTCCTGGTTCCGGGCGTTGGCGATGACGTCAAATTGCAGATTTCTTCGGAATTCCTGAAGCAGAAATAAGCCGACTTTTTTAAAAGAGAATGGCGGGTTTGGCATGATGGCCGGCCTGCCATTTTCGTCTTCTGCGTGGAAGGGGATGGGTATGGCATTGCGTAGTCACCGCAACGGTTTTGGCAGCGTGACCAAAAGCCTGCACTGGATTGTTGCCGCACTGTTTATCGGTGTGTTTGCCATTGGCTGGTATATGGATTTCCTGCCGCTTGGCATGGCCAAACTTGAATGGATGTCACGGCACAAATCGCTTGGTGTGACGATCCTGATGCTTGCGGTTTTGCGGATCATCTGGCGTTTGTCCGAACCGACACCCGCGGCATTGGGCACACATGCGATTGAACGGCTGGCGGCAAAGATCGGGCATCTTGGCCTGTATGGGGTGATGATTGCCATGCCGCTGACTGGCTGGATGATGTCGTCCGCGGCCAATTTCCCGGTCAGTGTTTTCGGACTGTTTACATTGCCAAACCTTGTCGCGCCGGATCAGGGGCTTTTTGAAAGTCTCAGGACTGCGCATTTCGTGTTGTCCTGGGTGATTGTTGCCCTGGTTGGCGGACATGTGTGTGCGGCCCTGAAACATCACTTTATTGATCGCGATGCCACATTGCGCCGGATGCTGCCGGCGTTTGGCGGCAATAACAATGCCGATATCGGCGCCAATACGACTGCCAAGGAGAATTCCTGATGGGTTTGACTTTCAAATCGACACTGATGGGCCCGCTTGCTGCCGCGTTCGTGACATCGCTTATGGTATTTGCCACCCCGGCAAAGGCCGCCGACCAGTGGACTGTTGATGCCAGCCAAAGCACGATTGCCTTTACCGGAACACAGCTTGGCGCGGGGTTTGACGGGGTGTTTGAAGATTTCACCGCAACCATTGCCTTTTCGCCAGACGATCTTGCCGGATCCTCGGTCGAGGTGCTGATTGATATTGCATCGGTCGATACCCAGAATAGTGACCGCGACAGCCAGATCGTGTCGTCCGACTGGTTTGATGCGGCACAATGGCCAACCGCCAAATTTGAAACCAAGTCGTTTTCCGAGATCGAGCCGGGCCGCTATCAGGCGGTCGCCGATCTGACGATCCGCGATGTGACGCGTGAAGTGACCTTGCCATTTGATCTGGTGATTACTGGCGATCAGGCCGAAGCAAAAGGCAGCGTCACCATCGCGCGTACCGATTTTGGCGTCGGGCAGGGCCAGTGGGCCGATACCAGCCAGGTTGGCGATGATGTGACGATCAATATCACGATTGCGGCGTCGAAATAACGCCGCAGACGCCAGCCCCCTGTTATGACGGCCGATGCGGTCGGGGTTGCCGGGGGCAAAGCGTTATGCATCGGGCATCGGGCATCTGGCATCGGGGCTGGCCCGGAACTGCCAATAAAAAATTGCTGATGATGAAGGACGGAAAGGATGCTTTCCGTCCTTTGTTGTTTGTGGCGTTCGGGGGGCTGATGCCAGTGTGAGTTTGCCAGCGTGAACGTGCCAGCGTGCCTGATGCTATGTGCCTGAAGCTTTGTGACGGGGCTGGCACGGGGGTGGCGCGGGGGCTATTTGGCCGGGATCAGCATGGCGCCCAGATGGGCGTGATCACCGTTGAAATAAGTGCCGTCAACCTTGGTCGGGACGCCCGGCACGCTGAGTTCTTCGGTATATTGCCAGAAGCTCCAACTGGCCCATTCCACCGGGATGGTCGGTTGATCAACGCCATATTCGGCAATCCATAGCAGATTGCCGGGAAAATGATCCTTCATGGCATGTTCCCAGAATGTCGGGCCGGTATAGATGATCGGGCGACGGCCATAATGGGTTTCCAGTCTGGTCAGGAAGGTTTCGAACTGTTGATGCAGATCGCCCTTTACCGGCGGTTTGATCCGTTCGATATCAACAACCGGCGGCAGGTCCCCCGGTTCAAGGGTGACGTTTTTGATAAACCAGTCGGCCTGACCGGCACCGTCATCATTGGTTTCATAGAAATGATAGGCCCCGCGCAACAGCCCGGCCTTGCGGGCGGCGGCGAAATGGTCGGTGAAGGTCGGATCAAGATAATCCAGCCCGTCGGTGGCCTTTACAAAGGTGAAGGCAATGCCGTTATTTTGCACCTTCTGCCAGTCGATATCGCCATTGTGATGGGATGTATCAATGCCATGCAGGGACGGGTTCCGGTCTTCGGCGCGAACATCAAGCGGATTGAAAGTCACAAGGAGTGCCGCAATCGCGATGCCCGATAAAACATGGCGAAAAACCGTGTTCAGACTGGTTGAAGGCGTCATGATATTCCGTCCTTCCGATGGCCAAGACCGCATGGCGGCCGGTCGATCAATGAACTGAAGTCGCACTCAGTGTAAATCCAAGACCACAATCAGGCCAGAGCCATATGGCGCATGGGTCGGCAAACTGTTTGACCCAAAGGATGTGATCCGTGTTTTGAAACACGCCCGGAACGTCGGGGGCTTGTCAGGATGACGGGCGGCGATGTTCGGGGCGTGGTTGCGGACGGGGCAGGTTTGGAACGCAGTTTGGGAAGCGGTCCGGAGGGCGGTAGACGGGAGCGGCCGGGCACGTTCCTGAGACGTGGCAAGAGACGGGGCCTGGGACGTGACAAGAGAAGCCGACCAGGGAAGGGGCGATTGAAATGGCCAGAGACACGGCCTGCTAAACGGCCAGGGCAACAGGTCCGGGGGTCGTCCGAAGCGTGATCCGAATTGTCGTCAGAGATGCTGTCGGAGATGCTGTCGGAAATGCGGTCAGACAAGCGGGCCGATACGCACCAAACGGGCGGACAGGAAGACATGCCGGGGAGACAAAAATCCCCCGGTGGCGGGCACCGGGGGATGGAAGTCGGGGCGGAAATATCCGCAGGGATCAAAGCGCGGTTATTTGGTCGCGCTTTGACGCAGATCGGCGAGGAAGTTTTCGACCGCCTGATCAAGCGAGCGGGCTTCATCGACCAGTTTTTCAGCCGAATGGGCCAGCTGGCTGGTGCCGGAAGATACGCGCCCGGCATTGTCATTGACGGTTTCAATGCGCTGGGAGACTTCGGCGGTGCCATCGGCAGCCTGCTGAACGTTGCGCGAAATTTCCCCGATTGCGGCATGCTGTTCTTCCACAGCGGCGGCAATGGCGGTCGAACTGTCGGCAACGCGTGCGATGGTTTCGGAAATCAGACGGATGGCATCAACGGCCTCGCCGGTTTCATTCTGAACCGAGAGGATTTGCTGGTTGATTTCCTCTGTCGCCTTGGCGGTCTGGTTGGCAAGGTTTTTGACCTCGCTTGCGACCACGGCGAAGCCTTTGCCGGCGTCACCGGCACGGGCCGCCTCGATCGTGGCGTTGAGGGCCAGCAGGTTGGTCTGTTCGGCAATGTCGCCGATCAGTTTTGCCACATCCCCGATTTTCTGGGCCGCATCGGCAAGGCCGGTGACGGTTTCGTTGGTGCGTGCAGCCTGTTCATTGGCCTGATTGGCAATGTCTGCCGACTGGGCGATCTGATGGGCGATTTCATCGCTTGATGCGGTCAGTTCCTCGGTCGCGGCCGAGACGGTCTGAACGTTGGTTGACGTCTGGGTCGTGGCAGATGCCACAGCGGCAGACAGCTGGCTGTTGGTGTTGCTGGCTTCCTGCATCGAGGAGGTGGCCTGCTTCATTTCGGCGATCGAGGTCGAGATCGAGCGGATCAGGTTTTTGACGCGCTGTTCAAGGCTGTCGGCCATATCGGTGATGTCCTTGCGGCGCTGTTTGTCCGCCTGGATTTCCAGCTGTTTCTGGCGATCCTGCAATTCGCGATTTTCAAGCGCCTGCTGACGGAAGGACACGACAGTGCGTGCCATGTCGCCGACTTCGTCGCCACGGTCCTGACCTTCGATTTCGCCTTCGAGTTTGCCATTGGCGATTTCAGTCATACGGGTTGAGAGCTTATTCAGGCCAACTGTGATGTTGCGTCCGATCGCAAGAGACAAGGCAATCATCAGGGCAACAACGATCGCAATGAATATCATCACAAAAACGGCCTGTTCCCAGAAGGCGGCATCCACATCGTCAATATAGATCCCGGTGCCGATTGCATCACCCCATGGGAGCATAGCGGAATAGGAAAGCTTTTCGAAAAGTTTCTCCTCTGGCTCGCCGGGTTTTGGCCAGTAATAGGAAAAGAAACCGCCTTCCGGGTTTTGAGCCGCAGCCAAGAGGTCCTGCACGATGAAGTTGCCCGTAGGGTCTTTAACCTGGCTCATATCCGTGCCGTTAAGTGACGGTTTGGCGCCATGTAGCTTATTGATGCCGTTTTTGTCATAGGCAAAGAAATAGCCCGTGCCGTCATCAAACCTTGCCGCGGTGCTCCAGCGATAGAACTCGGTTGTAGCTGCTTCCTGAGTGAGTTCACCACTGTTTACGCGATCCTGATAGGACTGAGCCGCTGTTACCAGCATTGAAACAGTTGTCTGAATTTTGTCTTTGCGGTCTTCGAGCATCCCGCTGCGCAACGTTTGAAGTTCAAGTGCGGCAATCAAAAGCAAAGCGACAAGCGACAGTAGCGACAAGCTTGCAACCTTTTTACCGATCCTGATGTTTTGAAGCATGGTCTGTGTACCCGTTTTCTTGATTGTTTCCGTTTGAGCCACGGCAGGAAGCGATGCCGTTTAGAATTTTATTAATGTTATGGATAGGTTCTTGTCTCGAAAGTATAGGGTGTGGCGCGAAAATGTGCATCAGTTATTTGCGTGCCACGCGGGCTGTATGGTGTTGATCACAGGGGGCTTTGTGCGGCCCGGTTGTTGAAATCACCGGCAAGACCCGTGCGATGACCGGGGATATGTTGGGGCTGTTTTCAATAAAAAAAGCACCTGACTGTCTAACAGCAGGTGCTTTTGCATTTTTTTGTGTTTTGAAGCGGTCTTAGCCGAGATGTTTGCGCAAAAATTCAAGCGCGAGACCCAGACCTTCTTCGTCGATACCATGTTGCAGGTTCGGACGTTCATGCAGGGAAACGTCGATGCCGTTGGCGGCCAATGTATCGCGTGCGATGCGCGATGCCTCGATCGGGACCACCGGATCGGCGGTGCCATGCACCAGCAGGACAGGCGGGCGCGATTTCAGATCGGTGGCAAAGGCGCCATCGCCCAGAAGTGCCCCGGAAAAACCGACCACACCGGCAAGCTGTTTGGCGCGGCGCGGGGCGGTTTGCAGCGACATCATGGTGCCTTGCGAAAAGCCGACCAGTGCGATCCGGTCTTCGCCAATGCCATGGGTTTCCATGACATGGTCAATGAAGTCATTGACGTAGGATGCGCTTTTATTGGCTCCTTCGGCCATGGCGGCAAGGGCACCGGACATGGTTTCGGGCGCACGGCGCAGGAATTCCGGATCATATTCGGCCAGGCTGAACCATTGGCGACCGAAGGGCGACATTTCGCACGGGAACGGCGCATCGGGTGAATAGAAACTGGTGTCGGGCAGGGCGCGCGCCAGATGCGGGGCCAATCCGATCAGGTCGTTGCCATCCGCGCCATATCCGTGCAGCAGGATCACAACGCTTTTGGAGGTTCCCGATGCCGCCGGCAGTGTCGGGCCAGACAATAGATGATCAGTGCTCATAATGACTTTCCTGAAAAATCCTTTTCCCCTGATTAGCAATGCAGACAGCTGACCACCAGTTATTTTTGCGATCCGGCGCGCTGTCGGTCATGTGCAGGGCAAATATCGGGAAATCTTGCGGAATTCTTGGGCATGAAGGGGGCCATGGTCGGGCAACGGGGGGTCGCGGGATAACCGACATATGGCCGGCAGAGGGTATGGCGGAGGAGCCGGAAGGGCGCAAACAGGATGATCCGCGCGGGCCGTCCCGCTTAAAGGTGCGGCAAGTTCGGCAAATTCAGCAAATTCAGCAAGTCAGCGGGGAAAGATGATCACTGTTTTACAAAGGCAGAGCGGATCAAGCCGATCCCGGCTGCTGCGAACAGCCCGGCAACCGCGCCATCGATCCAGCGCCGGGTTTTGCGATAAAGCGCCATCGCCCCCGATGTCGAAAAGACCAGCGCATAGAGCATATAGATCGCAAGGCCCAGCACCATGCAGGTGCCGGTTGCCAGCATCACCTGGGCAACAGACCCGCCATCATCAAGGCCAAGTGCCAGAACCGCCATCCAGGCAATCACGGCCTTGGGGTTGGACAGGTTGAGAACCAGCCCGTGGCGGAAGCCGGGGGGACGCGTTGATTTGGGGGGCACAGACATATCGGCTTTGACCATGGCAGAACGGGCCGACATCCATGCCAGCCACAGAAGATAAGCCCCGCCGACCAGCTTCAGGACCGAGAGTGCGTAGCTTGACGCCTGAAGGATCGCGCCAAGACCGGTTGCCGCCACCAATCCCCAAAAGGCCAGTCCGAGCGCAAGCCCGGCCCCGAAAAACAGGCCCGATTTTCGCCCGGCATGCATCGAGACCGTCGCAACCGCAAGGGTCGCCGGCCCCGGCGATGCCGCGGCGATGAAGAAGGCAATGGCAATGGTCAGAAGGCTGGTGAGTTCAAACATGCCGGTTTCCTTTGTGCTGGCAATAAAGTTGCACGGATCGGAAATTTTGCAAAGGTCGCAAAGGGGGGGCAAAGGCGTGATCACAACGACTGGATGGTTGGAAAAAGATCAAGCTGGTCATGGCAACAGGATGGATGATGACTGGTGATAAGGAACAGGGACCGTTTCGGGACGATCGGGTTTCGCGTGCGCGAACCGGTCGGGATCATCAACCTGTGGATAAGTGTGTGGATGGAAAGGCCGGTATAGGCGAATTTTTATAATTCCACCGCCATTTTTACGATCATCTGAAGAATGATCTATCCGTTGGTATCGGTTTTCGCAAAGTGACCTTTTTTCCAGTGTGGATATTGTGAAACTTTATTTATCATTTAAAATCAAATGGTTGCGTCAATATTTTTATGCATTGGCGAATTTGGTATTCCGAAAATCGCGACGGATGTCACAAAAATGAAATACGATTATTGCAAAATGATAGGTGCAAGGTCGGACAAAATTCAACGATGTGGATTTTTTGCCTGTGGTTGTCATGACAACCCGTCTTTTGTCTTGCCTTAATCTGTGCGACAAGAAATCTTCCGGTTGCCGGCACTGTTCGGCAAAACGCCCCAAATCAAGTCCAATTCCGAGGCCCAGATGAACCGCACGCGCCGCTGGTTCGGCAAGGGGGATCGACGTGTTCTGTCACTGACCCTGCCGATCATTTTGTCCAATGCCACAGTTCCGTTGCTTGGCGCGGTCGATACGGCAGTGGTCGGTCATCTTGACAGCCCGCACTATATTGGTGCGGTTGCGGTCGGGGCGCTGATTTTTTCCTATGTGTTCTGGAGTTTCGGTTTCCTGCGCATGGCGACCACCGGGCTTGCGGCACAGGCCTATGGCCGGCGTGACCCCAACGGGGTGCGGGCGGTGTTTGCGCGCGCGGCCCTGATCGCCATGACTGCCGGGCTTGCGGTGATGATATTGCAATGGCCGATCATCGAGCTTGCGATGTCATTGATTGCGCCAACACCGGCGGTCGAGGCCGCCGCACGGGACTATTTCCATGTGCGGATCTGGGCGTCACCGGCGACATTGATGCAGTATTGCATGCTGGGCTGGTTGCTTGCGATGCGCGACAGCCGGGCGGTGTTCATTTTCCAGGTGGTGCTGAACTCGCTTAACATCGTTCTTGATATCCTGTTTGTGCAAGGGTTCGGCTGGGACGTCAAAGGGGTGGCTGGTGCGACGGTGATTGCCGATTATTCCGGCGTGGTTCTGGGCTGGTTTTTGATGCAGCCGCACCTGAAACGTCTGGGCGGCACATGGCGCGGGATCGGGGTTCTTGATCGGGTGCAGCTTGCCAAGCTGATGAAGATCAATGGTGATATCTTTGTGCGCACCATGGCGCTGACATCGGCCTTTGCGCTGTTTACCAGTTTCTCGGCCCGGTTTGGCGAGGTTACCCTTGCGGCCAATGCGGTGTTGCAGAACTTTTTGATGTTCGGGTCCTTTGCCCTTGATGGGTTTGCCCATGCCGCCGAAACCCTTGTCGGGCAGGCCTATGGGGCGGAGCGACGCAAACAGTTCCTGTGGGCGGTGCGCAAGACCACGATCTGGGGGATTGTATCAGCGGTTTGCATGGCGGCGATCTTTGCCGTGACCGGCCCGTGGATCATTGATGCCCTGACCAGCATCCCCGAGGTGCGCGAGGCATCCTATACCTATTTGCTGTGGGCGGTCATTTTGCCGGTTACCGGGGTTCTGGGCTTTCAGTTTGACGGGGTGTTTCTGGGCGCGATGCAGACCAAGCACTGGCGCAACATGATGCTGGTATCGGTGGGTATTTATGCGCTGATGGCGTGGGGGGCTGTGGCGATGGACAGCAACCATTTGCTATGGGCGGCGTTTAACGCCTTTTTCCTGTTGCGCGGTCTGACACTGGCCGTTCTGTTCCCGACCATTATCCCGGACCGGCGTGTGGCGACGATGCGCGCGTAACGGCGGACATGATGCGCGTACACGGCTGGCGTTTCGACCTTGTGTCTTAAGGCCGGGTGCCCAAGTGCGCAGTGTGTCCGCAGGGCTAAGCTAAAGCTGGGATGTTTTGCGCCCGGAGGCGATGTGCCGGCTTGCGCGGGGATGACGGTGCCGGTTGGAACGGTCCGTCGTTTTTTGCGCCATTGCTTAGATGGCGCAAGCCGCAAATCAGCACTCGCAGGTCAGCAACATCAGATCAGTCGATGTCGGAAACCGGAAGGGTGGTGCTGTTTTTGACTTCATGCAGGGTGAAGCTTGATTTCATGTTGGCAACACCGGGAAGTTTCATCATCACTTCGGACAGGAAGCGCTGATAGGATGCGGGGTCGGGCACGACGATGCGCATCATGTAATCCTGATTGCCGACCATGGCATAGCAATCGACGATTTCCGGATGTTCCTGGACCGCGGTTTCAAAGCGGCGGAGCGATGGTTCGTCATGCTGGGTCAGGGAGACGGTGACAAAGACATTCACGCCAAGATGAAGATGTGCCGGATCAAGCAGGGCAACATATTTGCGGATCACGCCGCTTTCTTCGAGTTTGCGCAAACGCCGCAGACAGGGAGAAACAGACAGGCCGACCTTGTCAGCCAATTCGACCATCGAAATGCGACCGTCTTCCTGAATTTCACGAAGAATTTTGCGATCAATTGCGTCGAATCCGTTGCGCGCCATAGCGTGCCACACTCCTTTGGGTCATAAACAGCGGGCTACAATTTGCCAAATTTCAGGCCCGATGTAAGTATTTTCTGCTGCGCGATAAGCCATGACTTCGGGTTTCTGTCAATGATTGCGTGATCGCGCATCGCATTTTTTACGGGCTGTCTGTGTATATGACATAGGTGAAAGAGCCAAAGCAGCCATCTGCTTGATGCTTGCAAGATCAGATGAATGCAAGTATGTCCTTCAGTTCCTTGAAATGCTTGGCATAGACGGGCCGGGCTGCTCGCAGTTGCAGCGGAACTTATCATTGCCGTGCCCGGTCTGAACAGTATAGTATAATCGTACCAATTTACTTATTTTGATTGTGGTTATTCTCCTGATCCGACGCCGGGAGAGGTTGGCACGGCCAACCACGTTACTGAAAGGCATACAAGGTGGACGCTGCGCAAAATGCACCGGGATATAACCTGGTTACGATTGGCGAGCATAAAATCAATATCCGTCCGGCAGTCCTTGAAGATCTGCCAAATGTTGTCGATCTGGATGACCGGACAACAGGTTTGCGCAAGCCTGATTATTGGGACGATCTGTTTACCCGGTATGGCAACCGCAAGGATTCCCGGTTTTTCCTGATTGCAGAAGAAGGCAGCACGCTTCTGGGCTGTATTTTCGGTGAAGTGCGGTCGTGGGAATTCAATTCCGTGCCGTGTGGCTGGGTCGGTACCGTCAGTGTCGAGCCGGATCTGCGCATGGGCGGGATCGGCACCATTCTTTATAAGGAAATCTGCCGGTGTTTCCGCAAGGCCGGTGTGACCAAGGTCCGCACCATGATCCCGCGCGATGCCACCGACCTGATGTCATTCTTCCGATCCCAGGGCATGATGGCCGGACCGTTCATCCAGCTTGAGACCGATATGGAAGAGGGGGCCTAAGCCATGATGTCCTTGCAAAAGGCAACCTTGTTTGCCCTCTATGCCGTGCTTGAACTGGCCGAAGATACCGACCGTCAGCTTTCGGCGTCCGAAATTGCCGAACGGTACAATATTTCCACCAACCATCTGGCAAAGGTTCTGCGTGATCTTGGCCGGGCGGGGCTTGTTGAATCGGTGCGTGGTGCCGGGGGCGGATATCGTTTTTGTGGCAATGCCAAGCGCACGACGCTTCTTGACGTGGTGCAGCTGTTTGAGGAGGTCGGCACCGGCCCGTCCAACAGCATTGTGCAAAATACCAATGCCGGGGCGGCGCTGTCGCTGGTGATGGACGAGATCGAGGAAATCACCCACGCGACGCTGTTGTCGATCACGATCGAAACCATGCTCAAACTGATGCGCAAGCGTCGCCCGGAAAAGCCGACATCAACCGGATTGTTCCGCGCGGTCTGATTACAGAAGCCGGGCACCGTTTGCAGACAGAAAAAAGGCCGTCAGAATGTTCTGACGGCCTTTTGTTTGGGGATGTCGCAAGCCTAGCCTTCGCTGGTGGCCGGGGCAGCGGGTTCTGCTGCTGGCGCGGTGCTTTCGGCGGTGTCGCTGCTGGCGGCCTTGGGGGCTGCTTTTTTGCGCGGACGACGCGGGCTGCGTTTCTTTTCCGCGGTCTTGGCCGGGGCCGGTGCGACATCTGCTTCGACCGGGGTTTCGGTCTTGGCGTCAGCTTTGGCCTCTGCCGGGGCGTCGATTGGTGCATCAACCGCGGTTGGTGCAGCTTCTTCTGCCGGCTTGTCATCGGTTTTCTTTTTCGCACTACGACGCGGCGATTTGGCGCGCGTGGTCTTTTCCGACTTGGCGTCAGACTTGGCGGCCGATTTCGTCGCGGTTTTGCGTTTGGTGGTCTTTTTCGGTGCTTCTTCTTCTGCCTCAGGCTTTTTGCCAAGGCTTGAAGCCGGAACCGCCGTCAACAGGAAGGACGGAACATGATCGCCAAAACCGATGACCGGCTTGTCATCGCGGTCATCGCGATCGCGCCGGTGGTTGCGGTTATTGTTGCGATCATTGCGGTCACTGCGATCGTTTCGGTCATTGCGATCAAATCGCTCATTGCTGCCCCGGGTGTCGCGGGCAGGGGCCTTGTTCTGATCGGCATCCTTGGCGGCGGCGGGCTGGGCCGTGGTTTCCGGCTGTGCCTTGGCGGTGTCGCCATTGCCACGGTCATTTGATTTCGCCGAACGGGCCGGTTTGTCATCACGCGTATTGGACTTGCGGCTTTTCTTGTTACGCCGTTTTTTGCCGGTAAAGTCCAGCTCAAGCGTTTCAATGCCATCAAGTTCGGTCAGCGGAATGTCTTTGTTGATCGTCTTGTGGATGGCTGCGACCAGTTTGCCGTCTTCGGGCACTGCAAGGGTGAAGGCCTTGCCATCGCGGCCCGCACGACCGGTACGGCCGGTACGGTGGACGTAATCTTCGGCGTTGAACGGAACGTCGAAGTTAAAGACGTGCGAAACATCGGCGATATCGATCCCGCGCGCAGCAACGTCAGAGCAGACCAGCAGGGTGATCTCGCCCGATTTGAACTTTGCCAGCGTTTCGGTACGTTCGCTTTGTGCCATGTCGCCATGCATGCGCCCGGCATTGAAGCCGTGCTTGGTCAGCGACTTGTAAAGGATATCAACGTCTTTTTTGCGGTTGCAGAACACAAAGGCGTTTTTGACATTTTCCTGGCGGATCAGCTGACGAAGTGCTTCGCGCTTGTCAAAGTCATCAAGGACCAGAAGTTTGTGTTCAACCGTTGCAGCCATGCTGGATGGCGGGGCGACGGTGATTTCCTTGGGATTGGACAGGAACTTGTCGGCAAGGCGACGGATTTCCTTGGGCATGGTCGCCGAGAAGAAAAGCGTCTGGCGCTGCTTGGGCAGCATATTGACGATCTTTTCGATGTCGGGGATGAAGCCCATGTCGAGCATACGGTCGGCTTCGTCAATCACCAGCAATTTGCAGTCAGACAGAAGCAGCTTGCCACGTTCAAAGGTATCGATCAGGCGGCCCGGCGTCGCGATGATGACATCTGCGCCCTTTTCCAGGATTTTGCCCTGTTCGGCGGCGGACTCGCCCCCGATGATCAATGCCTTCGACAGGGACATGTATTTGCCATAGGTGTCGAAGTTTGCCGCAACCTGGGTCGCAAGTTCGCGGGTCGGTTCCAGAATGATGGAACGCGGCATACGCATACGCGCGCGGCCGTGATGCAGGATATCAAGCATCGGCAGGGTGAAGCTGGCCGTTTTACCCGTGCCCGTCTGTGCACAGCCCAGAATGTCGCGTGCCATCAGCACCGACGGGATAGCTTGAGCCTGGATCGGGGTTGGGGTGTCGTAGCCGGCGTCTGCAACGGCTTTGAGGATATCTTCGCTCAGACCGAGATCGGCGAAATTCATATGGTTCGTTTTCCCGCAATAGAATGCGTTAAGTGAAGCGGATATGCAAAAATCAGTTTGGGTCGTAAAGCTAACCCTGAATTAAGTCAAGAAAAACGCCGCAAAATTCGCTTCGAAAACCGATAAACACCCTGTTGAGAGGCTTGTTTGCAACAATTTGGCAGCGTAACCTGTCAAAATAACAATCACACATGGGAGAAAAGCCGTGCTGATGGATGCGACACGCGCAAGTTTGCTGGTTATCGATGTTCAGGAAAAGCTTTATCCGGCTTGTCATGAGCCCGAACAGATCATTGCCAATTGCTGTTTCCTGATCAAATGTGCCAACCGGCTTGGCGTGCCCGTGATCGTCACCGAACAATATCCCAAGGGGCTTGGCCATACGGCGAAGCCCATTCTGGACCTGGTGGAAAAACCCGGTGATGTTGCCGATGGCGGCAATGTGGTTGCCAAGGTGGCGTTTTCGGCAATCCCGGCAGACGGCTTTATCGAAAAAATGGAAGAAAATCCGGGCCGTGACCAGGTGGTGGTGATCGGCATGGAAACCCATGTTTGTGTGCTTCAGACGGTGCTGGAGCTTCTTGAACGCGGACGCGAGGTCTATGTGGTTGCCGATGCGGTGACATCGCGCAGCACCCAGGACAAGATTTTCGGGCTTGAACGCATGCGCGATGCCGGGGCAAAGATCGTGACCCGCGAAAGCGTGATGTTCGAATGGCTGCGCGTTGCCGGCACCCCGGAATTCAAGGAATTGAGTGCGCTGATCAAATGACATCCGGACCAGATCAGGATTGCGGGCACGCCGGCATGGATGGCGTGCCCGTTGTGTTTTTGTCAGGAATGCTGGCCGATCAGCGGATGTGGGAACCGGCAATTGCGGCCTATGGCCAGGTTGAAATGGACGGCAAACCTGCGATCCGTCCGGTTCATTTCGATCTGTTTGATCAGGACAGTGTGGCGGCGATGGCGCGTGCGGTTCTTGATGCCGCGCCAGCCCGGTTTGCGCTGGTGGGGATGTCGATGGGCGGCTATGTCGCCTTTGAAATCCTGCGTCAGGCAGCAGCACGCGTCAGTCATCTGATGCTGGTTAATACCCGGGCAACAGCCGATACAGAGGCAGTCAAACGCCGTCGTGTCCTTCTTGCCCGGATTGCCGGGCGCGCGCAGCATTTTGTCGGGATCAATGACACGTTGCTTGACGAGATGATCCATCCCGATAATCGCAGCAATGACGCCTTGATCCGGCTTCTGGGCGATATGGCCGAGCAGGCCGGTGCGGAGGTCTTTCTGCGTCAAAGCATTGCCGTTGCCCATCGTCCCGACAGTCAGGGGACGCTTGCCAGGATTGATATCCCGTGCTGTGTGATGTCGGGCGAAGCCGATCAGGTGATCAGCCCGGAAAGCCACCGGGATATGGCCAACTTGATTGCTGGCGCACATTATCACGAGGTCGCCGGGGCAGGGCATTATGTACCGCTTGAACAGCCCGCGATTTTTGCCCGTGCTTTGATTGACCTTCTTTTACGGTAGGGCGGCATTTTTATATGTTACGAGCAACCCATTCTTCGAGCGTTGCCCGGATCGACTGATCGGCTGGCTGTTCACGGGTGAAAGCCCACCATATATGTGCCCCTTGCCATATGCTGGCCATTTGCCAGCCAAGCTTTTTTCCCTCTTCGGGGTGGTCTGACAGGCGGCGGCCAAGGATTGCGGCAAGGTGATGTCCCCAAGCCGCGCCGCGTGCGCGAAGTTGCGGGTTGCAAATGTCTTCATGCAGAACCAGCAAGCCGTTGGTGCTGTCCCGGTCTGCCGTTTCCGGGGGCATCAGGCGCAGCAGAATTTCGATTGCGCCATTCGGATCAAGTGCTTCTTCCTGATCCGCAACATGCGTTTCAGCATCTAGGCGGTCCCAAGCCCGGAGCAATGTTGCAACGAGCAGAGCATCACGCGTGCCATAGCGTTGCACAAGTGTCGCCGGTGAGAGACCGCAGGCTTTTGATGCCCGGGCAAATGTCAGGTTTGACGGTCCGGTTTCAAGCACGGTTTCAAAGATGGTGTCGAGCACCTGATCGTCGGGAATTGTCTTGTTTCTTGCCATGATTATTTATAAACGTATATTCATTTATAAATCAATGGAGATTTGGTCATGGCAAGAATTCTTGGGTATATCGCAACCAGTCTTGACGGGATGATCGCGGACAGAAATGACAATCTCGATTGGTTGTTTGCATATGACGGGATGGATCTTGGTGAATACGATTACAACAAGTTCATCAAGCGCATTCAAACCCTGGTGATGGGGCGGGCAACCTACGACTTTGTTGCAAGCCAACCATCGGAATGGCCTTATCACGGAAAGCGGGTAATTGTTGTTACATCCCGTCCGATTGATAATCCTGTCGCGGATATTGACGTGCGAAGTGACGTTGACGCATTGATTGCCGAACTTCGTGCTTTTGATGATGGGGATGTCTGGATGCTGGGCGGTGGAAAGCTGCAAATGGCGTTCATAGAACGAGGTGCGCTTGACGAAATTGAAATTTACGTCATGCCCGAAATTCTGGGTGGGGGAAAACCGCTTTTCCCCCAGACCGGTTTTCGCAGCAGTCCGACATTGATCAGTACGCAAATGCTTGATCGCGGATGCGTGCGTTTGCATTACCGGTTCTCGCCAACATGTTGATCGCTGACTGATCGTTTAGGCAGCCCGGATCAGCAAACCGTCTGGAACGGGCTGCAGAAACGGTCATCGTCATTGTTGCGGATATGGCGCGGGAACAGTTGGTAGCTTAGCGTGTCGGCATTGGCAAACAGCTGGCTTTCAAAGTTTTCAGGCACAAAACGTGCCCGGGTTTCAGAGATGACATTATCGCCGGAGCAAAAGCCGAACCGCACGATCAGGCGATCAGAAATGTGTTCCATGCCGCCGGTTTGCGGGTTGGTGCAGATCGCATCGCCAAAGGTGTTTTGTGACGGGTTGACCACAGCCACCAACCGGTTTTCCGGTTTGATTGTTTCATTTGCCGCAATGTCGGCGGGATCGGTGACAAAGCGCAGACGCGGCGCAAAGCCGTGATTGGAAAGCGCATCGGTCCATGTTTTGGCCGGAAGGCTGTTGGCCGGATCAACGATTTCAAGCAGCATGACCTGACTTGGGGCGCCGGTGGTCTTGAAGCTTTGGACTTCGGTGACCTTGTAATTGGGCGCTTCGATCAGGGCGGCACTGCACCCGCCAAGCAAAAGCAACGCCGTGCCGGTTACAATCGGCAAAAAACGGGAAAATGCGCGCATGTTCATTGGACAAGTCCTTTGACAGCTTATCGGGCAAGATAGCCTATCACATTGCAGGCGTGATCACCCGGTCTGAAAGATATGACGGTCATTAAGGCGCGCTTTTGCGGCGATGCTGTGGCGGGACCAATAAAAAACCCGGCACACTGGCCGGGTTTTTCGCAATCGGTTTGCCGATCAGACGTCGATATCTTCGACGAAGCGGGCATGTTCCTGAATGAACTGGAAACGCAGTTCCGGTTTCTTGCCCATCAGGCGGGTGACCAGGTCCTTGGTCTGGCCGCGTTCATCGGGTTCGGCCGCATCGGGCAGGGTGACACGCAGCAATGTCCGCTTTTTATGCGCCATCGTGGTTTCACGCAGCTGTTGCGGGGGCATTTCACCCAGACCCTTAAATCGGGAAATCTCGACCTTGTTCGGGTTCTTGAACTCGGTGCTCAGGATGACTTCCTTTTCGGCGTCATCCATCGCATAGATCGATTTGCCACCCTGGGTCAGACGATAAAGCGGCGGCATCGCCAGATAGAGATGGCCGCTTTCGATCAGACCGGGCATTTCCTGATAGAAGAAGGTCATCAGAAGCGATGCGATATGCGCACCATCGACGTCAGCATCGGTCATGATGATGATGCGTTCGTAACGCAGGTCATTGAGGCGGAAATCGGACCCGGAACCGCAGCCAAAGGCTTCGATCATGTCCTTGATTTCCTGGTTGGCCATCATCTTTTCACGGGTGGCCGAGGCCACGTTCAGGATTTTACCGCGCAGCGGCAGGACGGCCTGGGTTTCACGGTCACGGGCCTGCTTGGCAGAACCACCTGCCGAGTCACCCTCGACCAGGAAGATTTCAGTGCCAGCGGCAATTGAGCGCGAGCAGTCGGCAAGTTTACCCGGAAGACGCAGGCGGCGGGTCGCCGACTGACGCTTGGTTTCCTTTTTCTCCTTGCGGCGCTGACGTTCCTCGGCGCGCAGGATGATGCGTTCGAGCAGACGCTTGGCGTTTTCGGTGTCCCCTGTCAGCCAGTGGTCGAAATGGTCGCGGACTGCGGTTTCAACCAGTTTGGTGGCATTCTGGGTGCCGAGCTTTTCCTTGGTCTGACCCTGGAACTGCGGATCGGGAATAAAGACCGACAGCATGATGCAGCCGCCGCCAAACACGTCTTCGGCGGTGATGGCTGCGGCCTTTTTCTGACCGACCATGTCACCATAGGCTTTGATTGCCTTGGTCAGGGCATAGCGGAAACCGGCTTCGTGCGTGCCGCCAAGCGGGGTCGGGACGGTGTTACAGTATGAATGGAAATAGCCTTCGCCGCTTTCGGGCCAGCCGATTGCCCATTCAACGCGACCGGGACTGTCGGAAAACTTGGCTTCGCCGGCGAACGGGCGTTCGGTGACGAGTTCGCGGCCCTCAAGCGTCATTTCCAGATAGTCGAGAATCCCGTTCGGGAATTTCAGGACTTCCTGCTGCGGGGTCGGGTCATCACTTGTCAAAAGCGACGGATCAACCGACCAGCGGATTTCAACGCCCTTATAGAGATAGGCCTTGGACCGCGCCATGCGGAAAATGGTGCCCGGTTTGAGTTTGGCGCGGGCGCCAAAAATCTCGGGATCGGGTTTGAAAATGACCGTGGTGCCGCGGCGGTTATTGATCGCACCGCCATCCTGAAGCGGCATTTGCGGCACACCGCGCGAATATTCCTGGAATACCATTTTGCGATCGCGGCAGACCTCGACCCGGAATTTTTCGGTCAGGGCGTTCACGACAGACATCCCCACACCGTGCAAACCGCCCGATGTCTCATAGGCCTTGCCCGAAAACTTACCACCCGAATGCAGGGTGGTCAGAATGACTTCAAGGGCGGATTTGTCGGGGAATTTCGGATGCGGATCGGTCGGAATACCGCGGCCGTTATCGCGGACAAGTACTGTATTGTCCGGTTTCAGTTCCAGTTCGATCCAGTCCGCGTGGCCAGCGACCGCTTCGTCCATGGAGTTATCCAGGATCTCTGCGACCAGATGGTGCAGGGCCGCATCATCGGTGCCGCCGATATACATACCGGGGCGGCGACGCACAGGCTCCAGGCCTTCGAGAACCTCGATGTCCTTGGCGGAATAGGCTTTGTCTGTGGATTGGTTTGAATCTTCAAAAAGGTCGGTCATGCCCCGGAACGCAACTTCTTTTATTGTGTTAAAACAAGGTCCAACAACGCATATCTGTTGATCGATATTGAGCGTTGGATGCCTCGGCGCTAAACGAGTACCATATGTTCGATGGTTCGTGCCACATGTCGGTTAGCACGGACCATAAAAATGTGTTTTCAAGTCCAATGCAAGTGGTGGTCTTTGCCAAAGATCACATTTTTAAAGCTGCGGCGCAGAAAACCGAGACCGGGAGGTCCAATAAAAAAATATGCACGTCTTTTTTCAACGTGCCCGAAACAGGAGTGAGCCCGATGGCGACAGAGAATGAGCAAACACACGTCAGCGACAATACGATGCCGCGTGGCGATCTTTGTACCCGGACATTGGCAATGCCCGCCGATACGAACCCGAGCGGGGACATCTTTGGCGGCTGGCTGATGTCGCAGATGGATATTGCCGGGGGTGTTCTGGCAAGCCAGATCGCCGAAGGCCGTATTGCAACCGTCGCGGTTGACGGCATGACCTTCCTGCGTCCGGTTTATGTCGGTGATACGGTTTGCGTGTATGGCGATATCGAACGGATCGGCAATACATCAATCGTTCTGCATCTCGAAGCCTGGGTGCTGCGCCGCAATCAGCCGCCGCGCATCAAGGTCACCGAGGCCACCTTTACCTTTGTTGCCATCGACGCCGAAGGCCGCCCGCGTCCGGTGCGCTCCGACGAAGCCAAGGTCTGAGCCAAAGCGCGCATTTCAGAAAACAAAGGCCCCGCCTGAGATACTCGGGCGGGGCTTTGTCATTTGTGGCGACTGACAGGGTCGCGAAGGCTGCTACCAGCTTGCCTTGGCAACCCGGATGAAGTTTTCGCCCATGATTTTGTCGACGTCGTCGGTTGAATAGCCGGTGGCGATCAGGGCGTCGGCGAGGGCGGGGAGTTTTTTCGGGTCAAATACCGCGGCCCCGCCCGCACCCGGGCCATAGCCGCTGGCGACAGGCCAGTAATAGGAACGGTCAACGCCATCGGGGAAGTCGTTGCAGCCGGCAACTTCGGGCATGGTATCAAGTCCGATGCCGACATGATCAACACCGACCAGATCGACCGCATATTTGATGTGGCGGATCATATCGGGGACTTCGGGGGCGTTGGGCGATTTGATGAAACGCTGGAAGCCGCAAATGCCGATAACGCCGCCGGTATCGGCGCAGGCCTTGATCTGTTCATCATCAACGCAGCGTTCATGACCGCCCAGAACCTTGGGATTGGCGTGGCTGAAGACGACGGGTTTGGATGATACCCGCATGATATCAAGCGAGCTTTGCCGTCCGGTATGGGAACAATCCATGATCATGCCATTGGCATTGACAGATTTGACCATTTCCACCCCAAGATCGGTCAGGGGCATATCAACATCGTGACAGCCGCCCGCGACCGAATTGTTGCGGTTATAGGCAAAGTGGATCTGCTTGACCCCCAGTCTGGCAAAGACCGGGATCATTTCGGGCATGTCTTGCAACATGACCGAGCCTTCCAGATCGAAGCCGACGCCCAGCAGGCCTTTTTGCTTGGCGATGGCAAGATCGTCAAAGCTGTCGATCTGCATGTATTTGTCGGGATGGGCGGCGATCTTGGCGCGGAAGGCGGCAATGACGCGCAGGATGTGGGGGATGGTGTTCATGTCCATGCCGACATTGACACAGACATAATCCACATTGCCCTTCACATATTCGTCCAGAAGGCTTTCGGGTGTTTTTTCATCCAAAGGCAGGCAGGCATGTGCATCCCAGGTAAAGCTGGGGCGATAGGTTGCCGGGCGCGATGGGTTGGTGGCAATCGTCATTCAAACAGGTTCCCGTTTCTTCGTTTGGTGTGGCGACGTGAAATGGCGGATCAATCCCAATCGACGAAACTGTCAACCACAGCACGGTCATAGCCGCCAGCAGCCTTGTAAAGCTGTTGGGAGTAGGGGTGTTCAAGTGACCCTTCGGCAAGTTGACCGGCGGTGGCGCGTTCGACAATGCGACCATGGTTCATGATGGCAATATCGTCACACATATGGGCCACAACCGCGAGATCGTGGCTGACCATGATGTAGGTCAGGCCCAGATCCCGGCGCAAACGGCTGAGAAGGTTAAGCACTTCGGCCTGAATGGATACATCGAGGGCCGATGTCGGTTCATCAAGCAACAGCACCTTGGGTTCGAGGATCAGCGCGCGGGCAATTGCCACGCGCTGACGCTGACCACCGGAAAGCTGATGCGGGTAACGGAACCGGAAGGAGTTATCCAGACCGACCTGTTTAAGGGCCTCGACCACGCGGCTATCGGAATTGCCAAGGCCGTGGATATTGACCGGTTCGGTCAGGATGCGGTCAATGGTATGACGGGGATGGAGCGATCCGAACGGGTCCTGAAACACCATCTGGACAAGACGATAAAAGGCCTTGTCGCGGGTGGTGCCCAGTTCCTTGTTATTGACCAGAATGTTGCCTTCCCAGTCGTCAACAAGGCCGGTAATGGTACGCAGGACCGTTGATTTGCCCGATCCGGATTCCCCGACCAGACCGAATGATCCGTTTGCAGGCACAGAGATATCGACGTCCTTGAGAACGTGATGATCATCGAACCATGCGTTGAGTTTGCTGATTTCAATCATTGTGGTTCTTATCCTTCTGCCCAGCTTGCTTCGCGTTCAAGGATTGGCAGATCGGAATGATCGCCATCCATTTTCGGCAAGCAGTTCAAAAGGCCCTTGGTGTAGGGATGTTTGGCTTCGTGCAGGGCAGAGGCGGCCAGTTCTTCGACCACGTGGCCCTGATACATGACCAGAACCCGGTCGCAGAAGCTTGAGACCAGATGCAGGTCATGGCTGATGAAAATCAGCGCCATTCCGCGATCGCGCACCAGATCGTCAAGGATTGCCATCACCTGAAGCTGAACCGTGACATCAAGGGCCGATGTCGGTTCATCGGCAATGATCAGTTCGGGTTCGGGGATCAGCATCATGGCGATCATCACGCGCTGTCCCATGCCGCCCGAAACTTCGTGCGGATAGGAATTGAAGACGCGTTCGGGGTCACGGATTTTGACCGCTTCGAGCATATCAATGGCGCGATGACGGGCTTCCCTGGCGTTGACCTTGTGGTGTTCGCGATAGGCCTCGATGATCTGATCGCCAATGGTCATGACCGGGTTGAGCGAGTATTTCGGATCCTGCATGATCATGGAAATACGCGCGCCCCGCACCTTGCGCCATTGTTTGGGCGTCAGGTTGGCCAGATCGACATCGTGGAATTTAAGCTCGTCTGCGGTGATGCGACCATTTGCCGCCGTCAGGCCAAGAATGGCCCGCCCGGTCTGGGATTTGCCCGAACCGGATTCCCCGACAATCCCGAGGCGTTCCCGCCCGAGGCTGAAGGACACACCGCGCACGGCATTGACCTCACCCTTGGGGGTGTTGAAGGTGACCTTGAGGTTTTTGACGTTCAAAAGGGGTTCGTTTGACATGATCAATCCCCTCCACGCGGATCAAGAACATCACGCAGGCCATCACCCAGAAGGTTGAAGCCAAGGCTGACGACGAAAATGGCAATACCGGGAACCGTGGCAACCCACCATTGTTCGAGCAGGAACTGACGACCATCGGACACCATGGCACCCCATTCGGGCATTGGCGGCTGTGCCCCAAGACCAAGGAAGCCAAGACCGGCGGCAATCAGGATCATGCCCGCCATATCAAGGGTAACGCGGACGACCAGCGAGCTCATGCACATCGGCATGATATGGCCGATGATCAGACCCATATTCGAGGTGCCCTGAAGGCGGGCGGCTTCGATGAAGTCGGATTTGCGCACCGTGATGGTTTCAGCACGTGCGATACGGGCATAGGGCGGCCAGGCGGTACTCGCAATTGCCAGAATGGCATTTTCAAGCCCCGGGCCAAGGGCCGAGACAAAGGCCAGTGCCAGGATCAGTTTCGGGAAGGCCAGAAAGATATCGGTGATGCGCATCAATGTCGCATCAACCCAGCCGCCAAAGAAACCGGCTGCGGTGCCGACCAGAAGGCCAAGCGGGGCGGCGGTAATGGCAACAAGCCCGACAATCAGCAGGGTATATTGCGCGCCGTAAATCAGTCGTGACAGAATATCACGGCCCAGCTGATCGGTGCCGAACCAGTGATCGGCCCCGGGGGGCTGAATGCGGTTGGCAAGGTCGGCGGCAAGCGGATCATAGGGGGCCAGAAGGGGCGCAAAAATGGTGACAAGGATCAGGCCGATGACAATCGAAAGCCCGATCATGGCCAGCTTGTTTTCGGTGAATTTGATCCAGCCCAGCCAGGCGCGGCCGCATTTTGCCTGAAGCCGCGAGCGGGGGGTGTCGGAAGTCAGCCACTGTTTCAGGCCCGGTTTGGAGATGGTTGTTTGTGTATTCATGATTATCTCCGCGCTCTGGGATCGAGCAGGCGGTAAAGCACGTCAGACAGCATGTTCACGCCGATAAAGACCGCACCAACGACAACCGTGCCGCCAAGAACCGCGTTCATATCGGCATTGAGCAGCGAGTTGGTGATGTAAAGACCAAGTCCCGGCCAGGCAAAGATGATTTCGGTCAGAACCGAACCTTCGAGCAGGTTGGCATAGGACAGCGCAATCACGGTCACCAGGGGCACCATGACATTGCCAAGCGCGTGACGCCAGATGATGCGATGTTCGGAAATGCCTTTGACCCGGGCGGTGAGGATATATTCCTGACTAAGCTGTTCGAGCATGAAAGAACGGGTCATGCGGGCAATATAGGCCAGCGAGAAATAGGCAAGGATCGATGCGGGCAGAATGATGTGGGATACCGCATTCCAGAACAGGTCCATGTCGCCTTCGATCAGGGTATCAATCAGCATCAGGCCGGTAGTTGGTTCGATAAAGTCGATATAAAAGGCGTCCAGACGTCCGGGGCCTGCGACCCAGTCGAGCTTCATGTAAAAGACCAGAAGCCCCATCAGACCGAGCCAGAAGATCGGCATTGAATACCCGGCAAGACCGATCACGCGTACGACATGGTCGGGCCATTTCCCCTTGTTGATTGCGGCGAAAACGCCCGCGGGAATGCCAAGGGTAACACCAATGACGGTGGCAATGGTTGCCAGTTCCAGGGTCGCCGGGAAAACACGTTTAATGTCATCAAGGACGGCATTCGATGTCAAAACCGATTTGCCGAAATCCCCCTGCAGGACATTCGCAATATACATAAAGAATTGCTGCCAAAGCGGCAGATTGAGGCCCATTTCTTCGCGGACGCGGTCATAGACTTCCTGGGGGGCGCGATCGCCGACTGCAGCCAGAACCGGATCGATGGGCAAAACGCGACCGATCAGGAAGGTGACAAGCAGCAGGCCGAAAAAGGTGATGGCGAGCGAGAAGACAATCCGCAGGAGGCTTCCTGCCTTGCCTGAAATGAGACGGGCGCGTTTGCGCCCGTCCCGTTGTTTGCGTGTAACAGCGGACATTACGACCGTTGTCTCCTTAGTCCTTGGTGACAAAACGATAGTAGTTGGTGTCGAATGACGGGCCGAGAACGAAGTTGTTCACGTTACCGCGCATGGACGCAATTTCAGTTTCCTGGAACATGATCACGAACGGACCATCAGCCAGAACTTTTTTCTGAAGTTCGATATACATCGCTTCGCGTTTCGCGTTGTCACGCTCAAGGATCGCGGCATCTGTTTCTTCGGTCAGGCTGCCGGGGTTCCAAGAGTTACGCCATGCCAGCGGCTTGGCCGATGCATCGTCGGAATTGTCCGGGTTCCAGGCAAAGGTGGATGCGTTGGTGTGCGGATCCTGATAATCCGGGCCCCAGCGACCGATATAGATATCGTGCTGGCGGGCGCGGTATTTGGTCAGGGTCTGTTTGTTGTCACCCGGAATGATTTCCAGATTGATGCCAGCCTGCGACCAGGTGGCCTGGATCGACTGGGCCATCGCCATAACAGCGGTCGTGTTGCGGGTGTCCATGGTTACGGAAAAACCGTCAGCAAGGCCTGCTTCGGCAAGAAGCGATTTGGCTTTTTCGATATCGAGGCTGTAGGGGTTCTCATTATAGGCGCCAAGGAAACCTTCGGGCAGGAATGCCTGATGGGTCTGAGCGCGACCAGCCATGATGGTTTCGGAAATACCCTTGTAATCGACGAGGTATTTCAGAGCTTCGCGGACTTTCGGCTTGGACAGATATTCGTTTTTCTGGGACAGGCCGAGATACCACAGAGCGCCTTTGCCCTTCGGCATGACTTTCAGATCTGCGTTGCCGGAAATGGCCGCAATCTGGTCAGCTTCAAGGTTGCGGGCGATATCAATGTCGCCTTTTTCAAGCAGGAGCTGCTGGGAGGCGGCTTCCTTGACGTTACGGATGATGACGCGCTTCATTGCTGGCGCGCCGTCCCAGTAATCTTCGTTGGCGGTCAGGCTAAGTGTTTCGCCCGGGGTCCATTTGTTCAGCTTGAACGGACCGGAACCGGCATAGTTGGTTTTCATCCATTCTGCGCCAAGGTCGCCATCGACTTCATGTTCGAGGACGAGTTTCTTGTCGACAACTGCACCAACGCCAGCGGTCAGGCAGTAGAGAACGAAGCTCGGCGCGTATGGCTGATCGACTTCCATCGAGAAGGTGTAGTCATCAATGACGCGGATCTTGTCCTTGACGTTTTCAGGCGTCAGGCCGAACTGGCCAAGAATGAATGCCGGTGAACCGTCAATCAGGATCACGCGCTGAAGCGAGAAGGCAGCGTCTTCTGCGGTCAGGTCATTGCCCGACGCGAATTTGATGCCTTTGCGGATGTGGAAGGTGAAGGTTTTGCCGTCTTCCGAAATGTCCCAGCTTTCTGCGACCTGACCGGAAATCTTTGAAACGTCTTCGTTGTCAAAGGTAATCAGACGGTCATAGGTGTTGCCTTCATATTCAAGGGCAGAAAACTCGAACATACCGGCAGGATCGAGTGTGATCATGTCGTCGATGGCGTTTGCCATCACAAGTGCGTTTTTCGGCGTTTCAGCCTGTGCCGCCAACGGCATGGTAGCGAGCGCGGTCCCCATGACCAGCCCTGCGATTAGTTTGCGCATGATGCGCCTCCCGTTTTGTTGTTGTGGGACTGCAGGCCAAGGCGAAGACCGATAGACAATCAAACAACAATCCGCTGGCGAGACGCCAATGGGTCAGCGCGACGGATCGCGGTCAATGCCTACAAGCCCAAAGTGGGGCGGCCTGCAAGTTTTTCGCTAAATGCCTGCGAAGCTGAGCATAATTTATACGATTAATCAATGACCAGACGGTCAGGATTGCCCCAAAACTGATCAATTCCGAAATTTGTTGCGGGATTTTCGTATAAAGGTTGAATTATTGCGCAGTTGCTACACGTAAATGTGGTTGTAACCGTCAGGATGGCGTCGGGGAGGTGGTTTTGCCTGCGATGCGGTGTGACCGAACGGTGAAAGCAAAGACGGAGAGAACAAAGAAGAATAAAACAAAAAAGCACCAGCGGATAAACCGTGGTGCTTTTTTGAATGTCATTCCCATTGGGAGGGAATGGCGCGAGTGACGGGACTTGAACCCGCGGCCTCCGGCGTGACAGGCCGGCGCTCTAACCAACTGAGCTACACCCGCATGGTGTGTGGCGCGGTTTATATAAGGGGTGGTCCGGTCTGGCAAGGGCTTTTTGTCAGATTTTTCAAAGAAAAATAATGCCACCGGAAAGTGCCGTTTTGGCGCGGCTTTGAGCCGAAAACAAAAAAGCACCAGCGGATGAACCGTGGTGCTTTTTTGAATGTCATTCCCATCGGGAGGGAATGGCGCGAGTGACGGGACTTGAACCCGCGGCCTCCGGCGTGACAGGCCGGCGCTCTAACCAACTGAGCTACACCCGCATGGTGTGTGGCGCGGTTTATATAAGGGGCGGTTCAGTCTGGCAAGGGCTTTTTTGCAAAAAAAGGACAGTCGTATAAGACCGGCGATCCCGATCGGGAAAAAATGCCAGATATCAAAAGGTTGTGCGCGGTTTTGTCAGCCCCGTCAGATGCCTGTTCATATGACCGATGGTGGCCGTCTGTACTGGGCCCAGACCCGATCAACGCGCAGTGCCAGGGCCAAGCCCGAAAAGTTGGCCAAAACAAACCCGGGGCCGGAAAAATCAAGATTGATGATCGTGATGGCGGCGGGAAATTGCCACTGGTCTGACCGCCGGATGGTAAGAGGAGGTGGGAGCAGCGCGTTTGTATCGGGGATAAAAACAAAAAAGCACCAGCGGATAAACCGTGGTGCTTTTTTGAATGTCATTCCCATTGGGAGGGAATGGCGCGAGTGACGGGACTTGAACCCGCGGCCTCCGGCGTGACAGGCCGGCGCTCTAACCAACTGAGCTACACCCGCATGGTGTGTGGCGCGGTTTTTAGCAGCCACCCCATGGGGGCGCAAGCGGTTTTTGACCGGAATTTCAAATTTCTTTGCCGTTTCTTCTGTGGGTAGAAACCCGCCGTGATTGAGAAGCGTCAGGGTTCCGTTGCATCGGGCATTCCGGCATGCAGCCAGACGTCGTGGTGCTGCGATATGGGGCGCAACGGACGGGATCAGGCAGGGATATTCGGATCGGGATCAGAAAGGCGGAAACGCAAACATGGTGATTGCGTTTCCAGAAGCCTATTCGCGGGGCTGTTCGTAGCGTTCGGCAAGTTTGGTCAGGGCCGCAACAGTTGCCTGTTCAACGGTCGAGCCAAAGCCGGTCACGCGGCCCGCAAGAATGACATAGAGTGAGTCGATATGCAGCTGGATGACCAGCAGCTGTTTTTCATTGGCGGTGGTGCGGTCCGCCACGAAGTTTTCCATCGATTTGGCGATCTGCGTCATCAGCGGATACTGGAAGGTACCGCCAAGGGCCTTGACCGAATAGGCAAGGTCGGAGCTGGTCGCAACCGCATCCTGGCGTTTGGTTTTGTCGCCGAGCGCCTGAATGATCATGCGGCGGCAATCCATTAGATCCTTGCCGATATCACGCACAAAGGTTTCCGAGCTGCGCTGAACGACTTTTTCCAGCTCTTCGAGCTGTTCAGGCGACAGACTGATGTCAAAGCCCTTGACGAAGTTGACAGCCCGCCGCTTCAGGTCAGTCTGTGCGGGGATGATCTGAACATTCTTCTTTTTCATAGGCTCTTCCGGTTTCACGATTGCTCCGCTTCCCCAGTCATAATGGGTCATTCGTCAAGGCTCCTTCGGTCAGGGCCGTCGAACTGGACCTGTCTGCGGCGACGGTCGGGGCCGAAATACGTTCCGGTATTGATGAAACGTCTGGGCCGCGCGATGACCGACACCAGTCGGCTATAAAGTGCCTTGGCATTGAAAGGCTTGGCAAGAAATTCCGTAATGCCAAGGTCACGTGCAGTGGTCACGTAACGGTGTTCCGAATGTGCAGTCAGCATAATCACAGGAATGAACCTGTTGGGTGAATTGGTCGAATTGCGCATGACGTCAAGGAATTCAAGGCCATCCATGCCCCGGAGTCGCCATTCGCACACAACGATATCAATCTTTTCACTGCGCAGAACATCAAACGCGTCATTCGGTGTCTTTACGCGCTGAATGTGACTGGCGCCGAGATAGGCCAGCGTGTCGTACACTACTTGAGCTGAAATCTTGTCCCCGTCAACGATCAGAAAACTGATTTTACTAAAGTCGATTTTCGCGTTCATCCGGCCTCGTTTCCTGAGCATCATCACGAAATGCGTCGCTGTTCAGGGACCAACAGCAGCAAATCATTTCGGTTGCTGTTGTATAAACCCTTATACCTTTGTCTGGTTTCCAGCAAGGTCAAACCGCCCGTGAGAAGCCCCGAGAATCTGACAAATACTGACGCCGGACCAGCCGCTGGTTGTGAACAGAAAGCGCGATAGTCTTTTTTTTATTGGTGCTCGTACCCGAGTTGCACGCCCACCATATTGGGGGCTTTGGGCAATAGTAAAGGGGCTGATAGATTATTTCATCGGTTCGGTTGTGCCATCATCATCAATGACTTGCACGGCAACGCCGGATTCCTCGAACATCTCGGTCGAGATTTTCATATCCTGTTCCCAGCGTTCCAGAAAATCGGCGGTCAGTTTGGTTTTATCGACGAAAACCTCGGCGATGCCGGCCTGGATAATCGCGCGCGCACAGTCGCAGCATGGAAAATGGGTCACATACAGCGAACAGCCATCAAGGGATGTGCCGGTATAACTTGCATTATAAATGGCATTGCGTTCGGCATGTTCGGTATAGGCGTATTTTTCAGGACGCTGATGGCGGCTTTCGACTTCGTCATCGACGCCGCGCGGGAATCCGTTATAGCCGACTGCGCGGATTTCCTTTTTCGGGCCGATGACAACCGCACCGACCTGGGTGCTGCGGTCTTTTGACCAGTCTGCGATGTGGGCGGCGAGGCCCAGAAAACGGTGGTGCCATTTGCTCATCGAAAGAAGCCCTGTTTGCGTCACTGAAAAGCGGCAATCGACAGGCGATTGCCCATTGCCCGGATGCGTGTCCGGTTACCTTTTAAGAGGGGGCTTCTTGTAATTGTCCAGTGAAAAATCACATTTTTGTAAAGGCATTTAATGAAAAGCCCCTGTTCAAATAGGGGCTGATTGACTATTAAGGGGTTACCCCCAGAAAAAGATCAGGACGCCTTGACGCCTCGCCGCAGATGCAGGCCGAAGCGGCAGGGCTCACGTGTAAACCAAATAACAAGAGGTAGTAGCCGATGCGCCGTCAACGTAAGGCGAAAATCATCGCGACCCTGGGGCCGGCGAGTTCCAAGCCAGAAATCCTTGAGAAAATCGTAAAGTCGGGCGTCGATGTATTTCGCCTGAACTTTTCGCACGGGGAACACGCTGAACATCTGGCCCGGTTCGAAGCCATCCGCGCGGTCGAAGAAAAGCTCGGCCGTCCGATCGGAATTCTGATGGACCTTCAGGGGCCGAAGATCCGTGTTGGCACCTTTGCCGATGAAAAGGTCGAACTCGAAGCCGGCGATACCTTCACCTTTGATATGGACAAGACCCCGGGCACCAATAAGCGCGTCTCCTTGCCGCATTCCGAGGTCTATGCCGCATTGAAGCCGGGTGCGAACCTGTTGCTTGATGATGGCAAGCTGCGCATGCGCGTTGAAAAATGCGATGACAAGTCAGCCGAATGTACCGTGATCACCGGTGGTCCGCTGTCGAACCGCAAGGGTGTCAATCTTCCCGATGTGATGCTGCCATTGTCGCCGCTGACCGAAAAGGACCGTGCCGATCTGGTGTATGGTCTTGAGATGGGCGTTGATTTTGTCGCCCTGTCATTCGTGCAGCGCCCGGAAGATGTCGCCGAAGCCCGCAAGATCATTCAGGGTCGTGCCGCCATCGTTTCCAAGCTCGAAAAGCCGCAGGCGATCGAGCATCTTGACGAGATCGTCGATCTGTCTGACATGGTGATGGTCGCCCGTGGTGACCTGGGCGTTGAATGCCCGCCCGAAGATGTGCCGATTCTGCAGAAACGCATCATCAAGGCCTGCCGCGAGGCCGGCAAGCCGGTGATTGTCGCAACCCAGATGCTTGATTCGATGGTATCCAACCCGGCACCGACCCGTGCCGAAGCATCCGACGTTGCCACCGCGATCTATGACGGTGCCGATGCCGTGATGCTGTCAGCAGAAAGTGCGGTTGGTAAATACCCGCTTGAAACCGTTTCGATCATGGACCGTATTCTGGTGCGTGTGGAACAGGACGAGCTGTATTTCCGCATGCGTGACGCCAACCGCCCGGATCCGGAACATAACGCACCGGATGCGATCAGTGCGGCGGCCCGTCAGGTGGCAAAAACCATCGGGTCCAAGGCAGTTGTCAACTATACCACGTCGGGTTCAACCGCATTCCGTGCCGCGCGTGAGCGTCCGGAAGTGCAGATCCTTGGCCTGACGCCGCGGATTCAGACCGCACGTCGTCTGGCGCTTTGCTGGGGTGTGCATCCGGTCTTTACCCGCGATGCGACCAACTTTGCCGAAATGGTCGGCATTGCCTGTGAAGTTGCCCAGCGCGAAGAATTCGCCGGACCGGGTGATTCGCTGGTGATTACCGCCGGTGTTCCGTTCGGTACTCCGGGGGCGACCAACATCCTGCGTATCGCATGGGTCAGCAACTGATCTGATATGATTTGATCCGGCAACGGATATCAAAAACGGGCGGCCAGAACGGTCGCCCGTTTTTTTATGCCCGAAATTTCCAAACGTGTTGCATTCAGGGGCTTGGCCCGGAACTGGAAAAACCGCGAAACCGGGGCAGTGAGCAAATGGGGCCAAGCGGACCGGGGAGGTGACCAAACTGGATAACTTTCAAGTAACTTCCGGGCGACTTCCGGGCGATGATCGGGGGCGAATATCAGCGGTTTGTTTAGGGCGCTGTATTGTTAATGTTTTTTTGAGTCTTTCCGCCGATAGTCTAGAGGTAATCAAGGCTGTGTCTGATGGCATCGGTCCTTGACGTTGGGGATTTAAATTTAGACGTCTTGTCTGGTTGTTTATCACGGTCAGTTCTGGTTAAACTGTTCTGACAAAACATAAAAACGACGGGTATCTGCACTAATTGATGCCCGATCTGCCGCCAGGCAAGGGACCAGGGGAATTGCTGCGATAATGCTGAGTTGGATGTTCAATCGGCAGAAAAACACCGGCGACGGGGGGCTTGACGATAAAGCCACGGCGAAGCTGCGTGATCTTGCTGACACTGTCCGTACAGTCGCACCCGATGCTTTTTCGGCTGATGCAGGAAACGCACGTGGGCGGTCGATCCCGCGCAAGAATTCCAGCGAAGAAATTTCAGAACAGACTGCTCTTGAGCATGCGGCCCGTTTGTCGAACGAAATGGCCTATGCCGAAGAAGACGAAGACGCACCGGATTTTGACAGCGATGTCCGTATGGATGTTGCCCGCCGTTTGCGCCGTCATCTTAATGATGTCAGCCCGTCCGAACGCCTTGAAATGGTCGAGGAGTTTGTCGCTGCCATTGCCAATATGGGTGATTGCTATCGTCCGCAGGTCATCAATCTGATCGAGCAGGAACTGGGACATACGCCCTATATGACCCGTCAGGCGGCAAGCCGTCTGCGTCAGGATATTCAGGCGATTGGCCGCGTGTCGATTGGCGAATATATCGAACTTCTGAGTGATTCCGACTTCCTTGATATCATGCGCGGGCGCGGTGAATTTGTTCAGACCGCCGCAGAACGCGCACGCGAAGAACAGGAAGCCGCGGCCAAGGCGCGCCTGATCGAACAGCAGGCCGAAAAAGAAAAAAGCAGTCTTTTGAACCGGTTGCTGTCATCTGATGACGCGCCGCGCAACGTTGTTGCGATGACGCCGCATTTCACAGAACGCAAGGTTGCCAAACCCAAATCGCCGGAAGGGGATCTTTTGGGCGGGCAGAGCCGCATTTCGCGTCAGGCCCAGCGCCGTATCGCTCATTTCATCATGGCATCGCTGTTTGATACCCTGGTTGAACAGGGGCGTATGCGCACTGAAGTTGCCCGCGCCTTGCGCCAGTCGGTTCGCCAGCGGATTGAAAAGGCACGGTTTGAAAACCGCATGCCGCTGCATCCGGCTGATGCCGGGATGCCGGTCGAGATTGCCGATGACGTGATGCTTGATCACGATCATGAAACGGCATCGAACCAGAAGATGACGATCGACCAGTATATTCTGGACGCGGTTTCGCGGAATGAAGATGCGCTGGTTGTGCAGTCGCTGGCCCATTATGCGCAAATCCCGATCAGTGCGGTTTCCAAAATCCTTGATTCCGGAAGCGCGCGTGCGATCACGGCACTGGCATGGCGTGCGGGCATGACCGCCCCGTCATCGGTCGTGCTTCAGATCAGCAATGGTATCCCCGAAGCCAATATCGAAAGCCCGGCCGCAGGGGGACGTTATGCCATGGCATCGACGGATATGGATTGGTATATCGACTTCTTTAACGATACCAAGCCCGCCGCATCGGCATCACGCCCGCGGGCCGAAAAGGAGAGTGCGCAAGCACCGGCTGCGTCGAACAAACGCAATCCGAACCCGAATATTCGCCCACGGGCAGGCCGCAACAATGGCGGCCTTGAAGGGCTGGTCTCTGACAGGCGGCTCAGCAAGGGGCCCAAAGGGGACTGAGTGCCATGAGCAGCAATCACGGCATCTCATATGACGCGTTGAAATACGCGCTGACCATCAAGGAAAGCTATCAGAGTGGCGAGCCGCTGACAGTGACCGGGGCGGCGAAGCAACAACGTCTTTTGATGCCCGAACATTTGCTGAGCAATGATCTGGCCTTGATGCAATATGATGACCCGCTGGCGCTTGCTGTTATCGCGACCCGCGATCCGGAAAGCCCGATGGCACTGGCCGCGGCGATCCGCATGGGGCCGCATGCAAAATGCAAGGAACTGATTACCGGCGTGTTTGAAGTGGTCTCGGATGCCACCAAACACGAACTGGTGGCCGATTGCGCCAAGCTTCTGACCAAGAATGCGTTCAGCCCCGAAGCATTCCATCTGGTGCGGACCCGCGCATCCAACCATGTTGTCGAAATTCGCGAAGCATATCGCCGGGCGATGGCCGACAATCTGCGTGCGCTACTGGATGGCAAGATGGCAGCGCGCGAATTTGTCGAAGAATTCATCGAACTGGCATCGAACGGAAATCTGCGTATTGATATCTATCGCCGTCTGGTGATGAAGCTTATGCGGTCCGATGCGGTACGTCCGAGCGTGAAATTCATGTTGCTGGAACGCCTTGACCGGTTCCCGCAGATGGTGAAGTTGCAGATTGTTAACGAGGTTAACTCTGCACCCGATACGCCGGAATATCAGACCCTGAAACAGGAACTGCGCTGGATCTACGAGACCAAGCAGAAACAGCAAACCCCGCAACCGATCAATGCCAGCAAGCCGCAGCCCAGTGCTGCCGATCTTGTGGCGCGATCCCAGATCGATTTCGGTGCAGCTGCGGGCATGCATCAGCGCAACAGCATCATAAAGCCGGCCGAGCCGACCCTGCGACGCAATGCCAACCCGTCAATCATGCGCAGCGGCGGGTTCAGCACGCGCGAACTTTCGTCCTGGCTGAACTAGCCAAGACCAGGCTTACCCCCACATCCACGCAAAATCCCATCCCGATAGATGGCCGAAGTCACGCGATGTGACGTTCAGGCGGGCGGGTGTGTTTATTTTAAAAGTCCCGGGTCTTTTGGTCTAGCTGACCAGGCGCGAGCGTGTCTGGGCTTCGTTAAGTGTGGTGTGCAGTCCGATCTGCTTTTCCAGATAGACCGTGCAAATGACCCGTAGCAGGGAAGCAAAATTAGGGATGTCGCCACGCTGCGCGACAACCTCGTCATAAATCTTGCCCAGAAATTGCGGGGTGCTGAAGCCTTCGCCCGCCGAAATTTCATCAAGAATCTGCCAGAAGCGCAATTCAAGACGCAGACTGGTGACAACGCCATTGATCCGCACGGACCGGCTGACACATTGATAGAGTTCGGGTTCGGTACCGGAATAGATTTGACACATGAGGACGGCCTTTCCTGCAATGCTGCCCGTTTTGCGTCCCGCGAAAAGGTGCCGGGCAGCTTATGGTCCGGGCCTGTTGCCAAGTCTGCGCAGACCCGTCAGTGCATGGTCAGGGAAAAATCGCCCAAGCGCAATCGGCGAATGGGCGATTGATCATCACAATTTTATGTCGGTCCCGAGGACGGCAAGGAAAGCTGCGAGCCATTTGGGGTGGGCCGGCCAGGCCGGTGCGGTAACAAGGTTGCCATCCGTGCAGGCATCATCAATTGCGATATCGGCATAAATCCCGCCGCCAAGTTTGACTTCGGGGGCGCAGGCCGGATAGGCGGAAACCTTGCGGCCCTTGATGATATCAGCAGCCGCCAGAAGCTGTGCGCCATGACAAACAGCAGCAATCGGTTTGCCGGCATCGTTGAAATCGCGCACCAGTCGAATGACGTCTTCGTTCAGGCGAAGATATTCCGGCGCACGGCCACCGGGGATCAGAAGGGCGTCATAGTTTTCAGCACGCGCTGAAGCGAAATCGGCATTCAGTGCAAAGTTATGACCGCGCTTTTCGCTATAGGTCTGATCGCCTTCGAAATCGTGAATGGCGGTTGCCACGGTATCGCCAGCCTTCTTGTCGGGGCAGACGGCATCGACTTTGTGCCCGACCGCAAGCAGGGTCTGGAACGGCACCATGGTTTCGTAATCTTCGGCGAAATCACCGGTGATCATCAAAATCTTTTTGGCAGACATCGTTTATATCCTCCCGGGCGTGTTGTGATTGTCGTTGAGGGATGGAAATCATACGCCTGCATGTGGCCGGGCGGGTAACAGCGGGCTACTACATGCCCGGTGCAAAGGCCGTGGGATGTTTGGCGGGGATATATAGCGGGCCGTGGGATTGCCACAGGAGTGCCGAGGGAAAGAGCAGGGGCGCAAGGAAGGGCCAGGTATGCGCGTTTGCGGTCGAGCTGGCAGGGGGATGGCATGGCATTTGACAGGCGTGGTGCGTGGTGTTCCTTCCTGTGCCTGTGCCTGTGCCTGTGCCTGTGCCTGTGCCTGTGCCTGTGCCTGTGCCTGTGCCTGTGCCTGTGCCTGTGCCTTGTGCTCTGTAACCAGTGTTCTAGGCAACGGGCGGTGCATCGGCCCCGGCCTTGAAAATTGCCATAAAAAAAGAGGCCCGTTATCGGGGCCTCTTTCATGTGATCAAGGATCAGGAACCGGTCAGCTTTTGCTTTCGGGTGCCTTTTTCGCAGCGGTGGTTTTGGCCGCCGTGGTTTTGGTGGTCGATTTTGCAGCGGTTGAACGCGAACGGGTGGCCGGTTTCTTGGCCGGTGCCTTTGCAGCCGGTTTGGCTGCTGTTTTGGTCGCGGTGCTTGCGGTTTCCGAAGATTCGATGATGTGCAGGTCACGTTGCGGGAACGGAATCGAGAAGCCGGCAGCTTCCAGTTCGGTTTTCGATTTGCGTGTCAGATCAAAGAAGGTCGGCCAGAATTCGGACGTTGCCACCCAGCCGCGTGCGGTCAGATCGACCGAGCTCTCGCCAAGGGTCGCGACGAAGCTCATCGGTTCCGGGTCCTTGAGAACGCGCGGATCGGATGCCACCAGGTTTTTCAGGAAATCAAGTGCCGCATCAACATCATCGTCATAGGCAATGCCGACCTTGATATCGAGACGACGGGTCGGGTTGCGCGAATAGTTTTTGATCGCGCTGTTCCAGATCTGCGAGTTCGGGGCAGAAATGAAAACACCGTCCGGCGTCTTGAGCAGGGTGGTGAACAGGGTGATTTCAACGACGGTACCGGAAATCGAACCGGCTTCGACGAATTCGTCAATCTTGAGCGGACGCAGGATCAGGATCATGACACCGGCAGCGATGTTTGACAGCGTGCCTTGCAGTGCAAGACCGATTGCCAGACCGGCAGCACCGAGGACAGCAATGATGCTGGTTGTTTCCACACCAAAGTTCGAAAGAACCGCGACGAGGACGAATACCAGGATTGCATAACGCACAATGCTTGCTGCCAGCGGCTTGAGAGTCGCATCGACAAATTTTGCATTTTTAAGCGAGTGGCGTACCAGTGCCGAGGCGCGTCCGGCAAGCCACCAGCCAACGGCTAGAATGACAATTGCGCCTAAAAGATCCATGCCAAAGCCGAGTGCGAACTGCTTTAGCATCAGTGTGATCTTGGATACATCGGTTTCAATCATTTCATCCTCGTGCGCTCAGTGTCATGGTTGTATTATTTGCTACTCATACATCAGTATGACACAATAAGAATTACAGGTTTATGTGTTCTTGAAAAGTGTGTAGCAAAACACAATTCTTTTTACACGTATGGAACAAATCGCGTTTTCGGTCGTTTTGAGACATAATCTCACCATCTTTGGTGATAAAGTATTTGCTGAATAACAACCTTAAGACAGGGGTAAGACATGCAGATTCGTCCGACTATTCTTTGTGCTCTTGGTGGCGTTGCGCTTCTGAGTGCGTGTAGCAGCGTAGACAATTCCGGGACTGCGGTTATGTATGGCGGTAACCCGCTGACATACAGCAATTCTGTATCATCTGCGATCTCTGGCACCGAGCCGACGACCGCATTCGGCAAGGCGCTGAAAGCCGAGTATATCGCTTATGCACAGCGTGAAGCCGACGAGTGGTACGACTTCTTTGATGCCGATTTCTTTGCGAAAAAGGCCGGAAAAGTAGCAAGCAACGAAACCATTCTTCCGGAAGATCCGGCAAACTGGCGTTTCTCGGCTGAAGAAATTGCACAGAAACGTGCAGTTCGTGACGAGCTGATCGGTTTGCTTGATGATGGCAAGCGCGAAGAAAAGCCTGACACAGCAGCAATTGCACAGGCCCGTTTCGATTGCTGGATCGAGGAAAGTGAAGAAGGCTGGCAGACCGAGCTGATCAGCCAGTGCTGGAAAGACTTCGAAGCTGCGATGGCAGAACTTCGTGCGGTAGAGCCGGCACCGGCTGCTGCGGCACCGGTTGCTGCGAAAGAAGCACGTCTGTTCACGATCTTCTTCGATTTCGACAGCGTTGCAATTACCCCGGTTTCGGAGCGCGTTCTTGATGCAGCGGCCGAACAGTGGGCAACTTCGATGGGTAATGTTGCGATCGTCGGTCACGCCGATGCATCGGGTTCGGCAGCCTATAACCTGAAACTGTCCGAACGTCGTGCGCAGGCTGCTCTGTCGCAGCTGACCGGTCGTGGTATCAAAGCTGACATGATCGAGAGCGACGCGGTTGGTGAAGGCGAACTTCTCATCCCGACTCCGGATGGTGTTCGTGAGCCGCGTAACCGTCGTGTGACGATTTCTGTCGACTAAGCTTCGACATTTACCAAATCTTTGGCAACGAGGTGGCATTATGCCACCTCGTTGTTTTTATATGTGCTTTTACCTGTGCCGAAGAATTTCGCAGGAATTACAGTTGAAATTCGGATTAATCTGCATAATCTCAGCGAAGTATTCCGACACGTATCAGTGAGAGGCGGGGACATATGCTAAAGGCCATTGCGGCGGTCTTTTCGCGACGCTCGGGGGGCGTGACACTTGCACTGGCGATTGCGTCAGCGGCAATTACACCGGCTGCGATGGCAGCGGATAAAACCCCAATCGTACCTTTTGAAAAGTTTTATGCTGATCAGCGGGGGGACGGAAAGTTGCTGCGCTTTAATGCGTTTTCCGGGGAAATTCCGGGGAAACGAATCAAGGCGCTGTTGCGATCGGGTCAGGTTGTTGGTGACCGCATCCTTCTTTCCGAAGATGTCGCGGTCTATTTCCCGGATGGCTATATCGTCCAGTCACAAGCCCGGTTCAGCAAATATATCCCCAAACCCAATGTCGTCCCCGGCACTGTTGCCAGCCGGGATCATCTGTCGGAAAATCCGCGTTACGCGCTGGTGGAACGTTTTGACACGATCCTTGGCCGTGAATGCGCCCGCACAGAATATGCCAACGGCTTTGCCGCATTGCGGATCAAGTCGGACGGGGTGGTGTCGCTGGTTCTCGAAACATCGGGGCTTTATGACCAGATCGTTGACGAACAGACCACGACCTATAGCGTGACCAGTGCCGTACAGCCGGTCTTTATCGGCAATCAGGGCCTGATGCCCGAACTGATGGCAAAATGCGGTCGCGGCTGATCGTGCATTTGTCTGACTGAATGGCAAAAGGCACCGGGTTCCGGTGCCTTTTTATTTTGGCGACTCGCCATCGCAAATTTCGCAAAATCACCCGATCAGAACAGCCGGGGAATTTCGATGGCCGGGCAACGGTTCATCACGGCAACCATGCCATGATCGATTGCCCTGGACGCCGCATCGGGGTTCAGCACGCCAAGCTGCATCCAGACCGACTTGGCCTTGATTGCGATGGCTTCATCCACGACACCGGCGGCATCGTCACTATTGCGGAAGATATCGACCATATCGACCGGTTCGGAAATGTCGGCAAGGGTGGCGACCACCGTCTGACCGTGAATTTCCCCGCCTGCCTGACCGGGATTGACCGGGATCACGTGATATCCGCGATCAAGCAGGAATTTCATCACCCGGTTTGACGGGCGATCAGGCTTGGGACTGGCGCCGACAAGGGCGATTGTTCTGGTCGTTTCCAGAAGCGATTTAAGGGCGGCATCATCCGGGTTTTCGAACTGGGGCATTTTGTTCAATCCATCAATTGTTCTTGGTTGATAGTTATATGATCGGCGATCCTGTGCAACTGTTTGGCGCGGGTCACGGGTTGAATGGCGGGCTCGCGGAAAGTTGATGGCGAGTTTAAATGACGCGGCACATCAAATGCGCTTTGAGTAGGTTAAGGCAGTTTCCGGCTTTGCCGGGATGCCGTGTTTGAATTTGGCGCGCGCTTGCGTGCGCTACAACACCATAGGCTTGACTGCATGTATCCATGGCTTGATCCGTCCGGACGGTTTTCCTTTTTCAAACTGGTGGTCTTTGTCGCGCTGCTTGTGCCCGGTGTGGCTTTGCTGTGGCCGGTGATTGCACAGGGCGGGGCGAGGATCCCGGTCAAGGAAGCCATCCTGCAAAGTGGCGACTGGACGATCAGGATCCTTTTGATATCGCTTTTGATTACGCCATTGCGCCGGATTACCCGATTTTCAAAGCTGGTGCAGGTGCGCCGCCAGGTTGGTGTTGCGGCCTTTTGTTACGGGGTGGTTCATCTTGGGCTTTATGCCATCAGTCAGAACCTTGATCTTGGGCGGATCGCAAGCGAGATCGTCCTTCGGATTTATCTGACGATCGGGTTTGTCGCCCTGATCGGGCTTGCGATCCTTGCCGCGACCTCGACCAAGGCGGCAATGCGCCGGCTTGGTGCGAAATGGGCGCGACTGCATAAGCTGGTTTATCCGATTGCGGTTCTGGGGGCGCTGCATTTCTTTATGCAGTCCAAGGTCGATGTCAGCGAAGCCACCCTGATGGCCGGTTTGTTTGTGGCCCTGATGCTGTATCGGTTTGCACATTGGCGGGGCTGGTCATTGCGGTCGGCCGTGACGCTTGTTGTGATTGCAGTGATCGCAGGCCTTGCGACAGCGGGGATTGAATATGGCTGGTACGCGTTGGCGACCGGTATTCCGGCCGGGCGCGTGGTGGCGGCCAATCTTGAATGGATGTGGCCATTGCGCCCGGCATGGAATGTGTTGCTGGCCGGTCTTGTGATGGTGGTGATTTACCCGTTTGGCCGCGATGGCGCGGGACGGGCGATGTTATCGGCGCTGATCGGTGCCGGTTCTAGACCGCAGCACTCGCGCGGCGGGTAAGGGCAGTCAGCAAGCCCGCACCAATCATCACCCCGCCGCCAACCCGGGTTAGACGACGCATGGCATCAGGATGGCGGAACCGTTCACGCAGGGCGGCGGCCATCACCGCCCAGATCGCGACATTGATCGCAGCCAGAATGACAAAGGTTGCGGTCATGACGACGAATTGCGGCAAAACCGGGCTTCCGGCCGTGATGAATTGCGGCACAAAGGCAATGAAGAACACGATGCCCTTGGGATTAAGGGCGGTGACCACATAGGCCTGAAGGAACATGCGCGACGGGCGGTTGCGTTTGGCATCCGGGTTGTCCTGCAACGCGCCGGGATTATCGCGCCACATCTTGATGCCCAGATAGACCAGATAGGCAGCGCCGCAGAATTTCAGGATGGTAAAGGCCTCGGCCGAGGTGGCAAGAAGCGCACCGGCCCCGGCCAGCGAAATGGTCATTGCAGTCAGATCGCCCAGGGCAACGCCGGGAACAGTCGCCCAGGCGGTTTGCCGTCCTTTGCTCAAGGCGTAGCTGACCACCAGCATGATGGTCGGGCCGGGAATGATCAGAATGACGGTGCAGGCAACGACAAAGGCAAGCCACATTTCAAACGGCATCGGAGTTACTCCATCAGGGCGTGACAGGCCGCCACCATCGCAGGACCAATGCCGGGCAAACCCGACCGGGCACCCGGGCAGAACCGCGATGGCAGCAGATATATGAGCAAACGCAGAGTTCAGATGCGAATGCAACCCTTCAATCCGTAATCAGGCGGTCATTCATGACGCCATGTCGGGTGGCGCTTTTCAACGAAGGCGCCGATGCCTTCGCGGGCGTCGTGTTTTTGCATGTTGGCGGTCATGACATCGGATGCATAGGCATATGCATCGGGCAGGGGCATTTCGATCTGTTTGTAAAATGCCTGTTTGCCAAGGCGCACGGTCATGCCGGATCTTGCGGCAATGCCCGCGGCAAGGTCATCTGTTGCCGTTTCAAGATCATCATCATCAACCACGTCCGATACCAACCCCATCGCAAAGGCGGTGTCGGCCGGCACAGGATCGCCGGTCAGCAGCATGCGCATGGCGTGCTTGCGCGCGATATTGCGGCTCAGTGCGACCATCGGGGTCGAACAGAACAGGCCAATATTGACCCCGGGGGTGGCAAATTTGGCCGAACGGGCGGCAACGGCAAGATCGCAGCTTGCCACCAACTGACAGCCAGCCGCAGTTGCCATGCCGCGGACACGGGCAATGACCGGCTGGGGCAGGGTGACGATCCGCATCATCAGGCGACTGCACTGGGCAAACAGGCTGGCATGCTGATCACAGTCGGTGATGCCACCCATTTCCTTAAGGTCGTGACCGGCACAAAAGACCGGCCCATCGGCGGCAAGAATAACGCACCGGATATCGGGGCTTTGGGCAATGTCGTCAAAGGCATCCTGAAGGGCGGACATCATTGCCGCTGACAGGGCGTTGCGCCGGGCGGGGTTGGACAGGACAAGGGTGACATAACCGTCGTGATCATGGCGGGTCACCAGCGGGGATGACGGGGTGGCGGTGGTCATGGAGTTCCTCCTTGATGCGTGTGCGTGGCATCGTTTTTGATTTTCTTCTACTTGTGATCGTAGTAGAATTGCACGCATCGGGTCATCAATAAAACCGTTTACAAGCATCGGGATATTCGATGTTTGAAGAATAAGCCGAACGGTGAAAAACGCATGGTTGTGGATGAGTGACAGTCAAACGCGGCGTCCTGGTCGGGCGCCGAACCGGTTTGTTTCAGCGCGTAAATGGCAGGAAACGATAAAGTCGCAAAAGCCTGTCCGGGAAACGCCGATCAAACGGTTTGATCGCAAGGACGTAATGGAGCGCGATCTTGAACGGTATCGCGCCGAAGCGCGTGCGCGGTTGCTTCGCAACGGTTTTGACATCCCGCCCTTTTTGATGCCCAAGCCCAAAATCATCGATGATGACAGCGAAACCCCCGATCTCGAAACGGTCGAGGTCACGGAAACCCGTCCGCCCGCGATGCTGGGGCCTAAGCCATCCCCGATGGTCAGCGACAAACAAATCGCCGCAGCCAGTGCCGCCAGTGCCGAGCGCGCACAAAATGCGACACGGCCCAAGCCCAGCCGCCATGTTCATGTGCAGAACGCCGCATCCGGTGCCGCAGCATTACATGGAAACCCGGCCGCCCAGGCCAGCCACGAAGCCGCCCAGGCCGCTGCATTCGCCGAAGAAAAGACGGCATATGACGAATATGTCGACAGCCTGAATGGCGGGGCGACATTGCTTGATCGGGTGCGACAGTCAGACGATGGTGACGCATCATCGGGCAACGACATTCAGGGACGTGTTGATGACTTCAAGGAAAAGGAAGTCCGGCAGTCACGCATTGATTTGCCTGATAACACGGCCAACTGGGCCGCGCGCGGCGAGATGGACCGCAAGCGCCTGGAAATCCTTGAAAAACAGGAAAAGGCCAAGGCAAAAGCCGCGCGGTCAAAACGCAAGGCACGCGACCCCATCACCTGGGACAAGTTTCTGCCACGTGCTGCGGCCTATATGATTGCAGCGGTTGCCATTGGCTATGTGCTGGTTTTGACGGTAAGCGAATTTTCGGCAATTTTGGGGAAATAGTCGGCTATTGTCGAACTGTTGCCGTAATCCCCATATAAGTATCAGGATAATCAGACGGTTCCGGCCCACTGGTTTTGCCCATCGGTTTGCCCCACAGGTTTTGTGCAGGCAGGCCGGTTGCGGATAACAAATCCATACACCTGAAAATCGGGGATCGGCCGGTGGTATGCTGTTTGGGGACAGCATCCGGATCACCGTCAGCCTTTGAAAAGGCAAAGCATCGGGACAGACGCGACAGACCATCAATGAGGGGGCCGTCATTTTCGTGATGCACAGCATCGCAGCATGAAAATGACCGGAATTTTCGACATACCCTTGTTGCAGGAGGCAGCGAGTGACGCTGTGAAATCGCCATGATGCGTGACGAAACCGGTCAGGAAGACCGCCGCCCTGTCTATCTTCCGGAAAACCGCCATCATTGGGCATCCAATGATGAGGTCGACAAACCTGTTGTGGATTTGTCGCGCGGGCCCGTCCGGGCAAGGTTCAAACATAAAGCAGCCTCGCAACCGCCGATGTCACCGGGTGAATGGATGCGACGCAAATTGCCGCATATCGGTGCGACGGCGATTGTCGCCATTGTTATCGGGGGTGTGGTTCTGGCCACATTTACCGATCTGGCATCGATCGTTTTGCGGTAATCGTGAACCCGTACCTGTACCGTGATATGGCCGGGTGTGAACCGGCTTTGCTGCGGGCGCGCCATTGTTGCCTGATCCAGGGACGTCAATAAACAGATGGCGACAAACACACCGTGACAAAATCGACCACGGCAAACAGTCCGCATCCAATGGTGGGGAAGGGATGCAGAAACCGTAAAATATTGACGTTAACGTAAACGTTATGTCAGGCTGTCGATCTGGATCAATAATGCCAAAGCAAAACAGGCAATCTGGGGAGGTCTGCTGTCATGAACAATTCGCACGCCCGCACCGGGATCACCCCGGCCGATTTTGATGCCATCATGCGCGAAAAGGTGCCGTTTGTCGGCGATATGGGCGTTATCACGGAAAGTCTTGAAAATGACACGGCGGTCCTGCGGTTGCCGTTCAGGGAACGCTATTTGCGGCCTGGCAATGTGGTAACGGGTCCGGCGATTTTTGCCCTGGCCGATATTGCGCTTTATGCGGTGGCCTGGCTTGTGGTGCCCAAGGCGGATCTGGCTGTAACGACCGAGGCGACGGTACATTTCCTGTCGGGGGCGAAGCCGGGCGACCTGATTGCCGAGGCCAGGATCCTTAAGGCGGGCAGGCGGCTTTTGATTGCGGAATGCCATATTCGATCAGCCGTTGATAACAGTCTTTGTGCGCATGTGATCGGGACATATGCCATGCCGCCGGCGGAAAAATAGCGCGAAATCGTGTGGTAAAATAATACCTCTTTACGTAACTCATTGATTTACAATGAAATATTCCTGTTGTTTTCCTGTTGAATGCTGGCATAATGCGCCGACTTTCAACGAGGGAAGATTCCCTCCGTGAAACCCAGTTTTCGAGTATTGAAATAATGAAAACCTTCACTGCGACACCGAGCGACATCGAGCGCAAATGGTTCGTGGTCGACGCTGAAGACGTCGTCCTTGGCCGCCTTGCTGCTGTTGTTGCCAACCGTCTTCGTGGTAAACACAAAGCTATGTTTACCCCGCACATGGACTGTGGCGATCACATCGTCATCGTCAATGCCGAAAAAGTCAAACTGACCGGCCGTAAACTTCAGAACAAGAAGTTCTACTGGCACACCGGTTACCCGGGCGGCATCAAAGAACGCACCATGGACAAGCTCCTGAATGGTGAGCACCCGGAACGTGTGATCATCAAAGCTGTTGAGCGTATGATGTCCCGTGGTCCGCTGCGCAGCCAGGTTCTTTCCAAACTGCACGTCTATGCTGGTACCGAGCACCCGCATGAAGCTCAGAAGCCGGAAGTCCTCGACGTTGCGGCTATGAACGAAAAGAACAAGCGGAGTGGCAAATAATGGCCGACACCAAAACTCTTGAAGATCTCAAGGATCTGGCACAGGGCGGCGAAACCGCAGCTGCTGCTGAAGGCACCCTGCCGGAACCGAAGATCGACGCACAGGGCCGTTCCTATGCAACCGGTCGTCGTAAAAACGCAATTGCACGTGTCTGGATCAAGCCGGGCTCGGGTAAAGTCACCGTCAATGGCCGCGAGTTCGAAGACTACTTCGCACGTCCGGTTCTGCGCATGGTCATCAACCAGCCGTTCGGCGTAACCGATCGTAAAGATCAGTTCGACGTCGTTTGCACCGTATCGGGTGGCGGTCTGTCTGGTCAGGCAGGTGCGGTTCGTCACGGTATCTCCCGTGCGCTGACCCTGTTCGAGCCGGCACTGCGTGGTTCGCTCAAAGCTGGCGGGTTCCTTACCCGTGACTCGCGTGCAGTCGAACGTAAAAAATACGGTCGCGCCAAAGCACGTCGTAGCTTCCAGTTCTCGAAACGTTAATACGTTTCCAGACATCTGGTACGATACAGTATTGGAAAAGCGTCACTTTCGAGTGGCGCTTTTTCTTTTGCGGGACAGGGTGCCGATGCGATTGGCTCTCCAGAACCGGCACAAAAAAGAAAACGGCGCTCTTTCCAAGGAAAGGCGCCGTTTTCTTATTGGTGGATGGCGGGGGTGCTTGGCACGTGCCCCAACAATCTTGTGCGTTACTGCCAGCGGTCCGAGAAATCGCGCGGGACCATCAGGATGTCTCGATCAACCGTGTTGATGTCGGTGTGACCACAGAATGCCATCGAAACTTCAAGTTCCTTATGGATCAGTTCAAGCGCCTTGGTGACGCCTGCTTCGCCCATGGCCCCCAGGCCATAAACATAGGCGCGCCCGATATAGGTGCCTTTTGCGCCAAGGGCCAATGCCTTGAGCACGTCCTGACCGGAACGGATACCACTATCAAGGTGAACCTCGATCTTGTCGCCGACCGCATCCATGATTTGCGGCAAGGCGCGGATCGAAGACAGCGCCCCGTCAAGCTGACGCCCGCCATGGTTTGAAACGATAATGGCGTCGGCGCCGACATTCAGGGCTTCGACCGCGTCACGCGGGTCAATGATCCCCTTGATGATCAGCGGGCCATCCCACATTTTGCGGAATTCGCGAATACGATCCCAATCAAGGGAATCATCAAATGCCTGGGCGGTCCAGTCACCAAGCGACGATGGATCGGCAACGCCCTTGGCGTGACCGACAATGTTGCCAAAGAAACGGCGTTTGGTGCCAAGCATGCCAAGACCCCACTGGACCTTGGTCATCATGTCGGCGACCGATTTGATGGTCAGCTTGGGCGGAGCAGACAGGCCGTTTTTCAAATCCTTGTGACGCTGTCCCAGCATCTGAAGATCGACCGTGATGACGGCGGCCGAACATTTTGCGGCCTTGGCCCGGTCAAACAGGCGCTGCATGAAGTCATCATCTTTGAGCGTATAAACCTGCAACCAGAACGGCTTGGATGTGTTTTCGGCCACATCCTCGATCGAACAGATCGACATGGTCGACAAGGTATAGGGCACGCCGAACTTTTCGGCCGCACGGGCGGCCTTGATTTCGCCATCGGCACACTGCATTCCGGTCAGTCCGACAGGGGCAAGGGCGACCGGCATGGAGACGTCCTGACCGATCATCTGGCTTTTGGTGGTGCGGCCCGACATGTCGATTGCGACGCGCTGACGCAGGTGGATATCCTGAAAATCGGTGGTGTTTTCGCGGAATGTCTGCTCGGTCCAGCTTCCGGATTCTGCGTAATCGTAAAACATGCGCGGGGTGCGCCGTTTATAGATACGTTTAAGGTCATCGACGCAGGTAATCACTGGCATGAGTTCAACTCCGAATAAGGTGCGCTTGGTAATGGTAATACCACTTTCCCAAGTTATCGCAAACCGAATTGAAAAACAGCTCCTTACTGACCATTTCCGCATGCCGGAAACAGCGCGATGCGATCACGGGAAAAGAATTTTAAAAAGAAGGGTCGGAAATTGCGAAGTTTGTGATAAGAACAAGTTCAGGAACGATAATTTCCGATTTGCAAAGGATCACAAAATGGTTGGGAACATGCGACGAATTTTCAAAACATAGCTTTTTGAAACTCTGTTGGACATCCTTGCTGTTTGTGAAGGGCCGCTAATAGAGCGGTCTTTTTTTATGCCAATTCGAAATCCTGAAAATCCCAGTTAACCCCCAAAGAAAGGGACCTCCGATATGCAGTACAGAAAGCTGCACGACGCCGATCTTGACGCCGCAAACGCATTTCTTGCCGACCATGCTGCGACCAGCATGATCCTGCGCGGGAACCTGCGAACTGCCGGTATCGAGCGACGCCGTCATCCGCTTTCTGGAAGCTGGTTCGGTGCTGTGGCAAATGATGGTGCGATCCGGGCCATCATTGCACAGTTCGGCAATGGCAATGTCTTTGTCCAGGCAGCGGATAACCAAACGGTCCCGACCCAACTGACCGAAGCCTTTCTTGCCGATCCGTTGCGGCCCGTAGCCGGGGTGTTCGGCGAGGCCGATCAGGCGGCGGATATGCTGGGCCAGCTTGGCCTTGCGGGCAGTGAATTTGCGATCAATGCATCGGATATTCTGTATGGGCTGGATCTTGCCAATCTGGTGGTGCCGGTCAATGCGCGGGCGGATGACTTTCAAATGGTTGATGCCGAAAAGGTTGAACGCAGCACGTTGCTAAGCTGGCTGCGGGCCTATGAGATCGAGGCATTGGGGGCCGAAGACACCCCGGTTCTTGACAGCAAGGTCGCATCGCGCCTGGTGCAGTCCCTTGATGCGCGCAATCTGTGGGCATTGATTGTTGAAGGAAAGGCGGTAAGCCTTTCGGGCTTTAACGCCCAACTGCCCGACATGGTACAGGTCGGCCCGGTCTGGACACCACCTGAATTCCGGTCAAACGGCTATGCCCGGATACTGGTTGCCAAAACACTTCTGGCCGCACGGGCACGCGGGGTAACCCGCGCCATCCTGTCCACAGACAGCGAAGCTGCGGCAAAGGCCTATGAGGCACTTGGATTTGAGAAAATCGGGCGCTACCGCTTGGCGCTTCTTAAAAGCCCGGCTAAGCTGGCGGCGTAAAAGCTTTCATTTAACCGGATTGAGGTTTGCTCTGAAACGCGGGCTGACATCTTGTGCAATCTTGAAAACCTTCCTGCCAGCGACGATCATGTTGCTGGCAGGTGTTTTGATTTTGTTGTCGGTCCAGAACAGGGCACAGGCCCAGGACCTGGCGCAGGTGTTATACCGGTTTGAAAACCGTGCTTTGACACTTGGCCGGTACGGGTCGGTGGCGACGTTTCAGCAGCGGTTGTTTGCCCAGGCTGCCAATTGTGCGGGAAAGCCTGCCAGCAGCTATGGCAAGGCGGACGGGATTGTCGGGGTAAAGACCCGACAGGCGATCATTGATCTGCAACCGTGTCTGAATTCGGCGGTGCGTGCCGCGGTCGGGGCGGAGAGTTACGGGGCGATTACCACCGGGCTGTGGCGGCTTTTGATGCCGTCGCAAATAGCGCCGCCGGACGCGATCGAACGGGCCAATCACCTGACATTCGCACTGGAAGGCACGGATTACGACGTCATCCAGTTCAATTTTTGTCAGTCGCCCAATCCGCGCAGCGGCAAGCGGTTTCTTGAAGGGGATCCATACTGCTTTACCAATGATCCGCGCGCCTATCTGACCTGGGGGCCGCGCGGGGCAACTGCCGGGGCCGGGGCCGAAATCCAGCAGATCCTGTTTGCCGCCGAACGGGCCAATCCCGGCTTGTTGCGCGATGTGTTTGGTCCCTTTACCGAAGATATGCACAGACTGGCGCTTGGCAATAATGATGCGGCGTTTGATGTGTTATGTGCGATCTGGGTCAATGATCGTGAGCGGGCCGATTTTACCCGGCGTTTTGCCGCCTATGGGGCGCGGCCCGAAGTGCAGGCGGCCTATCATCGGGTTTATGATGCGGCCAATGCCGATGGCGGGAAAATAGCGCGATTTTTCAAGTTATATAAATCAATAAAACCGGTGATAAAGCGCGATCCGACCGAGATTGATCTGGCCTTTTTCATCGACCGTGCAACCCATGGGTCGGTGCCGCCCGGTGATATCAGCAAGCTTGTCGATCAGATGACCAGGTTTGTGACCCGCACGCGCAATTTGCCAAGCCCCGGAAATCTGCGCAAACAGCTTGCCGCCTGGCTTCCGAGCCATCACAAATATAATGACCGACTGGCCCGTGATGCGATCTTTTTGGTCGATGATCCCGAGGTGGTTGTTTCGGACGCCCATCGACGGATGTGGTTGCAACGATCCGGATTGAAGGCCAGTGACTTTGGCCTTTCCGATCAGCGCTTTGTCACCGATTATCCGGTCGCAGCACCCACCGGGTACGAGAAGATCGAGAAATTCTATACCGTTTTGCCGCAGGATAAACGCGCCTGTCCGTCAACAGTGCGTCGGGCGCGCAAGAAATAGGGCAGGGCCAACCCCCTCAAGTCAAAACCCCTAATGTCAAACCCTCATGTCAAAACTGCATGGGAATATTGCGGTTTCTCAGGGATATTTGTCGCCTAATTGCTTGCATCTGATGGGCTTGTTTGCCAACATCCGCACGTTATCAATACCTGCGCATTTGCAGGCATGGCTTTAGGAGCAAGATTTAAATGAGTGACGTGTCGGTTGACCAGAAGGTCAAAGTCGGAATTCTCGGTGCCAGTGGCTATACCGGGGCAGAGCTGGTTCGCATTCTTGCGCATCACGATGCCGCGGAAATTACCCTGTTGACCGCAGACCGACGCGCCGGCCGTCCGTTCGGGGAAGTTTTCCCGCATCTTGCCCATATCAAATTGCCGACCATGATTTCGATTGCCGAAGCAGACTGGTCGACTGTGGATATGATTTTCTGTGCATTGCCCCATGGCACGACACAGGAAGTCATTGCCGGTCTTCCGGAACATGTGAAGGTGGTCGATCTTTCGGCTGATTTCCGTCTGTTTGATCCGGCGACCTACAAGGAATGGTATGGCGCGGAACATGCCGCACAGGATTTGCAGAAAGAAGTGGTCTATGGCCTGACCGAACTGCACCGCGACAAGATCAAAAAGGCCCGTGTGGTTGCCAATCCGGGGTGCTATCCGACCCCGGTGCAATTGGCATTGACGCCGCTTCTTGAAGGCAAGATGGTGCATGCCGATGACATCATCATTGATGCCAAATCCGGTGTGACCGGTGCCGGTCGTTCGCCAAAGGAAGGCACGCTTTATGCCGAGGTGACCGAAGGCATTCATGCCTATGGCACCGGCGGGCATCGCCATGCCCCGGAAATCGAGCAGGGCCTGGCATGGGCATCGGGTCAGGATGTTGTGGTCAACTTTTCACCGCACCTGATGCCGATGAGCCGCGGTATCCTTGAATCCATCTATGTCAAAATGACCGATGGCACCACGGTCGAAGACATTCAGGCCGCCCTTGAAAAGCGTTATGCCGACGAGCCGTTTGTCCGTGTTCTGCCGTTCGGTGTCACGCCGCAAACCCGCCATGTGCGTGGTTCGAATTATGTCCTGATGGGGGTCGTCAGGGACCGTGTGCCGGGCCGTGTGATTATTGTCGCGGTCGAAGACAACTTGGTCAAAGGCGCATCGGGGCAGGCCGTGCAGAACATGAACGTGATGCTCGGTCTTCCGGAAACCATGGGTCTTGAGATCGAGCCGCTGTTCCCGTAAGCGACGGCTGGCCAGCGAGCTTTGAAATTGCAAAAGGCGCATCAATTCGGGTGCGCCTTTTTGCTTTGGGCGGTTATGGCCGCATGGCGCGTTCAAGCACCTTGAATATTTCGGGGTTCTGACATTGCGCGACGTTAAAGCGCATCAGATTGCCAGCCGATTGCGAAATGCTGAACACGTTGCCCGGTGCCAGAACCACACCATCGGCAAGGGCATTACGTGCCGTTTGTGCGGCATCGATCCCGTCGGGCAAAGCGCACCACAGGAATATCCCCGCATCGGGTGTAATTACCGGGCGAATGCCAAGGGATGCCAGTTGTTTTGCGGTGCTGGTCATAGCGTGCGACAGCCGGGTGCGCAATCCATCCATATGCTTGCGATAGGTGCCGTCCTTCAAGACCAGATGGATCAGTTCGGGGGCAAGGTTGCTGCCGGAAAATCCGGTTGCGACCTTAAGGTCGATCAGTTGGTCAATCCAGTCACTGCGACTGGCGATATAGCCACAGCGCAGGGATGCCGACAGGGTTTTTGAAAAGCTGCCGATATGAATGACCCGATCCATGCCGCCAAGGGCGGCCAGACGTGGCGCGGGTGTGGTTTCGAAATCCGCGAAAATGTCATCTTCGATGATGATCAGGTCGTGCTGGTCGGCAATGGTCAAAATCCGGTGCGCAGTTTGCGGGGACAGGGACGCGCCGGTCGGATTATGAATGCCGGAGTTGGTGATATAAAGGCGCGGTTTATGGTCGGAAACCACACGGGCAAAGGTATCAATATCAGGCCCCGTCGGGGTGAAGGGGACACTTATGATATTGGCGCGATGGGCACGCAACAGTGCACAAAAATTGAAATAGCACGGATCATCAACCAGAACCGTGTCACCCGGTTCAATCAGAAAGCGGCACAACATGTCGATTGCCTGGGTGCCGGATTCCGTCAGTAAAATCTGATCGGGGTCGGTCACGATGCCATACCCGGCCAACCGTCGGGACAGCAATTGCCGCAAGGGCGCAAGTCCAAGCGGCGTGCCATATTCAACCAGAACATCGTCAGAAGCCCGTGCAAGGGTACGCAAGGCGCGCCGGATCGATGTTTCGGGCATCCAGTCCGCGGGCAACCAGCCGCAGCCGGGTTTGAGCATGTCAGGTCTGGCATCAAGCGATTGTCGCGATACCCAGAACGGATCAACTGCCCGGTCAAGTTTGGGGCCGATCCGCGCGATCGAAAGCGGGGCGGTGTGTCCCGAAACGTAAAACCCCGAACCGCGGCGCGACTGAATGGTGCCGTCGGCGACCAGACGGTCGTAGGCCTCGACCACGGTTGAATTGGAAACACCCATCTGACGCGCACAGGACCGGATAGAGGGCAGCTTGTCCCCGGCAAGAAGATTGCGCGCCGAAATCCGGTCGCGAATGGATGCCATTACCTGTGAAACAAGCGTGCCATCCTGCACGATTTCAGACATGTATGGTTGGGATTGAACGGTCACTGTATTGCCCTTGTATCCAGTACAGTTTGATAGTTTTGTACTGTATTGTGTCTGGCAAGTGCGACCAAGACAAGACAAAGATATCGCCATCATTCAGATGGAGGATCTTGTGACACAGGTAATAGCGCAATCGGTTTCCCGAACGCGTGCGGGCTGGTTCAGTGGCTTGATGGGGGTGGTGATCTTCAGCGGGTCGTTACCGGCAACGCGGTTGGCGGTCATGGATTTTGATCCGGTCTTTGTTACGGTTGCACGCGCGGCAATTGCCGGGATTATTGCGGTTTTGATCCTGATGGTTTCAAGGCCGGTGCGCCCGATACGGTCGCAATGGGTATCGTTGTTGGTGGTTGCCGGGGGTGTGGTTGTCGGCTTTCCGCTTTTGACGGCACTGGCGCTTGAACATATCAGCTCGGCTCGATCGATTGTCTTTATCGGGCTTTTGCCATTGGCAACTGCGATTTTCGGGTTTTTGCGCGGTGGTGAAAGACCACGCGCCGTTTTCTGGCTTTTCTCCATTATAGGGAGCGCGCTGGTGGCCGGATTTGCCGCAACAGGTAGCGAAGCGGGCGCGTTTTCGGGTGATCTTTATATGCTGGGAGCAATTATCGTTTGCGGGCTTGGCTATGCCGAAGGTGGCAAGCTGTCGCGACAGCTTGGTGGCTGGCAGGTTATTTGCTGGGCGCTGGTGATTTCGGTGGTGCCAATGGCGGTTTTGTGCGCGGTGACGTTACCCGAACAGATGGGGGCGATTGGAATTCCTGCCTGGCTTGGGCTTGGCTATGTGTCGCTCTTTAGTATGCTGATCGGGTTTTTCTTCTGGTATCGCGGTCTGGCTTTGGGTGGGATTGCGACGGTCGGCCAATTACAGCTTTTGCAGCCCTTTATGGGCTTGATATTGGCGGCACTGATTTTGGCCGAACCGGTCAACCCGGCGATGATCGGGGTGACGGTTGCGGTTGTTTTATGTGTGGCGGGTGCGCGACGGTTTGCCTGACGGAAACGGATCGCAATGTCAGGACAGCACGCCGCATTCCGGTTGCGGGCCGGGGCCTACTGATTGGGTTGGGGGCTGTCTGATTTGGCCGATTGCGGAGTGTCTTCGGGGCTTTTGTCTGGCCAATAGAGTTTGTGCAAACTGGCGACAAAGCCTTCATCAAGCAGGTCCTGCATGATCTCGGCGATTTGATCGGTGCGTGACATCAGCGGGGATTTGCGCGAAACCGCCAAATGGATGTCATTGTTATGGCCTGATCGAAACGGCGCCTTGATGATGGTGTCTTCGAGATGGTTGCGGCGGATTTCAAAGTCGGCGTTGGAGTCCGAGCCGACAATTGCATCAAGCCGGTTGGCGGTCAGCATGCGCAGCAAAATGGTTTCGCTGCCGGCTTCGAATTTGTCGAGGGTCGTGTCGCTGTCAAACGGTTCGAAATAGCGCGAATCAACAACCGCGCCGACCGTCAGATTGCGAAGGTCGTTATATTCCTCGATCAGGACCGGGTTTTCGCGATTGATGTAAAAGACCGGGGTGACCTGACTATAGGGCGGCTTGATATAGTGGGCGAATTGCGCGCGTTCTTCGGTATAGGCAAAGCTTGTCAGAACGTCGATATCCCCGTCTTCAAGATTTTTAAGGCAACGCCGCCAGGGGCAGGGATGCAGATCAAGCTGCAAGCCAAGCCGGTTGGCAATCGCAGCCAGAAGGGCAACGTCAATGCCATGACGTGAACCGTCTTCATCTTCGATCACGAACGGTTCCCAAACCGAAAATGCCGCAATCAGCAAGCCGCTATCTGTATGCTGGGATTGCCGTTCATGGGCGTGCGCAACACCAGATGATAATGCCCCGCCAACCAAAAGCCCAAGGCACAGCGCAGCCACAGACATGCCACGCGCCAAAGGCGGTGCGGCAGGCCGGGCTATTTTTGAGCGGGCGATTGATGCGATCATGAGCAAGATTTGTTACGACGGGGTTTCCTTCTATCCATGTTAGAATTTAAACTCTCAAATCAAGTGATGCTGTACCGGAAGTATCCTGCTTGCGGTTGGTTCGAGAGATGTGAACACCAGTTACGAAAGGTCATGTGACCATGCGTTTGTCCTATCGCGGGGTAAAGCCCACCATTGATGAAACAGCCTTTATTGCCCCGAATGCGACCATCATCGGTGATGTCGAAATCGGTGCAGAGACAGGCATCTGGTTTGGCTGTGTCATTCGCGGGGATGTTCACGAAATCCGTATCGGATCGCGCACCAATATCCAGGATCTGACCATGGTGCATGTCGCCAAGGGCAAGTTCGGGACCTATATCGGGGATGACGTGACCATCGGGCATGCGGCGATTATTCATGCCTGCACGCTTGAGGATCGAAGCTTTGTCGGGATGGGGGCGACCGTGATGGATGGTTGCGTGATCGAGCAGGGCGGCATGCTGGGGGCCAATGCATTGCTCGCACCGGGCAAACGCATTCCGGCAGGCGAACTTTGGGCCGGTGTGCCTGCGCGCAAGGTGCGCGACCTGACACAGGAAGAAATCGAATTCTTCAAGGTGTCTGCCGATCGCTATGCCGATCTGGCACAGGAATATGTCAAATCGATCCCCGAAGATCTGAAATAGGGTACGGGAATTTTCAGCAATATCTGCCCGGATATGTCTGTCTGGATATATCTGGGGGTTTCTGCGTAGTCCGGGTGAAGACGCTTGGACTGCGCAATATTTTTTTGCATCATGGCCTTCAAGTGCGAAAAAGGGGAAGCGTTCGCAATAATCAAAAATGAAGGCATGTCCGATAACAAAACAAACGGGACATGCTGCGACGTGAAGAGGCGTGGGAAGATATGGCGGTTCGCCATTTGATGCCTGGCATCGCGATGTTGCTTGTGTCCTTGTTGGGCGGCATGCAGGCAAGTGTCGCGGAACCAATTACGGAATGTTCGCGGCCATTGGTGATCCGGGCATCGGAAACCTATAGCCCGTTCAGCATGAAAGATGTGAACGGCATGGCAACGGGCATTGATAACCAGTTCATTACCCGGATCTTACGTGAAACGGGATGTGATGCCCGGTTTGTCTTCATGCCCTGGAAACGGTCGCTTTATGCCATTGAACATGGCGATATCGATATTCTGCCATCGGCATCCTTTACTGCGGAAAGGGCAGAATATGGATTGTTTTCCGTGCCATACCGCAATGATGTCATCGGATTTACCGTTCGCAAAGGCGATGCAAGACGTATTCAGATTGAACGTCTTGATGATATTGCGCGCCAAAACCTTGTGATCGGGCATGTGCGCGGGGCCTATCGCGGCGAAGATTTCAAAGCCTTCAGCGCGAAGGTGGAAAATGCCCCGTTCATCATGGATGTATCGATGGCCCCGCATGGCATGCAGCTTTTGATGGCGCGCCGGGTTGATCTGTTGCTTGGTATTCCGGCGGCCTATGTTGCGCAGGCAGACGAGCTTGGATTTACCGGTGGTGTTGAAGAACATCCGTTTATCCTGGCCAAGGAGCCGGTGCGTTTGATGTTCTCGGCCAAGACCATTGCCCCGGAACTTGCGCAAAAACTGTCAGAAGCGATTGAGCGCGAAATCACCACTGATGGATATCAGCGCCTGTTTGGAAATCAAAGTGTTAGCACCAATTAATTGATTTCGACCGACAGGTTTGTGATGCTCGTAACTGCGCGGTTGGATTGATCTGTATTGCGAAGGAGCCGGACTTGGTTTAGCAAGTCAGGACATTCGGATTTAACAGACAACCTGCCGCGCGCCACCACGCCCGGGCACAGGAAATGGACCGGGAATATGACACGTTGGCAGGCAAATGCCGTTATTGTTTTCGTTGCCCTGATCTGGGGCACGACCTTTGTTGTTCAGCACACCAGCATGGAAAATATCGGCCCGCAATATTTTACGGGCGTGCGTTTTTTGCTGGGGACACTGGCCGTATTACCCTTTGCCTTGCGCGAGTTGCGCAAACTTGACCGTGCGGGCCGTCGGCTTGACCGGGTTGATATCCTTGGCATGATTGCCACGGGGATTTCGATGTATCTTGCCAGCATCTTCCAGCAGATCGGCATCATGGGCACCACGGTTACCAATGCGGCCTTCCTGACGGCATTTTATGTGCCCGCAGTACCGGTTCTGGCCTATGTGGTGTTTCGCAATCGACCGCACTGGTCCGTCTGGCCGGGCGGGGCGATGTGTGTTTATGGCACCTACCTTTTAAGTGGCGGGGATCTTTCGGGGCTTGGTACCGGTGATTTCTGGGTGATGGGCAGTGCGCTTTTCTGGGCGGTTCAGGTGGTGATGATCGGGGTGATGGTAACGCGCACCAATGCACCGGCCCTTGTTGCCGCGACCCAGTTCTTTATCACCGGCATTCTTGGCATGGCGATGGGGGCGGTGACCGAAACCTTCAGCTTAGCCGATATCTATAATGCCGGGTTTGAAATCCTGTATGCCGGGATCATGTCAGCCGGGATTGCCTTTACCCTTCAGGCCGTGGCCCAGAATTATACCGAGGCATCGGATGCCGCGATCATCATGAGTGCCGAGGCGGTCTTTGCGGCAATTGCCGGGGCATGGTTCCTTGGTGAACGTTTGGCACCGGCGGAATATGCCGGTTGTGGTGTGATTCTGGCGGCGATTATCGGGGTTCAGTTGTTGCCAATGATGCGCCGCCGCCCGTCTGTGGCGATCTGACCGATCCGTCTCACACCGGATTGATGCCAAATATCGTCAATGGCGGCCGGTTTACGGGCCGCCATTGACTTTTATCAAGGCAGGGTTCAAGTCTGTAGGCGTAAATGCGTTGCGTTCGCGATCATGCGGGCGGCTGTCATATACATTCTTTTCCGTGATCAGATCAAAGTGCCTGCCATGCGTCACCACAACCGCCATTCGTTTCGTTTTGCATTGATCGTTTCTGCGATGAGTGTCGGTATCATTGTGCCGGTGTTGCAGGTGGCCAGGGCCCAGGCAGAGACTCCGGCCGAGACCGCCGCCGAAACCCCTGATGCATTTTTGCATCGTCTGGCAGCACAGGGAAACATGCAGTCTGCATCCGATGTCGGGGCGACAGAAATTGCGAATGCAGCAAATTCCCCATTTGCGGACAAGGCGGAACTTGGCGAGGCGCTTTATTTCGATCCCAATCTTTCGGCCAATCGCACGCAGGCCTGTGCGACCTGTCATGAGCCGTCCGCCGGATTCAAGGATCCGCGCATTGACGTGGCAAATGGAGCCTTTTCACTGGGAGATGATGGTAAAAGCCTTGGCGATCGCAATGCGCCGATGGCGGCCTATGCGAAATTTTCCCCGACATTCCATGTACGTGATGACGGTATCGCGGTGGGTGGTCAATTCTGGGACGGGCGTGCCGCCGACCTTGCCGAACAGGCGGGTGGGCCGCCGCTTAATCCCATTGAAATGGGCATGCCCGACAAGGCCAGTGTTGTTGCGCGCCTGATGGAGGATGAGGATTATGTCGCGGGCTTCAAGGCATTGTTTGGCGATGATGTCTGGTCAGACAGCGAGACGGCCTATGGCGCGATGACACAGGCGATTGCCGCCTTTGAACAGGGGGACGAATTCGCCCCGTTCGATTCCAAATATGACCGGTTCCTGCGCGGCGAATATAAAATGACCCCGCAAGAAGAGCTGGGCAGGGTTTTGTTCTTTTCGCAGCAATTTACCAATTGCAATACCTGCCACATGCTGAAAACCAGCCCGACGGCAGAAGGCGAAACCTTCACCAATTACGAGTTCCACAATATCGGTGTGCCGCGCAATGTCGCGACCCGCAAGGCCAATGCCAAGGATGTCGGTTTTACCGATAACGGGCTTTTGGATAATCCGGCGATTGATGACCCGGCCTATCGCGGCAAATACAAAACCCCGTCGCTGCGCAATGTCGCGGTGACGGGGCCTTATATGCATAATGGCGTGTTTGCCGATCTGGAAACCGTGGTGCGGTTCTATAACAAATATAACAGCAAGGCCAAAGCCAACCAGACCAACCCGGAGACCGGTCAGCCCTGGGGCGATGCGGAAGTACCCGAAACCATTTCGCTTAAGGAGCTGGAGCAGGGCGATGCCCTTGACAGCAAGCGGATCAAGGCCATCGTTGCCTTCCTTAAAACGCTGACCGATGCGCGGTATGAACCCTTGCTGGCCGAGCAGGCCAAAGCCGCGAATTAGGATTTAAGCGTTTCGATCACCGCACTTTGGGCAAGGTCGCCAAGGCCATCCTTTGTGGCGGTTTCAAATATATTTGCCGCCGCCTGTCCGACCGGAACGGTCATGCCGAATTCCCTGGCCATGGTCAGGGCATAGGATGCGTCCTTGGCGCGAAGGGCGGTGGTGAAATGGATGCCTTCGTTATGGTTGCCACTGATCATGCCGGGCATGGTAATCAGCCCGGATGCACTGGCATTGGCACCGATTGCAAAAGTTTCGGCAACGGTTGGGCCATCTAGCCCAGCTTTGCTGGCAACAGCCACAAGCTCGGCCGCGGCAGCGATATGAACAGCACCCAAAAGATTGTGCATCAGCTTATAAACCGTGCCCGATCCGACCGGACCAAAATGCACGGTGCGTTTTCCGGTATCGTCAAGGATCGGTTGGATACGGTTAAGGTCAGATGCCTCGGCCCCGATCAGAAAGATCGTGTTGCCCGCTTCGATATCAGAAGGAACGCCGGTAACCGGCGCATCGATATAGGTATGCCCGGCAGCCGAAACGGCCTTGGCCAGATCAAGCACAAAGGCATGTGAAAGGGTGGAACATTCAATGGCGACCGTCCCGGCATTCATGGCCGCAAGCGCGCCATTTTCACCAAGCCATACGGCCCGTGCAGCATTGTCATCGGCCATGAACGAGATGACGGTATCCACACCATATGCTGCCTTGGCCGGCGTGGCACAGGCAACCGCCCCAAGCGCAACAAGCGGGTCAAGCTTGTCCGGGCTGCGGTTCCAGACCTGTATCCGGTAACCTTTTGAAAGCAGGAGTTTGATCATCGCCGATGCCATGCGCCCGGCCCCCAGAAAGCCGATTGTCTTGGTCATGGTGTTTCCCCGTCAAATGATTGATGTTTATCGTTATGGAATAAAAAAACGCGGTCTAGCATTGCACAGACCGCGTTTTCAACAAAGTGCGATCTGCCGGTCAGGACAGGGTGACTTTCACATATTCACCGGGTGCCGGACCAAGCACCTTGAGCTTGCCATCACCTTCCTTGCGGGCGGGAACCTTGCCGCCTGAACGGCGGCTGATCCAGTTTTGCCAGTCGGTCCACCAGGAACCTTCATGCTGAGTGGCCTTTGCCATCCAGTCATCGGGATTGGCCGGGGTGCGGTTATAGGTCCAGTAGCAATATTTCTTGGCCGCCGGCGGGTTGACCACCCCGGCAATATGGCCCGATGCCGACAAGACGAATTTGACCTGACCTGACATAAGCTGTGTGCCGGCATAGGTCGCCTGCCAGGGCGCGATATGGTCTTCGCGGGTCGACAGGAAATAGACCGGGATTTTGATATCGCGCAGGTCAATCGGTTCGCCAAGGATCGAAATGCCGCCCGGTTCACGCAACAGGTTCTTGTTGTACATGTTGCGCAGATAGAAGCTGTGCATTGCCTTGGGCATACGAGTGGAATCGGAATTCCAGTACAGAAGATCGAACGGGAAGGGATCCTTGCCCAGCATGTAGTTTGACACCACAAACGACCAGATCAGGTCATTGGCGCGCAGCATGTTGAACGACATCGACATGTCCCGGCCATCGAGATAGCCCTCCTTGGACATGTTGCGTTCAAGGCTTTCGATCTGTTCATCATCGACAAAGACCGAAAGTTCGCCCGGCTTTTCAAAATCGGTCAGGGTGGTAAAGAAGGTCGCCGATTTGATCCGTTCATCCCCGACCTTGGCCATATAGGCAAGGGTGGAGCTTAAAAGCGTTCCGCCAAGGCAATAGCCGATCGCATTGATTTCGTTTTCACCGGTGGCCTGTTCGATCATATCAAGAGCGGCAAGGATGCCTTCCTTGGCGTAATCTTCGAACGACTTTTCGGCCAGCTTGCTGTCGGGGTTGACCCAGGACAGGACAAAGACCGTGTGCCCCTGATCGACAGCCCATTTGATAAAGGAATTTTCAGGGCGCAGATCAAGAATATAGTATTTGTTGATCCATGGTGGCACGATCATCAGGGGCCGCTTGGCGACCTGATCGGTGCTGGGTTTATATTGCAGCAACTCCATCAAGGGGGTTCTGCCGATGACCGATCCCTCGGTGGTGGCGACATTTTCGCCGATTTTGAAGGCATCCAGATCGGTCATGCGGATCTGCAATTTGCCCTTGCCGCGTTCAAGGTCGCTTAAAAGGTTCTGCAATCCCTTAAGCAGGTTTTCCCCGCCGGTTTCAATCGTGGTGCGCAGGACTTCGGGATTGGTCATCAGGAAGTTGGTCGGCGAAATCGCATCGACGAACTGCCGTGTATAGAATTCGACTTTCTGGGCGGTTTTTTCATCAAGCCCGTCCACTTCATGGACAAGGTTCTGCATCCATTGCGATGACAGCAAATAGGACTGCTTGATGAAATCAAACAGTTCATTGTTTTCCCATGCCTCGTCGCGGAAGCGCCGGTCGCCCTTTTGCGGGGAGACGACGGGCTCGGAGTCTTCGCCAAGCATGCGCAAGGTGGTGTTGTGCCAAAGGGTATAATATTGCTGCCAGAGTTCCATCTGGGCTTCGATCAGCTTGGCCGGGTTTTGCATCATCTGGGTGGTCAGTTCGGCGAATGCAGAACCGATATTCAGCGGGTCGGGGTCGGAAATTTCCGGGTCTTCTGCCTGTTTTGCAAGGAAGTCAGACACAAGTCGTTGACTTCTTTCGGCAATTTCTGCCATTGCTGCAGACAGTTTTTCGGGATCCGGGTGCGTGATTTCGGTTTCGATGGCCTGTTGATCGCTCATGGGGCATTCCCTTATGATACCGCCGCAGTTACCTTGTGACTTCAAAACGTTTTTGGGTTCTTTGCAATATCGCAAGACTTTTGACGTTTTATGTGTTCGGTATCTGAATGGCGCTCCGGGTTGAAACTCTGCTTGATCCCAAGCTTATCATGGTCTTAGCCTAGCGCGTCGCCAAGGGGTAGTACAAGAATTATAAGGTGACGTTTCTGCGGATATTTTCACGCAAAGGTCATCCAACTGAATTTGGAGCAGCGAAAACAAATGGGCGTTCTGAAATCGACGACAGGGCAGTGGTCGTGGCAGGAAACTGCAAGGGGGAAGCTGCGGATGGTTCTGCAGACCGGCTCTGCGCTGGCGGTTGTGCTGGCATTGGGCGCCTGTTCTTCTGTTCCTGACGCAATCAACCCGATCGAATGGGGAAAATCGGTCGGTGACATGTTTGACGGCGACGACGAAACCGCCGGTGCCAAATCCGAAGAACCGATTCCGGGCGAGGACGGGGAATACCCGAATCTTTCCGATACGCCGAGCAAGCCGATCGTTACCGGTGATGCCGAACGCGATGCGCTGATCGCGGGGCTTGCAGCCGATCGTGCCAATGCCCAATACACCCAGTCCGGCCGTCGTCAAAGCAGCCCGCCGGTCAATGCGCTTCAGTCCGCACCGCAGGTGCCAGTCGCACAGCCGGTCATTGAACCGGCACCGACCACCCCGGTTGCAGCAAGCGAAATGGCCGCACCAAGCGCGCCTGCGACAACGCGGGCTGTGACGTCGGCGCCAACGGGCTCGTCGATTGCCGATCAATGGAATGCCAAATCCCCGGTTTCCGGTCCGGTACCAACCCCGGAAGCCGCACCTGAACGTCCGGCGGTGGTTGCCGGTGCCGCGGCGGGCGGTGCTGCGGGCATGACCGCTGAAGAAGCCCGGGCACAGCAACTTGCGGCCTTTGAAGCCGCCCAGGCCAATCAGGGCGGTGGTGCTGAAACATCCTCATCAGCCGCATCGGCATCCGCGTCTGCACCAGCATCACAGGCGTCATCTGGTGATCCGGTGATGGATCAGTATCAGCGTCGTCTGGCCGAAGGGCAGGGCGTGTTCGCCAACGAACCGGCTGCTGTGGTCGATTCCGGGCAGGGCTTTGACTATTCGCTTTATGCCGATGACGGATCGGTTGTGGTTGATGAAAGCCAGTTTGGTGGAAGCCAGGCGGGATATGGCGAATCCGGTTCGGTTGATATGACCGTGACCAACGGGGCGCTTGCGGCCCGGCTTGGTGTCGGTTCGGTCGATCAGTTGCCGCCGGCCATCAATGGCATGCAGATCGCCCAGATCCAGTTTGGCCACGGTTCGACCAATCTGGGCGGATCGGACTATTCGGTTCTGCAACAGGTTGCCAATACCTGGCAGCAGACCGGTGGTGTGCTGCGCGTGATCGGCCATGCGTCGATGCGGACCGGCAATATGTCGCTTGAACATCATCTGGCGGTTAACCGCCGCGTTTCCGAAGGTCGCGCCGCAGCCGTGGTTTCGCGTCTGCTGTCGCTTGGCGTATCGCGCGAGGCAATCTTTGTCGGGGCGGACGGATCGGCTGATCCGCGTTACTACGAAGGTGTTCCGGCGGGCGAGGCCGGCAACCGCCGTGTTGAAATCTATCTCGATTACTGATCACGTGTCCCGGGACAACCGGGTGATCGTTTAATCAGACAGCGCGAAGGGAGCAATCCTTTCGCGCTGTTGTCGTTTCAAGACGGTTTCGCGCCCGGTTACCATCCATCCGCAAATAATCCTGATTTCCGGGAAAATCACCGAATTTGCGCCGCGGGCTTGCCGCAAATGCGAATTAACCATGGATCGTGCGCAATAATTCGTTGAGTCTGATTTCCATAAAAGGTACATCCTTCGAATTGTACGCCGCTCAGGGCCATTTTTTATGGCCTAAACGCAATTTTCGTGAATTCGAGGATGTGCTTTTCGCATAAAATTCGAAATTCGGCAATTTGATGAGGATATAGGATAATGTCCCAAGACTTCCACCGCATAAAACGTCTCCCGCCATATGTATTCGCAGAAGTAAATGCGATGAAAGCGGCGGCGCGGCGAGCGGGCGAGGACATTATCGATTTCGGCATGGGCAATCCGGACCCGGCCACCCCGCAGCATATTGTCGATAAACTGGTCGAAACGGTTCAGAACCCGCGCACCCATGGCTATTCGATGTCGCGCGGCATTCCGGGCCTGCGCAAGGCGCTGGCAGCCTATTACGACCGCCGGTTCGGTGTGGATATCGATCCGGAAACCGAAACGGTTGTGACCCTTGGTTCCAAGGAAGGTCTGGCCAACCTGGCAGCAGCGATCACCAGTCCGGGTGACATTTTCCTGGTGCCCAACCCGTCCTATCCGATCCATGCGTTCGGTTTCATCATTGCCGGTGCAGCCCTGCGTCATATTCCGATCGGTCATGATGATCAGGGCACGTTCAGCACCGAAAGTTTCATGGAACAACTGCATCGCGCGGTCAAACACTCGGTCCCGAAACCAAGTGCGGTGGTCCTGAACTTCCCGGCCAACCCGACTGCGCTTGTGGTTGATCTGGCATTTTATCAGGAAGTGGTGGATTTCTGCCGCAAGCATGAAATCTATGTGCTGTCCGATATTGCCTATTCCGAGATTTATTTTGATGGCAACCCGCCGCCCTCTATCCTTCAGTGCAAGGGGGCAAAGGACATTGCTGTCGAGTTCTATTCGCTGTCGAAAACCTATTCGATGGCGGGCTGGCGTATCGGGTTTGCCACCGGCAACAAAAAGCTGATCAACGCGCTGACCCGGATCAAGTCATATCTTGATTATGGCGCCTTTACCCCGGTTCAGGTCGCGGCAACCGCCGCCCTGAACGGTCCGCAGGATTGTGTCGAGGAATTCCGCAACCTGTATCGCGAACGCCGCGACATCTTTATCGAAGGCGCTGCAAGTGCGGGCTGGAATATTCCGAGTCCGGCGGCAACCATGTTTGCCTGGGCCCCGATCCCGGACGCATTTGCCGAACTGGGATCGCTTGATTTTTCCAAGCTTCTTTTGCAGGAAGCAGGGGTGGCTGTGGCGCCGGGTCTTGGCTTTGGCGAATATGGTGATCGCCATGTTCGAATTGCGCTGGTGGAAAACAAACACCGCATCCGGCAGGCCAACCGGAACATCAAACAGTTCTTTGCCAAATGTCCGGATGCAAAATCTGCACGTGAACTGTTGAAGAAATCTTTCTGATATCCGATAAAGCATTCTGTGTTTCGCCCGGGACATGTCCCGGGCGTTGCTTTATCAGGACGCGTTGACCGGATGCGGTCATCTGCGCGCTTGCGCAAACAACCACGTGCTAAGGAGTTATCGTGAAAGACGTCGTCAAAATCGGTGTGGCAGGCCTGGGTACGGTCGGTGCCGGAACCGTTAAACTGCTGAGTGAACATCGCGACATTCTGGCTGACCGTTCGGGCACCCAGATCGTCGTCACAGCGGTATCGGCGCGTGATCGAACTCGTGATCGTGGTTTTTCGACCGAAGGTCTGACCTGGTACGACGACGCCCGTGACCTTGCTGCTGACAATGAAATCGACATTCTGGTCGAACTGATCGGCGGATCGGACGGCATTGCCTATGATGTCTGCAAGGCAGCCCTTGAAAATGGCAAGCATGTGGTGACTGCCAACAAGGCGCTGATCGCGCTTAAGGGTGTTGAACTGGCCCAGATTGCTGATGCCAATAATGTTACCATCGCCTATGAGGCCGCCGTTGCCGGTGGTATCCCGGTGATCAAGGCATTGCGCGAAGGTCTGGCCGGCAATGCGATTTCACGTGTCACCGGTATTTTGAACGGTACGTGCAACTATATCCTGACCACCATGCGTGAACAGGGTCGTGACTTTGCCGACGTTCTGGCCGAGGCACAGAAACTTGGCTATGCCGAAGCAGACCCGACCTTTGATGTTGACGGCATTGATGCTGCGCACAAGCTGGCAATCCTTGCCAGCCTGGCATTCGGGGTCGAGGTCGATTTTGATGCGGTTGCGGTTGAAGGTATCCGCAGCGTTTCCGCCCTTGATATCCAGTTGGCCGAAGAACTTGGCTATCGCATCAAGCTGCTGGGCATTGCCAAACAGACGCCCGAAGGCATCGAACAGCGCGTTTCCCCGGTCATGGTGGATCGCGCAACACAGATTTCCAAGGTTGAAGGCGTGTTTAACGCGGTTGCCCTTGAAGGGGACTATGTCGGTCCGGTGGTTCTTCAGGGCCGTGGTGCCGGTGAACGCCCGACCGCGTCGGCCGTGGTTGCCGATATCGTCGATATTGCTGCCGGGCGCAGCGCGCCGGTATTTGGCGTGCCGGCCGAACGACTTAAGAAAAACGTTCGTGCGTCGCTCGAAAAGCATACCGGTGCCTATTACCTGCGTCTGATGGTGTGGGATCGCCCGGGTGTCATGGCCGAAGTGACCGCAACCCTTGCCAAGCATGGTGTGTCGATGGCCTCGATGATCCAGCATGGCCGGGCCGAAACCGAAGGCGGTGTTGTGCCGGTGGTGATTGTTGCCCATGAAACCACCGAAGCTGCAATGTCGGGGGCGGTGAATGATATCGCCGCATTTGAAAGCAACTCGCAGCCGCCGGTATTGATGCGGATCGAAAGCTTCGCATCTTAACGGGAATATCACGATATACGCGCCTCGCACCTGTCATGATGCGGGGCGCTGTTGTAAAGTTTCGACGCAAAATCAACAAAATCAAAAAATAGAAGACAACAACGAGACAGGGCCCCCAGACCCTGCACACTAGACAAGGAAGACAAAATGGATCGAAATCTCGCGCTTGAAACGGTTCGCGTGACCGAGGCGGCTGCACTTGCGTGCTCCGGCCTTATGGGGCGTGGCGATGAAAAGGCAGCCGACCAGGCGGCTGTCGACGCGATGCGCAATGCGTTGAACAGCATGGATATCAAGGGCACGGTCGTGATCGGCGAAGGCGAACGCGACGAAGCACCGATGTTGTTCATCGGTGAAGAAGTTGGTTCGGGCAATGGTCCGGAAATCGACATTGCGCTTGATCCGCTTGAAGGCACCACCATCTGTGCGACCGGTGGTCCGAACTCTTTGGCGGTTGTTGCCATGGCCGAAAAGGGCGGCTTCCTGAATGCGCCCGATACCTATATGGACAAGATCGCGGTTGGCGGCGGACTTCCCGATGATGTGGTTGATCTTGACGCAACCCCGCTTGAGAACCTGAAAAGCCTCGCTGCTGCCAAGGGCTGTGATGTTGCCGATCTGGTTGTCTGCATTCTGGATCGTCCGCGCCACCAGGAAATCATTGCCAAAACCCGCGAAGCAGGTGCACGCATCATGCTGATCGGTGATGGGGATGTTGCCGGTGTGATTGCGACCTCGCAGAAAACCTCGGGCATTGATCTTTACATGGGGACGGGCGGCGCACCGGAAGGCGTTCTTGCCGCAGCAGCCCTTCGTTGCATTGGTGGCCAGTTCCAAGGGCGTCTTGTTTTCCGTAATGACGACGAAGTTGCCCGCGCCAAGAAATGGGGCATCGAAGATCTTAGCCGCAAATACAAACTGACCGAACTTGCCAAGGGCAATGTCATGTTTGCGGCAACCGGTGTCACCGATGGTGCGATGCTGCGCGGTGTGCGTCGTTTCGCCAATGGTGCGGAAACCGAAAGCATCGTGATGCGTTCGCAGTCGGGTACTGTGCGCTATGTCCGCGCCGTGCACGATTTCAGCCGGAAAATCTGGTACAAGTAAGCTGTGCAACCAAAGGTTTATGTTGCGCATATATATTCTATGTTTAAAGTCCCCGCTCAGTCGGGGACTTTTTCTTTGGTGCTGACATGATTACGAAGATTGCAATATATCTCGGGATGTCCGCATTGCATGCGGCTAGATTCCTGCCCAGCGTCATTATTTTTGCGCATTATTCTTGGGGACTGGCCGGTGCAGATGCGCCAACAGGCGTCATGTTGGGGATTTCCTATGTAGTGATAGCTTTGATAGCTATCTCTGTTCTGGACTTTTGGCTGTTTGCAATAAGTACCGTACTCTTTGTCGCCGCAGATTTGGTTTTGATGTGGGTGCTCGCCATGCTTGTTACCAAGGTGCTGTTTCAGTTTTCTTGGTCCCTGTATTTTTTCAACAGTTTTGCCTACTGGATGCTGCTGTATGGCCTTGGGCTGGGAATAATGCTGACGATGCGTAAATTCTTAGGGTTATCAAAGGCGATGTGAGTTTGCTGCTTGTATACCTGTCTGCGTTGCGCTAAACCCTGCGGCCCAATTCATTGACCTAGCGCCGGAGCCTGCCTGATGTCTGAAATTATCGCCCTTGATTTCGGTACGACCAATTCTGTTCTTGCGGTCGCAGACAGCGCAGGCAACGTGCAATCAGCCAAGTTTGACGTCGGTGCCAACAGCTTTGATACATACCGCACCATCCTTTATTTCTGGGAAGAGCAGGAGCTGACAGCGCCGGGTGCGCCGACCCATACCAAAAGCTGTTCCGGCCCGTTTGCGATTGCCGAATATCTTAAGGAAAGCCATGATTGCCGACTGATCCAGTCGATGAAATCCTATCTGGCGACCAAGGATTTTGAAGGTACAGATATTTTCGGGACGACCTATTCGATCGAAGATCTGATCGGAACGTTTCTTACGCAAATTCATCATTTCGCGCAGCACAGCCTTGGCTGGCTGGGGCATCGGGTGATTTCCGGACGTCCGGTTGCCTTTGCGGGCAATAATCCCGACAACGACTTTGCCGAAATGCGCCTGCGCGGTGCCTATGAGCAGGCCGGGTTTGATGTTGAGGCCATGGTGTATGAACCGCTTGCCGCATCCTATTATTACGGGCGCGAGCTTGATAAACCCGAAACCGTTCTGGTGGCCGACTTTGGTGGTGGTACCAGTGACTTTTCGCTGATCCGCTTTACGCCGGGTCTTGGTATTCGCGGCGTGCAACCGCTTGCCCATACCGGTCTTGGCATTGCGGGTGACCGGTTTGACTATCGCATCATTCAAAAGGCCGTCTGGCCGCGTCTGGGCTTTGGGTCGGAATATAAATCGATGGGGGCGACCCTGCCGATCCCGCGGCAATATTACACGGCCTTTTCGCGCTGGCATGAACTTGCCATGATGAACCAGCCCAAAACGATCAATGAAATCAAAAGCCTGATCCGCTCTGCAACCCGACCGGACGATATCGAAGATCTGGTCGCCATCATCGAAGATGAAATGGGCTTCCATCTTTATCAGACGGTGTCCAAGGCCAAGGCGGAACTCTCGGACAGTGACAGCACGATCCTGCAATTCTCCCATGGCGGGGTCGAGATCGAAGAAAAGCTGACCCGTGCCGATTTCGAAACCGCCATCGCACCGGACCTTGCCGAGATCGAACTGGCGGCCAAAGCCTGCCTTGAACAGTCCGGCATTGATGCAAAAGACGTCTCAAAAGTCTTTATGACCGGCGGTACATCCTATGTCCCGGCAGTTCGCAAAATCTTTGAAGACGGCTTTGGCAAGGACCGCATCGAAATCGGCCAGCCGTTCCTGTCGGTTGCGCATGGTCTTGCGCTGATTGCTGCGGATGAGGGGATTGTATAATCTCTTTTGAAATGCGCGAGGTACATGCAATGCAAAGCTCTGAGGAAAAACTTGAGTTTCTTAGACGGCTGATCGTAAGCCAAGCTGACCTACAGATTGCATCAAGTGCCTTGGCATTCCTAGAAGTCGAAGAGAGCAGAAAGTACAGCAAGCCTGAGCTCCGTAAGCTAAAGTGCTTTGAGACTACTTTCATCGTGGCGTATGCAAGGCCATTTTCTGCAAACAAAGGCGGACGGTATAGATCGCTCTCTCCAAAGCGGCTGGGGTTCAACTGGTCAGATGAAGAGCGACATATGCATGATTACATCATCGGTTTAAGAAATAAAATTTATGCCCATTCTGATGAAGATTTTGCTCACGTTCGGCTTGATGGATTTGATGTTCTAGAAGAATCGGACCTGTTGTTTCCTCATCTTCAGTTTGATGAAGGATTGAAGTTCGCTAAGTTCCAGGATCAGATTTTAGCCGAGAAAACCACAGCAAAGGCGATGGGAGCCGTTGCGCACCAGATTTTCTCTCTAACCCAAGAGCTTCGAGATTTTCTCCCCGTTTACGTTCAGCCGAAAAATCAGACATAAGTTTAGAGTGTTCTCAACACGCAAAGTCACCATTGCAGGTAAACTCAACTAGCACGATCGCACTGACCAGAAGCCCGATGGCAAGGCCGCTCAGGGCATAAAGCCAGATGCCAAGTGGGTGGCGCCGGAAAATCCATGGCAAAATGCCACCGGCAAGGCACAGCACCGGAAAGGCCAGAACGCTGTAAAACAGCAGTTCGGTAAGAAGATTGTTCTCAGACCCGGGCGCGTCAAACATCATTGGTGAAAACATCACCAATGGCATCGACATGACGGCACCAAGCACGGACAGGATGGTCAATCCGATCCGCAGACCTTTTTTGTGGGGCATTGCTCGTATCCATTTTTTTTTCGCTGTTGTCACAGTCTGCACAGCTTTGAGTTGTCTGCAAGTGATCGTCGAACTGTGAACTTTTCCACGATGTGCAAACGCGCCTTCTTTTCGGTTTGGGAAATCGCACCTATCTTGAATCCATAAATGCCCGAACCGCAATGGAACAACGGGTGTGATGGTGCTCAGGGAGGAACGCACATGAATACCGAAAGTGATGCACATGTGATTGAACGGCTGACGGGGCAGATCCTGCCGGCTTTGCCGATGTCTGCGACCAATGACCAGATGGTCGATCTTTCAAGTCTTTCCGGTCGGACTGTTGTTTATGCCTATCCCAGAACGGCCGAACCGGGCGTGCCGTCACCGGATGGCTGGGATGAAATTCCCGGTGCCAAGGGCTGCACGCCGCAATCCTGTTCGTTCCGCGATCATGCGGTCGAGTTGCGCGCGGTCGGTGTTGAAAATCTTTACGGGCTTTCGAGCCAGACAACGGATTATCAGAAAGAGGCAGCCGAACGGCTTCATCTGCCATTTGCGCTGTTGTCCGATGCCGATCACCGGTTTAAGGAAGCGATGGCAATGCCCGATTTCGAAGCAGGCGGCATGCGGCTTTTCAAGCGTCTGACCATGGTGATTGATGATGGCAAGATCACCCGGGTTTTCTATCCGGTCGATGATCCGGCCGCCGATGCCGAAAACGTCCTGAAATGGTGCGGTGAAAACCCGCGCTGATGAAATCCGGTGCCCGGGAACGAAGTTTTCAGATCGGCAAATTATCCGGTTTAAGCTGGCCCGAGATTGCGCTATTTCATAGGGCATGACAGAGCACACAAAAGAAACGACATTCATGGGCATCGAGCGATCCGTCACCGGGAAATGGTGGCGTGAGCGCGCAACGGATGAACGCCTGGCAACCACGATTTCGCAGCGCTTCGGGGTGCCGGAAATCGTGGGCCGGGTCATGGCAAATCGTGGCATCGGACTTGACGATGCCGAAAGTTTTCTGTCCCCGACATTGCGCGACCTGATGCCAGATCCATCGTCATTGCGAGACATGGACATGGCGGCATCACGCATCGCCGATGCCATCGAAAAGCGCGAGCAGATGGCGGTATTTGGTGATTATGACGTTGATGGTGCAACCAGTACCGCGCTTTTGAAACGTTTCTTCCGGGCGCTTGGCGCAGACGTTCCGGTACATATTCCCGACCGCATGACCGAAGGATACGGTCCCAACGCCCCGGCATTGCTGGAGCTGCAGCGCAAGGGTGCGAACCTTATCCTGACGGTCGATTGCGGGGTGACGGCCTATGGCCCGTTACAAGAGGCAAGGGATGCCGGGATAGAGGTCATTGTGGTTGACCATCACGCGGCCGAACCTGAATTGCCGCCCGCCGTCGCGGTGGTCAATCCGAACCGGCTTGATGATGAAAGCGGGCTTGGTCATCTGTGTGCAGCCGGTGTGGCGTTCCTGTTATGTGTGGCGATCCTGCGTGAATTGCGCAGTCGCGGCTGGCTTGAAAAGGCAGGGGTTCGGGCACCCGATTTGCGCAACTGGCTTGATCTGGTTGCGCTGGGAACCGTGTGTGATGTCGTGCCGTTGCGCGGGTTGAACCGGGCCTTTGTGACCCAGGGGCTCAAGGTCATGAAACATCGGTCCAATATCGGGATGACGTCACTTGCCGATATTGCCGGGGTCAATGAAACGCCAAGTGCCTATCATCTTGGTTATGTCCTGGGGCCGCGTGTGAATGCAGGCGGGCGTGTTGGCGAAAGTTTCCTTGGTACGACCTTGTTGTCGGGGGACAACCCGGCGCAGGCGCAAGATATCGCGCGCAAGCTTGACGAATATAACCGTGAACGCAAGGCGATCGAGGATATTGTCCTTGATCAGGCGATCAGCGCGGTGGAAGGCCGGTCAAAAGTCGGGTCCATGGTGCTGGTGGGCGGCGAGGACTGGCATCCCGGCGTGATCGGGATTGTGGCCAGCCGTCTCAAGGATCGCTATCACGTGCCGTCGCTGGTCATGGGGTTGGTGGATGGTGTGTATAAGGGATCGGGCCGATCTGTGCGCGGTATTGATCTTGGTGCGGCGATTATTGCTGCACGTCAGGCCGGGCTTCTGATTAACGGGGGCGGTCACGGCATGGCGGCGGGCTTTACGCTTGATCCGGAAAAGCAGGACGCGTTTGAATCCTTCCTTGAAGAACGGTTCGCGAAAATCATCGAAGAAAACGATATTCGTCCCACCATCACGGTGGACGGGGCCCTGCATGCCCATGGGGCGACGATTGAACTGATTGATGCGCTTGAAAAGCTTGACCCATTTGGTGCGGGCAATGCCGAGCCCAGATTTGCCTTTGTCGATTGTCGTGCGGTAAAGGCCGATGTGGTTGGCGCCGATCATGTGCGCTGTATTCTGACCGGTGCCAATGGCAAAGGACGGCTCAAGGCGATTGCGTTCAGATGCCTTGATAATGACATGGGTCAGACTTTGATCAAGCATGGCGGTCGGCCGTTGCATGTTCTGGGGCATTTGCGCCGCGATACATGGCAGGGCCGTGACGGCGTTCAGCTGATTATTGATGACGTGTCTTTGCCGGTCTGAAATCAGGTCCGAGTTCGGGCGGAGAACATCCGCAACGCGAAATCACCGGCGCGATGCCGGTGAATGCGTTCGCCTGTGATTATGGGCAACTGTCGGAATTTGTTGCCGAATCCCGACTCCGGTGGCGGGCGATGATGGTCGAAATTGCTTCTGCAAGGATGTAACCGGAATCAATCGGGTGTCGATTTTTTTCGATCTTTTCGACGATCTCGTCATGGGCCTTGAGGATATCGAGCGCGATCTGCGCACCATTGTCGATGCCCTCGGCCGCCAGAAAACCGCTGATCATTGCCATCAACATGTCCCGGTGAATGGTGTCAGGCGCAACAGACGATCCGGTGGGGTGGATATCGTCGGAAAGATCGGTTTTACCCTTTCCGGTTGCAATCCAGTTCAGATTGATGCCTTTTATCAGGGCCATTCGCGAAACGCCGACAAAGCGTGGCTCAGATTGTGCCTGGCACCAACGGTTCAATTGTTCGGGAATGACGCCTGCAATTTCGGCAGCATCCTTTTTGCGGTCAAACAGGTTTACAACTTGACGGATACGTTCCCCCATTTCCGCATCCAGGACCGGAAGAGGCGTGGGGTGATTATGCTTCGTCATGCTGGGCACTGCAAATTTTGTTAGAATGAACTGGCAGCCCCGCAACCCAGGGATATTTGGTATATCGAATTTTTTTAGTTGAATGACGAAATTTTTCGTTGTAAATCTTGCTCATGTTCAACTTTAACTGTTCCTGCGCCAACTGCCTTTGGATATACGATTCGACTTTTCGGGCGTGATCATGTGACTGGGTCATCCCGTGAATATTGGAATATGGTTATATCAGTATAACCTTAGGCTTCTGGTGCGTTTATGGTTTTGAACGGGTTTGTGAAGCCCCGATCTGACTGATGTTTTCGGTCTGATGTCGCGGTTTCCTTTCCGGGTCAGTTTCCTGTCCATATTGAGTCTAGATATGAATGCGTCCACTGACAATCCAGATGTATGGTGTTTCTGGCGCGCAAATTGTTTGCCTGCTGGTTTTGTTGTGGGCAAATTTATCAAACAAAAACAATATTTTCTGCGAAACTGTCCGCAACGCAACCTTTGGCGGAACATTATATCTTTGCGGTATAGTCTCTGTGTTCGTCGATGGTCGCTTGTCCGGCGATTTTTTTGTTTTTTGACTGTTCTGGTTTGGTTGGGAACACCGGCACAGGCATCGCCGCAAGAGCCGCTTCAATTTGCCGCGGCACGCAATGTCAAAGTTTATACCGAAGATTTCGCACCGTTTAATTATGTCACGCCAAAAGGACTGGCCGGGGCAGGGGCGGAAATCGTGCGTGCCATGGCGGTTCTGGTCGGATATCAGTCCGGGTTTGAAGTTCTTCCGTGGAAGCGGGCATTGCAAATCGTCAAGACCGAACCGGACACGGCGCTGTTTTCCATTGTCCGGACCCCCGAACGCGAAGACGAGTTCAAATGGGTCGGGCCGATCTTTATCACCCGCGGCTGGCTTTATCGCATGGCCGATAACAAAATCGATGTCAGCGACCTTTCCGATGCCAGAAAGGTCAGATCAATCGGTGTCCAGGCCGGCGGTGCGGCCGAACGCAGCCTGCGTGAAATGGGGTTTGAAAACCTTGAATCACTTTATACGCCCGGGAATGCTTTGCGCATGCTGTCCGAAGGGCGCATTGATCTGTGGGAAGCATCCGACATTGCCATGAATTTCCAGCGCGAGATGCTTGGTCTTGAAAAAGGGTCAGTGGTCCCGACGGTCGAGCTGGGGCAATATGATATGTATCTTGCCTTTTCCAAAAGCACACCCGATGCGACGCTCGAACCGTGGCGCAGGGCGCTTGAAATCGTGCAGGGCAGCGGTATGGCCGATGTCATTGCCCGGCAATACGGGCTTGGCGATCAGTCGGTCAATCTGACCGCACGCACCGCCCAATAAGTCCCGTCAAATGGGCCAGTAAACTGGCCGATAAGCAGTTGGCAAAACAGCCCGGCGAAAAGCACAAAACGTGTTTATCCGGGGCGCTGTGATGCAAAGGCTTGCTGTTCTGCGGTGATGGGATTATCCCAGATAACATCATGACAGAACACACAAAACAATCGCCCCACACTGCGCGTACCAGTCATTTCATTCTGGTGCTTGCGCCCATCCTTCTGGCTTTTTCATTAAGCCAGTTTTTCCGTTCGGCCCAGGCGCTTCTGGCCGAGCCATTGCGTGTAGAACTTGCCATTACGCCCGAACAGCTTGGTCTGGTATCGGGCAGTTTCCATTTTGCCTTTGCCCTGATGCAAATTCCGGTCGGCGTGATGCTGGACCGGTATGGTCCGCGTGTGACCAACGGGTTTCTGATGATGGCGACCGTGGTCGGGGTCATCATCTTTGCCAGCGCGCATAGTGTGCTTGGTCTGATGATCGGGCAGGCGATCATCGGGCTTGGCTGTTCGGCGGCATTTATGGCAGCACTGGTGCTGGCTGCGCGCTGGACCTCGCCGGAAAAATTTGCTGCGGCATCGGGACTTATTGTTTCATTCAGCCTGTTGGGGGTTCTGGCATCGGCAACGCCGCTTGCCGCCCTGGTCGAGACCCATGGATGGCGGACGGTCTATTACGGTCTGGCGGGGCTTAGCACGCTGGCCGTGATGCTTGATCTGTTATTTGTGCGCGATACACCGCCCGGTTATCAGGCTGACGATCAAAAAGGCGAAACCGTGTTTGAGGCCCTTAAGGGCATGGTTTCGGTCTGGAAGAATCGTCAGGTCTGGTTGTTGTCCGGGGTGGCGTTTTTCAGTTATCCGGCCATTCTGACCGTGCGCGGACTTTGGGGCGGACCATATTTGCATGATGTGTTCGGATTAAGTGCGGTGGAAGTCGGCAATATCCTGTTGCTGATGACGATTGGCATGATCCTTGGACCGCCGACCTATGGCCAGCTGTCGCGCAAGCTTCCGACAAAGACCCATGGTCTGATCGTGTTTGCCGTGCTGCTGGGGGCTGCGACGTGCCTGTTGCAGGCCTTTATCGGGCCGTGGGGCACGGGTATTGCCGCAGCACTGATGCTGCTGCACGGGTTCCTTGGATCAAGTGCGACGCTAAGTTATGCCGCATCCCGTCAGGCTGTGCCCGAACGGCAGATCGGGCGGGCGCTGACCACAGTCAATCTTGCGACCTTTGCCGGGTTGTTCGTGCTTCAGGGGCTTGCCGGTCTGATTATCGGGCAATTCGAAGACGGCGCGCCGGACGGTTATCGATGGATGTTTGTCTTCCTTGGAATCGGCCTTGGCGCGGCGGGGATCAGTTTCTGGTTCGGGGCAAAACGCAAAAAGAGCTGATTTGAAATTATTTTTCCATCCGTGCCGGTCTTGCAGGTGGGGACATATATCCTCATCTGCGAGAAGGATGGTTGAAATGAACCGTCAGGTTAAACAGTGAGGCCGGGTTTTTCCGGGATAGGGCGGTATATGGCCCTATTTTCGGTGGGGGATTAAAAAAAACGTCACAGGGGCGAAAAAGCCGCTTGACCTGACCCGACCCAATCGCTAAAAACCGGCCTCGTTAACGCGCTGCGTCCCCTTCGTCTAGAGGCCTAGGACACCGCCCTTTCACGGCGGCAACAGGGGTTCGAATCCCCTAGGGGACGCCACTCGTTAACAGACTGACTTCGATTGGTGCGTATGTGTCCCCTTCGTCTAGAGGCCTAGGACACCGCCCTTTCACGGCGGCAACAGGGGTTCGAATCCCCTAGGGGACGCCACCAACGAAACAGTCACGACATAAGCACTTTGTGCCTTGTGTCCCCTTCGTCTAGAGGCCTAGGACACCGCCCTTTCACGGCGGCAACAGGGGTTCGAATCCCCTAGGGGACGCCATTTTATAAAGATCAGTTCTTTATAAGCAGATGCTCGTCCGATATATCGGCGGGCATTTTTTGTTGCATGACCGGATTTTCAACCCGCTTTGCCGCAATCGTGAAGACGGCGATAACACCGCCATCCGGGTTATGTTCCAGCCAGATATGTTCATCATCTTCCCAGCACAAATCACGACACAGGGTCAATCCGACCCCCGATCCCAGTTCGCCTGATGTGCCTTCGGCCGAGTTGAAGGGGGCATTGTTGTTGGCAAAATCGGCAATCATCTGATCACTGACGCCAGCCCCGCGGTCAACAACCCGGATATGGATCTTGTTTCCGATGGCAGATGACGACACCGAGATCGTGCTGCGCGGATTGGAATATTTGATCGCATTGACAACAAGATTGCGGCAGATCATCTGTGCGTGCGGCGCGATGCCAAACCCGACAAGTTTTTGCGGGCTGTAGGCTACATTGATCGATTTGGTTTCCAGAAGCGGACGGGACACCTTTATCGTGGTTTCGATCAGATCGTCGATATCGATCTCGGTCTTTTCCGCCTTGCCGGCATCAAACAGGGTTCGCCCCCAGATCAGCAGATCATCAAGAAAACGAAGCGTTTCGGACGTGGATGAATGCAACTGGCGAATATTGCCAAGTGCCTGTGCCTGATTACCGGCAACCAGATCCTGCTGGGCCAAAAGCGACAAGCCTGCCAATCCCTGAAACGGGGTGCGAAGATCGTGGGCCAGAACCGTAAACAGGCGGTCCTTTGCCTTGGCCTCGGCGCGCAGGGATGTATTGAGCGCAATAATGATCATGGCGGTAAAGCCGACTGCGGTCAGCAAAAGGAACAGGATGATGTCAAGGAAGGCAAACATGTGAACGGTTGATGCGTTCATGAAATTGGCGATTTCCTGTTCGACCAGCCATGTATAGATCGCCCGAAAACAGTGAAAAATCCCGTGTGCCGCAAAGGTGATGGCAACAACCGATTCCGGGGCCGAACGTTGTCCTTTGCGTTGAAACCACAGAGCACGGAACGATCCGAATGACATGATCGCCAAAGCAACGGAAATGACGATGACGCGTGCGGCAATGTCGGGGGCCACTTCGCAATAATAGGTAAAAAGCAGTGCGACCGTACTGATGATGGCCACAGCGGCCAGAATGTTTGGTTTGCGTTTGGTGTAGAATTCAATGCCAAGCCAGTAAAGGGCATGGGATGCACCGATAAAGGTATTGGCAATGATGATGGACATCACATCGGGAATGGCCCCCCTGAATCCCAGAAGAACAAACCCGATGGCCGCACAGACACCACCGGCCGCCCAGAATACGGTGCCGGCACCTTGCCGCGATACCATCCACAGCGATGTCAGCGTGATGGCCTGAACAATTGCCGCCAGTGTGGCAATGAAGGCAAGGGTACGTATATCCAACTCAACGCCAAACAATTCAGACTCCCATCCGAACGAATGCGGGCCGCCTGCTGTGTCGGGTCTGGGTGGCCGCGATTAAATAATTCTAAGTCAAAGTTTCTTCTGTTTTGCATTTTGGGTGGTAATGGCCGCATTACAACAACCAGAGAAATCAATTACAGCTTAAATGATGCAATTGTTCAGAACGGGAACCGTTTTTGGACCGGTTTGCGTTTATGCAGCCGAAACCGCCGGGTCAGGCTTTCGCGCAATTGTTCGGCAGTGGGCCGGGGCAATTCGATGGCCTTGCGCGGGCGGGGGGCATCGGTCGGGGTGTCTTGCGGGGCAGCGGGATTGTCCGGTGATGGCTGTTCGGCAAACAGGTCAACCGGGTCGGCCTGGTCTGCGGCAAACAGGTCGGAAACCCCGACACCCAGAAGCCGGTATTTCGTGCCGTCGACTTCCTTTTTCAGTAAAGTCAGCGCCGCATCAAGAATGACATCCTCGCGGATGGTCGGATATGTCAGGCGCATGTTGCGGGTACGGGTTTTGAAATCGGCCGATTTCAGTTTCAACACCACCGTATGGCCGGCAATTTCCTTACGCGCAAGGTCGCTTGCCACGCGCGCGGTCAGGCGGGTGGCAATATCGGTAAGCTGTGCAAGATCGGCGATATCGTCATTGAATGTCGTTTCCGATGACAGGCTTTTGCGTTCGGTGCTTTGTTCAACCCGGCGATTGTCCTGCCCGCGCGAGAAATAATAGAACCGTTTGCCAATACTGCCATAACGCCCCTGAAGGGCATGGATATCAAGTTCCTGAAACTGTCCGATCCGGGTGATGCCATCAAGATGGAGCTTGCGTTCCATGGCCGGGCCGACCCCCCACATCATGCGCACGGGCTTGTCGGCAAGAAAATTCACAGCTTCCTGCGCCCCGATCATGGAAAAACCGAATGGCTTGTTCAGGTCCGATGCGATCTTTGCCAGAAACTTGTTATAGGACAGCCCGATCGAGACCGTGATGCCGGCTTCGTTGCGGATGGTGGATTGCAGTTCAATCAGGCATTCGGCCGCGGACTTGCCATGTGTTTCCTGTGCCGTGGTCAGATCCATGAAGGCTTCGTCAATCGAAAGCGGTTCGATATCGGGGGTAAGTGCGCGCATCATGTCGCGAATGCGATATCCTTCGCGTTGATATTTCTTCATATCAGGTGGCAGGAATATCCCGTCCGGGCACAATTCGCGCGCCTTGAAGGCGGGCATAGCCGAACGTACCCCGTATTTGCGCGCCACATAGCAACAGGTCGAAACAACCCCCCGATGTCCGCCGCCAATAATTACCGGCTGATCGGCCAGTTCGGGGCGGTCGCGCTTTTCGATCGAGGCATAAAACGCATCGCAATCAAGATGCCCGATCGACAGGTCTGGCAGTTCGCCATGGGCAATCGCGCGTTTGCATCCGCAAACCGGGCACGGCACATAGGAGCCCGCACCGCTTTTGGGCAGTGGCCGGTCAATATGCAGTCGCCATTTGTGATGGCAGTCGGGGCAAAGCGCGTACAACATGCCTATTTGTACTTCTTTTGTTCCTTGAATGCCAAGGGCCGAAATGCGCAAAGCCACCTCAAACCCCAAGGTTCCTGTCAGTAACTGTCAGGAGGCCAAACAAAAAGCCGGGAAATTCCCGGCTTGTTTGCGGTGCCTTGGAAAAGGCAGGATTACTTTTGCTTTTGGGCGGCCTTCTGGGCGCGTTTTGCGCGGCGCTGGCGGGCGATCATATTGTCGATATAGCGCCCCTGGAACAGGGTGATGCCCAGTGACTGACCGAATTTGATCGCAGTCGGCGTATCACAACGGCACAGGATAACGCGTTCGCGACCCGAGTTTTTAACAAGGGTATCCATTTCGCCGTATTTCTTGCGGATGACGTTGTCGGTCATTTCTTCGCGCCAGGCGACTTTGATGAAATCGGCCTTCAGGCTTTTGCGATCGACAAAGGACAGGGATTCCACCGTCAGGTTATCGATCAGAATGCGATAACCGCGCTTGTGGAAGTCATCACGCACACTGAGATAGGTCTCAAGGTTTGAAAACAGATCGACCTGATTAAGCTCGATAATCACGTTGCCGGGCCACTTGCGTCGAACCGTCTCGTCAAACTTGTCAAAATCCTTGGAGGTCAGGGTGCCAAGATTAAGATTGATCGAGAACGAGCTGGCATGCGTCTTGAACGTCCGTTTGCACAAATAATTGAGCATCCGTTTATCGAGCACTTCTGTCATGTGCTGAAACAGCCAGCGGTTCGATGCCAGATCGATATTGGGCATCAAGGCATTGCGCAAGTCGGCGATCGAGACAAAGAATTCGTCAAAGACCGGGTGCAGTTCCTTTGACCCGCCATGGGCAAAAACGCAAACCGGCTGTTGGCGGATATGTTCGGACAGATCGGCCGAATGGATTGTTTCTTCAAGCTGTGCGAGATTTTCCGCGTTGATCGGCTTAAGGGTTTCGTCCTTTTCGCGCTGCATCGCGGTGCGCATGTTGCTGCTTTGCTGCAACTTCTTTGCGCGCTCGTCGAGATGCTGGCACAGCAACAGGAATTCCTGGAATTCGGTATTGAGGTTGTACCAGGTGCAGAAACCGGTTTCTTCGCTTTCGTCCTGGGACAGGGGGTCGTCACGGAAAAGATAACGCAATGTATCGACAGCCGGTTCGACATCGGCAATCGATTTGTCTTTCCAGACGAAAATCAGATCATTGTTGGTCAGGACAAAAATACGTCCGACATACAGTTTGACGTAACTTTCAAAGGTATTGGTCGCGACGCGAATATGATAGTCGCGGCGATGGAACGGTTTCATGCGTGACAGGTGAATATGCACGGCACGGTGCCCGTATTTACGGGTTTCAAGCCGTTGGACATAATCCAGCAACAGGTATTCCTGAAGGGCCTGTTGGCCAAATTGCTGCGGTTCGATCACGCGCGACCCCTGAAAGAGAAACTGTTTTTATCGTTACGGGTTGGTTGCATACACCCAAGAACGAAGTTTGATCAAATCATAATGTTCTGAAGCACAGGTTAATGGGGCGAACCATCATTATTTATATGAATTATAGATATAAAAGAGCAAGGGCATGATGCACTGCCAAACGGATTTAATCGGCAAACGGGATCGATGCTTTTGCAAGGCCGGGCAACAGTGATTGCCGCTTTAACGAATTCTTGGCAAGCAGGAGGCAAAATCAATGTGATATGGGGAAATCATTGCCGGTTTTTCGCTGGTATTGGGCCAGATGTTGCCGCATGATTTCCAGGGACATGGTTTAGACAATAGGGGATTGGCGCCATGCAGGTATCCGCAAAGCGGACCGGGAACTGGCTGAAGATCGGCAAGGGGATTGCCGTGATCGGCATGGTTTCATGGGTGTCGGCCTGTGCGCCGCTGCTGGATCAGGACTTTTGGGACGAAGCGACGTCCTTTGCGGATGACAATTATACTGCCCTTGGCCTGCAGCAACTGGCGACGGGGGATTATGCATCTGCCGAAAAGCTGTTTGACGAAGCCTTGCGCAAAAATCCGCAAGACGGTCATGCGATGCTGTGGCGTTCGGTGCTTTATCAAAATACCAACCGCCCGGACCGTGCGCGTGATGGCTATGACACACTGATTGCCATGAACCCGCCGGGTACGGTTTTGATGTCAACCGCATCAGGCACACAGCCGCGCCCGTTGCGCGATGCCGCCGAATTCAACCTCAAACGGTTGCAACGCGGTCTTCCCGGATCGCTCAGCATCAATGATCAGATCGTTACCGGCCCGTCAGGGCTTGGCACAGGGGGCGGATCGGCGATGGCCGTGTCCCCGATGGCCGCCAATACCCAGCCGGTCATGACAAGTTCACCGACCCGCGCAATGGACATTCCGGCCGGTGCGGCACTGTCGGGTGGGGACGAGGCGATTGCAAAACGCTTTTCGATTTTGCGCAATCTGCAATCGACCGGCCTGATCACGCCCGAAGAATATTCTGCACGCCGTTCGGCGAATCTTGGTGCGTTACTGCCCATGAGCCAGCCCGCACCATCGGCATTCCTGAACAATCCGCCGCCCGATGGATCACAGGTCGAGCAACGCCTTAATCAGTTGAACCGTGCGCTTCAGATCGGGGCGATCACGGTGCAGGAACATGTGGCGGAACGCACCGCCATCCTTGATGCGTTGTTGCCCGCCCAACCGCGCCAGCGCGCCGTTCCGCCACCCGCCCCGCAGGGCCTGATGGATGCGGCGCGCCAGATCGCGCGGATCGAGGATCTGCAAGATATGAAACTGGTTACGCCGGACGAATTCAAACGTGAACGTGATGCGATCGAAGTGGCAATCGTCGAACCGGCCAAGGGCAATGTCGTGACCCTTAATTCCGGCGAACCGGTGCGCCGTGTTGCGACAGGCGAAAGTCGCCCGGTCCAGGCTGGCGAGGAAATGGCAAAGGCCGCCGCACCGGTTGCTGCGAGTGGCAGCAAGTCGGTGCATCTGGCATCCTATCGCATTGAAGGGCAGGCCGAACGCGGTTGGCAAATCCTGTCAGGCCGTTATGCACAGCTTGTACCGCTTCAGCATGGGGTGACCCGGGCCAGCATTCCGGGCAAGGGCACATTTTACCGTCTGATGGCAACGGGACTGAGTGACAGTGCGGCCAGCTCGCTTTGTGCGGAACTCAAACGTCGCGGGCAGTTCTGCGAAGTGAAGTAGTGCACATGGCATCACGGGCCAAATGCCCTATATACTGATCGAAATGACGCCGGTGGGGATGAACGTAACCACCGGCGTTGTTGTTTTTGGTCGACCTGTCGACGGGAAGGCACGGGCAAGATGATCTTTATCTTCAGTGATTTTGGTGTGAACGGTCCCTATAGCGGGACGATGCGTTCGGTCGTGATGCGCAATGCACCTGATTGTGCTGTTTGTGATCTGATGGTTGATGCGCCGGATCGTAACCCCAAGGCATCAAGTTATCTTCTGGCGGCCCTTCGTCGTGAATTTCGTCGCGGTGATGTGGTGCTGGGTGTTGTTGATCCGGGGGTGGGCAGTGCACGCAGGGGGATCGTTGTCACAGCAGACGGTGTGACATATGTCGGGCCCGATAACGGTCTGTTTGAAATGGTGATCCGCAAATCCGATGATGTTCAGCTGCGTTGTATCGACTGGCAGCCGGAAAACCTTTCGGCCAGTTTTCATGGCCGGGATCTTTTCGCACCGGTCGCGGCCTGTGTTGCCACCGGCCAGGAATTTGCCTGCCATGATCTGACCTTGGATCAGCGTTATGGTGATGCCATGGAATGGCCTGATGAGCTTGATGAAGTCATTTACATTGATACATACGGTAACCTCATGACCGGACTTCGCGCATGCGGACCGGATGATACGGTCGCTGTGAATGATCAGGCCGTTCCAATGGCGCGTACATTTTCGGACGTGCCGGTGGGCAAGCCTTTCTACTATGGCAATTCGATCGGTTTATGTGAAATTGCCGTCAATTGCGGGCGGGCAGACCGGCTGTTTGATGCGGAGATCGGAACAAAGGTTTGCGTCACACCGGCAAATTTGCGCAATCCCTGATTGGTTTGTGAAAATAAAATGCTATCTTTCAAGGATGTTACAGCATTGATCCGTATCGCACTGTCAACGGATGGACGGGGTCTTTTGAATGTCGATTGAGGTTAAATTCTGGGGAGTTCGCGGAAGCATTGCCTGTCCGTCGCCCGACCATGTGGTGTATGGCGGGAATACGAGCTGTCTGGAAATGCGGGTCGCGGGCAAGGTGCTGATCTTTGATGCCGGGACCGGCATTCGCAACCTTGGTAAGGACCTGATCCGGCGCAAGGTGACCGAAGCCACCATCTTTCTGACCCACACCCATTGGGATCATATCAACGGATTTCCGTTTTTCGTTCCGGCCTATAACCCGAAGGCGGCCTTTCATGTCATGGCCGGGCATTTGACCGACGAGGGCGGGGTTGAACGTGTGTTTTCCGCGCAAATGGCCAATCCGACATTTCCGGTGCCGCTTTCGGCGATGCAGTCAAAACTGACATTCGAGGATTTTACTGTCGGTGATGATCTTCATCCGGGCGAGGGGATTGTTATTCGCACCGCACCGCTGCGCCATCCCAATGGTGCAACCGCATTTCGGGTCGAACATGGCGGACAGGCGGTTTGCTATGTCACCGATACCGAACATGAACCGGGAAAGCCTGATGAAATTATTCTCGATTTCATCCGGGATGCGGATTTGGTGATTTATGACAGCACCTACACCGACGAAGAATTCCCGCAAAAAATCGGGTGGGGGCATTCCACCTGGCAGGAAGGCATTCGTCTTTGTCGTGCCGCCAACGCGAAACGGCTGGCGCTGTTCCATCATGATCCGGACCATAATGACGCCGCGATGACCGCCATTGAACAACAGGCGAAATCAAGCTGGTCCGGCGCCTTTGCTGCCCGTGACGAGATGGTGGTGGTGATCGAATAGGCTTGCTGGATGCTGCCCGCCTGGGACGTCAGATGTTTCCTTGAACTATCAAGTCACCCGTGGAGCAAGCTGATGCCAGGCAGATCAGAAAACCCGTGAATATTTCGGGAATACGCGGATTTCAATGCGGCGGTTTGCCTGACGGTTTTCTTCGATCGGGTTGCCGGCATCGTCATTGTTTGGCAGTTTGGGTTTGGTATCGCCATATGATATTGCCCGCATGCGTTTCTGGTCGGGGTCAACACCCAATGCCCCGAAAAAGCGGACAACGGCGATCGCACGGGCCGCCGCCAATTCCCAGTTCGATGGAAAGCGCGGGGAGCTTATCGGGCTGTCATCGGTATGGCCGGTGACTTCGATCTGAAAGCCGAGATAGCGGGGTTCTTTTAAAAGATCCGCAACGTCTTTGAGGAACAGGACAGCATCCTTGGTCAGATTGGCCGATCCCGGCTGAAAGAAGGCGCCGCTTCCCATTTCCATCAGAATGCCTTCGTCGTCGGTCGATACATTGACCGCACTGTCCATGGCCATATTGAACACAACGTCCTTGAGATCGGTTTCAAGAACCTGGGTCGGACGCACCACATCGCGTTTGCCGATCTGCTCGGCGATACCGGCCTGGACTTTTTCAAACACCGGCAATTCAACTTTGGAAAAGCTGACAAGCATGACAAAGAACGCCATCAAAAGAGTGATGGCATCGGCATAGGTGGCAAGCCAGTCTTCGTTGACTTCTTCTTCGACGGTGCGGGGGATACCCTTTCTGCGGCGGGCCATGGCAGATTTTCCTATTTCGCAGATTTGTCGATGTTGAAGTGAATGGCCGGATCAAGGAACGAATTCATGCGATCCTGAATGGCGCGCGGGCCTTTGCGATCGGCCAGCATGATCAGGCCTTCGGCAATCAGATAATTGCGAAACCGCATGATTTCTTCGCGCTGCTGAATTTTGCTGGCCGCGGGTAAAAAGAAAAATCGCGCAGCCACAATCCCGTAAAGCGTGGTGATCAACGCAATGGCAAGTCCGGCGCCAAGCGATGTCGGGTCATCGGCCATTTTATCAAGCATGATCACAAGCCCGACCAATGTGCCGATCATGCCAAATGCCGGGGCGGCGGCGGCCATGCTTTTCAGGATCGAGACCGGCACAAGATTGCGGCCAAAGGCATTATCAATGGCGTTGTGAAGCATTTCGGCGGTTTCATCACCGTTATAGCCGGTTATCACGACTTCCATCGCCCAGCCCAGAAACGGTTCGTCCTTGGCGACGCGTTCGGCTTCCTGTTCAAGGGCGTTGATGCCCTTTTTCTGAAGGAGGTATCCCCATTTGACAACCCGGCCGACTTCACCGGTCAGTTGCCCGCGGCCCATTTGCGGGGCACGGAAAATCTTGAAAATCAGTTTAAGCGCCAACAGAACATAGCGCGCCTCATAGGCAATAAAGGTCGCGGCCAGGGTGCCGCCAACCACCATCAGCGCGCTCGAAAGGCTGACAAATACAAGGTAGTTGTCGGTCGAAATAAAGATCGATCCGACAAAAAGACCAAGGCCAACCATTATGCCCAAAATCGTCGTAAACGACATTGTTCCCACAATCCCCCAAGCGTCGATCAGTCGACCTTTCGATCCGTCGAGCTGTCGTTTCCCCGACAACCAACCGTATCGGGGTAATGTCGCGATCCTGCCCGTAATTATAATTATTCTATAAGTTTTTACGTAAGAATAGGTCCATAAAAGCTTGAGTTCTGGTTAATTTCGAATTTAACAAAAGTCTAATGCGGTGCGTTGTGCCTTGGTTTCAATGGCTTGGCAGATCGAAAAAGGATCTAAAACAACGCAAAGACGGACCCGCGCGGTCCGGAACAGCCATGAACATTCATGAACCGTTGCGGTGGACATAGTTTGAAATCAGCCGGGCGATCGTTTTGTCTTTTTCAAAACCGGTGATCGCGGCATTGACCTTGTCGATCAGATTGCGACAGGGCGACAATCTGGAAAAGGCCATATACATCTTTTCGGATTTTATCGGCGTGTTTGAAATGGTGATGTCGGTGCCAAGGGACGCGCGCCGTTCGGATCGTTGAAGGGTATAAAGCCCCTGGACACCATAATTCGCCCGTTTTCGGGCGATCATGTCGATCATCTGGTCGGTTGTATTGACCCGCATCATCGTCAGATGTTGTTCGATGAACTGATCAAAATCAGCCCCCCAACTGTCGCCGCGTGTGGTAACGCCGACCTTGCCGACAAGATCATACCAGTCGCGGAAATCAAATGCCGCATCGGCCATGGTAAACATGACAATCGGGTCTTCGGCATAGGGCAGGGTATAAAGATAACGGGCTTCGCGTTCCGGCGTCTTATAGATCGCCACCAGAAGATCAATATCCCCGTCCGTCAGGTTCTTTACCGCCCGTATCCACGGGCCGACATTTCGGATTTCAACGCGAACCCCGATTTTGCGGGCTATCAGACGGATCAGATCAATCGACGCCCCGCGAAAGGTTTCATGTTCGGTATAGTTGAAGGGGGGATAATCAATGTGGCCGGAAACAATCAGCTGATGGCAGCTTTTGCGCAGCCGGTTATCCGACGCATACAGATCAGGCGCCCAAAGCAGCATGGTTGCCCATATCGCAATCAGCATGAACGAAAATCTGCGGGGCCGTCCCCGGTATGGTGTGCCAGATGCCGGAATGTTTTGCATAAATCTTCATTTTTGCCTGCAGGGGCCAAAATACAAGACTGGCGACAAAACAACCTGTGCGGGATGTTCTGTCGCCAGATGCATCACTATCGGAATGTACCCGTTTTGAAAGCGGATGTCTGGGTCAGGTGGCCCGAATGTCGGCAAGGAAACGGTCAACTTCGGAGCGCAAATCATCAGACAGGGACCCAAGTTCACGCGCGACATCAAGAACCTGATGAGCAGCGTGATCGGTATCGGCAACGGTGTTGCTGACCTGTTCAATATTGCTACTGACTTCCTGGGTGCCGACAGCGGCCTGTTCGACATTTCGCGCGATTTCGTCCGTGGCGTTGGCCTGTTCACCGACCGCGGTTGAAATGGTATGAGCCATTTCGGTGATGCGCGAAATCACATCCGATATATCGGCCATGGAACTGACTGTTTTGCCGGTTTCTTCCTGAATGGCGGTAATTTGATCGGCAATTTCGTTGGTGGCGCGGGCTGTCTGGTTGGCAAGGTTTTTGACCTCGGCTGCGACCACGGCAAAGCCTTTGCCGGCTTCGCCGGCCCGGGCGGCCTCGATCGTCGCATTCAGTGCCAGAAGGTTTGTCTGTCCGGCGATGTCGCTGATCAGGGCGACGATTTCGCCAATACGACCAGCAACTTCCGAAAGGCCCTGAACCGTTTCCGATGATTGTTCGGCTTCGCGTGATGCCTCCGCAGCAACCCGGGTGGAGGCATCTGCCTGTTCGCCAATTTTGGAAATGGAAGAAGACAGATGGTCGGCTGCATCGGCGACGGTGCGCACATTTACCGTGGCCTGTTCGGAGGCGGCGGCAACCGTGGTTGCACTTTTGCTGGCGCGGTCGGCGGTTTCAACCAGACCGTTGGCGGTGGTTTGCATTTTACCGGCCGAACTTGATACGGCACCGACAATCTTGGCAATGACGCCTTCGAAATTGCCGATATGCTGTTCAAGCTTTTTCATCCGTTCTTCACGCCGCTGGGAGGCGGCCTGTTGTTCGGCTTCCATCTGTTTTTTGGCAATGGCGTTGGTGCGGAATACCTCGACCGATTTGGCCATGCGCCCGATCTCGTCCCGACGCGACAGGGCGTTGATGTCAAAATCGGTATTGCCCTGGGCAAGTTCGGTCATGTCCCGGCCAAGATCGGAAAGCGGTGCGGTTACGATCCGGGTCAGCAATATGCGCATGCCAATAATGGTGGCGATGGCAATGGCCAGACCGCCAAGAACGATGCCGATCAGAATTTTGTTGGTTTTTTCCTGTTCGGCGGCAACCGAAAGACTTGAAGACAGAACGGCAATCACGTCGCCTTTCTGGGCATCCATCGCGCCATGGCAACTAAAACAAACCTCGCGGTCGGCCCCCTTGGTTTCACCAAGGACAATCGGCATCGACATGCGATAGGTGCCGTTTTCGGTATAGCGCCCGATCAGTTTGCCTGTTTCGATGGCTTCGATATCAATGTCGTCGCGCGGGGTTTTGATCGGCTTGTCGCCGTATTCTTCCATATATGCCTGTGTGGTTGGTCCCCAGGCCGACCAAAGTTCACCGGGATAATCCGCATTGCGGCTGTCAAACCAGTTATTGAAGACATGAATGCCGATATCATCGACATCATCGGGGCGGGCCGCCATGACATTAACGATCAGCGCATGCAATGAGGTCAGTTCATTTTCGCTGAGCTGACGCAACTTGCTGTCCATCGCGTTTTCTTCAACCACGGTCATCATCAAAAGCGCAATGACAACGGTTGACGTCACGCCAAATGCCGATGCCCACATAAAGCGTTTGCGTATGCCCATTGCATTGAAGGCAGACAGAATTTTCATGTTCATTCCCCGGTGCGATGACGGAAACAGACACCTTGTTCGGCCGGTTTCGCATTGTCCTGAATGGTTGGAACAATGCATGATCGTCAAAGTCCCGCCTTGATATGACTCAAGTCATCAATGATATCGGGACGGTTCGGGGGCAACTCGATGCGCAATGGGTGCGCGATTGATCCCCAAGCAGACTGCACAGGGCTTGTTTTGATGTGATGGAAAAGGCATAAGCAGGCCAATAAGTATCGCACCCAACCTACTGCAATGAACAGGACCGGCTGATGACGCTTTCCTATAGCGACACCCGCAAAAAGCTTGATCAGATCACCGCGGAAATGCTGGGTCTGATCCGTAAATACGATCTGGATGCCGCAAGCCCGTTTGACGTGATCGAAGTCGCACGCGCCAAGATTACCGATCAGAACGACTATATCCGTTTTCTTGAGCTGTCGCTCGAAGGGCGGATCTATGGCGAGTATGGCGATGCGCTGCAAAAGCAGATCGACGAAGAAGCCAAGATACATGCGGCAAAAACCGTAAACTGATACCCGTCGCGTTTGCTCGCGATTGAAAAAAACATCCTGAACGGCCTGCTTTTCATCGCGAAAAGCGGGCCGTTTTGCAATTGGGGCAGTTTGTCACAAAATCTTCCTGATCTTGTCACCGTCATGCAGTTGAGTGGCCACGAACACCGGACTATATCGCTGCTGTAAAAAGCGCATCGGCAAACGGTGCATTTCCTTCGCCGCAATGATGTGCGAATGCCTAACGAGCAACAGGATGGCTGACATGAAAAAGAGTTACGTCCAAACTCTGATGGAAGTCGAAAAAGTATTCGGTCAGATCAATGACCATGATTACCGCCTTTACCGTGCGGTCTGGGGCAATCGCCAGGCCGCCCAAACCGGACTGCCGCGCGGAACACGCGCGGAAATCAGCAAAAAGCTGGCAAATGATTTCGTCGCAATGCGAACGCAAAACCACCGTGCCCATGTACGTGCCCAGGGAGTTGCCCAAGGACGTACAATGACACCGCACGCCGCCTGAACGCAATTTGGCGTTCCGGCCGTTGGTGCAGCTTTTTGATGAAGCTTGCCATTCCGGCAGCTTTCAGGCATCAAGTGTCGCCGTATGCGCAGCAAGCCCGGATATGACCGGGTTCTGTGTGCGCGATATGCGAACCACCTGAAAGCTGGCCGGAGTATCCCATGTCGATTAAGTCGTTGATCCGTACCATTCCTGATTACCCGAAAAAGGGGATCATGTTCCGCGACATCACGACCCTGTTTGAAGATGCTGACGGCCTGCGCGAAGTCATCGACAGCTTTGCTGCAGAATTTCAGGACAAGAAAATCGACATGATCGCCGGGATCGAAGCACGCGGCTTCGTCATTGGTCCGGCGGTGGCACTTGCTCTGGGCGTGGGGTTTGTCACCATCCGTAAACAGGGCAAATTGCCAGCCGAAACCATCGGTGTGGAATATGAACTGGAATACGGAACCGACGTGATTGAAATCCACAAGGATGCGATCAAGCCGGGCAGCCGTGTTCTTGTCATGGATGATCTGATTGCAACGGGCGGAACTGCCTTGGCGGCAATTGATCTGGTTGAAAAGGTTGGCGCAGAAGTTGCCGCCTGTGCCTTTATCATTGATCTGCCCGATCTGGGCGGGGCGCAAAAGATCCGTGATCGCGGTATCGAGGAATTCCATCTGGTCGAGTTCGAAGGCGACTGAACAGGCCCAATACCGCCGGATCTTTGAAATTTCTGCCATTCCCCATTATATTGATGTATAATGCTCGGGTTGAATTGGTTCGCCGCCCTGCGGCAGGAAAGAGGAAATGATCACACCGGTCCAAACAGCACAGACAACCTCACAGGTCAGCCAGTATGGCCGACTTGCGGCTGCTGGTGCGCGCGGTGTGTCGACAGTTGATCGCAGTACGCAGATTGAAGAATCCTCTCAGCATTATTCCTATAACCCGGATGATGACGGCATTTTGTTCAATGCCTATATCGACGGCAAGAACAAGCGCCAGCCGGGGCAGGGCAACCCGGGCGACCACAAGGATCAGCGAACCGAACAGCGCGCATTGTCGGCCGCCCGGCGGGCAAGCGACCGCGAAGGTGCGATGGACGTCCAGTCTGATCAGGATTTTGTATCGATGCTTGATCCATCCATTCCCTTTGACCTGTCAGCCAATAGCGGCACGTCCTTTTACGCGCTGGTAAATGCGGTGGCGCATGGTGTTGGTGTGCGTGGTCGTCAGCTTGATGCATCGGTTTGACCCGGATTTGACCGGGTTGTTGGCGATCATCGCGGGATCATATCTGCCTGCAAAATTTCCCCGATCAAAGTCGCCGGTGCTTGTTGCCATATGACATAGGCCTTATGATGGGGCATCTTCCCATCAGACCATCGGGCCAGGAATGCAGAACAAGCCGGTTCTCAACACAGTTTTCGAAGCAGCGTTCAGATTCATTGATCTTGCCCTGAACGATAACGAATATCTGCAACCGCAAAAATTGCACCGTTTGCTGTATCTGGCCCAGGCCTATTACGGGGCGAATTATCACGGCAATATGCTGATGCCTGCGATCTTCGTCGCCGAGGAATTCGGCCCGGTCGAACCCAACCTTTATGCGGTGATGGAAGAAAGCCGTCCTGATGTGCGGCTCAAACCGATTGACCCGAAAACGGCCCATTTCCTTGAAAGCATCTGGTCGCAATTTGGTCATCACACGGTCGAACATCTGAGCATGACGGTGCGCAACCATCCGCCCTTTACCAAGGCCTATAAGGAAGGGATCGGAACCATCATTCCATATACGGAGCTGGTGGAGTTTTATGCATCGGTCCGCAAAAGTGCCACCACGCCCGAGGCAAAGGAAGTCGTTCGCCCGCGTGTCATGCGATCGCACAAGGGCAAACCCGTGGCGACAACCGACTGGCTGCCACGGCGCATCAAGTAATCCCGATCAGGATACGGCATATCTGGATATCTGGCGGTAAACAGGCCGCTATCGGGATCTATTGCCCGACTGTAAGATCAATGCACGGATCCTTGCGTACCATATCATTGGTAAACCACATGAAATCGACATCATCCCGATTGCCGAACCGTTCGGCATAGTCCTGTGGTTTGGGGGGATTGTCGCTTGGATCGTCGGCTTCGATCAGGCTGACGACTGCAATGTCATTGGCATCAAGACCGGGTTCGAACCGGCTGATATGCCAGGGAACAGCAATGGTGTGGCGCACATGCATGGCGCCCGCGATCAAAAATGCCCCGTCATGATCGGTGGTATTGGCGATATCGGTCATGGCGCGGGCAAGGGATGCATCACGGGCGAACTGAACCGTTGAAAAGCCACCCAGCATGCTTTTGGGCAGGGCGTTGCAATGGCTTTCGGCCATTTCAACACGGAAACGCTCCATAATCTCGTCGGGCATGTCGGGCAGCGAAAGCTTTGTCGCCAGTGTCGCCGGCAGTGCCGCCGTGCCCTCGGCAATGATTGGCCGCAAAAGATCATCTGGCAGATTGCCCGCCACCATCGTCAGGTCATGGGTCTTGGCGATTTCGGCGATCGGGGCATAGTCATGCCATGACGGCCAACCGCGTTCTTCCCATTCCAGTGCCTGCCCAAGCTCGGAGATCGGAACTTCCTGCCAGCTTTGATCAAGAAGACCTTGCTGATCGCGGGTAAACATTTCCCAGACCACGGCCCGATGGCGTTGATCGGATTTTGTCAGCGCATCAATCAGTTGGGACTGGTGATGGTGATGGATCGGGTTGTTGTGTTTTTCACCGATCAGGATATATTTCCGGTTCGACAAACGACGCACAAGTTCATCAAACATGATGTATTCGCCAGCACGCCGATCAAAAATAAGACCGGGTGCAGGCGGCAGGGCATTGATATCGGCGACATGATGGCTGCCGGTGCCGGCTGGTATTTGTACCGGTGCTGGTTCTTGCGTCTGCGCTATGCTGTGCCCGGAAAAAACAAAGCTCCCTGCAATTGCGGCGATCACACCGGCATTGCGAAACAATGCATTTGCGTGAAGCCAGCGAAGAGGGAGCTTTGACATCGATCGTGAAATTCCAGATTGATAGATGGTTCAGTTTATTTGCTTAACCGCAATGCTGTTTCCAGGTCGTTAACAAGATCATCTGCATCCTCGATCCCGACCGAAAGGCGCAGCAAATCACCGGGAACCGGGCTTGTCGGGCCTTCGACCGAAGAACGATGTTCGATCAGGCTTTCTACCCCGCCAAGTGACGTTGCCCGTTTGAAAAGTTTGCACTGATTATGGAAATCAACCGCGCGCTTTTCGCCGCCCTTGACCCGGATCGACAGCATCCCTCCAAATCCACCCGTCATCTGTTTGGCCGCGATATCATGCCCGGCGTGGCTTGCAAGGCCCGGATACTGGACCTGTTCGACTTCGGGGTGGTTTTCGAAATGTTTGGCAATGGCCATCGCATTGGCCGACGCCCGTTCAACACGGATCGAAAGCGTGCGCATCCCGCGCAGCAAAAGCCAGGTTTCAAACACACCAAGAACCGCACCGCCAGATGCATGCTGTTTGCACACACGTTGCCAGTATTCGCTGTCTGATGCCGTGGTCAGCGATCCGGCCAGAACGTCACTGTGACCATTGAGATATTTGGTTGCCGAATGCATGACGATGTCGGCACCAAATTCAATCGGGCGGGTCAAAAGCGGGGTGGCAACGGTATTATCGACAACCACCTGTGCGCCAGCCTTGTGCGCCAGTTCGGCAACAGCTGCAATATCGGTGATCTGCCAGTCCGGGTTGGCCGGGGTTTCAAGCCAGACCAGTTTGGTCTTGCCCGCAACAATGTGCTTGTCCCAGTCGGCAATGTCGGCGTTATCGACAAAGTCAAAGGACAGCCCGGCACGTACGCCACTATCAAGCATGAAGCTGCGCAGCGCCCAATACATCACCTTGGGGGCAACAACATGATCGCCGGGGCTAAGGGCATGAAGACAGGCAACTGCCGCTGCCATGCCCGATGCAAACAGGCGGGTTTCGCTGCCACCTTCAAGGGTGCTTAATACTTCGCAGGCCTGATCATAGGTCGGGTTGTCCGCGCGCGTATAGCAGCGCCCGTCATGATAGCTGAGATCGGTATTACGCTCGAACGTGGTCGACGGATAAAGCGGCGGTGTGACCGACTTGGTTGCGTCATCAACCCAGCCCAGTGCCTGGGCGGTGATGGTGGCCGGTTTTTGGTTTTTTGCGTGATCAGACATGGTGGCTACCTGATTTTGTTGAGATTTATTGCCGCGCAACATAACGTGGTTCGCGCCACACACCAAACTGTAATCCAATCCAGAGGCCCCGACATGACCAATTACCCCGAAATCACCCTGCCAAAGGAATGCGACGTTGTCGTCATCGGTGGCGGAATCCATGGATCTTCCAGCGCCTATTACCTGACCAAGGCGGGGATGAAGGTGGTTCTTCTGGAAAAGGATACGATTGCATCACATCAGTCAGGCCGGGCGTGGGGATTTGTCCGTCAGCAGGGGCGCGATCCGGTTGAATTGCCGCTGATGATCGAATGCAACCGCATCTGGCAAGGGTTGGAAAAGGAACTGAATGCCGATCTTGAATGGCGTCAGGGCGGGGTTCTGTTTGTGGCGCGCGATGACGCGGAAATGGCCGATTACGAACAATGGATCGAAGACGCCAAGGGTTTTGATATTGAAACCCGGGTGCTGTCACCAAAGGGTGTCGAGAACATCACACCGGGCATCACAACACCCGGTGTCGGGGGCATTTACACGCCATCGGACGGGCAGGCCGAACCGAAAAAAGCCGCACCGGCCATCGCCAGACGTGCCAGCGAAATGGGCGCGGTGATTGCCGAGGGATGCGGCGCGCTTTCGATTGAAACAACCGCGGGTGCGATCAGTTCGGTGGTTTCGGAAAAGGGCGAAATCAAATGCAAATATGTGATCTGTGCGGCCGGTGCCGCCACCCATAAATTCGTTGCCAAATTCGGCCGCCGACTGCCGCAGCAAACCACGCGTGGCACCGTGATCCGTACAACGCCCGTGCCCGATATCTCGGCGGCCGGGACGCTTGCTGCGGGTCTGGCCTTTCGACAGCGCACTGACGGGTCGATGAATATTGCGGATGAATTCATGACCGATATTGATCTGACCCTTGGCCGTTTCAAATATGCCAAGGCCTTTGCGCCGGGGCTTTTTGATAACTGGGCGACCTTCAAGTTCCACTTTAACAAGCGGTTCTTTGATGATCTGGTCGACCGTCTGCCGGGATCAGAAGCATCGAAACAACCAATGATCGGACGGCGCACCAATCAGGCCGAACCCTATAAGGTGCGAGTTAGCAACGCCATGGCCAATCTGCAAAAGGTCTTTCCGCAGATCAAGCAGGTCGGCATCGTTGACAAATGGGCCGGTGATATTGATGTCACCCCGGATGCGGTGCCGGTCATTGATCAGTTCGTCAATCCCAAGCACTTCTTTGTCGCCACCGGATTTTCGGGGCACGGATTTGCCATGGGGCCGGTTGTGGGCAAGGTATTGGCAGACTGGATCACCACCGGACAGCCATCGATTACCCTTGCGGGGATGGAGCTTTCGCGGTTTGAAGACGGTTCTGTCCGCCGTCCGCGCACGCGGGTCTAAATCCCGCATTATCAAAGTTTGGACGGGATGGTGTAAGCGGCGTCACATCATCCCGTTATCCCTTCAGAATTTCCTTGCAGAACAAATGTAATGTTATAACGTATCTTTAATGATGTGCAGGACGGCGTTTCCTTGCAGATCAGAAACGATGCGGATCGCCCGTCTCCCAATGGGTGATCGTGGATCGGACGAAACCGGCAGCGTTTGCGCGCTGCCGGTTTTGTTTGTTATTCGGCGCTGATCGAAATGGCATGCGGTTCGGGGGCCGCCGTGGCCTGCTTGCCTGCAAAGAACCGGGTCGCGCCAATCGGCGGGGCAATAAAGTCATCATCGCCAAGACCCGCTTCCTTGCGGGCCGATGCCAGTCGCTTGGGCGGTTCATCAACGGGTTCGGCGGTCAGAACGAATGTCCCCCAATGGATGGCAAGTGCCTGTTTGACGCCCATTGCCTGCATGATCTGTACGGCTTCTTCGGGATTGCAGTGGGAATTGCGCATGAAATCGCGCGGGTCATAGGCCCCGATGGGGATCAGGCCGAAATCAATCCCGCCATGTTGCTGGCCCAGTTCGGTAAACAGGGCCTCGTTCCAACCGGTATCGCCGACAAAATAGAACCGGTAGCCATCCGCGAATTCCAGAATATAGCCACCCCACAGCATTTCCTTGCGATCCTTGGTGGTGCGGCTTGACCAATGGTTGGACGGCACATGGGTGATTTTAACATCCCCGTGATGGTGGCTTTCATCCCAATCAAGCTCGATATAGCGATCAGGAGTGATGCCTGCCTTTTCCAGCAACGGCCCGTTTTTAAGCGGCAACACATAACGCGGCACATCGCCAAGAACGGTCAGGCTGGCAAGATCGAAATGGTCGTAATGATTGTGTGACAGCAAGACCAGATCAAGCTTGGGCAACTGATTGATGCTTAGGCCCGGCTGGCTGTATCGTTTCGGGCCCAGTCGTTTAAAGGGGGATGCGCGATCTGAAAATACCGGATCGGTCAGGATGTTAAGCCCGCCATATTGCACCAGAACCGTGGCATGACCGACCCAGGTGACCTGCAAACGGGTCGGGTCCGGGTTTTGGATGGCCTCAAAATCGGGTGTTTCGGTCGCGATTTTGCCGATTTGCTCGGTTGCCTTTGGCCATTTGTAATCGCCCGAGAAACGCAGTTTCAAAAAACGCCAGAACGACCGTTTGACCGGATCGGGCAGGGGATGACGGTTTTCAAAACCGGTTTCGGTATGGTGATCGGGTCGGGATTGGGTTTGCACGCGTCTGTTCCTGCCATCAAAACAATCATGTGATTATGTCTGTCACAAGGTCTGGTGACCAGAAGGTAAACGCAAGTGCCAATGACACGTATCACGGCGGATACCACATGAAAAAGGCCGGAGCGCGGGGGACACGTTCCGGCCTTCCTGAAACTTCCGCATCCACCGGGAAAGCGCTGCGGAAGCAGGGGGAACTGAATTTTATTCAATCACCGTGGCATAGGTTTCAAGTGCCGGGCTTTCTGCAATCAGGCCCTGCTGCACCATGTAATCGGCAAAACGCGCATAGCGGTTTTTATCAAGGGCGGCCGGACGCAGGGCAAAGCGCGGCAAGGTATCGGCCCAGGCCTTGATATTGAGTTCGTCATCAAGGTTCGGATAGGCCGCAATAAAGGCCTTCCAGCTGTCATCGGGATGATTGATCAGGTACTGCACGCCTTCTTCGAGGGCGGCGAGCATACGGGCAAAGCGCGGATCATCGACCTTGTCATTGCGTACGGTCAGGATCAGCTCGTCATAGGGCGGAACGCCTTCTTCCTCGACATAGAATGCCTTGCCCGGTTTGCCTTCGATTTCCATCTGATTAAGTTCAAAGTTGCGATAGCCGCCAATGATCGCGTCCACCTGTCCGGAATAAAGCGACGGCGACAGCGAGAAGTTCACATTAATCAGCTCGACCTCATCCATCGACACACCGTGATTGCCCAGCATGGTGCCAAGCAGCGCATCTTCAAACCCGGCCAGCGAATAGCCGATTTTCTTGCCCTTAAGGTCCGCGATTTCCTTGATCGGGCCATCTTCCAAAACGATCAGGCTGTTAAGCGGGGTCGCAACCAGCGTCCCGATACGGGTCAGCGGCAATCCTTCGGCGGCCTGCACATGAAGCTGGGGCTGATAATTGACCGCAACGTCACCCTGGCCGGCAGCAACAAGGCGCGGCGGCGCGGACGGGTCGCTTGGTTCGATCAGTTCGATATCAAGATCATGCTTGGCAAAGAAGCCCTTTTCCTTGGCGACGATCAGCGGTGCGTGATCCGGGTTCACAAACCAGTCCAGAAGAATGACCAGCTTGTCGGCGGCAAAGGCCGTTGAGGACGTGCCAAGAACCATTGCGCCCAATGCGGTCGCGGTGATCATGGATTTAAGGCGTGACATGGATGAACCTCCGTAAGATGCGCCAAATTATTTGTATGAGGATTTAAACCGCGACCAATCGGGCAGCGGGGAATTGTATTACCGAACCGGTTTCAGGCTGTCGGGCTGCCAGGGCAGGGCGGCGCGCAGGACGCGATCGACAATGAAATATTGCGTGATCGAAAAGGCGCACAGGATCAGAAGACAGGCAAAAACCATATCAATCTGAACCCGGGCATTGGCATGCAACATCAAATAGCCAAGCCCGTGACTGGACCCCACCCATTCACCAATCACAGCCCCAATCGGAGCAACGGCGGTGGCAACCCGGAAACCCGATGCAAAGGCCGGAAGGGCAGCGGGCAGGCGGATATGGGTCAAAAGTCGCCAGCGACTGGCCCCCATGGTCCGTGCCAGATCAAGCCAGCCGGTTTCGGTCCGCGCCAACCCGTCAAAGAAGGCGACCGTCACCGGGAAGAAAATGATCAGGGCGGCCATGGCAATCTTGGATGCCAGACCAAAGCCCAACCAAAGAACCAGAAGCGGTGCCAGGGCAAAGAACGGAATGGCCTGCGACACCAGAAGGATCGGCATCAACCAGAACCGGACTGGCGAAAATAGCGCCATCGGAATGGCCGCCAGCGTCCCAAGTGCCGCACCGGCAAACAGGCCAATCACCGTTTCGGCGATGGTATATTGCGCGTGATCAAGCAAAACATCATGCCGGGAAATCAGGGTGGCCCAGACATCTGCGGGCGTTGGCAGCATGTATTTCGGCGCACCGGTAATCAGAACCAGCGCCTGCCATGTTGCAATCAGCGCAACCACAATGATCAGTGGCCGCGCAATCATCAGCCAGCGGCGTTCTGTCAGTGGTTTTTTATGGGTATGAGGATTGTTTTGAAGGCTCATGACACAGCCTCCGCACCATAACCCGTGCTGATATCGGCACCAAGTTGGCGCAGCAATTCGGCCTGCTGGGCCAAAATGGCGGGATCGGTGATGTTGCGCGGGCTTTGACCATCTGGCGTGATGGCATCGGCAAGGGTGGCCGGGGCACCCGACAGGACATGAACATGATCGCCAAGACGCAATGCTTCAAGCGGGTCGTGGGTTACCAGCAATACCGTCTTGCCGCGCAAAACCCGTGCGGCCAGTTCCTGCAAACGTAATCGATTGACCGGATCAAGGGCTGAAAACGGTTCATCCATCAGGACAACCGGGCGATCTTCCATCAGGGTGCGGGCAAGGGCAGCACGCTGTTTCATCCCGCCCGAAAGTTTGGCCGGGCGCAGATGGGCGGCATCGGTCAAACCGACTTCGGCGATCAGGTGTTCGGCACGCGCATGATCGGGACGTTCCCCGCGCAAGACCGCACCAAGTTCGACATTCTCGCGTACCGTGCGCCAGGGCAAAAGCAAATCCTGCTGCGCCATATAGGCGATGCGGTTCTTAAGGATGCCGCCGTCAGAACAGGTGATGTTACCGCTAACATCGCCTTCGACCAGACCGGCAAGGAAGCGCAAAAGCGTGCTTTTGCCAACGCCGCTGGGACCGAGCAAGCAGGTAAAACTTCCGGCCCGAAGGGTCAGATCAAGATCATCAAAAATATCAACGCCGCCAAATGCCACACGGGCACCCGACAGGTGGATATCGAAACTGGTTGGATTTTGCGCCCGCTGGGGCGCTTGTTCTGTGTCGCGCATTCGATCCTTCCTACGCCGGTCTTAACCGGTTCAGGTTCAAAGGGTCGTTCGGCAACACCGAACCTCTCAGCCGATTTACGATCGGCCCCCCCGGAGATGACGGGACTATGCGCAGTCAAAACGCGTCCGTCAAGTTTTGTGACAATTTGTGTCAGGCGGCGCGCGCGATAAACAACAATGATCGATGTGTCAGATCGCTGTAATCAGCCCTTGCAGAATGGCGTGAATGCACGCAATGCTGTGGGGATCCTGCCGTTGAAATTGACTGACATCTGTTGTGACCATCTTGCCCGAAACCCTTCCTGATTATCGTCGGGGTGACATAACCCCGCGCATGATTGCCGCCGAAATTTACCGCGGGTCCAGTTACGGGCCGAAACATCCATTGGCGATCCCGCGGGTGTCGCTGGTGGTCGATATGGTGCATGCGCTGGGCTGGGTGGATGAAAGCACCTATTTGACGGGGCCGGTGGCAACCCCCGATCAGTTGGCACGGTTTCATGACCCGGAATATGTCGATGCCGTCATACAGGCCGAACGTGACCAGTCCCTTCCCGAGGAGGACATGGTCCGGTTTGGGCTAGGTAAAAATGGCAATCCGATCTATCCGGAAATTTTCCGGCGTCCGGCGACTGCGGCCGGATCATCGATCCTGGCGGCGCAATTGATTGCCGATGGCGGAATCATCCATCATCCGGCCGGGGGAACGCATCACGGGTTGCGGGATCGGGCATCGGGATTTTGTTACTTCAACGACCCGGTTCTGGGAATTTATGCGCTTCTCGATTCGGGGCTGGATCGGGTGTTGTATGTTGATATTGACGCCCATCACGGGGATGGCGTGCAATATGCCTTTGCCGAAGATGACCGGGTTCTGACCGTTTCCATGCATCAGGAAGATTTATGGCCCAAGACCGGTACGATTGATGACGTGGCCGGGGGCATGGCCCGCAACCTGCCCATGCCGGGCGGGATGAATGACGACGAGATGCGGTTCGTTCTTTTTGAATATTTGATTCCTCTTGCATTAAGTTTTGCACCACAAGCTATTGTTTTACAATGTGGATGTGATACTCTTGCCGAGGATCCGCTTTCAAAACAGCTTTTGGGCAATCAATCGATCTGGGAAGTCGTGGGGGCGATGACCAGATTGGCGCCAAGAAGTCTTGTTCTTGGCGGCGGAGGATATAGTCCATATGGGGTTGCGCGCTGTTGGTCCGGGGTGTGGGCGACCATTAACGGGATCGAAATACCACCTGTGTTACCCATCACAGCGGAAAATATCCTGCGTGTCATAAAATGGTCGCATAGTCGTGGCAGACAGCCGGCCAACGAGTTGTTTACAACTTTGGCGGATCCATGGCGGGGCGGCGCAATCCGGGACGAGGTCCGGGAACGCGTCAGAAGACTAAGAGGGTATGGGGTATGAAGTCGTTTATTCAGATGGCTTTGGTGGTGTGCTTTATCAGCGCAGCAGTGGTTGCGGGGCTTAATGCAAAGGCAACCGGATTTGAACGATCGCGCATTCTCGTCGATGGTGAGGTCTATAATGTCGAAATGGCCGTCACCCCGGAAGAACGATCGCGCGGCCTGATGTTCCGCACCGAAATGGCCAGTGATGCCGGGATGCTGTTTGATTTCGGCGGCGCGCGTGACATTTCAATGTGGATGAAGAATACCTTCATTTCGCTTGATATGCTGTTCATTGATGCCAGTGGCACGATTGTCGGCATTGAAAAGCGCACGGTACCGCAATCGGAAACCATCATCCCGTCGCCAAAGCCGGTGCGTTTCGTGCTTGAGCTGAATGGTGGCTCGGCCGACAAGATGGGCTTTGAGGTTGGCGAAAAGGTCGAAGGCCTGCCGCGCTAGGGCGTTGTGGCCAACCCGCCCACAGTCAAAAGATCAATCAGCAATAGCAAGGCCGCAGACCATATCTGCGGCCTTTGGTTTTTGTGCATGTTTTTCGGAAAAAACGCATAATGCGGTCTTGCCCACCCGGCATTATGGTGCTAAATCCACATCCGCGTCGGGGAGTAGCGCAGTCTGGTAGCGTACCTGCTTTGGGAGCAGGGGGTCGCGAGTTCGAATCTCGCCTTCCCGACCATTTCCCTTTTTGTTGTCTGACGGTGATCCAACAGGATTTCCAATTCGCGACAAAAAGTGTAAAAGATGAAGTATTGGCAGGGGTTAGAGAGGCCCGTTAAACTGCCATAAACATCTTATCCCGACGGTCAAGACGAGGGTCCCGATGAAGGTCCGTGTTTATAAACCTGCCAAAAACGCCATGCAGTCCGGTCAGGCTGCGACCAAGCACTGGGTTATGGAATTTGAACCGGGTGCGAAAAAAGTCGCCGATCAACTGATGGGGTGGATCGGTTCAACCGATACCCGTGGCCAGGTCCGCATGTATTTCGATACCCTTGAAGAAGCCCAGGCCTTTGCCGCCAAGCACAAGCTGATCGCCGATATCGAACAGCCCAAGCCGCGCAAGGTCCAGATCAAGTCCTATGCCGACAATTTCGCGTTCAAACGCGTTGTCTGATAGCGGACTGGCTGTTACCGGCTGACCATACCATCGGGGCGGGCATCCGCCCCGTTTCGTCTGACAGGGGACGTTAAACCCTGCAAACATGCCGGGCAGGCGACCAATGCCATGCCCCGGGGGATAAGCAAACCACCCCCACCCAGCGGTCCCTTAGCTCAACTGGATAGAGCAACAGACTTCTAATCTGTAGGTTGCAGGTTCGAGTCCTGCAGGGATCGCCATTTTTTCTTTTTTATCAATCTGTTATCCGGATGTTTCGACCTTTCCGTGCCAGCCGCGCGGGTCCTTCGTCGTGACAGCAGCGGCGGTTTTACTTTTTCGGGCGGATGCGGTTGCGGATTTCAACGATGCGTTCAAGTGTGGCAAGCGGCTTGGCCGGATTGGCCGCAGCAAGGCCGATCATCATAGTTTCCAGGCAGCACATCATGGGGGCGTGCAGGGCGACCTGATCGCTTTTGGAACGCGGCAGGACGATTGCGGCCTCGGCGATTTTGATCAGCGGGCTTTTGTCGGATGAGACAATCCCGATCAGGGGAACCGACAGGCGTTCGGCCTCGGCAACGGTGGCGCTGGCTTCGCGATGCAGGCGGCCATGACCCAGCATTACAATAACGTCACCTGGTCCGACCTCGATCAATTGTTCGGCCAATGATATGCCGGTGCGGTTCAATTCATAGGCGGGATAGCCGCTGCGTGAAAAAAGACGGGCGGCATAGGATGCGATGATGCCAGATGCCCCAATCCCCGATACACCGATCCGGTTGGCACCAGACAGCAGTTCGACCGCTTTGCGCATTCCGGCACGGTTGTGGGGCTGACCCAGTTCACGCATGGCGTTAAGCTGATCTTCGACCATGAAATCGATGGCGGTATCGGCATCATTGGCGACATCCGATGTTGTCGACGCCATTTTTGCAGTTGGCGAATTGGTGGCGATAAAGAAACCTTCGATGGTTTCCTTAAGATCGCGAAGGCCGGTAAAGCCGACAGCCTGAACCGTTCTGATCACCGTGGCATCGGATGTATCGGTAATGTGGGCGATCTCAAGGGCCGATTGTGACAGGGTCGCGCTCAGATTATCGCGGATATATTCGGCAACCAGTTGCATGCTGGGGGACAGGCGGTCTGCGCGGGCATTGATGCGTTCGGCAAAACGATCAACGGGATTTTCGGTGAAATTCTTGGACACGGGCTACTCCCGGTTTGATGAAGGATGCAACAGGCGGTGCTGCCGATGTAAGGCGGCGCACCGCATTCAGGGTTTGGGTGCGTTTTCCGGTGATTTGATCGCGGGGCCGGATGGCGGCCGGAACCGGTCGGCAACAATGTGTGACGTGATCAGGGCGGTCATCATCGAAAGCGCGCCATAGGAATTCGAAATCGCGATTTCACGCGACACCAGGATATAGCGGCCGTCGCGGCAGGCCTTCAGGAAACGGCAGAAATCGGGAAAGATATCGTTCATTGCCCTGATTTCGGCCTTGGCGCCATTGTTGCGGTCATCGCGGAACGGATCGAATATGTAATCGGCATCAAGATCGGGAAGATATTCCGGGCTGACCTGAAGGCGGCCGGAAGGGGCGATATTGTCAATCAGTGCGGGGAATTTGAACCCGGCATCGCGCAGCACCCGCCCCAGTGATCGATAGGTATGATAGATATTGATCTTGCCATTAAGGGGTTGAAGCACACTGACGGTGATGTCCGACGGGTTCAGATTGCGTTTCAGGGCGGCGATATTGGCTTGATAACGGGCTTCTAGATATTTCAGGGCATCTTGCCGACCGGTCAGTTCGGCGAGCTTTTGATACACATGGGGGCCACCCCGCCGCGCGGCATCAAGTGAAACCGTCGGGGCAATCGCCTGAAGCGGTTCGATTGAACTGGCCCGGCCCGGGGCGGTGATGATCAGATCGGGCGCCAGGGCAGTGATGGTTTCAAGATCAATCTCGGTCGATCCGATATAGCGGATGTCGGAATTGTCAAAATCCACCCCGGTCAAAAGCCGGGATGACCGCAAATACGGCGTCCCGTCAAGGCCGATACGTCCGTGACTGGCGATTGGAAAAACGCCAAGTTCAATCAGCGGAATGGTGACATCCACATCATATAGCGAAATGATCCGCGTCGGATGGTCCGGCACCTCGACATCCCGGCCAAGATCATCAGTGAATGTTTTTGCCTGTACGTTCATGCCCCACAGAAGGACTGCGACGAAGGCGGCAATAGCGGATATGACCCGTCGGAATATGAAATGAGGAGATTGGGGGCGCGGGGAAATGCGATCGCGCGCAACCGGGTGCTGATTGCATGAAAACACAACGGGCATTGCCATCAAGATCGTCCTAAAGTTCATCGCGGCGTTTCCAAAGCAGGATCAGAAGAACCGGCACACCAATCACGGCAAGAACAATGCCGGCTGGCAGTTGCAGGGGTAAAAACGCAACCCGGCCAATGGTATCGGATGCCAGCAACAACAGCCCGCCGACCAGGGCGCTGGCCGCTAGAACCGATGCCTGACTGTGGTTGCCAATGACAAGTTTGGTCAGGTGCGGGGCGATCAGGCCGATAAAGCCGATCCCGCCAATGGTCGAGACACATGTTGCCGAAAGCATGGTTGCGGCTAGAAGCTGGATCGCCGATGTCCGGCCAAGCCGCACACCAAGTCCGGTGGCGGTCTGTGCGCCAAGGGACATGACATCAGCCGACCGTGCGCAGCCCAGAAGCAGCACAAAGTTGACAAGCAGAAGTCCCGCTGCGACCGGGACGATGTCCCAGGTGGCGGATGTCAGACTGCCGGTAACCCAAAGAAGCAATGGCTGGGCGTCGCTGGCATCAAGGGACACAAGGATCATGGCCACCAGTGCCGATAAAAACCACGACAGCCCGATACCGATCAGCACAAAGCGCAGGTTGGAGGTCGATCGCGCGATGGCAACCGTCATTGCAGCCACAAGCAAACCGCCAATCGTGCCCAGTAGCGGATATGAAATGGCGGGCAGGGACGGGCCAAACAGGATCAGGCACAAAATGACCAGAATAGATCCTTCGCGCACGCCAAGAAGCCCCGGATCCGCAAGACCATTACGAGTCAGTGACTGCATCGATGCACCCGAAAGCCCCAGCATCGCCCCGCACAAAACGGCAAGAACAACCCGTGGCAGACGCAGTTCTGTCAAGATCGCCTGTGCCGTGGGGGATAATGTCACATCACCCGACATGACGGCGATCAGACCGGTCGGCAGGATATCCTGACTGCCCAGTGTGATTGCCCAGAATACTCCGGCAATCAGCCCCGATGCCGCAAGGACAAGGATGACGGTGCGCACGATATGCAGGCGCATTTCAAGGCGGCCGATCCTGATCTGGTGATAGCCGGTGGCACGGGGCTGTTTGAATGGCATGGTCATCGCAGCGCCCTTGCCACCAGAATGATAAAGACCGGTGCGCCAACAAAGGCGGTGGCAAGTCCGGTGGGAATTTCATGGGGCAGCATCACAAGCCGCGCTGACAGATCGGCAAGAGCCAGCAAGCCCGCACCACCCAATGCGACAAGCGGTACGGACAATCGGTAATCGCTGACAAAGCGGCGCACCAGATTGGGCACAATCAACCCGACAAAGCCGATCGGACCTGCGATTGCGACCGCGATCCCGCAAAACAGGGCGGCGGCAATGATACCGATCAGGCGTACCCGACGAACGGAAATACCAAGTCCGGTTGCCACATCATCGCCAAGTGCCAGCGCATTCAGGCAACTTGAAACATAAAGCACGGCGATCACGGCTGGCACCAGCAACCAGGAAGACGCCCAAAGGGTATCCATCCGGGCCCCGGCCAGATCCCCGACCATCCAAAGTCGCACCTGATCAAGGGTGTCATCATCAAGAATAAGAATGGCCGATGTCACAGCAGACGCCAGCGCGGAAAAGGCAATCCCGCAAAAGGTGACCTTAAGTAACGTCATGCCCGATTTCCCGGCCGAGGCAAAAACAATCGTCGCCAGAAACAGCAATCCGCCACCGGTCGCGGCCATCAGCGGGCGGGCAATGCCGTCCGTGGCAAGGCCCACAGGGGCCGCCGTTGCCACAACAACCGCAAGTGTCGCCCCGGCGTTCAGTCCCAGAATATGGGGTTCGCCCAGCGGGTTGCGCAAAAGCCCCTGTAACAACAAACCCGACAGGCCAAGACACGCACCGGTGATCAGGGCCGCGACAAGCCGTGGCATGCGAATGGTTTGAAGAACGCGGTGATCAAAACTGCCGGCATCAAAACCGTTTGCAAGGCGAAGCAGGCTGTCCAGCCCGATCAGGCGCGGCCCGACCATAAGATAAAGCGTTGAAATCAGGACCAGCAGGGCGGCAAGGCCAAGGATCGGACGCGATGCCATATGTACCCCCGACAGCCGTTCCGTTCTCACGGTGCACATCCGGCCGGGGCGGCATTTGATGGTGATGCGGATGGCAAGGCGTGATCGCCAGCGTTATGGCGCGGAATGAAAACCGGGATGCCGGAATCCGGATCCACCAACCGGATGACGTCGGTGGAAAAAACATCTGAAATCAGGTTTGCAGAACAGGATTTCGGATCATCGATTGTGCAATGTATTTTGCCGTCTTTAAGGAAAATCAGGTGATCGGCATATTGCATGGCAAAGTTCAGGTCATGCAGAACGGTGACGATTGTCCGGCCGTGGCTGCGACACAATTCGGCGATCAGTTTCATAACATCGACCTGATAACGCAGATCAAGATAGGTTGTCGGTTCATCAAGCAGGATGATGTCGGTTTCCTGTGCCAGTGCCATGGCGATAAAGCACCGCTGGCGCTGACCACCGGACAAGGCATTGACCGGTGTTTGGGCAAAGCTTGCGGTGTCGGTGATTTCCATTGCGTGATGGACGGCCTTTTCGTCGGCATTGCTCCATTGCCGGAAAAGTCCCTGATGGGGGTAGCGACCGCGCGACACCAGATCATAGACATTAAGGCTTTCGGGCAGGACCGGGCTTTGCGGCAGAATGCCCAGTTTGCGGGCGACATCGCGTGTGGGCAGGGTATGGATATCCTTGCCGGCAAGGTAAACCGTGCCCTTTGCCGGGGACATCAGACGCGACAAAGTCGAAAGCAATGTCGACTTGCCAGAACCGTTCGGCCCGACCAGAACCGTGAGCCGGTTTTGCGGAATGGACAATGATATATCGTGCAAAACCGGTGTTTCGCGGAATGCAGCATGCAGTTTTTCTGCTGCCAATGGGGCAACATCGCGTGATGGAGCGTCTTTGATCATCGGGTGAGTCTTTGCGATTCCGCAGATTCCAAAAGCAAATGAGAAACATTTGCGACTGTAGTAGTCAAGAAACCAACGGTTATATTTTTTCACTTTTTATCGAAAACAGGGGTGATTTAGCGGTTTTCGACAGGTGTTTGATGGCATAAAAAGGTCGGAAACAGGCCGGTTTTGTGGCAATGGGTGAAACTAGGGTTTGACTACTACATAAATGACAATGATAACCACTCTCAAAGTAATTAAGAATAATTATTAACTGGAATTGTGAGTGTGGTTAGAATGAAGGTGCAACATTGTAAATTCGGGGCCTTGTTGCTGGCGTCGGTATCGATAAGCGGGGTGATGGTCAACCATGCCCGTGCCGCGGGCGAACAAGAAGCCGGCAGCCAGATCCAGCAGGTCGCTCAAGCCCAGCCAACCCAGAAGCAGTCAACCGACGAGACTGCAACATCGGTAACGACCCAGCCGGTCACCGTGACAGCAAGCCAGCGAAGCGGGGATGGCGATGATGCGGTTGACGGTTATCAGCCGGTCAGCACATCGGTGGCGACCCGGACCAAGACCCCGTTGATTGATGTGCCGCGGGTGGTCAATGTCGTCGGATCGCAGGTTATCGAAGATCAGGATGCGCGCAGCCTTGACGATGTTCTGGCCAATGTCAGCGGGGTGACGCAGACCAATACGCTTGGTGCGACGCAGGATGCAATCATTCGCCGCGGATTTGGATCGAACCGTGATGATTCCATTCTGGTGAACGGGCTTAAGGTTGCCACGCCGCGCAGCTTCAACATCACGGCCGATCATGTCGAAGTGGTCAAGGGGCCGGCATCGACATTATATGGCATTCTTGATCCCGGCGGGATGATCAATATCGTCACCAAGAAACCGCAATCCGAATTCGGTGGCGAGGTGAATACAAGCCTGACCAGTTTTGGCGGCGGCAATGCCGGGTTTGATGTGACCGGACCGCTGGTGGAAGACGGATCCCTGTCATTCCGGTTACTTGGCGATTACGAGAAAACCGATTACTGGCGCAATTTCGGGGAAACCGAACGACAGCAAATCGCACCGTCCCTTCGCTGGGAAGGCGATGAAACCGACATTACGCTAAGTTACTTCCACGAAAAATACAGTGTGCCGTTCGACCGCGGGACCATCTTTGATCTCAATACCGGCAAGGCGGTCAATGTTGATCCGGAAATTCGCTTTGACGAGCCCTATAACGTGACCAAGGGCAAGACCGATATGGTCCAGTTCGAAGTCAATCAGGATCTTGGCGATGCGTGGGAACTTGGCTTTGATTACAGCTTCAGCCGCAACAAATATGCCGACAATCAGGCGCGTGTGAGGTCCTATAATGCCAGCACCGGCGATGTGACCCGGCGCGCCGATGCGACACAGGATTCAACCCTGATCAAGCATTCCGTGCGTGCCGATCTGACTGGCGAGGTCGAGCTGGCCGGGCTGAAGAACGAGCTGCTGTTTGGCACGTCCTATGATTACAGTGATACGCTGCGTACGGATATGATCCGGTGTAGCAACGTCACCAATTTCAATATCTATAATCCGGTCTATGGCAATCTGGATGAATGTACGAACGTGTCGGCCAGCGACAGTGACCAGACCGAAACATTGTCGACTGTTTCGGCCTATGCGCGCGATGCCCTGCATCTGAATGACCAGTGGATCCTGGTCGGCGGGTTGCGTGTGCAATATTACGACATTCTGGCGGGCAAGGGACGGCCGTTTGTGACCAACACCGAACGTTATGGTCAGGAACTGATCCCCAATGGCGGTCTGGTATATAAGGCGACGCCGCAACTGTCGCTTTATACCAATGTTGCCAAGACCTTCCGTCCGCAATCCTCGATCGGCAGCTATGTCGGCAATATTGCCCCGGAAGAAGGTATTTCCTATGAAGTCGGCACGAAATACCAGGTCGCCAATGGTCTGACGACCAACATCGCCCTTTATACCAGCGAGAAAAACAACGTCGCCTATTCCGAAGATGTCGGTGGCGAAACCGTGGTCAAGGCGGCGGGAACCGTGCGTTCGCGCGGGCTTGAAATTGACGTGGCCGGGGCGCTTACCGAAAATCTCGACATTATCGCAAGCTATGGCTTTACCGATGCACGGGTGACAAAGGATCCCGAACTCAAGGGCAAGCGTCTTGCCAATGTGGCCCGCCATACCGGGTCGCTTTTCCTGGCCTATGATTTCGGGACTGCGGTGCCCGGTGCCAGCAACTTCCGGGCGGGCGGTGGTGTCCGTGCGGTCGGTGATCGTCCGGGGACCAACACCAATACCTATGACCTTCCGGCTTATGCGGTTGCGGACATGTTTGCGTCCTACACGATTGATGCCAGCAACCCGATTACCTTCCAGCTCAATCTGAAAAACATCTTTGACGAGGTGTATTACACCTCCTCGATTGGCACCAACAATCTGGGCAACCAGATCGGGGAGCCGTTCCAGGCAATCCTGAGTGCCAAAGTCGAATTCTGACATTCGCACGCAAAAATCAGATTTCCAAAACGGGGCGTTCGCGCCCCGTTTTTGTTAAGTCGGGTAGGCGGCCAATGCCATGCCCATGGGGGATAAGCAAACCATCCACACTGTGCTGTCCCTTAGCTCAACCGGATAGAGCAATAGAAAACTAACCTGTAGGTTAAAGGTTCTGGCCCCAGAAGAACCGTCATTGTTTGAGGTTTTGCCTGTGAATGTCGTAAGACAAACCAAAGATATTCGCACTAAAAGGTGGCGATAGCTGCCACTCTTTTAGATGTCTTCGATTAGCCTTTATGCGTGTCTGTGATTAGACGAAATGCTATGACCCAGTACTCTCTTGACGAAATTGCTAAATTTCTTAAGAGAAGCCAGATATGCTAGAATCAGCAGCCCTTGCAGACAAATTATAGTAGTGGCTATGGGGCTTAGTGCCAAGAAACTGATAATAGAGTACGTGCTTGCCTGATTGATCTTGGAATTCAGGTCATCGTAGTCTGTCACAGGGTACTCTTCAGTCCGGCGAAATCCAAATTGCAGAGCGTATGGTATAAGCATAATGGCTATCAACCAAGGAGCGGAAGAGTTAAGCAAATCTCCCTGCATAGTCTGCATCTTCATCGCTACGTGTTTAGGAGTGCGACTATCCAGGATGACCTCTGTAGCAAGTTCTGCAGCCTTGATGCGGACGCGCTGAGTTGCCCTCATGAGGCGATTACACAATAAGGCGTACGCTACAATAGTAATTGCAACTATTGCGATGTGCCATACGATTTGCTCAATCATTGTTTTCTTCCTGTCTGTCAGCGCCATTTTCATCGTCTTTACGGGCGATGGCGTTCTTTATTGCGTCACTGACTTCCTTGCCCATAGACTTCATGGCTTTTGGGATTAAGTTATAAACCATCCAACCTACAGCAAGCACTACTACCGCTAGAAGGGCTAGCGTCGTAATGAATAATTCGGGATTGCGCTCTGCAAAGTCAAGTATGAGCTTGGTCAGCGAAATCAAACTTTCGCTTGGTACTGTGTTTTCCCCCATTGCTTCCCCTTAACACCAGAACGTTTATCGACGTTGTAAGTTCCGGTTCTGTGACGATAAATTCGAAAACTCTGAATATCAGTTATTGTGAATGTCAGGCATAAGATGTCAAGATCGACTTATCGCCTGTTAGTAGAATTTTTTTCAAAACTGCGACTTATGATGGATTGTTTCGAGGGGGAGATTCTTGCTTGAAGTTAGAAGGTCCTAGAGTCGATCATTTGCAATCATTGAGATGTTTTGCCATTTAGTAGTAATCAACGTGCCGCCAAATACCGCCCCGGGCGATGGTTGAGCGCGATAATCAGGTTGAGCACGACTGCACCCAGGATCGAAAGCAGGACCTTGTCAAAGGGCAGGGTCAGAAACGCGATAATCAGGATCACCATATCGACGGCAAGCTGGAAGTAACCGGCGCGGATGCCGAAATGTTCCTGCAGATACAGGGCAAGGATATTGATCCCGCCAAGCCCCGCACGGTGGCGAAACAGCATGAGAAGGCCAATCCCCATCAGCGCACCGCCAGAGATTGCCGCATAGACCGGGTTGAGCATCTGAAAATCAACCAGCATCGGGGTCAGTTTTGAAAAACCCGATACAAGGCCGACCGCGATAAAGGTTTTGAGCGTGAAGGCAATGCCCATGCGCTTGAACGCCAGCCAATAGAAGGGCAGGTTGATCACAAAGAAAATCAGGCCAAAGGACAGCCCCGTCGCATGTTCGATCAAAAGCGCCGCCCCGGCTGTACTGCCGGTAACCAGAACGCTTTCGCTATAAAGCGTCACGCCAAGCGATACCACCATTGTGCCAAGCAGCAAAGCCAGCACATCTTCGTAAAGGCGATGGGAAATATCGTCCTTTTTCGACGGTGCCTGTGTGGCGGTGGATACGTTGGTATCGGTCATCGATGCGTTGGTTTGGGCCATGTCGGACAACAGTCTTTTGTCTGATGAATGGGATCAATTTACGCTTTTCGCATGTGCGAAACAAGCTGGCGTTGCAATGCAATGTCAATTCGCCCGTTTTTGATATTGCCGTGCAGGCCAACGCAAAAGACCGGCCCGAAAGGAGCCGGTCTTGGCAAAATCATGCGCGTCATTGTGCGGAATGGTCCGCGCAACAGCGTTCCGATCAGGCGGCTTCGTCCCATTTCGGGGCAAAGGACGGGTCAATCATGCGGCCATCGGGTTTTGACAGATTGTTGATTGCCGCCATGTCTTCATCGGACAATTCAAAATCAAAGATATTGAAATTGGCGGCGGCATTTTTCGGAGAGCCCGATTTCGGGATCGCCATGACGCTGTCTTGCTGCATCAACCAGCGCAAGGTGACCTGAATGCCGGATTTGCCGTATTTCGCACCGATACCCTTAAGCACCGGGTCATGCAACACCGTCCCGCGTGCAATCGGGCAATAGGCGGTCAGCAGCATGTCATGCGAACGCAGGTTTTCAAGCACCCGGGACTGATCAAGATAGGGGTGATATTCGACCTGGTTGACCGTCAGCGGAATGTTGCTGAGCGACACGGCCTTGTCGATCAGAGCAGTCGGGAAGTTTGAAATCCCGATCAGGCGCGTCATGCCAAGGTTTTTGACTTCGTTAAGGGCGGCCAGCGTTTCGGAAAGCGGGACTTCGTCGGTCGGCCAGTGCAAAAGCAGAAGATCGACATGGTCAAGATCAAGCTTGCGCAGGCTTTCAACGACCGACGTTTGCAAATCGCCGCTTTGGAACTTGTCGTACCAGACCTTGGTGGTCAGGAAATAGTCATCGCGCGCAAGACCCGATGCCTTAAGACCGCGACCAACGCCTTCTTCATTGTGATACATCTGGGCGGTATCAAAATGGCGATAGCCGATTTTGGCGGCCTCTGCGACCATTGTGGCCGCGTCATCATTATTGAGTTCGTATGTCCCAAATCCGAGGGCCGGAATTTCGATACCCTGCCAGTTCCGGTAAATCATGATGTGTTACCCCCTCTGTGTTTGATTGTTGTAATTGTGGCTGCTGTCATCGTCCTGTTCAAATGACGATCAGGTGTCAATTATGCGCTAACATGCGCCAGATTTAGTGCAATGCAACCAAACCGCAACCTGTACGGTTGGATGAAGTGCGCTGTTCAATGGGGAAGGACGTGCCACAGATGTCTTTGTGTCAAAAGACATTTTTGAAAAGAAAAAGGGCGACCGGGTATGTCGGGTCGCCCGAAGTTCAGGACTTAGAGTGAGGCTGTATCAAGCCAAGATCCAATCTGCACCTGAAACGGTTCGATATCCTTGATATGGCTCAAACCGGATCAACTTATGATGTTGGTGCTGTGTTCCCGGTTTCGCTGACCGCCGCATTGAGGTGATAAAGGGACTCCCGAATGACCTGGGGACCCAAATCCTTGGTGATGAAAACGATCTTTGATCGATGGTCGTCACTGGGCCAGGCCGGAAGCGATGCCGGCGGATGGAAAACATGCTGGACGGCGTGAATGGCGACCGGGGCGTGTTCACCGACAAGGTTCAGGATGCCCTTGACGCGCAAAAGGCTTTCGCCGCGCATCTGGGTAAAAATCTCGGCCCAGGTGACAAAGGCATCCCAATGCAGCGGCTCGTCAAAGGTGATGCAGAATGACTGAATGTGGTCGTCATGGCGGTTCACATCGTGGTCGTGACTATGATCATGACTGTGGCCGTGATGATCGTGACTGTGTGCATGGTCATGGGTCTCATCCCCGTGATGGTCATAGGCCTCGTCACGCAGCCATTTTTGCACATCCATGCTTTTGGTTTCGGGATCATAAAGGCCGGCATTGAACAGCTTGGATACCGCGATATCGCCATTTATCACCTGATAGATCGGGGCGGCGGGGTTCAGGGCACGCAGGCGGGCTTCAAGGGCGGTGCGCGTCGTATCATCGGCCAGATCGGATTTGGTCATCAGGATACGGTCGGCGACTGCGGCCTGTTTGACGCTTTCGGGGTGCTGGTCAAGCTGCCCGGACCCATGGATGGCATCCACCGTGGTCACGACGCTATCGAGACGGAACTTGGTGGTCAGCAGCGGATCAGTCATCAGCGTATGAAGGATCGGTGCCGGGTCGGCAAGCCCCGTGGTTTCAATGATCACCCGGTCAAAGGCCGGGATTTCGCCACGCGTGCGTTTGACAAACAGATCGCGCAGCCCCGAAATCAGATCACCCCGTACCGAACAGCAAATGCAGCCGGAATTCAGCAACACCACATCTTCGGAGACTTCGCGCACCAAAAGGTGATCAAGCCCGATTTCGCCAAATTCATTGATCAGGACGGCTGTACTGTCCATGCCGTCCTGGGTCAGAAGGGCATTCAGAAGGGTGGTCTTGCCGCTGCCCAGAAAGCCGGTAATGACGGTGGTGGCAATGCGTTCAAACTGTTCGTCGGAAATGGCCATGTCGTATATGTCTTGTTTTCTGTCTTATTTCTTGCCGTACAATTCATCGACCGAGACTTCCGGTTGGGAAATCACGACTTCCTGTCCATCGCGGGCGGCGAAATAAAAACAGTTGCGACGCCCCGTGTGGCAGGCAACGCCAAGCTGGTCGACCTGTACCAAGACGGTGTCCTGATCGCAGTCATAGCGGAAATCGACAAGTTTCTGCACTTGGCCAGAGCTTTCACCCTTGCGCCAGAGCTTGCCACGCGACCGCGAGAAATAGCACACCCGACCGGTTTCAAGCGTTTCAAGCACCGCATCACGGTTCATCCACGCCATCATCAGGACTTCACCCGTGTCATGCTGCTGGGCGATTGCCGGGATCAGGCCGTTTTCATTGAATTTGAGTTTATCGGCAATTTGCGGGTTGGCAGCCGTCATGGGGATGCTCCGGTCGATGAAGGTTGACTTTTTATGTTCGGCACGTCAGAAAATGATATATTATAACATTTCATCAGATGCCATGGCTTTTTGGCGCTTTTGGGAAATCAATTGGATCAAAAGCGTTCAGCCAGCGAGACGAGATATCCAGATATGAGCGATCTTTTCCCGAAAAAGGGCCACGATCACGACAGATGTGTGCATAGCGCACTTGCGCAGGCCGAAAAAGTCTGTGATGCGGAAAATGCACGCTTTACCGATATGCGCCGCAAGGTCTTTACCCTGATCTGGCAATCGCACAAGGCAGTGACGGCTTATGAACTGCTTGATGCGCTGACTGCCGAAGGGCAGCGCGTGCAGCCGCCAACGGTTTATCGGGCGCTGGAATTCCTGACTGAACTTGGTCTGGTGCATCGGATTGAATCGCTTAATGCCTATTTCGGCTGTGACCGGCCCGATTGTGAACATCTGGGGCAGTATTTCATCTGTACCGATTGTGGCCGTGTTGCCGAGGCCGTGAATGAAGACATGAGCAACGCCGTGCGCAAGGCCGCACGTGGTGTCGGGTTCACCATCGAAGCAACCACGGTCGAGATCAAGGGGCTGTGCCATGACTGCGCCACTCATTGAGGGGCGGGGGCTTACCCTGTCATTCGGGGGCGAGCGGGTTCTCGATCAGGTATCAATCTCCATCCGCGCAGGCGAAATCATTACCCTGATCGGGCCAAATGGTGCGGGCAAATCGACATTGGTCAAGACATTGCTGGGCTTGCAAAAGCCCGATAGCGGTGATGTCATCCGCAAACCGGGCCTTCGGGTGGGCTATGTTCCCCAGAAGCTTGCAATTGATCAGGTTTTGCCGCTGACAGTGAAGCGTTTCCTGACCCTGACACGGTCGGCAAGCCGTTCAGATTGTGAACAGGTCCTGGCGCAAGTTGGTGCAACCCATGTGATTGATGCCCAAATGAGCAGCCTTTCCGGTGGCGAGGCGCAGCGCGTGATGCTGGCGCGCACCCTTTTGCTGCGTCCTGAATTGCTGGTACTTGATGAACCGACGCAGGGCGTCGATGTCAGCGGGCAGGCCGATTTGTATCGTCTGATTGATGAAATCCGCCGTGAACTTGATTGCGCGGTTCTGATGATTTCGCATGATTTGCATCTGGTGATGGCCAAGACCGATCAGGTGGTCTGTTTTAATCGTCATGTCTGTTGTTCGGGGCAGCCCGAAACTGTGCGCCAGCATCCGGAATACCGGTCGCTGTTTGGTGTGCGTGAAGCCGATGCAATCGGTATCTATACCCACGAACATGATCATGAACATGACCTTTCCGGGCATGTTGTTGGGGGATGCGGGCATGATCATTCGCATGACCATTCCCATCACCATCACGACGACCATCGACACCACCACCATCATGGCGATGCACATGCGCACAAAGAGGCAGACACAGCAAAATGATCGATGATTTCCTTTTGCGGGCCATTGTTGGCGGGGTTCTTCTGGCTTGTGTTTGCGGTCCGTTCGGGGCGTTTATCGTCTGGCGGCGCATGGCGTTCTTTGGCGATATGCTGGCCCATTCGGCGTTGCTCGGGGTTGCGCTTGGCCTTCTGATCGGGGTGGATGTGCGGCTTGGCATGATTGCCACCTGTCTTGCCAGTGCACTGCTTCTGGCCTATGGGCAGCGGCAATCAAAGATCGGTAGTGACACGGTTCTGGGGATGCTGGCCCATTCGACATTGGCGCTGGGCATGGTGGCGCTGGCCTTTGTCCAGGGTGTTGCGGTCGATATCATGGCCTATCTGTTTGGCGATATCCTTGCCATTACCATGGGCGATATCTGGCTTATGGCCGGTGGCGGGGCATTTGCCATTGCCGGTCTGATCTGGATGTGGCGGCCGTTGCTGGCATTGACAGTCAGTCCCGAAATTGCCGCGGCCGAAAGCATTCCGGTCGAACGGCTGCGCCTGATTTTCATGTTGCTGATGGCGCTTGTGATCGGTCTTGCGATCAAGATTGTCGGGGTGTTGCTGATCACGGCCCTTCTGATTGTACCGGCCGCCAGTGCGCGGTTCTTTGCCAGAACCCCCGAACAGATGGCGATTGGTGCGGCATTGTTTGGTACGGGTGCGGTTCTGGCGGGGATTGCCATGTCATGGCATGTGGATACGCCAGCGGGGCCCAGCATCGTTATTTCAGCGGCAGGTTTGTTTGTGATCAGTTCAATCGTGATGATGGGGTTGCGGCGTTCCTGAAATGCCATACCCGACAGAATTGGTTTTAAAGAAAACGGCGCGGAAGTTACCGCGCCGTTTGTTGTTTGGGGCAAACTTGCTTCAGGCGGATTTCAAGCGTTCGAACCCGGCTTCAAGATCGGCAATCAGATCATCAGGATCTTCCAGGCCGATATGAAGGCGGATGAGCTGGCCGTCTTCGTCCCATTTGGTGGCGGTGCGGATTTTGGTCGGGTCCGATGGCAGGATCAGGCTTTCAAATCCGCCCCAGCTAAAGCCCATGCCAAACAGTTCCATATGATCGACCATATTGGCCAGTTGCGGCTTGGAAACCGGTTTCATCACAAAGGAAAACAGGCCGCAGGCACCTGAAAAATCACGTTTCCAGATGGCATGGCCCGGATCATCGGGCAGGGCTGGGTGCAGAACGCGTTTGACTTCGGGGCGTGACTGCAACCAGTTGGCGACTTTAAGGCCGCTTTGATGATGCTGTTTCATGCGCACCCCAAGGGTGCGAAGACCGCGCTGTGCCAGATAGCAGTCATCAGGGCCAATCGCGTCACCGGAAATGATGATCTGTTTTTTGATGGTCAGAAGGTCTTCTTCGGTGGCGGTCGTAATGGTGCCCATCATGACATCCGAATGACCGACGATATATTTGGTGCCGGCCTGAACCGAAACATCGACCCCCAGTTCAAACGGACGGCACAGGATCGGAGACGCCCAGGTGTTATCAAGCAGCACCTTGACGCCGCGCGCATGGGCGGCATCGGCAATTGCCGGAATGTCCTGCATCTCGAAAGTCAGGGAGCCGGGGCTTTCACACCAGACAAGCGCGGTATTGTCGCGGATCAGACCGGCAATATCCGCCCCGATGGTTGGATCATAATATTCGGTTTCAACCCCGAACTTCTTAAGGAAGGTGTTGCACAGATTGCGAGTCGGATAATAGGTGCTGTCAGTGACCAGAATATGATCGCCCGGTTTGACAAAGGCCAAAATCGAATTGGTGATGGCTGCAACACCCGATGACACACAAAGCGTGCCAAAGCCGCCTTCGAGTTCGGCAACCGCCTCTTCGAGCAGGAAGCGGGTCGGGGTGCCGTGACGGCCATAGGTGACTTTGCCCGGTGCCGACGCACCTGCCTTTTCCAGTTCGGCAAGGCTGTCAAACAGGATAGTCGATGCGTGCAATACGGGCGGGTTGACCACGCCGTGATACTGACTGGACCGGCGTCCGGCGTGAACCAGTCGGGTTGCCGTTTTTTTGGGGCTTTTGGCGGACATTGGTGGTGCATCTCCTTGATCGTCTGTCTGGCACATGGTCGTTTCATGCCGCTTTATTAGGGTTAAGACAAACCATCTTGGCGGGCGTCCTTCAAGGATTTTTGCGCAAAAGTCATTGTGAAATCAGTGATCCGGGTTATTTCTGTCAAATGCCTTGTTCGGGAAATCCTTCTGCCGGGGCATCAAATAACGATTTCAAATGGGGGCCCCGTGATCGATCTTCAGGATTTCTGTGCTGCGCGCCGCGCAATTTCAGACCATATGCGCTTGACGCCGGTTTTCGCGGCCGGAAGTTTTGCCGACAATACGGCTTTTGGCGGTGTGAAACACATGCCGGAGCTGTTCCTGAAGCTTGAAAACATGCAGGTCACCGGTTCTTTCAAGGCACGTGGCGCCATGAATGCGGCACTCGCCCTTGATGCCGAAAAAAGATCGGTCGGGCTTTGCACAGCATCGGGCGGCAATCATGGCATGGGGGTGATCCATGCGGCGCGGACCCTTGGTGTGCCGGTCAAAATCTTTTTGCCAACCAATACCCCGAAGCCGAAAGTCGAAAAGCTGCGTGCACAGGGCGTTGATGTTGCCCTGATCGGGGCGGTCTGGGATGACGCCAACCGGGCCGCAATGGACCATGCGCGTGAAAGCGGCATGGCCTATATCCATCCCTTTGCTGATCCCAAAGTGATTGCTGGGCAGGGCACCATCGCGCTGGAGCTTCTTGAGCAGCAACCTGATCTTGATACGCTAGTTGTCGCAATTGGTGGCGGCGGACTGATTTCCGGTGTGGCAACAGCGGCGCGTCTGTTGCGGCCATCGATCCGGGTGATCGGGGTGGAACCCACCGGGGCTGCCACCCTGTTTGAAAGCATCAAGGCCAACGAAGTCGTGACCTTGCCAAGCGTGAACACGGCGGCCACCAGTCTGGCACCGCGTCAGTCATCGGCATTGAATATCGACCTGATTGGCAAGAATGTCGATCGCATCGCCCTTGTCAGTGACGAGGAAATGCAAAAGGCGGCAAGCTGGCTTTGGAAGGATTTGGGGATCGCAGTCGAACTTTCGGCTGCTGCCGGGATTGCCGCGATCATGACGGACCGTTTGGGGGTGGATGATCCGGGCCGGGTTGGTGTGATCATCTGTGGCACCGGAACCGACGGCATCAAATAGGGCGAAATCGCCATATGCAGATCATGCGGCGGGCAGGGTGTATCCTTGCCCGTTTTTGTTTGTGTGTTGGGCAAATAAAAAGGGATGAAACCGTTGGGCTTCATCCCTTTTTAAACCAGACGCCATCTGAAATCAGAAGGCGCGGAATTTTGTAGCGTCGCAAACCGCCAAAGAGCAAGAGCTCTCCAGGACGGAATTACATCTTCGGCTCGACCACCTGACGACCACGGTACATACCGGTGTTCGGGTCAATGTGGTGCGGGCGATGCAGTTCGCCGGTCTCTTTGTCTTCGCGGTACGAGCCCTTGGCGAGCTTGTCATGCGAGCGACGCATGCCCTGACGGGACTTGGTCACTTTTTTCTTTGGCACTGCCATGGGTCATCATCCTCTGGCTTGGGTAAACTCAGGCGCGCTTGTTACCTTGCGCGGTCGGGAAAGTCAACGACCAAAGTTCCAGAATCTGCATTATTTGCATTTTCCGGCCCACTTCCGGTATCAGGCGCGTCACCACCAGATTGGCCATCACGATCAACATGATGATCAATATGCGGGATCAGCCCGACATCGCGCGGATCGTCAACAATATCCGTTCGCTGGTCGTATACAACAAAGCCTGCCTTTTGGTAAGCCCCCAATGCACTTGGATGATCAAGTGTGCAGGTATTTACGGTAATCCGCGATGGTTTGAGGCTCCAGGCCGTGTCAATCGCCCAGTCCAGCAGGTATTTGCCATACCCCTTGCCAATGAATTCCGGGATCAGGCCCATATAATGCAGGTCAATGACCCCGTCATTTTCAAGGCCGGTCAGATCAAGCTCGCAATAGCCGGCCGGCACACCGGCAACATACAGCACATACACATGGGTATGCGGGCTTGCCAGGATCGGGGCCAGTTCATCATCGCTCATCAGGCGGCGTTGCCACCACAACCACGGTTCACCGACCGTATTATAAAGGTAGCGGTAAAATGACAATGTGGGGTCTTCGGCTCGGATGACCGCGACCTTGCCCGGTGGGATAATTGCCGGCGGGCGGTCAGGCGGGCTTTGCATTTCAAGGAAGCTTACAACAACTTCCAGCTTGCGCGGATTGGATGGGGTCATTGGTCTAAACTCTTGCGCATGATCATGTTTTGACTGTTGTCCGTTGTTTCCGGACGGGTGGCGTTGTCATGCCAGTCATAGCCGAGTTTGGCGTAAAAATCACCCGCTGTGGCATTTTCGATGGTGACGCGGACTTCTGACAGGCCGCTGGCGCGCAGGATATCTTCGGCCAGGGTGACAAGTTCGCGGCCGATGCCAAGATTCTGCGCATCCGCTGCAATGGCCAGATAATGGATCCAGCCATGAAATTCATCATGACCGGTCATCATGGTGGCGATGATCTGGCGGTTTGTCGGGTGGCGGGCGATGATTAGGCTGCCATGATCGGCATTGATGCAATTCTCGATATCCTGCCTGGCGTCGCGAATGGCGGGGATCAGGCCGGTTGCAATCCACAATGTGGTGATTGCGGCGATATCGTCGCGGGTCGGGGATTTAAGCTGCTCAAGAATGATGCCTGCTTCGTCACCGGGTGTTTTCTGACCGGGGTCAGGAAAACCGGAACCAAATTGTGACGCAGCAGGCATGTCAAACTCTCGATGCTTTAAATCTCGATACTTTAAATATGTGATCAACCCGACTGGTCGGGTTTGACCGGGCCGTAATCATGCAGGGCCGGTGGCAACCGGGCTGTCTTCGGTGGTGGCCCATTGCGCCCAGGAGCCGTCAAAAACCGCGACCTGTTTGTTGGCGGCAATATAGGCACCCATGGCAAGAACGCAGGCGGTGACACCCGATCCGCAGGTGGTAACGATCGGCTTTTCCAGATCAACACCGGCATCTTCGAAGGCAGCGCGGATTTCGGCGGCCTCCTTAAAGGTGCCATCCGCATTCAACAGCACATTGAAGGGCAGGTTGAAGGAGCCCGGAACATGGCCCGACTTGCCCCACGGGTCGGCAACTTCGCCGCGGAACCGTTCGCCCGCACGGGCATCGACAAGCTGTTCACGCTTTGTCGTGACGTTTGACATCACCTGATCAATTTCACGCAACAGGAAGCTGTTGGCGCGTGCGGTAAAATGACGTTCACGCGGCGGGGTCGGTGCATCGGTCACGGGATGGCCTTCAGCCAGCCATTTCGGCAGGCCGCCATCCAGAACAACCACGTCATTATGGCCAAAGTGACGCAGCATCCACCAGGCCCGACAAGCAGCAAGGGCAGAACCGGTCTGACCGTAAACAACGATCCGCACCCCGTCGCCAAGGCCAAGTTTGCGGACCTTGGCCGAAAACTTGATGGCATCAGGCATCATGTGCGGCAGTGGTGCACTGTCGTCAGCGGCAATTTCATCAATATCAAAAAAGACAGCGCCTGGAATGTGCCGGGCGTCATAAATTTCGCGGGCATTTTTATTGTCGGCTGGCATGTACCAGCTTGCATCCACGACGCGCACATCTGGTGCGTCGAGGTGATCCGCCAGCCACTGGGTGGAAACCAGGGCGTCAGCCACATGGGCGGAAAGTGGGTTATTCATGGACAAGCTCCGGTTGGCAATGTGGTGGGTATTGCACGATCCCGGTTGGTCCCGGGATCATTATGTTATGGGGTCCTGATGGTCTTTTGTGACTTCTTGTCGTTAAAATTCTAATGGCAAATTTGTAATGGCAGTAATGGCAACTGGCAACCGGCAGTCCTGCGCCTTGGCGTGATTTTCGCCAAACTGTTGCCCTGATGCGCGCAATGACCCGATATTGTTGATGTCAGCTGGCGAACACGATGTTGATCCGGCGGTTCTGGCGGCCTTTCTTTTCGATCTTTGCCACAGAAACCGGGCCGATTTCGCCGGTTTTGCGCACATGGGTGCCGCCACAGGGCTGAAAATCGATGCCTTCGATCGTAACAGTACGGATCGAATTGCCATCCATGGGTGGTTGAACCGACATGGTGCGGACAAGTTCCGGGTTGGCTTTAAGTTCGGCCACACTGATTTCACCGTCATAGACATCGGCATCGCAGGCAATCAGTTCGTTCAGCTTTTCGGTGATTTCATCCTTGTCGAGTGCGCTGTCAGGCAGATTGAAATCAAGGCGTGCCTTATGTGCGGCGATATTGCCACCCGTAACGTCGCCTTCAATCACGGCACATAAAAGATGCAGGCAGGTGTGAAAGCGCATCAGTTTATGGCGGTGATCCCAATCAAGTTCGGCTGTGACGGCGTCACCAACGCCCGGAAGCGGATGGTTTTCATCGATGATGTGCAGGATGCGACCGGTTTCGCGGTCCTTGACGGTGGTAACGACCGGAAGAACATCACCCGATGCGGTTTTCAAGGTGCCGATATCGCCGGTCTGGCCGCCTGCGGTGGCATAGAAAACGGTCTGATCAAGTTCGATACCGCGATCTGAAATGCTTTGGATGGTGGCATCACAACTTCTGGCATAGGCATCTTCGCGAAACAAAAGGCGTGTCATGGTCTCGATCCCCTGGTGGTGGCGTTTCTGAGCCGATCTGCGTAGGGGCCGGGGCAATTTCATGCACGAGATCGCACATGGAAAAATCGCACCAGGCTGTGCCGGTCGACATTTTGGCATGGTGGGCAATCGGCGGGGGTGTTGTCGAGATCAAATTTGCCAGATCGGATTTTTCGGAATGTAGTTATTGATACGCAAAATAAAGATCAAAGGTTGCAATTTGTACATTTTGTATGATATCTGGTTGGGTAAATCAGGAGTGGCAGCAACCTTGGCAGCAATAATTCACGTCAAACTTACGGGCGAGGGCGATTTCGGACCGGTGGATCTTGAATGTGCGATTCCGCCTGCACGGTTGCCTGTGGTCATGGCGGCCCTGTTCGGGCAGCCGGCACCGGCAATGGCGTCGACCGTACCCGGGATGCCCGCGGCGGCGCAGGGGATGACTGCGCCGGGTTCAATGGCAACCTCAATGGCAACCCCACCGGCAGCCCGGGCAGGGGCGGCTTCGAGGGCTGCTGCTGTTCCTGGATCCGCGTCGGGGGCCGCTGCGGCATCCGTGCTGGTATCCGTTCCGGGGGCGGCTTTGGCTCATTCCGGCAATGCGCGGTACGACGGTATTCCTGCCGGTTCTGATGGCGCATCCTTTGCTGATGGTGCATTCCCGGCCGGAACGAACGGGGCATCTGGTTCCCGTGCTGCTGATCCGGCATCGGTTGGGGTGGACGAGTATGGTGATCACCAGCAGCCTGGTCGGTTTGATGCCGGTTACAGGCTTGTGGCGTCGATGGATATTGATCCCGGTGCATTCATTACCAGTTTCATGGGGGCGCTGGGGGGTCTGGTCGGGCGTCTGCAACCGCGCGGTTTTGCCGAAACCATTCTGATTGCGGCGATCTGGCTGCATTATCGCGAAGGACGGGCCATTGTGACGCGCGATGATATTCGTCGTGTCTTGCGGCGTCAGGAACATCTTCGCATGCCGCGAAATTTCAGTCGCGATTTTCATGTTGCTGTGACGCGTGGCTACCTTGATCCGGTGGAAGGTGACGACGGTTTTGCTGTCTCGAAGGCTGGATATCAGTGGTTTCAAACGGAATGTCGAAAATGATACAAAATGTCGATAAATGTATTGACTATATGTATGGGTGATGTATCGTTTTTGCATTGGGACAGATAAAAACGGGTGGGACCAGCAATGCGTGAATGGGAAGTCAGAACAAGCTGTCGTGTCTGGCGCGGGCGATATGTTATCCGCGGGGATGTTGACCGGATTGCCAACGACATTGTCGAACTTCAGCAAAACCGTTTCCCGGGTCTGGAAACCAGCAAGGTGTCGCTTCGGGTTGTGACCATGGCGGTCATGTCGGTTCTGGCCGAAGAATGCTGTGAAGACGGGGTGACGGCGGCCGAACTTTCATTTCTGTTGACCACCTGCCTTGGGATGCCGATTTCACCGGCCCGGATTGAAAAGGAAATGGAAGGCCTTTCTGGCCTTGTCTGGACCGGGGAGTGGGGTGGTGAGACCCTTTATGTCATGGAAAAGCGCGGTCTGCGCTTCTTTGAAACCGCACGTGATCTGGCGCTGCCGGAAAATGGAAATCTCAGCCAGGATGATCTGAGCGCAGTTCAGGCCGCCGAAAAGTCGGACGACGTCGCACGCAAACCGATGATCAGTGCAACCATGATGAACAACAATCCGGCCCTGCATGCGCGCTATCGCGTTGTGAGCTAAGACTGGTTGTCAGCTAAGGCTGGCGGCACAGACAGTCCGCCGGTTTCATCAGATAATAACGCACCCGCCATTTTTTGGCGGGTGTTTCTGTTTCGGGGCGTTTCGCAAAACACGCTTGACCGATCCGGATTTGCGCCATATGCATTTGGGCATGGAAAACGTATTTGCACAGTTCAACTCGTATTATCCGCTGCACACATAGTGCGGCGCCTGTTGACGTGTTTTTATAAAACCAAGACCGGCTGCCCCAGGGCGGCCTTTGTTTTTTCCATAAACCGGTTTGCCCGAGGTGGCCCCACCATCAAGGAAAACCGAAATGACGATATCCCAACCTGTTGACCAACCAGCTTCGCCGCAAAATGCCAGCGAGGTAACCCAGAACGGTTTTGCGTCCGAGGCGTTATTGGCCCTGCATGCGCGTGGTTTCATCCATCAATGCACGTCCTTTGCCGGGCTTGACCGTGTTCTTGCCGGGGAAGAAGCCGTTCCGGTCTATATCGGATTTGATGCCACGGCGGATAGCCTGCATGTCGGGCACCTGTTGCCGATCATGACATTGCGCTGGTTGCAGCGCCACGGTCACAAACCGATTGTGCTGGTGGGTGGTGGTACGACCCGCATCGGCGATCCCAGTTTCCGGTCCGAAGCACGCCCGATCCTGACCGACGAACAGATCGCGGCAAACATCAATGGCATTCGCAAGGTGTTTGGACGGTTCCTGCGTTTCGGGGACGGTCCGAGCGATGCGGTTCTGGTCAATAATGCCGACTGGCTTGATCAGCTTGGCTACGTGGACCTTTTGCGTGATATCGGGCGGCATTTCTCGGTCAACCGGATGCTGTCCTTTGACTCGGTGAAATCAAGGCTCGAACGGCAGGAAAGCCTCAGCTTCCTTGAATTCAACTACATGATTTTGCAGGCGTTCGATTTCCTTGAACTGTCGCGTCGTTTCGGGTGCCGTGCCCAGATGGGTGGCGGTGATCAGTGGGCCAATATCATCAATGGTGTTGATCTGGTGCGTCGGGTTGATGGCAATGAGGTGTTTGGCATGACCGCACCGCTTCTGACCACTGCATCAGGTGTAAAGATGGGCAAAACTGCCGCCGGGGCCGTGTGGCTGAATGCCGATCGGTTGAGTGCCTTTGACTACTGGCAGTTCTGGCGCAATTGCGAGGATGGGGATGTTGGTCGTTTCCTGCGGCTGTTCACCGATCTGCCATTGCTTGATATCGAACAGCTTGAACAGCTTTCAGGCGCAGCAATCAACGAAGCCAAGATTGTTCTGGCCGATGAGGCGACCCGTCTGGCCCATGGCGAATTTGAACTCGAAGCCGTGAAATCCGCCGCCAACGGGGTGTTTGGTGCGAATGGCGATCTTAACGGCCTGCCGACGCTGGAATTCACCGCCCATGCGCTTAAGGACGGCATCGGGATCTTGGCCCTGATCGTTATGGCCGGTTTCGCCAAAACCAACAGCGAAGCCCGCCGTCTGGTCGAAGGCGGGGCCGTGCGGATTGATGACAAGCAAATCACCGACCCTGAACATCATGTCCTTAATTACGCGTTTGATGATTGGGAACTGTTGCAGCTTTCCGTTGGCAAGAAACGCCATGCTGCAATCAAACGGGTCGGATGATGGTCTTGCCATGAAAGTGCGATATATCCTGGGCAGGTGTCAGAACAGCGACATCTGCCCGTCTGCACTGGGACGTTTGAAGCCGCTGCAATCAAGGTCGAGCGACCGGCCGGTAAGTCCATATTTCTTGCGGGCCAGGGCAAATCGATGGGCAATCAGATCCGCGACCGGACCGGTGCCGCGCATCCGATTGCCAAATTCCGACTGATATCGCTCGCCGCCGCGCATCTGGCGGATCAGTGACATGACCTTGTCCTTGCGGTTCGGGTAATGGGCACTCAGCCATTCTTCAAACAGATCGGCGATTTCAAGCGGCAGGCGCAGGACGATATGGCTGATTGATGATGCGCCTGCATCGGCACAGGCCGCGGCGATTTTTTCGATTTCCATATCATTAAGCCCGGGAATGATCGGGGCGGCCAGAACGGTGACGGGGATACCCGCATCCGAAAGCTTTCGGATGGCCTCAAGCCGGCGATGCGGGGCCGATGCACGCGGTTCCAGCAAATTGGACAGCCGGTGATCAAGGCTTGTGACCGATACCGCGACCGACGCACGGTTAAAGGCCGCCATCGGGGCAATCAGATCAATGTCACGGGTCACCAGCGCACTTTTGGTAATGATCGAAAAGGGATGCTGGCAATCGGCCAGAACCTTGATGATGTCGCGGGTCAGTTTCTTGTCACGGTCGACCGGCTGATAGGGATCGGTGCTGGTGCCGATCACGATCGGAGCAGGGTGGTAGGCCTTGCTTGAGAGTTGTTTGCGCAAAAGGGCCGGTGCATCGGGTTTCCAGAACAGACGCGTTTCAAAATCAAGTCCCGGTGACAAGCCGAGATAGGCATGTGTCGGCCGAGCAAAGCAATAGATGCAGCCATGTTCACATCCGCGATAGGGATTGATGGACCGGTCAAAGGGGACATCAGGGCTTTGATTGCGGGTGATGACAGAACGCGCACCATCAATGCCAAGGGTGGTTTTGATGCGCGGTGGCGTATCTTCCATCAACTCACCCAGCCATCCGTCATCAACTGCTTGATGGACATGGCGTTCAAAGCGCCCGTCAATATTGGACACCGCACCACGCCCTTTTTGTCTACGGACGGTCAGATCACTTGCAGCCGTTGACCATCCATCATCAAAAATGGCGGTAGGAGGCTGATCCGGGGTATGGGCGATGTTGCTCTTCATGTGGACACAATAAAGAACAAAAGAGGAACATTCAAGCCAAAGCCGATATGTCCAGATTTGGACTGTATCAAGTTATGGACAAGCGGTGCCGTCTACCGCGGTGCCGTCTACCGTGACTGTGCCGGTAACGGTGGGAAGGGTTCCGCCGCCGTCACCACATGGGTTGATATTGTTGGTGGTGTTACCTGTCCCTGACAGGTTGTTTATGGTTGATGAGTTGGCGAAGAACACAAATCGCTTGTTGAAGCCTGATCCTGTTACGGAAAGCTCGTTGTCATCAATGCTGATGTTGGAATTGTTGCCGATAATCGCCAGGAACCGGGCACCATTTCCATCGGAGGTAACGGATGAAACATTATTCTTGATGGTCACATCCTGGCTGTCTCTGATTATGATAGCGCCTGCGGTTGAGTTGTCGTTCTGCGCTGTCAGATTGTTGTTCCGAATAGTAACATTCTGCTTTCCTTCGATGTGGACGATGTATGCTGACCCGGTTGTGTTAACGTTCGCGGTTACACCAATCAGGCTGCTGTTATCGGCCATGTTAAAGAAACGTGCTCCACCACCGGCGCCGCCATTGCTGCCGCTGCCTGAGATTGATGCATCCGGAATGGTGACCGTAACCGATCGTCCTGTCGGGGTTTTGATGTCGAGTGCGCCACCCCCGACAATTGTTTGTCCATTCTGAACCGTTGTGACGGAATTGATCGCGGTGTAATTGCCGCTCAGGATCACGGTTGAATTGGCACCTGCATTGGCAATGTCAGTGGCAAAGTTCGCCGCCGATGTCGAGTTGCTGTTCAGAACTGTGATCGTTTCTCCGTCCGCTGTTTGGGTGATTTCGCTTGCATCTGAAAACTGTCCGGCCTGGCTGACGACATCAATGTCGCGGATGATCGGATCTGTCATGCGGCGTTCCATCGCCGTCAGACGTGGTTTTGGTGCGTCGCCAAATCCCTGTAACGGGATGCGAAGGCGGAAGCTGGCGAAGCCTTGCGTACCGCGCGGACTGTCATGCTGAATTTCAGCCCCAAGGGAGAAACGAGATCCTTCCCACAAGAAGGGGACCTCGTCAAAGGTCAGGTCCAGTCGCCCGCGTGGTCCCTGCACGGTATCAACATTGTTTTCCGTAAAGCGATATCCACCCGCATAGGCCCGAAGCTGCTGCCCGGCATCATCTTCAAACAAGGGAATGCGCCAGCCAATTTCGCCGTCAAAGCCACGCAACGCGCGTTCTTCACCTTGGCGATACATCAGTGTTGTGCCGCTTACATCGACAGTGCTCAGGCTGTCTTCCATATATTGCTTGGTGCCGATCGGGATATAAGCATTGGCGCGAAAATCCCAATCAAGTGACAGGGCCTCAGCGCCGAAGGTCAATTGGTTGAATTTGTTGCCATATGGGCTGTGGCGGCGGTCAAAATAGCCATAACCGCCAATGTTCCAGCCAGTATCAAGCATCTGACGGATGCCAAGACCAAAGTTTCCTTCGTGACTGTTATTGTCATCCATGCGGGCACGAATGCTGGTGAAGGTCAGGGTGTCATCGTCCTGCCAAAGCGGAATGAACAGGTCTGTTTCACCAAGATTGCGGTCGGTGCCTGCCTTGCCTTCAAGGTCGATGTGACCACCCCACTTGTCGGCCGTTTGTAACGCATCGGCACGGGCAACGGAGGATGCAATGAAGGTTACGGCAAACAGGAATGCGGGGCGAATGATGTGGCTGGTGTGCATGTTCAATCTGGTCAGCAGAGCTCAATGTGCTACAGCGGTTTACTGATGCACTGATGAGGCGTTGGGGTCTGTCAGCTCGTGGGGAAAATTGTGCCCCGGGCGTGTATGGCTTTCTGCCAAATCACTTTTTGTTCGGAAAAACCGTAATGCTGCCAGCAGGGCGGGGCCAGTTCTATTCTTTATCATTTTTCCAAAAGTTATCATCTTCCCTGAACGGCAATGGGGCTGGTGTCAGGGAAAATGTCATGGTCACAATCATTTTCTTGCCGGAACACGGGGCGGAGCTATAGTCGAGATGCGCAAGCCACCCCGCGCAACCGCGACGCAAGGAGCCACCCCATGGATTGGACGCATATTTTAAGTTTTGCACTTGTTACATCTTTGCTTGTGATGTCACCCGGGCCCAACGGGGTGCTGGTCGCCAAAACGGTTCCGACATCGGGGCGTGCTGCCGGATTTGCCAATGTCGCCGGATTTGTCACGGCGTTTTACATTCACGGTACCTTATCGATATTGGGGATTTCGGTCATTCTGGTGCAATCGGCACAGGCTTTCATGATCGTCAAACTGCTTGGGGCGGCCTATCTGTGCTGGGTCGGGTTCAAGGCGCTGCGCGAAGCCTGGCGCGGGGTGAAAACGGTGCGGCCTGTCACGCCGGCAAAACGCAAGCGGACCCTGATCATGGCGTTTGGTGAAGGGTTCCTGACCAATGCGCTGAACCCGAAAGTGTCGATTTTCTATCTTGCGGCATTTCCGCAATTCATTCCGACCGGTGAAGGGGCGGTTTCAGCAGCCTTCATGCTGGTCTGTGTCCATGCGGCGATCAATGCCGTCTGGTTCGGGGCGATTATTCTGCTTTTGGCCAAACTGACCCGTTTTGCCGGCAGTGGCCGTTTTCAGCGGGTACTCAAGGCAACCACGGGGGCGGTATTCATCGCGTTTGGGGTGAAGCTGGCGACATTCCGCCCATAAGAACGGATGCCGTTGTCATTCTGACCCGCCGGTTTTCAATCGGCGGGTTTGTTATTTGCGCACAATGATCAGGGCCATGACCGCGCAGAACAGGGCAAACAGGATATCGCTGGCAGCGATGCTGCCAATAACCATTGCCTCGAAGCTGGCAACCGGAAGAATGATTGATGCCAGAACCAGAAAGACCGGGTTAAACAGTTTCTGTTTCATGTCACGCGCCCCCGTTCATGGTGGTAATCAGCAAAATTCCAAGCGCCATAAACCCGCAAAGCGCGGTCAGGATTACCCCGGTTTTAAGGACAACCGACAACACCGGGCCTTCCTTGCCAGATAGGCCGACGGTTGAGCAGCCGACAAGAATTTTGGAAGGTGCCAGCATACTGCCAAGCGACGCCCCGGTGGCCTGGGCGGCAAGGATCAGGGCCGTGGAAAGCCCCGAAAGTTCTGCGGTATGACGCTGGAACATGCCAAACACCACGTTGGAATTGTTGGTGCTGCCGGTCATGAAGGCACCAAGCGCGCCGATTGCCGGTGAAATCACCGGATAGGCGACGGCAAAGGCACCGGAAAAGATTGCGGCACCACCTTCGGCAAGGGCATAGGTCATGCCCGCATGATCCATGATGATGGCAAGTCCAATAACCGGCACCATGCCAATACTGGTCGGAAGGCCGCTTTTGAGGGTACGTTGCCAGATCCGCTTGCCAATCCCGTCATCATAGCGACCGCGCAATTTGAAAAAGGCAAAGCTGATGGCAGCGGTATAAAGCAGAAGCGCACCCGGATGGCCGAAAATGGCAATCGCCTTGGCACTTTCCGCACCAATGACCCAGCCAAGCGAAGTCGATGTTTCCGGGAAATCAAGGGTGAAGCGGACTTTGCCCAGGAAGTCCTCAACCCCCGGTGCAAAGGTTGCCACGGTCACCAGCACGATAAAGACCAGATAAGGTGTCAATGCCTCGATCAATGGCATGTGGGCATGATCATCATGGACCTGTTCGGCGACATCATCGGGATGAGATTTCCAGAACCGGGTGACGATGATCGATGTTACAAGTCCCGCAATCCCGCCGGTCAATCCACCAAGCGTCCATACACCGTAATTGGCCATGCAATATTGCACGACGCCCATCACGCCCGAAATCAGAACCAGCGGGACAATCCGCCGGCGAATGGTGCGAAAACCGCCATCAAGCCACAAGACGGCCGCCCCGCAAGTAAAGCCGGACAGGCCAAGCAGGATCGCCGAATAATGGGTCAGTTCGGTGCCGGGAATACCGGTCACACCAATCAATGCTTCAAACGATGTTGCCATATTGCCAAACAGCACCGACCAGCTGTGACCGATCATGGGGGCAGCAACCGCCAGCACCGGCGAAAAGCCCATGCCCAAAAGCAATGGTGCAACCACGGCAATCGGAACGCCGAACCCGGCAACCCCTTGTAGGAAGCTTGCAAAAACATAGCCGAGAATAAGCAGTTGAAGCGGTCGATCATCGGTCAGGGAGCGGATGGCACGCCCGATGGTTTTGATCGCACCGGCTTCTTCGGCCGCGAAGTAAAGGATCAGGGCCGCCCAGACGATGTAAAGGATATAAAGTGCCAGCATCACGCCCTTGGCCTGGGCGATGACGAGCATGTCGGTTGGTGCGCCAAAGAAAAACACGGCGATGACGGCGGTGACAAACCACGCAGCCGCGCCGGCGCGCGCAGCCCCCCAGTTCATCTTGATCATCAGAAACAGGATGGTTGCGATCGGCAACGCGGCCAACAAAAAGTCGCTCATGGGTGGCGCACCATAACCTTTTGAAAAAATGGGGCTGCCGTCGATGACGTCGACGGGATGCGCATATTGTCCGAGCTATGATGCAAGCGCAAGTAGTGGAAATCTGGTATTTCGTATGATGAAATCAAAACGCCGGGTTCGGAAGGAGCCCGGCGTTTTGATGTGATTGATCGCATTGCGTAAATTCGTGATCAGGCGCAGTCTTTGTTGTCGCCTTGTGCGTTCATTTCGCCAAACAGTTCGGCGGCAATGGCAAAGGATTTCTGACGCGCGGCCTGATCATAGATGTTGGCGGTAACCATGATTTCATCGGCCTTGGTCATATAGGCAAATTCGCGCAATTTCTTGCGAACCGTGTCACGCCCGCCAATTGCGGCATAACGCATGGCGTGATCAACACCTGCCTTTTCAACCCGGTTCCAGATTTCGTCCATATCCTTGACCGGTTTGGGCAACTGGCCTGGCGTGCCGCGCCGCAGATTCAGGAATTGTTGCTGCATCGAGGTCGCCAGATATTCGCCTTCCTCGTCGGTGTCAGCTGCAAAGAATCCCATGGCGGCAATCGCATAGGGTTTATCAAGCTGTTCGCTTGGCTCGAACCGGTGACGATAAAGCGACAGCGCATCCATCAGCATGTCAGGCGCAAAATGCGATGCAAAGGCAAAGGGCAGGCCAAGACGGGCGGCAAGATCAGCCGAAAACAGGCTGCTTCCCAAAAGCCACATCGGGACCTGCGATCCGTAGCCCGGAACGGCGCGGATCGGCGGATTGCCTTCGAGCGGGGCGAGGAACGCCTGAACCTGTAATACATCCTGGATAAAGCGTTCTTCGGACCCGTGCATGTCACGGCGAAGGGCGGCGGCGGTGCGCTGATCGGTACCCGGTGCGCGACCGATGCCAAGATCAATGCGCCCGGGATGCAGCGCATCAAGGGTTCCGAATTGTTCGGCAATCACCAGCGGCGCATGGTTGGGCAACATCACGCCACCCGAACCGACACGGATGGTTTTGGTGCCCGCCGCCACATGGGCCATCACGACCGAGGTCGCCGCACTGGCAATACCGGGCATATTGTGATGTTCGGCCAGCCAATAGCGATGATAGCCAAGCTTTTCGGCATGTTGGGCAAGATCAAGTGTATTGCGAAGCGCATCAGAGGGATGTTCGCCCGCATTCACCGGGCAAAGATCAAGAAGGGAATATCGTAGCATCAGCCAGACTTTCGGTTTGGCGCCGACATCGCATTTGCGGGGCGCCTGATTTCACAGTTGGCATTAATCTAGCCCGAAATCATCGTCTTGCCAGTCCTGTTATGGCTCAATCATCGTCGGGTTCGGAAAATGACCGATGGGCGGCCAGGGTGCGGCTGACGAAATTGCGAAGGGCGATGGAAATGTCGTTGCTGCGATAGGCCAGCGACAATTCGGCAATCGGGACTTCACCATCAATTTCGCGATAGACAACCCCATTGGCCTGAAGCTGCGTCATGGGTTTGGGCACCAGTGAAAAACCAAGTTCTGCCGCCACAAAGTTGATGACCGATCCAAGCTGCGGGGCGATCTGGCCCATTTGGGGTTCGAACCCGGCATTGCGACATGCACTGACCACCTTGTCATAATGTGTCGGGCCGACATCGCGCGGGGTCAGGATCAGGGCATCATCGCGCAATTGAGAAAGTGAGACTTTATCATGTTTTGCCGCCGGGTGCCCGGCAGGCAACACCACAACCATCGGACCGGACGAAATCACATGCAGACGAATGCCGTCATCGGCAATGGCATCCTGACGCAGGAAGACGGCATCAAGCTGTTCTTCCTTAAGCCGAGTGACAAGCTGGGCCGAGTTGCTTTCTTCGAGCGTCATCTCAACCGCCGGAAAGGCACGTCTGAAATCGCGAAAGACACCGGGAACCGACGGGCTGAAGGCCGCCGATGCGGTAAATCCAACCCGGATGGTGCCGGTTTCACCGCGCCCGGCGCGACGGGCGGCGCGAATGGCCCGTTCTGCCAGATCGGGGAATTGCGCGACCACGTCATGGAATGCCGCCCCGGCCTCGGTCAGTTCAGCACCATGGGGCACACGATGAAAAAGGGCGGTGCCGATTTCGGTTTCAAGATCGCGGATCTGTTGACTAAGCGGGGGCTGACCGATCCCGATCCGCGCAGCTGCACGGGTAAAATTGCCTTCGCGGGCAACAGCCAGAAAGTAACGGATATGGCGGAGTTCCATCGGTGGTATATCCAAAACATATCAAAAATGACTGTTTCATATATTGGACGGATGGCGCGTGGAATGCAATGATAAGCGCACCCCACGAACCCTTCCAAAAGAGGTCGCAAATGTCTGTTTCTCGGGATCAAAAACCTGAGCCACATTCAAAAGTCGCTGCTGATACGGCGGATAAAGACAGCACGTCCCCCCAATGTGCTGAAAGCCCGCTCGCGTCCACCAATGCGCAAATGTCATCCGAACCGGTCTGGATCAGTCCGGGATCGGCGGCATTCCGCCGTATCAGTGTTGCCCTTTTCCTTGCGGGATACGCGACCTTTTCCCTGATCTATTGCGTGCAGCCGCTTTTGCCGGAACTGGCCAGTCATTTTGGTGTCGGACCGGCGGAAAGTTCATTGGCATTGTCACTGACGACCGGGTTTCTGGCCTTTGCCATTTTGTTGGCCGGTGCTGTATCGGAAGCCGCCGGGCGCAAACAATTGATGCTGGTGTCAATGTGTGTGGCATCGATCCTGAACCTGATTGCGCCGTTTTTGTCAGACTGGCATGCCTTTCTGGTGTTGCGCGCGCTTGAGGGGCTTATTCTTGGTGGTGTGCCCGCGGTTGCCATGGCCTATCTGGCCGAAGAAATTGATCCCAAGGGGCTTGGTATGGCGATGGGCATCTATATCAGCGGGACCGCAATCGGGGGCTTGAGTGGCCGCGTTGTGATCGGTTTTCTGACCGACATGTTTGGCTGGCATACCGCCCTTGGTGCGATGGGGGCGTTCGGTTTGCTTGCAGCCCTTGGTTTTGCTGTTTTGTTGCCGGCATCGCGCAACTTTGTCCGGCGTCCGGGATTCCAGGTGCGTTATCACCTGCGGGCCTGGGGCGGGCACCTTAAACATGCGGGCCTGCCTTATGTGTTTCTGATTGGCGCTTTTGCCATGGGGTGTTTTGTCACGGTATTTAACTATGTCGGGTTCCGGCTTTCTGATGAACCCTATAGCCTGAGCCAAAGTCAGATCGGCCTGATCTTTGTTGTCTATCTGTGCGGGTCGGTGATGTCGTCGATTGCCGGGGCGCTTTCCGACCGGCTGGGCCGCGGGCCGGTTCTGGTGGTTGGTGTGCTGCTGGCCGGGCTTGGTGTTGTTCTGACGATGCTTGACAGTCTGGGCGGGATCATTGGCGGTATTGTGGTGTTGACCAGCGGCTTTTTCGTTGCCCATTCGATTGCCAGTGGCTGGGTCGGTCGTCTTGCCGAGACGTCAAAGGGCCATGCATCGTCGCTGTATCTTCTGGCCTATTATCTGGGATCAAGCATCATGGGATCGGTTGGCGGATGGTTCTGGGATCACGGGGGATGGAACGCGGTGGCGGGATTTGCCGTGGCGTTGCTGTTCTGTGCATTGCTGTGCGGTATCCATCTGTGGCGGCTGGCCGCCAAGGCATCGGGTGATCGCGGTCAGGATGCCGGTGGAAATGCCGTAAAGGGTGAACTGGTCGATGCGACCTGATGGTGCAAAAATTCGCGCGCATATAACAAAACCCCGCCAGATATTCTGGCGGGGTTTTGCGTTTCAGACATCAAATGGTCCTAGAGCCAGTCGGGGCTCGGCAAACCTTTTTCCTTAAGGAAGGTCGGGTTCCAGAGTTTGCTCTGATATCGGGTACCAAGATCACACAGAACAGTGACGATGGTTTTGCCCGGGCCGAGTTCGCGGGCAAGGCGTACCGCACCGGCAATGTTGATCCCGGTCGAACCGCCCATGCACAGGCCTTCTTCCTTCAGCAGGTCAAAGACGATCGGCAGCATTTCCTCGTCGGAAATCTGGAACGGGTGGTCAATCTCGATGCCTTCAAGGTTCGCAGTGATGCGGCCCTGGCCGATCCCTTCGGAGATCGAGCTGCCTTCGGATTTCAGTTCGCCGAATTTATAGTGGCTGTAAAGAGCCGCACCCATCGGATCAGCAAGGCCGATCTGGATGTTCTTGTTGCGCTCTTTCAGGCCCATCGACACACCGGCAAGCGTGCCGCCGGTGCCAACGGCACAGATAAAGCCATCAATCTTGCCATCGGTCTGTTCCCAGATTTCGGGGGCCGTGGTGTCGATATGACCCTGACGGTTGGCAACGTTGTCAAACTGGTTAGCCCAGATTGCGCCGTTGGGTTCGGTTTTTGCCAGTTCTTCGGCCAGACGGCGCGATACGTGAACATAGTTGTTCTGATCGCGATAGGGGACGGCCGGAACTTCGCGCAGATCTGCACCCAGAAGACGCAGAAGATCTTTCTTTTCCTGGCTCTGGGTTTCCGGAATGACGATAACGGTACGATAGCCAAGCGCATTGCCGACAACAGCAAGGCCGATACCGGTATTGCCGGCCGTACCTTCGACGATAACGCCGCCCGGTTTCAAAAGGCCACGGGCCTCTGCGTCGCGGATGATGGCAAGTGCCGCACGGTCTTTGACAGAGCCGCCCGGGTTTGCGTATTCCGCCTTGCCAAGAATGGTGCAACCCGTCAGCTCGGAAACCTTTTTCAGTTTCACAAGCGGGGTGCGGCCAATGGCTTCGATGGTGCCATTGCGAATGTCCATGACAGACTCCAAACGTGGTGAGTTCAAAATTTGATTAGTTGTTGATTGGGGCTTTATTACACAAAAGTCAAGATGGTTTGAAAATTATAACGCAAAGTTTGTGTGAAATATATCATATCTCCGAATATCCGGAAAATCCGCTAGACGCCTGCGTCTCTGCGGATGCGGTCGCGATGAAGCATAAGCCATTGTACGGCAATCGTCGCTGTTGCATTGCAGAGTTGTCCATTCTGCAACATGGCAAAGCATTCATCGGCACTGACGGTAAAGACGCGAATGTCTTCGCCTTCTTCTGCAAGACCGTGAATGCCACCGGCATTGGATGTGTCAACCCGCCCGTAATACATGGTCACTGTCTCGCTTGAGCAGCCAGGCGTGACATAATATCGCGAAATCAGTTCAAGCGGGCCGATGATTTCACAACCGGCTTCCTCGATCGTTTCGCGGCGCGCGACGTCTTCTGCGCTTTCGCCGTCTTCGATAATGCCGGCAACAATTTCCGTCAGCCAGACCGGCATGTCAGGATAATGGTTTTGGACCGACAGGGTGCCGGGGCGAAACTGTTCAATCAGGACAACCTCGTCGCGCACCGGGTCATAGGGCAGAAGTGCGACGGCATGACCGCGTTCAAGAACTTCGCGTTCAAGGACCGCGCTTTTGCCGCCATCGAATTTGTCATGTTGCAGCCGATAGACATCAAGTTTGAAATATCCATCCCAGCCGCGTTTTTGGTCAAGAATGTGAAATTGTCGTGGGCGTGCGTGTTTTTGTTCGGTCATTGTCCGTATATCAGGCTAAAGGGTTTACAATGCAAAAGGAGAGTGATCTAAGACAATCTAAACTCATGGTAATATTTTTTTATTCTTATGTATGTATTTGGTGAATCTCAAGGTGGTGGGCGGCCTGAACCTGCTGTTTGCGGGGTGTTCGTAGGGATAGGTAGGGCATCCCTCGGTTTTAATTATACCTGAACTGTTGTAGTATTTAAGGCACCAATCAAGCTGCATGGTGGCATATCGTGTGGTTTTGGATTTCAGGGTTTCGGGGGAAACAAGACGTTGATGCGGTTCGAGCCAACAGAAATCGCACGTCTGTATGGACGATCACGCGTAGGAGTTGTCGTACACAAGGACTTGCAGGCTGTGTATGTCAATGATGCCTATGCGAAGATGTTGGGGCGCCGTGATGTCCAGGATTTCATGAGCGAACCTGACATGCGTCAGTATATCCCGCCGAGTTTCCACCACGAAGCTGAAAAGCTGGCCGAAGGGTTCCAGGAAAGCAACGGATTTCACGGCTGGAAGAAGGTCTATAACATCCGTACCGACGGTACCCCGGTCTGGATGGAAATCAGCGACGAAACCGTGGAATGGGATCAGGGCAATGCGGTCCTGACCACAGCGCAAATGATCGACAATGGCACAACCGCCATGCAGGTTGATCACATGCTGGGGCGGTCCTTTATCGGGGTCATGGTTCATCGCAACATGACGGCATTATATGTCAATGATGCGTTCGCCCATCTGATGGGGGCGGAAAATGCCAGCAAATTCATGGAAAATCCCAATGTTTTGCGGTTTATTCCCGAACAAAACCGCCCGCGCGCCCTTAAACATGTTGCCGGTATCCTGAGCGGGGAACGCCACGGCGATCGCCACCGGGTGCGCGACATTCTTGATGATGGCAGTTCCGTCTGGCGCGATCTGACGGACGAGCGCATTTTGTGGCACGATGGCAAGCCGGCTGTTTTGACGACAGCGCATGATGTGCGCGACGAAGTCGAAATGAATGACGAACTTGTGCGTGCAAAGGCAAGTCTTGAACATGCCGTGACCGAGGTGATCCGGCTTGTGCCATCGGCGGTTGCGATGCTTGACGAAGATTTGCATGTCATCAATCACAATTATGAATTTGCCAGGATGTTCGGTGTGCCCAATACCGATGGCGATGCACCGGCCTTTGACATATCGGCACTTTATGAATGCTGTGCGCGGATGAAGCTGAACGGGCATGGTCATTCGACACTTGATGAAATGCAAACCCCGTCGGGGCGTTTGGCCGACATTCGCATGAATATGATGGATGGCGGCGGGATTATGGTGTCGGCGACCGATATCACCGATCACAAGCGCAAGGAGCAGATGCTTGATACCCTTGCATCAACCGATCCGCTGACACGTGCGCTTAACCGGCGCGGCTTCGAAATCGCGGTCAGTCGCCTGCGCGAAATTCGCCACCTTAAAGATAAAAGCTGGGTCTTTGGTCTGATCATTCTTGATCTGGATTATTTCAAGGACATCAACGACACATATGGACATGCGATTGGTGACCGGGTGCTTGAAAAGGTGGCCGAAACCCTGCGTCAGGCCCTGCGTGACGATGACCTTGTTGTGCGTCTCGGGGGTGAAGAATTTGCCGTTCTTCTGCCATCTGCAACAGCTGCGGTGACGAAACGGATCGGTGAACGTCTGTCAAATATGATCCGCGCGATTGAAGTTCCGGTATCCAAGGGCAGCAAGGAACTCGTCAAGGTGACGGCCAGTTTCGGGGCCACCGTTGGCGGTGAAGGCCGGCATAAGTCTGTTGATCTGGCCGATGCGATGGCACTGGCCGATGAAGCGATGTATGAAGCCAAGGATGCCGGCCGCGATCGCATGATTTTCAAAACCTTTGAACGTGATCCTGAAAACTAGGGACTGTTTCGGGCAACCACCTTTGACGGCGGACTTGATCACGTGCGCGATTGGTGCTTTTTCTTTTCAAGCGACAGGTTGTTGCGATTTGACCCGTCCTTTGGTGCCACACCATTGACGATCAGGAGAGCGAAGCATGATTGTCCGTGCCATGACCCCGCAAGACGGGGCATCAGTGATCGAGATTTATGGGCGCGGGATCCGCACCGGAAACGCAACGTTTCAGGATCATCCCGGGACATGGGATGATTGGGATAGCGGACATTTGAATGAATGCCGTCTGGTTGCCTGCGATCAAACGGACCGGGTTGTTGGCTGGGCCGGATTGTCCGGGGTTTCAAGTCGCTGTGTTTATCGCGGTGTTGCCGAAATATCGGTCTATGTCGATCCAGAAGCCCAGGGGAAGGGGATCGGAACCGCATTGCTTGGTGCCCTGATTGCGGCAAGCGAGGACCAAGGTATCTGGTCGCTTGAGGCCGGTATTTTTCCGGAAAATATCGCAAGTATCGCACTTCATAAACGGCACGGATTTGCCGAAGTCGGTTTGCGTCGCGGACTCGGCCGTATGGGATACGGTCCGATGGCCGGGCAGTGGCGCGATGTCATGCTGTTGCAACGGCGCAGCACGACGGTTGGTGTTGATTAACACAGCAGCAATTTGCGCCAAACGCCGGGTTTGAGCCGTTTTCTGCGATCGGCCAAGGTCTTTTGCCGGTTTGGTTGCGCGTTGCGTAAAAACACGTAGATGCCCTTTAAATTCGGCCGGTGATAGGGTAATCAACAGTCAGAACCCGCGAAACCGCATAACCGACAATATTCAGTTCAAACACACTGAACAGATCAAACAGGAGAGCGCCACCGTGAACGAGATCAGCAAACTTGCGCCGGTCGCAATCTGGGAAAATTTCCAGAAACTTTGTGATACGCCACGTCCGTCAACCAAGGAAGAAGCAGTGCTTCAGCTGCTTGAAAAAATGGCGGATGACAAGGGGCTTTCGCATTTTCGTGACAGTGGCCAGAACCTTGTGATCAGTGTTCCGGCAACACCGGGTTACGAAGATCGCAAAATGACGATCCTTCAGGCACATGTGGATATGGTCACCCAGGCCAATTCCGGTTCGACCCATAATTTTGACACCGACCCGATCCGGATGCAGATGGACGGGGAATGGATCACGGCCGACAACACCACCCTTGGTGCCGATAACGGTATTGGTGCTGCTGCCATGATGGGCTTCATGACCGAAGACGGGCTTGAGCACGGACCGCTTGAATTGCTGTTTACGGTCGACGAGGAGCGCGGCCTGACCGGTGCGATGAATCTGGAGCCGGGGCGTCTTAAGGGTGAAATCCTTCTGAACCTTGATACCGAAGATGAATATGAACTGTGTGTCGGGTGTGCCGGTGGGGGCGATCTTGTTGCGACCTTCAATTACAGCCCCGAAGCAATCGGTGCCGGATATGTGGCTCGCGACATTGCCCTGACCGGGCTTAAGGGTGGTCATTCAGGCATCGATATCATTCTTGGTCTGGGCAATGCCAACAAGCTGATGGCACGTTTCCTGCGCACGGCCATTCGTGATTTTGATGCCCGGATCGTTGCGATCAATGCGGGTACGGCGCGAAATGCCATCCCGCGTGAATCCTTTGCCACCATTGTTCTGCCCGAAAGCAAGATTGGCGGATTTGATACCGCGCTTAAGGCATTTGCCGGTGATGTCCGCGATGAAATTGGCGCGATCGAACCGAATTTCTCGATTGCATCGAAAGATGCCGATTTGCCGGAAACGGCAATGAGCGCAGCCGATTCAAAGAAATTCAACAATGCCTGTGTCGGTGCGCCCAATGGTGTCCAGGCCATGAGCACATCGGTTGAAGGGGTGGTTGAGACGTCGATCAACCTGGCGATTGTCAAGGTGGCGGACGGCACGGCCAAGGTGACCTTGTCTGCGCGCAGTTCGATCAATTCGGCCCGTGATGCCATTCGCGAAGCGGCAACTGCGGTATTTGAGCTGATCGGGGCGAATGTTGCGTGGGGGGATGCCTATCCGGGCTGGAAACCCAATGCCAATAGCGAAGTTGTCGAAATGATGAAGTCGGTACATCGCGACATGTTTGGCAAGGATCCGGAAATTCGCGTGATCCATGCCGGTCTTGAATGCGGTGTTCTTGGTGCGAAATACCCGCATTGGGACATGGTTTCGTTCGGCCCGACCATCAAGCGCGCGCACAGCCCGGATGAATGCGTTCATGTGCCCAGTGTCGCACGTTTCTGGGATTATCTGCTTGCGGCCTTGAAAGCGATCCCGACCAAGGGATAGTTGCCCGCCTGGGCGCAAACGGGACCTACAGATTAGAAGTCTTTTGTGCGACTGACCGGAATGTTTCGGTCAGTCGCATTTGTTTGTAGCACACCAGTTATCGCGCGCAGTCGAACCGTTGCCCGGAACCAGCGCATCAAGGTTCACAAAGCCGTTTTCGCCAATTGTGGTTTCAACCTCAATCCAGAAACCCTGACTGTCACCGGCAATATAAACCGTTTCAAAACGCGTCAGGCGGCGGATGATTTTGTTATTCACACTTGGCCCGTCACGCATATTGAGAAGTTCACGATCCACATAATAGGGATCGCGATCCTCACCGATCAGTTGTTTGACCTGCTTGGTGATCTGGCTGCCCTGTTTTGCCACCAGTTCGGGGATCTCGCGGGTGACAAATCCCTGACCGGGGCCAAATGCCAGAAGACCCGCAAAAATCAGAACAAATAACGGGCTCAGATGCAAAAGTGCATCAAGCATCCCTGCGCGTTTCCATTCATCGCGGACACGCCGGGTTGGGCTGCCATCTTCAAGACGTCGCAAGCTGGCACGGATTTGTTCGGCAAGAACCGATCTGTTGGTGCCGATGAAATCAAGCGCCTGCATCAATACTGCGCGGGCAAGCGGCTTGTTGCCGGCACGTTCAAAGGCATTGGCATGGGCAAACAGCATTTTGGCGTTGCCTTCGGGCGGGAAGGTGCCGCCGCGCATGTTGCCAAGAATGGCTTTCCATGCCGGGACGATGCTGCGCCATCCCCAGAATCCGCGAAGCCATGTAATGAAACTTGCCTTAAGCGCCATCCGCTTTGCCCCCTTGGGGGCCAGATTGGCGGTAAGTGTTTCGGTTTTGCAGGAATTCAGGAAACCGCGAACGATCTTGAATTCGACCTGCCTTGGCTGGGCCGAAACCACACCGGTTGCCGCGCAGGCGATGAAACCCTGGGTGTTGCTATCGGCTTTTTTGCGGTTATGGCGCCGGGCACCGGGATGGATGTTGCTTTTGCGCGTGCCGGTTTTGGCCTGCTGTTCGCGATAGGCCTGATTGGCGCGGGCGGTTTTTTCGTCCGTACCGGTCTTGGCCTTTTCCTGTTTCCGTCCGGTTCCGGCAAAGCCTTGTCTGGTGCGGTTCGCATTTTGCGCACCGGCTGCATTCGGGCCATAGCCGGATGCAGTTGGCTTTTCAGACGCGGCTGTTTTGCCCTTTGTGCCGTCATTAGGCCGACTGGTGTTGTTGCCCGATGACTGTGCAGGGGGCTTGCGTTCACCAATCAGGATTTCATAGGCCTCGGTGATGTCCTTGAATTTTTCTTCGGCATCAAGATTGGTATTGCGGTCCGGATGATATTCAAATGCCAGTTTGCGATAGGCGAGCTTGATTTCCTTTGCGCTCGCGCCTGGCGCAATGTTCAGCATGCTGTAATAGATGCCAAGACGATCCTTGTTCATATCTTATGTAGATTCCTGTCCTGACAAACGTTCCGGTGCGCGCGATCAGCCAGCATGGATTTTACTGCCGGCGGTGACGGGTGCAATCATATGATTGAAATCTTAACACGTTGTCACTTTTGCCTATTTGTCATATTTTGCAAGAATCACGTAAACGCGCATTTCGAATAAGCAGGTAGCCGTCTTGAAACTCAAATTTTGGCAACGCAAAGCCGACGATGACGGCGAACTGTCCGAAGATGGCGGGCAGGGGACTGCGTCCGAGTTCGAGATGCCACCCGGGCATCATCTTGGCCTTGGGACCCGTTTGCGTGCCAAGTGGGAAGGCTATGACGACCCGGTTGAATATTATCTGCTTCAGCTTGAAATAGACGCCTATGCCGACTGGTTGCGCAAAATGCGTGTTTGGCTGGCGCGTCCGGTTGAACCGGAACTGGGCGAACTTGATCTTGATGACGAAATCGGGCGGTGGCCGCCCGAGCGAATCAGACTGTATGACAAGCTGTTTGATCACGGGATCATGATCCCGGGCGGGCATGATTACGCCCTTGAACTGGCAAAGCCGCTTGCGCTTGATGAAACGCTCAGTTGTCTTGAAATTGGGGCAAAGCTTGGCGGGGTTGCGCGTGTTCTGGCAGACCGGCTTGGCGTTTGGGTGACCGCCTATGAGCAGGATGGGGAACTGGCACTGTTGGGGATGGAGCGATCCGTTCATGCCGGTGTGCAGAAAAAGGTCCCCGTTCAGAAATTCGATCCCGAAAACCCCGAACTGCGCAAAGGCTATTTCAACGTCGTCTATTCGTTTGGCGAACTTTACAAGGTGCCGGGCAAAGAGACGTTTCTGGGCGAACTGGCCGGGACGTTGCGCGAACAGGGCCAGATTCTTTTGACGGACTATGTCCTGACCCGCGATCTTGATGAGGACGGGCTTGCGCAATGGGCCAAGCTCGAAGGGGATGATCTTTTCCCCTGGACTGCACAGGAATACAAATCCCGTCTGGGGCAGCTCAAATTTGATATCCGCATCGCCAAGGATGAGTCGGAAACCCATCTTGTGCATATCAAACAGGCCTGGATGACCATGCTGTCGGATATTCAGAAAAGCGGTTTGGACCCCGATGTGATGGATTATCTGCTTCCAGAGATGGAAATGTGGATGAATCGCGTAAAAATGCTTGAAAATGGCTCGCTGGCCTTTTATCGGTTCTACGCAACGATCAACTGATCGCTCAGGTTTCAGACTGCTGCAGGCGACTTTGACGGGATTTGTTCCAATTTCTGTCGCCGCAACCTGTTTTTAGTGTTGACAGGGGCATGTCGTACTTCTATTTTCCGGCTTCCTCGAAGGGGCCAAGTTTCTAAGGTTTAAGATTATGAAGATCCGGAACTCATTGAAATCCGCGAAGCTGCGGGAAAAAGGCTGCCGTATCGTGCGCCGCCGTGGCCGCGTATACGTGATCAATAAAAAGAACCCGCGTTTCAAGGCACGCCAGGGTTAATTCCCGGTACCTTGTTCTCAAAGGTTTTACAAAACGCCGCATCGGTTCATCCAATGCGGCGTTTTGTTTTTTCATGTTTGTCACGATGGCAAAATCAAAGGCGACCGCAGTTTCAATATTGCGGTCGCCTTTTTTATCGATGGTGTGTGGGGGCTGCTTACCCGTTTGTGGTGAACAGTTCGGTTTTGCTGTGACGGCCCCGCAACAGAACATCACCGGCCTTGATGACGCGGTTCGGATCGGTCAGCAGGTTGCGTGTGCTGTCTGAAATCAGAATGCGCGTGCCCAGTACCTTGTTTTCCTGTTCAAGGCGCGATGCGGTATTGACCGCATCCCCATGCACGGTAAAGGACAGGCGCGCCTTGGCTCCGACATTCCCGGCCACCATTGTTCCGGTATTCACCCCGCAGCGCACCTGAATGTTCAACCCTTCAAAGGTGCGGTTCGAGACTTCGTTTTGCAGGGCGATGGCGCTGTCGAGTGCGGCATCGGCGTGATGTTCAAGATCATCAAACACGTTATAGACCGCAAGGATTGCATCCCCCTGAAACTGGGTGATGATGCCGCCATGTGATTCGATAATCTGCGTTGCGCAATCAAAGTAATCATTGAGCATTGCAATGATCTGGTTCGGATGCAGGCTTTCACACATGGATGTGAAATGGGCAATGTCGATGAACAGAACCGTTGCTTCGGATTGCTGCGGTGGCAGGACCCCGGAATCATTTCCCGATGCCAGAAGCTTTTTGGCAATCGACAGGGGCACGAATTTACCAAACAGGCTTGTGATGCGTTCGCGGTCATGAACCGCCATCATCATGTGATTGAACGATCGTGCCGCATCGTCATATTCACGGATACGGCTGCCCGACAGTTGCGGCACATCGATTGATGCGATGTCGTCATCTTCAAATGCGCGCGCGGCGGCTGCAAACCGGCGGATCGGTTTGGTGAATTGTTTGGACAATATAATCGCCACAATAACAGCCAGAATGAACACCCCGCCACCCAGGATCGAGGCCAGAACAAGCCTGTCCCATTCATCGTCAAACAATTCTTCGGTGAAATGCATACCGATGATGACCGGCGAGATCGGCGCATTGAGAACCTGACGGGTGACGATCAGATGGTATCTGCCATCAACTTCAAGCCCCGCCAGACGCAGCCCGGTATTCTGGCGGGCATCCTTTTCGTCGGTCCTGATACGTTCGGACTTGCCGATATTGGCCAGAACCGGATCGCCGATATCATGAATGGTCGGCAATGGAATCGGGCTTCGGGCAATATCGGCCCCGTTGATCAGCTTGTTGGCGGTATTTTCACCCCAGTCGCGCAAATCGGGATGGGCCATCACGCGATTGCCACCGATCAGGATAAATGGCGTTCCGGGCAAATCTTCACGGCCGCGAATCAGGCTTTCTGACAAATTGGACAGCGACAGATACTGTATGAAGGTACCAAGATAGTGCCCGTCATAAAAAAGCGGCACCCAGCTGGTCAGGACCGTGCGATTGAAATACGGATCCCAGCGCGGAAAGCCGGTGCGGTTGGCGACCGGACCACGAATTTGTGCCAGTTCCGAAAACAGCATGTCATCCTGGGGCAGGGTGCGGCGTATTTCGCTCATATCATCGGGATTAAAGCCGATAAATTGCCGATCACCGGTTACCAGCCCATAGGCCATTACGTCCATATCAGCCGCCGCCAGCGCCCGCATGGCGTTGGTCCAGCCATACTGGAAGCTTGGATCAAGGTTGCCATCGGCAACCTGTCGGGCGACCCAGTTGGACCGTTCGTCAACTTCGCTCATGCGTTCATGCATGGTGCGCTGAACCGATGTCAGGTCGATATCGGCCAGCATAACCCAAAGATTGCGGGTGTTTTCATAGGCCGTGCCAAGGCCGACATAAAGGGCAAGGCCAACGCCAAAGACACTGGTGCCGATAAAACTGGCAAGAAGAACAGAAAGGACAGAATATCTGCGTTTGGATGTCACTCGGTTTTCTTTCTGACAAGAGGTTCCCCAACCTCAACTGGCATCTTAGCGGCGATCGAACTTGGTTGAAAGGATGATTGAACTTGAAGTGCGTTTTATCCCGCTAAGCCCGCCGATCCGGTCAAGCACGCCGTCGAGTTCTTCCGGTGTGTCGGCGGCAACTTCGGCAATCAGATCATATTCCCCCGATATCGCCAGACACCGAATGCAATGCGGTATTTTCTGCAAGGCACCGACCACGCCCGCAGACTGTTTTTGTTCAAGCTGGATCATGACTTCGGCCAGAAGAACCGGTCGTGCCGCATCACCAAGCTGTACCGTATAGCCGGTAATGGTTTGTGATTTTTCCAGCCGTTCGAGGCGTTCCTGAACGGCGCTGCGCGACAGGCCTACTTCGCGCGCAAGGGCGGCAGTCGGAATGCGGGCATTTTCCTGCAATTTGGCGATCAGACGGCGATCGGTTTCATCAAGGCGACGTTTCATCGGTGATACCCATAAAAATGACGGGTTATTCAATTGTTTTGACAGTATTGCCGGGTTGCAAGCGTTAGTCCAGCGGCGGAGCATCAAGGGGTAAACAACAAAACGTTATCAGGGCAGCAACGACATCCATCGCAAAGGTGTCAGTTCAGTCGGGAGTGAGAGAAAATGAAAAAGATTTTGATTCTTGGTGCGGGCAAAATCGGCCGTATGGCGGCAGTCATGCTTAATGAAAGTGGCGACTATGCGGTGACGCTTGCCGATGCCAATGGCGAAATGCTTGAATTTTGCGCCCAGGATCATGCGGCAACCCTGATCAAGGTCGATGTCACCGATGAGGCCGCCCTGACCGACGTGGCAACCGGGCATGACGCCATTTTGTCGACATGTCCGTTCTATCTTAATGTTGCGATTGCCCGGGTCGCACGCGCGGTTGGGGCATCCTATTTCGATGTGACCGAAGATGTCGAAACCACCCGTGCTATTCGTGAAATTTCCAAAGGTGCGGCTGGTGCGTTCGTACCGCAATGTGGTTTGGCACCGGGATTCATTTCAATCGCCGCCCATGATCTGTTCAAACGGTTTGATACGGTCAAAAAGTTGCGCCTGCGCGTCGGTGCATTGCCGCAAAACCCGACCAACCGTTTGAAATATAACCTAACCTGGTCAACTGATGGCCTGATCAATGAATATCTTAATCCGTGCGAGGCGATCCTCAATGGCAAGCGTGTCGAAGTCTTGCCGCTTGAAGGTTATGAACGCTTCACCATTGATGGCACGGAATATGAGGCCTTCAATACATCGGGCGGGGTTGGGGCGCTTTGTGACATGCTCGAAGGCAAGGTGGACAATCTTGATTACAAGACTGTGCGGTATCCTGGGCATCAGGAAATCCTGAAAATCCTGATCGAAGATCTGCGTCTTGGCGAACGTCCCGACACGATGAAGGAAATCTTTGAAAATGCCCTGCCGGTAACCCAGCAGGATGTCATTGTGATCTTTGCCGATGCCGTCGGGACCCGTAATGGCGAGCTGTGCGAAGAAAACTTTATCCGCAAGGTGCATGGCACGGAAATCGGTGGCAAAAAATGGTCCGCGATCCAGATCACGACATCCGCGGGGCTTTGCGCGGTGATGGATATGGTGCTGACGTCCAAATTGCCCGGTTCCGGTTATGTCCGGCAGGAAGAAGTCGGTCTGGATGATCTGCTTTCGAACCGGTTCGGGCGTTATTATGCCAACCGGGTATAGGGGCCGTTTCCGGTTTTGAGTGACGGCTTCAAGTGCCGTTTCAGGCGCAAAGATAACCGCGTGATGATTTTCCAGAAAAATCCCCCGACTGTAGTTCGGGGGATTTTTGTTTGTTTTCAGGTAATTATTTTAATCTTGTTTATTCCGACTTCAGAAAGTGACGCATATTCCTGAAACGCGTTACAGATTTGATCGGCCGGGCATGGTCAGGGCCGATTATTTGTGGCAAAGACGTGGTTTGTTAACGCTTGGCCCTTATGGTGGCCGGTAATCGCACTCTTTATCGCAACAGGTATTCCTTGTCTGATTTTGACGCTCCTTACCGAACTGCGTTGGGCTTGTATGAAGCAGGCCAGCTGGCGGAGGCAGAAGAAGCCTGCCGCAAGCTGATCCATGCCTATCCACAAGCCGCAGAAGCCATGCATCTGGCAGGCCTGGTCGCAGCCCGACAGGGAAATCAAACTCTTGCGGCGGAACGGATGGGGCGGGCGGCAATTGCCGATGCCAACAGTGCGGAAATTCAACATGATCACGCGCAGGCCTTAAAGGCGATCGGCAAATTGCGCGAAGCGGTGGGCGCTTTCAAGCGGGCCATTCGGCTGTGTCCGGATGCACCGGCGCTATATTGCAATATAGCCAATACATACCGGCAACTCGATGAATTGCAGGATGCGCGCGAAAATTATGAATATGCGCTGGAACTGGCTCCGGATATTGCCGAAATTCACGCCAACTATGCCGCATGTCTTTATGCGATGGGCGACATTCCCGGTGCCGAGACATCCTGTTTGACGGCCCTTAAAATGCGCGATGATATTGTCAATGCACTGGTGCTGATCGGCCAGATCAGGCTTGATCAGGGACGCACGGTATCGGCAAGCGAACCCTTGCGCCGCGCCCTGACGCTGGAGCCGGGAAACCAGCGTGCCCTGACGGCATATGGTGATGCCTTGTTCCGGCTTGGCCAGTTTGCCGGTGCACAGCATTGCTTGCGTCAGGTTCTTGCCCTTGATCCCGATGATGCCAAAGCACGGCGCACATTGGCGCGCCTTAACTTGCGGGTCGGACAGGGGACCGAGGCAATCGGTGCGCTTGAGCCGCTTGTTGCGGCCAATCCGAATGATCCCCAATTGCTGCTGATGATGGGCGAGGCGCTAAGTCTTGTTGGCCGTCATAGCGAAGCCGTCGAACGGTTCGGCGCAGCCATCGGGGCCGGTGGCGGTGATGACGCGGTTTTCAGACTGGCAGTCGAACTTGCCGAAGAAGGCGACACCGCGTCAGCCCAGTCTGTTTTGCAAAACGGTATCGACCGCAAAATCGCAGCAGGTGAAAACACCGCGCTGTTTCGAACCGCACGTCGTTTGTTGTTTGCGCCGGTTCCAACCAATATTGCGGCCCAGAATGACGAAGTCATTCGTGATCTGCTCGATGACACACTTGATGACGATGCCATTGAACCCGATTTGGCCTTTGTCGCATCCGATCGCATTGACCCGGCAATCCTGACGCGGTTCCCACCGGTCTGGCGTGCGGCCCTGCGTCCGGAAGGTGACAAGCAGTTGCGCGCCGTCGGGCATTACTGGGAACGGCTGGTTTCGGGCTATGATGTTCCCAATGTTGATCCTGGCAAACCCCGGCAAGGGGGCAAGATCCGCCTTGGGATCGTGTCGGCCAATATGTGTGATAACGGGATTGGTCGCTGGATTTTGGGGCTTGTTGATGCGATTGATCGTGACCGGTTTGATGTCACGGTCATCCGTCCGCCAACCGGCGAAGACGATATTACGTCGCGGATTGACGAACATGCCGATCTGGTCGTGCCGTTGCCGCTTGATCCGCTGCATTCGGCACGGGTGATTTCCGGGCTTGATCTTGATGTGTTGCATTATGCCGATCCGCAGGCCGATGCCTATACCATGTTGCTGGCAAGCTGGCGTCTGGCACCGGTGCAAATTTCCGGTGGCGGGATTGCCGCGACCAGTGGTCTTTCAAATATTGACTATCACCTGATCGCCGAAGACTGGGAAACGGCCGGTGGCGAAAAACGGTTCAGTGAAAAACTGATCCGGTTGCCGGGACTGTTTGTTAATGCGACACCGCCCGAAAATGTCGATATGACGCCGACGGAACTGCAACGGCTTTGGCGGTTGGCACAGGACAGAAATACCTATCTGTGTCCGCAGCCGCTTGATGTTTTGACGGCTGATTTTGATCCGCTGATAGCGGAAATCCTGCGTCTTGATGAAACGGCTGAGCTGTTGCTGATTGCACCCGAACGCGACAGCTGGGATGCGGCATGGGGACGACGTTTTGCGGTGAACTATGCCGATGTCGCCGGACGCATGCGGTTTGTCAATGTGCGCAGCCGCGCCGATTTGCTGTCGCTGCTTTGCGCGGTGGATGTGGTTCTTGAAAGTCCGGCATGGAATGACGCGATGCTGGCCTTTGATTGCCTGGGTCTTGGTGTGCCGCTGGTGACATTGCCGGGCAGTGCCGCGCGGTCGCGTCGCAGCCACACCTGTTACCGCCAGATATCGGTGTTTGATTGCGTTGCCTACCATTCCGCGGATTACGTTGATACCGCCCTGACACTCGCAACGGACAAACGTCGCCGATCCGTTGTCTCGCACGCAATCAAAAGCCGGTCACACATCCTGTTTGGCCAAAAATCATCCTTTGATGCCTATATGCAGTTCCTTGAGGAATGCATTGCCGTTCCGGCTGAAAACGTCGGATGAATTTACCGATCCACGACAGGCGCTGATAAATCAGCTTAACGCGTCAATGTCGGCTTCGGACAGTGCGGCGGGGACGATTGTCAGGGGCAGGCGGAGCTGACCGACAGTGTCACTTTTGGTCAGTGCCGTGATCAGTGGCCCCGGGCCTTCGGATGTGGTGCCGGCCGCAAGAACAAGAATGGAAATCTGTTCTTCTTCTTCCAGAAGGTTCAGCAACTCGTCCTTGAGACGGCCTTCGCGAATGAACAGAAGCGGCATTGTGCCGGTTTGTTCATGCACATAGGCGGCAAGTTCATTGACCCGTGATTCGGCTTCTTCGCGGGCTTCTTCCTTCATCAGGTCACCAACCGCCATCCAGTGCTGGAATTCGGCCGGTTCAATGACGCTAAGCAGGGCAACGCGGCCGCCGGTATGTTGCGCGCGGCGGCATGCATAACGCAACGCCTTGGTCATTTCATCGCTGTCATCAATAACAACAAGAAATGTTCGGTTGGACGTGGCGCGGAGTTCCTGATCGGCATCGTATGACGTCATATGGGTTCTCTGAATAGTTTCCTGTGCCGGGTCTGATGCATGGTTGCGTGGGGCAATGGATCACCCGGATATTAGAGCATGTTGCATCAAGTGTGCCGTAAATCCGGCACGGTTTCCAAGTGGTTTTTATCGCAATCGGGAAAGTTTCATACTGTGCATGCGCACAATAAATTATGCTGCATATGCGTTGTTGGAGGCCGTGGAAGTGCGGGGATGAGAATGCCCAAATCGGCGTTGGAGCCGGTGGAGCCGGTGGAACCGCGAACTAGCGTTTGCGGAATGCCACACTGGCGATCCAGCCGGCAATGACGGCAATGATCACCGCAATAATGCCATAGAGTGCCGAATAGCGATGGGCGAATTCGTAGACTTCGGCACTGACACCGGTTTTGGAAACAACCAGCGGAGTGGTCTTTACACTGGCGATACGGCCATCACGGATCAGATAGACATTGATCGTATATGTCCCGGTCGGGGTGTTGGCCGGGAAATGAATGTCGGTTCGAAACAGCTGGTTTGACAGGAAGCTGATTTTTGCCGGACGCTGGTTGAACAAACCGGCATTCTGCATGTTGCGAACCAGCGCATCGCGATAGACTTTCTGATCGGCATCAGGATTGTCGGACACGGCGATAAAACGCTGGTTGTCCAGGCCGATGCGGTAATCCTGAAGAATGTTTTGCGGGGCGATGATATCCATCGGGCGATTGGACGCACTGGCATAATAGGCCGGAACATTTTTATAGCGCGCGCTTTCGGCATTCACCCAGATGCCGACTTTACGTTCCTTGCGACGGACAACCATGTCCTGATCAGGGCCGCGCACGGTTACGATGACATCGCCTTCGTTCTGGACTGCGCCAAATAACAGCACATCAGTGCCGGTAAAGCCGGTGGTGATCGCCACCAGATGGTTTGACAAATCCACGACAAGCGGATCGGCCAAGGCGCGTTTCATTGGTGTGCTAGTCGCAATGACGGCGAATGCCGAAAGACAAATCGATGCGATAAACCGTGCCGGTAAGGACATCACAGATCCCCCGGCATGATGGAATAAAGTTCGTCAGGTTCGATCACCAGATCAAACAGAAGTTTGAGGCATACCGACAAGACCAGCAGCCCCAGAAGCGCACGCAGGTGTTCCGCCTTGAGCCGCGCACCGAACTGGGCCCCGAACTGGGCGCCGATCACGCCACCGATCAGAAGCAGGATGGCCAGTGCAACATCAACCGTCTGGGTCTGAACCGATTGCAGGAAGGTAACGTTGGCCGTGACAAAGATGATCTGAAACAGCGATGTCCCGATCACCACCCCGGTCGGCATGCCCAGCAGATAAATCATCGCCGGAACCATGACAAAGCCGCCCCCAACCCCCATCAAGGCGGTCAGCATGCCGACAAAGAACCCGACGGCCAGTGGCAAAAGCGCACTGATATACAGGCCCGAACGATAAAACCGCATCTTGAAGGGCAGGCCATGGATAAAGCTGTGCTGGTGTTTTTTTGATCGACGGATCGGGCCTTTGCGCCGGGTTCTGAAAATTGCCCGGGTTGCTTCAAGCAACATCATCCCGCCGATAATGCCAAGGAAGATGACATAGCAAAGAGAAATCACAAGGTCGATCTGACCCAGCGAACGCAACCAGGCAAAGACCCAGACACCAACCGTCGACCCGACAATACCGCCCGCCAGCAGGACAAGGCCCATCTTGATGTCAACATTGCCACGGCGCCAATGCGCAAACACGCCAGACACCGACGATGCGACAATCTGGTTCGCAGCTGTCGCCACAGATACAGCGGGGGGAATGCCATAAAAAATCAAAAGAGGGGTAATCAGAAAACCGCCGCCAACGCCGAACAGGCCGGACAAAAAGCCAACTCCTCCGCCCAGTCCCAAAATCAGAAATATATTTACCGATATTTCGGCAATAGGGAGATAGATTTGCATTGCGGGCAGGCTAACAGCGTTTGATTGATTGTTGTTTTTCAGTCTAACATATTGTGCAAATGCAACAATCGCCAATTGGCGCTATATCAGACCGATTTCCGATTTTTTTTATAAGGTCGTTCATGTCGTCATCTTCAAGTGATAAATTTGATCTAATTCTCGATGCACGAGGATTGATTTGTCCCATGCCAGTTCTTAAGGCGAAGAAATCCCTGCGTGATGTGCCGGACGGGGGCGTTTTGAAAGTTCTGGCAACGGATCCCGGATCCGTTGCGGATATGAAGTCTTTTTGTGAAATGACCGGCAATCGCCTGATTTCTTCGGATCAGGAAGACGATGTCTTTATCTATTTCATTGAAAAAACGGTTTCCTGACAATGGGTTGATGGTATTGCCACCAAGCGCCACGTTCGCATGCCACACCTGATTTATCCTGCCTTTTGAAAGAAATATCGATGACCAGGACTTCCAGCGATCTGGAATGGATTGTTTGCCATTTTGACGCGATGACGCCCCACCAGGTTCACAGTTTGCTGCAATTGCGTCAGCAGATTTTTATCATCGAACAGGACTGCATTTTTCCCGAAATTGATGGTCTTGATCCGCTCTGCACCCATCTTCTGGCTGTTGACAAGGCCTCAAACGGGCGTGACGTTCTGGCCGCGGCACGCATTGTTGCGCCCGGTGTCGATCCGGGACATGCCGAACAGGGCGACCGTCCGGCCATCGGGCGGGTGGTCACAAGCGAAAAACTGCGCGGGCAGGGGATCGGGCGGAGCCTTATGGCCCGTGCCATTGACGTTTGCGCGCAGGAATTCGGGGGCAAGCCGATCTATCTGAATGCGCAGCTTTACCTGAAGGCATTCTATCAAAGTCTTGGATTTGTTCAGTTTGGCGACGTCTATGAAGAAGACGGCATTCCCCATATCTGTATGGAACGCCCGGTCACGGACCAAGCGTCCCGATAATCAGATCATATGGAAATCAGCATCCGCAACGGGGTGATGTTAACGCAACCCGGTGGTCGCCATACCGGTAAAGAATTCAAGCTGCCAGTTCATGTCATCTTCGCTTAGCGGGTATTGGTTGCCGTTGCGTGGATTAAGGGTCTGGCTTGGCGGTACGTGACCAAGCTTGACCTGAATCTTCACCGCAAGATCAGCCGGCAGGCCGGCCTTCCATGCCAGTGAAACGACACCTTTTGCCGAATGTGTATTTAGAACCTTGGTTACGGCTTCTGGCGGAATGCCGGCCAGAACCGCAAGCGATGCGCGGGCAAATTTGACGTCATTGGCCGCAAGGGCCTTGGCGACTTCCTTATCGGTCAGTTTTTTCTTTGCATGAAGAGCAAGGGCCTTTTCAAAGGCCGGTTCGCCGTCTTCTTCTGCTTCTTCGTTTGACGCGGCGTCGCCCGCAGAAGCCGGTTGGGCTTTTTCGCCCTTTTTGTTTTTGACCGATGGTGCGTTTTCGGCGGCGTCGTCGCGTTTTTCAAACTCGCCAGATGCGATACGGCGTTGAACCACTTCGCGAACGGCTTCAAGCTGATCTTTCTTAAGGTCCTTGCGCCGTTCCAGAACGCTGATCAGGTTTTCGGCGACAAATCGCGCAAGTTTCCCGGCTGCGGTCGGCGGCAGTTTCGGACGGTTGACCAGCGGCTGGTGCCATTCCGGATAATCCGGTGCGCGGTCAATCAGCTGATCGAGCGTTTCTTCACGGATTTGTGCGGACTTGTTGCCAAGAAGGTGCGAAATCGCATCCTTGTCGCTGCTTGCGGCAATCGCATCGGCAAGCTTTTCGCCGACATTGCGCCGACGTGACACAAAGCTGAGCGCCCCGCGGCCAGAACTGCCTTCAATAATTTCCAGAAGATCTTCTTCAGTCAGGACCGGGGAATACTGAAGGACAGGTCCGCAAACGACGCTTTCGGCATCGCGGGCTAGCTGCTGAATGATTGGTTGCGGGGCTTCGGCAATATCCTTGAGCGTCTCGGAAATGACCTGACGGACATGCACGGCCTGGTCACGTGCGAGTTTGTCGAGCGCCTCATAGGTCATGCGGCGTAGTTTGTCGGTTTCGTTGGGGGTCAGACCCGCCGAAAGATGGGCGATTTTTTCAGCAAGGCTGCCACGGACGCTGTCATCGACGTCATCAGTCAGAAGGACATCGGCTTGAATCGGCGTTGCTTCGTTTGCCGCAATGTGACGACGCACCGACGAATCATTGTCAGATGCCAGGAAATACAGGATTTCGGGCCGGGTGTCATGGCGCTGGGCAAGTTTGCCGCGCACATTGGCATCCGGGCTGGCAGCCATTTCCTTGGCTTCGTCATAGGTGATCGGGGTTTCGCGCCGCTTGGTGAATACCCGCTGTAAAAATCCCTTCATTGGGCATTCCTCCTAATCTTCGATCTTTGCCGGCTCTTCCGAGCCGGGTGCGGCAGCGATGCCAAAGCGACCTTTTCCATGTTTCTTGACCTGATACATGGTTTGATCTGCGCGTTGTACAAGTTGCTGCAGGTTTTCTTTCGAACCTGGTTCATGAACAGCAATCCCGACCGATATTCCAAGCGGGTGGTCCTTGTCGCCAGAATACTGGCCAAGGATCGCGCTTTCCTTCATCAACAGCCGTGCGCGTCCCGAAGCCGCAGAAATATCGGCACCTTCGAGCCACAGTACGAATTCGTCCCCGCCAAGACGGGCAATCAGATCGGCGGGGCGGACATTGTCCTGAAGAACACGGGTCAGGGCGAGGATAGCCTCGTCACCGGTCTGGTGACCGTGGATATCATTGACCATCTTGAAGTTGTCCATGTCGACATACATCAAGGCAGCCGGGGCGCGTTCACGCTGAAGACGGCTGTGGCGTCGTTTGAGTTCCTCGAAGAATGCGCGACGGTTCAAAAGCCCGGTCATCCCGTCGGTCCGTGACAGGGTCAGGATGCGTTCATGCTGGATGGCCTGTTCAATGGCAATGCCGACCTGATCGGATACTTCGGTCATGATGGCACGTTCGCCGTCAGTCGGTTCGGGGTGATCTGCGGAAAACAGGAAAATCACAGCGCCATTGTTGCGTTGATGATAATGGCAGCGCAGCGCATGAATACGATACTGGCCCATATGGGCATCAAAGGTATCGGTCGAATTTTGCAACTGGCTTAAGGCCTGTTTTGCAATGTGGCTGGCTTCGGGGTTTTCGTCACCTGCTGCAATTTCAAGTTCATCTGTTTCATCATTGCGTTTGAAAATGATGCAGTTTGAACAGGCAAGGGCCCGCGTGCTGGCCTCGGACGCGCCCTTGAGAACCAGAAGCGGATCGATTTCATCACGCATGGTCCGCACGATATAGGTCATCAGGCGGTCGCGGTTTCGGGCTGTTGCGACTTCGCTTTCACGGCGGCGCTGTTCGGTAATGTCATGGGCAAGCCCGCGCGTCCCGGTCCAGCGTCCATCGCGCGAATAAACCGGGGTCGAGGATACCGAAAGACAGGCATCCTTGCCGTTGGACCGGCGGAACCAGACCGGAACATCGCGCACGGCCTTCTGACTGCGAAACACATGTTCGCTGTCCTGATCGGCGGTATCGAGAAGAAAGTTCTGCGGAAAACGTCCGACAATATCATCGGCACGGTATCCCAGCGCACCGCGCGGCGACACGAAAATGAATTTCCCCGTATCGTCGGTTTCCCATGCAAAGGCCGATGATACTTCGACAATGTCGCGGTAACGCTGGCGAGAATCAATCAATGCTTCGCGAAGGTTGCGATCCATGCTGACATCACGCGGCAGGATCATTACCTGATTGTTGGTGGTCGGAAGGGCGGTCAGTTCGAGCGTCGCAGTGCCGCGCTGTACTTCAAATGTCATCATTTCGACGACCCCGCCCGGCGTGGTCAGGGTGCGGCGGATCAACTGATAGATTTCAGGGAACAGCCCGTCACGAATACCTTTGGCAAAGCCGACGGCATTCTTGTTGGCAAAAAGCGGCACACCATGTGAATCCATCACAATGACCGGTGCTTCGGCCTGTGCCATCACCTTGGGGTCAAGGGTAAACACATCCGCATCATATCTGGTCAGATCATCTTGCGGGTCGGTTGCGGCGGTTTTGGCATCAACGGGGGCATCAACAGGATGGCGCGGCGTCATAGGCTTCCTCCTGTTGCAGTCGAAATGTTCAAATCATTTTCTCCGGCGTCGGTATCGCACTTGCCCGACTGCAGTTTTTCAAAACACGCTTTGCTGCTGATCGTAACGGGCGGGCCAAGGTGATAGCCTTGACCATAATCAATGCCCAGATCACGGACCATCTCATAGCTGGCCTGATCATGGATCATTTCGGCAATGGTGTGGATGCCAAGATCATTGCAAAGAAGGGCCGTCGCCTTAAGGAAAGCACGTCCTTTGGGATTGGCAAGGGCGGTGCGCATGGCCCCGCCATCAAATTTGATGATATCGACGTCAAGCGCGCTCAGATATTCAAAGTTCGCAGCCCCGGCACCAAAATCATCAAGGCAGATTTCATGGCCGCGTTCGCGCAGCACCTGCAAGCCGTTATTGACGTCATCAAGGGCACGAATGCGCGATGTTTCGGTCACTTCAAACAGCACCCGGTGCGGTGCGATGTCATAACGATCCAGCAATTCCGCCAGAGCAGGAAGGAAGCCCGCCTGTTCAAGTGAATGGCCCGAAAGGTTGACGGCAACCGGATGGGGGATGCTTTGTGCATTGTCGCGCAGATGATCAAGAACCTTGCCGCACATCGCCAGATCAAATTCGGTAATCAGGCCGGTACCCTCGGCAAAATGGATGATCTGGTCAACCGCAAGTGGGCTGTTGCCAATGTTGAAGCGTGCAAGGGCCTCAAAATGATGCATTTCCTGACTGCGCAAATGGACAATCGGTTGCAGGGCGACGGCAAATGACCCGTTTTCGACAATTTCCCGAAAAGCGCGCACCGATTTCAGCGTTTCATTGATCAGATGCGGCAGGCTGGCCGAGAGACGCGCGGCAGTGACATCGTTCTGTGCCTTGCGCTGCATGCGATTAAGCGCATAGGCAACCGCGCGGGTAAGGTTGGTGTCGCGATCATTTTCGTCATTGTCGGTATCGAAATGATGAATGTTGCGCGCGCTTTCATAATCGCTGCCAAACAGGTCATTGGCGTTCTTTTGCCGGGTCGTCTTTTCGCTAGAACCGGGATTGTTGGTCAGGGATGCCAGACCGCCACCGGCCGGGACAGATGTGTCATCCTGTGTCCCGCCGGTAACCGGTTCTTCAAGATCGGCGCGCAGTGCGCTGGCATAGGCAACAATCCGCCGTTCAAGTTCAATCATCGGCTCGTCAACTGGATGAATTTTTGCCGACCGGCCGGGGGCAACAAGATCGGATGCGCTTAGTGATGACAGCCGTTTGGCCCCGATGCCGATCAGGCGTGCCAGTTCGTTGGTCGCCGCTGTTTCCGCCTGTGATCGCGATGCCGCAAGGTTTTCAAGAACCACCAGTGCTTCGCTGTGATACGACCCGGCATCCTTGTTGCTGAGAAGGGCGGTTTGCCGCGTTTCGGCCTGCTGATTCTGGCGGATAACCGCGTTTTGCAAAATGATGCGGTCAATCCCCGATCGTGCACGGGGACGAATGGCGCGATGACGGGCGGCGATGTAGTAGCGGCTTGACGGATCGGCGATCATATAACCGCTTAGCGACAGCGGGACCGCTTCCTGAACGGGTTGATCGTCGGCTTCGCAAAGCTGGAAATCCAGATCAAGTTCTTCGAGGCGTTTGAGTCCGTTGCTTGTATGCAGATAGGCACGCAGAAGCGGGCGTTCCGATTTCACGACAATTTTTTCAAGTGCCTCGCCAATCAGTCGGTCCGGCGTACAGCCCAAAAGACTTTCGGTCGCACCGGCGACAAACAGGATATAGCCGTTTTCATCCACTTCCAGCAACATGTCGGCCCAGCAAAACGCCATGGCGGCCAAAAGGTCCTGGTCATTTGTTTCCGCAGAATAGCTGGTGCTGTCTGTCATTTGTGAACCGTCATTCTCAAGCCGCCTGATCATTCTTGTTGCAGCATTTGCCGCCATTATCAGATAGCGATCTTACTAAGGATATGAAGGATTTGCACTTCATAAGCCAAAAAAAACGGGCAGCCACAGAAGATTGCCCCGATAGCGGGAAAAATCGGCCCCCGAGACAGCTGTAAAGTCGTGAAAAGACTGGAAAGAATGCAACAAGGCGCGGCTTAGGCCGCGTCGTTGTCTTTTTTGGCCGGAATGGCTTTTTCACGTGCGGCATGCTTCTGGACATACATCGCCTGATCGGCGGCGCGAATCAGGTCCGAAATGTCACTTTTGGCATTATAAACCGTGTAGCCAAAGCTTGCCTTGATCGCCAATGCCTTTCCCTGCCAGATCAGCGGGAATCGCACGGTTGCCTGTTGAAGCTGGGCAATGCGTTTCTGGGCGGCTTCCGGGCTGCTTCCGGTCATCAGAATGGCGAATTCATCCCCGCCAAACCGCGCGACAAAGTCATCGGAACGGGTATGGGTACGCAGATTCTGTCCGAAATGGCGCAAAACAGCATCACCGGCGGCATGACCATGTTCGTCATTGATTTCCTTGAACCCGTCAAGGTCGGCAATCACCATCAGGCCGCGTTCGGCAGTACGTGCTGCGCGTGCCAATGCCTCGCGGGTACGCCGCATGAAACCACGGCGGTTATAAAGGCCGGTCAACTCGTCGGTTTCGACCATCAGTTCAAGTTGACGAATGCGGTTCTGCTGCTGATCCAGGCGGTTTTGCATATCACGCGCCAGATCAACAAGAGTCGACAGAGCATTACTTTGCTCGGTAACCTCACTGGCGCGATTGTTAATCGCGGTCTGCTGCTGAAAATCAGCGGCAAGTTCCATGAGCAATTCTATCTGCGACTTTTCCATGTGCCGTCTTGTAATCAATGACATTGGATGGTGAAACCCTTAAAAGGATGTCTATCGTTGTATCGTTGATCGCGTTACAAGAACCTTAACGTGGCACGAAAGAATTTGTGTCCAAAGAGAATCGTTCACGCACAGGAGAACGACCGATGCAAAACCGGTTGATGGTTGGGTTTACTAAGAAAATTGCGGTAATTGGCATTGCGCTGGCGCTGTCTGCATGCTCATTCCTGCAAAAAGATAATTTTACCGTTGTTGGTGAAATTACGGATCACGGCAACGAATGTGTGACTTTCCGTGCCGAAGATGGAACGCTTTATGCGCTTGCCAACAAGGCAAGCCGATTCCGTCCGGGGGACAAGGTCCGTGTAACCGGACATATGGCATTGATGACGACCTGTACCGAAGCAACGACCCTGATCGTTGACAAGATCGTCATGTTGTCGCCAGGAAACTGAGCCGCAAAAAATCAGAATATTATGCCGACCATTGGTGCCTGCGATCGCTTTTGATCGCTCAGCGATGGGATGCAAAGCAATCGGTGCCGTCAGCTTTCAGCTGGCGGCATTGTTGTTTGGCGCCATCAAAGGTGGCAAAGCCGGTCAGTTGAAGCCGGTGATAAATCCCTTTAACGCCAAGATTGGCAGTGACGATCTGTTTGGTGTGCGATTTTGACAGGGTGGGGTAACGCACCAGGAAACTTGCCCAGTAACTTTCAGCTGAAATCGTGTCACGAAAAGCACCCAGCTGGATCAGATAACGCCCGTTTGGATCATGCTTTGCCGTTTCAGGCGGCGTCACGGTCGGTTGCGCGGCGCGTGTTGCAACAACCGTATCTATGACCTTCTTTGGAGGAGCCGTCGTTGCTGTTTGGTGGCTGGTGGCCACAGGGGCGGGATTGGCGATGTTACTGGTTGCCGCCGGTGGTTTGGTCATGACGGTGTCGGGGGATGGCGTCGGCTTGTCGGGAATTTTGCGGACTGTCGCCGGGCGCGCTCTGCTTGGCGTTGTGCCGGTAAGTTCTTGATAATACTGATTGGCAAGTGACGGGATGTCCGCGTCATCAATGACGGTATCACTGGCCGGGATCGTTCCCGGAAGCAGGCTGAGCGGTTGATTACGCAAGACCGGTTGTGATGCATGGGCGGGAAGATCATTCGGGATGATGTCCGTCCCGGTTGGGAACTCGGTCATTTCGCTGGTTTGTGCTGCTACGTCGGAAATGACCGCGACATTCAAGGCCAGCAACGCAACCAGACCAATCAAAGAAAAAAGACCACCCCGCCGATCAAAATTGCCAGCAGCATGCGGCATGGCTGCCACATTGTCTGGCTGATCGTGGAGTGGTCCTTTCATTGTTACATCTCCGCGCGCGGGGGATAGGCATACCGGTCACGCAATATCTGGTCATTCCTGCGCAGACGTTCCATGGCTTTGCCATATACGCTGTCTTCCGGATACTGGCTGTCCGGACGATCGCCGGATGGCATGCCGGTCAGAAGTTCGACCGCGTCATTGATGTGTTCGACAGTCCAGATATTGAACTTGCCCTGGCGGATTGCCTGAACGACTTCTTCGCGCAGGACCACATTTTCAGCATTGGCCTGCGGAATGATCACGCCCTGATCCCCGGTGAAGCCCTGATCGGCACAAATCCGATAGAACCCTTCGATCTTGTGCGAAATACCGCCAACCGGCTGCGCTTCGCCGAACTGGTTCATCGATCCGGTGATGCCGATATTCTGGCGCATCGGTACGTGCGAGATTGCCGATATGATGGCGCTCAGTTCGGCCATAGAAGCCGAATCGCCTTCGATGCCGCCATAGTTCTGTTCGAACGTGACATTACAGGCAAAGGAAAGCGGGAAGTCCTGGGCAAAGCGCGATTTCAGGAACCCTTCAATCGTCATGACCGACTTCTGTTGCAGCGGGCCTGACATATCGACCATGCGTTCTATATTGAGAACCCCGAGACTGCCGACATAAGACCGTGCCGACACACGGGCCGGAAGGCCAAAGGCATGGTCGCCATAATCCAGGACGGTCAATGCATTGACCTGCCCAACAACCGCGCCATAGCTGTCAATCAGGATTTCACGGCGCTGAACCCGTTCGTGCGATTTGTCTTCCAGACGGGAATTACGGTGACGGCGTTCCTCAATGGCGCGTCTAACGTCGGCTGCACGGATGCTTTCGCGACCATCGGCCTTGGCTAGGGCGCCGGCCTCGATCGCGACATCTTCGACCCGTTCGATCTGGGCGGTCAGTTTGTCGCGTTCACCCGCCCAGCGCGCGGCCTGACCCAAAAGCTGGCGGATTGCACCGTTATCGACCGGAATGCCCGACCGGGCGAGGGCGGATTCGCGCAACAAGCCGGTATAGATCGATATGTTGCGGCCGGCGGCGGGCATATCCGCATCAATGTCGGCCTTGACCCGGAAATGGTTTCGAAAATCGACATCGAGTGAAAAGAACGTGTAATAGAATTTCGGCGCGCCAACGATCACGACCTTAAGGTCAAGCGGGATCGGACGCGGTTCGGGGGCACCCGCCGTCGGGGCGCCGCCCTTATGGGTTTCCTCGATGCGGATTTCGCGGTCACGCAGGGCCGCCTTCAGGAAACCCCAGCATTCTTCATGTTCAAGCAGGCTTTCCGCACGCAGAACCAGAACGCCGCCATTGGCACGATGAAGCGCGCCCGGTTTGATCAGGCTGAAATGCGGATGCATGCCGCCGCCCATCGGGCGGTACTGAATTTGCCCGAAAAGATTGTCGTAGCTTGGGCTTGGTTCAAGAACGACGTCAGGATGCGTATCGCGCGAATGGTCAATCAGAAGATTGACCGCATAGCGATCATCGACGGTTTCCGGGATCTTGCCATCGCCGCTTTCGATGGCGGGTTGATCGCTGGCTTCTTCGAACGCGTCGATATTATCCAGGATGTCTTTTTCAAGCGCTTCGAACCACGCCTTAAGACCCGGGCTTGTGAACTTGTCGCGCAGCTTTTTGATGCGCGGTTTCAAAACGACTTTGGCGGCACTGCGACGCAGGCTGTCGAGTGTATCGGCAATCTGTTCTTCAAGATCGCGGGTCGAAAGAAGGGTTTTACGGGCTTCTTCGGCGACCTCTTCAAAGGCGTCTTCGGCCTCGTTTCGGCGTTCCTTGGGGATTTCATCAAGGGATACCGGTTCGCCGTCTTCGTTCAGGGCGACGATCATCACGCCTTTTTCGTTTTCCTGAACATCCAGTCCCCGTTCACGGGCATATTCACGTAGCGCATCGAATTTTTCGCGCAGCTGGGTGCGGGCTTCTTCGGTCTGGGTCTGGGTTTCGGTCAGATGGGCCGGGGCGTTAAAGGCCGACGCAAATGCTTCGCGCAGATGGGAAATCAGGGTTTCCATCGCAGACAAAAGCTTGCGACCTTCGCCCGCGGGCAGGGCATAGGGGCGCGGACGGTTGGTGCGCGAAAAATTGTTCAGATAAACCCAGTCATCCGGGGCTGAACGTTCTTCCATGGCCTTGTTCAGATAATCAAGGGTCGCGGTCATACGGCCCGCGCGATCCAGACCAAGAACAAAGATGTTAAAGCCCGGCTCGGACATGGAAAGTCCGAATTTCAGGGCCTCTGCGGCACGATAGTGCGATGAAAAATCGAAGATTTTCGGATGCTGGTCTTTATGAGGGCTGCGAATACGGAAATGCGGAAAACCGCAATCTTCTGCGTCAAGGCGGGAAACTGGCATCTGCTGACTTTCTGCTGCCCAAGATAACAAATCATCGGGGCAATTTGCGCCCCGCAGCATATCTTGGAAGCAAGGCAATCACGTGGTCAAGCGTTGCGTGCGGAAATTGTTGAAATGGCGACAGGAAACCCGAAACCACCCGGCTGTTGCCGCGCGACAGTGCCGCCTGCAAACGTCATCAAAGCCATGATGATGGAACAAGATCCGGTGTCCGGGCCCTAGATCACGGCAGCATTGCCGAAGTCGCTGCTTTTGAGCAGCCGGTCGACAATCTGTACGCCGCGGCGCAACCGTTCGGCGGATCGTTCAGCCCCGAAACACAAACGCAACCCGCGCGGCACATGGCCAACGGAAAACTGTTGGGCTGCGGTCAAAAGAACACCGCTATTGGCGGCATTCATGACCAGTTCACCCGGATCAATATGATCGGGCAGTTCAAGCCAGATATGATAGTTGGTCGGGTGGAAGCGGACGTCGTATCCCTTAAGGGTTCCAAGAATGACGGCCAGGCGCTGGGCGGCTTCATTGCGGTGCCAGGCTTCGTATTGGGCAAGGCTGCCATCCATGATCATGCGGGTGACCAATTCCAGATTGATGGTCGATACCATCCAGCAGGTCGATCGAATGGCGCTGGCCAGTTTGCCGATCATTTCGCCGGGTGCATGGATGTAACCAACCCGCAAACCGCCGCCGATGCTTTTGGATACGCCATCAAGATAGATGCTGCGTTCCGGGGCAAAGCACGACAGGGGCGGCGGTGCGTCCGGATCAAGGAAATGGTAAATGCCGTCTTCAATCAGTGTCAGATCATATTTGCGCAGGATTTCGGCGATTTCGATCCGGCGTTGCTGATCCATGGTGCTGCAAAGCGGATTATGCAGGGTCGGCATCAGGTAAATTGCGCGCGGACTTTGCGTGCGACAGATATTTTCAAGGGCCTCGGGAAGGATGCCCTGATCATCCATGGCGACACCGCGCAGGCGGAATTGCAGCAAATTGGCCAAACTGCGCAGGTTCGGATAGGTCAGTTCTTCGCATAAAACAAGATCGCCGGGGCGAACTGTTGCCAGAAGCGATACGGTCATGCCGTGCTGGACACCCGCGGTCGGCAGGACGCGTTCGGGGTTGTCATCAAGTCCAACCCGACCGGCGGCGTGGGCTAATGCTTCGCGCTGGTGGGCAACCCCGTATTCCGATTTATAGGACACCATATCGTCAATCGGCATGGTGCCGGCAATTTCAAGCAATGTCTGACGAATGTGACCTTCCTGCGGGGGCAGGGGGCAATTCATCCGAAAATTGATCGGCCCGGTGTCTTCGCTGTCGTCAGCGGCACCATGGGCAAAGGCCGGTTTGCGGCCCATCTGGGCAAGGTTGTTGGTAAAAGCCATCGGGATGGGCGCGGTTGCGGCCATGTCGAGTTCGGACTGAATGTTATCAAGAACATAAGTCCCGCGTCCGACTTCGCCGGCGACAAGTCCCAATCTTTCCGCTTCGCGGTAGGACCGCGTAATCGTGCCGACCGTCACGCCCAGATGATAGGCAAGGTCGCGGTGGGTTGGCAGTCGGTCACCCGGTTTAAGGGAGCCATCCTTGACTGCTTCGCGAATGGCCTGCGCGATCTGTCGATAAACAGGACCGCCGGCTTCTGAAAGGTTGGGGAGCCACATTGTCATGGTGACAATGTTTAAATTGACACAATAACAATGTCAATGACAAAACAATATCGAGACAATTAACCGATAGGAGATGGAGATGGTAAATTGTAACGATACAATCCAGCTTCCCGATATTCATGTCACTGATCGCGCACTGACCAAGGGCAAGCATGGCAACAAGCCTGTGACCTGGCGCGCGGCAATGGCTGGTATTGCAATCTCTGCTATCGAGTTTGTTGCACGTCTGCAATCGCGTGCGCGCAACCGTCATGCGATACAATTGCTTGACGATCATATGCTTAAGGATGTCGGGCTGTCGCGTTCAGACATTGACACCGAACTGTCAAAGCCATTCTGGAGCGGGTTACCACCGCGCGGCTAGCCACCCCGCGCGTGACGGAGGCGCGTGCTCCCATCGTGCCTCCGTCCGGTACCGGGATCAATGTTCGGATCAATTGTCTTTATCTGCCGAATTCAGGGATACAATGTGAATGTTCAGTCTGACCGAATTGCGTGATGCAGCCGCATTTGTTCATAATTTCGTTGCGCCGACCCCGACAATCCATTGGCCGCTTCTTGATCGGGCGACGGGATTGTCCCTGTATGTCAAACATGAAAACCATACCCGGCTGGGCGCTTTCAAAATTCGCGGTGGTTTGACCTTTTGCCGTTATCTGGGGCGGCTGCCCGATACTGCGCGCGGTATTGTTTCGGCAACGCGGGGCAATCACGGACAAAGTCTTGCCCATGCGGCCAGTCGTTTCGGAATGGCGGCAACCATTGTCGTTCCGCACGGCAATTCTGTTGAAAAGAATGCGGCCATGCGGGCCTGGGGTGCCGAGGTGATCGAGCATGGCGACGATTTTCAGGCCGCAGCAGAATTTGCACATAGCTATGCCGCAAGCGAAGGGGCGGTCATGGTTCCGCCTTTCCATCCGGAACTTGTGCGTGGTGTTGCTTCCTATGGTCTGGAATTGTTTGACGATATCAAGGGACTTGATCGCGTTTACGTTCCCGTTGGAATGGGGTCGGGGATCTGTTCGCTGATTGCGGTGCGCGATGCGTTGGGCCTTGATACGGAAATTGTCGGGGTGGTTGCCTGTGGCGCAGATGCCGTGCGTCAGTCTTTTCTGGCCGGAAAGGTGATCAATACAGCCGTTGCTGATACATTTGCCGATGGTGTGGCGTGTCGAAGCCCCGACCCCAGGGTGATTGAAATCATCACAAAGGGCGCAGCCGACATTGTTGCCGTCAGTGATGATCAGATCGCAGATGCCATGCGTCTTTATTTCAGTTGCTGTCACACGCTGGCCGAGGGGGCCGGTGCGGTGCCGCTGGCCGCGGCAATTGCCGAACGTGATCGCAATATTGGCAAAAAAGTCGCCCTTGTCCTGACCGGGGCCAATATCGACCGGGCCGACTTTGCCCGCATCCTTTCGGGAGACGAAAGATGACCTATCGTTCAAATCGTGCGCCACTCAGCCCCACTGAGGACGCGCGTCATCTCATGTTTGATGACCTTGAAAAGCTTGGTCGTATCCTGGTGGAAACCGGTGATGTTGCCCATGGCTTTATTCAGGGGGCGGATGACATGGATGTGACCTGTCGCGATTTCTCTGCTTTTGACCCCTCGCGCCCCTTATCAAGGCAGGGAAGCGGCACGCTTGATGCGTTGCGGGCAGCCAAGGAAGAAATTCTGCCGCTGCTCGCCGCATCAATCGGACCCCGTTATCTTGGATTTGTTACCGGCGGTACCACCCCGGCGGCCCTTGTCGGTGACTGGCTGGCGTCCGCGGTCGATCAGAATGCGACCGGCCCGGAAGGATCGGTCAATGCCGCCGTCGAAGAACAGGTCATCAACTGGCTATGTGATATCGGCAATCTGCCCCGAGACCGGTTTGATGGTGTGCTGACCACCGGGGCAACGGTTTCCAATCTTTTGGGATTGGTCACGGCCCGGCAATGGTGCGGCGAGCAGGTCGGTGTCAATATTGATGCGGATGGTGCGTCGGTTTTGCCCGATCTTGCGATCTTTGCGGCAAGTCCGCATGCCAGCATGATCAAGGACCTGTCGATAACCGGGATTGGTCGCAACAGTTTTATAAAGGTCGCCACACTCCCGGGGACCGAGGAAACCGACCTTTCAGACCTTCGGGCAAAGCTAGAAGCCAGTGACGCGCGCGCAAAAATTGTCATTGCCTCGGCCGGGACCGTCAATGCCACTGATTTTGATGACTTGAATGCGATTGCCGATTTGTGTGCGGCATTTGGGGCATGGTTGCATGTTGATGCCGCATTCGGTTTCTTTGCTGCACTTGATGATCGCAGGGCACATTTTCTGTCCGGTTTGGATCGTGCGGATTCCATAACGTCCGACGGGCATAAATGGCTCAATGTGCCCTATGATTGCGGGATATTCCTGACGCGGCATATTTCGGTCTTGGAAACCTGCTGCCGTGCCTTTGCCCCGTATCTTGAGACCAAGGCAATCGGCAACAGCTATATCAATCGGGGCGTCGAAAATTCCCGACGGTTTCGGGCCTTGCCGCTTTGGATGACGATGATGGCCTACGGCATTGACGGAATGGCGGCGGTCATCCGGGCCAACTGCGATCAGGCGGCCGATCTGGCCATGTGGGTGCGCACGCATGAAAAACTTGAATTGCTGCGCGAACCGAAACTCAATGTCACGATGTTCGCATCCGTTGGCAGCGATGATGACAATCGTGCCTTGCTTGACCGGATCAATGCGGGCGGGAAGACCTTTTTGACACCGACGATTTATGGCGGGCGGTTCGGGTTCCGCGCGGCCTTTTCTAACTGGCGGACGCAGGATCACGATCTTGCCATCGTCAAGCAAGCAATCGAGATGGCTCTTTGATCCGAATTTCTCTAGGTTCGGATAGCATGAGAAAAGCAGAACTTTCTGTCTTCAGGATATCAAGATATGACCACCCAGACTTTGCCGATCTATCAGATTGATGCCTTTACCGACATGCTGTTTGCCGGCAACCCGGCGGCGGTTGTGCCCTTGTCGGGTTGGCTTGCCGATGATGTGTTGCAGAAAATCGCCATGGAAAACAATCTGTCGGAAACCGCATTCTTTGTTCCGTGTAATGACAAGGATGAAGCCGATTTTCACATCCGCTGGTTTACCCCGACGGTGGAGGTGCCGCTTTGCGGGCATGCGACCCTTGCCAGCGCGTTTGTGATTTTCAACCATCTTGGTTTCAAGTCGGATTTGCTTAAACTGCAAAGCAAAAGCGGTATTTTGACGGCCCGGCGCGATCATGATGCGATCGTCCTCGACTTTCCCAAACAACCCATCAAGGCCAACGAAATTCCGCAAGAAGTTCTGACGGCACTTGGTGGTGCCAAACCGGTTGAGTCCTATGTCGTTGCCAGTCGTGATACCGATATTGTTGCAGTCTATGATAATGCAAAAACCGTGCGGGATATGGCGCCCGATATGTCGGTGCTTGGCCGCCTGACCGGACGCGGGGTGATCGTGACGGCACCGGGGGACAAGACCGGACTTGATATGATTTCACGCTTTTTCGTGCCGGCGATCGGGATCAATGAGGACCCGGTGACCGGCTATATGCATTGTGTGGTGGCCCCTTATTGGTCAGACAAGCTTGGTCAGGAAGATGTCGTCGGATATCAGGCATCTGCACGCGGCGGGGTTGTTGCATGCAAGGTTGCGGGCGACAGGGTCGAGCTGAAGGGCGAGGCCGTCCTCTATCTTAAGGGTGAAATTGTCGTGCCGGCGTGAAATGCGGCATTCAGTTTCAAAGCACGGGGCGGGCAACAGGATTGTTGTCCGCTTTTTGTTTGCGAAAACCATATGGAAAACGGCGGTTTTTCATTGGCCGGTTCGTACCGATTAATCCGCATTGAACCGCCGCGACGCTGTTTTTTTATTGACCGGCCCATAGGGCTTTCGTCTAAGTAAAGGCAAAATACGATGAATGCGGGCAGGGCGCAGGGATAAAATTCCGTGCCTGAAACCGCAAAGGGTGATGGTTTTACAGGGGTAGATTTATCGTGATCGAAAGTGTTGTCGCCAGTTCTGCGACGCCAATGCAGATGTGGGTGGTCCTGGCACTTGTTGCCGGGTCGCTTGTCCTGTACGGGCTTGAGCGCATTTCGCTTGAACTGACCAGCATGGCGCTGATTGCGACCCTGTTGCTGTTTTTCGAATTCTTCCCGTTGCTTGACGGCAATGGTGAAAACCTACTGGGTGCGGACACGATTATGTCCGGCTTTGCCAACCCGGCATTGTTGACGGTTCTGTCCCTGCTTGTTGTCGGGCAGGGGATGGTACTTACCGGTGGTGTCAGTTATATCGCCGGCCTGATCACCGAACATGGCGGCAAGAACGCAGCCGTTGCGATTTTTATCGGCCTGTTCGTGGTTATGCTGATGTCGGCATTCCTGAACAATACGCCGGTTGTTGTTATCTTTATCCCGATCATTCAGGCACTGGCAGAGCGGATTGAACGTTCGCCAAGTGCGCTTATGATCCCGCTTTCCTATGCCGCCATTCTGGGCGGGATGACCACCCTGATCGGTTCGTCAACCAACCTTCTGGTTTCCAGTTCCCTGATCGAACTGGGCATGCCGGGGCTGGAATTCTTTGAATTCACGACGGTTGGCAGTGTTCTGGCGATTACAGGTTTTGTCTATGTTCTGTTCATTGCGCCGCGCCTTTTGCCGGCCCTGGCATCGATGCGCAGCAAGCTTGCCAATCCTGACAGCAGTGGCAAACAATTCATTGCCCAGATCACGGTCGGCCCGGCATCGCAAATGATCGGAACCCGTCCGGTTGCAGGCTTCTTCAAAAACCTGCCCAACATCACCATTCAGATGATCGTGCGTCGCGAACATGCGGAATTGCCGCCATTTGAAAGTGATATGGAAATTCAGGCGGGCGATGTTCTGGTTGTTGCTGCGACCCGCAAGGCCCTGACCGAGGCCCTTCAGAAGGACCCGGGGCTTCTGCATGCCGATGCTGCTGCCGTCAGTGGCGATGGCGAGGAAACGCCACAAAAATCGACCCAGCTTCTGGCCGAAGTGATGTTGCCGCCCGGTTCGCGTCTGATCGGGTTTAACCTTGAACAGATCGGTTTCCGCTATCAGTACAAATGTCTTGTTCTGGGTATTCAGCGCCGTTCGCGCATGATCCGTACCCAAATGACGGAAATCCGCCTTGAGGCCGGGGACGTTTTGCTGGTGCAGGGGCGTTCCGAAGATGTCGAGGCACTTCGTACCATTCGTGATGTGGTGTTGCTGGAATGGTCGACGCGCACCTTGCCGCGTCCGTTCCATGCCCGCCGTGCAGCAACCATTTTCCTTGGTGTGATTGCGCTTGCTGCGACCGGCATTGTTCCGATCATGGTTTCAAGCTTCATCGGTGCGGGGCTTATGATTGCATCCGGGGCGCTCAATTTGCGGCAGGCATCGCGCGCGATTGATCGCAAGATCGTGCTGCTGGTTGCAGCAGCATTGGCGTTGGGCAATGCGTTGCAATTGACTGGTGGTGCGGAATTCGTTGCCGATCAGTTGTTGACGGTGACACGCGGGGCTCCGGCACCGGTCATCCTGTCATTGTTCTTCCTGATTGTGGCGGCCTTTACCAATGTATTGTCGAACAATGCCTGTGCGGTTCTGTTTACGCCGATTGGAATCGGCATGGCCCAGCAACTTGGCGTACCGCCGCATGTCTTTGCAATTGCCGTAGTGATGGCGGCGAACTGTTCGTTTGCGTCGCCTGTTGGCTATCAAACCAACTTGCTTGTCATGGGGCCGGGGCATTACCGGTTTATCGATTTCCTTAAGGCCGGAACGCCGTTGATTGTGTTGTTGTGGATCGCGTTCAGCCTGTTTGCGCCGTGGTATTACGACATTCCGTTTTGATCGGGTTTTGATCCCGTGCGGGCAATCAGCCCATGATGATTTTCAGAGAATGGCCAGCCATGCAAAATTGGCTGGCTTGTCTGTGTCGAAGGCGTTTGACTTTTGCCTTTGTGTCAATAGGATCAGCCCCCTAATTTGATCGGGAATGATCCGGCCGGATCGTTCCAGCTGCTCAGGAATATGCCGATGGCTCAAACTGCCGAGAATACCGCTTTCGCAAAGCCCGCACTTCGCCCTGCAAGCCCGAACTTTTCGTCGGGTCCGTGCAAAAAGCGTCCGGGCTGGTCTGCATCTGCGCTTGAAACGGAAATTCTTGGTCGTTCCCATCGCTCCAAACTGGGCAAACAGCGTCTTGAAGAAGTCATTGACCGTTCGCGCGCAGTTCTGAACCTGCCTGATGACTATCTGTTGGGCGTTGTTCCGGCATCTGATACCGGTGCGGTCGAGATGGCGCTTTGGTCGCTTTTGGGCGCGCGCGGTGTTGATATGCTGGCGTGGGAAAGTTTCGGCGCGACCTGGGTCACGGATGTGGTCAAGCAGCTTAAACTCGATGATGTCCGCACCCTTGATGCCGATTATGGCAAGCTGCCCGATCTTGGTTCTGTCGATTTTGATCGTGATGTTGTCTTTACCTGGAATGGTACGACCGCCGGTGTGCGTGTTCCAAACGGGGACTGGATCGCAGATGACCGCAAGGGCCTGACCATTTGTGATGCAACATCGGCGATCTTTGCCATGGAATTGCCGTGGGACAAGCTCGATGTCGTGACCTATAGCTGGCAGAAAGTTCTGGGCGGAGAGGGCGGCCATGGTGTGATCATCCTGAGCCCGCGGGCCGTTGCACGCCTTGAAAGCCATACGCCGTCATGGCCGATGCCCAAAATCTTCCGCATGACCAAGGGCGGCAAGCTGATTGACGGCATTTTCCGCGGTGAAACGATAAATACCCCGTCGATGCTGGTTGTCGAAGATGCGATCGACGCCCTGAAATGGGCAGAAGACATCGGTGGCCTTGATGGTCTGTTGGCGCGCACCCGCGAAAACCGCGCCCATCTTGACGCCTGGCTTGCGACCAGTGACTGGGCTGCCGATCTTGCCGAAGACCCGGCAACCGCATCAAACACATCGATGTGCATCAAGATTGTCGATCCTTGGGCACTGGCATTGCCCGCAGATCAGCAGGCAGCACTTCCGAAAAAGATTTCCCAGCTGCTTGAAGCGGAAAATGTCGCCCTTGATATCAATGGCTATCGCGACGCGCCGGCTGGCCTGCGGATTTGGGGTGGTGCGACCGTGGAACCAAGCGATATCAAGGCACTTTTGCCGTGGCTTGATTGGGCTTATGCGGTGGTAAAAGCCGAATTTACCGCTGCCTGAGAAACATTTCGTACGTATTATTTGCGTTTTTGGGGTTTTCCCCGTTGCCCTGTCCGGCACAACGCGGTAGTAACCGCTACCGGATAGTGAGCCTTGAGTAATCCTTGGGGCATTATCGAGCCTGATTGAATTTGCGCGCCTCGTCCGGGAAAGCACACAAAATGACCGAACTCGCCAGGAAAGCACTTTTGCCCGCCGGCCTGCAGGATGTCCTGCCGGGAACCGCTGCGCGGGAAGCCGAAATCCGCGAAAAGCTGATGGCCAGTCTGGCACATGCAGGCTATGACCGTGTGAAAACGCCGCTGGTAGAGTTTGAAGAAAGCCTGCTCGAAGGGGCAGCACCGGAACTGGCAACCCAGACCTTCCGTCTTATGGATCCTGAATCGCGCCGCATGATGGGGCTGCGTTCGGACATGACCCCGCAGGTCGGTCGTATTGCCGCCACCCGTCTTGGCGATGCGCCGCGGCCGTTGCGGTTGTCCTATTCCGGGGATGTGTTGCGGATCAAGGGATCGCACCTGCGCCCGGAACGTCAGTTCGCGCAGGTTGGTGCGGAACTTATTGGCGTTTCGAGTGCCGCAGCCGATACCGAGATTGTTCTGCTGGCACTTGAAGCACTTGAAACCATTGGTCTTGCCGATGTCTCGGTTGACCTGAACCTGCCGACATTGCCCGTACGCCTGTTTGATGCATTCGGTGTGTCGCGTGATGATCGCGAAGCCCTGACCGAGGCGCTTGAACGTCGCGACGTCGCGGCCCTTCGGGGTATGGATGGCAAGGTTACCGATGTGCTTGTTGCCTTGCTTGAGGCGGCCGGTCCGGCGACAACGGCATTGCCAAAGCTTAAAAAACTCGAACTGCCGTTGGGCGCATCCGAGGAACTTTATCGTCTGATCGATGTTGCGGAACGCATTCTGGCATCTGATCTTGATGCGGCCCTGACCATTGATCCGGTTGAAATGGCCGGTTTCCGTTATCAGACCGGTGTCAGCTTTACCCTGTTTGCCCGCAATGTCCGCGGTGAGATCGGGCGTGGCGGCCGTTACCGGGCCGGTGGCGCATCGGGTGAAGCAGCGACCGGCATGTCGCTTTATATGGATAGTATTTTGCGTGGACTTCCGGATGCGAAACCGGTGGAGCGGGTTTACCTTCCGCTTGGTACCCCGCAGCGAGAAGCCCGCAAATTGCGTGCCGAAGGCCATTACACGGTTGCTGCCCTTGAAGGTGCTGCCGAGGCCAAAACAGAAGACGGTGCGCGCATCGAAGCGCGCCGCATGGGCTGTGATTACATTTATCTTGGCGGCCAGGTCGTGCCGCTGAACGCTTAGGGTCTGGACCCTAACTGAACGAACTTTTTATCGCGCAAGGAGTTTTGCGATGACCAATGTTGCCGTGATCGGTTCCCAGTGGGGGGACGAAGGTAAAGGCAAGATCGTCGACTGGCTGTCCGAACGGGCAGATGTCGTTGTGCGTTTCCAGGGTGGTCATAACGCCGGTCATACTTTGGTGATCGATGGCGTGACCTATAAACTCAGCCTGCTGCCGTCCGGCATTGTTCGCCAGAACAAGCTGTCTGTGATCGGCAACGGCGTTGTTGTTGATCCTTGGGCGTTGCTTGCCGAAATCGGCCGCCTGAAAGAGCAGGGCGTGGATATCACCCCGGAAAACCTCCGTCTGGCGGAAAATGCCTGCCTGATCCTGCCGCTGCATGGCAATCTGGATCGTGCACGCGAAGCGGCGGCATCAGGTGACAACAAGATCGGTACCACCGGTCGCGGTATCGGCCCGGCTTATGAAGACCGTGTTGGTCGTCGTGCGATCCGCGTTGGTGATCTGGCTGATGTTGATCTGCTTGAGGCAAAGGTTGAAAACCTTCTGACCCACCACAATGCGCTTCTGCGTGGTCTTGGTCAGCCGGAAGTCGACGGGGCAGAGCTTCTTGCTCAGCTTAAGGAAATCGCGCCGAAAATCCTGCCGTTCTCTGACACCGTCTGGAAATCGCTGAACCAGTTCAAGGAAGCTGGCAAGCGTATCCTGTTTGAAGGTGCCCAGGGCACGATGCTTGACATTGATCACGGTACTTATCCGTTCGTGACCTCGTCAAATACGGTATCTGGTCAGGCCGCTGCCGGTTCTGGCATGGGCCCGTCCGGTGTTGGTTATGTTCTTGGTATCACCAAGGCCTATACCACCCGTGTCGGCGAAGGACCGTTCCCGTCCGAACTGTTTGACGCCGATGGCGAACGTCTTGGCGAACGTGGCCGTGAATTTGGCGTTGTGACCGGTCGTAAACGCCGTTGTGGCTGGTTTGATGCCGCCCTGGTGCGCCAGTCGGTCAAAGTCAACGGCATCACCGGTATCGCTCTGACCAAGCTTGACGTGCTTGACGGTTTTGATGAAATCAAGATCTGCACCGGCTATGACATTGACGGAAAGATCTATGATCATCTTCCGGCCAACCAGCGTCTTCAGGCCAAGGCAAAGCCGGTTTATGAAACCATCGAAGGCTGGTCGGAAACGACCATGGGCGCACGCAGCTGGGCCGATCTTCCGGCAGCGGCCATCAAATATGTTCGCCGTATCGAAGAACTGATCGAAGCGCCGGTGGCATTGCTGTCAACCAGCCCGGAACGTGATGACACCATTCTGGTTCACGACCCGTTCAGCGCCTGATACAGGGTTTGTGCATCGCACAGCAAAAGCCACCAGTTCCGACTGGTGGCTTTTTTCGTTTTGTCTGAATGTGTTGTCGCATGCAGGCCCGGTGTGCCGGTCTTATAACAGCTTGCTCGTGTGGCGTATCAGAAGTATCGTTTTATCAACCTTTTGACGGTAGCGTACTGAATGTCGCGTCAGGATGACGGTTCATCAGATCATGCGCGTCACCAAATAACGATAACTCGTAAAGAAATATCGGGATCATGGCAGAGCAAGCAGAAGACCAGGAACAGGAAGTTTCGAGCGGTGCTGCGCGAGAACCAGTGATGGATGCGCCGGGCGGCGGTGCGCCTGCGCCCGAAGAACCCGATGATGCCAATCCCGAAGCCGGTCCGGAAAATGTCGAGTTTTCAACCGGCGGCAAAAGCATCGAAATCGGCAATTTCCGGGTTTTTCTTGATCTGCGTATGCCGGAATTTGATATGGGCCCGTGCAAGGCCTATTCCGCTGATAATTTGCGCCGCGATGAAGGCAGTGCGTTTGCGGTTGTTGCCGATCCGGCCTTGCCAACCCGTCAGGAACATATCAACTTTCTGACCGGTATGCATATGGCAGGTCAGATTGACCTGCTTGACAGCGAGATTGCCTATTGGCCGCCATTCGGGCGCAACACCATGGTGTTGTTCTATGAAAAGCCCGCTGGCGGTCGTGTCGTCACCGGTGAAAGCAAAAAGGCGACCATCGACGAACACGAAATCGGCACAGTGGTCATCGAACCGCTTATGGGTGTGTTGCAGTCCTTTGGCGAAAAAAATCTGGCACATCGCAATATTCGTGCTGGCAACCTGTTTTATGCTGACCCGTTGCGCCAGAAAGTCGTTTTGGGGGATTGTGCCGCGACACCGCCGGGCTATGCCCAGCCGCTTGTCTATGAAACAACTGCCAGAATGAGCGCCGATGCCGCAGGTCGCGGATCGGGTACCATCATGGACGATCTGTATGCCCTGGGCATGACATTGGCGGAACTCGGGATCGGTCACCGTCCGCTCAGCAAACTGGGCGATCAGGAGATCATGGATCTCAAACTGGCAAAGGGATCGTTTCAGGCAATTGCATCACAGGAAAGATTGCCACTGGTTCTGATCGAGCCGGTTCGCGGGTTGCTTTGTGATGATCCCGAAGAACGCTGGGGCTTTGCCGAACTGAATGCATGGCTGGACGGTCGCCGGACCAAGCCGGTGCAGGCCAATAGCGAAAAACGCGCCGCACGATCCCAGAACCTGTCGGGGCGTGACTACTATACCGTGCGTTCCCTTGCCCAAGGAATGGCAAAGAACTGGGTCAGTGCACTTGCGCCATTGCGCGACGGCACGATCGAGATTTGGCTGCGGCGCGGTCTTGGCGACAATGATCGGGCCAAGGCACTTGCAGATGCCATGCGGCAGTTGCAATGGGCAGGCGCGGACAAGCGTGCGGCCGAAGATGTTCTGGTCGCACGTGCTATCCTGATCATGGACCATCAGGGACCGGTCCGGTTCAAGGGCTTTTCGGCCATGGTCGATGGTCTTGGATATATGTTGTCCTATGACGTGCAGCATGGACGTGGCCCACAGCGATTTGCCGATGTGATCGTCCGCGATATTCCGGCCTACTGGTTTGGCCGCCAGGAAGGATTCAGCCCGGAAATTCAAAAGCTTCAGCAGGTATATAAAAACCTGCGCTATTACGTTCAGCAACAAAGTGCAGGTTATGGCTATGAGCGTTGTCTTTATGCGCTTGTGCGTAACCAGCATTGCCTGAGCCCGATGATCGAACAGGAATATGTTGTTGAAATTTCGCAACTTCTTCCGGCGCTCGAAAAGGCAGCGGAAAGTGCGTCTGAAGACAGCTGGCCGGTGGATCGCCATATTGCTGCTTTCATCGCCACCCGTCTTGAAGATGATATCGAAGGCCAGTTGATGGCCATGCAAAACCCGTCTGACGAGGTCGAATATAGCCGCGCCATCATTAGTATGCTGGCGATTGTGCAATGGCGTCACGGACCGGACAATTTGCAAAATCTGTCGCACTGGGTGGCGCGGCTTATGGAACCGGCCATCAAGGTATTCCACAGCAAGGCGCGTCGGGAACGGGTTGAAACCGAAATCCCGAAACTGGCCAAGCGCGGCAATCTGGTGGAGCTTTACAACCTGATCAATGATGAACAGGAACGCCGCAAGGATCAGTCCGAATTTGTCGAGGCCGTGGCTGAATATTCCGAAGCCGAAAGCGAGGTTTTCGACCTTGAATCTTCGGGGCCGGCGCGATTGGAACTTGCGGAAAAAGTCGGTCAGCAGGCCGCGGCATTCGCATCAACCATGATCGCGCTGCTGACGGTATCGGCACTGTTCTTGATGCATATCTTTTAAGGGATCGACATGGCAAAAGGTAAAAGCACCAAAAAGGGCGGCCGCAGCGCATTTTCCGGTTTGTCCGTGGTTGCATCTGCTGTGCTGCTATTCATGGTCGCCCTGCCGACCTTTGTGACATTGGTGGTCGGCTTGTTGCCGTCGCTGGTCGCGTTCATCTTTGATCGCAGTCCGGGCCGGACCATGGCGCGCTGTGTGTTTGGTCTGAATTTTTCCGGTGTTGCACCCTATATCCTTGAACTGTGGCAAGTGCCGTCGCAAACAGTGGGCGGTGCGACCCAGCAGATCTTTCAGCCACTGGCATTATCAATTATGTACGGGGCGGCGGGCCTTGGCTGGTTGCTGTATCTTGCGATGCCGCCGATCGTTGCCAATGTGCTTAATCTTTCAGCCCAGCGCCGGGTAGGGGAGCTTCGCAAAAAGCAGCGTGCCCTGATCAAAACCTGGGGCGACAGTCTGATCAAGGAAGTCGATCGGTCCGGGAACTGATCATGCCATGATGTTTTGATCCGATTTACATCATCGATGACATAAAAAACGGCGGACAATTTGTCCGCCGTAGTTCGTTGCAAGGGGGAAGAGGGCTGGTAAGTACCCTTAGTGTGGCAGATCGCTGTGGATCGATTTGCGGACTTTTTCAAAGGCCCGGACTTCGATCTGCCGGATGCGTTCGCGTGAAATACCATAGGCGACACTGAGGTTTTCCAGAGTAACCGGGCTTTCAAGCAGGCGACGCTGCGTCAGAATGTCACGTTCACGATCGTTAAGATGCGACATGGCACTTTTAAGCATATTCATCCGTTGTAGGAATTCTTCACGTTTGCCGTAAAGGGTTTCCTGGTCTTCGTCGTCGCTTTCGATCCAGTCGACCCATTCACCATCGCCGTCAACACGGACAGGTGCATTGAGCGAATGATCAGGACCGGCAAGGCGACGGTTCATCATAATCACGTCATCTTCGGAAACATTCAGCTTGGTCGCGATGAGTTCGACCTGTTCTGGTAACAGATCCCCTTCATCAATCGCCTGCATCTGGCTTTTGAGTTTGCGAAGATTAAAGAACAATTTCTTCTGCGCGGCCGTGGTGCCCATTTTCACAAGCGACCAGGAATGCAGGATGTATTCCTGAATGGCTGCGCGGATCCACCACATGGCGTAGGTTGCAAGCCGGAAACCCTTGTCAGGGTCAAAACGTTTGACAGATTGCAGCAGGCCCACGTTGCCTTCGGAAATCAATTCATTCAAAGGCAGACCATAGCCGCGATAGCTCATGGCAATCTTGGCAACCAGTCGCAGATGGCTTGTGATCAGTTTTTCCGCCGACTTGTCACAATCGTTGTCGCGGAAATTGCATGCGTACGTCGTTTCCTGTTCGGGGGTAAGCATCGGGTAACGTCGGATACGCTGCAAATATACAGTCAGACCATCCTGAGAGATTACTGGCAGAGCATTTCCCTGTTTCATTGAAGCCTCCCGTTATGCTTCGATCAAGTGCTGTTATCCCCTAGCACTGACTAAACCTTATACGAGGGTATTAGATGGCGTCAATTATTTTTTGACCATAAAGTTTAATCTATACTATCCCTTGGGATAGGTTTAGGCTCTCAATCAATGCGTTCAAGTCGTCGGGAAGGGGTGCTGTTGTCGATATATATTCCCCGGTGCGAGGGTGAATAAATCCCAGAGTTCTGGCGTGTAGAGCCTGTTTGTTGAATGCGTTCAGAAGTTCTTGCGTCTCCAAGTTGCACTTCTGTGAATTTTTATTCCTGCCGTAAACTGGATCACACACAAGTGAGTGGCCGATATGGGTCATATGCACCCGAATTTGGTGGGTTCGGCCGGTCGCAAGACGGCATTCAACCAGAGATGCTAACGAGTCGTCTCTGAACTGAAGTGTTTTATAGTGGGTTAGTGCATATTTTCCGCCGGTTCTAAGAACCGTCATTTTCTTGCGGTTGCGCGGACTTCTGCCGATATTGCCTTCGATATCACCGGCAAGCGGACGCGGAACCCCCCACACAACCGCAAGGTACGCCCGATCGATATTTTCCTTATCCTCGGAAAACAGGGTCGAAAGCGCACGGTGGGCCGTATCGTTTTTGGCAACGACCATAGCACCGCTGGTATCCTTGTCCAGTCGGTGGACGATGCCGGGTCGCTTGACCCCGCCAATCCCCGAAAGACTATCGCCGCAATGGGCCAGAAGCGCATTGACCAGCGTGCCGCTTTCATTTCCGGCTGCCGGATGGACAACCATCCCCGCCGGTTTGTTGATCACCAGAAGGTCATCATCTTCATACAGGACATCAAGTTTGATGTTTTCGGCAATCGGCTCGGCCGGTTCGGCCGGCGGAATGACAAGTTCAAACACGTCATCCTGTTTGACTTTGGTCGACATCTTGCGCGCGACATCGCCATTCACGCGCAGATGACCATCTTCGATCAATGCCTTGATGCGTGAACGGGACTGATCCGGCCAGGCCACAGCCAGCACCTTGTCAAGGCGCGCACCTTCGTCCTGGGCAGTTGCAATATAGCGGAGTTGTTCTGGCATCTGGTCGCTACTGGTCATCAATGTCTTGCAGTCTGATTTCGATATGCAGTGTAACAGGTTATGCTTTGTGCTGGCAGTTTGTAGCTGTTTTATGCCCGATTGCAATGAAATGCCGTCATGATCCCGGGGATGAGGCCGGTTCGTTTGCGCGCGGGAATACGGAAACCATCAAAAGGAGCGATCCAATACACCGGGCACGACAAAGGGTGCGGCTCGTTTATGTTGTGATCTTGCAATTGTTGGTGCTTGCAGCTATGGCCTTGGGATGTGTTTTGCGTGATCGGGGCAGTGGACCGGCCATGCTGATGTCAAACAGATGGGTTGGTTGGAAACAAGATGCGTGTAGTTAAGGCCTTGGTTGTGTTCATGGGGGTGCTGATCGTGATCGGCATCGGGCTTGTGGCTTATGGGCTGTCACTTGATAAAAACGCCAAGGAAGCAGAAAGCACCGATACGGGGCAGGCGCCTTCGGTTCCGATCGCTGGCCTTGATAACGGCCCGCAGGTGGCGACCGGATTTTCCGGTGCACCCGTCATCCCGGATTTTGGTGACATCACTATCGATGTTGCACCTGGTGAAGTGCTGGTCGCTTATTCCGTTCAGGGAACACAGGCAATCCTGCATATCGAAGGCCCGGATGGACTTGGTGCGCGTCTTGTTATTGTGTCGCTGACCGATAAAAAGGTCCTTGGTCGTATTATTTTGAATGCTGACGGCCAATAGGGTTCGCGCAGGCGATCAGACAGGCCAACAAGGGCAAGGCAAACAGGATAGCGGCAGCATGACAAATCAGAAAGCCTGCGACACCGGCGATCATTCGGCTGTCATTCTGTCTGCTGACCTGCATCAGGAAATGTGCAATCTGGCCGCAATGCAATGGCCGGAAGAATGCTGTGGTCTTCTTGTTGCGGCAAAGCAGACACCAAACCGGATCCGTCGGGTGGTGGCAGCACGCAATGTTGCCGATGATCCGCTCAGAACCTTTGAAATTGATCCGCAAACCCTGATTGATACCTATCGTCTGGCCCGTCAAAGCGGTGACGAGGTGGTGGGCTGCTTTCATTCGCATCCAAATGGCAGTGTCTTGCCCTCAACAACGGATCGTGGTCGTGCCGATGTGGACGGTTTTTTGTGGCTGATAATTGCCGCTGACAATTCCGGGGTTCTGGACAGCCGCATGTATCGCGCACATCATCAGAAGCCGACAAACGGGCAGGACGGCGATGTTATTCGCTATTTCCGGCGATGTGTTCTGACGGATGGCAACCCGTCGTTATAAACGCCACGGGCAAAGTCAGCCGGTTTGATTGATCAGATCGGCAACATTGTCGGGAATTGAGGTGTGCTTTTTCATCACGGTTTCGAGTGCCAGCACCAGTGCCAGCTCGACCTTGCCTTCCTTGCCCATCGATTTCAGGATCGAGATTGATTTTTCGACGCTAAATCGTGGTTTGTAGGCACGTTCTTCAAGCAACGCCCCCATGATATCGCAAATCGTAAGAATACGCGTCAGATCGGGAATGGCGTCCGCCGTCAACCCATCGGGATAGCCGCTGCCATCAAGATATTCGTGATGATGTCTGACACTATGAAGGACGGCCGGGTCAAGATTTCCCTGTTCAGACAGCTTCTTGTACCCTTCGACAGGGTGACGTTTGATGATCTCGAACTCTTCGGGGGTAAGTTCCCCCGGCTTATCGAGGATCGTGTCCGAAATCCAGATCTTGCCAATATCGTGCAGAAGCCCGGCCTCGGTCAGTTTCGCGACGTCGGTTTTGCTCATGCCCGTACTTTGTGCAAAGGCACAGGCAATGCCGGTCACCAGCAAGATGTGCTGGAAAGTTGACTGATGATAGACGCGCACCGTGCTTAGCCATTCCGAAATGCCCAGATCGGCAATGGCAGTTGCGATGTTCTGGCCGGCCTCGTTGATCTGTTTCAGATCGACGGGCTGATTGCTGGTGATCTTGTCAAAGCTGTTCTGGATGGCTTTTGCTGCCAACTGCGTGGTCGCGGTTGCGGTCTTGCCCGTCATGCCATAGGCCGTGCGACGGTCTTCGATATAAGTCGCCAGCGACTTTTCCGATAACGGCTTGAGAATGGTTTTGCGCGCGCCAAGTGCTGTGGCCTGCAACTCGTCTTGAAGGTTGCCCTTGCCGATTGCAATAATCTGGTCCGAGCCGCGCTCTGATACTTTGCGAAAGGCCCGAAGCCTGGCAATCATGTCCGGGTTTTGAAGGTCGACATCTATGATCAGCGACATGATATCAGCCCGGATCGGCTTTGCCGGATCAAGCAGGCACAGATCAAACCCCATCAAGCTTTCCGGAAGCAAGTGACGGTGGTCCTGATCGCACAGGACGTGAATTATGTTTACGTTATCTTGCGGCACGGTCCCGACGCTTGCTCAATCTGTTCAAATCCCCTTCTTATCGAGTTAAAGTAGAAGAATGCGAAATTCAAGTGTTGGCTAGTCGTTGCTATGCACCGACAGGGCGTCAAGAATCTGTTTTTTGCCAATGGTTCCGATGGGGTGGTTGTCGTTGCCCGTTACCGTGATTGCGGTATCTGAGCCAAGTGCTACAGGCAGGATATCCTCAAGCCGGGTATCGTGGCGGACCGCATGCGCGGTTGAAAACCCGTCCGTGCCGGATGCCGGTTTTATCGGTTCCATGATGCTTCTGGCACGCAGGACCTTGCCCCGGTTCACATCCCGGGTAAAGGCCTGCACATAGGCGTCAGCAGGGTTAAGAACGATTTCTTCGGGGCGGCCGACCTGGATGAGTTTCCCGTCCTTGAGAATGGCAATCCGGTCACCGATCTTGAGTGCCTCGTCAAGGTCATGGGTTATGAAGACAATGGTCTTGTGCAGTTCGGCCTGAAGCTTCATCAACTCGTCCTGCATGTCCGATCTGATCAGGGGGTCAAGGGCGGAAAAGGCCTCGTCCATCAAAAGGACTTCCGGGTCGGTGGCGAGTGCCCGGGCAAGGCCAACACGCTGTTGCATGCCACCTGAAAGCTGATCGGGGAATTTGGCTTCGTACCCGGCAAGCCCGACGCGATCAATCCATTTGCTTGCGGCTGCTTCGCGGGTTTTGCGATCAGTTCCCTGGATTTCGAGCCCATAGGCGACATTGTCCATCACATTGCGATGGGGGAGCAACCCGAACCGTTGAAACACCATGCCAAGCCGCTTGCGACGAAATGCATTCAGGGTCGGGATATCCATCGACAGAATATCTTCGCCGCCAAACGATACCTGGCCTGCCGTCGGATCAATCAGGCGATTAAGGTGGCGGATCAATGTCGATTTTCCGGATCCCGAAAGGCCCATGACCACAAATGTTTCGCCCTGTTCAATTGACAGGGACACATCATGAAGGCCCACTGTGTTGCCGGTCTTTGCAAGGATTTCTTCCTTGTCCGAACCGGCCTTTGCCAGTGCAAGTGCAACATCCGGATCAGGACCGAATATTTTGAAAATATTGCGTATTTCGATATAACTCATTGCCCGTCCTCCGCGCTTGATGTGCGCTGGGATCGCTTGCCATAGGCCTGGCCGATCCGGTCAAAGACGACCGCCAGAAGCACAATCGCAATGCCGGCTTCCATGCCTGCGCCGACATCAAGGCGCTGGATACCCATCAGGACCTGCTCGCCAAGGCCGCGCGCGCCGATCATGGACGCAATCACCACCATGGAAATGGACATCATGGTTGTCTGGTTGATGCCGGCCATGATGTTGGGCAGGGCAAGCGGCAACTGAACACCAAACAGGATCTGTTTGCGGCTGGCGCCGAACGAACGTGATGCTTCAAGAACTTCGGGATCGACCAGACGAATACCAAGATCGGTCAGACGAATGACCGGTGGCGCGGCATAGATCACGGTGGCCAGAATGGCCGGTACCTTGCCAAGGCCAAACAACATCAGGGCAGGGATCAGATACACAAAGCTCGGCATGGTCTGCATGGTATCCAGGACAGGCAGCATAATGGCCCGCAATCGGTTGGACATTGCCATTGCGATGCCGACCGGAACCCCGATAACGACCGAAAGCGAGGTCGCAACAATCATCAGGGCAAGGGTCTGCATCGCCTTGTCCCAAAGGCCCAGCGTGCCGATGACAAACATAGCGATCACAAGGCCGGCAACCAGCTTCCAGTTTTTGCTGGCATGCCAGGTGATGGCAGCAATCGCAATCAGTACCAGCCACCAAGGTGCACCACGCAGAAGCTGTTCCAGCCCAACCAGAATGGTCAACAAGCTGTCGGCAAAGGCCTCGAACGCTGTGCCATAATTGATAACCAGCCAATCAACGAACTGATTGACCCACTTGCCCAAAGGCACATTCAATTGTTCCGGAAACATGGCGACGGCAGGCCCGTGTTGCTCAAAAAATCAATGAGTTTGAAAGCCTAACAAGTTCGATCTTTACATGCGACTGTAAATCGAGTGACGCCTGACATCTCCTGACAGTTTTTGGTTGGTCCGCAAAAAAACACCCCGCAGAATTTGATCTGCGGGGTGTCTGGTCTTTCAAATCAGACGGATGCCTGAAGGAACGGCTTGCCGGAATTACTTCGCAGCAGCGCGAGCTTCTTCAAGCCAGCCATCAAAGATTTCACGATGTGCCTTGATCCAGGCATCAGCATGACGGCCGATGTCTTCGGCGGACTTTTCACCATCGCGCATGCGCAGGTTCTGAGCCGAAATGTCGTTGGCCGAAACTTCCATGACTTCAAACAACTTGGCTGCTGCCGGGTTGGCTTCTGCCCATGCCTTGTTGGCGATGATCTGCTGGTTGTTGACCTGGAAACCGAAGTCCGAACCATCCGGAAGGGAGGTGTCGGCATCTTTACGTTCGCCCGGAAGCGACGAGAACGGCACCTGCAACCAGGTTACGTCTTTGCCCGGAACCAGAACGCCCGAAACCCAGTACGGGGTCCAGGTGTAATAAAGGATCGACTCACCGGCTTTGTAACGGGTGATGGTATCGGCGATGATGGCCGAATAGGAACCCTGATTATGGGTTACGGTGTCACGAAGGCCGTATGCATCAAGGTGATGTTCGATCACACCTTCACAGCCCCAGCCCGGGTTGCAACCCGAAAGGTCGGCTTTGCCGTCGCCATTATTGTCGAACAGTTTGGCGATTTCCGGATCAGCAAGCTGGCTGACATTGGTGATGTTGTATTTGTCGGCGGTTTTCTTGTCGATCAGGTAGCCCTGAAGCGCGCCCGGCGAATATACGCCCTTACGATAGATTTTCTCGTCACCGCCAGCAGCCGTGTAGAAATCGGCATGAAGCGGGTTCCAGTGGTCAGCCAGGAAAGTTGCATCGCCGTTGCCGATGGCAACGTGACCGGCAGCATATTCGATTTCCTGGATCGGCTTGACGTCATAGCCCAGTTCTTCAAGCGCCTTCATGACCAGAAGGGTCTGGAAGGTTTCTTCGGCGATCGAGCTTTTGAGTGGCTGAACTTCGACGCCTTTGCCCGGCATATGATGATCGGCAAATGCAGCACCGGTCATCAGCATGGAGCCGGTAACGGCAATCGCAGCGCCAGTTGTCAGTTTTTTGAGGATCGTCATGAGCTTCTCCTGGTTTTAATGAGCTTCGGACAGTTTATCTGTCCCTGTTCTCCAAACTGACGGAACCGTTCCTGGTTCCGTCAGCTATCTCGTTGTTCGGTATTATTTCTTGCCAAGGATCGACCGTACGACAGCAGCAGGGCCGCTTTCATACCAGTGACGGGTTCCCTTGGATCGCTGGTCGCGGCCCAGCGCCTGGGTCATGCGGTCAAGGACAATCGCCAGAAGGACGATGCCAATGCCGCCAACCGTTGCCAGACCCATATCCAGTCGGCCGATGCCACGCAGGACCATCTGACCCAGACCGCCAACTGCAATCATCGAGGCAATCACAACCATCGACAGCGCCAGCATCAGCGTCTGGTTAACGCCAGCCATGATGGTCGGCATCGCAAGCGGGAGCTGAACCCGGAACAGAAGCTGTTTCGGGCTGGCACCAAATGACCGCGCAGCTTCAACCAGATCACCGGGGACCTGTCGAATGCCAAGAATGGTCAGGCGGATCAGTGGCGGCAGGGCAAAGATGATGGTAACCACCACGCCCGGCACGTTGCCGATGCCAAACAGCATGACAATCGGCACCAGATAAACGAAGGCCGGTGTTGTCTGCATGGCATCAAGGATCGGACGCACGGCATTGGATGCACGTTCGTTACGCGCCAGCCAGATACCGGTCGGAAGGCCAATCACCACACAGAAAAAGACCGATGTGATGACAAGCGACAGCGTCACCATTGCTTCGGACCACGCACCGATCAGACCGACCGCAATCATTGATGCCAGTGTCCCGATGGCCAGACGACGTCCGGCAAGCTGCCATGCAATCAGCGCCATGATGATGATGACAAGGATCGCCGGGGTTGCTTGCAGCCCGGCTTCAACACCGCTCAGAACCGCATCAATCGGCCAGCGGATGGCCTGGAAGACGCTTCGGAAATTCTCGACAATCCATTCAAGACCGTCATTGACCCAGCCATCAAGCGGGATCAGCGCATCCTGGAACGGGTGGAAAATGTCAAAATGCTTTTCCGGGGCAGGGGCCGCGTTTGACAGCCAGTCAGACGATGCTGCGGCATCGCCACCGGTGCTGCCGCCCGGGCCGCTTGCCGCGGCATCCGGGCTTGCGCTTCCCCACGGGTTGCTGGTTGTGCTTGTTGCGGATGAACCCGCACTGTCAGCGGAGCCGGCCTCTGAGCTCTGGCCCCAAGGATTACTGGTATCAGCCATTGGTGCCGTCTCCTTCTCGGTCAAGGGTGGCCAACAGGTTGGCTTTCTTGATCACGCCCATGTATTTGCCGTCTTCTGCGATGACGGGAACACCGCATGGTGCATGCGCAACCGTCCCGATCAGATCGGAAAGCGGTGTGTCATGGGAAACCGGTTCGACATTTGGCAGGAAGGCTGCCGACAGTTTGTCCGCACCCGATTTGATGGCTTCGTCAAGGCTGTCGACAGAAATGATTCCATGGAAATCAAGCTTGTCACCGACGATATAGCCATATTCGCGGTCTTCATTACGCAGACGGTTAAGCGCGGTCTTAAGGCCAACGCCTTCGCGTTCGATAACCGTGACCTGACGTTTTGACGCAATGTCTTTGGCGCTCAGAATGGTGGAAACATCAACACCGCGGAAGAACGATTTGACGTAATCATTCGCCGGGTTGTTGAGGATTTCTTCCGGGCTGCCGACCTGAACCACAATCCCGCCTTCCATAATAGCAATGCGGTCACCAATGCGCATGGCTTCGTCAAGATCATGCGAAATGAAAATGATCGTGCGTTTGTGTTCACGCTGAAGCGTAAGCAGCTCGTCCTGCATTTCTGTCCGGATCAGCGGATCAAGTGCGGAAAATGCTTCGTCCATCAGCATGACTGCCGGGTCATTGGCCAATGCGCGGGCAAGGCCGACGCGCTGCTGCATGCCGCCGGAAAGTTCATCCGGATAGGAATTGGCATGGGCCTTAAGGCCAACCTGATCAAGAGCGGCAAGGGCACGTTCATGACGCTCGGCCTCGTCAACGCCGGCCAGTTCAAGGCCAAAGGCAGCATTATCAATGACGGACAGATGCGGCATCAGGGCAAATGACTGGAAAACCATGGCCATGTCGCTGCGGCGCAGGGCACGCAATTCTTCGTCCGACATGGCGGCAATATCGACGCCATCATACAAAACCTGACCCGATGTCGGTTCAATAAGGCGGTTCAAAAGCCGCACCAGGGTGGATTTGCCCGATCCCGACAGGCCCATCACCACAAAAATTTCACCTTCATGGACGGTAAAATTGGCGCCACAGACACCGACGGTCTGGCCGGTCTTGTCGAAAATTTCGTCCTTGTCGATACCGTCATTGATCATTTGCATGGCCTGATCAGGATGGTCGCCAAAGACTTTATAGAGGTCTTTTACAACGATTTTTTCGGTCATGAGCCCTTATCGAATTTTGGCGATGAACATCTTGAATCCCGCCAGGACAAAACGTTGGCGCGATCATGGTGCCCGTCGGATTTTTTCATTGTGAAACCCGCAAGGCGCCTTCGGGCCGGATGGCCGCCTGGCGCAGGTTCCCCCAAGTCTCGTTATATTCGTTAAGGCGATAGTTACAGCTCAAAACATTTGATGTCAAATTATAATGGCGTTAAGTTGGGCGCAACGAAGAACGGAAGGAGCCGCATCAAGATGGGGTCGGAACAGCCAAAGCGTAAGGAATTTCTCGATGTTCTTGTCGCATTGCGACAGATTATCCGAGCAACGGATCTTCATTCAAAACATGTAATGAAGGTTTGTGGTCTTACGGTTCCGCAGCTGGTTGTGTTGCTTGCGATCGAAGAACTTGGTGCGGTTACTGTGCGTGAAATATCTCGCCACGTGTCACTTAGTCAGGCGACGGTAACCACAATTCTGAACCGTCTTGAAGAACGCGGCTTTATCGTGCGCATTCGCAATGCCAGCGACAAACGTGTCGTCAATAGCAGCCTGACCGACAAGGGGCGGGAAGTTCTGATCAATACGCCACCTTTGATGGATGGCCATTTCATGTTGCGCTATGAAATGCTTGATCTGGATGAACGCAAGCAGATCCTTGATTCGTTGCAACATGTTGCCCGTTTGATGGATACGACCGAAGTCGATCCAAGGCCGCCGACCCGAACAGATGGTTCTTCGCCTTATGGTGACTGATGACCATTCACCAATGGCATACGGGCAGGCAGGGCAGCAGACGGGCCAAGTATTTTATGTCCGCGTGCCCGGGTTAATTCAGTTCATTTTTCGGTTTCATCCAAATTCTGTTTCAGACGATCAAAAATTGCCTGAATTTGTTTCGGGCTTGCGCCGGTGAGGGTGGAACACTCGTTCGCATCGCAACCGGCTGCCATATAGTTTAATGCATTTGACACCGCGATCGCTTCGTCGCGTGTAAGCAACAGTGATATTTTGCTGTCATGGTCTGACATTTCGGGTTCCTTGCAGCTCTGATCTGTTTCGGTTTGTCATGCCCGGCTGCGTGCCGGGCATGATTATTAAAATCCAGTCCTGTCAGGTGTCATTTTTGCTGGTTGTAATAGGTAACGCCATCCGTGGGGCGAAATGCCGTGCCGCAATCACCTGCATTTGCATTGGTGATGATGATTGTGCCGGTACGGCTGTCCCAGTATGCCGCGCGGCTATTGGCAAGCGACTTGTTTTCGCTGGGCGCGTCCAGAATGCCCTTCAGGAAAGTGGCAAACTCGCCAGCACTGGCGATGGTGGCGTCCGGAAAAGCCAGATTGTCAATGACTTTTCCCTTAACAAATTCGTCCTTGTGTTTGGTATAGGCATGCCCGTTTGCGATCGTCGTTGCAAAGGCGGAATTGGTGGTGGCCGTGCAAGAAGCTGCATGCGATGGGGAAGGTACAACGACCGCACCAAGCGCAATCATGATTCCGGCCATGGTCACGTGGCGCGCAAGACCACGCAAGGCATCAAAACGGATTTTCATCTCTGTTTCCTTTGGTTGTTTTCACTTGGAAAATGAGCTGAGTTAGCCCGTCAGGATGACGCGATGCCGGAATGGATGTGATGGCAGCGGCAAAATGCGCAAAAAATATGGGGCGGAAAACGATCCGCCCCACACATCAAAATCAGTCGTTTACAGTGCCTTTTGCAAGGCTGCTTTGCACAGCAGCTTACAAAGCGGCCTCAACCCGGGCGGCGACCTTTTCCGGGACCCAGGCTTTCCAGACATCCGGTTTTTGTTTCAGGAAATAAAGTGCCGCGCCTTTGGGCTTTTCGTTGTTTTCCTGCATATAAGCCAGCATTTCCGAAACAAGTGCATTGCTGGTCTCATAATGGGTCAGGAACTCGATCAGTTTCGGCGCGGATTTCATGAAGTCGGAATTGACACCGACCGTCACCGTGCTTTGCGGATATGCGGTTGCCTTTTTCGGGGAAGGATCGGTTTTCAGCGCATCAAAAATGGTCTGGTCATAGGCCGGTTCTTCGAGCCGGTAGCTGTCATAAAGCCCCATGACCCAGGTCGGTCCCCAGTAATAATAAAGTGCCGGTTTGCCGCGTTTATGCGCAGATGCGATTGCCGCGGAAAGTGCCGCACCGGTGCCGGGGCGGAAATTGGTAAAGCTGTCATCAAGCTGATAGGCTGAAAGCTTTGCCGAGTTGACCTTTTCACATACCCAGCCCGACGGGCAGTTATAAAAGCGCCCCTTGCCGGGTTCTTCGGGGTCTTCAAACAAGGATGCATATTTCGGCAGATCATCAACCGATTTCAGATCCGGTGCCATCGGCTCGATCCCGCGTGCGGCATCGCCTTCGATCACGTAGCGCGGGACAAACCATCCTTCGACAGCATCGTCAAAATTTACCCCGATCTGGCTGACGGTTCCGGCTGCCTCTGCCTTTTTCCAGGCATCAGCCACATTGTCGCGCCAGATTTCCATGACGACATCAACATCGCCTTTGCCGGCACCGGTCAAAAGCGGAATGACGTCACCGGGCAGGGCATCGGTTTTGCAGCCATACCCCTTTTCGATGATGAACCGTGCAACGGCATTGTGAAAAAGCGCACTGTCATAATTCAGGCCGGCAAACATGACGGGGCGATCAATTTCGCATGTCGCGTCCTGTGCCTGTGCGGTTGAAATGAATGTGGAAAATGCAAGGCCAGCGGCCATCAGCATTGCGGCTCCGGTAGGCAGGGTTTTCATCCTTCTGTCCCTTCGTGGTTGCGGTCCGGAAACGCATCAAATGCACTGCTTTTGCCCGATATTTGCGTGACTCATCCTGGTAGGTCCCCCGATGAAGCCGACAGTGCCCCTGATACAGGTGGTTAAAGTCCCATGCGCAAGTTTAACCGGGCGCGCAAAATGGATGCAACCCCCGGTGCGTCAGTTAACCATGATGTGATCCCGGTCAGTTGCAGCCATGATGACAGGTTGCTCCTGACAATGATGGCAGGAGATGTCAGCTATACTGGATGGAATTCATGCCGATATTCCCGTGAAATCCGGTCTGCTTGCCGTTATGGTGGGCAAAACAAACCTGTGGGGCCCGTGATGATGCATTCCAGTCTGTTCGTCTTTGATATTGAAACCGTTCCCGACATTGATGTTTTGCCGCAACTGACTGGTGAAACGGCACCCGATCCGGAAACCGGACGGAAGATGCTCGAAGATTATCATCTGGAAATCACCAGCGGTCGCAATGGGTTCCCCCGTCAACCGTTTCACAAGGTTGTTGCGATCAGCTTTCTGCGTGCAACCATCCAGCGCGATGGTGATCTTGAAATGTACGAGATCGAAGAATTGCGGTCCGGCGGGGATCTGACATCCGAGGAAAAGGATCTCGTGAACGGGTTCTTTGCCTATTGCGGAAAGCTTTATCCCAGACTGGTCAGCTTCAATGGTCGGGGGTTTGATTTGCCGGTTCTGAAATACCGCGCGATGAAGCATGGCGTTACGGCACGCTGGCTGCATCAGGCATCGAACAAATGGGAAAACTACACATCCCGTTATGCGCCGAACTGGCATTGTGACCTTGCCGAAGTGCTGTCTGATTACGGTGCATCAGCCCGCACCAAGATGAATGAAGTCTGTGCTGCACTGGATTTGCCGGGCAAGACCGGTGTTGATGGCAGCAAGGTTTCGGACATGTTTGACAATGGCGAGATCGATGGCATTCGCCGTTATTGTGAAACAGATGTGCTCAATACCTATTTGCTGTATCTGCGCCATGCCCTGCATACCGGGCTGACCGATCATGACGGATATAATCACGCGATTAATCTGACAGTTGGCTGGCTTGAAGAACGGGCGGGGGATATTCCCGCCTATCAGGAATTCCTGGATGCATGGCGTACCTCAAGCGGCGGGTCGTTCAACGTTCTCTAGGAGTTCAAGCATTCTTTTAGTGCGGGGTGCGATGGAGTGATGTGAATCACACTTCGGGCGGCCTTAGGATGAAACCTTATTGAAATGACGGCGGATTGCTCTTAATTGCAAGCGCGGTTGCAAATTAATTGCAACTTCATGGGAGTTGAGACGTAATCACGTTCAATAGGGATCGTTCAGATGGAAATCAGGAAATTGATCGGTGGTGCCGTATTCGGTGCGACCACCTTTGCAGCAGCCATTGCCAGCGCACAGGAAGTGAATGTTTATTCCCTTCGCCAGGAATTCCTGGTCGAGCCGCTGTTTGAAAAATTCACCGAACAGACGGGCGTTAAGGTCAATGTGATCTTTGCGGAAAAAGGTCTGGTCGAACGTATCAAGCAGGAAGGGGCGAACAGCCCGGCCGACATTCTGATGACGGTCGATATCAGCCGTATCCAGCAGGCTGTTGATGCCGGCGTAACCGAAGCTGTTTCCAATGATGTCATCAATGGCAACATCCCGGCGCATCTGCGTGATCCCGAAGGTCACTGGTTTGCGCTGACCCAGCGTGGTCGTGCGATCTATGCGTCCAAGGACCGCGTGGCCGAAGGTGAAATCACCTCTTACGAAGATCTGGCAGACCCGAAATGGGAAGGCAAAATCTGCACCCGTTCCGGCACGCATGTTTATAACGTTGCGCTGTTTGCGTCGATGATTGCTGTTCATGGCGAAGAAAAAGCCAAAGAATGGCTCGAAGGTTTGAAAAACAACCTTGCCCGCAAGCCGCAGGGCAATGACCGCGCCCAGGTAAAGGCGATCAAGGAAGGCGTTTGTGACGTCGCGATCGGCAATACCTATTACTATGGCAAGATGCTCGACAACGAAGAGCAGCGCCCGTGGGCAGAGTCGGTCAATATCGTCTTCCCGAACCAGGCAGATCGTGGAATGTCGATGAACATCTCGGGCATGAGCCTGATCAAGGATGGTCCGAACCGCGAAAACGCCGTGAAGCTGATGGAATTCCTGACCGGCGATGTTGCTCAGCAAATCTATGCAGAGGTCAATTACGAATATCCTGTGAAACCGGGTGTCGAATGGGCCGAGAACGTCAAATCCTGGGGCACCTTCAAGGCTGACGAACTGCCGCTTTCCGACATTGCACGTCTTAGCCCGGATGCGATCAAACTGGTTGATACGGTCGGCTACAACGAATAGATCGCTGCTTCTGAAAGCAGAATTTTTGAAGGGATGGCTCATTGCCATCCCTTTTTCATATTTGTGGTTAGGATGGCCAAAAAGCCGCATTTGTCCGCATGTCTGCCCTTTAACATCGAAAATCTGTGCTTTCGGGCTTGCAAGAACCGGGCTCTGGCCTTTAATTTCGCCGACGGCGAATACAAATCATTCCTAATTGCTGTTTGTTCGCACAGCACATCCACAAGAGGCATTCATGATTTTTCTGCGCAAAACGGTCTATGGTCTGGTCGCGGCTGCAATGGGACTTTCGATGGTTCAGGGCGCCAATGCAGCAGAAGAAGTGAATGTCTATTCCTTGCGACAGCCTTTCCTGATCGAACCGATGTTCAAGCGTTTCACCGAAGAAACCGGTATCCGGGTCAATACGCTGTTTTCGCAAAGTGGTCTGGTTGAACGGATCAAGCATGAAGGGCGCAACAGTCCTGCCGACCTGCTTCTGACGGTTGATATCGGTCGTATTCAGGATGCCGTTGATGCCGATATCGCCCAGCCGCTGACAAGTGACGTACTCGAAGCAAACATCCCGGACCAGTTTCGCGATGAAAATGAATTGTGGGTCGGTCTGACGACCCGTGCGCGTGTGCTTTACACATCGCTTGACCGTGTCGCACCGGATGCGATTTCCACCTACGAGGAACTGGCCGATCCGAAATGGAAAGGCCGGATATGTGTGCGGTCGGGCATGCATGTTTATAACATCGCGCTGATCGCATCGATGATTGCCCATCACGGCGAAGAATATACGAAAACCTGGCTGACATCGGTGAAGGAAAATCTGGCGCGTAAGCCCCAGGGTGCCGATATCGACCAGATCGAGGCCGTCTCGCAGGGCGTATGTGATCTGGCGATCGGCAATTCCTATTATTACGGCAAGATGCTGGATGACCCGAACAAGGCCCCGGCAGCAAAACAGGTGCGCATTGTCTTCCCGAACCAGGGTGACCGGGGTACGCATGTCAATATTTCGGGGGTTGCCCTCATGAAACATGCCCCGAACAAGGAAAACGCCATCAAGCTGGTCGAGTTCCTGTCAGGTGATGAAGCCCAGCACATGTATGCCGACGTCAATTTCGAATATCCGGTGAAGCCGGGTGTGGCATGGTCGGAAATGGTGCGGTCCTGGGGTACCTTTACCCATGATGAACTGTCTTTGAACAAGATCGCCGAAAATCGTGGTGCGGCCATTCGTCTGATCGATGAAGTCGGCTTTAACGAATAAATTCATCACGCCATAACGCCCCTGTCTTCGGGATAGGGGCGGCGAGCTGGTTGGTATAATTGATTTGTCTGAATTGATTTCCCGGACACATTGGGCAACTATGTCCAGATTGATGTCGTTGGGGAACATGGCGCGGGTTGATGGCGGGCAGTTACGTTCAAAGGATGATTTTCGGATGTCTGCTGGCGTTGGGAATGGGCACATCCGCGCAGGCCGGCAATGAAGTCAATGTTTATACCGAACGTCAGCCGCAATTCATTCAGCCTGTCTTTGACCGTTTTACCAAAGCAACAGGAATTCGCGTTAACGTTCTGTATTCCCAGACAGATTTGGTCGACCGAATTCGACGCGAACATGAATCAACCCCGGCCGATATCCTGATTGCCGTGAATGTCGGGCGCTTGGTCGAGGCGGCAAATGCCGATATCGCATCACCGATCACATCGCCAATCGTTGATGAAAACATTCCCACGACATATCGCGATACCAACAATCTTTGGGTCGGGCTGACATCGCGGGCACGGGTATTGGTCACCCCGCGTCAGGCCGGAAACCAGATGCAAATCGAAAGTTACGAGGAACTGGCCAATCCGCAATGGCGTGGCAAGATCTGCATCCGGTCGGGATATCATGTCTATAATACCGGCCTTGTGGCATCGATGCTTGCGCATCACGGGCCGGAATATACCCGAAACTGGCTGCGCTATGTTAAGGGCAATCTGGCGCGCAAACCCCAGGGCGGCGATGCCGATCAGATTGCGGCGGTCGCACGCGGGGAATGCAGTGTCGCGATTGCAAATTCCTATTACTACGGAAAAATGCTGGATGATCCGGCCACGCGCAAGGATGCCAGCAGGGTCCAGATTGTCTTTCCCAACCAGAAATCCACTGGCACCCACGTCAATATCACCGGTGTGGTCTTGATGAAGCGGGCCCCGAACCGTGAAAATGCGCTGAAACTGATCGAATTCATGTCGAGCAACGAAATCCAGCACGTTTATGCCGCGGTCAATTTTGAATATCCGGTCGGGATCGTCTGGCCGGAAATGTTGCGTTCATGGGGTGAATTCACCTCTGAACATTTGCCTTTAACCGTCATTGCAGGCTATCAGGATTTGGCGAAACAGCTTCTTGATGAAGTGGCCTTTGACGACTGAGACGGAAACTGCCTTGAACAACGCATGCCACACGCCAAAGGACGAGGATATCCGTCCCGCCGCAGTTACTGAAACGTTTGATCCGATGCGTACGCCCAGCGGCAATCCTGCCATGCGCTGGTTGCCGCGCGGACAATCGGCTGTCTGGCTGATCGGGGCCTTTGTCATTGCGATGATGGTGGCAGCCCCGATTATCGCCGTGGCCTATCTGGCATTCTTCCCGACAGAGAATATCTGGCCGCATCTGGCATCGACCATGTTGCCGCGTTATGTCAAAAACACGGCCGTGCTGATGCTTGGTGTCGGTGTCGGTGTGACATTGCTTGGCGTTTCATCGGCCTGGGTTGTCACGATGTGCAAACTTCCGGGCAAGCGGTTCTTTGAATGGGCCATGCTTCTGCCGATGGCGGTGCCGGCCTATATCGTTGCCTATGTCTATACGGATTTGCTGGAATATGCCGGGCCGGTGCAGCGGTTGTTGCGTGATATTTTTGGCTGGTCATCAGCGGCAGATTACTGGTTCCCCGATATCCGTACCAAGGGCGGGGCGATCCTTGTTCTTAGTCTGACACTTTATCCCTATGTTTACATGCTCGCCCGCGCGGCGTTTCTGGCGCAGTCAATCTGCGTGATCGAAGCTGCCCGCGTTCTTGGCCGCAGTGCATGGAGCTCGTTTGTCACCGTTGCATTGCCATTGGCGCGCCCGGCGATTGTTGTCGGTGTTGTCATTGCGCTGATGGAAACGCTGAACGATTTCGGCACCATTGATTTCTTTGCGGTGCATACCCTGACAGCCGGGGTGTTTAATGTATGGCTTGGCATGGGCAACGCGGGCGGTGCCGCCCAGATTGCGCTGACGATGCTGGCGGTGGTTATTGCGCTTTTGGTGATTGAACGCTATTCGCGCCGTCGCCAGCGCTTCCACGATACAACCAACCGGTATCAGGAACTGCCGGGCTATGATCTTGGGCCGATGGCAAAAACCGGTGCGCTGGCAATCTGCATTTTGCCGATTGTGCTGGGCTTTGTTGTCCCGTCGATGGTGCTGATTTATTATTCGGTCGGCTATTTTGATCAAAGCTGGACGGCAGATTTCTTTGAATTTGCCGGTAACAGTCTGCTGGTGTCGGGGCTTGCTACGGCGTTGGCGGTTGGATGTGCATTGTTCATGGCCTATGCGTTGCGGTTATTCCCGCAACCATTCCTGAAATTCTTCGTGCGGTTGTCATCTGTGGGCTATGCCGTGCCTGGCGCAGTTCTGGCGATCGGGGTTCTGATCCCGTTTGCACGATTTGACAATGCTCTGGATGCTGTCATGCGCGATACGTTCGGGATTTCGACCGGCTTGTTGCTCAGCGGGACGGTGTTTGCGCTTGTTTTTGCCTATGCGGTGCGGTTCATGGCGGTTTCGTATGGTTCGATCGAAGCTGCCTTGGGCAAGGTGCGGCCAAGCATGGATGACGCTGCAAGGACCCTTGGCGAAAGCCCGTGGGGAACGCTGAAACGTATTCATTTTCCGATGGTGCGGGGCGGAATTCTGGCGGCATCCGTACTGGTGTTTGTCGATGGCATGAAAGAACTACCGGCAACATTGATTTTGCGACCGTTCAATTTCGATACATTGGCAACTCATGTCTATCAGTTTGCCAAGGACGAGATGATCGAACAGGCTGCCCTTGGTGCGCTGACCATCGTTCTTGTCGGTGTGGTGCCGGTGATCATGCTAAGCCGTGCCATTTCAAAATCCCGCCCGGGCCATGGTGGCGAGTCCTGAAATCCAAATCACGTCAACGCGGGCAGGTAACATAGATGCAAAATATCAAACCCGGACTGACACTGCTTTCCGATGCGCTTGAAATCGCATTTTCCGAGGTGCCGGTCGCGCAACATATCGAAGAACGCCCCCTGACGGACTGTTATGGTGCCGTCCTGCGCGAAGATGTGATGGCCGGTTTTTCTGTGCCATCGGTCGATAATTCGGCCATGGATGGATATGCCGTGCGCTTTGCCGATTTGGCGACGGTTGAAGGAACTATGCCCGTTGTCGGGACGTCATTGGCCGGGCATCCGTATTCGGGCACCGTACCAGAAGGAACGGCCATCCGGATTGCCACCGGGGCCGCCATTCCCGATGGGGCAGATTGCGTCATTATCCAGGAAAATGTCATCGCCGATCAGGATGAAACCGGCATCGAAATTGCCGGTGACGTGATTGCCCGGACCCGGCGTCATCAGAACATCCGCTGGGCGGGTGAAGATATCAAAAAAGGTGATGTTGTCCTGCGTGCCGGAATGGTCTTGCGCCCACAGGATATCGCGATTGCCGCCGGGCAGGGGCGTGCCAGTCTCAAAGTCGCCCGTCCGCTTCGTGTTGCGGTCTTTTCAACCGGGGACGAATTGGCAAAACCGGGGGATCCGCTTCCGCCCGGAGGGATTTATGATTCCAACAGGTTTGCGATGATCGGCATGTTGCGAGATATCGGATGTCAGGTCACCGATCTTGGCTTGCTTGCGGATGATTTCGACGTGCTTGCCACCGCAATAGGGGACGCTGCCCAAAATCATGATGTTGTGATGACATCGGGCGGGGTGTCTGTGGGCAAGGCGGATTTGCTGAAACCGGTTGTCGACAAGCTTGGTGAAATCACGGCCTGGAAGCTTGCCATCAAACCTGGAAAGCCGTTGATGCGTGGCCGGATTGGCAAATGCCTGGTCATCGGATTGCCGGGGAATCCTGTTTCGGTACTGGTGTCCGGTCTGCTGTATGTTTTGCCACTGCTTCGTCATATGATGGGGGCGGAACGGTCTTGGAGTGAGCCTGTGCGCATTCCGGTTCGCGCCGGTTTTGATGTTCAGCGTGGGACCGGACGTCGCGAATGGCTGCGTGCGAGACTGATACAGACTGATGACGGTGAATTCGAAGCGGTCGCCTTTTCTTCGACCAGTTCGGGGATGCTATCATCCATGGTGTGGGCAGAAGGCCTGATTGAAATCCCTGAAAATTGCGGCAAGCTGTCCAAGGGCGATCAGGTTTTGTATCTGCCGCTGCGTGGTTTGCAATAAAGCGTCCAATAAGTGATCCATATCATTGCAATGACAGGTTTATTCCTGAATCCTTGCAGCCTTGTTGACGTGCAGGAGGAACGGGAATGACCGTATCAGTTACGTTTTGTGGTGCCGCTGGCGGTGTGACCGGCTCGTGTTATCTGTTGCAGACCGACCATGGTCAGTTTCTTGTTGATTGCGGCATGTTCCAGGGCAGCAAAACTGTCCGCGAACTGAACTATGGACCGTTTCCGTTCAAGGCGTCCGACATTTCAGCCGTTTTGTTGACCCACGCCCATATCGATCATTCCGGATTGTTGCCGAAACTGGTCAAGGCAGGCTTTGAAAACCACATTCTGGCGACCGAGCCAACCTGTGATCTTCTGACCTATATGTTGCCAGATTCCGGATATATTCAGGAAAGCGAGGTCGAACGCCTTAACCGCCGCAATGCGCGCCGTGGACGTCCGGAAGTAACCCCGATCTATACCCGCAAGGATGCCGAACAAACCTTGCAAAGACTCAAACCCGTCGAATATCACGAATGGATTGATGTCATCGACGGTGTACGCGCCCGCTATTGGGATGCCGGGCATCTGCTGGGCTCGGCCTCGATCGAGGTTGAAGTCGCACCGGTTGGCAAGGAAACCAAACCGACCCGCATTCTGTTTTCGGGCGATATCGGTACCGGCGAAGCCGTGTTTAACGAGGCCCCCGAAGGCCCGTCTGATCTTGACTATCTGTTTGTCGAGACGACCTATGGTGATCGCAATCGCCCAAATGTCAGTGATGATGAACGCCGCGCCATGTTGGGCAAGGAAGTTCGTGATGCGCTGAATGCTGGTGGCAACCTTGTCATTCCAAGCTTTGCCGTTGCCAGAACCCAGGAATTGCTGGTCGATCTCGCGCATCTGTTCAATCGCGGGCACTTGCCCGAGGCAAATGTCTTTGTCGACAGCCCGCTTGCGCAACATGCGACAGACGTTTTTGCCCGTCATCTCAGTCATGAAGATGCGCGTGCCCTTGAACATCCGAAATTCCATATGGTTCCCGATGTTGAAGCCAGCAAACAACTGGCTCGGGTGACCAGCGGTGCGATCATTTTGTCGGCAAGCGGCATGTGTGATGCGGGTCGCATTCGCTATCATTTGAAAAACAATCTGTGGCGGGCCAACTGCACCGTCTTGCTGGTCGGCTTCCAGGCCGCGGGATCATTCGGGCGTGTCTTGCAGAAGGGGGCAAAACATGTCCGCATTCATGGCGACGAGATCGAGGTCCATGCCCGAATTCGCACGCTTGATGTCTATTCCGGTCACGCAGATCAGGACATGCTCTTGCGCTGGACCAAAGACAGACTACCTGTGGCCAAGCGCATTTTCCTTACCCATGGTGAAGAGGGCGCGCGAACTGCCTTCCAACAAGCGCTGATTGCCCATGACATACCTGTCGAAAAGATATCCCTGCCCATGCTTGATGAAACAGTGACCTTGCAAAAGGGCACCTTGCATGTGGTTCAGCACAAGCCGAGACTTTCGGGTGAAGAACTGTCGCGTGATGACTGGCATAACATGTATGCCGGGACCATCACCGCGCTTTCCGAGAAGTTGCAGTCACTTGGCACACCAGCCGAAAGGCAGAAGCTGCTCGAAAAAGTCTTGCGCGATATTGGGTCAGTGTGAGAGCAATTAGCTGGGAAAACAAAATGGCAAACCGGATTTGTACAAACGGATTTGCTTGCCAATAAGAGATATCCTGTCACCCTGTGAGGTGGGGAGACAGGATATTAAGGATCACTACGCAGACGGGCGGGTATATGTCTATCGTGGGGAACTCCGGGTATCGGGTTCTAATTTACAGTCATGATACGTTTGGGCTCGGCCATCTGCGCCGTTGCCGCACAATTGCGCATGCGCTTGTGTCACGTCGTGATGATGTTTCTGTTCTTATCCTGTCCGGGTCACCGATCATTGGCAGTTTCGAATTCCGTTCGCGAGTCGACTTTGTCCGTATTCCCGGCGTGATCAAACTGTCGAACGGGGAATATACGTCCCTTAATCTGAATATCGACGTTGATCAGATCCTTGCGATGCGTGAATCGATCATTCAGCACACGGCTGATGTCTTCAATCCCGACATTTTCATCGTTGATAAGGAACCGCTTGGTCTTCGTGGTGAAGTGGAATCGACGCTTAAGATGTTGCGTCATCGCCGGACCCGTCTGGTGATGGGCTTGCGTGATGTGATGGATGATCCGGCCAATCTGCGCGAAGAATGGGATCGCAAACAATGTGTTCCGGCGCTGGCCGATCTGTATGACGAAATCTGGGTCTATGGTTTGCAGGAAATCTGTAATCCGCTCGAAGGGATTGATTTGCCGCCGGGTGTTGAAAACAAGATGGCCTATACCGGATATCTGCCGCGTACTGCAACACGCCGCCCGACCCCGGAACATGGTGCGCTTGGTCTTGAAGAACCCTATTACCTGGTAACCACCGGTGGTGGCGGGGATGGTGTCAATCTGGTGGACTGGGTGATCAGTGCCTATGAAACCGACCCGACGATTGCTGTCCCGTCGCTTGTTGTTCTGGGACCATTCATGGCGCCTGCAGAACAAAAGGCCTTCATGGAACGTGCCGAAAAGATTGAAAAGCTTTCGGTCATTACCTTTGATGCCAATGTCGAAATGCTGATGGATAAATCTGCCGGTGTCATTGCCATGGGCGGTTACAACACGTTTTGCGAAATCCTGTCCTTTGACAAGCCAGCGGTTATCGTGCCGCGCACAGTGCCGCGTCTGGAACAATATGTCCGCGCATCAGCCGCCGAAAAGCTCGGACTGGTCAAGATGCTGACCGAAGATGGCGGGCGCGATCCGCGTGAAATGGCCGATGCCCTTCACGGACTGATCCATCAGCCCAAACCGTCCCACGTCACGGTACCCAACCTTATGGGCGGGCTTGATCGGGTCGGGGATCTTGTTGATCGCTGGCTTCCGCCGCAAATGGCCGCCGAATAAGCATTTCCGGGAACAAAATTGATGACACGCGACAATCTTGCAATCGTGGTGAAGGGATATCCGCGATTGTCGGAAACCTTTATTGCGCAGGAAATTCTTGGCATTCAGCAGGTCGGTATTCCGTACCGCATCGTTTCATTGCGTCATCCGACCGACAAAAAACGCCATCCGATCAATGACCGGATCACCGGGGCTGTCGATTACCTTCCGGAATATGTTTATCAGGAACCGATGCGTGTTTTGCGTGCCTGGTTAAAGGCCCGCAAACTTCCGGGATATCGCCGGGCTTTCAATATCTGGTGGCAGGATTACCGTCGTGATCGGACGTCCAACCGCGCACGGCGGTTCGCACAGGCAGTGGTCATGGCGGCCGAGTTGCCTGATGATGTGACGCGCATTTATGCGCATTTCCTGCATACGCCCGCATCGGTGGCCCGTTATTGCGCGATCATGTGCGGCTTGCCATGGTCATGTTCGGCGCACGCCAAGGATATCTATACCAGTGAAGACTGGGACATGCGCGAAAAGCTGCGCGATATGGATTGGCTTGTGACCTGTACCAAGGCCAATGTTGATTACCTGCGCACGCTTGCCGAAGACCCGGACAAGGTGAACCTGCTCTATCATGGGCTTGATTTTTCGCGCTTTCCCGAAGAATTGCCAAACCGGCCGATGCGCGATGGCAGTGATCCGGACAACCCGGTGACCATACTGTCGGTCGGTCGTCTGGTCGGCAAAAAGGGATATGACGATCTTTTGCGTGCGCTGGCAAAATTGCCGGACGGCTTGCATTGGCGGTTCATCCATATCGGCGGTGGCAGTGACAGCAAATATAAACAGCTGGCCTCAGAACTTGGCATTGCGGCGAAATGTGACTGGCGTGGCCCACGCGACCAGAAGGAAGTCATCGCGGCCTGTCAGTCATCGGACCTTTTCGTGCTGGCCAGCCGCATTGAACAGGATGGTGATCGGGACGGCTTGCCCAACGTTCTGATGGAAGCCCAGCTTTGTGGTCTTGCTGCCGTATCGACGGCAATTTCGGCCATTCCGGAACTGCTTGTTGATGGGGTGAATGGAAAACTTGTTCCGCAACGCAATCCCGATGCCCTGGCCGATGCCCTGCAAATCGTCATTACCGATCCGGCGCTGCGTGACGCCATGGGGCGCAAGGGCAATGAAATTGTGCGCCGCGACTTTTCATTTTATCGCGGCATGAAAGATCTGGCGCATCGTTTCGGTGTTTCAGATCCGCTTGCCGGTGACGGTTCCCCGAATTCGGACATTCATCAACCCGCCGCCCAGTAGGAGGCACGCGTTTGCAGGTTGCCTTTTATGCACCGCTGAAGCCAGTTGACCATCCGGTCCCGTCGGGTGACCGGCTTTTGGCGCGACTGTTATGTGATGCGCTGCGCCATGCGGACATGAATGTCGATATTGCGGCGCGACTGCGTAGCCGGGTGGCGGATGGCAGTGTTCTGAAACAGGCCCGGCTTGCCGAACTTGGCACGAAACTGGCCGGTCGCCTGTTACGCCAATATCAATCTGGCTTTCGCCCGCGTCCCGATATCTGGTTTACCTATCATCTGTATTACAAGGCCCCGGACTGGGTCGGGCCGATTGTCGCCAGTACCCTTGATATTCCCTATGTCGTGGCCGAGGCATCCTTTGCACCCAAACGTGCTGGTGGTCCCTGGGCGCAAAGTCATGCGGCGGTTGAAACCGCGTTGCGCCATAGTCGCGCGGTCTTTTCGCTTAACCGTTCAGACATGGTTTGCCTGCGCGATGTTTGCCCTGACCAGGTCCTGCATTTCATTGCCCCGTTTACCCATGTTGAAAACTGGCAGATTTCCGACCGCCCAGCGGTTGATCCCGCCTGTCTCCGTCTTGTCACCACAGCGATGATGCGCGATGGCGACAAGCTTAGATCATTTGACCTCCTAGCGCGGTCATTGGGGCGGTTGTTGCGTGATGGAATAGGGAACTGGCACCTGACCGTGATCGGGGATGGTCCGGCCCGCGACCGGGTCGAGGCGATGTTTGACCACGCCGGCATTACCCAAAACCATGTCACACTGGCGGGCCTGTGTGTGCCTGATCAGACACGCGACATTCTGGGGCAATCCGATCTTTTTGTCTGGCCGGCAATTAAAGAGGCTTTCGGGATGGCGATGCTCGAAGCACAAGCAGCAGGGTTGCCGGTGCTGGCCGGGGATGCCGGGGGTGTTTCGGGGATCGTTTCCAATGGTGTGACCGGCTGGCTGGTTCCGGCGGGGGACGAGGATGCCTTTACCGATCGGCTTGCGCAATGTCTTGGCACGGATATATCGGCCCTGCGGTCCTTTGGGGTGGCCGGGGCATCAAAGGCAATACAACATCACACTGTTTCTGCCGCATCGGACATTCTGGGCACGACATTGCGCGCGATTGTTGGTGATCAAGCAGAGCAGGTCCCCGGGAAGGACGGCGCATGAAAACGGTTCGGTTCGCGTTGCTGCGTCACGGGGTTACGGACTGGAATGCCCAAAAACGAATTCAGGGCCATTCCGACATATCGCTTCGCCCCGAAACAGTCGCAGCCTATCAGGGCAAAGCTTTGCCGACGGTTTGGGAAAATGTTCCATGGTATTGCACACCGTTGAAACGCACGCGTGAAACGGCCGATGCACTGGGCATCAAAACGGTCGATATCGCGCCGTCGCTGATCGAAATGAACTGGGGATCATGGGAAGGGCGCAAACTGGCCGATTTGCGGACCGAACTGGGCGATGCCATGCAGGACAATGAAGATCGTGGCTGGGACTTCCGGCCCGAAGGGGGCGAAAGTCCGCGGGACGTCGTCAGGCGCGTGGAAGACTTCCTGAAAGCCGGTTCAGATACGGTCTTTGGTGCCGTGACCCACAAGGGGGTTATTCGCGCGGTTTATGCCGCGGCCACACCATGGAACATGATGGGAAAATGCCCGGACAAGCTCGATTGGGATTGCCTTCATGTTTTTGACTGGTCGGATCGTGACGGGTTTTCTGTCCGCAATCTGAATGTGCCCCTGATCGCGCGAACAAAGGAAACCTGATGGCAGACGTTTTTGTCTATGTGCAGCATCTTTTGGGGATTGGTCATGTTCGCCGGATGGCCCTGATCAACCGTGCGATCCGTGACCGCGGGCTTTCGGTTATGGTCGCAAGTGGCGGGGTTCCCGATGATGGACTTGATTTTGCAGCAGATCAGGTTGTGCAGCTATCGCCTTGCAAAACAGCCGACAGCAGCTTTTCGACCCTTGACGATCCCAAGGGCAATCGTCTTGGCGATGACTGGAAAGAAACGCGCAAGGCCGAATTGCTGACGGCTTTTGTCGATGCCAGACCCAAGCTGCTATTGGTCGAGATGTTCCCGTTTGGGCGCCGGGCATTTCGATTTGAACTGATCCCGTTATTCGAGGCCGCAAAGGCCGCGGGCATTCCGGTTGTCTGTTCCGTGCGTGATCTTCTGGTCCGCAAAAAGGACCCGGCAAAAACGCAGTGGATGGCAACCATTGCCAGAAAGTACCTGACAAGGGTGCTGGTACATGGTGATCCGAACGTGTTTGATTTCGCACACAGCTTTGAATGTGCCGACCAGATTGCCGATTTGATCACGCATACCGGATACGTCGCAGCCGATCCCGGTACAAAAACAACTGCATCACGGTCGGGGGTTCTGGTATCTGCCGGCGGTGGTGCGGTTGGCGCGGAGCTGATTGAACTTGCCATTGCTGCCCGCCAGTATTCCGGGCCCTACGGGCAGGCGAAATGGGATATCGTTGCCGGACCGCATTTCCCACAGGACCGGTTTGACAAGATTGCATCAACGTTACCCGACGGGGTCGAACTTCATCGGTTCCTGCCTGATTTTCGCGAACGGATGGCAAAGGCCGCTGTATCGGTGTCACAAGCCGGATATAATACGCTGATGGATGTGCTGTCGACGGCGACACCGGCTGTTATGGTGCCGTTTGCAGATGGCGGTGAAAGCGAACAGACAGAGCGTGCGGAAATTCTTTCAAAAGAAGGGGTTATTTCCCTGCTTGATCTTGATGGCCTGTCTGCGCAATCATTGGCAAAATACATAGATCGCGCCAGCCAGCCGGCAAATGTCAAAATTGCCCTGGATGGCGCGCAAAAAACTGCGGCAATTATCGCAGGGATGATTAAGGGGCAGGTATGAGCAGTTGGGATCATTTGCGCACGGAGCTTGATCTGTGGCAGGCCGCAGGGCGTGTTGCCACGGCTTGGTGGCGCGATGATGATGCCGTGACCGTGACCCCGGAACTCGAAACCCTTCTTTCGTTTGAACAGAATTACAAGGTGCCCTTGGCACTGGCGGTCATCCCGGCCAACCTGCAGGATGATCTGGTTGAGCGGCTGGCCGAAACGCTTGATACCCGCGTTTTGCAGCATGGCTGGTCCCATCAGAACCACATGCCCGAAGGTCGCAAGAAACAGGAACTCGATGATGTTCGCGATATCGGTGCGGTGGTGGCGGACTTGCGACAGGGGTTTCACGTGCTGGAATCTCGGTTCGGAAACCGTTTCCTGCCGGTAATGGTGCCGCCATGGAACCGCATTGCAGATGATGTTGTGGCCGTGCTGCATTCACTTGGTTTTTGCGGGCTTAGCACCTTTAACCCGCGCAAAGTTGCCGAACCTGACAAGGGCCTGATACAGGTTAACACCCATGTCGATGTCATTGACTGGCGCGGGTCGCGCGGATTTGTCGGCGAAGACGCTGCCCTTGGCGCCATGGTGTCGCATCTGGCGGCCCGGCGAACAGGGCAGGTCGACAAGGCCGAGCCAACCGGCATTCTGACCCACCATCTTGTCCATGATCGCGCCACCACGAAGTTTCTCGATAATTTGTTTTCAATGGAACATTCAGCATTGAGCTGGCTTAGAATTCCTGGAGTATTTCCATGGCAATAAGGCCCAGAAATCATATCGAAGCGGAACCGGTGGACGCGCCAGAAGCGGCCCCGAATGTCGATCCTGTCAAACCGGCGGGGGTCGGTGACAGCGACGTTCAGATGATGTCCTATCCACCCAAACTGATGGCACCGGATCTGGCAAAATCGATTGTCGGTTTGCTGATTTGTGGTGTGATCGCGCTGATCCCCGACATGCTTGAAATCATTCAGTGGACGGCGGCCGGGCTCGCATTGTTGTTCGTGTTCTATTTTGCGCGAACACTGATCCGGTTCCAGTCAAAGCTTTTTGTTTCGGAATATGGCATTCGTCTTTCAAGCCTTCGTGGCGGGACCGCTTTTGCCTGGCCGGAACTTTCGAAATTCCGTCTGCGTTATTTCAGCACCAAGCGCGATGGCAACAAAGGCTGGTTTGAACTGACCCTTCATGCCGGTGAAACCAAAATTGTCGCAGAATCAACACTGGACGGTTTTGATGATCTGCTTGAAATTTCACGGGATTGGGCGAAAGATAACCAACTTCTGGTCGATGATGTGACAAGAACAAACCTGATGCGCATGGATGAGGCCGAAACACTGGTTCAGGCCGCCGCAGCCGAGCGTACAAATGGTGGTGCCAAACGAACATGACTGACATTCTGCGTATCAAGGATCTGAAAGTTGAGTTTGTCTTGCCGCATATGCGCGTCAAGGCCGTCGAAAACGTTAGCTTTCGCATCGGTGCGCAAGAAACTGTCGCGTTGGTCGGGGAATCCGGTTCGGGCAAAAGCACGATCTCCCAGGCCATTATGGGACTGCTGCCCAAAACAGCGCAGATCACCAAAGGATCAATCATCTTTGCCGACCCGAAAAAGCCGGGGACGCGGGTTGATCTTGCCATGCTTGATCGTTCGGGTGCAGAAATGCGCGCGATCCGCGGTGGCCGTATTTCCATGATTTTTCAGGAACCGATGAGTTCGCTGTCACCGTTGCATACCATTGGTGACCAGATCTGCGAGGCCGTTCGCCTGCATCGCAAGGTCGGCCGGGCAGAGGCCAGAGAACTTGCTGTTGAAATGCTGACACTGATCGGCTTTCCCCAACCCAAGCGGGCCTTGAAAACATATCCGTTCGAATTGTCGGGTGGTTTGCGCCAACGCGCGATGATTGCCATGGCCATGGTGTGTCGTCCCGCACTTCTGGTTGCGGATGAACCGACAACCGCCCTTGATGTCACGATCCAGGCGCAAATTCTGCGACTGATCAAGGATGTGCAAAAAGAACTGCAAATGTCGGTTTTGCTGATCACTCATGATCTTGGCGTGGTGGCAAACATGGCGGACCGCATGGTGGTGGTCTATGACGGCCGTGTTGTTGAGTCCGGCAAAACCGATGATGTCTTTATCAATCCGGGGCATGCCTATACGCAATCGCTTCTGGCGGCTGTTCCGCATTTTGATATGGGGCCGGATGAACGGTTGCGTCCGCTTCGTGAAATCAAACCGAAAACCGGCAGTCTGCTTGCCGAAAGCAGCCAGCAAGAAAGCGCGCGCGAAACATCCGATGTTCCGCCGTCACTGGCCCTGCATCCGGCGATGGCAAGTGAACCGGTTCTGTCGGTCCGCCATCTCAGCAAAAGCTTCACCACGCGCAAGGGCAACTGGATCAAATCCGAACAACACCTGATCCCGGCAGTTGCGGATGTGTCGCTAACGGTCAATCGCGGGGAATGTGTCGGCCTGGTCGGTGAAAGCGGCTGTGGGAAGACAACGCTTTCGAAGTTGATCATGCGGGCAATGGACCCTGATGAAGGATCCATTCTTTTCCGCGGTGAAAGCGGCCAGATGACCGAGTTGACCGGACTTGATGAAGATCAGCTCAACCCGTATCGCAAACGGATACAATTCGTGTTTCAGGATCCGTTCGGGTCCCTAAATCCACGCATGACGGTTCAGGATATCATTACCGAACCGATGTTGATCCACGGGGTGGGTGATGCGGAATATCGCAAGAATATGGTCCTTGAACTGATGGATCTGGTCGGGCTTGATCCACGCTTTCTAAGCCGGTATCCGCACAGTTTTTCCGGCGGGCAGCGTCAGCGTATTGGCATTGCCCGCGCGCTGAGCCTTAAACCCGATCTGTTGATTTTTGACGAACCGACATCCGCACTTGATGTATCGGTTCAGGCGCAAATTCTTAATCTTTTGAAAGATTTACAGCGTGATCTTAATCTGACATATCTGTTTATTTCGCATAACCTTGCAGTTGTCGATTATATCGCGGACCGGATTGCGGTGATGTGTGCCGGGCGAATTGTTGAATCCGCACCGCGCGAACAATTGTTCCGTAATCCGTTGCACCCCTATACCCAGGCCTTGCTCAATGCTGTGCCGTTTGCCGATCTGGAACATTTGCTTGATTTCGACAAAATCGTTGATGGCAAGGCATCCGATCCGGCACGCTGGCCTGCACCCTTTACGATCAATGACACCAGTGCACCCAAAATGATGCAATTCGCCGAAGACCATTTTGTGCGTGCCGAACGTGCCGATTTCACGGAGATCGCAATATGATCAAGCTTTGTGCCAGTTCAGCTGTATCAGCCCGCCGTCTGTTCGGTGGTCTGATGATGGGGATGGGGCTTGTCGGGACCAGCTTGTTGCCAAGCGGCGCACAGGCAGAAGTCCCGTATTTTGAAGACGCGGTTGCCAAGGGCACCTTGCCGCCGATGTTGCAGCGGCTTCCTGAACATCCCAATGTCATTGATTTCGGTGCCGAAGGCAAAACAGTCGGAAAATATGGCGGTGAATTTGTCACCATCATGGGCCGGTCCAAGGATATCCGCATGGCGGTTGTTTATGGCTATGCGCGCTTGGTGGGCTATGACCAGGACCTGAACCTGCAACCCGATATTCTTGAGGCACTTGACGTTAACGAGGAGGGCAATGTTTTCACCCTTCATCTGCGCAAGGGTCACAAATGGTCTGATGGTGCGCCCTTTACGGCCGAAGATTTCCGCTATTACTGGGAAGATATCGTCAATAATGATGAATTGTTCCCGGTCGGCCCGCCGCGCTTCCTGTTCGTTGGCGATGAACCGGCAAGTTTTGAAGTCATTGATGAATACACGGTGCGTTACAGCTGGTCGCGGCCCAACCCGTTCTTCCTGACCGAGTTGGCAGCAACCCGTCCGCCATTCATCTACCGTCCGGCCCATTATCTTAAGCAGTTTCACGAAAAATACCGGGATGCGGCCGAACTGGACGCAGTGGTGCAGGAACGCGGTCTGCGCAGCTGGGCGGTGTTGCATACCGACATGGACCGTCCCTACAAACTTTCAAATATCGACCGTCCTTCCCTCGAACCGTGGTTGATCACGACCGAGGAACCGTCCGACCGGTTCGTTTTTGTGCGCAACCCGTATTATCATCGTGTCGATCCCGAAGGGAACCAGTTGCCCTATATCGACCGGATGATCTTCAATATTTCAAATTCCAAACTGGTCCCGGCAAAGGTCGGTGCCGGTGAAGTCGATTTGCAAAGCCGCATTCTGTCGCTTAAGGACTATACGTTCCTTAAACAGTCCGAAGCCAAACAGAACTATCAGGTGCGTTTGTGGGATGTCGGGGCGGGGGCCTATGCCGCGCTTTATCCCAACCTTACATGCAGCGACCCGGTGTGGCGCGATGTCATTCGCGATGTGCGGTTCCGCCGTGCGCTTTCTCTGGGCATCAACCGGACCGAAATCAACCGCGTTCTGTTCTTTGGTCTGGCGCAGCCGACGAATAATACGGTTCTGCCCAAAAGCCCGCTTTTCAAACCGGAATATCGCGAAAACTTTATAAAATTCGACGTCAAAGCGGCAAACGCCCTGCTGGACGAGATGGGGCTGGACAAGCGTGATGGTGATGGCATCCGTTTGCTGCCTGATGGTCGTCCGATGGAAATCATCGTCGAAACCACCGGCGAAAATCCCGAACATGACGACATGCTTGAACTGATCGGTGACAGCTGGCGCAAGATCGGCGTTAAAATGTATATCAAGGGACTTCAACGCGAAGTCCTGCGTAACCGCGCGTATAGCGGCGAGACGATCATGTCGATCTTTAACGGTGTTGATAACGGTCTTGCCACCGCGAACTCGGTGCCGTCCGAATTTGTACCGGTACAGCAAGACAGCCTGCAATGGCCGAAATGGGGCCAGTATTATCAAACCAATGGCGAGGCCGGCGAAGCACCTGACATGCCGGCTGCTCGGGAATTGATGGATCTGTACAATAAATGGCAGTCCAGCAATGAAAAGGGCCGGAAGGAAGCCTGGCAGGGTATTCTGGATATCAATTCGGAAAACATGTTTTCAATCGGTCTGATCGGAAACGTGCCGCAGCCTGTCGTGGTCGACAAGGATCTACGCAACGTGCCGGAAAAAGGCATTCACAGTTGGGAACCGGGTGCATTCTTTGGCATGTATCGTCCAGACACATTCTGGTGGGACAGATAAGCCTGACATACTGATAACAAGACGTTTTGTTGCCAACGAGGGAAGGGCGCAAAACGACACGGGGGAGCGATTTCGCCGATGCTGACTTTTTTGGCAAGACGGCTTTTTGTAATGGTACCGACACTGATCCTGATCAGTGTGCTGGTATTCGTGATCATTCAGCTCCCGCCCGGGGATTTTCTGAGCACCTATCTTAATGAACTTCAGGCCCAGGGCGAGGCCGTCGATCCGGCAAAGATCGAATTTCTCAAACGGCAATACGGGCTCGATCAACCGATCTATGTGCAATATGCCGAATGGGCGTGGGGATTGTTGCACGGTGATCTCGGCTTCTCGTTTGAATATAACCTTCCAGTAAGTGACGTGGTCGGCGACCGGTTGTGGTTGTCGATGGTGCTGAATTTCAGCACGGTCATTTTCATCTATATCGTAAGCTTCCCGATCGGGATCTATTCCGCGACCCGGCAATATAGCTGGGGCGATTATGGTTTTACCCTTTTGGGCTTCCTCGGCCTCGCAATGCCGAACTTCCTGTTTGCCCTGATCCTGCTTTATTACGCCAATGTGGTCTTCGGGACGTCGATCGGTGGTCTGATGGATCCGGAATTCATCAATCAGGGCTGGTCATTTGCCAAAATCATGTCTGTCGCCGAACATCTTTGGGCGCCGGTTGTGGTGATCGGCACATCGGGGACCGCATCCATGATCCGGCGGTTGCGCGCCAATCTGCTTGATGAACTTGGCAAACAATATGTCGTTACCGCCCATGCCAAGGGCCTTTCACCGACCAAGGTGCTGTTCAAATATCCGCTGCGCATGGCGCTTAACCCGTTCATTGCCGATATTGGCAATATCCTGCCACAGGTGGTGTCGGGCTCGGTGCTGGTATCGGTGGTGATGTCATTGCCAACCACCGGGCCGATGTTGCTTGCCGCGTTGCAAAGTCAGGACATGTATCTGGCCGGGTCGTTCCTGATGTTTCTGGCGCTGCTGACCGTTGTTGGCATGTTCATTTCTGACGTATTGCTGGCCTGGCTTGATCCCCGCATTCGCTTGCAGGGAGGTGTCTCCAAATGACGACGGATGGCAACAAGCGCAACGAACATTTTGTTGATACCGCGCCCTTTGATCCCTGGGACCGCGAAGCTTTGACGCCGGAACAGGAAAAATACTATCTGGCATCGCAATGGCAATTGATGTGGTGGCGTCTTAAACGTCACCGGCTGGCGTATTTTTCTCTGATCATTCTGGCGATCATGTATGCCTCGGTGTTCATCGTCGAGTTTATCGCCCCCTATGCCCAGGAAACGCGCAATTCGGAATTCATCCATCACCCGCCACAGGCAATCCACCTGTTTCATGACGGGGAGTTTATCGGGCCATTTACCTATGGCACGGATTTCTCGGTGGATATGGAAACGCTGAAGCCGACCTATACGACCAATATGGACCGTGTTGATCCTGTCAGGTTCTTCTGTTCGGGGGATGAATATGAATTCTGGGGCATGGTGGATATGGATTTCCATTTCGTCTGTCCATCGGAAGACGGGACATTGTTCATCTTTGGAACGGACCGGCTTGGACGCGACATGTTTTCGCGCATGGTGTATGGCGCGCGCGTGTCGTTGACCATCGGACTGGTGGGGATTTCGGTCAGTTTCCTTCTGGGGATCCTGATTGGAGGTGCGGCTGGCTATTACGGGGGATGGGTGGATGCCACGGCACAGCGTGCCATTGAAGTCATCCGATCATTGCCTGAAATCCCGCTTTGGATGGCGTTGTCGGCGGCCTTGCCCGTAACCTGGAGCCCGATCCTGATCTATTTCGGGATCACCATCATTCTCGGACTGATTGACTGGACCGGGCTTGCACGTGCGGTGCGTTCAAAACTTCTGGCGCTACGTGAAGAAGACTATGCCCTTGCCGCACGCTTGATGGGGGCCAAACCCAAACGCATCATTGCCCGGCATCTGTTGCCGAATTTTGCAAGTCACCTGATTGCATCCGTGACGCTTTCAATTCCCAACATGATCCTTGGCGAAACCGCCCTCAGCTTCCTGGGGCTTGGCCTGCGTGCGCCGGTAACCAGTTGGGGCGTTCTTTTGAATGACGCCCAGAACATCAACGCCGTTGCCGTTTATCCGTGGCTGATGTTGCCTGTGGTGCCGGTGGTCATCGTTGTTCTGGCCTTCAACTTCCTTGGCGATGGCCTGCGCGATGCTGCGGATCCGTATAAGAACTAGGAAACCGCGACAACCGGTAACGACTTATAACATCAAAGGGCAGCCTGATCAGGCTGCCCTTTGATGTGTTCGGTGATATCTGTTTATCGTTTGCGCAGCCAAAGGCTGGTTTCATGTGCGCCGTCGGGAAGATGAATGCCATTGGCTATTGAATTTGTAACCAGATCATCAAGCCGGGTCGTGGCATAGGCGCTCGACCACATGATTTCAAATGCACCGCCCGCCAGCAACGCAGCAACGCCCTGTTGTTCGTTATAGCCGCGCCATTGCCAGATTTCCGGATAGTCATCGGGCAGGGTGATGTCATGGATGTGAATGATCGTTCCGCTGGGCAGGATCGGAATAACCGATGAAAACAGCAAATCGACATCGGTGCCGGGCATCAGGATATGGCTGGAATCAATCGACAGGAAATCCGACCCGACAAGATCGTTAAACACGGTCTGGTCGGCTTTCTGCACAATGCTGCGTTCGATCGTGATCGGTAGTTTGGCAATGTCGGCGCGCGGGGCGGGGTCAATGGCGTGAAACTGTGTCGGAAGATCGCCATCCTTGATGGCCCGGTAATAAAACCGTGTCGAATGACCCGATCCGATTTCTATGATCCGGTTGGGACGAAACTCGCGGGTAAAGACATAGGCCATCATCCCGTCAAGGCGCGGAAACCAGCTTTGCTGCCAGCGCGGTTCAGGCGGGGAGGCATTGCCAAAGCTGGCAAAGGCATCCTGATAAAGGGCAGCCTTGGTCAGCCAGGCTTTCATCGTCGGGGCGGCCTGTTCCATCATGGCTTCAATCGCCGGATATGTCGGCCGTCCGACCGCCTTTTGAGTTTCCGCGGCATAGCGATAAGGGATGAAATATCCCGCCGGTTCGGATCCGAAAAGCGTCTTCAAACCGAGTTTCCAACGGCGCATTCTGCGTGAGAACGGCATCGACGTCATATTGGCAGTCCTTATGGTCAAACGGTTTGAACACGGATTGTGCTGTTATGTGGTGCACAAGACATTAATCACAAAACGTTTTGTCTTCACCACGCCAGCTTCGCACAAGCCAGAAGGCGAATACCAGCGCAATCCCCGAAAGACCAGCCATGAAGTAATAGGCATGTGAACCAAATTGCTCATAAAGCGGCCCGGATGCCCAGATGCTGCTGCCCAGAAATACACCCATCGACAATGTCGCCATCAGGCTTTGTGCCGATGTGGCAAGCTGTTGCGGGATGGCGCGCGCAATAAAGCTCACCGCTGCCAGATGGGTGATGCCAAATGTCATGGCATGAAGCGGCTGAACAAGCACGATCATCCAGACATTGTCGCTGGACCCCAAAACCGTCCAGCGCAGGATACCGGCCATCGCACCAAGCGAAAACAGAATGCCCGGATGGCGTCCGCGAACAAACCTGCCTGCAACCGCAAACAGGACAATCTCGGCAACCACGCCGATTGACCAGAACATGCCGATCATTTCATGCGAATAACCGACCGATTCCCAATGGACAGAGGCAAAACTGTAATAGGTGCCATGTGCCCCCTGTGCAAAGCCGATGCAGCCCAGATAAACCAGAAATACTGGTTTGCGCAGCAAATAGATCAGGGATGATCCCGAACGCAACGGACGATCGGTTTGGGGATCGGGCATACGGGTGGTGATGACAAAATTGACAATGCCGGCAATGAACAGCATCCAGACGATCCATTGCGTCGATGTCCCGTCCAGAACCCAGCCGGCACCGTATGACGCCACAATGAAGGCAAGCGACCCCCACAGGCGGACACGCCCGTAATCAAGTTCCCGTGCCTTGCATTCATGCACGGTAATGGTCGTGCCAAGCGGCAATAGCGGCGAAAAGGTAAAACCGATCACCACCGATAACGCGGCAAGCCACCAGAAATTGCTTGATACCGGGAAGGCCAGAATTGACAGCACATAAATGCCCGCCAGCCACAGCATCGGCGTTTTGCGATTGCCGGTGCGATCGGCCCGCTGTGCGATCAGCGGGTCGGCAAATACCCGCACCCAGTTGGGCAGGGACAAAAGAATGCCGATTTCACCGGCCGATAATCCCTGCGCCTTCAGCCATACCGGCCAATAGGGCAGGAACACCCCCTGAATCAAAAACAGGCCAGAAAAAAACAGGGCAAGCACGGTCGCTGTTTTCATGCTATCCGGGTCTTTTTGCGGGGCGGCGTTCATTGTGGTGGCTTGGTCATTCATGTTGTGATCTGGCGACGTTTCAGCCCGCGAATGACAAAGCGTGCCGGATGTATGGCATCCATCAGGGATTTTTCCAAAGGCAACGGCATGGCGCAAATCTCGCTGGCAAGAATTTCGGCGGCAAGCGGGGCACCAATCAGTCCACGCGCCCCGAACCCGGTACAGATATACACGTCTTTGTGGTAAGGCGCACGGATATATCGCGCGCCTTTTTTCCCTTTATCTATATCGTGATAGCACGAAAGATAGCGGTCAAAATCCGGTGCAGGCCCGATCAGCGGCAAGTGATCGGCTGTGGTGGTACGGACCGCCGCCCGACCGTCAAGTGTCTTGTTCGACAAATGTTCAGACAGTGCCGGAAGGATTTTCGATAACTGTCTGATATTAAATGCATGATCGCTTTCGCGGATATCTGTTTTGGCATCATCGCGCCCAAACGTTGCCCCGATCACGTGCATGCCGTCACGTTGGGGGGTGATATATCCCTTATAGCTTAGAACACAACGCATGTTAGCGCTAACATACGTCTCGGCCAATGCGTCGGCCGGGCAATAGGTAATCTGCCCGCGGACCGGGTTAAGGTGATCGGAAAGCCAACTGGTCTGGGCAAGGTTTGCGGTTTCGAGGGCACCGGCGATCACCACCGTATCAAACGGACCAAATTCGCGGCCATCGTTGCTGCGCAGTCGCTTGCCATCCGGGGTATCAATGATTTCGGAAATACAGGTCGCAAGCTGACATTCGATATCTGCTGTCAGGGCGCGGACAAAAGATGGCGGATGGACCCATCCGGCAGAAGGATAGAACACCCCGTCCATCGGAACCGGAATGCCCAGCATGTTGCTGGCTTCATCGCTGGTCATGGCCCGCACAAGGTCGGGTTTGTCATGCAAGCGGCCGATCAGACCGTCAAGACGTTCACGTTTGCGCGGACTGGTCGCAAGGTCCAGCACCCCGCAAAAATCGGCCTCGACCTTGCCCTGGTCGGCCAGGCGTTTGACCATGCGATGACTGAACCGATACCCGGCCTCGTAGAAACGGCCCATGATCGCATGATCAACCGTCAGATATGGTTCGAGCATCCCGATCGGATTGCCCGATGCGGCTTGGGCAAGGTCGCGATGCTGTTCGAACAGAACCACCTTGCAGTCACGCTGATGCAGGGCATTCGCGCAGGCGGCCCCGGCCATGCCGCCGCCAATAACGGCAACGGCTTTTGCTTTGGTTTTGGTCACACCGGGCAGGTGAAACCACGGATCATCGGCAATTTCATAGCGGGCCTCATCATCGGCAAGTTCCGGTTGGCGGGCCGGAAGGTTTGCCGTGATCATGTCGCGCTTATAGGCAAAGCCTTTGCGTTTGCTAACCTCGAAACCGGCACTTTCCAGCCCGTCACGGGCAATGCGGGCGGCCGTAAAGGTCGCAAGTGTCGCACCAGCCGGGTTTGATGCCGCTGCCAGCGCCGAGAACAGGGATGGTTGCCACATATCGGGATTGCGCGACGGGGCAAAGCCGTCAAGAAACCAGCAATCAATTGCCCCGGAATATCCCGACCAGCAGTCGATCGCATCCCCGATCAAAAGCGTCAGGGTGATTGCGCCATCAGCAAGGATAAATCGGTGAATACCGGGCAGCATTGTTTCATGGGGCCAGACATTGCCAAGTTGTTCTGACAAGTCTGCCAGTTCCGGCCGGCTTCGATGCGCGCGGATCATGTCATCGCGCGATAACGGGTATTTTTCGACCGAAACAAAGTGCAGGCGTTTGGACCGATCCGGATCCTGTGCCCAGCATTGCCACGCCGCCAGAAAATTCAGCCCGGTGCCAAATCCCGTTTCACCAATGGTAAAATTGTCTTTGCCTTGCCAGGCCGTCGGCAAATTGTTGCCATCGACGAACACATAATGTGTTTCAGCAAGCCCGTCTTTGGGATTGTAATAAACATCGCCAAAATGCGGGGAAAACGGGACATCGCCGTCGCGCCAGGTTATCGCGCCGGCTTTGGCAGGGGCGTCATTTTCCCCGATGACGTCATGGTCCCGTGCTGTCATGCAGACAGGGCCTCGTCATCACGTTCGGGCACCAGTGCCAGTGCTTCGCGCACGACTTCGGTTCCGGCACCTTTGCGATGGGCATTTTCGCTGAGATAACGACGCCATTGCTTGGCACCACGCATTTGCTGGAACAGGCCAAGCATGTGACGGGTGACATGACCAATGGTGGCATTTTCTTCGGTAAGATGTTGCTCGATATAGGGCAACATGGCTTCGACCACCTGATGACGGGTCAGCGGTTTGGCATCATCGCCATAAAAGCGACGGTCGACATCGGCCAGAATATAGGGGTTCTGATAGGCTTCGCGTCCAATCATCACACCATCAACATGTTTAAGGTGCTCTTCGGTTTCATCAAGCGTCTTGATGCCGCCATTGATCAGAATTTCGAGTTCCGGGAATTCCTGTTTAAGCTGATAGACCAACTCGTATTTCAGGGGCGGGACTTCGCGGTTTTCTTTGGGTGATAGACCTTTGAGCCAGGCCTTGCGGGCATGGACAATGAATGTTTTGCACCCGGCATTGGCAACGGTTTCGGTGAACCGTTTAAGCGATGGATAGTCTTCCTGATCATCAATACCGATCCGGTTTTTGACGGTAACCGGCGCGTCACTGGCAGCGATCATTGATTTGACGCAGTCGGCCACAACATCGGGTGTCCCCATCAGGCAAGCCCCGAACGCACCATTTTGCACCCGATCTGACGGGCAGCCGCAATTCAGATTAATCTCGTCATAGGCATATTGATTGGCGATGTCGCAGGCACGTGCCAGATCATCCGGATCGCTGCCGCCAAGCTGAAGCGCAACCGGGTGTTCCGCCGCGTTATAGCGCAGATGCCGGTCAACGCCGCCATGAATGATCGCGCCTGTTGTGACCATTTCGGTATAAAGCAACGTATGACGACTGATCTGGCGCAAGAAATAGCGATCATGCCGATCCGTCCAGTCCATCATCGGGGCGACGGAAATACGTCGATTAACAGTCATATGCCTACCGTTTGTGTTCAAAGCGGGTGAATGGGGTTGCCGTATTCCAAGCGCCGTCTTTATATAGGTTCAGGGATTAAGGGTCAAAACCGATTGAGCGATGCATGGCTGCATCCCGAGTTTGAAAATTAACAGGAATAGATATGGTCACGATTTACGGCATCAAGAATTGCGATACTGTCCGCAAAACCCTGAAATGGTTCGATGCACAAGGTGTTGAAAACAAATTGCATGATTTCCGTGCGGACGGCATTGATGCCAAAACCATCGAAGGATGGCTTGATGAAGTCGGTGGCGCGGTGCTGATCAATAAACGCGGGCCAAGCTATCGCAATCTGTCTGATGCCGATAAGGCAACGCTGGAGCAGGGCGGGGCAAAGGCCGCAGAAATTCTTGCTGCCAACCCGACTGTGATCAAACGGCCGGTCGTTGATTTCGGTGCGACCCGTTCGGTCGCCTATGATGAAAAACGCTGGACGGAACTGGCGGGCCTTTAAGGGTATCTGACATGACAAAGCCGGTTATTCGTGGCGTGATCTTTGATTGCGACGGTGTTCTTGTGGACACGGAAACACTTGCCTGTCGTGTTCTGACCGAACAGCTGTGTGAATATGGCTGTGATATGGACATGACAAAGACCCATGATCTTTTCATCGGCGGGACGCTTGCGATGGTGCCCCCGAAAATGAAGGAACTGTTTGACATCACCTTGCCAGAAGACTGGCTTGCGGAATGTTATGAACGGACCTTTGTGGCGTTTCGCAATGATCTGGAACCGTTTACCGATCTGGGACCGATCCTTGATCTTCTAGATCACCACGGCATTCCGATGGCGGTTGGCAGTAACGGCCCCCATAACAAGATGGATGTTTCACTGGGCAAGGTCGGGATCAAGGATCGCTTCGGGGATCGGATCTGTTCGGCCCATGACGTCAAAAATGCCAAACCGCATCCGGATGTCTATTTGCTGGCGGCGGAAAGAATGGGGCTGCCGATCACGGACTGCGTGGTCGTTGATGACAGCCAGAATGGGGTCAGGGCGGGCGTGGCATCGGGGGCAACAACCGTCGGGTTGGTTGACATCACACCGGCAGAGTATCTGCGTGATGCCGGTGCTCATTTCATTGCCAATGATCATAAGGATTTGCACAGCCTGTTTGAAAGCTGGATCACAGCAGCCTGAATAACCGCCGATCACGGCAAAGATAAAAGGGCGGAACAGTATCACTGCTGTTCCGCCCTTGTTGTTGCATGGTGTTTTGCTACGCTTGTTTGGCCTAATTTCCGATAACCAGTCCCTCGCGGCGCGGATCGGCGCCACCAATCAATGTATCTTCGGTGATCATGATGGCGTGAATGCCGGAATTAAGGTCCTGGATACTGGTTTTAAAACCCATTACCTCCAACTCGGCTGCAAGTGATGTGGCGGGTGTGCCCGCCTCGATATCAAGTGTACCAAACCGGTTGACCAGATGGGGCATGTTGATGGCTTCTTGCGGGGACATGTTCCAATCAATCATTGCGATGAGTGACTGGGCGACATACCCGATAATGCGCGACCCGCCCGGAGAGCCGACGGCAATGAACGGTTTGTCATCTTTCATCACGATGGTCGGGGCCATGGACGATCGCGGGCGTTTACCCGGTTCTAGCCGGTTGGCGATGGGAACGCCGTCCTTGTGCGTGCGGAATGAAAAATCGGTCAACTCGTTATTGAGCATGAAGCCGTTCACCATAAGCCGCGAACCAAAGCCGTTTTCGATGGTTGTTGTCATCGACACGACATTGCCATAGCTGTCGACAATCGAAAAATGGCTGGTACTCGGGAGTTCGATGGCCTCATCATCGGCAAGCTTCATCGCATGGCTAAAGGATGGCAAGCCGGCTTCGACGTTATCAAGGGCACGTGTGCTGGTAAGCAATTTGGACCGTTCACCAAGATAGTCCTTATCGAGCAATCCGCTTAACGGCATCGGGACAAAATCGATATCGGCCATATACCGGCCGCGATCGGCAAAGGCCAGCCGCGATGCATCCCCGATCAGGCGCCAGCTTTCAGCCGCATTCGGCCCAAGCGTTGCGATGTCATAAGGCTCGATCAGGCCAAGGATTTGTCCGACCGTAAGTGCGCCTGACGATGGCGGGCCCATGCCACAAATGTCATAGCCGCGATATTCGGCACAGACCGGCTGGCGTTCCTTGACCTGATAATTGGCAAAGTCACGCATGGATAAAACGCCGGGGTTCCAGGTCGCACCTTTGATTTTGGCAACAATGTCCCGTGCGATGGACCCGTAATAGAAGTTTTCAGTGCCATGTTGGGCTAGATCGCGCAATGTGGCCGCATAATCCGGATTGCGCAGGGTCGTCCCGGCCGCAATCGGAGTGCCATTGCTGTTAAAGAAATAATTCCGTGCCGTCGGGTCGCGCGACAATTTTTCCTGATCTGCCGCGATCAATGACGCCAGGCGTTCGGAAACCGCAAATCCGGCATCCGCACGTGCGATGGCTGGCGACAGGACGACCGGCCAGTCAAGTTGCCCCCATTTTTCATGGGCCGTTTTCAATAATGCCGGGGTGCCCGGTGTCCCAACGGACCGGCCACCGACAACCGCGTCATAGAATTTAAGCGGTTCGCCATTGTCATCCTGAAACAGGGTGGGGGTCGCGTCAAGCGGGGCGGTTTCACGGCCATCAAGGGTGGTGAGAGTGCCGCTTTGTGCGTCGTAATAAACAAGAAAGGCCCCGCCACCAAGGCCGGACGACTGTGGTTCAACAAGGCCCAGCATCGTTTGGACAGCAACCATGGCATCAATGGCATTGCCGCCCTGTTGCAGAATATCTGCACCAGCCTTTGCGGCATGCGGATTGGCTGCCGAAACCATCCAGTGTCGAGCGTGAATGTCTGTGCGCGGGGCGGATGTGGCGGTACCGTTTTCCGGGGCAACGGCATCGGTGGCCTGTTGTGCTGTTGCCGATGTGCTGATCGTGCCTGCGATCCCCGCCATGGCAATGACGGGAAGGATCCGGATCAATGGGAAAAGACTGTTCATGTGGGGCATGTCACCAACCTTTGTTCTGGCTAAGGTGAACATGCTCCCAGAAATTGTCTGTGATTTAAAGCCATCGTTTTGCAGCGGATCAAAAGTTCACCACAAATGATCGATGATCATGCCGCGCTTTTGTTGCCCTTGGTGCGCTGCTGGGTCACCAGCTTGACCTGAAGCCATTCAAGCATCGTCTCGGCAACCTTTTCCCAGTTTTTATCAAGCATCATGGCGTGGTGAATATCATCAACCAGCGCATAGTCGGCGTGATATTTCCTGGCAGTGTGGTGGATCAGTTCGCTTTGAATGATTTCATCATCGTGGGCCCCGATCACCAGCATTGCCGGTGCTTCGTCCGCGGTCAGGAAAATCGGATTGGCGCCCATCATATCAAGAAGTGCGCGCTGACTTTCCGTTTCCAGACGCCCGAAATAGATCATGCCTTCATCTTCGGCGATGTCGGGCGACAGCATGGCGCGGCCCAGTCGTTCGCGCAAAAATGTGTGCGGGCCGATTGCCTGAAGCCAGGCTATCTGAAAATAAAGATCGGGCTGGGCCATCGCCATCATGGCATTGCTGGCCAGAAGGCCTTCGGGCGGGACCGATGCCATCAGAATGGCGGCTTCGGCGGTGTGCTGTTCCAGATATTTCTGAATGATATAGCCGCCCATTGAATGGCCGATCAGAACCGGCGTCTGTCCCAGTGTGTCGACAACTTCTTCCAGATCCTCGACATAATCATCAATCGAGGCAAGGCTGCGTAATTGTCGTCCGCCACTGCCACCGTGACCTCTGAGTGAAAAGGATACGGTTTCAAATCCCTTGTCGGCAAACCAGTTCAGGAAATGCTCGTTCCAGCACCAGGCACCAGTAAAGGCCCCGTGCACGAAGACAAGCGGGTGTTTGCTTTTGGGTTTGCCCGTCGGACTGCGGCGGAAAATTTCCAGTTCTGGACTCATGCTGGGTCTCCTAAAGGAAACAGGACCAATATGTGATGAAGTCGTATGGGAAATTCTGCCAACATGTTCGCACATGCAGCATGGTCATGTCTATCGGGATGTGCTGATTTGCATCTTGTTGCAATAGATTGTCAGTGCCTGGTTGTTTGCTTATGATTGTGTTCGGGACAGTGGAAGTATCAAGAGGGGCAGCGTCAGAGTTGCCAATTCGAATAACAACAACAGCGCAACATAAAGCATGGGTTCATGACCAAATTATCTGTCGTTGGCATTTTTGCTAACCTCGACGAAGACGCACTTGGGGACGTTGAACGTCACATCAATCGCAAAACATATGCAGCCGGTGCCCAGATCATCGAGCCCGAAGCAGACAGTTCAGACGTCTATCTGATTTTGTCGGGCCGTGTACGGATCGTGAATTATTCCCTGTCGGGGCGCGAAATCACGCTTGAAGAAATCGGTGCTGGCGGTTGTGTCGGTCAATTGTCCGCGATTGACGGGGAACCCAGATCGGCCTGTGTTTTTGCTGTGGATGATACGGATGTCGGGATTTTGAGCCCCGCGAACTTTGAAAAAGTTGTCAAAAGTCATCCGTCTGTGGCCTGGAATGTGATCAGCGAACTGGCGCGGATTGTGCGCACATCAACGCGCCGGATTGTCGATGTCAGCACGCTTGGTGCAAACGAACGGGTCATTGCCGAAATCCTGCGTCGGGCGCAACAGGTTTGCGATGACAAGGGGGCGGCAACCTTGTCGCCAGTACCGGTGCATTCCGAGGTGGCCGGCCGTGTAAGCACGTCGCGCGAAACCGTTGCGCGCGTGATGGGAAGCCTTGGCCGCAAGGGGCTGGTCAACAAGATTGACAGCGGATTGCATGTTCCAGATGTCCGTCGCCTTGAAGAATTCCTGAGCGAGTCCATTCACTGATCGTCTTACGGATCGTCGGTAAAATTGCCAAAAACGCTGTTTCTGCTCGGAAATGTCACAAAATGAACGATTTTTCGATCAGTTGTGATGGCTGTCACAGAAATAGCGAGTATGCGCAGGTAGTAATAATCTTGTGACGGGCATTTCGATGGTCCGGCACATCTCCCCCAAGAGAGTTTACTGGCCGTACTTTTTAGTACGGCCATTTTTTTTGCGTTTTCGCATGGCGATGGTGCGGATGCCTTTGTAATCTGACGCGATTATTCAGCATCATTAACGCAAAAGGATGGCAGGAATGCGGTTATCGGTTGTGATGGCGGGGCTTAACGGGGCGATGGCGGTTGCCCTGGGCGCCTTTGCTGCCCACGGGATGGCAGGGACGGATATGGAATATGCGCGAAGCCTGGTTGAGAAGGGCGCGCATTATCAGCTTGTTCACGGGGTTGCACTGGCCGCGATTGCAGGCCTTGTGCATCATGTCCCTGACGAAAAGCTTTTGCGGATTGCGGCTTATGCGATGCTGGCTGGCATCCTGTTTTTCTGCGGATCGCTTTATGTCATCGCCTTTAGCGGTATTTCCGGGTTTGGGGCAATTGCCCCGATTGGCGGTGTATCGTTCATTGCAGGCTGGCTTGCGCTTGCGGCGGCGGGGTATCGCCGGTTTGCATAGCCAGGACGGGGAATACCATGCCCGATCCGTCGGGCTGGCGTTTTGGTCTGAAGCCTGGAAATAAAAAAAAGACGTGACCCGAAGGGCACGTCTTTTTTTTAAATCGTCCAAGTAGTCCGGTTCCGAAGAACCTGATTACTTCATTTTCGCTTCTTTGAACACGACGTGCTTACGCACGACCGGGTCGTACTTGCGAAACTGGAATTTCTCGGTGGTATTCCGCGGGTTCTTCTTAACAACATAGAAGTAACCGGTGTCTGCGGTGCTTACCAACTTTACGAGGATCGAAGCGGGCTTCGCCATGTCTCTGCATCCTGTGTTCAGGTGTATCTCAGGCGGCGGAACATAAAGGTTATCGCCAGAGTGTCAAGCCATTTTGGCAAAAAAGAATGCATTTTTAATGCGCGTCGAAAGTATCGGCGATTTCCTGCTGTCCGACAAAGGCGAGATTCTTGTAATCAGGGCTGTTTTTCAGCAATTCCAATGCAACTTTGATGTCAAATTCGTCATTGTTACTGTGGGCCGGGCAGACGCTTCGAAGTTCCCGGCGGCTTTTTTCATCCCGATAATCAAGGGTGCGCCATTTGGTCAGCATGCTGGCCGTCTGATCACGCTGTGACAGGGCGGTTGAAACCCGGTGCACCGGGGTATCATTATCATTTGATTGCGTGCAGATCGCCGGGAACAGTCCGATTCTGTCAAATGTATAGCCCGACGGGGCCGTCATCCGCGACCAGGTAAAGGTCAAGGTGCCATGGTTTGGCAAATCATTGATTGCCTGAACCGATCCTTTGCCAAAGCTGGTGGATCCGACAAGCACAGCACGATTGCGATCCTGAAGGGCCGCAGCAACCAGTTCGGCCGATGATGCGGTGCGCCCGTCGATCAGGACAATCAGCGGTGCACCCTTGGTCAGGTCGCTATTGCCGGCCCGGAACGTATGGCGGGCGGCCATGACGCGCGAAAATGTGTTGCCGATCGGGCCGTTTTCAAGGAACAGGTCGGCCACAGCGACCCCCTGTTGCAGCAAACCGCCGCGATTTCCCCGCAAATCAAGGATAACCCCCTTAAGGCCGCCATCATAAAGTTGCGCCTTAAGGATGTTGTCGCCCAATGTGCTGGCGGTTGCACTGTTGAAGCTGGTGATGCGGGCAATCAGGATATTGTCGCGGGTTTCGGCAAAAACGGTCCGGTCAATGACACGTTCGCGCATGATTTCAACCGGGACAATCGCCCGATTGTCGGCCTTGTTGATGTCGATGGTTACCCGTGTGCCTTCTTCGCCATGAAGAAGATCGGCGGTATAGGTGCTGGTCTTGCCATACATGTCTTCGCCATTGACCGCGACAATCTGATCCCCGGGATGCAGTCCGGCCTTGGCGGCCGGGCTTTCGGGATGCACCAGTTTCACCACCGGATAGCCGTCACCGCCGATAACGCGAATGCCGATGCCGATATATCCGTCACGCCGGTTGCGCGCCGTTTCGGCCTGTTTGGGGCCTTCATAGCGGCTGTAACGGTCTAGGTTGCGAATGGCGCCACTGACCAGGGCGGCCTGAACATCAAGGGTGTCACTATTGCGCAGCACCGGTGAATAGGCCCGATAGGTGCCAAGCCCGCGCAGGGTGATTTCAGACCAGATCTGGTTGCCTTCAACACTTGTCTGATCATAGTTGGTCTGCGGAAGGGCAATGGTTTGCACCGTCTTGCCGTCATATTGCAAGACCAGGTTATCCGGGGTGATGTCGACCCGGATGTTGTCATCGATTTCAGACAGGCCATCAAGGGTGTTGACCAGAATCTGATCGCGGCTGATCGGATCAATATACCGGGTAGCGACAAGATCGATTGTCTGGGTGACCAGTTCGCGGGTTTGCGGATCATCCGGGGCGGTGATCCCGGCAACCTGCGGGGTGCCACAAGCCGCCTGTAAAAGGCAAAGCCCAAGCGTAGCCCCGATACGCCGCCAATGGCGCAAGCTGGTCTTAAGACAAAGGTCTTCAATGCGGGGCCGGCCAATCGTGACCAAGGGAAACATCCGACTAATTTTGGAAATCCAAGTTACTTATTCTAAAGGAAAATGTGCCCGATAGCCAATGACTATCCTTTGATGCGCATGGCCCACTGGGTGCCAAGCACCGCGCCTTTGATAAAGGGCAGGAAACCAAGGCACAGCAACACGGTCGCCGGCAGCCAGATCGACATTTGCATCCAAAGCGACGGCTTGATTGTTTGCTCCATCATCAGAACGCCGGGCACAACGATATGTCCGACCAGAAAGATGGTGAAATAGGGCGGTGCATCGTCACAGCGATATTCACCAATCGGGTGACTGCAAACATCACATGCCGGGCGCAGTTTGAGATACCCGCCAAATGCAAGCCCGTGGCCGCAATTGGGGCACTTGCGCCGGAACCCGCGCCGAAGACCAAGCAGCAACCGCTTGCCGCTATCGGTCGGGCCGGAAAGGCTATCTTTGGTATGGGACGAGGACGTCATGTCGCGAAGGGGATCGTTCTGATCGTTGTGGGGCATGGTCATGGGGCGCTTAACTCCTGTTTCTTTTCTGCCCGCACTTGATCCAAAGGGCAAAAAGGGGCATTGAAACGGTATGCCATCATCATGATGTTCAATAGCGCAAGCAAGTAAAATCGACCCGTTCTAATCACCCTATGGGCGACTTTGCGATTGTAAAGCATAATTGAATACCTGCTAAAGGAGTGCCCAATGGGAAATGCGGACGATATCGTTGCCAGTCTGAAACAGGACTTCATTGAGGACACAATTGAACGTGTTGACCGGATTGAAACAACGATTGATCGTATCGCCGGCGGGATGGATGAAGCGGGGCCTGGGATCGCGGAAATTCGCCGCGAAGCCCACACCGTCAAGGGTTTGGCCGGGTCATTCGGGTTTCCCCTTGTTGGCGCAATTGCCCATCGCATGGAAGATTACATCGCCGAGCTGACCAAGATCGATGATCTGGAAGCCGCATCCCTGGTCGATTTCACCAGCTGGATTCGCGAAATCATCGAAAGCGGCACCAATCCGCAGGCCGAGGAAGAAACCCGCATCCTGCGTTCTTTGCCGACCCGCACGGTAAAAAGTGATGAAAAGGCCGAAAAATCCCACAACGGATCGGCGCAGGACAAGGAAATCCTGCTTGTGACCGCAACGGCTGTTCAGGCCCATTTTCTGCAGCGCGAATTGCGCGAACAGGGGTTCCGCACCATCACCGCGCGCACCGCTGTCGAGGCCTTTGAAACAGTTGTTCAGTCCCATCCCGATGCGATCATCACCGCGGCTGTTCTTGACGGGCTGAGTGGCATTGAACTGATCCGTGCCTTGGCAGCGATGAAGACGTTGGCGGATAAAAAACTGGGCCTTCTGACAAGTTTTGATGCATCGCATCCTGATCTGGACGGGTTGCCGGGCAATGTCGCGATCATCAATAATCGAGGCAAACAGACATCCGAGCATCTGGCGAAATTCATCGCGACCATGATGTAACTGGCGTAATTTATTGTTTTTATTGCACAAAGGGCGGCCAGATGGCCGCCCTTTGTTTGTTTGCGTGTTTGTTCACGGGGGTTTTTATTACGACTTGTCGTCGCGTTTGGCAGTGTTGCGGGTGACGCGGTTTGACGCGACCAGCTTGCGTTGCTTTTTGGGCGTCGTTTTCTTTTTGCCCTTTGACTTGGTCGCAGACGTGCCACCAGGGCCCTTGCCATCGCGCGGGCCGGAACGGAAGCCGGGTTTGCTGCCATGACGGTGGCTGCGATCCCCGGGGCTGCTGCCCCGACGTTTGCCCTGGCCTTTGCGGCCACGTGGCCGTTCGACCAGATCGCGGGCGGTGATGTCGGCATGTTCGGCCAGTCGCAATGCCAAAGACCCGGTTGCGGCATCGGCATCGGCGATGCGGACCACAACGCTATCACCCAACTGGAACTTCTTGCCGCGATTTTGCCCGACCAGTGCGTGGCTTGCGGCATCATGGATGTAATAGTCATCGGGCAGGGTGGAAATCGGCACCAAGCCGTCTGCCCCGGTTTCATTGAGCGAAATGAACAGCCCAAAATGCGTGACCCCGGAGATCTTGCCCGGGAATTCGGCGCCAACCTTGTCAGACATATAGGCCGCGACATACCGGTCGACCGCATCACGTTCGGCCATTGCCGCCCGTCGTTCGGTGCCGGAAATGTCTTCGCCGATCTGCTCGAACCGTTCACCATCTTCGGGCGGAAGACCGCCTTCACCCAGTTTCAAACCGGCAATCAGCGCACGATGGACCAGAAGGTCGGCATAACGGCGGATCGGTGATGTGAAATGGGCATATTTCTTCAATGCCAGGCCAAAGTGCCCGATATTATCGGGGCTATACATCGCCTGTGACTGGCTGCGCAGAACGACCGTGTTGATCAGCTCTGCCTCGGGCGTGTCCTTGGCCAGTTCCAGAATGCGGTTAAAGTCCCGCGGACGCAGAACCGATGCCTTGTTCAGCTGATACCCGGCTCCTTCAAGGAACTCGCGCAGGGCTTCAAGCTTTTCCTCGCTCGGGGCATCGTGGATACGATACATGCAAGGCTGCTTGATGCGTTCAAGTTCCTCGGCTGCACACACGTTGGCAGCAATCATGAATTCTTCGATCAGCTTGTGGCTGTCAAAGCGCGCACGCGGGGCAATTGCGACGATCTGGCCCTGATCATTCAACTCGATCTTGCGTTCGGGAACATCAAGTTCCAGAACGCCACGTTTTTTCCGCGCTTCGAGGAAGGCGTGGAAAGCGCCATAAAGCGGCTTGATGATCGTGTCGACCAGCGGTCCTGTGGTGTCATCAGGCTGACCATCCATGGCGCGCTGCACCTGATCATAGGTCAGGCGCGCCGCAGAACGCATCATGCCGCGACAGAACTTGTGACGCAGCTTATGTCCGTGCTTGTCGAGCCACATCTCGACCGCCATACAGCCGCGATCTTCATGGGGAACCAGCGAACACCAGCCGTTTGACAGTTCAAACGGCAACATCGGGACGACACGGTCCGGGAAATAGCAACTGTTGCCGCGTTTCACCGCTTCGCGGTCAAGCGCGTCGCCCGGGCGCACATACCAGGACACGTCGGCAATCGCGACCATGATGTGCCAGCCGCCTTCATTGGCAGGATCGGGGTCGGCTTCGGCCCAGACGGCATCATCGAAATCACGCGCGTCGGCACCATCAATGGTCACCAGCGGGATATCGCGAAGGTCGGTACGTTTGCCAAGCGGCGTGGCCTTTGATTCCCGTGCCTGAAGTTCGACTTCCGGCGGGAATTCAAACGGAATGCCACGCGCATGGATCGACACAAGGCTGATCGATTTCGGTTCGTTGATATTGCCAAGAACCTCGGTGATCCGGCCCTTGCGCAATCCGAAATGTTTGCCTGGCAGGATTTCCGTCAAAACCAGCGACCCGGCCTCAAGATCGGGATGATCATCAAGCGGCACTGCGATTTCGCCGCTGTCCTTGCGATCGGTGGGCACAACGCGACCTTCGCGTTCATTGGGGCGGTAAAGTCCCAAAACGCGCTGTGGACCGCTTCCAAGGACCCGCATGATGCTGGCTTCGTAGGTTTGCTTGCCGGTATAGCGCAGCTTGGCCAGGATCTTGTCACCGATGCCAGGCGCACTTGGCCCGCCACGTCGGATCGATTTGACGACAATCTGGGGCGGTTCGTAGTCGTGTTTCCAGACATTCGGCTTGGCCAGAACCTCGCCATCATCGTCGATGCCGGTAATTTCAAGCACCTCGACCGGGGGCAGACGGTCGGGTTTGTCAAACCGTCTGCGTCCCTTGACGACATCGCCGCCGATTTTCAGTTCCTTTAGGATCTTTTTAAGCTCGATCTTCGCTGCACCCTTGATGTTAAAGGCGCGCGCAATTTCGCGCTTGCCCACCGGGGTGGGGCTCATATCGATGAATTCGATGATTTCTTCCCGGGTCGGGAAGTGTTTTTTGTCTTCTGTATCGTTCGCCAACTTCGCGGCGTCCTTTCACTTAATTTCCACTGAAAAGGAAAGCGGCAGATTAATCTGCCGCCGCCTTTTTCGTGGTTGTCTTCTTTGCTGCGGTTTTCTTTGCAGCCGTTTTCTTTTTCGCGGGGGCTTTTTTCTTTGCCGTCGCGGTTTTGGTTGCCGTTTTCTTGGTCGCGGCTTTTGATGTTTTGCCCGACTTGGCTTCCTTTTCCTTGATGGCCTTTATCGCCATCTCAAGGGTGATGTCATCGCGTTCAACATCGCGGATATTGGCGATGGTCTTTTTGTGTTTCACAAACGGACCCCAACGACCAACTGCGACAAAGATCGGTTCGTTGTCATCGGGATGTTTGCCGATTTCCTTGCCGGCTTTTTCGCGCTTGTCCGCAATCAGGGCAATGGCCCGGTTTTCACCAATGGTCAGCACGTCATCATCGGCCTTAAGAGACGCAAAGATGCTGCCGGCCTGAACATAGGGACCAAAACGTCCGATATTGGCTTTCATTTCCTCGCCGGTATCGGGGTAAATCCCGACCACGCGCGGAAGTGTCAGAAGCTCTTCGGCCTTGGTCAGGTCAACGACCGATGGCTCCAACCCCTTGGGAAGGGAGGTACGTTTCGGTTTGACCTTTTTGGGTTTGCCGTTCTTGCCTTCGACTTCTTCTTCTTCACCAAGCTGAACATAAACCCCGTACGGGCCTTTGCGCAGGGTGATTTCCTTGCCGGTTTCCTTGTCGATGCCCAGAACCTTGGGTCCGGCATCAAGTTCGGAATCATTGCCGTTTTCATTGGCAACCAGCGGTCGGGTGAAGTTGCAGTCCGGATAGTTCGAACATCCCAGGAATGCACCGAACTTGCCCAGCTTCAAGCTTAGGGTGCCATCAGAACATTTCGGGCATTTATGCGGATCGGTGCCGTCTTCACGCGGCGGGAACAGATAATTTTCAAGCATCACCTGAAGCGCATCAAGCACATCGGTGATTTTCAGTTCCTTGGCCTCGTCGACATTGCCCTTGAACGATTTCCAGAAGTCACGAAGCACTTCTTTCCAGGCAAGGTTGCCGGTCGAGATTTCATCAAGCTGGTTTTCAAGATCCGCGGTGAAGTTGTACTGAACATAGCGTTCAAAGAACTTCGACAGAAACGCGGTGACAAGGCGACCACGGTCCTGTGCGACAAAGCGGCGCCGTTCAAGCAAGACATAGTTGCGATCCTGAAGAACCGAAATGATCGATGCATAGGTCGACGGACGGCCGATGCCAAGTTCTTCCATCTTCTTGACCAGGCTCGCCTCGGTATAACGGGGCGGGGGCTGGGTGAAGTGCTGGTCGATGCTGACTTTGCCAAGGTTGGGTTTCTGACCTTCCTTGAGCGGCGGCAGACGACGATCATTTTCGTCCTCGGCCTCGTCATCCTTGCCTTCCTGATACAGTTTCAGGAAGCCGTCAAATTTCACAACCGAGCCATTGGCACGCAGAACAACGTGATTGTCATTCGATGACAGGTCGACTGCAACCTGATCAAAGCGGGCATCTTCCATCTGACAGGCAACGGTACGTTTCCAGATCAGGGTGTAAAGTGCCAGCTGGTCCTTATCAAGGTGGCGTGCCACCTGATCGGGGCGGCGGAACAGATCGGTCGGACGTACCGCTTCGTGGGCTTCCTGTGCGTTCTTTGCCTTGTTGGCAAAGCTGCGCGCACTGGCCGGAAGGTAAGCATCCCCGTAATCCTTGCCGATAAGGCGGCGTGCAGCAGCCAGTGCTTCCTGCGAAAGAACCACGGCATCGGTACGCATATAGGTGATCAGACCAACCGTTTCACCGCCGATATCAACCCCTTCATACAGGCGCTGGGCGAGCTGCATGGTGCGTTTTGCCCCAAAGCCAAGCTTGCGCGATGCTTCCTGTTGCAGGGTCGATGTGGTGAAGGGCGGCTGCGGACGACGTTTGACGTCCTTGCGCTCGACCTTTGAGACCGCGTAGCTTCTGCTTTCGACCTTTTCCTTGGCTATCTTGGCGGCATCTTCGTTGCCAAGCGCCAGTTTATCAAGCTTTTCGCCGTTCAGATGCGTCAGGCGCGCGGTAAAGTTGCCTTCCGGAACAGCAAAGCCGGCCTCAAGCGACCAGTATTCGTCGGGCTTGAAGGCCTCGATCTCGATTTCACGTTCGCAAATCAGACGCAGGGCAACCGATTGCACACGACCAGCCGAACGCGAACCCGGAAGTTTGCGCCACAGAACCGGCGACAGGTTGAAGCCCACAAGATAATCAAGTGCACGACGCGCCAGATAGGCATCAACCAGTTCCTGATTGAGTTCACGCGGATTGGCGATGGCGTCCGTGACGGCCTTCTTGGTGATCTCGTGAAACACGACGCGGTGCACATCACGCCCGCGGAGCAATTTTTTCTGCTCGAGAACTTCAAGAATATGCCACGAAATCGCTTCCCCTTCGCGATCCGGGTCAGTCGCGAGATAGATGGTGTCGGAGTCACGGGCCGCTGCGGCAATCTCGCGGATCTGCTTTTCCGATCGTCCATCCGTTTCCCAGACCATCGAAAAATCATTGTCGGTATCGACTGATCCGTCCTTGGACGGCAGATCGCGGATGTGACCGAAAGAGGCCAGCACCTTATAATCATCACCGAGATATTTGTTGATCGTCTTGGCTTTGGCCGGGGATTCGACGATGACAAGATTCATTACGTTTTTCGTGTCCGGTTCTTGCGCCCGAAGGCTATATTTATGTTGTGCTTCAATTAACCCGAATGCGAGACGCACATATATATAGTGTGTCTGTATTTCAAATCAGATTGCGCAAATTGCGGCAAATCACAACAATATTTGTCACGCCGAAATCCGACGCGACTCTCATTTGGCGATACGCGATACCCTATTTCCGGGGTGACGTTCAACCCTTCCTGCAAGTTCGAGTTCAATCAAAATTGTTGAAACCCGGTTTGCCGACAGCTTTGACGTGCGGATAAGTTCGTCAATCAGAAGGGGCGAAGTCGATAGCAAATCAATCACTTTGTCATTGTCATCAATATCGGTTCCGCCATTGGTATGCGTCGCGGTTTCCTGCGTGTTTGCAATGTCCTGATGCCCCTGTTTTGCGCCGGAAAATTCGGCGTCATGTTCAAGGGATCTGATAATGTCATCATAAGTGCCCTGTATGTGATCGGGCTCACTGTTGCGACCGTCTGTGTTGAATTGATGAAAACTTTCAAAAAGCTGTGTGTTTTTTTCTGCCGACCTCACGGCATCAAGAATCACATCCGCAGAGTCGCATAAAATTGCACCATCCCGGATCAGACTGTTTGGTCCGGCCGCCCGCGGGTCGGTCGGTGAACCGGGAACAGCAAAAACATCGCGCCCCTGATCAGCGGCAAAGCGCGCGGTAATCAGCGACCCGGAATTGCGCCCGGCCTCTATGACAACGGTTCCGTGTGCGAGGCCCGATATGATCCGGTTGCGCCGCGGGAAATGGCGTGCTTGCGGTTTAAGACCGGGCGGCATTTCCGATATCACCAGACCATCCTGACAAAGCTGTTCATAAAGCGCGCGATGTTCGCGCGGATAAATGACATCAACACCCCCACCAAGGACCGCAATTGTACCGCCGCCCGTTTTGCTACCCGTGGTTCGGGCGGCATTGAGTGCGGCCTCGTGTGCGGCCCCGTCAATGCCGCGTGCCATCCCCGATGCCACGACATATCCGGCCGATACCAGTTCGTGACTTATTTTGCGTGCAAAACCGCACCCATTGGCAGATGCATTGCGCGCACCAACAATCCCGATCGCAGATTGCGCCAAAAGTTCCAGTCGACCGATGGCATAAAAATAGGGCGGGGCATCTTCAATACGGGCCAGAAGGACGGGATATTCCGGGTCGCCAAAAATCACCGGCTTTGCCTGACTTTGTTTTGCCAGTTCGATTTCGGCAACCGTGTCATCACGACTGGCAAGGGTGATTTTGCGAACAGTTCCGGAATGACGGCCAATGTCGGGCAGTGCGTCGATGGCATTGCGTGCAGACCCGAACCGTTCAAGCAATTTGCGAAATGTCACCGGGCCAATATTGGTGCTGCGCGCAAGCCGCATACGGGCAAGGCGTTCGGATTGTGCTAATCGTGCCGGTTGTTGATCGCTAAAATGCATAACGCCCGGATTGTGAACATCCGGGCGTTGTTTCGTCAAGTTATTCAAAAGAAAGGAACGGGATCAGACCGTCTGGCTATCTTGTTCTGCTTCTTTCTTTTTCTGGCCAATCTTGGGTTCTTCACCTCGAAGCAGACGACCTATATTGGCGTGATGTGCTGCCCAGACAATCACAGCCAGAAATACCCCAAGCCATCCGGCACCCGGATCATTGGCGATGAAGAAGGCGGCAAGCGGGGCGGCGATCATTGCAATCAATGCCGAAAGCGACGAAATGCGGAAAATCAGCGCCATGACAAGCCACGTCAAAGCAGCACACAGACCCATTACCCAGTTAACAGCCGCAAGGGTGCCAAGCGTCGTTGCAACGCCTTTGCCGCCCTTGAAGCGCAGCCAGATCGGGAACATGTGGCCGATAACCGCAGCGCCACCGGCAAAGATACCCTGTTCGACGCCCGAAAGATGGGTAAAGAGCAGGGCTGCAAACGCGCCTTTGCCCGCATCCCCGATCAGGGTCAGGAACGCCAGTCCCTTGCGCCCGGTGCGAAGCACGTTGGTTGCACCGATATTGCCCGAACCGATCTTGCGGATATCACCAAGGCCGGCCATCCGGGTCAAAACCAGACCGAACGGGATCGAGCCAAGCAAATAGCCGCAAACCGTCGCAATTTGCAGGGACATCAACATGGCTTTGTAGCCTTCATCGAGTGCCTGTTCCATATCAGGAGCCTTCCGTGAAAACTTCGCGGCCATCAATCAGGGTCCGCAAAACGCGACCCTGTGTCAGGCGACCGTCAAAAGGTGAGTTCTTTGATTTCGAATGGAACTGATACGGATCAATTTTCCACGGACGATCCGGATCAAACACCACCAGATCCGCCGCCGTTCCCTCGGCAAGGGTTCCGGCACCCTTGATGCGGACAAGATCCGCCGGAACGCGCGTCAGTTTGGTGATGACATCGAGCAACGACATATGGCCGTTGTGATAAAGTTCAAGCGAAATGGGCAGAAGCGTTTCAAAACCAACTGCACCCGCCGCCGCCTGTGCGAAAGGCAGGCGCTTTGAGTCCGCATCTTGCGGATTGTGATCGGATGCAATGGCGTCAATGGTGCCATCTGCCAGACCGGCCACGATCGCCTGACGGTCATCTTCTGATCGCAGGGGCGGGGACAATTTGGCAAATGTCCGGTAATCGGACACCGAATTCTCGTTCAAGGCGAAATAGGGTGGTGCCGTATCGCAGGTTACTTTCAGGCCGCGTTTCTTGGCCTTGCGAATGACCTCAACCGACTCCCCGGTCGAGATATGGGCAAAATGAAGCCGCCCGCCGGTCATTTCCGCCAAACGCAAATCACGTTCGATCTGCATGACTTCGGCCAGCGGCGATACCCCCGAAAGACCCAGACGGGTGGCAAGTTCGCCACTGTTCATTGATGCGCCCTTGGACAATTCCGGCTCTTCGGGATGCTGGACGATCATGCCGTCAAAGAAGGTGGAATATGAAAGTGCCTGGCGCAGCAGGCGGGCACTGGCGATTGTTTTGACACCATCACAGAACGCGACTGCACCTGCCTGATGCAGAAGGCCCATCTCGGTGATTTCCTTGCCTTCGATGCCCTTGGAAACCGCTCCATAGACAAACACCTTGGCCAGGCCGACCTTGCGCGCGCGTCGTGCAATGAATTCGACACCGGCAACATCATCAATGACCGGATCGGTATTGGGCAGGGCGATGATGGTGGTCACCCCGCCAATGGCCGCAGATTTGCCAGCCGTTTCGATGGTTTCCTGATGCTCGAAACCCGGTTCACGCAGCTGGGCGCGCATGTCCACGAGACCCGGGGCAAGGCAAGCACCGCCAAGGTCAATGATTTCAAATCCTTCAGGCACGGTGTCCTTGGTGACTTCCGCGCCGGATTTGGCAATCGTGTCATCCTGGATCAGTAGGCCGCCCATGCCATCAGTCTGTGCGACCGGGTCGACCAGACGGGCATTGATAAAGGCCTTTTTACCTGCGCCTTTGGCGCGAATGGCGGGGCTCATGCCTGACCTCCCATCTTTCTGTGGTTCTGGACAAGCAATTCCAGCGCAGCCATGCGAACGGCAACACCCATTTCGACCTGTTCACGAATGACCGATCGTTCGACGTCATCGGCAACTTCGCTGTCGATTTCCACGCCACGGTTCATTGGGCCGGGATGCATGATCAGGGCGTCGGGTTTGGCGTTGGCAAGCTTGGCGCGATCAAGGCCATGGAAATGGAAATATTCGCGGACGGACGGGATAAAGCTTCCTTCCATGCGTTCAAGCTGAAGACGCAGCATCATGACGATGTCGCAGTCTTTCAAACCTTCTTCCATGTCGTGGAAAATCTCGACGCCCATGCGATCGATCTTTGACGGGATCAGGGTCGGCGGGGCTACAAGCCGCACCCGCGATCCCATGGTATTGAGAAGCAGGATGTTTGACCGCGCCACGCGCGAATGGGCGATATCGCCGCAGATCGCGACATTCAGACGGTGCAAGCGTCCCTTGTGACGGCGGATGGTCAGGGCATCAAGCAGGGCCTGCGTCGGGTGTTCGTGGCGACCATCCCCGGCATTGAGAACCGCACAATTGACCTTTTCACTCAGCAACTTGACCGCGCCACTATCGGCATGGCGAACCACAAGGGCATCCGGGTTCATCGCATTGAGCGTCATGGCGGTGTCAATCAGGGTTTCACCCTTTTTGACCGAACTGGTGCCCACCGTCATGTTGATGACATCCGCACCAAGCCGTTTGGCGGCAAGTTCGAATGACGTCAATGTACGGGTGGAGTTTTCGTAAAACAGATTTACAACCGTGGCACCGGCCAGAATATTGCTGGTCTTGTCAGCAGAGCGGTTCTTTTCCGCGTAATGCTGTGCCCGATCAAGAATAAGGGTGATTTCCCCGGGGGTGAGACCCTCGATACCGAGGAGGTGTGGGTGCGGATAGTGATCCGCCGCTGGTCCCATGACGCTCATGGCGTTGCACATTTCCCTTGGATGGTCTGGAAAAAATTTCGCGCGGAGCATAACGAATTGCCCGTGTGACGAAAAGGTAAATATTCCAAAGAATGGTGTGATTTCATGCCGAAAACCTGACTGTCCGGTCAGGTTTTCCGGGGGATTTTCATGATCGCTGGATCAAACCACATGCATCAGAACGGCAATGATCGGCATGGTGATGATCGCGGCAAGGGTGTGGACCGTGATGATACTGGCCATCATCTGTGCATCACCGCCCATCAGGCGCGCCAGGACATAGGCACTGGCTGAACAGGGAAGGGCGGCATAAAACACCACAGCGGCACTTTCGATCCCCGGCAACCCGAGCGCCAGACAAAGTCCGGCCGCAATGGCCGGGCTGGCAACCAGTTTGCCAATGGTCGAAATGCCGACCGGAAAACCGGCATTGCGCGCAGCCTTGAGATCAAGACCAGCCCCGACAGCAAGCAACCCGATGGGCAGGGCCGAGCGGCCAAGAACTTCAAGAAACGGGCCAATCACCGGGGGCAGGCCAATTCCGGCAACATTAAACAGGCTGCCCAGAACGCAGGCGACCAGAAGCGGGTTCTTTGCAACATCACGAAGCAGCGACAGCAAACCCGGTTTGCGGTCGTTTTCGCCCCAATGCGCACAGGCCAGAACCGATATGACATTGACCGTCGGAACAACCAGCGCGACACAAAGTGCGGTTACCGTCAGTCCAGCCGTTCCCAAAAGGGCGGCCGCAACAGCAAGCCCGATATAGGTGTTGGGGCGGATCGCCCCCTGAACCAGTGATGAAAATGCCGCGGGACTGACCTTCAGAACCGGTTTCAGAACCATGATCAGGATGGTGCAAATCGCAACAGTTCCCAGCATTGCACTGGCAATCCCCAGTAACGGCAAGCTGCCGAGATCGGCCTTGGCAGTGTTGGAAAACAGCAGGGCCGGGAACGTCACGAAATAGGTCAGCTTTTCCGCACCGGGCCAGAATGCGTCAGGCAGGAACTGACGTTGACGCAGGCCATAGCCCAGAACAATCAGGGCGAATGTTGGCAGCAGGGCGGAAAGAATGGCGATCATGAACGGACCTTTTGAACGAAAAGCACAGGTCATGCTTTGGCGCGACGCGCCGGGTGACCCCGTATGTTGTCGGACAAAAATGTAATCACTGCAAGCGATTGAATTGTGCTGTGCGCCAGCTGACTTTAATTCAGCTAAATGGGAGTTGTTCTTTGTTGCCAAAGCATAATGTGATAGTCAGCACATCTATAAGAGTGCGGCAGCGATAAACTGAATTCAATCTAAAGCTGTCCGGACCGCCACCAATGCCACGAGGGGACGCCATGTCGCGCGCGATTGATCATCTTGTTCTGTGTGTGAATGATCTTGAAGCGGCAATTGCTGCTTATTCCCAGCTTGGATTTAAAGTAACGCCGCGTGCAACCCATCCGTTTGGAACGGGCAATGCGCTGATCCAGCTTGACGGCATGTATATCGAATTGCTTGCTGTTGTTGATCCGGACAAGATTACCGAAACCGATCTGTCTGTGCCGTTTTCATTTCCGATCTATAACCGTGATTATCTGCGCCATCGCCAGGGCATGTCGATGCTTGCCCTTCAGTCGCGCGATGCCGAAAAGGATCGCGAAGAATTCATTGCGGCCGGGGCAGCTGTTCCGTCGGTCTTTCATTTTGAACGCGATGCGCTAACCCCGTCGGGCGATACGGTGGGCGTTGCCTTTTCACTGGCCTTTGCCAACCATCCGTTGCTCCGCCATGCGGTGTCGTTTGTTTGTCAGCATCGCCATCCGCCACAGAATTTCTATTTCCCGGAATATCAATCCCATCCCAACGGTGCAAAGGCGATCGGCAAGGTCGTGCTTAGTCACTGGGCGGCGGATGCCGTGCGCGATTTTTACGAGGCCATCGGGATCGATCATCTGGTCGACGCCCTTCACAGTGACGAGCTGATTGCCAAATACGGTTTTGATGATACCGATTTTCCGACCGACGGTTTTGCCGGGTTCGAATTGATTGTCGATGATTTGTCCCGGATTTCCGAAGCCGCACTGTCACTTGGCGCGGTTCAGAAAAAAGGCCAGATTATCCTGCCGCCATCAAAGTTCTTTGGCGTGATGGTCGTCATCAAGTCGAAATGACGTACAAAAAAAAGCTGCCGGGCGAACCTGGCAGCTTTTTGATCTTGTTGTGTGACCGATCTTAAATCAGTCTTCGTCTTCATCGAACGCGTCTTCATCGGGTTCGGCATTTTCGCCGGGGTCGGTGTGACGGTTAAGATGGTCCAGCGCGCCCTGAAGAATATAGGCCGCCGCCGTTTTATCAACGACTTCGGCACGACGTTTACGGGTCATGTCGACTTCTTCGATCAGGATACGTTCAACCGCATTGGTCGACAGACGTTCGTCCCACATCAGAACCGGAAGATCGATGTATTTTTCCATCTCGTCGACAAAGGCATAGACACGGTGGCATGCCTTGCCGATCGAACCGTCAAGTTCACGCGGGAAGCCGATGATGATGCCGCCGACATTCTGCTTGTCGATGATCGATGACAGCTGTGCGATATCGCGGGTGAACTTCTTCCGCGAGATCAGCTCATAAGGTGAAGCGATCTGCAGCCCGACATCTGAAAGGGCCACGCCAATGGTTTTGGTGCCAAGGTCCAGGCCCAAAACGCGCGCTGCTGGTGGTAAGAACCGCAGCAATTCCTGAGTATCATTGCAAATCATGGCGACCTTATAGGCGTGTTGATTGGAAAACACCAGCCGAATTGCCGCGATGGCAATGCAATTCAGACATGCCTGATTGTAACGTCATTTGGTGCTGCTTGCGGGCATTTTTATCGCCAGATCGCGCCCGGATGAACAATGATCGCCGATGTCGCGCATTTAGGCCGTTTGCGGCCCTTGCGATAGGGGCGGCGGGGTGCTAGTTTCCGCGCTGTAATTCAAGTTCTGGCAGATTTCGTATCTGCCGGGTTTTTTGTCATTCCTTAAGAGAGACTTTCATCCATGTCGTCTTTGGATAAGGAAACAGTTCGCCGTATTGCCTATCTGTCACGTATCAACGTGTCCGAAGAAGGCCTGTCCGAACTGGCGGGAGATTTGACCCGTATCCTCGATTTCGTCGAGGAACTGCAAGAAGTTGATGTCGAGGGTTGCGAACCGCTGACCTCGGTTGCCGATCTTACCCTGCCGCTGCGCAAGGATGAAGTCACCGATGGCAACATCCAGCAAAAAGTGCTGTCGAATGCACCGATGACCGATGCTGGCTGTTTTGTTGTGCCCAAGGTGGTTGAATAATGACTGATCTGACAAAGCTGACACTTGCAGAAGCCCGCGACGGGCTTGCAAAGGGTGAATATACCTCGGTCGAACTGACCGAAGCGCACCTGAAATCGATGGAAACGCATCGCAATCTGAACGCTTACATCACCGAAACCCCGGAAAAGGCCATCGAAATGGCCAAGGCATCCGATGCCAAGCGCGCCAAGGGCGAAGCTGGCAAAATGGAAGGCCTGCCGATTGCGGTCAAGGATCTGTTCTGCACCGAAGGTGTCCAGACCACGGCGGCGTCGCATATCCTCGAAGGGTTCAAACCGGAATATGAATCCACGGTCACCAGCAAGCTGTTTGAAAATGGCGCGGTGATGCTGGGCAAGGCCAACCTTGATGAATTTGCCATGGGGTCGTCAAATACGTCTTCCTATTACGGCAATGCAATCAACCCGTGGAAAGGCAAGGACGGCAAGGACCTTGTTCCCGGTGGTTCGTCGGGCGGTTCTGCGGCTGCTGTTGCTGCCAACATGGCGCTTGCGGCCACCGGTACCGACACCGGTGGTTCGATCCGCCAGCCGGCATCCTATTGCGGTATTGTCGGTTTGAAGCCGACCTATGGCCGTTGCTCGCGTTGGGGTATTGTTGCCTTTGCAAGTTCGCTTGATCAGGCCGGCCCGATGACCAAAACCGTTCGCGACGCGGCAATCATGCTGGGTTCGATGGCCGGTCACGATGCCAAGGACAGCACGTCTGCGCCAATGGCGGTTCCGGATTTCGAAGCTGCCCTGACGGGTGACATTCGTGGCATGAAAATCGGTATTCCGAAAGAATACCGTGTTGATGGCATGCCCGAAGAAATCAGCAAGCTGTGGGACGATGGTGTTGCCATGCTGCGCGATGCGGGTGCCGAAGTGGTCGATGTGACCCTGCCGCACACCAAATATGCGCTTGGCACCTATTATATCGTGGCCCCGGCAGAAGCATCTTCGAACCTCGCACGTTATGACGGTCTGCGTTATGGCCAGCGTGTCATGGATGAAGGCGACAGCCTTGATGACATGTATATGAAGTCGCGCGCCGCCGGTTTCGGCAAGGAAGTCCAGCGCCGCATCATGATCGGCACCTATGTGCTGTCGGCTGGCTACTATGACGCCTATTACAACAAGGCGCTCAAAGTCCGTCGTCGTATTTACGAAGACTTCGCCAATGCCTTTGGCACGGTTGACACCATTCTGGCGCCGACCGCACCGTCGGCCGCGTTCGCCATCGGTGAAAACGAAGGCGATCCGGTCAAGATGTATCTGAACGACGTCTTCACCGTTCCGGCAAGCCTTGCTGGTCTTCCGGGCCTGTCGCTTCCGACCGGTCTGTCGTCCGAAGGACTTCCGCTTGGCCTGCAGCTGATTGGCAAGCCGTTTGATGAAGAAACCGTTCTGCGTGTCGGTGGTGTGCTTGAAAGTGCCGCCAACTTCACCGCAAAACCGTCCGGGCTGGAGGGTTAATCCATGAGCTATGTGATTGAAGGTTCGACCGGCCCGTGGGAAATCGTTGTCGGTCTGGAAGTTCACTGTCAGGTGATTTCCGAGTCCAAACTGTTTTCCGGTGCATCAACCAAGTTCGGGAACGAACCGAACACCAATGTCAGCCTTGTTGACGCGGCGATGCCGGGCATGCTTCCGGTGGTTAATGCCCAGTGCGTGCGCCAGGCTGTTAAAACCGGTCTGGGTCTTAAGGCCAAGATCAACAAGGAAAGCGTTTTTGCCCGCAAAAACTATTTCTATGCCGATCTGCCGCAGGGCTATCAGATTTCGCAGTTTGACAAACCGATTGTCGGCGACGGCACGATCATTCTTGATATGCCCGATGGTTCGACCAAGTCGGTTGGTATCGAACGTCTGCATCTTGAACAGGATGCCGGCAAATCGATGCATGATCAGGACCCGAAATATTCGCATATCGACCTGAACCGTTCGGGCGTGGCGCTGATGGAAATCGTGTCCATGCCAGATATCCGGACCCCGGAAGAGGCCGGTGCATACCTGACCAAGCTGCGTGCGATTGTGCGTTATCTTGGTACGTGTGACGGCAACATGAACGAAGGTTCTATGCGTTGCGATGCCAACGTTTCGGTCCGTCGTCCGGGCGAACCGTTCGGCACCCGTTGCGAGATCAAAAACGTCAACTCCATCCGTTTCGTGATGCAGGCGATCGAGATCGAAGCCAAACGCCAGGTCGAAGTTCTGGAAGCCGGCGGTGAAATCGTTCAGGAAACCCGCCTGTATGATCAGCGTCTGGGTGAAACCCGTTCGATGCGGTCCAAGGAAATGGCACATGATTATCGCTATTTCCCGGATCCGGATCTGTTGCCGCTTGTCTTCGATGATGCTTTCATCTCGGAAATCGAAAAAGAGCTGCCGGAACTCCCGGACGAGAAAAAAGCCCGCTTCATGCGTGAAAACGGTCTGTCGGCATATGATGCCGGTGTTCTCGTTGCGGAAAAGGAAAAGGCTGATTACTACGAAATCGTCGCCAAGGGCCGTGACGGCAAACTGGCTGCGAACTGGGTGATCACCAACCTGTTTGGCGCGCTGAACAAGGCAGAAGTCGGCATCGCGGACAGCCCGGTTTCGGCTGAAAACCTTGGCAAGCTGATCGATCTGATTTCCAATGACACCATTTCGGGCCGTATCGCCAAGGATGTCTTTGAAATCATGATCGAAACCGGTGATGATCCTGAAAAGATCGTCGAGGAAAAAGGTCTTAAGCAGATCACCGATACCGGTGCCATCGAAGGGGCGATTGACGAAGTCATCGCAGCCAACCCCGACAAGGTACAGGAAATCCGTGACGGCAAAGACCGCATGCTGGGCTGGTTCGTTGGTCAGGTCATGAAGGCCACCGGCGGCAAAGCCAACCCGGGCATGGTCAACAAGCTGCTGCGTGACAAGATCCTTGGCTGATTAATCATCAGACCATTGAAAAAGCCGCCCTGATCGGGCGGCTTTTTTTGTATGAGGAATGCCTGGTCGCGGTGCGCTCATGGTGATAATGCTGCCAGGGGTGGGCATTGGTCCGCCCGGCAACATGCTGCATCATTCATGCCCGCGGTGATGGGCCGGTTGGCGGTGAGTGAATAAAAAAGCCGCCTGTATCATGATCATACAGGCGGCCTTGACGTTCGGGTGGGGGGAGACACGAACGTTGATGGTATTGATCAGCTGGTTATGGACGCGGGATAACCTGCATCGGTGATCGCTGCGATCAGGGCGTTGACATCCGCGGTGCCGGAAACGGCAATTTCACCAGATTCCAGATCAACCTTTGCGCTTTCGACGCCGCTGACCTTGGTGGCGGCTGCGGTCACTGCATTGGCGCAGTGGCCACAGCTCATTTTTTCGACCTTCAGTTTTACCATTTGAATACTCCATAAAACCGGTATCTATGCCTGCAGTATGAAGGTTCCGGTAGATGGAAGGTCAAGCAGTTTTATGCGGACAAAAGTTTGATAACTTCGTCTGCGGTTGCGTCGCTTGATGCCGGGTTCTGTCCGGTCACAAGTTTGCCGTCAACCACAGCAAATGGCGCCCACATTTCACCGCGTTCATAGGTGCCGCCATGTTTCTTGAATTCATCTTCAATCGACAGCGGAACTACCTTTTCAAGGCCGACAGCCTTTTCTTCGTCATTGGTAAAGCCGGTGACACGTTTGCCCGCAACAAGCGGCTTGCCATCAGCCGTTTTGGCATTCACCAACGCAGCAGGACCGTGGCAAACAGCCGCGACCGGTTTGTTCTGTGCGACGAATGCTTCGATCAGGGCAATTGATTTTGCATCGGTTGCAAGATCCCAAAGCGGACCATGCCCACCCGGATAGAACAATGCATCAAAATCATCTGCCTTAAGGCCGTCAAGCGTGACAGTGTTTTCAAAGGCCTGTTTGGCGGCCGCATCTTTTTCAAAGCGTTCGGTCGCCTCGGTCAGGGCATCGGGTACCAGACTGTTGGGGTCCAGGGGCGGCTTGCCGCCTTTGGGCGATGCCAGGGTGATTTCCGCACCGGCATCGAGAAAACGGAAATAGGGGGCTGCAAGTTCTTCTAGCCAGATACCGGTCTTGTGGCCCGTATCACCCATGCGGTCGTGCGAGGTCGTAATCATCAAAATACGCATCAAATCCTCCATGCGCTGATTTCATTTGCCTTGATCGTAACTGGCTGACAAAATTTGCGTAAGCGTGAATTATTGAACAGATTGTCAAATTAATTGAGCATATGAAATGTCGGCACTTGATGAAGTCAGAGCAATGATGATCTTTGCCCGCGTGGTCGAGGAGGGCGGGTTTTCCGCTGCTGCGCGCAAGATGGGGCTTAGTCGCGCGGCGATTTCACATCAGATCCGCCAGCTTGAAGCCAAACTTGGCGTGCCGTTGCTGCGCCGAAGTACTCGCACATTCAGCATCACGGATGCCGGTGAACGCTATTACGACAGTTGTCGCACCATCATGTTGGAGGCCGAAGCGGCCCGCAAACGGGTCGAGGAATTGCGTGATGAACCTGTTGGCAAGATTTCAATTACATCTTCGGTACATCTTGGCAATTTGCGGATCGTTCCGATTTTGAACCGATTCCGCCGGACATATCCCAGCGTCGCAATTGATGTGCATCTGAGTGACGATGTTGTTGATCTGATTGGTATGGGTATGGATATCGGCATCCGGTCCGGACCGCTGAAAAGTTCCGATCTCAAAAGCTTCAAGCTTTATCAAACACGTCGCATTGTCTGCGCCAGCCCGGACTATCTTGATCGTGCGGGGCATCCGGAAAACATTGACAATCTCGCCCTGCATGATTGGGTGATGTATAGCCGCATCCCTGAAACCCTGACCATGACTTGCAACGGTACAGAACAGAAAGTTCGGGTTAACGGTCATGTCCGCGTTGATAATGCCACGGCGCGGTTACAGTTCCTTCGGGGCGGGCACGGCATGGCTGTTGTGCCGCTATGTGATGTTCAGGATGATCTTGGGCGCGGGGATCTGGTCCGAATTCTTCCTGACTGTATTTTGCCCGATTTGCAGGTTTATGCCGTTTATCCGGCCGGTGTAACGCGCAGCGCCAAAGTCCAGGCATTGCTGGAATTTATGCGCCGTGAATTGCGTGACATCGATATTTCGCGGAATGGATGACGCAGCAATCATCGCCATATTGATCAATTGTGCCTGATCGGCTATGTCCCATTGACGACTTTCGGGGGGATCCATGGCCAATCTGTTTTTCTATTACTCGTCCATGAATGCGGGCAAATCGACCACGCTGCTTCAGGCAAGCTTCAATTACCGCGAACGGGGTATGGAAACGCTGTTGCTGACGGTTGCCTTTGACGACCGTTTTGGCGAGGGCAAGATTGCGTCACGCATCGGTCTGGAAGCCCCGGCACTTCTGTTTGATGGCCAAACCGATATGTGTGCGCTGATCCTTGGAGAAATGAAAAAGGGCAAGGTTGATTGCGTTCTGATTGACGAGGCCCAGTTCCTGAGCAAGGAACAGGTGTGGCAACTTTCTGATATCGCTGACAAGCACGGTGTTCCGGTACTTTGCTATGGCATTCGCACCGACTTCCAGGGGCAGTTGTTCGAAGGCTCCAAATGGTTGCTGGCCTGGGCGGACAAGCTTAATGAGCTCAAAACCATCTGCCATTGCGGTCGTAAAGCCGGCATGGTGCTGCGTGTCGATGAAAATGGCGACCCGGTCCGTGAAGGGGCGCAGGTCGAAATCGGCGGCAATGACCGATATGTCCCGGTATGCCGCCGCCATTTCAAGGATGCCATGGGCCAGTGAGGCCAGAATAATGGTTTCTGGTCCAGTGGCACGCGCTTACGCAAGGATGGCGCTGATTTCCGGTGCAAGCAGGCTATAGGCAACAAGCCACATCACAGCACAGGTGATCGCGTCGACAATTTTCCAGGTGATTGGGCGCGCGACATAGGGGGCAAGCCACGCAGCCCCAAGCGCGATCGAAAAGAACCAGACGAAACTTGCACTCATGGCGCCAAGGGCAAAGCCAAGCCGTTCACCCGCCGGATATTGGCCGCCGATCCCGCCCAGCATCACCACAGTATCAAGATACACATGCGGGTTCAGAAGCGTCACGGCGAGTGTCGTTGAAAGTACTGCCTTCCAGCCCTTTTTTGATCTGGTGTCATCTGACAGCGTTTCGGTTTCAAACAACCGCCGAAACGCGCCGATACCGTACCAGATCAAAAAGGCACCGCCGCCCCAGGCCGCAATTTTGGTCAGAAGCGGGTAGGCCGCAATAAGTGTTCCCAACCCGGCGACGCCGGCCGCAATCAGGATCGCATCACACAGCGCACAGACCATCGCAACCATCAACGGATGGTTACGACGCAATCCTTGTCCCAAAACAAATGCGTTCTGGGCACCAATCGCGATAATCAATCCGCCGCCAAGGCCAAATCCGGTTGCGTAAGTCAAAAGCATGTCGGTGTTCCTGTTTGAAGTGATGGCCCACTGATATCAATTTCACAAAATAAGAAAATCGAATTATGATTAAGTGCCATTAGAAAAAATTATGGATCAGGCATGCTTGATTACAAACTGTTGCAGGCCAGCGCCGAAGTCATTCGCCATGGCAGCTTTGAAAAGGCCGCCCGTGATCTTGGGCTGACACAATCTGCTGTGTCACAGCGCGTCAAACTTCTTGAGGAACGTTTGGGGCAGCCGGTCATCATTCGGGCAAAGCCGATTGCCGCCACGGCCGCAGGGCATAGATTGCTTCAGCATTATCAAAGTGTTCGGTTACTTGAACAGGAACTGCTTGATGAAATGCCCGACATTCAAAGTGATGGCGGATATGGTCAGGTCGCGCTCGCGGTGAATGCCGACAGTCTGGCAACCTGGTTTGTCGATGTCCCCAAATATCTGTTTGATCAGCTTGGGCTTCTTGTGCATTTGAAGGTGGGCGATGAATCGCTTAATCACAGCGCACTTCAGGATGGAACGGTGCTTGGTGCGGTTGATATGCGTTCAACACCGATCCAGGGATGCCGGGTGCGTCCGCTGGGGATGATGCGCTATGTCATGGTCGTTTCGCCGGAATTCAATGCGCGCCATTTTGCAAATGGCGTGACGGCAGATGCATTGCGATCCTGTCCGGCCGTCAATTTTTCCGAACATGACGAACTGCAAAACCAGTTTCTTAAGCAATATTTCGGCTTGAATCCCGGCGAATTCCCGGCCCACACCATTCCGAGTTCACAAGGCTTTGTCACGGTCGCGGAACAGGGTATTGCCTATGCCGTTGTTGAACAGCATCAGGCAGAGGAAGCATTGCGAAGCGGCCGTCTGATCCGTCCATGCCCGTTTGAAATTGACCGGCCGCTATATTGGCACCACAAAACCATCCAAAGCCGTTTGCTTGATCAGGTCAATGAGATCGTGCTTTCACAAGCCCGCCGTTTTTTGCCCAAAATTACGACATAACAACAAGATAGGGCATAATATTCGGGGTGTCTGTTCGGGGATCATGTGATCGTGGCGACACCGATGCGGTTTGACTTCATGTCAAAAGTGTCGCTTACTTTGATGGACGAGCCATCATGGATAACGGTTTGTTTCAACAGGAAAACCATGTCGGGTCGATTGATTGCGTGTGAGCATTGCGACTATCTCCATGTCGAGGAAGACATCCCGGCAGGCAGTGTGGCGTGTTGCGTGCGTTGTGGCTCACCGCTTTATTCCGCGGAACAAAACCGGTTCGACAAACCCCTGGCATTGGCGGTGACGGCACTCATTCTTTTTGCTATCGCCAACACCTTTCCGGTTTTGACGTTTGGCATGGAAGGCCGGGTTGAAACCAATACACTGGCAAGCGGGGTGATAACATTCTGGCAGGAAGGGTTTCCGTTCCTTGCCTTTATGGTGGCCGTGACATCAATCATCGCACCGTTGCTTTTGATTGCGGCGCATATTTATGTGTTGTTGCCGATCTGGCGAGGAACCAGTTGGCCCGGGATGAAACGGGTATGGCGTGTTCTTGCCGTGGTACGTCCATGGTCGATGCTTGATGTTTTTCTGATCGGGTTGCTGGTCGCATTGACCAAGCTGACCGACTTTGCTCAGGTGATTGCAGGCCCGGCCTTTTTTGCGATTTGCTGTCTGATCCCGACCGTTCTGTTGATGAATGTGACGCTTGATACGCGTGCGGTCTGGCGGCGCATTGCCCCGTCGTCATTGCGCTATCCCGATCAGGATGATTTGCGCGAAAGCACCATGCCAATATCGGGGGCGGTTGCGCGAAAGCACGGGTTGCTGAGTTGCCATACCTGCGCGATGGTGGTCATCGAACAGGAAAATGGGCCAACGAAATGCCCGCGTTGCGGCGATGTTGTGCATCAGCGCAAGGCAAGAAGCCTGTCACGTGCCTGGGCGCTTTTGCTGGCGGCGGTGATCCTTTATGTACCGGCGAATGTGTTTCCGATCATGCAGGTGACCTATCTTGGCCGGTCCGAAGCCGATACCATTCTGTCTGGCGTCGCGGCATTGACAGCAGCCGGGGAATGGCCAATCGCCATTGTGGTCTTTACCGCCAGTATTCTGGTGCCGATCGTCAAGATCGTGCTTCTGGGATGGGTGTATTTGGCAACCTATCTTGGTCTTGCCGGACCGCTTCGTGAACGCACCCTTATTTACCGGGTGACAGAGCTGGTCGGGCGATGGTCGATGGTTGATGTATTTATGGTTTCGATCTTGGCCGCGCTTGTGAAGCTGGGCAATATCGCATCGGTTCATCCCGGATTTGGCGCCGTTGCATTTTGTGGTGTGGTTATTTTGACCATGTTATCAGCAATGGCATTTGATCCGCGGCTGATTTGGGATCGTGCGGAATTGAAGGCGCTGAAATCGCGATCCGATACAGGTTTTGAACGGAACCAAGTTGAAAAACAGGGGACGCCGTCATGATTGACGAACATTCGACTTCATCAGATCCGCGACCCGGATCGCCGGATGTCAAAAAGGGATGGGGGCGTTTTTCCATCGTCTGGCTTGTGCCGTTGGTGGCGTTGATCATCGGGGGCTGGCTGTTATGGCGCGATGTCATGTCAAAGGGGCCGGAAATCACCGTTACCTTTGAATCGGCCGAAGGAATCGCCGCAGGAAAGACTGCCGTTCGTTACCGCGATGTTGATGTCGGGCAGGTGGTCGAAATCGATCTTGCCGAAGACCTTGATCACGTGCGCCTGACCATTCGTATGGATGCGGATCTTGGCGACTATCTGACCGACAAAACGCGTTTCTGGGTGGTTCGACCGCGGGTGACCGTACGCGGGATCACGGGTCTCGATACCATTGTGTCGGGGGCCTATATCGAAGTCGTCCCCGACAAGACCGGCAAAAAACAACGCGATTTCGTTGGCGAGGAAGAACCACAGATCATTCATGACGAAGAAGACGGAACGCGCTTTGTGCTTAAGGCTGACGAGCTTGGCTCATTGGGGACCGGCACGCCGGTTCTGCTGCGCGGTATAGAAGTCGGTGAAGTTCTTGATACCGAACTGACCGAAGATGCAAGCGGTGTGACCATCCCGATCTTTGTGCGCAAACCGTTTGATGCCCTGGTCAAGCGCGATACACGTTTCTGGGATTCAAGTGGTATTGCGCTTGACCTCAATTCCGGGGGCTTGTCGGTTCGTGCACAGTCGGTGCGTTCGGTTCTGGCCGGCGGGATCAATTTCTATACGCCCAACGACAGCACGAATGATGATATGGCGTCTGCCGATACGGTCTTTCGCCTGCATCCAAGTTTGGAAAAGGCCGAGCTGCTGGCCCAGGGATACAGTCAGGAATATATCCTTTATTTCGATTCTTCGGTGCGTGGCCTGTCGCGCGGGGCGCCGGTTGAATTCAATGGTATCCGGGTCGGAACGGTCGAAAGTGTCGATCTGGAATATGTTGTGAACCGCAATATTTTCCGGGTTCCGGTTCTGGTCACGATCGAGCCAGAACGCGTGCGACTGGTTGGTGGTGATCTTGGCACCCGTGATCCGCAGGCAACAATTGAAACGCTTGTCGCCAATGGTTTGCGCGCCCGTCTTAAAACCGGAAGCTTTATTACAGGGCAACTGTTTGTTGATCTGGCGATGAACCCGGTTTCGCCCGCCCGTTATCTTGGCGACGGGCAGGGGCCGTATCCGGAATTGCCGACCTTGCCGCAAAAACTTGACGAGATCGCCAATTCGCTAACCAGCTTGCTTGAAAAGGTCGAAACCTTCCCGATCGAGGAAATCGGCATTCGTCTTTTGGGGACGGTTGAAGGCATGGAAAATATCGTCACTTCGCCAGCACTAAGTGATGCGATGACCAACCTTAAACAGGCAGCAGCCGGTGTGAGCAGTCTGGTCAACAACCTTGATACCAGTGTTCTGCCCGCAACCCAGACCGCCCTTGATACCGCGCGCGAGGCATTGGGCGGGGTGCGCGATGTGACGGCCCCGACATCACCCGTGCGATACAATTTGGAACAGGCGCTTAAGGAACTGAGTGCCACAGCACGGTCATTGCGGGATCTGACCGAGTTCCTTGAACAGAACCCAAGTGCGCTGATCCTTGGAAAAAGTGGCCCGAAGGAGGATGAATGATGCGACAGATAATCCGGATGCAGATGCGTAAATATCTGTTGTTGCTTGTCGCACCGCTGCTTGTTGCCTGCGCATCGCAATCGGGAACAGATCGCTATTATCTGCTGTCTTCAATGATGCAGCAAACGGCTGATCGTTCCGCACAGGCACCGGTTGTCGGTGTCGGGCCGGTGACCATTCCAAGCCACCTGGACCGGTCAACGATTGTCACGCGCAGCAGTGCCAACCGGCTGGAAGTCAATGCCGGTCATCGCTGGGCTGAACCGCTTGATGAAAACATCAACCGGGTTCTGATGGACAATCTTGATCGAACCGGGCGCGCATCGCGGCTTGAAACATTCCCCTGGACATCCCGTGACGGGGTGGTGTGGCAGATCGTTCTTGATATTGACCGGTTCGAGCGCCAGGCCGATGGCAATGTGGTTCTGGTGGCACGCTGGAAACTGGTGCATTTCGAAGACGGCGCCATTGTTCAATCGGCAAAATACAACAAGATCAGCAAACCGGCCGACACCACAATCGAAAGCACCGTTGTGGCCATGAGCACGTTGCTTTCAGATATGACCGGCGAGATCGCAAGTCATATTCCCTAATCTATACAATGGGTTATGCGCACGTTATGCGTGTGAATTCGCATCCCGGCATAACGGGACAATGCCGTGGATTTCAGGGCCGTTAAGGCATTGAAGGGCAACGGAAAGCGCAGTTATTGTAAAAGTTGTTGATCAACCTATTGTTTTCATACCCCGAATGGACTTATAAAGAAGATACAAATATAAAAAACGGGACACGCGCCTGACTGATTACCGGCAAGTAAATGCCGCCCAAACAGGAAGTTAGGGAGCCAGAGCGCATCATGTCGGATACGACATTTGAAGTATTGGTTCAGCGGGGGGATCGCTGGATCATCCACTCGACATTTGACGTCGAAAAAGAAGCGGTTTCAGAAGCGGAAAAGGTTCTGAAAACCAAGGTGTCTGCCGTACGCGTGGTCCGTAACTGGGAACGCGGCGATGGTCGTCATGTTGAAAAGGTTCTTCTGGAAAAAGAAGGGGCAGGTGACAGCGAAGAAGAAGACGTCCGTGTTTCTTCGATCGATGAAGCGCCGCTTTGCGAGACCGACAACGACCTTTTGCAGAAAGAAAGCCGTGCAACCATCAACCGGTTGCTGCGCAAATATTTCGAACAGGAAATTCTGACTCCTTGCGAGGTAATGTACAATTACCAGAACCTCCGCAAGTTGATGTTCCATGACACCTTGATGCCGACGGCTGTCGACAAGGTTGCCGGTTTGCATGCCAAGGCGACCGATGGCGACCATATCGAGGCGATGAACAACCTTCATGGCGCGATCGAACAATTGTCTGCGCGCGCCCGCGAAGTTGAAAAGGTTGATCTGCCGGCATTCGAAGACGCCACCATCTCGGAAGTGCGCGACGAAATTCGTCGTCTTAACCTGGCCGAAGATACTGATTTCCTGACGATGGTAGCGCTAACACGCGTTCTGTCATCAACCCGCAACTGGGTGGGGAAGCTTGATCTTGCCCTGAAGGTCAAAGGCGACGAAAAAGACGAAGCCGCCCGCAAGATGCTTGATGACGTGATTGCCGATATTCTCGGATCACCGGTCGCGCTTAAGGAATTGCTGGGAAGTTCACGCAGCTTTGGCGAAGCGGTGACGCTTCATATCGATCTGGCTCTTGGTCGTGCAAAAGGCAACCGCGGGGCAGCGGACGATATTCTTGAACTGCTGAACCCGTTATTCGGATCCGGGCTGCTTTCGACCAGTCAGGAAGCGATGTTTGATTACGTCGTACGTGAATTGCGCAGTGCCAACAACCTGACCCGCCATGAAAGTGATCCCGATCCGCTGATTGGTATTCTTGATCGTCTGATCACGGAGCGCGGCGTTGTTTATGGCACCCCGATGGTCGAAGCCATCGCAGAACGCGGTGCGCGGTTGCGCAATGTTGGTGGTCCACGTGCCCTGATCGAAGGTGTTGCCGAAATCAACGGCCGCCTGATCCCCAACTATCGCAAGCTGACCTGGCTGATTGCGGTGGCCAATAGCGGCATCGTCGAAGATTTTGCAGACGAGCTGTATGTCATGATGCAGGACGCGGTAAAGGATATGCGGGCCTTGCGGGCCTTCTGTGATCCGGAATCCAAACCGCGCGACAAGATGGCAACGGTCAAGCATATGAATGACCTGCTCAGCGAAAGCAACCTGCCCGAAGACCAAAAGACCCAGATCGGTGCCAAACTTGATGATGGACTGGCAGAATATCTGGTGCGTGAAAAGGTGATCGAGCGGATTGATAATCCGTCTCTGCACCTGCGCAAACGTGCCTATATGCTTGTGCAATTCTGTTCCAGCGGTGTCCTGATCGAAGGTAAATCGGCGGCAATGGCCCGCAAAAGGGTGGTTGGATATCTGAAACAGCCCAACTTTACCGACAAGCTGGTTGATGACATCAAGGATATGACCGCCAAGGAAGGCACGATCCGCGATTTTTATGCGTTGCTGCAACGAAGCGGGTTCTGACCGCCAGCCCACAGCATTTCTGATCTGATTGCAAACACCCCGCGATGCCATTTGGCAAAATTCGTGGGGTGTTTGTCATTGTTGCCATAACCTGTTTGCGGCATGCTTGGATCAATCCAGCGAGGTGTCCGCATGTCAGTATCCAAAACAGCCGCAAAATCAGAAACCCCAAGACGATTGATCGTCTGCCATGCCTATGACCGGGTGATGAGCCTCGATGTCGTCGGGCCACTTCAGGTTTTTGGTTCCGCCAATGACGAATTGACCCGAACCGGGCGGGCAGCAGGATATGACGTGCTTGTCACAGCCACCCGGTCCGGTCCGGTCAGGACGTCCTGCGGGGTGCAGCTTTATGCCGATTGTGGCTGGCAGGATATTGATTTTGCGACGGTTGATACGTTGTTGGTGCCCGGTGGGGACGGGGTTGCGCGTTTCTTTGATGACCTTGATTTTCTTGAATGGCTCTGTGCTGCGGAGAAAGTCATTCCGCGCCTTGGATCTGTTTGTTCAGGCGCGCTGATCCTGGCCGAGGCCGGGCTTCTCGACGGGCGCATGGCGACAACGCACTGGTCGCGCTGTGATCAGATGATCCGTGATTATCCGGCCATACATCTGATGGCCGATCGACTTCACAGTTATGATCCGACCGGATATGACGGTGACCCGCATGTCTTTACATCGGCCGGGGTGACGGCGGGCATTGATCTTGCCCTTGCAATTGTCGAGGCCGATTACGGTCGGGCGCTGGCATTATCGGTTGCGCGGCGGCTTGTGATGTTTCTGAAACGGCCGGGCGGGCAGGCGCAATTCAGTGCCTATCTGACGCCGGAAGGCGGGGCGACCACCCGCTTGGCCGGGTTGCTGGAATGGTTGCCGGCCAATCTGGCCGAAGATCTGTCGCTTGAAACGCTGGCCGGTCGGGCGGGTATGACACCGCGAACCTTTTCACGGGTCTTTAGCCGCGACCTTGGAATGAGCCCGGCACGCTATGTCGAACGTATCCGGGTCGAAGCCGCACGGGCCTTGCTGCAAGATGACGGGATTACAGTATCGCGGGTAGCCGAATTGTGCGGTTTCAGGCATCCGGAAACCTTGCGCCGGGCCTTTCAGCGGCATCTGTCGGTCAGCCCGCAGGAATATGCCGAACGGTTCGCCCGAAAACCGTATGCGGGCGCAATCTAGCCCGCACGGTACCGGCATCAGGCAGATTGCCTGATCAATTCAACACAGTTTGATTTTTTCGGAGTTGGCAACATGTTGTTACTGACCAATGGCGCAGTGCGTCTGCTGTTTATTGCACAGGCCCTTTACTGGTCCTGTTCGTTGATCGGAATTACCCTGACCGCGCTTGTCGGGGTGTCGCTTGCGCCAAGTACCGGGCTTGCGACATTGCCGCTTGGTGTTTTGATGCTTGGCAACCTCATATCGGTTCATCCGCTTGCCATGGTGATGCAACGGCGCGGCCGGCGTGTCGGCCTTTTTCTCGGTGCGCTTTGTGGTGTGGCGGGCGGGTTGCTTCTGGCGGCCGGCATTTATATCGCGCAGTTCTGGTTGGTGGCGTTGGCACCGTTGTTGATTGGCACCTATCAGGCATCGGCTATGTATTATCGCTATGCCGCGATCGAGGCCGTGGATAAAACGCAAAGTGGCCGGGCGTCGGCACTGGTTGTCGGGGGTGGTGTACTGGCCGCACTCGTAGCGCCGGAAATCGCCGGGTTCAGCAGTGATTTCCTGCCCGTACCGTTTGCCGGTGCCTATGTCGCACTTGCCGGTTTGGCAGCGATGGCTGCGATCATAACGATCATGTTGCCCGATGGGGGTATTCCGGCGCGATCCGGATCAAGCTGGACCGTGATGGCCACACTTTTGCGGCGACCGGTAATCCGCGGGGCGATTGCCGTAAGTGCAGCCGGGCACGGTATCATGATCCTTGTCATGACGGCAACGCCACTTGCGATGAAATATTGCGGATTTGATATTGATGTATCGGCCAACGTCATCCGTTGGCATCTGATCGGCATGTTCCTGCCAGCCTTTGTCGCGGGCCCGATGATTGACCGGTTCGGCGCGCATCGGGTGGCATCCCTTGGTGTTGGCATCTTGCTGATCAGTGTCGGTTTTGCTGTGACGGGCATATCGGCAGAAGCATTTCTGACCAGTTCATTCCTGCTTGGGATTGGCTGGAACATGATGTTGCTGGCAGGGACGACCATGCTTGGTGCGGGACATGATCCATCCGAACGCGGACATGCGCAAAGCCTGATGGAGCTTGGCAACAGCATCACGGCAACTGCGGCCTCGATCGCCAGTGGCGCCCTGATCGCCGGGGCAGGGTGGATCCCGGTGAATTACGGCGTGGTGCCCGTTCTTGTGGGTGCGATGATTTTGATGTGGCGCGGGCTGGTCGCACAGCGATCAGCCGCACAGGCCGGGGCATGAAAAAGATAAAAGGAACCGCCGGTCATGACGACCGGCGGTGAAGTTGCGGGGCAAACGGGGAGTTTCGCCCCGGCGCGACTGAAAAACTCAATCGTTCCGCGCCGGATCACGTTATGCAACGATGCTGTCCGGCCAATAAAAAACCGGCCATCAGGCCGGTTGTGATTCAAACGATGCGGCGTTGCCGGCAACGAATTCCTTGATCTTCTGCAAAACAAATTCGCGAGAGCTGTTTTCACGGGTACGGAACAGCACTTCGCGATCCTGAATGACCAGGCCCATATAGACCGGATCGTTATGACCTTCCTTGATCAATTTCAGGGCGCGGAGGGTATGCCCGAAATCATCGGTGCTTTGATAGATGGTGCGCATCTTTCTCCAACCAGCATTTGTGTCGGGTGACAATGTAAGACCAATCGACCAAGGCTTTATGACAGCTGTTTTTTTCCAGCCGATGACAGCTTTATGATGGTTTGAAGACAGTTTTGCCCATCAACCAGAAAATTTCATGGGCAGGGCGGTCAAAAAGCTGCTGGTTTTATTTGGAAGGCCTGTTAAAAATAAAACGTCATCAAGGCCGGTTTCGGGCATTGACATGCGCCATGACGGTGTTTAAGAAAGGCGTCGTTCCGCAGGGAACACCAAAGACATACAGGGCAAATGGCCGAGTGGCTGAAGGCGCTCCCCTGCTAAGGGAGTATAGGGTGACAAGCCCTATCGAGGGTTCGAATCCCTCTTTGCCCGCCATTGATTAAAGCACCCCAGAAGGGTGCTTTTTTCTTTTTCCTGATGGCAGAAAATCCCTATCAAAATCGTTATTCTGTTGTGTGGATCTCGTAATCGGGGCCGCAAACAATATCTTTTGATAAACAAAGTGCCACAGTGATTGAGGGTGAAATGTCTGAACAGCGCCATATCCCGGGGTTTGCCGCGATCGTATCGATTGCAGTGATTGCGATCCTCTTGCCGGTTTCGATGGCCCAATCACATACGGCAGCCGGTCTGCATCTGCATGAACCTGTCGAAATCGCACAGGGTGGCGGCGTTTTCTCGGACGAAGAACGTCAAATCATTCGCGAAGTGCTTGATATCGCAACCGGCGAAGACAGCGATAGCAACACTGGTTCCAAAGGTGGCAAAGGCGATAAAGGAAAAGGCAACAAGGGCCTTCCGCCAGGTATTGCGATGAAGCTTGAGCGGGGCGGTACGTTGCCGCCGGGCATTGCAAAGCGTGATTTGCCAGCGAACCTTGCATCAAAACTGCCAAATCGCACGGATGGCGCAGTCCGCCAGATTATCGGTGATGACGTGGTTCTGATTGAGCGGGGAACCAACCTTATTCTTGATATTATCCGCGACGTGGCGCGTAACCGGTAGGTCGTCAAATCAGAAAAAAAAACGCGGCGAATAATATCGCCGCGCATGTCGTTTTGGCCTTGTTGATCCGCGATCATATCAATCAGGTGAAGGCATTGAAGGTAATGATGGTCTGGGTGTCCTTGATATTGGGCAGCTTGTGGATCTGTTCATTCACATAGCGCCCGATATCCTGTTCGTCTTCGACATAGACCTTGACCAGAAGTTCAAACGGGCCGGAGATCGAATAGACTTCCGACACACCTTCGACTTCTTCCACAAGGTCTGCGGCCACGTCATAGGCTTTGCCAAGTTCACATTTTACGAAAATGAAGAACGGATGCATCGGAACGGCTCCAGTTTGAATTTGAATTTCAGACAAGCTACCCGGCTTGGACCGACCTTGCAATCACCTAGCAGCGATCACGCGGGCGTCCCCGAAGCGGACAGCCCCTAAAGAGATGTTTTGCGTGCCTGCGCAGCCCGGCTTGAAACCGCGTCCTGTGTCAGGTTCCAGACCGTCGTGCCGTCGGTTTCCGCAGTCAGACTTGCCATGGCGAGGCCCGATGCAATTGCGGCATCGAAGCTGGTGCCCGGTTTGGCATAGGATGCCAGAAACCCTGAATAGAAGGCGTCACCCGCACCATTCACATCACGCACCCGGGTCGGAAGCGGCGACCAGAAAGACGTTTCAAGTCCGGTTGAGGAAACAACGCCGGTCGCGCCAAGAGTGATAATAACATCGGGGACACCTTTGCCCCGCAAAAGTTCAATGGCGGTTTTGGCCTGGCTTTTGTCGTTGATTTCAATGCCGGTCAGAATTTGGGCTTCGGCGCGGTTGGTAATCAACAGATCAAGCTTGCCCAACACATCCTTGAAGCGCACCGCCTTGCTTGGGGAGACAGTGGCAGCACACATCTTTGCCGTACCCTTGTTTTCAGCCAGCCAGGCAATGGTTTGCGCAGGCAGATTGGCGTCAATCAACCACCATGGCCATGCTTGAAAATTCGAAAGATGCGGTGCCAGACGGTCAATCGTCAGAAGGTCATAAACCTCGGCATCCATCATGCCCATCGCGAGTTCACCGGTTTCATCGAGAACCGCGGTGTAGCCCGCTGTATGCTTGCCTTCGAGCTTGATCATCCGTCGCGTATCGATGCCAAGATCGGCAAGGGCTGCAATAACCTGTTCGCCATCACCGTCATCACCAACCGCGCCAAGCATCGCAACATTGTTGCCAAGCAACCGCAAATGAACGGCGATGTTGCGGGCAACGCCACCGGGCTTGCGATGCAGGGTGCGAACCGGGTTCGACGCAGCCGGAATATAGTGGCCGGTACATTGCAGGGTACGGTCAAAATGAGCCGCGCCAAAGCAAAGGATATTGGCAGTCGGAGTGATCACGTTATGTCGCTCTTTGTGTGGGCATGTCACGATTGGTGACTGTCATAAGCTGCGACAGGTTGCCAAGGCAAGAAAAACAAAAAGGGCGACCCGTGTGGGCCGCCCTTTGCTTTGACGATGTGTATTCCCGATCAGATGAAGCAGTTTACTTCATGATGATGCGGTCTTTGGCCATCGGGGTCATTGGCGAATTCATCCCGATATAGTCGGCAACAGCCTGTTCAAGGTTCGGGCCGAAGTCATAAACGTCGGTGGCATTGTCACGGAACAGGGCATAACCATCGCCGCCATTGCGCATGAAGTCATTGGAAACAACGCCGTATGTCTTGTTCATGTCAATCGGAACGAAGGTGTCGCCTTCGGCGACCATGACATTTGAAACACGTGACCCGACTGGCTGCGACAGGTCGAGATCAAATTTAAGACCGGCCACCTGCGGGAACTGGCCTTTATCCTCGTCAACTTTGGAAACGCCGTGTTCAAGGGATGCAACAACGTCCTTGCCCGACAGCTTGAATGTTGCCAGTGCATTCTGGAACGGCAAAACGGTCAGCACTTCGCCCATGGTGACAGTGCCTTCATCGATGCTGGCGCGGATGCCGCCCCCATTCTGAATGGCGATCTGATAACCGTCACCGGCCTTCCAAAGCATGGCGTCCGCCACAAGGGAGCCCATTGAACATTCCATATGGCGGCATGTTTCACGCGACCCGTCCGCAGCCGTGGTGAAGCTGCCGACTTCGATGTTGCGAACGGCATCGACTTTCTGGCTGGCCTCGGCAATGACTGCCAGGACGTCTTCAGCGGGCTTGACGCTGGCATCAAGGGCGATCGGGTTGCCGGACCAGGCGGTCGCAACACCGTTATCGTCAAAGGTTACATTCAACTCGCCAAGATAGCGGCTATAGGCATAGGCCTGCACGACCAGAACAGGTTTGCCGTCCGGTGCGGTTTCAACAACCGGGTAGGGGTAGTTGGCCTTTTCATCGGTGTTTGAAAACAGCTGGTTGTCGTGACCGCCGACAATGACGTCAATGCCACTGACAGCGCGTGCGAGTTCAAAATCCTTGTAGGATCCCGAATGGCTCATGACGATGATTTTATTGACACCCTTAAGACGCAGACGCGCAACGGAATAGCGCAGGGCCATTTCGGAATCTGTGATGGCGACCTTGTCACCCGGGCTTGAGATATCCGGTGTTTCTTCGGTCGTGATGCCGATCAGGCCGATTTTTTCGCCGCCAAGTTCGATAATGGTATCGGGTGCGATTTCATCTTTGAGGCTGGATGCCGCGGTCGGGTGGACGTTGGCCGACAGCACCGGAATTTTGCTGGCTTTGATGAAAGCTTCGAGAACTTCGGGGCCGTCGTCAAATTCGTGGTTGCCGATGGTCATGGCGTCATAGCCGGCCATTTCCATCAGCTGTGCGGTCAGTTTGCCTTTGTAGGTCGAATAGTAAAGTGATCCCTGGAACTGGTCGCCGCCATCAAGGGCCAGCACATTGCCGCCCTGGGCCTTGGCATCGCGGATGGCCGTGGCAAGACGGGCATATCCGCCAAAGCATTTGCCTTCGGCATCGTCTTCGGCCTTACAGGTATTGTTGTATTTGGTTACCGATTCAACGCGATCATGGACGTCGTTGGTGTGAAGAATGCGCAAGTCGTAATCCGCCAATGCGCTTCCTGCACCAAGGGTCAGCATGGTGCAGGCCGACAGCAACCCTGCAATCTTGTATTTCATTACTATTCTCCAGCAAATAGGCACCTTTCCTGTCCCTCACGGGAAAGGGTGCTACGACAGATCAAAGATATCGGGAGTAAAGCGTTCCCCAACACGGGATGGTAGCATCAAATTCATGGGGACGGTATGCCCGGTTGATTACGGCGGTGTGAAAGTTTGATCATCGCGCAATGTGAATGGCACCAAATATCACCGTTTTGTAGAATCGGGCAGACTGCAAATCGGGTAGGGGAAGGCGATTTTGCAACAAATTCACAGTCGGGATTATTAAGACTGGCAAGAAAATATATTGCACAGAAATTCGCCAGACGAATTGGCGGTTGGATCATAAAACTAAGGGAAACCCCGCAGAAACCGGATTGAGGGGTTGATTTGGTTCCGCCGAATTTTGACCGGCTGGACAGCTTTTGTCTTTCCCTTGCATGGTCTGCTATTTACAGGGCACTATATTTTGTAGTTACCATACGCGTTCGCACCATAAACATGCGGACAGCTAAGGTTGAGGGACCGTAGTCGTCCCGATATGGTGTGATCATGTGTTTTCGATGAGGGAGTTCCCCCGGTTAAGGGCACCGGCGGGAAGAATAATCAGAATTCAAGCAATGAAGGGCATCGGAATGAAAAAGCTTCTGACCTCGGTGGTCGCGGCTGTCGCCTGCTATGCGGGTGTCGCTTCGGCTGCAGAAATCAAACCGGCAGTGGTCTATGACCTGGGTGGCCGTTTTGACCGTTCGTTTAACCAGGGCGCATATAACGGCGCAGAAAAATACAAAGAAGACACCGGTACCGAGTATCGTGACTTCGAAATCCAGAACGATTCCCAGCGCGAACAGGCAATGCGGAACTTTGCACGTCGCGGCATGAACCCGATCGTTGCTATTGGTTTCTCGCAGGCATCCGCGCTTGAAAAAGTTGCCAAAGAATTCCCGGACACCAAGTTCACCATCGTTGACATGGTTGTCGATCTTCCGAACGTTCAGTCCGTTGTGTTCAAGGAACATGAAGGTTCGTTCCTGGTTGGTGTTCTTGCCGCAATGGCATCTGAAACCCACAAGGTCGGCTTTGTTGGCGGTATGGACATTCCGCTGATCCGCAAATTTGCCTGCGGTTATGTTCAGGGCGTCAAATACGCAGATCCGAGCGCAGAAGTTTTCCAGAACATGACCGGCACCACCGGTGCGGCCTGGAACGACCCGGTAAAGGGTGGCGAACTGGCCAAGTCGCAGTTTGACCGTGGCGCTGATGTTGTTTACCACGCTGCTGGTGGTACGGGCGTTGGTGTTCTTCAGGCGGCTGCCGATGCCGGCAAACTGGGTATTGGCGTTGACTCCAACCAGAATGCCCTGCATCCGGGTTCGGTTCTGACATCGATGCTCAAGCGCGTTGACGTTGCTGTTTACGAAGCATTCGCTGCTGCGGCCGGTGACAACTGGCAGCCGGGTCTGACCATTCTGGGTCTGGCCGAGGGCGGTGTTGACTGGGCTCTTGATGAAAACAACGAGAAGCTCATTACCGCTGAAATGAAAGATGCCGTTGCCAAGGCGAAGGAAGCAATCACTTCCGGCAGCCTTGAAGTTCATGACTACATGAGCGACAGCGCCTGCCCGCAATAAGGCAGTCTTGAAGCAAACCGGGGATTTGTAGTGTCGGATACGATGCATCAAATGCACGGCACCGGGGAAACCGGTGCCGTGCAACCCGCTATTGAACTGCGTGGCATTGATAAGCGGTTCGGAGCGGTACACGCGAACAAGGAAATCGATCTTAAGGTCGATAAAGGAACGATCCACGGTATCGTGGGTGAGAATGGCGCAGGCAAATCGACCCTGATGAGCATTCTGTACGGCTTTTATCAGGCCGATGCGGGAACCATCCATGTCGACGGCAAATTGTGCGATATCAAAGGTTCCGAAGATGCCATCGCCGCAGGGATTGGCATGGTCCACCAGCATTTCATGCTGGTTGAGACATTTTCGGTTCTTGAAAACGTAATTCTCGGTGTTGAAGGTGGTGCAGTTCTGCGCGACGGTGTTGACCGTGCCCGCGAAGAACTTAAACGTCTTGAGCGTGAATATTCGCTCGACATTGACCCGGATGCCATTGTCGGCGATCTGTCAGTCGGTCTTCAGCAGCGTGTTGAAATTCTCAAGGCCCTGTTCCGCGGGGCCGAAATCCTGATTTTGGACGAACCGACAGGGGTTCTGACCCCGCAAGAAGCAGATCATCTGTTCCGTATTCTTGAAACCCTCAAAGAGCAGGGCAAGACGGTTGTTCTGATTACGCACAAGTTGCGTGAAATCATGGCTGCAACGGACAATGTTTCCGTCATGCGCCAGGGGGCGATGGTTGCCCATCGCAAAACTGCCGATACCAGTCCGGAAGAACTTTCCGAATTAATGGTCGGTCGCAAGGTGTTGCTGCGTCTGGAAAAAGAACAGGCACAGCCCAAAGGTACCGTTCTTAAGGTCGAAAACCTTTGCGTGGACAATGCCCAGGGCGTGCGCAAGGTCAAGAATGCCAGCTTTGACATTCGTGCGGGTGAAATCGTCGGCATTGCCGGGGTTTCCGGCAACGGTCAGAGCGAGCTGCTTGAAGCACTTGGCGGCATTCGTGCGGCCAGCGAAGGCGTTGTTGAACTTAACGGTCAGGATGTCACGCCGGGCAAGGGTGTCGATGCCGCCGAATTGCGCCGTCGCGGTGTGGCGCATGTACCCGAAGATCGCCATCGCATGGCAATGGTAACCGCATTTTCCGCCAAAGAAGCAGCCATTCTGGGCTACGAGGATGATCCGGCCTATCAGAAGGGTGTGTTCCTTGACTGGCATGCGATTTCCGATGCGACCGCAAAGATGATGTCGGAATTTGACGTGCGCCCGGATAATCCGGATCTCAAGGCTGCCAATTTTTCCGGTGGTAACCAGCAGAAGCTTGTTCTGGCGCGTGAAATCATGCGCGACCCGGAATTGCTTTTGGTTGGGCAGCCGACCCGTGGTGTCGATATCGGGGCCATCGAATTCATCCATAAACGAATTGTCGCCATGCGGGACGCGGGCAAAGCCGTTCTGCTGGTGTCCGTGGAGCTTGACGAAATCATGTCGCTTGCCGACCGTATTCTGGTGATGTGCGATGGCGCGATCATCGGCGAAGTTGCTGCTTCTGATGCGAATGAACGGGTGCTTGGCCTTATGATGGCCGGTGTTGATCCGAGCGAAGCCAAAGCCGTGGAGGGACAGTCATGAGTACGACCGTCCAGTTGCCGCGTTGGATTGATGTGGGGGCATTGCCGCTCCTCAACCTTTTGCTGGCGCTTGTTGTTTCGGGTCTTGTGGTTCTGGCGATTGGCGAGAACCCGGCAGAAGTGGTGGAAATCCTGCTTTATGGCGCGTTCGGCTATGAAGAAGCATGGGGTTACACCCTTTATTACACCACGAACTTTATCTTTACCGGGCTTGCCTTTGCGGTCGCATTCCATTGCGGGTTGTTCAATATCGGTGCCGAAGGCCAGGCCTATGTCGGTGGTCTTGGGGTGACACTTGCCGCCCTGTATCTTGATTTCCTGCCTTTTCCGATCATGCTTGTGGTCGGAATGCTTGCAGCGATGATCTTTGGTGCGGCCTGGGCTTATATCCCGGCCTATTTGCAGGCCCGCCGCGGATCGCACATCGTGATCACCACGATCATGTTCAACTTCATTGCATCTTCACTGATGGTGTATTTGCTGGTGAATGTGTTGCGTCCCGAAGGATCAATGACCCCGGAAAGCGAACAGATCGCCGAAAATCTGCGTTTGCCCTTCATCCATGACATTGCAGGCGCGCTCGGCATCGAGATGGCGTCAAGCCCGCTTAACCTGTCGTTCGTTTATGCGATTTTGGCCAGCGTTATGGTCTGGCTGTTCATCTGGCATACCCGGTGGGGATATGCGATCAGAACGGTGGGTGCCAATGCGGTTGCTGCGACCTATGCCGGGATTGAGCCGGGCCGGTTTATCATTATTGCGATGATGATTTCAGGCGCACTTGCATCCTTTATGGCGCTAAACGAGATCATGGGGGTTCAGCACCGTCTGCTGATCGACTTTACCGCCGGTTACGGTTTTGTCGGGATTGCTGTGGCGCTGATGGGGCGCAACCATCCGTTCGGTATTTTCCTGGCCGCGTTGCTGTTTGGCATGCTGTATCAGGGCGGGGCAGAGCTTTCGTTTGAAATTCCAACCATTTCCAATGACATGGTGGTGGTTATTCAGGGCCTGGTGATCCTGTTTACCGGGGCGATGGAACATATGTTCCGTCCGCGCGTGACCAAGATGTACACCGCGTGGCGCTTGCGCCGTGACGCCCAGGAGGCCGTGTGATGGAAAATTTCGAACTCGTCATTCTGTTGCTTGATGCGACGCTTCGTACATCAACACCCCTTATCCTTGCGGCACTTGCCGGCATGTTTTCCGAACGTTCGGGCACCATCAATCTGGCCCTTGAAGGCATGATGCTTGGCGGGGCGTTTTCGGCGGCGGCTGTGGCCTTTTATATGGATGATCCTTGGATCGGTCTTCTGGCCGCAATTGCGACCACGATCGGGTTGTCATTGCTTCATGGTTTTGCCTGTATCACCCATAAGGGCAACCAGGTCGTATCAGGCATGGCGATCAATATCCTGATGTCGGGTTTGACGGCACTGGTCGGGATTGCCCTGTTTGCACAAGGCGGCAAAACGCCGGCACTTGACAAAGCAGCCCGTTTCCAGCCGATCACCTTGCCCGGTGCCGAGGCCGTCAAGGATGTTCCGATCATCGGTCCGATCTATTTCGAGCTTCTGAGCGGGCATAACATTCTGGTCTATATCGCGTTTCTTGCCGTGCCGGCAGCATGGTGGGTGATGTATCGCACGCGATTTGGTCTGCGTCTGCGGGCGGTCGGGGAAAACCCGGGTGCGGTTGATACAGCAGGTATCGGCGTGGTGGCCATGCGCTATCGTGCAGTGATTTGCAGTGGTGTGCTAGTCGGCATGTCGGGGGCGTATCTTTCGACCGCGCAGGGGGCGTCATTCCTTCAGGACATGACAGCAGGCAAAGGCTATATCGCGCTTGCTGCCATGGTGTTTGGCAAATGGCGGCCGTTCCCGGCACTTGCGGCCTGTTTGCTGTTTGGTTTCCTTGATGCAGCAGCAACCCGCTTGCAGGGTGTTGTTCTTCCGGTGATTGGCGAAGTCCCGGTTCAGCTTGTGCAGGCGTTGCCCTATGTGCTGACGGTGATTTTGCTGGCCGGCTTTATCGGACGGGCCATTCCGCCCAAGGCGCTTGGCCGTCCGTATGTAAAGGAACGCTAAGTCTGATCCGGTCCGGTTGCGAAATATAGGCCGCCGGACCGGACTTTCTTGCGATTTCCGCTGCAAGAATATTAATCATGACTACATGTCAACCGATGCTGTCCCGTTCGGGGCGGTGTGGAATTTCAAACAGGATTACGTAAATGGGCGAGATGAAAAAGGCACCGCGCGATCTGATTGACGCTGCATTGGCGGCGCGCGACAAGGCCTATGCGCCTTATTCAAAATTTCATGTCGGTGCCGCATTGCGTACAGCCGAAGGCAAAGTCATTGCCGGCTGCAATGTTGAAAATGCAGCCTATCCCGAAGGCGTCTGTGCCGAAGCCGGGGCGATTTCGGCAATGGTCTTGGCGGGCGAAACAAAGTTCGACGAAATCGTGGTTGTTGGTCTTGGCGATGTTGCCTGCACACCTTGTGGTGGCTGCCGTCAGAAAATTCGCGAATTTACCGGTTCTGATGCGACGATCTTTATCATCAATGATGCCGGTGAAACGCTTTTGACCTTGTCGCGTGAAGAACTGATTCCACATTCCTTTGGTCCGGAGAACCTCAAATGAGCAACGTAAAAGCTGCATTGGACGTGATCGCCGCAAAGGCACCCGGCTTCAAGGCCGAGGTGGCATTGGTACTTGGAAGTGGTCTTGGCGGGGTTGTTGATGCCGTCAGCGAAGCAATCCGCATTTCCTATGAAGATTTGCCCGGTTTTCCGCGCCCGACCGTTGTCGGACATGGCGGGACGCTGGTGCTTGGCCGGATTGGTGGTGTTTCGGTCGCGGTGATGCAGGGACGGGCGCATTATTATGAACATGGTCGTTCCGATTTGATGGCAGAACCGCTTGAAACCATGCGGGAACTGGGGGCAGAGCGCCTTATTCTGACCAATGCCGCCGGATCGTTGCTGCCCGAAGCCGTTCCGGGAAGTCTGATGCTGATTACCGATCATATCAGCCTGTTTGGGCCGAACCCGCTGATTGGCTATCACGGGAATGACCGCTTTGTCGGTATGGATGTGCCTTATGATCCGGAAATCGGTTCGGGTCTTCATGACACGGCGGCCAAACTGGGGATCAAGCTGTTTGAAGGCACCTATTGCTGGTGCACGGGGCCAAGCTTTGAAACCCCGGCTGAAATCCGCGCGCTCAAGACCCTTGGGGCGGATGCGGTCGGGATGTCGACCGTTCCTGAAAACATTCTTGCGCGTCGCCTTGGCTTCAAGGTTGCGGCAATTTCAAATATCACAAACCTTGCCGCCGGCATGAGCGCAACACCGCTGAGCCACGAGCAGACACTTGAAATGTCCAAAACAGGATCTGCCAATCTTATCAAGATCTTGCTTCAATATTTTTCAGGTGCTGCCTAAACGCGGGCAAGACCGGAAAACGGTCTGAGACAGTAACGACAAGCGCGCAGGAGACAGCAGATGCTGCCGCAGGAAATTATTCGCCGCAAACGCGAAGGCGAAGTTCTTACAGACGCAGAAATTGCCTTTTTCGTCAAAGGCATCACCGATGACAGCATTAGCGAGGGACAGGTTGCGGCCCTTGCCATGGCGGTGTTTTTCAATGGCATGACCATGGACGAACGTGCCGCACTTACCCGCAACATGCGTGACAGTGGCACCGTCCTTGACTGGAAGGCGCTCGGACTTGACGGACCGGTGGTTGACAAACATTCGACCGGTGGGGTCGGTGACAAGGTCAGCCTGATGCTGGGGCCGATTGTCGGGGCATGTGGTGCATTTGTTCCGATGATTTCGGGACGTGGACTTGGCCACACGGGCGGGACACTTGATAAATTTGATTCCATCCCCGGATACCGCACCACGCCGACCCTTGAAGAATTCGCCAAAGTTACCCGTGAGGTCGGGTGTGCGATCATTGGTCAGACGTCGGATCTTGCTCCGGCCGATAAACGTTTTTATGGCATCCGCGACGTAACGGCGACGGTCGAAAGCATTCCGCTGATTACGGCATCCATCCTGTCAAAGAAACTGGCCGCCGGGCTTGATTCCCTGGTGATGGATGTGAAGTTCGGGTCGGGTGCGTTCATGAATGAATATGATCGCGCGCGTGAATTGGCGCAAAGCATCACCGAAGTCGCCACCCGCAATGGCGTTCCGACAGTTGCCCTGTTGACTGATATGGAACAGGTATTGGGCGATACGGTTGGCAATGCGCTTGAAATGGTTGAGGCGATCGATTTCCTGACCGGTAAGCATCAGGAACAGCGTGTCTATGATGTGACCATGGCGCTGGCGGCCGAAATGCTGGCGGTCAGTGGTGTTGCAACCGATGTGTCCGAAGGTCTGCGTCAGGCGACAGACGCGCTTGAAAGCGGCAAGGCGGCCGAGGTCTTTGGCAAAATGGTTGCCAGCCTGGGCGGTCCGAGCGACTTTGTCGAAAAACATGCCAACTATCTTGAAGCGGCCCCGATGACCAATGCCGTCACCGCGGCCAAGACCGGTCGCGTCTTGTCGATGGATGCCCGCAAGGTTGGCCTGGCACTTGTCGCGCTTAAGGGCGGGCGGACGCGTGCCGATCAGAAGATTGATTTCGCCGTCGGCTTTACCGATTTTATCAAGGTCGGCCAGCCGGTTTCAGCAGAAACACCCCTGTGTGTCGCGCATACCCGTGATCAGGCGCAACTGGATGCGGCGACCGCATTGCTTCGTGAAGCCATCGTGATTGGCGATGGTGACGTTGCCCCGACGGGGTCGGAACCCGCGGTGCGCGAACGCATTGTGGCCAGCCTTAAGGGCTAAAACGTCAGCGCATGATCTGTGAAAAAGGAAAGCCGGGGATTACCCCGGCTTTTTTATTGTGTCGCAGATGCCTTGATCATGGCGGCGGCCTTTTCGGCAATCATGATGGTTGGCGAATTTGTGTTGCCTGACACAATGGTCGGCATGATTGACGCATCGGCAATGCGCAAACCGTCAAGACCGCGCAGTCGCAATTCCGGATCAACAACCGATGCCGGATCCGCCCCCATCCGACATGTCCCCACCGGATGGAAAATGGTTGTGCCGATATCACCGGCCGCACGTATCAGGTCTTCTTCGCTATCATAGGCGGGGCCGGGTTTGAATTCTTCGGGGGCATAGGGTGACAGCGCCGGCTGGCTTGCAATTTTGCGCGTCAGGCGGATGGAATCTGCGGCAACCTTTTTATCGGCATCCGCGGACAGGTAATTTGGCGCAATGGCAGGCTGCTCGGAGTGATCCGGACTGGTGATATGGATGCTGCCCCGGCTTTGCGGGCGAAGATTGCAGACACTGGCAGTAAAGGCCGGGAACGGGTGAACCGGTTCGCCGAATTTCTCAAGCGACAGCGGCTGCACATGATATTGCAAATTGGGCGTTTCAAACGAGGCGTCAGACCGCGTGAAAATGCCCAGCTGGCTTGGCGCCATCGACATCGGGCCGGACTGGTTGAACAGATATTCCAGCGCGATGCTTGCCTTGCCAAACAGGCTGCTGGCCTTTTCATTCAGGGTTCGAATGCCGCTTACCTTGAATGCGCAGCGCAGTTGCAGGTGATCCTGAAGGTTTTCACCGACCTGCGGGCTGTCGACAGCTTGCTCAATGCCATATTGCTGAAGGATGTCACCACGCCCGATCCCGGAAAGTTCAAGAATTTGCGGGGACCCGACAGAGCCGGCAGACAGAACGGTTTCGCGATTGGCATAGACCGTTTCGATGTTGCCGCCGCGTTCATATTCAACACCGGTGACACGTCCATCAGCAATGATCAGCCGACGGACATGGGCGTTGGTGCGGACTTCAAGATTTTTACGATCAAGGGCAGGGCGCAAAAACGCCTTTGATGTGTTCCAGCGAATACCGCGTTTCTGGTTCACATCGAAATAGGATGATCCTTCGTTGGTACCACGATTGAAGTCGGGAACCTTGGGAATGCCGGCCTGTTCGGCGGCATCCTGAAAGGCTTCGAGGATTTCCCAGCGTACGCGGGCCTGTTCGACCCGCCATTCGCCGCCTTCGCCGTGCAATTCGTCAGCACCGCGGTAATAATCTTCGGATTTCTTGAAAAAGGGCAGCACATCGTCCCAGCCCCAATTTGAACAACCCGATTGGCGCCACTGGTCATAATCATTAGCCTGACCGCGCATATAGATCATGCCATTGATCGATGAACAGCCGCCCAGAACCTTGCCGCGCGGATAGCCAAGCGATCGGCCATTCAGCCCCGGTTCGCGGACGGTGTTGAAACACCAGTCCACGTTCGGGTTGCCAATGCAGTAAAGGTAACCTACCGGGATGTGAATCCAGGGATTGCGATCCTTGCCGCCTGCTTCAAGCAACAAGATGTTTGCATCAGCCATCTCCGAAAGACGGTTTGCCAATGTGCACCCGGCCGATCCTGCACCGATAATGATGTAGTCGAATTTTTGCTCCATGCGCCTGATACTCTATTTGGGGGATTTCAGGCCCAGCTTTACAGCCAGGTTTGACGCATTAAATTCGCCGACAATCCCGCGACGGAACAATAATACGCAGACGATGAAAATAAGGCCGGTCAGAACGGTGACCGGGAAACCTGTGGTCGAGAGGTAGTTTTGGACCGTGACCACAAAGGCCGCGCCAAAAATCGGGCCAAATATCGTACCAATTCCACCCAGCAATGTCATAAGGATCACTTCACCCGACATCTGCCAGGCAACATCGGTCAGGGTGGCAAACTGGAAAACCAATGCCTTAAGACCACCAGCCAGACCGGCAAGTGCAGCAGACATTACAAAGGCACCCAGTTTGTAAAGATTGACCGAATAACCAAGCGAAATTGCACGATTTTCATTTTCCCGAATGGACCGAAGTATCATGCCAAACGGGGAATGAACGATCCGCCAGACGGCAAAAACGCCAAGAACGAAGACGCCAAGAACAAAGAAATACATGTTCAAAGGCTCGTTAAGATCGATGAAGCCAAGCAGATGTCCGCGCGGAACCCCTTGAAGCCCGTCTTCACCTTTGGTGAATTCAGCCTGAAGGCAGAAGAAGAAGAACATTTGCGACAATGCCAGGGTGATCATGGCGAAATAGATACCTTGGCGGCGAATGGCGAAGAATCCGATCACCAGACCCATGACAGCGGCACCGGCCACACCAAGCAGAATTCCGGCTTCCGGCGAAAAGCCCCATTCCTTGACCGCATGTGCGGTGAAATAGGCGGCACCACCAAAGAAGGCGGCATGGCCAAAGGAAAGAAGCCCCGTAAAGCCCAGCAGAAGGTTAAAGGCGCTGGCAAACAGTGCAAAGCACAACACCTTCATCAGGAAAACCGGATACAACACGAAGGGCGCAAATATCAGCGCGATCAGCAGTGCGATGCTAAGCGCAATCTGGACGCGGTTTGCGGTCTGATTGCGTGTTTCGGAGGTCATACTAATTTCAGTCATATCAAGCATCCCGACCAAACAGACCCGCAGGCCGGATCAACAGTACAATGGCCATGATCACAAAGATCACGATGTTGGAGGCTTCCGGATAGAATACCTTGGTCAGGCCTTCCAGAATGCCTAGCATATAACCCGTAACAATCGCCCCCATGATAGATCCCATGCCGCCGACAACAACGATGGCAAAAACCACAATAATAAGGTTTGAACCCATCAGCGGGCTGACCTGATAGATCGGTGCCGCCATGATGCCTGCAAGTGCCGCCAGCCCGGCGCCAAGCCCGTAGGTCAGCGTCAGCAGGAACGGGACATTGATGCCGAAAGATTGCACAAGCGTCGGGTTCTCGGTTGCGGCACGCAAATAGGAACCAAGCTTTGTCTTCTCGATCAACAGCCAGGTACCGATACAAACGATCAGCGAAGCAACAACAACCCAACCGCGGTAAATCGGCAAATACATGAAGCCAAGATTGACCCCGCCCGACAGCAATTCGGGTGTCTCGTAGGGTTGGCCGGATGTTCCATAGAAATAGCGGAAGCTGCCTTCTATCACCAATGCTAGGCCAAACGTAAACAGCAGGCCGTACAAATGATCCAGGTTGTAGAGACGCCGCAAAGCAAACCGTTCAATGACGATCCCGGTCAAACCAACAATCACCGGCGCCAGCAAAAGGGCAAACCAGTAATTGACGCCGACCCATGACAGCAGAAGAAAACCTGCGAAAGCGCCCATCATGTATTGGGCGCCATGCGCGAAATTGATGACACGCAAAAGGCCAAAAATAATCGCCAGCCCAAGACTGAGCATGGCATAGAACGAACCATTGATCAGGCCGATCAGAAGCTGACCGAGAAACGCCTGAATTGGAATACCAAAAATCATAATCACGGCGTCATACTCCCAGAACTTCGTGCAGGGTTTCCATTTTCGCGGGCAGTTCCGCCAAATCAAAACCGTCTGTCACTTTCCCGTGATCCATAACGTAGAAGCGGTCGGCAATCTTGCTTGCAAAACGGAAGTTCTGTTCAACGAGCAAGATGGTCATGCCACGCGCTTTTAGGGTTTGCAGCACTTCTCCGATGCGTTGAACGATTACCGGTGCGAGACCTTCGGTCGGTTCATCAAGCAGCAGCATCTTGACGCCAGTACGCAGCATGCGTGCCATGGCAAGCATCTGTTGTTCACCACCGGAAAGCTTGGTTCCCTGACTGTTACGTCTTTCCTTAAGGTTCGGGAAAAGCTGATAGATTTCCTCGACCGTCATTCCGGTATTCGAAACGACAGGGGGCAGCATAAGATTTTCCTCAACACTGAGAGTCGAGAAAATTCCCCGTTCTTCCGGGACAAAGCCAATACCCACCCGTGCAGTATGATGAAGAGGGCGGTTCATAAGGTCGGTACCGTCAAAGCTGATGGTGCCGGTACGTTTGCGCAGAATGCCGACGATTGAACGCAAGGTGGTTGTCTTACCCATGCCGTTGCGCCCCAATATCGTGACGGTTTCGCCTTCGCGGACTTCCAGATTTACACCATGCAGGATGTGACTTTCATCGTACCAGGCATTGAGATCCCGAACGGAGAGAAGAGTTTTATCAGTCATGGTCCGTCCCCATGTAGGCGATCTTGACTTGCTCGTCATTGCTTACGGTGGCGTAGTCGCCCTCTGCCAGAATTTCACCGCGTTGCAGGACGGTGATGTGGTCACACAGGTCAGACACGACATTCAGGTTATGCTCGACCATCAGGACGGCCCGTGTTTTTGCAACTTCTCTTATGAGTTCTGCGACCATTCCGACATCTTCGCCGCCCATACCGGCCATTGGTTCGTCAAGAAGGAGAACCTTCGGATCAAGTGCCAGCGTGGTCGCGATTTCAAGCACACGCTTGCGTCCATAGGACAGGTCCGCGGCAAGACTGTTGCACTGATTTTGCAATCCGACCGAGGTCAGAAGTTCCATCGCCCGATCATTTAGAACATCGAGTTTGGACAAAGGCAGCCAGAACTGTGTCGACAAATTACCCGGACGCTGAAGGGCGACGCGTATATTTTCCAATACCGTCAAATGAGGGAAAATTGCCGAAATCTGGAAAGATCGAACCAATCCCATACGCGCGACGCGCGCGGGCGCGGTCTTGGTAATGTCCTGACCAAGCAGGGTGATCTTGCCGCTGGTCGGCTGCAGGAATTTTGTCAGAAGATTGAATACGGTGGTTTTGCCTGCGCCATTTGGTCCAATCAGCGCATGCACTTTGGCGTGATGAACGTCGATATTGACGTTGTTGACCGCAGTAAAGCCGCCAAAATCGCGACGAAGGTCACGAGCGGAAAGAACCACTCGTGACTTTGTCTCGTTTTGCTGGCTACCGGGTTTCGTGTGAAATTCGGTTGCCGTCATGGTCTTATTTCGATGCCAGGCTGCAACCGCTTTCGGCCGGATCGATGAAGGCCTTGTTGCCAGGAACGGTATCAAGGATGTTGTAGTAGTCCCAGTCACCCGTCATTTGGTCTGGCGATTTTACTTCCATGAGATACATGTCGTAAATCATGCGGCCGTTGGCGCCGACCTTGCCATTGTTGGCAAAAACGTCATTGACCGGCATTTCATGCAGGGCCTTGGCGACAGCTTCGGTTTCGTCAGTACCGGTTTTATCAATGGCCTTGAGATACTGAAGAACTGCCGAATAGGTGCCAGCCTGGATCATGTTTGGCATACGACCCGTGCGGTCAAAGAAGCGTTTGCCAAATTCGCGGGTTTCGTCATTACGATCCCAATAGAAACCCTCGGTCAGGGTCAGCCCCTGGGATGCCTTGGCGCCAAGACCATGGACTTCTGCAAGCGTAAAGAGCAAGGCAGCCAGTCGCTGGCCGCTCTGTACGATCCCGAATTCCGATGCCTGTTTGATTGCGTTGGCGGTATCAAGACCGGCATTGGCAAGGCCAATAACTTTTGCCCCGGATGCCTGTGCCTGAAGCAGGAAGGAAGAATAGTCGTTCGTTCCAAGAGGATGACGGACTGAACCCGATACGGTACCGCCGCTTTCCTTTACAAAGTTACCGGTCTGTTCTTCGAGTGAATAGCCAAATGCGTAATCGGCAGTAAGAAAGAACCAGCTGTCACCACCGTTATTGACCAGTGCGCCGCCGGTGCCAACAGCAAGTGCGTGCGTGTCATATGCCCAGTGGAAACCGTATGGGGAACATTGTTCGCCTGTCAGTGCCGTTGTTGCAGCACCGGTAACGATATCGATCTTTTTCTTTTCTTTTGAAATGCCCTGCACGGCAAGTGCGACCGAAGACGTCGTCAATTCCATGATGGCATCAACTTGGTCCTGATCATACCATTGACGTGCAATGTTGGCCGCGACATCAGGCTTGTTCTGATGGTCAGCTGTAATGACTTCAACCGGCTTTCCCTGAACGGTGCCGCCGAAATCTTCAACGGCCATTTTGGCTGCTTCGAATGACCAGACACCGCCGAAGTCGGCATAGACGCCCGACTGATCATTGAGAATGCCGATTTTGACGACGTCATTTGAAATCTCGGCATGGGCGGGCAGTGCCGCGGCTGCTGCCATAATTGCAACCGATGCAATCGTGAATTTCTTCATCTAGATTCCTCCCTGATGGAATGAAGTATCCGTCGTCAAGAATGAGACAACGGACTGTAGGACGTTGTTTGACTGCACATTTTTGTTATGGGTGGGCGCAAGTGAAATGTGTCAGTCAAGTATCTGAATTATTGGTATTTTTTGTTAGTTTGATTTGGTTATTCAGAACTTTGAATTACGATAACATTGACCAAAACACCTTCAAATATATAATTTTGGACAATGATTGTACAAAAATGAACAGGTCGGTGGATGCGTCAATTCTCCTGGGATGATTTGCAGTATTTTCTCGCAGTTGCACAAGAGGGCAAGCTGTCTGCGGCGGCACGCCGGTTGCGCACCAGCCACGTAACGGTTGCCCGGCGCATTGATCGCCTTGAAGAAGGCATCGGCGCCAAATTGTTTCAACGAAGCGGAACGGGCTATACCCTGACTTTCATGGGGGAAAAGCTGATGGAACCGGCCCGGGCGATGTCGATTGAAGCCGACAAGATGCTTGGTGTCGTCGGCGAGGGCACAATACCGCTAAGCGGGGTAATCCGGCTAAGTGTTCCGGAAGGATTCGGGAGTTTCTTTATCGCGGACAGGCTTCCGCACTTCGCGTCGCAACATCCGAACCTGACCATTGAAATGGTCAATATTCAGCAAATTGTTTCTTTGTCCCGGCGTGAAGCGGACATTTCGATTTCACTTAATACGCCAAAGGCGGGGGCATACTATTTTGAAAAGATCTGCAGCTATATACTCTATATCTATGCATCGAAGGATTACCTGAAGCAGTACGGCAAAATCGAACGAAGATCGGATTTGGCGAAGCATCCATTTATTGGCTATATCGAAGACATGATCTTTACACCCGAACTGAACTATTTGGGTGAGATCGTCCCCGGATTGCGGCCGTCCTATCAAACGTCAAGCGTGTTTGCGCAGGCCAAGGCGTGTCGTGCGGGGTACGGGTTATGTGTTCTGCCATATTATATGGGCAACATGTTTGATGATCTTGTTGCGGTGATGCCCCACAGCATTCCAATCCATCGGGACTATTTTCTGGTGTGTCACAATGACGTCATTGACGCGGCGCGTATTCGACCACTCATTGATTTTATTCGGGCTGAAACAGCAAAATCGAATGACTGGTTTGCGGGTTTCCCCAGCCAATTTGTGTAACCGATTGCCCTGGACTTGAAAAATTGCGACTGAATTTGCACAACTGCGCTTGCAAGACAGGAAAATTCACCGCATTTTGATCGGTAACGAAAATTTGCCCGCCAATATGAAAATCAGAAAATATCAGGAGAGAACGGCATGGGAAAACTGGATCGGCGGCGTCGTGAGATACTCGAACTTGTGGCGTCCAACAGCTTTATGACGATTGATTCCCTTGCCGAACATTTTTCCGTAACCCCGCAAACCATCCGTCGAGACATCAACGAGATGGCCGAGGAGGGGCTGATTGCGCGTTATCACGGTGGCGCGGCAAGCGTGTCCACGACCGAGAATACGGCCTATCAGGATCGTCAGGTTCTCAACCTTGGCAGCAAACGCGAAATTGCGAAACTGGTTGCCGAACATATTCCCGAAGGTGCATCGCTCTTTATCAATATTGGCACCACCAACGAGGAAGTGGCCCATGCGCTTTCGGGTCATAAAAGCCTTAAAATCATCACCAACAATCTGCATGTCGCGGAAATTTGCGCCGCCAATCAGGGGTTTGAGGTAATCATTGCCGGCGGTGTTGTGCGCCAGCGTGACTTTGGTGTGATCGGTGAGGCAACGATAGACTTCATCAACCAGTTCAAGGTCGATTACGCCATTATCGGCATTTCCGGTGTGGATGAAGACGGCAGTTTGATGGATTTCGATTATCGGGAAGTGCGGGTTGCCCGCGCGATCATTTCCAATGCGCGTCAGACTTTCCTGTGTACCGATGCCTCGAAGTTCGGGCGGCGCGCCATGGTGCGTCTGGGGCACCTGTCCGAAATTGATGCCCTGTTTACTGATCGTCATCCCGGGCCAATCTGGTCGGATGTGATCCGTGAAGCCGATGTGTCGGTCTATACCGCTAACTGATCAAGAGTAATAATTGCCGCCGGTCTGAGCGGTGAGTGATTTGGCGTGAGGCAAGGGACGGGATCAGGCGAAGATGCCGTCTTCGCGTTTGCCGGTCCGCATGGTGATCGGGCCTTGCGATGAGCCATCAAGCATCTGGGTAAGATGGGCGTTGTGGGCATCATCAATATCGTCAGTCTTGCCGGACCAATAGACTTTGCCATCATGCATCATCATCAGGTTTTGATACCGGGTGCGGGCGATTTGCATATCGTTGGTAATCGAAATGACGGTTGTGCCGCGCTGTGTCGCGATCTTTGAAATCATCAGTTCGATATGGTTCGACAAAACCGGATCCAGCCCCGCCGTCGGATTGTCAAGCAACAGAAGTTCCGGATCGGTTGAGATTGCGCGCGCAATTCCGACGCGCTTTTGCATGCCACCCGACAGATCGCTTGGTGTCAGTTCCGCACTTTCTTGGGCCAGCCCGACAAGTCCAAGCAGTTCGACAGCCCGTTCTTTGGCGGCCTTGCGGCTAAGTGTGCCCAGTTCAATCTGACGAAAACAGATGTTTTCCCAGACTGTCAGACTGTCAAACAGGGCGTTTTGCTGAAACAGCATCCCGATCTTTGCCGCCCATTTCGGACGTTCGGGGGCGTTGGTATCGCTGACATCATCCTTATCAAGGTAAATGGCACCTTCATCAGCACCATAAATGCCCACCAGGCATTTCATCAAAACACTTTTCCCGGCCGCGGACGGCCCGATAATCGCCAGTGTTTCGCCCCGCGAAAGGGTCAGATCGACATTGTTGATGGCAACCACAGACCCGAAGCGTTTGGTAAGTTTTTGAACGGCAACAAAGGCCGTGCTGTCCGAATGAGAAGATGCAGCTTGGGTCATTGAAATTCCGGTTGTGATCCAGTTTGCGCAGAGTTTCGGCAATTGGCGGGCAGGGGGCAAGCATCAATTTCACAAAAATGAAAACGGCCCCGATCGGGGCCGTTTTGCATAAGGTCGTGAAGTCTAAAAATCCGCTTAGTGCGAAAGAATCTGGCTGAGGAACAGCTTGGTACGTTCGCTTTTCGGATTGTCGAAGAATTCATGCGGACCAGCCATTTCAATGATCTGGCCGGCATCCATGAAGATCACGCGATCAGCGACCTCTTTGGCAAAGCCCATTTCGTGGGTCACGCACAGCATGGTCATGCCTTCTTTTGCAAGTTCGACCATAACGTCGAGAACTTCCTTGACCATTTCCGGGTCAAGGGCCGAGGTCGGCTCATCAAACAGCATGATTTTCGGCTGCATGCAGAGCGAACGGGCAATTGCCACACGCTGCTGCTGGCCACCGGAAAGCTGACCCGGATATTTGTGGGCCTGCTCGGCGATGCGGACACGCTCAAGATAGTGCATGGCCAGATCATTGGCTTCTTTCTTGGGCATCTTGCGAACCCAGATCGGCGCCAGTGTCAGGTTTTCAAGCACAGTCATGTGCGGGAACAGGTTGAAGTGCTGGAACACCATGCATACTTCGCGACGAACGGCTTCGATGTTTTTGACATCGTCACCCAGAAGGATGCCATCCACGGTGATTTCGCCGGTCTGATAGGTTTCCAGACGGTTCATCGTGCGGATCAGTGTCGATTTACCCGAACCCGACGGGCCACAGATAACGATACGCTCACCCTTGCGAACGGTAAGGTCAATATCCCGCAGAACGTGGAAATTGCCGTACCATTTGTTCATCTTGTTGACGACGATGACATCTTCCTCGCTCGGAGAAGGCACAGCGCCGGTAGTGGTTTCAGTTGCTACAGTCATTGTTCTTTCCTCACTCCTTACCTGCGTTCGCCTTTGCGAAGCTCTTTTTCAAGATAGGCGGAATATTTCGCCATCGAGAAACAGATCAGGAAGAAAATTGCCGCGGCGAAGGCATAACCTTCGACGTAATACTTGGTCCAGGCCGGGTCACTGCGCAGTGCCAGCTTCACGGTGCCAAGGAAGTCAAACAGGCCGATAATCACGACCAGCGTGGTATCCTTGAACATCGAGATGAAGCTGTTCACGGTTGGCGGAATAACCAGACGCAGTGCCTGCGGCAGGATGATCAGGCGCATGGACTGCCAATAGGACAGTGCAAGGCTGTCACCTGCTTCAAACTGGCCACGCGGAACGGCCTGCAAACCGCCACGGAATACCTCGGCAAGGTAGGCGGCGGTAAACAGGATGATACCGATCTGTGCACGCAGCAACTTGTCGATGGTAACCCCATCGGGCAGGAACAGCGGGAACATGACCGATGCCATGAACAGAACCGTAATCAGCGGCACACCACGAATGACTTCGATATAGACCACGGACATGGTTTTGATGGCCGGCATGTGCGACTGGCGACCCAGTGCAAGAAGCAAACCGAACGGAAAGGCAAAGATCACACCGATCGATGACAGGATCAGGGTCAGCGGCAGGCCGCCCCAATAGCTGTTCTGGACATAGGTAAGACCCAGAACACCGCCCCACATCAGAATGGCAATGATCGGTACACCGATCACCCACATCGGAATGATCGCCTTGCGCAGGCCGGGATACTTAACCGCGCCAAGGCTGCCGCAGATGATGCCCATCAAAATGATCATGGCCAGCAGCGGACGCCACTGTTCATCATACGGATAGGTGCCAAACAGGATCAGCCGCAAGTTGGCATTCACAAAGCCCCAGCAGGCGCCGCTGACTTCTTTACAGCCCTCGATGGTTGGTTCCAGGGTTGCGTTGACAATGCCCCATTCAATGATCGGCGGGATCAACCACAGCAGAAAGGCGATGGCGCCAATCGTCAGGATGGAATTGAACCAGCCGTCAAACAGGTTCTTCTTCGACCAGGAAACTGCACGTTCGGCAAAGGTGCCGGTAGGAAGAGGAGGTGATTTTGCGTTATCGGACATATTACCTCTCCACCAGTGCCATTTTCTTGTTGAACCAGTTCATAAAGAGCGAGGTCAACAAGGACAAACCAAGATAGATCGACATGAAGATCGAGATGGCCTCGATCGCCTGACCTGTCTGGTTCATGGTCGTGTTGGAAACAGAAACCAGATCCGGATAACCAACCGCAACCGCAAGCGAGCTGTTTTTGGTCAGGTTCAGATACTGGTTGGTGAGCGGCGGGATCGCAACGCGCATGGATTGCGGCAGGATCACTTTGCGAAGGGCGACAGAACGCTTGATGCCAAGACTGTCGGCCGCTTCCCACTGGCCACTCGGAACAGCCTGGATACCGGAACGGACAACCTCGGCAACATAGGTCGAGGTATAGACAGTCAGGCCGATCAGAACCGCCAGGAATTCCGGCGAAATGTTATAACCGCCACGAATGTTGAAGCCTTTGAGTTCCGGCATGCTCATTTCGGTTGGTGCACCACCTGCCAGATAGGCAAGCAAGACAAGACCGACAAAAATGCCAAGACCGGTCAGGAACATCGGGAATGGTTGCCCGGTTGCATCCTGACGTTTCTTCGCCCAGCGTTTGATGAAGAAGATCGCAACAAGTGCGATAATCGCGGCAATTCCCATCAGGGTATAGGCCGTATCAGCCACCGGAACCGGCATATACATGCCGCGCGACGTGAAAAGCACACCCGGAAGAGGTTCCAGCGCATCACGCGGGTGGGGGAACGCCCCGGGGATCAGCGCGTACCAGAAGAACAGCTGAAGCAGGACCGGGATGTTACGGAAGGTTTCAACGTAAACCGTTGCCAGTTTCCGTACGATCCAGTTTGACGACAGGCGTGCGACGCCAAAAATCGTCCCAATGATCGTGCAAAGAACGATGCCAAGCACCGAGACCTTTACGGTGTTGAGAAGACCGACGACCAGTGCTGTCGCGTAATTGCTTTTGGCACTGTAATCAATCATGGTCTCGCTGATCTCGAAGGATGCTTCAAGATCAAGGAACCCGTAGCCGGTAGAGATGTTCTGCTGCGCGAGGTTGTACAGGGTGTTCGACACCAGGTACCAACCAGCCAGAATGATAAGACCGATCGCGACGATCTGGTAAAGCACGGCGCGAACGTTCTCGTCATTCAGGTAATCGACGAGGCTCTTGGAGCGAACATCCCCCTGGGCATTTTGAGGCTTACTCATATGACCCTCAGGTGTAGATTGTATCCAAAATCAGTAGCCACCTAACGAAAAGCTCCGCCCATGCGTTCAGGCAGTGGGGCGGAGCTTCGTAGGTTTTAGCGTACGGTTGCTATCGTATTAGCGAACCGGCCATGCGTACTGCAGGCCACCATCGGTCCACAGAGCGTTCAGACCACGCTCGAGGCCAAGCTTGGCGGTAACGTTTTTCTCGTAGCTTTCGCCGTAGTTACCAACGTTCTTGATGATGCGGTAAGCCCACTCTTCGTCAAGACCAAGAGCTTCGCCCATGCCCGGCGATACGCCCAGCAGACGCTGGATGCCCGGGTTGGTGCTGTTTGCTTTCATGTCGTCAACATTTTCCATGGTGACGCCAAGCTCTTCTGCTTCGACCATTGCGGTCAGCGCCCAACGAGCTACGTCCGACCACTGTTCGTCACCCTGGGCGACAACCGGGCCAAGCGGCTCTTTGGAGATGATTTCCGGAAGGATCATGTAATCATCCGGGTTTTCCGCCATGGTGGTGCGGATCGAAGCAAGACCCGAAGCATCCGTGGTGTAAACGTCGCAACGGCCCGAGAAGAAGGCTGCGGTTGCTTCGTTGATGTTTTCGATAACGACCGGCTCGAAGCTCATGCCTTTCGCGCGGAAGTAATCAGCCAGGTTCAGCTCGGTCGTGGTGCCCGGCTCAACGCAGACGGTTGCGCCGTCAAGCTCGGTCGCGCTTTTAACGCCAAGAGCTTTCGGAATCAGGAAGCCCTGACCGTCATAGTAGTTGATGCCGACAAAGGTCAGACCCAGTTTCGCGTCACGAGTGGTGGTTGCCGTGGTGTTACGCGACAGAATGTCGATTTCACCAGACTGCAGAGCGGTGAAACGCTGTGCGGCGGTCAGCGGGGTGTACTGAACGCTGTTTGCGTCACCGAGAACTGCTGCTGCAATTGCACGGCAAACATCAACGTCAATGCCTTCCCACTTACCTTCGGCATTGGCAGCGGAGAAACCCGGAAGACCGGTGTTCACGCCACACTGAACGAAACCTTTGGCCTTAATGCCGTCAAGCACGGCACCAGCCTGTGCATTCTGCGCGGCAACGGCTGCAACGGTCATTGCGCCTGCGGCAAGGATCGTTTTGATTTTCATAGATGAGCTCCCTTATTAGCAAAGCATTGTTTTTAGCTTTTGTACCACCCTGGATACGCGATGTAGCATATCCATCTATCCAAATAGATTGGATTGCCAAATTAAGAAATTTTAGGCCGCTATGTGTCAAGTGCGAAAAATTTTATACTGGTCGGGCCAAAGCCGATTTGGTCGGAAAATCGCCGGTTTTTGGCTGTTGGTCGCGGTATGAATGTTTGAACTTCTATAAATGGCGAATTGAGAAATATCTGTTATATCAGTAATTTAACGGATGAATTGACAGTGCGTGGGGATGCTTTTGCAGATTGCACGAACTTTTTTCGCGCAGAATGAACATCTGTTCAAAAAAAGGTCAATATTTCACCCTGTGTAAAAATGATGCACTTCGCGGTGCGGAATCGGACGGGAATGACTCCGGCTTCTTTCCGCCGGGCCCGCGTGACGCCGCAAAAGAAAAACACCTCCTGACCGGATGATCAGGAGGTGTTGTGTGATTATTTCTTAAGTTCACCAAGATTGGAGAACAGCTCCAGCGCTGTGGGATTTGCTAGAGCTTCCTGATTTTTGACCGGGCGCCCGTGAACCACATCACGTACCGCAAGTTCGGTGATCTTGCCCGATTTGGTGCGTGGGATATCGGCAACGGCAATCACCTTTGCCGGAACATGGCGCGGGGTGCAGTTGTTGCGGATCTGCTTTTTGATCTTGTCGATCAGAGCTGCATCCAATTCGTAATTATCGCGCAGCACAACAAACAGAATGACCCTTACGTCATTATCCCAGTCCTGACCGATGACAATCGATTCCTGAATCTCAGGAAGCTTTTCGACTTGGCGATAGATTTCGGCTGTACCGATACGCACACCACCCGGATTTAGCGTCGCGTCCGAGCGGCCATAGATAACCATGCCGCCTTCGTCGTCGAGTTCGACATAATCGCCATGGCACCAGATATTCTCGAACCGGTCAAAATAAGCGGCATGATACCGTGATCCGTCCGGATCGTTCCAGAAGCCGACCGGCATGGACGGGAAGGGCTTGGTGCAGACCAGTTCGCCTTTCTCGTTGCGAACGGCTTTGCCGTCATCGTTAAAGACGTCCACAGCAACCCCAAGCGCACGGGTCTGGATGACGCCGCGTTTGACCGGCAGAACCGGTGATGCCAGCACGAAGCAGCCAAGGATGTCGGTGCCCCCCGAAATTGATGCCAGATGAATGTCTTCCTTGATGTCACGGTAAACGTAATCAAAGCTTTCGGGTGCCAGCGGCGAGCCTGTCGATGTCATCGCACGTACGGTTGACAGATCGTGGGTCGCACGCGGTTTGAGTTCCGCCTTCGCCAAGGCATCAATATATTTGGCAGATGTCCCGAACAGGGTCATGCCTTCTGCATCGGCATAGTCAAACAGGATGTTGCCGCTGGGATAGAAGGGCGATCCATCATACAGCAGCAGCGTTGCCCCGGCAGCCAGACCGGCCATCAGCCAGTTCCACATCATCCAGCCGCAGGTGGTGAAATAGAATACCCGATCGCCCGGTGCCACGTCACAATGCAGGACATGTTCCGAGACCTGTTTCAACAAGGTCCCGCCGGTGCCATGGACAATGCATTTCGGTTTGCCCGTTGTTCCCGACGAGAACATGACATAAAGCGGATGATTGAATTCAACCTGTTCAAAGGTGATCTTTGCGCTTTCGAACGGGGCGATGAAATCATCATAGGTAACCGCGTTGCGAATGCCGGTGCTGTCAGTGCCATCAAAGGCATATTTGACGATGACGACCTTTTTCAGGCTGTCGATCCGGTCAACAACATCGCGGACCTTTTCGCGGATGTCATGCTGTTTGCCATTATAATGGTATCCATCGACCGTAATCATCACAGTCGGTTCGATCTGGCCGAAGCGATCAACAACGCCCTGGACGCCAAAATCGGGGGAGGCGGAAGACCAGGTTGCCCCGATGGCGGCCGTTGCAAGCAGCGCGATCACGGTTTCACCCATATTGGGCATATAGCCGCAGACGCGATCGCCTTTGCCGACGCCTTCGGCGCGCAGGGCCTGTGAAAAGCGCGATACGGCGATGTTGAGTTCCGCCCATGACAGTCGTGTTTTCACCTTGTCCTCGCCCCAGAAAACCAGGGCATCGGTATTGTCATCGCGAACCAGAAGGTTTTCCGCAAAATTCAGGCGTGCATCGGGGAAAAACTGTGCGCCGGGCATTTTATTGCCGTCAATCAGGACGCGCTCACCCCAGGTTTCAGCTTTAAGATCAGTATATTCAATCAGCGCAGGCCAGAACTTTTCAGCCTGATCCACAGACCAGTCATACAGCGCCGTGAAGCTTTGGAGATCCAGACCGTGTTTATCGTTAACCCAGCGGCGAAAGCTGGTGACATTTGCGTTTTCAACGCGTTCCGTCGTCGGTTTCCAAAGCACGTCGCTCATGATGGGGCCTCTGTTTCCTGCCTGTTTGTGATTGTTTGATAGCGTCCAAATGGGGCGCTAATTTGGTATCTTCATACCGTTTTTCTACGGTGAAAAATGTCGGGCGGCAAGCAGAGTAACGTCGATGTCCAATATTGGTAATACCAATTGTGTCAAAAATCCTGCGGTATAAGATTGAGATATGTTGATAATAAATTGATAAATAATGACGTATTTTAAAATCATCAGCTGTAAAAAATCTTTGCCGGGATTGGTGGTTATTTGCGCGGTTTGCTAATTAAATGACAAAAAACAATGTGATTTTGGTCGATCATGATTCGGCGCACGTAATCAAAATGACGGTTATTGTGAAAAGGCTTGCACATCAAATGCGGCGTACTAGTTTGATCTAGCCACAAAAAAAAGTCGGGAGGTCAGTTTGGCCGGGATAGATGAAAGCAAGCCGTTTGTATCGATCAACATCGCCGTCTTAACGGTCAGTGATACGCGAACGGCCGCGAATGACACATCGGGTGATGTTCTTGTCAGTCGCATCGAAGAAAACGGTCATCGCGTGTTTGATCGGAAAATCTTGCCAGACGATCAGGGCGCATTGCGTGACCAATTGGCAAACTGGTGCGAGAACCCGGAAATTGATGTGATCATCACGACGGGTGGCACGGGTGTCACCGGGCGTGACGTTACGGTCGAAGCCCATCGTGCCCTTTACGAAAAGGAAATCCCGGGTTTCGGGGAACTGTTCCGCTGGATTTCGTTCCAGAAGATCGGGACATCAACCGTGCAATCCCGGGCAACAGCCGGGGTGTGCAAGGGCACCTATATGTTCGCGCTGCCGGGATCGACCGGTGCTTGTAAGGATGCGTGGGATGAAATCCTGACCTATCAACTCGATATTCGCCATCGCCCCTGCAATTTCGTCGAATTGATGCCGCGCCTTACCGAACGTTGAAGATCGCGCCACATGGGCTGCTTAACGGCCCTTGGTAATCTTTTCATCACTGACCTAACCTGTCTCAGGGAAATTCCATGGATTTCATCACAGATCCGTTCTTTTATGCGGTCGCAGTGCCGGCTGTTCTGATTGCCGGGGTCTCAAAAAGCGGATTTGGTGGCGGGTTGGGGGTGATCGCCGTGCCATTGATGGCATTGGCCGTATCGCCACAAGCCGCAGCAGCAATCATGTTGCCGATCCTGTGTTTGATGGATGTTGCCAATGTCTGGGCCTATCGCAACCGATGGGACCGGCGCAACATGCTTATTCTGGTGCCCGCAGCACTTGTCGGGATCCTGGTTGGTGTCTTGACCTTCAGTTATCTGAGTGTGGCGGCTGTCAAACTGATCATCGCACTTATTGCCATTGTCTTTACCCTTGATCACTGGCTGCGTGGCAAGAAAGCAGGCGACACGCCAAAAGAAGCAACCTGGGGAAAAGGATCGGTCCTGGGGAGCCTTGCGGGGTTCACAAGCTTTGTCGCCCACGCGGGCGGACCGCCGGTTTCGGTCTTTTTGTTGCCGCAGCGGATGGACAAGTCGATTTTTGTCGGCACCACGGTGATGTTTTTCATCGTCGTCAATTACGTCAAACTCGTACCATACTGGTTCCTTGGCCAGTTCAGCAGTGCAAACCTTGGAACGTCAGCCGTGCTGATACCTGTTGCATTGTTCGGCACCTGGGTGGGGCTGTGGGCGCATGACAAGGTGAATGTCGTGCTGTTTTACAGGGTTTGTTACGCATTGCTGTTCCTGACCGGGATCAAGCTGCTTTGGGATGCGGTCGTTCTGTTTTCGGCGTGATGTATCGATCACCGATGTATGACTTGAAATATTGCGGGCATCGATCGCGATGTCCGCATTTTTAATGGGCGGACCATTGCAAAGTGGTTCATGCTTGCCCGCGTTAGGCAAACCATATAGCGATACAGTCAATTTGTTGATAAATTGTCATTAAGTGACCTTTGTGCGCGAGGTGCCCGAACGTGGAACTGATACTGGCCAAACTGAGTGTCTCGGTTGGAATGGTTCTTGGTCTGTCCTTTCTGGCAGAACGCGCAGGCCCGCGTGCCGCAGGTATCCTGTCGGGTTATCCGTTGGGGACGGCAATTTTGCTTTATTTCATCGCAGTAGAGCAGGGCATTGCCTTTGCCAGTGAAAGTGCCGTCTATGCGATGCCGGGTCTGATTGCCACGCTGGCATTTCTGTATGGCTATTTTCACGCATCATGTCGTTTGGTGCGTTTGCCGGTGATCCCGCAGATTGTACTAAGTTCGCTTGCGGCCTTTGCTGTGTATCTTGCGGTGTCGTGGTTGTTCCAATTGACATCAATGACCCTGACGCAGGCTGCGATCATTTTGCTGTTTGCGATTTTTGCCGCTCTCGTCCTGTTTCGGAAAATCGAGAATGTCAAAATTCTCAACCGGGTGCGGGTTACCAAACGCGTAATCCTGTTCCGGGCCGGACTGGCGTCGGTGATCGTGCTGATTATCAGTGGTCTGGCGGCGTGGATTGGCCCACGGTGGTCAGGGTTGCTTTCGGGTTTTCCGGTTGCGCTTTATCCGACAATGATCATTTTGCATTTCAGTTACGGGGCGGCACCTGTTCATACACTGGTGCGGAATTTCCCGCGCGGCATGGGGGCACTTTGGACATATATCCTGGCCGTATCGCTGAGCTATCCTGTGCTTGGGCTGAATGTCGGGACGCTGGTTTCGTTTGCAGCAGCAACGGTTTACCTCGTTACATATTCCACTTTCGTTTGGATGAAGCAAAAGTCCGTGCGCCCATTAGAATGATCCCATAATATCACTGGCAATGGTGAAATAACGGTCCGTTAAACGGACCAGTTCAGGGAGACGTATCTGCATGCAGCAGGTTCAATCACTGGTCAGGGCGTTAAGCATCCTTAATGCGCTTGCAGAAAGCGATGATGGCATGACGCTGACCGAAATTGCGCAACAGGTGAAGTTGCCTCCATCAACCGCCCACAGGTTGCTGACGACCATGCAACACGAACGCTATGTGTCGTTTGATGGTGAACGGACATTGTGGTTTGTCGGTGTTCAGGCCTTCAGTGTGGGGAATGCATTCACGAAAAACCGCAATCTGAGCCAGATTGCCCGTCCCTATATGCGGGCATTGATGGAAGATAGCGGTGAAACAGTTAATCTGGCCGTGGCCGACGGTGGGGAAGTCATTTTCCTGTCACAGGTCGAATGCCGCAAAATGATGCGCGCACTGGTCACGCCGGGACGCCGCGCATTGATGCATTGTTCCGGTGTTGGCAAGGCGCTGTTGGCGTTCCTGCCGGAATCCGAACTGAAATCCGTTGTCGCCAAGCACGGATTGCCAAAAATCACGGAACGGACACTGGTTTCGACCGGTGCACTTGAAAAGGATCTGGAACGCGCCCGGCAGCGCGGCTATGCCCTTGATGACGAGGAACATGCCGTTGGCCTGCGATGTGTCGCAGGGGTGGTTCGCGATGAAACCGGAAGTCCGATCGCAGCCCTTTCCCTGTCAGGGCCGGCTGCACGTATTCCAAACGATCACATCGAACAACTTGGGCTTAAGGTTCGGCGTGTTTGTGCCGATCTCAGCCGTGAATATGGCGGGAAGCCGGTATAAACCGGCAAACCCCGCCGAATATTCAACTATTCGGTACGTGAACGATTGTTTGTCGCAAAGCGGAAGGTGTTCCTTCCGCTTTTTTTCGCGGCATACATCGCATCATCCGCCGCCGCAATCAATTCGTCGACGGTTTCGCCGTGATCGGGATAAAGCGCGATGCCAATGGATGCTGTCACCGTATAGGGTGAGAGGTCATCACCAAATTCAATGGCGCTGCCCGATAGGGCAGTTTGCAGTTTGCGCGCAACAAGTTCGGCGTCTTCGGGCGTCTCGGTGCCGGGCAGAATAATGGTGAATTCATCACCGCCAATGCGGGCAACAGTATCGACATTGCGCAATGTGCCGGTCAGTCGTTTGGCAATTTCATCAAGTGCCTTGTCGCCTGTGGAATGGCCACCGGTATCATTCAGCGACTTGAACTCGTCAATATCGATGAACATCAGGGCAAAGCATTCGCGCCGTCGCTTTGACAGTTTGATCGCAAAGTTCAGCCGGTCCATGAACAAATAGCGGTTCGGAAGCGATGTCAGCGCATCATGATTGGCCTGGAAACGAATTTGTTCCTCTGTGAATTTGCGATCCGAGATATTGGTAAAGCTGGTCAGCCGCAAAGTCTGGCCTTGGACAACGACGTTTCTGCCATTGATTTCACAGGGAAACTTGCTGCCATCCTTGCAAACAGCAATCGCCTCGTAAGGTTTGTCATATCCCGAGCGGATATTGGCCATGACAAGCGGCAAGGTTTCGCTTGAGATAATGTCCGCTGCACTCAGCAACAGAAGTTCGGAACGATCATAACCGAACATGCGTTCGGCGGCATTATTGGTATCGATGCATTTCCCGCCATCATGCAGAAAAATTGCTTCGTTGCTAAGGGTTTCAAGGATCTTGAGCCGTTCTTCGCTTTCCTGGCGGCGGTTGCGCTCTTCGACCAGTTCGGTGATGTCCCAGATGATGCAATCGATCTGACAATCCGGGGTGATCGGCGGTAAAGCACGCATTTGAATGCGCACCCAGCGTTGTTCACCGTGATTGGTCTTTACAGACATTTCGGTCGTTTGAATTTCGCCTTTGGCCTCGATTGCGGCCTGGCGAAGGTTCATCAGGGCTTCATGATCAAAAATCTGGTTGCGCAAGCTGTCCGTAATCGATGCACCGGCCCAGTCAAGACCCTGGTCCGATGCAAATTCGATCTTGCCGAACTCATCAATGCGGAACACCAGCCCGGGCAGGCGGGCAAAGAACCGCTGCCGTGATTTGGCGTTTCGGCGCACCATGAAATGCACGATCGCAAGCAATCCGGCAACGGACAGGAAAAAGACAAGTGATGTCGAAAGCGGGTGGAATGTCGCGTCACTATCGGTCAGGGCAAGGGCATATTCTATGCCGCCGCATAACCAAAGTCCCAGTAGCCACCAGGATATATGCAGGCCGATAAAGTATCGGTCTTTCAAAAACGGACCCGGCATATCTCTTTGTATATCCTTTGCCTACCAATCAAGCCAAAGAATATACCGGTCATGAAATATGACAAGCATCTGATTTGTCGATAGCCGACGCGATGCGGTCCGTTTTTGAAGACAGGTCAAATTCGGCTTTTACATACCGGGGCAGGAAACCCCGGTGCCGCCCAGTCCGCAATATCCATCAGGATTTTTGTGCAGATACTGCTGATGGAAATCTTCGGCGTAATAGAATGTCGGCGCATCGGAAATTTCGGTGGTGATCCCGCCCTGACCAGCGGTATCAAGGGCTGCGTGATATGCATCGCGCGATGCAATTGCCGCTGCTTTTTGATCGGGGTTGGTCGTGTAGATCACTGAACGATACTGTGTGCCGATGTCATTGCCCTGACGCATGCCCTGGGTCGGGTCATGATTTTCCCAAAACAGCTTCAGCAGTTTCTGATAGGAAATCACAGCCGGGTCGAAAACAACCATTACAACTTCGGCATGGCCGGTCATGCCACTACACACTTCGCGGTATGTCGGATTGCGGGTATAGCCGCCGGCATAGCCAACAGTGGTGGTCCAGACGCCGTCCGCTTTCCAGAACAGGCGCTCGGCCCCCCAAAAACATCCCATGCCAAAGACAGCAACTGCGAGATTGTCGGGGAAGGGACCCACCATCGGGTTTCCGGTCACAACGTTACGTTCTGCGACGGCAATGGCATCGTCGCGACCGGGCAATGCGGTATCTGCGGATGGCATTTGTGCCTTGTCTGTTTTAAGGGCGGAAAGCATGTCTTTCACCTGATGAGTTTGGAATTTCTGACTGCAATGTAACCCAGTGCACGACAATAGCAATTCCCCTGTTGATCAAATGTCTTTGAACATTCTTTTGGTGGGGCACGACAGGCCATAGATAATGCGCGCAACAAAGCGGTTGTCGGGAAACAAGGTTTCGTCGTGCGCAGACTGTCGAATTTGAAATCAATGGCTTTGATCCTGATCGGGGGGCTTTGTTTGTTGATCGGATTGGTGTTTTTGCCATTGCCGCCGCCATTTTTCGGCATGGTGTTCATTGCGCTGGGCCTGCCATTGCTGGCGGCCGGTTCAAAACGAACCCGCCGCCTGATCCAGCATCTGCGATGGCGGTATTATCGACATAATGCAAAAATCGAATATCTGCTGGCGCGCTTGCCGGGCTTTTTACGCCGTCACGGCCACAAGACGCGGCCAGATGTGCTGGTGCGACTCAATAAAAAGCGTTAGGCAAGGTTTGGCCGTTGATTGTTAAGCGTGCGGCTATCTCAGCCATGCGGTCAAAGCAGGCCCGGGTACTCAGCGTTCCACACGGCGGATCAGGCAATCAACGCCGGCTGATTTAAGCTGGTTACAGGCTTGGGCGGCCTCTGACTGACGCGCATATGTTCCGGTCAGAAGACGGAAAAACAAACCCTTGCCCTCGATTGCGATACTGACAACCTCATGATCGGCGTTTGTCAGCATTCCCCGAGATGAATTCTGAAATTTCGGCCAAGCATCTTCGGCACGACCGCGCGACCGGTATGCTGCCAACTGAACAGCATAATAGGGGGCTGACCGGGTTTCAGACGAGGCCGCCGGTGCAGATGTCCGAGCGGGAGCAGGTGCGGTTTTTTCCGCAACACTTGGTGTGCTGCGCGGCGCGGGCGCCGACGCCGGCGTGGATTGCGATGCCATCGGCAGTTCGATCATCGTGCTTGATGGTTCGCGATCAATGATTTCGAGTTCCCCTTGCTCAACCGGTCGGGAATTGGTGGCAACAACCGCACCCTGATGGTCGACATCGGCCGCTGTTCCGGCGATTGTCGGTGCCTCGGTCACCGGTGCTTTTGCTGCTTTGGAGGCTGCCGCAGGCATCTGTTCCGCAACAGGTGCCGGTTGCGGGGGGATGACCGGAATAATCGTTGGCCGCGAAGCAGCTGTTGCCGGTACCGCCACGGTGCCCGGACTTGTCATCGCAGCCGATTGCGTTGATGTGGTTTGCGGTTGTGATACGCGGCGTTCAACCCGGGTGAGCTGGGCCGTGTTTTCACTGACCGGCATGTTCATGCGTTCGATCGGCTTGGTGCTGTCTTCGGGTTCGGCGGTTACAACGCCACCGGTTTCATAGAAACGACGATCACGCTCCACCTTGGGCGGATCGGGAAGATCAGGGCCCGGTGCGACAGTTGCGGCCGCGACGACCGATTCAATTTCGCTTGAACGGGCAAATTGCGGGGCAATTTCATCAAGTGCAACCAATCGACGCTGGGCGAGGGCGTTGACATTTCCGGTCAGCTTGATGCCCTGACCACAATCAAGATTGATTTTGTTTTCAGGCGGGGATGCTGTCAGCCAGACATACAATTTACGCGCATTTTCGTAATTGCCATTGATGTCATAGGCAATGGCCTGCATCAGGTTTTCTTGCGGGGTGCGCGTAAGCGAAATCTCGGTAGCAGCAATATGCGATACTTCGGCGGGCGTGGTCTTGCCGAAAAACAATCCGCATGCTGCACGGTTCAAGTCATTGCCGGTTTGCGGACTATCTGTCGCAGGGCCGTCAACCGATGATGGCTGCATTGCTGAGACATCGCTTGATGAAGATCCAAACCACAGCCCGGAAAAATCATCGGTGCTGCAGGCGCCAAGAAGCGGCAATAGTGCTGCGGCGGCAAACCAGCCCTTTTTAAGCGGGGCGTTCTTTTTTCTTGTCGCAGCTCTGATTTTCACGCTTCACCTGATGATCATATTATCAGCGTAAGTTATAGCCAGCAGGAAGGCCCTGAGCAACTGTTACAAGCCGCCCCGGTGCTGTCAAGCATCCAGAAAAATCAGAAGGATATGGCGCCCCATCTGTAAGATTGGGCTGATCTGCCTGCCGTAAGGCCGGTGGTGGTTCTATCGGGAAATCAGCGGGACCATGATGCCGATCAAAAGGACAAGCACGGTAATCGCAATAACGATGTTGATTACGCTTTTGGAGGCCTGGTTTGCTGTTTCGTGCGATATGCCGGGATTGGCCTTGCGCGCACGCGCGCCCGATCCCCCGGAACTGCCAGATGCACTTTCCGCCGTCAGGATTTTGATAACCTGTTTTTTGTCCTTGCGGCTGGCCTGGTCGTATTTGTTTTCGATAATCCGCACTTCGGTATTGTTCTTGTTTGTCAGAGCTTCTTTTGCCGAATTAAGCGCCGCCCCATAATCGGAGACCGTCTGCAAATCCATCTGCTGTCCGGTCGCACGGACGCAAACGACGGTGTAGCTTTTGCGCATAATTGCGTCAGACATATCTTTAATCACTCTTCAAACGTCAGCCTTGCGGCGACATATGACCTCTTCAGGCGCAAATAAAAAGATATCCTAACGAATAGGGCGGGCTATTTTTCCGAATGATGGTTGAAATGGCGGCGCAGAAATCCGATCAGTTGGCGATTTTGCCTGCCAGTTCCTTGTATTCTGCGCAATCTGTTCCGCAAATCTGTTCAAGTCTTGCCAGGTTTTCCTGTGCGAGTTCAGGCTTGCCGGTTTTAAGGAACAGCTCGCCCTGATATTCCAGCGCACCGACATGTTCCGGGTTGATCATAAGCGCGCGCTCATAATTTTGCTCGGCACTGTCATAGTCGCCCAGATTGCGCTGGCTATAGGCAAGGTAATTATACAGATCGGCATTATCCGGATCGTCTTTGAGCATGGTTTCGATCTTGTCGACGGCCATATCATACATGCCGGTATCGACCAGTTCGGAAACGGCAGACAAATCGGTGCCGTCAGACGTCCAGGTGTTTGAGCTTCCCATGGCAAGGGCGCTTGTGGTTGTCGCCCCGGTCAAAAACACAAACATCGCACATGACGAGATGATTTTAGGTGTTTTACCCTTGCGGTTCATCGTCATACCTTTCATTGATCAACATATGGCATCAACAGGTGCGTTGGGACGCGTCAGCTTGTGATTTATCACAATCACCGGGTTGTCGTAATCACTTGTTGGTGAAGAATATGTCAATGAAAGGGCGTGTCATTGGGAATTGTTGAAACACTTGCTCTGAGCATGGGCGGTGCTTGGGCCAGCGGCGTCAATCTGTACGGGACAGTGGTTGTTCTGGGGATGATGGATAATTTCGGCTTTATCGATCTTCCACCCGATTTACAGATTTTGGCCAGCTGGTGGGTTCTGGCAATTGCGATCTTCCTGTATCTGATCGAATTCGTTGCCGATAAAATTCCTGTTGTTGACAGTCTTTGGGACGCCCTGCACACCTTTATCCGCATTCCGGCCGGTGCCTTGCTGGCCGCCGGTGCCGTAAGCGGACTTGATCTTGGACTGGGGGATGAGGCCCAAACCGTGATCAGTCTTCTTGTCGGTGGAACCATCGCAGCCGGAAGCCATTTCACAAAGGCCGGAAGCCGTGCGGCGATCAATACGTCACCCGAACCAGTGACCAACAGCGTGGCGTCTGTGACCGAAGATATTGCCGTGTTCGGTGCCCTTTATACCGTGGTGTTCCATCCGGTTGTGTTCTTTGTGTTGCTGGCGGTTTTTGTATTGCTGTTGATCTGGCTGGTGCCAAAAATCTGGCGTTTCATTGGCGACGTATTTGGCAATGCGCGCCACCTGGCCGCCGCATACGGGCAGGCACGGGCCCATCATGGCGGCGCAAACAGTGGACAGTTCGGCAAAATCAGTTTGTCCGGCACCCGGGAAAACACCCAACTGCCCAAGAACGACCCGAAATTGCCACCACAATAAAGCGCCCGTCATCACCGGAACCAAAAAAGCCCGCAAGCATATGCCTGCGGGCTTTTTATTTGGTCGTTCGGGCAGAAACCGTTCCTAGAACTCCGCCTCGATCACGCGATCACGGATTTCAGCTGCCATCGCGTTGGCAAGTTCTTCAATCCCAAAGGTCTTCTGGTGTTTGAAGCCGATGCGGCGCACAGAAGCTGTTTTTTCTTCTGCTTCGCGTTTGCCAAGCGCCAGGATCATCGGAACCTTGGCATGGCTGTGTTCTCGGACCTTGTAGTTGATCTTCTCGTTGCGAAGATCGAGCTCAACATTAAGACCCTTGGCTTCAAGTGCAGCTTTGACTTCGTGGGCGTAATCATCGGCTTCGTTGGTGATCGAACAGATCACTGCATGAACCGGTGACAGCCACAGCGGCAGGCGACCGGCATAGTTTTCGATCAGAATGCCGATGAAGCGTTCAAGGGATCCAAGGATTGCACGGTGCAGCATGACCGGGCGATGCTTTTCGCCGTCTTCACCCATATAGGACGCATCAAGACGTTCCGGCAGAACAAAGTCGGCCTGAAGCGTGCCGCACTGCCAGTCACGACCGATGGCATCACGCAGAACAAATTCAAGCTTCGGTCCATAGAACGCGCCTTCGCCCGGGTTGATTTCAAGCGCAAGACCGGCTTCTTCGGCTGCTTCGCGAAGGGCGGCTTCTGCCTTGTCCCAGATTTCATCGGAACCGGCACGAACTTCCGGACGGTCCGAGAATTTGACAAGAATGTCGGTAAAGCCGAAATCCTTGTAAACGGACTTCAGAAGGTCACAGAAAATCTTGGTTTCCGAGACAATCTGATCTTCGGTACAGAAGATATGCGCGTCATCCTGAATGAACTGGCGTACACGCATGATGCCATGCAGGCCGCCGGACGGCTCGTTCCGGTGACAGCAACCGAATTCTGCCATACGCAGCGGCAAGTCACGATAAGACTTGCTGCCCAGACGGAAAATCTGAACATGGCACGGGCAGTTCATCGGCTTAAGGGCGAGTACCTTTTCGGGATCATCTTCATCCGGGGTGGTGGTGAACATGTTCTCGCGGAACTTTTCCCAGTGGCCGGATTTTTCCCAAAGCACACGGTCGACAAGCTGCGGCGTGCGCACTTCCTGATATCCTGCATCGTCAAGACGATCACGGATATAGTTTTCGACCTTGCGATAAAGCTTCAGCCCCTTGTCATGCCAGAAGACTGACCCTTGGGCCTCTTCCTGCATGTGGAACAGGTCCATTTCGCGGCCAAGGCGACGGTGGTCACGCTTTTCAGCTTCTTCAAGCATGTGCAGATACGCATCAAGGTCTTCCTTGCTTTCCCAGCAAGTGCCATAGATGCGCTGAAGCATCTCGTTATCCGAGTTGCCGCGCCAATAGGCACCGGCAACCTTCATCAGTTTGAAGGCTTTGCCGATTTTGCCGGTCGACGGTGCGTGCGGACCACGGCACAGATCAATGAAGTCACCCTGGCGATAGCAGGTGATCGTCTCGGTTTCCGGAAGATCACGGATGATCTCGGCTTTGTACTTTTCACCCTTATCAAGGAAGAACTTGATCGCCTCGTTACGATCCCAGACTTCGCGAACAATCGGTTCGTTCCGTTCGATGATCTTGTGCATCTGCTTTTCGATCTTGACCAGATCGTCGGGCGTGAACGGGGTCGCGCGTGCAAAGTCGTAATAGAAACCGTTTTCGATGGACGGGCCGATGGTGACCTGCGTGTCAGGATAAAGTTCCTGGACAGCTTCGGCCATCACATGGGCGCAGTCGTGACGGATCAGCGGCAGAACTTCGTCATGGCCCTTGGTCACGATTTCGATAGTCGCGTCAGTGTCAATCTCGCGCGAAAGGTCGCGTACTTCACCGTTAACGATGATGGCAAAGGATTTCTTTGCCAGCGAAGAACTGATGCTTTTTGCGACATCAAAACCCGATACAGGGCCGTCAAATTCGCGTACGGCGCCATCGGGAAGGGTCAGGGCAATCATGGTTGGCTCAACTCTGCTTTATCTGCGGGCATAATTCAGTAATGCACATATACGACCCGCATGTTTACGCGGGGTAAAGGCACAAGAAAAGGAATTTCAGGATGAGGTCAAGTTCGCTCTTTGAAAAAAGCGACTTTCGGGACAGCACAAATCACCGTGTCACCGCGATGGTGTCCGGAGATTGTGTTGGTGATCAAGTTTTTCTCGGCCATGCCGTGCATTGATACTATCCCGTTGCGTGAAGAGCCAATATAACAGTTGAGACCTTAAGGGCAAGGCTCAACCACATGACAATGGCCGATATTCCGGACTTCATTGCCGTGATCTGGGTGCCTTGTCGCAATTTAGAAAATAATGGCGCCACCATCGCCAAAATCGGGAGCCCCAAATGTCCAACCCGGAAGTCCGCCGGAACATCATGTTCCTTAGTTTATGCGTCGCACTTTCTGCCAGTGCGATGTCGCTGATCTTCACTGTTGCCGCGGTGATCGGGTATTCGCTGGCGACAGACAAGTCACTTTCGACCTTGCCGGTGGCTTTCATGATGATCGCCATGATGGCGATGACAGCACCATCGGCCATGGTGATGGCGAAATTCGGACGCCGGTTCGGCTTCTGGATGGGGGCCGGGATTGCAATGATGGGCGCGGTTTCGGGTATGGGGGCCGTTTATTACGGCAATTTCTGGCTGCTATGTGTAGCCTGCGCCTGTATCGGGGCAGGCAATGCGATCGCCATGCAATACCGGTTCGCCGCCGCCGAAGCCGCACCGGCAGAATTCCGTGCGCGCGCCATTTCCTATACCATGCTGGGTGGGCTTGCATCGGCATTTATCGGACCGAATTTGGCAAGCTTTGCTCGTAACTGGTTTGAAACTGTACCTTTTCTCGGAACGTTTGTTGCGCTGATTGGTTTGCAAATCCTGTTGGTGATTGCGATCGGGCAGCTTCGTCTTCCCGATATGCGCGGCCGTGTTCATGATGAACCGGCCCGGCCGCTGAAAACCGTTTTGGGGCAGCCCGCCGTAATGGTGGCGATTTTTGCAGGCGCACTTGGCTATGCCGTCATGAGCTTTGTAATGACAGCAACGCCGCTGGCGATCCTTGATTGTGATTATGCGTTCGGGGATGCGGCATTCATCATTCAATGGCACGTGGTCGGGATGTACGCGCCGGGATTCTTTACTGGCAATCTGATCAAGCGGTTCGGGGCGTTGAAAATCATTCAGGTGGGCGCACTTCTGAACTTTGCCTGTCTGGCAGTCGGTTTGTCGGGTCAGGACCTGATGGGGAATTTCTGGGTATCGCTGGTTCTGTTGGGGATTGCCTGGAATTTCATGTTTGTCGGGGCAACGACCTTCCTGACCGAGAATTATCGCCCCTCCGAGCAGGCGCGGGTTCAGGCAATCAATGAATTTGCAGTGTTTGGTACGGTTGCTGTGGCTTCCCTGTCAGCCGGATCGATCTATGCAGGATCTGGCTGGGTGACGCTGCTATACAGTGCAGCAGTACCCGTTGGACTGGTATTGGTGATTGTTGCCGGATATGCCATCCGGCGCAAAACCCAGACGGCGTGATGCACCGATCAATGACAAAAGGGCCGCGATTGCGGCCCTTTTTCGTGACGAGGTTTCTGCGACGAATTCGGTTGGGCTTAATGATGTCCGGTCAGAATTTCCAGCGCATGCGAGCGGAATTCACGATTGTAAAGAACCAGCGTCACCCAGGTCGCACAAATGATGAAAGCAACCGGATGATAAAACCAGGCCAGGGCCGACAGGGCGAAAAAGTATGCGCGGATGCCACGATTGAAATTGTGGGCAGACATCATGCTCATGCGTGAGGCACGTGCGGCTGCACGTGCAGCATCCGGTTCGCTTGGGTCCGGGGCGGCACCGATCAGGATCGAACAATAGTTCGACAGTCGGAATGCCCAGGTGAACTTGAAAAAGGCATAGATGAAAATCACGATCAGCAACACCACCTTGCATTCCCAGACGCCAGGCGTGGTAATGGCGGCAAAGGGCAGGGCAGCGACCGTTTCGATCGCCTTGTCGGTATAGCCAAGCAGCGCGACAAGACCGATCAGCACCAGAATGGTGGTTGATGAAAAGAAACTGATACCGGTAATCAGGTTGCCGGCGATCGATGTATCAACCATCCGGATATTGCGTTTGAGCATCTGTTCCATCCAGCGATGGCGATTGCGTGCCATATGGGCAGATATGGAATTGCGTCGACGCGGCCCGGCATCGGCAAAGATCGTGTAACCGATCCACCATGAAAGAGCCCAGCAAATTGCGACGATATCGATGACGTTGAATGCGGGCATTGAATGGTCCATGCGTGTTATGCCGAAGGTTCAGGCGGGTTTGGAATTGTTTTATATCCTACTGACATTGCGTTATTCTTCGCAATCCTCTTTCCATGGCCCTATATCGTCGAAATGTGGATCCTGCATAGCTGATCATCTTGTCGCCAGCGCGGGTTGAGTTTTCCATCAATCCAGAGTATCAGCAGCGCAAATTTTCATTGGAGACCGACATGAGCGATCTTGAAAACGATCTTGGCGAAGATATCGACTTCGAAGAATTCGAAGCCCACACCGAAAAATTGCTGGAAGAAGGTCGTACCAAAGACGATCTGTTCGAATTTGTCGGCTTTATGAATATCAATGAAGTCGGCACGCATATGATTGCGGCTGAAATGGTTCTGGACGAAGACGCCATCGACCAGATGAGTGAGAACCTGCGCAAGCTTGATATCGATCTGTCACCGCTGGGCGAGTTGACCGGCGGCCTTAAAGGCGGCGAAGACGTCAAACGTGCACTGGGTGCCTTGTTCCTGGAACTGGTTGAGCTTTGCGAACTTGATGAAGATGACGAAGACGCCGGCGAGCTTTCCGAAGAAGCCCTTCTTCTGTTGAACTTCATCAAACGGTTCAATCCGCAAATGCGTCGCCTGACGGTTGCGCTGACCGATACCGACGATGATGATGTGTCGTGCGAGTATGAAGTGACCAACTGGTAAGCTGGTACTTGCCGATCAGGCAGATAATCATGTAGGCAAAAGGCAGGGAACCAACCCTGCCTTTTTCTTTTATGGAGCCATCATTGTGCCTGCCACCATGCCGATCAATGCGACCAAGCGATTGCAGACCTATCACGACCGTCATGCGCGCGGGCTTGAACCCTTTGAAGATGCCGCATTTTTGCGCGACTGGATTTCCGATCACGGCGACCAGTTTCATTCTGTTGTGGAATGTGATCTGAAACGTTGCCCGAAGATCGTTTATGATTTTTCAGCAAACGGTGATGTGGTGATCGGCGGCACGAGCGACCCGGCACGTCAGACAGAAATCATGTGGCAACAACTGGCCGCAGCAGACGCGCCGGTGGGGATCGGCCGATATCGCGAAGACCGTGTCTGTTATCAATCCGAACAGTTCAAAAACGACGGTGAAGCCCGAAGCCAGCATCTGGGAATTGATCTGTTTGCGGCCGCCTATACGCCGGTATTTGCTCCGCTTGATGGCGTCGTGCACAGCTTTGCAGACAACAATTTGCATCTTGATTACGGGCCGACCATCATTTTGCAACATGAACCGGCGGATGGTGTGCGCTTTTACACCCTGTATGGTCATCTGAGCAGACCGTCCCTTGAAGGACTTTATAAAGGCAAGGAAATCCGCGCCGGAGAGCTGTTCTGCCGGTTTGGCGACTTTCCGATCAATGGTGACTGGATTCCGCATCTGCATTTCCAGATCATTTTTGACATGCTGGGGCGGGAAGGGGACTATTTCGGGGCGGCAAAACCATCGGAATGGGATATCTGGACAAGCATTTGCCCGGACCCGAACCTGATGTTGCAGATGCCTGAAAATGTTGTCGCCAGCCGGGATGGCAAATAGATGCAGCCACGTTTGAAAGCAGGACTTTGGGTTCGTGGCCAGATTGCCATTTGCCAGTCAAACCTGATTACGGCCATGGTGCTCCATAAGGGCAACGAGGATGCGGGGGCGGTTTTGTTGAAGCTGAACCGGTTCGATGCCGGATGTTTCGTCTATTCCAGGGTTACGACACTGGACGGCGATCTTGGCTGGATGCTGGTTGCAGGCGGTCCAGATGGCGGGCGTGAAACCGAATTTTCCTGTGATACCTATTGGCGCAAGCAGATCGACTTTGACCGCGATGTGTGGGTTCTCGAAATCGAAGACCATAAAGGCCAATACGAACTTGATGCACCCGTCGTTGATTATTAGAACGCGGATCGTCAGTCCCGGCAAAGGTGCGCCACATTTCCGGCTCACCAAAAGAAAAAGGCTGGCAACAATTGCCAGCCTTTGTTCTGATCGCAGCGCGGGATCAGGCGGTGCGCTGAAGCAGGTGATAACCGAAATCGGTTTCAACCACGTCAGAGGTCGCACCGACATCCATGCTGAATGCAGCAGCATCGAATTCCGGAACCATCATGCCACGGCCAAAGAAGCCAAGATCGCCGCCCTGCTGGCCGGACGGGCAATCGGAATTAGCTTTTGCCAGTTCTGCAAAATCGGAACCGTTTGCGATCTGGTCTTTAAGGGCATTGATTTCGTTCAATGCTTCTTCTTTGGTGCGGGTGGCGGTCGAACGTGCCGAACCGGCATACATCAGAAGAATGTGCGACGCGCGAACTTGTTCACTCATAACTGGTCCTTTCTTCCGCCAAGGCTTGCGCCAGACGGATTTTCTGCAAGATTAGAAGTTTATGGATAAAGCCAAGGGTCCAAATCCATACACAGTCGTATACACCTGTACATGGGCTTGGGCCCTAGACATTGTCCATGCCTTGTGGCTTGTTACGACAAATTGAACCGAGATGAAAGAGAAGAGGCAGATTGATGCTTGCTGTTGTGTCCCCGGCCAAGAAGCTGGATTTCGAAACGGACGTGCCGGAAATGGCCGTTTCCCAACCGGCGTTTCTCGATGACACGGAAGAATTGATTGAAGTTGCACGGAAAAAAAGCCGTGGCGATTTGATGAAGCTGATGGGGATCAGTGAAAACCTTGCGGATCTGAATTATCAGCGCTTCCAGCATTTTTCACGGCCTTTTGATCGCAGCAACGCGAAACCAGCGATCTTTGCCTTTCGTGGTGATACCTATGTTGGTCTTGATGCCGACACCATGAAGGATGCCGATATCGACTGGGCCGAAGACCATTTTCGGATGCTGTCGGGGCTTTATGGTCTGTTGAAGCCGCGTGATCTGATGCAGCCTTATCGCCTTGAAATGGGCACACGGCTTGAAAATCCGCGTGGCAAGGACCTTTATGCGTTTTGGGGTGACAAGATCGCCAAGGAGATCAACAAGCTTACCGAAGGCCACAAGGACCGCAGCCTGATCAATCTGGCATCCAACGAATATTTCAAGTCGGTCAAGACCAAGCTGCTTGATGGACCGGTCATCACACCGGTCTTTAAGGAAGTCAAAGGCGGGGCTGCCAAGGTTGTCGGCTTCTCAGCGAAGCGTGCGCGTGGCATGATGGCGCGTTACATGATCGACAATCGACTGGAAAACCCGCAAGACCTTAAGAAATTCAATGTTGACGGTTATTGCTACCAGGATGACCTGTCAAACGAGACGGAGTGGGTCTTTACCCGCGTCCATGACCAGTAACGACAATTTTTTCGGTGAGTACGTATGACCGACGAGCATCTTGAACAGCTCGAGGAAGAAAATCATTTACCCGAATCTCATCCGTTTTCCGGGTATTTGAGAACGTTCTTTCGGGGGCCGGGCCGTTCACGCAGCCTGACGCGCGAAGAGGCATTTGATGCCTTTTCAATGATCCTGCGCGATGAGGTCGAGCCGATCCAGCTTGGCGCGTTTTTGCTTATGCTGCGCTATCGGGCGGAAACGCCGGAAGAACTCGCAGGCATGATCGAAGCCGTGCGCAAAGCCGCAAGGCTTGATGCGGATGATGGACAGGACACCAACCCGGTGGGCCGCCCGATGCTTGATTGGCCGTCATATGCGGCTGGTCGAACCCGTGGTCTGCCGTGGTTTGTATTGTCGGCACATTTGATATCACAGAACGGTGTTCCGGTTCTGATGCACGGTTATAACTCGCATCTGGTCAATGGTCTTGGAACCGAGGCCGCAATCAAGGCGCTTAAGCTGCCGATCGCGATGTCAGCCGAAGAAGCCCGTTCGGATATTGCCGCAAAGGGGTTTGCTTATTTGCCGTTGCGCCATATGCATCCGAAATTGCAGGAACTGATCGGTTTGCGGTCGCTTCTGGGGCTGCGCAGTCCGGTGAATACCCTGTTGCGGTTGCTAAACCCGTTACAGGCACGGGCCGCGTTCCTGGGGGTGTTTCATCCGGCGTTTCTGGATGTGCATCGTGAAACCGGAAAGCTTCTTGAACTGCCGCGAATTGGCGTGATCAAGGGCGGGGGCGGCGAAGCAGAACGCACACCGTTCAAACATGTTGATCTTCGGATGCTTGATAACGGCGAGCTTTGCGACGTCCGATGGCCGGCACTTTTGCCAAAAACCGAAAAAGAAATCGACGATCAAAGCCCGGTGACTCTTAAGCACTTTCTGGCTGTTTGGCGCGGCGAGGTCGAGGATGCCCCGGCCGAAGCCAGGATCAAGGGTAGTGCGGCGATGGCGGCATTCCTTGCGGGCAAAGCCGATTATATGGACGAAGCCGAAGCCCTGGTGCAGGGATGGTGGGATAATCGCGATCGCGATATCGGTTGATATCGCGTTTTCGCATTGAATCATTTTATGAAAGCGGGACGGATTGCCGTCCCGTTTTTCGTTCTAGAATGACGAGCCGGGTTCTTTGAGAAACGCGATTTCTTCTGGCGTGGATGTCCTGCCAAGAATGTCATTGCGATGCGGATAACGCCCGAACCGGTCGATGATTTTCTTGTGTTTGATTTCAAAGCCGTAATTGTGTTCAAGCCCGGGCTGATCAAACAGGGTCATGGCAATTTCATGGATCATTTCGGATTCTGAATGCATATAGGGCATATACAGAAACGCCCGCTGTTCTGGTGATCCAAGTTCCTTGTCCTTGCCCAAGGATACTGCTTCCTGTGCAAGAACAAGCGCGATCGGATCGGCAGCAAATGATTGCGGCGTGTCGCGATACATGTTGCGCGAAAACTGATCCAGAACGATGATTTCGGCAAGGCGCCCCGATGCGGTGTTGCGCCAGGTGAAAAGTTCACCGGCAAGGGCCGCGGCATGAATGTCGGAAAATCGTTCGGCAATGTGGGTATCAAGTGCAGTATCCTTGATAAACCATTGCTTTTGTTCGAGTTCCTTGAACCAGAAGTCCAGGACTGTTTCAGGAGCCATCATTTCCAACCCATCCCATGTAAGGCCAGTCGCAATGTTGTGCGATGTGTCTGCTGATCTTTGCCGGGGGAAGGGCGAAGGTCAAGCAATGGCGCGAAAAGATAATCCGTTCGGATGCGGGCAAAGAGTTGACAGGTGTTTGCCGCCCATGGAATATGAACGCGTCTTGGGTGTTGATCCATTGGATCGGCTTAAAAGGGAACGTGGTGCGTTACGACAATGCCACGGCTGCCCCCGCAACTGTAAGTGGTCCGAGCATTACCTATGCCACTGGTGACAAACCGGGAAGGCGTAATGCTTTTGAAACCACGAGCCAGGAGACCTGCCTTTGACTGCCGGACACGGCTTGTCCGGTACTGAACTGTTGGACGCCGGGGTGAGCGTCAGGTTGCAGGGAAAAGGCGGTCTCGTCGTGAAACCGGTATCTTGCTTCCAGCCATCCTATCGTTCTTGATCCTAACTCTGTGCGTCGGGAAACTTTTCTGACGCGCATCGTTCGTGAAAAGAGACGATTACATGTTTAAAACTCTTGGCAAGCTTGCGATTGCAAGTGCCTGTTTCGCGTTTGCGTCACAAAGTGCGCATGCCCATTTTCAATTGGCCTATACACCGGAAGTCAATGTGACCGCCCCCGGCGAACTGCCGGTGAAACTGATATTCTGGCATCCGTTCGAAAACGGACATGTCATGGATATGCAAAAGCCGGTGGCGTTTTACGCGATCCATCGCGGTGATAAAATTGATTTATCTTCAACGCTTTCTGAGGTGACCTTCACAGGGAAGGAGAATACCGCCAAGGCGTATGACGGTACTTTGACCCTTAAGCGCAGTGGCGATTACGTGATGGTGGTGGTGCCCGAACCCTATTACGAAGAAAGCGAAGATATCTTCATTCAGCAGATCACCAAGTCCTATGTGAACCGCAACGAAATCCCGACCGACTGGATGGAGGCACAGGGACTTGTGACCGAAATTCTGCCGTTAAACCGGCCGACCAACATTGTCGCAGGTTCGACCTTTACCGGTCGGGTGCTGAGCAACGGTGAACCGGTATCCGGGGTCGAGGTTGAAATCGAATATATGGCAGCCGAACCCGATATGGACCGTAACGCGCCCAAGGAACCGACAGCAGGGCCGATGCCTGGTGGGGCAATTGTCGCGATTACCGATGCCAACGGGTATTTCACGTTCGGGATCCCCAAGGCCGGATTTTGGGGGTTTGCGGCCCTTGGTAGTGGGCCGAACAAAGAATTTCAGGGAAAAGAGCTTTCACAGGATGCAGTCCTGTGGGTTCGCGCCTATGATGTGCAATAGGCTTGGGGACAAAATAGATGCATATTGTTGACGGGGCATTGGCCCCAGAGGTGCTGATTGGCGGTGGCGTACTTGCTGTCGCGGGGCTTGGCCTTGGATTGCGCAAACTGCCAATCGATAAAATTCCGGCGACGGGGGTGTTATCGGCGACGTTCTTCGTCGCCTCCCTGATCCACGTGCCGGTCGGTCCGTCGAGCGTGCATCTGATCATGAGTGGTCTGGCCGGGCTTGTGCTTGGCTGGACCGCATTCCCGGCACTTTTTGTCGGGCTTTTGTTGCAGGCCATCTTTTTCGGATTTGGCGGTTTGACCGTATTGGGGGTCAATACCGTCAATATTGCGTTTCCTGCGGTGATTGCCGGTTTCATGTTTCGCGGATTGGTGTCGCGAAGCAATCCAACCTTTGCGGCAATCTGGGGCGGGTGTGCCGGTGCGCTTTCAATTGCGCTGACCACCTTGTTCGTAGCCATTTCCCTTGGTCTGAGCGGGGAAGGGTTTGTACCGGCGGCCAAGCTTGTTTTCTTTGCCCATATTCCGATCATGGCGGTCGAAGGTCTGGTGTCTGCAGCAGCGGTTTATCTGATCATGAAGGTCAAACCGGCTTTGCTGATGGCCGATGCCCAGATCCGCCGATATGACGCACAAAACCCCGCGATCCTGGCCGAACAGGTGAACGAGGCCAACAATGGGTAAGCTTGCAACAGGGGTGTTTCTGGCAGGCCTTCTGTTCGGAATGCAGGCCGCCCAGGCCCATAAGGTGATTGCATCGGTTTTTCCAAGCGGCACAGCTGTCGAAGGGGAGATCGGGTTTTCCAATGGCGATATGGCTGCGGACACGCTGGTTGAAATTTTTGACCGGCAGGGAAACAAGATCGATGAAATCAGAACGGATTCTGACGGCTTCTTTGTCTATACGCCAAGCCAGCAAGTTGACCTTGTCTTTCGGGCCGATCTGGGGGCAGGGCATGTTGCAGAAACCCGTTTTGATATTGCCGACCTGACGGGAATTGCAGGGGCAGGCAGCATCGACGCAGTTTCTTCGGGTGATAGCGCTAACATCACTGTGGATGGGGCAGTTGTCGGGGATAATGCAACCAAAACTGCAATTACCCGCGAGCAGGAAGAAGTCATTGCCGCGATCGTTCGCGATGAATTGCGTCCATTGCGTCGGGAAATTACCGCCTATAAGGAAAAGAACGATCTTCAATCGATTCTGGGCGGTATTGGTTATATATTCGGGTTCTTCGGGATTGCCTATTATCTGGCAGCAAGACGCTTGAGAGCCAAAGCAACCAAATCATGAGCCATCTTTTCGGGCATGACCAACCATTAAGCGTTCAGGGAGGCGGACAACGACCGTCTTCCTTTGTCGGATCGTTTGATCCGCGTGTTCGGGTGGTGGCGGCCTGTCTGTTTTCGGTGATGGTCGTTTCCCTGCATCAGATCGAATTCGCGCTTGCTGCCTTTTTTGTGGCAATAGCGACGATGTTCATGACTGATTTGCCTTTGCGTCTGACCCTGAAACGTATGGCAGCGATGGACGGGTTCATCATCGTGATGCTGGTGATGTTGCCATTCACAACACCGGGAACCGCCATGTTTACCGTCCTGGGTGCCGAGGCCAGCAAGGAAGGATTGCAACATGCGGTCCTGATCGGCATTCGCGCCAATGCGGTTGTTTTGATGATGCTTAGCTTGCTTGCCGGGTTAACGCCGGTGGGGCTTGGTCATACATTATACCGGCTGCGTTGCCCCGCAGCCCTGGTGCATCTGATGATGTTTACGGTGCGCTATATTTCGGTTCTTCATGATGAATATCATCGACTGCGCATGGCCATGAAATTGCGTGGCTTCAAGGCGCGCAACAGCATTCATACCTATCGGTCACTCGGGTATCTTTTCGGGATGTTGCTTGTCAGGTCTCTTGAACGTGCCGAACGGGTTCTTGAGGCCATGAAATGCCGCGGATTTAGTGGCCACTTCCCGATGATTGATCATCTTGTGTTCCGGCAACGTGATGCCCTTTTCGGGGTGGGGTTTCTGATGCTGGTTTCCGTGCTTGTTATTCTGGATCGTTTTTATGTCGTCGCTTATTGAACTTAACGATATTTCATACGGATACCGCGCCGGGCAGAATGTTCTGGACCGGGTCAGCCTGTCGCTTGAGGCCAATGAACGATTGTTCATTACCGGTCCGAATGGGGCTGGCAAAAGCACGCTGTTGCGCATTCTGGTCGGTCTGATCAAACCGTTTGGCGGCGAAATCAGGGCGTTTGGAACGCCGCGTGTAACGGACAAGGATTTCCATGATCTGCGCTGTCGGGTCGGGTTTATTGTCCAGGACCCCGATGATCAGCTGTTTTGTCCGACCGTGGTCGAAGATATCGCCTTTGGTCCGCTTAATCTTGGGGCCAGCCGCGAAGAGGCGCTGGCGATTGTTGACGAGGTTCTTGATCAACTTCATCTCAGACATTTGCGTGAACGCATCACCCACGAGCTTTCAGGCGGGGAAAAGCGGCTGGTTTCTGTGGCGGCGGTTCTTGCCATGAAGCCCGATGTTCTTTTGCTTGATGAGCCGACGAACGCGCTGGACGAAGAAAATCTTCACCGGCTTGAGGAGATCTTGCTGGAACTGCCGCAAGCCATGATACTGGTGTCGCATGACCCGCATTTTCGCCGGAAACTGGCCACCCGGACGTTGGAGTTGCGCGCCGGGAAAATGTCGCAGGCCAAGGAACTTGCACCCAAAAAATGTACCGCATCCGATCGCGCCCGGCAAAATGCCAAGGCCGATGATCATTCATTTGAAAGTCTTTGACGGTTTAAGATAGGGTGTAAGGCGACACACAGCCCGGATGCCCCAACATGTCGCCATTTTCCATTTCGGCCTTTCGACATCTTTTTGCTGCCCAGATCACGTCCCTGATCGGGACCGGATTAACCACGGTTGCCCTGTCACTTCTGGCGTTCGATCTGGCCGGGGCGGATGCGGGACGGGTATTGGGATCCATTCTGGTTTTGAAGATGGTCGGGTATCTGGTGATCGCCCCGATTGCCGGTGGGATGGCGCATTTGTTGCCGCGCCGGACATGGCTTGTCGGGCTTGATATCTTGCGTGCGGCAATTGTTCTGTGTTTGCCCTTTGTCGATCAGATCTGGCAGATTTTTGTTCTTGTCTTTGTGGTCAATGCCGCGTCCGCCGCATTCACACCGGTCTTTCAGGCCATTATCCCGGAAATTCTCGAAGACGAGAAATCCTATACCAAGGGCCTTTCCTATGCCCGGTTGGCCTATGATCTGGAAAACCTGATCAGTCCGGCACTTGCAGCCGCCTTGTTGTTTGTCTGGTCGTTTGACAGCCTGTTTATCGTCAACAGTCTGACATTTGCACTTTCGGCCGTTCTGATTGTGACAATAACAGTGCCGCGCGCCGCCGCGACGGACCGCGAAGGCGGCATTTACGCCAATACGCGGTTCGGGGTGGTGGCATATCTTAAAACGCCACGGCTACGCGGACTTCTGGCCGTTCATTTCGCGGTTTCATGCGTCGGGGCGATGATCATCGTCAATACGGTTGTTTTGACGCGTTCGATCCTTGGCGGGTCTGAAATCCTGACCACGGTGTTTCTTGCCTGTGCCGGTTGCGGATCAATGGTTGCGGCATTCGTCATGCCCAAGATCATTGATACAGTGGGCGAGCGTCGATTGATGATGGCCGGAATTGTCGCCGCATCCCTGGCTATGGTGGCAGGTGCCGTGATCATGGGGGCGGGCATTCGCGATGTTGCCGCCTTTGCATTGCTGTGGGTGTTTGCCGGGGCCGGAACCACATTTGCGCAGACGCCAGGTGGACGGTTGGTGCAACGATCTGCCGGTGCGGGGGATCGTTCCGCATTTTTTGCCGCCAATTTTGCACTGTCCCACGGTGGATGGTTGATTGCATATGGGGTGATCGGATGGATTGGCAGTCTGGCCGATATTTCGGTAGCATTCTGGGTGTCGGGCGGGCTTGCATTTTGCGGTGCTGTGATGGCGCGCGTTCTTTGGCCCAAACAAGACCAGCTTGAACTTCAGCACAGCCATCCCGGTTTCTGGCATGAACATCCCCACGATCATGCGGATGAACACCATGGACATGTCCATCCTGCCGAAGCAGCCGCGACGTCGTCGAGGATGTCATCGAACCGTGCAAAGCATCATGATGACGGTCACCAGCACGCGGAAGAAGACCGGTCAAAGCACCGGCACCGCCATTATCATCCACCGGTCAGCCACAAACATCGTTTCGTGATTGACAGCCACCATACCCGGTGGCCGGTGGAAAGCGGTGAAATGGTCTGATTGCGGTTGTTAGACAGATGTCTGTTTGCGGGCGCGGACCCACGCCAAGATTCCGAAAATACCAATAATCACACCGATGCCACCCATGATATCGGACATACGAACATCATTGCGATAGGCGTTTACGTCCTCGCGAAGCGGGCCGATCTGTCGTGCGACGGCATGATTGATCAAGCTGGTCAATTCGTCGCGCGTCAGGGCCTTTAGCCCGATGGGGGCGGTTGCCGAAGATGAAGGCGTGGTCATGGTCGGGGCGACCGCGGCATCGGGGGTTTTGTCGGTCACAAAGCGTGCCGTAATGTCCGACGCATTTTTCGCGGGTGGAAGGTTTTCGGAAAACTCGTCCTCGGTCAGGGTGAATGTGGCGATATGACCATCTCCGGTATTGGCCTGAACCACGTAGGGCGTCCGGTGGCTGACGCGGATAGCAAAGGCACCGTTTTGATCTGTGCGGGCCGCCGCCACAACCGCGCCATCATCGGCATGAAGTTCAATTTCAGCAGCACGGGCGCGCGTCCCGCCAGTGAAATAGACATATCCTTCAATCGTGTCGCCGGTGCTTATGGCAAAGACATTAAGGTTGTGGGCCTGTGCGGCAGAAACGCCAAAAGCACAGAAAAGCAAAATGAAAAAACCAAAGCTGCGCAAACGACTTGTCATGGGTGCAGGCCAATCGATTAAGGATGAATGCAATTTCAATAGCAGAACTTACGAACGGGCAAGTGGCCCGGACCACTAACCCGTTGGGTTCAGTTCATCTGATCGGTTTTGACCCACAGCACACCGCCGCGTTCGACCGGGACCTGGGGTCCGCTGTCAGGTGCGGTCATTGTGCCGTCTTCGATCAAGGCTGCAAACACCCACCAACCTTCCTTGGGCATTGCATAATGGAAGATGCCATTCGCATCAGCCTTGATAACCTGTGTGGCAAAAGTCGCATTGGGAAGGGTGATACTGCCGTCATTGGCATATTCAACTTCAACTTCGGCAAAGGGGACAGGATCGCCATTGTGGCGGACCATCCCGGAAAAGATATTGCCGGTCCAGATGCCATACGGGCGGGTAAGGGGTTCTATTTCCACCGGGAAACCGACCATTTGGTCCCAGTCTTCACCTGAATCATAGGCATCAATGATGGTTTTGGTGTACTGGATGATGAACTTGCCTTCGGCCGGTTCAAAATACGGCACCGGTTCAAGATAGAAGGCATATCCACCTGGTGCCTTCAAGGCGACCTCGGCGTTGAAAGCCGATTTTCCATCCACTGTCTTGGCTTCAAGACTTTGGCGCAAATCGATCTTTTGGTCATTGTATTGCATGCCAAACTGAACTGGCGGTGCCATTTCCATTGCCGGACCATTGGTCATCGGATGGGTAAATGTCAGATCAAGCTTTACTGTGCGGCCGGTATCCTGATCGACCACATTGGTTGACGGAACCATCTTTTGGAAATGTGCCGATGCAGATGATGCGACGATTGATGTGAGAAGCAGTGACAATGATGCCTTTGAAAGCAACCGGGAGGCGAGGGACATTGCAAAGTCCTTTGTTGGAAAAATCAATATCGTCGTCAATCTGACGCATGGCGATGCACTGATTTAGAATATTTCATACGAAATTGCAAAAACGTATGACGTTTTATCTGCCGCCATGAGGCCCGTATCGCAGATCTCGGCACAGAACCGGCGTCACGAACAGCCCGGTTCCCCGTCAATTCATCGATCCAAAACAGATACTTGGACAAATACGCTTTTGATGTATCGTTGAGCGACACAAAAAAAAAACAGGGGCAAACGCATGAAAGTTATTTACGTATCGCACGATGGCGGGACGCACTGGATTGATGCAAAGCAGCGCGAAACCAAAACGCTTGAGGTCGCCATCAGTCAAAGTCAGCCCGGGCATCTTATCCGGTTGATTGCCGGGACATACAATATCAGTCAGCCACTGCGTTTGCCGCGAAGTGGCACGGTTGATCAACCGATTGTTATTCGTGGCGATAGTGGTGTGGTACTGGATGGCAACAGGGGCCCGGATGCGACCGTTTCGGCGACCAATCCGGGGGCGTCGCGGTTTGCAGTCTTCCAACTGATCGATGTTGATCATATACGCATCGAAGAAATTGTGATCCGGCGTGCGTGGCCATCAGCCGTTTATATTGAAAACAGCTGTGACCTTTCATTTATCGGCCTTGATATTTCCGATGGGACCTATGCCTTTTATGCCAATGGCCCGCGCACCGAGCGCATCTGTATCCGGGCCTGTCGATGGGTTCAGGATGTTGCGATCTGGCGCACCATTCGCTGGGACGAAATCCATGACGGCAAAGATGAAGACGGCAATGTGATCAAGGTGCCGTATCGGTATCTTAACGGTGCATTTTTCGGATCGGATGATATTGCAGGCGATGTCGAGATTTCAAATAACGACATTCGCGACTGTTATAACGGCATCAGGATGGATGTGTCGGCGGATAATGTTGGTGCGCCAGTCGGCACGTTTAATCGCGATGTTCGCATTCTCGATAACCGGTTTAGCTATATACGTGATAATCCCGTTGAGCCCGAAGCGATCGCCGTCGGGTGGTGGATTGGCCGAAACCGGTTCTTTAATTGCCACAAGCTGTTTTCGCAGGACGGGGTCAGGGGTGGTTTTTGGTATTACTTTGGCAATATTTGCTGGTTTGACAGCCGCCCGGGACCCGAGGGGGACGAATATAACGGCGGTGCAGTTTTCAAGCTGGGCAAAGGTGGAAGCGTACCGCAGCCCGACTATGTTTCGGCCTGTCTGCACAACAGTTTCTTCCTGCGGCAGAAATACATCAAAAAGGGCACCACACGTGGCTTGATCAATGCGCGCAACGCGATTGACCATGCGGACCCAACCGCCTTGCCCGATCAGATGATGCCGCTTGATCAGTCCTTTCTGGGTAAGCAGGAAGATCTTCAATTGTCGGCAAGTCCACCATTGCCGGTTCGGTTCGAAGGTGATCTGGCCAACCATCCGACCTATCCAGCAGTATTCGATCCCTATGACGGGGTGCTTCATGATCCAAGACCAGCCGAAGGCCCGTTATTTGAAAACAGCTTGGCGGGGCAATTCGATTTGGCCGAGTGTCATCGGGTTCCGTATTCCTGCGGGTTGGAAATCCCGTTGCCGGATGGGACTACGTGGCATAGTCCGCGCGCGTATTGGCCCGGAGCGATTACAAACGGGCGTGTGATATTCGGGCCGGAATATGTGCCGGTGGATCTTGAATATGTTCGATCCTTGCCGATCCCGGGATAACGCACGACGTCATCGTTATCATTGGAATGGCATGTTTCGAGTTTACGTATGCGTAAATATGTTGACTGGAATGTCGGAATGTTGCGATGTTGGCATATTGCAGTCAACAAACAAGAAAAACCATGAACGACAAGCTTTACAGCATTACTGAACTGGCCGAAGAGTTCGACATTACGCCACGCGCCATCAGGTTTTACGAAACCAAGAACCTGCTCGCACCGCAACGGGCCGGTGCGACGCGTGTCTATAATTATCGTGACCGGGCGCGGCTGATGCTTGTCCTTCGCGGCAAACGTCTTGGATTCTCGTTGGAAGATATCAAGGAATATATTGATCTCTATGATGCGGATCGCACCCGGACCGAGCAACTTGCACATTTGATGCTTGTCGGGCGGCGCAGGATTGCCGAACTCGAACAGCAACTTGAAGATGTTCAGACCACGCTTGCAGAGCTTCGTAAAATCGAAGGCGAGGCTGTCGAAAGCCTGCGTGAAAAGGGTATTGATCCGGAAAAGGCGGTCGCAGACATCAAGGCCAAACTGGTTGCCGAGGGCGCTTGATAATCCAGTTGTCGATGAAAAAAGCCCGGCTTTCGATGCCGGGCTTTTTGTTTGTGATCAGATCATTATTCCGCATCACGCTGAAGCGGCAGGGTGACTTCAAATACATCCTCGTCAGGAATGTATTTGCGGCTAAATCCAAGCTTTTCACAAAGTGTCAGCATGCGCCGGTTGCTTGGCAGAACCTGGCCGATAAAGGTTTCGGTTCCTTTGCGTCGGCAATAGGCGATCATTTGTTCCATCAGAACCCGACCCAGTCCGCGCCCCTTGATATCGGAGCGGACCATAATGGCATATTCGGCATGTTCATTATTCGGGTCGATCACGACCTGAACGATGCCATGTATTTGCCCCTGTTCAGGTCCATCGGGCACCACGGCAAGGAAGGCCATGTCCCGGTCGTAATCAAGCTGGGTCTGACGGGCCATTTCGGAATGGGGAAGTTCGCGCACAGAGCCAAAGAACCGGAAATGGATATCTTCCGGGGTCAGGCGCGACATGAACTCGTAATGGGCCGGCTCGTCTTCGGGCTTGATCGGGCGCAGAAGATAGGTCGTGCCATCATCCATCACCAGTTCCTGTTTCAGGTGCCTTGGATAAGGATGAATGGCAAGGCGTTTGTCATCGCTGACGACTTTCGGGGTTACCTTGATACGGGCATCAAGGGCAATGACGCCGTGCTGATCGGCAAGAAGCGGGTTCATATCAAGCTCAACCACTTCGCCAAGATGCACCACCAATTGCGACAGCCGCACCAGCGTCATGTAAAGGTCTTCCAGATTGACCGGCGGGACGTCCCGATAACCTTTTAGAAGCTTGTAGATGCGGGTGCCTTCGACCAGTTCGCGGGCGAGCTTCATGTTCAGCGGGGGCAGGGCCATGGCACGGTCACGGACGACTTCGACCTCGACACCGCCATGACCAAACAGGATCACCGGACCGAAAATCGGATCGGTGGTCATGCCGACAATCAGTTCGCGTGCCCCGGCACGGGTGACCATTTCCTGAATGGTAAAGCCGCGTAGTCGCGCCTTTGGGAACTTTTGGGCGATGGTGCGCTGCATCTTGGTCGCAGCGGCACGGACCTCGTCACTGCTGTCAAGATTAAGGACAACGCCGCCAACGTCTGACTTGTGGCTGATATCATCAGACAGAATCTTAAGAGCGATCGGATAACCGATATCGTCGGCGGTACGAACGGCTTCTTCGACGTCACTTGCCGCGATTGTTTTGACCGTATTGATGCCATAGCATTCCAGAACCGCTTTTGCTTCCGGTTCGGTCAGCATGTCACGCCCGGCGTGAATGGCGCTATGAATGATGCTGCGTGCCTTGTCGGTTTGGGGCGTGTAATCGCGCGGAACGGATGGCGGTGTTTCCATCAGCAGGTCCTGCAATTTGCGATAATTGACCATATGCTGAAATGCAGCGACCGCATTTTCCGGCGTGCGATAGGTTGGAATGCCCGCCGCATAGAACATATTGCGGGCTTCTGCGACAGTGGCTTCGCCGACCCAGTTGGTCAGGATGTTCTTTTTGCTGTCCTTGATCTTGTCAATCACGCCGCGCGCGACTTCGACCGGATCGGTAATGGCGGTTGGTGCGTGCATGACAAGCAAGCTGTCGATATTGCTGTCGGTCAGAACTGCTTCGATGGCCTTGGCATAACGTTCACCGGGGGCATCACCGATAATGTCCACCGGGTTGGCGCGTGACCATGTCGGGGGCAGGACCTTGTCGAGTTCGGCGATTGTGCTGTCGTCAAGCTGGGCCAGATGTCCCTGTCGTTCGATCAGGGCATCAACGGCAAGAACGCCGATACCGCCGCCATTGGTGACGATGCCAAGCTTGTCACCACGGAACGGACGCATGCGCGACAGGGTTTCCGCCGCCGAGAACATTTCACTGACGGTATAAACGCGCAGCACGCCAGCCCGTTTGATTGCGGCGTCAAATACGTCATCGGCCCCAGCCAGCGCACCGGTATGCGATGCCGCAGCAGCCGCACCCTCGGCAAAGCGGCCGGACTTGATGCACAGGATCGGTTTGTTACGCGATGCTGCGCGGGCAGCCGAGATAAAGCTCCGGCGTTCATGGATGGATTCGATATAAAGCATGATCGCGCGGGTATTGGGATCAGACCCGAGATAGTCGATCACATCCCCGAAATCGACATCATCACATTCGCCAAGCGATATAAAGTGCGAGAACCCGATTCCGCGTGCCGCAGCCCAATCGAGAACCGCCGTACATAACGCGCCGGATTGCGAGACAAAGGCAATTTTACCACTGCCGATATTCTGGTGGCTGAAACTGGCATTCAATCCGATGCCCGGCACCATCAATCCGAGGCAGTTCGGTCCCAGAAGGCGCATTTTGCGTTGGGCGGCGATATCGAGCATCGCCTGTTTGACTGTGCGTTTGTCATCGTACTGTTCGGCGCCAAGGCCCGCGGTCAGAACAATGGCCGCCAGACAGCCTTTTTCGGCAAGGCATTCCATGACCGGGACAACTGCCTTGGGCGGAACGCAGATCACGGCCAGTTCGGGCACAACCGGAAGGCTGTTGACGTCAGGATAGGCAAGTACACCACCGATCGACTGGCTGCGCGGATTGACCGGCATGATCGGCCCGTCAAATCCCCCTGCAAGCAGGTTTCGCATCAGCACATGGCCAACCGAATGGGGTCGGTTGGATGCACCAATCACGGCGACAGATTTGGGTTTGAACAGATGATCCAGATTAATTGTGCTCATCGCCGGATTCCCGCGTTTTGATGTGGGCTTGTATGGTGGCAGCGTCATCGGTCCGCACATTGCCGTGCGGGCAGGGCAGTCAATAGCCACGCATGAAGTTGCGCGATGTTAAGTCAGCACAGATTATATTGATTTGCTGTGCATCAATAAAGCACTGAGGCCACGAAGTTTTTATGGCAAGCGTGGCGCGCTTTTCCAGCATCGGTTCAAATTCGGCAAATCGGCGCCGGACGGGGCTTGATATTAATGAAGATGACCGTGGTGATCGTCATCATCATAGCGTTCCGAATCTTCGATCCATTGTTCGACTTCGCCAGCCGATGTCATTGCCAGCGCAATTTCCAGATCTTTCTGGACATGGGCCAGACTATCGAACATCGGGCACCAGCCAAATGCCTGAATGCGGGGGTCCGTGGTCGATGAAATGGTGAAAAGATCACCGTCAATCGGGTGCACCATACCGTGAATCACTTCATTTTCACCGGTGATCAGCCAGCCGCGTGTTTCGCCGGAAAGAGTGGCCAGCTTTACTTCGCGCAATTCAATTTTGACGGTTTTCATGATGCGGTGCCTCAATCTGCGACGTATCAAAAACAAAAGGGACCGAACATGATGTTCGGTCCCTTTTTAATTGGCTCCGGCAGCAGGACTCGAACCTGCGACCCAATGATTAACAGTCATTTGCTCTACCAACTGAGCTATGCCGGATCAGGCGTTGCGCTCCGTCCGAAGCGCGTGGAGGGTGTATAATCAAACGGCCCGAACGCCGCAAGACCTTTTTTACGAAAAAAAGACCAAAATTTCGTCTTTTTGGCATTGGAATGCCGTTGTGCGACTGTGGGTTAACCACCATGCGAAGTTAATCGCAAAAAGGTTGGTGTGTGGTCACAAAACGTGGTCACGGAATATGTGAAATTTCACATCAATACCGAGCAGGAAACCGCGTCCACCATCCATGGATAGTCAAAGGGCGCTGGGTGATCGAAGATCGTAATTGGCAGGTGCCGCGGTGCAGGAAGATCGGGAAGGGTACAAAGCAAAAACCCCCGGAACAGAGTTCCAGGGGTTTATGGCTCCGGCAGCAGGACTCGAACCTGCGACCCAATGATTAACAGTCATTTGCTCTACCAACTGAGCTATGCCGGATCAGTGGAGGCGCGAGCCGGAATCGAACCGGCGTGCAAGGATTTGCAGTCCTCTGCGTAACCACTCCGCCATCGCGCCTTCGCGTTGGCTGGAGCGGTGTATAGCCTCATAGAATACGACCCGTCAAGCACCCAATTTTACATTTTTTAAACAGCGGCTTGATTATCCGCCTGAAAGTAGACGAACCGCCCGAGAAATGATCCCGGGCGGTTCGATGTTCGTAGGCGACACACCTTGAAAGGGCACGTTATTCGGCGGTTTTCTTGCCAAATTTGCGTTCAATCCACGGGGCGATTTTTTCTTCGCGGATCTTGCTGGGGGCAAAATCAAGGTTGGCAATCGTATCAAGGACGTGTTCGACCTTGAACGGCAAGGTCGCGTTCGGACCTTCGATCATGATTTCACCGCTTGCACCTTCCGGGATCGGTTCTGCGAGCGATACTTTTACCCCGCCGACTGAAAGGTCGATGGTCTGGCCGCGGACCGATTTGCCGCCGATTTTGACCGTGACAGCCAGCTGGACATCATATCGCGGATCTTTGCGACGGTTGACTTCCGGGGTGGCTGTACGAACGATTCGAACAAGGCTGGCGCGGAGTTCGGCGATGCTTTCGTCGACTTCCTCGGCGATTTTGTTCATCTGTGCTGCACGTTCGAGGTTGTCTTGTGCCTCGGATGCGACATGGCCGATTTTTTCCGTCACCTCGTTTGAGGCCTCGGCTGTCTGAACGACGTTTCGTGCAATTTCCTGCGTTGCGTCATCCTGCTGGCGGACATTGACCGCAACGTTGGATGCAACTTCGTCCACGCGGCGGATGCTTGCCGTCATTTGCTGAACGGTCGAGACAACAGAGCTGGTGACATTCTGGATTTCACCAAGCTGGCGCGAGATTTCCTCGGTCGATTTGGACGTCTGGTTTGCAAGGTTTTTGACTTCCTGTGCAACCACGGCAAACCCTTTGCCCGCGTCACCGGCACGTGCGGCTTCGATCGTCGCGTTCAAAGCCAGCAGGTTGGTCTGGGCTGCGATGTCACTGATAAGCTCGGCGACCTCGCCAATCTTGCTGACACTGTCCTGAAGCGAATTAACCGTGTGTTCAGCACTTTCACCGGCCTGGTTGGCTTCGGCGGTCAGTGTGGTGGCTTCTTCGATCTGACGGGTGATTTCGCGGATCGATGCGGCCAGTTCCTCGGATGCGCCCGACACGGTTTCCGCGTTGGCCAGGGCCTCGTGTGCGGCTGCGGCCACACTTTCCGAGTTTTCGGAAACGCGTTCGGAGGATCCGGCCATCTCGCCGGCGGCCGAATTCAGGCGATGCGTCTGGTCAATGATAGACTGAACGACTTTCTGAAGTTCCTGTTCGACCGTTTCCGCCAACCCGCGCAGGGCGCCAACACGTTGGGAATTCGCCTTTGCTTCGTTTTCTTCACGTTCGAGTTTCGCGTAGCAGAGCCTTGCATGAAGGCCACGAAGCTGTTGAATCGCCGGTTTGAAGTCCGTCACCTTTGGCATGTTGATGACATAGCTGGTGTCGTTGGCTTCAATCGCGTTGAAATGGGTTTCCATCTGTTTAAGCGGTTGTGTCAGGCGACGCGTCATCCAGACGCCATAGGCAATGGTCAAGGCAACCGCAGCAATGAAAATGGCAATTTCGAAGATCACGGCCTTCAGGAAGGCGCCTTCGGCACTGGCGATACGTTGACTTGCCACTTCGTTCTGAACAACCGTCAGGGTTATGACCTGTTGCATCACCGGATCAAGATTTTGATAAAGCTCGTCGGTGACCAGTGCATCAAGTGCGGCCATGTCCTTGGCTACCATGGTCTGACGCAGGCGATCCATCACTCCGTTGGCAGCGGGGAGAAGTTTCTGGATTTCTTGCACAACCGGGGCTTCACGCGGGCCAAGCTCACGTTTTACATAGGTCTCAAGGTTTTCGTTGATTCGCGCTTTGGCTGTGTCGATGCTTTCAATGGCTTGCTGCCAGTCCATGCTGCCAGCGCGGACCTTATGAGAGGCATCAATCACCGACATGGAATAGTCTGATGAAATCTGTTTGAGCAACCGCAACGGTTTGACCCGGTTTTCATACAGGTTTTCCAGATTCTTTTCGGTCTGATATTCGGCGTACAATCCATACCCGCTAAGCAACATCATCAGCAGGATCATTGTCGCGAATGCCGCAGTCAGGCTGCCCCGGATGCTCGACATAAAGCCCGGTGTTTTTGCCTTATGGGTGATCTCGCCATATTCAAGCGAGACATCCTTGGCCTTTCCGGCCCGCATATTGGTATAGACGCGCTCGGCTGTTTTCTTTTCTTCATCCGTCGGCTTTGTCCGGATAGAGATAAAACCGGCGATTTTGCCGTTTTCGACCGTTGGTGTGACATTAGCGCGGACCCAGTAATGGTCGCCGTTCTTTGCCCGGTTTTTGACAAGTCCCTGCCATGGCAAGCCGGCCTTGATCGTCTGCCACAGATTTGCAAAGGCCTCTTTGGGCATGTCGCTATGACGGACAATATTATGGGGAGAGCCAAGCAGTTCTTCCTCGGTAAAGCCGCTGATCTCGACGAAGGACTTGTTGGTAAAGGTAATTTTCCCGCCGGAATCGGTTTTTGAGACAAGGATATCCTTGTCCTTCATCAGAACTTCGCGGTTGGTTACCGGTCCATTGTCACGCATTGTATTCCCCTGGATGTCACAAGTAAGTTCAGTTGGGTCGTGTCCGACTGGAAATCGGGTTGCACTTGATCTGAGGGCAGGGGGAGCTCATCGGCGAAGTGGCGCTTTGAGGTTATCCTTGTCCCACTTTGGCATATGTTTACGTGCGATCTTTGCTTTTCAAGTAACGGTTGAGCATATTTTCGCGTAATTCGCACTGTAAAAATGCCGTGTAAATGTTTGAGATGCATCAAATAACAAGGTGACGCTTGCGTTGTCGCCGGTTTTTGAACGGGCAAAATGCCGGTTTAAAATAGCGGCGGATTTTTGCATTTGACCGAACTGCGGGTGGATGACGGGTGGAAATGGTCAATCATTTAGCGCGGTCAATGCGTTAAAATCCAAGTCACACATTGATCCGATGTTGTCAGGTGCTTATGTGCTGACTATAAACAGGGCAATTACCGCAACCGTCTTTGGGGACAAAAAGGATTGTTGCGGTTTCTTTCTCGCGAGAATTTTCAGGTCAGATAATCATGGATTACCAAATCGCGCGCCATAACATGGTGGAAAATCAGGTTCGGACCAACAAGGTTACCGATCCGCTGGTCATCGCTGCGATGGAGGAAGTTCCGCGCGAACTGTTCCTGCCTGAAGGCAAACGCGGCATTGCATATGTTGATGAAGATATCCCGGTTGGCGATGGTCGCTTTGCCATGGAGCCGATGGTCATTGCCCGTTTGATGCAGAGCGCACAAATCGCGGAAACGGATGTGGCTCTCGTGATCGGGGCAGGTTTCGGATATGGCAGCGCACTGATTTCGCGCGTCGCAGAAACCGTAGTTGCCGTTGAAAGCAACAAGGAAATGTCCGCAGCAGCCGAAGCCGCGTTCCAGAAGGTCAACTATGACAACGTAATCGTCGTCGAAGGTGATCTTGCCGCAGGCTACGCCAAGCAGGCGCCGTATAACGTGATCATTTTTGATGGTGCTGTTAGCGAAGTGCCGGCAGGCATTCTTGACCAGGTTGCAGAAGGTGGTCGTCTTCTGGCGGTTGTCCGCGAAGCAGGCAAGGTCGGTGTCGCACGTCTGTATGAGCGCGAAAACGGCGTTATCGGTCATCGTGATCTGTTCGATGCAAACATTCCGTATCTTCCGGGCTTTGAACCGGCGGAAAGCTTTGTATTCTGATTCTTGAAATTGCCCGGTTCATGCCGGGCATTTCTTTTTTTACGCACATAGAACACAGCCAACTGATCAGGGTTTCATGGTTCAGGAACTTTCATGCCGCGATTTGGCGGAACAACTCGATCAGAAGAAGCCGATTATACTTCTGGATGTGCGTGAAGACTGGGAAGTCGAAATCTGTATGATCGGGGACTCCTTGCATATTCCCTTGTCGGAATTGCCGGGGAGACGGGCGGAATTGCCTGATGATAAACCAATTGCGATCATCTGCCACCACGGGGTGCGCAGTCGCCATGCGGGAATTTTCCTTGAAGAATATGGATTTAAAGATGTTTTTAATGTTACTGGCGGTATAGATGTCTGGGCGCTTGAAATTGCGCCGGATATGACACGCTACGATTGATTGCCGTAACGACCGGAAAACGGGGCGAATACTTTTTTGGGTTCCAAATGCCTCTTTTCTTGGAAAATTTTGTTTCCGTCGTTACCATACGTGAAACTGCGCCGGGGTCGGGACTTGGTGTAGGATTTTACAAGGGTAGATAAATGATAAAACGGTTCTTGCTGACCTGCAGTATTCTGGCGACCGGCGGATTGGTCGCTGGTGGCGCATCTGCAGAAAGTCTTGAGGACGCTCTCATCAAGGCATATCAGAGCAACCCGACACTCGAAGCGGGTCGTGCGTCTTTGCGTTCGACCGACGAAGAGATTTCGGCAGCGCTGTCAAACTGGCGTCCGAGTGTTACGCTTTCTGGTGATGCCGGTTTCCGTGAATACAATACCGAAGTCAACGGATCGGAAACGGAAAACAGTCTGACACCCTATACTGTTGGTCTGAACGTTACCCAGCCGCTGTATCGTGGTGGTCGTACGACAGCCCAGACCGAACGCGCAGAAGCCCGTATCAAGGCAGCGCGTGCGGCACTTCGTTCAACCGAGCAGGATGTGATGTTGCAGGTCGCGACAGCCTATTTCAATGTTCTGCGTGACACAGCCGTTGTCGAACTGAACCAGAACAACGTTCGCGTGCTTGAGCGTCAGCTTGAGGCAACCCGCGACCGTTTTGCTGTTGGTGAAGTAACCCGTACGGACGTTTCGCAGGCCGAGGCGCGCCTTGCCGGTGCAAAGGCCGATCTGATTTCAGCCCAGGGTGCACTTGCCAATACGCGTGCACAGTATGAGCGACTGGTCGGCAATCCGCCGACCAATCTCGAGATTCCGAACCCGCTTGCAGGTCTTCCGACCAGTGTGACCGATGTTCTGTCGATCGCACAGGGTCAGCATCCGGACGTATTGCAGGCACTTTATACCGAAGAAGCAGCCCAGTCGGACATACGTCTGAATGAAGGGTCGCTTTATCCGGAAGTAAACCTGTCGGCAGGTGTCGAACGTGCCCATGAAGGGTCGACCGAAGATTTCACTGCCGATAGCGCCGATATCATCGCATCGGTATCCGTGCCGCTTTATCAGAAAGGCGCTGTTTTCTCTGGCGTTCGTGCTGCCAAGCAGACCGCAGGTCAGGCGCGGATCCAGGTTGATGAAGCACGCCGTGCTGTGATTGAAAATGCAACCAGTGCCTGGGAAACCCTTGTGACGGCACGTGCAAGCATTGAGTCCCAGCAGGCGCAGGTATCTTCGGCGGAAGTCGCCCTGGACGGTGTTCAGCGTGAAGCATCTGTCGGTTCGCGTACTGTTCTTGATGTCCTTGATCAGGAACAGGAACTGTTGCAGGCACGTGTAGATCTTGTCGGATCGCGCCGTGATGCGGCAGTCGCCGAATTCCAGGTCAAGGCCGCAATGGGCGCGCTTAATGCGCAGGTCCTCGGCCTGCCGGTCGAAGTTTACGACACTGAGTCCAACTACAATAAAGTCAAGGACCAGTGGTGGGGAACAGACTGACCTTTTGAATGTTCAGGGCAGGGTGGTCGTCATCCTGTCCTGAGCGCGCTTTCGGATCGGTCTGGTTAAATGACACTAGTGCGGAATTTTAATTATGAGTGACGGGCAACAAGAACCTTCAATGGAGGATATCCTCCAGTCCATCCGCAAGATTCTTGCTGATGAGGGGGACGAAGAAAAACAGGAAGCCGCTCCTGAACCCGAACCGACGCCAGAACCCGAGCCAGAACCCGAGCCGGAACCGGAAGAAGAAATTGACGAACTCGTTCTTGACGATGAACCCGAAGAACTTGAGTTCGACGATGAACCGGAAGAGCTTGAACTCGACGAGCCTGAAGAAGAGCTCGAACTTGATGACATGCTCGATTTCGATGAGACTCCGCTTGAGGATGACCCGGAACCGTTAGAAGACGAATTCGACGAGCCGGAACCGGAACCCGAGCCTGAACCGGCGATGCCGGCACTTTATGACGATGATGATGACGAACCGCTGATTTCGAACATGACGGAATCTTCGGCGACCGGCACCATCTCGGAACTGGCGCAAGCTGTTGCAAAGAAACGCGCAGTTGCGCTTGGCATTAATGCAGGACATGCCACCCTTGAGGATCTGGTACGTGATATGTTGCGTCCGTTGCTTAAGGAATGGCTTGACGAAAACCTGCCCTATATGATCGAACGCCTTGTGAAGAAGGAAATCGAGCGGATTGTGAACCGCGCCGAAGACCTGTAGGCGAGCCGATAGTTGAATTGAAGCGGCGCGCCCGGGGTGCGCCGCTTTTTCTTTGTATGATTGATTAAACCCGCAGCGGATCAAAAGACCATGTTGGAGAAGACCTACAGCCCGGCCGAAGTGGAAGGCAGACTTTACGATAAATGGGAAAAATCGGGGGCCTTTGCCTGCGATACGGCGTCAAGCGCCAATCCCTATGTCATTATGATGCCGCCGCCCAACGTGACCGGCAGCCTCCATATGGGGCATGCGCTTACTTTCACGCTTCAGGATATCCTGATCCGGTACAACCGGATGAACGGCAAGGATACCCTTTGGCAGCCCGGCACCGACCATGCCGGCATCGCGACCCAGATGGTCGTTGAACGCCAGTTGGGGGAACAGAATGTCACGCGCCATGACCTTGGTCGCGAAAAGTTCGTGGAAAAGGTGTGGGAGTGGAAAGAAAAGTCAGGCGGGACCATTACCAATCAGCTGCGTCGCCTTGGTGCATCCCCGGATTGGGACCGCGAACGGTTTACCATGGACGAAGGCCTTTCGGCAGCGGTCCGCAAGGTGTTCGTTACCCTGCACAAGCAAGGTCTGATTTACCGTGACAAACGTCTGGTCAACTGGGACCCGAAACTGCTGACCGCAATTTCGGATCTTGAAGTTGTTCAGAAAGAGGTCAAAGGCCATTACTGGCACTTCAAATACCCAATCGAAGGCCGCGACGGCGAATTCATCACCGTTGCCACCACTCGCCCGGAAACCATGCTTGGCGATACCGGTGTGGCGGTTCATCCCGATGATGAGCGTTACAAGGACCTGATCGGGCAGTATTGCATTCTGCCGATCGTCGGACGCCGCATCAAAATCGTGGCCGATGAATATGCCGATCCGGAAAAAGGGTCGGGTGCGGTGAAAATCACCCCGGCGCACGATTTCAATGACTTTGAAGTCGGCAAACGTGGTGGTCTTGATCAGATCAATATCATGGATGACCATGCGCGCATCAATGACAATGCGCCGGAAGAGTACCGTGGTCTTGACCGGTTCGAAGCCCGCAAGCAGATCGTGGCCAAGATGGATGAACTGGGTCTTCTTGAGAAGATCGAAGATACCGTTCACATGGTTCCCTATGGTGATCGTTCCAACGTTGTGATCGAGCCGTATCTGACCGATCAGTGGTTCGTGAATGCCGAAGTGCTTGCAAAACCGGCGACCGAGGCGGTCGAAGACGGCCGTATCCGCTTTGTCCCGAAAAACTGGGAAAACACCTATTTCGAGTGGATGCGCAACATCCAGCCATGGTGCATTTCCCGTCAGCTTTGGTGGGGGCATCGCATCCCGGCCTGGTTCGGTCCGGACGGCGAGATTTTCGTCGAGGAAACCGAAGAAGAAGCAATTGCCGCTGCAAAAGCACATTACGGCAAGGATGTTGAACTGACGCAGGAAACCGACGTTCTTGATACGTGGTTCTCATCTGCCTTGTGGCCGTTTTCGACCCTTGGATGGCCGGAAAAGACCCCGGAACTTGGCAAATACTATCCGGGTGATGTTCTGGTTACCGGGTTTGACATCATCTTCTTCTGGGTTGCCCGCATGATCATGATGGGCATGCATTTCATGGACGGTAAAATCCCGTTCAAGGATATTTATATCCATGCGCTGGTCCGTGATGAAAACGGGCAGAAGATGTCAAAATCCAAGGGCAATGTGATCGACCCGCTGGAAATCATCGACGAGTATGGCTGTGATGCGCTGCGCTTTACCCTGACCGCGCTTGCGGCACAGGGCCGTGACATCAAGCTTGCGGCATCACGCGTTGAAGGGTATCGCAACTTCGCGACCAAGCTTTGGAACGCGGCGCGCTTTGCTGAAATGAACGAATGCAAGCCAGTCGAAGGCTTTGACCCGGCATCGGTCAAATCCACCCTTGCGCGCTGGATTGTCGGAAAAACCGTCGAGGCCGCCAAGGCTGTCGGGACGGGGATCGAGACCTATCGTTTCAACGATGCGGCAAGCAGCGCCTACCAGTTCGTTTGGGGTTCATTCTGTGACTGGTATCTGGAACTGGCAAAGCCGGTTCTGATGGGACAGGACGAGGAAGCCAAAGCAGAAATCCGTGCTGTTACCGCATGGGTTCTTGATCAGATCCTTCTGATCTTGCATCCGGTAATGCCCTATATCACCGAGGAACTTTGGGAAAAGATTTCCGAGAACCGCAGCAAGATGCTGATTTCGGAAAGCTATCCGCAATTCGATGAATCCTTGATTGATCGCGCGGCCGAAGCCGAGGTTGATCTTGCAATTCGTCTGATTGGCAACATTCGTGGTGTTCGTTCTGAAATGAATGTTCCGCCGGCGGCAGAAGTGCCGATCTATCTTGTTGATGCGACCGACGCGATGAAAGCGGCAGTCACCGCACAGGAAGCACAGGTCAAACGTCTGGCACGTGTCGCCGATATTGCCTTTAAGGGGCAGGGCGATGTCGAAGTCATCGCCAAAGGCGCAATTCAGACCGTTGTCGACGGTGTTGCGGTCTTCGTTTCGGTTGCTGACTTTATCGATGTCGCGGCGGAAAAATCGCGTCTCGAAAAGGAAATGCAGGACAAAACGAAGTACATCAAGGCACAGGAAGGCAAACTGTCGAACGAGAAATTCGTCAGCCGCGCGCCTGAACATATCGTTGCGACCGAAAAGGCCAAACTTGAGGAAGCCCGCGATACTCTGGCAAAACTGACAGAGGCCTATGACCGGATTGCTTCGATGTAATCATGCGATTTTGTTGAATGTCAAAGGCCAGCCACAGCGGTTGGCCTTTTTCATTTGGGACCGCTGTTTAATCGAAAGTGACGCAAATTTTTCACCGGACGGGATGCGAATCGCGTAAATTTCCATTCCCTGCCGCGTGCCGGAATTGATGCCCGACCATTTGCCGGACATTGATCGTATTTCCCGAACGAATGCGTTTTGAATGCTGATTGAAGAATGCCCCTATATTGAGCCTGTCGATGCTTATGGTGCGTTTGCGCCTTATGCGGACAGTCATTTCCTTGATTCTGCTGATCGGGATCGCTTTTCCTATATCGTTGTGTCGCCGCTTCATAAGCTGACGGCGAAAAATGGTCAGGTCACCCTGGACGGGTTTCCGTTTCCCGGAAATCCGTTTGATGTGCTGGGGGACCTTCTGGCGCGTTATCCGCAAACCAGACGTGATGATTTGCCACCGTTTCAGGGTGGTGCCGTCGGATATTTCGGATATGAGCTGGCCCATCAGACCGAAATCCTCCCCAAGGCCGCCGATGACTGGCTGGGCATGCCTGATATGGCGATCGGCATCTATGATCTTGTGATTGCCTTTGATCAGGAAGATCGCAAGATGTGGCTGATTTCAACGGGTATTCCGGAACGTATCGGGGCGGCACGCGCGCAACGTGCAGAAGAACGCATGGGGTTGCTGCGCAAATATTTGCGTCTTGCCAGACCGCTGCATGAAAGCCCGGGTGTTCCGCATGCGCCAGCGATCCGGAAATGGACGTCAAATTTTGACCGCACAGGGTTTGAAACCAGTGTGCAAAAGGTCATTGATTACATCTTTGCCGGCGACATTTTCCAGGCAAACCTGTCGCAAAGCATCCGGGCGGAATATCCGCGCGATGCGGTCCCTGAACGGTTCGGGCTTTATCGGCGGCTGCGCGATATCAGTTCCGCGCCATTTGGGGCCTTTTTGAATTTTGGTGAATTTGCAGTTCTGTCGAACTCGCCGGAACGGTTCCTTAAAGTAGCCGAAGGGCAGGTTGAAACCAAACCGATCAAGGGAACGCGGCCACGCGGAGAAACTCCGCTCAGCGATGCGGAACTTGCACAGCAATTAATGAGATCCCCAAAGGACCGCGCAGAAAACATTATGATCGTTGACCTTTTGCGAAACGATCTGTCAAAGGTCTGCAAACCGCATTCCGTTCATACGCCAGCAATCTGTGCCTTGGAAAGTTATGCGAACGTGCATCACCTTGTTTCGACGGTCACCGGTGAATTGCGTGACGGCAAAACAGCAGTGGACCTTTTGAAGGCAAGTTTCCCGGGCGGATCGATCACGGGTGCCCCGAAAATCCGGGCAATGGAAATTATCACCGAACTGGAACAGACAACGCGCGGGGCCTATTGCGGTGCGATCGGATTTATCGGGTTTGATGGCAGCATGGATACAAATATCGCCATTCGTTCGCTATGTGTGAATGGCGGGCGCATGGCATTCAATGTTGGCGGCGGCATTGTTGCTGATAGTGATCCGGCGCTTGAATATGAAGAAACACTGGTCAAGGCGACCAAGATGTTCGAGCTGTTCGGGATCGATGGGCAGGATGTCGTGTCATGATCCTTCTGATTGATAATTACGATTCATTTGTTTTCAATCTGGCCCGCTATATCGAGGAACTCGGTCACAATGTCATTGTGGTCCGTAACGATGAAATTGGTCCAAACCAGGTCCGCAAACTGCATCCCGACGCCATCATCTTTTCGCCCGGACCATGTGGCCCGGATGAAGCAGGCAACAGCCTGACACTGATTGATACCCTGAAATCGGAATATCCGATGTTGGGCGTCTGTCTTGGGCACCAGTCAATCGCCCAGGTTTTTGGCGGCAAGGTCAAACGTGCCAAGCGCCCCGTGCACGGAATGACATCTGAAATCCATCACAGTGGTACGGAATTGTTTTCGGGATTAAAGAATCCTTTGCAAGTAACGCGTTATCACTCCTTAATCGTTGAATTGCCTGAAGATGGAAGTCTGATTGAACTGGCCCGTGGCCCCGAAGGTGAAATCATGGCGTTTGCACATAAAGATTTTCCGTTGTTTGGTGTACAGTTCCATCCGGAAGCCGTATTGACCGAGCAAGGACATGATTTGTTGGCAAACTTCCTGAAGCGGGCTTCTTCATAAGGCACAAAAACAGAAGGGACGGCGTGATGCAGGTATGGATGAACGGGAGCTTTCGTGACCTTGACGAGGCATCTATCCCGGTAACGGATCGCGGATTTTTGCTGGGTGACGGTTTTTTTGAAACCATGCGTGCCCACGAAGGCAAGATCGCCTGGATCGATGCCCATATGGAGCGTTTGGACTATCACGCCGAACAAATCGAGTTTCCGGTTGATCTGTTGCCGGCAACCGATGAAGTGGCAAATGTGGTTTCCACCCTGTTTGAACAGATTCATCGCAAGGATGCGGTCGTGCGCCTGACGGTGTCGCGCGGTTCCGGGGAACGGGGGCTTTTGCCGCCGGCCGATCCGGATCCGACCATCCTGATTACCGTTTCACCGTTTGAACCCGTCGAACCGGCGGTCGGGATGAAGCTGTTTACATCCCAGAAAGTACGTCGGAACGCACATTCGGTTGCGGGCGGGATCAAAAGCATCAATTACCTTGATAACATTGCAGCCAAACAGGAAGCGCAATCATATGGCGGTGACGATGCCCTGATTTTGTCTTCGGACGGCAATGTTGCCGAAACAACGGTTGCCAATATTTTCGGGATCAAGGGTGAAACTCTTTGGACACCGGATGAAGATACCGGAATTCTGTGCGGGCTGGCGCGTGATTTCATTTTGGAATGGGCCGAAGAAACCGGCCGAGACGTTGAATTTGAAGCCAAAACACCCGATATGCTCAAAGAATTCGATGCTATTTTTACAGCGAATGCCCTTCAGGGATTGCGGGTTGTTGATATGGTGGACGGTCTTGTGATCGGTGTACCGGCAATGACATTCTTTGCAGAACTTGCTCAAACGGTGGAAACATCGCTATGCGAAAGTATAGTTCTTTAGGGTAAATTAACCCTGCATCTGCATGATCATGGGCAATGACCTGTTACAGGATTGCCTATGACCGCCCAAACCACAAAACCCGCACTGACACTTAACCGGTTTATCGAAGGACTGCGCAAAAACGCGGCCAATGGTAAAACGCCGCATTTGGGTGTTCTGAACATCCCGCCAGACTTGCGTCTTGGGGCCGAAGATTATCAGGCAATCAGCCGTGATGCTTTTCACCACTTGCCGGAAAATACACAGATCCACCGTCTTGAAAACGGGATGGTGGCCTGTGTGCGCGGCACGAAATGGACAGAAGACGATTCCAGTTTTGTCGAGCATGTCCGCGAAACACTTGAAGAAGTGATCGAACGACAAGGCCTTGGCACGATTCCCAAAAATCTGTGGAGCCGTTTTCGTTGGCCCGAAGATGACGAACGACTTGGCCAATTGCTTGGTATTCCGTTATCAGAACGGCTGATGGGGGATGGCTGGGCGCGTTTCGATATGTCAGAAATGCTGCGCGGCGCGATCACTACAGAAGCCGTGTTTGACTCCTGCCGGCGTCAAGCGATCCTGAGTTTCGATGACACCCGTCGGCAGATCCTTGGTCATGAAATCTATTGTTCGCTTGATTATTTACGCCAACACCACCTTGCCAGCTTTTTGCTTGAAGGGCCGGGCGAACTTGAAATCCTGTCGCGGGTACTCGATGAAAAAGTAATGGAAGTGACGCGGACGATCGCGCCGTCGATCCTGCCCGACAAGCTGCATCTTAACATGCGGGTGCAAACTGTTTTGAGCGACACTTTTGCCGAATTCGTCAATCATGACGATGGCAAGCTGATCAAAAACATGGCGATCGAATTTTCGATGGAAAACGCCATTGCCAACTGGTGGGAATTTGAAGATGCCTGTGAATTCCTGCATTCGTCGGGGATCGAGGTCGGACTGGATCGGATCACATTGCCTGCGTTGGAGTTTCTGTCACCGCGCAAGATGAATGTCGATTTCATCAAGGTGATCTGGGATCAGAACATCATCGGATCACGGCGTACAGAAGTCGCCGAACGTCTGCGTGAATTTGCGAGCCTGTTTGTCGAAAGAAGTCTTGTTCTGACACGATGTGACAGCCGGACGGCCTTGCGCATGGGACGAAGTCTTGGCGTTGAAGTGTTCCAGGGCAGCTACATTGATGCGATGCTGGGATCCTATTTGCACCGGGAATGCAAATCAAAACGGCGGTCAACCGACAAACGTTGTGCGGTATGTCAGTGGGCGCCACGCGAAGCGCGCAAGAATGGCTGCAACTTCCATTTCCGAAGCGGAAAACGGCTTGCCGAGGTTTAAATCAAAGATTTCCATCGCTTTTTAGATGTTTGACAACCGCGTGGTGCTTTCATAAAGTGCCCGCAGCTGATCAATCATGATTGGCTATGTCGTTAAAACACGGCGCTTATTCTCAGGGCAGGGTGTAAATCCCGACCGGCGGTAATCCAGATTTCTGGGAAGCCCGCGAGCGCCCGACGATCACACGATCTTCGGGGTCAGCAGATCCGGTGAAATTCCGGGGCCGACGGTAATAGTCCGGATGGGAGAGGATAAAGCGTGACGTACAGGGCAAGAACGCATTTGCGTGACTGTTTTGGCGTCTGCCTGCGACCGCGATGTGGCGATTTGTCATAAAGCGGGCCTTTCTTTGTTGCCCTGGTTCGTAAGCCCCATCCGTAGAGGACGGTTATGAATCAGAGTATTGAACCACAATCAGGTCTTTCGATCTTTGGCGATCCGCATGAACGCATGGAACGTGCGCTTGCTGATTTGCGTGAAGGCAAGGGCGTTCTGGTTGTCGATGATGAAGATCGCGAAAATGAAGGCGATCTTATCTTTTCCGCAGAAAATCTGACCAATGAACAGATGGCGATGCTTATTCGCGATTGCAGCGGCATTGTTTGCCTGTGCCTGACCGATGAAAAGGCAACGGCGCTTGATCTGCCACCGATGGTCGCGACCAATACATCAAGCATGGGAACGGGCTTTACCGTTACCATCGAAGCCAAAGTCGGGGTCACCACCGGTGTGTCGGCGGCCGATCGCGTGACCACGGTCAAGACCGCCATTGCCGATGATGCAAAGCCGTCTGATCTTGCGCGTCCGGGGCATGTTTTCCCGCTGCGTGCGCGTGCCGGTGGTGTTCTTGAACGACGCGGCCATACCGAGGGAACGGTCGATCTGATGCGCCTGGCGGGTTTGAAGCCGGCCGGCGTTCTTTGCGAAGTCACCAATCCGGATGGCACCATGGCACGTCTTCCTGAGCTGATCGAATATGCCCGCTCCCATGACCTGGTTGTGATCAGCATCGAAGACATTGTTGCCTACCGCACCGCGATGCAGCAGGCCGCAGAATAAACTGCACAAGAAACCCGTTTTCGGGCTTAGAGCCAGATACAAAAAGGGCAGCGTGAAATACGCTGCCCTTTGATTTTTCGAGGGTATATTCCCCGCGATCAGTCATCAATCATGCACCAGACCGGGGTGTGGTCGGATGCCTTTTCCTTGCCACGCGGGTCGCGATCAATATCGGACGCGCTCAGGCGATCAGCAGCAGCCGGGGTCAGCAACAGGTGGTCAATGCGAAGACCATTATCCTTGTTCCAGGCACCCGCACGGTAATCCCACCAGCTATATTGGTGTCCTTTCGGGTTGAATGTCCGGAAGGCGTCGGTAAAGCCCATATTCATCATCGTACGCAGCCGTTTGCGTTCAACAGTTGTGCACAGGACGGTTTCGCGCAATTTGATCGGATCATAAACGTCGGCATCATCCGGTGCGATATTGTAGTCGCCCCCCATGACGGCGGCTTCGCCACTGGCGCGGATTTTTTCAAACCGCTTGATCAGTCGATCGAGGAAGTTGAGCTTGTAATCAAATTTCTCATCCCCGACTGCGGTTCCCATCGGGACATAAATGGATGCCACCCGAACAGGGCGGGGCGCACAAACAGTGGCTTCGATATAGCGCGCCTGTTCGTCATCATCATTGCCCGGAAGACCGCGTTCGACATCCTCGATCGGATATTTCGACAGAATGGCAACCCCGTTATAGGTCTTTTGGCCATGGATCGCGATGTTGTAACCAAGATCTTTGATCTCCATCGCCGGAAAGGCTTCATCAACTGTCTTGGTTTCCTGCAACAGAACAATGTCGGGTTTGGCGTCTTGCAACCACTCGATGATATTGGGCAAGCGAGCCTTGATTGAATTGACATTCCATGTGGCGATTTTCATGCGTGCCTCAGTTGTTTTTTCTGAACCTTCAAGGCCCCGTTAACCGGGAGCCTTGAAGCATTTGGTCCAAACTATGTCAACCTTTGGCGACAATTCCTAGAACCGAATAGTCCCCATGACAGACGCATAACCGCTGATCTGGTCTTCAAAGTTGACGCGTGCCGTGCCTCCGTCTGCGCCGCTTGGTGTCCAGTAGCTGGCAACGCTGGAATCGTATTCAGCCCCGATATTAAAGTTTAAGGCCATCGAACCGGTATGAGCCGTTACGCCCAAGGCTATGCCGCTAAGCAGGGCAATCGTATGGTCTGAATCCGATACAGAGGTTCTCCAGCCTGAGCCGTCACAGACACCGAACAGGTCGGTCGAGAAACCATCGCCGCAATCAGAGGCGTTCAGTTTGGCCTTGCGATAGCTTGCCCCGACAAAACCGGAAAGTCCAAGGTCAAGCCAGGATGTTGCCGTGTAGTTAACGGCACTGCCTATGCGTGTTTTGAAGCCGTCAGTATCAAAATCAAAATTCTGGGTAACCAGATCGTTTCGCACAGGAATGAATTCCCGTGTATCGACTTCAGAGGAAGCATTTTCGTATCCGATAGCCAGCAGCGGCGTAATCGTAAGGCTTTCCGACAAAATGCGATCCGCCGCAACGATGATCTCGAAGGATCTGTCTTTCTGATCAACATCTATAAATGTATTGTGGATACGGTCTGCGAAGTTCTGATTGACGGCATTTGTGCCATTGACCGCAGATTGGCCTGTGTTGCCCGACGCAAAGGTCTTGCCAAATACGGTTTCAGAATCATCTCCGCTGAGATAATGTCCCTTGATCATGGCACGCGGATTTTGACCGATAATATCGGTAAGTCCGTTTTCGGGCAGATAAAATCCAGCCTCGATTTGTGGGCCGGTTAAAACCATCATCTCGTCATAGTCTATGTAATACTGGGAATCTGATGTCGGGCTGCTCTGTCCGGCAGACAGATTGGAATAGTTACCGTGATAATTTGGGGCGTTGTAAAACTTGCTGGTGGCTCCAACCGAACCGAAAAATAGTGAAGAGTTGTCGGGTTTTTGCAGAATGGATGAGCCGAGCAGGCTTGATTCCGCATAAGCGTGTGATGACAACGAAATAATTGCAGTTGCAACTGCAACGGTGACAGCGGGTTTCCAAGATTGCATTTTGACTACTCATTAAAATCATAGCGTGTATGTATGGTGGCGGAAAGTTTGTAGTCGAGAAGCCAAAGTAATTGCAATTACAATACTTTGAAAATTTCTGACATTTTCTGTCATCGAAATAAAAAACGGGGCCTGCATGAAGCGGGCCCCGTCTAAGGGGTAAATTCAATCGCGGTTGAATCAAATCGAGAAACTTGATCCACACCCGCATGAAGAGGTTGCATTCGGATTGTTCACGCGAAAAGCCGAACCGACCATTTCACGGACGAAATCGATTTCGGCACCGCCCAGAAGATCAAGCGATACTTCGTCAATTACCATTTTTGCACCGTAATTTTCGAAGATGCAGTCTTCGTCCGTGGTGTCAGAGTCCAGCGAGAACTCATACTGAAAACCACTGCAACCGCCGCCAGAAACCTGCAAGCGCAGCATGGTGTTTGCCGCACCTTCCGATGCGATCAGTTCCTGAATACGTTTCGCAGCACTTTCAGTCATTTGAACTTGCCGTGAAGCTTCGGTCATTCAACACTCCTTGGTCTTAGACCTGCCCGCAAACGGGCAGGAATAGTTCCGATCTTATGGCGTTATAATAGCACGGTCAGATCGCAGTATTTAAGTCACTATTTAGCGCGCATGGCTGAAATGTCAAAACCTGTAATCACTCTAATCAAGGGTGACTTGCGTTTTGGGGCGAAATGGCTCAAAACAGGCGCCAGTCAAAAGGCCCGCTGGGTCAAAACCAGAAAATGCAAAGTTCAAAGTCATGAATGTTTTCAGCCTGTTGAAAAGCGACATCGAGAACCAGCTTCTCGCCCTTGAAAAAGATGGTGTTCTTCCCGCCGGAAGCGACACTTCTCGTGTGACGGTGGAACCGCCGCGCGATGCGTCTCATGGGGATGCGGCCACCAATGCCGCCATGTTGCTGTCAAAGGCAGCTGGCATGAAACCGCGTGATCTTGCTGAAAAGCTTGCTGAAAAATTGCGCGAGATCGACCACATCGAAAATGTCGAAATCGCCGGGCCGGGCTTTATCAACCTGCGAATGGCGGACCGCTTTTGGTTGTCACAGATTTCCAAGGCGCTCGAACTCGGGACCGCGTATGGTCAGAGTGACCTGGGCAAAGGCGAAAAGATCAATGTCGAATATGTCTCGGCAAACCCGACCGGGCCGATGCATGTAGGGCATTGCCGTGGCGCTGTTGTCGGCGACGTTCTGGCAAACCTGCTGGCCAAGGCAGGCTATGCGGTCACCAAGGAATATTACACCAACGATGCTGGCGCACAGGTTGACGTTCTTGCCCGGTCCCTGCATCTGCGTTATCGCGAGGCGCTTGGCGAAGATATCGGCGAAATCCCGCAAGGTCTGTATCCGGGCGACTACCTGGTTGAGCCGGGCCAGAAAATGGCAAAGCGTGATGGCAACAAGTGGGTAAATGCACCCGAAGAAGAATGGCTTGAGGAATTCCGCGCTTTTGCCATCGTCGAGATGATGGCCCTGATCAAGGAAGACCTGCGTCTTCTTGGCGTTTCTCATGACGTGTTCACATCCGAGGATGGGTTGGTTAAAGCAGGCAAGGTTCAGGCGGCTTTCGAACATCTTGAGAAAAAAGGTGACATCTATGTCGGTGTTCTTGAACCGCCGAAAGGCAAGAAGCCCGACGATTGGGAACCGCGTCCGCAAACATTGTTCCGTGCGACCGATTTTGGGGATGATGTTGACCGTCCGCTTAAAAAGTCGGATGGCAGCTGGACCTATTTTGCATCTGACATTGCCTATCACTTTGACAAGTATGAGCGCGGCTTTAACTTGATGATCGACATTTTCGGTGCCGATCACGGTGGCTATGTCAAACGCATGAAGGCCGCAACCAAGGCGATCACCGGTGGCGAGGGCGACCTTGATGTCAAACTGTGTCAGTTGGTCAGTCTGTTTGACAATGGCGAACCGGTCAAAATGTCCAAACGAGCCGGCACGTTCGTCACCCTGCGGGATGTGGTCGAGCGTGTTGGCAAGGATGTCGTGCGGTTCATCATGTTGACCCGTAAAAACGATGCCGCACTTGAATTCGACTTTGCCAAGGTGACCGAGCAGTCAAAAGACAACCCGGTATTCTATGTGCAATATGCCCATGCGCGGGTGAATTCGGTGTTCCGTCAGGCTGCCGAAGCATTCCCGGATCAGGACTTCTCGCCGGAATCCTTGATGAATGCGGATCTTAGCCAGCTTTCGAGTGACGAAGAAAAACTTCTGGTCCGTCGTATGGCGGAATGGCCGCGTATTGTTGAACAGGCTGCCGTCGCGCACGAGCCGCATCGAATTGCCTTTTTCCTGACAGAAATTGCAGCAGAATTCCATGCTTTGTGGAACAAGGGACGTGACAACACGGCGCTGCGCTTCATCGTTGCGGATGATCTGGCAGCGACTCTGGCACGTCTTGCAATGATCCGTGCGGTTGCGACCGTGATCGCATCGGGTCTTGAGGTGCTTGGCGTCAAGCCTGTCGAGGAGATGTAAGATATGAACGAAGAACACGGCCGTGGCCTTCATGCAGAACGCGCAACCCACTATCGGGCTGAAAAGCCAGGGCGCAAAAGCATGCTAAAAGGGGCGATTACCGTGTTCTTCGGTCTGGCTGTGGTGGCAGGCGGGCTTGGCGGTGCCGGGTACTGGTTCTATCACCAAGGCCAGCCGATCCAGGATGATGGCAAATTGCCAATCCTTTTGCCTGATCCGTCGCCGATCAAAATCCGCCCCGATGATCCCGGGGGGATGGAAGTGCCACATCGCAACACCACGGTTTATGATCAACTCAATGACGTTGATCCCGATGCGAATGTGGTTTTGCAGGAACTTCCCGATATGCCGCGTGCACCGGAAGTCATAAGATCCCAGCCGGCGACCGGCGAGACCGTTGAGGTCCCCGTCGCCGACAATGCGCAATCAGAGACGGGCGAGGGTGGCGATAGCCCGACTGTCGAAGGGAACGCAGTGTCGGCGTCCAATGACGCAGCGCGACCAAATAACGCCCCCGCGGCAGAGCCAAGCGTAAATGCGCCAGAAATTTCCGAACCGGAATTGACAGATGCGCAAAAGGCAATCGCCGCAGCAACCGCACGCGAAACCAAAGCAGCACCTGCCAAACCAGCGTCTGGGGATACGCCAGCATCGGCAAACGCGGTTTCGACGAATGATTTTCGCATTCAGCTGGCTTCGGTGCGCGATGAAAATGGCGCGGCTGCCGAATGGAAAAGATTATCATCGAAAAACAAAGACTTGCTTGGTAGTCTTCAGATGTTCGTGCAGCGTACGGATCTTGGTGACAAGGGCGTATTCTATCGCTTGCAGGCAGGGCCATTGGCCGATGCAACTGCGGCAGAAAAGCTGTGTGGTGATTTGAAACAACGCAATGTGGGGTGCCTCATTGTCCGGCCTTGAAGTCAAAAAACCGCGCGCCTGTATTCTGGGTGTTGGCGGGACCGAGTTAAGCAACTGGGAAAAGGGATTCTTCCGCGAAGCTGATCCCTATGGCTTTATTCTGTTTGCCCGCAATGTCGAAGATCGCAACCAGATCCGTGCGTTGACGTCTGCATTGCGTGATACGGTTGGAAACAGCAATATTCCGATCTTTGTCGATCAGGAAGGCGGGCGCGTCATGCGCCTGAAGCCGCCACATTGGCGCAAAATACCCGCGGCTGGCGTGTTTGGGGAACTGTTTGATCGAAACCCCGAAGACGCGCGCGAGGCGGCCTATATCAATGCACGTCTGATGGCAATGGATCTGCGGGAAGCAGGTTTTAACACAACCTGCGCACCGGTTCTTGATTTGCGGTTTCCTGGCATGAGTGACGTTGTCGGCGACCGTTCTTATGGCGCAGATGTCACAAAGGTGGTTACACTGGCCAGTGCGGTTGCGGCAGGCTTGCTTGACGGTGCAATCGCGCCCGTAATTAAACATATTCCCGGACATGGTCGGGCCGCTGTTGACAGCCACAAGGACCTGCCGGTCGTATCGGCATCGCACGACACCCTAAGCCAGCTTGATTTCGCGCCGTTCGTACAGATGAAAGATGTGTTGGCGGCCATGTCGGCGCATTTGCTGTTTACAGCGATCGACGATCAGCGACCGGGGACCGTTTCCCCGAAGGTCATCAATGATGTCATCAGAACCGAAATCGGGTTTGAAAATCTGTTGATCAGCGATGATTTGTCCATGGAGGCCCTTGGCGGGTCGATTGCCAGCCGCACTCATGAATGTCTGCATGCCGGATGTGATATTGCGCTTCATTGCAACGGCAAACGGACCGAGATGGAAGAAGTGGTTTCCATGGCACCGCTGCTGTCCGGTGCGGGATTGGTTCGCGCGCAAACATTCACCAACCAGATTGCCGCATTCAAGCCCGACGTGCCGTCATCGACACAGGTGATCGATTGGCGGGTCCGCTTGGCGGACTTGCTTGCACCGGTTTGGCAGGCCGAGGACACAGCCAAGTGAACGACATTGTTGAATTGATTGTATCGGCATCAACCTGGGTCATTCCGGTTTTGCTGGCGGTGACGTTGCACGAGGCCGCACACGGGTTTGCCGCCAAGCTGTTCGGGGATGATACTGCGCAGCGGATGGGACGGCTTAGCCTGAACCCGATCCGCCATATTGATCCGGTCGGCACCATTTTGATCCCGGGGCTTTTGCTGATAACGGCCGCACCATTCCTGTTCGGCTATGCCAAGCCGGTTCCGGTGGCATTTCACCGCCTGCACCCACAACGGCTTGGCATCATTGGCGTTGCGGTTGCCGGTCCGGCAACGAATGTGTTGCTTGCCATTATCTCGATCCTTCTTCTGGTGTGGTTGCCCGACTTTTCGCCATCAATCAATCAATGGCTTGGTACCACGCTTAACCAATCGATTTGGCTGAACTGCATTTTGGCGGTTTTTAATATGTTGCCGATCCCGCCGCTTGATGGTGGGCGGGTTCTGACGGCAATTTCCCCGATGCCGGTTGCACGGGTCTTGGCGCGTATGGAAAAAACCGGCATGATCATTTTGATCGGCTTGGTCTTTTTGCTGCCATACGTGACCGGCAAGCTTGGGGTTGACCTACCGATTTTTCAGTGGCTGGTGCTTGAACCGGCCAATGCGCTGGTGCGGCTTCTGGCAAATATTTTCGCCTGATACAGGATCAGCGAAGGACAGGGGACAGTCAGGGACAGATGGCAGACCAATTCGAATTGGAAATCCCGGACGAGGTGTTTGACAAGAAGCCCGTCGATGAAGACGGGCCGAGCCTTGCCGAACGCCTGATCCTTGATCTTGACGGGTTTGAAGGCCCGCTTGATGTTCTGCTTGAACTTGCACGTGATCAGAAAGTCGACATCATCAAGATTTCGATCCTTGCGCTGGCTGAACAATATCTTGAATTTATCAGAACCGCACAGGGTTTGCGTCTTGAACTGGCGGCAGACTATCTGGTGATGGCGGCCTGGCTTGCCTATCTGAAATCGCGGTTGCTGCTGCCCAAGCAGGAAAATGACGACGAAGAGCTTAGTGCCGAAGAAATGGCAGAGCTCCTTGCATTCCAGCTCAAACGGCTTGAGGCAATGAAGGCCGCGGGCGAAAAGTTGCTTGAACGTCCAAACCTTGGCCGTGACTTTTTCGCGCGCGGCGCCCCGGAAGAAGTACGGGTCACCACGGCATCTGTCTATGACGCGTCGCTTTATGATCTGTTGAAGTCATATGCCCGCATCATGCTGACATCCGAAAGCAAGACACTCGAAATCGAGGCATTTGACCTTTATGCGATGGATGATGCCATTCAGCGCCTGCGTGATCTGTTTGGTCGGCGCGTCGTGCCGACATGGACCAAATTGCTTGAATTCATGCCACGCGGCCTTGGATCGCCCTTGAAGGCACGATCGGCACTGGCCGCGCATTTTGTCGCCAGCCTTGAAATGTGTCGCGATGGCGAACTTGAAATTTCACAAGAAGAAGTCTTCGGGCCGATTTTGTTGCGCTCGCCGCAAAAACGCCGTGACGGGGATATGGACAGACCAATTGCGTCAGACGACGATTTGATTCGGGATTGAGGGGCAGGGATATTTGATGAGCAATGACGCACAGCTTGAAATCCAGGGTGTGGAAACAACACCCGAAATTGATTTCCAACATGTCCGTATTGTCGAGGCCGTCCTGTTTGCATCAGCCGAGCCGGTCAGCGAACGCGTGATTGCCGCCCGATTGCCAGAGGGCACGGACGTATCGGCCATTCTGGCGACCTTGTCGGAAACCTATGCCGCGCGGGGGATTAACCTTAATCGTGTCGGGGAAAAATGGGCATTCCGAACCGCTGTCGATCTTGCCGGTGACCTTCATATTGAAGTCGAAAAAGCCAAAAAAATGACGCGCGCGACGCTCGAGACGCTGGCGATCATCGCCTATCATGAGCCGGTAACCCGTTCGGAAATCGAAGAAATTCGTGGCGTCGCCTTGTCCAAGGGCACACTTGATATCCTGCTTGAAGCGCGCTGGATCCGTCCGCGCGGGCGTAAACGCGTGCCGGGTCGTCCGGTTCTGTGGGCGACAACTGATGATTTTCTTGATCATTTTGGTCTGGAAAGTCGCGATGATCTGCCGGGGCTTGCCGATCTCAAGGCTGCCGGGTTGCTTGACAGCCGTCCGGGTATGGGACGTTACGGCGCAAGTTCAGATGACGATGTATTGCCAGATCTGGTCGATGATGGCGAAGTGACCGATGCGGTCGTTGAGGAGGCGCTTACGACGCGCAACCTCGAAGATCTTGATGAAACGATTTATTCCGACAATCCCAACCTGCTTGATGATGCGGAACGTTCAGCCACCAAGTCACCTGCTGCTGATGATGTTGATTCGCCGGATGATGATCTGAATTGATCCATCTGCTTGCATCCTGCGGGCGGGGACCTTAAATTTCAGAAAGATTTCGCCAATCATTTGCATCTTCGGGTGCATGGCCACTGCAACAAGAAGAGAATTTGAATGACCGACGGCCTTAAGATGTCGAACGTCTCGCACATGTTCGGGAAAAACCGGGTATTGCGGGATGTCAGTTTCGATGTCGCCCCTGGGGAATTAGTCTGTCTGCTGGGACCGTCGGGCTGTGGGAAAACGACCGCACTTCGACTTGCCGCCGGACTTGAAAAATTACAGGTCGGCGAGATTTCGGTCAGTGATCAGGTGGTTGCGCGCCCCGGTGAATATGTCGAACCGGAAAAGCGCGGGGTTGGCATGGTCTTTCAGGATTACGCGCTGTTTCCCCATTTGAATGTCGCGAAAAACATCGCCTTTGGTTTGCGTCATTTTTCCGAACAGGATCGGTCAACTGCTGTCAAAAGGGCGCTTGATCAGGTCGGTATGTCCGACTACGAACATGCCTTCCCGCATGAATTGTCAGGTGGTCAACAGCAACGCATTGCGCTTGCGCGGGCATTGGCACCCACACCGCGCATCATGTTGCTTGATGAACCGTTTTCCGGACTCGATGTCGCGCGTCGTGCTGACTTGCGCGATACCACACTGCACGTTTTGAAAAATGCCGGCATTGCGACGGTTATGGTTACCCATGATCCGCAGGAAGCCATGTATATGGCGGACCGCATCATCATCATGAATGAAGGTCAGATCATGCAGGACGGCACGCCGGAAACCCTTTATTTCCGTCCTGAAAGCCGGTTTGTTGCGTCCTTCTTTGGTGAAGTGAACCATTTTCCGTCCGTTGTTGCCAATGGCAGTGTGAAAACCCCGGTCGGGGTGCTTGATGATGTCGGCCTTGCGGATGGTACGGATGTTGACGTGCTGATCCGGCCCGAAGGGCTTCATATCGGTGATGCGGTCAACGGTCATGACATTCTGGCAAATGTCGATGCCGTGCGCGCATTGGGCGAGGTCAATCTGATGCACCTTACCCTTCATTCCGGCGGTCACATCCATGCCCGCGTGCCGCGGCGTTTTTCGACATTAAATCAGAAATCGGTCGCTATAACGCTTGATCCCGAGATGACCTTCGTGTTTCCTATGTCTTGATAAGACGAACTGCCGGGTTGACAAAAATCAAGGCAGGCTGTCGGATCAGGTATAATTAACAGGTGTATGTGATCACGGTTATTAACCCAACCGTCGCATTGCACAGTGGGGGGCTTTCTGCCATTATCCGAGCATATCGCCGGAAGGCAGAATGGATCTTTGGAGATTGAAGTTATGGGTATTGGCGTTTGGCAAATCGTTCTGATTCTTGCGATTGTCCTGATCATCTTCGGTGCTGGTAAATTGCCGAAAGTGATGGGTGACATGGGCAAAGGCATCAAGAGCTTCAAAGCGGGCATCAACGAAAAAGAAGAAGATGCAGCCGCATCGGCCAAGACCATTGAAAACACGACCTCTGCATCGGTTTCATCCGAGAGCAAAGACAAGGATTCCGTGAAATCCTGATCGTCTGTCGGATTTCCTTCAGATAGGCGTGTCAAATGTTTGATATCGGCTGGACCGAAATGGCTCTTGTGGCCGTCGTCGCGTTGTTCGTCGTCGGCCCCAAAGAGCTTCCTCATCTTCTTTACAAGTTGGCGGGCTACTGGAAAAAAGTGCGTGGCATGGCGCGCGAGTTCCAAAGTGGCATTGATGACATCATCCGCGAGGCCGAACTCGATGATCTGCGCAAGCAGGTCAGCAGTGCGCCGACCAGTGGATCCGACTTCCTTGAAAAAAGCATTGGCGCTCCCAAAGGCGACGAGAAGGCAAAAGACACCAAGGCAAAACCGGCCGATGCCAAGGCAGACACAAAGTCTGAACCCAAAGCGGATGCCGAAAAGCCTGTTGCCAAATCTGCGGCTGGAGAGAGCAAAAAGAACGACCACCCGGAGAGCCAGGCGTGAACATGCAATCGCATGACAAACAGATGCCAATCATGGAGCATCTGATAGAGCTGCGGAACCGCCTGACTTGGGCGGTTCTGGCTTTGTTTATTACCTTTGCGGTTTGCTATTATTTCGTCGAGGACATTTACGGTTTCCTCGTCAGGCCACTGGCAAACGAGATGGGCCCGGATCGCCGCATGATCTATACGGCGCTGACAGAAGTGTTCTTCACCTATGTCAAAGTGTCCTTCTTTGCGGCCTGTTTTGTTTCTGCACCGGTATTTCTGGGGCAGTTGTGGGCCTTTGTCGCCCCGGGGCTTTATAAAAACGAACGGTCGGCATTTTTGCCGTTCCTGTTTGCGACCCCGGTTCTGTTCCTGATGGGCGGGGCGCTTGTTTATTACTTCATCATGCCGCTTGCCTGGAAATTCTTCCTGAGTTTCGAGCATGCGGGCGACGGATCGGGACTTGCCATTCAGCTTGAAGCCAAGGTGGGCGAGTATCTGTCGCTGGTCATGAAGCTGATTTTTGCGTTCGGACTTTGCTTCCAGTTGCCTGTTTTGCTTACACTTATGGCACGCGCGGGCATTGTGACGGCCGACGGATTGGCGCGGCGACGCAAATATGCGGTTGTGATCGCGTTTGTGTTTGCGGCAATTTTGACGCCGCCTGATCTGATTTCCCAGGTTGGTCTCGGTATTCCGATCATTATTCTTTATGAAATTTCGATCGTCATGGCGCGGATTTCCGAGCGCAAGAAGCGTCAGACGGCCGAAGACGATGACGACGATGAAGATGATCTGTCAGAAGATGAGGCGTCCGAAAATGCGCAAGAAGGCACGGCTGACAGTGTGGATGAGCAGGCGGCCGCCGCGGCATCTTATGATGACGGCCAGGCATCCTTGACAGACACGTCATCAGCAAAGCCTTCCTCCCAAATTGCGGGACCATCGCAACGTGATGATGGTGAAGACGATTTCAATAACGCGCGCTAGTTGGAATTGTGATCCCGAAACGTCTGATTTGGTGGGGTGGACCTTGTGTTCACCCCATCGTATAAAGCCACAAATATTTGACTGACAGGGTGCTGTTCAATGCACGACATTAAATGGATTCGGGAGAATCCCGAGGCTTTTGACGCAGCAATGGCTGCACGCAAACAGGAAATTACCGCGGAACGTCTGATGAATATCGACGTCGAGCGCCGCAAACTGATGACAGAACATCAGGAAATGCTGGCGCGCCGCAAGGCCATTTCCGGCGAGATCGGCATGCTTCGCAAGAAAGGCGAGAATGCCGACGACCTGATGGCCGAAATGGGCACGCTCAAAGACAAGATCAAGGAAGCCGAAGACGGGCAGGCCGCCCTGAACGAACAGCTTGATCTGTTGCTGTCATCTTTTGCCAATATTCTTGATCCGGAAGTGCCGGTTGGCGATGACGAAGATGACAATGTCGAAGTGAATCGCTGGGGCACACCGGCAGAATTCGATTTCAAGCCGCTTGAGCATTTCGAAATTGGCGAAAAGCTTGGCATGATGGACTTCGAAACCGCAGCAAAACTGTCGGGGTCGCGGTTTGTCATTTTGCGTGGCGGTCTGGCAAAGCTTGAACGTGCTTTGGCACAGTTCATGATCGACCTTCACACCAGCGAACACGGTTACGAAGAAACCGTAACGCCGATGCTGGTGCGTGATGACGCCATGTTTGGCACCGGACAGTTGCCGAAATTCGCCGAGGATTCGTTTAAAACCACCAATGACTACTGGCTGATCCCGACATCGGAAGTCACCCTGACCAATCAGGTTGCCGGCGACATCATTGATCAGGCAAAATTGCCGCTGCGCTATACCGCGCTGACGCAATGCTTCCGTTCCGAAGCAGGGTCGGCTGGCCGTGATACGCGTGGCATGATCCGTCAGCATCAGTTTTCAAAGGTAGAAATGGTTTCGATCGTCGAGGCAGAAAAGTCTGACGAGGAACTGACCCGCAAGACACGCTGTGCGGAAACCGTCCTTGAACGCCTTGGTCTGCCGTACCGTACGGTCATCCTGTGCACCGGCGATATCGGGTTCTCGGCATGCAAGACCTATGACATCGAAGTCTGGTTGCCGGGGCAGGGACGTTATCGCGAAATTTCGTCATGTTCGAACACCCGTGACTTTCAGGCACGCCGCATGAATGCCCGCTACCGTGCCGCTGGTGACAAGAAAACCCAGTTTGTTCATACATTGAACGGTTCTGGGCTTGCGGTTGGACGTTGCCTGATTGCAGTGATGGAAAACTATCAGCAGGCAGACGGTTCGATCCGGGTTCCGGACGCGCTCAAGCCCTATATGGGCGGTCTCGAGGTTATTTCCCCGCGCTAAGGCAAAACCGGCATGATTGATCTGACCAACGCACGTATCCTGATCAGCAATGATGACGGCATTGATGCACCGGGGATCAAGCTGCTTGAACGTCTTGCGCGGGAATTCTCCGATGACGTCTGGGTCATCGCTCCGTCAATCGAACAAAGCGGCGCAGGTCATTCATTGACCCTGCGCCGTCCTTTGCGCATTCACAAGCGCGATGAACGCCATTTTGCCGTCGATGGCACGCCGACAGACTGCGTTCTTCTGGGCTTGCAGCAGGTAATGCGTGACAGCCCGCCAGACATTGTTCTTTCCGGTATTAACCGCGGCGGAAACCTTGGCGAAGATGTGACCTATTCGGGGACCGTCGCAGCCGCGATGGAAGCAACATTGCTGAATGTTCCGGCCATCGCATTTTCCCAGTATTTCTCCGGCGAGATGATCGACTGGACCATCGCGGAAAAATATCTGAAGGATGTTGCAGCAACACTGGTCAAAAATACCTGGCCCAAAGGTGTTCTGATCAACGTCAACTTCCCCGAGCACGAAGCACCCGGCGGTGCTTCTGTCAAGATTTCCAAGCAGGGACAGCGCAACATCGGCGATCATATTGCCGAACGTCTTGATCCGCGTGGTGAACCATATTACTGGATCGGTGCCATCCGGTCGGAATTGCCTGAAGATCCGTCTGCTGATCTGCGCGTCATTGAACAGGGCAATATTTCGGTCACCCCGATCAGCCTTGATTTCACCCATTACGAGACTTTTGACAACCTGACGAAAGCTTTCCCGTGAACGAGCCGGTCATTACACGTGAATCAAAAATAGCCGATTTGCTTCAGACGCTTCGCCATGACGGCATTCATGACGAGGCAGTTTTGCGTGCATTGGCGGAAGTCCCGCGCGAGTCATTTGTTGCCGAGCCGTTTGTTGATCGTGCTTGGGAAAATGTTGCTCTTCCGATCAGCAAGGGCCAAACGATTTCGCAGCCCTATATCGTGGCACTGATGACGCAGGCGCTTGAGCTAAATGACCGTATGAAGGTTCTTGAGGTCGGCACCGGATCAGGATACCAGGCCGCCATTCTGGCCAAGCTGGCGCGCCGTGTTTATACGCTTGAACGGCACAAGCCGCTTTTGCGTCAGGCAGAAGAACAGTTCCGTGCGCTTGGCTTGCACACCATTTCTACCCTTCATGGTGACGGGGGACTTGGGTGGAAAAACCAGGCACCGTTTGATCGTATCATTGTCACGGCTGCGGCCCAGGATGTGCCGCCGGTATTGGTGGATCAGCTTGCGGTTGGTGGGATCATGGTGGTGCCAGTGGGTGAAGTGTCACATACGCAGCTGCTATTGCGTGTGTTGCGCACCCCAAGCGGGGTTGAAGTCACCGAATTGATGCCTGTGCGCTTTGTCCCGATGTTGCCCGGCACAGAAGAATTCTAGAACAAATTCACCGAATATCGGGTCAAATCGCAAGCTTGCTTACCGATTGTTAACGGCTGTTCGCAGACAATCGTTAACATGATGGAAAATTGTGTCAAATTTGCTGTTCATAGCGGAAAACGACTGCTGCTTGTCTGTGCGACAAGCGCGGCGCTGAGTGGCTGTTTGTTGAATTCCGTCCCTGTGCCGGTGGTCTATGGCGACGGGGCAAGCTACAGCCCCTATAGCATGCCCAAACTCCAAAACGGAGAACGGGTGATTACTGTGGAACCCGGCGATACGGTATCCGAACTGGCAACACGGTATCGCACGGACTTTACTCAGTTTGCTGCCCGGAACAACCTTAGAAAACCCTATGTCATTTATCCGGGCCAGCGGCTTGTATTGCCGCCATGGACGCCAGATTATGACAGTTCGCCGCGAACCAGCGTCGCATCACGCATATCGACTTCGTCGCCGACGAAAACAGTAACGATTGGTGGCCAAAGACAGGTGGTCAGCATCCCGCTTGAAAAAGACACTTCGTCCTCAGCGTCACGATCGACTGTTCAAACACAGGTCGCCCGTGTCGCCCCCAGAGAAGGCGGGAATATCCCAACACCCGGGATCAAGCCGCAAGACTTTGCCGCGGATGCACAACGCGAAATCGCCTCCACACGCAGTTGGGTCACAGATACCCGACCGACACCGGTTGCCGGTGAAGGAAGCGACACTCGCAAGAATGTGGTGATTGCCGAGCCGGCCGATCGCAAAGGCTTCATCTGGCCGGTGCAAGGGAAGGTGGTCCTGAAATACGGGGCCGGCACGGGTGGTCTGTTTAATGACGGGATCAACATTCAGGCCAATCGCGGGACGCCAATCCTTGCAGCCGAAAATGGTGTTGTGACCTATGTCGGGAACGAGTTGCGCGGTTTCGGGAACCTGATCCTGATCAAGCATGCTGACAATTTTGTCACGGCCTATGCCCATACCGAAAACCCGCTGGTGGCGCGCGGCGATGTTGTTGAACGTGGGCAGCGGATCTCAAGTGTCGGCACAACCGGCGCTGTGACATTCCCGCAGCTTCATTTTGAAGTTCGCAACGGGCGCAAGTCATCAGACCCGTTGAAATATCTGCCAAGCGTCATGGTTTCCAGATAGCAAAACACCCGGACAAAGATCCGGGTGTTTTTTGATGTGGCACCAAAGCGCTTGTGCACCGGCTTAGTCGAGCGACTTGCCAAGTTCACCGGCAATTTCCTGAATAAACTGCCATGCAACGCGGCCCGAACGGCTGCCGCGGGTAACGGTCCATTCCTTGGCCCGTGCGTGCAGTTCTTCAACCGGCATATCGAGGTTGAATTCCTTTGCGTAGCCTTCGATGATTTCGAAATAGACGTCCTGGGAAATGTTGTGGAAGCCAAGCCACAGACCAAAGCGGTCCGACAGTGAAACCTTTTCCTCAACCGCTTCGGACGGGTTGATCGCGGTTGAACGTTCATTTTCAATCATGTCACGGGCCATAAGGTGACGGCGGTTTGACGTGGCATAGAAAATAACGTTCTTGGGACGGCCTTCAATTCCGCCTTCAAGCACTGCTTTCAGCGACTTGTAGCTTTCGTCCTGCATATCGAATGACAGGTCATCACAAAACAGGATCGTGCGGCGGCCACTTTGTTCAAGAATGTGAAGCAAGTCGGGCAGGCTGGGAATGTCTTCACGATGAATTTCCACCAGGGCCAAAGCGGCCGGACGTTCTGCGTTGATTTTAGCGTGCATCGCCTTGACGATGGAGCTTTTGCCCGTGCCGCGTGCGCCCCACAACAGGGCGTTGTTGGCTGGTAATCCGTCTGCAAAACGTTTCGTGTTGTTATACAGGATTTCCTTTTGCTGGCCGATGCCTTGCAGCAGCTCGATATCAATACGGTTGACGTTGCGCACCGGCTGCAAATAGCCGGTTTCGGCCTGCCATACAAAGGCGTCCGCCGCGCTCAGGTCATTTTCGGTTCGTGCAGGTGGGGCCATGCGTTCAAGTGCTGTTGCAATCCGTTCAAGCGTTGGCAGCAACTTATCGAAATCCGTACTCATCGAAGCCTCTTGGATGTGTGTTGTTTTTGGTGACACAAGGGACTGCGGAAAACCGGTTGCCGAAACGAATGACACGACACCAAGCCCGCACGTTACGTAGGGCAGGTCGCGCCATGGCCCGTTCAAGACGGGTGATCATTTCAGTCCTTGCATTAAAACAGACCCTGTTGGCGGGAAAACTAGCATACCGACTACCAAATGGAACAGCTTGTTACGGTCAGACCGGTTCGGGATCGAGGTGATCCAAACCACATGTTTTCCAATTTTCCGCCTTTATATCCGGTTCTTCCTTGCTTTGGCGTTGTACGCCGTTATATTCCGGCAGTTGATATTTTTTGTTCTGAGGAATTAGGAGTTCCTAATGTTTATTTCGACGGCTTACGCTCAGGCCGCTGGTGGTGCAGATGGTGCAGGCGCACTGATGCAGTTCGCACCGCTTATCCTGATTTTCGTTGTTTTCTATTTCCTGCTCATCCGTCCTCAGCAGAAAAAACAGAAAGAACATAAAGCAATGCTCGAGGCGATCCGCCGTGGCGACAAAATCGTCACCGCAGGTGGCCTGATCGGCACGGTTGCCAAAGTTGTTGGTGATGACGAGTTGTCCGTCGAGATTGCCGAAGGCGTAAAAGTCAAAGTGGCACGCGGCATGGTTTCGACAGTTCTGTCGAAAACCGAACCGGCCAAGAACGACGCCAAAGAAGAAAAAGAAGAAGAGACCAAAAAAGACTGATCTCTTCGCGCTAAGTGAGGCGGGGCACATGGCTCCGCCTTCTTGCATTTTACCGGTGGCCTGAAGCGGTACAAAATACCCGTTGTTCCAAGAACCTTGGAACCAGACCAAGGTTGACCCAGACAGATCCGGTCAAAGAACACATGCTTTATTTTACCAAATGGAAAGCAGCACTGGTCCTTCTGGTGTGTGCTTTGGGCGTGATATACGCCGCGCCAAACTTCCTGCCGTCGGGAACATTCCCGACCGAGGCAAGCTATTTGCCCGGCAAGCAGATTAATCTTGGCCTCGACCTTCGTGGCGGCTCGCATATGCTGCTTGAAGTCGATACGGACAGTGTCCTGCGTGAACGTTATGACGCACTTGCCGATACGATCCGCACCGACCTGCGCCAGGAACAGATCCGCAACCGCCCGCGCGAAGCAACCGCGAACGGTGCCGAGATCACCATCCTTAAACCTGAAGATGTGGAAAAAGCCCGCGAAATCGCCCGCGCAGCAGAACCCAATACGGAGCTGAGCGGCGAGGGGAACAACATCCACGTTACCTATAACGCTGTTGCCCGCAAGGAATTGATCGACCGTGCCATTGCGCAGTCACTTGAAGTGGTGCGTCGCCGTGTTGACGAACTTGGCACGACTGAACCGTCGATCCAGCGTCAGGGCGAAAATCGCATTGTTGTTCAGGTGCCCGGTCTTGATGACCCGTCGCGTTTGCGTGCGATCCTTGGCCGTACCGCCAAGATGAACTTCCATCTTGTGAATAACGAGAAAACGGCTGCTGAAGCCCGTGCAACCGGTCTTCCGCCGGGAACCATGATCCTGCCGGCTGCTGATGCGTCGGACAAGGCTGCTGGCATCCGCGAATATCTGATTGATCGTCGTATTGTCGTATCCGGGGATAATCTTGTTGATTCCCAGCCGACCTTCAGTGACGGTCGTCCTGTTGTATCGTTCCGCTTTGATGCGGCCGGTGGCGCCCGTTTCGGCGATGTCACCAGCAAGAATGCCGGGCGTGGCCTGGCAATTGTTCTCGATGGTGAAGTGATTTCCGCGCCGCGGATCAATGAACCGATCCTGGGCGGCAACGGCATCATCACCGGACAATTCAGCGTGCAGGAAGCCAACGATCTTTCATTGCTGCTGCGCGCTGGTGCATTGCCGGCCCCAATGCAGATCCTTGAAGAACGTTCTGTCGGTCCAGGCCTTGGTCAGGATTCAGTTGAAGCTGGCGAAATCGCGGCTGTTCTTGGTCTGGTGTTTGTTATTGCCTTCATGGTGATCAGCTATGGACGTTTTGGCATCTATGCCGACATCGCCCTGATGATGAACCTGATCCTTGTTTTGGCGGTGATGTCTGTCTTGCAGGCAACACTGACGCTGCCGGGGATTGCAGGTATCGTTCTGACGGTCGGTATGGCGGTTGATGCCAACGTTCTGATCTTTGAACGCATTCGCGAAGAACGTCGTAACGGCCGAACGATCATCAATTCGATTGATGCCGGTTATCGCAGTGCCATGTCGACCATTCTTGATGCGAACATCACGACGCTGATTGCGGCCCTGGTGCTGTTCAGCTTCGGCTCTGGCCCGATCAAGGGCTTTGCCGTGACGCTGGCCATCGGGATCATCACGTCGATGTTCTCGGCGATCTGGCTGACCCGTTTGATGATTTCCGTCTGGGTCAAGCGCAGCCGCCCGACGGAACTGGTACTTTGAGGAAGGGAACAGGGAAGATATGAAACCTTTGCATCTTATCCCGGATGACGTGAACATCCCGTTCCTCAAATTCCGGAAAATCTTTTACATCGTATCGATAGCGCTGGTTCTTGCATCTGCGGCACTGTTTGCGACCAAAGGCCTTAATTTCGGGATTGATTTCCGCGGGGGTATCCTGGTTGAGATCAAGACCGAAGGTCCGGCAGACATTAGCGGTTTGCGCGACAAGTTGGGCAGTCTTGGTCTTGGCGATGTCTCGATCCAGGAATTTGGGGCGGCTGACGATGTGTTGATCCAGCTCCAGCGTCAGGATGGTGACGAAAAGGCCCAGATGGCCGCATTGGCGAAAGTTACAGAAGCCCTTGGCGAAAATGTAACCATCCGTCGAAGCGAGCTCGTCGGCCCGAAAGTCGGTGACGAACTCAAGGAAGCCGGATTCTATTCGGTTGTGATCTCGCTTCTGCTGATCATGATCTATATCTGGTTCCGGTTTGAATGGCAGTTTGCTGTGGCGTCCGTTGTTGCGCTTTTGCATGACGTCGTGATCACGGTTGGCTTCTTTGTGATCACCGGTGTGCAGTTTGATCTGGCAACGCTGGCGGCGGTTTTGACGGTTGCAGGTTATTCGATCAACGATACGGTCGTTGTGTTTGACCGCATCCGTGAATATCTGCGCAAGTTCCGCAAAATGGAAATCCCGGATCTGCTTGATCTTTCGATCAACTCGACACTGTCGCGTACGACCATGACGTCGTTCACGACCTTGTTGGCGCTGATTGCGTTGTTTGCCTTTGGCGGTGAGGCGATCCGCGGTTTCACCATGGCGCTGATCTTTGGCATCGTGATCGGGACCTATTCATCGATTTGTGTGGCATCGCCACTACTGATTGTGTTGCGTCTCAAACGGAAAATTCCGGAAGCCGAAGAAGGTCAGGAAGCAAAAGCCTGATCGCTGATCGGATGATCTAGAATTTGCAAGAAGGCCGGGGATGTGCGAAAACGCCCCGGCCTTTTTCTTTTGGCTTTCTGCCTGAACCGGGTGGAAAACTGCGCACCAGACCATATGAGGATTGCCATGTCACTTGAAGTCAGCCCACTTGTTGCCGAAGGTCGCAATCTGGTGTCGAGTTACGGTGACGGTCTGTTCCGCTTTGGCGAAGAAACCGTCAATGGATCTGTCCTGCTGTTTCCGGAATCGATCTATTCCTGGAACGTCAAATCCATGGACGATATCACGGTCGACTCATTCGCCCGCGTGATCGAAAAAGCAGACGAGATCGAAATTCTGCTGCTTGGTATGGGCAGTCGACTGATGCCCGTGCCATTGGCGTGGCGCCACGCATTGAAGGAACATGGCATTGTGATCGAACCGATGGATACCGGTGCGGCATGCCGGACCTACAACGTTCTTGTCGCCGAAGCACGCCGCGTCGCCGCAGCCTTGATTGCGGTTTGATAAGGCTAGCCGCGCAGATAGTGCTGCAACTGATGGCGGACCTGCTTTACGCTGGCAAAAATTGCAGCAGGGCCCGGTGCATAGCCGATCGGGAACGATTCCCCGCACAGAAACAGGTTCTTCCACGGCAATCGCAAACGATCACGTAAAGCCGCATGGCCCGGGGTGAATTCCGGGAAGGGGGCCTCGGCATCGATGAAGCTGAATTTCGGGTGATCGATCCCGTCAGCATTCCGAGACCGTGCTTTCAGATCGACATTGAGATATTGATTGCATAACCAAAGACATCTTTGCCAGACCCGGGCAACAATCTGATCAGTGGTGCCGTCGGTCGGCATGTGAAAGCTGCTATTGAGGCTGACCTGCACGTGGCGGCGATGACAGTAGATTGCCCGGACAAGGTCGTCACTGACCAGAAGGCAACTTGGCTCGGCAAATGGCCGCCGCATTTCAAAGGCAACGGTCTGGCGGCGGGCTGGGGCCGGTGGAATGCCGATATCAGGCACCGCATCGCAAAGCGGCCGTGGATGCAGCGCCAGCACAACGGCGTCACCTGGTTTAAGAACCACCTGAATATCGTCATTAAACAGCAAGTCCGTTGCGAACTCCGAAGTGCTGTCAATGTCACCAAGTTTTGTGCGGGCCATTACTGTACCCCCCGCGGCAACAAATCGTTCGCGCAAGGTCGGAAGGGCAATGTCATTCAGGATGATCGGATCAATGGCCGAAAATACCGGTTCATGTGACTTTGAAAACAATGCGGATATTTTCGGAACAAGAACACGTGCCAACAGGGCGCGTGAACACCGGTGCGCCGGGATCGAAAACAATGTTTCTGCCAACACCGCCAATGCATCGCGATGGTATGTGCCGGGCTGGTTGGCCTGTTCGTCACTATCGAAGTCACCCGAAGACAGAACGTTATCAACCCGGCTTTCTTCACTGGCAAAGCGTTGCCGCGACAAACCCAGGGCAGTATAGGCGCGCGCGACAAAGCCAAGTCGCCGGGCAACAAGGGCACGCGCGATACCGTGATCAAGTGAAATAACGGCTGGTTTGCGCCGGCCTCGTTTAAGTCCGATCACGCAATGGGCTGGTCGGATCAGCTTTTTGGGAATTTCCGGGAAGCCGGCAAAATAATCGGCAACCAGTCCTTCGGGGTCATAGAAAATCTCGGGCTCGGCAGTTTTGTGGTTTTCAGGAGCGGTTTGCATGCCGCGCGTCCAACGGCTTTCAAACGGCTCGCCTTCGTCATAAAGGACGACTTCTGCACCATCTTCTGCCATCCGGGTTGCCAATGCCGCCCCGGCAAGGCCGCCGCCAACAACGTGAACTTTCCCAGACGTGAAGGATGCCATATGCCTGCGCCACTTTAATTGTTATACAAGGCCAGAATTAACTGGTTTGCACGTTATCGTGTCATTCGGTCTGACAAAATAACCTTAACAGCAGAACAGCTTACAAGCCATGGATGAAATTTCAAACGAACTGGACAGCCTGAACACCGAAGTCATCGACCAAATGAACAGTTGGGTCGATCTGCTTGGCGGCGGCGAAGTCGGACGGCTTGTTGGTGCGGTCTTGGTCCTGTTCGTATTCCTTGTGTTCAAGCGCGTTCTGGTGCGCGGCGTACTTGGCGTTTTGAGACGCATCGCGCATCAAACCGAACGCAGCATGATTGCAAATGTCCTTGATGCCTTTGCCTTGCCGCTTCAGGTGCTGGTGATGTTGCTGGGCACATATTTCGCCGTGGAGCTTCTGGACCTGCCGGTGGCGATTGATGCACCCCTGATCGAGGCAATCCATATCGCAGCAATGTTTTGCGTGTTCTGGGCCCTGTTTCGGGCTGTCGAACCGGTTGCGGTGTCACTTAACAGCCTGATCGGGCGGTTTGGTGCCGGTCTTGGTGACGACTTGCGGCAATTTTTTATCCGCGGGGTCAAAACGCTGATCGTTGTGATCGGCTTTGTTATCTTCCTTGAAGGGGGGGGAATTGATGTTTCGGCCTTTCTGGGCGGGCTTGGCCTTGCCGGGATGGCTGTGGCGCTGGCGGCCAAAGATTCGGTTGCCAACATCTTTGGCGGCCTGACGATCTTTGCAGACAATCTTTACAAGCGCGGTGACTGGATTGAAACGCCCCATTTCGAAGGAACGGTGGAGGAGGTGGGGCTCAGGGCGACCAAGGTCCGGACCTTTGCCAAGGCGCTTGTCACCATGCCGAATGCCCAGATTGTGGACTCACCCGTGATCAACTGGTCACGCATGACCCATCGTCGCATCAAGATGGTCATCGGACTGGAATACCGCACAACAGCCAAACAGATGGAACGGATTGTCGAAAAGCTGCGCGACTTTCTGAAAAATGACGACGACGTCGCACAGACGGATGTTGCGCAGATGGTTCATTTGTCCGATTTCGGTGCAAGCTCGATCAATATTGATCTGTATTACTTTACGAAGACCACCGACTGGGTTACATGGCGTGAAATTCGCAACCGCCACATCATCGCATTCAAGCGCATCGTTGAGGAAGAAGACGCTGCCTTTGCCTTCCCATCCCAATCGCTTTATGTCGAAAGCCTTCCTGATAACCTTGTCGACACCAAAAACGATCAGCGACCCGCACGTCAGATCGGATAAACAGAATGACTGATACGCCAAAATTATCACATTGCGCGGACTATACGCGCCGCCACGACCGCGACCGTTTTCTGTGTGCCCTGTTTGCGGCACCGGAAAAGCGCGAAGACCTATTCACCCTTTATGCCTTCAATCAGGAAGTTTCGAAAACCCGTGAAATGGTCAGTGAGATCATGCTGGGCCATATCCGCCTGCAATGGTGGCGCGATACGCTTTCGGAAATCGCCGAAGGCAAGGTCCGCAAGCATGAGGTCGTCGAACCGCTGGCAGATCTGGTGCAAACCGGGGCTTTGTCCATCGACGATCTGGAAACGGTTGTGGCCGCACGTGAATTCGATCTAGAGGATCGCCAACCGGCAGATCAGGCCGAACTTGACCGATATATTGATCAAACATCGGGTCAGATGGCGGTTCTTGCAGCACGTATACTGGGTGTTACGGATGAAGCGGGTCAACAGGCCGTGCGCCTTGCCGGCAACGCATATGGGTTGGTCGGGATCCTGCGCGCCATGGTGTTTCACGGGCGCGCCAAACGGCTTTATCTGCCCAAGGACCGGATGGAACACCACAATGTCGTACAAAGTGACATTTTCGAATTTCGTAAGAAGGATGAAGTTCGCAATCTGACCCGTGAACTGGCCGAACTCGCGCAAAGCCGCATCAAAGAAGCACGCAAACATCGCCGCGCTGTTCCAAAGGGCGCACATGCCGCAGTCCTGCCGATGGTGCTGGCCGATGGATATTTGCGCAAACTTGCCAAGGCGAAATTCGATCCGTTCTCGGCCGAATTTGGTTTGGCGCGCCCGGCCAGTGTCCGTCTGATGGTGAATGGTCTGTTGAAACGATATTAGGTTTCATCGGATAGACTGGATATTGCAAAAATATCATCTACATTAACGATAAAGGATAAGACAGGTTTGTTCTGTCCGTGCTAGCGTGATTAACGCGTTGATTTCGCGGCGTAACGTTCAGTAGCCACCCAGAATGAGGGCTCATATGGCATATCCGCATTCCAGACCCGGACGTGACTGGCTGACCCGGCTGATGCTGGCCGGGGTGATTTGCCTGATGGGATTGTTGCCATCAATTGGCCAGGCCGCCAGCATTGATCCGTTTGTCGGGGTCTATCACGGGGTGACCATTGAACATGCCGAAGGTGAGCTGCAGGCACGTGATCTTGACGTTACAATCGCCAAGACAGAACGCGGTTTCAACGTTGATTGGGCGACTGTCATCCACAAGGCCGATGGCCGCGAAAAGAATGTATCACTAAGCATCGAGTTTTATTCGACCGAACGTCCCGACATTTATGGCAGTGCCATGCGTTCGGGATTGTTCGGGAAACGCATTCCCAATGACCCGTTAAAGGGCGAGCCGTTCTTTTGGGCCCGTATCGTTGACAAGACCTTGACCATTCATGCCCTTTATATCACGGACGAGGGCGGCTACGAGATGCAGGTCTATGAACGGAAACTCGACGAAGACGGCAATATGGATCTGATTTTCCGGCGGTTCCGCGATGGCGAGCAAATTCGCGATGTTACCGGAAAACTGACCCGTCAGAAAAAAAGCTACTAGTCGCGAATTGCACTGGTGCCAATGAAAAAGCCGTATCCAAAGATGCGGCTTTTGTCATATCAGGCGGCATTGATCGCACTTAGCCATTCATCAAACAACGGAATGGCGCGATCTGTATAAAGCTTTTTGCGGTCGCGGCCCTTGACCCGTTTGGTCAGCTCCAGATCAGGGAACAGACCAAAATTGACATTCATCGGCTGGAAGGTGCTTTCATCAGCGCCACCGGTAATGTGGTTCAAAAGGGCGCCCATCGCGGTCGCCAGCGGCGGGGTGGGGATGGCAACACCTGCTTTTTCCGCAGCCGTGAACCGACCAACCATCAAGCCGACCGCAGCACTTTCAACATAGCCTTCGCAACCGGTAATCTGACCGGCAAATCGCAGATCAGGACGGGCTTTAAGACGCAGTGTCGCATCAAGCAAACGTGGCGAATTCAGGAACGTATTGCGATGAATGCCGCCCAGGCGGGCAAACTCGGCATTTTCCAGCCCCGGAATGGTGCGGAAAACGTCGATCTGCGCACCGTATTTCAGTTTGGTCTGGAAACCGACCATATTGTAAAGCGTACCAAGGGCATTGTCCTGGCGAAGCTGAACAATCGCGCGTGGCTTTACAGTCGGGTTGTGCGGGTTGGTCAGTCCTACCGGCTTCATTGGCCCATGGCGCAAGGTTTCACGACCGCGTTCGGCCATGACTTCAATCGGAAGACAGCCGTCGAAATAGGGCGTGTCTTTTTCCCATTCCTTGAATTCGGTTTTCTCGCCTTCGATCAGGGCGTCGATAAAGCGGTTATATTCGTCCGCATCCATCGGGCAGTTGATGTAATCCTTGCCGTCGCCCTTGTCATATCGCGACTGGAACCAGGCCTTGTCGAAATCGATGCTTTCCTTATAGACAATCGGTGCAATCGCATCAAAGAAGGCCAGGCTTTCTTCGCCGGTAACCTTGCGGATGGCGTCGGCCAGCGCACCTGACGTCAAAGGACCTGTGGCAATGATGGTCTGTTCCCATTCCTCGGGGGGAAGACCATCAATCTCGCCGCGCTCCATTGTGATCAACGGATGGTTTTCTAGCGCATCGGTGACCGCCTGCGAAAAACCTTCGCGATCAACGGCAAGGGCACCGCCAGCGGGGACTTTGTGCTGATCGGCACACCGCATGATGATCGAACCCGCACGGCGCATTTCGTCATGGATCAGGCCGACGGCATTATATTCCTTGTCATCGGACCGGAACGAGTTTGAACAAACGAGTTCGGCGCATTTGTCGGTATGGTGCGCGTCTGTCGGGCGAACCGGGCGCATTTCATGCAGAACCACCGGCACACCGGCCTCGGCCAGTTGCCAGGCGGCTTCACTGCCCGCCAGACCGGCGCCAATGATATGAACAGGTTTCACCGTATTCACGTGTGCGAACTCCTCGCGAAGAATGTGTTTGAATGCGTGGCACACACATAGCGGTGCATGGGGGAAGATTTCAAGTGATTTGCGCCATAGTGCCCGTTGGCTTTGTGCATGCAGGCATGATTAATTCACAAAACCACATCTTCCCCGTCATAAATGCCAGACCCGTTCTGTCAAACATATGTGAAACTGGGGCCGACATGAGCTACCCGCATCACCCATATGGATACGAACCCACACATTGCCCGGTTATCGGTCTGGTGCCGCGGCGGCGCCCCGTCATCATTGATGGTAAGGACAGATGCGACGCGCAGGACAATGAAAAGCCCGATAACAGTGAACGCAGGGTCGGTTTTCCATTCGGCGGTTTTAATGACGGCAATTTCACTGCCACCGACATCGAAAGCATGATCGAATATGTGGTTGCAACACGTCAGGGATGGCGCGCATCCCTTGTTACACGGGCGTTTTTGCGTTGGTGGCGCAATGAAGACGAAACCCTTGATGATCCCGGCCGGGAGCGCAAGCAGTCAGACGCCATTTTGATGCTTCTTGCGCTTAACCAGGGCCGTGACGGGTTCGTTCATGGCTATTTGCATGACCTGCAAGACGAGGCCAAAGAACACCCGAAACCGTCATCACCGCAAACAACCATACGAAAGGCATTCAACAAAAGTCTGCGTATTGCCGCACTGGCACTTGCCCTGTCGCCGATCGTATTGATTTTTGCCGTGCTGCTGTTTGTTCAGATTGACACCATCATCAGTACCGGAAACGGCAAGCTTTTCGGGTTCAGCTATGATCTTTTGTTCTTTGTGGGCAGCTTTGGCGCGATCGGGGCTCTGACCAGCATGATGATGCGACTTGGCAAACAGACACCATGGGCCGAGATGGAGCCATCATCGGTCTTTTTCAATTTTCTGTTCCGTCCATGCATGGGATTTTGTTTCGCCCTGATTGTGCTTTTCGCGCTGCGGGCAGGGATGTTGCCCATTCCGCTTGACGATCTGCATAATCTTGACGATCTCGACCAGATCAGCAGTTCGTCACCGGCCGGACGGCAACTGTCAATCGTGCTGGTTTTTGCCTTTCTTTCCGGGTTTAGTGAACGACTAAGCACTGCACTTGTCCGGCGGGTCGAAAACCGGGTGGCAAGCAACAGTTAGGACAAGGATGCCTGCTCACACAGGCACGCAAAGAAAAAGAGGCACGAACATCATAGAAAATGTTCGCGCCTCTCTTTGTATCGTGGCGGCTTTTGTAACGGCGGCTGGTGAAAGCAGCCCTTTGGTTATTCAAGCCCCAAATGCCGTTTAAGATAGCGCCCGGTATAGCTTCGTTCATTGGCCATGATGGCTTCGGGCGTGCCGGTGCCGACCAGTTGGCCACCACCGTCGCCCCCTTCGGGGCCGATATCAATGATCCAGTCGGCAGTCTTGATGACATCAAGGTTATGTTCGATCACAACCACGGTGTTGCCCTGGTCAACAAGGGTATGAAGGACCTCAAGCAATTTGCGGATATCATGAAAATGAAGACCGGTGGTCGGTTCATCCAGAATATAGATTGTTCGCCCGGTCGCCCGTTTTGACAGTTCCTTGGCAAGCTTCACGCGCTGTGCTTCACCGCCCGAAAGGGTTGTGGCCTGTTGACCCAGATGGATATAGGAAAGACCAACCTGTTTAAGGGTTTCCATCTTGTCACGGATCGATGGAACGGCCTTGAAGAAGTCCGCGCCTTCTTCCACCGTCATGTCAAGAACATCAGATATCGATTTGCCTTTAAACGATATTTCCAATGTTTCGCGGTTGTATCTTTTGCCCTTGCACTGATCGCATGTGACATAAACATCGGGCAGGAAGTGCATTTCGATTTTGATGACACCGTCACCCTGACAGGCTTCGCAACGACCACCTTTGACGTTGAATGAAAAACGTCCGGGCTTGTAACCACGGGTCTTGGCTTCTGGCAGTTGGGCAAACCAGTCACGGATCGGGGTAAAGGCACCGGTATAGGTCACCGGGTTCGAACGCGGGGTTCGCCCGATCGGGCTTTGGTCGATATCAATGATCTTGTCGATCAGCTCGATCCCGGTAATTGCATCATGTGCCCCGGGATGATGGCGGGCACTATGCATCCGTTTTGCCAGCGCCTTATATAGCGTTTCGATCACAAGACTGGATTTCCCGCCACCTGACACACCGGTAACACAGATGAACTTGCCCAGCGGGAAGTCGACATCAATGCCCTGAAGGTTGTTGGCTTTGGCCCCCTTGATCGTGATGGACTTGCCGTTGCCTTTGCGACGTTCCTTTGGAACGGCAATCTGTTCAACACCAACCAGATACTTGCCGGTCAGGCTTTCGGGGTTTTGCTGGATTTCTTCCGGGGTGCCCTGGGCAACGATGCGTCCGCCATGAATGCCGGCACCCGGGCCCATATCAATCACATAATCCGCCGCACGAATGGCGTCTTCATCATGTTCAACGACCAGAACCGTATTCCCGAGATCACGCAACCGCTTAAGAGTATCGAGCAGGCGGTCATTGTCGCGCTGATGCAGACCAATGGACGGTTCATCCAGCACATACAGAACACCGGTCAAACCCGAGCCGATTTGCGACGCCAGACGGATACGTTGGCTTTCACCACCCGAAAGGGTGCCTGATGTGCGTGACATGGAAAGATAATCAAGCCCGACATCGCGCAGGAAGCGCAAGCGGTCATTAATTTCGCGCAGAATACGGCGCGCGATTTCGGTTTCCTTTTCGTTCAGCTTGCCTTCAAGGGCAATGAACCAGTCACCGGCTTTGGCAATTGAGAGATCCGTCACCTGCGAGATGTCGCAACCATCGACTTTAACAGCCAATGCTTCAGGCTTCAGACGCTTGCCCGCACAGGTTGGGCAATGTGACACCATCTGATATTTGGCCAGTTCATCGCGGGCCCACTGACTGTCTGTCTCGCGCCAGCGTCGCGCCATGTTCGGAATGACACCTTCGAACGGGCGCGAAACCTTGTAACTGCGCGATCCATCGTCATAGGTGACAGTGATTTCTTCGTCACCCGACCCATGCAGGATGATGTCCTGCGCCGTTTTGGGCAATTTTTCCCAGGCAACATTGGTTTTAAAACCGAAATGTTTTGCGACTGATTTCAGGGTCTGCAGGTAATATTTCGACGTGGTGCTGGCCCATGGTGCGACGGCCCCATCTTCAAGCGTCTTGCTTTCATCAGGAACAACCAGCATCGGATCAAACTCCATCTGGGTTCCCAAACCGTCACAGGCCGGACAGGCGCCAAACGGGTTGTTGAATGAAAACAGGCGCGGTTCGATTTCCTCGATCGTGAAGCCGGAAACCGGGCAGGCGAACTTCGCCGAGAATACGGTTGTTTCGCCGTTTTTTGCATCTTCGGTAAGAACAATGCCGTCAGTCAATTCAAGAGCGGTTTCAAAACTGTCGGCCAGGCGGGTTGCGATGCCGTCTTTCACGATCAACCGATCGACAACAACAGAAATGTCGTGCTTCAGCTTTTTGTTCAGTTCCGGCGCATCATCGATGTCATACATTTCGCCGTCAATTTTGACGCGCTGGAACCCGCGCGAGCGCAAATCACGCAGTTCTTTTTTGTATTCACCCTTACGACCACGGACGATCGGCGCCAAAAGATACAACCGTGTTCCTTCTTCCATTTCCATCACACGGTCGACCATCTGCGACACGGTCTGACTGACAATCGGAAGGCCGGTCGCTGGCGAATAGGGGATGCCGATACGCGCCCAAAGCAATCGCATATAGTCATAAATCTCGGTCACGGTCCCCACGGTCGAACGCGGGTTACGCGACGTGGTTTTTTGTTCGATGGAAATGGCCGGCGACAGACCATCGATATATTCGACATCCGGCTTTTGCATCAGTTCAAGGAACTGACGGGCATATGCAGACAGGCTTTCGACATAGCGACGCTGGCCTTCGGCATAGATCGTATCGAAGGCAAGCGAACTTTTACCCGATCCCGACAGGCCGGTAATGACCACCAGTGAATCGCGGGGCAATTCAACATCAATGTTCTGAAGATTGTGTTCTTTCGCACCGCGAACCGAAATTTTCGTCAGCATGTCGGGCCTTTTGTTCCTGAATTGTTCGGAAAGTGTATAGAGGACGCAAACACTATACGCAAGCGCACCCCTGACAGTTCCTGTCAGTATTTGTCAGGAGACTGACATTACACAATCACCGCACCCCAAAATGCATGAAAAAACCCGCCGAACAAGTCCGGCGGGTTTCATAAATCCTGTGACCCAACGGGTCAGACAAAGCAAAAGATGGCTTAGCCTTTGGTCACGGAACGACCGGTGGCACCAAGATCCTTGAAGGCTTCTTCGAGGCGCGCTGCCATCGACAGTTCAGCTTCGCGGATCCAGACACGCGGGTCGTAGTTTTTCTTGTAGGGTTTGTCCGTTTCCGGATCGACCTGGTATTTGAAAGCACGTGCATTTGCTTCAACATACTCACCGACCGGACGGGCATAGGCAAACTGGGTATCGGTGTCGATATTCATCTTGAAGACGCCATAGCCGACGGCTTCTTCGATTTTTTCTTTTTCCGAACCCGAACCGCCATGGAACACGAAGTCCAGCGGGCGGTCATCAAGACCATGCTTCTCGGCGACAAACTTCTGGCTTTCCAGAAGGATTTCCGGACGCAGTTTGACGTTGCCCGGCTTGTAGACGCCGTGGACGTTGCCAAATGCAGCTGCGACCGAGAAATGGCCAAGCGGCGAAAGGCGACGATAGGCTTCTTCGACTTCTTCCGGACGGGTGTAAAGACGCGGGTCGATCTCGTCACTTGAAGTATCAAGTTCGTGACCGATGCCGTCTTCTTCGCCACCGGTTACACCCAGTTCGATTTCCAGGCTCATTTCGATGGCGGACATGCGTTTGAGGAAGGTTTCGCAAGTCGACAGGTTGTCTTCAAGCGATTCTTCGGACAGATCAAGCATGTGGGAGCTGTAAAGCGCCTTGCCGGTTTCGGCATAGGCCTTTTCGCTCCATTTCAGCATTTCATCGACCCACGGAACGAACTTGCGGTTCGCGTGGTCGGTATGCATGACAACAGCAACACCATAATATTCAGCAAGAAGCTGCGCATGACGGGCAGCCGAAACTGCGCCCACGACACGGGCCGCATCGGCGTCCTTGATGCCCTTGCCAGCAAAGAACTGTGCGCCACCATTCGAAAGCTGAATGATGATGTCAGAACCGGCATTCGCAGCGGCTTCAAGGGCTGCGTTCATCGTGCTTGACGATGTAATATTCACAGCGGGAAGGGCGTAACCGTCCTGCTTGCAGGCAGCGACAAGGTCACGATAGGCAGCACCGGTAACAACACCGGGTTTAACGGAAGGCATGTGGGTACTCCTCCTGGGGGTCAGAGTAAAACAGGTGCCCCCGTGCGAACCGACTGATCCGCGGCAAGGGCAATCCGTAGAGAGCCCAATGCATCTTCCATATGCTGCGTCAGGTCAAGATTTTCTGTTATAGACTTTAGGAAAAATTGCTGTTCGCGCAGGCAAAGACCATCATGATCAGGTTCGTCATCGGTGCGGATAATCTCGTCTGTGCGGGTAAATTCACCGGCACTGTCTGTTTCCGCATGATGCAGGCGCAATGCATTTGTCTTGGTATGCGTGTCGATGTCCGCCGATCCAGCACCTTTTTCTTCGACATCGGTGATTGATACGCTGCCTTTCGGGCCAATAACATCTTTCACAAAGAAAGCGGTTTCGCTGATCATCGGGCCCCAGCCGGCTTCGTACCAGCCAACCGAGCCGTCATCAAAGCGAACTTGCAACTGCCCGTAATTATACATGTCGGGCGCGACATCCTCAGACAGGCGAACACCGATTGCATTGACCGACACCGGTTTGGCCCCGGTCATCAGACACATGATATCAAGATAATGAACACCGCAATCGACAATGGGCGATACGCTGTTCAGAAGACGTTTGTGGGTTTCCCAGAATGCGCCACTGCTTTGCTGGTTAAGGTTCATGCGCATCACAAGCGGCTTGCCAAGGGTCTTGGCAATTTCAACAAACTTTTCCCAGGATGGATGATGGCGCAGGATATAGCCAATCACGAGCTTGCGGTCATGTTTGCGTGCGCTTGCCACAACCTGTTCGGCATCTTCCACAGTGGCTGCAAGCGGCTTTTCAATAAAGACATGCGCACCAGCTTCAAAGGCTGCAATCGCAAAGTCCGCATGGGTCTCGGTATAGGTATTTATCGAAACTGCATCCGGGTTCGTTTCGGCAAGGGCAGTGTGAAAGTCGGTAAACTGAGGATAGTTTGCAAAACCGTCCGGCAATTTATCAGCAGGAATGGGCGACCGGGCACAGATGCCGACAATCTCGTACCCGTCAAGGGCGTGATAGGCCTTAGCATGGGACATGCCCATATTGCCAAGCCCAATGACAAGAATGCGAACCGGCTTCATTTTGTGCCTCCTGAAATACCTGATAAATTATTGATTGTGCCGGTTATTCGGCGCCATTGATCCAGCTTCTGGTCACGTTGTATTCGCCATCAAACAGGATCATGTCCGCCTGATAACCCGGGGCGATACGCCCCATTTTATGATCCAGTTTCAAGAACGCAGCCGGGTAAAGAGACCCCATGCGAAGGGCTTCGCCAAGCTCAATCCCGACCATTTCCACGCAATTTCGAACCGCACCAATCATATCAAGGTCGGAGCCCGCCAGTGTCCCATCCGCAAGGGCGCAACGGCCATCCGTGGCAATGATTTCTTCCCCGCCAAGATTGAATCGCTTGTCCGCAGCCCCGACAGTCGGCATGGCATCAGTGACCAGCATGATCTTGCCGGTTGCCTTTGCGTTTACAGCAATCTTCACCGCGGCCGGATGAACGTGATAACCGTCAACAATCAGGCCACACCATGTTGCATCATCGGCCATCGCAGCCCCGGCAACACCGGGTTCACGGTGGGTAAGGGGGCTCATGGCATTGAACAGATGCGTAAAGCCGCGCAAACCTTCGCTGATCGCCTTTTGAATGTCGTCATAGGTACCTGCCGTGTGCCCGGCACAGACAAGAATACCTTTGTCAGAAAGCTTTTTGATCGTCCCGCTGGTGGCCTTTTCCGGTGCCATTGTTACCAGTATCCGGCCATTTGGAAGACGGCTTAGAAGATCGATTGCGTCATCTTCCATCGGGCGGATGATGTTGGCTGAATGCACACCCTTGCGTTCTTTGTTCAGATACGGCCCTTCAAGATGAATACCGACGATGCCTGGGACGTTTGCGTTAATCGCGTCCTCAACCGCCGCAATGGCTGCTTCCATCTTGTCACGATAATCCGTGATCAGGGTCGGTAGCATCGCCGTGGTGCCAAATTTGCGATGGGCTGCCATGATGGCGCGAATACCAGCGACATCCGGGTGATCATTCAAAAGAACACCGCCACCACCATTGACCTGAACATCAATTAGTCCGGGGGCAAGAACCTGTCCCTTGCCATCGACAACATCAATCCCGTCGGGCAGGGCGTTATCCGGGCAAATGGCATCAATTTTGCCATCGCGTATAACAACCGCCATTCCGTCGAGAAATTCTGTCCCGTCGAAAATACGGGCATTGGCAATGGCAAAACTGGTCATTAGTGCGTCTCCGTCACTTTCGAAAGATGCGGCGGGGCATCCGGATTACAGCCGCGCGCCAGCGCAACACTTTCAGCAAGTGTATAGAAGGTCTGGATCATCGTAATCGGGGCAAGCAACGGATGGATATCCTCGACCACCGGAAGGTGTCCCTTTACGTCCGCATATCCGGTTTCGGCTGCAAACAGGTTGTCGGTCTTGGCACGCATTTCCGCCAGGAAGTCCTCGACACTGTCACGCGATGCGTCTTGCTGTGAAAAGACCAGCATCGGGAAGGTCGGCGTTACCAGCGCCATCGGGCCATGCTTCACTTCAGCCGCGCTGAAAGCTTCGGCATGCAAGCTACTGGTTTCTTTGAATTTAAGGGCGGCTTCCTGGGCGATTGCAAAGGCAGGTCCGCGGCCAATGACATAAAGCCCGTTTGATTTGGCGATGGTTTCCGAGGCCCCCAGCCAATCCTTTTCAAGAGCCGTACGCAGGGATTGCGGAAGATTGCCAAGACCCTTGTTGAATGCGTCGTCCTGTGTCCATGCACCGACGATCTGGGCAATCGCCGACAATGTGGCAATATAGGATTTGGTTGCCGCAACACTTGTTTCCGGACCAGCCATCAGGGGGATGACATGATCGACAGTTTCGGCAAGCGGGGAATCGACCACATTGACCAGTGCGACGGTTCGCGCACCTGCGTCACGGGCCGCCTCGGCATTTTTGACAAGGTCGGGACTCTTGCCTGATTGGGAAACTGCAATGAACAGTGCATCTTTTGAGGCGATCGACCGGTTATAGATCGATACGATCGAGGGTGCGGCCGATACCACCGGAATGCCCAACTGACTTTCTATAAGGTACTTGGCATAAAGGGTCGCGTGGTCCGAGCTACCCCGACCACAGGTCACAACAAATTTCGGCGGATTGGCGCGCAGGTCATCAGCAAGTTTGGCAATTGCGTCCTTGTTGCCAGCAAGCTGCGTTGCAACGACTTCCGGGGCCTCTGCCAATTCGCGGCCCATCTGTGTTTGCGGGCGCCAATTCGTTGTCATATGCCGTATTCCCTTGGTTTCCGGTGGATGCGTTGATCTGGTCAACGGGCATCCACCTGCATTTCAGCAATAAAGTCGTAACTGTCACCGCGGTAATAGGACCGGGTGAACTCAACCGGGGTTCCATTTGCCAGGAAGGACCGCCGCTCGATATAGAGCGCGGCACTGCCTTCCGGAACGCCCAGAATTTTGGCGGTTTCGCCATCGAAAAGTTCTGCTCGAAGCCGCTGAAGGGCGCGTTCAGGCTTTTTGTTGTATTTCGCCAGCGCGTCATAAAGCGATTTGTCGACTTCATCCGGGCTGGGCAGGAAGGCGCGCGGAATTACCGCATATTCAAGTGCCATCGGCTTGTCATTGGCAGTACGCAAACGACGCAGCCTTGTAACTTCGGTCCCCGGCGACAGATTAAGCGCCATGGCTTCTTCGGGTGAGGCATGACCAAGTGTTTTTTCGATCCAGACGGCCCCGGGATCCATGCCACGGGTGATCATGTCCTCGGTAAAGGATGTCAGGCGTGACAGGGCTTGCTCGACACGCGGCGCAACGAACGTGCCGGCACCGTGGCGTTGAACCAGAACACCTTCTTCGACAAGGGCGCGCATCGCATTGCGAACAGTTACGCGTGAAATGCCAAGTTCGGTTGCCAGATCGCGCTCGCTGGGCAGGGCATCTTCGACCTGCAAAATTCCATCATCAATCACAGCCTTCAACGCCGATTGCAGCCGACGGTACAAAGGACCATTTCCGTTATTTTCGATGTCGCGGGTTCTGAGATTGGCAATGACGTCCGACGTTGCGATCATGCGGCGGCTCTTTCATGTTGCTTGGCCATCAAGATAGCCCCATGCATGGCGTCAAATTTCGCGGGAACCAGCAATTCGGCAATTTCGGGTGGCATGTGCCGGGCCATCTGTTCTGCCAGTCCGCCCATCAGGGTCAGTCGCGGCGCACCGAAATCAACCAGCCGGCGCAAGATTGCCAGATTGGCGTCGACGGCGATCTGGATCAGGTCAATCGCCACACTGTCACCAGCCGCTTCGGCATCAAACACCATCGGGCAGAGTTTTCCATAGTCGGACGGCTTTGCTGTTTCCGCAAATATGACGATATTTTCGGGGTCATTATCAAACCGGGCCATGACCGCTACGGTCAGGTCCGTTTTCTTTGCCAGACCATCATGGGCAAGCAGGGCGGTTTCAATGGCATTGCGTCCAATTCTCGCACCGCTTCCAAGATCGGAAACCTCGAACCCCCAACCGGCAACAGACAACTGGCGATCCCCGATGATTGCCTGACCACATGTTCCGGTCCCGACAATCAGGATGGCGCCATTCTGGCCATCATGCGCACCCAGACATGCTGTGTAGGCATCAGTCGCAAAGCAGATGTCGGCGAACGGGTGATTATAGGACTGCACAAGTTGACGATCACGCGTTAGCGGAAGTCCCGCAAGCCCAAGGCCCGCATGCAGATCGCCAAGGTATTTTTCATCAAGTCCGGCATTGGAAAGGGCCATTTTCGCCGCTGCGATGATTTCGCCAAATACGTAATCGACTCCAAGTCGCGTATTCGCACCACCACGCACAGCTTCACCAAGGATCCGTCCGGATGCATCTGCAATCCGAACGCGGCACTGCGTTCCGCCGCCATCAACACCAAGATAAAGCTGTTCGTTTTTCATCTCAAAGCAACTGCCTTCTCATTCATGGGGCGAGCATAGCAGAGTGGTATCTTAAAAAGCAATACCAATATAACGCCACTAAAACTGTTACTGGTCTGAGTTTGGAGTCCGTACATATACGCAGAAGCTTTTGTGCAAAATTGATATCCCTATACAATTCTTTGTTTTAACTAGAGATATCTCCCGATATCCGAGCTGTGGCGCAAATTATTCATCAAGCAGCTTGCGTTGCTGGTATCACAATGGTATTTAATTTGCAGAGGGAGACGGAAAAATGGCATCACGCACAGAAGATTTTGATTCGCGATTTGCCGGGTTGGATCAATGGTCCGACGCCGATTTCCTTATGGCCTTGTGGGAAGGCCAGATGCGCGCTGTGGCCTCGGTTGGTCCAATCCTGGGGGATTTGGCGACAGCCGCCAATGGGATAGCGCGCCGCCTGGGGGGCGGCGGGCGTCTCGTTTACGTCGGAGCCGGAACATCAGGCACTGTCGCCTGGCAAGATGCCAAAGAACTTGGCGGCACCTTTGGCTGGCCGGAAAGCCATACCATCGTGATGCTGGCTGGCGGGGTTCAAAGTGCGCCGAACGAATTCAATGGTGCCGAGGATGATACCAGCCTTGCCGAACGTGAAATTTCCCAGAACAACATTTCAGAAAATGATGCAGTAATTGCGATCGCTGCCAGCGGCGCGACCCCTTATACGGTGCGCGCGCTCGAACTTGCCCGTGGTCGCGGGGCCTTTACGGTGGGCATCTGTAACAACCAGGATGGCAAAATTCTTGGCGTCGCAGAAACCGGTATCTTTCTTGATAGCGCGCCGGAAGTGGTCGCCGGATCCACCCGCATGGGGGCCGGTACCGCGCAAAAAGCAGCCCTGAACATTCTGTCGACCCTTGTGATGAACAAGTTGGGCCGATTGTTCGACAACCTGATGGTTGGCATGCGCGCCGAGAACATCAAACTTCGGGGCCGGGCGGTTCGGATCGTGTCGCATATTGCATCTTGCGACGCCGAACTTGCATCAGACGCCCTTGAAAAATCCGATTTCGATATCCGCGTGGCGGTGCTGGTGACCAAGGGCCACAGCCCCGACCGGGCAAAAGAAATTCTTGCGCTGTCTAATGGAAATCTCCGGGCGGCACTTGAGTACAGGAACTGACATCAACACGGTGCCAGTCCGCCGACATTGATCAGAGGAGGCATAAATGTCGAATAAAGTCTTAGCAAAAGGCCTGGCCGGGGCCCTGGCGGCAAGTGTCGCCCTGGTTCCGTTGATGGCGTCTGCTGGCGAACTCGTAATTGAAAGCTGGCGCAATGACGATATTGATATCTGGAATGAAAAAATCATTCCGGCTTTCAATGAAGTTCACCCTGACATCAAGGTATCGTTCAAGCCGACCCCGCCGACCGAATATAACGCATCGGTAAACGCAAAACTGGCTGGTGGTACCGCGGGTGACCTGATCACGTGCCGTCCGTTTGATGCATCGCTTGAACTTTACAAGCAGGGCAATCTTGCCGCTCTTGACGACCTTAAAGGCATGGACAACTTCTCGGACGTTGCCAAATCTGCCTGGCAGACCGACGATGGCGCAGTCACTTTCTGCTTGCCGATGGCATCGGTCATTCATGGCTTCATCTATAACAAGGAAGCCTTTGAAGAAGTTGGCGTTGAAGTCCCGAAAACCCGCGAAGAGTTTTATGCTGCCCTTGATAAAATCAAGGAAGACGGCAGCTACATCCCGATGGCGATGGGCACCGCGGACCAGTGGGAAGCAGCCACCATGGGCTTCCAGAATATCGGCCCCAACTACTGGGACGGTGAAGCAGGTCGCAAGGCATTGATCGATGGCAGCGCAAAATTCACCGATGCCGACTATGTCGACACGTTCAAGGAACTGGCAAGCTGGAAAAACTACCTTCCGGACGGCTATGAAGCCATTTCCTATCCGGATGCACAGAACCTGTTCTCGCTTGGTCGTGCCGCCGTTTATCCGGCCGGCTCCTGGGATATTTCGCTGTTTAACAACCAGGCCGATTTCGAGTTCGGAGCATTCCCGCCGCCCGCAGCAGCCGGTGCAGACACCTGCTATATCAGTGACCACACCGATATTGCACTTGGTCTGAATGCGGATTCCAAAAACGCAGCCGAAGCAAAGCTGTTTCTTGAATGGATGACCGGTTCGGAATTTGCCGAGCTTTATTCCAACGCGCTGCCGGGTTTCTTCTCCTTGTCGAACCACACGGTCGAAGTAACCGATCCGGTTGCCAGCGAGTTTGTAAGCTGGCGCCAGAAGTGCGAGTCCACCATTCGTAACTCTTACCAGATCCTTTCGCGTGGCACGCCGAACCTTGAAAACGACCTGTGGAACCTTTCCGCCCAGGTTATCAACGGTACGCTGACCCCGGAAGAAGCAGCCGGCGCTGCGGAAGCTGGTCTGGCGAAATGGTACGCACCGCACCAGTAAAGAACTGAAAGGATGGCGGGAACGACCGGTTTCTGCCATCCTTCATTCATCGTTGATGTTTGCCGTGACATTGCAGGCAAGCAGCCCGACCGCCGGGCGAAAATGCGGTTCACTGATTACAGAAGATCCAAGCAGGTCTTCATTCTTTCAAATCTTGGATAACAGGACAGGGTATGGCGCATTCCGGCCCCATGACCGATTGGCGCAAGGCAAAACTGCCTGTGATTGCCTTTCTGGCCCCAGCAACGATCATTTACACACTGTTTATGATCTATCCGCTGCTTGATTCCATCCGGTTAAGCTTCTACGCAACGCCAAGCGGCGGTGAGGCGGCTTTTGTCGGCCTTGACAATTACCGTACGATTTTGGCGGATCCGGACTGGTCTGCGACCTTCTGGAACAGCTTCTGGAACAATATGAAGTTCTTTGCGGTTCATATGCTGATCCAGAACCCGATCGGTATCGCGCTGGCCGGTATTCTGAGCCTGCCGCAATTGCGGTTCCGCAACACATATCGCACCATGATGATCATGCCGACCATGTTATCAGTCGTGATTGTCGGCTTCATCTGGCAGTTGATCCTGAGCCCGGTTTGGGGAGTTGGTGCGGACCTTCTTGATATTATTGGCCTGAAGTCGCTGTTTGGGCCGTGGCTTGGCAAAGAAGGCAGTGCACTGATTACGCTTTCCTTCATTTCGGTCTGGCAGTGGGTCGGCATTCCTTTGATGCTGATCTATGCGGCCTTGCTGGCCATTCCGGACGATCTGGTGGATGCGGCCATTGTTGATGGCGCGACCCATTTCGAAGTCTTCATTCACATCAAACTGCCATTGGTTTTGCCGACTGTCGCGATGGTGTCGATTTTGACTTTTGTCGGTAATTTCAATGCATTCGATCTGATATATGCGGTAAAGGGTGCGTTGGCCGGCCCCAACTTTTCGACCGACATTATGGGCACCTTGTTCTATCGCACATTCTTTGGTTATCAGTTGCAGCTGGGCGATCCGCATTTGGGTGCCACCGTTGCATCCTTGATGTTCCTGATCATTCTGGCAGGCGTTCTGTTCTATCTGTTCGCCATTCAGCGCCGACTGGCGCGCTATCAGCTGTAGTCGGGGGCGAATATGAGTTTTGCAAACATCCGCAGAGAAGACGCCAGCCGCGCAGTCATCGTGCACGCGATCTTGCTGACCTATACCCTGGTTGCGCTTTATCCGATTTTTCTTGTGGTCATCAATGCTTTCAAGACGCGCAAAGGGATCTTTCGCGATCCGATGGGCTTGCCGAATGCAGAGACCTTCAGTCTTGAAGGATTCACCAAGGTTCTGGCGAAATCCAATTTCGAACTGTTTTTCTATAACAGCTTTACCGTGACCATCGTGACCATCGTTATTGTTCTGCTGTTGGCAGCAATGGCGGCATGGGCACTGTCGGAATACAAGTTTCCGGGCAACACCGCATTGGCCCTGTATCTTGCGATTGGCATCATGGTGCCGATCCGTCTGGGATCGGTATCTATCCTGAACCTGATTGTCGATATGGGGTTGGTCAACACCCTGACGGCACTGGTGCTGGTCTATGTCGCACAAGGCTTGCCCTTGGCAATCTTTATCCTGACCGAATTCATGCATCAAATTCCCAAGGATTTGAAAGAAGCCGCAAGATGCGACGGGGTCGGGGAGTTCAAGATTTTCTTTGCGATCATTTTGCCTTTGATCCGGCCCGCTGTTGCGACGGTTGCTGTATTTACAATGATCCCGATCTGGAATGATCTGTGGTTCCCGCTGATCCTTGCACCCGGTGACGGCAAGCAGACCATCACCCTTGGTGTGCAGCAATTCATTGGCCAGTATGTGACAGACTGGAATGCGGTTCTGGCGTCGCTAAGCCTTGCGATCATTCCGATCCTTATCCTTTATCTGATTTTCTCCCGACAACTCATTCGCGGCCTGACATCCGGCGCGGTGAAGTAACTGTTGGCTGATAGGAGCTTTGAATAAATGGCTGACTTGAAACTTGACCAGATTCGCAAAAGCTATGGCGCTGTGGATGTGCTGCACGGCATTGATCTGGATGTCAAAGACGGTGAATTCGTCGTGTTTGTTGGCCCTTCGGGCTGCGGCAAATCAACCTTGTTGCGAATTATTGCAGGCCTTGAAGACATCACGGGCGGCGATCTGATGATCGATGGAGAGGTGGTAAACACCAAAAGCCCGCGCGATCGCGGTATTGCCATGGTGTTCCAGTCCTATGCACTTTATCCGCACATGACAGTTTACAAAAACATGGCCTTCGGGCTTAAGCTCGACAAACAGGACAAGGCGGCAATCGATGCCCGGGTACGCGAAGCCGCCCGCATCCTGCAACTTGATCAGCTTCTTGACCGGCGTCCGTCCGAGCTTTCGGGTGGTCAGCGCCAGCGCGTTGCGATTGGCCGTGCGATCGTGCGCCAACCCAAGGTCTTCCTGTTTGACGAACCGTTGTCCAACCTTGATGCCGCATTGCGTGTCCAGACCCGCATTGAAATTGCCAAGCTGCATCAGGACCTGAAATCGACAATTATCTATGTCACGCACGATCAGGTCGAAGCCATGACACTGGCGGACAAGATCGTTGTGATGAATGGCGGGAATGTCGAGCAGGTCGGATCGCCGATGCAACTTTATCATCATCCGGAAACCCGCTTTGTTGCCGGTTTTATCGGGTCACCGGCCATGAACTTCACCAAAGTCACAATTGATGCCGTCGGGCAGGGGCAGGCCACAGTTTCCGTCCCCGGGGGCATGCAATCGGTCCTGCCGTTTAATGTTGATCAGGCGGATATCGGCAAACAGGTTGAGCTTGGCATTCGCCCCGAACATCTGGGACTTGGTGACGAAGGCGCGCTTACTGTCAATGGCATGGTCGATGTGGTCGAGAAGCTGGGCGACTCTACCTATTTGTATTTGAAGCTTGCCAATGGTGACCGGGTCACAGTTCGCGCGCCGGGCCATAGCCGTGTCAAAATCGGTGAAACCGTTACAGCATCCGCACCAGCCGGTGCCGCGCATCTTTTCAATGACAAGGGCAAAGCGTACCAGAAAGTCGATTGTCCGGCTGAATTCAGCGCGGAAGAATAGATTTCACAAAGCTTCCAATCTCAGGACTTCGGATCAAAAGGCGCCACAACCGGCGCCTTTTGGCGTTTGGGGGCGCACCGACCGTCAAGGTCGATTAATTGTTGCAGAACTTTAACTTGCCCTGATGCGGGTGTCGGCGCAAAAATGAACGTGATTTGTTCAAAAGAAAGAAAAAATGACCTTTTTTCTTTCGTATCAACAACAATGTTTGCGATATTGCTCCGTGCCGGAACGAAACAAAAGCCAAATGGCATGCGCGGTCCGGCTACAGGGAAATGCCATCACGTTTATTACGAGGGTTCAAAATGTCAAAAAAACACGGCGCATTGCGTGGTTCCTTGCTCAGCCTTACAGCACTTGCAGGAATGGTTTCGCTTGTTTCGGCTGCTCAGGCTGAAGAACTTCGTCTGCTGACCTGGGGTGGCTATGCCCCTGACGAAGTTGTCGAGCTGTTCGAAAAAGAAACCGGCATTGATGTTGAAGTGACGCTGTCGAACAACGAAGACATGATCTCGAAATTGCGCGCTACTGGCGGCGGCGGTTTCGATCTTGCTCAGCCGTCCCAGGACCGCATTGCAGGTGCACAGCTTGAGTATGGCATCTACAAGCCGATTGATCTTGGCAAAATTGACAGCGACAAATTCATTCCGTCGATGCTCGACGCAACCAAATCAAACACTACCGTTGACGGCGAAGTGTACGGTGTTCCCCACGTATGGGGTACGAGCGGCCTGATCGTTGACACTTCAAAAGCCGCGGCTGTCAAAGACTATACCGATCTTTGCGCACCGGAAGTGGCAGGCAAGGTTTCCTATCGTCTGAAACGCCCGACGCTGATCGGTTTTGCCTATGCAATGGGTATGGATCCGTTCGCCGCTTATGGTGACGAAGCCAAGTATCAGGAAATCCTTGATGCCGTCGAAGCCAAGCTGATCGAGTGCAAAGCCAACGTGAAAACCTATTGGGAAGGCGGCGATGCGCTGCTTAACCTGGTGCGTTCGGGTGAAGTTGTTGCCGCAATGGCGTGGGATACCGGCGGCTGGAAACTCAATAACGACAATGCCGACATCACCTTTGTTGCACCGAAGTCTGGTGCACTTGGCTGGATCGATACCTTTGCCTTGCCGCGCAAGACCAAAAACGAAGATGCCGCCTATAAGTGGATCAACTTTGTGATGCAGCCGGAAATCGCGGCCAAGATCACTGCAAGTGCGGGTAACTTCACCGCGTCCAAAGGTGCCGACGAGTTTGCAGATGACAAGCTGAAAGCTCAGTTCCAGGGCAGCTTCCCGCCTGCTGATCTTGACAACATCAAGTGGTATCCGACTGTTCCGGCTGGTCTGGAAGTGCTCGAAGGCAAGACCCTTGACCGTGTGAAAGCAGCACAGTCGAACTAACGGAACACGTTTCCAAACACCTTTATCCCCGGCATATTTATGTGCCGGGGATATCGTGCTTTCAGGAACGGCAATAACCGTTCAACAGGCTCCACCAACAAAAATAACGTGAACAGGGCTCCTATGGCTGACCAATTTGACCTTGAATGCCGCAATGTGGTCAAAACCTTTGACGACTTTACCGCCGTCGATGACATTTCCCTTGCGATCCCGAAGGGTTCTTTTTTCTCGATCCTGGGTCCAAGCGGATGTGGCAAGACGACGCTTCTTCGGATGCTGGCAGGGTTTCAGGCGCCAACATCCGGTGACATCCTGATCAAGGGATCATCGGTGCTTGGCGTTCCGCCAAACCGTCGGCCTGTCAATATGGTGTTTCAGCATTTGGCCCTGTTTCCGATGATGAATGTCGCGGAAAACGTTGCCTATGGTCTGAAACGGCGCGGTGTTGACAAACAAACGATTGCCAAAAAGGTCAACGAAACCTTGGCCCGTGTCGGGTTGCCCGATACCGGGCCCAAACAGGTCAATCAGCTTTCCGGCGGTCAGAAACAGCGCATCGCCATTGCCCGCTGTCTGGTGCTTGACCCGGCTGTGCTTCTTCTCGACGAGCCATTGGGCGCGCTTGATCTTAAGTTGCGCGAACATATGAAAGTCGAACTCAAACAGCTTCAGCACGAGATCGGCACCACCTTTGTCTATATCACCCATGACCAGTCCGAAGCGCTGGTGATGTCGGATCAGGTTGCCGTCATGAATGCCGGCCGTTTTGAGCAGGTGGGCGCACCACAAGATCTTTATTACAACCCGAAAACAGCATTCGTTGCCGGCTTCGTTGGAGAAAGCAACCGGTGGACCGGAACAATCGGTAGCTGTGATGACAACAAGGTCGAAGTCATCCTTCCGACTGGCGGCAAGGTGTTGGCCAAACGCGATGTGCATATGCCCTTGGTCGAAGGTCAGAATGTCGAAATCTTTGTCCGCCCCGAAGCCATCGCAATTGACGGGGCCAGTGATGCTGAAAACACCATTTCCGCCAAGGTGGAGAACGTTCTGTTTAATGGTGCGGCAAGCAGCCTGCAGGTTCGTGATGTTGCAACCGGTCACGAGATGACGGTGGCACTACCGCAAACCGGTGCGTATGCGTCGGTGCGGGCCGGTGACGAAATCACACTTGGCTGGACTGTTGAAAATACCCGATGCTTTGCTGCTAACCAAAGCGGAGCAGGGGCATGAACAAATCCGCGTCCATAACCGCGGGCGGCACTTTCCGCTTCGGCTTACTGCTTTTGGCAATGCCGTTGCTGCTGTGGCTGTTTCTGCTGGTTATTCTTCCGCATGTTGATCTTTTTCTGGTGTCGATGCGTGAACGTATTTCGTACGGGAAATATGAATTCAGCCTGATCAACTATATCGAATTCTTTGCTGAACCCCTGTATTGGAACACCTATGTCCGCACTGCGGTCATGTCTATTTTCGCAACGGCTTTGACCCTGATTATCGGTTTTCCGGTTTCCTATTACATCGCCAAAGTGATGCGAGGCAAAGGCAAGAACGTTCTGTTCCTGATGTGCCTTATCCCGTTCTGGGTGTCAGAGCTTGTGCGGACCTTCGGCTGGATGATCCTTTTGCGTGAAAGCGGTGTCATCAGCAACTTCCTGCAATGGGCCGGCCTTGCGGATGGTCCGGTTGAAATGCTTTATAACGATGCGGCTATCATGGTTGGCCTTGTTTACACATCCATGTTGTTCATGGTTGTCCCCCTTGTGTCGGTTCTCGACAGTCTGGATGACAGCCTGATTGAGGCCGGTTATGACCTGGGCGGGAATGCATTTACCGTGACCCGCGATATCGTTATCCCGCATGCAATGCCCGGTATTGCGTCCGGTTGTATCGTGGTCTTCATGCTGACGCTGGGTAATTACCTGACCCCAAATCTTTTGGGTGGAAAAGACAGCCTGTGGTTCACAGAGCAGATCTATACCCAGTTCATCACACGCTTTAACTGGGAATCCGGCTCCGCGTTTGGGTTCCTGTTGCTGATATTGTCGTCCGTAATTGTATGGGTTGGCCTGAAACTCAGCAAACAGACGCTTTCGGAAACCGTGGGCTAGGGGGAAGACATGATACCAAGCATTCCGCAGCCCAAATTCTACAAGGGCTTGTATTCAACCTATATCGCGTTGTTCTTTGTTTATCTGAGCGCACCGCTGATTGTCGTTGGCGTATTTGCCTTCAATGACAGTCTGTTTCCGTCAATGCCGTGGGAAGGCGGCACGTTGGCGTGGTTTTTCGGGAATGAAGATCCCTATATCGGCATCTTCAATGACACCAAGCTTCTTGAAAGTGTCGGCGTTTCGGCGTTTGTTGCCTTCTGGGTTATGGTTCTGTCCGTAACAGTCGGAACATGTAACGCGTTTCTGTTCGAACGCAGCAAGTTTCCCGGCAAGAATCTGCTTTATATTGTTTCGTTATCGCCTTTGGTCATCCCCGGGGTTATTCTGGGGATATCCATTCTGGTGTTCTCGAACGCGATTGCCAATGGCATCGAAGAGGCGATTGGCTGGGACCTCGAATTTCTGCGTCCGGGGCTGTTTCTGGTGATTATTGGCCAGTTCGCCTTTGTCACGACCATCACGACGCTTGTGATATCCGCACGCCTTCGCAAATTCGACGTCAGTCTTGAAGAAGCCGCCTTGAACCTTGGGGCGACACGGCGGGCCGCACTGTGGACGATCACCATTCCCTTCCTGAAGCCGGCATTGATCGGCGCCGGGATCGTCGCGTTTCTGATGTCATTTGAAAACTTCAATACGACCTTGATGCTGGTCGGTTCTGACGCGCCGCTGACCATTGCCATGTTTGACCGCTTGAAACAGGGGTCAACACCTGTTCTGAATGCGTTATCACTGCTTCTGATGGTTATTTCCGGCGGGTTGGCGTTGCTGTCGGTCTTTGTCCAGCGCGACAGCAAAAACTGATCGGGGCACATGTCCGTTCAGTTGCGAACAAAATGAAAGGGCGGCAGAAATGCCGCCCTTTGTTTTGTTGTGGCCGTTTTTAGTCCAAAGTATTGATTATCGCCGCTTTAACAATTGTCATTAAACCGCAATAAAAGATTAACATTGACGGCAGTGGCGAACTTGGTTTCGCAAGGAAGCGAGCCACGACAAGTGGAAAAATGGCCGTACACTTCACCATTCTCTACTGTTCATGTGAACATAACCATGCATCAGTTTGTGAGTTTTTAGACGGCAATGCGGCGTTATATTGATCATTTGCGCGTTCAAAAAGTAAATTTCCGAAAACTGTCACTTGAGGAAACAGGTCTCCCGACAGAAAACAAATGCGTTGTGGCGAACCGGGCAACAGGCGGTTTGACGCAGATGTCTTTTTAATTGGGAGCTAACAAATCATGTTTCGCAAGACGCTTATGGCAGCGGCTGCTGTGTTTGCACTTGGCAACACCGCAGAAGCAGCAACGGAGATCACCTGGTGGCATGCCATGGACGGCGCGCTTGGCGGTGTGGTTGATCAGATCACCGCAGATTTCAATGCGAGCCAGTCCGACTACCACCTTGTAGCCGTGAACAAGGGTGGCTACGAAGACACCATGACCGCCGGTATCGCTGCATTCCGCGCGAAAAACCAGCCGAACATCATCCAGATCTTCGACGCCGGTGCGGCAACGATCATTAACGCAAAAGGCGCTGTTAAGCCGGTTCAGGACCTGCTTGAAGAAAACAACGTCAAATTTGACATCAATGATTACATCCCGGGTGTTCGTTATTTCTATGCCGATTCTGACGGCAAGATGATCGGAATGCCGTTCAACAGCTCGACCCCGCTTCTGTATTACAACAAGGAAGCCCTTGCCAAAGCCGGTGTTGATGTGCCGAAGACCTGGCAGGAATTCGAAGAAGCAGCTCCGAAGCTTAAAGAAGCTGGCTATATCGCGCTTGCCCAGTCGCACAGCCCGTGGATCTTCTTTGAAAACTTCATGTCCCGTCACAACTTGCAGATGGCCACTGCCAATAACGGTTATGACAGCACTGACGTTGAAATCCTTTATAACAACGACGCGCTGAAAGATCATTGGCAGCACGTCAAGGATTGGAAAGACGCCGGATATTATGGCTATTACGGCCGTGCATGGGGCGCGAACCAGGACGCCTTCGTTCAGCAGCAGGTTGCCATGTGGATCGGTTCGTCCGGCTCCTTCGGTGGCCTTCGCAAGTCGGCCCAGTTTGACTTTGGTACGTCGACCCTTCCGTACTGGAAAGGCGTTGGTGATGCCCCGAAATCAACCTTCATCGGTGGTGCTTCGCTGTTTGCTTTCTCGGGCCATAGCGCGGAAGAAGATGCAGGCGTTGCTGCATTCTTCCAATTCCTGACCAAGCCGGAAACCCAGTATTACTGGCACAAGGAAACCGGTTATGTGCCGATCACCAATGCGGCATATGAACTGGCGAAAAAAGACGGCTATTACAAAGAAAGCCCGGATGCAGAAGTCGGCATTCAGCAGCTGTCTGAAGAAGGTGGCGACTGGACCAAAGGGTACCGTCTTGGTTTCTATGTCCAGATCCGCGAAGTCATCTATCGTGAAGTCGACAAAATCATGAACGGCGAAGAAACCGTTGATGCAGCCTTCAACACGATCGAAGAAGAAGCCAATGGCCTTCTGAAGCGCTTCAACGACACCTATTCCAACTAAACAGCCTTACGCAAATGCGGGGCGGCCCATTGCTGGTCGCCCTGTTTTGCATTTTCCGGACGTGATTAATGGTGGCGTGAGCGATGAAGCGCGTACAATTTGAACATAGCGCGGTGCCGTATCTTTTTATTGCACCCCAGATTTTGATTATTTCGATATTTTTCCTGTGGCCTGCCGCACAGGCGGTTTACCAGTCCTTCCTGCTTGAAGACGCGTTTGGCATGTCGTCGCAGTTCGTCTGGTTCCGCAATTTCGAGGATGTACTGTCAAGCGCGTCTTGGAGCCGGTCTGCGATCTTTACAGTGATCTTTTCGGTACTGGTTGCGGTTATTTCGATCGCAATTTCACTTTTCCTGGCCGTTCGTGCAGACGAGGTCATTCGCGGGGCAAAATCCTATCGGACACTTCTGATGTGGGGATATGCGATTGCGCCGCCGGTGGCCGGATTGCTGGGCAATATGATGTTTAACCCGTTGATGGGCGATCTTTACAAGGCCTTCAACAGTTTCGGCTTTGAATTCAATCATATCCAGAATGCCAATGATGCGGCTTTTGTCGTCATTCTGATTGCGGTCTGGAAGCAGGTCAGCGTCAATTTCATTTTCTTCCTGTCCGGCCTTCAGGGAATTCCGAAATCGGTTCAGGAAGCAGCCACACTTGATTGCAAAAGTGCTGAACGGCGTTTCTGGACGATTACATTCCCGCTTTTGGCACCAACGACATTCTTCCTGCTGGTGATCAACCTGACCTACGCGTTCTTTGAAACCTTTGGCATCATTGACGTATCGACCAAAGGTTCGCCGGGCGGGGCCACGGCGACCCTTGTTTACAAGGTCTATGTCGATGGGTTCATCGGTGCGGATCTTGGCGGCAGTTCGGCCCAGTCGGTGCTTCTGATGATCATGGTCAGCGTACTGACGGTGTTCCAGTTCCGGTTCATCGAACGCAAAGTGCATTACTAGGGGGCCCCAGATGTATCAGTCGAAATGGCGAATTTTTACCAACCACACAATTCTGATTTTGGGCGCGCTCTTTATGATCATGCCGGTCTGGATTGCCTTTGCGTCATCGACGCATACCCGTGAATTCATTTTCCAGAACGGCCTGCAATTCTGGCCGGGTGGACATATGATCGATAATTACGGGGCGATCCTGTTTGATCCGTCGGCCACAAAGGGCAGGGTCACCGCACTTGAAATGCTGTTTAACAGCATGGTGCTGGGGCTTGGCTTTGCAATTGGCAAAGTCATTATCTCGATGATGGCAGCCTATGCGATTGTCTATTTCCGGTTCAAGCTGGCGGTGCCGCTTTTCTGGGTGATCTTTTCGACCCTGTTGCTTCCGCTTGAGGTACGCATTGTGCCCTCATACGAGGTGGTGGCAAACCTTGGCTTGTTAAACACCTATACCGGGTTGATCCTGCCGCTGATTGCATCGGCGACCGGGACTTTCTTTTTCCGGCAGTTTTACCGCTCGGTCCCGGATGAGCTGCTTGAAGCCGCCCGTTTGGACGGGGCAGGGCCTATCCGGTTCTTTATCGATATTCTTGTACCGCTTTCGGTCACCATGATTGCTGCGATCTTTATCATCATGTTTGTCGTTGGCTGGAACCAGTATCTCTGGCCGCTTCTGATGACCACCGATGATCAGCTTTATACCATCGTGATCGGCATCAAGCAGGTCTATAACTCGCTATATGAAGGCGGACAAATCCCGCAGTTTCCCAAGGCATTTGCCCTGACAATCATGGCCACCATTCCGCCGGTTCTGGTGGTGGTCATCTTCCAGCGCATGTTCATCAAGGGTCTGGTCGAGACAGAGAAATAATTCTGTCTCCCGCCACTTGCTGAGCTGACAACAACTGATCCGAATACAGGATACCACGATGGCAACAGTTACCCTTAATCAGGCTGAAAAGACCTATCCGAACGGCTTCAAGGCCATTCATGGCATTGATCTTGCCATTGAAGATGGCGAATTTACCGTCCTTGTCGGACCGTCCGGATGCGGAAAATCAACCTTGCTGCGCATGATCGCCGGCCTTGAAAGCATTTCAGGCGGTGAAATCAGCATCGATGGCAAGGTCGTCAACAAAGTGGCACCGGCTGATCGCGATATTGCAATGGTGTTTCAGAACTATGCGCTTTATCCGCACATGAACAATTTTGACAATATGGCTTATGGCCTTCGCAATCGCGGCTATAGCAAGGCCGATATCGAAAACAAGGTTCGCGAAGCAGCCCGAATTCTTCTGCTTGAAGATCACCTTGATCGCAAACCTCGTCAGCTTTCCGGTGGGCAGCGTCAACGCGTAGCCATGGGCCGCGCGATTGTTCGCCAGCCCAAAGTCTTCCTGTTTGACGAACCGCTTTCAAACCTTGATGCCAAGCTGCGCGTTGATATGCGCCTTGAAATCAAGAACCTTCAACAGCGTCTTGGCATTACATCTGTGTATGTCACCCATGACCAGGTCGAAGCCATGACCCTTGCCGATCGTCTTATTGTCATGAATGGCGGCGTTGCCGAGCAGATCGGGACACCGATTGACATATATGAAAAGCCGGCAACCCGGTTCGTGGCAGGGTTCATTGGATCACCGGCGATGAACTTCCTCGATGGCGTTATTTCCGACGATGGTAAACATGTGACTGTCGGCGACGGGGTGATGCTTGATATCGACCATAATATTACTGGTGGACGGGCTGTTGTAGCGGGCATCCGCCCGGAACATCTCAGCATCGCGCAAGCCGGGCAGGGAACGATCAATGCAACTGTCCGCATGGTGGAATCCCTTGGGGCAGAAACCCTTGTTTATCTGGATTTCGGAAGCAAGGCCGACAATGTCACGCTTCGCCTACAAGGGACCCACAACTTTTCCAGAAATGATGCCCTTGGTCTAACAGTGCCGGCCGACAAAATTCATCTGTTCGATACGGAAAGTGGCAAGCGTCTTTAATCGCTGTTTACAAGCTGATGTCACACACCTCCGGCATATATCCTGTGCCGGGGGTATTTTTGTTTCGTCTATCGGTCAATTTGCCCTTGTCTCGCAGGGGGCGAACGGGGTAGTTCGTATCGTCAAAGAACATGGAGATCACCGTGCAGCCAGACATTAAAAAATCCCTGTATGCCGAAGCAGAAAAAGAACTGATCAGCATCACAGAGGGCGAAACGGACGTCACCGCATTGATGGCGACCGTATCGTGCATCCTGTCGGAGAAGTTTGATTATTACTTCTGGACCGGCTTTTACGTGGTTGATCCCCAAAAGGAAAATGAACTGGTCGTCGGCCCGTATCAGGGCACGCTGGGCTGCTTGCGCATTCCATTCGGTCGTGGCGTATGCGGAACAGCTGCTGCCACCCGCGAGACCCAGCTTGTTGCCGATGTCCACGCATTTCCGGGGCATATCGCGTGCGACAGCCGTTCCAATTCCGAAATCGTCGTTCCGGTCATCAATCGTGATGGACAGTTGATTGCGGTGCTTGACGTGGATAGTGTCGAGTATGGCTCGTTTGATGAAACGGATCGCGTTTCACTTGAAACTTTAATGCAGCGCATTTTTGCGCAATGATAATTCACAAGTCCTGATCATTCGGGACAGCGGACAACACAAACTTGGAAGATAACCCATGGCTGGTAGTGTCAATAAAGTCATTCTCGTCGGGAACCTCGGGCGCGATCCTGAAATCCGGTTCACCCAGGCCGGTAAGAAAATCGCTAATTTCAGCATTGCGACCTCCGAACAGTGGCGCGACCGTCAGTCTGGAGAGCGCCGCGAGCGTACCGAATGGCATCGCATCGTAGTCTTCAACGAAGGCCTTGCAGACGTTGTCGAGCGCTTCGTCAAAAAAGGCAGCAAGCTTTATATCGAAGGCCAGCTGCGTACCCGCAAATGGCAGGGACAGGACGGCAAGGACAACTATACGACCGAAGTCGTGCTTGAAGGCTTTAACTCCAACCTGACCATGCTTGATAACCGCGGCGAAGGTGGCGGCGGCATGGGTGGCGGTTCATCATCCGGCGGCGGTTATGGCGGCTCTGACAATGGCGGCTTCGGCGGCGGTTCTGACGCGGGCTGGGGTAACGGCGGGTCGTCGGGCGGCGGTTCCGCACCGGCCGGCGCACCGGACCTGGATGACGAAATTCCGTTCTAAGAATTCATCACTGACATGATCTTCAAAACACCCCGGAACAAAGCTGTTTCGGGGTGTTTTCATAAAGCAGTAAGTTCATTCCGTACGCTGTCTCTATTGACGGTCCTTTTTTGTAACATGATCAACAACAGACAGATTGTGACTTTCGTGCAAAGATGATTTCAATCAGACAACCAGACCTGTTTGGCAGGTTTGGAAACTCAATGGTTCATGTGTTTCTACGCGTTGCCAAGCATTGTTAGATCGTGCTATCGCGTTACAAATCAAATAGAAACCCGGATATTTGCTGGCAACAGCAAACATTTCAGAAGGCAAGTAGATCCGATTTGGTAGGCCCAGTTTTTGGAACCCCGCGCATGGGGCAAAGCTATGTTGTTCAGGACTGCTCCTATGCCGTTATTCAAAATGGCGAGGGCAAGGTTGCTGTTGCGCGCACACCCAAGGGGATCGTTCTTCTGGGGGGCGGGGTTGAGCCGGGTGAAAGCGAACAGGATGCGCTTTATCGCGAAGCCTATGAAGAGTCCGGATATCGCATCCGGATTATTTCGCGTCTGGGATTTGCATCACAATATGTGAACAATTTCGCCAAAGGCAGATACCGGCTTAAGCGCGGCACCTTCTTTGAATGCGAACTGACAGAAAAACTCGGCCCGCCGCTTGAAGACGACCACGAACTGGTCTGGATGCCGTATCAGGAAGCCCATGACAGTCTAATCAGACCATTTCATCGCTGGGCACTGGAATTTGTCAGCTCTGCTAGCCGCAGCACTTCTTGAACTTTTTCCCCGATCCGCACGGGCAGGGATCATTACGGCCGGCTTTGCCTCCTTTACCGGTGGCAACTGCACTTGTGCCCTGGGTGGCAATAGCGGCCGACTGGTCTTCTGATGGAAAGACGCCGTCAACATAGAACCATTTGCCGTCGCGCCGGACGAAATTTGATCGTTCATGCAACTTATATGTTTGTCCGTTTTCAATGAAGCTTGCGACAAATTCGACTATCCCCGTCTGATCGAGGAGGCCGCCCTTTGCGCGGTCGATGATTTCAAGTCCGGTCCACTGGGTTTGATCATCCCTGATCCCATCGGCATCGAAATCCGCCCGTTTTTCCGGGGCAAGGGTTGCCGCAAGGTAGTCACCATTGCGAACCACAAATGCACTATAGCGTGATCGCATCAGCTTTTCGGCTGTTTCCGGCATGCTGTTGCCCGCATGAAACCGGCCACAACAATCGCCATAGGTTTCCCGATTGCCGCAGGGGCATGGATTTGTCGATGGAAAAGCAGACATACGATATTCCCGGTAATCAAGCGTGGTGCGCAACCCTATATCAGGCGGTTCGCGGATACCAGTTCCTTTGATTTCGACGGTTACCTTTTGGTCACCTTGTAACCGTGTATTTGACTAAGGGTCATCAGTGACACCGAATTTGGACAGCTTGCCTTTGTTTTGCCTCATATCGATTTTACCGTGAATTATTGGCATTCCGAGTACCCGACAGTGTTTGTCGGCTATCGATCGTAAAATGCTGATATTGGATGATTAATATAACTGAAATACCGGTCAGAAGTTCTTGACTGATTTGGTCAGGTTTAGATATATTAAGAATTGCGGGTGGGGGCCCAAAGGCACCGCCGGATCAAAGTCCGGCCTATTGGCGGACATGTAACTTGTCGATTTGCTTCATGTAAGGATGAGACACCATGAATGAACTTCTTATTAGCGTCTGCTGTCCTCTTCCATAGTCATCTATGGAATGAAATTGCGACCGGACTTGCGATATCTCCCATTAAGTTCCGGTCGTCCAAGTGAATAAATTCACAACCGACAGTGTTTGCGCGTCATCTAATCTTTGACGGACTCCGTATTCAATACAGATGTCGACGCGTAAACCTCTCAGGAGGACATAGAATGAGCGCCATTAAATTACCAGCCGTTCCCCAGGATGAGGGATTTTCGGGTTATCTCCGCGAAGTTTGGAAGTTTCCGATGCTTACCGCGGACGAAGAATACATGCTGGCCCATCGTTATCAGGATCATGATGACACCGCGGCCGCCCACAAACTTGTGACCAGCCACTTGCGTCTTGTTGCCAAAATTGCGTTCGGGTATCGCGGCTATGGCTTGCCGATGGCCGACCTGGTTGCCGAAGGCAATACCGGCCTGATGCGTGCCGTCCAGAAATTTGATCCGGAACGCGGTTTCCGTCTGTCGACCTATGCGATGTGGTGGATCCGTGCTGCGGTAACCGAATATATTCTGCAAAGCTGGTCCATGGTCAAACTCGGCACCATGGCCGCGCAGAAGAAACTGTTCTTCAGCCTGCGCAAGGCAAAACGTCAGCTCAATATCTATGACAATGGCGAATTGTCCCCCGATGAGGCTGATCAGGTTGCCGAAAAGCTTGGCGTAACCGGCCGTGAAGCACTTGAAATGAACCGTCGCCTGGCGGCACGTGATTTCTCGCTGAATACGCCGATGCCAAAAGACGAGGGGATGGAATATCTCGATACCCTGTCATCGGATGCACCAAGCCCGGAAGCAATCGTTGCCGATGCCGAGGAACGTGTTCTTCATAACGGCATGCTGAAAAACGCACTTGGTGAATTGCCTGAACGCGAACAGGAAATCATCAAGGCCCGTTTCCTGAGCGATGATCCGATCACGCTTGAGAAACTCGGTGAACGTTTCGGTGTCAGCCGCGAACGTGTCCGTCAGTTGGAAGCCCGTGCTTTCAAAAAGCTGCAGGAAAGCGTTCTGATGCAGCATGCACAAGCCTGATCGGGCGGGAAGCAAACAATCAAAAGGCGGCACCTTGATGTGCCGCCTTTTTTGTATCTGCCAGCAGCCCCGTTTCGGGACTTGGGGACTTGGGGACCTGGGGTCTCGGGAACTTTGGCAGTTAACGGCCTTCAAGGACCGCACGGGATTTCGCGATCACGTCGACGGTTTTGCTCCACAAACCGTATTTCGTGACATCGCCAACCTTGACCCATTTTGCATCGGCCGCATCCCCCCCCAGACTGATGTCGGGGTTAAGGGCAACCGCAACGAAATCAATCAGGGTATAGTGATATTCCACCTTGTCGTCTTCGGTTCGTGAAATCAGATCAACCGTATCGACCAGGATCGGACTTGAAATTTTAACACCGGTTTCTTCCATGACCTCGCGGCATACTGCGTCGCGAACGGTTTCGCCGATCTCTTGCGCGCCGCCGGGAATGCTCCAGCTGCCGATATTGGGTTCCTTGCCACGCTGAATAAGCAGGACATGATCCTGATGCCAGACAACCGCACCAACACCGATCATCGGCCGCGGTAAAAACGTTCTTTCGTCAAGCTCGGAAATCGTCATCATCTTCTTCCAAATCATCGTCCGGATCAGGGACTTCGTGAACTACCTGACCGGTCATTTCGCGCGCACGAATGCCGGTTGTACCAAGAAACTGGTCTTCGGATTCCGGATGCAAGGACATCACGAAATCCCGCGCAGGCGCGTCGCCAAGGGCGAATTGCCGTGCGGTTTCATAATCCGGGGCCCGGACCTTGGCCGTTTTCACCCCGACCGAGCCATCATTGTCGTAAATATATTCGACTATCCAGACCTTCAAAACGTCTCCACAACGGTTCTGTTTGCCTATTTGCGGTTTGTTTGGTTGCGCCGCAAACTTGAATACTGCTATCACTTCAAGGAACGGGGAAACCCGATCCGATGTCGCAGCAATGCCATATTCTTACTTACAAATACTAAATACCAAAGGCTATTCTTACCAATAGCTGTCTGGTTGCGGCACTTCAGCACAGGTGATCAATGAACGCCAAGCGCGACGACACAAATGATACGGAAAATCAGGGTTCCGGTCATGTTCTTCCCAGCCCGGGCTTTTTCGCCCGGATGCGGGCATATTTTCTGACAGGTATTCTTGTAAGCGCGCCGCTTGCAATCACGTTCGGTCTGGCCTGGTGGTTTATCGAGTTTGTCGATAGCAAAGTCATCCCACTAATCCCGTCACACTACAATCCCGAAACATATCTGCCGGCGGGCTATCAGGATTACGGCATTCCCGGCCTGGGACTTCTGGTCGTTCTGGTCTTCATCACCATTGTCGGCTGGTTTACGACCAACTTTGCCGGTCGGGCACTGATCAAGCTTTACGAGCGCATCCTCGGCCGCATTCCGGCCGTGCGCAGCATCTATAGCGCGGTAAAACAGATTCTTGAAACCGTGTTGGCCAACCAGTCCAATGCGTTCCGGCAGGCGGTGTTGCTGGAATATCCGCGTCGCGGGATGTGGGCGATCGGCTTTATTACCGGCCAGACCAAGGGCGAGGTGCAAAACCTTACCGAAGACACGGTCATCAACATCTTTTTGCCGACGACCCCGAACCCGACATCTGGCTTTTTGTTGTTCGTGCCGCGTCGCGATATCATCATTCTCGACATGACCGTGGAAGAGGCGATCAAAATGGTCATGTCCGGGGGTATCGTTACCCCGCCGGACCGCCGCCCGCCCGAAGAACAAAGCCAGCCAAAGGTCGCGGCAAAGACCTATGAAGATGTGGATGTGCTTCGTGAAAAGGAAAATGTCCCGATTTTGGTTGCGCGCGATATTCCCGCGCGCATCGATCCGGATGCGGATACATCCCCGAAGGATGGCAAAACACGCGAAGACGCATAGCCTGTTACAGCTTGCCAAACAAAACAAAGGGCGCCAGATATCGGGCGCCCTTTGTCATTTCTAGCCAGACCGGAAATAGCGTACGGCCTCGTCACGTTCAAACAGATACAGCAACAAACGCAACGCTTCGCCGCGCGCCTTTTGCAAATCCGGATCGCGATCAACAATCAGCCTTGCATCATCGCGTGCAATCGCCAGCAAATCCCCATGAAGCTCAAGGTTCGCCAGGCGGTATTCCTGAAGACCGCTTTGCCGCGTCCCCAGAACCTCGCCGGCGCCGCGTAATTTCAAATCTTCCTCGGCAATTACAAAACCGTCTTCGGTTTCGCGCATGATTTTAAGGCGTGATTTCGACACCGGACCAAGCGGACTGCCATATAGCAGCAAACAGGTGGACGCCGCATCGCCACGCCCGATGCGACCACGCAGCTGATGGAGCTGTGCCAGACCAAAACGTTCTGAATGCTCGATTACCATGATGGTCGCCTCGGGGACGTTCACCCCGACTTCGATAACCGTTGTCGCAACCAGGATGGACGTCTCGCCATGGGCAAAACGCTCCATGACCTCGTCCTTTTCCTTGCCCTTCATCTTGCCATGAACAAGGCCGACACGGCTTTCACCAAAAAGCTCAACCAGCACACGATAGCGTTCTTCCGCTGCTTGCAGATCCAGCACTTCTGAATCCTCCACCAGCGGGCACACCCAATAGATCTTTGTGCCGGTACGGATCGCGCGCCCAATGCCGGAAATCACATCATCGACCTTGTCGATAGGAAGCACGCGTGTATCCACCGGCTTGCGACCGGGTGGTTTTTCGTCAAGACGCGAAACTTCCATATCGCCGAACGCGGTCAGGGTCAGTGTCCTTGGGATCGGGGTTGCCGTCATCACCAGCACATCCACGGCCTGACCTTTGCCCGCCAGCATCAATCGTTGATGCACACCAAACCGGTGCTGTTCGTCAACCACGGCAAAGGCAAGGTCCCTGAACACCACGTCATCCTGAAACAGTGCATGTGTTCCGACCGCAATCTGGACTTCGCCACTTGCGAAACCTTCCAGCGATGTCTTGCGGGACTTTCCCTTGTCCCGTCCGGTCAGGATTGCGCAACTGACCCCTATCTTTTCAAGCAAAGGGGCAATGGTTTCAAAATGTTGCCTGGCCAGAATTTCAGTCGGAGCCATCAATGCGGCCTGTCGCCCGCATTCGACCGCGTTCAGCATCGCCATCAGGGCAACCACCGTCTTGCCCGAACCAACATCCCCCTGCAAAAGACGCAACATACGACCTTCGCTTGCCATATCAGCATAGATGTCCGTCAACGCGCGTTGCTGTGCGCCTGTCATGGCAAAGGGCAGGAGGCCCGCCAACGCATCGCGAAGCCCGCCATCCCCCTTGGTCACACGCCCGCCAAGCTTGCGCATTTTGGCGCGAATAAGCGCAAGGGCCAGCTGATTTGCCAGCAATTCATCATAGGCCAGCCGTTTGCGCGCCGGATGATCGGGCGACAGATCTGTTTCATCTTGCGGATTATGAACAATATTCAGGGCCGTTTTAAGGTCCGGCCATTTATGGCGCGCAACAAGTGCCGGATCATGCCATTCCGGCAAGTCGGGCAGGGTGCCAAGGGCTGCGCGCGCGGCTTTGGTCAATGTTTTGCCGGTAACGCCAGCAGACATCGGATAGACCGGCTCAACCGTTTGAATTTCGTCACGTTCGGCCTCTGTCCCGATCCGGTCGGGATGCGTGATCTGGTATTCGCCGCGATAATGATCAATCTTTCCCGACACAATGCGTTTTTCACCCACCGGCAAAACGTCATTCAGGTATTTTGCGCGCGCATTGAAAAACGCCAGAACAAGCGTGCCGCTTTGAGTTTTGCAAATCACACGGTAAGGACGGCGGCGGTTGGGGGAAGGATCATGCCGCTCGACCCACACATCCATTGTTACGACAGACCCGTCAATTGTTTCGCTTAACGGCGGGGACAAGCGGCGATCAATGATCCCGGATGGCAAGTGCCATAGTAGATCGGCTACATGTTCTCCGCCAATCAACCGGGCAACAAGCGGCTTTAACCGTGGACCAATGCCCGGCAGGGTGTCGATTTCAGCAAAAAGCGGGAACAGAATTTCCGGGCGCATGACGGTTTTGGTTGCAACTTTTGATGAGAACGTTAATAGAACAATTGCGTTTATGGCACGGGTATACAACAAAATTATCGCGGGACAACCGGCAAGTCACCAATTGATGCAAATTCAGGTGATCGGCACCATGGACCCGGATCGTATTTTACCGTAAAAACCATGCCACAGAATTGCAGACAGCCGGCCCTCCCGCCGGGCGGCTATCAAAGAGTTAAATCAGGAGATCGACCATGACTGACAACATTTCGGAACTCGAAATGCGTCGCAAGAAACTGTTGTTCCGGGGCGGCCATCGCGGCACCAAGGAAAACGATATCCTGATGGGGCGTTTCATGGAAAAACACCTGAGCACCCTGACCGAAGAACAGCTTGATACGTTCGAGGCACTGATCAACGAAGTACCGGATGCAGATTTCTTCAAATGGGCAACCGGCAAGGAACAAGCGCCAGCCCAATATGACACGGATGTTCTGCGGATGATCCGGGAACTTAGCAACGCCTGATAAAGCATTGAGTAAAATCAAAGAAATCATATCGACCAAAGGTCGGAAACGTGTTGGTGGTGTCCCGGAAGGGGCCGACGCCCTGATCCTGCGTGAGTTGCTTGACGCTGCCGGAACCAACCAAACGGTTCTTCATATTGCGCGCGATGACAAACGCATGTCGCAATTGGCAGAGGCGCTTCGGTTTTTTGCCGGCGAAGTCGACATATTGACGCTTCCGGCCTGGGATTGCCTTCCCTATGACCGGGTATCCCCGATCGCGGAAGTAACCGCACGGCGTATCGAAACCCTAACCACCCTGGCAGAGGGCACAAAGCCGGCCGCCGGGCAGGGTCGCATTGTGCTTACAACCGCGGCGGCCGCCATCCAGCGTGTCCCGCGGCTTGAAGTAATGCGCAAGGGTAAACTCGCCTTCAAGGCCGGATCGGAATATGACCGGTCTGAACTGACCGCCTATTTCGAACGCATGGGATATAACCGCGCCGAGCAGGTCATGGAACCCGGCGACTATGCCGTGCGCGGCGACATTGTCGATATCTTTGCACCGGGCATGAAAGAACCTGTGCGCCTTGATTTCTTTGGGGATGAAATTGAAAGCATCCGCCGCTTTGACGTTGAAACACAGCGCACCGTTGGCAAGGTCAAGGAAATCGCCCTGTTGCCGGTGGGCGAGGTATTCCTTGATCCCGACAGCATTTCACGGTTCCGAAGCGGGTATCGCGAATTGTTCGGCGCGGTTTCGCAAACCGATCCGCTATACGAGTCAATTTCAAACGGCCTGAAATATGGTGGCATGGAACACTGGTTGCCACTGTTCCATGACGGGCTTGATACGATCTTTGCCTATCTGCCAGATACCATCGTCACACTGGATTACCAGTATGGCGAGGTCATCGAAAACCGCCTTGAAATGATTGACGATTATTATCAGGCACGTCTGAATATCAAAGGCGGCGGTCTTTCGGGTGATAATGTCTATAAGCCGGTTCCGACCGAACGACTTTATCTTGATCAGGCCGAATTTGACCGGATGCTGGCAGATCGCGTCGTTCTTGAATATTCGCCATATTATGACGATGAAAACCCGGAGCGCGGCATCTTTGACCTTGGTGCACGGGCGGGGCGTGATTTTGGTGACGTGCGTGCGCGTGCTGATACCAACCTTTATGACGAACTACGCGATTTCATCACGACCCAGCGCGGCAAGGAAAATCAGGTTGTCATTGCGGCCTATTCCGACGGGTCACGTGATCGTATGGTATCGCTTCTGCGCGAACATGGGGTTGGCAAGGTTGTCACATGTGAATGCTGGGAAGATATCACTGATGATTTGACCCATGAACATGTTGCGGTCGTCATCCTTGATATTGAACGCGGTTTCCGTCGTCAGGGCCTGTGGTTTGTAACCGAACAGGACATCCTCGGGGATCGCATGAGCCGTCCGGGCGGTCGTCGCCGCAAGGCGGACAACTTCCTGCGCGAAGCATCCGAAATCTCCGAAGGCGATCTTGTTGTTCACCTTGAACACGGTATCGGGCGTTATCTTGGCCTTAAAACCGTGACGGCGGGTGGCGCACCGCATGATTGTCTTGAGCTTGAATATGATGGCGGTGACAAGCTGTTTGTCCCGGTCGAGAATATCGAAGTCCTGTCGCGTTACGGCTCGGACGAAGGCATATCAATCCTTGATAAACTGGGCGGTGTTGCCTGGCAGGCCCGCAAGGCCAAGCTGCGCGAACGTATCCGCGACATGGCCGGCAAGCTGATCAAGGTTGCCGCCGAACGCCATTTGCGCAAAGGTGCGCAATTACAGGCACCCGAAGGAAGTTACGACGAATTCTGTGCAAGCTTCCCGTTTGCCGAAACCGAAGACCAGGCGCGTGCCATCCGCGATACACTTGATGACCTTGCCGCTGGCAAGCCTATGGATCGCCTTGTCTGTGGCGATGTCGGCTTTGGCAAGACCGAGGTTGCCATGCGTGCGGCCTTTGCTGCGGTAATGTCTGGTAAACAGGTCGCCATTGTCGCACCGACCACCTTGTTGTGCCGCCAGCATTACCTCAATTTCAAGCAACGCTTTGACGGGCTTCCGGTTCGGGTCGAACAGCTTTCGCGCCTGGTCACCGGCAAAAATGCCAAACTGGTCAAAGACAACCTTGAAAGCGGCCATGTTGATATCGTCTGTGGTACCCATGCGTTGTTGGGCAATGGCGTACATTTCAAGGATCTGGGTCTTCTGATCATTGATGAAGAACAGCATTTCGGCGTGAAACACAAAGAACGCCTGAAAGAACTGAAATCAGACGTGCATGTGCTGACCCTTACCGCGACACCGATCCCGCGGACGCTGCAATTGGCACTGACCGGGGTCAAGGAACTGTCGATTATCGCCACGCCGCCGGTCGACCGCCTGGCGGTTCGTACATACATCACGCCCTATGACCCGGTGGTTGTCCGCGAAGCCATCCTTCGCGAACGTCATCGTGGTGGTCAGATTTTCTATGTCTGTCCGCGCGTGAACGAACTTGGCCGGGTGGCCAAGGAACTCGAAAATCTGGTGCCGGAAATCAAGTTCGATGTTGCCCACGGTCAGATGGGCGCCCGCGATCTTGAACAGGTGATGACTGATTTCACCGATCGCAAATTTGATCTTTTGCTTGCGACCAACATCATTGAATCGGGTATCGACGTTCCCAACGCCAATACCATGATCATCCATCGTGCGGATATGTTTGGTCTGGCACAGCTTTATCAGTTGCGCGGGCGGATTGGCCGCTCAAAACAGCGTGCCTATGCCTATCTCACACTTCCGAACGGCAAGAAACTGACAGCAACGGCGCTGAAGCGTCTTGAAGTCATGCAGACACTCGACAGCCTTGGCGCCGGGTTCAACCTTGCCAGCCATGACCTTGACATTCGCGGGGCAGGGAACCTGCTTGGCGAAGAACAATCCGGTCATATCAAGGAGGTCGGGATTGAGCTGTATCAGCAAATGATCGAAGAAGCCGTGGCCGAGGCCAAGGGCGAAATTGATGCTTCCGAAGATGCAAGCTTTGTCCCGCAGATCAATATCGGTATGCCGGTTCTGATCCCGGATCGCTACGTGCCTGATCTTGGCGTGCGATTGGGTCTTTATCGTCGGATTTCCGAATTGCGATCACGCGAAGAAGTCGACCAGTTCGCGGCCGAGATGATCGACCGGTTTGGCAAATTGCCCAAAGAAGTCGAAAACCTTCTGGATGTTGTCACGATCAAGCAATGGTGCCGTGTCGCCAATATCGAAAAGCTTGATGCGGGCCCCAAAGGCGCACTGATCACGTTGCGCAATAACGAATTCCCGAACCCGGCCGGATTGATCGGCTTTATCCAGCAGCAGGTTGGCGTTGCCCGCCTGCGTCCTGACCACAAGATTGTCTATTCAGCTGGCTGGGATGGACCGACAGATCGACTGGAAGGCCTTAAAAGGCTGATGAAGCGGCTTTCCGATATTGCCGTCGCAACTTAAAGAAAAGGCGGGTAACAAACTGTTATCCCGCCTTTTTTGATTTCTCACTTGCTGATCAGGCCGGTATTTCTTCCTGTCGCGCAAGACGGATCATCCGTTGCAAAATGTCGGGTTCCTGTGCCCCCGACAAAGCATGACGGCTGTTAAACAGGAAACAGGGCACACCGGTCACACCCATTTGATGGGCCACACGATTTTCCTGTCCGACAAATTCCCGATCCATATCATCGGCAAGATATTCAAGAATTTCATTTCGGTCTTCGCCATGGCGAACCGCGATATCGGCTAAAAGCTCATGATCGCCAATGTCCTGGCCTTTCAGGAAATAGGCGACAAACAGATCTTCGACCAGCGCATTGCCAACAGCCGGGCGTTCCGCACACATCTTGTAAATCAGGCGATGGGAATCTGTTGAATCGGGTGTGACCTTGATCTGGTCAAATTTGAAGTCAATGCCGACAGCTGCCCCGGCATCTTCGATTGCCTTATAGACCCGTGCAGCACTTTCTGATCCGCCGAACTTTGCCGACAAATACAGTTTGCGGTCGATGCCGCCACTGGGCATGTCCGGATTCAGAAGGAAAGGGCGCCACGTGATCATCAACTGATCAAGCTTTTCGCGTGCCAGCGCCTTTTCCAGTCGTTTTTTACCGATGTAACACCATGGGCAAATCGTATCGACAATGGCCTCGATCCGGATCGGTGCCGTTGTTGTTTCACTTTGTCCGATTTGCCAGTTCATGATGCTATCCATTCAAAAACGATGTTCCCGCCGCAAGTGGCGCAATACCAAGGTGATCGGCAACCGTTTGTCCGATATCGGCAAACGTTTCCCGCAAACCGAATGGCCCCGGTGCGATCGCCGGACCAAAGGCCATGATCGGCACAAATTCGCGGGTATGATCATTCCCGCGCCATGTCGGGTCACATCCATGATCGGCGGTGATAATCACCAGATCACCGGGTTTGAGGGCTGCGCGCAATTCAGGAATTCGTTTATCGAACTCCTCAAGCGCGTTGGCATAACCCGCAACATCGCGACGGTGACCGAATTCCATATCGAAGTCCACCAGGTTGGTGAACACAATGCTGTTATCAGGTGCGTCGGCAATTTCGGTCATCATGGCGTCAAACAGTGCCATATTGCCCGATGCCTTGACCTTCTTGGCAATACCGCGATGGGCATAGATATCGGCGATCTTGCCAACTGAAATGACCTTGCCACCCGCATCGCTGAACCGGTCAAGAAGGGTTGGTTTGTGCGGGGGAACGGCAAGATCACGGCGGTTTGCAGTCCGTTTGAAATCAGCCGGGCTTTCGCCGACAAACGGACGGGCAATCACGCGACCGATATTATGCGGCTCGACCAGTTTGAAGGCGATTTCGCAAACTTCATAAAGTCGTTCAAGCCCAAAATGTTCTTCATGTGCGGCAATCTGAAACACGCTATCGGCCGAGGTATAGCAAATCGGCTTTCCGGTCCTGATGTGTTCTTCGCCCAGTTCGGCAATGATCGTCGTGCCAGATGCGTGACAATTGCCCAAAATCCCCGGCAGATTGGCCTGTTCAATCAGGGCATCGGTCAGTTCGGACGGGAAGGTCGGAACCGTCATCGGAAAATAGCCCCAGTCAAAATCGACCGGCACACCGGCGATTTCCCAGTGACCGCTTGGCGTATCTTTACCGCGCGACAGTTCCTTGGCATGGCCAAACGCACCAATCATCGCCCCGCCATGATCAAGTCCCGGCGGCACACGACCGGTTGCGTCGCGTGCAGCTTCGCCAAGGCCAAGTGCAACCATGTTCGGGATATTGAGTGGACCGCTGCGCTGATCATTATCAGCCAGCCCCTTGGCACAATGTTCGGCAATATGTCCGAGCGTATCAGATCCCTGATCCCCGAACTTCGATGCATCCGGTGCAGAACCGATACCGAAACTGTCCGCTACGATGATGATGGCACGTGCCATGGATATTTTCCTTCAAACCAGAAGCTGCGAAAACCTGTGTCGCAGATAGTCAGTCGTCTTAGTAATTGCCAGTCGCCGCGGGCGCATCCGACGGTTTCGACCCGCAGGTTTCAAGCAGGGCGGTCAAAACCCCGCTGGCACCAAAACGGAACGTTTCGGGTTTTGCCCATCCGTCCCCCATGATGTGGTCGGCGATTGCGATATACAGTGCGGCGTCATCGGTGGTCTTGACCCCGCCAGATGCCTTGAAACCGGCGTCAATGCCGTCTTCTTCTTTGGCATCCCGGATGGCCGTCAGCATTGCCACAGCCGCTTCTGGCGTGGCACCGACGGGAACCTTCCCGGTTGAGGTTTTGACGAAATTGGCCCCGTGCCTGATCGCAAGGCGGGCGGCATCATAGACCTTGGCAAGGTCGTCAAACTCGCCGCTTTCAAGAATGACCTTCATGGTGGTCATCGTGCCGCACGCCATCCGGGTCGCATCAACAACATCGGCGGCAATCGCGGCATCCCCGTCAATAAAGGCCTTATAGGGGAAAACAAGATCGACTTCATCCGCACCCTTGGCAACGCAATCGGCTGTTTCATCGCCAACGCGCTGGGCATTGGTGCCACCTTCGGGGAAGTTTACAACAGTGGCCGTCTTGACCCCGGACTGCCCCAGCGCCCGCCAGGACGTTTCGATAAAGGGCGCATAGACACAAACCGCGGCTGTATTGCCCTCGGGTGTTTGGGCGCGCTTGCACAGGGCTTCGATGACCTCTGGCGTGTCATCGTCATTCAGACTGGTCAGGTCAAGAACGGAAATGGCACGACGTGCAGTATCGGCGTCAGCTACTGCTTTTTTGCGGGCAGCGGCAATCACGTCGGAAACAGTTTTCGGGTCGAACATCGGAATATCCTTGCAACGCGCATCGCGCGACTTGTCGGTTTTAGGTGTGCACACCAGACAATCTGGCATCGAATGGTGGCAGAAGTCGGTTCACTTAATGCTTCTGGCATTAAAGATAAAGACGGATCGTCCAATCGCCAAGAAGGTATCCAACCTTACCCCGGCAATCAATCGATCCGTCCAAAACACAGTTTCAATCAAAACAGCAGAACTGCCTGACAACTGCCGTCCAAAATCCTATTTCGACAGCAGCAATTGTCCTTCGCGGCCGGGTAGTGGTTTTTCACCGGCGACCGAACACAAATAGCCCCCCGGCACTACAAGGCGGATACCAAGGCGGGAATAGAGGATTCCGTCCGTGCGGCTTGAAAACGGCGTTTTCTGACCGGTTTCACAATCCAGCACATAACCCAGTTCCTGACCGGCCTTAACCTGTGCGCCGGCTTCAACGGAAAAGACAACCATGCCACCATGAACCGCAGCAACACGATCAACACCGGAAAGCGGCGTCGCATCACATTTCGGTTCGGGCAGGGGACCCGGATCCCCTGCAACAAGGCCGCGGCGCTGCAGGAACTTGAACATGTTCAGGGCATCGGGGATGGCATATTCATCATAAACATCCCGGTCACCACGCAATTCGATTGTTGTTGCTAGGGTCGCCATCGGGATCGGGAACTGATCACCATAGGCACGGCGCAGCTCGACCCATGGGCGGCTGAATGCTTCATCAAACGGGTTGTCACCACTGATTTCGGCAATGAGGGAACATTCCGATCCGATCTGTGCGGAAAGGTCGGCGGCATCGGGCCAGTTATGGTCACTGATATAAAGATGCATCGGCGCTTCCCAGTCGCAATGCAAATCCAGGACATAGTCCGCATCGATCGCCAGTTCGGCAAGTGTAAGGCGCAAATCCTGCAAATCGGTCAGCGGACTTACATCTTTGCGGTGTTGCGCAATCAGTTTGCGAAGTTCGGCCCGGATCAGTTTGACGTTCGCGTCGGCATCCTGACCGAGTTTGCCGTCAACGGCAGCAATCAGCGCAGGGCTAAGATCCGGGTAATGGCGATTGAAATTCTGGCCGCTGCGCAGTTCAAACCGGCCAAGCGGCTTCATATCGACATATTGGGTAAGACCGATCGGGTTGGCAAACGGAACAACAACAATCTCACCGGTGATTTCACCCTTGGCATCGGCTTCTTTCAGCAATGCTTCAAGATGATGAAGGGTGATGACACCGGGCAACTCGTCTGCATGCAATGCTGCCTGAAAATAGGCTTTCGGACCGGCTCCGGCCTTGCCATAGCGGCGCACGGTAAGGGCGCGTGACGTGCCCATTTGCGGGCGAACGAGTTCAATGCGTTCTTCTTGCATTTTGGTTTCCTGAAAAATGGTGGCGTGGGGCAAAACAGCCCGGACGGAAACAGATCATCACCAAAGTTCTGGCATATGATTGTTACCGGCTTCCGGGCCGTTTGAGTATTCAAATTCAGTCAAGGTCAGGTAGGTAGCGCCTTGGTATTTGCTGAATGCTTGTCTTTTCGGCGTTCGTTCCGGCGCAGGTATCGCTCCATGCCCTTGAAGCCGAAAGTCAGCGTATAAACAATGATCAGATAAATCACGCCAGCCGAAATAAACGCCTCATAGGGAAGGGCGGTTCGCGCAACGATTTTACGCGCGGCACCGGTAAGCTCCATCATGGTCACGGTAGATGCCAGTGACGTCGCCTTAAGGGTAAAGATCACGTCATTGGTGTAAGCCGGCCAGATCATTTGCCACATCCGCGGGAAGATAATCCGGCGATAGGTGGTCCAGGGTGTCATTCCGCATGCACGCGCAGCTTCGAGTTCACCACTTGGGACGTTCTGAATGCCACCGCGCATGATTTCAGCAACATAGGCCGATGTATTGAGCACAAAGGTCAGCAGGCAGTACCAATAGGGATTGCGAAGATAGACCCAGCTCCAATGATCCTGGATGCCGTCAATGTTCGAAATCAGCTGTCCGACGCCATAATACATCATGAACAGCTGCCCGATCAGGGGCGTTCCGCGAAACACATAGATGAAGGCAAAAGGAACGGCCTGGACCCAGACTTTTTTGGACACGCGCGCCACCGCAAGCGGAATGGCCAAAATCGTTCCAAAGGTAACCGAGATTACCAGCAGCTCCATCGTCAGCAAAAAGCCACGCCAAAGCCAGGTATCATATTTGCCAAGAACGTAAATCAGATCTTCAAACATATCTTAGGCCCTCGCGATACCGCGGGCAGCCCGCTTTTCAAGATAGTTGAAGGCAATAAGCGAAACTGTTGTAAATGAAAGAAACATCAGCATCGCCACAAGATAGAATGTAAAGGGTGCCTTGTCCGTTCCGGCCCCGATTGCCGCCTTGCGCATGATTTCTTCGACACCAACAACCGAAATAAGGGCGGTGTCCTTGATCAGCACCTGGAACAGGTTGTTAAGCCCCGGAAGCGCAAAACGCCAAAGCTGCGGCAACTTGATGCGCGTAAAGATTTGCCGTGGTGTCATGCCACATGCCGTGGCAGCCTCGATCTGGCCAACCGGAATGGATTGCATGGCAGCACGAAAAACTTCGGATGCGAATGCGCCCTGTACCAGTGCAAGGGCGGCGACACCGGACCAGAATGCCGGAATATCGACACGGGTTTCTTCGCCGGAAATCAGTTCGGCAATGTTCTGAACGGCAATCGTGCCGCCAAAATAGATCAATAAAATAACAAGAAGTTCGGGGATACCGCGAATAAGAACGGTGTAGCTTTCCCCGATAATGCGCAACGAGCGATAGCGTGAAAGTTTCGCCGATGCGCCCAGCAGACCAATAATGATCATGAATGGCAAAACGGTAAGGCAAAGCTGAACTGTAACCAGTCCCCCTTCAAGCATCTGCCAGCCGCGGCCGTATAAATCGAGCATGGTGTCTCCAGCTTTCCTTGATGTCGCAGGCGTTTCAATCCCCTAAAAAGAAACACCAGACAACAATAAGGGCGGGGCGGCACAGTGATGCCGCCCCGGAAAAATCAACAGATCAATTCGGGTGCAGATTGATCGTCGGGAAATACTTTTTGTTCAGCTCGGCATAGGAGCCGTTTTCAAGCATTTCAGCCAGTGCCTTGTTGAAGATCTCTTTGAGATCCTGGTCTTCCTTGCGGATACCGATACCAGCGCCATCGCCGAACCATTCGCTCGGTGCGAACTGGTTGGAAACAAAGCCGTAGCCTTTGCCTTCGTCGGATTTCAGCCAGTCTTCAAGCGTACCGGAGTCAGCCAGGGTGGCATCAACACGACCGGCAGTCAGGTCAAGAAGTGCTTCGTCCTGGGTGCCGTACATACGGATTTCGACAGACGGGAAGTTGTCTTCGAGGAAGTTTGCGTGGGTCGTCGAACGCTGTACGCCAACGACAAGACCGTCAAGTGCGTCTTCGACGACTTCACCATCTTTGTACGCTTCGATGCTCATGCCGTCTTTACCAACGAAAACAGCCGGAGTGTTGCTGTAATAGTCGGAGAAGTCGATAGAGCGTTTGCGCTCTTCGGTGATCGACATCTGAGCAATGATCGCGTCATATTTTTTCGCCAGAAGACCCGGGATCATGCCATCCCAGTCCTGGGCAACGATTTCGCATTCGATTTTCGCGGTTTCGCAAAGCTTGTTGGCGAAATCAACGTCAAAACCGATGAGTTTGCCGTTCTCGTCAACCATGTTGAACGGAGGGTAGGCACCTTCGGTTGCAATCACAACCTTTTCCCACGCCGCATTTGCTGCAGATGCGCTCAGTGCAATACCAATAGCGGCAGCCGACGCAACCTTTATCCAGTTTTTCATTCAAATTCTCCCTTGTAAATTGGAATGGCGCACAACCTCTTGCACCCATTCACGCGACCGCCCCCAACAGAGGCAGCCTGCCCATATCAGAAATCGCGTTGAAGGAATTGCTTCATACGTTCCGATTTGGGGTTCTCGAACACATCAGTCGGGTTTCCGAATTCTTCAACCCGGCCCTGATGCAAATACATCACGTGGCTGGATACCCCCTTTGCGAAGCCCATTTCATGGGTCACCACCAGCATCGTGCGGCCTTCTTCGGCCAAATCTGTCATTACCTTAAGCACTTCCCCGACCAGTTCGGGGTCAAGTGCGGAAGTCGGTTCGTCAAACAGCAGGACTTCAGGTTCGATCGCAAGGGCGCGGGCAATCGCCGCACGCTGTTGCTGACCACCTGAAACATGGCCCGGGTAATAATCGCGCCGCTCATACATACCGACTTTCTGAAGCAGCGCGTCCGCGCGCTCGATCGCTTCCTTTTTCGGCACCCCCAAAACATGCACCGGTGCTTCGATAACATTTTCAAGAATGGTCAAATGGCTCCAGAGATTGAAGCTCTGAAACACCATTGCCAGTTTGGTACGGATGCGCTGAAGTTGTTTTTTGTCTGCGGCTTCCTGCGAACCGTCCTTCAATGTCTTCATGCGAATAAGTTCGCCATGGACATGGACTTTACCCGCATTCGGGGTTTCAAGCAGATTGATGCACCGCAGGAACGTACTTTTGCCCGAGCCAGAGGAACCGATAATCGAAATCACGTCCCCAGTATGCGCCGTCAGGTCAATTCCCTTGAGGACTTCGTGATCCCCAAAGCTTTTGATCATCCCTTCGACCTGCAGGGCGGGTATGTTTTTGCTCATAGCGAGTGAAAAGTTTCCCTGTTGAGAGTCTGAATTTTGTTCGTCTTAGCATCATCGAAACGATGCTCCCCCACAAGACACGCCATAAATGCGCCTCTCATCGCGACAATAATTGCCTATCGGCGCTGCGTATTTCCACTGATTTTTTGCAGTTTTATGAATAAAGGCAATATTTCAAACGCTTAGCCATTCCAATTGGACAAACACCCGCAAACATCGTGCGCCGCACCCGCATTTCACGCAACAAAACACCACGTCCGATTTTACCATTTGTGCACCTGCACCAGACTCTTGGGATATATCTCGACAAAATCCCAAGGAACGGCAACCGGATCATACAAAAAACGCCATCGTTCGGGATCAGGAACGATGGCGTCAATTTGATACGCGGGCAGGAGACTTCTGTCCGGATCCTATTTGTTTTCCCGAACAGATTTCAGGAAACCAAGGACCTCTTCACGAAGCCGCTGGGCCAATTCACGCATCTCGCGCGATGATGTCAGAAGGGAGTCGGCCTCTGTGCTGACCATATTGGACGCATCCGATACCGCTGAAACGTTTTGCGAAACTTCCTGTGTACCCGATGCCGCACGCTGGACACTGTCGGCGATTTCACGGGTTGCTGCACCTTGTTGCTCAACAGCGGCTGCAATGGCATTGCAGAACTCGTTAATCCGTTCAATCGTCGTGGAAATTGACCCGATTTCTGTCACCGAGCGGTTGGACGATCCCTGAATGCCGTCAATCTGGGTTTGAATGTCACCCGTTGCCTTGTCTGTCTGATTGGCCAGTGACTTGACCTCGCCGGCGACAACGGCAAAGCCCTTGCCCGCGTCACCAGCACGTGCGGCTTCGATCGTTGCGTTCAGAGCAAGAAGGTTGGTTTGTCCGGCAATGTCCTGAATAAGCCCGACGACCTGACCGATGCGTTCGGCGGCCTCTGCCAGTTCTGTTACGGTTGCCGTGGTATTGTTGATGCCATTCACGGCCTCGGTCGCAACATCAATCGATTGGGTTACCTGCGCGCCGATTTCACGAATGGCTGCTGACAGTTCCTCTGTCGCAGAGGCAACAGCCTGAACGTTTTCGGTCGTGATATTGGCTGCATTTGAAACCGCGGCAGCACGACTGGTGGATTCTTCGGCATTGGCTGAAAGCTGGGTCGCAACCGACTGGGTTCGTTCAGCCGCATCGGCAACCGTTTCAACGATCGAAAGCACACTTTTTTCGAAATTGTCGGCCATCTGATCAAGTGCACGTTTGCGTTCCAGCGCAGCACGTTGTGTTGCCTGTTCGTTTTCATTTGCGAGGCGCTCGACCTCGGCCGCATTGTTTTTAAACACAAGGACTGCGGCTGCCATCGCCCCGATCTCATCTTTCAACTCCGTTCCGGGGACATCAACATCCTTTTCCCCCTTGGCTAGGCGGGTCATGGCGGATGTCATGCTCAGCACCGGACGCGAAACCCAGGTGCGTACCAGAACCCCCATCAACCCCATGATCGCCAGTACGGCAATGATCGCCGTGATGATGGCGGTATAGCGAAACTCGGTCAGCGATGCATATGCCGCATCCCGATCAAGGGCAAAGCCAAGATACCAGTTCACTGAAGGCAATCCGTCAACCTTGAAGAAGGTAAACAATTGCGGACCACTTCCTTCAAGAACGCTTTGCATGCCTTCTTCGACGGTTGGGGTGTTTTCCGGGAAAACTTCGGCAATCGGTTTAAGCGTGAAATCTGCGTTGGGGTGGATCAGGACGGTGCCCTGATCATTGACAAGGAAACCGTATCCGATCCCGCCCAGATCGATACTGCGAACCAGATCGCCAAGAATGGAGATGTTGATATCACCACCCACCACGCCAAGCAGTTTCGAACCGTCAAATACCGGGGTTGTTGCCGTAACAATAAGCTGCCCGGTTGAGGCATCGGTGTAGGGTTCGGTAAGGGTACTGTCACCGATTGCCACCGCATCACCATACCATGGGCGTTTGCGCGGATCGTAATCGGGCGGCAGCTCGTCGGGCGGGTTCATTGTCATTACGCCGTCGGCACTGCCGAAATAGGCATAAATAAACGACTCAGCAAGCGCCTGGCCGCTGGCGACTTCGCGTACGGCTTCAGGCGAGCTGTCCCGAGCGATGTTGTTGGAAAGGCTTTCAACCAGAAGACGACGGCCATCAAGCCAGTTGGCAATCCCCGCCGTCGCAAGCGATCCGCTTTCGGTCAATTTTGACTGCAACGCGCTCTGGATCGACGTTCGCTGCTGGTAATCAAAATACAGGATAAAGGCAACAAACGTCGCAACGACAATCATCGCCGCTGCAAGCAAGATTCTACTGCCGATATTCAATGACACTGCGCCGCCCTCCGAGACACCATGGTTTCTAGAGACGTTGTAACGTCTTCATCTCATTACAAGCGTTTGTATCGCGGTCTTTAAATTTAAATCAGAATAACGTGTTTTAGTGGCGTCAAATGCACGCAATAGAACCATTCAACGAAAGTCGCATAAGTTCTGAGACCAACATCACTTTCCAAGTGCCTTGTTTTAGTTATTGATTATAGATCACATTGCCTTCAACCTTTGGTTTCCCCATATGTGGAACTGTCTTGGGGGCAACGTCACATAAGTACCGATAAACGGAGGAAATAGATGAAACGCGCATTAATTGCAGGGATGGCGGTCGCGTTTGCGTTTGGGAGCACTGCTGCTGTCGCGCAGGATCGCACCGGTTGGCCTGATAGCTTTACCGTTGGCACCGCTTCTCAGGGCGGCACATACTTTGCCTATGGTTCGGGCTGGGCAAACCTTGTCGCTGAAGAACTCGGCATTTCCGGTGGTGGTGAAGTCACCGGTGGTCCGATGCAGAACATGGCACTGGTCCATACTGGTGAAGCCGCATTTGGCATGACCACGATGGGGCCGGCTGCAGAATCGCTGGCCGGGACCAACCCGATTGCACCGGGCGTCCAGATGACCAACGCTTGCGCAATGTTCCCGATGTATCAGACGCCGTTCTCGATCACCGCATTGGCATCGTCGGGCATCGCATCGGTTGCCGACATTCCGGAAGGTGCGAAAATCGGTTTCGGTCCGGCCGGGTCGACGTCCGATACCTATTTCCCGCGGATGCTTGAAGAACTCGGCGTGAAATTCGAACGCCGTAACGGCGGCTGGTCTGATCTTGGTGGTCAGCTTCAGGATGGCCTGCTTGACGTTATCGCATTCGCCGCCGGCGTCCCGGTTCCGGCTGTCAGCCAGCTGGAAGTCCAGACCAAAGTGAACATCATCGAGTTCACCGAAGCTGAACAGAAACAGATCATGGATGCCTTCCCGGTATCCGAGTTCGACATCGCAGCTGATACCTACACCACTTTGACCGCACCGGCACGTTCGGTTTCGATGTGGAACTTTGCGATTGCCAACTGCGATCTTCCTGAAAGCTTCGTCTATGCCGCAACCGACGTTGTGATGTCGGACAACGCCCGCATGGTTTCGATCCACCGTGCGGCCCGTTCGACGGTTCCGGAAAACTGGAACAAGAACAAAGTCATGAAATGGCACCCGGGTGCAGCCAAATGGTTCAATGAACATGGCGCATCCATCCCGGCTGACATGATCCACTAAGTCAGCCCGATCTGATATCGCAAGGCGGGTCATCGCAATGGTGACCCGCCTTTGCTCAATCGCCGTAAAGAAGCTTGCCAAAAACAAATGACCAAAGAGTGCGGGGAAACCTTATGACCGAACCCAACAAACCTGATGACGACCATCTCATCGCCGATGGCGTTGACGAGGAACCGGTTGAACAAAACCGACGCCTTTTTGAAGGGCGCGGCCTTACTTTCATTACGATTGCTGCTGCGATTTATGCCGCGTTTCACATGCTGGCACTTAATGGCGTGTCGCTGTCGGGCATGACCGGTGGTTTGGTTAATCTTGCGTTTCTGCCTGATTTTCCGCTCGAAACCTGGAACTTCCGAATTGTTCACGTTGCCGGTGCGCTGGCACTTGGTTTCCTTTGGTATTCGGCCAACAAATTTGCGGATGCCCCGACCGGCCAGACGCCGCTTTTGGGTTATCTGTCCTATATTCTGCTGGTTCCGGCCTTTGTTGCCGTGGGAACCGCAATCAGTTTCGCCTTTGAAATCAACAATGGCGTGATGTGGAACGGCATTGATGCGCGCATCAAATTTAATGAAACCTGGGTCTTTGGCGCGCCGCTTATGGCTGCGACAGTCGGCGGTATCGTTTTGTCCTGGTTCCACAAAACCACCAGAAACCGTTATTCGCCGCCGGACTTTGTCCTTACGGTATGCGGGCTTGCAGTCGCCATCTATCTGATCACGATTTATGGCACCTTGATGCGCAACTCGACCGGAACGCCGTTTGCGCCAATCGGAATTTCGATTGCTGCGATTTCCGGAACATTGCTGATTATGGAATTGACCCGTCGTGTCGCCGGGCTTGCGCTTGTGATCATCGCAACGATCTTCCTCGTGTACGTCTTTGTCGGTGAATTCCTGCCGGGATTCCTGCAATCACCGGCCATCACCTGGCAGCGCTTCTTTAGCCAGGTCTATACCGATGCCGGTATTCTCGGACCGACGACGGCCGTTTCATCGACCTACATTATCCTGTTCATCATCTTCGCAGCCTTTCTTCAGGCCTCCAAAGTTGGCGACTATTTTGTGAACTTTGCCTTTTCGGTCGCCGGACGGGCGCGGGGTGGCCCGGCCAAGGTCGCGATTTTTGCATCCGGTTTGATGGGCATGATCAATGGCACATCGGCAGGCAACGTTGTTGCGACCGGTTCCTTGACCATCCCGTTGATGAAAAAGGTCGGCTATCACAAGAAAACCGCCGGTGCGATTGAGGCCGCAGCATCGACTGGTGGCCAGATCATGCCACCCATCATGGGGGCGGGCGCCTTCATCATGGCCGAGATTACCGGTATTCCATATACCGACATTGCGATTGCCGCGGTTATTCCTGCGATCCTTTATTTTGTATCGATCTATTTCATGGTCGATTTCGAAGCCGCAAAACTCGGTATGCGCGGCATGAAGGAAGAAGAACTGCCGCGCTTCAACACGATGGTCAAACAGGTTTACCTGTTCCTACCGATCATCATATTGATCATTGCACTGTTCCTTGGATATTCGGTTATTCGTGCCGGTACGCTGGCGACGGTTGCGGCCGTCGTGGTCAGTTGGCTGACACCAAACCGGGTCGGTGTTCGCGCCGTTGCCAAGGCCTTTGAGCTGGCCGGTGGCATGTCAATTCAGATCATTGCTGTTTGTGCCTGTGCCGGGATCATTGTTGGCGTCATCGCCTTGACCGGTGTTGGTGCGCGGTTCTCAAACCTGTTGCTTGGTCTGGCAGAAGCATCCCAGCTTCTGGCACTGGTATTTGCCATGCTGATTGCCATTCTTCTTGGCATGGGCATGCCAACAACCGCTGCCTACGCCGTGGCGGCATCCGTTGTTGCGCCTGGCCTGATTGAGCTTGGAATTGAACCACTTACCGCTCATTTCTTCGTGTTCTACTTTGCTGTGGTTTCGGCAATCACGCCGCCAGTTGCGTTGGCATCCTATGCCGCGGCCGGGATTTCAGGAGCCAATCCGATGGAAACATCGGTTGCGTCATTCAAGATCGGCATTGCGGCCTTTATCGTGCCGTTCATGTTCTTCTATAACGCTGCAATCCTGATGGAGGGCACATACCTTCAGATCGGGCAGGCGCTGGTTACGGCCGTTGTCGGCGTGTTCCTGCTGTCTGCGGGTGTTCAGGGCTGGTTCCTTGGCCGCAACGCGGTCTGGTTCTTGCGTATTGCCCTGATCATTGCCGCGTTGTTCATGATTTCCGGCGGTCTTGTCACCGATCTTATTGGTGTCGGAATGGCTGCGGTGATCTGGTTTGTTCAGCGCGTGGTCAAACCAAAAGCCGGTGCGACTTTCCGTACCGGAAGTGCGGACTAAGCACCGCCCAACATCATATTGAAACGACAAAAGCGCACCGGAAACGGTGCGCTTTTTCTTGTCTGAGATGCAGGCCTTGTGAAATCAGTCCGATACTTTTTTCACAAATTCGGATTTCAGTCCCATCTGACCAATCCCGGGGATTTTGCAATCAATATCGTGATCACCGTCGACCAGGCGAATGCCTTTGACCTTGGTGCCAACCTTGACAACGGCCGAAGACCCTTTGACTTTCAGGTCCTTGATAACGCTTATCGTATCACCATCCGAAAGCGGCGTTCCGTTGGCATCCCTGACAGTTGTCTCGGATGAAGTATCGGCAGATGCAGACCATTCATGTGCACATTCCGGACAAATCAGGAGCTCGCCATCCTCATAGGCATAGGGCGATTGGCATTTGGGGCAGGGCGGTAACGCGCTCATTGGCGGACTTTCATTACGACGGTTTCAAAATCTTGCGAAAGGAGGCTACAGTTCGCAGAACAGTGACGACCGCGTCAAGATAAACAATATCCGTGCAGTCAGCATCCCATGGCTTAAAACCCCGAAATCCCGGCGAAATCGACAATTGTCATTTTCCGGCGCGTATTTGGATATAAGTTGCCGCGGCAATCGCAGGCGTCCGTATCCGCAATGTACCCGCGTCATGGGCTGGTGCAATTCCCACCCGCTGATACATGTCTGCGTTGCAGAATAGGAAGTGTGCGTTTGGCGAAAACACGGCCATAACGCACACAGCTGATGCAGATATGAGTGAATAAAATGGATTGGGTCCCAATAATCTTCGGCACGTTCAAGATTGTCGCGTTATGCACCGCCATGTTCTTTTCCATCAAATGGCATTACGACCAGGGAGAAAAGGGCGAGACCCGCGCCCTGATACGCTCTGGCGCCAAGATGGTCGCTATTTTCCTGGTTGCATTGATCGCAGTCGGACTTGTCGCCATATTGCTGAGCCGCATGCTCGGCCTGGAATTAAGTTACTGATCACGACAACCGAAATGCATCATACCGTATGGGATGCCTGCCATGCCGTCATCATGGTAAATGGCCCAGAAAGCAAACGGATGCCGGGCGGATAAAACAATGTCCGCGACCGCGCGAGGAAGACATGCACAAGCCAATCTGAATGCTAAATCGGAAACCAGTTTTGGTTCACAATTCGCAATAATCAGCGGCAATTTACAACGTAATCAACGACTTGGGAAATGGCGGAGAGGGTGGGATTCGAACCCACGGTACCCGTAAAGGCACGACGGTTTTCAAGACCGTTGCATTCAACCACTCTGCCACCTCTCCGCAAAAATGGTCGGAGCATCTCGCTCTGGGCGCTTTCAATAAATTGGGTGCGCTGCCCTGTCAATAGGTCAATCCGATATTGCATCGAATGCTGACGAAATAATTTGTTTTCAGTAAGGTACCAGCAACCACAGGGCGAACAACCAGTCGGATTGAATTCACGTGTTCTATTTTCTGTCAAAAACAGTGGGCTATATCGTCAATATCGGGCTGGTTCATGGGGTTGTCTTGTTGGCGCTGACCGCATTGATTTGCCTGCGCCGAACGCGGCGCTTTGCTCTTGCCGGCCTGGTTGTCGTTACCGTTTTATCACTGTTGATTACAGTATTTCCGCTCGGTGCGGTTTTGTCCCGGACGCTCGAAACACGGTTCGAAAAGCCTGATCTGGACAAAACCGAATTTGCAGGCGTCATCACACTGTCAGGCAGCATCGATGCAAACGGCTTCCTTCAGCGTGGCGACGTGCAGTTTCTCAGTGCCCCGGACCGGGTCTTTACAATGCTGCGCGTTGCAAACAAACACCCCGATAAACCCGTAATATTCACCGGGGGCGATGGTGTTTTGAACGATCGGGGTTTCAGCGAAGCCAATGTTCTGCGCGACTGGCTTTACGATTCGAAGCTTCTGACGCCAAACATGCATTTCGAGACCGAAGCACGCAACACATATGAGAATGCGCTGAACTCCCACAAGGTTGTGTATGGCAACTGGCCGGCACTGGCACAAAAACCTTGGCTTTTAATCACTTCGGCCGATCATATGCCGCGCGCGGTTGGTGTTTTTCGACAGGTTGGATGGACTGTAATTCCCTATCCGGTCGGCAGATTGACCTCAGACGACATCCATTTAGCAAGTCTTAACGTCTCAGGCGGTATCAAATCTCTAAGCCGTGGTTTGCGTGAATGGGTCGGTTTGACCGCTTATTACCTGACCGGGCGAACGAATGAGTGGTTCCCCGGCCCAATGCCGGTCGCCCCTGACAACTAAAATCCTGGATGAGGCCTTTTGATGAAATTCTGGAAATTGCTGACTGCCGCCTCGGTGTTGACTGTTTTGGCTGCGCATTCACCTGCCTTCGCACAGACCGATGAAAAACTTCCAGAATTTACCACAGAGGGGTTTGATGAATGGCTTGTTGACTTCAAAAAAGAAGCAGCAGCCAAAGGCATTTCACAGCCGACACTCGATGTCGCCTTTGCCAACACCAAGCCGATCCCCAAAGTCATCGAATATGACCGCAGCCAGCCGGAATTCAAACTGACGTTTGAACAATATATCCAGCGCGTGGTGCCACAGTCCCGTATTGATGAGGGACGTCGGAAATACGCCGAAAACCGCGCCGTGATTGATGCCGCGGCAAAAAAATATGGTGTCCCGGGTCAGTATCTTACGGCTTTTTGGGGAATTGAGACCGGATTTGGCCGCCATACCGGCGGGTATTCCGTGGTTGATTCACTTGCGACCCTGGCCTTTGAAGGCCGTCGGGCGGAATATTTCCGCAAGGAATTGATGAATGCCCTGACCATTATTGATGCCGGGCATATAGCACCTGAAAACATGTCAGGGTCGTGGGCCGGTGCAATGGGGCAGGCGCAATTCATGCCTTCCACATTCCTGAACTATGCACGTGATGGAAATGGCGATGGCAAGATTGATTTGTGGGGGGCAAAGGAAGATGTCTTTGCGTCGGCTGCAAACTATCTTTCGACCGTTGGCTGGAAGGGTGACGAGCGTTGGGGACGCAAGGTCAGCATCCCGAAAGATTTCGACAAGTCACTGGTTGGCCGCGACATTCGCAAACCAATCGCCGAATGGCAGAAAGCCGGTGTACGCATGCCTAATGGTGCGGATCTGCCAAAGGCCGACATGGATGCATCAATTGTTACCGTAAATGACGGTGAAGGTCCGGCATATATGGTTTATAACAATTTCCACACCATCATGCATTGGAACCGTTCGACCTATTTCGCGATTGCTGTCGGTACGTTGGCAGACGCGATTGCGGGGCAGTAACCATTGAATGTCCAGGTGACGGGAAAATCCCGTCACCGACAGATACAGAGCATCTTTAAGCGGGGACACCTTGATGCCATCACCAAGAAAAAGTGCATTCGCACGCCTGCGGACAAAAAGCCGCCTCGGACTGTCCGTGGTTGCACTTGGTATGTTACTGGCAGGTTGTGCCGAAACCCAGTTGGCCGTTCACGGTGTCAAACGTCTGGGCGGCGGACAAACACAACCGGTTCAGGTCGGAAGCTACAAGATCGGCAATCCCTATGAAATTGCCGGTCAGTGGTATTACCCCGCCGTTGATTACGAATATAGCGAAACCGGTATCGCATCCTGGTACGGCCCTAAATTCCACGGCAAACGGACAGCCAATGGCGAAGTTTTTGATCAGTACGAAATATCGGCTGCCCACCGTACCTTGCCACTGCCAAGTATTGTTCGTGTAACCAACCTTGAAAACGGCAAATCGCTTAAGGTTCGCATCAATGACCGCGGGCCGTTTGCGCATGGGCGCATCATTGATATGTCGCGCCGCGCGGCCCAGTTGCTCGGTTTCGAGAAAAAGGGCACGGCCAAGGTGATGGTTGAAGTGATCGAAAGCGAAAGCCGACAGATCGCCGCAATTGCGCAGGGCAAAGCAGCACCGGCGGTCACCGTTGCCGAACAGAACACCGTATCGGCCGCACCGCGTGATGTTGTCGAAACCGTACGTCTTGATGATGGTCCGATTACCGACAGCGGACAGCCGACAACGTCCCGGATCAAACTGACGCCGCCATCATCCGAACCAAGCATATCGTCGTCCCCGCTGGAAGGAACGGTTGAAGAGGCCGCAGTTGTCAATGTTGCGCCTGTTGCCAATTCGTCAATCTACGTTCAGGCCGGTGCATTTTCAGTTTATGACAATGCCTTGAACCTTCGGAACCGTCTTTATGATCTTGCACCAAGCAAGATTGAACCGATTGAAGTCAAAGGCACGACCTTTTACCGGGTACGTCTTGGACCGTTAAACACGGTGCCCGAAGCTGACATTTTACTCGAACGGGTGATTGCAACCGGCCAGAACGGCGCCAAAGTGGTCGTTGAATGCGCTGACGGTGGGGCTGCCAAGTCAGGATGTTGATTGCAGAAATCCGCTGTGCTACCGCTTTGATTGCTGTCATGCGCACGGTTTTCTCATAAAGTCTTTTGTTTTATGAGCATACCGGCTTGCTGTTGCACAATTTTGCCGGATTTGCGACATAAGCAACAGAATGAACACGCCGAAAGACCGGCGGGAACAGATTTTATTATACAGGGTTAGGACGCTATGACTTTGATGCCGCCAATTCCGTTCAAAAACAGTCTGAACCGGGTAGTGGCCGGGGCCGCAATATTGGGGTCCGTCATGGCAATGTCGATGACCAGCGCACAGGCAATCGAGACCAGCGCGCGTGAAGCCTACATTATGGATTTCGACACCGGTGCTGTCCTTCTGAACAAGGAAGGGGACACACTGACCGAACCGGCATCCATGACCAAGATGATGACTGTCCATATGCTTTTCAAGCATATCAAGGACGGAAGTGTATCGATGGATGACACCTTCCATGTCAGTGAAAAGGCATGGCGCAAGGGCGGATCCAAAATGTTCGTCGAGGTCAATTCCGACGTTTCAGTTTCCGACCTTCTGCACGGAATTATCGTTCAGTCCGGCAATGATGCCGCGATTGTGGTAGCCGAAGGCCTGGCCGGCACCGAAGAAGCCTTTGCCGAGGAAATGACCCAAGAAGCGCGCAATATCGGCATGACCAAATCGGTGTTCAAGAATGCCACCGGTTGGCCTGCCGAAGGGCATCTTGTCACTGTACATGATCTTGCGATCCTGGCCCGCGATACCATTCGCAATTTCCCTGATCTTTATGAACTCTATTCTGTCAAGGAATTCACCTATAACGGCATCCGTCAGCCCAACCGCAACCCGCTTTTGGGGACCAGCGCAGGTGTCGACGGCCTTAAAACCGGGCATACCGAGTCTGCCGGCTATGGCCTTACCGCGTCGGCCGAACGTGATGGCCGTCGCTTGATCATTGTTGTCAATGGCCTGAACTCGGTCCGGGAACGCCGTACGGAATCACAGAAACTTCTCGATTGGGGTTTCCGCGAATTCGACAATTACGACCTGTTTTCCAAGGATGAAACGGTCAGTTCCGCCAATGTCTGGCTTGGCGCTGAAACAAAGGTCGACCTGGTCGCAGATCAGGACATTCTCCTGACACTTCCGCGCAGCGCCAGCCGTGATATGAAAGTGTCTGTCGTCTATGATGGTCCGATTCCGGCCCCGATTGCCAAAGGGGATCAGATCGCGACCCTGAAGGTTGAAGTTCCTGATCAGGAAGCCAAAGAATTCCCGCTTTATGCGGCCCATGATGTCGGGCGCCTCGGCTTTGTCGGTCGTATCGGTGCTGCCATCAAATATCTTCTTTGGGGGGCAAACGGGTGAGTGTGAAGCCCGGCTTGTTCATCAGCTTTGAAGGCGGGGAAGGCAGCGGAAAATCGACACAGATCAGATGCCTTGAGAAATGGTTCCGCAACCAGGGGCGTGACGTCGTTGTCACCCGCGAACCTGGCGGCTCACCTGGCGCAGAGGAAATCCGCACGCTTCTGCTGACGGGCGATCCCGGACGCTGGGATGCCGTCACCGAAGCGCTTTTGATGTTTGCATCGCGCCGGGACCATGTCGAACGCACGATCCGTCCGGCCCTTGCCGAAGGCAAGGTTGTGCTTTGCGACCGCTTTGCCGACTCATCCGTTGCCTATCAGGGATATGGCCACGGGCTCGGGGCTGATTACATCAGAAATCTTTGGCAACTTGCCATCGATGGTTTCAAACCCGATGTCACCCTGATTTTTGATCTGCCGATCGAAATAGGACTGGAACGCGCTGGTGCACGTTTTGCCAATGTCAGCGCCGCCGAAGACCGGTTTGAACGGATGGGACTGGAATTTCACCAGCGTCTGCGTGACGGTTTCCGTGAAATCGCGGCCGCAGAACCGGAACGTTGCTGCGTTGTTGATGCCCAGGGCGATATTGATGACGTGACCGCACGTGTCATTGAAACGGTCAAGAACCGTATTGTCGGGCAGGGGGCATAAATCCGGATGGCCCGTAACGACGATCTTCAAGAAGACAACAATCCGTTTGAACCACGCCGGAATGAGGCGCTTCTTGGCCACGAAGAGGCCGAGAAAACAATTCTTGATGCCTGGAACAGCAAACGGATGCATCACGCGTGGCTATTGTGTGGTCCGCGTGGCGTCGGCAAGGCAACACTGGCCTATCGCATGGCGCGTTTTATCCTGTCTGGTGGCGGGACCGGCGGGGCAGGCCTGTTTGGTGATCAGCCAGATGGACTTTACGTTGATCCCGAAGATCCGGTCGCCCGACGGATTGCGGGTGGGGGGCATGGTGACCTTAAAGTCATCGAGCGCCAGTATGACGAGAAGAAAAAACGGCTTCAGGGCGAAATTACCGTTGCCAATGTGCGTACTGTTGGCAATTTCATGTCCAAAACCTCGGCCGAGGGTGGCTGGCGGATCGTGATCGTCGATGCGGCTGACGAGCTGAACCGTAACGCGGCCAACGCCATTCTGAAGGTTCTCGAAGAACCGCCGGCAAATGCGATGATGATCCTTATTGCCCATCATCCGGGCCGTTTGCTGCCAACCATCCGTTCACGTTGCCGTCGATTGAACCTTGGCGCGCTTGAGGATCATCAGGTTGTCGATCTTTTGGGGCGCTATTGTCCTGAAATGGATCTTGGCGATCGTGATGCGCTGTCGGGTCTGGCCGAAGGCAGCATTGGCCGCGCCCTTCAACTGCATGAAGTCGGCGGGCTTGAGCTATATACCGAGATGGTCAATCTGATCGCATCTTTGCCAAATGCCGATGTTGCGGCCCAGCACAAATTTGCCGAACGCTTTTCCCCGGCAGACAAGGACGCGGCCTTTGCCACAGTGACCGAACTTCTGCATTGGTGGCTGGCCCGAATGATCCGGTTTGCCGCAACCGGACAGCCGCCACGCGAAGTGGTCGAAGGCGAATTGCCAGCCATGCAACGCATGGCCGCTGCGCAACCGCTTGATCAATGGCTGGAGGTATGGGAAAAGATCAACGAATTGATGGGCGCGACCCGCGGTTTGCATCTTGATCGCAAGCAGGCCTTGCTGAATGCCTTCTTCATGCTTGAAGAAACCATGCGAACCTGACATCACTGCCCAGTAACCGAAATTTTGACCATCACGGCCCATTTCGGGCCGTTTTGTTTCACGACTTGCGCGAAGGATTTGCGACCATGACCGGGCACAAACAGCCCTACTACATCACGACCCCGATCTATTACGTCAATGACAAGCCCCATATTGGCCATGCCTACACGACGCTTGCCTGTGACGTTCTGGCACGCTTCAAGCGCCTGGACGGGTATGACGTGATGTTCCTGACGGGCACGGACGAACATGGTCAGAAAGTCGACAAGTCGGCCGCGGCCAAGGGTATTGACCCGCAAACCTTTACCGACCAGGTATCGCAGAACTTCCGTGATCTGGCCGTGCATATGAACTATTCGAATGATGATTTCATTCGGACGACCGAAGAACGCCACAAAAAGGCCTGTCAGGCGCTTTGGAATACGTTGCTTGAAAAGGGAGAGATTTATCTTGGCTCCTATGATGGCTGGTATTCGGTTCGCGATGAGGCGTTCTATGCTGAAAAAGAACTGATCACCAAGGATGGCGAGAAACTGGCAGCGACCGGAGCCCCGGTCGAATGGGTGTCTGAACCCAGCTATTTCTTCAAGCTGTCGGCATGGGGTGATCGTCTGCTTGAGTTCTATGAACAGAACCCGGATTTCATCGCACCACAGTCACGCCGCAACGAAGTCATCAGCTTTGTCAAAGGCGGCATGCACGACCTTTCGGTATCGCGCACCAGCTTCAAATGGGGTGTGCCGGTTCCGGGTGACGAAGACCATGTCATGTATGTGTGGCTTGACGCGCTGACCAACTATCTGACGGCGATCGGTTATCCCGATGCAGATCCGGCCAAACTTGAAAAATACTGGCCGGCGGACCTTCACATGGTTGGCAAGGATATTCTGCGCTTCCATGCCGTTTACTGGCCGGCGTTCCTGCTTGCCGCCGGTATCACGCCGCCCAAACGCGTGTTTGCGCATGGTTGGTGGACCAATGAAGGCCAGAAAATTTCGAAATCAATCGGCAATGTCATTGATCCCTATGATCTGACCGAAAAATACGGGCTTGATCAGACCCGCTATTTCCTGATGCGCGAAGTACCGTTTGGCAATGATGGCGATTTTGCCCATCGTGCCATGGTCAACCGTATGAACAGTGAACTGGCCAACGATCTTGGCAATATGTGCCAGCGCGTGTTGTCGATGATCCACAAGAACTGCAACGCAGCGATCCCGACGCCGGGTGAATTCACCGCAGCGGATCTGGAAATTCTGGGCAAAGCCCATGGCATGCTTGATACCGTGCGCCCGCTGTTTGATGAACAGGCATTCAACAAGGGCCTTGAAGCAATCTGGAGCCTTGTGGGCGATGCCAACCGCTATGTCGATGAAATGGCGCCCTGGGGCCTGAAAAAGACCGATCCGGCACGGATGGAAACGGTTCTTTATGTTCTGGCCGAAGTCATTCGCCATGTTGGCATTCTGGTTCAGCCGATCATGCCGGATTCCGCATCTAAAATTCTCGATTTGCTGGTGCTGGCCGATGATCAGCGCGGGTTCGAGAATCTTGGCCCGGATCATGCCCTTGTGCCGGGAACGGAAATCCCGAAACCGGCTGGCGTATTCCCGCGCTATGTAGAAGAAGACGAAGGAGAGAAGGCATGAATGTCGCCCTGGTCGACAGCCACTGCCATCTGGATTATCCGCAGTTTTCCGAAGATTTTTCGGGCACCATCGCGCGGGCGAAAAATGCCGGCGTTGGTATGATGGTCAGCATCGGCGTGAAACTGACGACCTTTGATCAGGTTCGCGCCATTGCCGAAAAATCCGATCATATCTATTGCACGATTGGCGTGCATCCGCACGAAGCAGGCGAGGAGGGGCTTTCAAGCCCCGAACCGTTGCTGGCCAAGGCATCCGATCCCAAGATTATTGGCATCGGCGAAAGTGGCCTTGACTATTTTTACGACAATGCACCGCGCGAAGCCCAGCAACAAAGCTTTCGCGCGCACATTGCCGCATGCCGTGAAACCGGTTTGCCTTTGATCGTTCACACCCGTGATGCGGATGATGACACGATGGATATTCTCGAAGAAGAATATGAAAAGGGGCCGTTTACCGGGGTGATCCATTGCTTTTCAAGTTCGGCTACACTGGCGCAGCGGGCCTTGAAAATCGGGTTTTATATCTCTTGCTCGGGCATCATCACCTTTAATTCCGCCAAGGAAATCCGTGCGGCTCTTGAAGATGTGCCCTTGGACCGGTTGCTTGTGGAAACAGACGCGCCGTATCTGGCACCAGTGCCCAAACGCGGCAAACCGAACGAGCCAAGCTATGTCGCCCACACGGCGGCAAAGCTCGCCGAAATCAAGGGTGTAAGCCTCGAAGAAATCACCCGGATCACCACGGACAACTTCTTCAAACTCTTCACCAAGGCAGATCGCAAAAATCTTCTTCTGCCAGGAGAAGCGGCACAGTGACCAAAATAACCATCCTTGGCTGCGGATCATCAAATGGCGTGCCATCCGTTGGCCTTGGATGGGGAAAGTGCGACCCGAACAATCCGAAAAACCGCCGTTTACGCAGTTCGATCCTGATCGAAGAAGCCGGGACAAAGATCCTTGTCGATGTCACCCCGGATTTCCGTGAACAGGCGATACGCCATAACATTGATCACCTTGATGCCATTCTGTTCACGCATTCGCATGCCGATCACGTGCACGGGATTGATGATGTTCGCTGGCTCAATGTGGCGATGAACCGGCCGATAGATATCTATGCCTCGGCCGAAACGATCTCTGATATCGACCATCGCTTCAATTATGTCTTTACGCCACTGCCTGACGGGGTTGAGTTCTATTTCAAACCGGTCCTGATACCGCACGTCATCACAGGGCCGTTGGTCGCAGCAGGGGTCCCGATAACCGTTTTCTCGCAGGATCACGGCTATGGCGAAACACTTGGCTTCAAGATAGGGAAATTTGCCTATTCGACGGATGTCGTGAATTTCCCCGAGCAATCCAAACAGCATCTTTATGATCTTGATGTGTGGGTCGTCGATTGTCTGCGCCACCGACCACACAACACGCATGCGCACCTTGAAAAGCTGCTTGGCTGGGTTGAAGAATTCAAACCCAAAAAGGTCTACATGACCCATATGGGTATTCAGTTCGATTACGCGCAGGCGATGGCCGACACACCGAACCATGTTGAACCGGCTTATGACGGGCTTGTCATCGAGGTGAACTGATCATCACGGCTCAGAAGCCTGTAAAAGGTGTATTTCAAGGTGTATTTCAGTGTCGGTGGGGAATAAGAATTCCACGGGACGTACACCGTACATTCTCTGCATCATTAAGTTCTATAATATATATTATGACAAATATTTCTAAATGGTGTTTATGGAAAAATATATAATACCTTCAACTCACTGCATTCTGTTATCTCATGCAATGCATTCAATTTGATGCCTGCGCACAGATGCACCCGCTGCTACGAACTGCGTTTGAATGAAATGCTGAACACACATCCGCTGTTGCGTTCGGGCTGGGTCAATTTCACTTTGGTGTCGTGACGTGCCGCAATTTCTTTGACGATCGACAGACCAAGGCCGCAACCCTCTTCCTGACCGGATTCACTCATCCGATAGAACCGTTTGAAAACATCCTTGTGATGTTCAATCGGAATGCCCGGGCCATTGTCCTCGACGCTTAGCCGCACGAACCCCGGTTTACAATCATTTTCAAGACGCACCGTCACCGCACTGCCATCCGGGCAATAGATCAGCGCGTTATCCACCAGGTTTTTCAAAAGTTCTTCAATCAGGGTTGCGTCACCCATAATCAGTACCGGTTCCGTCAGGCCTTCATAGCCAAGATCAATGCCGTTTTCGATCGCAGCTGGAACCTTTGCACTGGTTACCGCACGTGTGATCGCACAGAGATCGATTTTTTCAAACGGACGTCCGGCCAGGCCTTCGGGTGCTGCACGCGCAGACGCCAATAACTGATTGGCCAGATGTGAGGTTTGCCGCGTTGAAGATGCGATGGTTTCCATGATCTGGCGCATTTTTTCCGGATCATCTTCCCGCTGACCAAGCTCTGCCTGGGTTCGCAATGCCGCCAAGGGTGTCCGCAGTTGATGCGCTGCATCCGCTGTAAAGCGCTGCATGGTCTTGAGACTGTTTTCAAGACGCCCGAATAGCTGATTGATCGCCCCTACAAGATGTCGCACTTCGGTCGGAACATCATGCAAGATGGGTCGCAAATCGGTTGGCGAGCGACGGTTCAAGGCTTCTTCAAGCCGTGTTAGCGGTTTAAGACCCTGACCGATCCCGAACCAGACAATGATTGCGGCAAGCATGATCAGCACAATCTGACGTGCAGCAGCACTGGCCAGAATATCCTCGCTCAGACTGGTTCTGGTACCCATGGTTTCCGCCACAAGAACCTGAAAACGCGTTGCTTTTCGAACACTTGCAACATATCGCGACAATGCACCAATGCGCACCGGCTCGCCATTATAGACCGCATCATAAAATACCGGTTCTTCGCGCAGCGGCAGCAAACGCTCCGGCACCGGCGGCAAGTCCTCGTATCCGGTGATGAATTCGCCCTGCCCGGTACTTACCTGATAAAATACCCGGTCTTCGGCCGCACTGGTCAGCATCTCAAGCGCGACATAGGGAACATCAACCTCGATCTTCCCACCGATCATGACCACGCGATCTGCAATGGCCAATGCTGAACTTAAAAGTGCCCTGTCAAATGCCTGGTTTGTCGATCTTACGGCGTTGCTGCGCACTTCAAGCAACATCAATGAACTGATCACCAAAAGCGGTATCAGCAACCAGATTATGAGCCTGCGTCTAAGAGATCCGTTACGCCACTTCATGTCTTTTTCAACAAATAGCCAAGCCCGCGAACCGTCTGTATTTTGACGTCGGCTGTTTCGACACGCTTGCGCAACCGGCTGATATAAAGTTCGACCGCATTTGCACTGATATCGTCTTCAAATCCGGCCAACTGGTCTGCAATCTGTTCCTTGCTCAGAACATGACCAACCCGCAACAGCAAGATTTCAAGGATATTGAGCTCGCGGCGCGGAATATCGACGTCATTGCCGTCAATCATGACACGGCGGGCAACCGTATCGAAGGTTAGTTGACCGCATTTGATCTGGGTGTTGTGTGTACCCGCATGACGGCGCATCAGCGCCCTCACCCGTGCTTCAAGCTCGACAAGCTCAAACGGTTTGGCCAGATAATCGTCCGCGCCAAGATCAAGTCCCTTCACCCGGTCTTCGATATCGCCACGTGCCGTCAAGATCAAAACCGCGCTCTCAGCCCCCCGATGACGCAACCGCCGCAGGATTTCAAGCCCGTCAAGCTTCGGAAGGTTGAGATCAAGCACCACAAGTCCGTATTCCTGCGTCCGCAGGATATCGTCGGCTTCCTCGCCATCGGCAATGATATCAACCGCATAACCCGATTGCCTTAAAGACCGTGCAATCCCGTCAGCCAGTGCGGCGTGATCTTCGACGACAAGGACTCTCATTGTTTGTGTTACTCTTCCCTGATAAACCGTTCTACGGCGTTGTTATGCTTTGCCGTTCTTGGTATTGGCTTTGATATGGCCGTTTATGTTGAAACGCTTTGCCCGTATCCAGCCAGTCGTCTCTGGCCGACCGTGACATAGAGTATCCGAAATGACCCTGGGCCGTACCATTATTCGTTTATGTGCCATCGTGGTTGCGATGCAAGCATCTTCTGCATTGGCAGAAGTCTTTACCTTTGCCCCGCTGCGAACATCCCAGATTTCCGACCCGGAACAGTCACTTTTATCACCCGATACCCCGTCCGCGGTTATTTACGGTTCTGCCGATATTGGCGCGTTTTCCCCGGTTATCGAAGCGTTTCAGCAAGAAAACCCCTATGTCGGTGTCGAATACCATCAGCTTCAAACCCTTGAAATGTATGACATGACGCTGGCACAGCGTGCCAATGACGAACCAAATGCCGATCTGATCATCAGTTCGTCCATGGACTTGCAGATGAAACTGGCCAATGACGGCTATGCCATTTCACATCAAAGCAGCCAGACGCGCGCCTTGCCACATTGGGCGCGCTGGCGCAACGAAGCCTTTGCCGTAACGCAGGAACCCGCCGTCATTGCCTATAACCGGGCATTTTTTCGCGAACACAATCTTGAGCCGCCCAGAACCCGCGATGCCTTCATCGAACTCCTGACCAAACATGATGATCTGTTCAGTGAAAAGGTTACCACCTATGACATTGAACGAAGCGGGGTTGGTTTTCTATTTCTGGCCCGCGATGAACGCTTCTTTCCGGGTATCTGGGATTTCGTGCGCACACTTGGCCAGTCGAAGGTGAAGCTTTATTCCAACACGTCACCAATGCTGGAAAAAATCGCCGATGGTCAGGTGGTGCTTGGGTACAATCTTCTTGGCTCCTATGCAGAGACGTTCAGCCATCGCGACCCGAACCTTGGCGTTATCCTGCCCGACGACTTTATTGTCGTGTATTCGCGGATTGCAATTATTCCGCGCGACGCACAGAACCCCGACCTTGGTGCCCGTTTCCTCGACTTCATGTTATCGATCAAGGGCCAAAGCGTTCTGCAAAGCGAGGGCAATTTCAACCCGGTCCGCGCCGATGTTCCGCAAAGCCCGTTCTCGTCGCTGATTTTTGACCGTTACGGCGAACGGGTACGTTCCTTTCCGGTCGGTCCGGGTCTTCTGGTCTATCTTGATCAGGCCAAGCGCCAGCGCTTTATTCGCCGTTGGCAGGATTCCTTGCTAAACCGTCGCTAAGGCACCCTGCCCGGCATTCATTCCGTCATCAGGCCTTGTTGCATTCCGTTTTTGCACCTTCGGGAACCGGTCGGCGTTCGGGCCCGGTATAGCTCCAGATCATGCGACGCGGGATCGGGCCCTTGTTGCGGCCTCCCTGGCTGGTCTGCTCCCAGGCATGGGCAAGGATACCGACAGAACGCGACAGGCAAAACAAACCGCGCGCCAGTTCCGGTGCAAAGCCGAGTTCGGCATAGATCACCGCTGTGGCACCATCGATATTCATCGGAATACGTTTGCCTTTGCGTTTGAGCAATTCATCCTCGATACCGCGGGCAATCACTCCAAACCGGCCTGAAACATGCCCGTCCTCTGCGGCGATCTTGACCAGTTCAAGCAACCGCGGCGCCCGCGGATCAACCGGATGGAACCGGTGACCAAAACCCGGAACATGTTTGCCATGTTCTGCAATCTGATGATCCAGTCCGTCAGACACCGCTTCCTCAAACACCACACCGCGATCAATGCGGTTTGCGATATCATGATAAAGGCTTGCGGCCTGCTCGCCCGCACCGCCATGCACATCGCCCAGAACGTTCACGGCACTTGCCATGGCATTGTTAAGCCCGACCCCGCATGTCGCAGCCATCCGGGCAATGGCAATGCTTGGCGCCTGTGGACCATGATCAACGGCGGAAACCAGGGCTGCTTCGAGTAATCGCGCCTGACCAGAAGTCGGCAGTTCGCCGCGCGTCATCAGCCAGATCATCGTCGGGAAGCTGACATTTCCGATAAGTTCTTCGATTGCATAGCCGCCATAATGGATTTTTCCCGGCTCCATATCGATGATACCGGTATGCCACCAGTCGCGAACTTCCTGTTCGATTTCGGTTGCTGTCTTCTCGCTCATAATACGCCCTCATTGGCCAATGTTGAAATTTCGTCCGTCGACAGACCAAGCCCGGTCAGAATATCGGTATTGTCCTGGCCAAGTTCCGGGGGCGGCATATCAACCGACGGCGCATCCCCGTCCATCTTGATCCCGGTCTTGAGAATGCGGATATCGCGCCCGGCTCCCGGGACATTTTCAAAGGACGCCAACATTCCCCGATCGGCAATTTGTGGCAGCGCCAGCACCTGTGGAACGGTCAGAACCGCACCGGCCGGCACCCCAACCGCGTTGAAACGTTCAACCCAATGATCAGTGGCATCCGTCCTCAGCACATTTTCAAGAAGACCGCTCAAGGTTTCCCTGTTTTCGAGCCGTTCCTTGCGCGACGTAAAGCGGTCGTCACCAATCAGCTCTTCCAGCCCAAGGACACCGCATAATGCCTCGAACTGTTCCTGTTTGTTTGCGGCAATATTGATTTGGCCGTCTGCGGTGCGGAACGTTCCCGATGGCGACGATGTGAAATTGTCATTGCCATTGGCGGTCGGCTCCTTGCCCGCAACCAGATAGTTTGAAACCACCCAGCCCATGGTCGCGATGACAGATTCCAGCATCGAGATATCGATAAAGCAGCCCTTGCCGTCCTTGTTTCCAAGTGCACGTCCGGCCAGCGCCGAACTGATCGCAAAAGCGGCCGTCATGCCGCCAATCGTATCCGCCACCGGATAGCCAACGCGATAGGTCCCCTTACCCTCCTCGCCGGTAATCGTCATGATGCCCGAAAGACCCTGAACAATCTGATCATAGGCCGGAAGCTTTTTCATCGGGCCGGTTTGCCCGAACCCGGAAATCGCGCAATAGACAAGCTTCGGGTTCACCTGTGACAGGATGTCATACCCAAGCCCGAGACGGTCCATGACGCCCGGACGGAAATTCTCGACCAGCACATCGGCGCGTTCGACAAGTTTTTTAAGAATCTCTTTGCCGCGCGGATCCTTGAGATTAAGGGTGATCGACTTCTTTCCGGCATTTTGCGCCATGAACGAGACGCCCATAAGCTTTTCATTCAGGGCCATGTCCGCGCCCAGCTGCCGCGCAAGATCCCCGCGCCCCGGGGCTTCGACCTTGATCACGTCCGCGCCAAGATGGGCAAGCTGATGACAACAAAACGGCCCGGCCAAAACATTGGTAAGGTCCAGCACCGTGATTCCGGAAAGCGATTTTGATCCGTTCATGGAATTTCCTTAAATTCTGTCTAGTAGAATTATGTTCTATTATATAGAATTTTAGACCATCGCGAAATCCAAACAGCCCGTCATTGCCGATCACCCGCCTGGAACAGGACAATTTTTCATGTCAGACCAAAACGTTACCGCCGTTGAACGCGCCCTTAAAATTCTGGATGTCTTTACCGATCAGGACAGCGACTTGTCGCTTAAGGAACTGGCTGAACGCACCGGAATGTATAAAAGCACCCTGTCGCGACTGGCGGGTACGCTGGAGTCCCGCGGGTTTCTGATGTTGTCGGGACGTGGTCGCTATCGATTGGGTCCGGCCTTGTGGCGACTGGGTTCGATCTATCGGCGTTCTTATCGCATGGATGATGTGGTGCGCCCCCATCTGTCGGCACTGGTCAAAGAAAGCGGGGAAACGGCATCTTTCTACGTGCCCGAAGGATCAAGTCGTCTTTGTCTGTTTCGTGAAAATTCATCGCGCAGTTTGCGCCACCATCTTGAAGAAGGTGCTCTTTTGCCCTGTGATCGCGGGGCGGCTGGTCATGTTATCCGTGCCTGGGGCGATGGTGTCGATGATCGCGCCATCGAGGTTCTTGATGACAGGTTTGCCGAAAGCGAAGGCGAACGTGACCCGGACATATCGGCGATCGCGGTACCCGTTCTGGCCCGTCAGGGGCATCTTTTGGGTGCATTGGCACTATCCGGCCCAAGCAGCCGCTTCACACGCGAGAAACGCCATAACATTCTGCAAACATTGCAAAACCATGCCACAGAATGTGGCGACCGACTGTCTGGCTGACAGCGCATTCCCTCCCACCTTTTCCATTGCCGCAAAAATGATGTGAAAAATTTTCACGCAATTATCCGCAATGACAGGTTGATGACAGGTTCTACTGCTAACGTCCTCCAACTGCCGATCCGGGTGCGTCTTGAACGTGCCTGGAACAAACAAAAAGAATATCGGCAAGGGAGGTCATTTTTAGCGGTCGTATGCTGATGGGGAAACTGTATCGGCATTGCGACATCAACCATCTTCCTTGTTGAAGTTTTGTTCCTTTCGATCGGTCGACCGCCAAACGGGTGGTCTGGGAAAATGCTTTAGTGTCTGGAGGAGACCCTGATGAATAAGCTGACGATGTTCTCGCGTCGCGGATTTATTGCCGCAGCAACCGCTGTTGCTGTTTCGACTGCTGCATTTGGCGCCATGGATGCCAAAGCCGCAGAAATCAATGAAATTCACTTCGTCATTCCGGGCGGCGCTGGCGGCGGCTGGGACGGTACGGCACGTGGTACCGGTGAAGCCCTGACCAAATCCGGTCTGGTTGGTACCGCATCCTACGAAAACATGTCTGGCGGCGGCGGCGGTAAAGCCATTGCCTACATGATCGAAGCGGCTGACCGTCTTGACAACACCCTTATGGTCAACTCCACCCCGATCATCGTTCGTTCGCTGACCGGTGTGTTCCCGCAGTCCTTCCGTGACCTGACCCCGATTGCTGCTGTTGTTGCTGAATATGCTGCATTCGCAGTTCCGGCAGACAGCAAATTCCAGTCCTTTACCGATGTAGTTGACGCGGTCAAAGCGGATCCGAACTCGGTCAAGTTCGGCGGCGGTTCGGTTCGTGGTGGTATGGACCACATTGTTGCTGCCTATGCTGTCCAGAAAGCTGGCGGCGATGCGAAACAGGTAAAATACATCCCCTACGATGCTGGCGGCAAAGCAATTGCAGGCCTTCTCTCAGGTGAAACCGAAGTTCTGTCGACCGGTCTTGGTGAACTGCTTGAACTGGCCAAGGCTGGCCAGATCCGCATTCTTGCCGTGACCTCGAAAGAACGCGTTGAAGCGGCTCCGGACGTAGCGTCGCTGGGTGAACTCGGCATTGATGCCGAATTCGTCAACTGGCGCGGTTATTTCGGCTCCCCGGCACTTTCGGCTGAAAAAGCGGATGCCTATGCAGCGGTCCTGAAAGACGTTCAGGCAACCCCGGAATGGGAAACCGTTCGCAAGCGCAATGGCTGGGAAAAAATCTACAAGCCGCGTGCCGAGTTTTCCGCCTTCATGGAAAACCAGGAAAAGGTCGTTGGCGACCTGATGCGCGAACTCGGCTTCCTGAAATAAGCCACTAGAACACAAGTAAAAAGACCTCCGAAGGAAACCACGCCATGTCCATCAATCGCGACAAATTCGGCGCATTGCTATTCCTATGCCTTGCGCTGATTTATGGCTTTTATGTCGGTGATATCCCGCTGCTGTTTGGCGACGAGGATGCCCCGTTTAACGCCAGAACCCTCCCTAATGCACTTGCCTGGATCCTGGGCGTGGTTTCCTTTATCCAACTGATCCTGCCGGCCAACCAGGAGGCCGGCAACCTTGCGGATGCCTTCCGTGGCCTCAAATGGCGCCGCGTTGTCATCCTTGCGGGTCTGATGGTGTTTTACGGCCTCACGATCCGCCAGCTTGGCTTCCCGATTTCGACCTCCCTCTTCCTGATGGGTGGTTTCTATACCCTTGGCGAACGACGTCCCCTGGTTCTGGTTTTGACGGCTGTTCTTGTCACACTCGCATTCTGGGGCCTGCTTTATCTGATGGGTATTTACCTGACCCCTGGCGATTTCTTCTACTATCTCGGTTGGATGTCGAACGATGCTTGATGGAATTTTCGCCGGTCTTTCGACCGCTGTCATGCCGATCAACCTTTTGATGGTTGCTGTTGGCTGTTTCGCAGGCACCTTTATCGGGATGCTCCCCGGTCTTGGCCCGATTACCGCCATTGCACTGATGATCCCGATCACCTACGGGTTTGATCCGTCGACCGGCCTGATTTTGATGGCTGGTGTGTATTATGGGGCGATTTTCGGCGGGTCGACCTCTTCTATTCTGATTAACGCACCGGGTGTTGCCGGTACGGTTGCGACCGCCTTTGACGGCTATCCGATGGCCCAGAAAGGCCAGGCTGGCAAGGCACTGGCAATTGCGGCCTATGCGTCGTTCTCTGGCGGTACGATCGCTGCGATCTTCCTGCTGGTGGCGGCACCGGCCTTGGCCTCTGTTTCGCTGTCTTTCCAGTCTGGTGATTATTTCGCACTGATGGTCCTGGGTCTTACGGCCGTATCGGCCTTTGCCGGCAAGGGCCAGGTTCTCAAGGCCATCACCATGACGCTGTTTGGTATCATGCTGTCGACCATCGGCACCGATCCGGCGGCCGGTGTTGCACGCTTCACTTTTGGCAGCATGGACCTTATCGACGGTATCAGCTTCCTGTTGCTCGCGATGTCGACCTTTGCCCTGTCCGAGGCATTGCTGTCGATCCTGCGTCCGACCAAGGACACACGTAGCGACGAGGAAAAGGCTCTTAAAAGCCTTGGCTCGATGAAGCTTTCCAAGGATGAAGTCAAAACCATGGTTCCGGTCATTGGCCGTTCGTCGATCCTTGGTTTCTTCACCGGTGTTCTTCCGGGTGCGGGTGCGACCATTGCCTCGTTCCTGGCCTATGGCATGGAACGCAACCTTGCTTCGGCCAAGGAAAAGCTTCAGTTCGGCAAAGGTTCGATCCGTGGTCTGGCGGCACCGGAAACTGCCAACAATGCCGCGTGTTCTGGCTCTTTCGTACCGCTTCTGACCCTTGGTATCCCGGGATCTGGTACGACGGCTGTCATGATGGGCGCGCTGATTTCCTATGGCGTTCAGCCCGGCCCTCGCCTGTTTGTTGAACAGCCTGCTGTGTTCTGGTCTGTCATCATTTCGATGTATATCGGGAATGTGGTGCTGCTGATCCTGAACCTGCCGCTGATCCCGTATATTTCCCGTCTGCTTGCCCTGCCCCAGCAGCTTCTGGTGCCGTTCGTTCTGTTCTTCTCGCTGGTTGGTGTTTACCTGGTGACCTTTAACACCATGGACATCCACATGATGGTGATTGCAGCAGCAATCGCGATCGGCCTGCGCCTGCTGAACTATCCGATGGCGCCGATGCTTCTTGGCTTCATTCTGGGCAAGATGATGGAAGAAAACCTGCGTCGTGCCCTGGCAATCAGTGACGGGTCGATCTCGTTCCTTTGGGAACGTCCGATCACGCTCGTCATTCTGCTGATCAGCATTCTGTTCCTGTCTGCTCCGCTGATCGGGAACCTTCGGGAATGGATGCGTAATCGCAAAACAGTTCCCAATGACGGTGAACTCTAAAAACCGACGTTAATCGGCGCGAAGGAAACTGGTGAATGCGTTTTATTGATAATCTGTCGATCGGCCCCAAGACCCTTTTGGTTCCGGTCTTCCTTATGATCGTCATCATCGCCATGGGGATTGCCACGGTCGCAACCCTTCAAAGCGAAAAAGCCACTCTCACCAGCCTTCGCGTCGAAGCCTATGAACGGCGATCCGATGCCCTGACGCTCAGCAGTGCGTTAAATGAGGCCCACGGATCGCTGTTTCGTATTCTGACCTGGGATTCCAATGGCATTAATGCCGCGGTAGTCCCCGACCTGCGTGAAAAAGTCAGCAAGCTGTCCACAGAACTGGCACCGCTTGCCGATCGTCTGGCCACTGTTGGTGGTGACGAATTCCGCAGCAACTACGCAAAATACATGGAACAGGTTGACCAGTTCCTTGTCGAAAGCGAAATGAACATTTATGGCGCGCTGGAAGTCATCGCCCAAGCCGATGAGACATTCCAGGCCCTGCAAGCGCCGCTTACTGAAATTCTTGTGCAATCCCACGACATCGCGACAACGTCCTTTGCCGAAGCAACATCCCAGGCAGAAGCCCTCCAGCAGGTCTTTGTTGTTGTTGCCATTGTTGTGGTCCTGATTGCCGGGTCGGTATCGATTTTTGTATCGCGCCGCATTTCACGGCCGATGACCGACCTTGCCCATTTGATCGAACAGATTTCCAATGGTGATCTGGATATCGAGGTCCGTGGCGTTCAGCGCCGTGATGAAATCGGCACTGTTGCCCGGTCTGTCACCGTCTTGCGCGACCAGTCACGCGAAGCCGAAAACCTGCGCAAGGAACGCGAACGTGTGCGCGGCCTTGAACGTCAGCGTCAGCAAAATCTGATCGAGGCAACCGAACATTTCCAGCGCACCGTACAAGAAGCCCTGTCGGGCTTTGATCGTGAATTCGGATCTCTAAACGGTTCGGCCAGCGATATGGAACAAATCGCCACCCATGCCAGCGCCCGCTCTGCCGATGCCAATCAACATTCCGAGCAGGTTCTCCATCACATCGAAGCGGTATCGCAAACGACTGCCAGCCTGTCCGAAGCCATCGCCGAAATCGGTCAGCAGGCCCAGAATTCTGCAACTGTCGCCGGGCGCGCCCGCGAGGAAAGCGAACATTCTCGCGCCCTGTTTGAACAGCTGACATCTGCCACCCAGCGCATTGGTGATATCGTCAGCCTGATCGAAGACATTGCCAGCCAGACCAACCTTCTGGCCCTGAATGCCACGATCGAAGCCGCACGTGCTGGCGATGCCGGCAAAGGCTTTGCCGTGGTTGCCGGCGAGGTCAAAAACCTTGCCTCGCAAACCGCGCGCGCGACCGAAGATATCGCAAGCCAGGTCGAAGAAATTCGCGGTCTGACCGACAATGTGGTCAATGCGCTTCATTCTGTTGCCGATGTGATTGGCGAAGTCGATCAGTCGGCGGCCGCAATCGCGGCAGCTGTCGAAGAACAGCAGGCCTCTACAGCCGGTATTTCCGACAGCATCCAGGATGCCAATGGCGGCATGCGTACCGTTGCCGAAGCTGTCGGCGCGCTTGATAACGAAACCGCACGGGTTCATAACGGCTCGGAAAATGTGACCCGGGCGACCAATACCCTGAATACCGAAGCATCGCGCTTGCGTGATGCCATTGACGGCTTCCTCGAACAAATCGAAAAAAACAAGGCTGACGCGTAATGACCAAAACACAGGACGATCCATCACAAGACAGTTGGATCACACGATTTTCCAGTGTTTTGACACCGCGCTTTTTTAAAAAACTGGCCATTGGCCTTGGGATCGGACTTGTTGGCGGGCTCATCGCCCATTCCATCAATATGCCACTGGCATGGATGATGGGGCCGATGCTGGCAACCTTTGTTGCAAGCCTTCTGCGCGTGCCGATGGGTATTCCCATGCAGTTCCGGTCTGTGATTTTGGGCGTGATCGGGATTTTTCTTGGCGCTTCCTTTACGCCCGATACCTTTGATCAGGCGGCCCGCTGGCCCATCAGCATGATTGCTGTTTTGCTTTATGTTCCGGTAATCACCGTGATCATCACCTGGTTTTACAGCAAGGTCGCCCGTCTTGATCCGGCAACCGCCCTGTTTTCTGCAACGCCGGGCGGACTGACCCCCATGGTGGTTCTCGGGGCTGCGGCCGGCGGGAATGAGCAGGAAATTGCACTGACACAAGGTTTGCGGGTGCTGCTTCTGGTGATGTCTGCCCCGCTGATTGTTTTGCTGATTACGGGTGTCGTCGCCAATGGACACGGCGACAGCGAAGCCATCCACATGAGCTTGGGCGAAGGCGCACTTACCGCGATTTGTGCCCTTGTCACCATCCTGATTTTCCGCAAAATCGGTGTGCCGGCCTCCTATATGACCGGCGCGATGGCAGCAAGCATGGTTTTGCATGTCACCGGCATCGTCGAAGGCAACCTGCCCGACTGGCTTCTTGCCGGCAGTCTGTTGATCCTTGGATCTGCCATCGGCAGCCGCTTTTCTGGTGTGAAGCTTGCTGTTCTGGGACGGCTGGCGATTTATTCGGTTCTGGCAACCTTGGTTGTGCTGGCCTTTACCGGCGGTGTTGCCTGGTTCGTGTCGCAATGGCTCGATCTTGACTTCATTGCGGTTCTGCTGGCCTTTGCGCCGGGTGGCGTGGCCGAGATGTCGCTGATTGCACTAGCCCTGAATGTCGAACCAAGCTTTGTGGCCTTTCACCATATCGTGCGGATTTTCGAAATCGTGCTTCTGGCACCGATCATGGCAAAATGGTTCGAACGCCATTTCAACCGCAAAAACGGCGAACTCAAATAGACAACATTTTTGATTTACAGTGTATTATAGAAGCCACCTGATGCACTTGATCAGAACGTGCGGCCCTTGATATGCCGATGGATCAGTCACGTTTTTCAACGATCACGTCGTGATCAAGAACCGGTGCGACATCAATGTCACTGGCATCCATCATCCCCGAAACACGCTGCAAGGCGGCAATCAGGAAGGTTTGCTCCCATTCTTCCAGACTGTTGAAATTGTCTGAAAAACGGTCGTGCAATGCCATCGGCGCACGATCAAGGATGGATCGCCCCTGCTCTGTCAGACGGACAAAGACTTTGCGCTTGTCGGTATCGCCGCGTTCGCGCGACACAAACCCCATTGCCTGAAGCTTGTCGACCAATGATGTCGTCGATGCCTGGGCAAGGTTGACCTTCGCGGCAATCTGCCCGACCGTCATCTCGCCGAATTCTTCAAGTGACTGCAAAACAAGCAATTGGGACGTTTTCAGCCCGGTAATCTTACCAAGTTTTTTAGCGTGAATATCACTCGCCCGTAAAATTCGGCGGATCGAGATCAGTGCTTCGTGCAATTTATCCATGATGAATATCCGGGCGTTAATTTTGTCCTGCTGCAAAACCTGTTTTAGCCCCGAAAACCGCAATTCGCAACGATATATGGCATTATTCCATCGACTTTCGATATTTAATTACATCGATATTCGTTATTTTAAGGAAAAATTATTTCATCATTTCCCCGCAATGATTATCGACCATCGATCCATTATAGTTACGTTTATTTTCAATAACTTATTGCATTTCACAGGATTTTAACAGTCGCCCCCTTGATCATTTTCCATCGATATTCTATACATCTATCGCGACATGAATGATCGCATATCGAAATAACAGAACAGGCAGACCGATGAAAATTGCCACCACAAAGGGCAATACCGGCCAGAAAGCCAACCTGATTATCCGAAAACCCAAGGCCACTGACGGCGCGACGGTGAACAACCTGATTGCCGAATGTAAGCCCCTGGACGAAAACTCCGTGTATTGCAATCTGCTGCAATGCTCGCACTTCGCAGACACCTGCGCGATTGCAGAACTTGATGGCGAAGCCGTCGGCTTCGTCTCGGGCTATCTTGTCCCGAACAAACCGGACCAGCTTTTCATCTGGCAGGTCGCCGTTTCGCCCAAGGCGCGCGGATTGCGCCTGGCCAAACGTCTGATCCTTGACATTCTTGATCGTCCGGCATGCCACAACGTGACGGAACTGAACACGACGATCACGTCAACGAATGCCCCGTCACAGGGCGTATTCCGTTCAGTCGCACGTGAGCTTGGCGCTGACGTCAAACGCAAGGTCCAGTTCGAACGCGAAACCCATTTCGATGGGGCTGCTGCCAGCGAAATCCTGTGGCAGATCGGACCGTTTGAACGCAAGGACGTTGAACGCGTCGCGGCCTGATCCGACCCAACCGATATTCACCCAACGCATGCATCAAACGGATCGTACCGTTTTTGGAACAACCGGCCTGCCGGAACGTTTGGCATGACAAGTGGAATTGATTTTCCCAATCTGAAAGAGGGAACCATGACTGTATTTGATCGTCTTGAATCGGAAGTTCAGAGCTACGCACGCTCCTTCCCGGTAACTTTTGAAACGGCCGAAGGCGCCTGGCTGACCGATGAAAACGGAAATCGCTATCTAGATTTCCTTGCCGGTGCCGGCAGCCTGAATTACGGCCACAACCATCCGGTCCTGCAGGAAAAGCTGATTGATTACATCAAATCAAACGGCGTTACCCACGGCCTGGATATGCACACCAAGGCCAAGGCCGCATTCCTTGAAGCACTTGAAACCAAAATCCTCAAGCCGCGCGACATGGAATACAAGGTCCAGTTTACCGGGCCGACCGGCACCAATGCGGTCGAAGCTGCCCTTAAACTGGCGCGCCGCGTCAAAGGTCGTGAAACCGTGATCTCGTTTACCAACGGCTTCCATGGCTGCACCCTTGGTTCGCTCGCCATTACCGGTAACGAACATCACCGGGGCGCTGCCGGCGTGTCGCTTGACAATGCTGTTGCTGTTCCGTTTGACGGCTACATGGGCGATGGTGCTGATACCACCGAATATCTCGATCGTGTCCTGTCGGACAATTCAAGTGGCGTCGCCCTGCCCGCTGCTGTCATCGTTGAAACGCTTCAGGGTGAAGGTGGCCTGAATGCGGCTGACTTCGGCTGGCTGAAAAACCTCGAAGCTGTGTGCCGCAAGCACGACATCCTTCTGATTGTCGATGACATTCAGGCTGGCTGTGGTCGTACCGGTACTTTCTTCAGCTTTGAACCGGCCGGCATCAAACCGGATATGATCACCCTGTCGAAATCGCTTTCGGCTTATGGTCTTCCGCTGGCTGTTGTCCTGATCAAACCGGAATTCGATATCTGGCATCCGGGCGAACATAACGGCACCTTCCGCGGCAACAACCACGCGTTTGTTACGGCCGCCGCCGCTCTGGACCATTTCTGGTCGGATGACAAATTCGCAGCCGATGTCCGCGACAAGGCCGAATTTCTTGGCAACCGCCTTGAAGAAATTGCGCAGCGCTATGGTGATGGCAAGTTGTACCGCAAGGGCCGTGGCCTGATGCAGGGAATCTGCTTTGAAAGCGGTGAAATGGCATCGAAAGTCACCAAGGAATGCTTCAAGCATAACCTGGTCATCGAAACCAGTGGACCGGAAGACGAAGTGGTGAAATGCCTTGTGCCGCTGATCATCTCCAAGCAGGATTTGGCGCATGGTCTTGATATTCTTGAAATGGCAACTGCCAAAGCCATGGGCAAGGATGTCGCACCGGTCAAAGCAGCAGCTGAATAATAGCCAGGTTGGGCGACATCCACGGGTGTCGCCCACGCCCCACAACTTCATAAAATCAAAGAGTTAAAAATGATTGTTCGCACACTGAAAGAATGTGAAGCATCCGGCCGTCGCGTGGTTTCGGACAACTGGGAAAGCACCCGCCTGTCGCTTGCAGATGATGGCATGGGTTTCTCGTTCCACATCACCACCATCTATGCCGGCACCGAAACCGAAATCTGCTATGCCAACCATTTCGAGACGGTTTATTGCATTTCGGGCAATGGCGAAGTCGAAACCATCGAAGATGGCAAGAAATACAAGATCGAGCCGGGCACGGTTTACATCCTCAACAAACATGACCGTCACTATCTGCGTGGCGGCACCGAGGACATGGTTGTCGCATGCGCGTTCAACCCGCCTTTGAACGGCCGTGAAGTCCATGACGAAAACGGCGTCTACCCGCTCGATGGTGATGCGCTCGCCAGCTAAGACTCTTGTTTGAGGCGGCCGGCAACGACCGCCTCAAACTTTCTTAAGCCAATAAACTTTCAAGGAAACGCCCCCAAAGGAGGCAACATGCTTTCAGCCCAGAAAAAATCGGACGCTGGGCATAGCGTTCACAAGATCGGTGGTACGTCGATGACCCAGGTTGATGCGGTCATGGACAACATTCTGGTCGGCAATCGTAAAGAAGACGAACTCTATAACCGGGTCTTTGTCGTTTCGGCATATGGCGGTTTTACCGATCTTTTGCTGGAAAACAAGAAAACCGGTGAGCCGGGTGTCTATCAGCTTTATGCCGGCTCGGAAACCGATTGGGCCTGGGGTGATGCCCTGACCGGCGTTTCCGAAAAGATGTGTGAAATTAACGAGCAGATCTTTGGTGACGCACCGGAACTGAAATTGGCCAATGCGTTTGTTCAGGAACGTATTGAAGGGACACGCAGCTGCCTGATGGATCTTCATCGCCTCTGCAGCTTTGGCCATTTCAAACTGGAAAAGCATCTTTTGACCGTTCGCGAAATGCTTTCGGCCATTGGCGAAGCACATAGTGCCCATAACACGATGCTTCTGCTGCGTGCCAAGGGCGTCAATGCTGTGTTCGCAGACCTTTCGGGCTGGCGCGAGCCAGAGGCCTCTACCCTTGATGGCCGGATCGAAAAGGTTTTCGAAGATATCGACATTTCAAGCCAGCTTGCGATTGCAACCGGCTATGCCCAGTGCAGCGAAGGTCTGATGAGCATCTATGGCCGCGGCTATAGCGAGGTGACTTTCTCGCGGATTGCCTGCCTGACCCAGGCGCAGGAAGCCATCATTCATAAGGAATTCCACCTTTCAAGCGCCGATCCGCGCATTGTTGGTGAAGATGCCGTTCGCCCGATTGGCCGTACCAGTTATGATGTTGCCGATCAGCTTTCCAATATGGGTATGGAAGCCATTCATCCGCGCGCGGCCAAAGGTCTGCGCCAGAATGATATTCCGCTGCGTATTGCCAACACGTTTGAACCGGAACATCCGGGCACGGTGATTGATGACCACTGGAATCCGGAAAGCAGCCGCGTTGAAATCGTTACCGGCGTTCCGACCGCGTTCGAGATCGAAGTGTTCAATCAGGACATGGTTGGCGTTCCTGGTGGCGAGGAATCCATTCTTAGCGTTCTGAAACGCTATAAGGTTCCGACCGTCACCAAGAACCTTAATGCCAATACGATCACCCATTACGTGTCGGCACCGCTCAAGCAGATCCGTCGTTGTGTTGACGAGATCGAAGCCAAGCACCCCGAAGCAACGGTTCAGACCCGTAAAGTCGCCATCGTATCGGTGATCGGTGCCAATATCGCCCAGCCGGGCCTGTTTGCCCGTGCAGTGTCGGTTCTTGATGATGCCGGTGTTGAACTGGTGGCGTCGCACTATCCGAGCCGCCGGGTCGATCTTCAGTTCGTGGTTGCCGAAGGCGACTTCAACAAGGCCGTCATCGCCCTTCATCGCGGCCTGGTCGAAGGCAAAGGCAAAGCCGACAACACCGAGGATGATAGCGCTAACAAGCAGGCAAAGCTTAAAGCTGCCTGATCCTGATCGCGTCCCAACCAAGACCAGAACCCGCAAGTGCACCTGTTGCCTTGCGGGTTTTGTTTTGACCGCATCCCGTACTTGCCAGCCATGATGCAGCGCGATAGGACTAAAACATTGTTCTGTTCCGGCTTAAAAGGACCCCGTCATGAGCACCCATAACAGCAAAGCCATCAACGAGTTGCTTGACGTCATGGCAAAGCTCCGCGATCCGGATGGCGGCTGCCCCTGGGATCTCGAACAGGATTTTTCGACCATTGCCCCGTACACGATCGAAGAAGCCTATGAAGTGGCCGATGCGATTGCCGATAATGACATGCCCGAACTGTGCAATGAATTGGGTGATTTGCTGCTTCAGGTCGTTTTCCATGCCCAGATGGCCAAAGAAGCCGGTCATTTCGACTTTGAAGACGTCGCACAAAGCATCGTTGCAAAGATGACCAGCCGTCATCCACATGTTTTTGGCGATGGTGATGCCACCACGACCGAGGGAGTCAATCAGACCTGGGAAAAGATCAAGGCCGCCGAACGCGCCCAAAAGGCCGAAACCAAGGGACATGAACGTCACAGCGCCCTTGACGGGGTTGCAAGCGCCCTGCCCGCATTGATGCGCGCAGAAAAATTGACCAAACGCGCAGCCCGTGTCGGGTTTGATTGGCCCAGCACCGACGAAGTGTTTGACAAGCTTCACGAAGAAATCGACGAACTCAAAGCCGAGATGACCGAAAACCCCGATCCCGCACGCTTGCAGGATGAACTGGGTGACATGCTTTTTGTGATGGCCAATCTGGCCCGCAAAATCGGTGTGGATCCCGAAGTTGCCCTGCGCGGCGCCAATCACAAATTCACCAAGCGCTTTCATTTCATCGAAGACGAACTTGCCCGCGACGGACGCACCGCCGCACAATCAGATCTGAATGAAATGGACGCGCTCTGGAACCTGGCCAAAAAAGTCGAACGGGGTCAGGCATAGTTACCCAAGACCGCTCTGAATGCGATCTTGGGCCAACGGCTTGGTTTTCCTGCCGCATATAGAGTTCGATCAGAAGTCCGATTGGTGGAACGTTACGCGGGTTGTTCAGGCATCCTCGGAACACGGACCGTCGCGAGCCTCTTCACCGGATGGCGGCAACGATTGGCTCACACCCACAAATAGGCCGCGTGAAGTTACGAGAACAGCGGCAACAGAATCTCGTTTATTTCGTGCCATAGTTCTTCCGAGCTTGCGCACAGAAGTCCCGGTGCTGTGGCATTGGCGTTATATTCATTGTCCTTGTCGGTCATGATATAGCGCGCAAAGCCGCCGGCCTCCCGCACAAGCAACGTGCCCGGTGCATGATCCCACGGTTTCAACGTGCGATAAGCACAAAAGTCATATGCACCGCGCGCCGTTTCTTCATATTCCGCGCCACAGCAGGAATAATGCGCGACCTCGTCAAAGAAATCGAGATGCCCGTAATGTTTCCGGATGCGGTCGCGGGCATAGGAAATCAGGAAACCCTTCGCATCGCGCGCATTCTTGATGTTGGATCGAACCGAAACCGGCTGATCCTGATAACGGGTTCCCGATCCCTTTTCAGCAACAGTTGCATGCCCTTCGATCGGATCAATAATCCAGGCTGCTACCGTCTCGCCACCGTGATAAAGCCCGACCATGCATCGAAATGGCTGACGATGATGGGCAAAGTTCTTGGTGCCATCGACCGGATCAATGATCCAGAACGGATCAGAACCGGCAAAGACCCGATCCTGTAACTTGGCATCGGCATGGGCAGCCTCTTCGCCAAGTGCCAGACTTCCGGGCAGCAAGTCGGTCAGGCGCGCGGTCAAGACACGTTCGGCTTCGGTATCTGCGATGGTCACCAGATCAAGGGCGTGGGATTTGGTGTCAATATCTGCGTCGTCAAGCTGGCCGAAGCGCGGGGCGATTTCAGTTGCCGATACCTCGCGGATAATTTCGGTAACCTTATCCATATCGACTGTTATCGCCACGCTACTTCTCCCATCGGGTAAACTTGATTACGCACTAAACCACATGAATTTGAAGCCCGGCCTTTGCGCACCAGTCTTCAAACCGCCCGACACGTGTGGTGTCCACACGTACCTGGATTGATATTCCGTCGGCACCTTCGCTGCGCTGAAGCACTTCGCCCTGTTCATAAAGACGGGCCAGTGACTTGCCATCCGAATAAGGTACGCACAGTTCAAAAACCGGCATATCTTCGGTCAGACGGCTTTCGATCAGCTCAAGCAACGCATCACAATTCCGACCCTTAACCGCTGAAATTGCGATGGTATTGTCGTGCCTGCTTGCATATTCCGTCACCGCTTGAAGGTCATCACCTTCAAGCAGATCGATTTTATTCAGGGCCTCGACCAGTTCTTCGCCATCGATAGCCTTTTGCAGTCCCAGCGCCTTGAGAACTTCAAGCACGTCAAGTTTCTGGGCCTCGGTTTCCGGCGATGATGCGTCGCGGACATGTACGATCAAATCCGCTTCAAGAACTTCTTCAAGTGTGGCCCGGAACGCCGCAACAAGATCGTGCGGCAAATCGGAAACAAACCCCACCGTATCAGACAGAATAACCTTGCGCCCGCTTGGCAGGATCAAACCACGCATGGTCGGATCAAGCGTTGCGAACAACATGTCTTCGGCAAAGACTTCCGATACCGTCAACTGGTTGAACAGCGTCGATTTCCCGGCGTTGGTATAGCCGACAAGCGCAACGATCGGGTATGGAACCCGTCGGCGTGCTTCGCGGTGAAGTTCACGGGTCCGTTTGACTTCTTCCAGTTCACGACGAAGCTTGGCCAACTTGTCGCCAATCAAGCGCCGGTCAATTTCGATCTGACGTTCACCCGGACCGGCCAGGAAGCCACGTCCGCCGCGCTGACGTTCAAGGTGCGTCCAGGTCCGGACAAGGCGGGATCGCTGATAGCTCAGCAACGCCAACTGGACCTGCAAGCGCCCCTCACGGGTGCGCGCGCGATCAGCAAAGATTTCAAGGATCAAGCCGGTGCGGTCAATAACCTTGCACTTCCATTCGCGTTCCAGGTTACGTTGCTGGATCGGGGAAAGCTGGCCGTTGATCATCACGATATCGGCTTCTTCGGCCTTGATCTGCAGACCAAGCCGTTCAACAACGCCGGTCCCGAACAGGGTTGCCGGACGTGTTTTAGCAATGGGCACGATATCCGCGCCCACCACATCAAATTCAAGTGCGCCAGTCAAACTGACAGCTTCATCCAGTCGCGAAGATGCATCGCGCCAAGACGCTGTCTGGTCGGCGCGTTTTAGTTCTGGATGGAAAACCAGGACCCGGGGGGCGTCTGGCGTCGTGCCTCCCCCCGAAGTCAGAGACTCGTCAGCTATTTTCTTCTTCCGTCGCTGGCTGGCTCGGATCAAACAGTTTAATCGGTGTCGTCGGCATTACCGTCGAAATCGCGTGTTTGTACACGAGCTGGGTGTGAGCATCGCGCCGCAGCAAAACAGAGAAATTGTCAAACCAGGTGATGATGCCCTGCAATTTGACTCCGTTGACCAGAAACACGGTAACCGGCGTTTTGTTTTTACGGCAATAATTCAGGAATACGTCCTGAACATTCTGTGATTTTTCCGCCATTGGTTAGACCTAGCCTTCTTTTATGAGCGTTTTTTTGGTTTCGGGCGGTCAAGGAAAATGTGGAGCCGTCGACGTTAAGGTCCGTCACGACCCCTGCCCCATTTTTAATGACCAGTCTGAACTATAAGACTTTCGAGAAGCCTTTTACAACCCTTACAAGCGCCTCGCAATCAGCGAAATGCCAATCAGGGCTAAGAGTCGCAGAATTCTGCGTCTCACTGTGACCGGTTAATTCATCACCAATCAGGATTGCCGTGGCCCCGACATTGCGCGCGCATTGAATATCGACCACACTATCCCCAACAAACCAGAGATTCTCATATTGCGACGCCGAAGAGTCGCCCATTGCCATATGGACCGGATCGGGTGCCGGTTTGTCGTTTGGCGCATCGGTTGCCCCGACGATCTTTCCGAAAAACGGCGTCCATTCAAGATGCTCGGCTTCTTTACGAAGAAAATCACCGTTCTTGTTGCTGACAACACCGATATAGGTGCCGTTGTCACGCAGCGCACACAACAAATCATATGCCCCGGCCAATGGCGTCAGCGTTTCAAGATGGATTGATCTGAAATGGGCATAAAAGCTGTCTTTGGCTGCTTCCCAGCGATCTTCGCCAAACAGAACCGGAAAACTGTCACGCAACGAGCGGGCAACGCGCTGCTTTGTTTCATCAAGCGTCCAGCGGTCCTTGCCGAAATCGTCAAAGGTCATATTCAGGGCGGCCTGAATGGTTCCCCAGCTATCAACAAGGGTGTTATCCCAGTCAAAAATGACGGCCTTTGGCGGATGGGGCAATTTGTCAGACATTTGGTCTTCCGGTGGTATACGGGGCGTTTATTGGTATGAGGAATAATTTTCCCCGCCGTCGATCAGAAATATTCCAGTCGAACAGCAAACATTTTCTCGACCTTTTTGATCTGCTCGGAACCGGCGAACACGACAATCCGGTCGTTGGCTTCAATCACCGTATTAGCGCGCGGCATCACAACTTCGCCGTCACGCAAAATGGCGCCGAACACCACACTGGCCGGCATCGCGATATCCTTGATCGCCTTGCCAACGATCGGCGCGGTTTCGAGTGCCTCTGCCTCAAGCACTTCGCCAAAGCCTTCTGAAAGGCTGTGTACTGCGCGAATACGTCCACGGCGGACATGATGCAAGATCGTTGACACCGTCGTCATACGCGGGCTGATCACGACATCAACGCCAAGTTCGGAAACCAGCGAGTTATAAGTGCTTTTGTTAATCAGCGTCAGGGCGCGCGGGCAGCCATACCGTTTGGCCAGCAGGGACGCGAGAATATTGGTCTCGTCATCATTGGTCAGTGCAACAACGGCCTCGGCATTGCCGACATTCGCCTCTTCGAGCAGTTCCGGATCAAGCACATCGCCGCGCAGGACAACGCTTTTCTTCGGGAGCTTCTGGGCGACATAACGCGCACGTTCCGGATCGGCTTCAACCAGGCGGGTGGTAACACCCGGGAAGTTCTTGTTGATTTCTTCGGCCAGAAACAGCGCAATGTTGCCGCCGCCAAAGATGACAATGCGGCGTGCTTCGGGGTCTTCATGCCCGAATGCCGACATCGCACGGGACACCTGATCGCTCGAAACAGCCAGATAGACAAGATCCCCGGCCAACATCTGATCATCGCCCTTGGGATAGACCGGTTTATCATCGCGGATCATGCCCAGGATAGAAATATTCAGATCCGGGAACAGCTGATGCAATTGACGCAGTGGCGTGTTGATCACCGGGCAATCTTCGTTACACCGCAGGCCAAGGATTTTGACCTTGTCATCGGCAAACGGGATCATGTCAAACGCGCCGGGCGCCTGCAGACGACGCGCGACCGCACGGGCAACTTCCATTTCCGGTGAAATCACCACATCAATCGGAAGCTTTTCGCGCCCGAACAGGCTTGCCCATTCCGGCTGCAGATAAGTCTGGCTTCGGATACGGGCAATTTTGGTCGGCACGTTAAACAGTGAATGGGCGACCTGACAGGCCGTCATATTGACTTCATCGGCAAAGGTAACAGCGATCAGCATGTCGGCTTCGTCGGCCCCTGCCTGCTGCAACACATCGGGATGCGATCCGAACCCGATAATACCTTTGACTTCCAGCGTGTCTGAAATCTTGCGAACCAGTTCTTCCGACTGGTCGATCACGGTGACATCATTGTTTTCCGCAGCCAGATATTTGGCAATGTGGAACCCCACCTGCCCGGCGCCGCAAATGATGACCTTCATCTTGTTATCTCCCGTTCACAACAGTCCAAGATGGGAATGGCCCGATCAGCTGTTCACACCAAGGCTTTTCAGCTTGCGATGCAACGCTGAACGTTCCATGCCGACAAAACTCGCCGTCTTGGAAATATTTCCCCCAAACCGGTCAATCTGGGTTTGGAGATATTCTTTTTCAAACATCTCGCGTGCTTCTCGCAGCGGCAATGCCATGATTTCACTGGTCTTGTCAAAACTTAGCGACGTCGGCACATCAGAAAACAGTTCCGATGGCAGCATTTTACCGCTGATCAGATCCGTTTTGTCGTCATCCGGCGCCATGATCATCAATCTTTCGATGACATTGCGCAACTGGCGAACATTGCCCGGCCAGTCATAGGCATGAAGGGTTGCCATGGCTTCCGGCGACAATTTGCGTTTCGGAAGCCCGGTTGCATCCGCATACCGTTCAAGGAAACGTTCCGCCAATTCGGGAATATCGTCGCGACGCTGCTGCAAGGACGGCACTTCGAGCGGCACGACATTAAGCCGGTAGTATAGATCCTGACGGAATGTCTGTTCGGCAATCCGTTGTTCAAGATCACGCGCCGTTGTTGCAATCACACGGACATCGACACTGACCGGGATCGATCCGCCGACACGTTCAAATGTCTGATCCTGAAGCACCCGAACAATTTTCCCCTGGGTCTCAAGGGGCATGTCTGCCACTTCATCAAGCAGCAAAGTCCCGCCATGGGCCAGTTCAAGCACACCGGTCCGTGCTTCGCGATCCGCAGTTGCAACCGCCCCAAACAGGGATTCTTCCATGGTTTCCGGTGAAATATTCGCGCAATTCAGCACCACAAACGGGGCTTCGGCCCGGGCGGATTTCTGATGAATAAGTCGTGCGACTACTTCCTTGCCCGAACCGGCCGGGCCATGGATCAGAATACGACTGCCTGTTCGCGCAACACGGTCAACAGACTGGCGTAAATTATTGATGACCGACGATTTTCCCAGAAGTTCGGTATCACCACCGGCCCGCAACGTCAGTTCGCGGTTTTCGCGGCGCAGACGCGCATCATCAATTGCGCGTTCCACAACCATCAAGAGACGGTCGGTATTGAACGGCTTTTCAATGAAATCATAGGCCCCGATACGAGACGCTTCGAGCGCGGTTTCAATGTTGCCATGACCTGAAATCATGACAACGGGAACTTCGCTATGCTCGCGTTTGATAAGTTTAAGCGTCTCGATCCCGTCGTGATCGCTTTCATCCATCCAGATATCGAGCACCACCAGACTTGGGCGACGTGCGGACACCTCGGCCAGGGCTTCCTGGCTCGAACCGGCCTGTCGGGTCGTGTAGCCTTCGTCTTCCAGAATACCGGAAATCAACGCTCGAATGTCTTGTTCATCATCGACAATCAGAATGTCGTGCGCCATGTCGGAACCAAATCAATCTTATTATTGTTGCGATTTTGGCAATTTATCAATTGCCCGAGGAAGAAGCGCCCTGCGCCCCTGTTTCAATTTCGGCATCAGTAGGTTGCGGGAAAGATAGTGTCACCGTCGCCCCACTTTCAACGCCGTCGGAGAGTATAAGCTCTCCACCATGGTCTTCCATGATTTTCTTGACGATCGCAAGACCAAGCCCCGTCCCCTTTGACCGCGTGGTCACATACGGCTCTGTCAAACGTTCGCGATGCTCGGCCGGAAGCCCTTTACCGTTATCAGAAACAGCCACAAAGACATGTTGATTGTTTGGTGACACGGTAATCGAAATTTCAATGCGTCCGCGCGGCAACTCGCCACCTTCGGGTTTTTCCCGCCCTTCGATGGCTTCGGCCGCGTTTTTAAGCGTGTTGATCAGACATTGATTAACCTGATGGGCATCACACGAAATCTGCAAATCCTCGATCCCGGACCGGTCAAAGTCATAGGTGATGTTGCTATGCGCCTGCTTTTGCAAAAAGACCGCACTTTTTACCAGTTCACTAAGATTTTCCATCCGCATTTTCGGGGACGGCATCCGGGCAAAACTGGAAAACTCGTCCACCATGCGCCCGATATCGGAAACCTGGCGAATGATCGTGTCAGTACAGGTCTGGAACACATCCTTGTCATCTTCGATCTGTTTCAGATAGCGCCGTTTAAGGCGCTCTGCCGAAAGCTGGATCGGGGTAAGCGGGTTCTTGATTTCATGGGCGATACGGCGTGCGACATCGGCCCAGGCCGCCATGCGCTGTGCGGTTTGCAGTTCGGTCACATCATCAAATGTCACGACATACCCGAATACCGTGCCATCATCGGCCCACTCGGCGGTGACCCGGGCAAGCAATGTCAGATTGACACCATCGCGACGAATTTCGATCTGGCGCGGCTTGCTGCGATCACCGTCACGGCTGAAATCATCAAATAACGGGGAAAATTCCGGGATGACTGCCGTCAGTTCCTGCCCAAGATGCCCCTCAAGGTCGACAGCCAGCAGATCAGATGCGCTTCGGTTAGGCAGATCGATCTTGCGATCCGGATCAAGGCCGATCACGCCCGCAGTCACACCGCCCAGAATGGCCTCGGTAAAGCGCCGGCGTTCGTCATTAAGACGGTTGGCGGCAATCAGTTCATTGCGCTGGGTTTCAAGCTGGGCGGTCATGCGGTTGAACGCGCGGCTTAGTGCTTCAAGTTCATCGCCCTGCCCGTCAAGCGGCACACGGAAAGACAAATCGCCATCGCGCACCCGTTCGGCACCGGTGATCAGTTGCGATACCGGCTGAACAAGCCTTGTTGCCACCATAAGGCCCAGTGTGACAGCCGCCAGCAGCAAAACCACAGAAATCAGCACAAAGATCATGACAAAGGTAATCACGATCCCGGATCGTTCACCTTCAAGACTTTCATAGGCATCAACAGCCCGCCGTGCCTTGTCGATGCGATCAAGCACATTGGGATCAACAAACCGCCCGACCAACAAAAACGCATCGATGAAGCTTGGAATTTTGGCAAGTGCCCGAATGCGGTTGTCGCTGTTCCCAATCATCAGAACCACGTCTTTTTCCCGTGCTTCGTCATAGACTTCGGCGGGAATGGACGCCTGATCGGTATCATAGGAAAAGCTGTATTCCGACTGGGCGATGATTTGGCCCGAACCATCAATCATCATGACTTCGGGCAAACCACGCGCGAGTGCCTGATCGGTCAAAAGATCGGAAATCCGTTCAGGACTGGTGGAAAAATTCACCCCGAACCGCTGCAAATCGGCCGTGGTTGCCAGAACATCGGCACGGATAAGTTCCTGATGCTCCTTAAGATAGGCATCGGCAATGACCATGCTTTCTTCGACTGCTGTTCGAATGCGGTCACTGAACCAGCCCTGAATACCGAAATGCAGGAAGAGCGCGGAAAATACGGCAACAACAATCGCGGGCGTCACAGCCACCAACGAAAACATCAGGACCATGCGGGTATGAAGCTTTGCCCCGGCAACGCCGCGCCTGCGTTCAACCCAGATCTGAACCAGCTTGCGGGCCACAAGAGTTGCCAGCAACAACACCAGCACCAGGTCGATATTCAGCAAAAGCAAAATCAGGCGCGGGTCAGGACGGAACGGCGCCGTCCCCGTCATCGCAAGATAGGTCGCCGTTACCGAAACCAGTGCAGCAGCAACCAGACCGAACGCGAACCGTCGCGATTGGCCAAGGCGCCCCAGAAACCTTACGAAGCCCGATCTCAATATCCGGTTGGAGATCGAACTTTCCGCATTGTTCATTTCGTGCCCCTGACGACTTCCAGCCCAAGATCACGGATCTTTTTGCGGAGCGTATTGCGGTTCAGGCCAAGTACTTCGGCGGCTTTGACCTGGTTGCCGCGGGTTGCTTCAAGCGTCACATTCAAAAGCGGGCGTTCCATTTCGCGCAGGATGCGATCGTAAAGCCCGTTTGACGGCAGGTCTTCTTCATGCGCGTCGAAATATTCGCGGACGTGACGTTCAATGGATTCCGACAAGGATTGCGGCTCGGCACTGGGTGCTGCTTCGCTGACATTGTTTTCCGAAAATTCGGTTTCAATGACATCAACGCCAATCACATCGTGGGAATAAAGCGCCGTCAGACGCCGCACCATATTTTCCAATTCACGAATATTGCCCGGCCAGCGATGCGCCTTGAGACGCGCCATGGCTTCTGCCGACAAGGTCTTGCGCGGCAATCCTTCTTCGCTGGCCTGCATCAGGAAATGATTGACCAGTTCAGGAATATCTTCAAGACGTTCACGCAGCGATGGCAAACGGATCGGCACGACATTCAGGCGATAGAACAAATCTTCGCGGAATGTGCCTTCGCGGATCAGTTTACGCAGATCACGGTGAGTTGCGGCAACAATGCGCACATTGACCCGGATCGGCGTGCGGCCACCCACACGGGTATATTCGCCTTCCTGAAGAACACGCAGCAAACGGGTTTGTGCTTCAAGCGGCATATCGCCAATTTCATCAAGAAACAGCGTGCCGCCTTCGGCCTGTTCGAACCGGCCGACCTTGCGTTCGTTCGCGCCGGTGAAGGCACCTTTTTCGTGCCCGAACAGTTCGCTTTCAATCAGTTCGCGCGGGATTGCCGCCATATTGATCGCAACAAACGGTCCGTGGCGACGCCCGCCATATTCGTGCAGGGCGCGCGCAACCAGTTCCTTACCGGTTCCGCTTTCACCGGTGACCATCACGGTCAGATCGGTATTCATCAGGCGCGCCAAGGCACGATAGATTTCCTGCATGGCTGCCGAACGCCCGATCAGCGGAAGGCGATCATCACCCTCTTCATCTGCTGACTTGCCTGACTGGCTTTCCTGCGGGGTTTCAAGTGCACGATCAACAATGCCCATCAACTCATTAAGATCAAAGGGCTTTGGCAGATATTCGAATGCCCCGCGCTGCGCGGCCTTGACCGCCGTCATCAGCGTGTTTTGCGCGCTCATGACAATGACGCGCAGGTCCGGGCGCAATTTTCGAATACGCGGCACCATGTCCAGACCGTTTTCGTCGGGCATCATGACATCGGTAATCACCAGATCACCGTCCCCATCGGCGATCCAGTCCCAAAGAGTGCGGCCGTGACCGGTGCTGCGGACTTCGTGACCCTGACGCGACAATGCCTGCGTCAATACGGTACGGATGGCCCGGTCATCGTCAGCGACCAGAATTCTTGCAGGGCTCGTGCTCATGCGGTGTGTTCCCTGTTATCGATTATTATCGGTTGTTCACTGGCCCCCTCGGCCAGCGCACGATTATAGATCGGCAGCATGATCTGGAATTCTGCGCCGCCCCCCGGCACATCTTTCACTTCGATCACGCCACCATGGTCATTGATGATTTTCGCAACCAGTGCCAGCCCAAGCCCCGAACCGGTCGGTTTCGTCGTGACAAACGGATCAAACAGGCTTTCGCGCATGTCTTGCGGAATGCCCGGACCATTGTCACGGACCGATACCACCAACGGCAAATGCACACGCGCATCACCGCCGGCAACAGCCAGCCGGATGCCATGCTGATAGCGGGTTGATATGATGATTTTGCCATCTTGCGGATCAACGGCTTCGCCGGCGTTCTTCACGAGGTTAAGAAACACCTGGATCAACTGATCGCGGTTGCCAAATACCGGAGGCAAGGACGGATCATAGATTTCTTCAAACGCAAGGTTCTTGGCAAAACCGTTTTCAGCCAGACGGCGCACGTGTTCAAGAACCGTATGAATGTTTACAGCCCCGCGTTCCATCGGCTTGTCGGAGAAAATCTCCATCCGGTCGACAAGCTCGACAATGCGGTCGGCCTCGTCACAAATCAGCCGGGTCAGAACGCGGTCGTCCTCATTACTGGTTTGCTCAAGCAACTGGGCCGCCCCGCGAATACCCGATAGCGGGTTTTTGATTTCATGGGCCAGAATGGCGGCCATCGCGCTGACAGAACGGGCAGAATTGCGGCTTAGAAGCTGATTATCGATTTTCTGGGCAATCGAGCGCGGCTCGAATGTCAGAACCGCGCAGTCGCTGTCATCAGGCATCGAACCAACGGTAAGGTTCACGGTATGCTTGCCGATTTTCGGGCTTTCAATCAGCAGATTGTGGTCTGCAACCAGCGTCGCCTCGTCAATTGCCTGCTTGATCAGCGAAAAAACCGGACTGTCTGACGGTATAAAGTCGCTCAAATCGCTGCGGCACAGAACGCTGGCGCTGGTGTTAAACAGCTGTTCGGTGGCCTGATTGACAAACCGGATCTTCCCATCCCGGTTGGCGACGACAACTGCACTTGCAATTGCGTTCAGCACCCCGGTCGGGTCAACCCCGTTGCCTTTTCCAAATCCCAGTCTCATTCAATTCTTCCCCGACGACGTTAGTTTTATATCGCCATATTATTGTTATCGAGCAGTCAGGCTGCTTCCTGACTGTATTTGACTTCGTTTTCGATCAGCGGTTCATAAAACGCACGAATTTCACCTTTTACCAGATCAGGATCATCCAACACGTTGACAACACGCCGAAATTCCGTGGCATTGCGCAAGCTGTTGCAGTACCAGGCCAGATGTTTGCGTGCGATGCGCACACCCTGACGGCCATGATGATCAATCATTGCGTCGTAATGGCGCAAGATCGTCTGCAGTTGCACCTCAAGGCTCGGAGCCGCCAGCTTTTCCCCGGTTTTAAGATAGTGCGATATTTGTGCCAAAAACCACGGTCGGCCCTGTGCCCCGCGCCCGACCATGACACCGTCCGCACCGGATCGACGCAGCAATTCTTCGGCGTCTTCTTCGCTGGTAACGTCACCATTGCCGATCACCGGTATGGAAACAGCATCCTTGACCAGTGCAATGGCATCCCAGTCCGCGTCCCCCTTATAGAACTGGCAGCGGGTTCGACCATGGATGGTCAGCATCTTGATGCCAAGATCCTCGGCAATTTTCGCAAGGGACGGCGCATTGCGGTTGTCGTCATCCCAGCCCAGCCGCATTTTCAGCGTTACCGGCACAGAAACGGCATCAACCGTTGCCTTGATGATATCAGCAGCAAGTTTTTCATCGCGCATCAGTGCCGAACCGGCATAGCCCTTTGTGACTTTTTTGGCCGGGCAGCCCATATTGATGTCAATGATCATTGCCCCGCGCGCTTCGTTCATACGGGCGGCTTCGGCCATTTCTTCGGGCTCGGTTCCGGCAAGCTGAACAGAAAGCGGGCTTTCGGCTGCGCAATCACCGTGCATCTTGCGCACTTCTTTTTCATGTCGCTGGATGCGGGTCATGGCATCTGACGCAATCATTTCAGACACAACAAGATGTCCGCCAAACTGGCGGACCTGCTGACGAAATGGAAGGTCAGTCACACCTGACATTGGTGCCAGAATAACATTCTCTGGCACATGTACAGAACCGATCTGCAATGACATGAAGGTAATCCGATTGCCTAAAACTTGGGCAGATTAATAAAACTGGCTACGAGTTGCAACAACTCTAAGCGTCTTGCGGAAATTATCGTTGCCTGACGCGGGTCCATCACATGCAAAGACCACAGTTCAGACGATAACTGACACCTCATCCGCCCTGATGCCGACAGTGCCTCAATCCGTTATCGGTTACGCTATTGGCTTAATGGTTTCGGGGTCTAGCCGACAATATATCCGGTGACAAGCCGTACCCCCGGAAAGGCCAGCGTCAAAAGCAGCCATGCACCAAGGACAAACCGCACGGCCATGCGCCCGCGCAGCGTCGATTTTTCATGGATAAAGATCAAAACGCAGATCGTGGCAAACCCAAGTAAGGTCAAAAGCATCTTGTGATCAATTGCCCAAAGACTGCTGCCTTCGACATAACGCAGCGCAAAGCCGGATACGATCCCGATTATAAGAACCCAGGCGGACCATTTCAAAAACCCGACCAGCATATATTCGCTGTCGCGAAGTGGCGGCAACCGGCGGCTCCAGCGTGTCGGTTTGCGGTGCTTAAGGGCATGTTCCTGCACGATATAGGCCATCGCAGCAATCGCGGCCAATGTAACCAGCGCATAGGTCACAAGCGAACTTCCGATATGCGCCCAAAGCCATCCGGAATAAAGCGCAGGCCCGGTTACAGTCGGCGGAACATGTTTGCCAAACAGATTGAAGATCGCAGCCAGCAACGCAAACAGAAGCAGGTAACCGCCAATATATCCGGCTAGCCGCCAGACCTGATGGGGGCCTTTGCAAATCACAAGCCCGCCAAAAATCATAATGACAGACAGTTCCGACCAATGCAGAGCCGCTGCGAACCCGCGCGACTGGACTTCCTCACCGCTCAGACCAAGTACGACCATCGTTCCGACTGCCGCAAGGCAAATCGATCCATACAGCCATATGTCACGCTTGGGTTCGGCCCGCATGATCTGGGCTGTCAGCGGCAGCAAGGCCAGAATATGAATATAGGCAGCAAGCATGTGTTGGTCCGTTTCTGTCACAAGACTTCAATAAGACTTGAAAAACCAAATGGCGACTTGGCAAAGGCTTCGCAGAAAGATAGCCTGCGGCGCAATTCAGACAAGCCATGGCATCACGTTTATGACCAAAAAAATAGGGGTTGTCATCGTTGCAGCTGGCAGCGGTAGCAGATTTGGCGACCCAATACCAAAACAATATCACACGCTTGGCGGCAAAACACTGCTTGGCCATTGTATCGAATGTTTTGCCCGCCATACATCGCCTGAACTTGTGCAGGTGGTGTATAACCCCGCACATCAGGACTGGTATGATGGCGCGATTGCAGCACTCGGGGCTGATATCACCACCCTGCCCGCGCCGGTTGGCGGCGGCGTGACGCGACAGCAATCGGTCCTGAATGGCCTGCGTGCACTGTCAGCACAAAAGCCCGATATTGTTCTGATCCATGATGCGGCACGGCCGGGTATTTCCGATGATGTGATTACCCGCGTGATCAAGGCACTGGAAACCCATACCGGTGCCATTCCCACATTGCCGGTCGCCGATACCATCAAACAGACATCCCGCGATGGCGTGATCACGAAAACCATCCCGCGCGACACATTGCAACGTGCACAAACGCCACAAGGCTTTGTCTTTGAAACCATTCTGGCCGCGCATGAACAATTCGAAGGCCAGGAATTCACAGATGATGCAGCACTACTTGAGGAACTTGGACTTGACGTGATGTGCATCGAAGGCACATCGGCAAATGACAAGATCACAAAACGCGATGATTTTGACCGCGCCCACGACTGGATCGACAGCACCAACAAGGATAATGCATCTATGCAGCAGGAAGAATACCGTGCCGGTACCGGCTTTGACGTTCACCGTTTTGCACCCGGTGACCATTGCATCCTGTGCGGTGTCAAAGTGCCGCATACCGCACGTCTTGACGGCCATTCCGACGCGGATGTTGGCTTGCACACCCTGACAGATGCCATTCTTGGGGCCATCGGAGCCGGCGATATCGGCCAGCACTTTCCGCCCAGCGATATGCAATGGAAAGGTGCCGCATCTGATATTTTCCTCAAACATGCAGCCGGCCTTGTCCGCAAGCGCGGTGGCCGCATCGTGAATGTCGATCTGACTCTGATTTGTGAACGCCCCAAGATCGGGCCGCATACCAAAGCCATGCGCGAAAAGGTGGCCGAAATTCTCGAAATCGATGTCGATCGCGTCAATGTCAAAGCCACCACGACCGAACGCCTTGGCTTTCCCGGACGCGAGGAAGGCATTGCCGCCCAGGCCGCGGCAAGCATTGCCCTGCCGATCGGCTGATCATTCATCTGAGATAAATCCGATAGATACAGCAAAGGGCAGGATCATGATCCTGCCCTTTGTATTTGAATATCAGTGTGGCCGACGTTTTTACGAGGCCGCGGAACCGCCTTCTTCTTCCGGCAATTGATGTTTCATCAGAACCGGCACCTGCGCCATGCCAAAGACCATGGTGATCGGCATAATTCCCCAGACCTTGAAGGCCACCCAGGTGTCGGTCGAAAAATTGCGCCAGACGAATTCATTCACCACGGCAAGAAACACAAAAAAGAACGCCCAACGCCAGGTAAGGATGCGCCACCCTTCGTCGGTTGCCTTGAACGCGCTTTCAAGAACCAGTTTCAGGAACAGCTTACGCGCCATCAAACCGCCAAACAGGATGGCCGCGAACAACAGGTTCACAATTGTCGGCTTGATCTTGATGAACAGATCGTCATCGAGATACAGCGTCAAGCCGCCAAAGACGATCACAAAAACCCCGCCGATCAACGGCATAACCGGAATGGTTCGGGCAATCACATAGGACGTAATCAGCGCAACAACCGTTGCTGCCACAAATACGGCCGTTGCCGTCATCAGATTGGTCGTTGCATTGACCCCAAAGAAAAGGATCAACGGCCCCATTTCGAGGGCCATTTTGGTAAGCTGGTTCATTAAAAGCACTTCACTTCATGAATTGAATTTGCGCCATCCTAGGGGGCCAAGACAATCGATGCAATCACATCAACCGTGATCCGGCTCCCAATTGTCCCTGTAGCCATGAAACATAGTCGTGATTGCCACGACCCAACGGAATTTCAAGAATACAAGGCACCTCATAGGGGTGATGTTCTTCAACCCATTTGGCCAGAAACTGGGCCTTGTTTCGTGATGTCTTCAGAATCACGACCAGTTCGCTTTCTTCTTCAACATCGCCATTCCATTCATAAATCGCCGTCATCTGGGGCAAAACATTCGCGCAAGCAGCAAGCTTTTCACAGATTGCACCCCCGGCGATGACGCGTGCGATTTCCATGTCCGGTACAGTGACATAAAGAAACGACATTTCACTGTCCTGAAATCCGGTTTCTGTCATTGCGATTGCTCCATGGTTGATAATCCGTCACACTGGATAACAGACGATGTTTATGACACCAATCATATCATAACGGTGCGGGGAGTACCGATGACGGGGAAAAAACATTCGAAACCCACCGACGTACAACTTGAATGGCTTCGCCGTGGCTTAAGCCAACCTGGTGGTAAATTGCCGCTATTTGATGGCAACGGCAAACAAATCAGCGAAAAAACTGTCCGCAGCTGCATTGAACACGGCTGGGCGGCCCCATGGTTTGACAACCCTGTCAAACCCGATTGGCTGATTTGCAAACTGACCGATGAGGGACGCCGGGTCGCAAGCGCCATCAGCGACAATTAAACCGACCACGGTCAATTGCATCCAATCACCAAAGCATACTGATCCGATCAGCCGGGCGCGGGGTATCAATACATACCCCGTTCACAACATGCATGTTCGTCATGACCCTGTTCAGAACTCTGCCGGTTTTCCTGACCATCCTGATATGTTGCGCCCTGCCCAGCCCGTTACAGGCAAATGAGGCCGATGACACCGCCCCGTGGGAAATCTGGAAGCGGGATGGTGTGCACGCCCTGATGCGCCATGCGGTCGCCCCGGGAACCGGTGATCCGGCCAATTTCCGAATTGGCGATTGCAGCACACAACGAAACCTTGATCAAACCGGTCGCGATCAGGCCCGCGAAACCGGCCGTAAAATCAGGGAAATGGGGATCAGGATTGATTTGGTGCTAAGCAGCGAATGGTGCCGCTGTGTCGATACCGCGATATTGCTGGACCTTGGCCCGGTCACCAAGGAGCCATCACTGAATTCATTCTTCCGCGATCGCAGCACAGAAAGCGTGCAAACCCGCCAAATAACCGATTTGTTGTCGGAACTGCCGCCCGGTACCAAAACACTGTTGGTAACCCATCAGGTCAACATCACGGCCCTGACCGGAATATATCCCCGATCAGGTGAAATCATTCTGATCAGACCGACGGAAAACGGCAAAATAGAAACACTTGCCCGTCTGATGCCATAACCGGATCAAGCGACCATTCGCGATCAAATTTCTGTTGGGAAGATATTGGTCGGAGCGAGAGGATTCGAACCTCCGACCCCCTGCACCCCATGCAGGTGCGCTACCAGGCTGCGCCACGCTCCGACCGTATAGATGCGCTCTGTGGCGCGGCTCGATAAATAGCGGCGCCACGCCAAAGACGCAAATGATTTTTACGGATTTTTTTTGACTTCCTGCAGGCTCGCCCGAAGGATGCCTTGCAGCTCTTGCAATTCACCCAGAACGCTTTGCAATGCCGATTTATCAATCGATGCGTCAGCAGTACGAGACGCCACACCGCCAGCAACGTGGGCGGCTGTGCTTTCCTGTTCGGCTTCGGATGCACTGACCGTAATTTCAGACGGCAACTTGCCCTTGTTCTGATCAAGAAGCTTCTGGACACCTTTGATGGTGAAACCCTGATCATGAAGCAGCGAACGGATATTTGCCAGAAAGTCGATATCTTCCGGCCGGTAATAACGACGCCCGCCAGCACGTTTCATCGGCTGGATCTGTGGAAACTTGGATTCCCAGAATCTCAGTACGTGCTGCTGAAGACCAAGCTCCTTCGCGGCCTCGCTAATTGTGCGAAAAGCAGAGTCAGACTTTGCTGAACGGCGGGTTGATCCCGCCTCAGCCCCCAAGTTCGTTTTCATGAGTTCTTTTTCTTAAGCGTTAATTCTGGCTTTCAGAACCTGTGACGGCCGGAAAACAAGCACCTTCCGCGGAAGGATTGGTACTTCTTCGCCCGTTTTCGGGTTCCGACCGATACGCTGTCCTTTCTGACGAACAGAGAAGCTCCCGAACGAGGAAATCTTCACTACTTCGTCTTTGATCAGCGCCGTCGAAATTTCATCAAGAACGGTTTCGAGTAGCTGGGCGGACTCGTTCCGCGACAGACCTACTTCCTGGTAAACGGCTTCTGCGAGATCCGCACGGGTAATCGTTGTTTCCGACATATCAGGCCGCCTCCTTATTACGGGACTTTATACACAAGGCTATATCTGGTGGCGAAATCAGTCAATATCAACAGGATACACTGCTTTGCGGCGGAATGTTGTGATTTTTGCGGAAATGCCGTGTTTTTCCGCCCCAAAGCTGCAATCCGATCGCGGGGTTTTACCAGCGGACCAGCGAAGCCCCCCAGGTAAATCCGCCGCCCATTGCTTCAAGGATCACGATGTCACCGCGCTGGATGCGACCGTCATGGACAGCCTCGGACAGCGCAAGCGGGATCGATGCCGCCGATGTATTGGCATGCCGGTCAACGGTGACAACAACCTTGTCAGGCGAAATACCGAATTTTTTGGCCGTACTGTCAAGAATACGACGGTTGGCCTGATGGGGAACCAGCCAGTCAATTTCAGATGCATCAATTCCCGTATCAGCAAGAACTTCGCGAATAACACCGGCAAGATTGGTCACCGCATGACGGAAGACTTCCTTGCCTTCCATGCGCAGATGCCCCACAGTCTGCGTCGCAGACGGACCGCCATCGACATACAGCAATTCATATTTGCTGCCATCGGAATGCAGACGACTGGCAAGGATCCCCTGGTCATCGATGGTCCCTGCCCCTTCGACAGCCTGGACGACGACAGCACCGGCACCATCACCGAACAACACACAGGTCCGGCGGTCTTCCCAGTCAAGGATGCGCGAAAAGGTTTCTGCACCGATGACAAGTGCGGTTTTGGCCTGTCCGTTGCGGATATACATATCCGCCGTCGTCAAACCATAGACAAAGCCCGAACATACTGCCTGCACGTCAAAGGCAAAGCCCGTGACGCCAAGACGGTTCTGAACCTTGGTTGCGGTTGCCGGAAATGTGTTGTCCGGCGTCGCCGTCGCGACAATGATCAGGTCGATGTCTTCGGCGGTTACACCGGCATGATCCATCGCCTTGATGGCAGCTTCATAGGCAAGATCGCTGGTAGTTTCACCGTCGGCCGCAATGTGGCGCTGACGAATGCCGGTACGCGCAACAATCCATTCATCAGACGTATCGACGCGCTTTGCCAGATCATCATTGGTTACAACATTTGCAGGAAGGTATGAGCCGCAACCAATAATGCGAGAACGAACTGTCATGATTTGGGGACCGCCAGTTATCTTTATGTGTTGGTGAGTTTATCAGTCGGCTTGACCAGCCGGAACTGCGACTTCCTGCTCGACGTTTTCCAGTCCGGTCATCGCCTGTTCAAAAGCTGCAAGTTCATCTTTGATGCTGTCATTGAGTTTGTTGACGATAAGGTCATGACAAACGCCAATGGCATTGGAAAAGCCGAGAGCATCGGTGCCGCCATGACTTTTCACAGCAATACCGTTAAGCCCAAGCAGCATCGCGCCGTTATAACGTCGCGGGTCCATTCGGTCGCGGAAACGCTGCAACGAGCGGCGGGCCAACAAATAGCCGACCTTCGCAAAGAAGGAGCTTTTGAATGTTTCACGCAGGAAATGTACCAGAAGACGGGCGGTACCTTCGGCGGTTTTAAGCGCCACGTTACCGGTAAAGCCATCGGTGACAATCACATCAACCGTGCCCTTGGCAAGGTCATCGCCTTCGACAAAGCCTTCGAAACGGATTGGCAAATCGATATCGCGCAGGATCGCGGCCGCCTTTTTGACAGACTCGTTACCCTTAAGTTCTTCGATCCCGACATTGAGCAAACCGACCGACGGTTTTTCAAGGCCGAACAAAATGCGGGTAAACACTTCGCCCATCAGTGCAAATTGCACGAGGTTGTTTTCGTCGCATTCAATATTGGCACCCAGATCCAACATGACGGTCTCGCCACGCTGGGTCGGCATGTATGTCGCGATTGCCGGGCGGTCGATGCCGCGGACGGTTTTCAGCACAAACTTGGCCATGGCCATCAGAGCACCGGTGTTTCCGGCAGACACGACACCTTGCGCGTCCCCTTCTTTCACGGCGTTGATGGCAAGACGCATACTGGAATCACGGCGCTGGCGCAGGGCGACAGAAGGCTTGTCTTCCATCGAGACTTCCTGCGATGCGTGGCGAACCTCGCTTACGGCTTCCAATGCAGGATATTTCGCAAGCATCGGCTTGAGCCGTGCTTCATCACCAAACATCAGAAACTTGAGATGGGGCAGCCGTTTAAGTGCAATTTCAGCACCTGCTATGACCATCTCTGGCGCGTGGTCTCCTCCCATCGCGTCAAGTGATATGCAAACCTGTTCAGGCAACGTATTCTCTTATGGTTGTTCTAAAATTTCTGAACCGGATATCCGGCAGGTCAGCCATATGGCTAAGCACGGTCAACTGGTGGCCGGAACGCCCGTAATTACCGGAATTCTCGACCAGATACAAGGTAAAGCCGAGCCAGTTATACAGACCATCCTCTCTTTGCGCACCGCCATAGTGCCGGCCAAAAGTGAAATGCCGGTAAATACCGGCATATTCAAGCACCCTAATTCTCAGGCTTTTGGCCGTTTGCAGCCGTCAATTTTTCTTTTCAAGCTTGTCTTTAAGACCGGCAAGCTGTGCAAACGGGTTCGGACGTTTTTCTTCGTCAGCTTCTTCTTCGGTTTTGACCGCTGCTGGCAGTTCCGCACCTTCCTTGCGCGGATACGGGTTCATGGCAACGGCCAGAAACTGTGCCACAACCTCGCCCAAATCGATTTTGCCATCGACCAACGGTTCCGGCTGATCAAGCAACGCCATCAGTTCTTCTTCTGACAGGTCTTCCAGATCATCCGGATCAGACGGCAAGTCGTCTTCGGATACATGCGGTGAAAACAGAACTTCAATGGTGTCTTCGACCAGTTCGGGAACCGGTTCGAGCGTCGCAACGCAATTCTGTACGATTTCGGCCGTCATCGGTCCGCGCACAGTGACTTCGCCATTCGACGCGGTACAGATCGTCAATTCCGCTTTCAGGCTGTCAATGGACACAAGCTCGAAACGCTTGGCGAGTGCTGCGCGTTCCTTTTCATTGGCTTCGATCGCCAGCTTTTCTTTCGCGCTTACCTGTTCGTCCGTTTTGACGATACGCGAAAATTCGGGTGCGAAGGTATCAGGCATCAGGTCTTTCTTTCTATTACGGGGCAGTCACGGCAAGTTTGGGCGCATCGGGAAAATGCACAACACCGCGCTGCAAATCTAAAATAGGCTGTTTGGCAAGGGACGCCAGTGCATCATGCACATAGCCGACCATCGCCATAAGCTGTTCATCGGACACCTCGGTGTCCGCATAAAGGTTGCGGTTCAATGCGGCGGCGAGTTCAGCCGCGCCAGATTGAACTCCTTCCTCATAGGCAACGATCCGACCATGATAGGATTCTGACATCTTGCGGATCCTTTTGAGGATTCCGACATCGCCAATGCCCATCTCGCGCATGTTCTGATCAAGATCAGCAAACATCACATCAAAGATGTTCTGTGCCAGATCCTTGTCCCCTTCGTCGGCTTTCAAACGACGAAACAGAACAAATGCATGGACCAGAATCAGGTCAAACCGTCCCTCCATCGTGTCGGGAACGCCCAGCTTTGCATAAAAGTCCGGCTGGCGTGCCTGGGTTACCATTGCGGTGTAAAGTTCAAAGGCAGCAGTTTGCTTGCGGTCTTTTTTCTTAAGCCATCCAAACAACAGTAACACTCCTTCGTTGACATTCCTGTCATGGCACGCAGAATGCCGTAAATCTTTTTCGGGTCATCTCTGCCCCGATCATTGCCCGGCAATATCATGCGCCTAGCGCAGAAACTCAAGGCAATTCCGGTTAGGTTTCAACAAGAGGGTCGCTCTGGTGAGCTTCATGCATAACAAAATTACCCGCTTTCCCCTGATCATGCTGGCAGGATTGGCTGTTGTCTATGTCTCGGCATGCAGCCCGCGGATCGCCACACGCGGCAACGCACCGGACCCAGAACTGCTTGAACAGATCTCGGTGGGAGAATCGACCAAGGGTGATGTCACCGATATTCTTGGCTCTCCGTCCACGATTGCCGCCTTTGACGAAAATGTCTGGCTTTATATTTCCAGAACCACCGAAACAGTTGCCTTTTTCGAGCCGGAAACCGTCGAACAGAAAGTGATCCTGATCAGCTTTGACGCCGCCAACCGTGTCGAAATCCTGAGCCAGTATGATCTTGAAGACGGCAAGCCTGTCATCCCGACCGATCGGGTAACACCAACTGCCGGTCGTGAAATAACGATCCTTCAGCAGCTGTTTGGCAACCTTGGCCGGTTCAGCGAAAACAAGTAAAAGCTGATCAGCAACGTTTGATCGTTGCCACCCTATTTGAAATGGTCGAACCCGCCCGGTGCGAGTTCGGCCATTTTGCCATCCAGCCCCCGCACAAGAACCTCGCCAACCTGATCGGTCACCGACCCGATAACCGTGACCTGATCCCCCAGGGCCGCGATGTCATTTGCCGCCCCGGTAATCAGCAATTCATAGTCGTCACCGCCCCCGAGAATCTGGTTCCAGCGTGACGGATCGGATGCCACGACAGCGCGTGCGGCATCCGAAAGCGGGATATCTCTCAGCTCAAAGACCATACCGACCTTTGACGGGCCGCAAATCTTGCGGCAATCCCCGGCAAGCCCGTCAGACAGGTCCATGGCGGCAATACGGGTTTCAAGGCCCAGACAGGCCTTTGCCACATCCAACCGCGGCCGAGGCACCCAGTAACGGTCCTTAAGGAAATCTTCCATAGCTGGGGCAACACCCGTCAAATCACCGCTTAAGACCGACAATCCCAGTGCGGCATCGCCAAGTGTTCCGGATACTGCAATAACATCGCCCGGGCGCGCCTGATCGCGGCGAAGCGCCCTGCCCGCTGGAACATAGCCAAATGCGGTTAAACTGAAAAATGTCGGGCCGGGTGTGCCAACGGTATCACCGCCAAGCAACGACACGTCAAAAAACGCGCAATCCTGGCCAAAACTTTTGGCAAACCGGGAAATCCAGTCTTCGGAAAGGTCGCGATTATACCCTGTGGTCAAAACAATCCCGCCGGGTCTCGCCCCCATCGCGGCAAGGTCAGACAGGTTCACACGCAATACCTTTTGCGCGATTGTTTCCGGGGTATCGATGGTTCGGAAATGGACATCGGCCACCAGTGCGTCAGTCGTCACAACGACTTCGTGCCCGGCTGGCGGCGAAAAAACGGCCGCATCGTCCAAAAGCGACAATGCGGCCGGGTCCCGTTGCGCAATAGGCGCAAAGTGCCGCGCGATCAGATCAAATTCGCCAGATCGCGCCGCCATATCAATTCTGCCCGGCTTCACCAGGACGCAGGTTCTTGCCAATACGGTCAAGCACAGCATTCACGAGCTTGGGTTCGTTTTCGTCAAAGAACGAATGTGCCGCATCGACATATTCGGTGATCACCACCCGCATCGGAACGTCTTCACGCGCCATCAGCTCATAGGTGCCCGCACGCAGGATGCTGCGCAGGACGGTTTCAAGGCGCTTGGTGGTCCAGCCTTTTTCAAGCGCACCGTCAATCAGCGCGTCAATATCGATCATCCGCGCAGCCACACCCTGTACGAGATCGGCAAAGAAACCACGATCCGGATCGATCAGGTCTTCATTGCTGACATCAAGGTCGCGTCCGCCGTCACCATCAAGGCGGAAGTCGGAATATTCGCGCACGATGTCGATGGCCGAAAGTTGGGACAATTCGGCCTGATAAAGCGCCTGAATTGCGGCGAAACGCGCTGCGCTGCGCCGCTGGGCGGCTGATGCCTTTGGTTTATCGGTCATTACTTGTGATGTATTCCAAAATGGTTTTGAACTTCGATCTGGCGCAGAACAGCATTGGCAGCTTCACCGCCCTTGTTCTTTTCGTCCGCCTTGGCCCGTGCCAGCGCCTGTGCCTCATTTTCAACGGTCAGAATACCGTTGCCAATCGCAAGATTGTAATCAAGGCAAAGCTGCATCAGTGCACGGTTGGCTTCTTCGCAGATGTGATCATAGTGTGTCGTCTCGCCGCGGATAACGCAACCAAGTGCAAGATACCCGTCATAGCGCGGCCCGGTTGCCAATTCTTCCATCGACTGGACGGCATAGCGGATCGCAATCGGCACCTCGAACGCACCAGACACCGAAATACGGTCCCACGTAGCACCACCGGCTTCCAGAGTCGCAGCAGCCCCTTTGACAAGGTCTTCAACGATATGCGTGTAATATGGCGCATCCACAATCAGAATGTGGGGGGCATTGGTCATGGTTTTATTCCTCCGAGACGACAAGCGGACGCTGATCAACCAGATTTAGGCCGAAGCCGTCAAGTCCTACAATGTGGCGTTTGGTATTTGAAAGCAGAATCATGTCGCGAATGCCCAGATCATGCAAGATTTGCGCACCAACACCATAATCACGCAAATCCGCATCACCGGTTGCCTCGGCAAGTTCCTGACGCAGGGATTCGCCATCACCGCCATTAAGCTCGATCAGTTTGGCAATCGATGATGACAGCGTGTTTGGCCGCGGTTCACGGATCAGAACAACAACACCGCGCCCCTCTTCGCCAATCTGGCACATGGCAGCGGCCAGTTGCCCGTGATGCCCGGCCTGGGTATCACCAAGAACGTCTTCAAGAACATTTAGTGCATGCACACGGGTCAAAACGGGGGCCGGATCGCTGATGTCGCCCTTTACCAGCGCGATATGTTCAGCATAGGTGACGTTGTTGACATAAAGATGCATATCAAATTCGCCGCCATTCACACTTTGGATTTTGGTCGTCGCCTTGCGCTGAACAACTTTTTCATGTTTGCGGCGATAGCGGATCAGATCGGCAATCTGCGCGATTTTAAGTCCATGCTTCTTGGCGAATTCCACCAGTTCGGGCAAACGCGCCATTTCGCCATTTTCGCTCATGATTTCGCAAATCACGCCTGACGGGTTCAACCCGGCAAGACGCGCGATATCAACCGATGCCTCGGTGTGGCCGGCGCGAACCAGAACACCGCCCGGACGCGCACGCAGCGGGAATACATGCCCCGGCGTCACGATATCATGGCGCCCGGCATTCGGATCGATGGCAACTGCAACCGTACGTGCACGATCGGGTGCCGAAATGCCGGTGGTAACCCCGGTCTTTGCTTCGATCGAGACGGTAAATGCGGTTTCATGGCGGGTGCCGTTATGGGCACTCATCATGGTCAGGCCAAGCTCGTCACACCGTTCAGATTCCAAGGTCAGACAAATCAGACCGCGCCCGTGGGTCGCCATGAAATTGATGGCGTCGGGTGTTGCCATCTGTGCCGGAATGACAAGATCGCCTTCATTTTCACGATCTTCGTCATCGACCAGAATGAACATCCGGCCATTGCGGGCTTCTTCAATGACTTCTTCTATTGGCGAAAGATATTGATGCGACATGTATGATCAATCCTTAACCAGCATGCGCGCAACATAGCGTGCAAGCATATCGATTTCGAAATTGATCCGGTCACCCGGCTGTTTCGAACCCAGGGTCGTGTGCGTTTGCGTATGTGGTATCAGATTGATACCAAATGTGTTTCCGTCAACCTCATTGACGGTCAAAGAAACACCTTCAAGGGTCACAGAGCCCTTGGACGCGATATATTTTGAAAATTCTTCGGGCACCTCAAAGGTCAGACGCAAAGAATCACCTTCCGGAATGCGTTTGGTCAGGGTTGCGACACCGTCCACATGCCCCGAGACGATATGACCGCCAAGTTCATCACCGACACGGGTCGCCTGTTCAAGGTTCACCTTTGCTCCGACCGTCAGATCCCCCAACGTGGTGCGGTCAAGGCTTTCGGCCGATGCCTCGATCGCAAACCAGTCATCACCGGTCTCAATCACGGTCATGCACGCACCGTTACATGCGATCGACGCCCCAAGGACAATCTTCGACGTATCAAAAGATGTCGTGAATTCAAACCGGGTATCGCCGGTTTTCTTGATTGCGCGCACCGTCGCGATATCGGTAATGATGCCAGTAAACATGCAATTATCCCGTTTTACAATCGTAAGTTACCGCGATATCTTCACCCAGAACACAAACAGATGTACGGGTAAAGCGCGGCATATCAACAAGCCGTTCAACACCAAGTTCGGCGATCATTGCCTTGCCATCATCCCCCAACAGGGCTGGTGCAACAAAATGCACGATACGATCAACGCATTGCGCAGTGATCAGCCCTGCGGCCAAGGCCCCGCCACTTTCGACAAGCACCCTGGTCAGTCCGGCATCGCCAAGCTTTTGCATGACGTCATGTAGGTCCAAATGATCGCCGTCGCATCCGGCTTCGATCACTTTTACCGAAGTTTTTTCAAACTTTTCCGATAGTTCGGCAAATTTTGCGCCGGATGTCACGACCCAGGTGGCAACCTCGGATGCCGTCCGGATCAGTTTCGCGGTTTCGGGGACCTCGCCCCGGCGGTCCAGAATAACCCTTACCGGTGATTGATGGGCGCGTCCCGGCAACCGACAGGTCAGCGTCGGGTCATCTGCAAGAACAGTTTTCGCCCCAACCAGAATGGCATCGTGATTGGCCCGCAACAGGTGCCCGTGTTCGCGTGCCGCGTCGCCGGTGATCCATTGACTTTCACCGGACCGGGTGGCCGATCGTGCATCCATGGTGGCGGCAAGCTTCAAGGTCACAAATGGCCTTTTGCGCTCCACCCGCGACAGGAAACCTTCATTGATTTTTCTGGCTTCATCGCAAAACAGACCAACATCCACGGAAATACCCGCGTCACGGAGCATCGCATGCCCCCGCCCCGATACACGATCATCCGGATCGGTCAGTGCACTGACGACACGGGTAACACCGGCTTCAATCAGGCCGGCCGCACAGGGGGGAGATTTTCCGAAATGGCTACAGGGTTCAAGTGTGACATAGGCTGTCGCCCCGCGGGCCAGATCACCGGCCATATCCAGGGCAACGCGTTCTGCATGGGGACGACCACCGGGCTTGGTATGGCCACGGCCGACAATCACGCCGTCTGCTGAAACAAGGACGCAACCGACGGACGGGTTCGGCCAGACATTTCCCAAACCGCGTTTTGACAGGCTCAATGCGACCCGCATGAAATGCCGGTCGTCTTCGCTAAACGCGGGGGGTGCCATTACTCTGCGTCCGCCTCTTCTTCCCCGTCATTCATCTTTTCCACGAATTGTTCGAAGTCGCGTGCTTCGCGGAAATTCTTGTAGACCGAAGCGTAACGTACATAGGCAACCTGATCGAGGGCATTCAACGCCTCCATCACCATTTCACCAATGGTATCGGTTGAAATGTCACTTTCTCCGCTGCTTTCAAGGCGTCGCTGAATACCATTCAAGGCCTTCTCGACGCGCTCGTCTTCAATCGGACGCTTGCGGCAGGCAAGAAAGATCGACCGCGCCAGTTTGTCGCGGTCGAACAATTCGCGTTGCCCGTCCGTTTTGACCACCATCAATTCACGCAACTGCACACGTTCAAACGTTGTGAAGCGCGATCCGCAAGCCGGGCAGAACCGACGACGACGAATGGCATGATGCTCTTCTGTCGGGCGGGAATCCTTGACCTGGGTATCAGTATGTCCGCAAAACGGGCAACGCATTATCTATACTCGGCTCTTGCGATCAGGAATAGATCGGGAAGCGTTTGCAAAGGTCTTCGACCTTCGCACGAACAGCGGCTTCGACCTCGGAATTGCCTTCCGGGTTGTCAACCATGGCATCAAGAACGTCACCGATCAGCTCGCCGATCTGTTTGAATTCTTCAACACCGAAGCCACGGGTCGTACCAGCCGGCGTACCAAGACGAATACCCGAGGTAACGGTCGGCTTTTCGGTATCGAACGGAATGCCGTTCTTGTTGCAGGTGATGCCCGCACGCTCAAGTGCGACTTCAGCGGTGTTGCCCTTAAGCCCCTTGGGACGCAGGTCAACCAGCATCAGATGCGTATCGGTGCCACCGGTCACGATATCAAAGCCGCGCTTGACCAGAACTTCGGCCAGTGCCTTGGCATTGTCGACGACCTGCTGGGCATATGCCTTGAATTCCGGACGCAGTGCTTCGCCAAAGGCAACCGCCTTGGCTGCAATCACATGCATCAGCGGACCACCCTGCAAGCCCGGGAAGACCGCAGAATTGATCTTTTTACCAATGTCGAGATTGTTCGACAGGATCATGCCGCCACGCGGACCACGAAGGGTTTTGTGCGTGGTGGTGGTGACGACGTCAGCATAGGGAAGCGGGCTCGGATGAACGCCACCGGCAACCAGACCGGCAAAGTGCGCCATATCAACCATCAGAAGCGCGCCAACCTTGTCAGCGATTTCACGGAACCGTTTGAAATCGATCTGGCGCGGAATGGCAGAACCACCTGCAATGATCAGGGTCGGCTTGTGTTCAACGGCCAATGCTTCAACCTGATCATAATCAAGGGTCAGGTCGTCTTCACGCACGCCATACTGGATCGCATTGAACCATTTGCCCGACAGTGCCGGACGTGCACCATGCGTCAGGTGACCACCGGCATCCAGCGACATGCCCAGAATGGTATCGCCCGGCTTGCAAAGTGCCAGCATGACCGCACCGTTTGCCTGTGCACCGGAATGCGGCTGAACGTTGACATACTCACAGCCAAAGATTTCCTTGGCGCGTTCGATCGCCAGGGCCTCGGCAACGTCAACATATTCGCAACCGCCATAATAACGACGCGACGGGTAACCTTCGGCGTATTTGTTGGTCAGGACAGTACCCTGTGCTTCGATAACGGCTTTGGAAACGATGTTTTCCGAAGCGATCATTTCGATCTGGTTCTGCTGACGGGCAAGTTCGTCGGTGACGGATTTGAACAATGCCGGATCGGCGTCGGACAAGCTGGTAGAGAAAAAGCCTTTGAACGACATGCTGGGGCCTCTTTCGATGCAAGGTTACAGGGCAAGGTCACAGGACGGGCAACAATCAAACGCACCCTGCCCGGTCTGGTTAATGCCAGATGGCGGTGAAATATGTTTGCTCAGGACATCTTTGCAATACGGCCTTCATGACGACCGCCTTCGAATTCGGTCGAAATGAATGCATCAACACAATCAAGTGCCGTCGCTTCGCCAAGCAGGCGTGCGCCAAGGCACAGAACATTTGCGTTATTATGCTGGCGGCAAAGTTCGGCCGAAAGACGGTCATGAACAAGGGCAGCACGGACCTGCGGGAACCGGTTGGCCGCGATGCTCATGCCAATACCCGAACCGCAAACCAGAATGCCGGCATCGGCTGAACCGTCAATGATCGATTTGGCAACGGCCTGTGCAAAGTCCGGATAATCCACCGATGCAGACCCATTGGTACCAAGATCGGAAACCTCGACGCCACGGTCTTTCAGAAGTTCGATGATGGCTGATTTCAGTTCAACGCCGCCATGGTCGGACGCAATGGCAAGGGTTTTGACGGTCATCGGCGCGCCTTTATTCAAAAGTCAAAGAGTAAAATTGAGCGCCTTGTAGCATATAGCGGTGTCCCTGCCAACGCAGAGCTCGGCCAGAATGGCAAGTTTTGCGAAACCCAGATATGCGCATTGATGGACGCATATATATTGTCACCTGCCCGGCCCCGGGATTTGACACGCAATAGTATTAAGCGAAATCCAGAAACACCACAAAGTAGCGTCCCTTTACTGCCCCGGCAAAGAATTAGAGATTTAATCACGAAGACAATATTAACCAATTGGTCAAAATATCTGCCCTCACTGCATAACTATGCGCGTAAAAGTACTAATTACGATAATCTTATACGCACCCCTATATACTTGTCTGATGATAACATCAGATAAATGACCCTTGTTATTTTCTGTTGTTTGACTATCTGTTTGGAATAGTGCATTAGTTTTAATGTGAATTTTCAAATGAAGGGTTACTTCAATCATGGCCGAAACTGAGAACAGCGTGCTTGACCGCGACGAACTCTTGCAGATGACCGTTGATATTGTTTCTGCATATGTCAGCAACAATGCACTTGCTGCTGCGCAGATTCCTGAACTGATTTCTACTGTCTTTTCTTCGCTTGACGACATTCGTGAAGTTGAAAAAGAACCTGAACAAGAACCGCTCAAACCCGCTGTTCCTGTGCGTAAATCGATTGGCGATGACTACATCATCTGCCTTGAAGACGGCAAAAAGCTCAAGATGCTGAAACGCCACCTGCGCACGACCTACAACCTGACGCCTGAAGAATACCGTGCAAAATGGGGCCTGCCGGCCGACTACCCGATGGTCGCACCGAACTACGCCAAACAGCGTTCGCAGTTTGCCAAAAAGATCGGTCTTGGACGCAAGGCGAAGTAACTTTTCAGACTGCCCAGAAATACCGGTAGTCTTGCTGACAAGAAAACGCCGTTCCCAAAAAGGAACGGCGTTTTCTTATGTCCGGTCATAAAAAAAGCCCGGCATGTGCCGGGCTTTTTCCAAATCGGATGATTTGATTAGTTTGCGTAGTCGTAGGAACCGTTGTCCCACTCGTAGAATACGTAACCCGGAGCAGCAACATCACCCTTGGCATCGAACGAGATCGAACCAAGAACGGTGTCGAAGGTTGCACCGCTGTGCAGAGCTTCGATAACAGCTTCGGAATCAGTGGTACCGGCTTTGGCAACAGCCTGCGCCCAAGCCTGGATCGCGCCATAGGTGTAAAGGGTGTAACCTTCCGGCTTGTAACCCTGACCTTCGAAGTATTTGACGAGTTCAGCGTTGCGCGGATCTTTTTCAAGAGCCGGACCAGCGGTGAACAGCGTGCCTTTACCAGCGTCGCCAGTGATCGACCAGTATTCGAGCGAGTTCAGAGCATCACCCGAAATGGCAAGGGTATCCATACCCTGAGCGCGCATCTGACGAACAATCAGGCCAAGCTCGGTGTGGTAACCACCATAATACAGAACGTCGATGCCTTCTGATTTCAGCTTGGTCACCAGTGCCGAGTAATCTTTCTCGGCCGGGGTGATTGCTTCGTACATGGTTTCGGTAACGCCGGCAGCGTTCAGGTTTTTCTTGGTCTCGTCAGCCAGACCTTTGGAATAAGCCTGTTTGTCGTGAACGATGGCGATTTTCTTGTCGCCATAGTTTTCCGCCAGGTATTTACCTGCGACTTCACCCTGCTGGTCATCACGACCGCAAACACGGAACACGTTGTCCATGTCACGCTCGGTCAGCTGCGGGTTGGTCGAAGCCGGGGAAATCTGAACGATGCCTTCTTCGAAATACACTTCCGATGCCGGGATCGAGGAACCCGAGCAAAAGTGACCAGCAACGAGAGCAACGTTTTTGCTGACGAGCTGGTTGGCAACTGCAACTGCCTGTTTCGGATCGCAAGCGTCATCGCCGATCTCGAGAACGACTTTTTCGCCATTCACACCGCCAGCAGCGTTGAGGTCAGCAACCGCTTTCTCTGCGCCCTTGGTCATCTGTTCGCCGAACGCCGCATAAGGACCGGTCATCGGACCAACGGTCGCGATCACGATGTCAGCCTTGGCAGCACCCATTGAAAGAACAAGCGCGGAAGCAGTGGCAAGAAGGCCGAGCTTGGTTTTCGACATTAGAGAAGTCTCCCTGTTCCAAAGGTTGGTTCCATCACCATGACAGAACCATCTTTTCGGACCCGAAACCGGCTCATATTCTTCGCCGATTACCGGTTTCAGCTCCCTAGTACTTTAACACCCCTGAATTGGTGTGCAATAGTACAAACTGGTGTATTGCCAATTATTTAGCAATGGTGTGGTGGCGCAAAACGCCACCACAAAAATCAGCGCACATCCGCCCCTTCGCGGGCACGATATGCAAACGGACCAACGCGTTCATAAAGCCACGGATATTGCGACAGCATCTTGTTCACCTGGGTCAGCCGGAAGGCCCCCAGCATGATTGTAAACAAGATTACCGTGTCAAAAATATAGCCTGAAAGCGAAAGAAGTTCGCCTTCGAACAGCGCATAGACCATGAAACGATCAACAAGACCGAGCAACAGCGCATACGGCAAAAGCTGGTATGACGGCCGCCAGGTATTGGCGATGGCCTGTCCGGTCATAAAGGCACAGAAGCCCATCAGAATGATGGTCATGCCAATGGTGACGCCAATGCTGGTCCCCGTAATGGATTCCATATCAGACCTCCTTAGTGGCCGCCTTCGAGATAGGCTGCACGAACTTCCGGGTTTGCCAGAAGTTCCGCACCCGTCCCCGAGAGCGTAATATTGCCATTGACCATCACATAACCGCGATGAGCGAGCTTGAGCGCATGGAATGCGTTCTGCTCGACAAGGAAGACAGTTACCTTGTTTTCGCGGTTAATCTTTTCAACGGTCTCGAAAATCTGCTTCACCACAAGCGGTGCCAGACCAAGTGACGGCTCATCCAGCAGCAAAAGACGTGGACGTCCCATAAGGGCACGGCCGATCGCAAGCATCTGCTGCTCGCCACCGGACATGGTCCCTGCACGCTGGCTGATGCGTTCCTTCAGGCGCGGGAACAGATCAAACACCATTTCAAGATCCGAATCGAAATGTTTCGGGTCCTGGGTAATTGCCCCCATCTGAAGGTTTTCATAAACCGACATCCGCGGGAAGATGCGACGACCTTCCGGCGATTGCTGAATGCCAAGATTGCAGATCTCATGCATCGGCATGCGACTGATATCCTGACCTTCGAACAAAATCCGGCCTTTGCTTGCCTGCGGCGATCCGCAGCAAGTCATCAGCAACGTGGTCTTACCGGCACCATTGGCGCCGATAAGGGTAACGATTTCACCTTCGTTGACTTCCATATCAATGCCCTTGAGGGCTTCGATATTGCCATAGAAGGTATGAACACCTTCGATTTTAAGCATGGACATATCGATGAACTCCCTCAGTGCGCATTCGGATCAACATTAAGGTCGGCGGCAACTTCCGGCGGAAGCTCGTCATCCTCTTCTTCGCCAAGATAGGCGCGGATAACGGCCGGATCATTCTTGACGGCATCGGGATTGCCATCGGCAATCTTTCGTCCGTAATCAAGAACGATCACATGGTCGGAAATCTGCATCACGACGCTCATGTCATGTTCGATCAGAAGGCAACCAACGCCCTGATCATCACGGATGCTTTGCAACAGGATGTTCAGTTCTGCCGACTCACGCGGGTTAAGGCCCGCTGCCGGCTCATCCAGGCAAAGAAGTGACGGATCAGTACACATTGCACGTGCGATTTCCAGACGACGCTGGGAACCATATGGCAGGTTACCGGCATTCCAGTCGGCCTGATCATACAGACCAACCTTGTTCAGCCAGAACTTCGCCTTTTCGATCGCTTCCTTTTCCGCCTTTGCATAGCGGCCAAGGTTGAACAGCCCGGCAATGGAAAATGCAGATGCTTCCATCAGCCGGTTATGCTGCGCAACGATCAGGTTTTCCAGAACCGTCATCCCGGTAAACAGGCGAATGTTCTGGAATGTACGTGCAACACCGTTATTGCGCGGAATGCGGAACCCTTCGGTCCGCTCCAGCAAACGGGGGCCATCATTGGCATGCAGGGTCAAACGCCCCTCGGTCGGGACATAGAACCCGGTCAGGCAGTTAAACACCGTGGTTTTGCCAGCACCGTTCGGGCCGATGATTGCTGTGATTTCACTTTTATTAGCCGTGAAAGACAGGTCATCAATCGCGACCAGACCGCCAAAGCGCATGGTCAGGTGTTCGACTTCGAGCAGTTTGTTGTCGGTCATTTCAACTCTCCGGCAACTTTTTCTTTCTGGCTCATATTGAGCAGAATGGTCGGGTCACGGAAGGACAACAGACCGCGCGGACGCCACAACATGATGGCAACAATACCGGCACCAAAGATCAGCATGCGGTATTCGGCAAGTTCACGGAACATTTCCGGGAAACCGATCATCACGATGGCGGCCAAAACCACACCGATCTGACTGCCCATGCCGCCCAGAACCACGATCGCAAGAATCACGGCAGATTCAAGGAAGGTGAAGCTTTCCGGGCTGATAAAGCCCTGACGGGTGGCAAAGAAGGCCCCGGCAAATCCACCGAACATCGCACCAATCGCAAAAGCCGAAAGCTTGGTGTTGGTCGGGTTGATGCCAAGCGAACGGCATGCGATTTCGTCTTCACGCAGCGCTTCCCATGCACGACCGATCGGCAGTTTGCGCAGGCGCATGGTGACAAAGTTGGTCACAAGTGCCAGTGCAAGGATCAGGTAGTACAGGAAGATCAGGCGATGCATGGACGAATAGTCCATCCCGAACAGGTCGCTAAAGGCAACGGAGCCCTCAGGCACACGGCGGGAGAAATCGGCAAGCCCAAAGAAGCTCGGACGTTCGATCGAAGAAATGCCATCCGGGCCACCGGTCAGATCATACCAGTTGATCAGAACAACACGGATGATTTCACCAAAGCCCAGCGTCACGATGGCCAGATAGTCACCACGCAAACGCAGAACCGGGAAGCCAAGAATGATGCCAAAGCTGGCAGCAAAGATCCCGGCAAGCGGCAGGCAAAGCCAGAAGCTCAGATCGAAGTTCTGTGACAGCAATGCATAGGAATAAGCCCCCACTGCATAAAATGCCACATAGCCAAGATCAAGAAGACCGGCCAGGCCAACCACGATATTAAGCCCCCACCCCAGCATGATGTAAATCATCACGAGGGTCGCAAGGTCGATCGCAGAACGGTTTTCCCCGAACAGGAAAGGGAAGATGATGAAGAAGATAATCCCCACCAGACCGATCTTTTTGGTGTTTGAGCGATAAACCAGCTGGATCTTGGACGACAGCTTTGCCCTTTCATCGACTTCGACCGCGCCTTTTTCCTTCATCGAGAAATAGGCGATGGCAAAAACGATGGCGACAAAGGCGATGGCGACAACAGTGCTAAGCACACTGCCAAATGCCATATCCAAGACCACCGGCGATGCCCAGCGATCATCCATGTCACGGAAACGGACAAACATTTCGAACACGGCAACCGCAGTCACCGTAATCAGCAATGCCTGGACAATTCGGGACATGCCTTCGCGGCGCATGATCAGGGCAAAACGCCCGACCACGGTTGATCCGATGGCAATCAGAACAAGATCCCAGCGAACGGCCAGTTCCAAACCGGTCGGACGGTCAACCGTTTCAACACCAAGGATCATGACCGACATCAGCAGCGCGACAACTGCAAAGAACGCGAGTTCCTTAACAACTTCCGAGCCGTTGGTACGAGTTGATGCAAATGCAGATGACATCAGACTTTCTCAACCTCCGGCTTGCCAAGCAGACCCCACGGGCGGAAGATCAGCACAAGAACCAGAATACCGAACGTTGCAACGTCCTTGTATTCAATCGTGAGATATCCCGACCAGAATGCTTCGATCAGACCAATCAGCAACCCACCAAGCATGGCGCCCGGCAGCGACCCGATACCGCCAAGAACGGCGGCGGTGAAGGCCTTCACACCGGCCAGGAAGCCGATATAGAAGTCGATCACACCATAATACAGGGTCACCATCATCCCGGCGACAGACGCCAGTGCGGCCCCCATGACAAAGGTGGTCGAAATCGTACGGTCCACATTCACGCCCAGAAGGCCCGCCATGGTGCGGTCCTGTTCACAAGCGCGCTGTGCACGACCAAGCGAGGTTTTGGCGATCAGCAGCGAGAAGACAACCATCAGCACAAAGGTCAGAACGATGATCACGATCTGCATGTAGCTGAGCTGGACGTCGAAATTCGCGCTTTCCATAAGGGTAATGCCGCCCTCAACAAGCGGCTGCATCGGCTTAACGCGCGCGCCCTGCGAAATCTGAACAAAGTTCTGCAGGAAGATCGACATGCCGATGGCAGAAATCAGGGCTGCCAGTCGGAAGGATCCGCGCAAGGGCCGATATGCCACACGTTCCACGCCCCAACCGTAAATCGAGGTCAGAACCATTGAAACGAACAGCATCAAAAGAAGTGTGAGCGGAAGAATGCCGCTGATCCCTGCCGCCTGACAGATCAGGAAGGTAATCAGGGAATGAAACGCACCGAGCATATAAATCTCGCCGTGCGCAAAGTTGATCATGCCGATGATGCCGTACACCATCGTGTAACCGATGGCGATCAAACCATAAATGGCTCCCAGCGTCAGACCGTTGATCAATTGTTGTAGGAAATAAGCCCAATCCATTGCACAACCTTAGATTTGGCACAGACAAACAAGGTCCTCGCCAGCTCGGCAGAAGGCATCAAGCCACATATATATGTATTGATTGGATGAGACATAGTCTCCCCATTGCCCCCTTGCAAACCCGCGAAGCCTCCGTCTTATTGTTATCGGGTATGACCCGTTTTTAGCCTTCGGAGCCGACCATTCTGTTTGTGGTTCTTACTTCCGAAAGCGCGATTAGAGCGTGAACCTTAGACACATGTGTTCAAAGGCTGCAAGCGGCTTTGAGATTTTAGTGAAAATCACCAAATCAGGAATTGATATTGGAATAAAACACTGATCCGATAAGCCACCCGCTCTTTATATTGTATACATTATCCCTTTTTCAGGACGTATTCAAGTTTTTGTGCGGCGACCCTTTTCAACTGTTCAGGATTCCGACTCACAGGTCCCGCAACGGTTACCTCCACCCCGGTTTTACCATCAATCGCCGTACAACGCAGATAGGTTCCCACCTGACGAAGTTCAAAGTAAATCTCGTTTGACGTATTGTGTCGCGTGGTCATTGTAATGCTGATGATCCTTGGGAATGTAACCGCCCCTATTGTGCGCCCATTCTCGGACAACGCAATAGATAACAAAAACGGGCCCGGAAATCCGGACCCGCTTTGACACAGCATCTGAGAACGAGATCACTTTTCCCCGTCCAGCATTTTTACAATGGCCGAGAAATCCATGCCCCCATGGCCGCTATTGGAATAAAGCGCATAAAGGCTTTCAGCGAGCGCCCCCATCGGCGTTGTCGCCCCCGATGCCGCCGAAGCCTGCTGGGCAAGTTTCAGGTCCTTAAGCATCATATCAACTGCAAATCCCGCTTGATAATCGCGGTTTGCCGGGGATGTCGGTACCGGCCCCGGAACCGGGCAATAGCTGGTCAGCGACCAGCACTGGCCAGATGCCTTTGACGAGATGTCAAAAAGCTTCTGGGCATCAAGGCCAAGACGCTTGGCCAGCATGAAGGCTTCGGAAACAGCAATCATGCTGACACCCAGTACCATGTTGTTGCAGATCTTTGCCGCCTGCCCGGCACCACTGTCACCTGCATGGATGATGTTGCTGCCCATTCCTTCGAGGATCGGCTTTGCGCGGGCGAAATCAGCATCAGAACCACCAACCATGAAGGTCAGGGTCCCGGCTGCGGCCCCGGCGGTTCCGCCGGAAATCGGTGCATCCACCGCACCAAGGCCCGCCGCACGGGCAAGCTCAGATGCCTTGCGCGCGGCATCGACCTCGATCGTGGAACTGTCGATCAGAACTGTACCGGCCTTGGCATTGGCAATCACCCCGTCCGGGCCGTCATATACCGAAAGAACATGTTTTCCGGCCGGAAGCACGGTTACAACAAATTCAACATTGCTTGCTGCTTCGGCCACTGTTGCAGCCTTGCCCGCACCGCCATCAACTGCCTTGGCCACCGCATCTGCAGACAGATCGAATACCTTGACGTCGTGCCCTGCCTTGACAAGGTTTGCCGCCATCGGGCCGCCCATATTGCCAAGACCGATAAAACCGATAGTCGCCATTTGAAGTCTCCTCTGACATCCCGTGCGGGACTTTTGTTTTGATTTTTCAGGACCATAGAATGGTCCGGATCGTTTTAAAGATTAAGTTCTTTTTCCACCGGAAGCGGTTCGAAATACTCGGCAATTTCACGCGGATCGACCTGGCCGATATCGCCATGCTGCCATTTCGGGGCATGATCCTTATCAACGATTACGGCCCGCACCCCTTCAAACAGGTCGGGCTTGCGCACCATTCGTTGTGACATCCGGTATTCCATATTCAGAACCGAAGCCAGCGTCATCTCACGCCCCTGACGGATCTGGTCGAAGCTGACGCACAGTGCCGTCGGTGACTTTGCCGCCAGAATATCAAGGGTTTCCTTGCCAAACGCGGTTTCTTCACGTTCAAGCGCCTCGAAGATTGCAACAACACTGTCACCGGCAAACGTCCGGTCAATATCATCGCGAAGGGTCGCAAGCGGCGCATCACCAAAAGCCGTTTCATAGCGCTTGAGAATATCTGCAATCACGGCCTTTGCATCACCCTCATAGGACGCCACCGCAAGATCGGCCTTAAGACTGTCAAGCTTGTCGGTTGCAACGCCGTGAGTTGCAAGACCTGCATAAAGACAGTCCGCGGCCTTTATCCGCGCACCGGTCAGGCCGAGATACATGCCGATCTGCCCCGGGCATCGTGGCAGGAAATAGCCACCCCCAACATCGGGGAAAAACCCGATTCCGGTTTCAGGCATTGCAAACAGGGTCCGCTCAGTCGCCACCCGGAACATGCCGTGTATCGAAACACCGACCCCGCCGCCCATCGTGATGCCATCCATCAATGCGACATAGGGTTTGGGATAATTGGCGATGTAATGATTAAGGTGATATTCGCGCCGGTAAAAGGCATCAAGCAGATCTTCGTCATCAGTCTTACGCGCATCATAAAGACCGCGAATATCGCCGCCTGCACAAAAGGCCTTTTCACCGGCACCCTCGATCACAACGGCCTTGATCGACGGATCGGTTTCCCATGATTTGAGTTGCCCCATCATCATATCAACCATCACAAGATCGAGCGCATTAAGCGCACGCGGGCGATTAAGAACGATCTGCCCGATTGCACCTTGTTGGGAAAAAAGCACGGGCGCGTCAGCAACAGTGGTTTGGGTATCAGAAGTGTTATTCATGGCCTAGTCTTTCAAAGCGGCACGGGAAATGATCAGCCGCATGATTTCGTTGGTTCCTTCAAGGATCTGATGAACACGAAGGTCGCGCAACAGCCGTTCGATCGGATATTCGCGAATATAGCCATACCCGCCATGCAATTGCAGCGCCTGGTTACAGACCTCGAACCCGATATCGGTAGCAAAACGTTTTGCCATGGCACAGAACTGCGTTGCATCATCGGCCTTGTGATCAAGCTTCCATGCTCCCTTGTGCAGCATAAGGCGCGCTGCTTCGAGCTCGGTTACCATATCCGCGAACTTGAATTGCAACGCCTGAAACTGATCAAGGCTTTTGCCAAACTGCTTGCGGACTTTCATGTGATCGCGCGCATGTTCCATTGCAGCACGGGCGCCGCCAATCGAACAGGCCGCAATATTCAGCCGCCCGCCATCCAGCCCCTTCATGGCAAATTTGAAACCTTCACCCTCTTCGCCCAGACGGTTTTCGACCGGCACCTTGCAATTGCTGAAGATAACGGCGGATGTCGGCTGACTGTTCCAGCCCATTTTTTCTTCAAGCTTGCCAAATGAAAGCCCGTCAGTGTCCTTGGGAATGATAAAGGTCGAAATGCCATTCGGGCCGTCATCGCCGGTACGCGCCATCACAACATATATATCGCTGCGTGATCCGCCGGAAATGAACGCCTTTTCACCATTAAGGACATAATGATCGCCATCACGAACCGCCCGGGTCCGAAGCGATCCGGCATCTGACCCCGCGCCCGGCTCCGTCAGGCAATAACTTGCGAAATGTTCCATCGACACAAGCTTGGGCAGATATGTTTCGCGCTGCGTGTCCGATCCGAAACTATCGATCATCCAGCACGCCATATTATGGATCGAGATATAAGCCGCAGTAGACGGGCACGCCGCCGCAAGTTCTTCAAAGATGACAGCCGCATCAAGACGGCCAAGCCCGGTTCCACCGAACTCTTCCCGCGTATAGATCGCGGCAAAGCCGAGCTCTGCTGCCTTGCGCAGGGTTTCTTCGGGGAAAATGTGCTTTGCGTCCCATTCACCCGCATGTGGTGCCATTTCGTTCTGGGCAAAATCACGCGCAGCCTGGGCAAATGCCTGCTGATCGTCAGACAGGTTGAATTCCATTGGATCGCCGCCTCTGAAGTTTATCTGTTTTCCCTTTACGTAAACGTGAAAACACCCTCTTGTCAATTCATTCGGTATAACAGTACCGAATTATCACTATATTAAAAAATCACACCGTTTACGTGCATTCCCGTAGTCGTTTTCACCAAATGTTTCTTGCTGATGATGGTGCTGTCGGCTTACCTTCTCCGCGTCAGGAACAACAATAAATCAGGGAAACACATCATGTCGTCCACGAAACCGGAAACCATTGTTCTTCATGCAGGCTATCGCGCCGACCCGACCACCGGGTCTGTTGCGGTTCCGCTGTATCAGACCACCAGTTATCAGTTCCGCGACACCCAGCATGCCGCCGACCTTTTCGCGCTTAAGGAACTTGGCAATATCTATACGCGCCTGATGAACCCGACCAATGATGTGCTTGAACAGCGCATTGCCGCCCTTGAAGGTGGTGCTGCTGCGGTTGCACTTGGTTCGGGTCAGGCAGCATCGACTTTTGCCGTGCTGAATATCGCACAGGCCGGCGACAATATTGTCAGCTCGACAGATTTGTATGGCGGGACCTGGAACCTGTTTGCCAATACATTCAAGCAAATGGGAATCGAGGTGCGCTTTGCAGATCCAGCTGACCCGGAAAGCTTCCGCAAACTCGCCGATGACAAGACCCGTGCCTTTTATGCGGAAACCTTGCCGAACCCGAAATTGCAGGTCTTCCCGATCCGTGAAGTTGCCACCATCGGTGACGCGCTGGGCATTCCGCTGATTATCGACAACACGGCCGCCCCGGTCATCTGCAAACCGATCGAACATGGCGCAAGCATCGTAATGTATTCGACCACCAAATTCATTGCCGGTCACGGCACGTCGGTTGGTGGTGTTGTGGTCGATTCCGGCAAATTTGACTGGGAAAAACATGCCAAACGCTTTCCGCTTTTGAACGAACCTGATCCCAGCTATCACGGTGCGGTCTGGACGCAGGCAGTCAAACCGATTGGCCCGGTTGCCTATGCGATTAAATTGCGCTGCACGCTGTTGCGTGACATCGGCGCCGCTGCATCCCCGTTCAATTCATTCCAGACCATCCAGGGCATGGAAACACTGCCGCTGCGCATGGAACGTCATTGCGAGAACGCCAACAAGGTTGCCGACTTCCTGGCATCACACCCCAAAGTCACCAAGGTCATCCATCCCAGCAAACAGGACGGTGAAAGCCGCCGTCGTGCAGACAGCTATCTTAAAGGTGGGTACGGGTCACTGATGGGCTTTGAACTGGCGGGTGGCAAAGACGCCGGTGAGAAATTCATCAATGCGCTTGAGCTGTTCTATCACGTCGCCAATATCGGCGACACGCGATCACTTGCCATCCATCCGGCTACGACGACTCACAGCCAGCTGTCGGAACAGGATCGTCTGTCATCGGGTGTGACTGACGGTTATGTCCGGCTGTCCATCGGCATTGAACATATTGACGATATTCTGGCCGATCTGACACAGGCCCTTGATAAAGCCTGATATTGCAAAACTTTGCGACGTCATCTGCAACCGGTCGAACCAACGTTCGACCGGTTTTTCATTGACCAAATTCGCAAACAGGCCTAGATGAAATCGGCAAAACATGCACAACATGCAAAACAGGCACCGCAATGTCGAGCGTCATCACCCGTCAGGATGAAATCCTGAAACTGCTGCGAAACATGGGAACAGTTCATATTCATGACCTGGCCGCCCTGTTTCATGCATCCCTTGATACCATCCGCCGCGACTTGCGCCAGCTTGAAGACGAAGGACAGCTGCGCCGCATCCATGGTGGCGCGGTGCTTCCCAACAAGCCAAGCGAAACCTATGAAGAACGCGCACGTGATCTTCAGCCTGAACGCACGGCCATTGCCCAGAAAACAGCCCGCGATTTGATCCCGGATGACGCCGTGGTCTTTTTTGACAGCGGCACCACCATTTGCGAAGTGGCACGGCACCTCAAACCGTCATTTCGTGGCACGGTTATTACCGTCAACCCGATGATTGCCGTCGAATTGGCCGCCCACCCGAACGCCCGGGTCATAATGCTGGGCGGTACGCTTCTGAAAAATGACATGGTTGTTTGTGGACCGACCACAATTGATGAAATCCGCAAATATAATGCAGATCTGGCATTGCTCGGGACTTGTGCGCTGCATCCTGAGTCGGGTCTGTCCACCAGCCACCCCGATGAACGCGCATCAAAGGCCGCAATGATCAGCCAATCCGCCGAAATCATCGCTGTCACCACCGCCGACAAACTTGAAACCAGCCTGCCATTCCGGGTGTGTGATATTGATGCGATATCCCACCTTGTAACAGGTCGCAAACTTTCGGCCGGATATCTCAAAAACTATGCCAAGCGCGGCATGAACGTTGTTCAGGCCTGACTGCCCAAACGCCCAGTGACCGGAGCCACCAAAGATGCAAAATTATTCCCAGCCCCATAACCGGGTACGCACCATCTTCTTTTTGCATGGCGCTGCCTTTTCAAGCTGGGTACCACATATCCCCCTGGTGCAGGAACGGCTTGGCCTTGGTCATGACGAACTGGGTGGTATTCTGCTGGCTGCTGCCATTGGGGTGCTTGCCGTGATGCCAATCGCCGGCCGCCTTTCTGATCGCATCGGAAGCGAACTGGTCGTGCGCTATTCCGGGCTGGCCTATTTCATTGCGGTTGGCATTCCGGTTTTCATGCAATCCTATGTCAGTATCTCTGTTGCGATGTTTGCCCTTGGATTTTCCGGTGCGTTTCTTGATGTGGCAATGAATGCCAATGGCCTGAATGTCGAACGGGTCAAAGGACGCAGCATCATGTCAGGACTTCATGGCTGTTGGAGCCTTGGCGGCTTTGCCGGTGCCGGGATTGCCGCGGCATGGTTCGCCCTGCCCTTTGACAACAGCTACCACCTGCCCGTCATTCTTTCGGTCTTTCTGATCGCCCATATCATTGCCCAAACCAAACTTTTGCCCGACCGGGATGCAATCGCCATCTTGCAGGACAATCAGGAAACGGCAGACCATGCTGCTACCGGCAATGCGGGAACATCCGGTGCGCAAAAGGACCGCCCGATGTTCCTGATGCTGCTTCCGTTCGGTGTTTGTGCCTTTATCGGGCAATTCGGCGAAGGCGTCATTACCGATTGGGCGACAGTCTTCATGAATAGCGAACTGTCATCGGGTGCGACCATGGCCGCTGTCGGCTTTGCCATTTATTCCTGCGCAATGGCTGCAACCCGGCTGTCGGGTGATGCGTTGGTGATGAAATTCGGCCGTGCACCGGTTCTTTTGACAAGCTCTGTTCTGGCATCCCTTGGCACCTTTATCATCGCCCTGTCACCGCATTATATCGTGGCCTGGATCGGGTGCGGCATTGCCGGCACCGGGCTTGCGGTTATTCTTCCGCTTTTGCTGTCGGCAGCATCAAAGGCCACGGGCAAAGGTGGCGGTGCGGTGGTGTCGATCATCGCGGCCACAGGTTATTCGGCAATCATGGCAGGACCGCCGATTATTGGCGCAATCGGTCAGGTGGCCGGCCTTGTCACAGCATTTGCCATCACCGCCAGCTTCCTTGCCCTGATTATCCCGGTTTACCTTCTGACCATGCGTGCACGGCTGCAATTCGCCAGCAATGGTTGATTGCGCATGAAATCTGTCCCATAAATTGGCCTGTCCACTCCTCGGGCAGGATCCAAGGTTCGCCCCGCCTCACAGAACAGAGTACAGATCATGGCCAACAAATTCGCCTATGGCACATTTCCCAGCACCCGGCAGCGTCGTAACCGCATGTCCGATTGGTCCCGTCGCATGGTCGCGGAAAGCCGCTTGACCGCACATGATCTGATTTTGCCGGTCTTTGTGATTGATGGCACCAACCAGCGAACCCCGATCCCGTCCATGCCCGGCGTTGAACGCCAGTCGGTCGATGTATTGGTCGAAACCGCCAAACATGCAGAAAAACTTGGCATCCCTGCCCTGGCACTGTTTCCCTATATCGAAGCGAACCTTAAAACCAAGGACGCGCGCGAAGCCTATAACCCCGACAATGTCGTGTGCCGTGCGACCAAGGCGATCAAGGATGCCTGCCCCAATATCGGCATCATCACCGATGTCGCCCTTGACCCGTTCAATTCCGATGGTCAGGACGGGATCGTCGTCGATGGTCAGATTTTGAACGACGAAACCACCGAAGCATTGGTCCGTCAGGCTCTTGTCCAGGCCCAGGCAGGTTGTGACGTTGTCGCGCCATCCGACATGATGGATGGCCGCATCGGTGCGATCCGCAAAACCCTTGAAGGCGAAAGTCTCAAGAACGTTCAGATCATGGCCTATTCCGCGAAATACGCGTCCTCTTTCTATGGACCGTTCCGTGACGCCATCGGTTCTGCAAGCGCGCTGGGCAAGGCAGACAAGAAAACCTATCAGCTTGACCCTGCCAATAGCGACGAAGCGATGCGTGAAGTTGCCTATGACCTCGAAGAAGGTGCAGATTCGGTCATCGTCAAACCGGGTCTTCCGTATCTGGATGTTCTCTATCGCGTGCGTCAGGAATTTGGCGTACCGGTCTTTGCCTATCAGGTATCGGGGGAATATGCCATGTTGCGGGCTGCGGGCCAGAATGGCTGGCTGGATTATATCGGCTGCGCGATTGAAACGCTTTCATGCTTCAAACGTGCGGGCGCATCCGGGGTTCTGACCTATAGCGCCATTGAAGTCGCCGAGGCGCTTGAAGGATAAACCACAGCACGCAATCCCGATCCAGAACACAAAAAAGGGCCTCAAACGAGGCCCTTTTGCATTTCCCGGGATCATAAAGTCAGATGATCAGGCGCAACAGGCAGCTTCGCTGACCGGGTCGGCGATACCATGGCCGATTGCACGCGCGCAGAAATGCGGCCGCAGACCGGATTTGGCAAAGACACTTTCGATATCCTGACCATCAAGGAATCCCCCCTGATGCACCAGAAGCGTCTTGATCCCCGATGCAAGACCGCCCAGGACATCCGTATGCACCGTATCGCCAACCATCAGGACGCGATCACGGCTGACATCCGGGTGGCGACGCAGAACTTCTTCAAACACGTGATGATACGGTTTACCGACACATTGGGGCATCACCCCGCATGCATCCGCTGCCAGATGGGCGAAATAGCCCGATTCCACGGACAGGAAGTCCCCCATTGGCGCACAGATATCCGGATTACCGACCAAAATCGGCCGCGGATTGGCGGCAAGGCTTTGTTCCAGCATTTCCTGCTGCTGATCTGACCAGTTTTCCGAATCAATCAACAGAAAACCATCGACACGGTCATAGAGTGCGCGGTCCGCGCCAAGCGGCTCGACAGTGTCAGGCAAGACATGAAACGGCCAGTCCGCCGGGGCCATTGCGCCCCAATGGGTAATATCGGCATGTTCATGCATCAGTGGTGCAATGAATTGCTGACTGCTGATCAGGTTGCTGTTGTCAAAATCAAACCCGCGTTTGCGATGGCGGGCAAGGATGGCCTCTGCCGAACTGGACGCATCGTTGGTGACAACGGCAATCTTCTTACCCGCTTCCTGAAGCGTGGCGATGGTTTTGACAGCACCGGGAATGGCCGTCGGGCCGCTATTGAGAACGCCAAACGCGTCAAACACAATCAGATCAAACTGATCGGAAATCGCCAGAAGATTTTCGACATAGTCGGTTTTTGCCGGAACAGCATCAGCCTGCACTTGCGGCAATCGCGGCGCATATTGCAAATATGCGTCGATTGCCTGCGTAAAATTCAAACGCGGCCGATTGATGCTCATGGTCAATTCTCCTGTTCGTGCATTTGGTCGCGCAAGTTACGGTCTTTTCCGGCTGATTGCGACCCCAAATACATCCCAATTCCTGTTAAATGCGCGCAACTGCCAAAATCAACCGACACGCGTCGCGCAATTTCATTAGCCATGCACCATTAGCATAGCAATTAAAGTTGCAAAAGAAGCCTCATGTAACCGTATTATCGCCAATTCATTGCCATTTGGTGACTTTCTGCGCTTTCCAAGCCGCTGCCATGCAAAAAACGCATTGGATTAACACAACAATCAGACGTAGATTGCCTTCACCAAATGAATAGGACGTATCGACTGGTAAATGCGCCATCAAGCAGATGATCATTCGATACATTGTAAACAAACCGACACGTCAAACCAGTTAACTATTCCTTCGCGGAATACCTTCGGTGAGAACATGCCGGTTATCTGAATAGACGCCGTGTGAAACGGCCGGTTTGAAATAGGTGATGAAATGATCGTAACTAAAATCTTCGCTTTCCTTCGCGCTCTTCGCGTTCAGTACCAGACCCAGGTTGCGCTGCGTAAACTTGATACGCGCGAACTGGCTGACATCGGTCTGAACCGCGACATGATCGACGATGTAGCACACCGTGTTGCTTTCGGTCGCTAAGCCACGACCGTAGCGTCCTTGAGAAAAACCCCGGCAGATGATCTGCCGGGGTTTTTCTTTGTCCGCATTTCAGCATCGTCAGTATTCAGCCACGTCCGCACTCATGCGGCCTCAACATCGTGGCGGCCCAATCGCCTAGCTTGCAAACAGGCCCTTATAGTCGTCGCGCAGGACATTCTTCTGGACTTTGCCCATCGCATTGCGCGGCAGCTCTTCGACAAAGAACACCCGCTTGGGCACCTTGAAGTTCGCAAGCTGCGATTTGATGGCGCCGATTACCCCATCCTCTGACAGGGCCTCCTTGTGGGTCGGAACGATTATGGCGACAACCGCCTCGCCAAAGTCGGGATGTTGAACACCGATCACGGCACTTTCAACAACCCCTTCCATTTTATCGATCAGGGTTTCGATTTCTTTCGGATACACGTTAAAGCCGCCAGAAATCACAAGATCCTTGGCCCGTCCGACAATATGGACATAGCCCTTGGCGTCGATCTTGGCGATATCGCCGGTAATGAAAAAGCCGTCCTGGCGAAATTCTTCTGCTGTTTTTTCCGGCATCTGCCAGTAACCGGCAAAAACATTCGGCCCGCGCGCTTCAAGAACGCCGATCTCGTCGGTTCCCAGAACGTTACCGTCCCCATCACAGACGCGAACCTCAACATCGGGAAGTGCCGGGCCAACAGTATGAACAATACGCTCCCCGTCCAGCGGGTTGGACGTCGCCATCCCCATTTCCGTCATGCCATAACGTTCCAGCAAAGCCTTGCCTGTACGCTGCTTGAACGCAGTGAAAGTTTCTGGCAACAACGGGGCGGATCCCGATATAAACAAGCGCATGTTAGCGGTAACATCCGCATCAAAGTCATCTTCTGCCAGCAATCGCACATAGAATGTTGGAACACCCATCATCACCGTACTGCGCGGCAAAAGCGCCATGACCTCGTCACTGTCAAATTTCGGCAGGAAGAACATCTTTGAGCCCGACAATATCACACAGTGACAGGCGATGAAAAGCCCGTGGGTGTGGAAAATCGGCAAGGCATGCAAAAGGGTATCATCCCCGTTAAAGCCCCACAGCTTTTCAAGCGTTGCCGCATTGGACCACAGGTTCATCTGGGTCATCATTGCGCCTTTGGGCTTTCCCGTGGTGCCTGACGTATAAAGGATCGCGGCCAGATCATCATCGGCACAGGCCACAGGCGCGAACTGCCCGGATTGTCCGGCGGCACCATCCATAAGACTGCCATCACCCCTGGTGCCAAGTGTCAGAACATGGGTCACCCCCTGCTCCTTGGCGATTGCGGTGACTTCTTCCAATCGATGGGGCTGACAAACAAACACCACCGGAGATGCATTGCCCATGAAATATGAAAGTTCCCCGGCCTGGTAGGCGGTGTTTAGCGGCAAGTAAACCAAGCCAGCCCGGATGCACCCCAGATACAGGAACAGTGCCTCGGGGGATTTATCGACCTGAACAGCCACCCGATCCCCTTTGCGCGCACCAAGTGACGTCAACAAACCGGCAATCCGCGCCGATGCCGAATCCGCGTCGGCATAGCTGTATGTCTTGCCGGTCGGTGTTTCGATCAGAACCGACGAAAGGTCTTTTGGAAACCGGTCACGGATACGCATGAAAAGGCTGTTGGTCACTGTATTGCTTCCCCGAAGATTGGTCTTTTGGCCGACAGGTCCCCTGCCGGTTCCGAATGCGGGCAACATAGTGCAATCAATCATTATCGGTAAACAAGTACCTTTTTACCGATAATGATATTTTCCAAACGTAACACGATAAAAAAACGGGTAAGCAGAAAAACTGCTTACCCGCACGGTAATCAATTAACCGTCGCAACTTGGTGCGCGGTCAGGCCACATAGGGGAATTCGCCATCCACGAACGGGAATGCTTCGCCAACCGTGACCTGCATTTCCGGGAAGAACCCGTTGAAGTGGGTCGCAAGTGCGTTGCTATAGGCCCCGATATGGCCAAATTCGATCCAGTCCCCTTCGCGGATGTCCGCAGGCAGGGAAACAGCCGCTGGCAACACATCCATATTATCGCAGGTCGGGCCATAAATAGTGAAATCAAGCGTTTCATCTTCGATGAATTCACCATTGATCCGCATGGGCCGCACCGGATAGCGAAGCTGCCCCGTCACGGTTTCAGACAGGCTTCCATAAACACCGTCATTGATAAACAGGGTATCTTCCTTGCGCAGGTGAACCTGGGTAATCAGGGAAATGCCACTTGAAACAAGTGCACGACCCGGTTCGCACATAAAGGTCGTTTCGGGCATATCAAGCCAGCGAATGCAATCCTTGATCTCGTCCATGAATTCTTCAAGGCTGGCACCGCGCTGGTTCATATACTGGCCCGGGAAACCGCCACCGACGTCGATGTGTTTAACCTGAACACCGGAGAAATCGACAACCTGGCGGATCAGCTCAACCGCGATCCGATAGCCGTTCGGCGTGGTGCATTGCGACCCGACATGGAAGCAAAGACCGGCTTCATATCCGTATTCATCAACCTTTTTAAGGAGCTCTGCTGCGACCATCGGACGCGCGCCAAACTTTGCCGACAGGTTATAGGTCGCCCCGGCCGGGGGCGTTGCCAGGCGCACATGAATGACAAGGTTCTTGTCGCCTTCGGTTTCTTCGCGGATTTTCTCGAGCTCTTCGATCGTGTCGATGACATAGTGATCAATGCCATACACACGATGCGCATTTCGGATGGCATCGCGGCTTTTGACCGGATGCATAAAATAGGCCTTCATGCCCGGAAACTGGCGACGTACCAGCGAAATTTCTTCTGGCGATGCCGTGTCGAAATGTCGAACACCCCCTTCATGGAGATAGCGCATCACTTCGGGATGCGGATTACATTTCACGGCATAAAGGACGTCGCCCGGGAACATTTCGACAAAGCGCTGCGCTGTTTCTCGAAGAATATTGGGTCTGAGACAATAAACCGGATAGGAAGGCTTGAGTTCCTTAACAACATCGAACGTCGTATCGAAATGACGTGGCATAAATACTCCATCGTTTGCGAAATGCTGGCGCCCAGACACGTACCGCCGCCGGGCTGGCCTTTTTGCACGACAAGGTTATCAGCCCTTTGCGAAACTGTCATGCCTGTAAACACGAATTGATCTTGATATTGCGGCATCCTGTCGATAATTTGGTAAACCAATACCGAATAACCAATATCGTGTGCCCCACGCAAAAAAGCGCAACCACACACAACCCACAGGGAGCCTGAAATGCCTTTCGAACCGAACCTTGATCCGATGTCTTTGGCGACGGAACTCTCCGGCCACCACCTGATTGATGGCAAACTTGTTGCCCCCAAAAACGGCAAGACCTTTGACGTCATCAACCCGGCCACCGGCAAGGTTATCGGTCAGGCAGCCGACGGCGATGCCGACGATGTGGCAATTGCAGTTGATATTGCCAAGAAAGCGCAGAAAGACTGGGCAGAACGCCCTGCCCGTGAACGTGGCAAGCTGGTTGCCGAATGCGGTCGCGTCCTGATGGCCCATACAGAGGAACTCGGACGACTGGTCGCCCTGGAATCGGGCAAGGCGCTGCGCACTGAAAGCCGCGTCGAAGCATCGGTTCTGGCCGACATGTTCGTCTTCTTTGGCGGGCTTGCCTCGGAACTCAAAGGTGAAACCGTTCCCTTTAACCCCAACATGATGACCCTGACCACCCGCGAAGCCGTTGGTGTGGTTGGCGCCATCATTCCGTGGAACGTCCCGCTGCTTCTGATGGCGATCAAGGTTGCCCCGGCGCTGGTTGCCGGTAACACGGTTGTGGTGAAATCCGCCGAAGACACCCCGCTTACGGTTCTGCGCGTCTGCCAGATCATGCAGGAAATTCTTCCGGCTGGCGTTTTGAACATCCTGTCGGGCTTTGGCCCGTCTTGCGGTGGCCCGCTTGTGGAACACAAGGATGTCAAAAAGGTTTCGTTCACCGGATCGGTTGAAACCGGTCGCACGGTTTACAAGGCCGCCGCCGAAAAGCTGATCCCGGTCACCCTTGAACTTGGTGGCAAGTCGCCGATGATCGTGATGGATGACGCCGATCTCGACAAGGCGGTTGCAGGAGCAATCGGCGGCATGCGCTTCACCCGTCAGGGTCAGAGCTGCACCGCATCGTCACGCATGCTGGTTCATGAAAAACTTCATGATGAGTTCGTCAAGCGACTGATTGACAAGGTTAATACCCTCAAAATGGGTAACCCGCTTGATGAAGAAACCGATATCGGCACCATCATCAACCGCAAACAATTCGACAAGGTATGCGGCTATATCGATATCGGGGAAAAAGAGGGTGCAACCAAGCATGAGCTCAGCGCCCTTCCCACGGACGCCGAACTTTCCGACGGCCTTTTTGTCCGCCCGGTAATTTTCACCAATGTTGACCCGAATGCCCGGATCGCCCGCGAAGAAATCTTTGGCCCGGTTGCCTGCGTCTTCAAATTCAAGACCTTTGAAGAAGCCCTTGAACTGGCCAATGACAGCGACTTTGGCCTTGCGGCAACGGTCTGGACTACGGATCTGAAAACCGCCCTTGTCGCCACCAAGTGCCTTGAAGCGGGCTTTGTTCAGGTCAACCAGAACCTTGTTGTTCAGCCGAACCTGTCCTATGGCGGTATCAAGTTGTCGGGACTTGGCAAGGAAGCATCACTTGAAAGCATGCTTGAACATTTCACCTACAAGAAAACCGTCATTCTGAATATGGAATAACGCCCGATCCCCAAACCAGGCGTTCCACTTGGCCGGGTTGCGGTACACGCAACCCGGTTTTTCTATTGTGGCACTTGACCTTGGGCGACTTATCCGCAAAGCTGCCGCTTGAAAACACATCTTTAACCCAGAAAGAACATGGCTATGTCTGCATATACTGACATCCTTTCATCGCATTCCCGTCCGACGCTTCGTGCCGGTGCGATGGCCATGATTATGGGGATTTCCGACCTGCGAATGTGATCCCTGTCATCTGCGGATGACAGGTCCGGTTAACTACCGTTTTTCACCCACCACATGATATTATTGCCACCACATCACACCGATGGTGGCCGCAGGAGCATGGAAATTATGACTGTTTCCTATCACGATATTGTACGCGCATCCGGCTTGCTTGATGGCATTGTCGCCAAAACACCACTGGTAAAATCACTTACGCTTTCAAGCATTTGCCAGGCAGAAGTTTATCTTAAACTTGAAAACCAGCAATATACCGCCTCGTTCAAGGAACGTGGCGCCTATGTCAAACTTGCCAGCCTGACACCCGAAGAACGCGAAAACGGCGTTATCGCCGTTTCGGCCGGAAACCATGCCCAGGGTGTTGCCTATAACGCCAAGCGGCTTGGCATTCCGGCAACCATCGTCATGCCCAAAAACACGCCCTTTACCAAGGTCCATCATACGCGATCCCACGGGGCGGAAGTTGTCCTGACCGGGAATGTGTTCGCCGAAAGCCTTGAGGCCGCCGGACGCATTCAGAAAGAGCGCGGCCTGACCTTTGTCCACCCGTTTGACGATGCCCATATCATTGCCGGCCAAGGTACGGTCGGGCTCGAAATCCTGAACGAAAATGTCGATATCGACACCATCGTCGTGCCGATTGGCGGTGGTGGCCTGGCATCGGGGGTGGCAACCGCTGTCAAATCGCGCCGCCCGGATATCGAGATTATCGGTGTCGAGACAAAGCTTTATCCCAGCATGTATGAGGGCATTCGCGGCGAAGAATACACCGGCGGCGGTGTCACCATTGCCGAAGGCATTGCGGTCAAACAGCCCGGTGGTCTGACGCTTGAAATCTGCAAGGAAAAGCTCGACGACGTCGTACTGGTTGATGAAAGCAGTATCGAACGGTCCATCCAGATGCTGATCGAGATTGAAAAAAGCGTTGTCGAAGGTGCCGGTGCGGCGCCGCTTGCGGCCCTGCTTGACCATCCCGAGAAATTCAAGGGCAAGAAAGTTTGCCTGATTGTCAGCGGCGGCAATATCGATACGCGCCTTCTTGCCCAGGTGCTGATGCGCGGCATGGCCCGTCAGGGACGCCTTGTTCGCGTTCGTATTGAAATTCCCGATGTGCCGGGTGCGCTGGCAACCATCAGTTCGCTGATCGGCGAAGAAGAAGCCAATATCATCGAAGTCTATCACCAGCGTCATTTCTATGACGTGCCGGCAAAACAGACCGACGTCGATATGGTTTTGGAAGTCCGCGATACCGTCCATGCCCAGCAGGTTATCGAACGCCTGATCAAGGCGGGATTTGGCGGGCGCCTGCTTGGCAACACATCACTCGATTGATCAGGCCCGACCTGATCGACTGCCAAACGACAAAGGGCCGCCGGTATGTCACCGCGGCCCTTTTTCTGTGTAAACCCGATCACATGATCGCCAGCAGATCAGTCACCCAGGCTGCGATACCGACCACCATAATAAAGTAACGGCGCACCGGTTTCGCCCATCACCAGTTCGCGGACATGGCCGACGATGATGCTGTGATCGCCGCCTTCATGGAGGGCATGACGTTCGCAGGTCAGTGCCGCAACACTTCCTGTCAGGCGCGGCATGCCGAGACTGTCATCTTCATAGGCCACGCGATCCCAGCCATCCTGCCCCGGCGCGGAAAACAGTTCGGAGACCTGCTGTTGGCTTTGGCTCAGGATATTGATGCAAAACCTCTTTGCGTCCCCGGTAAACAGCGCATGCGTTGCCGCACGGTGATCAACCGAAAACAGAACCAGTGCCGGATCCAGTGAGACCGAAGCAAAGCTGTTGATGGTAATGCCGGCTTTTGCACCGTCTGCAGCGCGGGTGGTTACCACAGCAACACCGGTTGTGAATTGACCAAGGCAATCGCGAAAATCGCGCGCAGAGAAAGACATATTGAAGGCAGCTCTCGTATACAAATATGGATGGTTGACGCACGCTGAATGGAGCTTGGGGAAAATGGCGTCTAATCATCCCGCTGTCAAACCTAACTCGCAGCTAATTTAAACGCGATGTTAATAAGATTAAAACTTAATAAGAGCATACAGATATCAGAAACATGTTTTGCAGTGCCGCAGATGACAGATGTTTCAATGAACTTGGGGTTGATCGTTCAGGTATCTGGCTTGGGCTAGCGGAGAAGAAAAAAGAATGTTCTTGATCATTGGCTATATCGTCGTAATCGGCTCTGTCCTTGGTGGCTATCTGCCGCATGGCGACTTTGGCATTCTCGTACAACCGCTTGAAGTCTTGATCATCTTCGGCGCAGCATTCGGTGCATATTTGACAGCCAACCCGCTTGGCATCGTCAAAAAATCATTCACCTATACCCTGCGCGCCATGAAGGGCCCCAAGAAAAAGGCCGCATATCTGGAACTCCTGATATGCCTTTATGCCATTTTCCGTCTGGCAAAATCCAAGGGTGATCTGGCACTTGAAAGCCATGTCGAGAACCCGGAAAGTTCCAGCCTGTTTTCCAACTTCCCGAATCTGATGAAAGATCATCACGCGATGGAATTCATGTGTGATTATCTGCGCCTGCTGACTTTGGGAACCACCAATGCCTATGAACTCGAGGCGGTGATGGATCAGGAACTCGACACCCACCACGAAGAAGAACACGCCGTTGCATCGGCCGTTCAGACCGCGGGCGATGGCCTTCCGGCACTTGGTATTGTTGCCGCGGTTCTTGGCGTGATTGTCACCATGAGCTCGGTGACCGAACCGCCTGAAATTCTCGGCGGCCTGATCGCAGCGGCCCTTGTCGGTACGTTCCTTGGTATTCTTGGTGCATACGGCTTTGTTGGCCCGACCGCATCGATCATCAAGAACACGGTTGATTCCGACGGCAAATATTATGGCTGTATCAAAGCCGCACTGATCGGTCACATGCAGGGTTACGCCCCACAGGTTTCGGTGGAATTCGCGCGCAAGACCCTTCCCCATAACCTTCGGCCCAGCTTCAAGGAACTTGACGAAGCGCTGCAAGATGCGCCCACAGCTTGATCTTGAGCCGGGAGCTTTGGTTTAGAGGACAACGCTGCACATGCCCGATATCGTTATAAAAAAGATCAAAAAAGGTGGGCACGGGCACCATGGCGGTGCCTGGAAAGTTGCCTATGCCGACTTTGTGACGGCAATGATGGCATTCTTCCTGTTGCTGTGGCTGCTTTCAAGCGCGACCGAAGAACAGCTTCAGGGTGTGTCGATGTATTTCACACCTGAAACCATATCGCAGAATGATTCGGGTTCGGGCGGTTTGCTCGGCGGGACCAGCCTTGCAGAAGAAGGCGCGTTGCGCTCCGAATTCGGCATGCCAACTGTCAGCATGGACATCCCGCCTCAGCAGTCCCCCGACGAACGCGAAGCCATCCGTGTTGCCCAGATGGAAGAACAGGAATTCAACGAGGCCAAGGAAGAACTCCTGAAGGCCATCGATGAAAGCCCGGAACTTCAGGGGCTTGAAAAGAACATCCGGATCGAGGAAACCGACGAAGGTCTTCGGATCCAGATCCTTGATGAAGACGGGACCGCCATGTTCCCGAGCGGCAGTGCCGATATGGCTGAACATACGCGGCTTCTTCTCGAAAAGGTTACCGAGGTCATTGAAAAAATGCCCCAGGATATCTCGATCGAAGGCCATACCGACGCGGTACCGTTCAACCGCCTTGACGGTTATTCAAACTGGGAACTGTCGACAGACCGTGCACTGGCCACGCGCCGCGCCCTTCAGGACCTGGGTCTGGAAACCGCCCGCTTTGCCAAGGTCGCCGGTCTTTCGGATACCGATCCGCTGGTACCTGATGATCCCAAGAATGAAAGGAACCGTCGCATCAGTATCACGCTTTTGCGTGGTACCGGTGAACGCGCCGAACTGGGATCAGATGGACCGAATGGCAATGGCACAGGCACCCCTGCCAACGGTGCATCCCCGGCCCAGCAATCCGAGACACCAGCCAATGGTGCTGCCCCGCGTCGTCCGACATTCGGCGTGCCGTCACAACCATAAACATATGGCGATGTCACAGATTTGAATGCCCTTTTGGCTGCATGACCTTTAAACTGTCACAAACAGCACTTAATCTCATAATATAGATGATCGCGTGTGATCGGGATTGAGAATACCAGATGACAGTCAACCAGCGCCGCCTTACGCAGCATTACTTCATGACGGCCCCGATGCCGTGTCCCTATTTGCCCGGACGATTTGAACGTAAGCTGGTGACCGAATTGCGTGGCCCCGAGGCCAACAATATTCACGATCTGTTGTCGCGCGCCGGTTTCCGTCGTAGCCATTCCATCGCCTATCTTCCGGCGTGCAGCGATTGCAATGCCTGTGTTCCGGTGCGGGTAAGATGCCCGGACTTTGAACATAGTCGGTCATTCCGCCGCATCCAGAACAAGAATAGTGACCTTACGCGTTCCATCCTGCCGCCGACAGCCACACAGGAACAATATCAGTTGTTCAGCACCTATCAGGATGCCCGTCATGGCAATGGCGATATGGCCCGGATGGATGCGCGCGACTATCGCGCCATGATCGAAGACAGCACGATTGATACATCGATCTATGAATATCGTCGCGCCGACAACAGTTTGATTGCCGTTGCACTCGTGGACAATCTTGCCGATGGGCTATCCGCGGTTTACAGCTTTTTTGACCCGGCAGAACACAAGCGCGGACTTGGGACCTACATCATCCTTGACCTGATCGAAGAAGCACAACTTCTTGATTTGCCACATATCTATCTGGGTTACTGGATCGGAGACTGTCGCAAGATGTCCTACAAGATGCGCTTTCAGCCGCTTGAAGGGTTCCGGGACGGGCAATGGGTGTCGATGAGTGATACCGGACCCGATACCTGTGCATAGGATGGGCTACCCTTCTTTCGTATCATTCTACATTAGACTAAAGTCCTAGAAATCAGCTCGATCCCCGGTTGCCTGCATCCAAAGACGCATATAAGCTCCTTACAAAGCCGGTTAACCGGCTTTGATACATATAAATCATGAGCTTGCATCTTTGGGAGGCTGTAACTAATGAAACGTCGCCAATTTCTTTCTGGCGCTGCCGTAGCAGGTGCGACTGCTGCCGCATCCACTTTTGCCAAACCGGCACTTGCCCAGGACGTCCGTGAATGGCGTATGGTCACCACCTGGCCGAAAAACTTCCCGGGTCTTGGTACCGGTGCGAACCTTCTTGCTGAATACATCACCAAGGCATCTGATGGTCGCCTGAAAGTTACCGTTTTCGGTGCGGGCGAAATCGTCCCGGCATTCGAAGCCATTGACGCTGTTGGCAACGGCACCGTCGAAATGGGCCACGGTGCGCCTTACTACTGGAAAGGCAAAGTTGACGCGACCCAGTATATCGCAGCAATGCCGTTCGGTCTGAACGCTCAGGAACAGAATGCGTGGTTCCAGTGGGGTGGCGGTCAGGAACTTGCTGACAAGGTCTATGCCGAACTGAACTGTAAGTTCTTCCCGTCGGGGAACACCGGCACGCAGATGGGTGGCTGGTTCAACAAGGAAATGAACACCATTGCAGACTATCAGGGTCTGAAAATGCGTATTCCGGGCCTTGGTGGCGAAGTTGTCAAAGCGGCTGGCGCAAACGTTGTGAACCTTCCGGGCGGCGAAATCCCGCCGGCACTTCAGTCCGGTGCGATTGACGCGACCGAGTGGGTTGGCCCGTATAACGACCTGGCATTCGGTCTTTATAAATCGGCTAAATATTACTACTACCCAGGCTGGCACGAGCCGGCAACCGTTCTTGACAACTTCATCAACCTGGATGCATGGAATGCGCTTCCGGATGATCTGAAGGCAATTGTCGAGCAGGCAAACCGCGCTGTTAACCAGATGGTTCTGTCCGAATTCACCGCCCGCAACGTTCAGGCACTCGACACGCTGCGCAACAAGCATAACGTCGATGTTCGTCCGTTCTCTGACGACATTCTGACCGGCCTTGGCAAACTTTCGGGTGAGGTTCTGCGTGACCTGGTTTCTTCGAACCCGCTGTCACAGGAAGTCTTCGAAAGCCTGATCGCCTTCCGTACCCAGTCGATTGCATGGTCGAAATTCTCGGAATCGGCATTTGCCCAGGCACGTGTCCTGCCGTTCAAATACTAAGTCTTCCATTTCTGGAAACGATCAAGGGCCGGCAATTTGCCGGCCCTTTTTCTTTGCCCCTCGCACATGAGAAGATGGCTGGAATTCGCTGACATGCCCCCTTCTCGATCCACGGATCGCGCAATAAAAAGGCACCCGTTCGGGTGCCTTTCTTTGAAATGGTCATCTGATGTCTGATCAGAACAGAACACTTGGCAGCCAGGTTGCGAGCCACGGGAATGCCGCGACAAGGCAAAGGCCCAGCATCTGGATCATCACGAACGGAATGATACCGCGATAGATATCAAGCGTCTTGATCGCTGCCGGTGCCACACCGCGCAGATAGAACAGCGCAAAGCCGAATGGCGGTGTCAGGAAGCTGGTCTGAAGGTTGATGGCGATCATCACGCCCAGCCAGACCGGATCGATATCCATCTTAAGCAGGATCGGGCCGACAATCGGGATCACGACAAATACGATCTCGATAAAGTCGAGGAAGAAGCCCATGAAGAACATCAGCAGCATGACGACCAGCATGGCACTGAAAACGCCACCCGGAAGGTTATGCAGCAATTCTTCAACCAGATGATCCCCGCCAAGACCGCGGAACACCAGCGAGAACACCGAGGCGCCAAGCAGAATGACAAACACCATCGCGCTGACCTGAACGGTCTGGCGCACAACATGGCGCAGAACCGCCATATCGAGGCGCTTGTAGAATGCCGCAAGGACAATCGCACCGATCGAGCCGAATGCAGCGGATTCAGTCGGCGTTGCAATACCGGTCAGGATCGAGCCAAGAACAGCAACAATCAGAAGCCCCGGAGGCAGCAAGGCACGCAGAACTTCCCCCCACAGGCCTTCCGGACGTTTGCCTTCGACCAGTGCCGGGGCTGCCTTGGGATCAATCAGCGACTTGATAATGATCCAGGTGATATAAAGTGCGACCAGCAACAATCCCGGAATGAAGGCACCTGCAAACAGGTCCATCACCGAAATCGGTTCCGGTGCCCAGTTGCCAATCGCACGCTGTGCTTCGGCATAAGCGCCCTGAAGGATATCGCCCAGAAGAACCAGAACGATTGACGGCGGAATGATCTGACCAAGCGTACCGGACGCACAGATCACACCGGTCGACAGTTTCGGATCGTAACCGGCCTTCTGCATCGCAGGCAGGCTGAGCAGGCCCATCGTTACAACGGTCGCACCGACAATACCGGTCGATGCTGCCAGCAACATGCCGACAATCACCACCGAAATGCCAAGACCGCCGCGCATGGTGCCAAACAGCATACCCATGGTGGTCAGAAGCTTTTCGGCGATCCGCGCGCGTTCAAGCATAACCCCCATGAACACGAACAGCGGAATTGCCACATAGAGTTCGTTGGTCATCACACCGAAATAGCGCGACGGCAACGACCCCAGAAGCGGCATGTCGAATGTGCCCATCGCATTGCCGATAAGGGCAAAAGCAAGACCGGTGCCCGCAAGCGAGAAAGCAACCGGAAAACCAAGAAGAAGCACGCCGCAGGCCACGGCGAACATCACCAGGCTAAGAATTTCACCCGTCATCAAACGCCCTCGTGTTCTTCTTCTTTGATTTCAAATTCTTTGTGACCGGCAAGTACCAGAATACTGCGCGCAGCAAGCGAAAGCCCCTGAAGCAGCATCAGCACACAAAACACCAAAATCACCGATTTATACAGGAACAGACCCGGAAGACCGCCCGTCTCGTGAGATCCTTCAAGACGGTGCCAGCTCGTCGCAACATACGGATAGCTGTACATCAGGATCATGACCAGTACCGGGGTCATCAGGAACAGGGATCCGAAAAGATCAACCCATGCCTTGTATCGTGCCGAAGCCGGACGATAGAAAACGTCCACCCGAACATGGCCACCGTGCAAAAGCGTGTATCCCGCCCCTACCATGAACATGATGCCATAAAGCCACATATAGCTTTCCTGCATCGATACCCAGCCAACCGCAAAGCCGTAACGCAATGTCGCAACCAGAAACGTGATCACGACCATCGGGATTACCAGCCAGGCTATCCCGCGACCGATCCAGTCATTCAGACCGTCTATCGCGTGGACGAAATTTCCCAGAAATCTCACTTTTCACTCCCAAGCCCTTATTGAATCACACAGGAATATTGCGGGCTTCCTGTTAATCAGGTTGCGAAGTTACATTTTAACCACCCAAAACGCCATATCTTTTGGCACGCAATTCCGCCATTTCTCGCCAAATTCTCAGCATATGATGTTGTTTGCATCTTCGCGGGCCGGTTTCAGGCATAAAAAAAGCCGGATGGTGATATTCCATCCGGCTTTTGATGCATTAATTCGGGTCTGTTTTCGTCATTCGAACTTGTTCGAACGCGGGAAACCATTTGGTGGCAGTCGCCCGGCACCGGCGCGTTTGCCGGTCCATTCGGCAAGTTCGGTGACGGTTCGGGTCCGGCCTTCGCTGCCTCCCATTGCCCAGCTCAGACCGTCTTCCAGATTAAACAGGATCAGGTCTGAAAGACCGCCCTGACGGTATTTCTGCAAGATGACGCCGCGGCCACGGGTCATTTCCGGCACTTCATCAACCGGATAGATCAGCAATTTGCGGTTATCACCAAGAACCGCAACATGGTCCTTTTCAACCGGGATGAAGATTTTGGCCACTTCCCCGGTTCCAAGGTTCAGGACCTGCTTGCCGTTCTTGGTCTGGGCAACAACGTCTTTTTCCGCGACCTGGAAGCCGCGTCCAGCAGAACTTGCCACCAGAAGATTGCGGCCTTCCTTGTGAACCACCATCGAAACAATGTCATGTTCCTGCGGCAGATCGATGGAAAGACGGATCGGTTCGCCATGACCACGACCGCCCGGAAGCTTGTCGCAGGACATGGTGTAGCAACGCCCCGCCGTCGACAGGATCAGAAGCTTGTCTGTCGTAAAGGCCTTAATGGCAAAGCGATGTTCGTCGCCATCCTTGAATTTCAGATCACTGATATCGGCAGTGTGCCCTTTGAGGGCACGGATCCAACCCATTTTCGAACAGATCACCGTAATCGGTTCACGTTCGATCAGAGCTTCAAGCGGCACTTCGATTTCTTCCGGGGCATCGCCAATTTCCGTGCGACGTTTGCCAAGCGCGGTTTTCTTGCCGAAATTCTCGCGCATGACTTCGATTTCATCGCGGATTTTCTCCCAGCGCAGCGTTTCGCTGGCAAGAAGTGCTTCAAGCCCCTGCTTTTCTTCGGTCAGTTTGGCATGCTCGTTCTTGATTTCCATCTCTTCGAGCTTGCGTAACGACCGCAGACGCATGTTCAGGATCGCATCAGCCTGAACTTCCGTCAGGTTGAAGGCCGCCATCAGCGCATTTTTCGGTTCATCCTCGAACCGGATGATGCGGATCACTTCGTCAAGGTTCAGATAGGCAACAAGATAGCCTTCCAAAACTTCAAGACGATGATTGATCTTTGCCAGACGATGGTTTGAACGACGGATCAGCACATCCTGACGATGGGCAAGGAACGCACGCAACACTTCGCGCAGGTTCATCACACGCGGCGTATTGTCGGCATCCAGAACGTTCATGTTCAAGCCAAACCGGATTTCCAGTTCGGTATTCTTGAACAGCATTTCCATCAGATGTTCCGGTTCGACCGCACGGGTACGCGGTTCAAGAACCAGACGGATGACATCGGTTGACTCATCGCGCACGTCATTAAGCAACGGCAGCTTTTTGGCCACCATCAAATCGGCGATACGTTCAACCAGCTTGGCCTTCTGCACCTGATAGGGAACCTCGGTCACGACGATCTGATACAGACCGTGGCTGAGTTTTTCGACTTCCCATTTCGCGCGCAGTCGGAACGATCCGCGCCCGGTGGCATAGGCTTCGAGAATATTTTCATGCGGCTCGACCAGAACCCCGCCTGTCGGGAAGTCCGGCCCCGGCACGCAACGCACCAGTTCGGCAATCGATGTTTCGGGCTTGTCGATCAGCTTGATCAGGCCCGCACAGATTTCACCGACATTGTGCGGCGGAATATTGGTCGCCATACCAACCGCAATACCCGCGGCCCCGTTTGCCAGAAGGTTCGGGAACGCTGCCGGCATGACAACGGGTTCCTGCTCCTCCCCGTCATAGGTCGGGCGGAAATCGACCGCATCCTCGTCCAGACCGTCCATCAGGGCGGCGGCAACGGCGGTCATGCGGGCTTCGGTGTAACGCATTGCCGCGGCGTTATCGCCGTCAATGTTGCCGAAGTTGCCCTGACCATCGACCAGCGGATAGCGTACCGCAAAATCCTGGGCCAGACGGACAAGTGCGTCATAGACCGACTGGTCACCATGCGGGTGATATTTACCAATCACGTCACCAACCACACGCGCACATTTCTTGAACCCCTGTTCCGGGTTCAGCTTGAGCTGACGCATGGCATAAAGAAGACGACGATGCACGGGCTTAAGGCCGTCACGTACATCAGGCAGGGAACGCGACATGATTGTCGACATCGCATATGCGAGATACCGTTCGCTTAGCGCATCAGCAAGTCGGGTTTCCCTGATTTGACCGGCGCCGGCCGGTTCGGAAGTCTTGGTGCTCATGAACGATTTTTCTTGTTGCTTGGCAGAATGGACAGGTGCAAGGGCATTCTAACCCCGAATGTCTTGCGATATTGGCAACATACTACGCCGGGCATAGGCTTGGTCAACAGATGCGAACCAAATTGACCAATTTATTTTTCATCATCCCCTGACAGCCGCCAGACATGGCTGACCAGCCGGTCGCGCGCGGCCACCGGTTTTATGCCCTTGGCTTCGAAAATATCGCGGTGAATGAAAAAACCGGTCAACTTCAACCCGTCACGCAACTGTTCAAGCATATCGGCATCCGCGCGTGGTCCCGATACCCGCCCAAGGGCAAGAAACGCCGGCAAAGGCAAAAGACGATCGCGATAGGCCTGTCCGGCGGCCTGGCTGACTGCACGGCCGCTTTTCGGGGAAACATAGGCAAGATCACTGGCAACATCGGTCGCGGCACATCGTTGAAGATCAAGGCCATAGCCAAGTTCTTCCAAAAGCCCCACTTCCCAGCGGATATAGGCCGGCAACCACTGGTCGAGCTTAAGGGCAGCCATCAGGGCCACCGTGCCATGATAAAGATCGGGATGGGCTTCGCGTTCGGGCAATGTTGCATCCAGCATCGCACAGGCAGAACTCATTGCCATCAGCGGGCCCGGCTGCAACAACAGATCCGCGGCATGTGCGCCGGTCAGTTCACAACGAAACTGCCCCAGATGTTCGGCAAGGCGGGCCGACCACCCTACTCTGATTTCATTGCCCGGCTCCAGGGTGCCGCGCATTGATTTGCTCATGGCGCCACGGACCATACCGGCATGGCGACCATAATCCCGTGTCAGGACGGATAACCGGACCGAACTTTCGCCCAGTTTGCGTGTCGAAAGAACGATGCCATCATCACGCCAATCCATCGCGGTCTCTTAGAAATAACCGCTGGGCACGATCAGACGGGTCACCAGAAAGAACATGCCCAACAGACAGGAAAAAAGCGCAAAGATCGCAATACCGAACACCACTTTACGCAGCCATGAACGGTTTTCGACCTCGTCTATGGCCTGATCGATCGGATCGATTGAATTTGGCGTCATCAGTTTGGTCCTCCGCCCGTCATTTTCCAGAACAGGCCAAGCACAAAGATGCCAAGCGCAACCAGAAGCGCAATCAGATTAAGCGGGCGATGCAAAAAGGATTTTTCGCGTTGCACAGCGTTATAATCGCGGCGGTTACGGAACGGGCGTCTGGCCACACGGGCAACAATCATTGCGGCAGCAGCGCCAACAACAATCATCACGACACCCCAGAATGATCCGATTTCCATTATCTACCCGGCAATTGATAATCTGTCTGTGCAACGCGCACGGTTATGCGTTGGGATCAAGGCCCCACATGGCAAAGCGGTTGGGATCATCACCCCAGTTCTCACGAACCTTGACGAACAGGAACAGATGCACCCGGCGTTCGAAAATGGCTTCGAGCTCCTTGCGGGCTTCACTGCCAAGCGCCTTGATCCGTTTTCCGCCCTTGCCAAGAATGATGGCCTTCTGGCCTTCGCGCTCGACAAAGATCGTCTGTTCAAGCTTGACCGATCCGTCCTTGCGTTCTTCCCACAACTCGGTTTCGACCGTTGCGGAATACGGCAGTTCCTGCTGAAGCTGATAATAAAGCTTTTCGCGGGTGATTTCGGCTGCCAGAAGACGCAACGGCATGTCCGAAACGTCATCTTCGGGGAACATCCAGGGACCGTCTGGCATTTTTGCAGCCAGGAAGTTCACAAGATCCTGCGTGCCGGCACCTTTTTTGGCCGAAATCATAAAGACATCGGTAAAGACATCGTGGGCAAACAGCTCCTGCGACAGACGCAGGAGCTTTTCCTTGTCTGCGACCTTGTCGACCTTGTTCAGTGCCAGAATAGCCTTGCGGTTCTGATCCTTGAGCTGATTGATGATGGCAAGGTCCTCGTCGGTAATGCCGGTACCGGCATCAATGACAAGAACCACCAGATCCGCATCATCCGCACCATTCCAGGCGGCCTTGACCATCGCGCGGTCCAGACGGCGTTTGGGTGCGAAAATACCCGGGGTATCAATGAAAACAATCTGCGCGTCTTCGGTCATGACGATGCCGCGCACACGCGTACGCGTCGTTTGGACCTTGGGCGAGACGATCGACACTTTGGTGCCGACAAGCTGGTTCAGAAGCGTCGACTTGCCAGCATTTGGCGCGCCAACAAGCGCAACAAAGCCGCAACGCTGCTGATAAGGTAATCTGTCTTCGGCCACCGGTGTGGGAACCTCATTCATCGCTTAGTTTGTCCAACATCATGCGGGCGGCGAGTTGTTCCGCCTCACGTTTCGATTTTCCTTCTGCACTGACACGATCGCCATCACTGGTGGTCAGTTCGATCGTAAAGATCGGTGCATGCGCCGGACCTTCACGTCCGACCATTTCATATTTCGGAAGCGGCTTGCCCCGCCCCTGAAGCCATTCCTGCAATTGCGTTTTCGCATCTTGCGGCGGCTTGTTGTCTTCATCAAGCAGCGGCGTCCAGAGCTTTTCAATAAAGCGGCGCGCCGGTTCAAGTCCACCATCAAGATAGAGTGCGGCAATCACGGCTTCCATGCAATCAGATAAAATTGCCGGATTGGCGTCCGCCCCGGCGGCGCGTTCACCCTTTGCCATCTGGATGTGGTCACCCAGATTGATCTGGTTGGCCACACGCGCAAGGGTTTCACGACGCACCAATGCGACGAAACGCTTGGCCATCGCACCTTCGCGCTCACGCCCGAACCGGGTGTAAAGCATTTCGGCCACAACAAGACCCAAAACCCGGTCGCCCAGGAATTCAAGGCGCTCGTTCCCACCGCTTAGCGCATCCTTGCCCTTTGCCGCACTGCGATGGGTCAGCGCCACACGCAGCAGGTCAGGATTGGAAAAACCGTGATCAATCTCGGTGATCACCGGTATGCCGTCGCTCATCAGTTAACCCCCTGGAACAGGCGATCAAACCGGATGCTGCCCAGATCATAGACCGGCTGCGAGCTGTCCTTGGAATAGAACAGGAATTCGGCACGGCCGACCAGATTTTCGATCGGCACAAAACGGAAGCGCGACGGGAAGGCACGGCTGTCTGCCGAATTATCGCGGTTGTCACCCATCATGAAGTAATGGCCTTCGGGCACGGTAAAGGCTTCGGTATTGTCACTTGGACCCTGATCACCAAACAGTTCCAGAATACGATGCACCTTGCCATTCGGAAGCGTTTCAAGATATTGCGGAACCGCTGCGGAACGGCCCGTACCATCGGTCAGGATGTAATCTTCGATCCGTTCGCGTTCAACAAGCTTGTTGTTGATATACAGGCGCCCGTCAGTGACCTGAACGGTATCACCGGGCAAGCCGATCACGCGTTTGATATAGTCCTGGGTGGTGTCGGACGGCAGTTTGAAAACCACAACATCACCACGTTCCGGTTCGGTTTCAAACACACGGCCCGGAATGACCGGCAGGCTGAACGGCATGCTGTGTTTCGAATACCCGTAGGAGAATTTCGACACAAACAGATAGTCCCCCACCAGCAGGGTCGGGATCATAGAACCAGACGGAATATTGAACGGTTCGAAGGCAAATGTCCGAACCAAAAGTGCAATGACAATGGCCCAGAAAACGGTCTTCAAGGTGTCAAAAAGGCCACCCGTTTTCTTTTTCTGCACAAGCTTTTCCATTCCGTTTTTAACCAATCAATTTATCTGTCAGTCGGCCGAAATTACCACAACGGCATTCGCCAGGGGATATTCGTCCGTCAGGGTCACATACACCGAAGCAGTTTTCCCGTCCGGGGTTAATTCGTTCAATCGCGCCAGCGCCCCATCAACGAGGACCATGTCCGGCTTGCCGCTTGGTTGATGTACCACACCCATCGTGTTGTGATAAACACCCCGGCGAAACCCGGTACCAAGTGCCTTTGAACAGGCTTCCTTTGCAGCAAACGCCATCGCAAACGATGATGCGGTCCGATGCGGCTTTCGAATTGCGCGGGCAATTTCAACGTCGGTGAAAACACGCTTCATGAAACGCTCCCCATGGCGTTCCAGCGCGGTTTCAATTCGACGGATATCACACAAATCCGTGCCGATCCCAATGATCATTTCACATTACTCGTCTGACCGCGTGCGGCATCCATCAAACGACGCATTTCGGCAATCGCCGCTTCAAGCCCGACAAACACCGCTTCGCCAATCAGGAAATGCCCGATATTCAGTTCGGCAATTTCGGGCATTCCAGCAATCGGTTCGACCGTTTCGAAGTTAAGCCCATGCCCGGCATGAATTTCAAGCCCGATCCCTGCCCCGTATGTCACGGCATTGCGGATACGTTCAAGTTCATGGGCACGGTCTGCGTCATTTTCAGCATCGCAATAGGCGCCGGTATGGATTTCGACAACCGGCGCGCCAAGACTTTTGGCAGCATCAAGCTGATCTTTGGAGGCTTCGATAAACAGCGACACACGGATACCCGCATCGCCCAGTTCCGACACAAACCGTTTAAGGTGATTGTGGCCGCCTACAACATCCAGACCCCCTTCTGTGGTTCGTTCTTCACGCTTTTCCGGCACCAGACATACAGCATGAGGCTTGGTCGCCAGCGCAATCGCCAGCATTTCGTCAGTTGCTGCCATCTCGAAATTAAGGGGCAGATCAATTTCATTGCGCAGTCGCTTCATATCCTCGTCACGGATATGGCGGCGATCTTCGCGCAGATGCGCGGTAATGCCATCGGCACCAGCAGCCTTTGCAAGGGCAGCGGCCCGCACGGGATCAGGACTATTGCCACCACGCGCATTTCGAATGGTCGCAACATGATCGATATTAACGCCGAGCCGAAGTTTCGAACTCATGGGGTTTCATCCTGCTTTTTGGTGGCACTCTTTGCAGCACTGCCAATTTTTTCCTTGGCACTTTCAAGCATGGGACCAATCCCGTGCCGCTCCGATTTTTTCATCCGGCGCAAGATCCGGTTATGCCGGTAAATGATAACCGCCCGACGCACCGGGAAATAGAACAGCGCCCAGACCACGATTGAAGTCGGCACACATCCCACCAGCATCGGCCAGATGATATCAACGATGCTGCTCCAAAGCTGGCCAAGCGTCTGGTGATCCGCAGGATCCCAATGCCCGAAGATCAGCCCGCCCCCGACATAGCTAAGTCCCAGAACCACAAAGTCCCACAGAACAGCCATGTCGAAATGAACAGCGACACTCGATTCATCAACACCCAGCATCCAGTTGCCGCAGGTATACAGCCACAACCAGATAAACGGAAATGTCCAGGGGTTCCCGACAACCGTCCCCAAAAGGGATGCAACCACATTGCTGCGCGTCAACAGGCTGATCAGGGCCGAAACAACAAAATGGAACCCGATAAACGGCGTAAAAGACACAGCGGCACCGATCGCAAAGCCCGACGCAATGCTGTAAGGCGTTCCGGGCAAACGTGCGACACGATGTGCAAAATACTGTGAAGAACGACGCCACCCGCCACGCGGCCAGACTACGTTACGTACTCGTTGCAAAGATGATGGTTTAATGCGGCGCCGAAACATGCGGGTCAGTTCTGGAACAAATCAGGTAACGCAATAAAAAGTCGAGGCATATGGGTAAGTGCTGACTGCGCGCTTGGCAAGGTTTTTACGCGTTTCTCACCTAAAAGATGATTGGGTTCACAGCCCGCCATTATCCGCGCGCGCGCTCAACGGCATTTACCACCGGTGTCGCCCGCAGGGCTGCGATGATATTGGTCAGGTGTTTGACATCGACAACGTCGATATCAATCAGCATTTCGAAGAAGTCCGTCGTGCGATTGGTAAAGCGAAGATTGGTAATGTTGCCATGGTTCTTGGCAATCACACTGGTAATCGAACTGAGCGCCCCCTGCTCGTGTCCGACCGTCAAGCCCAGACGTCCGATGAAATGTTCGGGTTCACCGTCATTGTCCCAACCAACATCAAGCCAGCGTTCCGGCTGCTCGGTAAATGTTTCAAGCGTATCGCAATCAATCGTATGGATTGTCACGCCCTTGCCGGTTGTAACAATCCCGACAATGCGGTCACCGGGCAACGGATGACAGCAGCCGGCATAATGCACAGCCATCCCGGGAATAAGGCCCTTGATCGGAATGGCGTGGTCATGTTTGCGCGCCCGGACCTTTTCAAGCGGGACAACCTTGCGCGCGGTTTCCTTGTCCTTGGAGCCCGGGAAGACCGCATGAACAACTTCGCGGCCGGTATGGTGGCCCGCACCAACCAGCGTCAGAAGCGCATCGACAGATGGCTGCTTGAAGATCTTGAGAACGCCTTCAATCGCCTTGTCGGAATAATCATAGCCTTCCTGACGGAATGCCTTTTGCAGGATCGCCTTGCCAAGATCCTTGTACTGGTCTTCCTGCTGCTGACGGATGAAACGGCGAATGCGCGCCCGCGCCTTCCCGGTAACAACAAACCGTTCCCAGGTCGGATTCGGCGTTTGCGCCTTTGATGTGACGATTTCGACCTGATCACCGTTATTGAGCACAGTGCGCAACGGCACCATCGCGCCATTGACCTTGGCCCCCACACAGGTGTCCCCGATATGGGTATGGATCATATAAGCGAAATCAACCGGGGTCGCACGTGCCGGCAGGGCGATCACGTCGCCCTTCGGACTGAAACAGAAGACCTGATCCTGGAACATCGCAAGCTTGGTATGTTCAAGGAATTCTTCGGGTTCCGACGCATGTTCAAGAATATCCAGAAGATCACGCAGCCAGCGATACTGAACACCTTCTTTTTGCTGTCCTGTCGGGGCTTCCTGCTTATAGGCCCAGTGCGCGGCCACACCGTTTTCGTTGACCTCGTGCATCTGGCGGGTACGAATTTGCACCTCGATCCGATGGTTTTCGGGGCCGAGAACCGTGGTGTGGATCGAACGATACCCGTTGGGCTTTGGGGTCGATATGTAATCCTTGAACCGGCCCGGCACCACCTTGTAATTGGCATGCATATAGCCAAGAACTTCGTAACATTCGGGCATGTCATCGACCAGAACACGGAATGCCATGATATCTGACAGCTCGCCAAACGTGATGTTCTTGCGCTGCATTTTTTGCCAGATCGAATATGGACGTTTTTCACGCCCGTAAATATCGACCTTCAATCCCTGCCGCGAAATGACTTCCTTGAGCTCCGAGACAATGCGGCTGACAACATTGTCATCCTTTTCGCGCAGGAATTCCAAACGCGCCAGAATGGAATCACGGGCCTCGGGATTGATATGCTGGAAGGCAAGATCTTCGAGCTCTTCCTTGATGTCATGCATACCGATACGCTCGGCAAGCGGTGCATAAATCTCAAGCGTTTCAGCCGCAATACGCACGCGTTTTTCCGGCTTCGAGATATAATGCAGGGTCCGCATGTTATGCAAACGGTCCGCCAGCTTCACAAGAAGAACACGGATATCTTCCGACATCGCAAGCAGCAACTTGCGGAAGTTCTCTGCCTGTTTGGAATCTGCCGATTTCAGCTCGATCTGGGTCAGCTTGGTCACACCATCGACCAGCTTCATGATGTTGGTCCCGAAAAGCTTGGTGATTTCTTCGGGGGTGGCATCGGTATCTTCGATGGTATCGTGCAGCAATGCTGTGATGATCGTGTCACAGTCGAGCTTGTAATTGGTCAGAATGCCCGCGACTTCGATCGGGTGGGAAAAATACGGGTCGCCGGACGCACGCTTCTGCGAACCGTGTTTTTGGGTTGCATAAACATATGCCCGGTTCAGCGTTGTTTCACACGCATCCGGATCATAGGCTTTCACCCGTTCAACAAGTTCGTATTGGCGCATCATTCAGGGGCATCTCCGTATAGTCCAAGCAGGGCTCATGACCGAGCCCTTACATAAGATAGTACGATTTAGACAAAAAAAAGCCACGGAAGATGAATACCGTGGCTTTTCTTTTCAAACGGGCTCAGATCAATATCAATCTGGCCTTATTCATCTTCTGACGGAAGCACAACACCAGCCGATGCGTCTTCGACAGCTTCTGCGACCAGTTTCGGACCGAAATCGTCTTCGGCTTCTTCCGGCTCGTCAGTTTCAACATGCCGCTGCAGACCCTGCACCATGCCGTTGCGCAGATCGTCGAAATCGACTTTTTCTTCGGCGATTTCACGCAGCGCAACAACCGGGTTCTTGTCGTTATCACGATCAATGGTCAGTTCTGCACCGGCCGAGATGTTGCGTGCACGCTGAGCTGCAAGCATAACAAGCTCAAAGCGGTTCGGAATCTTGTCAACGCAATCTTCGACGGTAACGCGCGCCATAAATGTCTCCAGAAATACTTTTGGGGTGTCCAGACCGACCTATATAACGCCGGATCTTCTGTGTTGCAACAGCGAAACCGCTTATTGGCGCAGGTTTTCGCACGCTTTTTCGTCAGTCCGCCTGCTTTCTGATCTGCTGATCTTCGGGCAGCTCCGAAATCAGATCTTCTACCGTGCGCCCGATCACCGGATGCACCCAGTCACCCGCAACATCGCGCAAAGGCAACAGAACAAAGGCGCGTTCAGCCATCCGGGGATGGGGAACCTGAATGCCGCCCTCCTCACGAACCTGTTCGCGGCCATAGGCAATCAGATCAAGATCAATCACACGCGCCGCATTGCGTTCGCGGCGCACCCGACCGAATTCGGCCTCCACTTCATGAAGACGCGCCAGCAGATCATGGGCAGAGAGCTTTGTCGAAATTTTTGCCACCCCGTTCACATACCAAGGCTGGTCAGAGATCGGAACGGGTGCTGTCTCGTAAAAGGACGACACCGCGTCGATCAAAATATCACCATCCTGCATTAAACGCTGCAACGCGGCTTTCAATGTTTGTGCAGGCGCACCATATTCTTCCGTAGGCAGATTGGCACCAAACGCAATCAGAATGGCGTCATCCGACGGTGTGCTGGTGGTCGATGGTGACAGCGTGCTCACAAGGCAGACTTTCAGTTCGGTGGATATTTGTTGGTTCAACGAGCAACGGCTTGTTCGCCAGCTGCGCGAAAGACGGCATATCTAAGGGAGCCATCATACTCTGTCTACGATATTTTCGCCTTTCTTTGTCCCTCTGCCCACGGTAGATATTGAGAGTTCCGTATTTTTGGAACTGCATAATTAAATTTGATGTTTGAGGAATTTCAGGATGATTTTTTACCCGCAGGAACGCATCGGGCTGTTCATTGACGGCTCGAACCTTTATGCCGCGGCGCGGTCCCTTGGTTTTGATATTGATTACAAACGCTTACTCGATCTTTTTGCCCAAAAAGGTCAACTGATCCGGGCCTTCTACTATACCGCCCTTATCGAAGATCAGGAATATTCCCCGATCCGTCCGCTTGTCGACTGGCTTGATTATAACGGCTACACCATGGTCACCAAACCGACCAAGGAGTTCACCGATGCTGCCGGTCGCCGCAAGATCAAGGGCAACATGGATATCGAGCTGGCAATTGACGTCATGGAAATGGCGCAACACCTTGATCATGTTGTCATTTTCTCGGGCGACGGTGATTTCCGCCGTCTGGTTGATGCTGTACAGCGCAAAGGCGTTCGCGTCACGGTCGTATCGACGGTCAAATCCAATCCGCCGATGGTCGCAGACGAGCTGCGGCGCCAGGCTGACAACTTTATCGAGCTGACCGAGCTCGAAGGAACGATCGCGCGCAAGGTTCAGCAACGCCGCGATGGCGATCATCCCGATATCGACGATCACCCCGCTCACCCGGAACTTGACGATTTCGATTTCGAGTAAGAAAACCCGAATTCGCCCGGAAATACACCCAAAATACGCCCAACGTGATCACGACCGGTTACGGTCCCAACCGTAACCGGCAAGCATGTCAGAATTACCATGACCGCCTATCTGCAACCCGACATTGATTGTCAGCTTTGTCCGCGACTGGTCGAATTCCGGCGCGCCAATCAGGAAAAGTTTCCGCATTTCTATAACGGCCCGGTCCGCCCGTTCGGCCCCCTGAATGCGCGATTGCTGATTGTCGGACTGGCGCCGGGTCTTAAGGGGGCCAACGCCACCGGGCGTCCGTTTACCGGCGACTATGCCGGGGACCTTTTGTATGACACGCTTAAAAAGTTCGGCTTTGCCAGGGGCACCTATGACAAGCGACCTGACGACGGGCTTGAATTGCTTGATTGTCGCATCACCAATGCGGTGAAATGCGTCCCGCCGGAAAACAAACCGACCGGACCGGAAGCCAATGCCTGTCGCCCTTTTCTGATCAGCGAATTTGATGCGATGGAAAACCTTTCGGCCATTTTGTGCCTTGGTCAGGTTGCCCATCAGGCGATGCTCAGGACATTTGGCCTTAAGCTTTCATCGCTTAAATTTGGCCATGGCGCATCTCATAAAATGGAAAATGGCATCACATTGTTTGATAGCTATCACTGTTCGCGCTACAACACCCAGACTTATCGCCTGACGCCAGAGATGTTTGAAAACGTCTTTGCCGACATCCGCGCACATCTGGACGGTTAATTTGCCTGATACATCGCCCATGAACGACCTGCTCGACCGACCCGTACAACGTCTGCCGATAGACGTCCTGCGCGAGGTATTCGGTTATGACAGTTTTCGCGGCCAGCAGGCTGAAATCATTGATCATGTGATTGCTGGCAATGATGCGCTGGTACTGATGCCCACCGGTGGCGGCAAATCATTATGCTATCAGGTCCCTGCCCTGTGCCGTTCGGGTACCGCTGTTGTGGTGTCACCACTGATCGCGCTTATGAAGGATCAGGTCGACGCCCTTAATCAGCTTGGCGTCAAGGCGGCCTTTATCAATTCGACCCTGGCCCCGGAAGCCGCCCGCGAGATCGAGGCCCGCGCCGTTGATGGCGATATTGATCTTCTTTATGTCGCACCGGAACGTTTTGCGACCGACCGGTTCCTTAATCTGCTTGATCGCATCAGCATTTCCTTGTTTGCGATTGACGAAGCACACTGCGTTTCGCAATGGGGGCATGATTTCCGCCCGGAATACCGTCGGCTTGATCTTTTGCCGACGCGCTTTGCCCATGTACCGCGCATCGCCCTTACCGCGACTGCCGATACACCGACCCGCAAGGACATTGCCGAAAACCTGCATCTGACCGATGCCAAATGCTTCATTACCGGCTTTGACCGTCCCAATATCACCTATCGCATTGAAACCAAGGGCAACGCCAAGCAGCGCCTGCTGTCGTTCCTCAATCGTGAACATGCCGAAGATGCCGGGATTGTCTATTGCCTGTCACGCCGCAAGACCGAAGATGTCGCGCAATGGCTAACCGATAACGGTCGCCCTGCCTTGCCCTATCATGCGGGCCTGACACAGGAAACGCGCCAGCTCCATCAGGATCGCTTCCTGCGTGAAGATGGCATGATCATTTGTGCGACTGTGGCCTTTGGCATGGGCATCGACAAACCCAACGTGCGCTTTGTTGCGCATTTGAACCTGCCCAAAAGCATGGAAGCCTATTATCAGGAAACCGGGCGTGCAGGCCGTGACGGACTTCCAGCCAATGCCTGGATGAATTACGACCTTTCAGACATCGTTTCGATCCGCAGCATGGTGGCAAGTTCCGACGCGCCCGAAGCCCAGAAACGCATTGAATCGCGCAAGCTTGATGCGCTGGTCGGACTTGCAGAAACCACCAAATGCCGTCGCCAGGTCATCCTGTCCTATTTTGGCGAAGATCAACATCAGCCCTGTGGCAATTGCGATACCTGTCTTGAGCCGGTTGAAACATGGGATGCCACCGATGCGTCTCGCAAGGCGCTTTCAGCGGTCTATCGGACAGGTCAACGGTTTGGCCCGGCCCATGTGATCGAAGTTCTGATGGGCCGCAAAACCGAAAAAATTCGCCAGAACGGCCATGATCAGCTCTCGGTTTATGCAATTGGCAAGGATATCCCACAACCGCAATGGCGATCGGTTTTCCGTCAGCTTCTTGCCATGGGATATTTGCAGGTCGATGTCGAAGGGCATGGCGGTGTTTACCTGACCGAGGAATCACGGCCGGTCCTGCGCGGTGAAAAAGTTGTCGAAATGCGCAAGGACCCGGGCGAAAGCAAACGCGCCATGACGCGGCGCCTGCGCGATTTCGATACCGAATTTGAAAACGAGGAAGACCGCGATCTTTGGGAACGGTTGCGTACCATGCGCCGCGAATTGGCCACCAGCCAGAATGTCCCGCCCTATGTCATCTTCAGCGACCGGACACTTTGGGAAATGGTGCGTTTCAAACCCCGCACACTCGAAGACATGGCGTCCATTAACGGCGTTGGGGTCAAGAAACTAGATCAGTATGGGCTGGCGTTTCTTGATGTGATGGACGGGCGGCGCTAACAGCCGCCCGAAAATTTGGCATCAGGCCCTAGTGCCCTGACAGCTGTGCTTTGATGGCGTCAACAATCACATCATCGCCCGGTTTCACGCGTGTATCAAAACTGGCCACCAACTGCCCGTTTCGCCCGATCAGATATTTGTGAAAGTTCCAGTTTGGCGCCTTATCCGCGCCCAGCACATCAATCGCCCATTTGTAAAACGGATGTGCATCGGCCCCTGACACCGTGGTTTTTGATGTCATCGGGAAATCGACATCAAAATTGACTTCGCAGAATTCCTGAATGGCGGCATCTTCCGCATATTCCTGACCGCCGAAATCGCCTGACGGCATACCGATCACGACCAGCCCGTCATCGCGGTAATCATCCCACAATTTTTGCAGGCCGGTATATTGCGGGGTGAACCCGCACATTGATGCCGTATTCACCAACAGAATGACCTTGCCCTGATAATCGGCAAGATGAAGTTCCCCGCCAATGATGGACGGGAATGAAAAGTCATACGCCGTTTTTGCATCTTCCGATGCCATGGTTCCTCTCCAGGAAAAAATGACCGTAATCACTGCAAGCACGCATAATACAGTGAAATGCCGACCCTTTTCAATTTGAGGAAAACACCTAGCCATATCGTTCCTCGGTCCAGGGATCGGCATTATTGTGATATCCGCGTTCTTCCCAGAATCCCGGTGCGTCTTCTTTGACAAACCGGATTTCGCGCACCCATTTGGTGCTTTTCCAGAAATACAGCTTGGGAATGACAACTCGGACCGGACCACCATGTTCTTCGCTTAACGGTTCGTCGTTCCAGTGATGGGCAATCAGGACGTCTTCATCAAGAAACTGATCAATCCTCACATTTGTGGTGTATCCGTCATGTGCCGTAAACAGGACATGTTTGACATCAGGATGCGGCCTGACCATTTCCGCCAATGTTAGCGCTAACACACCCTGCCAGTCATTGTCATATCGCGACCAGCTGGTCACACAATGAATGTCATTGCGCGCCCGGACATTTGGTAGATCAAGCAGATCCACAAACCCGAGCGACAGCGGATTTTCAACCAGTCCGGTAATATCAAGCCTGAAGTCATCTGCACTGACATGGGGCGTGATGCCCAGATCAAGCACCGGCCAATCCTTTACCAGCCGCTGCCCGGGCGGCAGGCGGTTTTCGCGTGCGGCATCGGATGTCCCGGTCAGTAAACGACCATCTTTGGCCCATTTGCGCTTGGCCTCGATCAGCTTGTCTTTGATTTTTCCAGAAAAACTTTGCGTCACCGCTTTCTCCCTTGTCACAAGCTGATACGAAAAATGGCGCTGACATGTTCACCATGACAACGCCATTTAATCATAAAACCGGTCGCAAAAGGCAATTCACTTCCGCGCGATAACCCGGGCCTTGTTCTGCAATTAGCCGAAGTCGCGCATAATACGCGCCTTGTCACGTTGCCAGTCACGTTCCTTGACCGCTTCGCGTTTGTCGGCCTTTTTCTTGCCTTCGGCAATGGCGAGTTCCAGCTTCGCGATCCCGCGTTCATTGAAATACAATTTGACCGGAACAAGGGTAAAACCCTTTTTGTTCAAGGCATCATGCATTTTGGCGATTTCGCGTTTGTGCAACAGCAATTTGCGCGGACGGCGTTCTTCGTGACCGAACGGCATCTTGCTTTGGTATTCGGGAATATATGCGTTGATCAGCCAGACTTCGTCATTCTTGGCTTCGGCATAGGATTCCTGAATATTGCCCTTGCCATCGCGGAGCGATTTGACCTCGGTCCCGCGCAAAACGATCCCGGCTTCGAATGTTTCCGTCAGGAAATAATCAAAGCGCGCGCGTCGGTTTTGCGCAACGACCTTATTGTTATCTGTTTCTTTCTTCGGTGCCATAAGACGCTAATTATCGCTTAGTGGCCGAGCAGTCCGGCACCCTTAAGCGCGGCTTCGACCTTGCGTTTGGATTCATCGGCGATCTCGACCATCGGCAGGCGCATGTGGCTGCCACAAAGGCCAAGCAATTCAGCCGCGTATTTGACCGGTCCCGGGCTTGCTTCGCAGAACATTGCCTTGTGAACCGGCATCAGACGGTAGTTCAACTCCTGAACCTTGGCAATGTTCCCGGCAGCCCAGGCCGCATGCAATTCTGCACACAGCTTCGGCGCAATGTTCGACGTTACCGAAATACAGCCATGCCCACCCTGCGCCAGGAACGGAACGATGGTGCCGTCTTCGCCCGACAGCTGGCAGAAATCAGCACCGGCCGCCAGACGGGTCAGTGCCGGACGTTCCAGATCGCTGGTCGCATCCTTGACACCAACGATACGCGGCAGTTTTGCCAGTTCGGCCATGGTCGCGACGCTCATATCAACAATCGAGCGACCCGGAATGTTATAGATGACAATCGGGATATCGGTTGCATCATGAACGGCCTTGTAATGTGCATACAGGCCCTTTTGGGTCGGCTTGTTATAATAAGGCGTTACAACAAGTGCGGCATCCGCACCGGCATTCTGCGCATGGCGCGTCAGCGAAACGGCTTCTGCGGTCGAGTTGGAACCGGTTCCGGCAATTACCGGGCCACGGCCCTTGGCAACTTCGAGTGCCAGTTCAACAACACGATGATGTTCAGCGTGGCTCAGCGTCGGGGATTCACCAGTGGTTCCGACAGGCACCACACCTGTCGTGCCCTGTTTAAGCTGCCAATCCACAAAAGACTGGAACGCCTTTTCATCAATCGCACCATCTTGCGTGAACGGTGTGATCAAAGCTGTGATTGAACCCTTAAACATGGAGATCTCCAAACATTGGATATATTGAAAGCGGTCGCGAAAATAGCGGCTGTTCGCCAATCCCGCAAGCACTGTATACATTAATCGAAAGGAACTGTAATCGGGGTTGCAATTTCCCTTCAGGACTGTTTGGCTTTTCCGTATTTCACTGTCATAATGCGCCGGTCTAGAGTGCATTCGCTGCCGTCAGGCAAAGGGGACAATTACATGGCGCAAGCGTCTTTCCGCAGAGTTTCAGTCTGCGCATTGGCACTGGGCTTTTCGATATTGATGCCAACAGGTCATCTGGCACAGGCCGCAGCAAACGAAGATAGCATTCTTCTGATGCAGCCGCCCTCGCCGACCTATTCGGCTGTCAGTCGCGCGCGTTTGAACGCATTCCTTGATGCCGTCGAAGATGGTCGTACCGAAAGCTTTGAAAAGCTTCTGCCCAATTTCGACGATCCGTTGCTGCAAAAGGCAGCCGAATGGATGTTGCTGACGTCGCCGAATTCCGGCCGCAGCTTTGAAGAACTTACCAATTTTATCGACACCCACCCGACCTGGCCAAGTCAGGCCCTGTTGCGTCAGCGTGCCGAAGAGGCAATGAATGACGCCGTGCCCGATGATGAAATTCTGGCATGGTTCAAACGGTCTGCCCCGGTTACGGCCGATGGTGCAACCCGCCAGATCAAGGCGCTTTTGGGCGCGGGTCAGGAATCGGCGGCCATTGCCCTTGTCCGGACCAGCTGGATCAACGAGAATTTCGGGCGCGGGCAGGAAAAAAGATTTCTGGACCGATATGGCAAATATATCGATCAGGAAACCCATCAGCAGCGTCTTGACCGTCTGTTGTGGGAAGGTCGCCTGACTACCGCGTCACGCACAATGAAATATGTCAGCAATGACTATCGCCTGCTGGCAGAAGCCCGCGCAGCCCTGCGCGCAATGACCGGCGGTGTCGATGCGGCCATCAACCGGGTCCCGAAGAAATATCAGAATGATCCGGGTCTGATTTATGAACGCGTGCGCTGGCGCCGGGTCAAGGACCGCGATCAGGAAGCCCGTGATTTGCTTTTGTCGCAGGCAAACGACCTTGCCTATATCTCGATCCGCCCGCAATACTGGTGGCTTGAAAAGGCCATTCTGGCGCGGCGTGCCTTGCAAAAGGGCCATATCACCGACGCCTATCGTCTGGTTGCCAATCACGGGCAAACCGATCCGGGCGATATTGCGGAAGCCGAATGGTATGCGGGCTGGATCGCGCTGGAATTTCTGGGCGATGCCGACATTGCACTGACCCATTTCCAAAATCTGTATGACGTTGTCCAATACCCGATCAGCCTGTCGCGCGGGGCCTATTGGGCCGGTCGCGCCAATGCAGCCCTTGGCGATGAAAAACGGGCCAAGGAATGGTATGAACTCGCCGCCCAGCATGCGCACACATTCTATGGGCAGCTTGCCATTGATGCGCTTGGCCTGAAACCGTCCTATTCGGTTGAACAGCCGGTGCCGACGGCGGAACAGCGCGCCGCATTTGAAAATCAGGAACTTGTTCAGGTCGTGCGCAAGCTTGGCGCCATCGGGCTTGGCAACATTATCCGGCCATTCATCATGGCGCTGGTCTATGAACATGACGAGCCGGAATACCTTGCTATGGCGACCGACCTTGCCCGCGAATATGGCCGTGCCGACCTTGGCATCATTGCCGCCAAGCGCAGCATTCGCACCGGCAGCGGTTATCTTGATGCCGCCTACCCGATCCATGAACAGGTGCCGCTTGGCCATGCGCCCGATCCGGCACTGGTTCATGCCATCATGCGTCAGGAAAGCCTGTTCAACCCGCAGGCCGTGTCATCCGCAGGTGCCCGCGGTTTGATGCAACTGATGCCGGCCACGGCCAAACGCATGGCAAAGTCACTTGACCTCGATTATGAAACCGACCGGTTGACCGATGACCCGTCCTTCAACATCACATTGGGACGCGCCTATCTCAGCAGGCTTCTTGATCGTTGGGATGGCGCAGAGGCCCTTACGATTGCCAGCTACAACGCCGGTCCGACCCGTGTCCGCCAATGGATCAACGAATATGGTGATCCCCGTGATCCGGAGGTTGATCTGGTCGACTGGATCGAAATGATTCCCTATAGCGAAACCCGCAATTACGTACAGCGCGTAATGGAGGGAACCTATGTCTATCGTCGGCGTTTTGCCCGCGATGAGATTGCAATGGGTCAGAATGAGACACCCGGGCGGGATTGACCTGCCCGGGGCTTCATTTGCGCTTTTGGCCTGATTGCCCATATTTGATCAATACTGCTTGTCAGAAAAGGTCAGCAATATGTCCGAGAATGTACTGTCTTCCTGCCGCGCATTTGTTTTCGATGCATATGGAACGTTGTTTGATGTCGGTTCGGCGGTTGCGAAACTGCGCGATGCCGTCGGTGACGAGGCAGACCGCCTTTCCGCTTTATGGCGTCAGAAACAACTTGAATATACCTGGCTTCGATCCCTGATGGGGGATTTTGCCGATTTCTGGACCGTGACAGGCGATGCGCTTGATTACGCGATGGACCAGACCGGCAAGAAAGATCCGGTTCTGCGCGCCAAACTGATGGAAACATACCTGTCGCTTGATACCTTTCCCGAGGTGGTCGAAACGCTCAACACCCTCAAGGCGCAGGGACATAAGCTTGCCATTCTGTCAAATGGCGCAAAACATATGCTGATTTCAGCTGCCAAATCGTCAGGAATTCTGTCGCTGTTTGACCAGATCATCTGTGTTGACGACCTGAAGACCTATAAACCCCATCCCGATGTTTACCAGCTGGCCGCAGACAAACTTGAACTGGAGCCGGCCGAAATTTCGTTCCAGTCGTCAAATGGCTGGGATATCGCCGGGGCCGGGCATTTCGGTTTCCGCACCGCGTGGATCAACAGAAGCAAGCAACCCAAAGAACGACTGTCGCACGAGGCGGACGTGGTTCTGAGTGGTCTTGATGAATTGTTGCCGCTGCTGTCCAGCCCGGAAAAGGCATAAATCATGTGATGCGGCCCGGTAACCGGGCAAGTTTTGCATACACAATTGAAAAAGGCAGGTCCAATCAGACCTGCCTTTTTGCGTATCTGTGTGGCTTTGCGACAACCGGACCCGTCATCGCGGCACCATCAGCACCATCTTTTTGATGATTATTTGTGTTCTTTTTTCACGTTGGCCGCAACGACCTGGCCGGCCTGAATGACGGTAAGACCGCCTTCTTCAGACACACCTTCAATACGACGGCAATGCCCTTCGATATGGGCGCCCGGTTCGATTGAAAGGCTTTCGTGAAGAATATCACCAATCATACGTGCGGTTTCAGACAGCGAAACATCGCGTGCACGGACCTGGCCGATAACGGCCCCGCAAATCCGGATCTTGTCAGCGACAATTTCGCCGCGCACTTCGCCATGCTGACCGATGGTAAGGGTACGGGTGCGAATGTCACCATTCACAGAACCGTCGACCTGAACATCCGATTCCGAGATCAGATCACCGGTAACCCGGAGATCCGCATTGATAATGGAAAGGCCACCCTTTTTTTCTGCAACCGGGTTGCCGCTTTTAGTTGTTTGTGTCGTCTTGCTCGTTTTTGAAAACATAACGTCCCGCCTCAATAAACTTTAGGGGATTGACCGGCTTGTCATGGACCAAAACCTCGTAGTGTACATGGCTGCCCGTGCTTCGTCCGGTACTTCCCATTAACGCTATTTGATCCTGGTAACGCACTTCGTCGCCCTTCTTGACGAGGACCTTAAATAAGTGTCCATAACGGGTTCTAATGCCGTTCCCGTGATCGAGTTCGACCATCTTCCCGTATTTTCCACTCCATCCTGCATGCACCACCTTACCCGGTGCAGTTGCCAGAATTGGTGTTCTGATCGGCCCGGCAAGATCAACACCGGAATGAAAAGCCCAGCGACCATTGATCGGGTCTTTTCGTTTACCGAACGAGCTCGAAAGATAATAAGACGCGGCAGGTTCCCCGATTGGCGTCTTTTTCAGTCTGTCATGCAGGTTGGCGAGTTGATCCATACGATCACTGAGCGCCATCGCCACATTTACAAATTCCTCGTCCTTGGGATGTTCAGGTTCGAACGCCACGAACGGACCACCGACCCCCGGCTCCTGGGGTTTCATCGGCGGAAGAATAAAGGTTTCCGGCTGCAAACCGGTCATTTCCAGAACGTTTTCCAGCTCAAGGATCGTGTTGTCGGCCGTTTCGGCGACACGCTGCATGGCCTGTTGCTGGACCGTGTGCAAATCGGCAATGCGTTGGCGCGCATCGCTGAGTTCACTTTGAAGTTTTTTGGACCGTTGCAGGGCCTGATCACGTTCACGCATCACACGCGACATGACGGTTTCAACGGTTTCGAGTTCATCGCGCAGCGCAAGGTTACGGTTGGTAATCCCGTCAATCTGCCCCTGAAGCGCGTTCATCTGGTTATCCATCGATGTGCGAAGGGCCGAAATCCGGACTTTTTCCTTCTCGCTGCTGGCGAGTTTGGAAGTGTAATCCTGTACCCGCGCCTGAAGCTGCAGGTTCTTTTCAGCCATCGACAGCAAATTGCGATGGGTATCTTCCATCTGTGCGGTGATTTCGCCGAAACGTCTTTGACTTTCGGTCACACGCGCAATCAGACGATTATAGGAAAGCTCGCTGCGGAAAAGCTGTTCCTCACGCGTTGCAAGACGCTGATCGAGGTACCAACTATAACCAGTTACACCCACCGACCAGATAATGGCCGCGGCTCCGAACGAAGCCAGCGCAAGCTGTCCATATTTTCCAAGACGAAGCTGGTAAACAGAATCATTGGACCGAACAAGAATTTGCCGGTCAGGAAACCATTTATCCACCAAGCGACGCATGCCTTGAAACGCCGACATATTCAGTGTCTAACCCCTAGTTGCCCGTATTCACGCCCGGGTATCCCGGTTGCGTAGAGTTTCTTTGACCCCGCCTGCGACTTATTAATCTTTTTCTTTACGCTACCTGTAACTTTGCACGCAGGCAAGTGTGTTAACACACCCTTAAGGGTAAAAATTTCACCGTGCGGGCACTTTGGTGTGTTACCTATGGCCATCTTTCACAGCTCATACGTATCTGATCCATGGCTTTTTCCCGTTTTCTGGTCACATGTTTGGCAACCTGGTTCTATAGCGGCAAAAGCCCCAAGGCACCGGGAACAGCCGGATCGTTTGCCGCCCTACCCTTTGGTTGGATGATCTGGATTTACGGCGGCAATGAGGCGCTGATTATCGCCAGCATCATTATTTTTGCGATCGGTATCTGGGTTGCCCATCAATACAGTCACTTGCTTGGCATTCATGATGCCGGTGAAATTGTAATTGACGAAGTCGTTGGTCAGTGGATGTGCCTGCTTGTCGTGCCATTGGCAGCCGACTGGATGGACATTGTGTGGCTTCTTGTGGCCTTTGTGGCGTTCCGTGCATTCGATGTGGCCAAGCCCTGGCCGATCCGCTGGGTCGACCGTCGGGTCGGTGGCGGTTTCGGCATCATGCTTGACGATGTTCTGGCCGGTATCTTTGCCATGATCGTTCTGGCGGGCGTGGTTTACCTGACGGGTGGATGAGTTATGCAAATCGATGAGGACATTCTTGCAGCAGCAAGCGCGTTGATTGCGAAATGCGCTGCAAATGGCGAAATGATTGCCACGGCCGAATCCTGTACCGGTGGTTTGATTACCGGGGCGCTGACCGGGGTGGATGGCAGCTCGTCCGTTGTCGATTGCGGGTTCGTGACCTATTCCAACGAAGCCAAACATGAACTGATTGGCGTAAAAACAGCGTTACTTGAAAAACATGGCGCAGTTTCCGAACCGGTTGCACGCGCCATGTGCGAAGGCGCACTTGACCGTGCGCCCAATGCCAGCATTGCTGTTTCAGTAACCGGCATTGCCGGCCCGGGCGGCGGAACGGCAACCAAGCCGGTCGGGCTGGTTCATTTTGGCTGTGCGGGCACAGCACGCCAGACGGTTGCCTATCACGAAGTTTTTGCCGGTGACCGCCACGCTGTTCGCAAGGCCACGGTTCTTAAGGCATTTGCCCTGATCGCCGAGATGATTGATCAGAAAAAGGGCCTGGGCGGTTAAAGCACCCTGCCCGGCCCTGTTAAAGCACGCCTTATCGCATTATCAGCTTTGCGAAGAACCGGTGTTCGGATCCCCATAGACTTCGCGGGCGCGATTTTCGAATGCGCCAACCATCAGCTTGACTGCTTCGTTAAAGACGACACCGATCATCTTTTGCAGCAATGCCGAGCGGAATTCAAAATCGACAAAGAAATCAAGCCAGGTCCCACCATCTTCGTCCTCTTCGAATACCCAATGGTTATTGAGGTATTTGAACGGCCCCTGAAGATATTCGACATCGACGCGATGGGGGCGTTGAAGGGTGACTTTGGACGTGTATTTTTCCCGAAACATCTTGAAGCCGATTACAAGATCGGCCTGCAAGACATCGCCATCACGCTTGCGCACCCGTGATGCAACGCACCACGGCAAAAACTCGGAATAGGAATCGATATCCGCGACGAGTTCAAAGAGCTGTTCCGGCGTATAGGGCAGTTTCCTGCGCTCTGCATGCGTCGGCACTCGTATCTCCCCTTGTCGTCGCGCGTATCGTTTCAGGTTTACTGGGCAGCGACTTCTGCACGTGCTGCCTTGGCTTTTGCTTCTTCTGCGGCGGCGAGTTTTTTCTCGCGGGCTTCACGCAGCTGTTCGAAGTCACGATCAGCGTGATAGCTCGAACGGGTCAGCGGCGTTGCCGACACCATCAGGAAGCCCTTGCCACGTGCCATCGACGCATATTCGTCAAACTCGTCTGGCGTGACAAAGCGATGCACCGGTTCGTGTTTCAACGTCGGCTGAAGATACTGACCGATGGTAAGGAAATCGACATCCGCCACACGCAAGTCATCCATCACCTGTGCCAGTTCCTTGCGTTCCTCGCCAAGGCCAACCATCAGGCCGGATTTGGTGAAGATGGTCGGGTCAATCTGCTTGACGCGATCAAGGATACGCAGCGACTGGTAATAACGCGCGCCCGGACGGATGTTGGTGTAAAGACGCGGAACCGTTTCAAGATTGTGGTTGAACACGTCCGGACGGGCCTTGGCGACGATTTCAACGGCACCTGGCTTGTCACGGAAATCCGGCGTCAGAATTTCAATGGTGGTTTCCGGCGACTTGTAGCGGATGGCTTCGATCACGCGGGCAAAATGGGCCGCCCCGCCATCGGCAAGATCATCACGGTCAACCGAGGTGATCACAACATGCTTGAGCTGCATGTCGGCAACGGCCATTGCAAGGTTTTCCGGCTCGAACGGGTCAAGCGCGTTTGGCATGCCGGTCTTCACGTTACAGAACGAACATGCACGCGTGCAGGTATCGCCCATGATCATGAAGGATGCGTGCTTCTTCTGCCAGCATTCCCCGATATTCGGGCAAGCGGCTTCTTCGCAAACCGTATGAAGGTTCAGGCCACGCGCGAGTTCGCGGGTTTCCTGATAGCCCTTGGAGGTTGGCGCCTTGACGCGAATCCAGGACGGCTTGCGTCCGGAAGGACGATCAGGCCGTTTTTGTTTTTCCGGGTGACGAAGTGCTTTTGCTTCGTTGCGCGCCGTCGACATAGAGTTACCTCCGAAGGATTGGACGGGCGGCAATTTGCCGCCACGTCACGCATTTGTCAAACCGACATTCGTCAAAAATGGTCATACCGGGCATGTGCGCCCGGTAAAACGCAATATTTTAGAAGTGGATCGCACGCCCGTAAGCGTCAAGGACCGACTCATGCATCATTTCCGAAAGGGTCGGATGCGGGAAGACCGTATGCATCAGATCTTCTTCGGTCGTTTCAAGGCCCATCGCAACGACAAAGCCCTGGATCAGTTCGGTCACTTCGGCGCCAACCATGTGCGCACCAAGCAATTCGCCGGTCTTGGCATCAAACACGGTTTTGACCAGACCTTCGGCCTCGCCCAATGCGACCGCCTTGCCATTGCCGATGAACGGGAATTTACCGACCTTGACGTCGTAACCCGCGTCCTTGGCCTTGGCTTCGGTCAGACCGACACTTGCGACCTGCGGGTGGCAATAGGTGCATCCCGGGATCTTGAGCGGATCAATCGGATGGACGTTTTTAACGCCCGCGATTTTTTCAACACAGATCACGCCTTCATGCTCGGCCTTGTGGGCAAGCATCGGCGGGCCTGCAACGTCACCGATGGCAAAGATGCCCGGTTCGGCTGTGCGGGAATATTCATCGGTGCCAATGACGTTGCGATCAACTTTGACCTTGGTGGTTTCAAGACCAAGATTTTCGGTATTGCCGATCACACCAACAGCCGAAATCACACGATCAACGGTGAGTTCCTGTTTCTTGCCGTCTTTGGTTTCGACCGTCACAACAACATTGTCTGCATTGCGCTTGAGATTGGCGACCTTTGCTTCGGTCAGGATTTTCATCCCGTCCTTGGTCATCATCTTCTGTGCAAGGGCTGCGACTTCCTTGTCCTCGACCGGCATGATCTGCGGCATGATTTCAACCACGGTCACATCCGCACCCATGGTGTGATAGAAGCTGGCAAATTCGATCCCAATCGCGCCAGAACCGACAACAACAAGGCTTTTGGGCATTTTGTCAGGCGTCATCGCCTTTTTGTAATCCCAAACAACTTTGCCATCGGCTTCAAGACCGGGCAGCGAACGGGCGCGTGCACCGGTCGCGATGATGTAATTTTTCGCGGTATAGGTGCCGGCATCCTTGCCCGTTACAACGATCTTTTTCGGACCGTCAAACTTGGCTTCGCCGTTGATCACGGTGACCTTGTTCTTTTTCAGAAGATGACCAACGCCACCAGCAAGCTGCTTGGACACGCCGCGCGAACGCTGAATGACCGCATCAAGATCAAAGGACGGTTTTTCGCAGGACAGGCCATATTCCTTGGCGTGTTTCATGTTGCGATAAACTTCGGCCGAACGCAGCAGCGCCTTGGTCGGGATACAGCCCCAGTTCAGGCAAATGCCACCAAGATGTTCACGTTCAACAACGGCCGTTTTCAGGCCAAGCTGGGCAGAACGGATTGCGGTTACATAACCACCCGGACCTGCACCAATCACGATTACGTCGAAATTGCTATCCGCCATCGTAGGATCTCCTTCGCCTGCCCGTATCCGGTCACAGGTCTTAAAATTCAAATGCTTGCGGGGACTTTCGAAAGTCCCCGCGCAACTTTGGACCGTTAGAGCAGCATGCTCAGCGGGTCTTCAATCAGCTTTTTGAATTCGGCCATGAACTGGGCACCGACCGCACCATCGACCGCACGGTGGTCAACAGAAAGCGTGCAGCTCATGACGGTCGCGATGGCAAGTGCGCCATCCTTGACGACCGGGCGCTGTTCACCGGCACCGACGGCCAGAATGCAGCCCTGCGGCGGGTTGATGATGGCAGAGAATTCCTTGATGCCAAACATGCCGAGGTTGGAGACAGAGAATGTCCCGCCCTGGTAATCTTCGGGCATCAGCTTGCCATCACGGGCCTTACCAGCCAGTGCTTTCATCTCGGACGAGATTTCGGCAAGACCTTTGGAACCGGCATCACGGACAACCGGCGTGATCAGACCACCATCAATGGCAACCGCCACCGAGATATCCTGTTTCTTGCACTGAAGGGTCGCCTTGTCGGTCCAGATGGAGTTGGCAGCCGGGACTTTCTTAAGCGCCAGCGACACCGCACGAATGACAAAGTCATTGACCGAAATCTTGACGCCGTCACCGGCTTTTTCATTCAGCTGCTTGCGGGTTGCCAACAGATTGTCGAGTTCGCAATCGACCGTAAGGTAGAAATGCGGAACCTGCTGTTTGGATTCCGTCAGGCGACGCGCGATGGTTTTGCGCATGCCGCTGTTCGGGATTTCCTCGTATTCCGGCAGACCGGTAAGATCCGGGTTCCAGCCCGAAGCGGCCGGTGCGGCTGCCGCAGCCGGTGCAGAGGGTGCTGCTTTTTCGGCGGATGCGGATTCTGCTGTCGGTTTTGCCGATTTGGCGGCTTCGACATCGCGTTTGACGATACGGCCACGCGGGCCAGAACCGGTCACCGATGCAAGATCAACACCGTCATTGGCGGCAATGCGACGCGCAAGCGGGCTTGCCTTGATCCGATCACCACCCGAAACCGGCGCAGCCGGGGCCGGGCTGGCTTTTGCCGGTGCATCTGACTGGGCCGGTGCCGACGAAGATGCGGGTTCGGACGGGGCTTCGGCCGCCGGGGCAGCACCCGCAGCAGACGTATCGGCACCATCAAGCGCGCTTTCGTCTTCGTCTTCTTCAAGCAGAAGCGCGATGACTTCGTTTACAGCAACACCTTCGCTGCCTTCGGCAACAAGGATTTTACCGATCTTGCCTTCGTCGACGGCTTCGACTTCCATCGTGGCTTTGTCGGTTTCGATTTCTGCGATGACATCGCCCGATTCAACGGTGTCACCTTCCTTGACGCGCCATGTTGCCAAGGTGCCTTCGGTCATGGTCGGCGACAGGGCCGGCATCAATACTTTTACAGGCATGAACACATTCTCCCGGTAACGGGGCGGCGCACATTGGACGGCGCCTGCCCCTGTCCGTATCACTTAGCGATAGCAAACGGCCTTGGCCGCATCGACGATGTGCTGCTCTTGCGGAAGCGCAAGCGCTTCGAGATTTGCAGCATACGGCATCGGAACATCTTCGCCGGTCACGCGGGCAACCGGTGCATCGAGATAGTCAAAGGCATGTTCCATGACCACAGATGCGATTTCCGAACCGATACCGGCGAAGTGCCAGCCTTCTTCACAGGTAACAAGACGGTTGGTCTTCATTACCGAGCGAATGATGGTGTTCACATCGAGCGGACGAATGGTACGCAGGTTGATGACCTCGGCCGAGATGCCCTGCTCTGCCAGCTGTTCAGCCGCTTTGAGCGCCTTGCCAACCATGATCGAGAAAGCAACGATGGTAACATCGGTCCCTTCGCGTTCGATTTTGGCCTGGCCGATCGGCAGAACGAAATCGTCATCGTCAGGAACTTCGAAGCTCTGACCATACATGATTTCGTTTTCAAGGAAGACGATCGGGTTCGGATCACGGATCGCGGCCTTAAGAAGGCCTTTTGCGTCAGCTGCCGACCACGGTGCAATCACCTTGAGACCCGGGCAATGTGCATACCAGGATGCATAGCACTGCGAATGCTGTGCGCCAACACGGGCAGCAGCACCGTTCGGACCGCGGAAGACAATCGGGCAACCAAGCTGGCCACCGGACATGTAAAGCGTCTTCGCCGCAGAGTTGATGATGTGGTCAATGGCCTGCATCGCGAAGTTGAATGTCATGAATTCAACAATCGGCTTGAGGCCCATGAATGCCGCACCCGTTGCCATACCGGTAAAACCGATTTCGGTAATAGGGGTATCGACAACACGGCGATCACCAAATTCATCAAGCAGCCCCTGGGTGACTTTGTAGGCACCCTGATACTGTGCGACTTCTTCACCCATGACGAAGACGTTTTCGTCACCACGCATTTCTTCGGCCATTGCATCACGCAGGGCTTCACGCACGGTCTGGGTTTTAAAGCTGGTATAGGTCTTTTCGTCCTGGGTCGCGTTCATCACGCTCATGGCGCGCGGCTCGGCATCCGAACGTTCGATTGCGCCACTGGCCGCAACCGGTGCGGCACTTGCCGTACTTGCAGACGGTGCTGGTTCTTCGGCCGGTGCAGCCGGTTTTTCTTCGGCAGCCGGTGCAGCGCCGCCAGACGATGCAGAAACGTTATCAAGCGCGGATGCGTCTTCGCCTTCTTCGAGGATATAGGCGATAACAGCATTCACTGCGACATTTTCAGTACCTTCGGCGATGACGATCTTGCCCACAGTACCTTCATCGACAGCTTCGACTTCCATCGTTGCTTTGTCGGTTTCGATTTCTGCGATGACGTCACCGGATGCGATCGTGTCGCCTTCCTTGACGTTCCATTTGGCAAGCGTGCCTTCGGTCATGGTCGGCGACAGGGCCGGCATCAAAACTTCAATCGGCATTGTTCCCTCTCTCCCGGGAAAAATCGGTCAAAAGCGGTTCGCGAAAGTCGCGATCACGCGTCGATCAGAATATCGGTGAACAGTTCAGAAACATCCGGTTCCGGGCTGTTCTGCGCGAACTCGGCCGCTTTTGCGACTTCGGCTTTCACTTCCTTGTCGATATCCTTAAGGCCAGCTTCGTCGATGATGTTGCCATCGATCAGCAGCTTTTTGACCATATCGATCGGGTCGTGTTCCTTGCGCATCTTGTCGAGTTCGTCCTTGGTGCGATATTTCGCCGGGTCCGACATCGAGTGACCGCGATAGCGGTATGTTTTCAGCTCAAGGATATAAGGGCCTTTGCCTTCGCGGCAGTGTGCAACGGCACGTTCACCGGCTTCCTTGACCGCGAGAACGTCCATGCCATCGACCTGTTCGCCCGGAATGCCATAGGCCATACCGCGCTGATAAAGATCCGGACTGGACGAGTGACGCTGGGTCGAGGTGCCCATGGCGTACTGGTTGTTCTCGATGCAATAAACCACCGGAAGCTGCCAGAGAGCGGCCATGTTGAAGGCTTCATAGACCTGACCCTGGTTGACGGCACCGTCACCAAGATAAGTCAGGCAAACACGGTCTTCACCGCGATATTTGTAATTGAAGGCAATACCGGTCCCCAGCGGCACCTGGCCACCGACGATCCCGTGGCCGCCATAGAAGTTCTTTTCTTTGGAGAACATGTGCATGGAGCCGCCTTTACCGCGGGAATAACCGCCTTCGCGGCCCGTCAGTTCGGCCATAACCCCACCGGCATCCATGCCGCAAGCCAGCATGTGGCCGTGATCACGGTAACTGGTGATCACACCATCATCACCCGTGATGGCAGACTGCATGCCGACAACAACGGCTTCCTGCCCGATATACAGGTGACAGAAGCCACCAATAAGACCCATGCCATACAACTGACCGGCTTTTTCTTCAAAGCGGCGGATCAGCAGCATTTCACGGTAATATTTGAGGAGATCGTCACTGCTCGCCTGGTTGTCGGCGCGCGTAGTGGCGCGTTTGCGTTTCGTGGTCGCCATGTTTCCTCCCGGTGGATGGCTATCGCTTAAGCATCATGTATGAGCGCTTAATTCGGTACTGGACCACCGAAATGACTACCTAAAACGACCTCCAAGGGCAAGCAATCAAACGCCGAATAAACTGTTGTTTTGCAACGCACAATCACAAATAAACTCGATTTAAGTTAATTTGCGCATTTTGGCAAATATACAGAGATTGAGTATTTTCAGCGACTTGGGCGAATGCGTTAAATTTCGTTCATTCCCCTGTGTCACAAATGCTATGCTTTTATGACGATAATACCGCATAGCCGTTCTAGATCGAAAACAACCCAAAGAATGCATTCATTATCAATGCAATCAACCGATCCGGCCCGTTTTCCGACTATAAACCAGAAGTCAGTTTAAACAATACCTTACCGGCAAACGATCATTGCTGACCAGATTTCACAACCAGGAATTTCTTTGATTTTTGATGTGACAGCGCGCCGCAACGGCCAATTGCCCCGCCCAGACACGGGATACCACGCCCCCGGATTCTCTGGGCGGATGCGATCAGCCGTTCGGGAACAGATCAGTTGGTGTGGGCAGCGATGGTGGTCATGTCCTGATAACCGTCATGATGAAAGATGATGACGTCATCGGGATGTGCAGCATTCAGCATCGCACGTGCGCGTTCATCGAGAAGATCGGGATCAAGATGATTGGCGCGCAAGGAAATGACATGCTGTTCAAGCTTTTTGCGGCGCTCGGTCGTTTCATCAAGCACCTTGGCAATTTCGGTCACCCGGTCCTGCATCGACCAGTAGGTCAGCAGACCACGTTCACCTTCCACACTGTGAAAGATGAAATATGCCATGACTGTAAATGCGATGACCGGCGCGACTGCCTGTTGCAGACGACGAAAAACCGGTGAGTGTGACGACATTTACCCTTGCCCCTTGCGCGGAAACGCGACTTTGACCGCATCACTGACCATTTTGAAACCAAAACAAGAAAACAACATACGTCATTTCCCTTTGTCTTCAGCAACTTGCCATAGAACAAAGTCATAGATCAGCCAACATTACGCACCAAGTAACACAGACATTGGTAAAAATAGCGTTAAACGGCACCCTCAAGCACCGCAATTTACGGTCAATCAGATAGTTCTGATTTACTGTTTTCCACTGTCAGTCAGCCCGCAAAACGCCATCGAAACAAAAAACAGGATGCACCAGCATATGGTGCATCCCGCAGAAATCCGGTGATGTGAAATCACCCGTTCCGGTTATTTCAGGATCGAACGACCCGGATAGTAGGCGCCGGCATCAAGCATCTCTTCGATGCGGATCAGCTGGTTGTATTTTGCCATACGGTCAGAACGCGACAGCGAACCGGTTTTGATCTGACCACAGTTGGTCGCAACAGCAAGATCAGCAATGGTCGAATCTTCGGTTTCGCCCGAACGGTGTGACATGACCGCGGTGTAACCGGCACGATGAGCCATTTCGACAGCTTCCAGCGTTTCAGAAAGCGTACCGATCTGGTTCACCTTGACCAGGATCGAGTTGGCCACGCCTTTTTTGATGCCATCAGCAAGACGTTTCGGGTTGGTGACAAACAGGTCATCACCGACAAGCTGGGTCTTGGCGCCAATGGCGGCCGTCAGCTCAGCCCAGCCATCCCAGTCGTCTTCGGCCATACCGTCTTCGATCGAGAAGATCGGGTATTTGCCAACAAGGTCGGCCCAGTATTTGACCATGCCGCTGGAATCAAGGGTCTTGCCCTCGCCCGCCAGAACATATTTGCCGTCTTTGTAGAATTCGGTCGATGCCGCATCAAGGGCCAGAACGACGTCTTCTTCCGGACGGTAGCCCGCAGCTTCGATCGATTTCATGACATAGCTGATGGCAGCTTCGGTCGATGCGATGTTCGGGGCAAAGCCGCCCTCGTCACCAACGTTGGTGTTCAGACCATCTGCCGACAGCGCCTTTTTCAGGTTGTGAAAGATTTCCGCACCCATGCGGATCGCGTCAGAACCGGTCTCTGCCGATACCGGCATGATCATGAATTCCTGAACGTCGATCGGGTTGTCCGCGTGCTCGCCACCGTTGATGATGTTCATCATCGGGACCGGAAGCGTCCGGGCAAAGGCACCGCCGACATAACGGTAAAGCGGAAGGCCTGCGTCTTCTGCGGCGGCTTTGGCAGTCGCAAGTGAAACGCCAAGAATGGCATTCGCACCCAGACGGGACTTGTTATCCGTGCCGTCGAGTTCGATCATGACATTGTCGACAGCAACCTGGTCTTCGGCATCCATGCCGACAAGCGCTTCGAAAATCTCACCATTGACCGAGGCAACAGCCTTGGTCACGCCTTTGCCAAGATAACGGTCTTCCTTGTCGCGAAGTTCAACAGCCTCGTGGGCACCGGTGGATGCACCCGACGGAACGGCTGCACGACCAAAGGCGCCATTTTCCAGAGTTACATCAACTTCGACCGTCGGGTTACCACGGCTGTCAAGGATTTCGCGGCCGCGAATATCGATAATAGCGGTCATGACAGAAACGTTCTCCTCACTGGTAGGAACCATGCCTTTTTGTCAGGCATGCAGGTTACAGCAAAAAAGAATGCCGCCAATGACGATTGGCGGCATTTGAAAATCATGCGTCAAACATATCCAGACGAACCGGATTGGCTTTTGCCACTTTGTCCAGGTCCATCAGGACCGAAAGAACTTCGGGTAATTTGTTCAACGGGATTTGGTTCGGGCCATCCGAAATGGCCGTTGCCGGATTATCGTGGGTTTCGATAAACAGTGCTGCGATACCAACCGAAACGGCTGCGCGGGCCAGAACCGGCGCGAATTCACGCTGGCCGCCGGACGACGTGCCCTGCCCGCCTGGCTGCTGAACCGAATGGGTTGCATCGAAAACAACTGGATAGCCCTGACGGGCCATGGTGGGAAGTCCGCGGAAGTCCGTGACAAGCGTGTTATAGCCAAAGCTGGTTCCACGGTCACAGAGCATAATATTGTCATTGCCGGTCGCGGCAAGATTGTTGGCCACATTGGCCATGTCCCAGGGTGCCAGGAACTGGCCCTTTTTGACATTGACCGCACGACCGGTTTTGCCCGCCGCCTGCAACAGATCCGCCTGACGGCACAGGAATGCCGGGATCTGAAGAATATCGGCAACTTCGGCAACCGCCGCACACTGGTCAGGCAAATGCACATCCGTCACGATCGGAAGACCGGTGACCGATTTGACTTCTGCCAGGATATCGAGACCTTCGGACAGACCAACACCGCGCTTGGATGTGGTGCTGGTGCGGTTCGCCTTGTCAAACGAGCTTTTGTAAACCAGACCGATGCCGAGCCCTTCGGACAGTTCCTTAAGGGCTGCGGACATTTCGAGTGCATGTTGACGGCTTTCGATCGCGCACGGCCCGGCCAGAACGGCAAAGGGCTTGTCATTGGCGATTTCGATATTGCCGACTTTGACAGTTTTAATTTCGGTCATTGCGATGACTTTCATTCAAGCATTCGGCCATTCACGCATACAGCACGCGGCCATTCGCGCAATCAGACTGCGTGCCAATTATACCAGACGGCTGCGCTCTTTGGCGGCCTTGATATAAGACACGAACAGCGGATGCGGATCGAGCGGACGCGAACGCAGTTCCGGGTGGAACTGAACACCGATGAACCACGGATGATCCGGGTATTCAACGATTTCCGGCAAACGACCATCCGGCGACAGGCCAGAGAATTTAAGACCTTTTTCCTCAAGCTGCGACATGAAGTTTACGTTAACTTCATAGCGATGACGGTGACGTTCCAGAACGGTTTCACTGCCATAGATGTCGCGTGCACGGGTGCCGTCAACCAGCTTGCATTCATAATTGCCCAGACGCATGGTGCCGCCAAGATCATCTTCGCCGGTACGACGTTCAACCGAACCGCCATCCTTTGCCCATTCGGTCATCAGACCAACAAGCGGGGTTTTGGTCGGGCCGAATTCGGACGAAGATGCATCTTTCAGACCGGCAAGATTACGGGCTGCTTCGAGAACAGCCATCTGCATGCCAAAGCAGATACCGAAATACGGCACCTTGTTTTCACGAGCATAACGTGCCGCGGCAATCTTGCCTTCTGCGCCACGTTCGCCAAAGCCGCCCGGAACCATGATCGCATCAAGCTTGGACAGGATTTCGTTGACGTTGCCTTCTTTTTCCAGCTCGTCAGACGCAATCCATTCCAGATTGACGCGGACCTTGTTGGCGATACCGCCATGGGTCAGTGCTTCGGTCAGAGATTTGTAGGCATCGGGAAGCTGGATGTATTTGCCAACGATACCGATGGTGACCTCACCTTCAGGGTTGCGGATGGTGTTGCAGATGTTTTCCCACGGTGCCAGATCCGGGTCCTGGGCCTGAAGACCGAAGTGATGCAGAACTTCGCTATCAAGGCCGTACTGGTGATAGCTGATCGGCACCTGATATATGTTATCGACATCATAGGCCGGAATGACTGCTGCTTCGCGGACGTTACAGAAACGCGCGATCTTGCGGCGTTCATTGATCGGAATTTCACGATCACAACGGCACAGCAGAATATCAGGCTGAATACCGACACTTTGCAGTTCCTTGACGGAATGCTGGGTCGGTTTGGTTTTCAGCTCGCCAGCGGTCGAGATATAGGGCACCAGGGTAAGATGCATGAACAGCGTGCGACCATCACCAAGATCGTTGCCCATCTGACGGATCGCTTCAAGGAATGGCAGACTTTCAATATCGCCAACCGTGCCGCCGATTTCGACAAGAACAAAGTCCTCGGTCGCGTCAGACTGAACGAATTCCTTGATCGCATCGGTGATGTGCGGAATGACCTGGACGGTCCCGCCAAGATAGTCACCGCGGCGTTCGCGGGCGATCACGTTCGAATAGATGCGCCCGGTGGTCACGTTGTCGGAACGGCGCGAAGAAACGCCGGTGAAACGTTCATAGTGACCAAGATCAAGGTCGGTCTCGGCACCGTCTTCGGTCACATAGCATTCGCCATGCTGGTACGGGCTCATGGTGCCCGGATCAACGTTGATATACGGATCAAGCTTGCGCAGACGAACTGTAAAACCGCGTGCCTGTAACGAAGCACCCAAAGCAGCGGAAGCCAGGCCCTTGCCCAGCGAAGAAACAACGCCACCGGTAATAAAGATATAACGAGTCATTTCTTTGCCTCATCTCAAAGCACAAAGCCTCGGTTCAATGCCGTTTAGTGCATCACGAACCGGGGAATACAACAATCAAAAATTGAGGCGGCAAGTTTGCCGCCTCGTGTCGTCGGTTAATTTGTTTAGCGGGTCGGAGCCGCGGGCCCGGTATCCTCGGCGGGTTCAGTAACCGCCGGGGCCGAAGCCGGTGCCTGTTCCAGAATGGAAGCTGGCTTGGTGTGGCTGTTGGACTGCAGTGCAAGAATGATGCTGGTGATCATGAATGCACCTGCCAGAATCGCAGTGGTACGGGTCAGCAGGTTCGCAGCGCCGCGTGAACTCATCACGCCGAAGCCACCGCCTCCGCCGCCGCTGTTACCGCCGATACCAAGCCCACCGCCCTCGCTGCGCTGCACGAGAATGACGGCAATCAAGCCAAGCGCAAGAAGAAGGTGGATTACCAGAATGACTGTTTGCATGGTCTCGAAACTCTTGTCCTAACTTCCGATCCGAACGCAATTTGGCCCGGATCGGGCATAAATTTGATGCGTATTTAACGCGTTTTATGGCTGTTGGCTAGGCGCAAGTTTCAATAATTTTCCAAAAATCTTCAAGCTTGAGGCTCGCCCCGCCGACAAGCGCGCCATCCACATCTTCAAGGGCAAGCAATTCCGCCGCATTGGACGGTTTGACCGAACCACCATAAAGAATCCGGAATTCGTTCCCATCGGCAAAGCGTTTGACAAGCTCGGCCCGTATCGCGGTGTGAACTTCGGCGACTTCGGCAACACTTGCGGTACGTCCGGTTCCGATTGCCCAGACCGGCTCATAGGCGATCACGGTATTCTTTGCGGTTGCCCCGTCCGGGACCGAAACAGCCACCTGCCCGTTTACAACAGACAGTGTCGCACCAAGATCGCGTTCCTGTTCGGTTTCACCGACACAGACCACAGCAATCAGATCGGCATCATGTGCCGCGATGGCCTTGCGGCGGATATCGGTTGAACTTTCACCATGATCAGCACGACGTTCCGAATGACCGACCAGAACATACCCAGCGCCGATATCGGCCAGCATGGGTGCAGCAATGTCACCGGTATGCGCACCCGATACGGCTGCGTGGCAATCCTGGCCACCAACGCCAACCGCACTGTCCTTGGTGACGCCAACCACATCAGACAGCAGTGTCGCAGGCGGACATACAAGAATATCGCAGCCCAGAGTTCCCTTTTCGGATGCCTTTGCAGCAAGTCCGGATGCCAGCGCAAGACCATCCGCACGCAAACAGTTCATTTTCCAGTTTCCGGCGATCAGGGGACGGCGTTGGGTCATGGGAAGCTACCTCGTGCTGGTCGATTTCAGATAAATTCCTTTGATAACAATTCGATATCACATCAATAGCAATCGTTACGAATTGTTACAGGATCAATTTCGAAGCGGCTTTTAGCATGTCCACCGCACCGGGCCAAGTCCCGGAAAACACGCGTTCATGCATTTCGTTTGGAATTGCAATGATCTTCTATGCAATCGGCTGTTGCCGCTGTTACCTCTCGCCATTAAGATGCCCGGCAATTTCGTCGGGATTTGCGTCCCTGGGCGATCATAATTAAAAGCTGTCGATACATTATATCGACACCAAACCACGAATTGTTAGGCTTATCATATGCTTGCTGGCATTCGCACATTTTCGAAATCAATCTTTGCCAAAGTGATCTTTGGCGTGATTGCACTGAGCTTCGTTATCTGGGGCCTGAACGCATCGATGCTGAATCTTGGCACATCGCGTGAAGTTGCCGAAATCGGCAGCCAGAAGATCACCCCGGTCGAACTGGAACGCGCCTTCCAACGCAGCGTGCAGAATATGCGAAATGTATTCGGCCCGAATTTCAACCAGCAACAGGCTGTCCAGATGGGTCTTCTGAACAATACGGTTCAGTCGCTTGTCTCGCAGAAGGTGCTGCGTGAAGACGCCAAGGATATGGGGATCGGCATCAGCGACGATAAAGTCCGCGATACCATCTTTGCGTCGGACAACTTCAAGGACCCGACCACCGGCCAGTTCAGCCGCGACCGTTTCCTTCAGGCTCTTTACACTGCGGGCTACACCGAACAGGAATTCATCGAAGGTGTTCGTGGCGATCTGATGAGCCAGCAGGTTGTCGGCAGCCTTACCGGCACGGCGGCTGTTCCTGAAATGCTGGCAAAGCAGATTGTTGCCTATCGCAATGAACAGCGTCGCGGTTCGTTCTTTGCCCTGAATGGTGCAGAGTTCGATGATATCGCCGTTGCAGATGACGCCACCCTTCGCAAATTCCACGAAGACAATGCAGCGCAGTTCACGGCACCGGAAAGCCGTGACGTAACGCTTGCAACGCTGAGTGCTGCGGACCTGATTGCGACGGTCACTGTTAGCGAAGACGAAATCGCGGAGTCCTACAAGCAGCGCGAAGCAGAGTTCCAGACCCCGGAAAAGCGCGTTGTCGAGCAAATCCTGTTTGCGCCGGGTGATGAACAGTCCGCCCGCGAAGCTTACAAAAGCCTTCAGGGCGGTGCCGATTTCATGGAAACGGCCAAGGAAGCCGGCATGGATGAGTCGATGGTCAAGCTTGGCGAATTCACCGCCAACGACATTTTGCCTGACCTGAGTGCCGCGACCTTTGCCCTGCCCGAAGGCGGTTTCTCCGAACCTGTTGAAACGGCACTTGGCTGGCATATCCTGCGTGTGACGTCGGTAACGCCGGGCAGCATTCAGTCGCTTGACGAAGTCCGCGACGAGATTGTCGACGGGATCAAACAGTTCAAGGCCGAAGACGCGATCTATGATCTGGCGGCCAATTTTGACGAAGAACTGGGTGCTGGCACCCCGATCGAAGACGCTGCACGCGATGTCGGAGCAAAGACCTACAAGCTTAACGGTATTGTCCGCGGCGAAGGTCTTGCCGGCGAAAACATCGACGGGGCTGACGAGATCAATGAAAAGATCTTCGAGCTTGAAAACGGCGAGGAAAGCTTCCTTGAAGAAACCGCATCGGGCACCCGTTATGTTGTCCGGGTTGAAAATGTAACGCCGTCGGCATTGCGCCCGTTCGAAGATGTCCGCGAAGATGTCATTGCCGCCTGGAAGTCCGAAGAACGCCAGAAACTGATGGTTGCCAAGGCCGAAGAACTTGCCAACAGCGTCAACACATCTGGTGCTGACCTTTCAGCAGTTGCATCGGAAAATGGCGCATCGGTCAAGGAAAGCGGCCTGACCAAGCGGACCGGACAGGGCCTTGGCGCTGATGTCAATCCGGCGGTTGCAGCAGCCCTCTTCACGCTTGAAGACGGCAAGGCCAAGGCAATCCAGACCGGTGAAGACGTCCTGGTTGTGCGTCTTGACGAAATCAAGCAGGCCAATGTCGAAACCGCAGATGCCCAGCCGGTCAATGATGAACTCAAACAGGCGATCAATGAAGATATCCTGTCGCAGTATCTTGACTATCTGCGTGATGAAATCTCGGTCACGGTCAATAACAGCGTGATTAACGGGCTTTACGCCCCGTCCGCTGCAAACTGACAGCCACACAAAAGGGCGACCGGTTGATCCGGTCGCCCTTTTTCTTTTATGACATTTACGACCAAGACCAACATTTGGATAGACCATGGAAATCAAACCGGATTTCAACAGCTTCAAGCAAAATTACGATAACGGCGTCTCGCAGGTTCTCTGGACTGCGTTGACGGCAGATCTGGATACGCCGGTTTCGGCTTTCCTCAAGATCGCCGAAGGCATGCCCAATACCTATTTGCTTGAATCTGTTGAAGGCGGCGCTGTTCGCGGTCGGTATTCGTTTCTGGGCCTTAAACCCGACCTGATCTGGCGTTGTTTTGGCCACAAGGCCGAACTGAACCGCCGTGCAATGGCCGATGCCGACGCCTTCGTCGACGAAACCGAAGCCCCGCTTGAAAGCCTGAAGAAGCTGATTGCCGAAAGCCATATCGAACTGCCCGACAACCTGCCGCCAATGAGTGCCGGTCTGGTTGGCTATATGGGCTATGACACAGTGCGCCTGATGGAAAAGCTGCCAGACAGCAACAAAGATGAACTTGGCGTACCTGATGGCATTTTCATTCGCCCTACCGTCACGGCAAGCTTTGACACCATCGAAGATACTGTAACCGTCGTCACCCCGGTCCGCCCGGAAGACGGCATTGATGCCAATGCGGCTTATGATCTGGCCTGTGCGCGTCTGAATGACGTGGTGATGCAGTTCCAGCGCAATCTGTTCATCGATCGCCGTTCCAAATCCGTGCCCAATACCCTGCCCGATCCGAAAGTCAGCGTGGATGAAGCCGGGTTTTACGAAATGGTCGACAAGGCCAAGGAATATATCCGGGCTGGTGACATTTTCCAGGTGGTGCTGTCGCAACGCTATACGCTGCCCTATCAGTTACCGCCCTTTGCGTTTTATCGTGCACTGCGACGGATCAACCCGTCACCTTTCATGTTCTATCTTGATATTGGTGGTTTCCAGGTGGTCGGCGCCAGCCCGGAAATTCTGGTGCGGCTGCGCGACGGCGAAGTCACCATTCGCCCGATTGCCGGAACACGCCGGCGCGGCAAAACGCCAGAAGACGACAAGGTCATGGCCCAGGACCTTCTGGATGATCCGAAAGAACGATCCGAGCATCTGATGTTGCTTGATCTTGGTCGCAATGATGTCGGGCGCGTGTCAAAACCGGGCACCGTGCGCGTCACAGATCGCGAACAGATCGAATATTATTCCCACGTCATGCATATCGTTTCCAATGTCGTCGGTCAGATTGACGAAACGAAATATGACGCCATGGATGCGCTCAAGGCCGGGTTCCCGGCTGGAACCGTATCGGGTGCCCCAAAAGTTCGGGCCATGGAAATCATTGATGAACTGGAATCGGTACGGCGCGGTATTTATGCCGGGTGTATCGGCTATATCTCGGCCGACGGGTCAATGGATACCTGTATCGCGCTGCGCACCGCCGTCATCAAGGACGAGAAAATCCATATTCAGGCCGGTGCGGGAATTGTCGTCGACAGTAAACCGGAACTTGAACACAAGGAATGCCGCAACAAGGCCGGTGCATTGATGGCCGCGGCCCGCGAAGCATACCGGTTCGCATAATATCCAAGCTGATCAAATACCAAAGGACCGCAATCATTTGCGGCCCTTTTAATGTCTGAATTTTTCAGAATATTGAACTAACCGGTTACGCTTTGTGATGACCGGCGCAAGATATCCGTGACCGGTACAAGCACAAAGCCGCGTGCTTCGATTTCGGGTATCCATTTTTGAAGGGCACTGATCGTCAGGTCACGGGGATGACCAATGGCAATCGCATATCCCTGTTTGGCTGCTACACGTTCGGTACGCGCCAGCATTTCTGCGATTTTTTCCGCATCATCCGCATCATCGATGAAAACGTCGCGTGTGATGGCGGGAACGCCGAATTTGTTGGCGGTCGAATAGCCTACCGATGTGGCGCTTGTACGCGAATCAAGGAACATCAATCCGCGCGACTTCATGACTTCCATCACGATCTGCATCCGTTCCGGATCGGATGTGAATTTGCTGCCCATATGGTTGTTCACACCGACATAACCGTCAAACCGGTCAAGCATCCAGTTCATTTCACTGAGGATTTTTTGACGATCATAGGTCGCAAGCAGCGCATGTGGCCCCGGATCCACCGCAGCAGATGACGGCTCCATCGGCATGTGAAGCATGACCTCGTGCCCGGCAGTGCGTGCGGCATTGACTTGCGGCTGCAAATCGCGGGCATAGGGCAAATAGGAAATCGTGATCGGTCCGGGCAGTTTGACCGTGCGCGCGGTGCGCGGCTGATCCAGACCGGCATCATCAATCACGATTGCAATGACCGGTTTTTGCCCGGCATCGGGGGCAAGGGCCGCAAATTTGCGCCAGGGCACTGAATTGTCTGTCGGCGTAGCAGTTGTCAGCGCCGGGCTATCCGTACCGCTTTCACCAGGCAAGACCGATGTTTTGGAGTCTGGTTTCGGGTTTTCGACGAAATCCGAAAGGTTTTGTCCACCCTGCCCCTGATTTTTGCCCTGATTTGCCGTCTGGCGCCCGTTTTCATCAATCAGATAGCCTGTACGCCCCTGAATGCCCGGGGGCGGTGTGTCGGGAAGCTGATAATCCTTGCGCAGCATCGGCTTTGTTTCGGGTGCCGCAAGTGTGTAGTCCGGTGCACGCTGATCGGATGCACGGCCGAACTCGTCGGACGCGCGGTCAAGCTCAAGCATGCTGCCAACGGCAATAATGGCCGACAGCGTTCCCGCAACAAAGGCCCCCCCCAGCATCAGGCGGCCAATGCCACCCGATTTCTTTTTCGGTGCAGCTTTTTTGCGGTTGGATTTTTTGGGTGCCGCCTTTTTTCGTTTGGCGGTCGTTGCCCGGCGTGCCACGCGGTGGTCTCCAGTATCGTTTTCTGGGTCGCTCGTAGGCTCTGCGAAGATGACCTCGCAGTTCCTTCCCATATGGTGATTATAGACCGATCATGTCGGATATTGTCGGGATGTTTTAAATCGGTGCTGGTTAGCACCGGGTTAAGAGATCCTTTATGCGCGGGCGACAACAACCGGCTGTAGGAAAAAACCCTTACCCTGCTTCCGCTTGACGTAGCGGCAAGGGCGTTTATTCTCTGCCGACCTTCATGTGCACAGGCGCCTTTTCCGATGTATCTCCTCATCGATAATTACGACAGCTTCACATTCAATTTGTGGCATTATCTGCGCGAACTCGGCCCCGAGGTCGAAGTGCGCCGCAATGATGAGATTTCCGTTAAAGATGCTCTTGCTCTCAAGCCCGAAGGCATTGTGATTTCACCTGGCCCCTGTGATCCGGAACGTGCAGGTATCTGCCTTGATCTGATCAGGGAAGCAGCCGGAAAGGTCAAACTTCTGGGCGTGTGCCTTGGCCATCAATCCATCGGGCAGGCTTTTGGCGGCAAGGTTGTTCGCACCCCCGAATGCATGCATGGCAAAACCGATGCCATGACCCATTCAGGTGCCAGCGTCTTTGCCGGTCTTCCAAGCCCGTTTGAAGCAACGCGTTATCATTCTTTGGTGATTGAACGCGAAACTTTGCCTGACAGTCTTGAAATCACGGCCGAAAGCGCGGATGGTCTGATCATGGGCGTTCGGCACAAAACCCATCAGATACATGGCGTTCAGTTCCATCCCGAAAGCATCGCATCGGAACATGGCCACGCATTGTTAAAGAATTTTATCGACTTTACCGGCGCCTGAAACCGCACCGGACCGCAAACCGAGGAACCCCGAATGTCGACTGATAATGATCTGAAGCCAATTCTGGCCAAAGTCGCAGATGGTGAAAAGCTGACCGAAAGCATGGCCGAACAGGCCTTTAACGTGCTGATGTCGGGTCAGGCAACCCCGTCGCAGATGGGGGCTTTCCTGATGGGGTTGCGCATTCGGGGCGAAACCGTTGACGAAATTACCGGGGCAGCACGTGTCATGCGTGAAAAGGCCACCGGCATCATTGCCCCGGAAAATGCGGTTGATACCTGTGGCACAGGTGGTGATGGCAGCGGCACCTTCAATATTTCAACCGGTGCGGCGATTGTTGCCGCCGCCGCAGGTGCGACCGTTGCCAAACACGGCAACCGCGCGGCATCGTCGAAATCGGGTTCGGCTGATGTTTTGATGGCGCTTGGTGTCAATCTTGATGCCGATATGAAATTGCTGGAAAAGGCCCTTGGCGAGATTGGTCTGTGCTTCATGATGGCGACCCGTCACCATTCGGCGATGCGTCACGTGATGCCGACCCGCGTTGAAATGGGCACACGCACGATCTTTAACCTGCTGGGTCCGCTTGCCAACCCGGCAAAGACCAAACGCCAGGTTCTTGGCGTCTTTGCCAAGGAATGGGTCGAACCGGTTGCCCATGTGCTCAATCGCCTTGGATCGGTTCATGCATGGGTGGTTCATGGCCACAGCGGTCTTGATGAAATCTCGACCACGGGCCCGACCTTTGTCGCCGAAGTCAAAGACGGCAATGTTAGGACCTTTGAAATTTCCCCGGGCGATTTCGGGTTTGAGACAGCAACGCTTGATGACCTTAGGGGCGGCGATGCGGATGTGAATGCCAAGGCCATTCTTGACCTTCTGGCAGCGAAAAAAGATGCCTATCGCGATATCGTTCTGATGAATGCCGGGGCGGCACTTGTAGTGACCGGCGTTGCCAGCGATCTTGCCGATGGCATCAAAAAGGCATCCGAAGCAATTGATAGCGGCAAGGCCGCAGAAACGCTTCAGGGTCTTGTCACCATTACCAACGAAGGAAACGCAGCGTGAGCGACGTTCTTAAGAAAATCTGCGACGACAAACGCGAACACGTTGCCGCCTGCAAGACCCGCAAAAGCCTTGCCACGCTTGAAGCCGAAGCCAAAGCACAATCGGCACCGCGCGGCTTTATCAAGGCCCTTGAAACCAGTGTTGCCGATGGCCGTTATGGCCTGATTGCCGAAATCAAGAAAGCATCCCCGTCCAAGGGACTGATCCGCGCCGATTTCAATCCGCCGGAACTGGCAAAGGCCTATGAGGCTGGCGGGGCAAGCTGCCTTTCGGTTCTGACCGATATGCCCTATTTCCAGGGGGATGACAGCTATCTTGTGACGGCGCGCGCTGCTGTTGACCTTCCGGCATTGCGCAAGGATTTCATGGTTGATCCCTACCAGATCACCGAAGCACGCGCCTTGGGGGCTGATTGCATTCTTTTGATTATGGCAGCCCTTGAAGACGGACTGGCTGCCGAACTTGAAGATGCGGCACACAGCCTTGGCATGGATGTTCTGATCGAAGTTCACAACGCGCCGGAACTTGAACGTGCCCTGAAACTGAAATCGCGTCTGGTCGGGGTCAATAACCGTAACCTCAAGACCATGGAAATTTCGCTGACCACGACCGAAGAACTGGCTGGCATGGTCGATAGCGACCGTCTTCTGGTCGCCGAAAGCGGATTGTTCACGCCCGAAGACCTTTCACGCATGGCCAAGGTTGGTGCGCAATGCTTCCTGATTGGGGAAAGCCTGATGCGTCAGGACGACGTCACTGCGGCAACCCGCAACCTTCTTGGCCTTGCGGCGTAATAATCAGAGCTTGCTACGGCTGGCTATCCTATTAGTCAGCCGGGGCGTTAATGGGATCTATGTGCGTGAAGACCCAGTAACGCAGATTGAGCGGCAGCATCTCTTGTCCGCTCTGGTGAACCCGCGCCCCAAGCATGTCGTTACCTTCCAGTTCATCAAACCGTGAAAAGACAAAACAAAAATTCGGCGTGAAACAAAGCTTATCCCGATCATGATAGGCTTCTCCGGTAAAAGTTCCCCAAGTCGCTTCACCGGACCAAGAAATGGCACCTCGCCCTCGAATCAAGGTTTGACCGCCTGTATCTAGCGACGCCCGGAATTGCAAGGCGGTTGCCGGATTAACAAACGTGAATGATTTGCCGGTAAGAGTGGCTTCGACCTCTTGGCGACTTAGCTTTGCGTAACCAGGGGGCAAATATGACGGATCTTGGTATTCTCTTTCCAGAATAGTTGTTCCAACTTCACGAAGATGATCAACTTCATTTTCGGCAAGGAGCCTCTCTGGCATATGCTGGATACCGCAGGCCTGAAGAAGTACAAAAGTTCCGCTAAAAAGAAATTTAGTGTATCTATTCATATGAGTAGACATTTCATGCAACCAGTAAATTTGCGTGTATTTTTGAGTTATCATGCAATTATAAATAAAACAAGGAACCACCGTGGCAGACCAACTTTCCCATATTGATGCCGGTGGCAACGCCGTGATGGTGGATATTTCGGACAAGACCGATACCACCCGCGTTGCCATTGCCAAGGCGCGGGTATTGATGTCTGCGCAAACGGCAAAGCTGATTGCTGATCGTGGCCACAAAAAGGGTGATGTTCTTGGCATCGCGCAGCTTGCCGGGATCATGGGGGCCAAAAAGACACCCGACCTCATTCCGCTTTGCCATCCCCTGCCCCTGACATCGGTGACGGTTGATCTTGAACTGGCCGATGATGTTGACGGGGTTGATATCACCGCGACCTGCAAGACCACCGGCAAGACCGGTGTCGAGATGGAGGCGTTGACAGCGGCCTCTGTCGCAGCCTTGACCGTATTTGACATGTGCAAGGCCGTCGACAAGGCCATGCAGATTACCGATATCCGCGTCACCCGCAAGGAAGGCGGGAAATCGGGGACTTTCATCGCAGATTAGGGTGTTTGCGGGCGGGCGGCTACCATTCAAAACCCGCAATTATTGCCTGAATCACGGCCAATCCGTTGTTTTTGGCCCGATGCGCTTGACCCGACAAAAGAACTAAAGTAGAACATTTGTGTATCCTTTTTGTTCTTGCTACAGGTTCGGGAAATATCATGCTGACGCGCAAGCAATATGAGTTGCTGGTCTATATTGACAATTACCTTCGCGATCACGGTATCTCGCCCTCTTTCGATGAAATGAAAGAGGCCCTGAACCTTAAATCCAAATCGGGGATCCATCGTCTGATTACCGGGCTTGAGGAACGCGGTTTTATCCGCCGTCTTGCGCATCGCGCCCGTGCGCTGGAAGTCATCCGGCTTCCGGAAAACAGCGACGATGACACCCCCGAAACCCCGAACAACGTCACATCCATTGCCAGTGCGCGCAAAGCCCCCCATCGTCCGGCAACCGTGCCCACGGCCTTTGCCGAAACCGGCGAAGCCATTTCGCTTCCACTTTATGGTCGCATTGCTGCGGGTACCCCGATCGAGGCATTGCGTGATCAAAGCACCATGGTTCAGGTGCCCGCTGCCCTTTTGGGATCAGGCGATCACTATGCACTTGAAGTATCGGGTGATTCCATGGTCGAGGCCGGCATCCTTGATGGTGATACCGTCCTGATCCAGCGGTGCGAGCAGGCCCATGACGGCACGATTGTCGTTGCCCTTGTCGATGACAGCGAAGCGACCCTTAAGCGCCTTAAACGCGGGCGCGGTGAGGTTCTTCTGGAACCGGCGAATGCCCGGTATGAGACGCGCGCCCTGTCACCGGATCGCGTCCGTATTCAGGGTCGTCTGGTCGGGTTGCTGCGCCAGTATTAAGCCACCGACAACTACACACACAAAATCGCCCGCTGTGATCTTCGCACGGGCGATTTTGTGTATTCGGGATCAGTGCATCCGACCCGGTCCAGGTACGACCACTGATTACCGTTGCGATGGAGCAGCTTTGCCGCCAATCACGATCCACGGCCAGTGACCGGATATTGCCCGCACGGTTTCAAATGACGACCTTCCCTGATCAAGCTTCGCCGTATCAAGGGCCACACCGCCCTGCCACCACAAAACGTCATCATCAATCATCACCCGCGCCCCGTCCTGGCGACAGTTTCGGATTGGCAAATCGTTTTTTAGCGTAATCACAAGATCGGCATTGCGACAGGCATAGAACGGATTGGCCAGACTGGTTGCGACAATGGTCCTAGTCTCCTTATCACCAGTGCCAGTGACCACAAGACACGGATCGTTTTTACAATGCCTTATTCTTGCGGCTTCATCTTCCGGACGGATGCCAAAACGGCTCATCCACAGGGATTTTTGGAAATCACCAAGCCCGTCGGCCAAATGCAGGATTTCCTGTTCCCTGTCATAAACGGCCCAGCTTTCCTGATCACCCGATACAAGAACATCCGGTGTTTGGTGGGTCACCTGCGCAATGATGGCGATGATCAAAAGCGGCCCGGACACCACAAGGGCAATCTGATCGCGCCAGATCACGGCCCACGCAATTGCCAGCAACAAACAGGCGGTTGCCACATCACCGAGCCCGGCCACATACCACAAACCCCATTCCTGGGCGGCGACAAGGGATGCTGTTTTGATCAGAACAGTCAATCCGGGCGCCATCAGTGCAAGCACACCGCCCGCCAACCCGAATGGCATCAATGCCAGCGTCAGGACAATTAACGGCATCACCCAAAATGCCATTATCGGAATGGCAACCAGATTGGCAACAATGCCAAGCACCGATATCCGCCCGAAATGAAATCCGATAATCGGTGCTGTCACAACCGTCACAATGACACTGGTGATCAAAAGCCCCGCCATATAGACCACAAGACGTTCATGCCACGGACGTCCGCCATGGCGGTCAAGCCATCGACGCCCGGGCCCGTCATAAAAGGCAACAAGTGCCCCGACAGCAGCAAAGGAAAGCTGAAAACTGGCACCAAGCACCGCATCGGGCCTTAACACCAAAACAACCAGTGCGGCCACCCCCACCAACCGTAACGATATGGCACGGCGATCAAGCAACAGAGCAATCCATACGACCAGCAACATCACAAAGGCCCGCTGCGTCGGCACTGTTGCCCCCGACAGTCCGAGATAAATGAACCCCGCCCCGGCGGCCGCAAGTGCCGCCCATTTTTTGACCGGATAGCGCAATGCGATCCCCGGTATCGCAGCCAACCCAAGACGCACCAGAAAGAAAACGGTTCCGCACAGCAACCCCATATGCAATCCGGAAATCGCCAAAAGATGGGCCAGCCCGGATTTCCTCAGATCCTCGGCAATTTCAGCAGTGACATCGCCGCGTTCACCGATGATCAATGCTTTGGCAATCCCGGCCTCGGGCGCGGTTACATATCGATTGATCACGTCGGATGTTTTCTGACGCAGATGTTCAACAATCGATCCTATGCCATTGTTTTCATATGCATCCTTCTCGCTCAACACTTCAAACTGACGGCCGAATGCAAACCCGGTTGCGCCGATCTGGCTGAAATAAAGGTTGCGCGCGAAATCGGGATCACCGGGAACCGACGGCGGGCGCAGTGGAAACAACCGTGCCTTTACGCGCACCTCATCACCGATTGAAAGCGCGCTGTCACCGAGAAAACTAAGCCGGACATTCCAATCATCGGAAAGACCCTGAATATTTGTCGGATCAAGGGTAACGCGCATGCGACTGCCGCGGGGTTCAATACCGATGACAGTTCCGGTGATTTCGGTCGAATAAAGGGTTCTGGTCGGGATGTTTTCCGGTCCCAGTTCCGTATGCAGGGCACTGATCAGACAACCTGCTGTGATACTGGCCATCAGTTGCATCAAAAATGCCAGCCAGGCTTTGCTGCGAACCATCCAGAACGCGCAGACCGAAAGAATCACGGCAACTGAAATCTCTGCAACGGAAATGCGCGCAGGAAGCAAGAAATAAAGGGCACATCCCAACCCAAAGAAGATAACAGAGGACAGAAACCATTTATTTCTTTGGCTTGTAACAACAAATATGACTTGCGAGAAAAACCCCGCAAGCCTTTGTTTTTTAATACTTCTTGTAAAAGTATTACGACGAATGTCCAATAGCCCGCCTTAAGCTTAGTTTCTATCTAACATCGGCTGTGGTGCAACAGCGTGTCATTTGTGCTATAGCCTGCACGCCAAAAGTCCATACGACAAGCGACAACATCCAGATAGCGGATAGATTGAATGACGGTTGTTACCCGTTTTGCCCCGTCTCCGACCGGGTTTTTACACATCGGCGGCGCACGCACCGCCCTTTATAACTGGCTTTATGCCAAGCACACCGGCGGCAAATTCTTGCTGCGTATTGAAGATACCGATCGCGAACGTTCAACGCCCGAGGCCGTCGAAGCCATTTTTGACGGACTCAACTGGCTTGGCCTGACCGCAGACGATGAACCGACCTTCCAGTTCGCCCGTCGCGACCGCCATGCCGAAGTTGCACAACAATTGCTGGATGCCGGCAAGGCATATTATTGCTATTGCACGCCCGAAGAATTGACCGCGATGCGCGAAAAGGCCCGCGCCGAAGGCCGCCCGATGAAATATGACGGCACCTGGCGTGATCGCGATCCGTCAGAAGCCCCGGAAGGTGTAAAACCTGTCGTGCGTCTCAAGGCGCCACAGGATGGCGACGCCGTGATCAATGATCAGGTCCAGGGCGAAGTCCGCGTCGCCAATGAACAGCTTGACGATTATGTCATTCTGCGTGGCGACGGCACCCCGACCTATATGCTTTCGGTTGTTGTTGATGACCATGATATGGGCGTTACCAACGTCATTCGCGGTGACGATCACCTGACCAACGCGTTTCGCCAGAAGGCGCTTTATGACGCCATGGGCTGGGATGTTCCGACCTTTGCCCATATTCCGCTTATTCACGGGCCGGATGGTGCGAAACTGTCGAAACGTCACGGTGCGCTGGGTGTTGATTCCTATCGTGACGAGATGGGTTTCCTGCCGGAAGCCGTGAACAACTATCTCCTGCGTCTGGGCTGGGGCCATGGAGATGATGAAGTCATTTCCCAGGAACAGGCCATCGAATGGTTCGACATCAAGGATGTTGGCAAGGGTGCGGCACGTTTCGACTTTGCGAAGCTGACAAACCTTAACGGCATTTACATGCGTCAGGCCGACGATAAACGGCTTGTAGACGAGATTTCCCAACGGGTTGCGACCATTATTGGAACCGATGCAATTGATGCAGCGCAAAAAGAAATCTTGATCAATGGCATGTCAGGCCTTAAAGAAAGGGCCAAGACACTTATCGAGCTCGCCGAATCTTCGGCCTTCTATGTTACTGACGGCGTATTGTCCGTTAACGAGAAAGCTCAGTCCCTGATCGATAGCGCACCTGAAGGTCTGTTTGCAGAATTGGCCAACAGTCTTGAAGCGCTTGAAAGCTGGACCGAAGAGAACGTTGACGCATGTGTTCGTGCAACTGCCGAGAAACTTGATCTTAAACTCGGAAAAGTTGCGCAGCCCTTGCGGGCGGTGCTTACCGGTTCCAATTCTTCACCAGGCATCTTCGAAGTAATGATCGTGCTTGGCAAAGAGCAAACGCTGAAACGCATTCGACATTTCGATGCATAACAACAGCGAATTATAAAAAACTAATAGTCTGTTTGCGCTTAATGCGCCGCAGCATTATGCTGCACCCAACTTGAAACCGTGTTCGTTCAAACAGGGAAGGAAAAATAAGTCATGGCTCAGAATTCCAAGACTTCCCACACCGTAACACTGACCGACAATGCCACTGGCAAGTCGTTCGAGATGCCGGTGATTGAGGGTAGCGTAGGCCCGTCTGTTATCGACATTCGCAAGCTGTACGCTGAAACTGGATATTTTACCTATGATCCGGGCTTCACTTCGACCGGCTCCTGCCAGTCCGAGCTGACCTATATTGACGGCGACGTAGGGATCCTGCGCCACCGTGGTTATGCGATTGACGATCTTGCAGAAAACTCCGACTTCCTGGAAGTCTGCCATCTGTTGCTGTACGGGGAACTCCCGAACGCCACCCAGAAGGCACAGTTCGAAAACGACATCACCATGCACACCATGGTGCATGAGCAGATGCGCAATTTCTATAACGGCTTCCGCCGTGACGCGCATCCGATGGCCATCATGTGCGGTGTCGTTGGCGCAATGTCTGCTTTCTATCATGACAGCACCGACATCAATGATCCGCAGCAGCGTCTGATCTCGGCTTATCGCCTGATTGCGAAAATGCCGACCATCGCAGCGATGGCATACAAGTATTCGATCGGTCAGCCGTTCCGTTATCCGAACAACAAGCTGGGCTTTGCTGAAAACTTCCTTCAGATGATGTTTGGCAACCCGTGCGAAGAATACGAAGTCAATCCGGTTCTGGCCAAGGCAATGGATCGTATCCTGATCCTGCATGCTGACCACGAACAGAATGCTTCGACTTCGACCGTGCGCCTTGCCGGTTCTTCGGGTGCGAACCCGTTCGCTTGTATTGCTGCTGGTATCGCGTCCCTGTGGGGCCCGGCACACGGCGGTGCGAACGAAGCGGTTCTGGTTATGCTTAACGAAATCGGCGATGTGAAAAACATTCCGGAATTCGTTGCAAAAGCAAAAGACAAGAACGATCCGTTCCGTCTGATGGGCTTTGGTCACCGCGTTTACAAAAACTACGATCCGCGCGCCAAAGTCATGCAGGAAACCTGCCACGAAGTTCTCAAGGAACTCAACATCAGCGATCCGCTGCTTGACGTTGCTCAGGAACTCGAACGCATTGCACGTGAAGACGAGTACTTCATCGAGAAGAAACTCTATCCGAACGTCGACTTCTATTCGGGCATCATCTTCAAGGCGATGGGTATCCCGGTCAGCATGTTCACCGTGCTGTTCGCGGTTGCACGTACCGTCGGCTGGATCGCCCAGTGGAAAGAAATGATCGAAGATCCGTCGCAGAAAATCGGTCGTCCGCGTCAGCTGTTCACCGGCGTCGCAGAACGTCCGTTCGTTCCGGTCGACAAACGTTAAGTCGTACCGACGACGATCTGAACAAGATCAAAAAAAGGCCCGGAGAAATCCGGGCCTTTTTGCATTTCAATTCCGGTGAACAGGTATTGGCTGTTCACCGGATAAACTGTGTTACCAGCTGCCGGTATTTTCCATGCTTACCCATGGTTCGGCCGGCTCAAGGTTGCCGCCCTTCTGAAGGAATTCGATCGAAATTCCGTCAGGCGAACGCACAAACGCCATGCGGCCGTCACGCGGCGGACGGTTAATGGTAACACCGGCATCCATCAGTTTCTGACAGGTTGCATAGATGTCGTCGACCTCATAGGCGAGATGGCCGAAATTGCGCCCACCGGTATAGCTTTCCGGATCCCAGTTATAGGTCAGTTCAAGTTCCGGGGCCTTGGTTGCCTTGGCACTTTCGATATCAGCCGGCGGAGCCAGATAGATCAGGGTGAAACGCCCCTGCTCGCTCTCGATACGGCGGGTCTCTTTCATGCCAAGCAGATCGCAATAGAATTTCAGCGATTCATCGACATTTTCGACACGCACCATCGTGTGCAAATAACGCATAGCAATGTCTCCGTCATGGATTGATCAATGACCTGAAACTAAATGCATTTCACGACCGATGCCAGTCGTTAGCCATTATTTTTTAGCGATAATTGCCAGAATTTGTTCGGCTGCTTTTTCGCTGGGCGCGCGATCCCCGAAACCAAGCATCTGGCATGCCTCGTCAAATCCGGCCTTTTGCTCTTCATATGCCGGGGTCGCATTCAGCAAATCTTCAAGCGCAGGCAAAATCGCCTTTGCCCGGCATTTGTCCTGAAGAAACTCGGGGATCAATTTCCGCCCCAAGACAAGATTGACAATGGTGACTGTGTCAATCTTGATCAAACGTTTGGCGATCCAGCCCGTAATCGCATTGACCTGATAGGCAATGACATGCGGCACACCGGCAATCGCCAGTTCCAGCGATACCGTACCCGATGCGGCAAGGGCACAATTGGCCGCCGCAAACGCATCATGCCGTTCCTGATCGGTCGTAACGACAATCGGCGATAACGGCCAGTCTTGCATTTCGTCGGTTACCGTTTGCGCCACCTTGCTGACCGTCGGCACGACAATACGGGTATCGGGATATTTTGCAGCAATGGCGTCGATGACCTCGCGGAAAATCGGCAACAGACGCTTTACCTCGGAATTGCGGCTGCCGGGCAATACCGCCAAAAGCCGTTTATCCGCGTCCAGATCGTGTTTGGCCCGAAACCGTTCAGCATTGCCGTCATGACGCTCTTCGACCGCTGAGTGGCCGATAAAGGTGGTTGGAAGGCCTTCTTTTTCAAAGTATGGCGGTTCAAACGGCAATAGCGCGAGAAGATGGTCCAGAAATCCGGCAATCTTCTTTGCCCGTCCCTCACGCCAGGCCCACACCGATGGTGCGACATAATGGATCAGGGGAATGCCTTTGCCTTTCAGTTTTTTACCAACGCGAAAACTGAAATCCGGGGCATCTATGGTTACGACGGCGTCGGGCCTTTGTGTTTTGGCAAATTCCGCCGTTTGCGAGATCCGTTTGAGCAGATGCGGAATATGGGGCACGACTTCGGTCAGTCCCATGACGGACATCTCATTCATCGGAAACAGGCTTTTCAGGCCCTCGCTTTCCATTCTCGGGCCACCGACACCGATGAAACGGGCTTCCGGTTCCTGACGTTTAATTGCCGCCATCAGACGCCCGCCCAGCTGATCACCGGATGCCTCGCCCGCAACAAGCATGATTTTAGGCCCGGTTGCCGGGGCATCATCAGTCATTTTCGGGATCCCCGTCATGGTCAGGACGGATGCCAATGACAAACATCCCGAGCCTGTCCGCACGTTCAATCACAGCCGACCGGTCAATGATCATTGTCCCACCAGCCAGAAGCGCAATACCACACAGGCCTGCCTTGTGGGCTTCTTCCACCGTCGTCAGACCGATGGCCGGAAGATCAAGACGTTTGTCCTGCTGGGGCTTTGATGATTTGACCAGAACTCCGCCAACGCCGTCACGACGATAATTGGCTGATCGACGCACCATTTCATCCGTGCCCTCGATCGCTTCGAGTGCCAGAACAAGCCCCTGTTGAACGACACATCCCTGCCCGACATCCGCCTGACCAAGGATCCGGGCAACCCGCAAGCCATGTCTGGCGTCACTTAATGCCTGATCATCGGGTTTGATGGTGCCAAGAACGCCTTCTGAAACAGCAAGATCTGTCAGAATTTCGTGCGCACCAACCAGTCGAAAGCCTTCGCGTTCAAGCTCCTGACCGACCAGACGCAGCAATCCGTCATCGCCCAGTGCCTTCATGCCGACTTTCATCAAAAGCTTGGCCGCGCGCCAATCAGGCCGAATGGCCGTAAAACTTGGGCGGGCGACCTTGCCGGCAAGGACGACATCCTGACAAGCATTGTCACGCATGGCGTCCAGAATCTTGGCAGCAGCCCCCAGCCTTGCCGTTATTCCGGGATATTGGTCGAGTTCGGGGTCATCGGCGTGGCGGTCAAGTTTCACAACGAAAACAGCCCGCCCGGCCGTCTGCGCAGCAGAAGCCAAGCGGGCCGGAAGCGCCCCGCCCCCAGCAATAATCCCCAGTTTCGGTAGCGGATTATCCTGCGGAGCTGTCATATTTCGGCGTACACACGGAACGCATGCTTTCCGCTTTGAGGAAGTTGATGATTTCCATCACCGGACCGACACCCTCGAAGTCTTTGGCAACTTCTTCTACGCGCTCGGCCAGTGTTCCTTCCTGGGCAAACAGCAAACGGTATGCCTTGCGCAGGGAATGGATGGTTTCACGATCAAATCCGCGCCGTTTCAGGCCGACAATGTTCAGGCCCGACAGATATGCACGGTTGCCGATCACCGACCCATAAGGGATCACATCGCTTTCGACACCGGTCATGCCACCGATCATGGCGTGTTTGCCAATGCGCACAAACTGATGCACGGCCGACAATCCGCCAACAATCGCGAAATCTTCAACCACAACATGCCCGGCCAAAGTGCCGTTATTGACCAGAATGCAATGATTTCCAACGTGACAATCATGCCCGACATGGGCCCCGGTCATCAGCAGGCAGTCATCGCCGATGGTGGTCTCCATCCCGCCACCTTCAGTACCGGGATTGAGGGTCGCACCTTCGCGAATTTTAGTGCGTTTTCCGACGATAAGGCGGCTTTGCTCGCCCTTGAACTTCAAGTCCTGCGGCGCATGACCGACCGAAGCAAACGGATAGACTTCGCATTCCTCGCCAAGGGTCGTGTGCCCGGCCATCGCAACATGGCTGTGCAATTTGACACGGTCACCCAAGACAACATTCGGACCAATAACGCAATACGGCCCGATTTCGACATCCTGACCAATCTGCGCGCCATCTTCGACAACGGCGGTTGGATGCACTTTTGACATTATCAGTTATCCCGGATCATCGCGGCGATGGTGGCCTCGGCAACGACCTGACCGTCAACCTTGACCTGGCTTTCGAACTTCCAGACCGGTCCGCGGCTTTGCTTTTTGGTGACATGAATATGCATGACATCACCCGGTGTAACCGGCTTGCGGAAACGGGCGTTATCGATGCTCATGAAATAGACAAGTTTGCCTTCGGCATCCGCACCCAGGGTCTGAACAACCAAGATGGCCGCAGTTTGCGCCATGCTTTCAACGATCAGAACACCCGGCATGATCGGCTGCTGCGGGAAATGACCGGTAAATTGCGGCTCGTTCATCGTTACGTTCTTGATGCCGGTTGCGGATTCACCCTCGGCAATATCGACAACCTTGTCGATCAACAGGAACGGATAACGGTGCGGAATCATTTCCAGAATGCGCTGAATATCAACACTTACCAATTCGGTCATGTGTGTAGCCCTTATTTCTTTTTTCGTATCAGACGGGACAAGGCCACCGTCTGTTTATGATATTCCATGACCGGAACAGCAGGACTTCCGCCAACTGTTTCCCCCGGCCCGATATTTTTCATGACACCCGATTGGGCAGCAACCTTGGCGCCATCGCCAATTTCAAGATGGCCGGTGATCCCGGCCTGCCCGGCAAGAACCACAAAATTGCCAAGCTTGGTCGATCCCGAAATGCCGACCTGGGATACGATAACACATCCCATACCCATTTCGACGTTATGGCCGATTTGCACCAGATTGTCGATACGGCAACCATTGCCGATAACGGTATCCGGGCCTGCACCACGATCAATCGTGGAATTCGACCCGACCTCGACATCATTGCCAATTACAACGCGGCCCAGCTGTGGCACTTTTACGTGCCCTTGCGGGCCCATAGCAAAGCCAAACCCATCCTGACCGATACGCGCACCAGGATAAATCAGGCAAAGATTGCCAATCAGGCTGTGACTGATTGATGCATTTGCCCCGATCCGGCATCCCGCACCAATAACCACACCCTTGCCGATTACCGCATTGGCTTCGATGATGGTTCCATCACCGATTTCGCAATTCGCACCGATAACGGCCCCGGCATCGACCTGCACGCCTTTTCCAAGCTTGGCAGACGGGTCAACAACCGCGAATTCGGAAATGGAACCATTTCCGGTCTCGAACGGGTAAAACGCCGTCGCAGCCTTGGCATAGGCACGATATGGATCGTTGGTCGTAAACAGGACCATGTCCTTTGGTGCACGGTCGGCAAACTCGGGCCGGACAAAGCACGCGCCGGCTTTGCTATTGATAAACGCATCAATGTATTTGCGGTTATCAAAGAAGCTCAGGATCGTGCTGTCGGCATTTTGCAGCGGCGAAACATCATCAAACACGCGGTCGCGATCAGGAGCATTTACAACATCTGCTCCCGTCAGCTCGGCAATTTGCGCGACGCTGAATGGTCCTTTGCGGCTAAAAAAACGGGAATCAGCCATCAGGAGCCTTCCTTGAACTCAACCTTGATCGTCGGCACTTTTTTATTGATCCGGTCAAACACTTCCTTGCTGGCATTCATTGCATTGGCAAAGATAATCACCTGAGCCTGATGCAGGACGAGCGTTGCGCGGCGCTCTTCAGCCAGACCGGCAATAACCTCGTTCAATGCTTTCTGGAAAGTTGCCTGACTTTCGGCAAGCGCCTGATCAAGTACACGGCTGCGTCCCTGGGCAAACTTCTGGAATGCTGCGACCTTTTGCTGGAACTGCTTTTGCTTTTCCTGATAGACGTCAGCAGCAAGCAAAGTGCGCTGTTGCGCCAGTTGCTTTTCCTCTTCGCGCAGCGCCTGCTGACGCGTTTCGATATCCTGCTGATAGGTTACCTGACGCTCGCGAATTTGCTTTTTCACGTCCTGCATGGCCGATGCTTCACGCATGATGCCCGCATAATCGACAATCATGACCGATGCGACGGTTTCCGGATTTGGCGTTTCTTGCGCCTGGGCCTGCGGAACCATTGCGGCACCAAAAACGAGTGCGGACGCAACGAGAATTTTCTGGAACGACTTTTTCATCATTAGAATCTGGTTCCGAAGTTAAGTCGGAACACTTCCTCTTTGTCGTGGTCTTCTTTCAGGATGGCTTGGGAAAGATCGACACCGATCGGGCCGAACGGCGATTCCCAACCAACACCGACACCGACCGATCCACGGATGGATCCGGTGTCATAAATTTCACCGGCACGCGCACCGTCAACGCCTTCGGATGAGCCGAAGTCACTGAATACGCGCCCTTTCAGGGCAAACTCGGACGGCAAACCAAGCGGGAAGTCCATCTGGACAGACCCGGTGTAATACATCTTGCCACCCAGGGAGTCACCCGTTGCGATATCACGCGGGCCTACACCGGCGGATTCGAAACCGCGAAGGTTGGAACCACCAACCATAAAGCGCTGGGAAATGCGGGTGTCATCACCGATACCAAAGATATAACCGGTACCGGCACGGGTCGAGAGAACCCATTCGTGCTCGCGATCAAGGGGATAGTAATAACCGCCCTCAAGTCGCGTACGGAGATAGGTCTCGTCCCCGCCAAGGCCCGCAAAATCGTTGGACAAGCGCCCAAAATAGCCCTCGGTCGGGGCGACGGCGCTGTCACGCTTGTCATAAGTCAGCGTGTGACCAATGGCGGATTCAACAAATTCGGTTTCTTCTGCCAACAGCAGACGTGATGCTTCATCTTCGTCGATGTCGGAATAGCTGTTTTGCTCAAGCGTGTAGCGGAACGAATGAGACAGGTCTTCGGTATATTTGAAGCCGGCACGAAGACGTCCACCAGTCTGCTCTTCATCGTACGAGCTTTCGTCCTGGTTATCCTCTTCACGACGATAAACATCGAAACCGGCGGCGACTTCACGATCCAAGAAATAAGGCTCGGTGAAGGACAAATCGATTTGCTGATCCGTGGAACCCAAAGTGAAGTTAAGTCGCAGATCCTGGCCTTTACCAAGAAGGTTGCGTTCACGAATACCCAACTGCCCGAAAGCACCGTTATCCGTGCCGTAACCTGCCCCGATCGAAAATTCGCCGGTCGATTTTTCTTCAACATCGACTTCAAGGATGGTTTGATCCGGCGTCTGGCCCGGAAGCGTTTTGACATCAACCGATTTGAAGAAGTTCAGGTTTTCAATACGCTGCTTTGAACGCTTCATTTTCGAACTGCTGAATGCGTCGCCTTCAACCAGACGGAATTCACGTCGAATAACTTCATCAAGCGTCCTGACGTTGCCGACAACATCAATCCGTTCGACATAGACCTTGGGTCCTTCGGCAATCGTGAAGGTCAAATCGATGGTACCGGTTTCGCGGTTGCGCTGAACACTCGGGCGGATATCGATAAAGGCATAGCCCTGATCGCCGACACTGTTGGTCAATGCATCAACAGCATCATCGACCATGGTCGCGTTATACCATTCGTCTTTTTCGATCTCGACCAATGGCAACAGGGAGTCCGCATCGATTTTGTCGATCTGCGATACGATCTTTACATCGCCAAAGCGATATCGCTGTCCCTCGCTCACCGTATAGGTAATGAAGAAATCGGAACGATCCGGCGTCAGTTCCGCCACAGATGACAGAACCTGAAAATCGGCATACCCCGCCGACAAATAGAAGCGACGGAGCAATTCACGGTCAAAGGTCACACGATCGGGATCGTAGTTGTCATCGGATGTCAGAATTTTCCACCACGCACTTTCGGTGGTACGGATGACATCGGAAAGCTCACCGTCATCAAACGCCTTGTTGCCGACGAAATTGATCTTGCGAACACCGGTTGCTTCGCCTTCATCAACTTCAAAGACCAGATCAACGCGGTTCTGGTCGAGCTGAATGACTTTGGGATCAACAGTTGCCGCAAAACGCCCGCTTCGGCGATACAATTCCAGAATACGCTGGACATCTGCCTGAACCTTGGTCCGGGTATAAACAACACGCGGACGCAACTGCAACTCGGCACTGAGAACATCGTCTTTCAGACGATTGTTACCTTCAAATGCAATGCGGTTGATAATCGGGTTTTCAACAACGTTTACCTTCAACACACCCTGGTTGAAGCTGAACGACACGTCTGCGAACAGACCGGTCGAGAACAATGCCTTGAGGGAATCATTGATCTGGCGGGCGTCATAGGAATCACCGGGTGCAACGGTCAGATACGCGTTGACGGTACCGCTTTCAATTCGATTGTTGCCTTCGACCTGAATTTCGCGAATCAGGCCGGAATTCTGTTGGGCATATGCTGCCACCGGAATAACAATTGGCGCTGTACCGCCAAGCAGTGCCGCAGCCAGTGCGGCCGCTTTTACCTTACGCAGCAAGTTAACCCCCCTGTTGCTGTCATTCATTAGCCAGCAAGTCCTTTGAGGAAACTGAAGACACCCAATTGCGTCAAATCGTTCCACGTTGCGAAAATGATTAAGCTGAATACCAAACCAGCGCCGATACGGAAACCATATTCTTGTGCTTTTGCCCCCAATGGCTTACCGCGAATTGCCTCGATCGCGTAAAACACAAGATGCCCGCCATCAAGAACAGGTACCGGCATCAGATTGATCAACCCAAGACTGATTGAAAGATAGCCCATAAAGAACAGAAGAGGTCCTAGGCCCCCTTCGGCCACCTGCCCCGACATCTGTGCAATCCGGATCGGCCCACCAAGCTCAGAGCTATCGCGATCACCGCTGATCATTTCACCAAGGGCGGCAAAAGTTTGCGTTGTCAGTGAATAGAATGTCTCAAACGCCCGGCTTACGGCATCGATCACGCCGTCCCGACTGGTGTCAAAGGCCCCTGCTGTAATGCCCAAACGCCCAAAGGTCTGAGTTTGACCGTTTTCATCGGCAGTGATTGCCTCTGGCGTTACAGAAAGATCGATCTGCTGGCCATCACGAAGAACAGTAATCGAAAGTGTTTGCGCCGGATGGGCGCGAACGATTTCCGAGAGTTCAGAGAACCATTGAACGCTTTCACCATCAATTGCCGTGATCTGATCATCACTGAGCAAGCCGGCGGTCGCAGCCGGACTGTCATCAAGCACATCCCCAACGACAGGCAGCGCGCGCTGTTGGCCAACAGCGGCAAACAAGAATGTAAAGACAACAATGGCAAAGATGAAATTTGCAAACGGCCCAGCGAATACGATGGCTGCGCGTGCAGCAACACTTTTGTGATGGAAGGCGTATTTTTCTTCCTCGGCATCAAGATCATCGCGCTGACCGGCACTTGCCGGGTTCATGTCGCCAAACATCTTCACATAACCGCCAAGCGGGATCAGGCTTACTTTCCAGCGCGTACCTTTTTTATCTTTCCAGCCGAACAATTCCGGCCCGAAACCAATGGAAAATGCTTCGACTTTGACCCCGTTCTTGATGGCGACCCAATAGTGACCGTATTCGTGAACGAACACGAGAACCGACAGAACAAAAAGAAAGGCAAGTAAGGTTTCCATCAAGACGTCCCTTGTCCGGAAAAACCGGAAATTTCAACTTAAACAGCAGCGATACAGGCAGCCGTTTCACGGCGCACCATCGCATCTGTCTCAAACACCTGTTCCAGATCGGTCAATCGATGACTGCCGATCTTGTTCATCACAGTCTCGACAATTCCCGCAACATCCAGGAATCCTATCTGATCGCGCAAGAAGGCCTCAACCGCAACTTCATTTGCGCCGTTCAGGACAGTAGGCAGTGTACCACCTTCCTGCAAGGCCTGGCGTGCCAAACGCAATGCAGGAAAGCGTTCTGTATCCGGTTGTTGGAAGTTCAACCCTCCGATCGTGGCAAAATCAAGACGAGGTACATCGACCTTGATCCTTTCCGGCCATGCCAGCGCATAGGCGATCGGGGTTCGCATATCCGGTGAACCGAGTTGCGCAAGTACCGAACCATCGCAATATTCGACCATACTATGCACAACCGATTGAGGATGAACAACAATTTCAATCTTGTCTTCCCGTACTGGGAAAAGATGCCAGGCTTCGATCAGCTCCAGCCCCTTGTTCATCATCGTCGCAGAGTCGATTGAGATTTTCGCCCCCATATCCCAATTTGGGTGGGCAAGCGCCTGTGCACGGGTCACCGACTTCATGTTGTCCAGGGACCATTCGCGAAACGGTCCGCCTGAAGCCGTCAGCAATATGCGATCAACCTGGTGTTCCGAACGGTCTTCTAGAACCTGGAAAATAGCACTATGTTCCGAATCAACCGGAATGAGTGTCGCCCCATGTTGCGCAACTTCTGCCGTCATAAGGGCACCGGCGCAGACAAGGGTTTCCTTGTTGGCCAAACCGACACGTGCCCCGCGCCGGATTGCCGCCAATGTAGGTTTCAAGCCGGCAGCGCCAACAATAGCAGCAATAACAATATCGGACGGGCGCTGAGCGGCATCAATCAGGGCACTTTCACCTGCACCGGCTTCGATACCCGATCCGGCAAGCGCATCGCACAGCTCATCATAAAGGTTAGGATCGCCAATCACCGCGAATTTTGCCGACAGATCCCTGGCGATTTGCGCCAAGGCCTCAACATTGCGGTGTGCTGTCACTGCATCGACGCTATATTTGTCCGCGTGGCTTTTGAGAATATCAACCGTACTGGTCCCGATTGAACCGGTCACGCCAAAAACACTGACGGATTTCTTCAAACTCATCAAACACCTGTAAAAAAAGCGGTCGCTGGTTCAACCGCCCTATCGCAGTGCTAGCCCTGCGAAACAGATAATAACAAAGGCAACCGGAAACACCGACAGCATCCCGTCAGCGCGATCAAGCAGGCCCCCATGCCCCGGGATCAGGTTGCTGCTGTCCTTGACTGCGAACCGACGTTTGAGCGCCGATTCACCAAGGTCGCCAACCTGTGCGACCACAGCAAGCAACATGCTGACACCAACAATCATCCAGTTGATTGCATCGGCACTGAAATAGGTGACAATTGCGCCAATCAAACCCGCACACACCATACCACCAATCAGCCCCGCCCACGTCTTTTTCGGACTGAAACGCGGTGCAAGCTTCGGCCCGCCGATCATCTTTCCAAAAGCGTAGCCCCCCGTATCGGTGGCCCAGACAAGGAAGAACAACCACATGATGGTCAGCAATCCGTCATGATCCTGATTGCGCAACCAAAGTGCCGCCAATGCAGCAAGCGATACATACAGAATGCCAAAACCGGCAAGGAACCAATTCTTGCCCGACCGGGCAGCGCCAATGATGACGCTGATAGCAAGCGGCATCACGATATATTCTTCCTGGCCGGTCATTTGCATCAACATCGCAACACCAAGTGCCACAGCAGCAACAACCGAAATGCCATTATAGTTTGCCCGCGCGCACATGCGCGACCATTCCCACATCATACCCGCGGAAAAAGCAAACAGCAGAATATCGAAATATGGTGATCCAAACCACACAGCGGCAACAGCCACCGGGGTCATAACCAGCGCAGAAAGAATGCGCGGCTTCAATCCGGAATTATTATCTTTGAGACGTTCGGTTTCAGATGACTGCACCAAAACGCCGCTCCCGTCCGGCAAAGTTGTCAATGGCTTTTTCCAGATGGTTACGGTCGAAATCCGGCCACAATACGTCTTCGAAAACGAATTCTGTATAGGCGGACTGCCACAAAAGGAAATTGCTGATACGCTGCTCGCCACTGGTCCTGATCAACAAATCAGGATCAGGAATCCCGACTGTGGACAGGTTCTGTTCAATCAGATCTTCGGTAATCGCGTCTACCGAAATTTCCCCGGATGCGACCTTTTTGGCAATTTCACGCATCGCCTGGGTCAATTCGGCACGCGCGCCATAGCTAAGTGCGATTGTAAGATTAAGCCGCGAATTGCCACTGGTTGCGCTTTCGGCCTTATCAAGCAAAGCACGGATATCATCTGCAAACCGCGACCGGTCACCGATAATCCGGATTTTCACACCATTTTTCTGCAAGGTGGAAAGCTCGCGCTTGATAAACAGGCGCAGCAAGCCCATCAGGTCACTTACTTCACTTTCCGGGCGTTTCCAGTTCTCGGTCGAAAATCCGTACAGCGTCAGATACTCGATACCGAGTTCGACAGATGCCTCGATCGTACGACGCACGGCCTCGACGCCTGCGCGATGCCCCATTGTACGAGGACGCCCGCGGCTACGCGCCCAACGCCCGTTGCCATCCATGATGATGGCAACGTGACGCGGGACAATTTGCGTATCTGACGGTTGGGTTTGCGAAGAAAGCACAGCCATAATCAGACTTGCATGATTTCCTGTTCTTTGTGCGACAGCGCTTCGTCGATCTCGCCGATGACCTTGTCAGTCAGCTTCTGGATCTCTTTTTCTTCGCTGTGCAGCTCGTCTTTGGAAATCTCGCTGTCTTTTTCCCATTTTTTGAGCTGGTCCATACCGTCACGACGGACGTTACGTACGGAAATCTTGGCCTGTTCAGCGTATTTGCCAGCAACTTTGGACAATTCAGCACGACGTTCTTCGTTCAGCGGCGGAATCGGCACGCGCACGAGAGTTCCGTCAGCAGCCGGGTTCAGGCCAAGACCCGAATCACGAATGGCTTTTTCAACGGATTTGACCATGGACTTATCCCATACCTGAACCGAAAGCATACGCGGCTCGGGAACGCTAACAGACGCCACCTGGTTAAGCGGGGTCGGAACGCCATAGGCTTCAACCATGACCGGCTCAAGAAGGCTCACACTGGCTCGTCCGGTCCGCAAACCGGTGAATTCCTTGTGCAACACTTCGACAGCCCCTTCCATACGGCGGGACAGGTCCTTTTTTAGGCCAGCAACGTCAGACACGTTCAGTCTCCATTCGAAATAATCGTAAACGTCCCCTTCGCAGTAACGACGTCTGCAAAGGCACCCGGATTATGCAAAGAAAATACGATAACCGGAATATCATTTTCGCGTGCCAAAGAAATAGCCGATGCATCCATCACACGCAAATCTTTGGACAAAACTTCCATATAGGTCAGTTGATCATAGCGTTCCGCAGTCGGGTCCGTTTTCGGGTCTGCGGTATAAACACCGTCAACCTGCGTCCCCTTAAGCAGGGCATCACAGCCCATCTCAACCGCACGCAAAGCAGCAGCGGTATCGGTGGTAAAGAACGGGTTGCCCGTCCCGGCTGCAAAGATGACGACGCGGCCCTTTTCCATGTGACGAACAGCACGACGGCGGATATAGGGTTCGCAAACAGAGGACATCGGGATCGCGGACTGCACACGGGTCTGAACCCCGTGGCGCTCAAGCGCGTTCTGAACCGCAAGCGCATTCATGATGGTCGCAAGCATGCCCATATAGTCGGCGGTTGCGCGTTCCATCCCTTGTGAGGCGCCCTTGACGCCGCGGAAAATATTCCCACCGCCAATCACCATGCAAACTTCGGCACCCATGTCATGAACGGCTTTGATTTCGCTGGCAATCCGGTCAACCGTTTCAGGATCAATTCCGTATTGCTGTTTCCCTAAAAGCCCCTCACCCGAGAGCTTAAGAAGAACGCGGCGAAATTTCAGTTGGCCGTTTTCTGCCATATCTCAATGCCTCTTAAATGCCGATGTAGCGCACTGCCCCGGATCGGGAAATGCAAAATTCAGATATAAAAAGACCGGCGAGTAACAGGGCGGATATGCGCTGCCGACCTCGCCGGTCTGGATCATACACGAAATGATGACGAACGCACCATTCCGATCAGATGTTTTATTTGTTCAGCTGCTCAGCAACTTCTGCAGCAAAGTCTTTTTCTTCGCGCTCGATGCCTTCACCGAGTTCGAAGCGAACAAAGCCCTTCAGGGTGATCGGCTTGCCAGCTTCTTTGGCAGCGTTTTCGATCACGGCTTTGACTTTGCTTTCACCGTCAATAACGAAGGTCTGTTCAACCAGAACGACCTGCTCGTAATATTTACGGATACGACCTTCGATCATCTTTTCGATGATTTCTGCCGGACGGCCGGATTCTTTGGCCTGCTCGGTCAGAACGGCTTTTTCACGCTCGACCAGTTCCGGATCCAGATCATCAACCGTTGCCGATGCCGGGTTGGTTGCTGCAATGTGCATTGCAATCTGTTTGCCCAGGCCTTCGAGAACAGCAGCATCAGCTTCGGATTCCAGAGCAACCAGAACGCCGATCTTGCCGAGGTTTGCAGCAACAGCCGAGTGGATGTAGGACGCAACAACGCCTTTTTCCACCGACAGGCCAGCCGAACGACGCAGGGACATGTTTTCGCCGATGGTGGCGATCATGTGGGTAACCTGCTCTTCGACGTTACGCGACGTACCCGGGAACGCAGCAGCTTTAAGGGTATCGATGTCGCCATTTGCCGAAACAGCCTGTACTGCGATTTCGCTGACGAATTTCTGGAAGTCTTCGTTACGCGAAACGAAGTCGGTTTCCGAGTTCAGCTCGACAACTGCACCTTTGGTGCCGTCAACAGCAACAGCAACCAGACCTTCGGCAGCAACACGGCCAGCTTTCTTGGCAGCAGCAGCAAGACCTTTGGTACGCAGCCAGTCAACAGCTGCTTCAAGGTTACCATCGGTTTCAGACAGCGCTTTTTTGCAATCCATCATGCCAGCGCCGGTGGTTTCGCGAAGCTCTTTTACGAGAGCAGCGGTAATAGCCATTTTTTAAGCCCCTATTACGCGATCAGGTGAACACCTAACAAAACGGCGGCATGCTAGCCGCCGTTTCATCAGGTACAAAATGAAACTTATGCGGAAGCTTCTTCTGCAGCGTCAGCTGCGGCAGCTGCTTCGGCCGGAACTTCTTCCGCTTCGCCGAGATCTGCGCCAGAAGCAGTCATTTCTTCCTGGATACCGTCCAGAACAGAACCGACGAACAGGTCGCAATACAGCTGGATCGCACGGATCGCATCGTCGTTGCCCGGAACCGGGTACTGGATGTTTGCCGGATCAGAGTTGGAGTCGAGGATTGCAACGACCGGAATGTTCAGGTTCTTGGCATCCTGGATGGCAAGAGATTCTTTGTTGGTGTCGACCACGACGATGATGTCCGGAAGACCACCCATGTCCTTGATACCGCCAAGCGCGCGCTCAAGCTTATCGCGCGAACGGGTCAGGTTCAGGATTTCTTTTTTGGTCAGACCTTCTGCACCAGAAGACAGGATTTCTTCCTGTTCTTTAAGGCGCTTGATCGAGTTGGAAACGGTGTTCCAGTTGGTCAGCATGCCGCCGAGCCAGCGATGGTTCACATAGTACTGGCCGCAACGCTTTGCAGCGTCTGCGATGATCGGGGAAGCCTGACGCTTGGTACCGACGAAAAGAACACGACCACCAGATGCGGTAACGTCACGAACTGCCTGCATCGCGCGATGCAGCATCGGAACGGTTTCCTGCAGGTTCAGAATGTGGATGTCGTTACGTGCACCAAAGATGAATTTTTTCATCTTCGGGTTCCAACGGCGGGTGTGGTGACCAAAGTGGACACCAGCTTCCATGAGCTGGCGCATGGTAAAGGTTGGCAATGCCATAATAGTTCCTACCTTTTTCCGGTTAATACCTCCGCGAAAGGGAATCTCATGCCTCATGCATGAAACACCGGATGGACGAGTTGCCATATGACGGCAGTCGCCGCTCTTTCGCGTGCGATGTTCGGGGCGGGTTTTAATCCCGTCCCGACAAGAATGCAAGCCCTAAAGTACGCATTTCTGCGCGATCCGGGAACCTTTGCCCGACACGCGGACAGTTTCGACGTCAAATCATCAGATTTCTTCGGCGAATTCCACACCCGGAATTGCGCCAATCGCACCAATCAGCGACGGCCCGACCTTGTATTTGTCTTCAAGTTCAATTTCGGCCATGCGACCGTCATCGCAGACAGATGAAAGCGTCACGAGCCCCCGTCCCTTGCCGGCATCGGCAAGAAGCTGACAAATTTCCGGTACGGGGTCAGGACGATTGAGGCGAATACGAATACCCTCGGCCGCGCCAGCAACAGCCTGTTCAAGATCCTCAACGCGCTGTCCCTGGATGCGCAGCTGTCCTTCGCGCATTTCCGCTGCCACAATCAACAGAACAGGCCGCCCCGCATTGATGATTTCCTTATAAGCCGCCCATGCTTCTGCCCAGAAGGCAACCTCGAAGCTTCCGGTCGGGTCCGAGAACATGACAAAGGCAAACTTTGACCCGTTCTTTTTTGAAATCATTTCACGCGCATTGATCAATGTCCCGGCAAGACGAATGGCGCCCTTGTTCTGGGCACGCATGCGCGCGGGCAGTTCCTTGATCGGGGCAATACCGATCCGCTGGATGCTTTTGCCAAATGTATCAAGCGGATGTGCTGACAGATAGAAACCGATGGCGGAAAATTCCTCGGTCAGTTTTTCCATCGGCACCCAGTCACGATCATCAGGCAGGCGGATCTTGTCCTTGCCAAAGCCGCTGCTGTCACCAAACATCGAAATCTGATCATCATTGCGCGCCTGCATTTCACGCTGCGCGACGGCAATCACCTTATCGACATTTTCAAACATGACCTTGCGGTTGGGCGTCAGACAATCAAGCGCCCCTGCCCGCACAAGGTTTTCAAGCAGACGTTTGTTGACAGCGCGACTGTCGATGCGTGATGCGAAATCGGTAATGTCCTTGAACGGACCGTTGGCTTCGCGTTCGGCGACAAGGCTTTCCATCGCCGCATCACCGACATTTCGAACCGCCGCCAGCGCGTATCGGATTTTGCGAACCCCGTCATGGTTTTCAACCGAAAACGCCACCTGGGAATTATTGACACATGGTGGCAGAATTTCGATCTCAAGCCGTTCGACCTCCTGCTTGAACACCGCCAGTTTTTCGGTGTTATGCATATCGAGCGTCATGAGAGCAGCCATGAACTCGACCGGATAGTTCGCCTTCAGATAGGCAGTCTGATACGCCACGAGCGCATAGGCCGCCGCGTGCGATTTGTTAAAGCCGTAGGATGCGAACTTTGCGACCTGATCAAAGATATCAGACGCCTGGGCACGATCGACGCCGTTCTTTTCGGAACCATCAACAAACAGCCCGCGCTGTTTTTCCATTTCTTCGGCAATTTTCTTACCCATTGCGCGACGCAACAGGTCAGCACCACCAAGCGAATAACCCGCCATGATCTGGGCAAGCTGCATGACCTGCTCCTGATAGATCATGATGCCATAGGTTTCTTCGAGGATCGGCTGCAACATCGGGTGCATATAGTCAGGTTCTTCCTGACCGTGCTTACGCGCGATGTAATGGGGAATGTTATCCATCGGCCCCGGACGATACAGGGCCACAACAGCGATAATGTCTTCTAGCGTATCTGGCTTCAGGCCGCGCAACACGTCCTGCATCCCCTGGGATTCAAGCTGGAACACGCCAACCGTTTCGGCTGCAGACAAAAGCTTGAACGCCGCACGATCATCAAGCGGAATAGCCCCGATATCAAAGTTTTGCGGGACATCCTTGCGCTGACGCATCAGGTTGACGGCCTCGATAATCACCGTCAGCGTCTTAAGACCCAGGAAGTCGAACTTCACCAGACCGGCATTTTCAACAAACTTCATGTTGAACTGGGTTACCGGCATGTCCGAGCGCGGATCACGATAAAGCGGGACCAGCGCGTCAAGATCGCGGTCACCAATCACAACACCGGCGGCATGAGTCGAGGAGTTACGATAAAGACCTTCGATCTGCATGGCGATCGACAGCAGTCGGTCAATGTCCGGGTCTTCGCGCGCAATACGCCGCAAATCCGGTTCCATATCGATCCCTTCCTTAAGCGGGATCGGTTTGGCCGGGTCGCCCGGGATCATTTTACAGATTTTATCGACATAACCATACGGGATGCTCAACACACGCCCGACGTCGCGCACGGCTGCCTTTGCCTGCAACTTACCGAATGTGATGATCTGGGCCACGCGGTCATGGCCATATTTCTTTTGCACATATTCGATAACTTCGCCGCGCCGGTCCTGACAGAAATCGACGTCAAAGTCGGGCATGGACACACGTTCCGGATTAAGGAAACGTTCGAACAGCAACGAGAACCGCAAAGGATCAAGGTCGGTAATCAAAAGCGCATATGCAACCAGCGAACCGGCACCCGAACCACGACCCGGTCCGACCGGAATGTCATGATCCTTCGCCCACTGGATAAAGTCGGCAACGATCAGGAAGTAACCCGGGAACCCCATCTGGTTGATGATGCCCAGCTCATAATCCAGACGTTCCCAATACGGTTTGGCGATTTCTTCTTTTTCGGCATCCGACATGTCTTCGGTAAAGACATATTTTTCAAGGCGGCCTTTCAACCCTTCCTCTGACATGTGACGCAGTTCGTCGACCTCTGTCCGGCCTTCACCGCAATCAAATGGCGGCAAGATCGGGTCAATTTTTTCGACATGCCAGGAACAGCGTTTGGCGATCAGAAGTGTGTTGTCACAGGCTTCGGGAATATCGGCAAACAGTTCGCGCATTTCTGCTGCGGTTTTAAACCGATGATCGGGCGTCAGTTTCCAGCGATCTTCCTGGCCGACAACCGCCCCCTGCCCGATACAGATGAAGACGTCGTGGGCTTCATACATATCTGCCGACGGGAAGTAGCAGTTATTGGTCGCAACCAGTGGAACATCATGATCATAGGCAAGCTTGATCAGCCCCGGTTCCACCAGGTCTTCCAGTTCCTCGCCATGGCGTTGCAGTTCGATATAAAGCCGGTTGCCAAAAATATCCTTGAGCTGCGCAAGACATTCTTCGGCCTTTTCAACCTGTTCATCGGCCAGCAAGCGGGCCAGCGGACCAGTCGGGCCGCCTGTCAAACAGATGATATGTCCGGAATATTTCCGAATATGGTCATAAAGCGCCTTGGGCTCGCTCCCGGCTTCGGACGTCATATGGGCGCGTGACACGATTTTCAGAAGATTGAAATAACCTTCCTTGTTCTGGGCAATCAGCACCAGTCGATCGGGCATCGGTTCACGGGCAATTTTGCCAACGGCCGGTTTATCACCAAACCGCTCGACCCCCATCTGGACACCCAGGATCGGCTGCACGCCACCACCACTCAGTACGCCGGCAAAGTCAAGAGCACCGAACATATTGTCGGTATCGGTCATCGCAACGGCGGGCTGGCCATCGGCTGCACAAAGTTTGGCAAGCTCCTTCGTCGTGATGGCACCTTCGGCAAGCGAATAGTTGGTGTGAACACGAAGATGGACGAAACCGTTTTCCATCGAAGTCTAACCCCGGAAAATAAGACAAAAGGCAGGTAAAGCGCCGCTTTGCTAGAATGCGAAGCGACGCTGGAAATCAGCTTAAAGAATTTTGACCGATTAGGAAAGTTCAGCCCGGTCAAGTTCGATCAGATGACCATCGCGCAGGGTCACAACCCGATCCATCTGGCGCGCCAGTTCCGGGTTATGGGTCGCAATCAGCGACGCCAGACCGGTTTCACGCACCAGTGCCATCAACATGCCAAACACCGTATCGGCAGTATGCGGATCAAGGTTACCGGTCGGTTCATCAGCAAACAGCACATCGGGCACATTGGCCAGTGCACGCGCAATGGCAACGCGTTGCTGTTCACCACCTGACAGACGCGCAGGACGATGATCGGCGCGTTTTTCCAGACCAAGGCACCGCAGAAGTTCGAGACCGCGTTCTTCGGCCTCGGACCGTTTCAGCCCATTGATCATTTGCGGCATGACCACATTTTCCAAGGCCGAAAATTCCGGCAGCAAATGATGGTACTGATACACAAAGCCGATATGGTTCCGGCGCATTTCGGTCCGCGCAAGGTCCGACAGATCCGTGCTACGCTTTCCACCAATGGAAACCAGCCCGCCATCGGGTTTTTCCAAAAGTCCGGCAATCTGCAAAAGCGTTGACTTGCCCGCACCCGACGGACCGACAAGCGCAACAATTTCGCCTTGATGGATTTCAAGATCGACCGATTTCAGAATTTCGAGCTGATCCGGACCCTGATTGAAAATGCGATCAATCTTTTCCAGACGCAGCACGACATTGCGCGAACGTTGTTCAGCAGTGGTTTTGATAAGATCACTCATAACGCAGGGCCTCCACCGGATCGAGGCGTGATGCGCGCCATGCCGGATACACGGTCGCAAGGAACGACAGGCTCAGCGACATGATGCAAACCATTACCACTTCGCCAACATCCATATCTGCCGGAAGCTGCGACAGGAAATAGATCTCGGCGTTAAACAGATCGGTTCCGGTCAGGCTCTGGATGAACTGACGGATATTTTCGATATTCAGACAGAACAGAACCCCGATGATCAGGCCACTGATCGTGCCCAAGACACCAATTGATGCCCCGGCCAGGAAAAAGACCTTCATGATCGACTGGCGGGTTGCCCCCATCGTCCGCAGGATCGCTATATCGCGCCCCTTGTCCTTTACCAGCATCACCATGCCCGAAATGATGTTAAAGGCCGCGACCAGAATGATCAGCGTCAGGATCAGGAACATGACATTGCGTTCCACCTGAAGCGCGTTAAAGAATCCGGCATTGGATTGCTGCCAGTTTACAAGGCGCAGACTTTCACCGGAAAGAGTTGTCAGCAACTGGTCCATGGTATCGTCAAGCGCCGATATATCATCAAGCATCACTTCGAAATGCGTGATCTTTTCGGGCAGACGGAAATAGACCTGGGCTGCTGATAGCGGCATGAAGATAAAGCCGCTGTCATATTCATACATGCCGATGTCAAACAGACCGGCGACCTTATATGCACGCACCCGCGGCACGGCACCAAATGCCGTCACATTGCCCTTGGGCGATATCAGATTGACCGTATCGCCAACCCCGACCCCAAGTTTCATGGCAAGACGTGCGCCCATGATCACGGTGTCATCGCCCTTGAAATCATCAAGGGATCCGAAAACGATATTGTCGGCAATGGTTTTGCGTTTCTTGACGTCTTCGGGGCGCATGCCGCGCACAATAGCGCCCGATGCGCGACCATTTTTGGACGCCATGACCTGGCCTTCGACCACCGGCACCGTCATCATGACATTGCCGTTTTCAGCGATCTGCTTTTCGATGTTGGCATAATCACCAATGCCGCCATTGCCCTGGGCATAAACTGAAATATGCCCATTCAGCCCCAAAATACGGCCAAGCAATTCGGCGCGGAAACCGTTCATCACCGACATCACGATAATCAGCGTTGCAACACCAAGCATGATGCCAAGCAACGAAAAGATGGCGATGACGGAAACAAAGCCTTCCTGCCGACGTGGACGCAGGTAGCGGAAGGCCACCATACGTTCGAACGGACTGAACATGGGCAATCTATCCTTGTGGAAGCGGGTCGGGAAACGGTTTGAACAGGTTAAGATATATCCAGAACCGGAAATGGCAACGGGGCAGCAATCGCTGCCCCGTTTGAACAAGGTCTATCAGGCGCTGATCTGATTCAGAGCCGCTTCGAAAGTGACTTCTGTTTTTTCACCGGTTCTGCGGTTTTTCAATTCGACAACACCGTTTTTAAGGCCCTTCGGACCGATCACGATCTGCCATGGCAGACCGATCAGGTCCATATCGGCAAACTTGCCGCCAGCACGGATATCGCGGTCATCATAAAGAACCTCGACACCGGCATTGGTCAGCTTGCCATAGGCATCTTCACAGGCGGCATCGCATTCGTCATCGCCCGTACGCAGGTTGATCAAACCAACCTTGTAGGGTGCAACCGCATCCGGCCAGACGATGCCGTTTTCATCATGCGATGCTTCGATCAGTGCGCCAACCAGACGCGAAACGCCAATACCGTACGATCCCATCATGACCGGCACTTCCTTGCCATCCGGGCCCAGAACAGTCGCGCCCATCGGTTCGGAATATTTGGTGCCGAAATGGAAGATATGGCCAACTTCGATACCGCGCGTCGCAATCAGGTCGTCGCCGGAAATCGGGCTGTTGTCCGCATCGTGCTTTTCTTCGGTCGCGGCATAGTCAACCAGCGTACCCTGCACCCAGTTTTCAAGTGCAGTGCGGTCATTAAGGTCAACGCCCTTGCCGCTCAGATCCTTGTCCAGCCACTTCTTGTCGCAGAAGACTTCGCTTTCGCCGGTATCGGCAAGAATGATGAATTCGTGGCTCAAATCACCGCCGATCGGCCCGGTATCGGCCACCATCGGGATCGCCTTGACACCAAGACGGGTAAAGGTGCGGCAATAAGCCAGGAACATCTTGTTATAGGCGTGACGCGAACTTTCGTAATCGATATCAAAAGAATAGGCATCTTTCATCAGGAATTCACGACCACGCATCACGCCAAAGCGCGGGCGGATCTCGTCGCGGAATTTCCACTGAATATGATACATCAGCTGCGGCAGCTGCTTGTAGGAGCGGATATCCTTGCGGAAGATATCGGTGATCGCTTCCTCGTTGGTCGGACCAAACAGCATCTTGCGATCATGACGGTCGGTGATGCGCAGCATCTCAAGACCGTAATCGTCATAACGACCACTTTCCTGCCACAGCTCGGCCGGCTGAATGGTCGGCATCAGCAATTCGTTGCAACCAACGGAGTCCTGTTCTTCACGAACGATCTGCTCGATCTTTTTGAGAACACGGTAACCAAGCGGCAACCATGAATAAATCCCGGCCGTGAGCTGACGGACCATACCGGCACGCAGCATCAAACGATGAGAAGCAATCTGTGCTTCTGACGGGGTTTCCTTCAGGGTCGGCAGGAAGAACTGGGAAAGACGCATCAATGCCTCGTGATGATCAAATCTGAATATTTGGGTGTTTGAATACCTTGCCCGGAAAATGCGACAGAGCTGCCCGAAACGCAAGCCGGAACTTCGGTTATCTGGTCCCCGCCCAAATAAGGTTCACATGCAATTGAATGCGGACCCTAATTTTCAATGATGGCAAAACTGCGATGACCAAAGTTCCACCATCGCCAGGTTACCGGAAACCCGCCGCACGGCATGCCGCAATCAATTCATCATCATAGGCATTATCGCCCAGGGGCTGGTCATTGAAATACACCCTGCCATTGCGATAGGTGATTTTGCCGACAGATTGCTCGCCGCTCATGCCGCTTGGTACTGCGATGCCGCTATATTCAAAGAAATCCAGCGTAACCGGAAATTCGATCTGTTTCGGCAGGGATTTGGTGATGTCGCTGCCCCCGTCCAGATCGGCACCAACAACCTTGTTGCCGTGAACATCGACGCCGGGTTTGTAGGCAACATCATCATCGGGAACATGCTGTACCAGGGCCTTGCAGGCTGATCGCGACACGATGATTTTGGGCTTTGCGGTTTCCGTACCGGCACCCGCGGGGTCGGCTTCGCCCGATGCCGGTTCATCCTGTTTGGTTGGCAGCGGGGATTCGGACTGCGCCAGTGCCGTAGATATCGGCCCCGTCACCAGCAATGATACGGCGACAGCCGCCAATAGTCTGATTTTATGACCAAAACCACGGCTTAACATAGGTTCGACCAATGGAATATTATGCATCTCTTAGTTTCACCCTATCTGTGTGCACTGCAGCATCGAAACATTTGTGAAGTTTGGTCAAAACAGCTTGCATAAAACTGAAACATGTGGCTTTTTAGTCCTCCGCTTTCGACGCAAGATCGTTGCGGAAGGCGTATCGCAGCCGCTCATAAAATTGCGGGAGGCTTTGTTGCCAATAAGCATACAAGAAGCAGGCGCGACGTCGAATTAAAACCTGTGCCAAGAAGCCCAGGTCTTAGGAGGAAGCATAAAAAGATTACGGGAAAACAGCTATAAAAATAGCATCTTAGCAAGATCCTTGTGATCTTGCTTTTTTTTTGCCCGCCGCTTTGATCCCGGTTCTCCTTGCAGCATAAAATGACAAAACCCCGCAGCATTTCGTGCGGGGTTTTCTGTTGGCGGGCCTGTTTTGGTGGTTTGACCGTACCCGGTATTATTTTGGCGGACGGACTTCGATCATGCCGCTGGTGATAACGAAAACCGCAACCACCCAAAGGATGGCTGAAATCAGGCTGGTTGCCAGCACCTTTTTCCACATATGGGCTTTTTGCGGGGCGCCGCTGTCATGACCCGGTTCAACATTTTCTGCCCGTTTCACACCAAACGGCAGCACCATGAACAGCACCAGCCACCAGATAACGATGTAAACCAGAAGTCCCGAAAACCAGTTCATGAAGATCTCTTTTGATGGTGGTGCTGATAGGACGGGCAGGATGGATGTACCCTGCCCGATTGGTCGGATGATGCCAAATGATGATTTACGCGGGCTCAAACCTGTTCAAGTTCGACCAGTGTGCCGTTGAAATCTTTGGGATGCAGGAACAGCACCGGCTTGCCATGCGCGCCGATCTTCGGTTCGCCGTCACCGAGCACACGCGCACCACTTGCCTGAAGCTTGTCGCGCGCAGCCAGGATATCGTCGACTTCATAACACACATGATGAATACCGCCCGACGCGTTCTTTTCCAGAAATCCCTTGATCGGTGAATTGTCTCCCAACGGATACAGCAATTCGATCTTGGTGTTGGGCAATTCGACAAACACAACGGTTACGCCGTGATCGGGTTCGTCCTGTGGCTCTGATACCTTGGCCCCCAGGACATCACGATATTGCGCGATCCCTGCTTCAAGGTCCGGTACGGCAATGGCGACATGGTTCAGCCGTCCAATCATGGTCTTGCTCCTGCGAATATGATCAGCCCGATCACCGACAATCTAGGATAGGCAGACGCCAAAAGACAATTCCCCATTTCGTCGAAAGGGTTATTATCCGCGCGCCCGCCCAATGGACTGTGATCAGGGTCGCATTGATTGCGCCATCAGCCCTTTTCGGTTACCCGCACCAGATGGACTTCGATCAATGGCCGTTTGCCAAGGCGTTGACGTACCGGACGACGCAATGCCTGACGGACGGCAAGGATAACCGCCGCATCATCAAGGACTTCATCATCATTAAGCTGATCAATCCGGTTGCCGATTTCCGCAGCAAAATGATCAAGCCGCGTCTGGTCATCGGGTTCATCAAACAGGCTGGGCGCGGTGATCATCGGATCGTTCACCATCTCGCCAAACTGGTTCAGGACCACGGTGACAAACATGACCCCGTTCCAGACAATCCGGTTACGGTTGCGGATGGTATCGGCATCACGTTTCAGCAGCCGACCACCATCAAGGGCAAGAATTCCCGCATCCGCCACGCCAATCACATGCGCATTGCCCGGTGACAACCGAATGACCGTACCATCATGGGGAATGACCTGTTCGGGGATCTGGCATTCCGCCCCCAATGCCGCCTGTTCGCACAGATGGCGGGTTTCACCATGCACCGGCACCAGAATTTGCGGGCGGGTCAATTGATACATCCGTGTCAGGTCTTCACGTCCCGGATGGCCAGATACGTGGATCGGCTCATCGCGGGCGGTAATGACCTTGATCCCGCGCCGGATCAAAAGATTCTGGATATAGCCGATGGATTTTTCATTCCCCGGAATTTCGCGGGCGGAAAACACAACCGTATCACCCGGATCAAGTTCCACCGTCGGATGGTCACCCTTGGCGATCCGAGAAAGGGCCGCGCGCGGTTCACCCTGCGATCCGGTACAAATCAAAAGCACCTGATCCTTGGGGACTTCCATTGCCTCTTCGTCGGACAAAAGGTTCGGATAGCCGGTAAGGTAACCGACTTCGCGGGCTGCTTCTGTCACGCGATTAAGTGATCGCCCGGCAAGTCCGACGCAACGGCCATTTTCATGCGCGGCTTCGATCACCGACTGAACACGGGCAACGTTGGTCGCAAAGCAGGCAACCGCAATGCGTCCTTGCGGATGTTCCTTAAACAGGGTCGACAGATTTTTGGCGACCTCGCCTTCTGATCCGGTTTTGCCTTCGGAAAAGACATTGGTTGAATCGCACACCAGCGCCATGACGCCTTCGTCGCCCAGTGCTTCAAGCTTCTTGACATCGGATGCTTCGCCGATCTGCGGATCGGGATCAAATTTCCAGTCGCCGGTATGAACGATCAATCCCTTGGGCGTGCGGATGGCAAGCGCATTGGGTTCAAGGATCGAATGGGTCATGGTGACAAATTCGATGTCAAAGCAGCCCAGTTTGAACCGGCCGCCAAGTTCGATCACATGGATCGGCACCTGATCGGCGAAATCGGTTTCGGCAAGCTTGGCCTTAAGGAATTCGGCGGCAAACGGCGTTGCATAGATCGGGCATTTCAGCCGCGGCCAAAGATATGGCACAGCCCCAAGGTGATCTTCGTGGGCATGGGTCAGAACAAGACCAAGCAGCTTGTCCTTGCGGTCCTCGATAAAGGACGGGTCAGGCATGACAACATCAACACCCGGAAGCCCTTCCTCACCAAAGGAAACCCCCATATCAACCATCAGCCACTGGTCATCGTAGCCATAAAGGTTCAGGTTCATGCCAATTTCGCCCGAACCGCCAAGCGGCACGAACAACACTTCGTCTTTTGGCAAATACAAATCCACTGACCGTAATCCTTTATTTTCGACGCTCAGATCAGGGGCGCAAAACATGCCCGCCCCCGGCGCAAACCTGATCAGGTCTGATCAGGCCTGTTTGGCGATCTTGTCGCTGTTGCGACGATAAATCATCAAAAGACCCAACATGGTCAGATCGCCGTGCAAATGTTCAATTTCATCTACAGCCTTTGCAAATAGCGGCGCAAGTCCGCCAGTCGCCACGACTTTGATATAATCAAGATTTTGCTGTTTCCGGATCCTTGCCAACAGGCCTTCAATCATCGAGACATAGCCCCAATAGACACCTGATTGCATGGCTTCGACGGTATTTTTCCCGACCACATTGCGCGGGGCTTCGATGGCAACCATCGGCAACTGGGCGGCTGCCATATGCAATGCCTTGATCGACAGATTGACCCCCGGGGCAATCACCCCGCCCAGATAATCACCATTGCCATCAACAACGTCAAAAGTCGTGGCCGTCCCGAAATCAAGCACGACCAGCGGCCCGCCAAACAATTGATGGGCGGCAACCGCGTTGACAAGACGGTCTGCACCGACTTCGCTGGGGCGATCCATGATGATCTTCATATCAAGATCAACCGCAGGATCGCCGACCACCATCGGTTCGACACTGAAATAACGGCGACACAAGGTCTTGAGGCTGAATTCCGCAGCCGGAACCACAGTTGCGATGATGGCACCGCTAATCGCATCAACCGGCACATTTGCCAGCGCAAACAGATGATGGAGCCAAACCCCCAATTCATCTGCCGTCCGTTCGGTGGTGGTTGAACAGCGCCACTGTCCCTTGATGGTATCGCCATCAAAAACAGCAAAGACGATGTTGGTGTTCCCGGCGTCAATCGCAAGCAACATGATGCTTACAGGCCTCCGCTAAATCGCAAGGTAATCATTCAGATCCGGTGGCAAAGAAAACTTCGCCCGCCCCGATACGGTGTTCGGTTCCGTTGTCTTCTCTTAGGACAAGTGAACCATCATCATCAAGTCCGACAAACGTTCCTGAAAGTTCACGTTCGGTCAATCGAGCCACGACCGGCTGGCCAATCCCGTAACCTCGCGACAGCCAGGCTTCCCGAACCGGGCCAAATCCCTTGTCCTCCCAGATTGGAAGCCAATGGGCGATCCGCGCCAGATAGGTCGATACAAGCTCGTCTACCGAAACCGGTGCGCCAAGCGCCGAAAGCGATGTCGCCGGTCGTTCGGCATCATCGGGCGCAAAGGCAACATTCACCCCGGTCCCAATCACCAGATAGTCGGTCGCCGATCCCTGATTGGATGCACTTTCCAGAAGAATACCGCAAATCTTGCGTCCGTTGACCATCAGATCGTTTGGCCATTTGCAATCGGGGCGCACCTGATTGCCGGTCACCATTTCGACCGCTTCGGCCATCGAGACCGCAATCAGGAAGGTCAGCCGTGCGGCTTCGGCCAGCGAACAGGTCGGGCGCAACAACAGGGATGAATACAGATTGCCAACCGGCGAGGACCATGCACGGCCGCGGCGACCGCGACCGGACGTTTGTGTTCTTGCTAGAACAAGGGCGCCACTCTGGGCGCCCTTGTCTGCGAGGCGCTTGGCCTCATCATTTGTGCTGTCGATCGCTTCCAGTTCATGAAGGTAGAAACCTTCGGGAAGACGGATCGTTCGCGCTGTCATGCTTACATTCCGAACAGGGATGCCGCAGCAGCCGCTGCGCTGTCCATCAGAAGGTTCGGGAAGAAGACAAAGGCCAAGATGACGATCGTGGCAACAGCCATGATCACATTCATCTCGGTGCCATTGCGATCGAACCCTTCGACCGGCTCGTCGAAATACATGACCTTGATGATGCGCAGATAGTAATACGCACTGACAACCGAGGTCACGAGACCGATAACAGCAAGCGTCACAAGACCGGCATCGACAGCCGCCTTGAAGACATAGAACTTGCCAAAGAAGCCAGCCAGCGGCGGGATCCCCGCCATCGAGAACATCAGGATCGCGGTGATCGCAGCCATCAGCGGCTTGGTTTTGGCAAGACCGGCAAGATCGGTGATCTCTTCGGCCATACGGTCGTTACGACGCATGCACAGGATAACGGCAAAGGTGCCCAGGTTCATGACAAGGTAAATGCCAAGATAAACCAGAATACCGGTAACACCATCCTTGGTGCCTGCTGCCAAACCGACAAGCGCAAAACCAACGTGACCGATCGACGAATAGGCCATCAGACGTTTGATGTTTTCCTGACGCAGGGCCGCGAACGAACCAACAGCCATCGACAGGATCGAGATCAGAACGATGATCTGTTGCCAGTCTTCGACAACACCGCCAAACGGGCCGATTGCGACACGGATGAACAGTGCAAGACCGGCGATCTTCGGCGCAACCGCAAAGAAGGACGTGACCGGGGTCGGCGCACCTTCATAAACGTCCGGGGTCCACATGTGGAACGGAACAGCGGAAACCTTGAAGCACAGACCGGCAAAGATAAAGGCCATGCCGACCATCGCACCAACCGGCAGATTGCCAGCCGTCAGGATTTCTGCAAGGACGCCGAAATTGGTGGAACCGGTGAAACCGTACACCATCGACATGCCATACAGCAGAATGCCCGATGCGATCGACCCAAGGATGAAGTATTTCAGGCCAGATTCCGTCGAACGCACGGTGTCACGGCGAATAGCAGCAACGACATAAAGTGCAAGCGACTGAAGTTCGAGACCAAGATACAGCGACAGCATGTCGGTTGCCGATACCATCGCCATCATGCCAAGGGTGGCAAGGGTGATCAGGATCGGGAACTCGAAACGTGCCATATTTTCACGTTCGGCAAAGTTCATCGCCATGATGATGCCGGTTGCAGAACCGATCAGGATCATGACTTTGCAGAACTTGGCAAATGCATCAGCACTGAACTGTCCAAAGAACGCGGTACCGCCCTCGCCCGTCATCACAAGAATGATGGCAACGACCTGAACGGCAACTGCCAGCCAGGAAACAGTACGGAACGCTTTGTCCTTGCCGGCGAAAACCCCAAGCATCAACAGCGCCAAGGCAGAAACTGCCATAAACATTTCGGGCAGTGCGGCCCCGAGGTTGAGCATAGAAACTCCCATGTTCATTCCCCTCAATTCGCGGCCAGCTGGGCGGCATGTGCCGCTGCAGCCTGTGCCGTTTCGACCTGGTTGACGAGGTTTTCAACCGAAACATGCATGATGTCGAGGAAGGAGACCGGATAGACCCCCATCCACAGAACGATGACCACCAGCGGCGCAAAGATCAGCCATTCACGCGGGCTCAGATCGAGGATGGTTTTCAGGTTCTCTTTGGTGAGTGCCCCGAAAATAATCCGGCGATAGAGATACAGCGCATAAGCCGCACCAAGGATCAGACCGGTTGCGGCAAAGAACGCAACCCAGGTGTTGGCTTCGAATGCACCAAGCAGTGCAAGGATTTCGCCAACGAACCCACCCGTCCCCGGCAGACCAACAGACGCCATGGTGAAGAACATGAAGATCAGTGCGTAGCTCGGCATACGGTGAACAAGACCGCCATAGGCGTCAATTTCACGGGTATGGATGCGGTCATAGACAACACCAACGCAAAGGAAGAGCGCGCCCGAAACCACACCGTGGCTCAGCATCTGGAAGATCGAACCTTCGATACCATGCTGGTTAAAGGTGAATGCACCGATGGTCACGATACCCATGTGAGCGACCGACGAATACGCAATCAGCTTTTTCATGTCCTGCTGGGCCAGTGCGACCAGGGACGTATAGATGATTGCAACAATCGACAGGGTGAAAACAAGCGGCGCGAAGGTTTCAGATGCCAGCGGCATCATCGGCAGCGAGAAACGCAGGAAACCGTAACCACCCATTTTCAGCAGCACGCCAGCCAGAATAACCGAACCGGCAGTCGGTGCTTCAACGTGGGCATCGGGAAGCCAGGTATGAACCGGCCACATCGGCACCTTGACCGCGAAGGATGCAAAGAATGCCAGCCACAGCCACAGCTGCATATTATAGCTGAACCCGTGCTCCATCAGGGTCGGGATGTCGGTGGTGCCAGCTTCGAAATACATCGCAAGCAGCGCAACCAGCATCAGGACCGAGCCAAGAAGCGTATAAAGGAACAGCTTGAATGCCGCATAGACGCGACGCTGACCGCCCCAGACACCGATGATGATGAACATCGGGATCAGGACGCCTTCGAAGAAGAGATAGAACAGCAGACCGTCAAGGGCGCTGAACATACCGACCATCATCGTTTCAAGAACGAGGAAGGCGATCATATATTCCTTCACGCGCTTCTGGATTGCTTCCCATGCCGAAAGAATACAGATCGGCGTAAGGAAGGTCGCAAGCAGCACAAACAGAACCGAAATTCCGTCAACGCCCATGTGATAGGAAATGTTCAGACCCGGCATCCAGTCCGCCTGCTCGACGAACTGGAAATCTGCGGTCGTTGCATCGAAGTTCACCCACAGCATCAAGGAGACGAGGAAGGTGAACCCCGAGGTCCAAAGCGCAACCCAACGGGAATTGCGGGCAACAGTCGCCTCTTCACCATTGATCAGCAGCAGCAGAGCTGCACCGACCAGCGGCAAGAAGGTGACGATCGAAAGAATTGGCCAATCACTCATCGCCCGTTAACCCATCTTCCAAATTGTGTAGGAGACCAGCGCTGCAATACCGATCAGCATTGCAAATGCATAGTGATAGACGAAACCACTCTGAATGGCGCTGACGCGACGTGCGATGTTACGGCAAGCAGCAGCAACACCATCCGGACCGCAACCATCAATGATGGCACCATCACCCGATTTCCAGAAGCCATAGCCAAGTGCAAAGGCCGGCTTGACGAAAATCTTGTCATAGAGTTCGTCGAAGTACCATTTGTTCAGCGCGAAGCGATACAGACCGTTGAAGGTGTTCGCCAGGGTGCGCGGAAGCGACGGCACCAGTTTGTACATCACAAGCGCAATGACAAAGCCGGTAACCATGGCAACAAACGGTGCCAGTTTGACCCAACCCGGAACATGGTGCGCATGTTCAAGCGCCTGGTGACCTTCGGCCATGAAGATGGCGCCGTTCCAGAAGGACAGCATTTCTTCATAGTCGCCACCACCGAACCAGTCCTTGGCGAACCAGCCGGCAAAGACCGCACCAATGGTCAGGAACAGCAGCGGACCAGTCATGACAGCCGGGCTTTCATGAACATGTGCCATGGTCCGTTCATCGGCGCGCGGCGCACCAAAGAAGGTCATGAACACAAGACGCCAGCTATAGAACGAGGTCATCAGAGCAGCAAGAATGCCGGCCCAGAAGGCATACAGACCAACACCGGTATGTGCCGCATAGGCACTTTCGATGACAAGGTCCTTGGAATAGAAGCCTGCAAGACCCGGGAAGCCGGTAATGGCAAGCGTACCGACCATCATCACAGCAAAGGTCAGCGGAACCATTTTCCAGATACCGCCCATCTTGCGCATGTCCTGTTCATCAGACATCGCGTGGATGACAGAACCGGCACCAAGGAACAGAAGCGCCTTGAAGAAACCGTGCGTCATCAGATGGAAGACACCAGCCGAATATGCCGACACGCCGCACGCAAAGAACATATAGCCGAGCTGCGAGCAGGTCGAATATGCGATCACGCGTTTGATGTCGTTCTGAACACAGCCAACCGTTGCGGCAAAGAATGCCGTGGTCGCACCAACAATGGTCACGATCATCAGGGTGGTTTCAGCATATTCAAAGATCGGCGACAGACGTGCGACCATGAATACGCCGGCCGTCACCATGGTTGCCGCGTGAATAAGTGCGGAAACCGGGGTCGGGCCTTCCATTGCGTCCGGAAGCCAGGTGTGCAGACCAAGCTGTGCCGATTTACCCATCGCGCCGATAAACAGCAGGAAGCAGGTAATTTCCAGCGCCGAGAATTCATGCCCCAGGAACATCAGCGTCGCACCAGCGACTTCTTCGGCATTGCCAAAGATGACGTCGAACTGAACGCTGTCAAACAGCACATAGACGGCAAAGATACCAAGGGCAAAGCCAAAGTCACCAACACGGTTGACGATAAAGGCCTTCATCGCAGCAGCAGATGCCGACGGCTTGGAATACCAGAAACCGATCAGAAGATAGGATGCAAGACCAACGCCTTCCCAGCCGAAGAACAGCTGGATCAGGTTGTCGGCGGTAATCAGCATCAACATCGCAAAGGTGAACAGGCTCAGATACGCCATGAAGCGCGGCTTGTCCGGGTCATGCGACATATAGCCGATCGAATAGATGTGCACCATCGAGGAAACCCCGGTCACAACGATCAGCATCACACAGGTCAGCGTATCAATACGCAGGGCCCAGGATGCATCAAAGCTGCCCGAAGAAATCCAGGTGAACAGTTCGATCGTCTGCGGGTTGCCGCCAAGCGCGACGTCCACAAAGGCAAAGATCGAAATGATAAAGGCAATAACAACACCGCAAACGGTGACAAGCTGTGCCACACGATCAGCCGAAGAAACACCATGATGGTGGTGACCATGCGCGTCATGCGGGGCATCTTTGGCGGTCGACATGGCGCCAACCAGCGTGATGGTCCCGGCAATGGCTGCCGCGATCAGGGGCAGGAATACAATCAACGGATACATATCTGCCTTACCCCTTCATCATGTTGATGTCTTCAACCGCGATGCTGCCGCGGTTACGGAAATAGACGACCAGGATCGCCAGACCAATTGCCGCTTCAGCCGCAGCAACCGTCAGAACGAAAATGGTAAAGACCTGTCCAACGAGGTCGCCAAGGAACGACGAGAACGCGACCAGGTTGATATTGACCGCCAGCAGCATCAGCTCGATCGACATCATGATGATGATGACGTTCTTGCGGTTCATGAAGATGCCGAAGATCCCGAGTGTGAAAAGGATCGCCGCGACGGTCAGATAATGTGCAAGACCGATTTCCATCAGATCCCCCTTCCGACCGGAACTTTTTTGATTTCAAGCGTATCAGCGCGGGAACGCTTGACCTGCTCGGAGATTTTCTGACGGCGGACACCTTCACGGTGACGCAGCGTCAGGACAATTGCGCCAATCATCGCAACAAGCAGAACCAGACCAGCCGCCTGGAAGATGTATGCGTAATCGGTATAGATCAGATGACCGAGTGCTTCGACATTGGTCACCCCTTCCGGTGTTGGCTGTGCGAGAACCGCAACCGCCCCGTCGGTAAGGGTCCAACCAGCGCCAACAAGTGCCAGTTCGACGAACAGAACCACAGCGATCAGAACCCCGATCGGCAGGTAGTTCAGGAAACCCTGGCGCATTTCAACAAAGTTGATGTCCAGCATCATCACGACGAACAGGAACAGGACTGCAACCGCGCCGACATAGACGACGACCAGCAGCATGGCGAGAAACTCGGCACCCAGCAGGACGAAAAGTCCGGCTGCGTTAAAGAATGTCAAGATCAGCAACAGTACCGAATGCACCGGGTTGCGAACGGTCACAACCGCAGTCGCGGACAGGACCGCGACGGTAGCAAACAGGTAAAAAGCCAAAGCCTGTACGACCATAAGGTACCCCCTTGGCGAACCGTTGCCGCCCTTCTGGCTGACAACGGCCCATGAACTCTCTTTCTAACGATCAGACGCGACACTTACCGGTAAGGTGCGTCTGCCTCCAATCGTGCAGCAAGCTCGGCTTCCCAACGCTCGCCGTTTGCCAGCAGCTTGTCCTTGTCATAGAACAGCTCCTCGCGGTTTTCGGTTGCGAACTCGAAGTTCGGACCTTCGACGATCGCATCTACCGGGCAGGCTTCTTCGCAGAAACCACAGTAGATGCATTTCGTCATATCAATGTCGTAGCGGGTTGTACGACGCGAACCGTCGTCACGCGGCTCTACCTCGATGGTAATGGCCTGTGCCGGGCAGATTGCTTCGCACAGCTTACACGCAATGCAGCGCTCTTCCCCGTTCGGGTAGCGACGCAGCGCATGTTCGCCACGGAAACGCGGGCTCAGCGGGCCTTTTTCATACGGGTAGTTCAGCGTCACTTTCGGCTTGAACATATATTTCAAGGTGAGCGCCATACCCGATACGAGTTCCGCGAGCAGGAAGCTCCGGGCCGTCCGATCAATAAATGACATCGTTTACCTCTCTCTTTCCGATGCGCGGCGATCAGGCCGGGACCTTGTCAAAAACAACGAGGAACGTGGCAACCAGCATGACCCATGCGAAGGAAAGCGGCAGGAAGATTTTCCAGCCCAGACGCATCAGTTGGTCATAACGGTAACGCGGGAAGGTTGCACGGACCCACAGGAAGATGAACAGAACGAAGCAGATCTTCAGAATGAACCAGATCGCGCCCGGGATGAATTCGAGGAACGGCAACGGCGCGCTCCAGCCACCCAGGAACAGAATGGCGCACAGGCCACTCATCAGGATCATGTTGGCGTATTCACCCAGGAAGAACAGCGCAAAGGTCATGGCCGAATAATCGACGTTGTAACCCGAAACCAGTTCTGCTTCCGCTTCGGGAAGGTCAAACGGTGCGCGGTTGGTTTCTGCCAGAATGGACACGATGAAGATGATGAACATCGGGAAGTGATAAACGAAGTTCCACTCCCAGATACCGCCGGTCTGACCGCGGACGATGTCGCTCAGGTTCAAGGAGCCGGTGGTCAACAGGACCGAAATGATGATCAGGCCGATCGAAATCTCGTACGAAACCATCTGCGCGCCGGAACGCAGCGCACCAAGGAATGCGTATTTGGAGTTTGATGCCCAACCGGCCATCACGATGCCGTAAACACCCAGCGAAGAAATCGCGAAAATATAAAGAATACCGACATTCAGATCCGCCAGAACCATGCCTTCGTCGAACGGAATAACCGCCCAGGCAATGATCGCGAGAATGAAAGTCAGCATCGGGGCAATGATAAACACGCCCTTGTTCGCGCTGCTTGGAATGATTGTTTCTTTCAGAAACAGTTTCAAACCATCAGCAAGCGGTTGCAAAAGGCCAAACGGCCCCACAACGTTCGGGCCCTTGCGGAGCTGGATCGCACCAATAACCTTACGCTCGGCGTAGGTCAGATAGGCGACAGCACCCAACAGCGGGAGGACAATCGCCAAAATCTTGGCGACGATCCAGACCAGCGGTTCAATATATCCGTCCCAAAGAAGTTCCATCGGTCAAACCGTATCTTTTGCGTTTCGTCCCAGAATTGGGACACCCCCTTGTGGGATAGGCGACGACGGTGCGCCGCCTATCTTACTCAGGCAACCTTCTCGGCAGCCGCATCCTTGACAAAGGCCTCGGTACATTTGGCCATCGTCACCGATGCACGGCTGATCGGGTCGGTCATATAGAAATTGCGAACCGGTGATGCGAAACCTTCCGGTTTCATGTCACCCGCTTTACCGAAATCGGTCCATTCCGCCTTGGTCGGAACGTTCAGCGACGCGAAGGTCGGGCTGAGTTCGACCATCCGCGAGCGAACGGCATCGATGTTGTTGTACGGCAGGGTCTGGTCAAGCGCACCCGAAAGAGCACGAACAATCGCCCAGTCCTCACGCGCGTCACCAACCGGGAAGATCGCACGCCAGCCCTGCTGGGCGCGGCCTTCGGTATTGACATACGTGCCGTTCTTTTCGGTATAGGCCGCACCGGGCAGAATAACATCTGCTGCCTGTGCACCGGCATCGCCCATGGCACCCTGGTAAATGACGAATGCCTTTTCCAGTTTGCTCATGTCGACTTCGTCTGCACCAAGAAGGTAGACAACCTCAACGTCGCCTTTGGCAGCGGCATCAAGAATGTCATTGGTTGCAAGACCGCCCTCACCCGGGACAAAGCCCAGATCAAGGCCGCCGACGCGCGATGCTGCGGTGTGCAGAACGTTGAAACCGTTCCATTCACCGGCAACCATGCCGAACTTCTCGGCAATTGCGCGGGTGGTCGCCAGAACGGCGTCGCCATCTTCACGGTTCAGCGCGCCCATACCGACGATGATCATCGGCTTTTCAGCGGCTTCGAGAATTTTGGCGAACTCGTTCTTGCCTTCGAGAATTTCCGAAAGGGTGTCCGGGCCTGCGCCAAGATACTCGTTCTTGTAGGTCGGATCCCATTTTTCGCCAATGATACCGACTTTGAAATCACCGGCGGTCGACCGCCAGCGTTTGCGAAGACGGGCATTGATGATCGGCGCTTCGGCGCGAACATTGGCACCAACGATCAGGCAGGCATCAGCCTCGTCGATACCGGCAATCGTGCTGTTGAAGATATAGGAAGCGCGCGGGCCGCCAATCTTCGAACCGTCCTGACGGCAATCAAGGTTCGGTGAGCCAAGCTTGCCCATCAGATCCTTGAGCGCGGTCATGGCTTCACAATCGACCGTGTCACCGGCAAGAGCGGCAATTTTCTTGCCATCGAGACCTGAAACCTTTGCCTTGATCGCAGCAAACGCTTCGTCCCAGCTTGCCGGGGTCAGTTTGCCATTCACGCGAACATACGGACGATCCAGACGCTGACGCTTCAGACCATCAATGGCGTAACGGGTTTTGTCCGAAATCCATTCTTCGTTGATGTCTTCGTTCGTACGCGGAAGAACACGAAGAACTTCGGCAGTACGGGCATCAATACGAATGTTCGAACCAACCGCATCCATCACATCGATACTGTCGGTTTTCTTCAGCTCCCACGGACGCGCGGTGAACGCGTACGGCTTGGACGTCAGCGCACCGACCGGGCAAAGATCAATCAGGTTGCCCGAAAGTTCGGAGTTGATCGAAGCTTCGATATACGGTCCGACCTCGGTGTCCTCGCCACGATAGACAGCACCCATGGTGCCGACACCGGCGACTTCCTCGGAGAAACGAACGCAACGGGTGCAGTGAATGCAACGGGTCATGATCGTCTTGACGATCGGGCCCAGTTCCTTGTCTTTCACTGCGCGTTTTTTCTCGGCGTAACGCGATGCATCAAAACCATAGGCCATGGCCTGGTCCTGAAGGTCACATTCACCACCCTGGTCACAAATCGGGCAATCCAGCGGATGGTTGATCAGCAGGAATTCCATCACGCCATTGCGTGCTTTTTTGACCAGGTCTGAATCGGTTTTGATCACCATTCCGTCTGCCGCAGGCATGGCACAGGACGCTACCGGCTTGGGCGCGCGTTCCATTTCAACCAGGCACATACGGCAGTTGCCGGCGATTGACAGGCGTTCGTGATAGCAGAAACGCGGGATTTCCTTACCGGCCTCTTCACAGGCCTGAAGGACTGTCGCCCCGGCTTCTACTTCAACTTCAATACCGTCAACTGTTAGTTTCGGCATGTCTCAATCCCTCTCAACAGGCCCCTCTCAGGCCGCGATCCGTGCGCGATATTCCTTGATCCGACGTTCCATTTCGGGACGGAAATGACGGATAAGGCCCTGAATCGGCCATGCAGCAGCATCGCCAAGCGCACAAATGGTGTGGCCCTCGACCTGTTTGGTCACATCCCACAACAGATCAATTTCATCAAGCGTGGCTTCGCCGCGGACCATGCGTGCCATCATACGCATCATCCAGCCGGTACCTTCACGGCACGGCGTGCACTGGCCACAGCTTTCATGCTTGTAGAATTCCGAAAGACGCGCGATCGCGTAGACAATGTCGGTCGACTTGTCCATGACGATCACAGCAGCCGTCCCAAGACCCGAGCCCACTTCACGCAGGCCATCGAAATCCATCAGGACGTCATCGCAAATGTCTTTGGGCATCAACGGAACCGACGAACCACCCGGAATAACCGCCAGAAGGTTGTCCCAGCCACCACGGACACCGCCGCAATGCTTTTCAATCAGTTCACGCAGCGGAATGCTCATCGCTTCTTCGACCGTGCACGGCTTTTCGACGTGACCGGAAATGGCGAACAGTTTGGTACCGTGGTTGTTTTCACGACCAAAGCTTGAGAACCACGAACCGCCACGACGCAGAATGGTCGGAACCGCTGCGATACTTTCAACGTTGTTCACCGTGGTCGGGCAGCCATAAAGACCGGCATTTGCCGGGAATGGCGGCTTGAGACGCGGCTGACCTTTTTTACCTTCGATACTTTCGATCAGGGCGGTTTCTTCGCCACAGATGTAGGCACCGGCACCAAGATGCAGGTAAAGGTCAAAGTCCCAACCCGAACCACACGCGTTTTTACCGATCAGACCGGCATCATATGCCTCGTCAATCGCACGCTGAAGGTTGGAGGCCTCGTGATAGAACTCACCACGAATATAGATGTAAGCCGCATGTGCATTCATCGCAAAGCTGGCAAGAAGGCAACCTTCGACCAGGGTATGCGGATCATTGCGCATGATTTCGCGGTCTTTACAGGTACCCGGTTCGCCTTCGTCGGCATTGACGACGAGGTAGCTCGGGCGACCATCGGATTCCTTGGGCATGAACGACCATTTCAGGCCGGTCGGGAAGCCTGCGCCCCCGCGACCACGCATACCGGATGCTTTCATCTCGTCGATGATCCAGTCGCGGCCTTTTTCGATCAACGCCTTGGTACCATCCCAGTTGCCGCGGGATTGCGCGCCCTTAAGGCCGAAATCCTGGAAACCGTACAGGTTGGTAAAGATACGATCCTTATCCTGCAGCATATCAGGCGTCCCCTTCGCTTGCATCAGCGTCCTGCGGAGCTGCACCGCAGCCACAGAATGCCTTCAGAACCTTCGGACCGCCCATCGGTTCGCAACCTTTACGGCCGCTCTGAGGACCGGCTTTCGGCTTCTCGCCCTTTTTAAGGGCATCAAGGATCGCCTTGGTCGTTTCCGGGGTCAGGTCTTCGTAGTAATCGTCGTTGATCTGCATCATCGGTGCGTTGACACATGCGCCAAGACATTCGACTTCGATCATGGTGAACTGACCGTCTTCGGTCGTTTCACCAACACCGATGCCAAGTTCCTTTTTGCAGGTATCGACAACGTCGGCAGAACCGCGAAGCCAGCACGGCGTCGTGGTGCAAACCTGGATGAAGTTCTTGCCCACCGGGGCAAGGTTATACATCGTATAGAAGGTTGCGACCTCGTAGACGCGAATGGCCGGCATTTCGAGCATGTCGGCAATGTAATCCATTGCGACGGTCGGAACCCAGTTACCTTCGGTCTGACGCTGTGCCAGATCAAGCAGCGGCATGACCGCGCTTTGTTGGCGGCCTTCCGGGTACTTGGCGATGATCTTCTTTGCCTTTTCCAGATTTTCCGGAGTGAAAGCAAAGCTGACAGGTTGAAGCTCTTTCGGAGCTGGTCTTCTCAAATGGCTCATCGGTCAATCTCACCGAACACGATATCTAGCGACCCGATATTGGCAACGACGTCGGCCAGCATGTGACCTTTGGACATGAAGTCGATACCCTGGAGGTGCGGGAACCCGGGTGCGCGAATTTTGCAGCGATACGGACGGTTCGAGCCATCCGAAACAAGATACACACCAAACTCGCCCTTCGGTGCCTCGACCGCGGCATAGCATTCGCCAGCCGGAACGTGGAAACCTTCGGTAAAGAGTTTGAAGTGATGGATCAGGGCTTCCATCGAACGCTTCATTTCGGCGCGCGACGGCGGTGCCACTTTGTTATTTTCAACAATAACAGGACCATCAGGCATATTCTTGATGGCCTGCTTGATGATTTTCAGCGACTGCCACATTTCTTCAAAGCGGACAAGGAAGCGGTCATAGCAATCGCCGTTCTTGCCAACCGGAATGTCGAAGTCGAAATCTTCGTAAGAATCATAGGGCTGCGATTTACGCAGATCCCATGCCAGACCCGATGCACGGATGTTCGGGCCGGTAAAGCCCCAGTCAAGCGCCTCTTCCGCGCTGACGGTACCGATATCAACCGTACGCTGTTTGAAGATACGGTTGCCGGTCAGAACGCGGTCAAAGTCCTTGAGGAACACGTCATACTGATCGGCCCAGGCATCAATGTCTTCAAGAAGACCAGCTGGCAGATCGGCCGCAACACCGCCCGGACGGAAATAGTTGGCGTGAAGACGGGCGCCACAGGCGCGCTCATAGAATTCCATGAGCTTTTCACGTTCTTCAAAGCCCCACAGAAGCGGGGTCATCGCACCAACGTCCAGTGCAAACGCGGTCAGGTTCAGAATGTGGTTCAGAATACGACCGATTTCCGCATAGAGAACACGGATATACTGACCACGTTTGGGGACTTCGATCCCCATAAGTTTCTCGATGGCCAGGCAATATGCATGTTCCTGGTTCATCGGCGCGACATAGTCAAGACGGTCGAAATACGGGGTCGCCTGAATATAGCTCTTATATTCGATCAGCTTTTCCGTACCGCGATGCAGAAGACCAATATGCGGGTCCGAACGTTCGACGACTTCGCCGTCCATTTCCAGAACCAAACGCAGAACGCCGTGCGCCGCAGGGTGCTGCGGGCCGAAGTTCATGGTCATATTTTTGATTTTTTGTTCGGACATCAGGCGTTGCCCTCCGCCTTTTCATCACCCGGAAGAACATGCTGGATGCCTTCCCACGGGCTTTCGAAATCGAAATTACGGAAATCCTGAACCAGTTTTACCGGCTCGTAGACAACGCGCTTCTGCTCATCATCGTAACGAACTTCAACATAACCGGTCAGCGGGAAATCCTTGCGCAGCGGATGACCTTCGAAACCGTAGTCGGTCAGAATACGGCGGGGATCCGGATGGTCGGCAAAGAAGATACCGTACATGTCCCATGCTTCGCGCTCGAACCAGTCGGCGGCGCTGAAAACAGGTACACAGCTTGGTACCGGGGTTTCTTCGTCGGTGCGGACCTTTACGCGGATACGCAGGTTATGTTTGAGCGACAGCAGGTGATACACAACATCAAAACGCTCCGGGCGTTCCGGGTAATCTGCACCACAAACGTCGATAAGCTGCTTGAACAAGCAGCCGGTATCATCCCGAAGGAAGGTCAGAACTTTAAGAATATCATCGCGCTTTGCGACGATGGTCAGCTCGCCGTAACGAATCTCGCTTTCGAGGATTTCGTTGGCCAGCTGGGACACCACAAGATCTTTAAGATCATTCAATGCGGCGCTGTTATCGCTGAGCAGTTCGCTCATGCAAGCCCCCTATTACGGATCAGCGTGTCAGGACACCAGTACGGCGGATTTTCTTTTGCAGCTGCAATATGCCGTAGATCAGCGCTTCGGCTGTCGGCGGGCAACCCGGTACATATACGTCAACCGGGACAACGCGATCACAGCCGCGCACCACCGAATAGGAATAGTGATAGTAACCGCCGCCATTTGCGCACGAACCCATCGAAATAACCCAGCGCGGCTCTGCCATCTGGTCATAGACCTTACGCAGTGCCGGGGCCATCTTGTTGGTAAGCGTACCAGCAACGATCATCACGTCTGACTGACGCGGGCTTGGGCGGAACACCAGACCGTAACGGTCAAGGTCGTAACGCGACGCAGCCGAATGCATCATTTCAACAGCACAGCAGGCAAGACCGAACGTCATCGGCCAAAGGGAACCGGTGCTTGCCCAGCTTGCCAGCTTGTCGAGATTGGCAAGGACAAAGCCCTTGTCATTCATCTCGTCAAACACGCCCTTAAGCAGTGCATCCTGATCCGTACCGGGTGCCAGGGGTGCGCCTGTATTGGTGCTCACTCCCATTCCAAAGCTCCCTTCTTCCATTCATAGATAAATCCGACCGTCAGAACAGCCAGGAAGATCACCATCGATACAAAGCCGAAAGTCCCGATATCACCGAGGGTAACAGCCCACGGGAACAGGAAGGCGACTTCGAGGTCGAAAATAATGAACAAGATTGCGACCAGATAGAACCGGACGTCGAACTTGATACGCGCATCTTCAAACGGCGCGAACCCGCACTCGTATGCGGACAGTTTTTCAACATCCGGTGCCTGCTTGGCAAGAACCAGCGACGCGATGACGATTACCGCCGAAAGACCGACGGCGATCCCGATGAATACCAGGATCGGAAGATATTCCGAAAGAAGCTCTTGCATCTCTCTGACCTCTCAAGAACAGGCCTTGTGACCCGACCAGGTCCCCACCTGGCCCATTACGGCGCACCATAACGTATGCACCGCACAAGTTCCAGTCCTCAAGCAGGATTAAGCTGCTCTAAGACCGGAAACTTTCTAATCTTTTTACCGTTTACTACCGTCCGATATCGGGGCGCATGTCGAGATGATCAAGACCCTGCCCTGCGATGCAGTGTAAGCAACACATGAAAAGGCGATCGCGGAAAAGACGAAACGCCCGACAAAAGACAACAGATGATGGGTCATGGCGCGAGCGACGGGACTTGAACCCGCGGCCTCCGGCGTGACAGGCCGGCGCTCTAACCAACTGAGCTACGCCCGCAAAATGACCATCAATCGGCGGGCCTTTGTTAGACCACCCCCCAAACCAAGTCAAGCAGCTAGCAGTGTTTTCAACCCTTTCGACAATTGCGCCAGTCAACATCACCCGCTGAAAGGCAATTTCGGCCCGAATTTGTACCGATTTCACCCATTCTGTACATTTTGCACATCAAGGTGCGGTCGGTCTTTGCAAAGACGCGCCGGCTTTTATAGAATTGTTGACAAATTCCCCCTATCTTACGGTGCGATAGGGGCACGTTCTTGCATTGTCGGTTCAATGAAAGACAGAGTCATTACGACGGAGAAGACCACCCGTGGGGCGCGTTAAAGAAGAATACAGATCACTGGCCGGACCGGAAAAGGCAGCGATTCTCATGCTTGCTCTTGGGGAAGAGCACGCGACCAAGATGTTCAGCATGATGGATGACGAGGAAATCAAAGAGATTTCCCAAACCATGTCCGGGCTTGGCACCATCAGCGCCAACATCGTTGAACGTCTGTTTGTTGAGTTTGCCGACCAGCTTTCATCGACTGGCTCTCTTGTCGGTTCGTTTGACACGACCGAACGACTGCTGTCGAAAGTTCTTCCCGAAGACCGCGTTAACGGCATCATGGAAGAAATCCGCGGCCCGGCGGGTCGCACCATGTGGGACAAGCTGAATAACGTCAACGAAGCGGTCCTTGCCAACTATCTGAAAAACGAATACCCGCAGACCGTCGGCGTGGTTCTGTCAAAACTCAAGCCGGGTCACTCGGCTTCCGTGTTGTCTTTGCTGCCTGAAAACTTTTCGATGGAAGTCATCATGCGTATGTTGCGCATGGAAGCTGTCCAGAAAGAAGTTCTTGATAATATTGAGAAAACCCTGCGTACCGAGTTCATGTCGAACCTTGCGCGCGGATCGCGCGGCGACAACCACGAATTGATGGCAGATATCTTCAACAGCCTTGACCGTCAGAGCCAGGATCGCTTCCTGACTGCACTGGAAGAACGTAACCGTGACTCGGCCGAGAAGATCAAGGCCCTTATGTTCACCTTCGAGGATCTTGCCCGTCTCGACAATAACGGCGTTCAAACCCTTCTGCGTCAGGTCGAAAAAGACAAACTTGCCCTGGCCCTTAAAGGCTCCACCGATCAGATGCGCGATCTGTTCTTCAAGAACATGTCCGAACGTGCCGGCAAGATGATGAAAGAAGACATGGATGCGCTTGGCCCGGTCCGCCTTTCCGATGTCGAAGAATCGCAAATGATGATTGTCCAGCTGGCCAAGGAACTTGCCGCACAGGGCCAGATCGTCATTTCCGAAGGCAGTGGCGAAGACGAAATGGTCTATTAAATCGCCAGCACAGCATGACGACCATCCGAATTCAAAAGGGACAGCAAAAGCTGTCCCTTTTTTCATATGCCGTCTTGATCCCTGCCCTAACCGACAATCACATTGGGGACCGGATCGGTGATTGACCTGATTTCCCAGCGTAGCCGGTTCTGGCCGCCAACTTCCTTGAACTCGGCGGCGTTATGGCTGCGGATACCCGCTGTGGTCCGGAACTCGATCTTGCCGGTCATTTGATAACCAAGCGCATTCAGACGGTCCTGATACTGATCGGGAACAAAGCCGCCGCGAATTTCGACAGTATTACGATCCTTGTGAAAGAACATCTCAAGGATGCGGGACTGCCGACGCACAAACACGAAGCTTTTTTCACGTATGATATTGCCGCGACGCTCATAAACCATGTTGAAGACGCCCCGGCCGTTATAGGTCAGCTGACGCACACCCGAATCGCGTTTCAGATCGGCAAGAACCTTGGCGACCTTTTCCTTTTCACCGGCTTCATCAAGACTGTTGTCCAACAGCCCCTGTGTAATGTTTGGCTGCACCAGAAGCCCGCGATAGCTCAGGCGATAGTCACCATTACGTTCCATCGAAATATCGATATTGAAGGATTCCGGCAGATAGCAACTTGCCAGAACCAACGGCAGAAACAGCACAAGCATCAAACGGCGAAGTCGTCTGACAAGGTTTGAAACGCGTTCAGCCGGGGAAACATTCATGGTGCAGGTTCCGATTCTTTTATCCAGTGGCTGGTGCCTTGCGCTTAACACTGCCCGGCAGATGCCCAAGCGTCAACTTTTACAGATATTTACCACGCCACCACAATGGAACGGATCACTGCTGTCAGCCGCCCTGCCTGGCAGACAAACCCGGATGCCGACAACAACAACCGTCAACAGCTGCACAAACCCGCAACAGAGCCCCGTTGCATACGCAGCAATCCACTTTGTCATGACACAGCATATTGCGCCACACAGGGCCTTTTCGCACCCTGTAACGCGGCGCAAAATCACCCCGCATGCAAACGCGCAGATGACGATCTTGATTTCATGTCTATCAGGGAAAACCGGCAAAGAAAAAAGGCAGCCTTTAGGGCTGCCTTTTTCATGGTGGGTGATGAGAGATTCGAACTCCCGACCCTCTCGGTGTAAACGAGATGCTCTAACCAGCTGAGCTAATCACCCGTTGCGTATCCGCGCTGTTTTCTGCGGAAGCGGGCGGAACTTACCATGGTTTTTTCAAAAAGCAATGCCCTGATTGCAGAAAAATGTAACTTCTATTTCAAGGGTATTTATCCATGGTAACTGGTCAACCTGAACCCACCAAAATTCCCCGTAAACATCACTGAACGCCCGATAATTTCGGCAAAGCAATGCCGTGCAAGATTTCGCAGTGATTCGGAAATGATTCGCCCAGATTCGCAATCCGGCCAGAGACGAAAAAGGCAGCCTTTAGGGCTGCCTTCTTCATGGTGGGTGATGAGAGATTCGAACTCCCGACCCTCTCGGTGTAAACGAGATGCTCTAACCAGCTGAGCTAATCACCCATTTGTTTCCGCGCTGTTTCCTGCAGAAGCGGGGCGGAACATAACACGGTTTTTACAAAAAGCAATGCCGGTGACGTGTGTCACCGGCATTTTTTCTAAGAACTTCGTCAAACTTAGTTGACGGCATCCTTAAGGCCTTTGCCAGCCTTGAACTTCGGCTGTTTCGATGCCGGGATGTCGATTTCTTCACCGGTGCGCGGGTTGCGACCTTTTGAAGCAGCGCGAGCAGCGACAGCGAAGGTACCGAAACCAACCAGACGAACTTCGTCGCCGGATTTCAGAGAATCGGTGATGGAATCGAAAACAGCGTCAACCGCTTTAGCAGCGTCAGCTTTGGACAGATCAGCTTTAGCAGCTACACTTCCAACGAGATCGTTTTTATTCACTTCCTGGCCCCCTTGTTTGGACGTTCGGAGTTATGAGGAAATTTGGTTTGCCCCAAACCTGTTGCATGGGCAGTGTAAGCAGGTAGCAAACAGCTCGTCAATGCGAGAGACGCAGTTTTCTGCGGTTTTTGACGTTTTTTTCCTTTTTTTGCGCTTTACACCAATCTCGACATGGCCCTTCGCCGATTCTTGGGCAAAGTTATCCACAGAAAAAGGGGAGCGACATGGTCGCTCCCCTTGTTTTCTGCCGGTTGTGACGAACCTTAATGAGTCGTCACACCGCCGATTTCCGATTCTTCACCGTCCTTTGATTTGACGGCAACATCATCATCGGGCTCTTCCCACTCGATCGGGACCAGAGGATTGACCAACGCATGGCTCAGAACTTCGTCAACATGGGACACCGGAATGATTTCCATGCCGCGTTTGACGTTGTCCGGAATCTCTTCGAGATCCTTTTCGTTCTCCTGCGGGATCAGAACGGTTTTCACCCCGCCCCGCAGTGCCGCGAGAAGTTTTTCCTTCAGACCACCGATCGCCAGAACACGGCCACGCAGCGTAACTTCGCCGGTCATGGCGACATCCTTGCGCACCGGGTTTCCGGTCAGAACCGAAACAACCGAAGTCACCATGCCCACGCCGGCTGACGGACCGTCTTTCGGGGTCGCACCTTCGGGCACGTGAACGTGAATGTCGCGTTTCTGGAACAGGGTCGGCTTGATGCCGAATTCCGTTGCACGCGACCGCACGAACGAGGTTGCCGCCTGGATCGATTCCGTCATGACTTCACCGAGCTTGCCGGTGGTTTTCATGTTGCCCTTGCCCGGGACGGTAACGGCTTCGATCTGAAGCAGATCACCACCGAATTCCGTATAGGCAAGACCGGTAACAACACCGACCTGGTCTTCACCCTCGGTCTCGCCATAGCGAAACTTGCGGATACCGGCATATTTGCCAAGCGTCCGCGGCGTCACACGCACGGTCTTGATATTTTCAAGCATGATGCGTTTGGTCGCCTTACGTGCCAGACGGGCCAGTTCGCGTTCAAGGTTACGCACACCGGCTTCGCGGGTATAGAAGCGGATCAGATCACGAAGCGCTTCGTCAGAAATGCTCCATTCACCTTTGCGCAGACCATTATCCTTGATCTGTTTCGGGATCAGGTGACGTTTGGCGATTTCGACTTTCTCGTCTTCGGTGTAACCGGAAATCCGGATGATCTCCATACGGTCGAGCAGCGGCTGCTGCATGCGAAGCGAGTTGGCCGTGGTCACGAACATCACATCCGAAAGATCGTAATCGACTTCAAGATAGTGGTCGTTAAAGGTCGAGTTCTGTTCCGGATCAAGTACCTCAAGCAGGGCCGATGCCGGGTCACCACGGAAATCCGAACCCATTTTTTCGATCTCGTCGAGAAGGAACAACGGGTTGGAATATTTCGCCTTTTTCATGCCCTGGACAATCTTGCCCGGCATGGAACCGATATAGGTCCGGCGATGACCGCGGATTTCGGATTCGTCGCGCACACCGCCAAGCGACATGCGGATAAAGCTGCGTCCCGTGGCATTAGCCATAGACTTACCAAGCGAGGTCTTACCAACGCCCGGAGGACCAACAAGGCACAAAATCGGGCCTTTGACTTTTTTGGTACGCGCCTGCACCGCAAGATATTCAAGGATGCGTTCCTTGACCTTCTCAAGACCGTAATGCTCCTTATCCAGGACCTTCTTGGCCTTTTTCAGATCATGGGAAACACGCGAACGCTTGTTCCACGGAATCGACACCATCCAGTCAAGATAGTTGCGCACCACGGTGGCTTCTGCCGACATCGGGCTCATATTGCGCAGTTTCTTGAGTTCTGCCTGGGCCTTTTCCTTTGCCTCTTTGGGCATTTTGGCCTTGTTCAGCTTCTCTTCGATTTCAGAAGCTTCATCCTTGCCGTCTTCGCCTTCGCCAAGTTCTTTCTGAATGGCTTTAAGCTGCTCATTCAAATAGTACTCGCGCTGGGTTTTCTCCATCTGGCGTTTGACGCGGTTGCGGATTTTCTTTTCGACCTGCAACACGCCGATTTCGGATTCCATGAAACCGAAAATACGCTCAAGACGATCGCCAACCAGCTTGGTTTCCAGCAATTCCTGCTTTTCGGAAATCTTCAATGACAGATGGGATGCCACCGTGTCAGCAAGCTTTGCCGGTTCTTCGATCTGATTGACCGAAACCAGGACTTCCGGCGGAATTTTTTTGTTGAGTTTGATGTACTGCTCGAACTGTGTAACCACAGAACGTGCCAGTGCCTCAAGTTCGCTGTCATCTTCGTCAGCGTCCTCGCGCACGGCACCATAAGCCTGGAAGAAGTCCGGGTTATCGACATAACCGGAAATCTCGGCACGCTTGCCGCCTTCGACCAGCACCTTGACGGTGCCGTCCGGCAGCTTGAGAAGCTGCAAGACAGTTGCGACAGTACCAACTTCATAGAGATCTTCGACGGCCGGGTCATCAAGACCGGCGTCCTTCTGGGTAACAAGCAGGATCTGCTTGTCTTCGCGCATCACATCTTCGAGTGCACGCACCGATTTCTCGCGTCCGACAAAAAGCGGAACAATCATGTGCGGGAACACGACAATGTCGCGCAACGGCAGCACCGGGTAAATTTCGCCACGCGCCAATTCGACCATTATGTTCTATTCCCTACTCTGAGCCAAAAACGTTGCTGGGGTCCTGCCATAGGCCCCGCCAGTAACGCGAACATTTCTTAGATAAGCTGAAATTCCCGCACCGCAATGGATGCCGGTGCGGGATTTAAGATCAGGCGGTATTTTCGACACCTTCATGGCGTTCCGAATGGATCAGCAACGGTTTTGCCTTTCCTTCGACAACGTCATTATTGATGACGATTTCCTCGACACTTTCCATGGTCGGCAGATCGAACATGGTATCAAGCAGGATGCCTTCCATGATCGAGCGCAGGCCACGTGCACCGGTCTTGCGTTCGATTGCCTTGTCGGCAATCGCCTTGAGCGCGTCCGGCTGGAAGGTAAGTTTCACATCTTCCATGTCAAACAGGCGCTGATACTGCTTGATCAGTGCGTTTTTCGGCTCGGTCAGGATTTTGACCAGAGCATCATTGTCGAGGTCTTCAAGCGTTGCCAGAACCGGCAGACGACCGATGAATTCCGGGATCAGACCGAACTTCAGAAGATCTTCCGGTTCGACTTCACGCAGAACTTCACCCGTACGGCGGTCATCAGGGCTGCGAACATCGGCACCAAAGCCGATTGCGCTGCCCTTGCCACGCTGTGAAATCACCTTGTCCAGGCCGGCGAACGCGCCACCGACGATGAAGAGGATGTTGGTGGTGTCGACCTGCAGGAATTCCTGTTGCGGATGCTTGCGGCCGCCCTGCGGCGGAACCGATGCAACAGTGCCTTCCATGATCTTGAGCAATGCCTGCTGCACACCCTCGCCCGAGACATCGCGCGTGATCGACGGGTTGTCGGATTTACGCGAAATCTTGTCGACCTCGTCAATATAGACGATGCCGCGCTGGGCGCGCTCGACATTGTAATCCGCAGCCTGCAGCAGCTTGAGAATGATGTTCTCGACATCTTCACCCACATAACCGGCTTCGGTCAGGGTGGTGGCATCCGCCATGGTGAAGGGCACATCAAGAATACGGGCCAGGGTCTGGGCCAGAAGCGTTTTACCGCAACCGGTCGGACCGACCAGCATGATGTTGGACTTCGCCAGTTCGATGTCTTCATTCTTGCTGGCGTGATGCAGGCGTTTGTAATGGTTGTGAACCGCGACCGAGAGAACTTTTTTCGCATGGCCCTGACCGATGACATAGTCATCAAGGACCTTGCAAATCTCTTGCGGAGAAGGCACCCCGTCTGCCGATTTGACGAGATGGGTTTTATGCTCTTCGCGGATGATGTCCATGCAAAGCTCTACGCATTCATCACAGATGAATACGGTTGGACCGGCGATGAGCTTGCGAACCTCGTGCTGGCTCTTTCCACAGAAAGAACAGTACAGAGTGTTCTTGGAGTCCCCGCTATTCGATTTGCTCATACAAACCCCAATTACGTTTGACGTTATCTTTTATCGCCATGTTAGCCGGTAAACGATACCGATCTCAACGTTTAATCTGCGCTTTTCGACGTTATGGCGTCATGTTTGATATGGGTCCGCCATCGTGGTTGCGAAACCCCTTGCATTAATCACCCGAACGTTCGAGCGACCCACAAGTTCCAGACATCGGCCTGTCGCACGCGCTAATTACCTGTCTATGACTTAAAACTGCCATGAGGCAAGACATAAAAAAACGCCCCGGCCATTGACCGGGGCGTTTTCACCGATTGCGATATGGCAATCAGTCTTTCTTTTCATCGCCTTCCGGCTTCGGACGCGAGGTCACCACTTCGTCGATCAGACCGAATTCCTTGGCCTGATCCGGGGTGAGGAAGTTGTCACGCTCCATCGCATCTTCAATCGTCTTGAGATCACGGCCGGTATGTTCGACATAAATCTCGTTAAGACGCTGACGCAGTGCCAGGATTTCACGGGCATGGATTTCGATATCCGATGCCTGGCCCTGGAAACCGCCGGACGGCTGGTGGATCATGACGCGTGCATTCGGCAGGCAGTAACGCTTGCCTTTTGCACCGGCCATCAGAAGAAGCGATCCCATGGATGCCGCCTGCCCCATGCACACCGTCGAAACATCGCAACGGATGTATTGCATGGTGTCATAGATGGCGAGCCCCGAGGTCACAACACCGCCCGGAGAGTTGATGTAAAGCGAAATATCCTTGTCCGGATTTTCCGATTCGAGATGCAGGAGCTGCGCACAGATCAGCGACGACATGCCGTCATGGACCTGGCCGTTGATGAAAACGATACGCTCCTTGAGCAAACGCGAAAAGATGTCGTAGGCACGCTCGCCCCGGCTGGTCTGTTCAACCACCATCGGTACAAGCGAATTCATCTGTTCTCTAATCATCAACTGCAACTCCCTGCATTATCCTAAACCGTGTCCGGTCGGATTACTTCTCGTCGGATTTGTCAGCTGCTTTTTTCTTCGCAGCCGGCTTCTTGGCAGCAGCTTTCTTGGCCGGAGCCTTTTTCTCTGCGTCCTTTTTCGCCGGTGCTTTCTTGGCAGCCGATTTCTTCTTCGGAGCTTCGTCTTCCTCTTCCGGCTTCAGAAGTTCTTCGACCGTAACGGTCTTTTCTTCAACCTTGGCGAGTTCGACGATGTAATCCACGACCTTGTCTTCATATACAGGGCCCTGAAGCGCCTGCAAGGCCTGCGGGTTATTTTTATAGAATTCAATAACCTGCTGTTCCTGGCCCGGGTACTTCTGAGCTTCGGCAACGAGGACCTTGTTCACGTCTTCCTGGGTAACCTGGATGTCGTTTGCACGGCCGACTTCTGCCAGCAGAAGACCCAGAAGAACGCGACGTTCTGCGATTTCGCGGAACTCTTCGGTCAGCTCTTCTTCGGACTTGCCTTTGGTTTCGTCATCTTCCTGACCAGCTTCACGGGCCTGTTTGATCTGACCGATGATGCCTTCGAGTTCGTTTTCAACGAGCGAGGTCGGAAGTTCGAAGCTGTGGTTTTCTGCAAGGGCGTCAAGCAGCTCACGCTTCAGCTTCTGACGGGAAACCGATTCGTACTCGCGGCCGTAATCCTTGCGGATCGCGTCCTTGAGGGCTTCGAACGATTCCTGACCGAGTTTCTTGGCCAGTTCGTCATCCAGCTCAGCCGGTTTCTTTTCTTTGATTTCCTTGACGGTTACGTCGAACTCGGCGTCTTTGCCTGCGAGTTCAGCCGCACCGTAAGCTTCCGGGAATTTCACTTTGACGACAACTTCGTCACCAGCGTTCACACCGGTCAGCTGATCTTCGAAACCATCGATGAAGGAGCCCGAACCCAGTTCGAGTTCGTAATCTTCGGCTTTGCCGCCGTCGAATGCTTCACCGTCGATTTTGCCGAGGAAGTCGATGACAACAACGTCACCTTTTTTCGACTTGCGCTTGCGTGCGAGCGGCTCGGTGGTGCCCTGTGCAGCAGCAATACGCTCAAGCGTTTCGGTAACCTTGGCTTCGTCAAGTTCAACAACTTCACGGGTCAGCTTCAGCTTTTTGAAGTCCATGGCTTCGATTGCCGGGATAACTTCAACAGCGATATCGAACTCGAGATCACCACCTTCGTCGAATTTGGTGACTTCGATTTTCGGCTGAACAGCCGGACGCAGGTCATTGTCGGAAAGAACTTTGCCGGTGTTTTCGTTCACAGCAGCTTCAAGAACTTCACCCATGACGGCCTGGCCATAACGCTGACGCAGGAGTTTCGCCGGAATTTTGCCCGGACGGAAGCCCGGCAGGCGAACCTGGTCTTTGATCTCGTCAAGCTTGGCGACGACTTTTTCTTCGATTTGTGCGGCGGGCACGACGACTTTGAACTCGCGCGCCAGGCCTTCGTTTTTGGTTTCAGTAACCTGCATAGATAACTCTTTTGCTTGGTTCGAATAATGTCCGTTACGCGACGCAGTCCGGACGTCAGAAAGTCAATATGACTAAACGAATATAAAACCTGATCTAATTTTAAAGCCTGCAAGTGGTACGGGCGAAGGGACTCGAACCCCCACGGATTGCTCCACTGGAACCTAAATCCAGCGCGTCTACCAGTTCCGCCACGCCCGCACACAAGCACGCAAATCACGCCGGTAAGACCGGAATGAGTGCGCCTTAATACAAACTTCGCTCACCTCATGCAAGCATCGCCTTTTCGACAAATGCATTCTTGTCGAAATTAACCGGCAAACGGCCGCGCTATCGCGCGACTTTCAACGGTTTGCGTGAAAAAAGAAACTAGCGCAAAAGACGTTTGACCGCGCCAGATGCGGCAATTTTGCCCTGCCCTACATAGCTTTCGTGATTTTTTTCGATCATCGAAAGGTCGTAAAGATAGTTCACCATCACCCCGAATGACTGCAGCCAGCCGTTTTCCTTGCCATTGCCATTCCAGTTAAGCCGTTCGACCCGGGCCCCGTTGGTCAGGTGGAAATGAGCCACCGGATCAAATGCCGACCCGGTTTCCGGGCGTCTGGCATTTAACAAATACCATGCTGCAAGATATTCGATATTGGTACGCGTGCGTTCGCCTACCTCGTCGGGATGTTTGGCAGGCGGCTTTGGCCCCATCAGGTCATCACAGTCACGCAAGGCCGCCTCGATCGCCTTGGGCAGGCCGGTTTCCTGGTTTTGCGCGATGGCATCAAGCTGTTTGTTCATCCAGCCACGCAGTGCCGGGATCGGTGACAGGGTGCTGAACTGTTTAAGGTCAGGCAAATCGCGCTGTAATTCGCCCACCACCCGCTTGATCAGGAAATCGCCAAAACTGATCCCTGCTAACCCGGCCTGTGCGTTCGAGATCGAATAGAAAATCGCGGTATCGGCCACTGCGCCCGCTTGAAGGCCTTGTTGTTCATGTGCGTCCTGATCGCCCTGGATCAGGGCATCGACATTTCCGGCGATGCCGTTAACCAGTGCGACCTCGACAAAGATCAGCGGTTCATAGGGCATTCCCGGATGGAAAAAGGCAAAACATCTGCGGTCCGGGGCCAGCCGACGCTTAAGATCGTCCCAGCTTTGGATCGCGTGAACGGCCTCATAGGCGATCAGCTTTTCCAGAAGGGCTGCCGATGAATTCCACGTAATGCGCTGTAATTCCAGAAAACCGATATCAAACCAGCTTGCCAGCAATTCCTTGAGATCACGTTCAAGAATCGCAAGTCCCGGTGCCTCCTTGCGCCAGCGCAAAAGATCGGCCCGCAGATCAACCAGAAACTTCACCCCCTGCGGCAAGGAATTGAATTCCTTAAGGATCATGCGAAATGGCGGTACAAGTGCGGTTCTGAGCTCCGCCTCCAGAAGCGCCTGTTCAGCCAGATCATCAGCCATGTTCCAGTCTGCCATGACCGCCGAAACATGATCGCGATCCACGCCAAATTCATTGACCAGCAAATGCAGAAACGCACGTTTGCCCGCATCATCAAGGCGCAGAAAATCATGTCCAAGTTCCGCCGCACGTGATCGCGCCGATACCGCACCACCGCGCCGGGCCAAACAATCTGCAATCTGACGGCGCCAGCGATCCTGACGGCTTTGGCCTTCATCCAGACCAAGACTGCGCACAACCGAACTGTCGCGCAATTCACGCCAGGCCAGACGAAGATTATCGATGGTTCTGTCAAGAAAGGTCTGAGACATGATTGTCCCCCACATCCAGCAGTTTTACAGCCCGGCCATGATCCGGGCAGATCGCGACTGACCAGTTTCTCGCACCATGTAAGACATGCAGGAGATGTCGGTGGCATCACTTTTTATGCGGCTTTATGCGGCCTGTCTGACATTTATATCGGAAGGTCGGCACCAAACATCCAGCACCTGTTGGCACTTGTCACAAATTTGGTGCAAAACGCGCTTTGCGCAATCACCCGGATCAATGGTGAAATGTTCAGGCTTTCTTCCGCGAGGCCAGCCACAATTCGCGCAGAATGACCGGAAGATGGTCCGGAATATCTTCGGCGATCAGCCCCGGGCCAATATCCGCACCGCACCGGCCATGCAACCAGACACCCATGCAGGCCGCATCAAACATTTCCATGCCCTGTGCCATCAGCCCGCAAATAATCCCTGCCAACACGTCGCCGGAACCGGCCGTTGCCAGCCAGGGGGCTTCAATGGCGCTGATGGCCGCGCGCCCGTCCGGGGCGGCAATGACCGTATCGGCACCTTTGATCAGAACCGTCGCACCACTTCGTTTCGCCGCCGCCCGCGCCCGGGTCAGTTTGTCACCTTCGATGTCGGGAAACAGACGACCGAATTCCCCTTCATGCGGGGTCAATACCGTCGGCCCCTGAACCGCAAAACATAATGTAGACGGATCATCGGCAAAACTTGTGAGGGCATCCGCATCCAGAACCGTTGACCGGCACTGATGCAAAAGTTTGAGAACAAGGCTTCTTGTATCGTCGCCAACCCCGTATCCGGGCCCGATGACAAAGGCGTTATGCCGGCAATCATTCAAAAGAGTTTCGATCTGACCGGTCGGTGCGGTCATCACGCCGGGGCTATCGGCCCCGTATATCGGCAAGACTGAGGGGTCGGATACCACCGTCAACAACCCGACACCGGACCGCCGTGCGGCCCGTGCGACAAGCCGGGTCGCCCCGGTCATGGCAGCCCCACCAAAGGCCAGAAGATGACCACGATGATATTTATGCCCGTCAAGACCGGGCCAATGGATGCCCGCCCGCCACAAAACAGGATCATTGCGCCAGCAATTCGGCCGGATTTCCGAAATGATCTGATCGGAAATCCCGATATCGCGAATGGCCAGTTCACCGCACATCAACCGCCCCGGCAAAAGATAATGCCCCGGCTTGGCCCGGCAAAACGTAACCGTCAGATCCGCCTTGATCGCACATCCGCGGATCATGCCGGTATTGCCATCAACGCCTGAGGGCACATCAACCGAAACCACAGAAGCCGTACTTGAATTGATCGTGGTGACCAGCACCGCAATATCGTCCGTGATGTCACGGGCAAGCCCGGCACCAAAGATACAATCGACAACAAGATCCGCCCCGACAACCAGCGCCGGCGACAGGCGTTCGGATGCGCCTTCCCAGCGCGCGGCATGATGTGCAGCATCCCCTTTAAGGGCCGCGACATCCCCCATCAGCCCAAGCCTTACAGACCAGCCCGCCTCGCGCAGCAAACGCGCAATAACAAAACCGTCCCCGCCATTATTGCCCGGCCCGCACAGAACCGATACCGATCGCGGCGACCAGTGGCGCACGATTTCTTCGTACACTGCACGTCCGGCATTCTCCATCAGCACATCACCGGCAATCCCGCCATCGATGGTGCGACGATCTGCTTCATACATCTGGTCTGTGGTCAGAATTTCGAACATTTCACCCCGTCAGCTTTGCGCGGCAGCATCAACCCGCATGGCGGAATTCCCACCTGCCCGTCCGGTCACCGGGCATGGCAAGTCACCGGTAGCCATTTTCCTGATGTAACAGTATATTGCACCAAAATTCGCACATCAGACAGTTAGCACATAGGGTTATCTTTCTGGTCTGCAAAGATCACGCACTTTCCGCAACAAGGCTTTGCCCACATGCATGTTGTCGTTATGGGTGCTGGCGTCATCGGGACGACAGCGGCCTGGTATCTTTTGCAAAATGGTCATCAGGTCACGGTAATTGACCGCCAACATGCCAGCGCGCAGGAAACCAGCTTTGCCAATGGCGGTCAGATTTCTGCATGTCATGCCACTCCTTGGGCCAACAAAGGTACGCCGGGGCAAATCCTGAAATGGCTTGGTCGCGAAGAAGCGCCGCTTCTGATCAGAATGCGCTTTGATCCGCAACTGTTTGCCTGGGGATTGCGGTTTTTGGCCAATTGCACGGATAAACGTGCGCAGGTCAATCTTGAAAAGGCCTTGCGGGTTGCGACCTATAGCCGTGATTGCCTGCGTGCGTTGCGCGGTCAGCTTGACCTGCAATACGATCACAGTGAACGGGGTATCCTGCATATTTGCCGCGATGATGGCGAAATGGCTGCGGTTGCGCGTGCGACCCAACAGATGCAGGAACTCGGTCTTGGCCGAAAACTGGTCAGCACGCAGGAATGTTACGAAATTGAACCTGCCTTGCGTCAAAGCACGGCCCCTATTGTCGGGGGCAGCTACACCCCTGATGATGAAAGTGGCGATGCCCGAAAATTCACCGAACAACTGACCGGCCATTGCCGTGCCCGTGGTGCCGACTTCAAATTCAACACCACGATTGACCGTCTGATCCATGACAATGGCAAGATCACGGCAGTCCAGACCAATCAGGGGCAGATTAAAGCTGATGCCTTTTTGGTCTGTCTTGGCAGTTACAGTCCGCTTCTGGTCAGGCCGCTTGGTATCGATTTGCCGATTTACCCGTGCAAGGGCTATTCGATCAGTATCGATACGACCGGTTATGACGGCGCACCGCACACCGCCCTGATCGATGACAGCGTTAAAATGGTGTATTCAAGACTTGGCAACCAACTTCGGGTTGCAGGCACCGCCGAGCTTGACGGGTATAACCTGCGCATGTCGCCGCGCCGAAATCAGTTGATCGTTGATAAGGCCTTAGAATTGTTTCCAAATTGCGGGGACCGGTCCAGCATCGCCTTTTGGTCGGGATTGCGCCCGGTGACGCCTGATTCTGCCCCTATTCTTGGCGGCACAAAATATGGTAATCTGTTCCTTAACACGGGGCATGGGACGCTGGGCTGGACGATGAGTTGTGGATCGGCAAAGGCAATCGCCGACGTTATAAGCAATCGCACACCTGACATCCCACTTACAGGGCTGGGTATCGAACGTTTTAAACGAGCGTTACTGTAAACCATGGGACCAGGGGCTGATATGACCAGCAATACACCGATTGGCACAACCAGTGTGCCATTGGCCGATCAGGTTGTCTTGAACGCCCTTCCCTATGCGGCTGTCATCTGTGATCGAAACGGTATTGTTCTTCAGTGTAACGAGGCCATCGCGCGCCTGATTGGCGTGTCGCGCGACCGCATGATGGGCCGCAAGGCCGGCTTTCTTTCCAAGGGCCTGATCAACGATATCGAAGACGTGTTCGCTTCGGGCCGCACCTGGCGCGGTGATATTGTTCTGGTTGGTGCATCACGCGAAAGCCATGTTTGCGATCTTTCGATCGCCCCGCTTGAATATTTCCAGAACAATGAAACACGTACCGCGGTTTTGATGACGCTTCTGGAAAATGATCGTCAGCAACAAGCCGAACGATCTCTGATGGAACAAACCCGCCATCAAGCCGACGCAAATGCATCAAAATCCGACTTCATCGCCAATATGGGCCATGAACTGCGTACACCGCTTAATGCGATCATCGGCAATTCCGAACTGATCGCCCAGGCCGTTCTGGGGGATATTCCCGATGGTTATCGGGATTGCGGACGCGATGTGTATGAAGCAGGCAAGCACCTGCTTGAACTTGTGAACAATGTTCTTGATGTGTCCAAGCTGTCGGCCGGGTCCATGACCCTTCAAGCCGAAGACGCCGATCTTGGCATCGTCATCAATGAAGCCGCCAAACTGGTTCGTGACGACATCACCCGTCGCAAGCACCATCTTCGGATCGACTTGCCGCAGGATGGGTTTGCCCTTCGCTGTGACAAGCTGAAGCTCAAACAAATCCTGATCAATATTCTGAGCAACGCCGCGAAATTCACCCCTGATGGCGGCACGATCACGATCAATCTGACATCCACCGATGATGACGTCACCATCGCGATTGCCGACAATGGCGTTGGCATGAGCCCGAATGACATTCCGCGCGCACTTGCCCGCTTTTCACAGCTGCACCCATCCGGGGTCAAGGAAAGTGCCGGGACCGGACTTGGTCTTCCGCTGGCAAAGCTTCTGGTCGAACTGCATGGCGGCAATCTCAGCATCGAAAGCGCACCGGGCAAAGGAACAACCGTGCGCATCACGCTGCCGCGCGGATAACCCTACATCCCGAATATCAACACCAAGCCCCGCATCGGTCGTTTGATGCGGGGCTTGGTGTTTCAAGCAGCCGTGCAGACCGCACCAGTCAGTTCTGCATACTATTGCTGTTGTGCAGCTGACTGGTTGATCTGGTCGTGGCGTTGTCTGACCTCCTTGGGCCAGCGGCTTTTGATATAGGACAGGCTGGCGATGATTTCTTCATCACTCAGGACATCCTCAAACCCCGGCATGGCCGAGGTGTAACCATCCCCTGCCATTGCGGCCGGACCATATTTGGTCAAGGCAAATAGCAGGGCATCGGGATGATGCCAGGTGTGACCGGTTTCATCATGTGGCGGGGCTGGCAGCAAACCGTCTTCGCCCCGTTCGCGCCAGTTGGCCTCCCCTTCCAGTTTTACGCCGTGGCAGGACGCACAATTGGCGTCATAGATTTTCTTGCCAAGAGCCACGACCTTCAGATCATCGGGGTGCAATTCCACGTTCTGTTTCGGCCCGGTCTGCGGGACGAAAAAGGAAACAATTCCATACATGATGGCGGCCCCGACAGCGGCCCCCAGCACCATAACACCTTTGTTTTGCACGCTTTGGTCTCTCTCTTTTCTTTTTTGATTTACGGCCCGCGCTTCAGCGCGCCAGATCGTTGATGATCGGACAATGCGGACGATCATCGCCGTGGCAGGCATGCACAAGATCGGAAAGTGTTTTCTGCAAGCTTTGCAGTTCCGAAATCTTGCGTTCGATTTCACCCAGATGGGCCTTGGCGATTTCCTTTACGTCGGACGATGCGCGGTTGCGATCCTCGTAAAGCGACAACAGGACACGGCAATCCTCGACCGAGAATCCAAGCCCGCGGGCACGTTGCAAAAACCGCAATTTATGCAGGTCATCGTCACTGTAATCGCGATATCCGTTTTCAAGCCGCCCTGGCGTAACCAGCCCGATATCCTCGTAATAGCGGATGGTTTTCGCCGGAAGCCCGCACCGGGTTGCTGCATCGGAAATATTCATAACTTTCTCCCCGCCTTACCGCCGGACTTTCCAGCCGCGCAACGTCAAAGAGTTGCCGACCACCGAAACAGAACTGAGCGCCATGGCCGCACCGGCAATCGCCGGGCTCAGAACGCCAAGAGCGGCAAGCGGCACACCCACCACGTTATAGGCAAAGGCCCAAAACAGGTTCTGTGCGATCTTGCGGCGCGTGGCGATCGAGATATCAATCGCCGCCGACACCAGCGCCGGATCCGACCGCATCAAGGTGATACCCGCGGTCTCCATGGCGACATCGGTACCGCCACCCATGGCAATACCAACATCGGCGGCCGCCAATGCCGGCGCATCATTGATGCCATCGCCAACCATGGCGACATGACGGCCCTGCTTACGCAGTTTTTCGACCTCGCGTGCCTTGTCCTGCGGGCGAATACGTCCTTCTCCGCGCTCCAATCCCAATTCACGGGCAACATGGGTTGCGACATCCTGACTGTCACCAGACAACATGATGGATGAAATGCCGCGCGCCTTAAGGTCGGCAATCGCCTGTTTGGCGCTTTCACGAATGCGGTCTTCAAGGGTGATATAGCCCGCAAACGCACCTTCAATCGCCACCAGCACAACAGTGCGGCCTTCGCTTTCATGCTGTTTGATTTCATCGGCAATCGCCTGTTGGGGCGATGCGATACCCTGATCCTGCAACAGGGCCTCTGTCCCGATTGCAACCGAATGGTCTTCGACCCTGGCCAGGACACCAGCCCCGGTTTTGCCTTTGAAATCGGTGATATCGGGGATCTGCATTTCCTCGTCACGGGCCAATGACACAATCGCACGCGCAAGCGGATGTTCGCTTGCCGCCTGCACCGCCGCAACCAGACGCAACATGTCATTGCGTTCGACCCCGTTTACCGCACGAACGTCACGGACCGTCGGTGTGCCTTCGGTCAGGGTTCCGGTTTTATCAAAGATCACGGTATCAACGTTATGTGCCTGCTCAAGGGATTCGAAATTGCGGATCAGGATCCCGTTACGCGCGGCACTGCCCGTCCCCGCAACAAGGGCGGTCGGGGTTGCCAGACCAAGCGCACAGGGACATGCGATCACCAGCACCGAAACTGCGGCAACGATGGATGCTTCTGCCCCGTATCCCATCAGCAACCAGACCGAAAGGGTCACAAGGGCGATCGCAACCACCACCGGCACAAACACCGAAGAAACACGATCCACCAGCTTTTGCACCGGCGCCTTGCCGGTCTGGGCCTTTTCGACCAATCGAATGATCCGTGAAAGCGTGGTGTCATCGCCAACGGCACGTACTTCGATATCCAGTCGGCCGGTGCCATTGACAGCACCGCCAACAACGGCATCGCCGGGCATGCGGGCCACTGGCCGGGTTTCACCGGTAATCAGACTTTCATCCAGTTCGCTTTCACCGGCATGCACAGTCCCATCGACCGGAACGCGTTCGCCCGGCAGTACACGGACAATATCCCCCACCGTCAGACTTTCGATGGCGACATCCTGTTCACCAGCACCATCAACCAGTTTGCGTGCACGCCGCGGGCGCAATGCCATCAATTCACGGATCGCCGCGGACGCACCGCGTTTGGCGCGTTCTTCCATGATCTTGCCAGCCAGGATCAGGGTGATGATCGCTGCTGATGCCTCGAAATACAGATGCATGTCGCCGGGTTTGCCGACCACCATGTTATAGACGCTCAGGAAATAGGCCGCCGACGTTCCAAGTGCGACAAGAACATCCATATTGGCACTGCGATGGCGCAATGCCGCCCAGGCACCTTTGTAAAACCGCTGACCAATGATGAACTGCACCGGTGTTGCCAGGACCAGTTCAAGCCAGGCCGGCAGGTGATAATTCACACCCAAATTCATCCACACCATCTGCAACACCAGCGGCGCGGTCAGAAGTGCCGATACCGCAAGCATCACAAGTGACTTGTCAAACCGGCGCGCCTGCCCATTGTCGGTGGCGGATTGCCCGTCGGTCGCATCGTTATCGCCCGTCGCGGATGTGTTGCGCGACGTTGCATGATACCCGGCATCCTCAATCGCGCGAATGACTGCTGCATCATTGACCTTGCCGGGCAACGCGTCGATATCAGCACGTTCAAGGGCGAAATTGACGCTGGCCGATGTGACGCCCGGCATCGCGGCCAAAGCCTTTTCCACGCGCAATGCACAGTTCGCACAGGTCATGCCATCAACATCAAAAGACAGCTGCTGTTGCGGAACGCTATAACCGGCATCCTTGATGGTATCTGCAATCTTTGCCGTATCAAGCTTGTTGCCGTCAAAGCGGATATGGGCGGAATTCAGTGCCAGATTGACATCGACCCCGGTCACGCCATCAAGACCGGCAATCGCCTTCTCCACGCGCCCGGCACAATTGGCACAGGTCATGCCTTCAATCGGTAAACTGACCTCGTCCTGTTGCGCGGACGCTGCCTGTGATCCACTGCCTGTGCTTTCCTGGGTAGTGCCTTCTTGGGCGGCACTTCCCTGGGCGGTGTGATCGGTTGTTTCGATCCGGCTATCCATATCTTGTCACCTCAATCCGGGTTGACGGGGCGCGCATGGCTTCAATGCCGTTTGGCGCACATCCCTGTTTGATATGGTGGAAGATAGACCTTCCAGCAACTGGAAGGTCAAGCCGAAAAGTTCCGATGCGAAAAAATGATGGAAAGCTTTGAATTATAATAAAAAAAGCCCCGGACAAATTCCGGGGCTTTTGAAGCGTTGATCGCAAATTCGATCAGCCGTGCGGGTTCGGTTCCCCGGCCGCGCGGAACTGGATGTAGTTTTGCAGGCCCATCATATCGATCAGGCGTATCTGCTGTTCGATCCAGTATGCGTGATCTTCTTCGCTGTCATCAAGCAAACCAACCAGCATCTGACGGGTCTGGAAGTCGTCTTCCTTTTCCGCGATTTTGATGGCTTCCTTAAGCAGGTTGATCACGTGATATTCGTGCTCGAGATCGTTTTTCATCATCTCGGGCACGGTTTTGCCGATCTTGATCGGTTCACGCGATGCGGTGTCAGGCACACCTTCAAGGAACAGGATACGCTCGATCAAACGCTTGGCGTGTTCAAGTTCCTCGTCCTTTTCATGGTGCATGCGCTCATACAGCGAATGCAGGCCCCAGTCGGCATACATTTCGGCATGCGTGTTGTACTGGTCGGCCGCAGACAGCTCGGCAGTCAGCTGTTTGTTCAGTGCGGCAATAACCTTTTTACTACCCTTCATGGCGTTAAGCTCCTGATCTGGTTAGTCGCCGTCGCCTGAACGGCTTTGAATGTAATTTGCGATACCGACATGTTCGAGTTGCCATTCCTCGGTCTCAAGCCAGTCGACATGTTCTTCCTGTTCTTCAAGGAATTTGACCAGCAGATCACGGGTGACGAAATCTTCGGCTTTTTCGCATGCAGTGATTGCTTCGCGCAGCAGCGGCAAGGAGGCCAGTTCGAACTTCATGTCGCAACTGACGATTTCCTCGACATTTTCGCCGATCATAAGTTTATTGAGGTTCTGAAGATTGGGCAGGCCTTCAAGGAACAGAATGCGCTCGATCGTGTCATCGGCACGTTTCATTTCCTTGATGGAAAGCTTGTACTCATATTCGCCCATTTCTTCGACGCCCCAGTCGCGCAGCATCCGGGCATGCAGGAAATACTGGTTAATCGCAGTCAGCTGATTGGTCAGAATGCGATTAAGATATGTGATGATCTTGGGATCACCTTTCATCATGGCTCTCCTGATGGGTTGGGCTACCAAGATATTGGGAACAGCCCCCACCCGTTTCAAGAGAAAAACGCGCCTTTGATTACCATTATCAATAATTTAGGCGATTTCCTTAAAATTCTTCATTTACACTGCTTGATTAAAAATCATTCGCAGATTTGGGCCTGCGAATGAAAATCGCTTCGGCAAAAAATCACCCGAATGCGATCTTTTACCGCCCCTGATCCGTACGACTCGTAACCACATTCACGCAGCCTGTACCGGGATCAAAATGCCTTCTTGTCACACCATTCGTTTCGTATTGGGCGATCAATTGACGCGCTCTGTTTCAAGTCTTGCCGATGCCGATCCGCAGACCGACGTGATTGTCATGGCCGAACCGCGTCAGGAGGCCACCTATGTCCCCCATCACAAACAAAAGATCGTCCTGATCCTGTCGGCAATGCGCCATTTCGCAGATCAACTGCGCCAAGAAGGCTTCATTGTCGACTATCATGACTATCAAAGCCGCCCCTGCGACAGCTTCAGCAAAGCACTGCGGTCATCCCTTGATCAGTATAATTGCCGGAAAGTCATTATCACCGAGCCCGGGGAATGGCGGGTTCGCAAGGAAATAGAGGGCTGGGAAACGCAATTTGATGCGGAACTTGAAATTCGCCCCGATGACCGGTTCTTTGCGACACTTGGCGCGTTCGAGGATTTCGCACGCAATCGCAAAGAATTGCGGATGGAATATTTCTATCGCGGGCTGCGGCGCGAAAGCGGCATTCTGATGGAACCCGATGGCAAGCCGGTCGGTGGCAAATGGAACTTTGACCACGACAATCGCAAACGCCTGCCCGACGATGTGACACCGCCTGAACCAGTGTCCTTTGCACCCGATGAGATAACCCGCGATCTTCTGGAATGCGTTGACACAGATTTCCCCGATGCCATTGGGGATGCCCATTCTTTCGGATGGGCGGTGACGCGCGATGATGCGCGGGCTGTCCTTGATCATTTCATCACCACCCGCCTTCCCCACTTTGGCGATTATCAGGATGCGATGACGGTCAAAAGTGCGACCGTTTATCACGCGCTGATCAGTCCCTATCTCAATATCGGATTGCTGTTGCCCGACGAAGTCTGCCGGGCGGCGGAGCGCGCCTATCACGACGGCACAGCGCCCCTGAATGCGGTCGAAGGCTTTATTCGACAGATTCTTGGCTGGCGGGAATATGTGCGCGGTCTTTACTGGTTCATGGGCCCGGATTACGCCACGCGTAATCATTTCAATGCCAGCCGGGCACTGCCAGCCTTTTTCTGGGACGGGAACGTTTCACTGAACTGTTTGCGCCATGCAATCGGCGAAACGCTGGACGATGCCTATGCCCATCATATTCAGCGCCTGATGGTGATTGGTAACTTTTCCTTGCTTGCCGGTCTGTCCGTCAAGGACGTGTGCGATTGGTATCTGGCTGTTTATATCGATGCTTTTGAATGGGTTGAATTGCCAAACACCCTGGGCATGGCACTTTATGCCGATGGCGGGGTCATGGCGTCCAAACCCTATGCGGCCAGCGGAAAATATATCGATCGCATGTCGGACTATTGTCAGGGATGTCAGTTCAATCCGCGCAAAAACACCGGGCCGGACGCCTGCCCGTTCAATGCGCTTTACTGGCATTTTCTGGATCGCAATGCCGATACGCTTGGCAACAATCCCCGCCTCGGCATGCCATATCGTAACTGGGCCCGAATGAAAGACGAGACAAAGCGCGACCTGATCACGCAGGCCGAACAGTTCCTGAACCGTCTTGATAAAGGTGATTTTTCAAATCCGCCAAAGCAGGCAACACTGTTTTAAATCCCGGAAATCAACCCAAAGCCGGGCGGGTTTCCCCGTTCCGAACCACAACGGCAAGCTGATGACAGAACAGGCTCCCCAGCCTGGATGCCAAAAGATTGAATTACCAAAAGACGAAACTGTCGCCCAAAACACAAAAAGCCGGACTGATGTCCGGCTTCCGCATTGGCCATCCCGATAAACGGGTGCCTAAAGTGCGCTGGCGTTATGCAATCGCGTCACGAGCTGCTTTACGAGCAACGTCTTTGATCTGCCAGTGAGAAATACCGACATCATCAAGATCGCGCTTATCGAGGCCGTAAAGTTCATTCGCAACCGAGCGTGCATAGGCCCAACGGCGAACAGCAACAAGAATACTGGACAGGAACATGTTGAACCTCCTTGGGTTACAAAATTCGAATGCTGCCTTGGAGCTCACCTCCAACTGTCTGGCGCATTCACCTCAGTAGTTTCGCAATGCAATATGCCCAAGGGTCACTCAATCCTCAATTGCCAAAGTTTGCACATCATCTGTTCCATTTTGTCACATATAAGCCCGTGACCACGGCTGATCGGCCACGAAACCCCGAAGTTATGCATATTTCACAGGTGTTTTCAGCCAACGGACGCCCCGTCAAAACGTACCGCGGCGCGGCAAAACACCGGCGATCACGGGCAATATCAGCTTTATTTTGACGGAAATAACGTCTGTTTTCGCGAAATTGATGACCGATTTGACATCGGGCAAACAGGATCGCCTGTTTTGTCGACCGACAACAGATCCGTCAAAACCGGCAAATGGCGTAAAACAGGTTTCATTTGTGCCGGATCGCATCGTAAACCATATCAATATGCGTGAATTTTCCGGTACTTGTGACGGTCCGGAACATCTCTGATGCTGACAAACGCTCTAATTGTTTTTGCTGCCCTGCAATATGGTGATTGGCTACCACATTATTTTTGTAACAGATTGTTTCAGTTCGCATTCTGGAAACGCCCTGTTACAGTTTTGTGGATGCATTGAACGGTCTCTCACAGCATGTTGTCGCTGCAAATGGTTCAAAGCCAGGGAGGAAACCTAAATGTATCTGCGCAAAACCATCCTCGCCACCGGTGTGGCGATTTCTGCACTCGCAACTGCAAGCTTTGCACATGCAGAGCCGACCGCTGAAGTTCTGCACTGGTGGACTTCGGGCGGCGAAGCGAAAGCTGTTGCTGCACTTAAAGAAGATTTCGAAGCCAAAGGCGGCAAATGGGTCGATAGCCCGGTTGCTGGTGGTGGCGGCGATGCGGCCATGACCGTTCTGCGTTCGCGCGTTCTGTCTGGTGACGCACCGGCTGCTGTTCAGCTTAAAGGTCCGGCGATCCAGGATTGGGCCGAACAGGGTGCGCTTGCTGATCTCAATGACGTTGCCGAAGCAGAAGGCTGGGACAAGGTTATCCCGCCTGCGATTCAGGACGTCATGAAGTATGAAGGCGACTATGTTGCTGTTCCGGTAAACATTCACCGTGTTGACTGGATCTGGGCAAACCCGACCCTTCTGGCAAAAGTCGGCGCGACCGAAGCCCCGAAAACCTGGGACGAGTTCAACGCCCTTGCTGACAAACTCAAAGCTGCCGGTATTACCCCGGTTGCCCATGGTGGTCAGCCGTGGCAGGACGCAACTGTCTTTGAAACCGTCGTTCTTGGCCTTGGCGGCCCGGAATTCTTCCAGAAGGCCCTGGTTGATCTCGACGAAGACGCTCTGAAATCCGACACCATGAAAGCGGTGTTCGACCAGATGCGCAAAATCCGCGGTTATGTCGATGCCGACTTCCCGGGTCGTGACTGGAACCTTGCAACCGCAATGGTCATGAATGGCGAAGCTGCCATGCAGATCATGGGTGACTGGGCAAAAGGCGAATTCCTTGCTGCTGGCAAAGTACCGGGCAAAGACTTCATCTGCTCGGCAACCCCGTCTGAGCACGGCTACCTGTTCAACGTTGACAGCTTTGCAATGTTCAACGTTTCGGGTGACGACAAGGTCGAAGGCCAGAAACTGCTTGCTGAACTGATCGTTGGCGAGAAGTTCCAGGAAACCTTCAACCTTCTCAAAGGTTCGATCCCGGCACGTCTTGGTGTTTCGCTCGACAAGTTCGACGATTGCGCCAAGAAATCCGAAGCTGACCTTCTGGCAGCCCAGGAAGCTGGTGGCTTCCTGCCGTCCATGGCACACGGCATGGCACTTCGCGGCCACCTGTCCGGTGCGATCGTTGACGTTGTCACCGCCCACTTCAACTCCGACATGTCGTCTGACGAAGCCGTCTCGCGTCTGGTCGAAGCTGTTGAACTGGCCAAAGACTAATCTCACCTGATCTGAACAGTCTTATCGACTGAATCGTATGCAGGCCCCGGTTTCCGGGGCCTGCTTCCCGCTACTTTAACTTTTGAGGCAAAGGGTATGGGGGCTTCTCAAAGCACCGAAAGCAACCTGACGGCCCGCATCCAGCGTCATCTTTCCAAGATCGTTGTTGCACCGTCCTTTGCTGCGTCCCTGTTTTTCGTTTACGGGTTCATCCTGTGGACGGGCTATATGGCGTTTTCCAAGTCGCGCATGCTTCCTGTATGGGATTGGGCAGGCCTGCGACAGTATGAACGCCTGTGGCAAATGGAACGCTGGCATGTTGCCATTGAAAACCTTCTGGTCTTTGGCGGTCTGTTTATCGTGACCTGCCTGATCATCGGGTGCCTCTTGGCAGTTCTTCTGGATCAGCGTATTCGCGCCGAAGGCGCACTTCGCACGATCTTCCTGTATCCGATGGCCCTGTCCTTCATTGTGACCGGTACCGTCTGGAAATGGCTTCTCAATCCGGGCCTCGGCCTTGAAAGCATGATGCATGATTTTGGCTGGACGAGCTTCAAGTTCGACTGGCTGGTCAATTCGGACATGGCGATCTACACGGTTGTGATCGCGGCTGTCTGGCAGGCATCGGGCTTTGTCATGGCAATGTTCCTTGCGGCATTGCGCGGCGTCGATCAGGACATCATTCGCGCAGCCTATATGGACGGTGCCAGCCTGCCCCGTATCTATTTCGGCATTATCATTCCGTCGATCCGCCCGGTTTTCCTGAGTGCGATCGTCGTTCTGGCCCATCTGGCCGTCAAAAGCTTTGACCTGGTCATCGCCCTTACGGGTGGCGGTCCGGGTTACGCATCGGATCTTCCGGCAACCTTCATGTACACCATGGCATTCCAGCGCAACCAGCTTGGTGTTGGCGCGGCCAGTGCAATGATGATGCTGGCAACCGTTATGGCAATCATTGTGCCGTACCTGTATTCCGAACTGCGCGGAGGCAAGAAAAATGGCTGATCTTCAGACCTATAGCCACGACGCAGGCTGGAAAAACACGGTGCTGCGCGGCTTGCTCTATCTCGTTTTGATCCTGTTCGCAGCCTATTATCTGTTCCCGCTGATCGTCATGATTTCAACATCGTTGAAGTCGCTTGACGAAATCCGCGAAGGATCACTGATTTCGCTGCCGCGGGTGGTGACGTTTGATGCATGGAATTATGCATGGAACGAAGCCTGCGTCGGTGTGGAATGCACCGGGATCAAAGTCTATTTCTGGAACTCGGTCAAAATGGCGATCCCCGCCGTTCTGATTTCGACCTTCCTTGGTGCGATCAACGGATATGCACTGACCAAATGGCGGTTCAAGGGTGCCAACATCGTGTTTGCGCTTCTGCTGTTTGGGTGCTTCATTCCGTTCCAGGTCGTTCTGCTGCCGATGTCACAGGTTCTTGGCAAGCTCGGCCTTGCCAGCTCGACCCCGGGCCTTGTTATGGTCCATGTCGTTTACGGCCTTTGCTTCACCACCCTGTTCTTCCGGAACTATTACGTATCGATCCCGGATGAACTGGTAAAGGCAGCCACCATTGACGGTGCGGGTTTCTTCACCATTTTCTGGCGCATCATTCTGCCGATTTCGACCCCGATCATCGTGGTTTCGGTCATCTGGCAGTTCACCCAGATCTGGAATGACTTCCTCTTTGGCGCGTCCTTTGCCTCTGGCGAAAACGCTCCGATGACAGTCGCACTCAACAATATCGTCAACACCACTACCGGCGTGAAACAGTACAATGTCGATATGGCAGCAGCCCTGCTGACCGGTCTTCCGACATTGCTGGTTTATGTCCTGGCAGGCAAATACTTCGTCCGCGGCCTGACCGCCGGTTCGGTGAAGGGATAAGCAAATGGCATCACTCACCCTCGATAAAGTTCGCAAGGCCTTTGGCCCTGTCGAAGTTCTCAAGGAAATCAATCTGGCAATCGAAGATGGCGAGTTTCTCGTCCTTGTCGGTCCGTCAGGTTGCGGTAAATCGACCCTTCTGAACCTGATTGCCGGTCTGGAAAGTTCGACCGGCGGGGAAATCCGCATTGGTGATCGCGTCATCAACGACGTACACCCCAAAGACCGTAACATCGCCATGGTGTTCCAGTCCTATGCGCTGTACCCGAACATGACGGTTCGCAAGAACATTACCTTTGGTCTGGAAATCCGCGGTGTGTCGGCACAGGAACGTGACAAGGCCGTTGCCGATGTCGCCAAGCTGCTTCAGATCGAGCCGCTTCTGGATCGCAAACCGTCCCAGCTTTCGGGTGGTCAGCGTCAGCGCGTTGCCATGGGCCGTGCGCTTGTGCGTGATCCGGATATCTTCCTGTTTGACGAACCGCTGTCCAACCTTGATGCCAAGCTGCGCGTCGACATGCGGACCGAGATCAAGAAGCTGCATCAGCGTCTTGGATCAACCATTGTCTATGTGACGCATGACCAGATCGAAGCAATGACCCTTGCATCACGCATCGCGGTCATGAAAGGTGGCATTCTTCAGCAGTTCGATACGCCGCAGAACATCTATGAGCGCCCCAACAACATGTTTGTTGCCGGCTTCATCGGTTCGCCATCCATGAACTTTGTCGATGCGACCCTGATCGACAATGGCGGCAAGCTTGCCGTTTCAATCGAACGTGATGGCGGTCCGATTACCCTGCCGCTGTTCGAAGCACCGGAAAGCTACAAGGCCTATGTCGGCAAGAAAGTCGTCTTTGGCATCCGTCCGGAAGGCCTGACACACAAGCGCACCGGCTCAGACGAACCGGGCAGCCAGTATGTCAACTTCGACAGCAAGGTCGAAGTGATCGAACCGACCGGTGCCGACACCATGACGGTGATCGACATTGCCGGCAAAGAAATCGTCGCACGTGTCCGTCCGGACCGCGCACCGACACCGGGCGAGAGCATGACCTTCTCGGCCGACATGTCTCAGATCAGTCTGTTTGACCCGGAAACCGAGTTGCGGATCTGATCTGACTGGCGGGTGGTTCTGGGGGCCACCCGCCATTCTTCTTTTACCGGTGTGTCAAACCTGCCGGTCATGAAAAAAGCGGCCCGAATATGCGGGCCGCTTTTTTGTTTCTGCCATCCCGATCAGTTGGGCGCAATGATCCGCCGCGGCAGCGATATGGTGACCTCAAGCCCCTTGCCTGGCATATTGCGCAGGCTGATCCGTCCGTCATGGGCGTCAATCACGGTTTTGACAATCGACAGTCCAAGCCCACTGCCCCCGGTGCTGCGCGCACGCGATCCTTCAACGCGATAGAATGGCAGGAAAACCTTGTCCTGATGTTCGACCGGAATGCCCGGCCCCTCGTCACGGATGGTCACCAGAACATTGTCCGCTGTTGCTTCCAGACTGACCTTGGCGCGATGACCATATTTCAGGGCATTTTCAATCAGGTTGGTAAAGGCGCGTTTCAATGTACCCGGTCGGCAGGTCAATCGAATGCTGCGTTTGCCATCAAATGAATGGGGCTCGTCCCCGCCGCCAAACACCGTATGAACCGATGAAAATTGTAATGGCTGCGGACCGTCGAAACTGACAGGACGGCCGAGATCGGCATAGTCATCGCAAATCGCTTCAAGCACGGAAACGAAATCAACGGTGCGTTCTTCTTCTTTCTGAATCCAGTCGCCCAGAAAATCGAGCGCATCATTCAAAAGACCGTCCATTTCATCCAGATCGCGCAGAACGGTTTCGCGCAATTCATCATTTTCAATGAATTCGGCACGCAGACGAAGGCGGGTACTCGGTGTGCGCAAATCATGCGAAATCGCTGCCAGCATGCGGGTACGATCACCCAGCATGCGCGAAATCCGTTCGCGCAAATCGTTATAGGCCGCGGCCATTGACCGGGCTTCGGTCGGGCCGCGTTCTTCGACCAGCGGGCCATCGACCTCGTCCCCATGGGCAATGATTGCTGCGGTCAACTTTTTGAACGGTCCGGCCAGCAAATCGGCAAGGGCGGCAAAGACGGCCAAAACCGCAACCACCCCCATCAGAAACATCAGGAACACAAGCGATGGCGATGAATAGCTGGCCCATAATTCATCATGACTGATCAAAAGCCGCTTGCCCGACGGCATCATGATTTCAAGCTGGGCTTCCAGTCCCAGACGCGCCATTTCGCGCGACAATTCTGCAAAAAACAGGCTGGGGTTTTCGGTGGCCTCGATGGTGGCACGTTGTTCGGAACTCAGGCGCCCGCGCAGGAAATGGACCTTGACCGATGTCGGCCAACCGGTATTGGCCAGTCGCACCGGCATGGCGATATGTTGTGCCGGCCTTGAAAACAAAAGCAACGTGCCAAGATCATCGGCCGGCAAAATGCGCAATGCCATGCCATCGCGCGCCGCGATATCGACGATATTGGCTTCAAATTCGGGATTGTCGGCAATGCGGGCCAGCTCACGAATGGTGAAGCCCAACGTATAGGCCCGGCTGATCCGTTCGTTGCGTTCAATGACATAATAGGATGCCAACGCACTCAGCACGGCAATGATCACCCCACCCAGCATCATCAGCATAAAGATCCGCCCACCCAAGGTACGCGGTTTGTAGCGTCTTAGATAATCACTGAACTGTGCGAACATGTCCGCCATCACACAGTCCTAAAGCGTCTGTGTATCGGCGCAGAACTGATACCCGATCCCGCGAACGGTTTTGATCAGTTTGGGATTTTTCGCATCTTTTTCGATCTTGCGCCGCAGGCGGCTGATCTGGATGTCGATGCTGCGATCAAATGGCAGTGAACTTTGCCCGCGGACAATATCAACAAGCTGTTCACGCGACAGCGCCCGCTTGTTGTTTTTCACCAGTGCCAGCAACAATGAAAATTCACCGGTCGACAGATGCACCGCCACATTGTCGGCATCGCGCAATTCACGCGATCCGATATCCAATGTCCATTCACCGAAAATAATACGCTGGGTCGGGGCCACTTCATTGTCGGTCGGCCCCACCGCCCCGGTTTCAAACCGGCGAAACACCGCCCGGATACGGGCCAGAAGTTCGCGAGGATTGAACGGTTTGGTCAAATAGTCATCCGCACCAAGTTCAAGCCCAAGAATACGGTCGGTATCCTCACCCACCGCTGTCAGCATCACGATCGGCACCTTGGATGTGCGCCGGACATCCCGGCATAACGCAAACCCGTCTTCGCCCGGCAGCATGATGTCCAGAATGACCAGATCAATCTTCCAGTCGCGCAAGGCACGGTGCATCTCGTTGCCGTCAGAAACGGTCGTGATGCGAAAACCATGCTGCAGCAGGAACTTTTTCAAAAGCTTCTGGATTTCCTGATCATCATCGACAACCAGAATATGAGGTTCACGTCGCGTAGTCAGAGTCCCGAACTCCCCTTTATCAATCGGTCATGTTCCTGACCGTGCGCGGAGTTTAGTCCATATTGCCTTCGGATTGAAACATTTTACCATGACCTGATCATAAAAGAAAAAGCCGGGCTGAACCCGGCTTTCCCTGTATCTGCCCGATACGTCTCATCGGGTTTTATTTCAGGTCATAGACCTTGGTGCTGCCCGATACTTCGGATGCAATCACCAGCATGGCATTCCCGGTCGGGCTGTCCTTGGCATCAACGAACTGCATGCCTTCGGGTGCCAGTTCGCCTGCGGTGTCAGCTTCGGGATTGCCCGAGAAACGGCGATCACTGTGATAGGTGACAAATTGCGGGTTGGCCGGATTGGTCAGATCATAGACCATAAAGCCACCCTGCCGTTCCAGTCCGATAAAGGCATAGGGAACGCCGTTGACATACCCCGCAGCAATGCCTTCGGGTTCCGGGCCTTTGTCGTCGGAACGATTGTCACGGCTGTAATTTTCGGTGTCCGAGGAATTAAAGACATTGGCATATTTCGCCGCCAGCACCTGCTCGAATGCATCACCGCTATCAAAGACCATCTCACCGCTGGCATTCAGAACCGAGAATGACCGCGCGCCATAGCTGTAAATAACGTCAACATCCCCGTCACCATCGGTGTCACCCTGTGCGGTTGTCGTTTTCAACCGGCCAAGATTTTCGTCTTTCTGAAGGGTGTCGGCATTCGGGAAGACAACCGGGTCAAGGGTCAGTTTGCCAACCCGGGTTTCTTCGCTGTAACCGTCATAGTCACGGGAATCGCCTTCGTTGGCGATCAGGATCCAGTCCTTGCCGCCAATTTCAATCGCATCAATGGTATCGGGCATATACATGCCCATCACCGGCCAGGTGCGGATATTGATCTTGCCGTCCTTGTCACTGGCATCAAAGGCATGAACCGAATGGTCCTTGAAACCAAGACCGGCCACATGTTTGACCGTCGCGGTTTCGATATCGATGATGGCGACTGCATTGTTTTCCTGAAGCGACACATAGGCGGTCCTGCTGTCACCTGAAACAGCAATGTATTCCGGCTCGATATCCTGGGCGACACTTGACGTACCCGGGTTGGATGTCCGCATCCCGTATGGCAGTTCCGCATCATTCAGGAACCTGAAGTCAACCGTGCGCACATCGGCATCGCTCAAACCATCGACACCACCGGCAATCGAAATGATTGAAACGCTGCCTTCCGGGTCGTTGCTGAATGCGTCATTGGGTTCGCCTTCATTGGCAACAAGGACGTATTTTCCATCGGGTGAAAACTTGATCATGTCGGGCAATGCACCGACTGTTACCGATGCGATAAAGTTGCCTTCGGTATCAAAAAACACCGCCTTGCCCGGGGCCTGCTTGTCTTCATTCTCGACCGCGACGGCAACAATCCCGTTTTTCACCGCAACACTGTTTGCGCCCTTGCCCCAGGTCGCAAGTTCAAGTGCGCCAAGCTTGGAAAGCTTGTCGGGGTTTGACATATCAAGGATATCAATCGCCTTGTCCGCGCCATTGACGACAAAGATGCGTTTGGACACCGGGTCAAATGCCGGGATTTCTGCGGCACCCTCATCGAGCATGCCGGTGCGATATTCGCCCATCGGCACAATCGTGATCGGATGTGCGCCCGCGTTGGCAACACTTTCGGTCATCATCGCGTGATCTGGTGCAGTACCGGCACAGGCCGTCAAAAGTACGGAAATAGCAGCAGTTGCCATCAATGAAGAACGCATAATTCCCCCTTGGTAAACGGTTCGACAGATCAGACAACCTGCTGATTTGTTGTAACGGTTTGATGACCCGGGCGTGACAGTTTCATAAATATCTTGTGGCAGTGACTGCTCCAACCCGCCCCGTCTTGCGTATCAGAATCAAACCGCTGAATTGTCGCAACACCACATCATCGGGGCTGTCAGATGAAAGCAATCCGCATCGCCATCATCGGCGCAGGCATGACCGGACTGAAAGCTGCAAGCACTTTGCACAAGGTCGGGATGGACATCACCGTCTTTGAAAAAAGCCGTGGTCTGGGCGGGCGACTGGCATCACGGCGAACCGATTTCGGTCATTTCAATCACGGTGCGCAATATGTTACCGCCCGGCATCCCGGTTTTGCCGCCTATCTGGAACAGGCCGCATCACATAACGCCGCCCAGAACTGGAAACCGAACCTGCATCATGGCGACATTCCCGCCATGCAAAGTGCCGGGAACCTTGCGCTTGATCACTGGTATCAAGGCGCGCCGCAAATGAACAAGCTGATCAGCCCGCTTGTCGATGCCTTTACCATTCACAAACAGCACCGCATCACCAGAATTGAACAGCTTGATCGAAAAAGCTTTGTCCTTCATGACGATCTGGACGGGGAATTCGGCCCGTTTGACGGGGTTATCGTAACGGCCCCTGCCCCGCAGACGGCTGAATTGTTGCGGCCACTTTCAGCGCGTTATGACGCGATTGGTGACGTGGTTACCGCGCCATGCTGGGCGGTGATGGCGGCCTTTGAACAGCCACTTCCGACGGCATTTGATGCCATGCTGCATCCATCCCCGGCAATTAGCTGGGCAGCACGCAGCACACAGTCAGATGATCTGTTCCATCGGCGCTGTCCCGACCCCTGGGTTCTTCATGCCAGTCCGCAATGGTCGCGCGACCATCTTGAAGATGACAAGGACCGCGTGATTGAAAACCTTCTGGCTGCCCTGCGCGATGTGAGTGGTGTCAAACTACCGCAATTGCATTCGGTGCAGGCCCATCGCTGGCGCTATGCGCGCACCGAACAGCCACTCGGTTCAAGCCATCTGAACGGTATGAACGGGCGCGTGATCGCCGCCGGGGACTGGTGTCTTGGTGCCCGGGTCGAAGCCGCATGGCGCAGCGGTCAGTCTGCCGCCCATGCTATGATTGAAACCCTGATCGGATAAGTACGACCCGGTAATGCCATGCCCCGCAATGCCAATGGATCATTCCGCGCCAAGGCGCATTTGCCGTCAAAGACATGCCTGTCCTGCGGTCGGCCATTTTTGTGGCGGCGCAAATGGAAAACCTGTTGGGAAGACGTCAAATACTGTTCCGACCGATGCCGCAACAGCCGTCCGCACAAAAGATCACCTGAGCATGATGGTGTTGGGTCATGATGGTTGATGATGTCGAAGAAACCCGGCCAACCTATGCGGTTTTGCGCCAAAGAATGCTGTCACTTGCCGCCCGGCGCGGTGCGGACAAATCCTTCTGCCCGTCCGAGGTCGCCCGATCATTTGGCAAAAACTGGACCGATCTGATGCCGCGCATTCATCAGGTGGCCGAACAGCTCTGCGCCGAACGGCTGCTTGAATATCAAAAGGGCGGTATCAGCCATGGCCAAAACCGCCCTTCCGGTGCCTATCGGCTTTGTCTGGTCCCCGATGACGGGAACTAGCAATCACCCGCGCAAAGCATGCAGACGCTTGATCAGGCCCGCTGTTGATGCGTCACGCGCACCGGCGTCTTCCTTGCCTTCGACCATCGGCAGCAACTCCTTGGCAAGCTGCTTGCCAAGTTCGACGCCCCACTGGTCATAGGAATTGACGTTCCAGATGACGCCCTGAACAAAGATTTTATGTTCATACATCGCCACCAAGCGGCCAAGGGTGAATGGATCAAGCTGCTTATACAGGATCATGGTGCTGGGCTTGTTCCCGGCAAATACCTTTTGCGGGGCAAGAACATCAATCTCGGCCGGGGAAAGGTCACTGCCCGCCAGTTCGGCCCGCACTTCATCCTCGGTCTTGCCACGCATCAATGCTTCGGCCTGCGCCAGACAGTTCGACACCAGCTTGTCGTGATGGTTGCCAAGCGGATGGAGCGCATTGGCCGCAACAATGAAATCAACCGGGATCAGTTCGGTGCCCTGATGGATCAGCTGATAAAACGCATGCTGGCCATTGGTGCCGGGCTCGCCCCAGATGATCGGTCCGGTTTCATAGGCAATCGCCTTGCCATCGCGGGTGACAGATTTGCCGTTACTTTCCATATCGGCCTGCTGCAAATAGGCTGGCAGCCGCGAAAGATGCTGATCATAAGGCAGGATGGCCTGGCTCGATGCGCCCAGAACATTGCGATACCACACCCCGATCAGGGCCAGGATCATCGGAATGTTGGTTTCCACCGGTGCGGTTTTGAAATGGTTATCCATTGATTGCGCACCGCGCAGAAGGTCCTCGAACTTGTCATAGCCGACAGCCAGAATGATCGGCAAACCAATCGCCGACCACAGGCTGTAACGCCCGCCTACCCAGTCCCAGAACCCAAATGCATTATCGGTATCAATGCCAAATGCGGCGACCTTATCAAGGGCGGTTGAAACCGCCACGAAATGTTTGGCGACCGCACTTTGATCCCCCAGCGCCTTCACCAGCCAGTCACGAGCGGAATAGGCATTGGTCAGGGTTTCATCGGTCGTAAAGGTCTTGGACGCAATGATGAAAAGTGTCGTTTCCGCATCAAGATCCTTGAGCGTATCGACAATATGCGCGCCATCGACGTTTGAAACGAAATGGCAGCGAATGCCATCAATATGGAACGGGCGAAGTGCCTCATTGACCATCACCGGGCCAAGGTCGGATCCGCCAATACCGATATTGACCACATCGGTTATTTTCTTGCCTGTATGACCCTTCCATTCGCCGGAATGAACACGCGTGGCAAATGCCTTAAGCCGTGCCAGCACTTCCTTGACGGCGGGCATGACGTCTTCGCCATCAACCTTGACCGCACCGCCATCCAGATTGCGAAGGGCCGTGTGCAAAACAGCACGGTTTTCGGTGATATTGATCCTGTCACCGGCAAACATCCGGTCGCGCCATTCTTCGACATTCGCAGCCTTGGCCAGGCGCACAAGGGCGGCCATCACATCATCGGTGATCAGGTTTTTCGAATAATCGACAAACAGGTCATTAAGCGCGGCGCTATAACGTTCGAACCGTGCCGGATCATCGGCAAATGCCTGGCGCAGGTTCAGTTTCCCGGAAACCTCCGCGCCCAATTGATCCAGTTCTTCCCAGTTTGCAGTCAGTTTGTCAGCGGACATCACCACCCTCGGCCTTGTTCAACGTATTACACACCAAAACAGTGCAGTCGCGATCCCGCAGACTAGCATCTTGTTCAAACCATGTGTGGGACAGTTTGCAGAATGTCGTGGCAAGATTATGCGGATACCACGACATTCCTGTTGCTGGCGCCTTAGCGCGCTGAAAGAAAGTCTTCGACTTCCTTTTCGGTCGGAAGCGCATTGATGGCCCCGCGCTTGGTCGCGGTAATCGCCCCCACCGCATTGGCAAAGCGACATGCCGCAATCAGCTTTTCCTCGGCCCCCAGAAGTTCCGGGTCTTTCAGCAAACGCGACAGGAAGCCCGCCGTGCATCCGTCCCCGGCACCAGTGGCATCCACCGCCGTTACGTCAAACGACGGAACGAAACCGTCAAATTCCGGCGTGATAAAGCGCGATCCTTTGGGGCCATAGGTCACGACAAGTGCACGCCACTGGTCACACCAAAGATCCTTGATGCCGTCTTCCAGGTCTTCCTTGCCAGATACAAAGATGATTTCTTCGTCCGACATCTTGACGACATCGGCCTGACTGATCGCAAGACGCAGGATTTCACGCGCCTTTTCAACACTTGGCCAAAGCGGCAGGCGAAGGTTCGGGTCACATGAAATGATCGCCCCGTTTTCACGCGCGATACGGATGGCCTCAAGGGTGGCGGCGCGCGGATCATCATCGATCATGCACAGGGTTCCGTAATGGAACAGATCGGTTGATGTCAGCATATCCCGATCAAGATCGGCCGGGCACAGCAACATGTCCGCCGACGGGCTGCGATAGAATGAAAATTCGCGTTCGCCATCGGCACGAAGCGACACGAATGCCAATCCGGTCAGCGCTTCCTTGGTCAGAACAATACCCGATGTATCAACATTATCGGCCTTAAGCGTATCAACAAGGAAATGCCCAAAGGCATCATCGCCAAGTTTGCCGATAAAGCCGGTATCAATGCCCAGACGTTTCAATCCCACAGCCGCATTGCCCGGCGCCCCCCCTGCTGCCTTGGCAAAGGCAGGCGCATCGGCAAGGCCGGTACCGGTCACAGTCGGAACAAAATCAATCAGCAGTTCCCCAAGACAAACAGCTTTGGCTGTCATGACGTTTCTCCGTTCGGATTGTCCGCAAACAAATGCGGACCCGTTATCAAATTCATGTTGCGATCTGTGGGACCGACGGGCTTTTTAAATCGATTCAATTTGACGTGCAAACCAAAATCGGAACGAATGATAGCACATCACTGTGTGGATGCCTTTTGGCGGGCCAGTGCGCGGCCAAATTCGATCTCGCGCGCACGTTCAAGTTCGGTCATCCAGCGTTCAAACATGTCATCACGTTCCAGCTGAATGGCATAGTGACGATGCAAGGCGGCGGTCAGTCGCCCTTCGCGCCCCAGCATGTCATCGGCAAACGCAATCATGACCGAATTCGGCCAGGCAATCGGGCGCATTTCGCGAATGGTGGTGAAAATGCTGTCTTCGTCACGATCCGGTTCGATTTGCGCCATCAGGGTAATCATGGCTGCGGTTGAGCGCGACACACCCATATGGCAATGCACCAGCAAGTGACCATCACGGCGATCTGCGTGGCTGGCTTTCAGGGCCTCGCCAAAGGCCAGAATGGCTTCGACATCCTGACGGGTCGGTGCCGGACGGCCTTCCTTGTCGTCAATCACGTCATGAAACCGCAAAACGGTCCGTTCATGCGGGCCAAAATCGCCAAAGATGGGCGGATCTTCCCGGTCAGGATCAAGAACTGACAGGATATGGGAAACCCCGTGATTACGATGGGTTGGCAATTCATCAATGCCACAGATGGTCAAACGGGTAATCGCGATCGGTTTCATTTTTCATTTCCTGTCATGTTTCATTTCTTATTCGGCCCTATCAGAGCACAAGAAAATGAAAAAACAAGGGCCGGCGCCTGTTAAAAGCACCAGCCCTTGAATATTTCCAGTGCGCGCAACTGACTGCGTCGCCCTGGCCTATGAGCAGAACCGTTATTTCGCGCGGTTTACCGCATGAATGTTCAGCATTTCCCACGCCATGGTCGCCCCGGCAAGGGATGTGATGTCCGAAACATCAAATGGCGGGGATACTTCAACCACGTCACTGCCGATCAGGTTCACATGACCGGCAAGACCGCGCAGGATCGACACTGCCTGATGGCTGGTCAAACCGCCCAGAACCGGCGTACCGGTTCCCGGCGCATAGCACGGGTCAAGACCATCAATGTCAAAGGTGATATAGGCCGGGTTGTTGCCAACCGTTGCCTTGATCTGTTCGACAATGGCGTCAATCGACATCGACTGAACTTCCGGGCCATAGATGATGTTATAGCCGTGCGTCGATTCATTGTGGGTCCGAATACCGACCTGAATGGATTTCGACGGATTGACGATGCCCTTTTTCGCCGCGTGCCAGAACATGGTGCCGTGATCGATACGGTCGCCATCATCTTCCCAGGTATCGGAATGGGCATCAAACTGGATCAGGGAAATACCATCACCGTATTTTTCGGCATGGGCTTTCAGGATCGGATAGGTGATGAAGTGATCCCCACCAATCGTCAGCATCTTCGCACCTGACTGCACGATATCGCGCGCGTGGTCTTCGATCATGTCAGGCAGTTTTTCCGGATGGCCCGGATCGATCACCATATCGCCGTAATCAATCACCGCCAGTTCGGCAAAGATATCGCGCCCGGACGGAAAATGCGGTGCCCATGCAAGATTGGTCGATGCACGACGCACCCCCTGCGGGCCGAGGCGCGTGCCTGGACGGCTTGATGTCGCAAGGTCATAGGGAATGCCCGTCACGGCAATATCAATACCGTTAAGATCACGCGAATAGCGGCGGCGCATGAATGACAGCGCACCGGAATACATCGGCTCGCTGGTATTCTGATGCACAGATTTCGCCGTAAAGGCGTTATCACCGCCCTTGGTGTCAATGACGCCAGTGCTGCTCATTTTTCTTCCCTTATCTCCGAATGAGAACCTGCTTGTAATCAGGCGTCGCCCAGCGCAATCCAGGTCGACTTGATTTCACAATATTTATCGAGCGCATGCAGCGAACGATCGCGACCGGTGCCGGACTGCTTGTAACCACCAAACGGCATGGTGATTGATCCCCCGTCCCAGCAATTGACCCAGACAAGACCCGAACGCAGTTTCTTTGCGGTCATGTGTGCCTTGTTGATGTCGCGCGTCCAAACCGCTGCTGCGAGACCATATGGCGTATCATTTGCCGTCTGAACAGCCTCTTTCCAGTCCTTGACCGAAATAACCGACAGAACCGGGCCAAAGATTTCTTCCTTGGCGATTGTCATATCGTTTTTGATGCCATCAAACACGGTCGGTTCGACATAATAGCCACCGGACTCGGTGCGTGCGCGTTTGCCACCGGTGCGCAGAACGCCACCTTCGGCAGAACCTTTTTCGATGTAGCCCAGAACGCGGTTCATCTGGCTTTCATCGACAATCGCGCCCATCTGGCTTTTCGGATCAAGCGGATCACCCGGCTGCATTTTTGCACCCGCTGCAATGACCTTTTCGATGAATTCATCCTTGATGCTTTCTTCGACAATCAGGCGCGAACCGGCTGTGCAGACCTCGCCCTGGTTATAGAAAATACCACCGGCTGCGGCCGCGGCCGCGGCATCCATATCCGGGCAATCGGCCAGAACAATGTTCGGGCTTTTGCCACCACATTCAAGCCAGACGCGCTTCATGTTCGACTGACCCGAATATTGCAGGAACAGCTTGCCGACTTCGCCCGACCCGGTAAAGGTCACGCAATCGACATCTTCATGCAGGCCAAGCGCCTTGCCCGCCGTCGGACCAAAGCCCGGCACAACGTTCAGAACACCTTCGGGAATACCGGCCTCAACCGCGATTTCCGCCACACGAAGGGCGGTCAGCGGCGATTGTTCTGCCGGTTTCAGGATGATCGAATTGCCCATCGCCAATGCCGGGCCAAGCTTCCAGACCGCCATCATCAGCGGGAAGTTCCACGGCACCACTGCCGCAACCACGCCAAGCGGCTCACGGGTGATCATGCCGATTTCATTGGTGCCCGACGGCGAGATTTCATCATAAATCTTGTCAATCGCCTCGGCATACCAGCGGATGCATTTGTAAGACAGCGGAATATCATCGCGGGCAGCAAGCGTGATCGGCTTGCCCATATCAAGGCTTTCAAGCAATGCCAGCTCGGCTGCATTCTTTTCAAGAAGGTCCGCGAAATGAAGCAGGATCGCCTTGCGTTTGGCAGGTGCCGCTTCGGACCAGCTGCCTTTTTCAAAGACTGCGCGGGCCGATGCCACCGCACGGTTGACGTCTTCGACATCGCATTCGGCAACCTTGGTCAGAACCGACCCGTCGCGCGGGCTGATGCAATCGAATGTCTTGCCCGATGCGGCATCAACATAGGCACCGTTGATGAACGCCTTGTTGCGAATATCAAGGGCGGCGGCCTGTGCGGTCAGTTGTTCAAAATTCAACGGATTGGTCATCGGAAGTCTCCTGACGGATGGCGCTTTTGGGGCCTTGTTCAATATCGGAATTCAGGTCGGGTCATATGCCCGATACTTTACGCGATCAGTATGACGGCGGTGTGGCAGCACTGACGACTTCGCATTCCCCGTCCCCGACATTGCGGAAACGGTGCGGAATTTCTGCATTGAAGTAATAGGCATCACCAGGGCCAAGAACCTTGACCCGCTCGCCCACTGTCACCTCAAGTTTCCCGCGGATAATGACACCGGCTTCCTCGCCCTTCTGAACGATAAGATTGTCACCGGTATCGCCACCCGCCGGATAGGTTTCATGCAACACGCGCAATTTGCGATCCTTGCGCGATGCCCCGACAAGACGCATTGACATCGTCCCGTCGGAAAGTTCGACAAGCTCTTCTTTTTTAAAGAAAATTTCTTCACCATTGTCGAGATCAATGGTGAAGAAATCAATCAGGCTCATCGGGATGCCTGCCAGCACTTTGGCAAGACTGTCAACAGACGGGCTGACACGATTTTGTTCAATCGTTGAAATCGTACTGTTCGTGACACCGGCACGTCGTGCCAGTTCACGCTGCGACAGCCCGTACATGCTGCGCACAGCTTTCAGACGATCCCCGACCTTTTGCGACATTCCCGGTTGTTCCCTATTGAATGTTTTTATTTTTACCTGCGGTCAGACCGCATCAAGGTACCAGCGATATTCAAGCTGGGTGACCTCGGCAAAGAATTCGTCATATTCGGCCCGACGGCAGATATCAAAGACCTCGACGAAGCGTTCACCAAGATATTCCTTGACGATCTTGCCATCCACGAAACGATCAAGAGCAGAAATCATGCTGCGCGGAACAATCCGCCCGCCATGCTGTTCATAACCGTTACCAACGGTCGGCTCGCCCGGATCAAGCTTGTTTTTCATGCCGTAATGCATCCCGGCCAGAACACAGGCCAGCACCAGATACGGGTTGGCATCCGCCCCCGACACGCGATGTTCGACACGGGCGGCCTTGGGGCTGCCGGCCGGAATACGCAACGCGACCGTACGGTTGTTCAAACCCCAGTTCGGCGACATCGGCGCATAGGCCTTGTTCTGGAACCGGCGATATGAATTCGGGTTCGGCGCGAATACCGCCATGCTTTCAAACATCGCTTCCTGCAAACCGCCAATCGCAAAGCGCAGGTTTTCGGAAACTTCCTCGCCCGCGACCGGGGACAGCACGTTATTGTCATCCTTGTCCCGCAAGGACACATGAACATGCAAACCGTTGCCCGCCTGATCGGAATAGGGTTTGGCCATGAAAGTCGCGGTCACACCATGGTCCCAGGCAATGCCCTTGACCACGCGTTTAAGCTGCATTGCATGGTCAGCGGCCAGCATCGGATCGGTCACATGACCAAGGTTGATTTCAAACTGACCGGGTCCGGCTTCGGCAACGATGGTGTCGGCCGGAATGCCCTGACGGTTCAGTTCGGCAACCGCGTCATGAAGGACCTTTTCAAAGTCTTCGATCTGCTGAAGGCCGTAAACCTGCACACCGTCCGATGCGATCCCGCCGCCAAGCGGCTGGGGCGGAAGCGGTTCAGCGGTCTTTTCGTTCTGATCTGCCAGATAGAATTCAAGTTCAAGGGCGACGGTCGGATACAGACCATCGGCCGCCATGCGATCAACAACGCCCTGCAACACATTGCGCGGATCGGCAAAGAACTTGGTACCATCCAGGTTATGCAGGCTCATCATGACCTGCGCCAAGGGCAATTCGCCATATGGAACAAGACACAGGGTTCCCGGGATCGGTTTTGCCAGATTGTCCTGGTCACCGCTCGACCAAAGAAGCCCCGTTCCTTCCGGGGTGTCACCGGTAATATCGACCAGGCACATGGAGCCCGGCAAAGTCACACCTTCGGTAAAACTTTTGAGAAACTTCTGCTTGCTGATTCGCTTGCCGCGAAACACGCCGTTAATGTCGGGAATGAGCAACTCAACAAGTTCGACATCAGGGTTTTCTTCAAAGAATCGTTGGGCTTCCGCCCTACTGTCTTCGACGAACGACTTGTTCATCGTCTTATACTCCCAGAAAAGGCCTTTTATTAAAGGAATTGTGCCTGTGTTCCATCGTGCCGCGCCGGAATGCCCCGGTCAAGCCCCTTCGTTCGATATATCGTGCAAATCATGCAGTGCAAAAGAATTCACCGGTCGAAACAACTCTTTAACAATGGCCGTCCCGAACCAACCACTGGATAACAAAAACCGAGTTGGATAGCCGAAAAATTTTGTCGAAAAATCCTCTTGCAAAGGTGTTCAAAAAAACGAACACTGATTACAGATGTTCAACATATCGCACAAAAGCAGACAAACTGCGCTGTCAGGAGACGTTATGAATAATTTCGACAAAACCGCCTATTGGCAGGACATCGACCAGGCACACCATATTCATCCGTTCACCGATACAGCGGATCTGAATAACCGTGGCACCCGGGTGATCACCCGTGCCGAAGGCGTGTTTATCGAGGACTCGAACGGCAAACGCTATCTTGATGGTATGGCCGGTCTGTGGTGCGTCAATGTCGGCTATGGCCGCAAGGAACTGGCTGAAGTCGCTTACAAGCAGATGCTTGAACTGCCCTATTACAACAACTTCTTCCAGTGCGCGAATACCCCGGCGATCGAGCTTTCCAAAGTTCTTGCCGAAATCACGCCAGATGGCCTGAACCACGTATTCTATGCCAATTCCGGTTCGGAGGCGAACGACACGGTTGTCCGTATGGTGCGCCAGTACTGGAAACTCAAAGGCACGCCGGAACGTTCGGTGATCATCAGCCGCAAGAACGCCTATCACGGGTCGACCGTTGCCGGTTCGTCGCTTGGCGGGATGGCCGGCATGCACGCCCAGGGCGGCCCGCTTCTGCCGGATGTGGTCCATATTGATCAGCCATACTGGTACGGCGAAGGCGGCGATCACACCCCGGAAGAATTCGGCCTGATTGCGGCGCGCAAACTCGAAGAAAAGATCGAGGAACTTGGCGCGGATCGCGTTGGCGCCTTTATCGGTGAACCGATCCAGGGTGCTGGCGGCGTCATCATTCCGCCGTCAACCTATTGGCCGGAAATCCAGCGCATCTGCAAGAAATACGACATTCTTCTGATCGCTGATGAAGTTATCTGCGGCTTTGGCCGGACCGGTGCATGGTTCGGCTCCGATACCTTTGACATCAAACCGGACCTGATGCCGATGGCAAAAGGCATGTCATCGGGTTATCTGCCGATTTCGGCCGTCATGGTCGGTGATCGCGTGGCGGATGTGCTGATCAATGAATGTGGTGAATTCACCCATGGCTTCACCTATTCCGGTCATCCGGCATGTGCCGCCGTGGCCCTTGAAAACATTCGCATTCTGCGCGACGAAAAGATGGTTGAACGCGTCAAGGATGACATTGGCCCCTATTTCGCCAAGGCCCTTAAAACCCTTGAAGACCATCCGCTGGTCGGTGCGGTTGAAACGGTTGGCCTGATTGCCGGCATGCCGCTGGTTGATGACAAGAAAACCCGCAAGATGTTCGACAAGCCGGGCACGGTTGGGACCATCTGCCGCGATGCCTGTGTTGCCAATGGCGTGATCATGCGTGCCTGTGGTGATCGCATGGTACTTTCCCCGCCGCTTTGCATCACCAAGGAAGAAATTGACGAACTGGTCAAACGCGCCCGCGCGGCCTTTGACGAGACGGCAAAGAAAATCGGCAAAATGTAATTTCTGATCGATTTCAGGACCTTAACGAAATACCCGGCATGCATTATCATCGCCGGGTATTTTCATTTTATGGCCATCGCACCAAGCCCCGACCACCTGACTGATAGGCCGCCCCGGCCTCTGATCAACTTTGACCAACTGTTGACCGCCACTCGACCAACTCTATCACGTGACTGTCCGCCCCGTTGTTTCGGCTCGAGTTTTGCCTCAACTTTTGCCCCAACTTTTACCTCACCCCACTATGAGACGCCCCATGCTCAAACGCATTTATCAGCCGGCCGCCTATCAGACGCACACCCTGCCTGACAGCTTCTGGGTGCAAAGCGCATCCCCCCTTCCCGATTGCCAACAATTGCCGCGTGATGCGGTCATCAAGGCCGATGTTGCGATTATCGGTGGCGGATATTGTGGCCTGTCGGCGGCACTTGAACTTGCCAAAAACGGGGCTGATGTCGCGGTCTTTGACGCCGGTCGCAGTGGCTGGGGGGCTTCGGGACGCAATGGCGGTTTCTGCTGCATGGGCGGCAGCGGCAAGGGATATGGTGAGCTTGCCAAACGGTTTGGCGACGATGCCGTGCGTCACTTTGCCCTCATTCAGCGCGATGCCGTCAATCTGGTTGATCAGCGCCTGCGCGACTGGAACATTGATGCCGATCGTCATTCGGATGGAGAAGTTGTGCTGGCCCATAAACCCAACCGCGTGCGCGACCTTCATCACGAAGCTGACGAGATCGCCCATTTCACCAGTATTCAGACCGAATTTCTTGACAAGGATGCCCTGATCGAACGCGGCCTGAATGCCGGGGATACCTATGGCGGCTTGCACGTCAAAGAAGGTTTCGGCCTTAACCCCATGAAATATCTGGCGGGTTTGCATGAAAAATGCATTGCGGCAGGTGTTCGGATATTTGAACAGGCCCGCATCGACCGCTTTGTTGAAGATGGTGAAAACTATCGTCTTTATGCCGGCGACAGCCAGATCACCGCAAGCAAGATTGTCATTGCAACAAACGGATACAGTGCCGAAAACCTTCCTGACTGGCTTGGCGGGCGCCTGATGCCGGTATTTTCGGGCATTCTTGTCACCCGGCCCCTAAGTGATGCGGAACTGGCCGCACAGGGCTGGACAAGTGATCTGATGGCTTTTGACAGCCGCATTCTGCTGCATTATTTCCGCAAGCTGCCTGATAACCGGTTCCTGTTTGGCGGACGTGGCGGCATTACCGCGACCGAGGCCGCCTTTGCCGCGGGCAAGCAGGACTTGCTTGATAATTTCCATCGCATATTCCCGGCCTGGCGCGACATTGAACTGACCCATCACTGGAACGGGCTTGCCTGTCTGTCGCAAAGCTGGCGTCCCTATATCGGGCGCGTGCCCGGTCATCATGATGTCTGGACCGCACTTGCCTGGCATGGCAATGGTGTGGCGCTGGCCAGTCTCGGCGGCAAGATGCTGGCGGAATGCATGCTGGGCATCAGCGATCAGGAAGATCTGGGTGCTGTTATTGCAACACCGATGCAGCGTTTCCCGCTTCCAGCCCTGCGGCGCGTTGCCCGGTCGGTTGCCTATCGCTATTACGGTTTGCGCGACCGTTACGCATAACAGGTCTGCCGATCCGGGGCCGTGATCTGTTTGCGCCCCGGGTCAAAGTGACATATGTCATATTCCAACATCGCGGATTTGCGTAAAACTGCGGTCTATCCAGCGAACCACGGGCCATGTGACATGTCTGAAAAACAGCCTACCCTTGCCGAAATCAAGGAACGCCGCGAAATCGCCACCCGCCGTATCAAGGAAGATACCGGGATCGATCACGACATGATCAAAAATATCGTTCACGGCTTTTATGCCAAGGTTCGCGAAGATGAAATGCTCGGCCCAGTATTTGCCGAAAAGGTCGAAAACTGGGACCATCACCTTGATCGCATGGTGATGTTCTGGTCATCGGTTGCCCTTGCCACTGGTAATTATGACGGCCGCCCGATGCAAAAGCACCTGCCGCTTAAAATCACCCGCCATCATTTTGATCGCTGGCTGCAACTGTTTGCGCTGACCCTTTCGGAACATTGCAAGGAAGCCGCCGCACGGCATTTCATGGAACGTGCGCTGCGTATTGCGTCAAGTTTTGAAATCGGGATTGCCGCCCATAATGGTGTCATCCTGTCCAAGGGTGAACGCTATGACCCGGTGACAAGCTGGTCACCCGGGAACGGCGACACCTGACCCCGTCAGGCAGCCCATCCGGATTTGCCCGAACCGATCACAGCTTGTCGCGGATCGAATACCACAGCATGGCCGCCACCAGCATCGGGAACCGTAATGCCTTGCCCCCCGGGAAAATCGGGGTCTTGATATTGGCCATCACATCGAACCGTTCCATGGTTCCGCCCACTGCATCGGCCATGATCTGACCGGCAAGGGTCGCCATCGCCACCCCGTGCCCGGAATAGCCGCTGGCGGTAAAGATATTATCCTCGATCCGGCGGAAGAACGGCATGCGGTTCATGGTGATCGCCAATGTCCCGCCCCAGCCATAATCGATTTTGACGTCTTTAAGCTGCGGATAGACTTCCAGCATATGGGGCGCGACAAACGATTTGATGTCTTTGGGGAAAGTATAACCATAGGTCTCCCCGCCGCCAAACAGCATGCGTTTATCGGCACTCAGCCGGTAATAGTTGATCACGAACTTTGAATCTGCGACCGCCACATCATCGCGGATCAATTCACGCGCCAAATCATCGCCTAGCGGTTCGGTCGCGATGATGAAATTGTTGATCGGCATGACGCGTTTCGCGACACGATCATCAAGCGCATCAAGATACCCGTTACAGCCAAGGATGAGTTTGTTAGCGCTAACAACGCCGCCATCCCTTGTTTTCACCGTTACCTTGCCAGCCTGACTTTCATAGGACGTCACAACGGAATTTTCAAAAATTCGCGCCCCGGCTGCACGTGCCGCATCGGCAATCCCCAATGCGAAATTCAGCGGATGAATATGCCCCGCCCCCATATCCAGCGACCCGCCGTGATAAAATTCCGATCCCAGCATGGCGCGCATTTCATCTCGATCCACGGCCCGGATCTGGTCATAGCCGTATTCGGATTGCAGCTTTTCAACATATTCATGGGTTTCCGGGACAAAACGCGCCCGATGGTCAGCATGGAGGATGCCCGGTTTCCAGTCGCATTTGATATCGTGTTTGGTGATCAGGGATTTGACGATATCCTTGGACTGTTCGGCGATATCCCAAAGTTTGCGGGCATCATCGCGCCCGACCATTTTTTCAAGATCATCCTGTTCGCGGCGCTGGCCCGACCCGACCTGTCCGCCATTGCGCCCCGATGCGCCCCACCCCACACGATGGGCTTCAAGCACAATCACATCAAAGCCGCGCACGGCCAGATGCAGTGCGGATGACAACCCGGTAAAGCCCCCGCCAATCACCACAATGTCACAGGTTTGATCGCCTTCCAGCTTGGCAAACGGGTCGGTCGCATTCGCCGTTGCCGCGTAATAGGATGCCGGATAGGTGCCGTCCCGGTCATTGGCGGTCAGCAGGTTCGGGGTAAACATGAGGAATCCTCATTTTCGTTGAATATTGTGGCTCTATCCTGCCCGATCAGGGGCAGCTATCAAGGGAAAACTGCCTGTTTCTAATGACTTTGACCGGATTTCGCGGATTATGCCAAAACAGGCAACCATCGGGATAAAGGATTGCGTCAACCCGCATCCGCAACGCGATATCTGTCAGCAGAAATCCATCAAAACCATCCAAAACAGGCAGGATGACAAATCCCGTCCGCCGTCATGGACGGAGTCCTGTCCTATTTGCCAAGACTTGCGGCTTCGACCATGCGCAAGGCGGTCTTGGTCGCAGCACAGCCTCCGCGCGCCGTACAGCGCAAATCGGGATGCATCATTGCCCCGATCTTGACGGTCTGATCAACCAGTTCGTCATAGCCAAGAACCGCATCAAACCCGGCCAATACCGCCATCGCCGATGAAAAGGCATGTGAAACACCGGCCACATTGCGGGCATGGCACGGGATTTCAACGTCCCCGCCAACCGGATCACAGACCAAACCAAGCGTATTCATCAAACACATGCTGGCCGCATCAAAACATTGCTGTGCCGTCCCGCCATAGGCCTGGGTCACACCGGCCGCCGCCATTGCCGCCGATGCCCCGGTTTCAACCGAACATCCCCCGCATTCCGCGGCGAATGTCCCGCGTGCGGCAAACACGGCCCCGATCAGCGCCATGACCTGAAGCGCGTCGGTTGCACCTTCGATATCAATGCCATGGCGGATCAAACCATATAGCGTTCCGGGCACCACCCCGGCACTGCCCGCCGTCGGGGCAGCACAGACCAGCCCCCGATTGCTGTCACGTTCCATTGCCGAAAGCGCACCGGCAATCGCATCCTGCAATACCGGACCACCCAGACCATCGGGCAAATTGGCATCGCGCACCTTGCGCGCCCGAAGTGTCAGGAACCGCATGACGTTATCTTCAGGTTTGGCATCAAATCCCTCGGCCACGACGCGCAGCATCAATTCGCACCGTTCACGAAACAGATCGCGGGTTGCTTGGCGCGACAGACCAAGACGTTTGGCTTCAAGTGCCAGGGCCGCATCGGCAATCGATCCGCCTTCCTGCTGATCGGCAATGGCAATTACCGCATCGCTGGTTGAAAACAGATCATCCATCGCACAGACCGGATATTGCGATGCATCGGCAAAGCGCAGATCGGTCACGCCATCGCGTTTGGCAACTTGCCCCAGAATGTCCATGGCGGGCACGGATTGCAGGGATACTTCAATACGTGTGTGTTTCTGGTCGACAGCCACCCCCAGCAACATATTGCCACCACCGGCCAGCATTTCGGCAATGGTGTCGGCATCCGTCACCGCCGCATCCCCCCAGACAAAGACGCTTGCGGTTTTCCCGGTCAGAAACAGGGCCTCGCCATTCATACTGTCGATGTAATACATGCCACCGCCAACCGACGCCCCGGTATAAAGATCGGTGCGCTGCCCGCCATCTTGCGTTTGCAGGGTCAGTTCAAGATCAACCCGGTTGGGATGGTTGTTGTTATCAAGTTCGGTGACCTCGATTGCGAAATGGAACCCTTCGCCGCGTTCCACCCGCCCCAGAATGTCACGGTAATCCCCATCGGTCAGCTTGGCCCCGTAAAGACCGGCGGCAAAGTTTTCATCCGAACTTTGCGCCTTGTAGCAAGGGGCGAACGAGCCGCGCGGATCGAACCGCACCACCGCCTTTTGCAGGACCTCGCCATTAGAACATGAAAGTTCGCGCACCAGCTTTGCCATCATATAGGGCGCGGCACAGTGCGAACTTGACGGCCCGCGCATCACGGGGCCGATCACGGAATTAAGCAGACTGATTTCTTGCATGGCGGGACTTCGGATGATTGCGGGAAACAACATGCGCATTGCATACAATATTCCATAATGATCACCCGCCATTGCGGCAATTGCAATCTACTTATCTTGCAAACCGGTTCGTGCTTGCGCATTATTGCCCCTTAATCTCACCCTTTGCACAGCGGATGATCCGGTAATGTCGATGTCAATTTGCCTGCTTGTCGGGACGCTTTCGGGTACTACTGCCGGTATTTTTCTGGGCACAGTTACCGGAAACCATGCCCCATATATCGCAATGGGAACAGCCATGGGCAGCGCGATCGGCACCGCCATCGGTGCGGGGTTGCACCACAGACTGCGTGATGGTGTTGGTGGTGGCAACGGTGACCGCCCGGTCCAGCGGCGCGACCTGCCCCGTGCCAGATCACGGCGTCGATAACATCACACCAGATAAAAAAAGCCCCTGACCAATGATCAGGGGCTTTGACGTTATGGCTGTTAACGTTGCTTTGTTTCCCATTCGGGATGAACAAAGAACGGTGCGTTTGATGGCGGCAACGGATCGCGTCCGCGAATAATGTCGGCAGCCTTTTCACCGATCATGATCGTCGGCGCATTCAGGTTACCCGTGGCAATCGACGGCATGATCGAACTGTCGACCACACGAAGGCCTTCGATGCCATGCACGCGGGTCTTTTCGTCGACCACGGACATGTCATCACTGCCCATCTTGCACGAACAGGACGGGTGATAGGCACTTTCGGCATGATCAGCGACCCAGGCATCAATCTGCTCGTCCGTCTGGATATCCTTGCCCGGTGCGATTTCTGCCCCGCGCAGATCGGCGAAAGCTTCCTGACCGAAGATTTCCCGGGTCAGACGCACCGATGCGCGCATTTCTTCCCAGTCTTCCGGGTGGCTCATATAGTTCGGATCAATGATCGGGCGAACTTTGGGATCGCTTGATGCCAGTCGCACAGTGCCGCGCGACTTGGATCGCATCGGTCCGACATGGGCCTGGAAACCATCCTTTTCAGCGGCCTTTGACCCGTTATAGTTAATCGCCGCCGGCATGAAGTGATATTGCAGATCCGGGTGTTTGACACCGGCTTTGGACCGGATAAAGCCACCTGCTTCAAAGTGGTTGGTGGCACCAAGACCGGTTTTGAACAGATACCATTCCAGACCGATTTTGAATTTGCTCCACGGATCAAGCTTGCTGTTGAGGCTGATCGGTTTGGTGCATTCCATCTGAACATAAAGTTCGAGATGATCCTGAAGGTTCTCACCAACACCTGGCAAATCATGGACAACATCAATGCCATGTTCGCGCAGATGGGCTGCCGGACCAACACCAGACAGCATCAAAAGTTTCGGCGAATTGATCGATCCGGCAGATACGATGACTTCACGGTCAACAAGTACGCGTTTGAGTTCACCCTGATGGACGAAATCAAGTCCGATCGCACGCTTTCCTTCAAAAACAATGCTTTGGGCAAAGGCCTTGTGATAGACGGTCAGGTTCGGGCGTTTCATTGCCGGATGCAAATAGGCCCGTGCCGTGGACCAGCGCCGGCCTTTATAGACCGTCATATCCATGGTTCCCAAACCTTCCTGGCGATAGCCGTTCTGATCCGGGGTGAATTCGTACCCGGCCTGTTGCCCGGCCTTGATCCAGGCTTTGTGCAAATCGTTCCGGCACGCACCGGTGGTCACATGAAGTGGCCCGTTGCCGTGATACTCGTCGCCGCCCGGGTCTTCATTGCGGGTATCGGCCTTGCGGAAATAGGGCAGACACCGCGCATAGTCCCAGTCCTTGAGCGCCGGGTCCTCTTCGGCCCAGCGATTATAATCGAGCGCATGACCACGCACATAGGCCATGCCATTGATCGAACTTGAACCGCCAAACACCCGCCCGCGCGGGGTTTCCATCCGGCGATTGTTCAGGTTGGGCTGCGGCGTTGTCCAATAGGCCCAGTTATAGGTTTCCGACTGCATCGGATAGGAAAGTGCGGTCGGCATATGAATACGCCAATCCCACCAGTGATCCTTGGGTCCAGCTTCAACCACCAGCACCTTGACGTCGGCATCTTCGGTCAGCCGGTTGGCAAGCACGGCACCGGCTGAACCGGAACCGACAATCACGTAATCGAATTTTTCAGTCGTCGTTGGGGTCGTCATATCTGATCCCTTGTTTCTTCAAGCAGTGTGGGCAGCCCGTCACATCAGCAATGATGGTGATCAATAAGGCGCCTCGACATCGCCGGTTTCGACATAAACCGACTTGATACGGGTGTAATGTTCGATTGCCGCCCGGCCGTTTTCACGTCCGACACCGGATTTCTTTACCCCGCCAAACGGCATTTCGATCGGCGTGATGTTATAGGTGTTGATCCAGCAGGTACCGGCCTCAAGGCGGGCAACAACGCGGTGACCACGCGACAGGTCCTTGGTGAACACCCCCGCAGCAAGGCCATACTGGGTATCGTTGGCGCGCTTGATGACTTCGTCCTCGTCACTAAATGTCAGGACCGACATGACCGGGCCAAAGATTTCCTCGCGCACGATGGTCATATCGTCGCGGCAGTCGGTAAAGATCGTCGGGGCAACAAAAAGCCCGCCTTCGGGCATGCCATCGGAAACAGCATGGCCGCCCAGAACGCATTTTGCCCCTTCCTGCTTGCCCTTTTCGATATAGGACATGACCTGATCGAACTGGGTTTTGGTCACAATCGGACCAACCTGGGTTTCCGGTTTTTCCGGATCGCCAAGAACAAGGTTTTTCGACCGCGCGATCAGTTTTTCAATGAAGGCATCGGCAACGCTTTCATGGACAAAAACCCGCGTCCCGTTCGAGCAAATCTGACCTGACGAATAGAAATTCGCCATCTGCGCACCGGAAACCGCGTTATCAAGATTGGCATCTTCAAACACGATCATTGGCGATTTGCCGCCAAGCTCCATGGTCACGGCCTTCATGCCGCCTGCCGCAACCGATGCAACCTTTGCCCCGGTCGCAGCCGAACCGGTCAGCGACACCTTGTCCACCCCCGGATGTTCGACAAGCGACGCACCACATTCGCGCGCACCTTGCACAACGTTATAAACCCCGTCGGGAAGACCGGCCTCCTGCAAGGCTTCTGCCACCGCAATCGCCGAAAGCGGCGTTACCTCGGATGGTTTGTAGACAACCGCATTGCCACAGGCCAAAGCCGGTGCTGCCTTCCAGCAGGCGATCTGGATCGGATAGTTCCAGGCACCAATGGCAGCACAAACACCAACGGCCTCCCGCCGTGTATAGGCAAAGTTCCCGGCAAGATCGATATGTTCCCCGGCAAGGCTTCCGGCGACACCGGCAAAATATTCCAGGCATTCGACACCGGAAATCACATCGACAATTTCGGTTTCCTGGATGACGCGACCGGTATCACGGGTTTCAAGCAAGGCCAGTTCATCATTACGATCACGCAAAATCTGGGCGGCCTTGAACAGAATGCGGGCCCGTTCGGCAGCCGGGGTATTTTTCCAGATTTCAAACCCGGCGCGCGCCGCCTTTACGGCAGCATCCACGTCACCCGCCGTGCTTTCATGTCCCTTGGCAAGAACCGTATTGGTTGCCGGGTTCAGGGTCACCATTTCGGCACCGGAACCGTTGGTTTTCTTGCCATTGATGAAATTCTGAATCTGGTAAAGGCTCATTTCAAAACTCCTGCGGGCCGCACCGGATCCGGGCAGCCCAAAACTTTGTGTGTTTGCTTGGCTTCAGCGCGCGGGCGAATTGGCCAGATAAAGGCGCATCATATCGAGCACCATTTCGCGCGCCGCTTTGACATCGGCACGTCCGTCCGACAGACCGGAACGCACCCAGATGCCATCAATCATTGCCGCGATTGCAGTCGCGATTTCATCTGCCCGCTGCACAGTGGTCAGCTGGCGCAGCTCGTGGCGCAGATTGGACGCCAGTCGCTGAAAATAGATATTGTTGATACGGCTCAGTGCCTTTGAAAACGGCACCTGCGCCCAGAAGGACAACCACGCCACAGTGACCTGCGGGGTGAACTGTTCTTCGTTGAAGTTGGTGTTCACGATCGCTTCGAGCCGTTCATGCGGGGTCTTTGCCTTGGCCAGGCGCGACAGGTAATCCTTGCGCAATTCCTGCATCAAAAACCGCATGGTGGCTTCGAGAAGTGCGTTTTTGCCCCCGAAATAATGCGAAATGATGCCCGACGACATACCCGCCGCATTGGCGATACGCGCAATTGTCGTATCGGCAAATCCGTGACGATGAATGGTTTCAATCGTCGCGTCGATCAACTGCCTGCGGCGCACAGGCTGCATACCAACCTTGGGCATTCACATCATCCAATTCAAAGCGATCCAAAGGGTTAAGCACGATCACAACAAGCTGCGATGCAGTTTTTAACCCTTCGCAATTGACGTCTGACGAATATGCTGTATTTTAATTGAACAATCAATCAATAAAAACACGTCGTCTTTCGCGGCGCGTTCAGCAAAGGACAGGATCCCTTGTTGCGCAGCATTGCGACCGTTTTTGTGATTATTCCGGTCCATACCAACAGGTTCGAGGGAGCCTGATGGCGTGGCTCTGGGCGAGTGTTAGCGACCTTTTACATTACGTTGATGTTCGTCTGGCCTCCGGAACCGAGAGTCTGATGACCGCTTGTTCGCAGTCATTAGTAACCGTTAGGTCCACACAAGGGAGAACCAGAAACATGACCAAACTTTCCACTTTCGGCCGCCTTCTTGGCAGCTCCATCGTTGCCACCACCCTTCTGGGTGCCGCATCTGCCAAGGCCGCCGATAGCGAAGCCTGCAAAACCGTGACATTTTCCGATGTTGGCTGGACCGACATTACGGCCACCACGGCAACCGCATCTGTCATTCTTGAAGCACTGGGCTATGACGCAGAAACCGAATTGCTGTCTGTTCCGGTCACCTATACCAGCCTTGCCAATGGCGACGTGGACGTCTTCCTTGGCAACTGGATGCCGACCATGGCAGCAGACATTCAGCCCTATCTCGACAAGGGAACGGTTGTTTCGACCGGTGCCAATCTTGAAGGTGCGAAATACACCCTTGCGGTCAGCAAGAATGCCTATGATGCAGGCCTGAAAGATTTCGCTGACATCGCCAAATTCAAGGACGAACTTGATGGCGAAATTTACGGCATCGAGCCGGGCAATGACGGCAACCGCCTGATCCAGGACATGATCGATGGCGACCAGTTCGGTCTGGGCGAATTCGAACTTGTTGAATCCTCCGAACAGGGCATGCTGGCCGAAGTCAAACGCAAGTCCGCACGCGATCAGTTCATCGTCTTCCTTGGCTGGGAACCCCATCCGATGAACGCGAAATACGACATGGCCTATCTTGATGGTGGCGATGATGTATTTGGCCCGAACTTTGGCGGTGCGACGGTTCACACCAACCTGCGTGCCGGTTACACCGACGACTGCCCGAATGCCGGCAAATTCGTCACCAACCTGAAATTCAGCCTCGCCATGGAAAACGAAATCATGGATGCGATCCTGAACGAAGGCACCGACCCGGCAAAAGCAGCCGCAACCTGGATCAAAGCCAATCCGGATGCTGCCTATGCATGGCTTGACGGCGTCACCACCTTTGACGGTGGCGATGCAAAGGCCGCGCTCAAAAGCGAACTTGGCCTTTAAGTCCGGCAAATGACCGGGCCCTGCCCGATTTTGCTATAATGCTGATACGCCCGCGCCCCGCATGGGCTTTGCGCGGGCGTATCGCATCTTTATTTACTTTGAAAACAACGGAAATTTTCCCATGGAATGGCTCACGGAAACAAAGATTCCGCTGGGACAGTGGATATCGTCCTTGATGGATGGTCTGAACGAACATGCTGATTTCGTTTTTTATACCATCTCGGATGTTCTTGAATTCATTATTGAAAACACCATCGATTTTCTGGTGTGGTTGCCGCCGCTGTTGATTATTGCCGGTTTTGGCGCCCTGGCGGCTGTTTTGCACAAATCCTGGAAGCTGACGGCTTTCACCGTTCTGTCCCTGCTTTTGATTGTCAATCTGGGCTATTGGGAAGAAACGATGGAGACGCTGGCACTGGTGATTTATGCGTCGCTGTTCTGCATGGTGATCGGCGTGCCGCTTGGCGTGGCATCAGCCCATCGGCCGTGGCTTTATCAGGCGATGCGCCCGGTTCTTGATCTTATGCAGACGATCCCGACTTTCGTGTATCTGATACCGACCCTTATTCTGTTTGGTCTGGGGGTTGTTCCGGGTCTGATTTCAACGGTGATCTTTGCCATCGCCGCCCCGATCCGCCTGACCCATCTGGGTATTTCAAGCACGCCCAAGGCATTGCTTGAAGCCGGTGAAAGTTTCGGCTGCACCCCGCGCCAGCTTCTGTTCAAGGTCGAATTGCCATCAGCGATGCCGTCAATCATGGCGGGCCTGACCCAGTGCATCATGCTGTCGCTTTCCATGGTTGTGATCGCAGCCCTGGTCGGTGCCGACGGCCTTGGCAAACCGGTGGTGCGCGCACTTAACACCGTGAATGTCGCCCAGGGTTTCGAAGCGGGCCTTGCGATTGTGATTCTGGCCATTGTGCTTGATCGCATTTGCCGTCGCGAAAACACCGAAACAACGGGGCAATGATCATGACCAATGCTGTTGAATTCGATAATATTGATGTGATCTTTGGCGACCGTCAGGCTGAATCGCTCAGACTGCTGGACGAAGGCAAAACGCGTGCTGAAATCGCCGAGGCAACCAACAACGTTCTTGGCGTCGCCGATGTCAGCTTCAACGTTCCCGAAGGCGAGATTTGCGTTCTTATGGGGCTTTCGGGGTCAGGCAAATCATCGCTTCTGCGCTGTGTGAACGGACTGAACACCGTGTCGCGCGGATCGTTGCGGGTGCGCGATGGCGACTGGATGGCCGATGTCACAAAATGCGATGGTCCGACATTGCGCAAATTGCGCCGCGAATGCGTTGCCATGGTGTTCCAGCAATTCGGGCTGCTGCCATGGCGCACGGTTGCGGAAAATGTCGGCTTCGGGCTTGAGCTGCGCGGTATGGGCAGCAAGGAACGCCGTGACATCGTCAATGAAAAGCTGGCACTGGTCGGGCTTGATGAATGGGCGGACAAATATGCCCATGAATTGTCCGGTGGCATGCAACAGCGTGTCGGCCTTGCCCGCGCCTTTGCGACCGATGCACCGATCCTTTTGATGGATGAACCGTTTTCGGCCCTGGATCCGCTGATCCGTAACCGGCTTCAGGACGAATTGCTTGATCTTCAGGAAAAGCTCAACAAGACCATTCTGTTTGTCAGTCATGATCTTGACGAAGCCATGAAACTTGGCAATTCGATCGCGATCATGGAAGGCGGCTATGTGGTTCAGCATGGCACCCCCGAAGACATCGCATTGCGCCCGGCCAATGAATATGTTGCCGACTTTGTCGCGCATATGAACCCGGTCAATATCCTGCGCGGTCGCGCCATCATGCAGCGTGTCGCCAAGGATCAGCGCAACGGTTCGGGTGATCTTCAGATCGAAGACGAAAACATCCGGATCACCCTTGAAAACGGTGTTGTGCGTGCTGCAACCAATGGTGCACGCGGGGAGCTTAAGCTGATCAATTATGATGGCAGCCTTCCGGCCGATCTGGATCCGACCGACAATACGATCATCTTTGTCGCCAAGGATGAGGTGCTGCTCAAGGATCTGATTGATATGCGGTCCATCACCCAGAACCCGGTCATTCTGACCCGCGAGGGCAAGATTTCCGGAACGCTTGGCCGCAAGGAATTCTTTGACAGCCTGACGCAGACGGCATCGGTCGCGGACTGACGTCAGGAAATAGTATGATGATAAAAGGGCGTCGCAAATTTGCGGCGCCCTTTTTGTATGATGATTAGCCGCCCGTGACCGGCGGAAACAGCGCGATCTCGCGGGCTTTGGTCACATCGGCATCGGATGTTGCATATTCCTGATCGACCGCAACACGGATGATTGCGGGATCGGCAAGGGCATTGGCAAAATTTTCGCCACGTTCGGGAAGCCAGGTCAAAAGCCCGTCAACGGTTTTGACATGATCAGGCAGATCAATGTCTTCTTCGCCAAAACCGATGCGGTCCTTGACCCACGAAAAATAGACCAGTTTCATAAGTGTTCCTGATGGCAAGATTGAATTTGGCGCCATGCTTGCGCAATCGTCCCCAAGACGCAAGTCCCGAAGCCGTGAACGATCCCGTCAGGGATAGACAAAATATCCATCGGGGGCATTTTCAAGGCGCGCGGTCAGGTTATCGATGAAAAACCGTTCTGCCCGGCTGAGCGACATGCGCGGGTTGGTTACAAGATAGATATCAATAGCAGGCGGCGCGTCATAAGGGGGTAAACGCCACAACTGGCCGCGTTCGGTGGCGTTTTGCACCACATGGATCGGCAGTGGCCCGATACCAAGCCCCGCATTGATCAGACGCCGGACTTCTTCAAGATGGGGACTTACCGCAACGACCTTCCCCTTCATCCCCTGCTGGGCGCGCAGAATGGCCACCGGGGCCAGCGCATCCGTCAACTGGTCGGTGGAAAACGACACGAATGCTTCGCTGCGCAAATCGGCAAGTGTCAGGTCGCTTTTTCCGAACAAGTGATGGGTCGGACCACAGAAAAAGCCGAAATGTTCGCGGTACAGCCTGCGATATTCAAGCCTGGGGTGCTGTTCCTTGACCAGACAGATGCCAAAACTTGCCTGTTGTGAAAGCACCTGATCAATCACATGCATCGAGGTCGCGACATTGATTTCATAGGTCACTTCGGGATGGGACCGGTTGAAATCAAACAGCGCATCATCAAGAGGCGGAAACACCACATGACTGGCCAGCCACAAATGCAGATGCCCGGTCAATTGATTGCCGCTATCAGACATCACATCGGACAACCGCCCGATCGCCCCGCAAATTTCCCGGCATTCATGATAAAGCGCCAAGCCCTGCTCGGTGACTTCAAACCGCCCGCGTTCGCGGTCAATCAGGCGCGCACCGATTTGATCTTCAAGCCGTTTCAGGGCGTTACTGACACTGGGCTGTCGCAATAAAAGCCGGTTGGCCGCCCCGGTTATCGAGCGTTCTTCGACAATGACGGTGAATGTGTGCAACAGGTTCCAGTCAAACTGGCGGCGCATCAATTCGTTCATTTCATCCCCCGGACCGGTATGGCCAACCATCCCATAGTTATTGGCTATGGGATCTATTCTACTTATCTATTTGCGCTATGCGCAAGTCTGGGGTGAAATGGTTTCAGAAAATATTTCAACGGCCAAATAACCGCGCACGGCATCGCCGGAGCACAATAACGGGAGGCATAAATGGCCGCAGATATCGCCGGGGCGCGTCGCGCACCCTGGATGCTGTTATCGCCATCACTGGCAACAGTCGGGCTGCTTTTGATCATCCCGATGCTGTTTATCGTCGTCTATTCGTTCTGGTTGCGCACGGCGACCGGGGCCGATCAGGTCGGCTTTTATCTTGATAACTGGATCGAGGTCCTTGGCGACCGGTTCTATCGCGATATTCTGTTTCAAACCTTTGCCATTGCCTTTTACACCACGGTGATCTGTGCCCTGGCTGGGTATATCCCGGCCTATTTCGTGGCCAACACCCCGATGAAATCCAAGGCGTTTCTTCTTTTGATGCTGATGCTGCCATTCTGGATCAGCTACATCATCCGCACCATGTCATGGATCAATATTCTGGGCACGTCGGGCGCGCTTAATACCGTGATGCTGTCAATTGGCATCATCGATGAGCCGATCCAGATGCTCTATAACCAGACCACGGTTGTGCTGGGTCTGGTGCATTATCTGCTGCCTTTCATGATCCTGAATGTCTATGTCAGCCTTGATGGCATTGACAAGAACCTGACCGAAGCGGCCCAAAGCCTTGGCTGCACCGGGTTTCAGGCCTTTCGCGAAGTCACCTTGCCACTCTCGCTTCCCGGTCTGGCGGCGGGATCGCTTCTGTGCTTTGTGCTGGCGGCAGGCACCTATATCACCCCGATTGTTCTGGGCGGCCCACGCGATGCGATGTTTGCCAATCTGGTGTTTGAAGCCATCGTCACCCAGTTGAACTGGCCGCTTGGATCGGCACTTTCACTCGTCCTGCTGGCCCTTCTGGGCGCGCTGGTCGTCATTTACACCCGCTATCTCGGCATCGATCAGATCGCCAAGAGCTTCAAGTAAGGGAGGTATATGACAATGTCCGGCTGGTCGATGATCCGTATTGCCACGATCCTTGTTTATCTGTTCCTGTTCGCCCCTGTTGCCGTGGTGATCCTTCTGGCATTCAACGCCAATCAGTTTGGCGGATTTCCGATCGAAGGGTTTTCACTGCGCTGGTTCGAAGCGCTTTGGAACAATGATGCCATCGTAAGGGCGTTTAAAACATCCCTGTTGCTGGGCCTTTTGACCAGTGCGGTGTCAACAACGCTTGGCACCATGGCCGCCCTTGCCATGGTGCGCTATGACTTCCCCGGAAAACGGACGATCTCGACCTTGCTGGTTGCGCCGATCCTGATCCCCGAAGTGGTTCTTGCGGTTGCGTTGCTGTTGTTCCTTCAGGCGCTTTCCATGCCCAAAAGCTTTGGCCTGCTTTTGATGGGGCATGTTGTCTTTACCCTGCCCTTTGTGGTGCTGGTGGTTCAGGCGCGCCTGGTATCCATCCGCCGCGACGTCGAAGAAGCAGCCATGAGCCTGGGGGCCACCCCGGTTCAGACATTCTTTGAAATCACCCTGCCGCTGATGCTGCCGGCCGTGATGGCCGGGATGCTGTTTTCCTTTACGATTTCCTTTGATGACATCACCGGCACCCTGTTCTGGAAACCGGGTGGTGTGGAAACAGTCCCGACCCAGATTTTTGCCATGCTGCGCAATTCCATCAGCCCGGAAATCAACGCGCTTGGTGCGGTCATGGTGATCTTTACCATCGCCCTTCCGCTGATTGCCGCATCGATTGCGCGGGTGATGTCCGCGCGCAAGCTTCGGGCATCAAACCGCAAGACACAGACTGCCTAGTGGATTTCGAATATCGCGGGTAACCGCCAAAACCAACAACAAGACCAAAAGACCAACGACCAAGAACAAAACCGATAACGGAACAAATTGTTTTATCAGGAGGCCTTAAATGGACGATACGAAACGCTATGAACGCCTGCTTAATCGTTACCGTGACGGCGATATCAGCCGCCGCACATTCCTGACCGCCCTTGGCGCGGCCGGTGTTGTTGCCGGTGTCACCGGCGGCCCGATGGGCATGCTTGCCAAAAATGCGCGCGCCGCCACCCCGGAACAGGTCCGCTTTGACGGTTGGGGCGGCGTCGTTTCCGAGGCATTCGAAAAATATGCTTTCGCGCCCTATACCCAGAAAACCGGCATCAAGGTCATTTCCGGCACCTTTGGCGGGGCCGATGAATATATCGCACGCGTCAAGGCCGGCCAGCCGGGCGAATTCAACCTTGCCCACCTGTCGGGTGTGTTTGACTATGCGCGCTATCACGGTCTGGAACTGACTTCGGAATTGAACGAAGCCAATATCCCGAACCTTAAAAACGTGATCCCGACCCTGATTGATCCGCTGCGCAAGATCAGTGGCGGCACGCTTTCGGCGGTTCCGTATGATTACGGCACCACGGGCATTGCCTATAACCGCAAATATATCAGCGACGACGAAGCCAAGGCCAAGGGTGCCAAGCTGATGGTCGATGAAGCCTATAAAGGCAAGATCGGCGGTTGGGGTGAATGGAAAACCCGCATCTGGTACGGCGCGCTTCAGTCCGATCAGGACCCGAACAACATCAAGGATATCGATGCGGTTTGGGACATGATCCGTTCGCACCGTGATCTGGCGCTTAAATACTGGAGTTCGGGCGCGGAATTGATGAGCCTTCTGGCCGAAGAAGAAATCTATGTCACCGAAGGCTGGTCGGGCCGTATCAAGGCGCTTCAGGATCAGGGCCATGACATCGGTTATCTTGATCCGGCGGGTGGTCTTGGCTGGCAGGAATGTCTGTTTGTTCTGCGCGGCAGTCCGATGGCCGCCTGTGAAGAACTTCTGAACTTCATGCTTGAACCCGAAGTGGCGATTGCAGTTGCCGAAGGTCAGAGCTACCCGCCGGCCCTTGACCCGAACAAGGTCGATCTTGGCAAAATCATCCCGACCCTGCCAGCGTTCGACCCGAAAGGCACGCTTGCATCGCTTAGCTTCTTTGATCCGGCATACTGGAACGAAAACGAAGCGGACTGGTCGAAAACCTTCTCTCGTGTGCAGCGCGGCTATTAAGGCCTGATTGCACACCTGAACCTGTGTCCTGGCCTTCGCACAACCGGCCAGGACACATCTGCCCCGTAATGGCGGCAGGCACATTTATTCTGACAGGGTATCTAACAATGGCAGACACAACCAACGCTGTTGAACTGCAAAATGTCGTGAAACGTTACGGGGAGTTCACCGCGGTCAAACGCATGGATCTGACCGTACCTGATAACAGCTTTGTCACCTTCCTTGGCCCGTCGGGCTGTGGCAAGACGACAACCTTGCGCATGATTGCAGGTCTGACCGACGTTACCGAGGGTGATTTGCTGATCCGGGGCAAACGGGTCAACAGTCTTCCGATCCATAAGCGCAATCTTGGCCTTGTGTTTCAGAACTACGCCCTGTTCCCGCACAAGACGATTTTCGACAATATCGCCTTTGGCCTGAAATACCGCAAAGTCGCCAAGGCCGACATTGCCAAGAAAGTTACCGACGCGCTTGAACTGGTGCAGCTTCCCCATGTCGCGGACCGTTATCCCAATCAGCTTTCCGGCGGCCAGCAACAGCGTATTGCGCTTGCGCGTGCGATTGTGATCGAACCCGATGTGCTGTTGCTTGATGAACCGCTATCCGCACTTGATGCGAACCTGCGCGAAGAAATGCGGGTCGAGCTTAAACGCATTCAGCGCGAACTGGGCGTTGCGACCGTCTTTGTCACCCATGACCAGTCAGAGGCCCTTGCCATGTCTGACAAGCTGGTGGTGATGAATAACGGCATCGTCGAACAGGAAGGCGCCCCGGAAGATGTTTATAACAATCCGGCATCCGCATTCGTTGCAGACTTCCTGGGACATTCCAACATTATTGCCGCAAACCTTGGTAGCCCGGATGCGGCCTTTACCAGTGTTAATCTGCAAAGTGGTGAAACGCTTTTGACCACAGCGGAACAAACCGCCAAGGCCAACGGATCAAAGGATGTCCGTGCGGTCATCCGTGCGGAAAAGATTGAACTGTCAGATCAAAACGGCGCCAAGGATGGCAGCATCGCCATTCCCGGCAAGATCAAGACAGTCGATTATCTTGGCCAGCAGGCCCGATATTTCGTTACGGCCAATGGCCGTGACTGGCAGGTGATCAATCCGATTGATGCCCGCCCCCATCAGGAAGGTGCCGATATCTTTATGCATATCGCGGCACGTAATTGTGTGTTGTTGCCCGGTCATCAGGACTAAGGATCGCTGATACCGGTTCAGGAGAGCCACCATAAATGACGCATGATATGAAAAATCCGGTCGGTCATAACCGGGAATCCCGCCTGTTTTATCAAAGCCGGTCGCGCCGCCCGCTGATTGACCGCGCCGAAGGCGTTTACATGTGGGACGTTGATGGCAAACGCTATATCGATGCCTCCAGCGGGGCGATGGTCAGCAATATCGGCCATAGTGACCCGCGCGTGATTGCCGCAATGAATGCACAGCTTGAAAAGGCAAGTTTCGCCTATCGCCTGCATTTTGAAAATGACGCGGCCGAAGACCTTGCCTGGCGGTTGGCCGAACGTGCACCGGGTGACCTTGAACGGGTGTTCTTTGTTTCGGGCGGGTCCGAGGCGGTTGAAAGCTGCATCAAGCTTGCCCGCCAATACGCACTGGCCAAGGGTGAACCCCAGCGCACCAAAGTCATTTCACGGTTCCCAAGCTATCATGGTTCCACCCTTGGTGCGCTTGCCCTGACCGGCTATACGCCGATGCATGCGCCATTCGCGCCGATGATGGTCGATCAACCCAAAATCCCTGCCCCGACCTGTTATCTGGATCGTGATGATTTGTCCGATCATGATCGCGGCATCAAATATGCCAACATGCTCGAAGCAGAGATCATCAAACAGGGTCCGGAAACCGTTCTTGGGTTCATCATGGAACCGGTTGGCGGGGCGGCCACCGGGGCGCTGGTTGCCCCGGACAGCTATTATGGCCGCATCCGCGAGATTTGCGATCAATACGGCATTCTTCTGATCTATGACGAGGTCATGACCGGGGCCGGTCGGACCGGCAAATATTTTGCCTGCGAACATTGGGGCATCACGCCCGATATCCTTGCCGTTTCCAAGGGGTTGGCCGCGGGTTATGCGCCGCTTGGCGCGATGATTGCGCCCGATCGTATCGTCGGCCCGGTTCTTGATCATGGCGGGTTTATCCATGGCTATACCTATGCCGGGAACCCGCTTGCCTGTGCGGCGGGGAATGCGGTTCTTGATGTGATTGACGAAGACGGCCTTCTTGAAAATGCCGCAACAAGCGGTGCGGCCCTAAAAGCCGAACTTTCCAAGCTGTCAGATGAATTCACCATGATCGGCGATGTACGCGGCAAGGGATTGTTGCTTGCGGTTGAGCTGGTCAAGGATCGCAAATCCATGGAACCGCTTGATCCCAAACATATGGCGGCCGCCCGGCTGGTCGATATCGCCTATGACAAGGGATTGATCATTTACTGGCGTCGCACACGCGGCGGATATCGGGGCGATCACGTGATGGTCTGCCCGCCCATGACCATCAAGCCCGAACAGTTCGACGACATTATGGTGCCATTGCGTGCCGCCCTTGCCGAACTTCAGGATGAACTTCTCGTCGCCGGAGCCTTTTCATGAGCCGGAAAGTTATCATCACCTGTGCGGTTACCGGATCGGTTCACACCCCGTCCATGAGCCCGCATTTGCCCATCACACCCGATGAAATCGCCAAGCAGGCGATTGATGCGGCCAATGCCGGTGCATCGATCCTGCATCTGCATGCCCGTGATCCCAAGACCGGCTTTCCAAGCCCGGATCCCGACCTGTTCATGGATTTCCTGCCCAAGATCAAGGCCGCAACCGATGCAGTGATCAATATCTCGACCGGCGGCGGCATGACCATGACGGTCAAGGACCGCATTCGTGCCGCCACCCATGCATCACCGGAAATGGCGTCGCTCAATATGGGGACGATGAATTTCGGACTGTTTCCTGCCCTTGCGGGACGCAGCGAATGGAAACATGACTGGGAACCGGAATTTCTTGAAAGCAGCCGCGACTTTGTTTTCAAAAACACGTTTTCCGACATCGAGACCATTCTGGCCGATCTTGGCGAAGCCAACGGAACGCGGTTCGAATTTGAATGCTATGACGTCGGCCATCTTTATACCCTTGCCCATTTCGTTGACCGTGGCCTGATCAAGGGTCCGATCTTTATCCAGTTTGTGCTGGGTGTTCTGGGCGGCATCGGGGCTGACCCCGACAACCTGGCCCATCTGAAACGCACCGCTGACAAGCTGTTTGGTGATCAATACCAGTTCTCGGTTCTGGGGGCCGGTCGTCATCAGATTCCGCTTGCCAGCATGGCGGCCGCGATGGGCGGCAATGTCCGGGTCGGACTTGAAGACAATCTTTATCTGCGCAAGGGCGAACTTGCGCCGGACAACGCATCACAGGTTCGCAAAATCCGCGAAATCCTGGACGGGTTGTCACTTGAAATCGCAACACCGGACGAGGCGCGTGCGATTTTGGGGCTTAAAGGGGCTGACAAGGTCGCCTTCTAGCCCGCCTGAAACGACGAACCAGTTGATACGACAACCGTTTATCCACGTAACAGTGAAAGGCGGCAGCGATGATGCGTGCCTATTTCTCAGACGATCAGTTACGCCACCACGGCAAGACATTCATTGTCGCGGGCGAGAAAAAACCGATCCCCGAAGTCCCTGAACGCGCCGAAATCCTGCATACGGCGATTGCGCGGCTGGGGCTTGAGGTCTGTGCACCATCAGATGCCGGTATGGCCCCGATTGCTGCCATTCACGACAATCAATATCTGGATTTCTTGCAAACCATTTACCCGGAATGGATTGCTGCGGGCGGGTCGGAACTGGTGATCCCCAACATTCACCCGTTTGATCGTAATGGCCCCTACCCGCGCCACCATGCCGGCAAGGCCGGTTTTCATCTGGGCGATACGTCCTGCCCGATATCGGAAACCACGTGGCAATCGGCCTATGCCAGTGCGCAAACCGCGATTTCAGCCGCCCGTCATGTCCGCGATGGCGGCGCGCAATCGGCCTATGCGTTGTGTCGTCCGCCCGGACATCACGCCAGTTCCAACCTTGCCGGCGGGTTCTGTTATCTGAATAACAGTGCGATTGCCGCACAGGAATTGCGCGAAAAATATGACCGGGTGGCGATCCTTGATGTCGATCTGCATCATGGTAACGGCACCCAGCATATTTTCTATGAACGGTCCGATATCCTGACCCTTTCGATCCATGCCGACCCGATGGATTTTTATCCGTTCTTCTGGGGCAATGCCGAAGAAACCGGGGCCAAGGACGGAATTGGTTTTAACAAGAACTATCCATTGGCACTGGGCAGTGGCGATGACGTGTTCCTTGCCGCACTAGATCGGGCGATGGTCGCGATTGACGAATTCGGGGCCGATGCGGTGGTGGTTGCACTTGGTCTTGATGCATCGCGCGATGATCCGTTTGGCGGCCTTGCTGTCAGCCCGGATGGTTTTTCCCGGATCGGTGAAAAAATTGGCACCCTTACCTGCCCAACCGTGATAGTGCAGGAAGGTGGTTATGTTAGCGTCACGCTGGCGGAAAACCTGTATCAGTTTCTAAGCGCCTTTGGCGCCACCACCAAAAACATTTCGATATCAGAAGGCCCCAAATGACCCATTCAGACATCCTGATTATTGGCGGCGGCATCGCCGGTATGTCGGCCGCATATTTTCTGGCCAAGGCGGGAAAATCCGTCACCGTTCTGGAGCGCGAAGATCAGCCGGGCTATCACAGCACCGGTCGGTCCGCCGCCCTTTATAGTGAAACCTATGGCCCGAAAATCATCCGCAAGATGTCGACGGCAAGTCGCGATTTCTTTTTGAACCCGCCAGCCGGTTTTACCGAAAACCCGATCCTGACCCCGCGCGGGATCATCATGTATGCCGGGCCGGGCGAAGAAGCCGAACTTGATGCCCTGATTTCCGAAGGCCGGGCAAACGGCGCGAATTTTACCGAACTGACCCCGGATGCGCTTAAGGAAATCGTACCGATCCTCAATACCGATCTGATCGCCAAGGGTGCGCATGAACCCGATGCGATGGACATTGATGTTCATGCCCTTCACTGGGGCTTTATCCGTCAGTTCAAGGCCGTGGGTGGCAACCTTGTCATCAAGGCCGATGTCAGTGCGATTGCCAAAGCCGGTGATAACTGGCAGGTCACCCTTGCCAATGGCGATGTGCATAGCGGTGCAATCCTTGTGAATGCCGCAGGTGCCTGGGCCGATGACATCGCCACCAAGGCCGGTGTCAAACCGCTTGGCATTGTGCCAAAACGCCGGACTGCCGTGATGGTGGATGCGCCCGATGGCATGGATATTCATGGTCTTCCGATGGTCGCGGCCCTTGATGAAAGCCTGTATTTCAAGGAAGACGCAGGCCGGTTACTCGTATCGCCCGCCGATAAAACCCCGACCGAACCCCATGATGTCCAGCCCGAAGAACTTGATATCGCCATTGCGATTGACCGTCTGATGACCGCGACCAGCGTTGTGGTCCGTCGCCCGGGTGAATCCTGGGCCGGGTTGCGCAGCTTCTTTGCCGATGGCGATCCTGTTTCAAGCTTTGATCCGCAAGATGACAGCTTCTATTGGCTGGCCGGCCAGGGTGGCTATGGCATTCAGACAGCCCCCGCCATGGGTGAATATGCCGCAAGCCTGATCTGTGGTAACGGCATTCCGGCCCATATGGAAAAGCTTGGCATACGCGAAGATGCCCTGTCGGTAAGCCGCCCGACACTTGCATCTGGCAAATGATCAAATACCGGCAGGGATAAAAGCCCCCTGCCTGATGGAGAAAACAGCATGACCGGTTTTGATCGCGCCGCCCTTCGCAAGGCGGTAGCCGACCGCACATCACAGGCGATTGATGATCTTTGCGCATTGGTGCGTCATGACAGTCTTTTGGGCAATGAAGCATCGGCGCAAGACTGGATCGCCGATCAGTTTGCCAAAATGGGACTGGATGTTGAACGTGTGACGATCGACATCGACGCATTGCGCGATCAGCCGGGCTTTTCGCCGCCGGTTATTGACACCTATGACGGACGCGAAAATGTTGTCGGCTTGCACCGCCCGAAAAATCCGACCGGTCGCAGCCTGATCCTGAACGGGCATATGGATGTTGTGCCGACCGGACCGGTTGATCAATGGCGTCGCGGTCCGTTTGATCCGCATGTCGATGGTGACTGGCTTTACGGTCGCGGTGCCGGTGACATGAAGGCCGGTATCATTGCCTATTGCCATGCCCTTCGGGCACTTCATGATATCGGGCTTGAACCGGCTGCCCCGGTTACTCTGCAATCGGTGATCGAGGAAGAATGCACCGGCAACGGTGCGCTTGCCTGTCTTCATGCCGGGTATCGTGCCGATTGCGCGATCATTCCCGAACCGTTCAACCAGACGCTTATGACCGCACAGCTTGGCGTGATGTGGTTCCAGATCCATGTTTCGGGAAGCCCGGCGCACGTTCTCGATACCTCGGCCGGGAGCAACGCGATTGAAGCGGCCTTTGGCTTCTTTGAAGTTCTCAAAGAAGTCGAGGATATCTGGAACCATCCGACCGACCGGCATTGTGCATACGGGGCGCATGTTCACCCCGTGAACTTCAACCTTGGCAAGATCGAAGGCGGTGAATGGGCATCGACCGTGCCACCGGTATGCACGGCCGATATCCGTGTTGGTTTCTATCCGGGGATGGAGCTTGCAAAAGTGCGCGAAACCATCGAGATGGTTAAGCAAAGTGCACTTGATAATCATCCGGCATGCAAGGGTGCAAAGATCGAGATCACCTATCGCGGTTTTCAGGCCGAAGGATGCGAGATGGATATCAATCATCCGATGATGACGATGATTGGCGATATCCATCAGGAAGTGACCGGAGACGCGATCAAAAACTATGCCTCGACCGCGACCACGGATGCCCGTTTCTTCCAGATTTACGGCAATATCCCGGCCACCTGTTACGGGCCCAAAGCCGAACGGATTCACGGCATTGATGAACGGGTTTCAATCGCATCGATGATGGAAGTCACCGAGGTCCTTGCGCTGTTCATTGCAGACTGGTGCGGTGTGCAAAAGCGTGGTAGCTAAACCCGAATAAATTATTCAATTTTGTCACCAAAGGAGAGCTTCATGAGCGTTCAACGTTTCCACACCGGCCCGCGTATGAGCCAGGCCGTTGTTCACGGCAACACCATCTATCTTGCAGGCCAGGTTGGCGATCCCAAAAGCGACGTGACCAACCAGACCAAAGAATGCCTGGCAAAGGTTGACGCGCTTCTGGCCGAATGCGGTTCGAGCAAGGAAAACATCCTGTCGACCACCATCTGGCTGGCTGACATGAAAGATTTCGCTGCCATGAACGAAATCTGGGATGCATGGGTACCGCAGGGCCACACCCCGGCACGTGCATGCGGCGAGGCAAAGCTTGCCACCCCGGAATACCTTGTCGAATTCATCGTGGTTGCGGCAAAACCGTAATCGGATCGATCCGAACACAAAAGCCCGGCATATCCCCATATGCCGGGCTTTTTGTTTGGGATGCTTTGGGTCAGGCCCCGTGTTCCCGGGTCACAATCACGGAACTGGCTTCTAGTGTCCGGTGGACCGGGCATTTATCAGCGATTTCAAGCAGCCGTTTGCGCACGTCATCGGTAAAATCACCATGCAGGGTGATCAGGCGTTCAAACCGGTCAATCTTGCCCGACTTGCCGATTTTTTCCGACGCACATTCCGCGCAATCATCCGCGTGAACTTTCTGATGGCGGATTTCGACCCGGATGCCATCAACCGGTATTTGTTTGTGATCGGCATACATGCGAAGCGTCATGACCGTGCAGGCCCCAAGCCCAGCCGCAAGAAAATCATAGGGTGACGGACCGCTGTCAAACCCGCCGACATTTTCCGGCTCGTCGGCAATCATGCGATGCTGCCCGGCAATGACCATCGACTGGAATTTGCCAAGACCGGTTTCGCGCACCACCACGCCTTCGGCCGGTTCCGGAATGTCTTCCACGGCTTTTGGAATATAACGCGTCGCCCATGCGGCAATTACCGTTGCCACATATTGGGCATCATCGGGATTGCGCAGCAAATGATCCGCATCATCAAGGGAGACAAAGCTTTTGGGATGTTTGGCCGCATCATAAATCCGCCCGGCATTTTCAATCCCCACCGTCTGATCCATCGGCGCATGCAAAACCAGCAACGCCTTGTGCAGCCTGGCCACCGATTTTTCGATGCTGTGATTGCGCAGATCATCGACAAATTGCCGCCTGATCACAAAGGGACGCCCGCCAAGTGATACTTCCGCCTGCCCGTCGCGGTCGATATCGGCAAGGTAATCGTCAAAATTATGCGTGACGTGTTCGACATCGGCCGGGGCACCGATGGTGGCAATTGCCGTTGCCTCGGGCACGCTATCGGCCACGGCAAGAACCGCCGCCCCGCCCAGCGAATGGCCGATCAAAAGTTTGGGCGCGGCAAATTCATGACGCATGAAATCCGCCGCGCGCCGCAGGTCTTCAAGGTTCGATGTAAAATTGGTCGATGAAAAATCCCCGCCCGATCCACCAAGCCCGGTAAAATCAAATCGCAAAACGCCAATCCCCTGCAAGGTCAGGGACTGGGCAATTTTACGCGCCGCAGTCAAATCCTTGCTACAGGTAAAGCAATGGGCAAACAGCGCATAGGCCCGCACCGGCCCGACCGGCAAATCAAGCCTTGCGGCCAGTTGCGCGCCATGGGCACCTTCGAATGTCAGTTTGATGGGCTTGACCGGCATTGATTCCTCCGCATTTGCAAACGAAAAACGGCTTTGATTACATGGAATTCACGCTACAGTTTTGATCGACAGTTTCCACCATAACAAGCGCCCCACATCATGACCATTCTTGAAACACCGCGTACCATCCTGCGCGAAGCCACCCATGACGATGCCCCGTTCATCCTGCAACTTCTGAACGAACCGGGATGGATCCGGTTTATCGGCGATCGCGATATCCATGATCTTGCCGCTGCGCGCGATTACATCGATCTGCGCTTTCGCGAGAATTATGAAAAGCTTGGCTTCGGGATGTGTGTTGCCGTTGAAAAGGATACTCAAAGCCCGATTGGACTGATCGGTTTTGTCAAACGCGATACTCTTGATGCACCTGATATCGGCTATGCCGTGACCGAGGCCCATCAGGGCAAGGGATATGCCTATGAAGTTTGTTCTGCCCTGCTTGATCATGGCTGGAACGTCTATGGCTTTGACAAGGTTTACGGATATTGCCTGCCTGACAACGGCCCATCCATTCACATGCTTGAAAAGCTTGGCCTGACATTCCTGCGTGATCAGGATGTCAATCTGTCGGGTGAGATGTGCCGGCTTTATATGGCAACCCGCCCATAGGCCCAAAAGAAAACCCCGCATCGATGACTGCGGGGTTTTCCATTTTACTTGCGGCGAATGCCAATTTTGCGTCCGACCCCGGACGGGATCGGAAGATCGGCATGGGCTTCGCGGATCCGGTTAAGGGTCGTCATGATATCATCGGGAAACGGGGCCGACCGGCGTTCCGCCATATTGATATGCATGGTGATGATTTCGTTGGTCGAGGCCAGCCAGCCTTCGGTACCATGGCGCATTTCATGATACATGTGAATGCGTTTCTGATCGCAATCAAGCACCCTTGTATAGATGACGAACGGGTCATCCTGATGAATTTCCCGATCATAGGTCACATGCATTTCAAGCCCGAAAGTCGACCCGCCGCGCCGTTCGGGATAGGTATATCCCATCCCCACCGCATCAAGAAACGCCATTGATCCCAGATCAAAGGCAACGACGTAATAGCCGACATTCATATGGCCGTTGAAATCAATCCATTCCGGTTTGATTTTACCGCGAAACGCTTCGAGCGGTTCCGGGGCGAACAGATCGGCACTGATCATTTTTCGACCGCCTTTACCACGGCCACGGCGGCAAAGAAATCTTCAAGCGAATGACCGACCGATTTGAAAACGGTGCATTCCCCGTCGCTTTGGCGTCCGGAAACGTCACCGCGGGTCAGACCGAACAGATCGCCCAGAATATCGGTTTTTGCAATCGCACCACTATTGATCGCCTGAACCACATCGCCGCCTTCGGCGCTGGCCCCTTCGAAGCTGTCGACAAAGATCCGGCATTTTGCCATCACGCCATCATCGGTTTCGCGCATGGTTGGTTTGAAGGCACCGACCAGATCAACATGGGTGCCGTCGCGCAGCCAGTCACCGCGCACAAGCGGTTCGGTCGAAAGGGTGGCGCATGAAATCAGGTCTGCGGACTTACAGGCCGCTTCAAGATCATCTGTACCCGACGCATTGAAACCAAGTTCGGCAATTTCCGCGGCAAGCTTTGTCGCCTTATCGGCATTGCGGTTCCAGATCGTGATATTTTTGATCGGGCGCACCGATGCATGGGCCTTGATCAATTGCGGGGCCATCGCACCCGATCCGACCATGACCATGTCAGTCGCATCCTTGCGCGCCAGATAATCCGCCGCCAGGGCCGATGCCGCGGCCGTGCGACGCGTGGTCAGCTTGGTGCCATCAATCACGGCGGATGGCTGACCGGTTACGGTATCAAGAAGAACATAGGTCCCCGAAACCGCCGGAAGATTGCGCGCCGAATTCCCCGGCACCACGGCGGCGATTTTCACCCCCGCGGCCCCGTCCTTTTGCCAGGCCGGCATGATCAGGAAAGTCGCATCATCCTCGTTGCTGCGTTCCATGTTGAAATGGCTGCGCAGTGGGGCTTCGCACCCTTGGGCAAATCCGTTGCGCAGGGCTTCGACCAGATCCCGGGGCGATACAAATTTGTCGATATCTTCAGCAGTGATGAAACGCATGTGCCTTCCTGTAGAATTATTTTTGATTTCAGTTTGGTAGCGGACGTTTTTTATACCACGTCAGGACCGCCCCGTCACAGGATGAGCACCGGTTTTTTATGCTGTTTTTTATGGAAATTGCCGTCGTTTAGGGCAGCAGAAACCGCTTGAGATGCCCAAACAGTGACCCCGTGCCCAAAAAGACTTCTTCAAGCACGGTAAAGTGGTTTGCCCCCCATGCCTTATAGACCGGGACCTTGTGCCCGGCACTGCCGCAATAGGCGCCATAGGCATCACTTTGACGAACGAATTCCGGGCTTTCATTGCCGCCGACAATCACCATCATCCGCACATCCACCGGCACCGCATCAAGCATCGGCGAGTTATCGGCCGCAGACGCCGCATCAAGTCGGATATCCTCATTCAGCGTCGTGTGACGGACCGGTTCGAGATCAAACACACCCGATATCGGAACAACGGCGGAAAATGGTGCCGGATCGCCAAGCGTTTCTTCCCAGTCATGGGTGGCAAGACGGGCAACAATTTGACCACCCGCCGAATGGCCGGAAATCGAAATGCGGTCGCGATCACCGTTAAAGTCTTCGATATGGCGATAGATATAATCAATGCAGCGCACGGCTTCGTCGGTGATATCAGCCACCGTCACATCCGGGCACAGATCATAATTCGGGCAAATCACGGTAAACCCGGCCGCCACCAGATCACGGGCGACAAAGGCGTAATCCTTTTTGTCCTGGCTGCGCCAATATCCGCCATGGAAAAACACATGAACCGGTGCCCCTGGTTCCGATGCCATGAAAACATCCATGGTTTCCTTGGGACCATCGCCAAAGCGGACATCGATCTTGCCGCCAAGCTGGGCACGCGTTTCATCGGACAGTTTCACAAACCGTTCGAAATGGGTCATGAATTCCGGCACGGTTTCGCGCGGATTATATTGCCATTCAAGTTCAGCAGATGTGAAACCACCCCAAGCCATCGGCACCTCGGACATTGCGGGACTGAACGCCACAGGAATTGACGTCCTGTTTCGATCTTTCTTCAATTTTACCCTGTTTGCAATCACTTCGCATAAGGGATGCGTATTTTTACGCGTTTTCATACCCGATGATTGATTGGTCGGGACCGGAATGCGAAACTGCTGGAAACAATTTTTATATCAACCGGATAACACCCCATGTCCCTGCCCCGTTCCTGCCCGTTTCCGTCCACGGATACCGACCGCACCCGTATCTGGGAAATGCTGGTTTTGCGTGATATTGCGGCCTTTGTCGCCGCCGACTGGTCAATGGTCGAGGATGATTTCAAGGCAGACGGGTTTTACGCGATTGATGCCTGCAAATCCGATAATCCCGATGACTGGAAAAGATCGACATCACCGGCAACCGGGCACTGGTGCGCAAACATTTCAACGGGCGCATCAAAAAAGCAGACGGCACAGAAGACCGTCTGCTTTGGAAAACCCATTATTACTGCGAAAAGCAGCCGGATGGAAAATGGCTGATTACCGGGTTTACCGGCTATCTGCCCAACCATGACCCGGCGTAAGTTCCGGGTTCATCCAACATATTTTCGTTTGATTACAGAACCTTGCCGCGCGCTTCCACATCGACGGTTTGGATTGCATCACCGCGTACCAGATGCACCTGATCAAGCATATTGCTGACCACGCAGACATGGTTGGGGATGATTTCAATCCGTTCGCCAATTTCAAACGGGGTCAGACCCGCGTCAAAATGCAAAATGCCGTGTTCTTCGGAAAGCCCGACCACCGCAACATCGGGATGACCAACGACATAGCCATACCCGTCAAGCCCCAGAAGATCAGATGTCAGAACCTTGGACCCGGCATCAATGATCGCGCGGCCCGGGGCCGGAAGTGACACGATTTCGGTCAAAACACGAAGCGCACAATCATCTTCCGCACACACACCACGCGCCATCAGCGACCGGTCATTATAGATATAGGTGCCGATACGGTATTCGGTGATATTGGCGACCTCGTGGGCCTTCCACATGTCCGGAGTTCCGCCGGAACTTCTGATCGGGCAGTCAATGCCTGCGGCCGCAAGTTTGGTCATCGCATCCCCAAAGAATGCGGCAACCTTGTCACCGCCCCCGGCCGCCGGATAGGTCATCAGACCGGCAAATGATATGCCCGGAAGGGCTTTGATCTTTTGCGCAAGTTCCAGGGCCGCCTGCGGGGTCTGAACGCCGCAACGCCCACCACCGGTATCGCATTCAATCAGGATTTCAAGCGGCTTGGCACTATCGGCAAAGGCACGCGACAGACCATTGATCACCGGCAGGTTATCGGCCACCACGCGAAGGGTTTTGACCCGGTCAAACAAAGCCCGCAGACGGGCAAGCTTGCGATCCCCCAACACGTTATAGGTCAGAAGAATGTCATCCATGCCGGCATCGGCCATGACTTCGGCTTCGCCGATTTTCTGACAGGTAATCCCCTTGGCCCCGGCATCAAGTTGCTGTTTGGCAAAGGCCGGAAGTTTGTGGGTTTTGATATGAGGGCGCAGCGCAATCCCATGCTTGTCGCAATAGGCCTGATAGGCATCGATATTCCGATCTACCGTATCAAGATTGACCACCGCACAAGGCGTATCAAGTTCGGGATATTGCGGTGAACGGGTCATGAAAAACGTCCTTTGATATTCGGTGGTGACGCGAAGGGTGCAGTGGCAATCGACAATCAGCCTGCCTTTTGGGCAAACGGATCATCGACAATTGGCCAAAGCGGACGTTTGACATGACGGTATCCGTTGGTTTTCGGATCCGACGGATAAGGACCATGCACATCGATATAGATGATCTCGCCCGCGATCTTGGCGAAGGCATCGTAGAAGTGATTGGTCGATTTGATAAACAGATATTTTTTTGATTTCGGATCGATGCCCATATTGGAAAACAGGCTGGGATCGAAACTTTGTGACCGGTTGGTGTTCAAGATGACCTGGCCGCCGCCCGGAAGTTCAATCACCGCGCAATCGCCAAGCGGCACGATGCTTTGGCCGAAATACTGCCAGGCATCGCGTTCAAGCTTTTTGACCACCACCTCGGCATCAATGGGTGCGCCCGCATGAGCCCCGGTTTTTCCGCCAAAGCGCAGCGGCAATGTCGCGCCCTCGCCAGCCGAGAAACAGGTCTTTACCGCCATCGGATCCCAAAGCGTGCCAAAGGCATAATCGGAAAGCCCGCGTTCCATCACTGCACGCAGCAAAATCGTGCTGTCGCCCGGAACACCGCCGCCCGGATTGTCCCAGACATCGGTCAGTACAATCGGCTGTGCATCGGATGCCAGTGCCTGATCAAGGGCGACTTCGGGTTTAAGGAATGTCGGACGGGTGGCCCCACGGAAACCAAACAACTCAACCCCCAGGTCTCGTGCTATCTGTTTGGCTTCCGCAGGGTTATTGTTGGTGGTGACAACGACCTTGGCCCCAAGATCAGGAACGTCACCGGCCATAAATCCGTGAATGAACGATATCGACAGGATATCGCCCGTGCCTTCCATATCCTTTGCCCGGTCGATAAAGGACCGCATCGGTTCGCGCGATGTCGGCAGAACTTCGATCATGTGGCAATCGAACACTGCCTTGGTCGGGGTGATTTCACCACGCAATGTGCGCAGGACAAGATCAACAACCGCCCGGCCGGTTTCGACAAAATCGGTATGGGGGAATTCCTTGAACGCCACGATAATGTCGGCATTGTCGACCCGAAGTGCTGTCAAATGACTATGCGGATCGAAACTGGTGCCGATCACGACATCCGGACCGACCAGATCGCGAATGCGCGAAATCAGGTCACCTTCGCAATCAAGATAATCCTGCGCCACCATTGCCCCGTGCAGGCCAAGGATCACGCCATCCACCGGCATGGCCGCGCGCAACTGACCAAGAACCTCGTCACGGAGCTGTTCATATGTCTCGCGGCTGACCAACCCGCCCGGTTCGGCCCAGGTTGCGGTTCCTTCGATCAATTCCCAGCCTTCCTTGGCAGCGCGAAGACGGCCTTCGGTAAAGACGGCACTGCACAGCGTCGGTGTGACCGGATGTTGGCCGGGAGGTGCATAAAAGCTTTCCTGAAAATCAGAAAAATCAGTTCTTAAAGGGGAAAATGTATTGGTCTCGGTTGCAATCGAGGCGCAAAAAATCCGCATGGCCCGTGCCTTTGTTATTGGTCTTATGAAATTGGAAAATGGAATCCGAAGGGGCAGAACCCTGCCCCTTCGGCAGATGGAACGGCTTATTCCATGTAACGGCTGGCGTTGGCCTTATCGACTTCCTGCTGGAACAGGTTCAGAAGCTTGACGCCTTCGTCACCGAGGCTTTCCTGAACGTGTTTGACCACGACCGGCTGGGTTGCTTCTTTGAACTTTTCACGGTCTTCAGCCGACAGTGCGGTGATTTCCATTTTGTCCTTAAGACCGGCAAGGCCACGATCAGATGCCTCGATCACGCGCGAAACACCACGGCTTGCAACAACGCAAGACTGCGCAGCGTAACGGATGATTTTCTGCTGATCGGCGGTCAGGCCATCCCAGAAGGTTTTCGACAGCATCATGGTGTAAGGCGAGAACAGGTGGTTGGTCAGTGTCAGGTAGCCCTGGACTTCGTTGAACTTGGCAAAGGTCACAGTCGGAACCGGGTTCATCTGGCCATCGATCACACCGGTCTGAAGGCCGGCATAAACTTCACCCCAGGCCATCGGGTATGCTTCTGCACCCAGCGCCTGCATGATTTTCTGATGCGACGGCAGCGACATGGTACGGATACGGATGCCTTTGAAATCTTCAAGCGTCGCGATGGAATGCTTGGAGTTGGTCACCGCAAAGAACCCGCCGGTATCGGGGAAGCCAAGAACCTTGACGTCACCAAGGGTGCCTTCGATATCCGATGCAAGTGCCGAACCGAACGGACCGTCAAACACATCATAGGTCGATGCGTTGCTGTCGAACGCGAATGCAAGGTTCAGAACATCAATGCGCGGATAATAGGATGCCAGCGCACCGGTCGAGGTCAGCGTCGCCTGAATCAGGTCATCGCGCACCATCTGAACATGTTCGGCAGCCGAACCAAGCTGGTTGGACGGATAGACTTCGACCTTGATTTCGCCATTGGTGTCAGCTTCGACAATATTGGCAAAAACCGCGGTGCAGGCATGGGCCGGGTTTTCAAACGGGTCGGCCTTGTTGTCATGCGCGAATTTCAGAACCTTGGTTTCGGCAAACGCCATCGAGGTGCTGCCCATCAGCATCGCAGTGGCCAGGGCAGCAGCGCCCAAACGCTTTACGGTTTTCATTCTTACCTCTCCTTGATGTAACGACTTTATGGTGTCCGGCATCTTGTTTTGGTGCGCGCCCCGGCCCGGACTGACCGGGGCTGTCTTCAACCTGCTGGCCTAGCGGAAGCCAAGCAGTCGCGGTATCGCGAGTGCCAGATCCGACCAGAAGGCAAACAGGAACAACACGCCCAACTCGGCCAGAAGGAACGGCCAAAGCTGTGCTGCAATTTTTTCAAGCTTTTCACCCGTCACTGATGACAGCACGAACAGACAGGCCCCGACGGGCGGCGTCATCAGCGAGATATTGAGTGCAAGGACAAAGATGATCCCGGCATGGATCGGGTCCATCCCGATCTGAAGGGTCAGCGGAACCAGAACCGGCGCCAGAATGATCAGAATGGCATTGATATCCATCACCATGCCGATCATCAAAAGCAGCCCGACAATCATAAAGATCACGATATAGGGGTTTTCCGAGACGCCCAGAACGAGGCTTGCGACTTCTTGCGGGATGCGGTTGAAACTCAGCCACCAGCCAAGAATCGACGCAAAGGCAATGATCACAAAGATCACCCCGGTCACACGTGCCGTGCGCACCAGCATCTTGAAGAAATCCGCAAAGCTGAGCGCGCGATAGATGAACACCCCGATGAACAGCGCATAGCCGACAGCAACCGATGCCGCCTCGGTCGGTGTGACAACCCCGCCAAGAATGCCGCCAAGAATGATCAGCGGCATGATCAGGGCGGTAATCGATGATTTGAAAATCTGCCAGATTTCCAGAAGTGTCGCCCGGCGTTCATTTTTCGGCAGGTTCTTGGCACGCGCAGTCACGGCAATCACGGTCATGCAGATCAGACAGATCATCAGACCGGGCAAGATTCCTGCGGCAAACAGACCACCGATCGAAACCCCCATCAGCGACCCATAAACCACCATCAGGCCTGACGGCGGAATGGTCGGGCCGATGATTGATCCGGCCGCAGTAACCGCACAGGCATAGTCGCGGCGATATCCGCGTTCAACCATCGCAGGCACAAGCGTCTTGCCAAAGGCCGCCGCATCCGCGGTCGCCGCCCCGGTCAGACCGGCAAAAAAGACGGATGCCAGCATGTTGGTATGGGCAAGACCACCGCGCATATGCCCGACAAGGGCCTGTGCGAATTTGACCAGACGGCTGGTAATGCCGATATGGTTCATGATTTCGCCAGCCAGAATAAAGAACGGCATGGCAAGGAACGGGAATACGTTCAGACCGTTAAATACCTTACTTGGGCCCTGGGACAGGAACATCCCCCCGCCCATGTCAAACAGGCCGACAACGCCCGCCACACCAAGGGCAAAGCCGATCGGCATGCCCAGAACCATCAGAATAACAAAGATAATGGCGACGATCATTCTGCGCCCTCCGCAAGATCAACCGGGATGAAACGGCCCTGATCACGCAAGGCAACAAGAAGAAGCTGGATGGCTGCCAGAAGTGCCGAAACAGGCACTGCGGCATAGGGAAGTGCCAGCGACATGCCGAAAATCATCGCCTGTCGGCGCATGCCGCCTTCGGCAAAACCAAATCCGTAGATCGCCAGATACAGGAAGGCTGCAAGCGCAATCAGATCGACAAGAAACAGGATGGTGCGCTGGATCGGCATTGGCAGGCTTAAGACAAACATGCCGATCCCGATATGTTCGCGGCGCGCAATCCCGGCCGAAATCGCCAGAAGTGCCGCCCAGATCATCAGATAACGGGCAAGTTCTTCGGGCCATGGCAATTGCCAATGGAAAATGTATCGGTCAATAACCCCAAGCCACACATCAAGAACCAGAACCAGCATCAGAACCGCGATCACGCGTTCAACACCCCAGTTCAGGCCACGGCTTAACATTGCTGCAATGGTTTCAACACGGCGTAATGCCATCTTCGCCAAACTCTCCGCTGATGAATCTTTTGTGTATTTTTTCTACATATTGAGTATCATTTTGTAGCTTGTCTACACATTTTTGACATTAAAAGCACAATTTTTCGGCTATTGACCGAAATTTGAAACTGATTTAGGTAGTTAAACTACATTTTAAACAGGATATTGTTTTTACAACGATCCATCAGCCAAAGCAGGGAGTTTTCAATGGCGATCAAACATTATGGCAATGAACGCAGCGGTGCCGGCGGACAGAAATTGCCGTTTTCACCCGCAGTTCGCGCAGGCGACTACGTCTATATTTCCGGTCAGGTCGCAATGAAGGAAAATGGTGAAATCGCCTATGGCGGTATCGAAGACCAGACCCGTCTGACCATGGAAAACGTCAAGGCCGCACTGGCACTGGCCGATTGCACGCTTGATGATGTCTTCAAGATCAATGTCTGGCTGGCTGATACCCGCGATTTCTGGACCTTTAACCGCGTTTATGCCGAATTCTTCCCGGGTGAGCGTCCTGCACGTTCCACGGTACAGTCCCAGATGATGGTTGACGCAAAGATTGAAATTGAAGCTATCGCCTACAAACCGGAAAAGTGATATTTCCCAAAGGGGTGCCAATTTTGGCACCCCTGCCCGACCTTTGAAACAGAACCGGACAAGACCCATGCAACCGACGGCCGACATTATCAGTTTGCTGCGTAACCAGTCGGGTGAATTCCCCAACCGGGAACAGCTGGTTGCCAATTATGTCAGCGAAAATCTGGAAGCGGTTACCACGATTGCCCTTTCCGATCTTGCCAACAATGTTGGCGTCAGCGAACCGACGGTCATTCGTTTTTGCCGGACACTGGGTTGCGACGGGTTCCGTGATTTCAAAATGCGTCTGGCGCAGAACCTTGCGGTCAGTATGCAGTATCTGACATCCGAGGACATTTCGGATGACACAACAGATGCAGACGTTCTTTCAAGTCACGTTCTGGGCGTTATCATCGACAATTTGCGTCTTCTGCGCGAACAGATTTCATCAAGCCAGGTCGATCAGGCCGCCGATATTCTGGTCAAGGCCCGCCAGATTGCGTTTTTCGGCGTCGGGGGTGGTTCGACCACGGTGGCGTTTGATGCTGCCAACCGGTTTTTCCGTCTGGGCATTCCGGCACAATCGCAAAGTGACGGCTATTTGCAACGCATGCTGTCGTCAACGTTGGGACCGGACGATGTGGTTTTCGCCATTTCGACCAGCGGTCGCCCGACCGAGCTGATCCATTCCGCCGCCATCGCCCGGCAATATGGTGCCAAGGTCATCTCGCTGACCAATCCTGACAGCCCGCTTGCTGCGGAAAGCGATCTTGTCATCGGGATCGAGATGCCTGAAAACCCCGATATCTATAAACCCACGGCAACGCGCCATGCGTTTCTGGCCACCATCGATGTCATTGCCACCGCTGTTGCGCGCCGCATGCCAGATCAGGCAAAAGAAAAGCTGCGCCGTATCAGATCGTCCCTTCTGACGGTCAATCTGCCGACCGGGCGCCAGCCCATTGGGGACTAGGCGCGCCTACCAAATTTATTTGCCCCGCACAAAGGTTACCCCATGCCCCAGATCGCATTTATCGGTGAATGTATGCTTGAACTTTCCGGGGCACAGCCCGGGTCTGTTTTCGGCGCTGCAAAGCTTGGCTTTGCCGGGGATACGTTAAATGCCGCGACCTATATGGCGCACACCAGCCGCCTTCTTGATCCGGCACAATCGGGGTCGGCTGCCTATATCACGGCACTTGGTCGCGATGCCTATAGCAATGCGATGATTGCAGCCTGGCAGGCCGATGGCATTGCGACCGATCTTGTCCGCCAGATCGACGGCGCCCTGCCCGGTCTTTACACCATCCAGACCGATGCGACCGGCGAACGAAGCTTTTCCTATTGGCGCGATCAGGCCGCTGCCAAACAGGTTCTGGCGGGCGGACATGACCAGACCATCAAAAATGCTTTTGCGCGCTTTGACGGGTTTTATCTTTCGGGGATCACTCTTGCGATCCTGTCGCCTGCTGACCGCCAGAACATGATCAGGCTTGTCGCCGAATATGCCGATCAGGGTGGTAAGGTTTACTTTGATACCAACCATCGCCCACGCCTTTGGCCTGATGCCAAAACCGCAATCGAGATCTATCAGGCGATTGCGCCATATTGTGACACAGTACTTCCGACCTTTGACGATGATGCTGCCCTTTTCGGGGATATATCCGCGCAACAGACGGGCCAAAGATGGCTTGATGCCGGTCTGCGCGAAGTTGTGGTCAAATCGGGCGGTGCGCCGACCTATTGGTGCAATAGTGACGGACAGTCGGACTTTGTGACCCCGCCCGTGATCACCGACATTGTCGATACAACATCGGCCGGTGATTCCTTTAACGGGGCGTTTCTGGCAGCACGGTCACACGGCAACAGCATCGAAAACGCCATTGCCGTCGCCCAAAAGGTCGCAGGAATGGTGATTTGCCGCCACGGGGCGCTGGTTGATATCAGCGACCTGAAATTCGGCTAAGTTCGCCCCGACCTAGTAATCCAGCCGGTACTGAACACCCGCCTTGCTGTCGATTTCAGTGGTTTCGCTGGTCACGCTGATATTTGGCGTGACTTCAATTTCGACTTCAACCCCGCTTGATCCCGGTGTTGATCCGGCCTTGGTGCCGACATAGACCCCCTCGGTCAGGTATTTGCCGACCTTGACCTCGGGCCCGTTTTCACCACCACCGACCTGAAGTACATCGGCACCGATAAAGCGCCGGACACTTCCGACCACATCAAGCCCACTGCCCCCGCCTGAAAGCTCGTTCACGGCACTGGCCAGCTGCACGGCTTCGACAGCACTCAGGCTGCCCTGGGATTTGCCAAACAGGACCTGGGACAGAATTTCATCTTCGGGCAAGGACGGCACCGACGTCAGAACCAGTTCCGGATCGCTTGACGGCCCCTGGAACCCGGCGGTGACTTCCAGATCGGCCGTGGTATAGACGCCTTTGATATCAAGCATCGGATCGGGTGGTGATCCACCGGCGAAGGTGATTTTGGAATCCTTGATGACGAATGTCTTGCCGATGATATCAAGCTGCCCGCGCAAGGCGGACAATTGACCGACAATGCTGGGGTCATCGGTGGTGCCCGAAATTTCAAGGCGCCCGCCCCATTCGGAGTCAAGCCCCTTGCCGCGCACAAACAGGCGGCCGGGAATATCAACGGTCACGTCAAGATTGCCGGAAAAACCGTTATCCTTTTCAGCTGCCTTGCGGGCTTCTTCCTTTTCTTCCTCGTCGGGCAGATTGGCGACTTCGATCGTCGGAACGGATTCCGGCAGCGCGAGCGACAAATCCACCTCGCCACGCTGAACGGTAACCGTGCTTTCGATATCGGCACTTTCCTGATTGCCGGTAACCTTGGTGTCAACATCGGCCCAGAATTGCAATTCATCGACCCGCGACAGGGCGAAATTGCGCAAGGTGGCGGTTACGTCATAGGCCGCCTCGCCGCCATCCTTCATCGTCAGGTCAACCGATGCATCAAGTTTGCCGTTGCCGCCATCAGTTGCGGTGATTGACGGGATCGAAAGCCCGTTCTGATCAAATTCGCCCGCAAGCGTAACCTGTTCAAGGATCGTACCATAAACAAGGTTCTCGTAATGCCCGTCAGACAGGCCGAGATTGCCTTTCCAGCCGATATCATCAAGTGTTCCGGCAACATCAAGTTCCAGATTAATCGTGCCCGATACCTGATGATCCGGCGCCGGCACATAGGGCCAGAATTCGGCAATTTCGCCATTCATCCGCACACTTGCCGATACCGGTGCGGCAAGATCAGGACTGAAATTCTGCGCAAGGACCGAAACCGCAAGCGGGACTGTTCCCTGCGCCGACAGGATTTTGACATCGCGATTGCCAAGATTGGCCGTCCCGTTAAGGATCCCCTTGGCAAGATCAAGGTTAAGAACCATTTCGAACGGCTCCATATCCTTGACCGTGTTTGCGGTAATGCCACTGATCCGGCCTTTGACTGCAGCCACGGGCAAAGCGCCCTTGGTCTCGCGCAAGCTGGCCGACAGATTTGCAACACCGCTTAGCCCGTCATACCCGGCAATTCGGCCCCATGGCCCCAGATCGACATCATCAAGCGAGAGGTCACCGGCAATCGATTTCTGACCTGCTTCCTGCGCAACCGTTGCCACCAGACGACCGGACCCGACGGTTATATCAGCATCCAGATTTTGCTGACCGTTTGCTGCCATGACAAATTGCAACGGACTGCGCAGCTTGATGGTCTGGTCACTAAGCGCAAAGTCGAACTTGTCCGCGACCACACGGATATCATCCCCCAACCCGATATTCGCAGCCAAATCCGCCGACATCGGAACATTGCCCTGATAAAATCCGGTCGTGTTCATCGTGACGTCAAAGGCATCCAGCCCACCCATAATCCCGATGGTAACGTCATCAATGGCGATGGGTGAAAAGACGATATCCTTGCCATCAATATCGGCCTTGATATCGGGCTGGGCAAAGGCATCACGGATTGTCGCGGCAATATTCACATTCTCGATCATTGCCGGATTGCCATCGGGCTGCTGATCAATACGCAACCCTTTGGCCAAGGCCGACAGCGTGACGGTTTGGCGCCCGTCTTCCGGCACAAAGCCGATATCGCCGCTGATCGTTCCATTGGCAAAGGGCACCCCGAAATCGCCAAACATTTCGGCATCAAGCTTGGTTAGCTCAAGACTGCCCTTCATCGGGACGGCATACCCCGGCAGAACAAGTTCGCCGCCCAGATCCAGAAATTCACCGCGCAACAGAATGTCGCTGATCAACAGATCATTTTCCGGCAGGCGCACATTCGCCGCGATGTCATAGGCATGCTTGCCCAGATTGAACGAACCGCTATTGCGCAGCGCCAATACCGCCTGATCAGACCATGACATGCGGCTCGATAACACCACATTGTCAATGCGTTGTCCGCCGGCTTTGACATTTGGCACCCGCAAGTCGATCTGACCGGGCGGGGCGGCAATATCCCCGTCCAGACGCACCGAAAGCTTTGCCGGTGCAATCGCCACCCCGATATCGGGTGGCACCGTACCCGGCGCGACATCAAAATCGGCCGTAACAGCAAGACGTTCGAATTCGTTTGTGATGTCGACTTTGACCGGTCCTTTGAGCGTTGCCGCATTTACCGCATCCAGATCAACCGCCAGATCAAGGTTGGGCAGAAGTGCAACCTTGCCCGAAATCGTGGGGGACGGTCCGACAATCCGGTCAAGATCGGAAATCCCGAACACGGTTTGTGTGCCCGAAACCGTCACATCACTTTTCATGCCGTCCTGTTCCGACCAGCTTAGATTATCAAGCGTAACCTGCCCCTGCCCGCCAAGATCAAGACCGGAAATCGGCGCAAAGATCGACAGATCGGCAACATCACCGACCAGCTTGGCGCCGTTAAGCGACAATGTGTCATCAATTTCAGCAGCCCCGTTAACCGCCATTTGCGGCGCAGTCAGCACCAGTTTGCCGACCGATATCCTCGAAAAATCCGGGTTTACCAGCGCATTGAGCGAAAGTTCCTGATCCGCACCCAAAAATGCGCCAAGGTCGCTGTCCTGCCAGACGGTGCCCGATGTCGATGCATCAAGGCTTGCCGCAACCGGCCCGTCCCCATCAGATGCCGGCATATTGGCGCGCACTTGCATGCGTGCGATCGTCGAAACCGGTGTTGCAACATCCTGACCATCAATCGCAACGACAAGACCGGGCATGGCAAGATCGCCATTGACCTCGACCGACAGCGCAACCTGCCCCCAGCGTACCGCATCATCAAGCAGCCCGGACAAGGCCGGATCGATATCACCATCCAGCCGTGCGGCAATCAGATTTTCAGCCAGATCAAGATGTGCACTTGCCGACAGATCAAGCACATCTGCCATCGCAACCGTGATGCGATCAAAGGCAAGTTTTTGATCATCCGCATTGAATGCCCCGCCAATGCCAAGGGCAATATCCCCCCTTAGCGGTTCGGGCAAATCACCGGAAATACGGTCAAATGTCTGAACCCCGCCATCCAGCGAAAAGGCCAGAATATCGGATGACAATTGCACACCGACATCGCTGGTCAGCGCCGCATAACCGCCTGCGGTCAGTTCAAGCTTACCATTCCAGTCATCGGCCGGGCCATCCCCGGCAAGCTTGATGCGCACATCGGGTGCAATATCGGGCGTCACCCCCGCAAAGGTCATGACCACACCTTCGCGGCCCAGTTCCCCGTCAATTCTGGCCGACAGTCGCTGTTTGGGGCCATCAAAATCAAGATCGACATCAAGCTGATCGCTGCCACCATCAAGTGGCTGCAAATTCAGCGCAGCTGTCGCCGAAAGATTGGTGCCGATCGCGCCATTGGCCTTAAGGCTGTATAAAAATCCCTTGCCCGAAACCGGATCAACCAGCGCAATTTCGCGAAGATCAATCGCATCAACCGACACAGCAAGCGGCAAACTGAACCCGCCACCGTCATCTGGGGTTTCGTCATCGGGGGTATCGGGAAGACTGCCATCAGGAAGCACGATGCTGGCCGTTTGCAAACCGACGTGATTGATTTGCAATTTCCCGCCCAAAAGGGCCAGTGGCGACCAGTCAAAATCGACCTGGTCAAGATCCAGGTGAAAGCCGTCTGCCGCGCGTTCCATTCGCAGGCCGTCAAGTGTCAGCCCGGTCCACAAGCTGCCCTCGATCCGGCCAAGCTCAAATGAACTGTCAGTCGCAGCCGAAACCGTTTCATTGATCATCGGCGTCAATGCGCGCAATACCGGGCCGGTCCCGGCAATCCCGACAACAGCAGCCACCGCAAGGACGGTGCCGCCAACACCAAACGCACCGTAACGCGCCCATTTCAGGGCTGGTTTACGGCGTTCATGTTCATGCGGCTTATTCTCTGACGGAAGTTCAGACCTGGTCAAAATGCCTGCCCCAGACTGATGTAGAATTGATAGTCATCATCGACGTTTTCACGCTTATCAAGTGGCACGGCAACGTCAAAGCGCAATGGCCCGACGGCGGTGTAATACCGGAAACCGAGACCGGCCGCCCATAACAGGGAAATGTCTTCGGGTTCGCTGCGCGCATAGACATTGCCGCCTTCGACAAACGGCACAACGCCGAAACTTTTGGTGACCCGGGCCCGGAATTCAAAACCGAGTTCAAGAACCGAACGCCCGCCAAGCGGATCATGATCATCATCAAGGGGGCCGACTTTCTGATATTCATAACCACGGATCGACCCGCCGCCACCGGAATAATAGCGTTTGTTCGACGGCAAATTGCCGCGTTCCTCGCCAATGATTGTCCCGGTCCGCGCCCTTGCGGCCAAAACATAATCCCCGTCATCATCAATCGAAAGATATTGCGACCCGGACAGCGACACCGATGTGAAATTGGTATCATGATCGGTCAGCCCCATATAGGGCGACACATTGATTTCAAACCGCGTTCCGCGCGTTGGATCAAGCGGATTGTCCGTATTGTCATGGCGCAGGATACCGCGCAAACCGGCAAGGTAGAATTCCTCGTTCGGGGAATCCGATCCGGTCAGGTCGGAATATTCCGCCGTCACGCCAAGGGTCGTCGACCAGTTTTCACCAAGCGGGCGTTCGACACCGACAAAACTGTCAACCGTTGCACCCTGATAGGCATCGGTATCATTGTTTTTTGCATTCGCCTCGGCCACCAGGGCCTGTTTGCGTTGCAGGAATTGCGGTTTTTTGAATTCCGCACTTAGACCCTGTTCAAGGCTTGAGGCATCGGCACCAAGCCGCAACCGTTCACCGGCACCGAACAGATTTCGATGTTCCCAGAATGCGTTGGCGCCCGGGCCATCCGCAGTCGAAAAATCAACCCCGCCGCCGATTGACCGCATTTTGCGTTCGACCACATTGATTTCAACCGGGATCTCGCCGCTTTCGCCTACCGGGCCCGCGACCTTGACGATCACACTGTCAAACAGGTTGGTCTGCGCCAGATCGCGCCGCGTTTCGCGCACCCGTTCGGGACTGTATTGTTCGCCGGCCCGCCAGCTGCGATATCCCGCGATGAAATCCTGATCGACCTCGTCGGCACCATTGACCGTGACCGCGCCGAAATTGGCCTTTGGCCCGGTTTCAAAGGCATATTTGATCGAAATGGTTTTCTGTGCGGTATCGGCCATCACCGTGCGCTTGGTCGCCTTGACCAGCGGATAGCCCTGATCACGCAGGATATCGACACCGAATTGTTCACCAAGAATGATCGGTTCTGCCGTGGCGCGCTGACCGATTTGCAGGCGGGTTCTTTCAAGTTCGGCATCGGTTGCCGGGCGTTCGACGACTTCGTCCGGGCGCACAATCACCAGGTCAACCGACGCAATCAGATATGGCGCACCGGTATCAATCATATAGGTCAGAACAAGCGGTGTGGGTGCGCCATCGCCATTCTCACCATTATTACCGTTATCACCGTTTGCACCATTGTCGCGGTTATCAGCTTCATCAACCGTGTCTTGCGATGCGGTGCCATTCACCGTGTCATTTGCGGTGACATCGTCATTTTCATTATTCTCGCTGCCCGCCGGATTGCCGTTTTCTTCGACGGGCGCGTCATCACCGGTTTTTTCGGTGATCTCGAACGTGATCTGTCCGTCATAGAATCCGTTGGATCGCAGAACCGCCTGGAACCGTTCAACATCATCTTCGGCCCGGCGTTGCAGTCCGGCACGCGATGCGGTCGGGCGTGACTGTAACCGGCGCGCGGTACTGACCGCGTTCAATGCCTCGATCAGCTGTTCTTCATGATCGTCAATGCCGGTCAGTTCCACCTCATAGGGGATGGTGGTGCGCAGATCAGCCGGGGCTTGTGATTCGCCATTGCCAAACCCGAAATCCAGCCCGCCAATTCCTTCGTCAGATGAGCACGCAGCCAGCATCGTTCCCGCCATCAATAGCGGAACGATCGCAGCAGATCGCCCATATGATCCAAATTTGCGGCGGATGCGGCTTGTCAAACGTCATATCCCTTGTGCTTTGTGTCCGGTCAGGTGACGCCAGTTAACATCGTTTGGCGTTCTTTTATACCCTTTGATCCCATCAGGGATTGTTGCAAACAGAATTGTTGTTATTTTCAAAACAGCGAACTGAAAACACCATATTTTCATTCATCTTACAGGTCGAGTGTCACCTGTGCCACTTCCCATGAAAAAATGGCATGGCTGTGAACAATATTCGCACTTGTGAGCTTTTTGGTTTGAGCGTACCGGGAGTTGCGCGCAACATATGCATCACATCCAATCGCAGGAGGTCCGTCTCGTGGCTTCGACCCAGACCAATACCGTCATTATTCGCAACGCAGTACGTGCCGACCTTGATGGGCTTTGCGCCCTTGAGACCGCCAATTTTCAAAGCGACCTGATTTCGCGCGCCTCTTTTTCGCGCTTCTTGCGTCAGGCATCTGCGCGTCTGCTTGTTGCGGATGCCGGCGATGCCGACAAGCCGGCCATTGTCGGATACGGATTGCTGCTGTTGCGGGCCAATGCGGTCGTCGCCCGGATTTACTCGCTTGCGATTTCACAGGAATGGCGCGGCAAAGGTCTTGGCACACAGCTTCTGGCGGGGCTCGAGAATCTGGCAATGGATGCCGGTTGCCATCGTATGCGCCTTGAAGTGCGGGTTCAAAACGACACCGCGCGCAATCTGTATGAGCGCCACGGCTATCAGAAGGTTGCCGATCTTCCGGGCTATTACGAAGATGGCGGTGATGGCATTCGCCTTGAACATGCGCTCTATGACGGTCAGACCGATGTTACCCCGGCGGTTGCCACCGGTGCGCCGCTGATCCTTGTTGATCGCCTGTCCGATCAGCGTTTTGCTGTTTCGGGTGCGCGCGTCATGCGGGTGCGTGACTATCTTGCGCTTGATCACGGGGTGCGCAACCGCCGTGTGATCAACCTGTGCCAATCCTATGAATATCTGTCGCGCGGCTATTATTGCAGTCTTCTGGCTGCTGCGCGTGCCGAACGTGTCATTCCCGAGGCCGATGTGCTTCTGGACCTTAACTGGAAGCGTCTTCAGAAAACCGCGCGTTCGGAACTCAGCCCGCAGATCATTGATGCCCTTGCAAAATCCGGCCATGGCCCGGAACAGGCACCGGATCATATTGACGTTTATTTCGGACGCACAGCCGACAAACGGTTCCGCCAGATCGCCGAACGGGCGTTTGACCAGTTCCGCTGCCCGATCCTGCGCCTGCATCTGAACAAGCAGGACCGCAAGATTTTGCGCGAAATCGAAGCCCCGTCCCTGGGTCAGCTTGATGACAGCAACCTTGCCGAATTTGAAGCAGCCCTTCGCGCCTATTTGCGCGGACGTGTGCGCAAGCAGGGCAACGTCACCCCGCCGACCGCACTGGTCGCGATCCTGCATGACCCGGACGAAGTTTTGCCGCCGTCTGACAAGAAAGCATTGGCAAACTTTGTTCAGGCCGCATCCGATCTTGGTGCCAAGGCCGAACTGATCACGGCCAAGGATTTCCATCATCTTTCGGAATTTGATGCACTTTTGATCCGCGAGACAACGGCCCTTGATCACCATACCTATCGATTTGCCAAACGCGCGGTAAAGGAAGGCATTCCGGTGATTGATGATCCGGACTCGATGCTGCGTTGTACCAACAAGGTTTATCTGGCCGAGTTGCTGCGCACCCATCGTATCCCGGCCCCGAAAAGTGCGATTTTTGACAAACGCCGCATTGCCGAAATCGGTCAGCAATTCAGCTTCCCGTCGGTTCTTAAAGTGCCGGATGGCTGCTTCTCGCGCGGGGTGCGCAAGGTGAAATCACCCGAACATCTTAATGAAGTCGCGACCGAGATGTTCAAGAACTCGGAACTTCTGGTCATTCAGGAATATGTCGAAACGACATTTGACTGGCGTATCGGTGTTTTGGGCGGCGAGCCGATCTTTGCCAGCCGCTATTTCATGGCGCCGGGCCACTGGCAGATCGTCAAACATGAAGATGACGGCAAAAGCTTCGAGGAAGGCGGGTTTGAAACGCTTGCGGTTGAAGATGCGCCTGCCGATATCGTTGCAACCGCCCTTGCCGCGGCCCGCCTGATGGGCGATGGCCTTTATGGTGTGGACGTCAAGGAAACCCCGCATGGCCCGATGGTGATCGAGGTGAATGACAACCCCAATGTCGATGCCGGGGTCGAGGACGTGGTTCTGGGCATGGAGCTATATCGCCGCATCATTGCGCATCTTCTGGGCAAGATTGCCCGCCCCTGAATTCGCAATCGCAGAATAAAAAAAGGCCGGGTTTACCCGGCCTTTTTGTCTATGAAGACGGCGGCTTGCAGTTTGTCGCGCCCGTATCTTGCCATCAGATCAAATTCGTTGCGCAGGATCGGCACCGACAAACAATCACTGCCATTAAACGGTTCGTGATCATCGCCGATATCGGGATCACTCACATAGACAAACCGGTCGTCAAAGCCCGACACCACGACCCAATGCGGGATCTTGTCACCGTAAATGCGGTACTGGCTGATCAGGACCAGCGCCATCTTGCCCTGTTTGGCGCGTTCTTCGATTTCGGCCACACCAAACGGTCCAGTCGTCACGGCAATGCCGGCATCCTGGGCCTGACGGGCAAAATCATAATGCACCAGTTCGACCACTTCGCGGTTTTTGGGTTTGCGCACCGTATCAACAAAAAGCGGCCCGTCGCGGCTGCTTAGCACCTCGGCACCAAATCCGCGACGATTGGCCGCCAATGCCAGTCCCAGCGGACCACATCCGCCGTGGCCCGATGTCATGAACACGGTGGTTGCTTCGCGCCACAAGGCAATTTCCAGATTGCGATCAAGTTCAAGTGACGGATCAAGCGCATTCATCGCCATCATCAGGGCCGCCGGGCCGCAGGTGAATGGCAATGTCTGGTGATAGAAATGAATGGGGGATGGCAGACGCAGGGCATTGGGCACCAATACCTTTTCCATGCGCAACGCGTCGGAATGATCGGGGTAATAATCCGGATAAAGCGCAAACTCAGTGTAGCCCGCCGCATGAAACAGCGAAATGGCGCGATCATTTTTCTGACTGACTTCCAGACGCAGGATTGGCGCACCGAAATCAAGGCTGAGTTCTTCGGCCCGGGTGATCAATTGCTGCCCGATCCCCTGCCCGCGCCAGTGCGGCGATACCGCCAGGGAATAAAGACGCGCAAGCGCGACATTGCGCCGGAAAATCACCAGCGCATAGCCAACCACGCCGTCATCGGTGCAGGCAACGCACAGACGCGCGGTTTCGCTTCCGACAAAGCGTTTGAATGCGCGCCGGTTCAGCCGGTCAATTTCAAAGGATTGATCTTCAATTTCGCACAGCGCATCAATGTCGCCAGGCACGGCCAACCGGATATCAATTTTGGCCTTTTCACGCGTATTCAAAGTCACACCCACAGCAGAAAATCTGACACACGGTATCATACCGTCCTGTCATATCGACATGATTTGCAAAAATGCGATAGTGCAATTTTGGCAGGCGTGCCGCGCATTTATGCGATGGGGACCGTTCCCATCGCATAAAGGTCAATAAACGGACAGCCGCACTTAGGCGCGCGCAGCAATGCGCGGCAATAGCGGCGACATGTCATAACCGGCATCGGATGCCGATTTGATAATGTCCTGAACCGGCAGATTTCCGGCATTGGCCAGCGACCACAGGATCGTGCAACGCGTGCCGGTCCGGCAATAGGCAAAGATCGGCTTTTCCGCCGCGGCAAGATTGGCGGCAAATGCGTCGGCATCGGCGTCCGAGACATTGCCGCTTGCGACCGGCTGGAAAATTGCCTTGATGCCGGCGGCTTCGGCCTTGGCGGCAATCTCGGCAAAGGATGGCTGGCCCGGATCTTCATTATCCGGGCGGTTACAGATGATGGTCTTGTAACCGGCCTTGGCAATCTCGTTGATCGCATCAAGTGGCAATTGCGGGGATACCGTCAGGTCGTCGCTCAGGCGTTTCATTTTTCTGTTCCGTTATGTCTTGCCGATGGCGTACCGCAATCTGCCCGTCAAAACGGACATGCGCAGAACACCTTAACTGATACGGATGCCACTATAGCGCGGTCGTTGCAACCGCTTGAACAGAAAATTGTCATGTGCAGACGACTGACAGCAACCCGCACGTTATTTCGAAAGCGGACAGGTCCGAACACCCAGCAACAGATAAAGCGGGCAAAACCGGAAGGCCGCCGTCAATAACATGACAATCCCGGCGGCAACCATCACCCAGCCGAATGTCCCATAGGCCACCATCCCCTGTTCGGGTGTTGCCATAATCAGCGGCAAGGCAATCAGAAACGCACCGACACAGGCACGCAATACGCGATCAATCATCCCGACATTTGCCATGACATCCTCCTTGGGCCGTCGCTGTAAGATCACACAATCATTATATCATTATGTATTGATTTACATTGATAATGATCAATTGGCGGCTAATTCGAAGACATGTGATTTGGATTATTGCCCTTATATGAGCAGCATGTAAAAAGGGGAAAAATCAAAACACATCAAAACACATCAGGAACCGTGCCGTGACGATCGATATCCCCCAGCCTGCTGCGGCTTCATCCGCCCCGGATTATCCCGAATGGAAGCACGCCAACCCGGACGGCAGATTTTCAGATTGGCTCAAGGCATCGGTTGCTGAAAACTGGCATCGCGTCACGCATCATCCCTTCACGGATGCCTGGGGTCAGGCGGCAATCCCCAAACGCAATCTTGAAAACTATCTTATTCAGGATCATCGCTTTATCGACCGGTTTGTTGCCCTTCTGGCTGCTGCGGTATCGCGCGCCCCGACATTGAAGGACCGCATTCCCGGCTGCCAGTTTCTGGCTCTTCTGACCGGGGCTGAAAACACCTATTTCGAGCGATGCTTTGTCGCACTTGGCGTTACCGATGAGGCCCGTGCAACACAGCCCGACTGGCCTGCCACCAGCGATTTCAAACAATTGATGGCCGATGCCGCCAACGGCACCAGCTATGCCGATATGCTGGCTGTACTTGCCGTGGCCGAAGGCACCTATCTTGGCTGGGCGGACCGGGTCAACCGGTCCCTGACAGAACGTCCCAAGGATTTCTGGTATGCCGAATGGCTTGATCTTCATGTCGGTGCGTATTTTGAAAGTGTGGTTGGCTATCTGAATGATCAGCTTGATCAGGTTGGCCCCACCCTGTCGGCATCGGACCGCAACGGCTGCCTTTCGTTCTTTGCGCGGGCAACGGAACTTGAAGTCCGGTTCTTTGACACCGCGTGGGGATCAGCGCAATGATCACCATTCGCCGGTTTCGCGACGAAGATGCCGCGACAATGACCGACATATATACCCGGGCGGTCGCCGAACTCGGCCCGAAATCATATGGCCCGGAACAGGTGGCGATCTGGGCCAGCCTGCAACCAAATCCCGATCAGTTCAAAAAACTGATGACCGACGGGCGTTACTGCCTGGTCGCGGTTGATCAGAATGATCGTGCGGTTGCCTTTGGCGATGTTGAACCCGATGGCCATATCGGATTTTTATATGCCAGCCCCGATGTGGCAGGAACCGGGGTGGTTGCCAGCCTTTATGGTGAACTTGAAAACGCCGCCAATGCGCAAAATATCGGCAAGCTCTATTCCGAGGCCAGCGAACTTGCCAAATCCTTCCTGCTTAAACAGGGGTTTTCCGTGGTCGAGCGGCGCGACTTTGAAATCAATGGTGTTCCGATCCACAATTATGCTGTTGAAAAGCGCCTGCGCAAACCGGGCCAACCCGCATAAAAAAGGCTGCCAACGGTCCAACGCTGGCAGCCTTTTGAATTTGAGCCCGGTTTGATCAGTCGCGCAATCCGCGTTTGGCTGTCCCCAAAACACGATCGATGAACAAATCCGCCTGCCCGACATAGTTTGCAGGATCACCGACCTGTGCCCAGTTTACCGGCGCGTCGGTCAATTTGGGCAATTCATCAAACAGGTTCGACCCGTTTGCCGATGATTTGGCAATGGCGTCCTTGACCAGCTTGTCCGCGGCATCACGCCCGATATGGTCGGCAAGGGCAAAGGTCGCGGCTTCTGCCAGCATCGCCCCGCGCGACAATTCAAGGTTTTCGGCCATGCGCCCGGTATTGATTTTAAGGTCCGGCACCATATCGACGGCCTGCGCCAATGCCGTTCCCGCCGCAATAATGATCTGCGGCAAGGTCAGCCATTCCAAAAGCCAGCTTGACCCGCAACGTTCATGATCATGAAGCTGTGACTGGCTGAAAACGCCAAGTTGCCCGGCATTGAAGCGTGCCAGTGTCACAAGCATTTCGGCCTGCACCGGGTTGGATTTATGGGGCATGGTAGATGACCCACCGCCCTTGCCCGGCTGGACTTCGGCGATTTCCGATTGCGCCAGCAAAACAAGATCCTGACCCATTTTGCCAAGCGCGCCGGTTAACGCTGTTAACTGGCTTGCGAAGTCCACCAGCACATCACGCTGCGCATGCCAGGGCATATCAGATGCCGGAAGATCAAGTTCTTCGGCCAGGTTGCTTTCGACATCGGCGGCCTTTGCCCCGATTGATGCCAGCGTGCCCGCCGCCCCGCCAAAGGACAGCCGCAACAAATCCGCCGCCAAGCTGTCGATCCGCCGGTCGATCCGCACCAGCGGAGCCAGCCAACCGGCTGCCTTCAGGCCGAATGTTGTCGGAACAGCCTGTTGTGAACGGGTGCGCCCGATCATCACGGTCTTGCGATGTGCATCTGCATGGGCCGCAAGCGATCTGGCCAGTTTGCGAATGCGCCGACGGATGATGCCGATTGCATCGCGCAACCGCAATACCAGTGCGGTATCAACCACATCCTGACTGGTGGCACCGAAATGGGCGAACCGGGCATCTTCACCGCCAATTTCGGCCTTTAATGCCTTGACCAGGGCCGGGACCGGCACACCGGCACTTGCCGTTCCCGCCGCCAACGACGCCGGATCCGGATTGAAATCGCGGCAAACTTCGGCAATCCGTGCAGCACTTTCCCCCGGAATGACGCCTGCGCGGGCTTCTGCCGCGGCAAGGGCAGATTCAAACAGCAACATCGAGGCAATCTGTGCCCGGTCATCAAACAGGGCCGCAATTTCCGGATCGGAAAACAGCCCGCCAAGCAGGGCCGAGTCAAAAGGCGAAATCGTCATCAGGTCAAATCCACCATGGTAATCAGGTGCGAATTCATAGTGTCGCGCTGTGCAACGGGTTGGTCAACAACGCAAAAAGAAGCCCCTGCCCGTTCAGAAACATCTGAGCGCACAGGGGCGTCTTTCAACTCATTGGCAAATCATTCCCGGGATCAGACTGCTTCAAGCGCAATCGCAATCCCCTGACCGACACCAATGCACATGGTCGCCAGTGCGTATTTGCCACCCGTGCGTTTCAGCTGAAGGGCCGCCGTACCGGCAATACGTGCACCCGACATGCCCAACGGATGACCAAGGGCAATCGCCCCACCATTCGGGTTCACACGCGCGTCATCATCGGCAATGCCAAGATCACGAAGGGTCGCAAGACCCTGGGATGCGAATGCTTCGTTCAGTTCGATGACATCAAGCTGATCAGTGGTCCAGCCCAGACGTGCCAGAAGCTTTTTCGATGCCGGTGCCGGGCCAAAGCCCATGATACGAGGGGCAACACCCGCCGTCGCACCGCCGACAACCTTGGCAATCGGTTTCAGGCCATATTTCTTGACCGCGGCTTCGGATGCCACGATCAGGGCAGCCGCCCCGTCATTGACGCCCGATGCGTTACCCGCCGTTACCGAACCGCCTTCGCGGAACGGGGTCGGCAATTTGGCAAGGGTTTCAACCGTGGTACCCGCACGCGGATGTTCATCGGTATCCACCACAACCGGATCGCCTTTGCGCTGGGGAATGGTCACCGGGGTGATTTCCTGGGCAAGGGTCCCGTTCTGCTGGGCAGCGACGGCCTTTTCCTGTGAGCGCACGGCAAAGGCATCCTGATCCCCGCGCGAAATGTTGAAATCTTCGGCAACGTTTTCACCGGTTTCGGGCATGGAATCCACACCGTACTGCTTTTTCATCACCGGATTGACGAACCGCCAGCCAATGGTGGTGTCATAGATTTCCGCATTGCGCGAAAACGCCGACGTTGCCTTGGGCATAACGAACGGTGCGCGTGACATGCTTTCAACGCCACCGGCAATCATCAGGTCGGCTTCGCCCGCCTTGATCGCGCGTGCGGCAATGATGATCGCATCCATGCCCGAACCGCACAGACGGTTGACCGTGGTTCCGGTCACGGTTTCGGGCAATCCGGCCAGAAGCGATGACATGCGTGCAACGTTGCGGTTGTCTTCACCTGCCTGGTTGGCACAGCCAAAGACCACATCGTCAACAGCACCAAAATCAAGATCGGGATTGCGTTCAACCAGTGCCTTGAGCGGCACCGCGCCAAGATCGTCGGCACGTACCTGTGACAGGCTGCCACCAAAGCGGCCAATCGGGGTACGGATGTAATCGCAAATATATGCGTCAGCCATTTCTAAGATCCTTGTTATTACTCTTACTGCTGACCCGCATGGGCCTTGGCGGTACGAGCATGCAGTTCACGAAGAACCTGCAATTCTTTCTCGGACGGGATCGCAGTTTCGGCGACTTCGTCGGCAAACTCAACATCCCAACCGGTATTTTCGATGATTTCTTCGCGGGTTACGCCCGGATGGATCGACGTCACGATGAACTGTTTGCCGACCGGATGCGGTTCCATGATGCAAAGATCGGTAATCAGACGCGACGGGCCTTTGGTATCCACACCATAGGACGCGCGGTCATCACCGCCCTTGCCATGACCAAGCGACGTCACGAAATCGATCTTTTCAACAAAGCCACGCTTGCTTTGTTTCATCACCAGGAAAACTTCGCCACAGCTGGTTGCGATTTCCGGCGCACCGCCACCGCCCGGAAGACGGACTTTGGGATTGTCGTAATCACCAATCACGGTGGTGTTGATGTTGCCATATTTATCAAGCTGGGCTGCACCAAGGAAACCAACCGAAATCTTGCCGCCCTGAAGCCAGTAGCGGAACATTTCGGGCACCGGAACCGTGTTCACAGCGGTTTCGCACAGTTCGCCATCACCGATCGACAGCGGCAGAACGTCCGGCTTGGTGCCAATCGTGCCACTTTCATAAATCAGGGTGATGTCAGGTGCATGGGTCAGACGGGCCAGGTTACAGGCCGCAGACGGCATACCGATACCAACAAAGCACACATCGTCGTTTTTAAGCGCGCGTGCGGCGGATACCGTCATCATTTCAGTCGGGGTATATTCAACCATGATCTTTTCTCCGCTTAGCCTTTGTTTGCTTCACGCTTGGCCGCGAAATCTTCGGGACCGCCATTCATGACATGTTCTTCGATCCAGGCCAGGAAGGCCTCCCGATCGCGGGCAATCGGATCCCATGCCTTGTAAAACGCGTTGTCGCGCTTGTAGTACCCCTGTGCGTAGGACGGATGCGCCCCACCCGGGATTTCAACAATCGCGGTAACTGCCCAGTTCGGCAGCATCACAGCGTTTGACGAGATATCGCCGAAATCATCAACGATCTCTTCGACCGTCACGATGGATTTCTTGGCGGCCAGAACCGCTTCTTTCTGAACACCAACGATGCCTTCAAACAGGACATCGCCCTTTTTGTTGGCTTTCTGGGCGTGAACAACCGTCACATCCGGGCGGATCGACGGAACCGCAGCCAGGCTTTCGCCGGTGAACGGGCATTTGATGAACTTGATGTTCGGGTTCACGCGCGGCAGTTCCGCACCACGATATCCCTTGAACACCGCACAGGGCAGACCGGCCGCACCGGCGTCATAGGCATTGGCCATCGCCGCGTGGGAATGTTCTTCGATCTCAAGCTTGTGCGGCCAGCTTTCCTGAACCGCTTCGCGCAAACGATGCAGCGAACCAACACCCGGGTTACCGCCCCAGGAGAAGATCAGTTTTTTGGCACAGCCGGCACCGATCAGCTGATCATAGATCATATCGGGCGTCATGCGGATCAGGGTCAGATCCTTGATCCCCTGACGGATGATCTCGTGCCCGGCAGCATGCGGGATAAGATGGGTGAAGCCTTCCATCGAAATGGTGTCGCCATCCTTAACGCAGGACGCGACAGCCTCTTTAAGCGACATGAAACGTGCAACCACGGTAAAACTCCTGTGGTATCAAACCAAAACAGAACAAAACAAATTCGGGGCAACTGCCCCGCATCATGCGGGAAATCGGATCGATGGCTGCGACCGCCGGCTTTCCCCAAAGCAGCGGACGCAGCCATCGGACCAGATCGGCCTACACGTCGAAGAACACGGTTTCCGCGTCCCCCTGCATGTGGATGTCGATCCGGTATTCGATCCCGCTTGGGGTTTCGACACGCTTGGCGATCAAGGTGTCGCGACGATCTGCCGGAACCGATTGCAGGACGGTGTCCCTGGCATTCAGTTCAGCTTCGTCGTCGAAGTAAAAACGGGTAAAGGCGTGAACAAGCATGCCGCGCATAAACACGATCACATTGACAAACGGGGCCTGGGCATCGGCAACGACGCCCGGCTTGACCGTATCAAACCAGAAACGGTTTTTGGCATCCGTACCCGTGCCGCACCGGCCAAGACCACGGAAACCGGCATCAGCAACATCGACCGGCTTTTCGCTGTAAACGCCGTCGGCATCGGCCTGCCAGATTTCGATCATCGCGTCATTGACCGGGTTGCCTTCGGCATCGAACACAGTGCCGGTGATGCGGATATGTTCACCTTTGGCATCCGGACCGGCAACAACCGGGTCGGCGATATCGGTAAAATCATAGCCATACTGACCTGCTGTCAGGCCATAGGCGAAATACGGACCAACCGTCTGTGAAGGGGTTTCACCATATGCCATGATTTAATTCTCCATCGGGGTGCCGTTGCGTCCGCGCAGGACAATGTCAAACTGATAACCCAGCGCAAAGCTTTCCTCGGTCTTGTCGATCGAGAATTTGGCAATCAGACGTTCGCGTGCGACCGGGTCTTCGGTGCCCAGGAAAATCGGATCAAGTTCAAGCAGCGGATCACCCGGGAAATACATCTGGGTCACCAGACGGGTGGCAAAGCCCGGACCAAACAGCGACAGGTGAATATGGTTCGGACGCCAGGCATTGAAATGGTTGCCCCACGGATAGGCGCCCGGCTTGATGGTATAGAATTTGTAATTTCCGTTTTCATCGGTCATGCAGCGTCCCGAACCGCGGAAGTTCGGATCAAGCGGCGCTTCGTGCTGATCAACCTTGTGCACGTAACGTCCTGCCGCGTTCGCCTGCCAGATTTCGACAAGAATGTTCGGCTGCGGGCGACCATCGGTATCCATGACACGGCCATGCACCACAATGCGTTCGCCAAGCGGTTCGCCGTTGGTGATCCCGTTTTTGGTCAGATCAAAATCAAGTGCACGCACACTGGCCGGGGCAAAACGCGGTCCGGTGCCTTCGGTCAGGCCGGACTTGATCGCCAGCGGCGGGCGCGACGGGCCACGCAGAATGGTGGACTTGTAGCCCGGAGCAATGAACGGGGCGTGGGATCCCCAGTCACGCGGTTTGAAAACGGACATTTAACTTACTCTCCCTTGGATGCCGCGTCGATCTCGGCATAGGCTTGTTTGGCGATGCGGAATGCCGTATTGGCGGCGGGAACGCCGGCATAGACCGCAACATGCATCAGGGTTTCACGGATATCATCGCGTGTCGCCCCGGTATTCAGGGTCGCCCGGATATGCATGGCGAGTTCTTCTTCGTGACCAAGCCCCGCAAGAAGGGCGATGGTAACGATGGACCGTTCGCGTTTGGTGAATGTGTCGCTGGTCCAGACACCATTCCAGACATTTTCAGTGATATAGCGCTGAAAACCTTCATCAATTTCGGTGATGTTTTTTGACGCACGATCCACATGCGCATCGCCCAGAACGGAACGGCGGGTTTTCATGCCAATGTCATACCGGCTCTCAGACAAGGTTCTTCTCCTTGGTAAATCGGTCGATCAACCGGGTCAGCAATTCCGGGGTTTCGATGCAGGGCAAATGCCCGACCCCGTCAATCAATTCAAATTCGGCATTCGGGATCATGGTCGCCATTTCGCGCACCACATCGGGCGGTGTCGCCAGGTCATCCGATCCACAGATACATAAGGTCGGAACCGCAATCTTGCCCGCGGCTTCGCGCAGATCACCGTCGCGCAGCGCCACACAGGTGCCGATATAGCCGGCCTCTGTCGTGCGCACGAGCATGTCGCGATACATCGCGGTTTCAAGCGGACGGTCCTTGCGGAACGTCGGCGACAACCAGCGTTCCATGATCGCATCGCCCAGAACATCAATCCCGTCAGCCTTGATGGCTTCGATCCGGGTATTCCAGCCGTTATAATCACCAAGCTTGGGGGCGGTATCACAAAGGATCAGGCCGCGAACGCGTTCGGGCTGCACTTGCGTGACTTTCTGGGCAATCAGTCCGCCAACCGAAAGACCGCAAATGATCACCTTGCCAAGGCCAAGATGATCAAGCAGCCCGATCAGGTCATTGGCATGCAGCGCAATGTCATATGGCGCATCACCGATGCCTGACAATCCATGACCGCGCTTGTCATAGGTCACAATATTGAAACGGTCAGACAATGCCGCAACAACATCATCCCAGATGCGCAGATCGGTACCAAGCGAGTTCGAAAACACCAGCACAGGCGCGTCTTTCGGCCCGGACTGGCTGTAATGGATATGTGTCCCGTTGATCGGGGCGACTTGTAGACTCATGTCGTTTCCACCCTGCTTATTTGCGCACAATTTCGCAGATGGTTTTGGTTATGTAAAATGAGGAATTGCGTATTTTGCATAACTATATAATTATGCATTGTGTTCTGATTACTTTATTCTACAACGACGCGACGTAGGCACACATGCTTGATCAACGCATTAAATTCCGTCATCTGACCTGTTTTCTGGAAGTCGCGCGTCAGCGCAGCGTTGTCAAGGCCGCCGACACCCTGTCCATCACCCAGCCCGCCGTTTCCAAGACCATCCGCGAACTTGAAGAACATCTTGATGCGCGGCTGTTTGACCGGTCCAAACGCGGCGTGACCCTGACCGATTTCGGCAAGGTTTTCCTGCGATATGCTGGGGCCAGCGTCACCGCCCTTCGCCAGGGTGTCGACAGCATCAGCCAGGTCCGCATGCAGGGCGGTCTTTCGATCAATCTTGGTGTATTGCCGACCGTTGCCGCCAGCGTCATGCCCAATGCCATCCGCCGGTTCAAATCCCTTAGTCCCGACACAACGGTCAAGGTGGTTGCCGGGCCGAACGTGATGCTGATGGGACAATTGCGCGTTGGTGAACTTGATCTTGTGGTTGGACGACTGGCCGAACCCGATCAGATGTCGGGCCTGTCATTCATACATTTATATTCGGAACATATTTCGCTGGTGGCGCGTCCGGGGCATCCGTTGCTGACCGATGAAAATCCCGACATTACGCGTATCCGCGAATTCACCGTTCTGGTGCCGCCCAAACATGCGATCATTCATCCGACGGTCGACAAAATGCTGATTGCCCATGGCATCGGTGCCCTTCCCGACCGGATCGAAACGGTTTCAACATCGTTCGGGCGCGCCTTTACGCGCGAAACCGATGCGATCTGGATCATCTCGAACGGGGCTGTTGCATCTGACATCGCCGAGGGCCATCTTGTTGAATTACCGATAGATACCAGTGACACTTTTGGACCCGTCGGGTTGACGACCCGGATTGACTCGCCGATTTCACCGCCTGTCGAGATGCTGATCAATGCTGTGCGCGAAGAAGCGGCACTGCATCACGCAACCCATTCAGGCCTTAATACATAATCGTTTGGTTATGCAAATGTGCGGACATATCATTATACATAACCATCACGTGCCCATTAGATTGGTTCCAATTCGGTATGGCAGAATTGCACCAAACGCAGGCCATTCCAAAAATAATAATAAAAACAACAACCAAGTATCTTGGAAAACTTCGCACGCTAGATGCGCATCATGGCTGAAACGTTTGTCGGCGTCATGACCGCGACAAGACGTTCAAAGGAGGAAGAATGAAACACATCACCAAATTGCTTGCGGGTGCAGCTGTTGCGACCATGGTGTCGTTCGGCGCACACGCACAGGAAGTCACGCTTACGATCCACCATTTCCTTGGTCCGAAGGCACCGGCACAGTCCAAAATGATTGAGCCGTGGGCAAAGAAAATCGAAGAAGAATCAAACGGCCGTATCAAGTTTGAAATCTTCCCGTCCATGTCGCTTGGCGGCAACCCGCCGGAATTGTACCGTCAGGTTCGTGACGGCGTTGCAGACATCGTCTGGACCCTTCCGGGTTACACCCCGGGCGTATTCCCGCGCATCGAAGTTTTCGAACTGCCGGGCGTGCATCTTGGTGACGCGCGCGCAACCAACCTTGCGATGTGGGATCTCAAGGACGAATTCGCCGAAGACCTTAAAGACATCCACCCGCTGGCGGTTCACGTCCATGCCGGTCAGGCCATCCATCTGACGGAAAAGGAAGTCCGCACGGTTGATGACGTCAAAGGTCTGAAACTGCGTACCCCGACCCGTACCGGTTCCTGGGTTATTGAATCCTGGGGCGCAGAGCCGGTTGGCATGCCGGTCCCGGCCCTGCCGCAGGCACTGTCGCTTGGCGTGGTCGATGGCGGTCTGGTTCCGTTCGAAGTTGTTCCGCCGCTGAAACTGGCTGAACTGATTTCCTATTCTGTTGAAGGCGAAGGCGTGAATTCGCGCTTTGGCACCTCGACCTTCCTGTTTGCAATGAACAAGGATCGTTACGAAAGCCTTCCGGATGATCTCAAGGAAATCATCGATCGCAACTCCGGCCGCGACTTCGCAGCCGAAATTGGCGATGTCTTCAACAATGTTGAAGAAGTCGGCAAGAAAATGATCAACGAAGGCAAGGGTCAGGTTGTCAAACTGACTGCCGCTGAAAAAGCGACCTTCGATGATGCCGCTGCCTCGGTCGTTGATCGCTGGATCGAAGAATCCAAATCCAACGGCATCGACGGCGCGAAACTCGTCGAAGACGCAAAAGCAGCCGTTCTGGCCCATACCAAGTAACGATATCAAGTTACTGGAAAATCTTGTGGGGTCACGTATCATACCGATGCGTGACCCTGTTTTTCCCGCTAGATTGCCCTCTAGATTGTAAGACATATGAAAAACGTGCTCTACAAGGCTGCATCATGGTTCGCCGTTATCGGTGGCCTGCTTGCCCTGCTGATTGCCGTTGTAACGATTGTCAACGTTACCGCCTTTGGTCTGGACAAGATCGCCCGGCTGTTTGACGCGAACTTTCCGGCCATTATCGGCTATGAAGATTTCGTCAGCATGATTGTCAGCTCGGCTGCCCTGATGTTCTTCCCCTACTGCCAGGCACATCGCGGTCACGTTGCCGTTGATGTGTTCATCAAAATGTTCCCGGACGGGTTTGCCCGCGTAATTGACGTGGTTTCAAGCATTCTCATGACCGGACTGGCGCTGTTCCTTGGTTATATGATGGTCAATGGCCTGATCGAGGTTCGTGGCGACAATACCCTTTCGGCAATTCTCGGCTGGACCATCTGGCCGTTCTATGTCCCGGGCATCGTTTCGATGTTCCTGTGGGCGGCCATTGCCGGAAGTCAGATTTTCGAAAGAGAGGCCGATGTCTGAGCGCGAATTGATCGGCCTTGGTGGCCTTGCTGTTCTCTTTTTCGTTCTGGCTTTGCGTGTTCCCGTCGGCCTTGCCATGGTTGGCGTTGGCATTGGCGGCAACTATGTGCTGAGCCTGTTTTTCCCGTTCCTGCGTTTCGACCCCTATCTTCAGCAGTTCAAATCGCTGCTGTACGGGATTGTGTCGAACTATGAATTGTCGGTCGTTCCGCTGTTTGTTCTGATGGGATATCTGGCAAGTCAGGCCAATCTGTCACGCGATCTGTTCCAGGGGGTGAATGCCATTCTGGGCCGGTTCCGTGGTGGTGTTGCCATGGCAGCCATCGGGGCCTGTGCCGGTTTTGGTGCGGTATGCGGATCATCGCTTGCCACCGCATCGACCATGGGCAAGGTTGCCCTTCCGGAACTTGATCGTCTGAAATATTCACCGCGTCTGGCAACCGGCACGCTGGCGGCTGGCGGCACGCTTGGCATTCTGATCCCGCCATCGGTCGCATTGGTGATTTATGCGGTCACGGTCGAAGCATCGATCATTCAGATGTTCCAGGCCGCGATCATTCCGGGTTTGATTGCCGTTGTGTTCTTTATGGCCGTAATCGCCATTCAGGTCCGTCTGAACCCGTCGCTGGCCCCGAAACCCGAACCGATGCCGCCCGCCGAACGCAAGGAAGCGTTGCTGCGTCTGATCCCGGTCATGGTGATTTTCGGATCCATCATTCTGGGTCTTGGTGCCGGTCTGTTCACGCCGACCCCGGCCGCCGGTGTGGGTGTGTTCGCGATCCTGGTTTACGGCGCCTATATGCGCTGGCGCGGCAAAGGCGGCCTGTCATGGGAAGGCCTGCGCCAATCGCTTAAGGATACGGCGATCACATCTTCGATGATTTTCTTCATCCTGCTGGGTGCGGAAATCCTCAAGGGCTTTTTCAGCCGTGCCAACCTTCCGGCCTATATGGCAGAAGCAGCCGCAACCAGTGGCCTTGACCCGTGGCTGATCATGGTTCTGATGCTGATGGCGCTGATCCTGCTTGGCTGCTTCATGGAAAGTCTTTCCATGATTGTGGTTGTGATCCCGTTCTTCTGGCCTGCCCTTGTTGATATCAATGGTGGCGACTGGGCAACGGCGGCGACCGCGGCCTATGGCATGGGGACCGAGGACCTTAAAATCTGGTTCGGTATCCTTGCACTCATTGTCGTGGAGCTGGGGTTGATAACCCCGCCGGTCGGACTGAACGTCTTTATCATCAACGCGCTGGCCAAGGGTGTCCCCATGAGCCAGACCTTCCGCGGGGTGATGCCGTTCTTCGGGGCCGAGATCATTCGTATTCTGCTTTTGATCTTTGTGCCGGTCCTGACATTGTTCGTCCCATCGATACTGGGCGGATAGCCGAAACATTACTGATCATAAAAGCCCGCCACACCCCTGTGGCGGGCTTTTCTTTTGGGCATTTTTGGTCCCTTTTGGTCCTGTCTGAAACCGGATAGACTTCATTCAAGCCCGATCACCATCGTCTGGAACTCCATCAGGATCCCCATGCGCAACAGCATTCCGATTTACAAACTGTATGGCGAACGCGACGCCCATCGCGCGCAATCGCCAATCGACGCGTTTGACCGGGATGTGTCCGATGGTTTCGCCGATGATTTTCCCGATGGCGCGGAAACCAGCGAACAGCAACCGATCACCGAACCGGAATTCTTTCATCTTGAAAGCATCCCGGAACGGTCGCGCCTGCATGATTTACACATCAAGCCGCACCGTCACACCAATCTGTTTCAGTTGCTTTACATCACCCGGGGCACAGCCGAAATCAGCTTTGATGACCAGAACCTGACCATGCAGGCCGGGCAGCTGATTACTGTCCCGCCGGGCACGGTGCATGGTTTCAAATTCAGTGATGATATTGATGGCTGGGTCATTTCCCTGACCGATCATCATCTTCAGGAAATTCTGGCCCCGGCCCCCAAACTGCTCGCCCGGCTTGATCAGGCGATCTGTGTTGATACCAATCTTGACCCCGATCAGAACCAGCCATCCGGGCCGGTTGATTTCCTGATTTCACAGTTGGCGCGCGAATATTACAGCCACAATACCGGGCGTCTGTTTGCGCTTCGTCATATTCTGGGATTGCTGTTGCTTGATGTCGGGCGGATCGCGCCACAAGGTGATCCGGCCCATCTGTCGCGTCAGGAACAGAAAACCGCGAAATTTCGCAAATTCCAGATGCTGGTCGAACGGTTTTACAAACATCACAAACCGCTTGAATTCTATGCCCGCGAAATCGGCGTCACCACCACCCAGCTCAACCGCATTGCCAAGGATATCTATGGCATGACCGCAAGCGAGGTGTTGCAAAACCGCCTGATGCTGGAGGCCAAGCGCACCCTGATCTATACCGACATCGCGGTTCAACAAATCGCCGGTGAACTCGGCTTTCGCGATGCCGGATATTTTTCGCGTTTCTTTGCCAAAAAGGCCGGCATGCCGCCGGCCAGGTTCCGGGCCGATCACAGATAAAAAAAGCCGGACAATCGTTACAATTGTCCGGCTTTTCTGTGTTTTGTGAAGGACCTAGCGCCAGCCAAGCAACCAGCGATCCAGCCGCCCCAGCAGCCAGGATACGCACAATCCCAGCAGCGACAAAACCACCACACCGGCAATCAGCTGATCGGTTTGGTACAGGTTGCCTGCCGCAAGAATAAGTGCACCAATCCCGTATTGTGCCCCAATCATCTCGGCTGCGATCAGAAGGATAATCGCGATCGAGGAGGAAATACGAAACCCCGACAGGATGGTTGGCAATGCACCGGGCAGGATGATCTTGCGGATCACCGACCACATCGGCATGTCAAAGCTTTGCCCCATGCGGATCAGATTTCGCTGGACGTTATCGACCCCGCCAAAGGTGTTGATCACGGTCGGGAAAAACACGCCAAAGGCAATGGTGGCAAATTTTGACGGCTCGCCAATGCCAAACCAGATGATAAACAGCGGCAAAAGCGCGATTTTCGGGATCGGGAACAGGGCGGATACCAATGCCACACCGGGCGAACGCGCCCAGGTAAACATGCCGACCATAAACCCGACGATCAGGCCCGCAACCGTCCCCATCACCCAGCCGCCAACAAGGCGCTGAAGCGATGCCGCCAGATGGCGCCAAAGATCACCTGACACAATCAATTGCCAAAGTGCCTGGGCCACCGCGACCGGGCTTGGCATTGCCAGTTCGGAAATAAACCCGGTGCTTGATCCCAATTGCCAAAGGGCAATCACCACCACAAAGCTTGCCCATGCGGCAACCGGGTTGGCCTTGGGATTAAAGCCGGTGGCGCGAAAACGGACCTTGTTATCCGCGCCATCAGAAGTGCTGTTTGCGACCTCATGCGACATTTTCAAGCTCCTTGTCCGCGGCAATCGCCTCATCCCGGATCAGGTTCCAAAGCGCCTGTTCATGGGCAACAAGTTCGGCCATGCCCTCAGCCCGGTCGCTGATCGGGATATCGATGCTGTGGATTTCCTTGATCGTGCCCGGACGGCGGCGCAGCGCCACCACCCGATGGGCCAGACGCACCGCCTCGTTCAGATTGTGGGTGACATAAACCGCGGTCATGCCGGTGCGCGCAAATAGATCAGAAAATTCATCAAGCAACAGAATGCGGGTCTGCGCATCAAGGGCCGATAACGGTTCATCCATCAACAGCACCGCCGGGCGCACCGCAAGGGCACGGGCAATGCCGACGCGTTGCTTCATGCCACCAGACAGCTGTTTGGGATAGGCATCGCGGAAATCCGACAGATTGGTTTGCGCCAGAACTTCTTCGATCCGGGCATCCCGTTCGGCTTTGGACAATGGATGGTCTTCAAGCACCAGACTGATATTGCCCGCAACCGTACGCCAGGGCAGCAATGCAAAATCCTGAAACACATATGTCAGCGGGTTAAGGCACCCTTCGGGTTTGGCCTGATCATCAATCAGGACGTCACCGGAACTGGGTTTGAGCATCCCGCCAATGATCGACAAAAGCGTCGATTTCCCGCAGCCCGAAGGCCCGATCAGGGCAACGACCTCGCCCGGTTCAATCGTCAGATCAATGTCGCGCAATGCTTCGACCTGATCATAGCGATGGCTGACATTTTTGATGGTAAGCCGCATGGCCAACTCTTTGGATAATTAACATTCGTGGTGGCAATTCGGGAAAACAGGCATCCCAAAGACAACCGGGCCGAACGCAACAGTTCCGGCCCGGTTTGAAATCACATCCGCTTACTGGCCAAGCGGCGCGATGAAGCTGGTATCGATGAAGGTATCGGGATCGGCGCTTTCGGAAACATAGCCGCGCTCCTGATACCATTTGACCTGTGCCTTGACGTCTTCGACATCAAGCTTGCCTTCCTCGGTGATGAACATCGCGCCATTGCGGATTTTCGGATAGGCCTTCTCTGCCGTGTCATCGGCATAGACATATTTGTGAACGATTTCGAGGATCTCGTTCGTGGTATCGCTTTCAATCAGCTTGCCATCCGCATCGGTCGCCAGAAGGCCCGCACGGTAATCAGCCACACCTTTCTGATAGGCGCGCACGAATTTCTCGACCACGTCACGGCGTTCTTCGACATTCTTGGTCGACGTGAAAAGACCTCCAACCTGATAAGGCACATAATCCTTCACCCAGCCGATGATATGGACCGCACCGGCATTTGCCAGCGGCTTGGCAATGTGCGGTACGATGATCATGCTGTCGACCTGCCCGCTTTTAAGCGCCCCGATCATGTTCGGAACCGATTGCAGCGGCTTCAGCTCCATACTGTCGATATCAACGCCAGCCTTTTCCGCGACATTGCCGATCATGTAATGGAAGCTTGATCCAACCTGCGACAGGGCAAAGCTGTGCCCGCCCAGTTTGTCAACCGACGTCAAACCGGCCTCATAGGCGGCATTGGATGCAAGGATCGCCGATCCGTCATAGCCCGGATCTTCATGAAGCTGTGCACCGATTACCTTAAGCGCGCCTTTGCCCGCCAGGTTAAAGAACCCGCCGGTGAAGGCCGTGACGCCAAAATCGGCATCGCCCGATGCAATCGCAACGGCAACCGGCTGTGCGGCGCGGAAGAACGTGATTTCCGCATCAAGCCCCTCGTCCGCGAAATAGCCCTTTTCCTTGGCGATAAACAACGGCGAGCTTGAAACAAAGGTCAGTGCCGCAATGTTGATTTTCTCGGCCGCCTGCGCAGCCCCCTGCCCGAATGACACCGCGCCAAATGCAATGGCGCCAAGTGCGGTTGCCAGCATGGAACGACGGGTAATCGCGCCGATCCCCTTCACCAGATCGTAAGAACGCATGTTTCCTCCTGTTGGTCGTCTTTTGGTTTGTTTGCCTCTTCTGATTTTTTGTTATCCGAAATGCCGACAAATTGCCAATGTTTGGCGCAAACTGCGACAAAAAGGGTCGAATTCACCCAAGAGCCCGCAATTCATGAAATGATATTTCATCATCACCTGATACAGGCGAGAAATCCCTGCGACCCCGTCCCCATATGCGGTTGAGAATGCTCGATACTTGCCAATCTCCCGTACCCTTGCGTTTTGCACTCGCCCCGATGGGTGCCCGCCTGTGCGGGCGTGACGTATCGGGTTTGGCCCCGCCCTTTTCACCGGTACGACGGCGCGGGCCTCTCACCACCAGCACCACAGGATCATCAGCACAAATTGCCAATCCCCGCCAAAGAAGCTAAAACCGCCCAACAGAACCACATCGCATCACAAGGCCGATCATGACCACAGCCAGCACGCCCGTAAAGCCAGCCCCGAATGGCAAAACCGCCATGGTGATCGGTGCCGGTCCGGCTGGCCTGATGGCGGCAGAACGGCTGGCGGGTGATGGTTATGCGGTCACGATCTATGAAGGCATGCCAAGTGCCGGGCGCAAATTCCTGATGGCCGGGAAATCGGGGCTTAACATCACCCATGGCGAAGACCTTGAAACTTTCCTGACCCGCTATGGTGCGTCACGCGCCCGCCTTGAACCGCATTTGCGCAAATTCGGCCCCGCCCAAATCCGCGACTGGTGCGCGGGGCTTGGTGTTGAAACCTTTGTCGGCTCATCTGGCCGGGTCTTTCCGACCGCGATGAAGGCAAGCCCGCTTTTGCGTGCCTGGTTGCGACGCCTTGATGGGTTGGGTTGCGTGATCCATTACCGCCATTACTGGACTGGCTGGAAAGATGCCGGTCAGGCGGTTTTCAAAACGCCCGATGGCGACGTGACGGCAGATGCCGATATCACCATCCTCGCCCTTGGTGGCGGAAGCTGGAAACGGTTGGGATCGGACGGCAAATGGATGGAAATCCTGATGAATGCCGGGATCAAATGCAACCCGTTCAAACCGGCCAATTGCGGCTTTGACATCGACTGGACGGATCATCTGATCGACAAATGTGCGGGGTCCCCCGTGAAGGCCGTGACGCTGACCTGCGGCACCCAGACCGTGCGCGGCGAGTTCGTGATTTCCAAAACCGGGATTGAAGGCAGTGCGGTTTACGCCATATCCGCCACGCTTCGCGATCAATGGCTTGAAACCGGCGTTGGCATCCTGACGCTCGACCTCTGCCCCGACAGAACACTTGATGACGTCACCACCCGCCTTGCCAAACCACGCGGCAAAAACTCGCTTGGCAATCATTTGCGCAAAACACTCGGCCTTGATGCCACCAAAACCGCCCTGATCTTCGAAGTCACCCCGCGCGACATTCAAAACGATCCGGCCAAACTGGCAACGGCGATCAAAAACCTCCCCCTTAAAATCAAAAAGCCCCGCCCAATCGACGAGGCCATCAGCACCGCAGGCGGTGTGGCATGGGAAGAACTCGACGAGAATTTCCAGCTCATCAAACGCCCGGGCACCTATTGCCTTGGCGAGATGGTCGATTGGGAGGCCCCGACGGGGGGGTATTTGTTGAGTGGGTGTTTTACCACTCCTCTACTATAGTTTACCTATAAGGTATTCTCCAAAAGAATGACTATATATCAGAGAGAACAATGCAAGGATGCTTGGTATACCAGCCTCTGACAGAAACCAAACAATTCTTTTGGTACGGGCTATTGATACACTTCTTTCTTTGAATTCGTCTTCGACCTCAATCCGAAACATTATTTTCATATTTCGCAGATCATCCTCATTCGAAGTAGAAATTTCCCTTCTTTCAGCAATCTTCTCTATTGCCTCTTTAATTCTTCCCAAACGAATATCTGAATTAAACTCAACCAACCTAACGCAATACATAAGCAAGAAGTAGGCCGTCAACATTTTCGCGAACACTACAGCAAAACGGCTATCCAATTCGACTGAGAGACCAAGAAAACTTATCTGCCCACTGGTGATGGTCAAGTGGTTCAGAAATATCACCATCATAGACGAAGCAACGAGTGCTTTTCGCGCCTTCTGAAGATCAGCATGATCCAATAACGCCAACAACACTTGAACCTCCCTCAAAAAATTACAGACAAAAACTGCCAACAATCAATCTTGCGCCCAAGGTTCCAAGTCATTTACATCCACTTTGAACATTGACGCAACTTTCAGCGCCAACTTCTTTGAAAGCGACCGCACCCCGCGCTCAACGGCACCTATATAAACGCCTGTCACCCCGACCTTTTCGCCCAACTCTTCCTGCGTCATATCGTAATACTCGCGGTAAACGCGGACCGGATTTTCTCCAGAACTTAGGCGTTTGATCACCGTAGCAGGGAAGCGCACACCGTCGTCCTGTGTCACAGCTTGGCGATAAGCCATGAGCTCCATTTCATCCTCGGTCGGTTTGAATACCTTCACATATTCATCCCACGGCACGACGGCAAATTCGGGTTTGTCATCCTTGTAAATAATCTGATGGGACGCGTTCATCGCCGGTCTCCTAAAGCTTGTCGTAAATGTCGCCACGCGGGCCGATTTTGATCACGTCAAGAATGATGCCATCCTCGGTATAGATCACCCGATATTGCCCAACGCGCAGTCTGCTCGCAGCAACACCCTTAAGCGGTTTGATATCAAGATCAGTACGCAACGGGTTTTCAGCAAGCAGATCAATCTTCGCCAAGATCGTTTCGCGTATCTTTGCAGGGATTTTGCGCAGGGCCTTTCTGGCCTCGCGGGCATAGACGACCTGCAACATACCTTACCCCTTTTTCGCAAACTTTTAATAACATTTACACAAACAAATAGAAACTTATTTCGCAAAGCTCTAATGACAATGCACCGTCCCGGCTTTGCGATCCATGTGGCAACACTGACCAGGCGGGGAGCTTTTGCGGCAGCCACCGCCATGTTCGATCTGTTGATCAACGATTGCTGGTTCTGATCCGGCTTGTGCTGGCGCGGGGTGTGCGCCAAGCGCAATCATTGCTGTGATGGCGAGCATCATTGCGGTTTTCATATTCTGTCCTCCCTGTTCATTTCCTTGATGTTACGCCCCAATGGCGCGGATCGGAACTACCCGGAAGTGCAGGCCTCAAAATATAGTTGACACAATCAACCATTTTCATGTAGTTGATATAGTCAACCAATTAAGGATACGGATACATAAGCTTTTCGCCCCCATTCCCCGGCTTCTGTGTCCGCCCCGCACCCCTCGCGTATCACCGAATTGCGCAGTGCTTTGTCGTCCGTTCGGGACGAGCCGTTCTGCGTTGCCAAGAAGACTGAAAGTGAAATCGCCCCATGAAGATTTCGACGACCATTTACCCGGACGGATTGCCAAGCCCGCGGGCCGGATTTGCCGCAATGGCGGTGTTGCTGACCATCATGATGGCCGTGCTTGACGGCACGATCATGAATGTCGCCCTTCCGATCATTGCGCAGGATCAGGGCGTTTCGCCCGCCCATGCCATCTGGGTTGTCACCGCCTATCAGCTGGCGATTGTTGTTTCCTTATTGCCGTTGGCCGCCCTTGGCGAGGCCATCGGTTTTCGCAAGGTTTATCTGAGCGGGATTGCGATTTTCGGAATTGCATCATTCCTGTGTGCCATGGCCCCGAATATCGAGTTTCTGACTGCTGCGCGCGTGTTGCAGGGTCTTGGCGGTGCCGCATTGATGAGCATTAATGGCGCGGTCATGCGCCATATCTTCCCGCAGGCCAAGCTGGGTCGCGCCATTGGCTGGATCGCCATGACGGTATCGGTGTCGGCCGCGGGCGGCCCAACCATCGCATCGGCCATTCTGGCGGTTGCAAGCTGGCACTGGCTGTTTTTGATCAATGTGCCGATTTCGATCCTGGCGATCATTGTCGGCTATTTCACCCTGCCCTTTAACGCGCCAAGCCGCACCCGGTTTGATTTCATCAGCGCGTTTTTGAATGTGCTGACCTTTGGCGGGTTGATTTCGGCCCTTGGCAATGTCGGCACCGAAAGTGCCCCAGCCCTGATTGGCGCGCAATTTGCCGTGGCGGTCATTGCCGGTGCGTTTCTGGTGCGGCGTCAATTGTCAAAGGACCGGCCGATGTTGCCGCTTGATCTGTTGAAGCTGCCGGTTTTTGCCTGTTCCATCGGATCATCGATTTGCGGTTTCTGTGCGCAGATGATTGCGTTCGTTACCCTGCCATTCTATTTCCATGACGTGCTGGGTTATAGCGCGACTGTCACCGGACTTTTGATGACGCCATGGCCGCTTGCCACCGCGGTTGCCGCCCCGGTTGCCGGACGGCTGGCCGATAAATATTCGCCGATCCGTCTGACCGGGCTTGGCATGATGGTGTTTGCGATCGGGCTTTATGCCATTACCTTTGTCCCGGAAGGCGGGAGCTATGCCGGGATTATCGGCGCGCTTGCCCTGTGCGGGATCGGGTTCGGGCTGTTTCAGGCGCCCAATAACCGCCTGATGCTGACATCGGCACCGCGTGATCGTTCCGGCGGGGCCAGTGGCATGTTATCGACCGCGCGCCTGACCGGGCAATCGGTGGGTGCGGCACTGGCCGCGATCCTGATTGGCACCGGCGGCGGGTTTGAGCTTGATACCATCATGATGGTGGCAAGTGGTGCGGCCCTGGCATCGGCGCTGATTTGCGAAGGTCGTCGCCATGCCCTTCGTACCGGCCTGATTGCCGCGAATGTGTGATAAAGCGAGAAAGATCATGATCGAACAGGATCAGGCACAAGACCAGGCATCGGATAAGGCACATGTCCCGGGTGAAACCCTGCATCGGCTTGTTCATGCCTATAAACGCAGTCTGATGAATGCGATGGTCGATGCCGATATGCCGATGCCGATTTCACACAAACGCGTGATGAAATGGATCATCCGCATTCCGGGCATCACCGCCCAGCAAATGGCCGAAAAATCCGGTCAGGACAAAGGCCGCATCACGCGGCTTTTGAAAGAACTTGAAAATGACGGGCTGATTGAACGCCGCCCGCACCCGATCGATCGACGCAGCCAGACACTGCATTTGACAGCCGCAGGCGAGACCCGCATGGAAGCATTCCGCGCGGTCGAGCAAGATGTCAGAACCCGAATGACACGCGGTCTTACCCCCCAACAAATCAGGGATTTTGTCGAAATCGCCAATCTTATGGCTGATAACCTTGATCCCTGCGGATAGGACATGGTGCAAAAAACAAACCGCACCAAAGGACTTAGGAGTTTCTCATGAACAGACCTGCCCCGCGCGATCTTGTCGTGATCGCAAAAAAGCAAGTCACCCCCAATATGCTGCGCGTTACCCTTGGCGGTGACGGCATGGCAGGCTTTCCCGAAGACCAGGAAAGCGCCTATGTCAAACTGATCTTTCCGATTGATGGCGATGACAAGGACCGGGTATTGCGCCGGACCTATACCGTGCGTCATGACCGCATGACCGATCAGGGCCGCGAGATCGATCTTGATTTCGTCATGCATGGCGATGGGTCAGATCACAATGACCATGGTGGCCCGGCATCAAACTGGGCGGTCAATTGCAAGCCCGGCGATGTGATCACGGTCGGCGGTCCCGGCCCGAAAAAGCTGCTCGATCCGGATGCCGACTGGTTCCTGATTGTCGGGGATATGACGGCCCTTCCCGCGGTTTCGGTCAATCTCGAAACGCTGGGGGCCGATGCACGTGGCTATGCGGTGATCGAAGTACGCTCGGAAGCCGATATTCAGCCCCTTGCCAAGCCCGACAACATCACCATCGAATGGGAGATCAATCCGCGTCCGGGCGAAGTCAGCAACGCCCTTGTTAATGTGGTCAAAAAGCTTCCCTGGGGCGATGGACGCCCGTCGGTCTGGGCGGCATGTGAATTCACCGCAATGAAGGAACTGCGCAGCTACTTCCGCGAAGAACGCGGCCTTGGCAAGGATGATCTTTATATTTCAAGCTATTGGAAACTTGGCATGAATGAAGACAACCACAAGGTCATCAAATCCGAAGATGCCAAGACAGCGGCCTGATCGCAGCGATCCGACAGACAAAAAAAACGCCCCGGGAAACAAAGCCCGGGGCGTTTTTATTTTCCTGCAATAACAGGACCGATCACGGTGCCGGCGGCAGGTCTTCTTCAAGAATGACCAGATTAAGCGAATAGCTGACTTCGCCTTCGTCCTCGTCACGATGCACGACGCCGACGAACTCATCGCCAATACGCATCTCGATCGGATGGCCTTTTTTCTTCGGCGCATCAATCGCGATCTGGTTATTGTCAAAGGTGCGGCGCAGATAATCGGTAACGCGCGCGATTTCGGTCGGTGTCATAGGACTTGCCCCTTGTTCTTTCCAATCGGCTTTAATCTCTCAGATCACAGGATATCGCATAGACGCCTTGGCGTCTGCCCCATTTCCTGTCTCTGTGCGTAAAACTGGTGCACTGTCCTTTCACAAACTGCCCCCGGAAATCAAGCCCGCAGCATCAAAAAACCGCGATTTGACCGATTTTCCCCAAATGATATTGCGATGACGTTGCGATGATATTGCCGACGACATTGCAAATGACATTGCATTCACCCCCCGCACCGTTTAATCCGGTTATATGCCCGAAATTGATCACACCACCGACCTTATGCCGTCTGCTGACGGTCCGTCGATCCCGCCACGCGATGACGCATCGACCGGGAACGATACCGACCATGGCGCCACCGCATCGCCCGAACGCCCGATCCTTTACAGTTTCCGGCGCTGCCCCTATGCGATGCGGGCACGGATGTCGCTTCTGGCAGCGGAAATTGATGTTGAACTGCGCGAAGTGGTTCTGCGCGACAAGCCGCAAAGCATGATCGATGCATCGCCCAAGGCAACGGTGCCTGTCCTGATCCTTCCTGACGGGTCGGTGATTGATGAAAGCCTTGAAATCATGGTCTGGGCGCTTGCTGAAAACGATCCGCTTGATTGGCTAAACCCCGAAAGCGGTACGCTTGAAGACATGCTGGCGCTGATTGCGCAAAATGACGGGCCGTTCAAGCATCATCTTGATCGTTACAAATACCATACCCGCTACGAGGATGCCGATCCCGCCGAACATCGCCGGGATGCGGAAAAGATCCTTAATCGTCTGGACGGGCGGCTTGCGGTTGGCAAATACCTGTTCGGGTCGCGCCCGGCCCTGGCCGATTTTGCCATTGCACCCTTTATCCGCCAGTTCGCCAATACTGACCCGGATGCGTTTGAGGCCATGCCGTTTGTGCATGTGCAACGCTGGCTGGATGATTTTCTGGCCTCGTCCTTTTTTGAACGGGCCATGACCAAATATGATCAATGGCACGAAGGCGACAGCCCGGTCATTTTCAGGGCCGCCTGATCAAGCGCGCCCCGACTGAAAAACACCGGAAAATTTCGGGCAAAAGCAACCAAATCACCGATGACCCGAGGGTGGCAATCACGCCACCCTTTTCTTGGTTCCTTGCCGGTTTGAACCGGCGGTGTTTGATGCCCTATGCCCCTGCCTTTTCGATCGGCAGCGACAGGATCAAAGAGCTTAGACATTTGCCATGCGGATCAAGTGCCAGCGACCTTGTCACTCCGCCGCCCAGCGCATCATGCATCACGAAATTAAGGGCCCCGATCTGTGGCAATTCATAGCGGATGACCTTGCCCGAAATCATTGTGCCAAAATGCGCGCGCACCCGTTCTGCCGTGACCTGATCAATCAGAATCGGCCAGTCTTCAGGGTGATAGGCAATCACCGACACATTGGAAATGTTGCCCTTGTCCCCGGTGCGCGAATGCGCAATATCGCGTAACTGCAACATCAGGCCTCCATCATTTCAAACTGCGTGCGCACCTGGTCTTCGGGCAGAAGTCCCGATACGATCGCAACGATTTCCCGTTTGGATTTGGTCACCCCGCCACCACCGGCCGGCCCGTTAAGATACAGGCTTTCGACTTCCTCGCCGATCCGTGTGGCAGTGGCAAGGTCACGGGTCCGCACCACAAAACGCAGGCGCACTTCCGCCGGTTCTGATGGCCCTGATTTGACGTCCTGAAACACCGAATTCACCCCGATCAGCTCCCCCCTGACTTCTTCATGCGCGATCCCGGCAAGCAAAAGCCGTTGATGCAGGATATCAAGGGCAAGACGCCCGCGGGCTTCGGCACCGGGACCGGCATATGAAATCTGACCTTCACCGACACAGGAATCGACATAGCCGATCGATACCTTGAGCGTGCCGGTACGCGCCGATCCGTCACCGCCGGCAATGGCAACCCGGTCCGGTCCGATTTCGGTAATCTCGACTTTGGAAAAATCGGCAACCACATCGGGCTGGATATAGCGTTTCGGATCATGAACTTCGTAAAGAAGCTGTTCCTTGCAGGTTGCCGCCGTCACAAAGCCGCCCGTATCGGCAAGTTTGGTAATGACAGCATTTCCGTCTTCGCCAACCTCGGCAATCGGGAAGCCCAGCCGGGCCAGATCCGGCACATCCTTGATCCCGGGATCGGCAAAATACCCCCCGGTGATTTGTCCGCCACATTCCAGAAGATGACCAACAAGCGTCCCGCGCCCAAGCCGGGTCCAGTCATCCATCTGCCAGCCAAATTCAAAAATCTGTGGTGCCAGAAACATCGCCGGATCGGCCGCACGACCGGTCAGAACCACATCCGCCCCCGCCGCCAGCGCATCAACAATCCCCCCGGCCCCGAGATAGGCATTGGCCGACACCACCTGTTTTTCAAAACCGGCCAGGGTGCAACCGGCCTCATCAATGCGAAACTGATCGGGTGACAGGATTTCAAGAACGTCATCGCCAACAACCGCCGCCACCTTCAAACCCGAAAGGCCGAGTTCGCGCGCGATATCGACCGTGCGCCGTGCCGCGGCCACCGGGTTTGCCGCCCCCATATTGGAAATCACCCGGATCGCCTTTTTGTGGCAGATCGGCAGAACCGCGCGCATGCGCCGCTCAAGCAACGGATCAAAGCCGCCGTCGGGATCGTGCATTTTTGCCTGTTGCGCCAGTGCGATGGTCCGTTCAGCCAGACATTCAAAAACCAGATAATCAATATCGCCACGCTCGGCCAGATCGACAGCCGGTTCGATGCGGTCGCCGGAAAAACCGGCACCGGTTCCGATGCGGATGGTCTTCATTGTCCACCCTCCATCGCGGCACGACGGGCATCGCGCCCCCAAAACAGCAACCCGCCAAGCAGGCCCGCGGCAATCACCGGCGTCAGGAAGGCCGGCCACAATGCAATGGCAATCACAATCACCAGCATCCCGCGATCAAGCCATACCCGCCCCAGCAACGGCTGCCCGCCCAGCAAGGCCGGGATCGCCACCACAAGAACAAGCCCGGACAAAATGGCGTTGGTCACCGCCATGACGCCACCGCCGCCTGTCATGCCGGGATACAGCAGCAACATGAACGGCACGACATAGGTCAGTGCACCAAGACGCACCGCCTCGAACGCGGCGGGAAGCCAGTTGGTCTGCGCGATCCCCGCCCCGACAAATACCGCGACACAGACCGGTGGCGTGATGACCGAAATGGTCGCGAAATAGAAAACAAACAGATGTGCGGTAAGCGGTTCAATCCCGACCGCCGTCATCGCCGGGGCCAAAACCGCCGCCACCAGCACATAGGCCGCCGTGGTCGGAAGTCCCATTCCCATGATCAGGCACACCAGACCAACAATCACCGCCACCAGAACCGTTGAATCACCGGCAATCGCAACGATCATGGAACTGAGCGTCACACCAATCCCGGTCATGTTGATCATGGAAACAAGGATTTGCGCGCCCGCCAGCAAGACACCGATAATCACCATGCCCTTGCCGGCATCAATCACCCCGTCCAGAACCCGCTTTGCCATCTCGGCAACCGATATCTGCCCGGCCGATGTCAGGACAAAGGCCACCAGCAACGCTGCCATGCCATAAAATGCCGATGTCGCAACCGATCGGCCCATGAATATCCCGATGGCAAGACCACCAAGGGCAGCAATGATCGGCAACACCTTGCGCAGGGCAAGAATTTCGGACCATGCCGGAAGCTCGTCTTCGGGCACCAGGCTCAGATTGCGTCTGGTGGCAACGATATGAACGGTCACAAACACCGAAAGATAAAAAAGGATGGCCGGAATAATTGCCGCGATCATAACATCGACATAGGCAATGCCAAGAATTTCGGCCATGACAAAGGCTGCCGCCCCCATGATCGGCGGGGCAATCTGCCCGCCGGTTGAGGCCACGGCCTCGACCGCGGCGGCAAGGGGTGCCGGATAGCCCAGACGACGCATCATCGGGATGGTGAAATTGCCGGTCGTCGCAACATTGGCCACCGCCGATCCGGAAATCATGCCAAACAGGCCGCTCGAAATAATCGCGATTTTCGCAGCGCCGCCTTTTTGCCGGCCGCCAAGACGCATCGCCAGATCCATAAAGCTTTGCCCGCCACCGGTATGAAGCAATAAGGCGCCGAACAGGACAAAGGCGGCAATCACCGTGGCGGCAACCCCGGTCAGCATGCCCCAGATCCCGAGATCACCCAGGAAAATCGTCTCGGTAACGAATTCAACATCAAACCCGCGATGTCCGAGACTTCCGGGAATATATTTGCCCAGCAACGCATACAGCAGACCGGCAATCACAAGGGCAGGAAAAATTACCCCGACCGCACGGCGACCGACTTCAAGAACCGTCACAACCAGCCCGACGGTCAGGGCCATATCAAGACGGGTCGCCCATGGCAGGGTCGTCATGATCTCGTCGTAGTTCACAACAATATAGGCACAGGCACCAACCGTGACCGCCGCAAGCACAAGATCCAAAACCAATCCCAGCTTTCGCCAGCTTGTGTCTTTGCCCATCGGATAAAGACACAACCCCAAACAGGTCACAAGTGCGAGGAAAACCGCCCTTTGAACAAGACTTTCAAACGGGCCCGTCGCCGCGGTGTAAAAGACAAAAATACCAACAAGCAACGCAAACCCGTCGCGGATGCGCACAGACATGGCGGTTTTCCCCCTGTTATTCTGGTTTCTTATTGTTTGGCCGGGTCAAGGTTCGCGGGGATGTCATATCCATGTTCGCGGAACCATTTCGCCGCACCCGGATGCAGGGGAATGGTGGCATATTGCAGCGTCAGCTTGGCAAGATCGACGCCCTTCACACTGGCCATTGCCGCGCCCTGCACTTCTTTGTCGGCCATGATGGCATCAACGATCTTATAGGCCGCGTCTTCGGACAGGCTTGCCGATGCACCGACACCGACGCCAAAGCTCCAGGTCGAATAGGCCGGAATGCCATCGGCCGCACCTTCGGGGATATCCACCACCGAAACGTCAGGCATTTTTTCGATCAGTGCCTGTTTTTGCGCATCGGTCAGGCTCAGCACCTTGATCGGGGTAAAGGTCGCGATATCAAGGGTAGAGCTGTCAAGCTTAAGACCCGCACCGGATTTCACATAGCCGCTGACACGGTTGTCCTTGATCATGTCGACAACATCGGTGGTCGATCCGCGTACATAATCCGATGACAGATCAAGTGCGGCAAACACCGCCTCGGTCGTGCTTTCGGTTGCCGATCCTTTGATACCCGGGTTGAAACGCTGTCCGGCAAGTTCGGCCAAGCTGTTGATGCCGGCATCTTCGCGCACGATAACGTTCTGCGGGGCGCCGGTATAAACCCAAAGCAGACCCAGATTTTCCATCGCCTTGCCGTCAAAACCCTTGCTGCCGGAATAGGCGTGCTGGGCGACGTTGGTGGTCACCAGACCAAGGTCGATCTGGTTGCGCTCGATACGGCGCAGGTTATCCATGGTCGCCCCGGTTTCGACAACCGATGCCTCGATACCGTTATCGGCATCATTGATCAGCTTGGCGACAGAAACGAAATAACCGTAATGCGATGATGATGCCGACGTTGACCCGATCAGCAATTTGTCCTGTGCGAATGCAGGTACGGAAAGACCAATGGCAAGCGCGCCCGCCAAGGCGAGTTTCGTGAATTTCATAATGTATTCCTCCCTATGCCTTTAACGGCATGTTTGACGTTCCGTCGATTTGTTTTGACGTTGATTTTTTCGACGGACCGAAAGTGTGGTTCAGTTTTTTTATTGCAGGAAGATCAAATAGTGAGATAATTGATGCATGAAACGCATCAATCTTGATACGGACGAAATTCGATCATTCTGTCTTTTGGCAGAAACGGGCAGTTTTCGCAAAGCAGCTCAACGACTTGGAATTTCCGGATCAACATTAAGCCGCCAGATCAGCCGCATCGAAGAACGCACGCAGGCCCGCCTGTTTGACCGTGACACGCGCAATGTTGCGCTGACCGATCAGGGCAAAATGTTTCTCAGACTCGCCGAACGGATCTTGAACACCACGGATTCCGCACTGGCTGAATTTGATACCTATCTCAATACCCGGCGCGGCAAATTGACGATTGCCGGACTGCCATCGGTGACCGCCGGGCTGTTGCCGCCGCTGATTGCCGAATTCATGGATGCCCATCCCAATGTCGATGTTCAGCTTAATGACATGCTTTCGGAAGGTGTGCTGCGCGAAGTTGAAATGGGCCGTGCCGATATCGGCTTTACCGCCGATGTGGTCGAAGACAGCGACAATCTGTCTTTTCAACGCCTGCTGAGTGACAAGTTCATCGCCGTCGGGGCACCCGGAAGTTTTCTTCAGGAAGAACGCACATATAAGTGGGAAGAAATCCTGTCACAGCCGATGGTCGCCATGTCGCGTGAAACAAGTGTGCGCGCCGTTATTGACGCGGCCTGCACCCAAAACAGTTTCCTGTTTCGCCCGCGGTTTGAAGTTGCCCATCTGGCAACCGCGGGTGCGCTGGTGTCACAAGGTCTGTGCATTACCGCCCTGCCATCGCTGACCTTGCCGGTTCTGGGGCGTTCACCGCTTATTTTCCGGCCGCTTGAAAGCCCGGTTCTATTGCGCCAGATCGGCTTGATCTGGCGATCAGGGCGCACATTACCACCCGCCGCCCAGGCTTTCCTGAACCTGGTGCGCAGCCGCAATCTCAAATCACTTATCCCGCACTCAACCATTGAAAACAGCCTCGTCTCGCCAACATCTTGATGGGTGGCTTTGCATTGCCTGCGTCGTGGCGCACCTCTGCCGCGCAATGGCGCAATTTGCCTCGCCCAAGGCGCGATAATCTGTTTGCAATCTAAGGGATTATACTTCTGTTACCATTCACAGGCTGGTCATAGCGACCTTCGTGTGCTAGCAAGCCAAACATCACAACCCAACGCTTCAGGACCAGAATTTATGGCCGATTATGATGTCAAGCCGCTGATCACGGCGGACGAAATTGCCACCCAGATCGACGCGCTTGCCGCCAAGATCAACGAGAGCTTCAAAGACACGGAAAAACTGATTGTTGTCGGACTGTTGCGGGGCTCTTTTGTTTTCATCGCTGATCTGGCCCGCAAACTGACCGTTCCGGTCGAAGTCGACTTCATGGTCGCATCATCTTATGGCGACTCTACGGAAAGTTCGCGCAACGTGCGCATCGTCAAGGATCTGGATGGCCAGATCCGTGGCAAAGATGTGCTTCTGGTCGAAGACATCATTGATACCGGCTATACGCTGTCGGAAGTTGTCCGGTTGCTTAAGACCCGCGATCCGAACCGTCTGGAAATCTGCACGCTTCTGAACAAACCGTCGCGCCGCGAAGTCGAAATCCCGATTGATTTCTGCGGCTTTGATATTCCTGACGAATTCGTGGTCGGTTATGGCATCGATTATGCCCAGAATAACCGCAACCTGCCCTATATCGGCACGGTGCATTTCCACGGCGAATAGCCGGGACCCGATCGAAATTAAAATGGCGGGAAGCTGATGCTATCCCGCCATTTTTGTATTGTGATTTTCATCTGACGGCGCCGTATCCACACGCCCCGGCGGACGATCAAAAACGCCCAGTGCTTCGAGATCGCCGACGATCTGTTCGAACCCGGTCTGCATGCGCGGCTTGTTACCCTGTCCGGTGGCGTAACCGGTTACTGCGGAATGCACCAAAAGATCAAACAGCATGTCGTCTTCGGATTTGCGCCCGGCGGCCATATGCGCATCGGCATCGGGCTGATCAACCGCATCACCCGGATCACGTTGCAGAATGATCGCAAGTGCAATCAATCCCAGCGTCACCAACGTTCCGCCCAATGCAGTGGCAGCAGCAATCGCACCAAACGATGCCGCAAGCGCCATATAGATGGCCGCAAGCAGAAAACCGGCCCCGATCAGCATCACAATCGCGATGGCGGCAAAAGCCGCGCACTTGCGTGCCGCGGCTCTTGCCAGATCAGCCAGACTATCTGTCAGTTGATCAATCATTTCTGCAGCAGACGGCCAACAAGCAGGCCAACGCCAAAGGTCACGGCAACAGATGCCAGCGGGTTCTCGCGAACCTGATCCACGGCCACACCGCGTGCGTGATCAAACTGCTCACGGGCCTGACCGGAAACTTCACGAATGCGTTCTGCAGCCGCCTGGGTTCTGGTCTGTGCCGCATCACCACCCATTGCCTTAAGGGTCTTGGTGATTTCGGCCAGATCATTGCGCAGGGCATCAACATCGGCCTGAAGCTTTGCGGTATCTGCAGTCGTCTCGGTCTTGGTCGCCATGGTTTTCTCCTGTTGTTTTGAAAACAGCAACACCCCCTAAACGCCCCCGCCCGGCTTTGGTTCCATCTTCAATTGTGATGTTTTAGTGGCACCGGGATCCTGTCGACCCGGTCGATATCGATTGCCCTGATATGCGTGCTGCCATCACAATTGCCATGGCAAAACGTCCTGAATGCGACCGCTTCTCAATCCATCATTCATGTAATTGAAAGCCTTAAACAATGTTCAGAAGTTTCTTGCGTTCCTTCAAAGGTACTTTATGTGCAGCTTTGCTGACATTTTCCCTTCCGGTCTGCGCCCATGCCGCGGCAACAACCACCAGCTATCTGATGTGGCAATTGCCGGGCTCTGCGATCAGCTTTCCGGTCTATGTCTATCAGAATGACACACAGGTCGATTATCTGTACGCCACAACCCAGCAAGCCTTCCTTGGCGACTATGCGCCGGGTGCTACGAATGCGAGTTTCACCCTTTATTATCAGGATTCAAATGCGGCCTGGCACGGTTGTAACATGGTCCTGACAAACGGGCAGATCGCCACGACAACCACCTGCCCGGGGGCTGTGATCAACAAGCCGGTCGCAAATTCCAATGTCTATACCCTGGCGATGGGGGCAATTGCCTGGCCCGCGATTGATCAGGCCCCGACAAACCCGACCAATGTCGATTACGCCAAACGCAAGATCACCTTCAAGAACGATACCCAATACGCCCAGATCCGCATCGGTGAACATTGCACGGTTTCGGCCAACCCGGACAATTCCAACTGCACCAACAACCTCAATCTTTATGAAATTGCCAAGGGGGAAAGTGCGACCTTTTATGTCGATGGGGATGGCACGACACCCGCCCAAACGCCGCTTGCCGGTCTGACATCCTATGGCTTTACCGTCACGGCCTATAAAAAGTCGGCAAGTGACGACTGGGTTGAAACCGGCGGATATGGCAAAGGCGAAACCCCCTATGCCACCAAGATCGAATTCACCCACAAGGCCGTCCCGATCAAAAACGGCGCCCCTTCCCCGGAAGGTTCGACCAATTTTGATATTTCGGCGGTCGACGGATACAACATTTCGGTCACCGGCTATCCGGCAAAGCCGACCTATTGCACCTATACCGTGCCACCGGAAAATTCCAATATTCTCGGGGCTGGCAAATATGGCCCGGATATCTCTCTTGCCCGGATCAATGACAGTGAAAAGAGCTGTCAAAGCAGCTCGCAATTGCCACTGGGCTATAACAAGGGCGATGCGCCTGCCAAATGGGACCTGACGGTCACCAGCAATGGCAAATACCAGGGCTGCATGAGCCCGTGCAGCTACGCCAAAGTCAATAATGACAGCAATCAGGATCTGTTTTGCTGTGCCGGAAAATACAAATCATCGAAAACCTGTGACCAAGCGACCGGTGTTATTGGCGCAAACAATTCGACCTATGTCACCAATCTGGCCCCGCCGGTCTCAACGCATGTCTATCGCTTTGCCTATGACGATGCGATTGGTGATTTTGCCTGCCCGGCCCAGACCGATTTCATGATCATTTTCGGCACCGCGAACGGTTGATTACCGACTGCGCAAAAAAGAACGGCCCGCGTGGGCTGCGGGCCGTTCCATGTTCCTGTCGGAAATTTCTGGGCGGAAATGAAGAGTGGGTGCTCTTCGACGGGGGTGGGTATCCCCGTTACGTCAATCAGTAAGGCAAACCGACGTAATTTTCCGACAGGTTGGTCAATCCTGCCTTGGATGACAGGATATATTGCAATTCGGCATCACGAATGCGGCCGTCAAATTCGTTCTGATCCCCGAAAGTATGCAGCATCGAGGTCATCCACCAGGAAAACCGCTCTGCCTTCCAGACGCGTGCAAGTGCGGTATCGGAATAGGTCGCAAGCAGGTCTTCGCGGTTTTTCTTGTATTTCGCGATCAGCGCTTCGGACAAATAATGCACGTCACTGGCCGCAAGGTTAAGCCCCTTGGCACCGGTCGGCGGTACGATATGGGCGGCATCGCCCGCCAGGAACAGGCGGCCATGCTGCATCGGTTCGGCGACAAAGCTGCGCAGCGGCGCGATGCTTTTTTCAAACACTTCGCCTTCATTGACCAGTTCGGCATCTTCTTCGCCAAGGCGGGTGCGCAATTCGGCCCAGAAACGGTCATCGGACCAGTCTTCGATTTTATCGGTGCTGGGCACCTGAACATAATGGCGCACAACAGTTTCCGAACGCATCGAACACAGCGCAAAACCGCGGTCATGCTTGGCATAGATCAGTTCATCGGCCACCGGCTTTGCATGGGCCAGAACACCAAGCCAGCCAAACGGATAGACCTTCTCGAATTCCTGAACACCCGGAAGGGTCTTACGGCCGACACCGTGGAACCCGTCACATGCGGCGATATAGTCGCACCGCAGTTCGACTTCATTGCCGTCTTTGACATATCGAACACGCGGCGCATCACCATCAATGTCATGCAGGCTGACATCTTCGGCTTCGAACACGATTTCGCCGCCATGGGCAAGACGCGCTGCGATCAGATCCTTGGTGACTTCGGTCTGGCCATAGATCATCACCGTTGATCCACCGGTAAGTTCTTCCATATTCACATGGGTGCGCTTGCCATTCACACTGATATAGATGCCGCCGTGAATGATGCCTTCCTTGTTCATGCGGGCATCAACCCCGACCCGTTTCATCAGGTCGACTGTCCCCATTTCAAGAACACCGGCACGGATGCGGCCTTCGACATAGTCGCGGCTTTTGCGTTCCAGAATGACGGAATCAATTCCCTGCACATGCAACAGATGGGAAAGAAGCAAACCGGCGGGGCCGGAACCGATAATGACGACAGGGACATGCATGACGGCTTCCTCACAAGATCACGGTTGTTGGTTTTTATTGGAATAAGAACCATTCCATTGCGGAAAGAATACGCCTGTTCACGGTTGGACAGAATGGACAAACCGGGATAATGATTGGACAAATCGAACACGTATCCACATTTGGTTATAGATCAGGTTTGATCTGGTTTTGGCTCCTGCGGTCAAATCACCGCCTGGTCTGGCTCAGTTCAATTGCCCAGACGGCGCCTGATCCCCGCCATCGGCCGTCCCGGGTGCTGTGACGAAATCGGATTTGCACAACGCCCATTCCTTGCAGATTTCCTGTCCGTCATCCGACATCATGAAGGTTTCATAGGCCTGCATCAGTTCCGCGCCGAACGGATGTTTGCGCGAAAACAGAATGAACATGTCATTGGTTGTAATGGTGTTGGTGGTGGCATAACGTGCGGCCACCTGTTCGCCCAAAAGCCCGGTCAGGTCGTGCCAGCCCACGGCTTCTTCTTCAAACAGGATATCGGCCCGGTCCGCATGCAGAAACCGCCAGGCGGATTCCGGATTATTTACAATGTCGGCTTCGATGCCAAGCCGTCTGAATTCCTGTTCATACCAGTAACTGGCAATCCCGACCGGACGCAGGCCAAGCCCGATAACATCACGCAACGCGTTGATATCGATCCCCTCGGGGAAACGGGACGTTTTGTAAAATCCCTTTTGATGGGCCTGGGCAATCGGATAGCGCGGAATATGAAAGGCATCCCTACGCTCGACTGTCCGAAGCCACGGAAATGTCGCGACATAGATGCCCTGGCGGGTTTGCTCATAGGCACGTTGCCAGGGCACGAAAATGAACCGGACTTCAAATCCCATCGCATTGAAAATCGTCTGGAAACGTTTGGCGTGTTTGCCGAAATCAGGAAGCGTTTCACTGATCATCGGCGGCCATTCGCCCACCGCCACCCAGACCTCATATCCGGGTTTCAATTTGCCCGGACCGGTTTGCCGGGCATCGCCGATACGGATCACATCCCCTGCCCAGCTTTTGGCATCATCGCCAACATTGCCACCGGCATGGGGGTCAGTGTTGGTTTGGGTGTTGGCTTGGTTGTGGGTATTCTGGCCTTTTGCCGGCACAATGACCGATCCGGCACGGGCGGTTGCCGCGACATCAAGGATGACCGCAACACATATGAACCCGATGACAACTGTTCTTTGCAACCATCGCACATGCGCTTCCCGATATAACCCCATAGGCATCTCCGGAAAATGTGACCGTGACAGGCGCTGTAAAAACCATTGATGGATCAATACCATACCAACAATAACATCGTTTGGTGATATTGAAGAGGAAAATGCGCGTCCGCCCCCAAACCGGTATTACGCACCCGACGCCATCGCATGTTTTTTGATCAAATTATCGCTGTGATCAAAAATTAACCTTCCCAAAGGTCGATCCGCCCCGATCACTGTGATAAGCTTCTGACCAAGAGACCAGTTTACGGTCTTGCACATGTCAAAAACCGCGACAGAACGGGATGATGCCAAACAGCCGCGCCATCGCCATCTTTACCGACCTTGACGGCACATTGCTTGATCATGACACCTATGGCTGGGACGCCGCACGTCCGGCACTTGATCGCGTGAAACAGCTTGCCATCCCCCTGATCGCCGTATCCTCGAAAACACTTGCCGAACTTGAACATATCAATCAGCAATCCATGCTGTTTGACGGGCTGATTGGCGAAAATGGCGGCGTCATTTCCCTGAATGGCGAAATCGAACAGGCTGGCCCGTCATCCGAAACAATCGATGCTGCGCGCAATCAGATCCGCGATGCAGTTTCCGTCCCTGTTGGCAGTTTTCGGACCGTCTCGCCGGAAATCATTGCATCGGAAACCGGTCTTCCGCTTGACGATGCCATTCGCGCCGGTCAGCGCCATTGTTCCGACCCGCTGATCTGGCAAGCCAGCAAGCAGGATGTCACCACCGCGCGCGCCATTGCCGAAAAATGGTCACTGAAACTGGTCAAGGGTGGCCGTTTCCATACCTTGTGCGGCCCGTCGACCAAGGGCGAAGCCATGAAACGCATTCTGCAATGGCTTGCCCTGTCGCAAAGCGGCAAAAACGAAGCCTCCCCGCCCAAACGGTTCACCACCATCGCGCTTGGGGATTCCCCCAATGACATCCCGATGCTGGCCGAGGCCGATTTTGCCATTCAGATTCCAGCCAAACATGGCGCGCGGACATCGCCGCTGCTTGACCATGCCAATCTTCGGATCGCGCCCGCCCCCGGACCTGCGGGCTGGAACGCTGCGATCAACGACCTTCTCGACCAGTTAACCAATACCAATAAAAACAGCGAGGTACTTCATGGCTGATTTCCATCAGGGTGGCCCGATCACAACCCTTCATCGCATTCTTGACCGCAACCCGGAAGAACTCGCCTATGAAATGACCGCCTTTGCCCGCCAAAGGCGCCAGACCCTGATTTTGCCGTGCCTTTATTCGGAACTTGAAACCCCGGCCATGACAACCATTGTCGATGGGCTCAAACAGGCGACCTATATCGATCAGATCGTCGTCGGTCTGGACCGCGCCAATGCGCAGCAATATCTTCATGCGCGCGAATTTTTCAAAGACCTGCCGCAGCATGTGCGCATTCTGTGGAATGACGGGCCGCGCCTGCGCGGCGTTCATGACCGGCTCGATGAATTTGGTCTGGCCCGTTACGAACCGGGCAAGGGCCGCAATGTCTGGTATTGCATGGGCTACACCCTGGCATCGGGGCGCAGTTCCGTGATCGGCATTCATGATTGCGACATTGCGACCTATACCCCCGATCTTCCGGCCAAGCTGATGTATCCGATCGCCAATCCGGCATTCAATTTCGCCTTTGCCAAGGGATATTACGCCCGTGTTGCCAATGGCACCCTCAAGGGCCGGGTATGTCGCCTGTTTGTCACCCCGCTGATCCGCGCTTTGAAACAGGTGGTCGGCAAGACCGATTTCCTGAATTATCTCGATTGTTTCCGCTATTCCCTGTCCGGTGAAATGGCGATCCGCACCGACGTTGCCTATGGCCTGCGGGTTGCGTCCGACTGGGGGCTTGAAATTTCCATGCTTTCGGAAATGTATCGCAATCATACGGTTCATCGTCTGGCCCAGGTCGATATCGCCGATATCTATGACCACAAGCACCGCGAATTCGACCCGGCGCAAAAAGATGACGGCCTGTCGCGCATGGCGGGTGATATCGCCAAATCCCTGTTCCGCAAACTGGCGACCCAGGGCACGATTTTCTCGCACGAGACATTCCGCACCCTTAAGGCAACCTATTATCGCGCGGCACTCGACCTTATCGAGCAATACCGTGCCGATGCCCTGTTTAACGGCCTTAAAATCAATCGCGACGAAGAAGAAAAATGCGTCGAGGTTCTGTCGGAAGTCATCATCAGTGCCGGTCAGCACTATCTCGACAACCCGCTTGAAAGCCCGTTTATCCCAAGCTGGCAGCGTGTTGAAAGTGCGATGGGTGACATTTTCGAACATCTTTCAAGTGCGGTCGAAGACGATCTGAACGACACCGAAATCGGCAAGGGTTAAGACCGGGGATTGATCCGGCACGCTGCTTCGAACGCGCTTGCGGTTCGCTGCTATTGCGTATGATCGGGGAATGGAAATATGGCCAGAAAGACCTGAAGAACGTCTTCCTGGCCTTTTCGTTCAAGAACCACCGGCAATAACAGCCGCACCCCTTTGCGCCAGTCTTTTTGAAATATCTGCAAATGATGGATTTGCGGCTTGCCTGTTTTGCGTGCCGCGGACAGGGCCGCATGCAATGCAGTTGAAAAATGGCAATCCACTTCACGGGCAAAGGCACCGCGCCAATCCTCGCCGGTCAGCGCAATGATGCTTTCACCTTCGAGCAAAATCTGAAAATCATCCTTGTCCGGGTGATATTCATAGATGCTGATATCATCAATCCATGGTGACAGCGTATCCGGGGTAAAGTCGCAACGGGTCGGAATTCTACCCCGCGCAGCTGCCCGGCCCCACAATGCCAGAAGCGCATGCGCCCCGGCCGGTGCATCCGCGCCAAGCCGATCCAGCGGCACTTCCTTGTCATGCGAACCACCAAGCCCGGCCATTGCACATCCGTCAGATATAGTGCATCGGCTCGTAGGGGAAACGTGCGCCAAGCACCTGATAGATCGGGTCACCAAACTGGTCCATGGTTTGCGCCGGCAACAGGACACGCAACCAATGACGGTGTTTGGCATGATTTTCGGCCACATTCACATAATGAAAAGTCGGCCGCTTTTCGTACATTGTCTTTAGCAATGCCGCCATCAGACAGGTGCCATATTTCAGGTCGATCTCGCGCGGGGTGGATCCCTGAAAATTTTCGCCCGTGGCTGCAACAATTGACGGTGCATCAATACGCACCAGAAAGTCATTCCGGACCGGCAGATATTCGTAAACACTGATCTCGTCGCGCCAGCGGATCAGACGTTCCGCATTCAGAATGGCGCGTGACGGCACGCTGTTTATTCCGGTCTGGGTCCATGCATCATACCATGTGTCGACAAGCGCTATGACCCGGACATCAACGTCCTCGGGCAACCCGTCCAGTTCGGTGTCTGCTGATTCAAGCGCGCGTGATGGTATCATGGCATTTTCCCAGATATGCACGTGGGGAAATCACGCCCCGAAACAAGTATGAAAGCCAAATAATCACGATGCCCCGCGATAAAAGAAGTGGGTGACGAAAACCTGTTCGATAACCCGCCCTTGCCGGTCTGTTGCCCGCACAGGCAACAAAAGACGCAGCCATTCTTCCCAGACCTTGCGTTCATAACCGATGCGGTGAAAGGCCGGCTTGCCGTGATCAATCACCTCAAGCAATGTCGCGTGCAATGTGGTGCCAAAATCCAGATCAATCTGCCGGGGTGAACAGCCATGATAATCTTCGCCGCTGGCCTCGATGATGTTCGGGGCATCGATGCGGATGATAAAATCACGTTTTTGCGGAAGATATTCATAGATACAGATATCATCGACCCAAGGCGCCAGAACATGACCGTTCAGCACCTTTCGGTCAGGAACCTTGCCACCCTTTGCCGCCGCTTGCCAGACCTCGTAATAGGCTCTGACGCGGCTTTCTGTATCATCGGGCAAGTGCGGAATTTCGATTTCCTGCGCATACGCCATGTGCGTAAATTGCCCTCTATGTCCTGCTATCTGGACACGAGTTTTGCAAAGCACATTTTGTGACGCAACGATAAACGCATCGGCTGCGTATTTTTTGCACAATCTGAAAAACCGATCAGACCGGCATGGCATCCCGATAGCGTTGCAGCAACCGGCTTTCGGTGCGGTTGCGCCCGTCCCGGTTGGAAATCCACACGATCTGATAGGGCGCCAGTTTCATGATGCCGTCGTAATCTTCGATCACTTGCTGGGTAATCAAATCCTGCCAGCCTTCGGTCATGATCAGATTGATCTTCGAAAGATCAAGATCCTGTTGGGTCTCGGTCAGGTTAAAGACACAGAAAATGCTTTGTTCATTCAAATGCGACTGCCGCCAGATGCCCAGCAAATCCGGGCCGAGATTAAGGGTATATTGCGTGGCATTGGGGTGAAACGCAGGTTGCCCCATACGGATCGACATAAGCGCGCGCAACTGATCAAACGCCGATTTGGCCGGACCATCTTCCGACAGAACCCGTTCTGCATCGGAAAGCTTCCAGATCTTGCGGTTCAGGCGGCGCGGAATACCGGTTTCCTCATACGCTGCCTGATCATTTTCCGTTGCCAGAATGGTCTGGACATAGATCGCCGGGATCCCTTCAAGCGACATGGCAATTGCCTGGCTCATCACAAACCGTTCAAGCCCCATGGTCGCTTCACCGGCGAAGTTTTCCGCCAGCATGCTGTAAAGCGTCACATTGAGCTCATAGGGCTTTTGCCCGCCCCCCTTAAGCGCGCGGTAACTGACCTGCCCGCCCATCTTGAGCGCATGCTCGCGCAGGCCATCAATATCCTCATCGGGAATAAGGTTTTCGGCCGGGCGCAGGCCAATGCCATCATGGCTGGCGGTAAAGTTAAAGAACGTACAGCCCGCCGGGGCCGGTGGCATCGCCATGATACATTTGCGGATATAGTCGCTTCGCCCGCTCAGCAACGCATGAATGATCACCGGCGGCAGCGAAAAGTTGTAAATCAGGTGTGCTTCATCCTGATTGCCGAAATAGGACAGGTTTTCCAGAAGCGGCAAATTGGTTTCGGTAATAAACAGCACATCGGGATAAAGCGCATTACAGGCCAGGCGCATGGCCTTGATCAGTTTATGGGTCTGATCAAGATTGATGGATGTCGTTCCGACTTCTTTCCAGATAAAGCCGATGGCATCAAGCCGCACCACGCGCACGCCATGCTTCAGGTAATTCAGCACCACGCGCAGCATTTCGAAAAACACATCCGGGTTGCCGTAATCCAGATCGACCTGATCATAGCTGAAGGTGCACCAGACGAACTTTTCGCCATCCTTGGTCACGACATCATTCAGCAACGCATGACTGCGCGGGCGCACCACATCGGAAAGATCATCTTCAAGGCTTGCGGTTTTGATGTAGTCAACACCGGGCTTTTCACCGGCCAGAAATTGCTGATACCAGGGATGCGACGCCGAAATATGATTGGCCACCAGATCGGCCATCACAGTGCCGTGCTTTGCCAGATCCTCGACATCGCCCCAATCGCCAAGTTCCGTGCGAAGCTGGCTAAAATCGCTGACTGAAAATCCGTCATCGGATGTGAAGGGATGAAATGGCAGGATATGAATGCCGGTAAGCCAGTCTTTCAGCCATTTACGGTGAAATTCACCAAGGCTTTGCAGACCCTTTTTGCCGTCCTGATGGATGCTGTCGCCATAGGTGATCAGAAACGCATCGCGCTGATCCCATTTGCGCAGGTTTTCTTCCTTGGGTTCCGGCCCGTCACCTTCGACCGGCAGTCCAAGCTCGTCAAAAACGCGCAGCACCAGCGCTTCGTGATCGTGTTCGGGATAAACATCTGCAAGCAGGTTGCGCATCGCGCTGGCAAACGCAATCCGTCCCGAGGTTCCGACAACACGATCCATACTGGCTCCTTCCGGGCAGGCAATTCAAAGCATTACGCAATGAAATAATGAAATTGCACAGGATGCAAGCAGGGATTCCATTCTGCCGACAAAGCAGGCATTAATACGCAAAACGCCCGGCACAAGGCCGGGCGCTACAACATGGCAACAGGAATGATCGAGCCTTACGGCGCAATCGTTACCTCAACCAGCGCATGGGTACGCTTGGTGTCGATATGCTTGATCGCATCGCGCAGAATACCTGGCAGGTCTTCGGGGCGCTTGGCCTTGGCGACCCAGGCGCGGCTGGCCTCGGCGACCTTGGTGAAATCCGGGCTGGGTTTAAGGGCTGTTAGCGGCATTTCATTGGTTTTCGCCGCATAGCCGTTTGGATACATCCCCGCCACCGACTGACGCACCGCCCCCCATTCATTATTGTTCAGAACAAGGATCAGGATCGGAAGCTCAAGCGCCTCGGCGATCTGATGGCAGGCCGTCGGGTTGGCGAACATGTATGATCCGTCACCCATGGTCGCGACGACAAGCTTATCCTTGTCGGCCAACTGATAGCCCATTGATGCCGGGAATGACCAGCCAAGACCACCGGAATGCGGTTCCTGATACCAGCTGCCATGCTCCGACAGTGAAAGTGGCTCCAACGGACAGCCAAGCTCGGAAAAGACGGTTGCCGCACGACCGGCAATCGCATCGGACAGGCAGCGCGATACAAAGGCCTTGGTCATCGGGTCCACTGCCCCGGCATCGGCCATCGCCAATGCCTTTTTGCGGGTTTCGGCATTGATCGTGGCAATTTTGCCCCGACGATCCGAACAGGTCGCGGCATGATCGGCATGGCGGCGATCCATGGCATCTGCCAGCATCATGATGACATCACCGGTCTCGCCAACAAGCGAGATGTCGGCGGCAAAGTTACGCCCCGGGAAACGGGAATAAAGCGGGTTCTGACCGATCTGAACCACCTTGCAATCCGGACGCAGCGTATGGATATCGGGTGACCAGGGCGCCAGACAATCAATCACCACTACCGCATCGGCATCCTTAAGCCAGGGTGCCGGATCCATCCCGGCAAACATCGGATGTTCGGTACCGATGGCAAGCTGGATCGCCCAATATTGCACGACCGGAATGCCCCACTGATCAACCAGTTCGGAAAAACGGCCAAATGCCTCGGCCGTTCCTGTCCCGCGCTGGGCAATGATCACCGGGTTCCTGGCAGCGGCAAGAATGTCTGCGGCCTGCTCGACACTGGCTTGCGGCGGGGCAACCGGAACCGGCTGCATGCGAAGCGGCCCGTCAATCTCGTCCCCCGGGCAGGGTTCACACAGAACCTCACGCGGCAGACTGACATAGGTCGGGCCCTTGGGCACCGATGATGCGATGGCATAGGCACGATCAACGACTTCGGGCACCTGTTCGGGGAATTTCAGTTCATATTCCCATTTCGAACTTTCGCGCACCAAGGCGGCCTGATCGCGCATTTCCTGGCCCCAGCCGATCGGAACGGTGCGCGCGCCAAGGCGGCCCTTTTCCATTACCGGGGTTCTACCCGACATCAGAACGACCGGCACATGTTCGGTCGCGGCATTGATCGCGCCAATCGCACAATTGGCAAGACCGACATTGGTGTGCGCCATAACGGCCTGCGTTTTTCCGGTCGCAAGGTAATAGCCGTGCGCCATGCCCATCGCCGCATTTTCATGCGGCATGATCAAAGCGTTGGGAAGATCGATATCCTTTGCTGCGGCTTCGGCCAGACCTTCGATGATCGGCGGAAAGTCGGTGCCGGAATTGGCAAAGATATAATCAATCCCGATCGCCTTCATACGGGCCAGAACCGCCCCGCCGGCGGTCAGGGTAATCTGACCGGATTTGTCACGCGTGTCGTTTGTCATCAGACGCCTCTTGTTTTACTCTTTCAATATTTCTATATTTGAAATATGATTTATAATATAGTTTATTATTTAAATCTGGGCGGCGTCAAGCATCGCGTCCGGCTTTAGACCCGTGGCGTTTTATGTGAATGGAAAATCATGACCAGCCAGCTCAATGGATCTGTCCTGAAGGCCTTTAAAATTCTGGATATTTTTGCGGCGGGGAAATCCGAACTGACGGCAAAGGAAACCGCAGACGCGCTTGGCATCAATATGATTACCGCACATCGGTTTTTGCACACACTGGTCCATGCCGGTGCGTTGCGGGCATCGTCACGCGGGGTCTTCCGGTTGGGATATATGTTTGCCGATCTGGGCGAACGGGTTTTGCATGACGGCAATCTGCCAACCCTGTTGCAACCGATCCTTGATCAGCTGGCGCGTGACACCGGGGAAGCCTGCATGGCAACCGAATTTGATCGCGACATGGCGGTCTGCATCGCCAAGTCCCTGCCCGACCGGCCGCTTTATGTCGATATCCGGATCGGCTCGAAACTGGATGCTTTTTGCACGGCCCATGGCAAATTATGGCTGGCGCATATGGGTTCTGACGATCAGGACCGCTATTTCAAGAACGCCCAACTCCGTGGCATGACCGATCACACCATCACCGACATAAAAACCCTTCGGGACGAACTGCAAACGATCCGTCAACAGGGCTTTGCCACCAATAATGGTGAACGTGAAAACGATATTTATGCCATTGCCGTTCCGATCACGACCCAGCATGGCAAAATGATTTCAGGCTTTTCGGTTTTCGGCGCATCACCGGCAATCCTTGGCCAGCATCGCGACAGTCTGCTTGATCATCTGCGATCGGCAACACAAACCGCCCGCCAGGCCCTTTACGGCGCGGCGTAATCCATATGACGGATGGCGCCGGGTGATTTTCCGGTGGTACGCTTGAACGCACGGCTGAATGCCGCGACCGAGGCATAGCCAAGCCGTTCGGCAACCTCGTCAAGCGACAGGTTTTCACGCCCGATCCATTGGCTGGCCAGACGCATGCGCAAATTGGTCAGATATTGCTGCGGGGTGGCCTTGGTCAGTTCGACAAACCGTTCGGCAAAGACCGATCGCGACATCCCCATTTCCGATGCCATATCGGCAACCGACCAGTTACGGCCCGGCTCCTTGTGCAAGGCGGCCAGCAACCGCGCAAGTTTGGGATCACGCACGGCCTCGACCCAGCCACACACATCACAACCCGCCTCAACCCAGCGTCGCAGGATGGCGGCTGCCACCACATCGGCAAGCCTTGTCAGGATCACGCCATAGCCCGGGCGCTTGGCGCGCAGTTCGGCGGTCATAACATCCAAAATCGCAGGGATTTGCGGATCATGATCGGGCACCGTTTCGATATGCATCACCTCGGGCTTAAGATGCGCCAGCGGATGCAACCACCCGAGATCAAATTCCATCGCACAGCTGAAAATCAGATTGTCCTTTGACCGGCAGGCATCCGCTTCGCACGCCCGAATTTCAGACGCCGCATCACAAAGCGGTGCCTTTTCAAAGGCATCGACACTGCGCATGGCAACGCCATCTTCGCTATAAAGATCGTGAATGCCAGCACAGGGCAGCAATACCGCATCCCCGCAGCCCAGAACATGCACTGCCCCGCTTTTGGTACGCAGATGAACTGTGCCCTGCCCGATAAAGTGAAACCAGGCACGGGTGTCATCCATGTCCTCGCCAAAGCGCAGGCCATAAGGTGCGGAAATCTCGATCCGGCGATAATCCAGTCCGCGCAGTCGCACCCCCGACAGCAGGTCATTAACCATATCATGGCCCGCTTCGTTGAACTGGCCTTCGATATGGTTTGACGGGCTGTTGAATGCGGCATTCGGGATGGGGGACATGACATTCCGGACGATTGATCAATTAATCCAGACAAACTGTCATAGATCGTCCGAACGGTCCAGTCTATTTTAGGTGCAATGCACAAACACCTTTAAAAGGACTTCCGCATGAGTGAACCACAATCCGACGCCCGGCCCGCGCAGACGTCCGCCGTCGCGCCAGCACCTGCTGCATGGGCCGCCGTCATCTCAATGACACTGGGGGTATTCGGGCTGGTCACGGCCGAATTCCTGCCGGTCAGTCTTCTAACCCCGATTGCGTCCGACCTTTCGGTGTCCGAAGGCCTCGCCGGTCAGGCCATTTCGGCAACGGCCTTTCTGGCCCTGATTACAAGCCTTCTGATTGCCACCGTCACCCGCCGGTTTGACCGCCGCAATGTCCTGCTTTCTTTCTCGATATTGCTGGTGGTTTCAAGCATCATCGTTGCGTCGGCAGAAAATTTTGCCTTCCTGCTGGTTGGCCGCGTTCTTCTGGGCATCGCCCTTGGCGGTTTCTGGACAATGTCGGCGGCAACCATCATGCGACTGGTGCCCGAAAACCATGTGCCGCGTGCGCTTGCCATCATGTTCAGTGGCGTTTCGGCTGCCACCGTCTTTGCCGCCCCGGTGGGCAGCTTCCTTGGCGATATCATCAGCTGGCGTGCGGTATTTCTCCTGGCTGCCGGGATCGGCGTCATTACCTTCGTCGTACAGTTCGCAACCCTGCCGTCCCTGCCACCGCGCGGACGGGCATCGCTGCGCACCCTTGTTGATCTGATCAATCGTCCGGGCATGAAATTCGGGCTGCTGTCACTGGTCATCATCATTACCGGGCACTTTGCCCTGTTTACCTATGTCCGCCCGTTCCTTGAAAACGTCACGGGTGTGGCAACGGCGGGGATTTCCGGGGTGCTGCTGGGCTTCGGGGTCGCCAACTTTTTCGGCACCCATCTGGCCGGTGCGCTGATTGCGCGATCACTGCGCATGACCATTGCCCTGATGCCCTTCATCATGGGGCTTTGCGCCCTTGCCATGGTTCTGATCAATGGCGCGCTTAATCCGACCATCGTTCTGGTCGCGATCTGGGGCATGGCGTTTGGCGGTGTACCGGTTGCCTGGTCGACCTGGATCACCCGCATGGTTCCCGATGAAGCCGAAAGCGGCGGCGGGCTTCTGGTTGCCGGTTTTCAAACCGCAATCGCGGCCGGCGCCATCATTGGCGGGGTGATGTTTGATTTCATCGGCGCACTTGGCGTCTTTGAACTTGGCGGCATCGCCCTTGTCGTTGCCTCGGTCGTTGTTACCGCTGTCTTGCGCCCCGCCCCGGCTGTCAGCGAACAGGCCTGATCCCTCGCACCACCTGCAACACAGATCACACCACAAACGAAAAAGCAGCGGGTCATCCGCTGCTTTTTTTACATTTGACCACCCTGCACATAGGCTTCGATCAAATCAGGCAAGCCCTTCGGCGATGCGCATTTTGCGCTGTCTTTCACGTTCTGCATCCGACGGGGCGTGATGGGCAAAGGACCCGCATTTAACAGCCCCGTCCGGACGCAGAATATTCAGGCACACGCCCGTCGAAAAGGCCTGACTTGAAACCAGCGTCAGGTTGGTTGGCGCACCGTCGTTGCCAAACAGGCGCTTGCCCTTGCCAAGGATGGCGGGCATCACCCACAGGCGATATTCATCAACCAGATCATTGGCAATAAGGGCTTGGACAAGCTTGCTGCTTCCCTGTGTCAACAAATCCGGTCCATTCCCCGCCTTAAGCGTGCGAATGGCATCGATAATGTCACCATCAAGCGCCACCGAATTTTGCCAACTCAGACTGTCGGGATCGGATGTCGCGACGTATTTGGTAACACTGTTGAATTTCTGCCCGATCGGGTCATCATCGCCGGCATAGGGCCAGTGGGCTGCAAAAATATCGTAGGTATATCGCCCCAGCAGCAGATCATAGGATGCGGATAAATGATCCCCCATGATCTTGCCCATTTCCGCGTCCCAATAATGGAAAGTCCAGCCGCCAAATTCAAATCCGCCGGCGATGTCTTCGTCCGGGCCGCCCGGAGCCTGCATCACGCCATCAACCGACACAAAGGCCGATACAATCACCTTCCTCATCTGAACGCTCCTTTTTGCGGGCCGATCTTTGTTTTCAGGCATGTTACGCCTGCATTGCCAATGCGGCAAAAGAAAACCCCGGCACATTGCTGCGCCGGGGAAGTTGGTGTCGTTCGGAGGGAGACTGGGCTTTTACGCCCTTTGGAATTACGCGAATTCCCGAAAAATCAGATGGCTTTGACCACAACCGGGCGTTCTGCCTGAACCATCAGGCGGTTGCGGATGGGGCGGCCAAACAGGGCTGATGAAATTTCGAATTCATCACCGTCCTGTGTCGTGATGCCATCGGCAAAGCTGAGTGTCGCCGTGCCAAAGAAATGCGCATGCACATCACCCGGGCGGCGGAACAGGTCATATTTGAAGTGGTGATATTCAAGGTTGGCAATCGAGTGCGACATATTGTCTTCGCCGCTGACGAACTGCTTTTCCCAGATCACCTTGCCATCGCGATACAGACGCGAGGTCCCCTCGACATGGCTAGGCAGATCCCCCAGCAGCAATTCCGGCCCCATCGCGCAATGGCGCAGCTTTGAATGCGCCAGATAAAGGTAGTTCTGGCGCTCCATCACATGATCGGAAAACTCGTTCCCGATCGCAAAGCCGATGCGCACCGGGGTTCCGTCATGGTCAATGATATAAACCGCGGCAATTTCCGGTTCCTCGCTGCCATCAAGGGCGAAGGACGGGCTCGGGATCGCCGCCCCGGGATTGGCGACAATGGATCCATCGCCCTTATAGAACCATTCGGGCTGTACACCATGTTCACCGGCCTTGGGCTTGCCGCCTTCGACGCCCATGCGAAACATCTTCATGGAATCTGTTTCATCGGCGGCCTTGTTGTCGGCCTTGTGCATGTTTGCACGCGCAGAGGCCGAACCAAGATGGGTAAGCCCGGTCCCGGTGACAAGGAAATGCGCCGGATCAACATGGGTAATCGGCGGCAAAAGGCGTCCGTCACGGACAACCTCGTTATAATTAACGCGGTCGTCCCCCATGCGAATTTTCGCCTTTTCGATCATCGTCATGTTTTTGGCAAGTGCGATGGTCGCAAGTTCACGGGTGGTGGAAACGCCCTTGAGCGGGATAAGGGTGTTTTCGTCTTCGACCACGGCAACATGCTGCGCACCCGCGGTATCCTTGTATTGAACCAGTCTCATGAAAGTTCGTCCTGAATGATCTTTGTCGGTTATGTGAATGTTGGCTTGATCGCCACGGGCAAAACCGCCCTAGACCCAGCCGCCATCAACAATGAAGTTCTGGGCGGTACACATCCGGCTTTCATCGGAAATCAGGAACAGCGCCATGCGCGCGATATCCTGTGGCATCACCTTGTTCTTCAGACACTGGCGTTCATCGATTTCGCGCTCGGCCGCCTCATCAACCCAAAGATCAAGCTGGCGCTGCGTCATCACCCAGCCCGGAACAAGGGTATTGACCCGGATATGATCCTTGCCCAGATCGCGCGCCATGCCGCGTGTCAGCCCGTGGGTTGCGGCCTTTGCCGTGGTATAGCCCGGCATGCCGCCCTGCCCCATCATCCAACTGACCGACCCGAAATTGACGATGGCACCACCGCCGGCCTTTTGCATCATCGGGGCGACGGACTGAATGGCAAAGAAGGACGGACGAATATTGATTGCCTGGCGGTCATCCCAGTATTCCGGGGTCACGTCCTGCCATTTGTGGCGGGTATCATTGGCGGCATTGTTCAAAAGCCCGGTAATCGGCCCGTTGATTTCGGCGGCCTTGGCAACCGCGGCCTGAAGGGCCGGGATATCGGTCAGGTCGCATTTGATAAAGACCGGCGCATTGCGCGCGTCTTTTGAAAGCTTTTCGACAAGGGCGTTGCCCGCATCTTCCATGATATCGACAAAGGCGACTTTGGCGCCCTGCTCGACAAAGGCGGTAACAAGGGCGTCGCCAATACCCGATGCGCCACCGGTGATGAATACCGATTTATCTTCAAGGCTGGTATAGTGTGTCGGCATGCGATCAGACATGATCGGTGCTTCTCCCGTCGTGTGGTTTCTCTTTTGGTGTCTCTCTGCCGGTCCGGCACGGGGACTCCACCCCGCACGCGATCCGGATTTGCATTCCATAATGTTCAGAATAGGAATCATTGCCGATATGTGCAGCGCAAAAGACACCTGTCCGTAAAACGGGTTGTGGTGCCAATTGCCCGCATCGGGCAACTGTGCGGATCAGTTTTGCGGCATTGTCATCCGGCCCGTGATCATGATGCTTCCTCCTGAAAATTATGTTTTTAATTCTTCATACAATAACATTAATGATCAGGATATCCGGGCCTGTCAAGCGACAAACGGGTGAAGTGAATTCTTTCGATCTGTCGCGCAGTAGTTTATAACGACGTGACCTTTGGCACTTCACGGCCGATCACGGCACCCCTGCCCGAAATAATTATATGCTTTGCAACACAAAGCGTTGGAGGGGTCAGATAAGTTGCCCTCGAAATTAATTCATATTATATGAATAATATCAAAGCGGGCCTTTTGCCGTTTTGCATTTTTACAAGGTCCTGGCCCATGGCCATGCCGGAGGGAATTTAATGTCGTCGATGTCAAGAACCTACGCCAAACGCAGCCTGCACAGCATAGTTGCCCATGATCTTGGTGCACGGATTGTTTCGGGCCAGCTGGCGCCGGGGGATGTGCTTCCGACCGAGGCGGCATTAAGTGAATCCCTTGATGTATCGCGCACGGCCCTGCGCGAGGCGATCAAGATCCTGTCGGCCAAGGGCCTGATTGAAAGCCGTCCGAAAACTGGTACGCGTGTCAAACCGCGGTCAAGCTGGAACCTTCTGGACCCTGATGTCCTGTCTTGGCACTTCCCGGACCCGGACCCGGCATTCCTGTATGCGCTGTTTGAAACGCGTCTGATCATTGAACCCAATACGGTCGCCATGGCTGCTGTGCGCGCAACGCCCGATGAAATCAAGGCGATTGGCGATGCCTATGACGCCATGGAAAAGGCCGAACCGGGGACCGAGGCGGTCTATCTTACCGATCTGCAATTCCATCAGGCGATCCTTAATGCATCTGGCAACGATTTCATGAAATCATTCGGCATGCTGATTGAAACCGCCCTGATCGGATCATTCCGCCTGTCGTCCGGTGGTCCCAAGGCCCATGTGCAATCGCTTCCCGATCATCATGCGGTCTATGCCGCCATCAGCCACCGCGACCCGGACGAGGCCCGCGCGACCATGCACAAACTGCTTCGCCGCACCATGCGCCAGCTCCGCCAGCAACTTGGCATGTCGGTCGATCACGACTGGGACAAGATCGGGCTTTAGGGACCGAACTTAAGTCACAAGACACATCTTCACGCGTCGCAAAAACGGGCTGTTTGGCCCGTTTTTTTTTTCGTCAACGGAGGATGTTATGAAACATCTTGTGATCGCATTTTCAATGCTCTGCGCCGTCAGTTTTGCCGCATCGAGTGCCAAGGCAAACCTGAAAAAAGAATATTGCTCCAATCAGACCTACTACACAGAAACAGGTGAAAACGATGGCGGTCGATATCCTCACCTGCATTGCGACACGAAGTTCCTGACATATAGCAGTGGTTCCACCCACTACAATTTCGTCATCGGCAACACGCTTCAATCCGGAACAGCAGGGAGCGCATGCTTCAAGGCCGAAGAACAGGATGCCCCCAATTTGAAGGCCAAAATCGCAGAAGTCTGCGACGATTTTGGCAAAGCCTGTTACGGATGTTAACCGCAATAAAAACGGGGCGACCCTTTGCGGGCCGCCCCAAGCGGCATGTGTTGTGTCGTCTGGTTCGCCCCTCTGTCAGGTCGCCCCGGCCCGCATGCCCGAAAACGACCTTGTGATCAGGCGTTGCAGGACGATAAAGCCAAACAGCAATGCCCCGATCATGATCTTGGTCCACCAGCTATTGAGTGATCCATCAAAGGCAATCAGGGTCTGAATCACGCCCATGATGATCCCGCCAAAGAACGTGCCCATCACAAAGCCCATGCCCCCGGTCAAAAGCGTTCCGCCAATCACCACGGCGGCAATCGCATCAAGCTCCACCCCGACTGCTGCCAGCGGATAGGCCGATGCGGTATAGAAGGCAAAGACCACACCCGAAAGCGCACTGAAAAAGCCCGACAGGGTATAGACGCGAATGATCGTGCCATGCACTGGAATGCCCAGAAGTTCGGCCGAATGACGATCCCCGCCAATCGCATAGACATTGCGCCCGAAACGCGTGTAATGGGCAATCACCACCCCGCCAATCACGGTCGCCAGCATGAGCAACGCCGATGCCGTCAGCCATCCACGTCCGGGCAGCGGCACTTTGAACCCGCTAAAGGCTGCGACAAACGGATGGTCAATCGGAACGGAATCCAGATTGATCAGGAAACACACCCCGCGCAAAAAGAACATGCCGGCAAGCGTGATGATAAAGGGCTGAATATCAAACTTGGCAATGATTACGCCCATGAAAGCCCCGAATGCCGCCCCGACAATCAGCGAAATCAAGGCCGCCATTAACGGATGCATGCCAAACCCGGTAACAAGTTCGGCCATCAGGACCCCGATAAAGGCAATCATCGACCCAACCGACAAATCAATACCGCCCGAAAGGATCACGAATGTCATGCCCACGGCCGTAATGATCAGGAACGCGTTATCGGTTAGAAGCGCGCCCAGAACGTAAGTATCGGAAAAGGCGCGATGTTCAAAAATCCCGTAACCATACAGCAATGCCAGAACCGCAAGCGTTGCAAGGATCGGGTAAAAACGTTCATTAATTTTCATCGGCTTTTCCCCGTTTGATGCGATCCATCGCCTGCCCGACCAGTTGGCGGGATTTCGGTGCCTGCACCAGAAGAACAATCATCACCACGGCCGCCTTGACGATCAGGGTATATTGCGACGGCAACCCCGAAAGAAGAATACCGGTACTTAGCGCCTGAATGATCAGAACGCCAATCACCGTCATGCCAATAAAGAACCGCCCGCCCATCAGGGATGCCCCGCCGATCACGACCGCCAGGATCGCATCAAGTTCAAGCCACAGCCCGGCATTATTGGCATCTGCCCCGCGAATATCGGCCGCAATAACGATCCCGGCAAAGGCCGAACACAGCCCTGATGCCCCATAAGCCATCAGCTTGATGCCGCGTGCATCAATGCCCGCCACCCGGCTGGCGCGCGCATTGCCACCCACAGATTCCACGAACAGGCCAAGGGCGGTTTTGCGCATCACGAAAAAGATTGCCGCAATCACCGCCGCGGCAATGATCACCCGCCATGGAATGCCCAGCAAATAACCGCTGCCAATCGCCTCAAAAAACGCGCCATGGAATGTCACGATCTGCCCATCGGTGATCATTTGCGCAATCCCGCGCCCGGCCACCATCAGGATCAGGGTCGCAATGATCGGCTGAATATCAAGGAACGCCACCAATATGCCATTCCAAAGCCCGCACAAAATCCCGGCACCAAGGGCGGCCAGAATGATCACCGCCGGATGAAGATCGGTATCACGGATCAGGACCGCCATGACGGCACCCGAAATGGCAATGATCGAACCGACCGACAAATCAATGCCGCGGGTTCCGATCACAATCGCCATGCCCACGGCGACAAGGGCGGTTGATGCCCCGCGATGGACAACATCGACCAGCGATCCGTAAAGATGCCCGTCAACAATGCGAATATTGAAAAAGTCCGGCGAAATGATCCCAATGCCCAGCACGATCAGAACCAGTGCCGCGACCGGGCCAAACCACGGCCGACTTATCAAAGAAGATGCAGACATGGTGCTGCTTTCCCGTAATTTCTTTTTGTCCTGCAAACTGGTCATCGTGCAATCGCCTCGATGATCCGGGTCTGGGTGATTTCCGCCCCCACCAGTTCGGATACCTTTTCGCGATCACGCATCACCGCAACCCGGTCGGCAAAGGCAACGATTTCTTCAAGCTCGCTTGATGCCACAAGCAACGCCAATCCTTCGTCACACAGTTCCTTGATCAGTTTGATAATGTCGGCATGGGCACCGACATCAATGCCGCGTGTCGGTTCATCAAGGATCAGCAGGATCGGCTTGGACACCAGCCAGCGCGCCAGAATGACCTTTTGCTGATTACCACCACTCAGCTGCCCGACCGGCTTTTCACTGTCCGGTGTTGCGATGCCAAGGGCCCTGATCATGTCATCGGCGAATTGCTGTTGCTCGGCACGCGGGATCGGGCGAAGCCATCCGCGCCGCCCCTGAAGGGCCAGGACGATGTTTTCGCGCACACTGAGTTCGGCAACAATGCCATCCTGTTTGCGGTCTTCGGGACAAAGCCCAAATCCCGACCGGATGGCATGGCGCGGCGACCGCAACATCACCGGCTCCCCATCCAGAAACACAAGGCCGCTATCGGCCTTTTGACTGCCAAATATCAGTTCGGAAAGCTCCGTCCGCCCGGAACCCAAAAGCCCGGCCAGACCAACGATTTCGCCCGCATTCAGATCAAGCGACACCGGCTCCAGCACCCGTTTCTTGCCAAGATTTTTGACCTGAATGGTCCGTTTTGGCCCGGCATAGCTGCCCTCATCCTGATGGCGGTGCGCACTGACCTCGGCCAGTTCACGGCCCAGCATATGATTGATCAGATCAATCTGCGGCAGGTCCCTGGTCACAAAGGTGCCGACAAGCCGCCCGTTGCGCAAAACCGTGATCCGGTCAGTAACCGCATAAACCTGATCCAGGAAATGGGTAACAAAAACAATGCCCAGCCCCTTGTCGCGCAAGTCACGCATGATGCGAAAAAGCGTCTGGATTTCATCACCGTCAAGCGATGCGGTCGGTTCATCCAGGATCAAAACCCGGGCATCCAGCGCAACCGCGCGCGCAATCGCCACCAACTGCTGGATCGCCACCGAATAGGACCCGAGCGGCCGGTTGACATCAATATCAAGCCCCAGTGTTTCAAGGGCGGCCTTGGCATCGGCCTCGGTCTTTTTCCATGAAATAAGGCCGAATTTCCGCGTCTGGCGTTCAAGCATCAGGTTTTCGGCAACCGACAGGGTCGGCACCAGATTGACTTCCTGATAGACCGTGGAAATCCCAAGCCCTTGCGCATCACCCGGATGCTGCGGATGGATTTCGATGCCATCGAGCATCACCGCCCCGGCGTCACGCGGATGCACCCCGGTAATCACCTTGATCAGGGTGGATTTTCCCGCCCCGTTTTCTCCCAAAAGGGCATGAATTTCCCCGCGTTTCAGGTCAAAATCGACATCCTGTAACGCCTTGACCCCGGGAAAGAATTTTCCCGCACCGCGCACCGAAAGTACGGTGTCGCGTCCCCCGTCAGAAAGTGCGGCGTTTGACATGTTCCTCACCCTCTCCCTGTTTTTTGATTTTTGTTCCTGATACGGCGCGACGCACCCCGGCCAAAGCCGAAGCACGTCACACCCGCTACCCAGCCACGCAACCGGCACCGTCACCCAGGGATCACGGTGCCGACTGACATGTTATTTGCTGCGCATTTTGTATTCTTCTGCTGCGGTATCAGGCAGGAAAAGCGGACCATTTGCCTTGATCCATTTCGGAACTTCCTGACCGGCCTTGGCGGCCTTGATCGCGTCAAAGGACGGCCCGCCCAGATGCGGGTTCAGCTCGATCGTGGCGTTGGTGTCGCCATCGGCCATCGCCTTGAAGATATCGGGCACCGCATCAATCGAAACGATCAGAATATCGGTCCCCGGTTTCAGACCGGCTTCCTTGATGGCCTGCACAGCACCAAGTGCCATGTCATCATTATGCGCATAAACCGCACAGATATCCTTGCCGCCATTTTCGGCCTTCAGGAAGCTTTCCATCACTTCCTTGCCGCCCGAACGGGTGAAGTCGCCCGACTGCGACCGGATGATATTGATGCCCGGGAAGTTCGAAACAACCGATTCAAACCCGGCTTTGCGGTCATTGGCCGCGGATGATCCAACCGTGCCCTGCAATTCGACAACATCGCAAACCGCGTTGGTTTCCGCCGCAAGCCATGCAGCGGCAAGCGCGCCTTCAACCACGAAGTCCGATGCCACCTTAGTCAGATACAGGTCTTCGCTGGCGTCAACGCCGCGATCCACCAGCACCACCGGAATACCGGCATCTTTTGCTTCTTTCAGGACCTGATCCCAGCCGGTTTCAACCACCGGGGCCAGAAGAATGCCGTCAACGCCCTGTGCGATGAAGGAACGGACAGCCTTGATCTGGTTTTCCTGTTTTTGCTGCGCATCGGAGAATTTGAGATCAATACCGCGGTTTTCAGCTTCGGCCTTGATCGATGCGGTTTCAGACGTCCGCCAGCCACTTTCAGACCCGATCTGCGAAAAGCCGATCATCATTTCAGCCTGTGCCGCAAATGAAAGACCAAGCGCAACGCCAAGTGCCGCAGTTGACACTGCAAGCTTTTTGAATTTCACCACGATTTCCTCCCTAAGTGTGGTTTTATTGCTTAAAAGCCATATAGTATTACAATATGATTTGTTAACGCTCAACCATATAGTGATTGCGATCCACCACCTATCGCCTATAACGATCAAAAGCATCGGATAAACCGAGAAAAATCAAAGATTACGGGAGAACAGAATGCCCAAAAGCCACCAACGATCAAACATGGCAGAACCATCCTCAGAAACCCGTAATTCGGGTAAAAATGCCCCGCGTGTGGAGCTGCGCACGTCGCAGATTCGCCTTACGGTTTCTGCGCTTGGCGCGCGCATTTGCGCCCTTGATTTGTATGAGGATTCAGATTCCAGCGGCACAAACATCGCCATCGGCCTTGCCGATGATGCGGCCTATCTGGCACAGGACAGCTATATCGGGGCTGTTTGCGGCCGTTACGCCAACCGGATCGAAAAGGCCCGCTATACCGACCCAGACGGTCATGACGTAACGCTTTCCGCCAACGAGGGTGAAACCCACCTTCACGGCGGCAAGGACGGGTTTGACCGGCGGGTCTGGGATATTGCCGATCAGTCGGAAACAATCGTGACGTTCAAGCTGACCTCACCTGACGGGGATCAGGGCTATCCGGGCACGCTGAATGCGACGGCAACATATTCGATTGTCGGTGAAAACCGCGTGCGTCTTGATATTTCGGCAACCTGCGATGCGCCCTGCCCGGTCAATATGACCAGCCATGCCTATTGGAACCTGACGGGTAAATTTGATCAATCGGCGGCCGATCATGTCCTGAAAATCACGGCCAATCATTGGCTTCCGGTCGATGAAAAACTGATCCCGCTTGCCGATAAACGCGACGTGACCGGTACTGGCTATGACTTCCGAAGCCCGGTCCGGATATCAGACATGCTTCCGCGCGCGACACAGGGCTTTGACCATAATTTCTGCCTGACCGGGGATCGCGGAGCCTTACGCCATATCGCGACCCTTTCCGATCCCGACGGCGGCCGTTCGATCGAACTATCCTCAACCGAGGCCGGCTTGCAATTCTATCTTTCCCAACATTTCACCGACGCTATGACATCGGCAACCGGCGTGCCCCTACACACATCCGCCGGCATCGCACTGGAACCACAAACCTGGCCCAACAGCCCCAACCGCCCTGACTTCCCAAGCCCCTGGCTGAAACCCGGCGAAACTTACCAGCATGTGATTGAGTGGGAGTTTTTTTTAACTTGCCGCAACAATTTCTAGTGCTTCGCCAAGTGCCACAATATCAATTTGATCGCCTTGAACTTTCCTATACTTGTCCAGCAAATGTTCTGAAACGTTGTAAACATCATCGACGAAGTAGTGCTTAGCCAAACCACAGGAAGAATCAGAGTTCCTCACTGAGTAACAATCACTTAGATTTGCTCCGTAATATCTAAGTAAACCAGCACTGTTTATTGAATGGGCGAATTGGTTTCGAACATCAAAGATGTTACGCAGAACTTTCTTTTGTTTTCGCTCTATATACTTCTCGTCCCTTAGCCAAATTATGCGTTCATTATTAGTTTCGTGATCTTCTGCGCTCTTTGGCTTACCTAACAGCCTAACCAATCGTTCAACCATAAACTCCATAAGAACAAAGAGCTGTCTTAAGTCTCTCTCTTCACAAGCAATGCCCGGCCGAACAATCACATTTCGTCCTCTGATTGGGGTCCCGGTATTAGTTTCGAGTCGAACACCAGCGTAACTCACGACACCGCCATAATTGGCTAAAAACCAGTTCTCCCCGAACCATAGAAACTCACGGCCAGCGGAGTGCGACAAGACATAAGCCAATACTGATCTATATTTTTTACCAGAAATTCCACCAGATATCTCTTTATATCTGGGTAAATAGTTAGGCGCTAAGTCGTGCAAAATGCTTTCCAGATACAAGGCGAGCTCCACTACAGCAATTGAACTTCCTTACAATGCCCATAACCGTTAAAGCGCAGCAATGCTCCCATCCGCACGCGGATCTGTCGCACCTTCCATAACCCCGTTCGAACGCAACCGGATGCCGCCGGCATGCCCCATCATGTCTTCATAGGGGCCAACGACCTCGACCGCGTGGCCTGCTGATTTAAGCTGATCAATCAGGGCCGGATCAAAGCGGTTTTCAAGTTTAAGCGTGGTGGTTTCATCGCCCCAGGTCTTGCCAAGCAACCAGCGCGGCGCGGTGATTGCTTCCTGCAAATCCTGACCAAACAGGACATTGCGGGTAAAGACCGCCGACTGGGTTTGCGGCTGGCCCTCGCCGCCCATGGTGCCATAAGTCAGAACCGATCCGTCATTGAGCCTTGCCATCGCCGGGTTAAGCGTATGGAACGGCAAGCGCCCCGGTCCGAGCTGATTTGGGCCGTCATGAAGCGTAAAGCTGGCCCCGCGGTTCTGCCACAAAACACCGGTTTCCGGCACCACGATGCCCGATCCGAATTCCCAGAAAATGCTTTGGATATAGCTGACCGCAACACCGTTGGCATCAACCGCCCCCATCCAGATGGTATCGCCGGGCTTGGCGACATGCGGCCAGGGCTGCGCGGTTTGCATGCTGATTTTTGCAGCTTCCTGCGCAAGGTTTTCATCCGAAAGCAACGCCATCGGATCAATGGTCATGCGATCGGGATCACCAACGTGATTGTTGCGGGCGATAAAGGCGCGCTTGGTCGCTTCAATCAGTCCGTGGACATGATCAAACCCGTCACCGTCCTTCACCCCCAGCCGGTCAAAAAGACCAAGGATCATAAGCGATGCCACACCCTGGGTCGGTGGCACCATGTTAAAGACCGTGCCGGCCGACAGTCGGACCGAAAGCGGCGTCATGACCTTGGCGTGGTAGCTTTCCAGATCGGCAAGCCCGATCGGGCTGCCAACGGCGGCAAGACCATCGGCATTGCTGCGCGCAATGTCGCCGCGATAAAAATCGTCAAGCCCGACCTTGCCAAGATGCTCAAGCGTCGCGCCAAGGGCCGGTTGCTTCAACACATCACCAATCGCGGGAATGCCATTGGCGGCATAGGTATCGACAAAGCCCGGAACGCCTTTGAGTTCCGCCATTTTGGTTGTGGTCAGTTCGACCTGCGATTTCGTGACCGGCACCCCGGCCCGGGCGTGATGCACCGCATCGGCCAGCAACCGTTCAAGCGGCACTTTCCCGCCGATCCCTGTGGCAATTTCAGCAGCCTTGATCCAGCCACCAATCGCCCCGGCAACCGTCAACGCCGCCAGCGGCCCGCGCGACGGGATCGCGGCGTGGCCTTGCTGACGATAGAAATCGGGGGTCGCAGCCCCCGCCGCGCCGCCGCAAGCCCTAATGGCAACCGGGTCCTTGCCCGGTTCGGCAATCAGCCAGAACCCGTCCCCCCCGATCGCATTCATATGCGGATAGACAACCGCAATGGTCGCGGCCGCGGCAATCATTGCCTCGACCGCATTGCCGCCATCGCGCAGGATATCGCGCCCGGCCTGGGCTGCCAGATGATGGGGGGCCGTAACCATGCCACCAAGTGCGGTTCTTGAACGTAACATCGTAATCCGGCCTCCCTGCCGTAATGCTTTCGGTCGTGCTGCGTGCTTTTCGCACATTGTCCGGTGATTTCTTCTTAGCGCCGTTTTTCCAGAACGGCGCCCGGCTTTTCACATCGTAGAAAGAAATCCTACCAGCCGATCAGATCAGGCAACCAGCTTGTCAGTTCCGGGAAAATGAACAGCAGGATCAGGGCCAGTGCCTGGATACCGATAAACGGTATCACACCGCGATAGATATCAACTGTCGAAACCGACGGCGGTGCCACCCCCTTAAGGAAGAACAGCGCCCAGCCAAAAGGCGGTGTCAGGAAGCTGGTCTGCAAATTCATCGCCACCAGAATGGCAAGCCAGGCCATGTCGATGCCGCTATTGTGGAATACCGGCAAGAACATCGGAAGCGCGATATAGGAAATCTCGATCCATTCAAGAAAGAACCCGAGAACAAAGATCACGCCCATCATGAACAGAAGGTTGCCCATATCCCCGCCCGGCACCCATTCAAACATCGCATGAACAAGCCCCTCGCCACCAAGCCCGCGGAAGGCCAGACCGAATGGCTGCGCACAGATCAGGATAAAGAACACCATTGCACTGGTGATCAGCGTGTCATGCAAAACATCGCGCATGACACCAAGGCTGAGACGCCGGGTAAAAAGCGCAAGAAGCAACGCGCCGAGCGCCCCCATCGAGGCCGCCTCGGTCGGGGCGGCAATCCCGCCAACGATCGATCCAAGCACAGCAAAAACCAGCGCCAGCGGCGGCAGAACCACTTTGACGATCTTGATCAGCAGGTCGCGCGAACTGAGCGCATCGCGTTCATCCTGCGGAATGGCCGGCACCATTTCAGGCTTGAATATCCCCAAAAGGACAAGATAAAGCCCAAGCATCCCCGCCAGGATCAGCCCCGGCACCATGGCCGCGGCAAACAGGGTCCCGACAGATTCGCCCAGAATATCAGCCAAAAGGATCAGCACCAGACTGGGCGGAATGATCTGCCCAAGGGTGCCCGATGCACAGATCACACCGCTTGCAACGCCCTTGTCATAGCCGCGATTGATCAGCGGCTGGAGCGACAGCAACCCCACCGTCACAACCGTCGCCCCGACCACGCCCGACGATGCGCCCATCAGAACCCCGACAATAACAATCGCAAGCCCCATGCCGCCCTTGAGCCGCCCCATGGCATGACCGATCACATCAATCAGTTCTTCGGCCAGTTTCGACTTTTCAAGCATGACCCCCATAAAGATAAAAAGCGGCAAGGCCAGAAGCGTATAGTTGGTCACAACCCCGTAAACGCGCGCAGGCAACAGATTGAACAGGCCGGTTCCAAAACCCATAATCCCAAAGGCAAATCCCGAAATCGCAAGCGAGATCGCCACCGGCACACCAAGCACGAGGAAGCCAAAGAAGCCCCCGACCATGCCGATGGCCAGCCATTCATTTCCGGTCATGTCTGATTAGTCTCCTGCGCCGCTTTGTGGTATCGCGGCGGATGTCTCATAGGTGGGAACGCCGTTTTCGGCGCGTATCTGTCGATAATTGATCATTGCCTGTGACACGGCCTGCACCAGCAAAAGCCCGAAGCCGACGGGAATGAATGCCTTAAGCAGGAAGCGATATGGCAAACCGCCCGGATCGGGGGATCCTTCGCCCATCATGATGGATTGTTCGACATAGGGGATCGAAAACCAGATCAACGCCGCGCCAAGAATTGCCATCAGAACAGCCGAAAACAGGTCAATGACCGCCCGGGCCCGCGGGCCCAGACGTTCATAGAGAAAATCGACCCGCACATGACCACCATGACGCATGCCATACGCCATGCCCATCAATGCAATCGGCGAGACCAGATGCCATTCAAGCTCCTGCATTGCCACACTTCCCGAATTCAAAAGATAGCGCAGCAACACATTGCCGCCGACCACCAGAACAAGGGCCAGACCACTGATCGCAGCCCCCCATCCGGCAATATCGACAATCAGGCCAAGAACACGGTCAAAAAGCGGTTCGGTGCGGGTCGTCGTCATGTCAGCTCATCCCGTCTTTGGATGAAATGATCCCGTGATAGGGTTTTTCGCTGACGGCCGCCCATTCGTGATGGTTGTCGCGGAACGCCATGAAGCTTTCATGGACCTTTTTGGTGATCGGGTCCTTGGCCGCTTCGGCTTCAAGGGTTTCCTTGGTGATGCCCTTAAGCTTGGTGACCACTTCATCAGGAAGGGTCTGGGCGGTCACGCCAAAGTTTTCGACCAGATCACGCAGGGCGGCTGCGTTATTGGCTTCGCACCAGGAATGGCTGTCAAGGTTGCAGGCTTGGGCTGCGTTCTTGACGATCGCCTGAAGGTCGGCCGGAAGGCTTTCCCAGGCCTTCTGATTGATCAGAAGTTCGGTGACGTTGGACGGTTCGTGCCAGCCGGTGGTGTAATAGTATTTCGCTGCCTTCTGAAGACCGAGGCGACGGTCCTGATAGGGGCCGACAAACTCGGCGGCATCAATCACACCACGTTCAAGGGCCGGGAAGATTTCCCCACCCGGAAGCAGTTTAACTTCAACACCGATCTGCTGGTACACTTTGCCTGCCAGACCCGGAATACGCATTTTCAGGCCCTTGAAATCATCAAGGCTTTCGATCGGCTCGCGGAACCAGCCGGTCATCTGAACACCGGTATTGCCCATCGGGAAGGCGACAAGACCATATGGCTTGTAAACTTCATGCCACAGATCAAGACCACCGGCATGATAAAGCCAGGCATTCATCCCCTGGAAGTTCAGGCCGAACGGAACCGTGGTGAAATACTGGGCAGCAAAGATCTTGCCGGCCCAGAAATAGGCGTTGGCCGCATTCATTTCGACCGTGCCGGCCTGAACCGCGTCAAACCCTTCAAGAGCCGGGATCAGTTCGCCTGCGGCAAAATGCTGGATATTCAGGCGCCCGTTTGACATCTCGGTCACACGTTTGCAGAAATCCTCCGGGCTGCCCGGACCGGTCACATAAAAAGGCGACCCGGGACCATAGGCATTGGTCATTTTCCAGTTAAAGGTTTCCTGGGCACGCACGATATTTGGTGCCGCCACAACAGCTGCCCCCGCAGCTGCCGCACCGACTGCGGACTTTGTCAAAAAGTCGCGCCGTTTCACATTCGTCATTGATGTCTCCCTGATAGAGATAGCTATTTCTTTGAAACGTACTCTCAACGGAATGCATTCCGCATTGTGTATACATCTTGCAACCGTCGTGCCATTTCATATTTTTCAATGACTTATGTGATTTTCACCTTCCACCTAACAACAAGTTATGTTTATTATTTAATCATTATCTTGCGCTGCATATATTTATTGCACATAAAATATGCAGCAAACCGGGTCGCATAAAAGCAATCATGCGCAACTCTTGGTATTCTTGGATTTGATGGCAAAACTGATGTATACATTCCTTAAAGGGAAACCGCATAAACCTCGTAAGAAGGGTTAAAACGCCATATGATCGAGCTTCGCCAAACGCTCAGCACCGCCTCCGACCAGCCGGATTCCGTCGGCATTGCCCAGCAATTGTGTCAGGCCCTTGAAGATGACATCGTGAAGGGCAAATTGCCGCCCGGGCAGCGCCTTGAAGAACCGCTTCTGGCAAAGCGTTTCGGCGTGTCACGCACCCCTGTCCGCGAGGCCCTGCAACTTCTGACCGCAACCGAACTGGCCGAAAAGATCCCCAATCGCGGGGTCTATGTGTCGCTTGCCACCCCGGAACGGTTGACCGCAATGTTTGAAAGCATGGCCGAACTCGAAGGCATGTGCGGACGCCTTGCCGCCAAACGCATGACCAGCGGCGAACGCCACAATCTTGAAAAAATCCATCACGACCTGGCACAGACCGTCCGCCATGGTGACAGCGACAATTATGAAACGCTGAACCGGGCCTTTCACAACGCCCTTTATCGCGGCACCCATAATGATGTTCTGGTCGATGTGACATTGTCGGTGCGCCGCCGGGTCGCGCCATTTCGCCGCGTACAGTTCCAAAGCCTGGCCCGGCTTGCCTCCTCGCACGAGGAACATCAGGGCATTGTCGATGCGATCCTGCGCGGGGACGTGAAGGCGGCCGAAGAATTGCTCTATGGGCATATCATGTCGGTTCATGACATCAGCCAGGATTATCTGGCCAGTCTGCGCAACGACAAGACAGCGGAAAAACCATCCGACAAGGTCATGATCGCCAAATAACCATCATCCTGCCCCGGATTGTTTGCGCAGGCCCCGCCGATATCCGCCGGGCCCCTCCCCGAAACGGGCCTTGAAGCGCCGCGAAAAGGCCGGCATCGATTGATATCCGCAGCGCAGGGCGACCTCGTCCATCGACAGATTGGTATCGCGCAACATGGTGCGTGCGCGGATCATGCGCCAATCCTGAAGATATTGCATCGGCGGAACCCCGACACATGCCCCGAACCGCACAACAAACCGGGTGCGCGACATCCCGGCATGACGGGCAAGGCTTTCGGCATTCCAGTCCTGTTCTGGATTGCGGTGCATGACGGTTAGGGCGCGACTGATCCGCGGATCGGCAAGCCCCGCCAAAACACCGGGCGGCAAATCATCCTTGCCCTGTTGCGATCCGAGAATTTCCAGAACCACAACCTCCATCAGGCGTGCAAGTGCTGCCTGCCACCCGGGTCGGTGACTTGTGGCAAGATCGGTGATTGCCGCCAGAACCGCGCCATAGGGCGCCTCATGGGGTAGCTCATAGGGTAGCTGCTGGAGTGTTTCGCGCCGGTCCCCGCCACGCAACACCACATGATCATCAATCAGCGCCAGTCCCGGATGCCGGATGGCCTCGTCAAAGGCACAGAACCCGCATAACATCCGCATATCGGCATCCTGCCCGTGCGTTGGCTCTTGCGTTGGCCCGTCCATTTGTCCATGCATTTGCCCATACATTTGTCTGGCCATCTTCTCGTCCACATCTCCGGGCGCCAGGTTGGGAACCTTTTTCCGGTTGCGCAAAATACCGGTCTGCGGATCAAATCCATGGGCCATCGCAGTGGCCAGATCGACCGGCATGACATTGGCCGGTCCTGTTTTCTGCTGTGCATCGGCAAGAATATGGGCCTTGCCATTTGGCACCAGAACAAGATCACCCGGCCCAAGATCAAGCGCCAGATCGCGATCTTCAAACAGCAACCGGCATCCGCCTGCCAGCACAAGGTGAAAGCGGATCCGCGCCCCTTCGGCCGGAACACGAACGCAAAACGCCCCCTGCATTTCGGCTGTGAAATAGAAATCCGATCGCAGCCTTAAATTGCTGCATACATCACTCAAAACGTCTGGCTGCATGATTGCCCGTGCTTTTTGGAACGATCTGATAAATTTTTAACAGGTTATCGCAAAGACGACGGCAACGAAATCCTCAATGATCTCTCCATCGCCCCTGATGGCACGCACAAAATGGAATAAGATCAATGACCCCGGAAACACTCGCCGCCCTGATCGGTTTTGCCTTTGTCATGTCCCTGTCGCCCGGCCCCGGCAATTTCCTGTTGCTGGCTTCCGGTGCGAATTTTGGCATGGTTCGCACGGTCCCGCTGATCCTTGGCATCAGCTTCGGATTTCTGTCGATGGTCTTCATCGTCGGGCTGGGGCTTGGGGAAGTCATGGCCAGATATCCGGTGATTGACGATATCTTGCGCCTGATCTGTCTGACCTACATCCTGTGGCTGGCCTTTCGCATTGCACGGATCAGATCATTTGGCAGCGCAGATCACCCCGCAGCCCGACCGGTCAGCTTTATCGAAGCCGCCACCCTGCAACTGGTCAATCCCAAGGCCTGGACCGTCGCCCTTATCGTCACGGTCACCTATATGTCACCGGATGGCGGGATTGTCGGACTGCTTGTCATGATCGGGATCTTTGCACTGGTCAATATTCCGACCATTTCAAGCT
>NZ_CP097807.1:1210000-1535000 GCF_023588965.1 Thalassospira sp. GO-4
CGGCCCGCCCGCTTGCCGATCTGCCTGTTCGCCGGCTCGACTGCTGCCTGCCCGCACAGTCGGCCAAGATGCCGCGCGCGGCCCCTGCCAGATCATGCTGCGCCCCTGCTGTGAACCGGCTCGCCTTTGCCGAGGACCTGAGCGGCCCATGGCCCAAACGCAAAACGGGGCGATACAATATTGTATCGCCCCGTTTGTAACCAAAGTCCCGGCTGATCAGTCGACTTCGCGATCATTGGGTTCGGCCCGGACCGGGAACCCGTCAAGCGCGTGGTCCTTTTTGATTTTGGCGGCATCATCACGGGCCTGTTTCAGGGTGGCGTATTTGCCGATCCGCACATAATACCAGGCCGAATCATCGGCGGCACCGCGCACGACAACCGCGACCTCAAGGCCCTTTTTGCGCAGTTCCTCGGCCCGCTGGCTGGCATTTTCATGAACCTTGAAGGCCCCGACCTGTACCGAGAATGGTGTTTCACCGTTGGTGGCGACTTCGGCCTCGTCATTCTGTGTTGCTGATGTGCGCGCCGCCGTTTCCTGTTTGGCAGGAGCAGCCGGGGCATCTGGGGCAGCATCGGCCTTGGCCGGTTCGGAAGAAGCAGAGTTTTCGCCCGCGGCCTGATCATTCGTGCCCTGAGCCGTCGCAGCAGAGCTTTCCACCGCCGGTGCTTCGGGCGCATCAGGTGCGGCCGGCGCTTCGCCGACTTCTCGAATTTCCGGTGCAGAAAGCGTTTCACCATCACCCGCCGTGTCATTTGCCGTCAGCTCGGAAGCCGCCCCGCCCGCGTCATCCGATGCGGCTTCGTCGAAATTTTCAAGGGCCGCACTGCGCTGGGCAATCAGATCCCCGACCGGGTCATCGCTGCTTTCGGCGATTTCGGCAACCGTTTCAGGGGTGGTTGTCGGGCTTTGCGGTACCGGTTCGGAAACCACGGCCGGTTCATCCGGCTCGGTCGCGAGCATTTCAACCGGTGGCTTTTCAAGGGCGGCATTGGTGGCGCCGTCATCGGAATCCATAAACAGTCCGGCCCCGACCAGCATCCCGGCAAAGAACAAGACCAGGCCGAGCATACCGGCCCCGGTAACAAGACCAAGAAGGGTTTTGCGATCCATATCAGCTATCCGTGCATTAAAGTTTTGCCGATCACCGGTGCGACGTCCGTCACGCCCGTTGCCATCACCATGCCCGTCACGCCCATAAATAAAGGCCGGAAGCGGCGCATCCTTTTGCCCGGATTCCGGTTCGGAATCGGGTTGCGGGGTCGCACGCAGATCGGGTTTGTTGGTTTGGTCTTCGCCAACCATGAACTTGGCCATCCTTCACGACATCATTGTGATCATGATTTTGTAACCGCCAGCACGTTTATAAAACGCTAAAGCCGTTTAATCGGCGACACACGACCATATATAAAAGAAACGCCCGCACGGCATGTGAGCCACGCACGAACAGTGATGATGGATGATGGGAGAAACCGGGATAAAAAAAGGGGGACTGGTATGTTCCCCGGCATTGTCCCGCACAATAAACCGGATACCAGCCCCCTCGAGTGAGAGAGATCGACCTTCGGGGAGAGAGAGTCCCGAAGATAAATGGTCATCAGGCACGCCATGTCAGCCTGAAGACCGGTCACAAACGACATTGCCGTCTGCATTTGACAAAGACAGTCATAGACCATCGAAAATCTAATTGCAAACGATTATCACACACATTCGCATATTTTTTCCGAAATTTCAAAACACTGACTTTTAACGCGTCAGAATGGACACCATTTAAAGGAGAATTAGCCCCCGCAACCACATACAAATTCCTGATTTTTCCGCGGGTTTCGGCAGTTTTTAACAACTAAAAGATTGTTTTCCAAATTAAGCTCTGTTTGGATCAGGGAAACTACTCATAAGAAGTAGCCAGGTGGGAGCGAGACACCGACACAATACAAAAAACAAAAAACGGTTTGCTCTGGAGTGATGAATATGACGGGAGACAAGGCCGCAAAGACGGCTATTTCAGGAGGTGCAACCAGCCTTCTGACGTTACGGCGCATTTTGCTCGTGACGGGTTTACTGGTTTCAGGTGCTGTTACATGGATGCTCCTTTGGACGGGAGATACCTATCGCAATTTTGCCATCGAGACGCTGAACAACTCGGTCAGTGGCACGGTGAATTTCTTTGTCGGTTCGCGGGTGGCAACCGACTATGCAGACAAGATTACCCCGATTGCCAATGAATGGTCGCGGCTTGGCAGTCTGGTGAAAAGCTATCAGGAAAACGATCAGACTCGCATGAAGGCGGAACTTGATATTCTGTCGAATGCCCGCGAGGTGGTTCAGGGTGACCTGACACTGATTGATGCGATTGCCTATGACACCGATTTCAACCAGCTTGCAACGTCAAAGGCCAATCTTGGCGCCAGTGTGACCGATGATCCGGACGTCAAGGCGTTCCTGACCGGACGTGACAAGGGCGAAGCCCGCAAACCGGCCAGTTTCATGTGGACCACGCCCGACGGGCGACCGGTTTTCAGCCTGATCCTGCCGGTCGGGGGTTTCCGCGCAGTCGGCTTCCTTGAAGTCATTACCGACCCGCTGCCGACACTGGCTGGCATCGGCAAGGTTCTGGGGGGCAATTTCCAGATTCTCGACAAATCGGGGACGGTGCTGTTTGAAAGCCTTGAAGATGGCGAAGCCAGCGAAGGCGGCACTGCCATCCCCCAGACAGAAGACTCGGCCGATGGCGTGACCGCCGAAAATGCCCAACCGGCAGACGCGGGCACAACACCGGCCGACACCGGCGAAACCCACCGTGCGGCCGTTGATGTGACCATCAGCGACGGGCGTGGTGGCATCTGGGCCGAGGCGGTATTTGATCGCGACATTTCCGATTTCTATGCCCAGACCGATGATTTGCGGGCCCTGTCGATCGAAATCCTGATCGGTGTGTTGCTTGCGGCCTGGGTGGCCGGGTGGCTTTTGTTGCGGACCACCGTGTTCCGCAATCTTCGGGCGTTTTCGCGCGCGATGACGTCGATTTCGGAGGGCGATACCAATGTCGATCTGCCACAGGTCGGCAGCGACGAAATCGGCGATATGAAAAAGGCCCTGATTGCGCTTCGGGAATCGGTGCGTCAGGCCCTGATCCTGCAAAACATGGTCGAACATACCCCGACCATGACCGCACTGATCACCCCTGATGGCAAGGTCGGGTATCTGAATGCCAGCGGGCAGGAATATGTCGGAGCCCCGGCAAGTTCGCTTTCGGGCGACTTCCTTGAACTTGGTGCAGACTTCCAGAGCCGTCTGTCCAATCCGGCCAACCTGCCCTTTACCGAGATCATCCAGAACAAGCGTGATTATCTCGAAATCCTTGCCGCACCTGTGCTGGACAAGGATAACGCGCTTTTGGGCACCATGCTTGCCTGGAATGCAGTGACGGAACGCGAGGAAAGCAAAATCGCCGTCACCGAAATGATGGCCGAAGTTGCCCGCGTTGCCCAATCGGTAACCGAGCAATCCGAAGGCCTTCTGGAGCTGGCAAGCGAACTGACCGATCAGTCGCAAAATACGGTCCAGCAATCGGGCGGTGCACTTGATGTATCGCGCGAAGCCGCATCAAACACCCAGAATGTTGCCACCGCCGTCGAGGAACTTTCATCCTCGATCGCGGAAATCAACCGCCAGGCAACCGAGGCATCCGATGTGACCGGCCGGGCACAAAAAGAAGCCGAGGAAAGCCAGCGCAATATCGGATCACTTGAAAAGGCAAGTTCGGAGATCGGATCTATCATTGATCTGATCAACGATATCGCGCACCGCACCAAGCTTTTGTCGTTGAACGCAACGATCGAGGCCGAACGTGCCGGTGAACTTGGCAAGGGTTTTGCCGTGGTGGCCAACGAGGTCAAATCGCTTGCCGATCAGACCGCAAACGCCACCGGGCAGATTGGCGATCTGACCACTGCGATCCAGCAGGAAGTTCAGAAAGCCGCCCATTCCATCAGCACGGTGGGTGACGTTATTCATCAGGTCAATGACATCCAGTCGACCATTACCCAGTCGGTTGATGAACAACGCCGTGCGACAAGCGAGATTTCCGAAAACGTCCAGCGCATCGCCGAAGGCGCCGGGTCGATGGATGAAATGATCCGGTTCGTGAATGAAGGCGCACTTGGCACCGGGCGCAATGCCCAGGACCTTAATACCGCAAGCCATCAGCTTTCCGAGATGGCGCGCAATCTTTCTGATCGCATGCGCGAATTCAGCGAACGCATGAAACTGACCTGATCAGGAAACCGGACCGGATCAAGACAAAGGGCGGCCCCGCAAGGCCGCCCTTTTCGTTAGATGTCGTCAAAGCCGGCTATCGGCTGGCGATTGATTTCGACGCGATTTCATAAAGATCGCGCGAGATTTCCGGTTTTGCCAGAACCCGTTCAAGCGCCTGTTTCATCAGGCGTGCGCGATCGACATCATATTTCGCCCATTTGCCAAGCGGTGCGCACAGGCGTGCGGCCACCTGCGGGTTGATATCATCAAGTTCGATCAGACGATCAGCATAGAATGCGTATCCCGATCCGTCCTTGGCGTGGAAGGCACGCGGGTTGGCCATGGCAAAGGCCCCGACCAGCGACCGGACCTTGTTCGGGTTGCGCATGGTAAAGGCCGGATGGCTCATCAGATCCTTGACGCGGGCAAGCGTATCATCACGCGATGACATCGCCTGAAGCGCAAACCATTTATCCAGAACCACGCCGTCCTTGGCAAAGCGGGCTTCGAAATCGGCCAGTGCCTCGGCCCGCCCCGGATGATCCAGATGGTTCAGCACCGAAAGTGCCGCCATCTGGTCGGTCATATTGTCCGCGGTGCGATACTGTTCGGCGGCAAGATCGGCATATTCCACCTTGTCGCTTGCCACCAGATAGGCCAGCGCCGTCGCGCGCAAGGCACGCTGACCAGCAGATGTTGCATCGGGGGTAAAGGCCGCGTTTGAGCCGTTCTGACGATAGGTCGCATCAAATTCCGCCAGCAGGCCAAGACCGATCCGCTTGCGCAGGGCCTTGCGGATTTGATGGATGGCTTCGGGGTTTGCCGGTTTGCGCTGTTCGGACAGGAATTCTTCGCCCGGCAGCGCCAGCGCATCAGCCCGGAAGGCCTTATCAAGGTCTTCATTGCAAAGGGTGGCCCGCATCGCATCAATAAAGGCCGCGATGCTGTCGCCCTGCCCGTCCAGTGCGGCATTGGCATCCCCGTCATTCTTTTCAAATTCGGTGATGGCCGCCAGCATCAGGCGGGTTGCATATTTCTGTCCGGCTTCCCAGCGGTTGAACGCATCGGAATCATTGCCCATCAGGAACACCAGTTCATCGTCGGGCTGATCGGTCATGACATTGACCGGTGCTGAAAAACCGCGGTTAAAGGAAACAACCGGCTTTTCCGATACACCGTCAAAGACAAATTCCTGACTTTGCTTGGTCAGTTGCACCGTCTTTGCCACCAGATCCGATCCGTCCGCCGCCAGAAGACCGACCGAAATCGGCATGTGAAGCGGATATTTGTTCGGCTGTCCCGGGGTCGGATCGGTTTTCTGTGACACGGTCAGAGTGAACTGTTTGGCATCAGCATCAAATTCGCCCTGCCAGGTCAGCTTCGGGGTACCGGCCTGCGAGTACCAGCGTTTGAGCTGAGTGAAATCGGCGTCATTGGCGTCTTCCATCGCCTTGGCAAAATCATCACAGGTCACGGCCTGACCATCATGGCGATCAAAATAAAGATCGATCCCCTTGCGATAGCTATCCGGCCCCAGCAGCGTATGCATCATGCGGATCAGTTCCGCGCCCTTTTCATAGACTGTGGCGGTATAGAAATTGTTGATTTCCATATAGCTGTCCGGGCGCACCGGATGGGCAAGCGGCCCGCCATCTTCGGGGAACTGGCGCGCACGAAGCTGTGCGACATCCTTGATGCGCTGCACCGGGCGGGACCGCTGATCAGCCGAGAATTCCTGATCACGGAAAACGGTCAGGCCTTCCTTAAGGGACAACTGGAACCAGTCACGGCATGTCACGCGGTTGCCCGACCAGTTATGGAAATATTCGTGGGCAACGATCGATTCAATCAGTTCATAATCGGTATCGGTTGCCGTGTCGGGCTTTGCCAGAATGTATTTGGCATTAAAGATATTGAGGCTTTTGTTTTCCATCGCCCCCATATTGAAGTCCGACACCGCCACGATATTGAACAGATCAAGGTCATATTCCAGACCATAGACATCCTCGTCCCACTTCATCGAGCGGATCAGGCTGTCCATCGCGTAATCGCAGCGGTCTTCATTGCCATGTTCAACAAAGATGCGCAGCGCAACCTTGCGCCCGGAACGGGTGACAAAGCTGTCTTCGACACAGGCCAGATCCCCGGCAACCAGCGCAAACAGATAGGACGGCTTGGGGAACGGATCTTCCCACACCGCGAAATGACGCCCGCCATCAAGATCGCCACTGTCAATCAGGTTGCCGTTCGATAGCAGAACCGGGCAGCTTGCCTTGTCCGCATTGATCGTCACCTTATAGGTCGCCATCACATCGGGGCGATCCGGGAAATAGGTAATGCGGCGGAAACCTTCGGCCTCGCACTGCGTACAGAACGCGCTTTGCGAAACATAAAGCCCTTCGAGGCGTGTATTGTTGGCCGGTGAAATCTGGGTTTCGATTTCGGCAATGAAATTTGCCCCCGGTGCGGCAAAGCGCAAACCTTCGGCATCGACGGTAAAGTCGCTTGAGGCCAGACGATCACCATCAAGGGTCACCGAAAGCAGTTTCATGTCCTCGCCATGAAGGAAAACTTCGTCGCCCTTGCCGGTGCCGCGCGCAGGATTCGCAGCCACAAACAGCCGTGATTTGACATTTGTGACGTCCCGTTCGAGATCAAAAACCAGTTCGACCTTTTCTACAAAAAAGTCAGGTTCTTTATAGTCTTTACGGTGGATCACTTGCGGCTGTTCAGACATTTCTGTGTCCTTTTTCCCTTGGGCTGCGCGGTTTTGGAACGGATTGTATAAATTCGCCAATATTGCAGCGCAGTGTCGTTTGTCAGAACTGAATTTCGGTCATTCGTTTCACTGATAGGATAAATTTCATTTTTCCTCAAATGCGGAGTTTACGGCACCGATTTTAGTATGCATAATCCCAAACGGTGGCGCGAGGGGGGCCAAAGTTTCACATTTCGTGGGGCGAGAGTGATCTTTGGTTTCCCTCAACCTTTCTGCCGATGATCCTTGCGGGCAGATGGGCGCTTTCCGGGTCGCACCCGCACCAAAATCAAAATTATCCCAACATTTTCTCACCTAAGACTTTGTGAGTTCCGATTGATCGGGATAGAATAATTGCGACCTGTCGGGGAAATAACGTCCAGGGGAACTCGCCAATGACCGAGACATTCCAGATTCTGATCGCTGATGACCATCCGCTTGTCCGCGGTGCCCTGAAACAGTCATTAACAACAGAGCTGGATAACGTCACAGTCTATGAAGCCGGCAGCCTGTTTGAAGCCATCGAACAGATCGAAGCCCGCAAAGGCGATATCGACCTTGTACTGCTTGATCTTCATATGCCCGGCATGAACGGCTTTACCGGCCTGTTTTCATTGCGCGCATCCTATCCCGACATTCCGGTTTCCATCGTTTCGGCCAGTCAGGAACTACCGGTTGTCCGCCGTTCGATCGAATATGGCGCATCGGCCTTTGTCCCGAAATCGGCCCCGGTCGATCAGATCGGGTTGGCTGTCAAAACCGTTCTGGATGGTGGCATGTGGATGCCCGACTGGGCGCGCGAAGCCATGGAAAACGGCCCGGCTGATGACGAGGCCACGGGCCTTGCCGAAAAAATCGGGCAACTTACCCCGCAGCAGCTTCGTGTTCTCAACATGCTGACCGAAGGCAAGCTTAACAAGCAGATCGCCTATGAGCTTGATGTGACCGAAGCCACCGTAAAGGCCCATGTATCGGCCATCCTGCGCAAACTGTCGGTTCACAGCCGCACCCAGGCGGTGATTATCGCCCGTGAACTTCAGCTTCAGGAACCGGCAGTCGATATGTAATCCCTCCCCCCTTAAGGGTAGGGTTAAACTATTGCAAAATTTCACTTTTTTACAGAGACAACAATTCTCTAATGGACTATACAAGTTGACATAGTCCATTACACAATAGAATAAGAGCCACCCAATGTTGTTTCTTCGGAAGTCCCCAATTTCAAGTGCCGGTCTTGTCGCCCTCACCCTTTGCGCGGCTACAAGCCATGCTGCAGCTGATACAAACTGGTCTGGGCTTTATGGGGGCCTTGCGCTCGGTGGCGCCTATAGCGCTGCGAAGCCAAACACCGACGTTCTTTATACAGGTTATTTCGAAGATCTTGGTGGTGGCAGTGACAGAGAACAGCTTACACCTCTTCTCAATGATACGCTTGACGGCTTTGATGTCAGCAGCTCCGCCCTGCTTGGCTATGACTATCAGGACCGGAACATTGTTTACGGGATTGAAGGCGATCTGACCTTCATGCCGTTTTCTGAAACGAAAAGTCATGGGCCGTTCGTATATGACACAAATGCGGGCGGACGCTTCTCGACCCAGACGACCGTAGAAACTGATTTCTCCTTTAGCATTCGCCCGAAAATCGGCTACGCAACCGGTGAATGGCAAGTTTATTTTGCAGCCGGTCCGTCCATCAGCCGGTTCAAGACCACGCATAAATTCAACGATAATGTATCGGGCGGAACCGATCATACATTCACCGACACAAGAACGGCCTTTGGCGTATCAAGCAGTATCGGCGCGGGCTATATGCTCGGCGACGGATGGGCGCTTCGTGGTGATTATGTCATGACTTATTTCCCGCAAATCGTAAATGGTGACGCAGACGTTGGCCAAGGTGGATCTGCGGCGGATTTTTCTTATGACGCTGATTTCCAGTCACACAATGTCCGTTTTGCATTGATCAAGCGCTTCTAGGCCCAAAGCCCAGAGCCCAAAGGGTTTTGCCCCCCAACATTAAACGGCGCCCAATTTAATTGGGCGCCGTTTAATGTTTTGCGCTGGTTTTGCGCAGGCTTTGCCCCGACAATCTTGCATCCGGAACTTAGCGCCACTTCAACCGTTACATGGATATCGCTTAAAACTCGGCAGGCGTTTTGTCCTGCCCGCCAGGAGAGCATGCATGTCGACCAGAAGCACTGGGCCTTCGCCTGAAACCGGTGGTGCGACTGCATCCCCGCCTTCAACCACCAGCCCGCACATGGTGGCCCGCGCCCTGATCTATCGCCGGGCCCGGACGATTTCGGTCATCGGGACGTTCGGCATCCTCACCCTTGGCTGTCTTTATGTGGCGCAAAGTCTTGTGCTGCCCGTGATCATGGCGTTTTTGCTGTCGCTTGTGTTTTCGCCGGTCGTGCGCACGCTTGCGCAATTTCGCATTCCGCGCAGCATAACTGCGCTGACCATTGTGCTTGGCCTTAGCGCATCGGTGATTGCCGGCATTTACGGATTGAGCGGCCCGGTATCGGGCTGGATCGACGAAGCCCCGCAGATCGAGCAACGGCTGCGCCTGCGCCTTGCCGATCTTAGCGAGCCGCTTGACAAGCTGCGCGATGCCCAGCAACAGGTGGCCGAGGCAACCGACCAGAACAGCGGCGATGAAAATGTCCAGAAGGTGGTGGTGACCGAACCCAACCTGATCAGTCAGGCCGCCGAAGGTGCGCCCGATATTCTGGCCGGTATTGCGTTGATGCTGGTGCTGCTTCTGTTCATTTTGTCGGCCGGTGATCTTGTCTATGAGAAACTGGTGCGCGCGCTTCCGACCTTTGGCGACCGGCGCAAGGGATTGCGCATTGCCCATGATGTCGAACGCGAAGTTTCGCGCTATCTTGCCACCATCACCGCGATCAACATCACGCTTGGTCTTGTTGTCGGCACCCTGATGGCGATCATTGGTCTGCCCAACCCGATCCTGTGGGGGATTGCCGCCGCGGTTCTGAATTACGTGCCGATTCTGGGTGCCCTTACCGGGATTGCCATTGTTGCCGTGGTTGGCCTTGTATCCATGCAGACAACAAGCGAAGCCCTTCTGGCCCCGGCCCTTTATTTCGTCTGCACCGCACTTGAAGGTCAGATCATCACACCGGCCCTTGTCGGCAACCGGCTTCGGATCAATTCGATTGCCATCATTCTGGCTGTGGCGTTCTGGGGCTGGATGTGGGGTGTGGTCGGTATTCTGGTTGCCGTGCCGCTTCTGATCGTTTCGCGGGTTATTGCCAATCATGTCGACGGGCTTGGCGGGTTGCGCGAATTGCTGGGCCCCCATCATCACGGCAATCAGGGCAATAACCTTGCCCGGTCGAAATAGATCGATTGCGCAGCGCTGGTCAAAGGCGTCAAAGGCGCCAAAGCCCCGATCAACGCATGCTCAACGCATGATGGCATGCCCTAAATCCGGCTATTCCCCCGCCGCCCCTGCTGCGCACGTCTAATCGCTTGCCAAGTATCGGCGGGGCTGCCACCCTTGGGGCATGTCCGATCTGGTTGAAATTCTTTGTCATGACTGCCCGGGTGTCGAGGCCGTTCGCGCCCGCACGCGCCACAGCTTTGCCAAACACAGCCATGAAACATTCGGCATCGGCTTGATGTTTTCAGGCCCACAAAAATCTGCATCGGGCCGCGGCATGGTCGAAGCCGGGGCTGGCAACATCATTACGGTCAATCCGCGCGAAATCCATGACGGCCATCCGATCGGCGATGCAGCGCGGGGTTGGAACATGCTGTATTTCGATCCGGCCCTGATTGCCAATACAGCAAGCGACATGTCAGACGGCGCAAACCCGCATTATGAATTCACCCGGCCCGTGATGGATCACCCACAGGTCCGGCAATGCTTTGCAACCTTGTTTGATGCGATCACCCACGGCACGGTGGATGCCGCACGGTTGCGCCGTGAAGAAATGCTGCTTTTGCTGCTTCATCATGCCCTTTCCCATTCGGGTGACGGGCCCGCCAAACCCGCAACCCGAACGGCTGTCGCCCATGCACGGATCAAACGAGCCAAGGCATTGCTTGATGATTGCCCGGCTGATCTGCACAGCCTTGATGATCTTTCCGAGGTAACGGGACTAAGCAAATTTCAAACCGTGCGCGAATTTACCCGTGCCACCGGCCTGACCCCGCATGCCTATCTGATCCAGCGGCGCATTGACCTTGCCCGCGACCTGATCCGGGCTGGCCAGCCACTTGCCGATATTGCACATCGCGCCGGATTTGCCGATCAAAGCCACCTTAACCGCCATTTCGTGCGGGCCTTCGGCCTGACACCGGGCCGCTATGCCCGGGCCGCTCGGCAAAACTGACCAATCCTCACATTTTCCATTTGCCGTTCTGATCCGCCAGACATAGCTTGCCGGACAATGCGGAACACCGCCCCAAATGCGCATCAACGCAAAGCCCCACCAAGGCTAAAATCATCCTGCAATTCCGTTCAAGAATGCTTTGCGCCCCGTCCGTAAATTGACCGCATCACAGTCAAACAAACGGACACATCATGATCACCCTTGATTACCTGATCACATCGCTCATCATCGTCGCCCTGCCCGGCACCGGCGTGATTTATACCCTTGCCCTTGGATTGGGACGCGGCATGAAAGCCAGCATCTGGGCGGCCTTTGGCTGCACCCTTGGCATCGTGCCCCATATGGCGGCAAGCATCCTTGGCCTGAGCGCCCTGCTTCATGCCAGCGCGGTCGCCTTTGAAATCGTGCGTTATCTCGGCGTGGCGTGGTTGCTTTATATGGCCTGGGGTATGTGGCATGGCACAGGTGCGATGAAAGTCACCGCGAATGAAACCAAAACCGGCATCGCCAAAATCATCCGCGACGGCATTTTGCTAAACCTGCTCAACCCCAAACTATCGGTCTTCTTCTTGGCCTTCCTGCCACAGTTCGTTACCGCCGATACACCCGACACCACATGGGACATGACCCTGCTCGGTCTGATCTTCATGGCGATGACATTTGGGGTCTTTGTGATCTATGGATGCTTTGCCGGGACATTGCGCAGCCACATCATAGAACGCCCGAAAGTCATGAGCTGGATCGGCAAAGGTTTTGCCGGGGCGTTTGTGGCGATGGGGGCGAAACTTGTCATGACGGCACGATAAGCAGATTGCACGACAAAACGATATTGTTCCAATTTATGGAACATGATACTTTATTGGTAATGGACAGATTGAAACAAACCCGCGTCAGGAAACCGTATGCGTATCATTGCCCGCAAGGTGCTTGTCGATTTCTGGCTTAAACATCCTGAAACGGAACAGCCCCTTAAGGCATGGTTTGATCGGACCCGCAAAGCAAACTGGCAAAGCCATCAGGATGTTCTGAACGTTTTTGGTACAGCCAAATCAATCAATGCCGAACGGATCAGGTTCAAGATACACGGCAATGACTACCGCCTGATCGTCGCCTTTCGCTATGACGTCCAGATCGCATGGATCAAGTTCATCGGTACCCATGCGGAATACGACAAGATCGATGCCAAAACCGTCGACAGGTTCTAACCGGACTTGCCAGGAGAAAGAGATGCAAACGACCTATGCCCTCAAACCGATCAAAACCGAAGCCGACTATGAAGCGGCGATGGAGCTTGTTGAAAACCTTTGGGATGCCAAACCGGGCACAGCGGAAGCCGACCAGCTAGAAGTACTTGGCATCCTGATCGACCAGTACGAAGCACAACAATACCCGATCGCCGCCCCCGATGTGGTCGAAGCTGTGCTGTTTTACATGGAGCAAAATGGACTGGAACGCGCCGAGCTTGGCAAACTGCTTGGCAGTCGTTCCCGTGCGTCCGAATTCCTAAATCACAAGACCAGCCTGTCACTTACACAGATCAGAACGCTGAATGAGGCTTGGAATATTCCGGCGGATGTTTTGATACAGCCGGTTAGAGAGAGTGCTTAGGACACAAAATAAATCTCCCCCCTTTTCAAAGCTTCAAACAAGAGAATTCCCTAATATAGAAACTCCACCGCTATTTGAATTGTCTATCTAAATTCAATCACTCGAAACAACTTTATCGGTAGGGTCATACTCAAGAACGCTCAACAACTCTGCAGAGAAAACATCTGGGCGCTCTTTAAGCAAATAAGTACAGTTCAGCTTATCCTTAGCAATACTTGAAACTTCTTCATTTTCATGCACTGAGTAAATGATAACTTGTCGATCTCGAAACCCCTTATTCCGTGCTAATTTTGCTAAAAAAAGCCCGGGAAATCTTGAAAACACTTTCCCTTCCTCTTCCACATTTTTTTTCAACCCATCAGCTACGGGCACCTGTAAGTCAATAATAATCGCCCTACCAACACCCTTCTCAATTTCGAGAATGGCATCTTCCACATTCTCTATAGATACAACCTCATATCCCTCTGATTCGAGAAAATCGACAACCCAAATATTTATAAATTGCTCATCATCAACAAAGATAACTTTCTTTGGAAATTCCGTTACAGCCATCGATACTCTCACACTTACTATATTGGAAACTTAACGAAGAACTTTGTTAAGCCTGCACTCGTTGACTCGCACCAAATTTTACCCCCATGACAGACTTCAACAATCTCCTTACAAATATACAATCCGAGTCCAGTTCCAGACGCCAGTATATCTTTTCCGTTTTTCCCCCGGTGACCTACTTCAAAAATCCTATTTACATCATCTGGCATTATTCTTTTTCCGGAACTTTCCACCGTAATACGCAAATAATTTTCATTATTCACCAAATCAGAATATATTTTTATATTTGTGTTTGGTTCGCAATATTTGACCGCGTTATCAATCAAATTGATAATCACTTGCTTGCATAGCTCAAGGTGCCCATCATACCTGAACTGATCTTTTGGGTTGATCAACTCTATATCCACGCCTTTATTAGATGCCTGTTCTTGAAAAAAATTTATTGAGTCAATAATCATCTTAGGAACAACTATATTTGTTTTTTCAGAATCATCTATAGGCTGAAATCCTTGAGCGAAATAAGCTAAGTTCTTGATAAGTGATATACATTGCCCCAACTGAACACTACTTTGGTTTAGCCTTTGCTTTACTTTCTTCTCATCTGTGATACGACCATCCACGACATTTCTAAGAATTCCTGAAACACCATTTAACGGATTGACAACTTGGTGAATAAAATTTGCCAGCAACTTTAAGTTTAAAGCATCAACATCTGAATTATTCATATCAACCTCTAGAAGTAATTATGACGATCAATCCCTCAAGACAAACCTCAAGATCAGACCACAAGCACACGTCCTTCATCTCATCAAGCAAAGAATCAGGTGGGTCTCTTTTAAATTGGACAGAAATTGATATCTTATTATTTGAAACTTGCTCCACTTTAATCGGGCTTCCTTCTTTGGCCCATATCCTCAATCCAGAAATAATTGCCCTTATGCCAAATGAGTCAAAAGTATTACTGTTTCTTAGACCAGAAACATCCAACCAATCGTAATTATCCTTATCCTTATTGAATCCGGATACCACAATCTTACCTTCAGTGCTCAAATCCTCAAGACGCCGACTGAGAAGTTGCGAAAGGGCTGTTGCGTACTCCACATAAAGCGGTGTTAGCTTCGGGACAACGAGACTACCTTTTGCCGCCAAGATAGCTTTCATTGATTTTTCAGCCAATGGCCAGAATGCATCAGGCCTGAGGTCCGGATCGTCAACCAACCCGTATTTAACCTGTAGTACTGGAACAAGTTGAATCTTCCTCTCAAGCTCATACCCTCTCCAAACGCGAACTTGCGGCCGCTTTCTAGAATTATTCCATTCAGAAATCTTGGTTTCAGCCAGAGGACTTGGAGTAGACGTTGTCACAACCAACAAGTAATCTGTATCAGAGGCTTCTGAGAAAGCTATCTTCTCCCAAATTAGCGGCCAGCTAAGGGTACCGTCATATCGCTTACATTCAATATACCACGTTTGAGCATGCATGAATCCGCTCAAATCTCGACAAAGAGCCTCTCCTTCAATGTCCCGTCCACCATCAGCCCCTGGCGTTCTCCAAACCAGATTTTCAAAACCACTAGATCCCATTAAATCATATACTAAGTTTTCAAAGACCGTCGGCTCTAAAGACTTGATGCGATCTAACAATAGTCACCTCCAAAAGAACAACCTAGAATTTAGAAACATAGCAAACTTACATTTTTTGTCGTCCAAGAAAATTAATATCACTCCGCAGCATCACTCCCCAACCGGTTCAACGCCCGCGTCATCAATGCTCGCAGCTTAGCCGGGCGGAGCGGTTTGTTGAGCAATGAGAAACCCTGTTCGCGGATCAGGTCGGCGGTCTCAGTCGAGCGGTCGGCGGTGATGATGACGCCGGGCACATTAACGCCGTGAACATCACGAAGCTTGATCAGGACATCAAGGCCGGTCTGGCCGGAATCAAGGTGGTAGTCGGCAAGGATGATATCGGGTGCAAAGGTGCCCTTGCCCGGTTCTGATCCGCTCAGAAGGTCTTCGGCCACCGGGCCGGACCGGGCAGTTGCGACCACGCAGTCCCAGTTGCTGAGCATCGCGTTCATGCCGTCAAGAATATCGGGTTCGTTATCAATGCACAGCACACGCAGGCCGCCCAGTTCCCCCGCCATGCGGCGTTTGGGTTTGGGGGTTGCAGCCGTATCGGCAACGCCAAGCGGCACTTCGACCGAAAAGACCGTGCCGCGTCCGGGGCGCGAGCGCACCGATACCGGATGATCAAGGGACCGGCCAAGACGATCGACAATCGCAAGACCAAGGCCAAGCCCCTTAACATCGGTGGTTTCCGGGCCCTCAAGACGGTGGAATTCGCGGAAGATGATTTTGAGCTTGTCTTCGGGGATGCCCGGTCCGCTGTCCCAGACTTCGAGTTTCAGCTTGTCGCCCCGCACACGGCAGCCGACCACCGCACCGCCTGTGCGGGTATAGCGCATGGCGTTGGAAATGAAGTTTTGCAGGATACGACGAAGCAAGCGACTGTCACTACGCACCCAAAGATCGCGTTTATGGACCTTGAAGCTCAGCCCCGCATTTTCGGCAATCGGGCCGAATTCGGTTTCAAGTGCGCTTAACACATCGCTGATTGCGAAATTGCGGATATTGGGCTGCATCGCCCCGGCATCGAGCTTGCAGATATCCAAAAGCTCGTTCAGCAGTTCCTCGACCCCCTTGAGCGACAGATCAACCTTGCCGACAAGGTCGAGCACGTCCTCGGCCAGTCCCTGTTTGCCGCCGAGCGCCACGGTAAACAGGCGTGCGGCATTAAGCGGCTGCAAAAGATCGTGGCTGGCCGCGGCAAAGAAGCGGGTCTTGGTATCGTTAGCGGTTTCGGCCTGTTCCTTGGCGTCTGAAAGTTCGGAGTTCAGAACTTCAAGCGCGTGGGTACGTTCGGTCACGCGGGCCTCAAGCCCCTCGTTGGCTTCCTTAAGGGCCTGTTCGGCGGTCTTGCGTTCGGTAATGTCGTGATAGATGCAGAAGTAACCCAGCACTTCGCCGGTTTCGTCAAAATGCGGGATATAGGTGCCTTCGGCATAGCGGCCTTCGCGCACGCCCTGCATGCCGCGTTCATCATTGCGATTGCGCGTGATTGCCGGGAATTCGATTTCAAAGCTTTGGCGATAGCCTTTGAGCACCAGCTCGATCATCGGAGCCAGATGGACATAGCGTTCCTCGCCCACCGCTTCGCGGACCGACATGCCGTGGGCCTCAACACGCCGAAGGCCAAACATCCGCTCATAGGGGCGGTTGGTAAAGCGCAGGCGCTGATTTTTATCGGCATAGGCGATCATCACCGGAATGTTGTCGGTGTAAATCCGGATATTGCGTTCACTTTCGCGAAGGGCTTCTTCGGTGCGAACGCGTGCCGTGATATCGGCGATGGTGGCAACAAAACCGCCATCGGGCATCGGGTTGGTGCGAATTTCAAGCACCATGCCATCGGAACGTTTGCGCTCGTAAGTATGGGGAAGCCGACGCATCTGGGGGGCTGCATTGCGGCCCAGAAGGATATCGATATCAACCGAACGGGTGTCGTTGGCACGGCAAATCTGCACCAGCTCGGACAGCGGCAGGGTGACCTGAATGTCGCTTGTCGCGATGCCAAGCAAATCAATGAACCGGTGGTTCCAGGTCGCCAGACGCAGGTTTTGGTCAAACACGCCAACCCCTTGGGAAATGTTTTCAAGGGTATTGAGCAACAGATCACGGTTGAATTTGATGGCCTCGGACGCTTCGTCGAGAAGTTCCATCGCATCACGGCGCGACACCGCCTTATCGGGCAGCAAAAGCGCCATCACCACGCGCGATGATGCCGCCCCCACCGCCCCCGAAAGCAGATGTTCGGTGAAACTTGCGGCATCGACATCGGCAAGGTCGGATCGTTTGGGTTCGCCCCCGCGCGATTTCAGATAATTGCGAAAGGCACGCTGCGCCCAATGTTTTCCAAGAAACCGCGCGGCCAGATCTTCCAGATCGCCCAGCGTGACCCGACCAAGCCAGGTGTCATTGCGTGCCTTGGTACTTTTGCGCCAGACATCGACAAAGACCTGGGCCTGACGGCGCTGGGTTACCCCCTGTACCCCGACGGCCGATCCGACAAACATCAGAACGAAATTCACCCCAAGCGACCAGACCACCCCGTGGGTCAGGTGATCTTCGATCCCGACCCCGAGCAATGCCTGCGGATTAAGAATGGCAAAACCGAACGGCCCGTCGGTCAGGATTGATGCCGGAAGCAATTCCCCCTGCACAAAGGTCGGCAGCAACAGCGTATAGGCCCAAAGCACAAATCCCGACACAAGGCCAAGCCGAACCCCGGTCCGGTTGATGTTTTTAAGATAGATGGCCGCCAGAACCGCCGGACCGAATTGCGCCATGGCGGCAAAGGACAGCATCCCGATATCGGCCAGCGCATATTTTTCCGACAGGAACCGATAGAACCCGTAAGCCAGAAACAGCAACAGGATCACGGCCGCACGCCGGATTTTCAAAAGCACCTGGCTGACATCACCGGACATGCGGTTTTGCAATTTTTCCGAGCGCAGCAAAAGCGGCATGATCAGATCGTTACAGACCATGGTCGAAACCGCGACGCACGATACGATCACCATGCCGGTACTGGCCGACAGCCCGCCGATAAAGGCAACAATCGCCAGCCAGTCCTGCCCGCCCAAAAGCGGCAAGGTCAGAACGAATGTATCGGGATTGACCTTTGGCTCGTCCCCGAACATGAACAGGCCGGCAATGGCAATCGGCACGACAAAGATATTGATCGCCACCAGATAGGCCGGAAACAGCCAGCGCGCACTAGCGAGATTGCGGCTGTCATCATTTTCAACAAAGGTCACATGGAACTGGCGCGGCAGACAGAACATCGCAAAGGCGGCAAGCAGCGTCGCAATAAAGAAATGCGATGTCAGCCACGTATCGGGCCTGAAAAGTTGCCGGACGGCGGGATCGGACAAGGCGCGCTTGTTGATATCGGCAACACCGTCAAACATCCCGTACACCACAAAGAACCCGACCAGCAAAAGAGCAGCCAGCTTGACCAGGCTTTCGAACGCCACCGCCAGAATAAGACCGTCATGATGTTCGGAGGCATGGATATAGCGTACACCAAACAGGATGGCGAAAACCGCCATCAGGATGGTGACATAAAAGGCCGTATCCTTGGAAAAATGACCGGCCGAGTGACGCACCACCTGTTCGCCAAGTTCCCCGATCAGCACATCAAAGGACAGCGACACGGCTTTGAGCTGAAGCGAGATATAGGCAAGAACACCGACCACCGCGATCAGCGCGACAAGGGCGGCCAGACTTTGGCTTTTGCCATAGCGCGACCCCAGAAAATCGGCGATCGAGGTGATGTTCTGTTGATGGCAGACCCGGGCGATTTTGGTCATGATGCCAAAACCGACAATCATCACAATGATCGGGCCGATATAGATCGGCAAAAAGGCCCAGCCGCGTGTTGCCGCCGTCCCGACCGATCCAAAGAATGTCCAGCTGGTGCAATAGACCGCCATCGACAGGGCATAGATCGACGGCTTCAACTTTGATGCGCGCCATTTATCGGCGTATTTGTCACCATAATGGGCAATGGCAAACAACAACCCGATATAGGTCATGGCAACGATAAAGATCAGTCCGCCCTGAAGCATCCGTGTATAGCCCTGTATTCTGACCACCGTTTCAGGCGGTTACGATTATCTTTTCCCGGGGACTATACCACGGCCGATGAATTGTCTAAAACGACGCAAATTCGATTTGGTGCAATAAGCACCCAGACCAAAGACCAATGAAAGCGTGGTTCAGATGTCTTCTGATTATGGCTTTTACGCCGGAATTTTGCGCTTTGTCGCAAAGAAAACCGAAACCGATGACCGTGAAATCCGCATCATGATGGGCCATTTGTCGGGCATTGCCGATGCCATCGCGCAATCCGGGCGTTTCATGATCGAACGCGACAATTGCGAAAGTGCCGCACGTGCCTTTGCCGGGGTTGCCAAATTCCTGCAGGAACGCATTCTGCCCGAGGCACTGAATGCCGGGAATGAAGGCGCGGTCGAACAGCTTAAATGGGCGATTGAAACATCGCTTGTCATGGCAGCCGAACTGGTCAAGCGCGCCGCAAACGAAGAGCTTAAAGATCAGGACAGGTTCACCTTTGACCTGCCCGCGCCCAACAAGCCGACCGTGCATTAGGCACCAAGAGGATCATGCATCAGGCGTCAGGTATCCCGCATCAGGCGCATAATGCACGGTGCATGAAGCATGACTTGGCGCATAGCCTATAGCGCATAGCGCACACGCACCAAAAAAGGCCGACACCCGGGTGTCGGCCTTTTTTGTTTCAGATCGGGATCGCGGGCTGATTAGCCCTGATTGGCAAAGACATTGGCGCGCTGATTCAGCGCGGTTGCCTCGAACTCCTTGCCATAAGGGGCTGCCTTTTTCGCAAAATCCATCAGCGACGCATAGATGCGGCCATTAAGGTCATTCTGACCTGCGATTTCTTCAACCGCTTCCTTGGCGGCACCGGCAAAGGCCGCGATCAGATCATCATTGAAATGACGGATCTCGGTACCTTTGGCGAGGATCGCCTGATAGGACTGAACGTTGTTGAAGGTAAAGTCCGCAAGGGTCTGTTCGACATTGGCCTGTGCGGCAATGGCGACGATTTCCTGAAGATCTTCTGGCAGTTCGGCGAATTTGTCTTTGTTGATAAAGACTTCAATGCCCGAACCCGGTTCGGCAAATGCCGGGGTGTAGTAATATTTGGCAACCGAGGCCAGACCGAACGCATAGTCGTTCCACGGTCCAACCCATTCAGCGGCATCAATCGCACCGGATTGCAAGCTTGGCAGAATGTCAGCGGCCGGAAGCAGCGACGGGGTCGCACCCAGACGGCGCATGGCTTCGCCACCGATACCGGCATAGCGGACCTTAAGGCCCTTAAGGTCATCAACAGAATTGATTTCCTTATTGAACCAGCCACCTGCCTGAAGGCCGGTATTGCCTGCGAGGAACGGCTTGACGTTGAACTGGGAATAAAGTTCGTCCCAAAGTTCCTGACCACCGCCAAAGCGCAGCCAGCCCGAAAGTTCCCACGCCATCAGACCAAACGGAATGGTGGTGAAGAACGAAACGGCCGGGTCCTTGCCAAACCAGTAATAGGGCGTGGAATGGGCCAGATCGGCAACGCCCTGTTCGACCGCGTCCATGCATTCAAGGGCCGGAACCAGTTCGCCCGCACCATAAACCGTAATCTTGAGACGGCCACCCGACATCTTGTTGACGCGTTCGGCAAACAGTTCGCCATTGGCACCAAGACCCGGCGTGCCTTTGGGCCAGGGCATGACCATGCGCCAATTGATGGTTTCATCGGCCTTGACGATGGCCGGCGCAGTAGCAGCGGCAGCAAATGCACCGGCAGCAACGCCTGCGCCGCTCAGAAACTGACGACGTTTCATTGTGGGGCTCCCAATATTGGTAAATTTTTGCGTAAAAACTCTACGAAGGTAATTTCGTAACTCTGTTTGAACCCAAAGTTACGGTTTTTGGCGCATGCAACAATTCATGTTTGCGGGATGCAGCATCGCGCAAACTGCATGACATCGACATTTCATCGATATTTCTTCACCCGAAGGTTCAAACAAAAGGGGCCGCCCGAAGGCAGCCCCTGATATCATGCGCACCGGACCGGGTTGCGGTCGGTTCGCGAAGATTGTTTCAAGACACTGGCGAACTTAGTAGCCCCAGACCTTTGCACGCTGCAACAGACCGGTTGCTTCGAATTCCTTGCCATAGCGCGCGCCCTTCTTGACGAGGTCAAGGTAGCTTGCGGCAATTCGGCCCGAAAGGTCGTTCTTGGCGGCGATTTCATCAACCGCGGCCTTGGAATGTTCGGCCAGGGTCATGATGACATCATCGGGGAACTGACGCACTTCAACGCCCTTGTCGATCAGCGGCTGATAGGACTGAAGGTTGTTGAAGGTAAAGTCGGCCAGGGTGTTTTCCGAAATCGCCTGTGCGGCATAACGGATGATTGCCTGCAGATCCGGTGACAGGGCATCGAACTTGTCCTTGCCGACAAAGATCTCAAGACCCGGTCCGGGTTCGTGGAAGGCCGGGGTATAGTAGAATTTGGCAACCTGATAGAGACCAAATGCCAGATCGTTCCACGGACCGACCCACTCGGCAGCGTCAATCGCGCCCGACTGCATCGACGGCATGATATCACCGGGCGGCATCATGGTCACATTCGCACCGGCACGGCGCATGGCTTCGCCGCCCAGACCGGCATAGCGCATTTTAAGGCCCTTAAGGTCATCAAGCGAATTGATTTCCTTGTTGAACCAGCCGCCAGCCTGCATGCCGGAGTTGCCCGCATAGAACGGCACAACATTGAATTCGGCATAGGCTTCTTCCCAAAGCTTCTGACCTTCGCCAAAGCGCAGCCAGGCCGAGAGTTCCCATGCGGTCAGACCAAACGGAATGGTCGAGAAGAAGTTCAGGGCCGGGTTTTTGCCCTGCCAGTAATAGGGCGTACCATGGGCCATTTCGACCACGCCCTGTTCGACCGCATCCATGCATTCGAACGGCGGGACGATCTCGCCACCACCGAACACACTGATATTCAGACGACCATTGGACATTTCCTTGACCATGGCGGCAAATTTTTCTGCATTGGTGCCAAGGCCCGGCGTCCCTTTTGGCCACGGCATCACCATGCGCCAATTCAGACTTTCCTGCGCGGAAACAATAGCCGGTGCCGCGACCGATGCGGCAACCGCACCCGCACCCAGACCGGCTCCTTTAAGGAACTGACGACGTTTCATTGGGATCCCCTTAGATTCTTGTGTTTTGGTGGTTTTTTGCGCGACCACCAGCCTGCGGAGGGGGATTTTCGCTAAAAGACGCGTCTGTTTCCACTATTTTTGCCAAAACGGGGAAATATTTTTTCCCCGACGTTACGGCATGCTGGTTTTATGAGAATGCCGGATACCGTCAATGATCGCCGTTCGGGCCGCAACCCTAGCCAAGGAAACGGTTATAATCGGCAATGAACTGATCCACCGTGCCGGCGCCAAGCGGGGTGTTGTAATATTGCTTCCAATAGGCGGCCAGCCCGTTCAGATCATTGGGATCGGACGGCAAGGCACCCGGGGCCCGATAATACCGGATGCGACACATCGCGGTTGCATAGGCAAGATTGGTGGCAAGCTGTGCGGATTTGTCGGGTTTACCATCCGATCCGACCGGCTGTGCCGCCAGGAAACCATCAACCTTGGCCTTCAAAGCCGCACGGGTCGAATAATCCAGATAATTGACATAGCAATCATTCAGGGTTGCCGGTTCCATCTGATAGATGCCCAGTGCCGGACCGCCGCCAACCTGCTGGATATAGTCGCCCAGATGACTTTCATGGGCAGCGGTACCCATCAGAAGGTTTTCGGCCACATCGGGGGCCGGAAGATCAAGCACGGCCAAAACCGGCTGCACGATCAAAGTTCTCAGCTGATCCTTGTTAATCGGCACGGCGGCCTCCTGTTCATCTGTGACTTACAGATGACACGACGCCCTGCCCCAAAGGGTGTGACGATTTTTCCCGAAAATCTGCGACATGCCGAGGTAGTTCTACCCTTGCGAGCAAATCATCAATCCTAATGGATAGTTATTTTCCCAAATTGAAGCCCAACCTAAAACCAAGATGCGCATAACAAATGCTGAGAGAGATCAACCTGCTATCGGGGAGAATGGCATGCATCCGGAACTAAAACGCCGTCTTGAATTCATCGGCTTTGACGAGAACAAGGTCAAACAGCTCAAACGGGCATGGCCGGTAATCGAAAAGAACCTTCCGCCCATTCTGGACGAATTCTACAAAAAGGTGATGGGCCGACCGGAACTGGCAAAAATCGTCGGGGATCCGTCCAATATCAGCCGCCTCAAGGACGCCCAGCGCAAACACTGGGCCAAACTGTTCGAAGGGTCGTTTGATGACTCGTTTTACGAGGATGTCCGACGCATCGGCAAGGCCCATGAACGGATCGGGTTGACGCCGGAATCCTATGTGTCGGCCTATAATTTCATGCTTGGTGAAATATCGGCCCTGCTGTTCAGGCAGTTCCACCGCGATTCACAGGTTTCCCTGATGGTGGTTGCATCGATCAATGCGCTTCTGGTCGATGTCGAAATGGCGATCACGGTCTATTACGAGGAAACGCAAAATACCTATCACAACAAACTGCAACAGATGTCGCATGATTTCGAGGAAACCATCGGCACCGTCGTTGCCGCCGTCGCCTCATCGGCCGAAGACATGTCACAAGCGTCCAATACGCTGATTTCCAGCATGACCGAAACCCAGGACGAGGTCCAAAGAGCCCGCGGGGCTGCCGAAATTTCCGCGGACAATGCCACCACCGTTGCCGGTGCGGCCGAAGAACTCGACAGTTCCATTCGTGAAATTTCCAGTCAGGTGTCGCGGGCATCGACCATTTCCAACGAGGTCGAACAATCCGTTCGGCGAACATCGGACACCATCGAAACACTGAACGCCGCGGCAGACCAGATTGGAACGGTCGTCGATCTGATTGACAAGATCGCAAGCCAAACCAACCTTCTGGCGCTGAATGCGACAATCGAAGCCGCCCGGGCCGGTGAAGCCGGCAAAGGCTTTGCCGTGGTCGCAAGCGAGGTCAAAAACCTTGCCAATCAGACCGCCAAGGCAACCGGCGATATCACCGAACAGATCAATGCCGTTCAACAAAGCACATCAGCAGCCGTCAGTGCCATTCAGACCGTAGCCGGACAAATCGGCACCATTGTTGAATCGGTGACGGCAATTTCGGCCGCAGTCGAACAACAGGCCGCCGCCACCACAGAAATCAGTGGCAATATCAACGCGGTATCTGCCGCCAATCAGGACGTGAATACCAGTCTTGAAACCGTCAATGGCACGGCAAGCAAGACAAGCTCCGTGGCATCCCAGGTGTTTGAGGTGTCAAAAACCCTTAAGCAGAATTCCGAACGTTTGCGCAGTGATGTTGATGCCTTTGTGTCGCGTCTGACAGTGACGTCATGACTTTCTGACCGTTGATGCGCGGTCGTGCGGGTGCGGAACGCCGGTTTCCGCACCCCTTTTTTTTGGCTGACGGCTGATGGATTGTGATCAGCACAGCCCCGTCCTTTGCCAGATGATCCGGGCCTTAAAGAAAATAATATTCAAAATCATTCGCAATTGAATGGTTTCTTTGCTATGAAAATTTCCGGCTGTGTGGATGGCGCGCATTCTTGATGCGCCGGCCATGGCAGCGGTTTTGGTGCTGATCAACCCGATGGTGAAGGCGCAGCACCCTGCCCCGACACAGCCAGACAGATTGTCGCTTACATCATGCAACCTTCCAGAATGCAGAAACGATATGAAATTTAACCGTTTACTGAGTTTCGTTGCCGCCGCTGTCCTGTGCGCCACCACGGCCCGGGCTGGTGAAACAATTACCCTGACCGATGTTGCCGGACGCGAAGTTACCGTCGAAGTCCCGATCAAACACATGATCCTGGGCGAAGGTCGCTTTTTGCCATCGATCGGCATTCTGGATCCGGAAAATCCGGTGCGCTGGATCGCGGGCATGATGGGCGAATTCAAACAACTTGATCCGGGCTCTTACGCCCAGTACGAAGCCAAATTTCCCGAAATCGACGACATTCCGTTGATCGGGCGTAGCGGTGAAGCAACCTTTTCGGTCGAAAAGGCACTGACGGTTGAACCCGATGTTGCGATATTTGGCATGTCGGGCGGCCATGGGCCGGGATCAAAAAGCCATGAAATCCTGTCGGTTCTGGGGGCGGCCCATATCCCGGTCGTGATGATCGATTTCCGCAGCAAGCCGTTTGAAAACACCCCAAAAAGCATCCGCATTCTGGGCAAGCTGATGGGCAAGGAAGACCAGGCCGAAGCATTCGTAAAATTCTACGAAGAAAACCTGCACAAGGTGACCGACAAAACCGCACAGATCACCGACAAGCCCAGTGTCTTTCTTGAAAGCCGGGTTGGCCTGCAACAGAATTGCTGCGAGGCCATGGGCAATGAAATGATCGGCAAATTTGTCGAACTTGCCGGCGGCAACAATGTGTTTGGTGACGAAATCCCCGGCGTCATCGCACAGGTATCGATCGAGCAGCTTCTTCTCAAGAACCCGGACTATTATGTGACGACCGCGGTCGGATCGGCCGGGCTTGATCCGGAACTCAATTCCAAACGCATTGTTCTTGGCGCATCGACCAGTGCCCAACAGGCCGCAGCGTCGCTTGCGCACAGCATGGAACGTACCGGCCTTTCGGAGCTTTCAGCGGTGAAAAGCGGCCATGTCTATTCCGTATGGCACCATGTCTATAACAACCCGATCAATGTCACGACCCTTCAGGCGATGGCAAAGTGGTTCCATCCCGAAACCTTTGCCGATCTTGATCCGGACGCGACACTGAGAACCTTCTTTGAGCGTTTCCAGGCGGTTGATCTGAATGGTGTTTACTGGATTGGCCTTGATCAGGCGTCATCTTTGTAAACGCCATAAAACATCGGACCAAATAATGAAAGACCAGACCACCGGCGCAGCACATGCTGCGCCGTCGCTGTCACACCAGTATCGGGCATTCGTATTCAAGCGGATTTTCTGGCTGTGCATATTCCTGACTGCCCTGATTATTTCCTTTGTTGCCAATGTGATCACCGGCCCGGCCATGCTGTCCTTTGTCGATGTAGTGACGGGCATCCTTGATCCGGAAACGCTTTCCGGCGCCATGAAGGTGATCGTGTTTGACGTGCGTTTGCCCTTTGCGGTGCTGGCGATCCTGATCGGCGCGACGCTGGGCCTTGCCGGGGCGGAATTGCAGACGGTGCTCAACAACCCGCTGGCCAGCCCGTCGACCCTTGGCATCATGCATGCCGCGACCCTTGGTGCATCGGTCGCCATTGTCTTTCAGCTTGATCAATATGGCCTGCCGGAAAACTACATTGTGCCGGTATTTGCCTTTGCCGGGGCGTTGTGCGCGATTTTCCTGATCCAGATGCTGGCGGGATTTTACGGCGCGACCATTGATACGGTCGTGCTGTTTGGTATTGCGCTGGTTTTTGCACTGGATGCGCTGGTGTCGCTTATCCAGTTTGTTGCCGATACCGACAGCCTGCAACAGATCGTGTTCTGGACCATGGGCAGCCTTGCACGCGCCAGTTGGGAAAAGATCGCGATTGTCGGCGTGGTGTTCCTGTGCTGTGTGCCGTTCAGCATCCGCCATGTCTGGAAAATGACAGCCCTTCGTGGCGGCGAAGATTACGCCAAAAGCTATGGGGTGTCGGTTGAACGTTTGCGGATGCTGGTATTGCTGCGCGTCGGGGTTCTGACCGCGGTTGCCGTATCCTTTACCGGCGTGATCGGCTTTGTCGGGCTGGTCGGGCCGCATATTGCGCGCCTGGCCTTTGGCGAGGACCATCGTTACTACATCCCGGGCAGCATCCTTGCCGGGGCGTTTATCCTGTCCTGTGCGTCCCTGGCCAGCAAATCGATTGTCCCGGGCATCATGATCCCCGACGGCATTGTCACGGCCCTGATCGGCATTCCGCTGTTCCTGGCCTTGCTGATTTCGCAAAAGCGTCGTGGATAAGGGGCCGATCATGACCAAACTTGATATCCGCGATCTTGTGATTGCCCATGGCAAAAACACCATCCTGTCCAACATCACGCTGGCCGATTTCGAACCGGGCAGCGTGATCGGCGTGCTTGGCCCCAATGGTGTTGGCAAATCAAGCTTCCTGCGTTCGCTTGCGGGGCTTGCCTCCTATGGCGGGTCGATCACCTATGACGGGGACGAAAACCGCAAGCTCAGCCATAATCAGCGCGCACGCAAGGTTGCCTATTTGCCGCAAACCTTGCCCCAGGCCACCAATCTTGTGGCTTATGAGGCGGTTATTTCGGCCTGCCGGGCGGTGCGCCATGATCTGACACGCGACCATGTGGAAACCCTGACCGAACGGGTTTTTGACCGTCTGAACATCCGCCATATCGCGTTTCAACCGCTTAGCCGCATGTCCGGTGGTCAGCGCCAGATGGTCGGGCTTGCCCAGATCATTGTCCGCGAACCCGACATCATGCTGCTTGATGAACCGACAAGCGCGCTTGATCTGCGCTGGCAGCTCGGGGTTCTCGATGTGGTGCGCACCCTTGTCAAAGACAAACAGGGACTGGCGCTGATTGCGCTGCATGACATCAATCTGGCGATGCGCCATTGCGACAGCCTGATCCTGTTTGGCGAAGGCGGTGTGTTGTCACATGGCGCCCCACGACACGCCATGACACCCGAAATGCTGTCGCGTGCCTATCATGTCAGCGGGCGGCTTGAAACATGCTCGCACGGGTCACCATTCGTCATTGTCGACGGGCTCAACACCATAGAGGGACACCGATAAATGTTTACCACCAGGGGATCGGTCAAAACCGATAACGCCGCCAAATATCTTGTGCAGCTATGCAAGCATTTCGCCCACAAGGTCACAGTCGATCTTGGTGAAACATCGGGCGATGTTGCTTTTCCGATGGGGCCATGCACCATCACGGCAACGGATGACGCCCTGATTTTCGATGGTCAGTCCGAAAAGGCCGAAGGAATCGAAAAGATGAAAGGCGTGATTATCGTCCATCTCGACAAATTCGCCTGGCGCGAGGCGCCGCTGGACTATCGGTGGGAAGACGGTCAGGCCTGATCTTGGTCTCCCTCACCTACCCCGTCACACGCCACACATCACACGCCACAGTGCGAAATAAAAAACGCCAGCCTTTCGGGGCTGGCGTTTTGCATTAGCGCAGATTGTAGACCACCGGCACGGTCAACATGATCTTGTCTTCGGTCATGGTGTCGGGGAATGGCGGGAATTGGCGTACCCGTTCAATCATCCGCTGGGTTTCGCGATCAAGCAGCTTGGATCCGCTTGATGACAGCACCCGGGTTTCAAGCACCGTTCCGTCACGTGCAATCACGATATAGATGCTGTTCTGACCTTCGATGCCGCGCCGCTTGGCCCGGTCGGGATATTCGCGATAGCGGTTCAGCATTTGCAGAACCGATGACTGGTAATCGACCATCGCGGCCTTGCTGGCGGCTCCGCCGCCGCTGCCATTCGATGCCGAGGCCGCCTGGCTTTGGGCGACTTCACCCACGGTGCCTTCGGACCGGCTTGAATTGGTCAGGCCGCTTGGCTGAATGACCGGTTCGGGCTTTTTCTGAACCGGTTCCGGCTTTTTCGGTGCTTCGACCTTGGTGACCGGCGGCTTGGGCTTCATCCGGACCGGAAGAACTTCGGCCAGTTCCTGAACCACAACCGGCTCAGGTTCCGGTTCGGGCTTGGGTTCGACGACTTCTTCGACGACGGGCTCGGGTTCCGGTTCAGGCTCGGGTTCGACAATTTCGGGTTCGGGCTCTGGTTCCGGCTCGACGATTTCTTCGGGTTCCTCGACCGGTTCGGGCTCGGGTTCCGGTTCAACGACCGGCTCCGGTTCCGGTTCGGGTTCAGGCTCGGTAACCTCGACCGGTTCTTCGGCAGCACGGCTTTCAACAGAATCCGCACTTTGTTCATCAATTTCGGACTCACCACTTACGGCATGCCCGGCACCAAGCGAAATGCTGATGCTTTGGACCGATCCGGCACCGCCCCAACCCGATGGTTGCGGATCGGGCATGGCCAGAACAATCCCCCCGGCCAGAACAATACCGGTCAGCCCGGTTGCGATCAGGAAATCAACGCGTTTTGACATATCAATCCTGTCCCGCCTCGATTGCGGTCATCAGCTGTACCTTGTCAACGCCCAGTTCCTGCAACCGTTTGAGCAAGGCAACAACCTTGGCACCTTCGGTATCGCGATCGGCACGGATTTCGACAGGACGACCGATATAATCAACCGGCAACATCGATGACAGGCGATCAAGGCCGCCCTTAAGATCATCAATCCCGATTTCACCCGACTTCCCGAACCACAGGACAATCGTGTCTTCGGGGCGGGCTTCGGCAGTCTGGCTTGCCGGCGGGTCGACTTCAAATGGGCCGAGCTTTTGCAGGCTTCCGGCAATCATGAAAAAGATCAGAAGCAGAAAGACGATATTGATCAAAGGCAACATCGGTTCCTGGACCGGGCCGTCCTCGGCGATCTGAATGCGGCGTTTCATTCGATGAACTCCACATCTGTAACCCCGCCACGGCCAAGTGCATCCATCACATCAACCAGATGCTGAAGACTTGCGCCATTGACCGGACGCAGACGCACGGGTGATCCGCCATAGTCGCTTTGCAATGCCGGGACAAGTCCCGACAGCGATACGGTTTCCCCGTTGATCGAAAGACCGCCATTGGCATCGACATTGACCGTTACCGGGCGTACGTCGCTTTGGCTGGTCGATCTGCCATCGGTGATGCTGACCGACATCTCGAAGCCCTTCCAGTCAAGGAAGCTTGATGCCAGCATGAAGAAAATCAGCAAAATGAAGACAACATCAATCAGCGGGGTCAGACCGATCATCGGTGATGAACCGCGATTACGTTCGCGCAATTGCATAGGCGTATTCCGGCGGATTGGGTTTATTCGGCTGCGTGGCGAAGTTCGGATACGTTGGACGCCCCCAGAGTGGTCCTGTGGGCCAGTTCGCCCCGATTGACCACCATGGTGCAGACATCTTCCATCACCGCTGCTGCACGGCCGATAACGCCCTGCATCCACATATGGAATGCGGTTGCCGGGATCGCGACCACAAGACCGATCGCAGTTGTCAGCAACGCCAGCCAGATCCCGCCCGACAGGACAGACGGATCAATGCGGCTGCCCGCACCTTCCATTTTCTGGAAGGCCTCGATCATGCCCATCACGGTTCCAAGCAGGCCCAGAAGCGGGCTAAGGACCGCGATGGCCGACATGATGCGCAAACCGCCATTCAGGCTGTCGATTTCCTTGCGCGCACGTGCGGCAATAAGATCGGATGCGGCTTCGCGTTCATCAGCCGATGCCACGGACAGTGACAGGCCCGAAAGCCCGATACGTGCCGCCGGATGACGACGGCGCGCCAGAAGGTCTGCGGCCTGTGCTTCGTCGCCATCTGAAAGGTGGCGTTCGACATCACGCACAAACCCGTCGGCAAAGACACCACGGCGCAAGAAACCAACCAGCTTGTAGAAGAACAGGACAAGCCCGATCAAAGCCATCGCTGCCAGCACCCAGCCGACAACCCCGGCCCGGTCAACCTGTTCGATCACCGGCAACCCGACAAAGGCATCGGTCATGGAATTGGCCTGGGTCGTTGCCGTTGTGTCCATCGGAAGTCCCGTAGCGGGATCAAGGATCACTGTACCATCACTGGACAGGGTTCCGGTCGCAGTTGCGTCAGGTGCAATTGCGCCATCGGATGCAAGCGGGCTTTGCGCATCATCAGATGCGGCCAACGGATTTACAGGTTCAGGCATTTAACTTTCCGATCAAATATACGATCAGCATCAGACGTCCTGCTCTGATGCATTTGAAACTGATTTGCATTCTTTACAGGAAATAGAATTGCGATGCAATCGCAACCAACAAAACATACAGCTTTTTCGTGCATGGCTGCTTTGCTTCGCACCAGAGCGATCAGATATCGAAACAGACAGAACGGGAAAGTCGGACCATACCGGCAACGCGGGCGAAAATGCCCGATAGGGCAAACAAGTGCGGCGAAGAATTAAGTGATCCAAATGCCGGATATGCAAAACCCCCGGAACTTCTGGGTTCCAGGGGTTTTGAATTGGTGAGCCCGACAGGATTCGAACCTGTGGCCAACTGATTAAAAGTCAGTTGCTCTACCAACTGAGCTACGGGCCCTCAACGTTGGTGAGCGGCGTTTTAATGGGACTGGCGTCATCGGTCAACCCCCCTTTTTACGTGTTTTTGCACATCTGCCATGAATTCGCGCCAAAACCCCGGAAAACCCCGGTTTTGATCGGTTAAAAAATGAGCTGAAAATGCCACTAATGCGCACTACTCACAGCATGAACCCAGTATGACTAAAATTTGAACGCTGAAACGAGTTAAGAAAATTTGTTTGATTTACATCCTGAGCAAATAGATGCCATCGCAAAAACAACCAAACAAATAGTTGAATGGATCAAACTTCAACCATAGATAAAACCAAGTCGCCAAACTTGATAACAATAAGGTAACAGCACAGATGAAAACGGTATGCGCAAGCCTTTACATTCTTAGCCTAGCCTTGCTTTCTTCACCCGCAGTTGCTGAACCTATGGCAGTGCCATCTGAGGCATGGGAAGAATTATCAAACGACTTAAAGGTCCTTGATGCACCAACGTTAATGTTGGCTGCACAGCAAAAACCAAATTTTTCAGGTACAGGAAGCGATACTGAAGATTATTGGACGAAAGCGACAACAAGCAAACCCACTCCAATATTCCCCTCGCCAAACAGCATGGATTCAATCGGATCAATTAACGCCGGAACCTCAGTAGAGATCAAAGAAATATCAGATGGCAGGTACTCAATCGCCAACAAAGATTTTGAGGGATGGGTAGACGCTAGCGCATTCGCTATAGATTTAGGCGGAATGGCACAGGATGTGATGAATGGTCTAATAAAGGAAGTGGCACGGCTACAAGAAAAATACAGAACAAACCAATATTTTGTGATTACAGGATTTTCTGCCGAACTAGGCATCTCTCCGTCCGTAGCAATCAACTTCGAGATCCGAAATTCTCAATAAAGAAAAAGCCCCCGAAACCGGAAAGGTTTCAGGGGCTTATTGGTGAGCCCGACAGGATTCGAACCTGTGGCCAACTGATTAAAAGTCAGTTGCTCTACCAACTGAGCTACGGGCCCTCAACGTTGGTGAAGCGCGTTTTAATGGGAGAGCACGCGCTGGTCAACACCTGTTTTCCATATTTTTCCTCTTTTTCTGCTTTCGCGCCCTAAAACGCGAAAGCCGCCCCACAAAGGGACGGCTTTCGGTTGCAAATGATCGGTTTGCGCGATTATTGCGCGTCTGCAGCAACCTGCATTTTGACAATCACGTCCGGATCGGCAACCGACCCGTTGGCCCAGGGGGCGCCTTTTTTGATCATGTCGACATATTCCATGCCTTCGGTCACCTGACCCCAGATGGTGTATTGGCCATCCAGATGCGGTGCATCGGCAAAGCAGATGAAGAATTGCGAATCAGCACTGTTCGGATTGGCCGAACGGGCCATGGAAACGGTGCCGCGACCATGATGTTCCTTGGAGAATTCGGCATCAAGTTTCTGACCCGATCCGCCAGTACCATTGCCCTTGGGGTCGCCGGTCTGCGCCATGAAGCCTTCGATCACACGATGGAACTTCAGACCATCATAGAACCCCTCGCGGGTCAGTTCCTTGATGCGGGCAACATGTTTCGGCGCAAGGTCCGGGCGAAGCTGAATAACAACGCGGCCATCTTTCAGATCAAGATAAAGCGTGTTTTCCAAATCCTGCGCGACAGCGTCGTTTCCATTGGACATGGTTACAATTCCTAGTACGAGAGCAATTATTGAGAATAGACGAAAAAGACGCATGGCCTGCGTTATTCCTTTTCTTCTGCCAGCTTTTCATGCAAGCGCTTAAGCACGTTGGCTGGCACAAATTCACTTACATTACCACCCAGCCGGGCGATTTCCTTGACGAAGCGCGACGAAACAAACTGCTGTTTGTCGGATGCCATCAAAAACACGGTTTCGACTTCCGGCGACAGCCGAGCATTCATGCCCGCCATCTGGAATTCATATTCAAAGTCCGATACCGCGCGAAGACCGCGGATGATCGTGCTTGAACCGTTTTCTTTGGCGAAATCCATCAGAAGCGAAGAAAATGGCTTAACTGAGGTGCGCGCGGCAACTTCGCCGCCCGCCGCTTTCAGGGCCTCTTCGACCAGTTTGCAGCGTTCATCAACGCCGAACATCGGACCTTTGCCGGCGTTGATCGCAACGCCGACAATAAGCTGGTCCACAATCCGGGTCGCACGACGAATAATATCCATATGCCCCTGGGTCACCGGGTCGAATGTGCCCGGATAAATCCCGATGCGCGATATGGTAGAAGACGTTTCAGTCATCGAATTTCCAATTATTCGTCGCTTTCGGTGCCATCAGTTGCCGGTGCATCATCACCCGCATCACTGGCACTGGTTTCTGCGGTGTCGGTTGATGCATCATCGGTGTTTTCAACACCATCCACATCGCCCTCTTCACCTTCTTCGTCACCGCCAAGGTTTGACAGACGTTCAACCGCGACGACCTGTTCGTCATCGGCAGTACGGAACAATGTCACGCCCTGTGTCTTGCGGCCGGCGATACGGATGTCGTGGGTCGGCATACGGATGACCTTGCCACCATTGGTGACCATCATCAGTTCGTCGCCTTCTTCGATGACGAAGGATGCAGCAACATTACCGTTACGTTCGGACATCTCGATATTGGCAAAGCCCTGCCCGCCGCGACCGGTTACACGATATTCATAGGCAGACGTGCGTTTGCCATAACCGTTTTCGGTCACAGACAGGATCAGCTGATCACCAGCAAGAATTTCCTGATAGCGTTCAGCGCTGAGCACTTCGAGCGGAAGATTGTCTTCGGTGATTTCCTCGCGGCGCAGTTTGCCTGCGATCGAAAGGTATTCATCACGTTCTTCCATGGTGACATGGTTGCCAAACAGAACCGACATCGCGATGACCGAATCTTCGTCCGCCAGACGAATACCGCGCACACCAACCGAATTACGGCCGGTAAAGACGCGGACATCCCCGACACGGAAGCGAATGCATTTGCCCATTCGCGTGGTCAGAAGAATATCGTCATCATCGGTACAGGTCTGAACCGCGATCAGCTTGTCACCACGATCTTCTTCAAGCTTCATGGCGATCTTGCCGTTGGATTTCACATTCACGAAATCGGCAAGACTGTTACGGCGGACATTCCCGGTCGAGGTGGCAAACATCACATGCAGGTTCGGCCATTCTTCCTCGTCGGGAAGCGGCAGGACCGTGGTGATATATTCGCCTTCGGACAGCGGCAGCAGGTTCACAAGGGCCTTGCCGCGCGATTGCGGTGTACCGACCGGCAGACGCCAGACCTTCATCTTATAGACCATGCCCTCGGAGCTGAAGAACAGAACCGGGGTATGGGTATTGGCCACGAACAGCTTGGAAACGAAATCTTCCTCGCGGGTGGCCATGCCCGAACGGCCTTTGCCACCGCGACGCTGCGCGCGATAGGTCGACAGCGGAACACGCTGGATATAGCCGCTGTGCGACACGGTGACGACCATGTCTTCGCGGGCAATCAGATCTTCGATGTCATGTTCGAATTCTGCTTCCTGAATTTCGCTGCGACGCGGGTCGGCGAATTCATTGCGCATTTCGCTCAGTTCGTCCTTGAGAATCGTAAGCTTGCGCTCGCGCGAGGCCAGGATATCAAGGAAGTCTTTGATCTTTTCACCCAACTCGGTCAATTCGCCCGCGATCTTGTCGCGTTCGAGACCGGTCAGGCGATGCAGACGCAGTTCAAGGATTGCACGGGCCTGTGCTTCGGACAGGCGATACATGCCATCCGATGACCCGATCTGGTTCGGATCGGCGATCAGTTCGATCAACGGAACAATATCGCCCGCCGCCCAGTCACGCGCCATAAGCTGTTCACGCGCAATGGTCGGATCGGCCGCATTGCGGATCAGCTTGATGACTTCGTCAATGTTGGAAACGGCAATCCCCAGACCAACCACAACATGGGCACGTTCACGCGCCTTTTTGAGAAGATGGATGGTCCGGCGGGTAATGACTTCTTCGCGGAATTCGACAAAGGCCTGAATGATGTCTTTCAGGTTCATCAGTTCCGGCTTGCCACGGTTCAACGCCAGCATATTGACGCCAAACGACGTCTGAAGGGCGGTAAAGCGGAACAGCTGGTTCAGGACAACGTCGGAATTCGCATCACGTTTGAGTTCGATCACCATCCGGACACCGGAACGGTCCGACTCATCACGCAGATCGGAAATGCCTTCGAGTTTCTTGTCACGTACCAGTTCGGCGATCTTTTCCATCAGGGTCGCCTTGTTCACCTGATAGGGAACTTCGGTAACGATGATCGCTTCGCGGTTGGCACGGATTTCCTCGACATGGGTGCGTGCACGCATGACGACCGACCCGCGGCCGGTCTTGAATGCCGAATGGATGCCCGAACGCCCCAGAATAAGGCCACCGGTCGGGAAGTCCGGCCCATGGACAAATTCCATCAGCCCTTCGACGGTGATGTCGGGATTGTCGACATAGGCCATGCAGCCATCAATGACTTCGCCAAGGTTATGGGGCGGAATATTGGTCGCCATACCAACGGCAATACCGCCCGCACCATTGACCAGCATGTTCGGAAAACGTGCCGGGATAACAGACGGTTCCTTGGTGGTTTCGTCATAGTTATCGCGAAAATCAATCGTGTCTTTATCGATATCATCAAGCAGGAAATGGGCTGCCTTGGCCATGCGGGCTTCGGTGTAACGCATGGCGGCGGCCTTGTCGCCATCCATGGAACCAAAGTTCCCCTGCCCGTCAATCAGCGGCAGACGCATGGAGAAGTTCTGGGCCATACGGACCATCGCGTCGTAAATCGCGCTGTCACCATGCGGGTGGTATTTACCCATCACGTCCCCGACCACACGGGCCGATTTGCGGAACGGCTTGTTATATTCGAAACCGTTTTCGTGCATGGCGTACAGAATACGACGATGCACAGGCTTCAAACCGTCCCGGACGTCAGGCAGCGCACGGCTAACAATCACGCTCATTGCGTAATCAAGGTAGCTGCGGCGCATTTCTTGTTCGATGGAAACCGGGAAAATATCGCGGCTCTCGGAATTGGTCTCTTGGGTGGACAAAGGCCGTGACCTCTTAAACGCTTGATCAGAAATGATTCAATCGGCGTGACATGCACCTGTTTTCAAGCACATGCCGGACCAGAAAGGCGGAAAGTATCAGGTTTGTCGCCCACAAACAATATTGACAAATCCCGACATTCCACGTTGGGCGATAAAGTTCGGCTTTTATCGCGATTTTGTGTTTTTTCTACGGATTAGACTTGCTTTTTTCACGATCGGGACTGTCAAGAACTGGCGCGATCGGATCGCCTTTGACGCCATCAACGCCTGTCCGCTTTGCCGTGCGGCCAAATCGCAATTGCGATGCGGCAATCCCGCATAAAATGATCACCAGTGCCACCAGCGCATTGGGCTGGGGCACTTCGCCCAGCACGATAAAACTGATCAGAACCCCGACTGCCGGCACCAGATAATTGTTAAACACCAGGAAACTCGCCCCGGCCACCGCAATCAGATGCAGGATCATGAACATGGCAATCCCGGTCGGGAACATGCCCAGATACATGATCGATATCGCCGCCCCAAGGTCCCATTCCATGGTCCATGGCCGATCAATGATCAGGGCAAAGGGCATCAGCATGAGGGCCGCGAAACTCAGGATCACGGCGGTCGACCCGATGCGCGGCTGATCGCGCAGATTGCGTGCGACCAGCGACGAAATCGCATATCCGACCGCAGCCACCAGAATGGCCAACTGAAACAGGAATTCGCCCCCCAGCCCCGAAAGCGTTTCCGGCCCGACCAGAACAATGACGCCAATGGTGCCCATGATCACCCCGATCACCTTGCCCAGCGTCAGCTTTTCATCATGGGTAAAGAAATGCGCCAGAACCACGGTGGTCAGCGGCACGGTCGACATCAGAATGGCCGCAAGCCCCGCATCAACGCGAATTTCACCATAACTGATCAGAAAGAACGGAATGGCATTGCCAACAAGGGCAACCATGAATGTCGATATCCAGGCCCGCCGCCCGCGCGGCATGTCGGATTTGCGGATCAGGGCAAAACACCACAACACAAGGGCCGCGAATGTCAGCCGCCCGCCCGCCACCACCAGCGGGGAATAGGCATGAACCCCGATCTTGATAAAGGTGAACGAACTGCCCCAAATCATCGCCAGCAGCAACAGCAAGCCATATTCACGAATTCCCGGACGTGTCATGTTCCCAGCCTATTTTCGCCATAGTTTTTGGGCTTTATCACGGTTGTGATCAAACCGGCATCCAGCGTTAGAGGCCAAATACCAAAGAATCAAGAAAATAGAACCCCGACAGCCCAAAGGCTGGCGCGATTGCCCCGTTCATGGGGCTGCGCATCGGGACCCAAACCGGCCGGGCCCGAACCACCCGGCCAAGACAGCAAAGCCGCCACAGAAAAACATCAACCTCACAGGATAGAACCAGAACACCCGGCCCCGTCCGGACCACACAGCCAAAAGATGCAGATTTCCGGGTTTTATACGGTCAGCAAGGTACGGATTTTTGATTGCCAGTACCCGGTGATTTTCACCGAACACCAAGGCAGATCAATGCAGCAAACCAGCAAAAGTGGAAAAAAGTAAAATCGGCGCAAGTTTTTGGTTGCGAATGATTTGCAATAGCACTACATTACGCGCAACAAAAAGACCAGGATACGAGATGATGAGTTACGTTGATCAGGAATTGTCGATTGAAGACATGCTTGCCGACCCGATCGTGCAGACATTAATGCGCTATGACGGCATTTCTGCCAGTGACGTTCGTCACACGATCGAGCAGGTAAATCAAAATCGCGCCCAAAAGGCCGAGGCGGCCCTTCCCGGGACGCACCATCACAACCGGTTGCACTGGGGTGCATCCCATGCCAACACGAGCCGCCTGCGCCACAACGCGGCCTGATCGTGCTGGCCTTGCCACCGGGCGCCATCAAGCGCGCCCGGAGATCTGATCATGATCCTTGGGTAATCGGCACGCGGGAATTGCCGCACCTTTGTCAGGATTGCGGTGCGTTCAGCGCCCAGTCATATTCGTCGTCGGAAACATCAAACCCGCCGATATGATCAAGCTGTGCGGTCAGCTCGGGCCCGGCAAAGGTCAGAAGATGGGCGACAAATTGCGCATCCCCCGCCCCGAAATCATCCCGATACCAGTCATACAGACTTGAAATCACAAAGCCGCCATCGCCGTCACTATGGATGGCGCGCGCATGGTTGATAAAACCGCGCGCGGCCTGATCAAGCTGGCTTTCGATCCGTTTGGCATCATAGGCATCGCGCGCCAGCGCCGGACAGCCGACCGATGCACAATTGACCGCATAGTGAATGCGCGCATCCTGCCAGATCGGGCGCAATATCCGGTGTTCGATATCATCAAGTGACAAGGTCCGCCCTTCGATACGGACAAGCTTTTTGCCCCACGGACCCGATGCGAACAGGCCCGGCGAAATGTCGATATCGCGGATCGATGCCACCGGATAATGGTCAAGCACCACCTTCACGGTCAGCGCGTTATAAAGATTGATCCAGTATGCCATCTGCTCGGCCCGGTTAAGGCGACTGACCGATATATCGACCATCTGGTCTATATAATGTGCAACCGCATAAATCCCGTTTGCGCGCTCCGACAAGGCACGCTGGTAATCAAATGTGGTCACCCCGGCTTCGGGCTGATCAACAAACCGGTCAAGAACCCCCTGCCATTCCGAATGATCGACCATGATCGTGCTTTGCGGATCGTAAACCTGCCAGTCCGGCCACAGATCGGCCTTTGGCGCGGCATTGACCGCCCCCGGCATCGCAAGCATCACCATGACAACAAGCACAGGCGCAAGACTGGCCAGACCAGGCCATCCGGGCAAACTGGCGCGTCGAACCAGACGCCACAGACCGCACAGGTCGCAAAGACGGCAAAGACCGGAAACAAATGGCAAAAGGGGCAAAGAACGCATAACCGCAAAACCGTTTCATCAGTGATACAGGATCAGGCAAGCGCCTGTCGGCTTTTGGAACAGTTTCCAGTGTAACCCGTTTCAGCACGTCACAGCCTCATCAAACCGGCGTGATCACGGGAACCTGCTTTATGTACTTTTAACCCCAAGTTGGGTTACACTATCACCCATGATACAGGCAGGCGCAATACAGGTTATCCCCGGGAGTGGTGGGCAACTTGGCCAGATCATAGCCACACGTGCCCTGCCCGGCTCCGGGAGCCAGCCGCCGACCAGCGGGTCGGGCGGAACGGGCGCGTCTGCGCCACAAACCATGCCAGCCGCCGTCGCCCTTGTACCGCTTGCCAGCAACACCCCCGCGCCCAACCCGTCACAAACCGGATCGAACACCCTGTCACGGTCGGGGCAGGCCGGCTCCCTCGGATCGACGACGGGAACGGCCAGCAGCCCAGAACCCGCGCAGCCATCACCCCCGCCGCCCTCAACCGCGCCGGTCAACCGGGCCGCATCGGTGATCACGATCATTCAGCAACTTGATCCCCGCGATATTGCGGGCGAACAAACGGCCGGGGAAACAGACACAAGAAGCCCGACCGAACGTCAGCAACAGGAACGCGAAGACACCCCGAAAAGCGCCCGGCAACCCACCGCCAACCCGGCGCTTCTGACCGCAAGCGAACGCGAAATCGTCCAGCAGCTTCGCGCCCGCGACGCCACCGTCAGAACCGAGGAAGAAAGTCATCAGGCCCTTGCCGGGGCAAATGCCGGCATGATCACCTATAGCTATACCGCCGGACCTGACGGGCGGCTTTATGCCACCGGCGGCAAGGTCAGCATCCGCCCGCTTCAGGGGCTGGACGGCATCGCCGCCATCGCCAATCAGGCCGCGATATCGCGCGCGGCATCGGTACCGGGAAGCTCGGCGGCCGACTTCAATGTCGCCAAGGGTGCATCAATGAATATATCGGCAATGATTTCGGCACAGGCCTATGCGGCAGCGGAAAGCTACCGCGCGACCATCGGACTGAATATCGGGCTGAATGCCGCACCGGGGTCGGTCGACCTTCGCGGCTAATCAGCCGTCATCATCGGGCAATCTGTGCTTCGACCGCAAGCTTATCAAGGAGCGAACGCACATTCACGATCTTGCCATCGCGAAATTCGTAGAACACATTCTCAGAAAAGGCAACCTTCCGACCATTTACCGCAAGCCCGAGAAACTCGCCCTTTGGCGAGCACTCAAAAGCCAGCACGCTTGCAACATGGGTTTCATTGGCGACCAGCAAATCGATAGTGAACCGAAGATCGGGAATTTCCCGATAATCCCGTTCAAGCATGGCGCGATAGCCCGACAAACCAACATGCTTGCCGTTGTAATGCACATCGTCGCCAACATAATCACCAAGGCGATCCCAATCCTGCGCATTCAGGCAATCGATATATCCGCGGTAAAGTTCTTCCAGACGCCGGGCGCGCATAAACCGCCCCCTATGCGTAATGCCAGAAGATATCAAAGCCCGGATTGAACACCGTGACCGGACCGTCGCCGGTTTCGATCTTGGCGGGGAATTTCGCCGGTTCCGCGCGTTTTTCCAGCGTGATCTGATCACCGTTTAGCGGCAGACCATAGAATTGCGGCCCGTTGATCGAGGCAAAGGCTTCAAGCTTGTCAAGGGCGTTTTCCTGCTCGAACACATGGGCAAGAAGCTGCACGGTATTGTTGGCGGTAAAGATACCGGCACAGCCGCACGGGCTTTCCTTGCGATCATCGGTATGCGGGGCGGAATCCGTGCCCAGGAAGAAGCGCGCATCCCCCGACGTTGCCGCCGCACGCAGGGCCAAACGGTGTTTTTCACGCTTGGCAACCGGCAAGCAATACATATGCGGATGAATGCCGCCGACCAGAATGGCATTGCGGTTGATGATCAGGTGATGCGTCGTAATGGTCGCGCCCAGATTTTTGTCATTGGCTTTGACATATTCAACGCCGTCTTCGGTGGTGATGTGTTCCATCACCACACGCAGTTCCGGCAGACGCTTGCGCAGCGGATCAAGAACCCGGTCGATAAATACCGCTTCACGATCAAAGATATCAATATCCGCATCGGTGACTTCGCCGTGCACACAAAGCGGAATACCAAGCTCTGCCATACGTTCAAGGGCTGGCATCGCATTATCGAAATTGCGCACCCCGCTGTCGGAATTGGTGGTTGCCCCGGCCGGATACAGCTTCAAGGCGGTGATCACACCGGCCTTATATCCTTCCTCGATATCATCGGGATTGGTGCCCTCGGTCAGATACAGGGTCATCAGCGGGGTGAAATCATGGCCTTGCGGAATGGCTGCGGTGATGCGATCGCGATAGGCCACGGCATCCGCGGTCTTGACCACCGGCGGCACCAGGTTCGGCATAATGATCGCACGGGCAAAATGCTCCGACGTCTCGCCAATCACACCTTTGAGCATCTCACCATCACGCAGATGCAAATGCCAGTCATCCGGACGGCGAAGGGTAATGCGTTGTGTCGACATGTGGCGATCTCCTGGCAACCGATGAACCCGTTTGGGAAATATGGAGCGTTACCTAGCAGATTGGCGCGAAATTGGGAACGTCAAAGCGCCAAGATTCCACTCAACACTATTTCAAACTTGTCTTGACCATTTATTCGAAGAAAGCTCTCTTGAAAATCAAAATGACCTAATTCAATATTGAGTTGAATTTTAGTAACGATCTAAAATTTTCAATAGAATCTTATCCAACAGGAAACGAACATGGTTCCTTCAAATGAGTCCGATGATTTAGACAACTTCGAAAACCTTTACGAACCATACGAGCCAGATTTCAACACACACTTTTCGATTGCAGGATTCCGCTCACTCGTCGATTTCGAGATAAAGCTAACACCCGGAGTAAATATTCTTGTTGGACCGAACGGGTCCGGGAAAACTAATTTCATTGAATTCCAAGATTTTATTAGCGACGTGATCGAAAATGGATGCTCAAAAGCAGTATTTTCGGCTGGTGGAATTTCGCGAGTCTTCAGTCAAGAGAACACTAAAAGAAGCTCGAGCAAACTTCACGCAACAATAAAAGGGATTGCCGACATTGAAGACAGCTTCGATGCAGAAGATTCTTCACATCGTTTTTTCCGCTACGAATACCAGATTGAAATTCGATACAGTAAAAAGCATTCGGCAATCTACATTCACAAAGAAAATCTCAAGATTTTCAAAATGCATAACCGCCAAGAGTGGTGGGTTTCATACTCGCCTGTTGGCAACATTACTGTAAAACGACGCTCACCTGTCGAAAACGGAAATTCAATTTGGCACTTGGGCTCTCGGCTTTTCACGCAAAACCACAGAAACCCTTTTCACGTCCTGAGTCGTTTCTATCTAATTCGGAATGCAGGCAAAACCAAAAACCACCGCCTTATTCTACAGTCGATCAGAGAACGCATTGAGAGCACACCCATAATGCCTGACGAGAGTTTTTTGTCAGCAATCAAAGGCATCCCGGCTCTTGACGTCATTAGAAAATCGATCTCTCGGGGGCACTCATTTAACCCTCTGCCGGAAAAATCTAGGGCCGCAGATGACTTAGCCTCGCGACCCGGCATAACCTTTGACGGTTCGGGATTATCAGCAACGCTATACCACCTACAACAACTAAAGAGAGATGACACTGCCCTGCGTAGACCTCAACGGCTGATGAGTAGCATTCGCCGCGCAGACAAAGAAACTCTCGACATGGTCATCCAATGGACCAAACTGGTAATCCCAGAGCTTTTAGCCATCGTGGTCAACCAAGACCCTCACTCAGGAAAGTACTTGGGATACTTGGTCGTCAACGAAGCAAAGCCTCTCCGAATCCCCCTTCAAAGCGCTAGTGATGGCACATTGAAATGGCTCGCTCTTGCCTGCTTGATACTCTCGTACAATGGAGTGTTCTCAATTGAAGAACCCGAGAACTTCTTACACCCCAAAATGCAGCAATCACTTATCAGTCTGATCAGAGAAACCATCGAGGACTCATCTCCCACCAAACACTTCACATTATCCACACACAGCGAGACACTTATTAATCAATGTCGACCAGATGAGATAGTGATCTTTGAATACGGATCCAATGGAACAACTTGCTCAAAAGTGCGCAATCCCAAGCGCATAGAGGAAGAAATAAACAGAACTGGCTTTGGATTGGGGAGCTACTATGCCAGCAATGCACTTTCCTAAAATACTGGCCTTTGTTGAGGGCCATATGGAGCGGATGTTTATCGCGGACAACTTCCGCTACGTTGATACTATCACACTAATGAACGGAGTTTCCTGGTCAGAGGAAGCAATGTCAGAACAAATACTTACCAAATTCATCGCAAAGGATGCAAACCCGGATTTAATCTGGATTTGGCTGGACCGTGAAGACCCAAGCAGGTCAGTAGTTAAAATCAAAAGCCTTATAACAAAAAAGATGTCAATGCATGGATTCGACAGAAAAAAAATAAAATTTTTAATACCAGATCAAATGACTGAGAATTTGATATTATCCGACGAAGAATTAATGAGGTCTATCCTTAAAGACCCATCATACACTTACACATTAGAAGGAAAAAATGGTAAGTCTCACATTAAGAGATTACATAAATCACTGGGGATAAATTATAAAGAAACCTACCACGGCGTCAATTTATTGAAAAAACTTCGCATTGCAAACTGTGCAAAAGCAAGTTCAAGCGCAAACGATTTTTACAGCAGCACTAATATCAAATGTTGGTGGATCGAACCATAAGGCTAAACGACAAAAGGCCAGGCATTTCTGCCTGACCTTTTCACATGGGGCGAGTGATGGGACTTGAACCCACGGCCCCCAGAGCCACAATCTGGTGCTCTAACCACCTGAGCTACACCCGCCATCGTGTGGCGCGGTTTATATGGCCCGTGGCCCCCAACGTCAAGCGCATATTTTCACTTTTTTCCGCTGATTTTTCCCAAGCCCTTCAAAGCGCCGAATTTTGCGGGCTTGGGCGATGTGGTGGTGGTTTGACTGGTGAATTCTTCATACAAATTCGCCGACCTACCCGTCTGAACATCTTGCATGTCGGGCCACATGCCTTAATTAATCGGGGTCACGAACTGAACCGCAAAACAGCGTGCAAAACCATGCATATATGTATTTGCGGATTGCCGGCACCCGATGGTTGATCTTGGGGCAACCGGCCACAAAACAGAAAAACAGACGGAGTATCGGAATGAAGTGGGGCGTTATCAGCACCGCCAAGATCGGCACGGAAAAGGTCATTCCGGCCATGCAGGAAAGCGAAAAGCTTGAAATTCTGGCGATTGCCGGACGCGATCTTGAAAAGACCCGCGAGGTCGCCGAAAATTTGCGTATTCCGCGCGCCTATGGCTCCTATGAGGAGCTTCTGGCCGACCCGTCAATCGAGGCGGTTTACAATCCCCTGCCCAACCATCTTCATGTCGAATGGACGATCAAGGCGCTGGAAGCGGGCAAACATGTCCTGTGCGAGAAGCCGATCGGCCTTAATACCGAGGATGCCAAGCGCCTGATTGCTGCGCGCGACAAAAGCGGCAAACAGGTTCTTGAAGCCTTTATGGTGCGTCATCACCCGCAATGGCTAGAAGCCCGCAAGATCGTCGAAAGCGGTCAGATCGGCCAGCTGACCGCGGTGCAAAGCATCTTTACCTATTTCAATGCCGACCCGAACAATGTGCGTAACAAAAAGGACATTGGCGGCGGCGGGTTGCTTGATATCGGCTGTTATTGCGTTGTCGGCCCGCGCTTTGTCACGGCAAAGGAGCCAGTCCGCGTTGTGTCGCTGATGGACAAGGACCCGAAATTCGGCACCGACCGGCTTGTATCGGGGATGCTTGATTTCGGTTCGGGCCTTCAGGCGAGCTTTGTCTGCGGCACCCAGTCCGCGGCAGTTCAGCGCGTGCATATTCTGGGCTCTGAGGGCCGGATCGAAATCCTGATGCCGTTCAACCCGATCCCGGAAAACCCCGCAATCATCCGGGTTGGCGGGCAGAAACAGCCGGGCTTTGACGAAGCCCGCGAAATCAAATTCCCGGTCTGCAATCACTATACCCTGCAAGGGGAATCGGCGACCGCGATCTTTGCCGGTGAAAGCCCGGTCGATTATCCGATCGAAGATGCGATCATGAACATGCAGATCCTTGATGCCCTTGCCCGTTCGGCCAAGACCGGCAGCTGGGAAATGGTCAAATCCTGATCAGCAGGTATCGACCTTATTAAATGACAAAGGGCGCAAGCAGATGCTTGCGCCCTTTGTGTATCGGCATATCCGGCACCGGCCGGATCACGGCACCGCACAGTACGGCAATCCTATTTGGCAAACGCCTTTTTCATGCGGTCGATGGCATCCTGCATCTTTGTTTCTTCCTTGCAGAAGCAGAACCGCACGAAATGGCGCACGCCACCGTCTTCACCTTGATAGAAGGCCGACACCGGGATGGCGACCACACCGGCTTCCTTGATCATGATCTGGCAGAATTCGACATCATCACAATCATAGCCAAGCGGGCGGAAATCACAGGTGATGAAATAGGTCCCCTGGGAATCCAGAACATCAAACCCGACGTCCTTGAGCCCCCTCATCAGGAAATCACGCTTGGCCTGCATTTCGGCGGTGAAGGTTTCGAAATATTCGTCATCCTTGTTCAGGCCATAGGCCACACCGTGCTGAAGCCCCGGCGGCACGGTAAAGACAAGGAACTGGTGCGCCTTTTTGATCGGCTCCATCAGTTTGGCACAGGCCGTGACATAACCGATCTTCCACCCGGTCAGCGAGAATGTCTTGCCCGCCGATCCGATCCGCACGGTGCGATCATGCATGCCCGGGAAAGTCATCAACGGTTTGTGTTTGCGGCCATCAAAGACCAGATGTTCATACACCTCGTCACACAGCGCGATGACGTCATGCTTGATGCACAGATCGGCAACAAATTGCAGTTCGTCGTCGCTATAAACCTTGGAACAGGGGTTCTGCGGCGAGTTGATCAGGATCAGCTTGGTTTTTTCGCTAAAGGCGGCGGCCAGTTCTTCGCGCGGCAATTCCCAGTGCGGCGGGGTCACGCGCACCAGTTTGGGAATACCACCGGCCAGCTTCACCATCGGAAGGTAGCTGTCATAAAGCGGTTCGATCAGAATGACTTCATCACCCGGGGCCACCAGACCAAGGATCACATCAGCCAGCCCCTCGGTTGCGCCGACCGCAACCAGAACCTCTGTTTTCGGATCAACATCGATGCCATAGAACCGTTTATTGTGATCGGCAACGGCCTGAAGCAATTCGGGCACCCCGGCAAGCGGCGGATACTGGTTGGACAGTTCCATGGTTGCCTTGGCGGCGGCTTCGCGGATATCGGCCGGGCCGTCGGTATCGGGTGCACCCTGCCCCAGATTGATGGCCTGATGTTTCTGGGCCAGTTCGTTCATCACTTCAAAGATCGTAATACCGCCCGAAGCAAAAAGCGGGTTGCCGACAAATTCGGTCATGAGGCGTCCTTTATATTATATGCGTTCGCCGGATGGTGGCGTCCGGTTGCAGCCCGGCCCGATCAGGCCATTTTATGGGTCATCCGTGCCGTACTATAATCGCCCAAAGGCAAATTGTTCGAGTCCATATATCAGACAGACCGATTAAAGGTCATCTGGCGCATATGCATGACACAATTCACTCTTTTGCGGCAAATCCTGTCGCATGCCGGTGTCATTCTGGCAAGGATTGAGCAATCCGGATCACTCTGCCCGGCGATGATGCAGGGCGTTTGCATATTTTTTGATCATTTTGCCTAAAACTCGATCACCTGCAATCAAGAAAATCTTAAAAATTTCATGGGTTTTGCTGGGTTTTCGCGCAAAGAATCCTTAGAATGCCACCGCGGACCAAACTTGGCATGGTCCGTGCAACAGACACCGTGCGAAGCATTACGCTTTCCGAGTTCTACGCAACTCTCGCAAAAAGCAGAGGGCGCTTAATGAAAAAGATCGAAGCCATCATCAAGCCATTCAAGCTTGACGAGGTAAAAGAGGCCCTTCAGGAGATCGGCCTCAAAGGGATTACCGTCACCGAAGCCAAAGGTTTCGGCCGTCAGAAAGGTCACACGGAGCTGTATCGCGGCGCCGAATATGTTGTGGACTTTCTGCCGAAGGTAAAGCTGGAAATCGTCGTTGAGGACACGCTGGTTGAGCGTGCGATTGAGGCAATCCAGCAAGCCGCTCATACCGGCCGTATCGGCGACGGTAAAATTTTCGTTTCCTCACTCGAGGACGCGATCCGTATTCGTACCGGTGAACGGGGCAACGACGCGATCTGATCGGTCTTGCCTGTCAATGAACACCGTACGGTAACTAAATTTGAGTTTTAAAGGGTTGCATCATGTCTGACGCTGCTTCTGTACTTAATCTGATCAAAGAAAAAGGCATCCAGTTTGTCGATCTGCGCTTTACCGATACCAAAGGTAAATGGCAGCACACCGCGCAGGATATCTGCACGATCGACGAAGACGTCTTTGTTGACGGCATCATGTTCGACGGTTCGTCGATCTCCGGCTGGAAAGAAATTAACGAATCCGACATGATCCTGATGCCGGATCCGTCGACCGCTGTTGTTGATCCGTTCACCGCACAGCCGACCCTGATCCTCGTTTGCGACGTTATCGAACCGGCAACCGGCCAGGGTTACGAGCGTTGCCCGCGTTCGACCGCGAAACGCGCACTGGCTTACATGAAGTCGGCTGGCATTGGCGACACCGCATATTTCGGCGCAGAGCCGGAATTCTTCATGTTCGACGACGTTCGTTGGAGCACCTCGCAGGAGAGCATGGCTTACGCGCTTGACTCCGAAGAAGGTCCGTACAACACCGGCACCGAATTCGAAGGCGGCAACCGCGGCCACCGTCCGGGTCCGAAGGGTGGTTACTTCCCGGTACCGCCGGTTGACTCGGCAAACGACATCCGTGCCGAAATGGTCAACTACATCAACGAAATGGGCGTGCGTTGCGAAAAGCACCACCACGAAGTTGCACCGTCGCAGCACGAACTGGGTATCGCATTCGGCACCCTGATCGAACATGCTGACGCCGTTCAGGTTTACAAATACTGCATCCACATGGTTGCACACCAGTATGGCAAAACCGCGACCTTCATGCCGAAACCGATCTTCGGTGACAACGGCTCGGGCATGCACACCCACCAGTCGATCTGGCACGAAGGCAAGCCGCTGTTCGCTGGTAACGGCTATGCTGATCTTTCTGAAACCGCTCTGTACTACATTGGCGGTATCATCAAGCACGCCAAAGCACTGAACGCATTCACCAACCCGACGACCAACTCCTACAAGCGTCTGGTCCCGGGCTTCGAAGCACCGGTTCTGCTGGCATATTCCGCACGTAACCGTTCTGCTTCCTGCCGTATCCCGTACACCGCTTCGCCGAAGGGCAAGCGCGTCGAGATCCGCTTCCCGGATGCCCTTGCCAACCCGTATCTCGCATTCTCTGCAATGCTGATGGCTGGCCTTGACGGTATCGAGAACAAGATCCACCCGGGCGAAGCAATGGACAAAAACCTCTATGACCTTCCGCCGGAAGAGCTCAAAGAAGTTCCGACCGTTTGCCGCTCGCTTCACGAAGCTCTCGACAGCCTCGATGCTGACCGTGAGTTCCTGAAGAAGGGTGACGTTATGACCGACGACCTGATCGACGCTTATATCGCGCTGAAAATGGAAGAAGTCGTTCGTTTCGAACAGGCTCCGCACCCGGTCGAATTCGACATGTATTACAGCGGCTAATTCCTTTCACCCGAAAGGAAGACGCGAAATATCGGAAACGCCCGGCCATCTGGCCGGGCGTTTTCATTTGTACATCTTCTTTTGTGCATAACAGGCGGCAATCATTAAACGGTTTGCTTACCCCTTCCCGATAAGATTTGACCTGACCTTTCGTATCGGGATTTAATCAAGCCTATGAGCAGCAAACCTTCAACGCCCAGTTTTTCCGAAAAACGCAATCGGCAAAAAGCCGACAAACTGGTGAGGACGGCCGAAAATGCGCTGGCAACGGGCCGGGTTTCCGATGCGCAAAATGCCGCCAACCAGGCGCTTTCGCTGATTGCCGGTTATCCCGCGGCCGAGTTTGTTCTTGGACAAGTTGCGCGCGCAACCGGCAAACTGCCGGATGCCGCCCGGCACTTTCAGAATGCCTGTAACAGTCCCGATGCCAAGGTCGAATATTTCCACGAATTTGCCGGTATTCTGGGCGCGATGGGCAAGTTCGATCTGGTGCAGCAAATTCTGTTTGCCGCACTACGCCGCTTTCCAACCCATGGCCCGACCTATAACGAGCTTGGGGTTGTGCTTGTTAAGCGGGAATTCGTCACCCAGGGGATTGAAATCCTTGAAAAGGGCATTGCCTTTAACAAGGACGACTGGTCGAGCCTGCACAATCTTGGATCGGCACTGGCCAAGGTTGGCCGGGACAAGGAAGCGATTCCCTACCTTGACCGGGCGTCCGAACTTGCGCGCAACAATCCCGAACAGCTTGAACGCACCCTGCTTCTGACCGGCGAATCCCATCGGCATCTTGGCGATATGGAAGCCGCGCGCACCTGCTTTCGCAGCGTGCTGAAAGCCAATCCCGCCTGTGGACAGGCCTGGCAAGATCTTTCCGATATCACCAAATTCACTGCCGACAGTGACGACATAAAAACCATGGTGGCCCTGCTGAACCGGGATGACCCGCCACTGGACAAATTTGACCGCGAAACAATCGGCTTTGCCCTGGGCAAGGCGTTCATGGATTGCGGCGATGCCAAACAGGCAATCGCCCACCTTGATCAGGCAAATGCATTGCGCCGGTCGGATTTCGCCGGTCAGGACGAAAACCAGCAAGGCTATGATTCAAAAATTGCCTGTGCACGCGTGCGCGCCATTGCCGATTATTTTCCGGCCAGCCTGTTTGAAAACCTGCCAGAGGCGGGCAAGGATGACCCGACATATGCCTTCATTGTCGGCATGCCGCGATCTGGTAGCACCTTGACCGAGCAAATTCTGGGAAGCCATCCCGACACCCTGCCGACCGGGGAATTGCGCAGTTTTCCGAAATTCAAGGATCGCCTTTTCGGGCAATTATTCCCGAGCACGCCGGGCGACCATGAAAAGATCGCATCGGGCGACCTTCTTGGTGAACTGGCCACCCTGTATCGCAATGATTTGGCCGAGATGTTTGCCCCGTCACCAGACACCCGGGTCATTATCGACAAGATGCTTGGCAACTTTTCCTGGGCGGGGTTGATCCTGCTTGCGATACCCGGCGCGAAGATCATCCATTGTCGGCGCAATCCGGTTGATACCTGTTTGTCGTGCTATTCGAAGCGCTTTGCCAATTTGCAGGTCTATACCTGTGACCAGACAGAGCTTGGCGAATTTTATCGCGCCTATGACGATTTGATGGCCCATTGGCGCAAGGTTCTTCCTGCCGACAGGTTCATTGAAGTCAATTACGAAGACGTCGTTTCGGAAATCGAACAGCAATCACATCGCCTGATAGAGTTTCTGGGCCTTCCATGGGACGATGCCGTGCTTGATTTCCAAAAGGCAAGGCGGTCGGTTCGAACCGCCAGTGCGGCACAAGTCCGTCAAAAACTTTATCAAACCAGTGTTGAACGCTGGAAACCTTACGAACCCTATATTCAGCCACTTTTATCCGCACTTGGCCTGCATGATAGCGACAGGGAAAATTCATGAACACGGCGACATCGCAGACACCCGAACAGGTATTGGAGCAGGCGCAGAAACTTTGGGCGCAGGGCAAATCCCAGAAGACCTACGACCTTGTTTCGACCTATTTGCGGGCCAATCCCAATGACGGGCCGCTGTTGCATTTCTTTGCGGGCGTTCTGGAAAAGCAGGGCAATATATTCGGGGCAATCAAACATCTGGAATTTGCCTGCAAGGCGCCCAACAGCCAAAGCTTGTATTTCCTTGATCTGGCATCACTGCTTGGCAAACAGCAAATGTATGTCGAAAGCCAGAATGTCCTGACGGTTGCGATGAAGCGCGATCCGGGTAATCAGGAAATCCAGGCCCAGCTTGGCAGCATGTTGATCCTGAACGGTTTCTTTGATCAGGGTGTCAAGCTGTTCAGTCACGTGATGGCCCAAAGCCCGTCAAACTGGCAACGATGGACCCTGTTTGCAAATTCGGTCGCCAAATCATCCCGGCCCAAACAGGCCGCCGAACTTTATGACCAGGCACTTGAAATCATGCAGGGTGCCGGTGCATCGGATGCGGATGCAAAGCCGTCGCCAGCCGATATTGCCAACACCCTGATGGCCAAGGCCGATCACCTTAAAACCATCGGCGACAAAGACGGCTGCACAGCCCTTATTCGCGCCGCAATCGCCCAGACAAAATATGTCGCGCGCGCATGGGCGGAACTGGCAACGCTCAAGGCATTTACCGACGATGATGTCGCAACGGTCGAGAAAATGATCGGTGCCGAACGCGGCAAATTGTCGAAGCTTGATCTGCAATATCTGCACCATGCACTTGGCCTTGCCTATATGATGCGCGATGACGGCAAAGCCGCGATGGCGCATTACCTTAAGGCCAATGCCTATCAGCGTGAACAAATCGACTATAACGAGGAAAAGACCCTGGCTTTCCTTGCGAACCTGCCGAATTTCTTTACCCCGGATGCGATTGCCGACAACACCCTGAGCGAAACCGGGGATGAACAGCAATTCATCTTTATTGTTGGCATGCCGCGTTGCGGATCGACCCTGCTTGAACAGGTTCTTGACAGTCACAGCGACGCGTTCGGCGTCGGGGAAATTCGCACCCTGCCCGGGCTTTTGAAGCGGGCCTACGGCGATGGCTTCCCGTCCCTGCCCGCCCATAAAAAACTTTTGGCTGATCCCAAACGGCTGGCCCTGTTTGCAAAGGCCTATCGTGACGAAGTATTGCGGATGCTGCCGCCGGAAGTTCTGAAAAATGGCAAAGGCCCGCGCTATATCGTTGACAAGATGCTGGGCAACTTTGTGTCGGTCGGCCTGATCGCCATGGCATTCCCCAATTCAAAAATCATTCACGCGCGCCGCGACCCGATGGATACCGCGTTTTCATGCTTTACCCATTTCTTTGCCGACGGGCATAAATATCTGTGTGACTTGCGTGAAATCGGCAATTTCTATGTCGCGTATCGTGATCTGATGGCCTATTGGGAAAAGACCCTGTCAAAGGATCAGCTGATCACGGTCGATTATGAAAAAGTCATTGCCGACCTCGATCACGAAGCCCGTCGGCTTGTTGATTTCCTTGACCTTGACTGGCAGGAGGCGTGTCTTGAATTTTATGCCAACACGCGTGAAGTCCGCACCCATAGCGCCCTTGAAGTCCGCCAGCCCGTCTATAACAGCAGCCTGGAACGCTGGCGCCCCTATCAGAAGGAACTGACCCCGCTGATCGAGGCACTTGGCATCAATCCGGACTGATCACACCATAAAATCGTCACGTCGCGCGCCAGTTTTTGCCTGCTGATACGTGTTTGCTCATAATGGGCGGGCTTTGCATTCGCCCGCATCACTGAGCAAACAGGATGTCGGCCATGAGTGACGATCAAAGCACAACAGCACCAAACGCCGCCCATTTGCGGGCTAAACTTCGCCTGCAACCCGCCATACCGCCCACAAACAGCACGTCTTTGCCGGGCAATCGCGGGGCGACGCCATCGGTACCGGCGCATAAACTGGCAACCGGGCTTTCTGAAATCCGGACGCAATGGAGTTCCGGGCATCGACGTGCGGCCCGCAAGCTGTGCGGCAAGCTTCTGAAAGATTATCCCGATAATGGTGATCTGTTGCAGATCAACGGGCTGATTTGCAATGAAAGCGGACAGGTATCCGATGCGGTCCGCAGTCTTGAGCGCGCATGCAACTGCGCATCGCCCAAGCCCGTCTATTTCACCGATCTTTCGGCCGTTCTGGCCAATGCCGGGTATGAGGCACAAGCCAAAACCGTTCTGAATGCCGCGGTAAAACGCTTTGCGCTTGACGGAAAAGTTCACTTGCAGCTGGGGCTTCTTGAAGCCCGCGGCATGGGCACCCGCAATGCCATTCCCCATCTTAAACGTGCCATTGCCCTTGCGCCGAATGACTGGACCGCCTGGAGTGCCATGGGGGTTGTGTTGCTGTCGCTTGATGACATCGAAGCCGCCCTGCAACATCTGGGCAAGGCATTGAAATGTGCACAGGCCAATGCCGATGCCAAGGCAATCAATGATATCCGCATCAGTATTGGCGAATGTCAGAAGGAATTGGGCAATGTCGCCGAAGCCTGCGCATTGTTTGACATTGTCCTGTCCCAGGAACCCCATAATGTGCGGGCATGGCATTGCCTGACCCTGGCGACACGCGTGCCCGAAGACCACCCGGCACGTGCCGTCATTTACGATATCTATCAGTCGGGCCGCTATCAATCGATGCCGGTAAACGAACAGGAAATGCTGCTGTTTTCGATCGGCAAGGTCGAAATGGAAGCCAAAAATGTCGATGCCGCGATGAAGGCGCTTGCCGAAGCCAACCGAACCAAACGCCAAACCATCAATTACACCCCCGCTGCAATCGAAGACATGCTTGATCATGTTCGTGACCGGTTTCCGGCCGAACGGTTTGCCCATCTTGGTCCGGTTCGTAACGATGCCGACGAACCCCAGCATGTTTTCATTGTCGGCATGCCCCGTTCGGGCACGACCCTGACCGAGCAGATCCTGAGCTCACACCCCGATGTATTCGGCGCGGGCGAGCTTGATACCATGGTCTATCACCATCATGCCCTGATCGAGCATAAGGTCAAAAACGGGGCCGCACGCGAAGATGTCATGAAATACGATGATGACTTCATCCGTATACTTGGTCAGGCATACCGCAAGGAAACACTGGGCCGGATCACGCGCATCCAGTCCGGCAGCAGCGATAACGGCACCGCCACCATCCGCAGGATCGTCGACAAGCTGCCATCAAACTTCACGCGGGCCGGGATGCTGGCACTGATGCTGCCAAACACCCGGATCATCCATTGCCGGCGTCATCCGGTGGCATCATGCTTTTCGATCTATAATCGCCGGTTTGGCGGTGTGCAGAACTTTGCCTATGACCAGCGCGATCTTGGGCATTACTACAATACCTATGAACGGTTTATGGATCACTGGCGCGATGTTTTGCCATCGGACCGGTTGATCGAAGTCGATTACGAAAATGTCGTCGACAATCTTGAAACAGAAGCCCGCCGACTAATCGAATTCGTTGGCCTGCCATGGGATGATGCCTGTCTGAATTTCCATCAGAACGAACGTCAGGTCCGCACACACAGTGCCCTGCAAGTCCGCAAACCGATCTATCGCAGCAGCCTGAAGGGCTGGCAGCCCTATGCAAAACATCTTGGTCCGTTACTGGAAACACTGGGCCTTGATGAACAGGGCAACCCGCGCAACACCGATACAAAAAAGGCCAGCTGACGCTGGCCTTTTGGCTATCTGATATTGATGTCAGTCCTGATGCAGTTCCGGTTCAAGATCGGGGGTATAAAGGCAATGGCGCGCCTTGCCCGATGCCTTGGCCTGATGCATTGCCTTGTCGGCACGGCGCAGCTGTTCGTTCATGTCGCTGCTGCCGCCATCAAAGACCGCAAAACCGATTGATGCGGTCACACCGCAATCTTCGCCTTTCCAGACGAAGGGCTGATTGAGTTCCGACAAGATGGCATCGGCCATCTCGATCATTTCCTTTTCACCGCCCTTGTTGATGAACAGCATGGTGAATTCATCACCGCCAAGACGCGCGACTTCTTCGGCCCGGCGCGCCGCGCGCTTCAGCCGTTTGGAGGTCTCGCTCAGAAGCCAGTCCCCCGCGGCATGCCCCTTCTCGTCATTGAGTTTCTTGAACCCGTCAAGATCGAGAATGAACATGGCGGCCGGGGTGTTGGTGCCGCGCAGCACGGTTTCACACTGATCAATTTTTTGCATGAAGCGCGCCCGGTTGGCCAAGCCGGTCAGTTCATCATTATTGGCCTTGTTTTGCAGTTCGCGTGCCGCGTGTTTTTGTTTGGTGATGTCGCTGGTCCACCACAGAACCGATTCCTCGCCTTCGAACGACAGCGGTTCCAGCGATGTCTTGAGCCATTTGGCCTCTGACATGTTCGGGCGGCGCAAGCGGATTTCGACATCATGCAATTCGCCAAGCATATCCATGTCGCTCAGCGACTGTTGGCGATAACGGTCCGACAGCAAAATCGCATCGGTCGGTTGTTTTTCGTCCTTGATGTCGAGCATGTTGGCAAAGGTGCTGTTGAAAAACTGGAACACCCCGGTTTCCCGGCTGGAAATGCCGACACCGATCGGCGCACTTTCCAGAAGCCCGGTCAGGCGCTGGGCTGCCTCGGCGACTTCGGCCTGCGCCTTTTTCAGGCTGGTGACATCAATCAAGGATCCGATGGTGCCGGCAATGCTGCCACTTGGCCCCTTAAGGCTTGATGCCGCAAACAAAGCCGTCCGGTTATCATCGCCAAGCGCGAATGAGATTTCATCACGCACCTGGCCTTCTTTGACCAGCAATGCCTTTTCGTGATCGGTAATGGTCTTGGCCAGGTCTTTTGGCGCCACTTCGACAAGCTTTTTACCGATAACGTCGGTAACCTGAAGATCAAACAGTTCCGCAAAGGCGCCGTTACAGCGCGTCACAACACTTTCGAGGTTTTTAAGGTAAACCGGGGTCGGCAACACATCAATCAGATGCTGGATAAAGATTTTGTGGTCTGCCAATGCACGCGCCAGTTCCTGGGCCTTGCCACCATCACGCAGGACCAGGGCAATCGTATTGCCGGGCCCGGTGTCGCAATGCCAGGAAAACACCGTCTTTTCGAGCCGAAACCCCGGCAGATCCGCGCGCCCGCCAGATGAAATCGCACCCAGCGCGTGGCGAACCGATCCGACAGAATCCCCGTCGGAAAATTCGCCCTTCTTGGCAAGGAAGGCAAGAAACTGTTTGATTTCGGTTCCGGCACGCAAAACAGTTTTCGCCGCAGCGAGCTGTTTCTCGGCGGCCGGATTGACATGAACGATTTTCAGATCGCCCTTATCAAGAAAAACAAGACTATCACGTGACAACGCTGCTGTTGCCACCACATCCACACTAACTGACAAGACACCCCGCACGCCGCAAAACGACGTGCTCCCTCGGCTATGTTATATAGATGTCCCAGCTCAGACCTTTTTTGACCGGTCTTTCTTTATATAAGCAACACCCATTGCATATACTTGAGGATAAGTCATTATTTTTCTTGCGGCCAGAAGAATGCCTTACGGCCTTGTCGTTGCAGATTATTTCGTCGGAATGGGCAGATCGATATAGCCGCGATCAATGCAATGTTCGAGTTCTCGCGCCGCCGCCAGCATTTCCTGATAGGTTTCGCGCAAATGTCTGAGCTTTTTAAGCTCTTCCTCGGTCGGGTGCTGGTCGGTGCGATCGGCACTGAGCTTGAACGCATATTTCAGATAATCGGCGCGCAACCGGGCAACCGTGATCATAAGCGGCACCGCGTTTTCCACCGACATGTCAGGTATGGCCGGGCTGATGATTTCGTGATTGATTTCACGCAGGACATGTTCCATGCCCATCATAAAACGGCTTTTGCTGCGGTTTGTATCCTGTGACATGCCCTTTACTCCTACATCATAAGGGTCTGAATTCATGGGACAGTATTACGCGGGAAAGTAAAAACACCTATAACAGTTTGCTACCCGAAGTCCGCCATCGGCCATTTTGCATCCCGTCTGTCGGGATCGCAACTTGCAGGCGCGCGATAACCGCGCTAGAGGATGGGACAATGATTTTTCAAACACAGGAATTCTATCATGGAAGCACGCGTCAAGTGGCTTGAGAACCTTACCTTCACCGGCACCAGCGGCACCGGTCATGGCGTTGTCATGGACGGGGACAAGGATAACGGCTTTGGACCGAGCCCGATGGAAATGCTGCTTCTGGGGATTGGCGGCTGTTCGTCGATTGACGTTGTGCACATCCTGAAAAAAGGCCGCGAGAACGTTCTTGATGTTGAAACCGACGTCAAGGCAGAACGCGCTGAAACCGATCCCAAGGTCTTCACCAAAATCCACCTGCATTTCAAGGTCAAGGGTGAGAACCTTAACGAAACCAAGGTCGGACGTGCGGTTGAACTTTCGGCAGAAAAATACTGCTCGGCATCGATCATGTTGTCCAAGGCCGCCGAAATCACCCATAGCTGGGAAGTCATTGAATAACGGGCATCTGACTTTCTGCCCCAAACAGGTCACGATGATGACTTAGAAAAAGCGGTCTGGATACGGACCGCTTTTTTGTTGTTCGCACCCGGCCACCAGACGGGTTAACATCGCGTTCTGCCTGAAACGATATCGATTACAATTGATTGCGCCAACCGATACGGAGCCACCCCATGGTCAAACCACAAACGATACGGACCGGCATCACGTCACTTGCCCTGGGTGCTGTCATGGCAATCGGCATTGGCACGCAGGCGTTCGGGCAATATGAGCCGTCCGGCAATGCCGTCACAAGCCCGGCCAACGGTTTGGCCTTTGATGACTATGTCACCGCAACGCGCAAACAGCTTCGCGATGTCATATCGGCCCGTTTCGGGGCCGAAGCAAACCCGTTTGGTCCGTTCGATATTGATCAGGTTGTCGATATGCGAAGCCCCTATTCCCTTGGGGCGGACGAGGCCGCCTGTCTGACGGCCGGACGCGGACTTGCCCATGGTGAAAAAGTCGGTTTTCTGGCTGTTCACGGCCTGACAGACAGCCCCTATTGGCTAAGTGATGTGCGCGATCAGCTGCGCCGGGACTTCCCGTGCGCCACCTTTAACGGCGTGCTGTTGCCCGGCCATGGCACGGCGCCCGGTGATCTGATCGATGTCAGTTATCAGGATTGGCTGGATACCGTGAATTACGGCATGACGGCCTTTGACAAGGATATCGAACATATCATCGCGATCGGCTATTCAACCGGGGCCACCCTGATCGGACGTGATATCGCCGCGCGCAGCAATGATCCGCGCATCAGTGCCATGATCATGCTGTCCCCGGGGCTTGCGGCCAAAAGCGATATGGCATGGCTGACGCCCTATGTCCGGTATGTCAAAAAATGGGTCGGTCAGGGATCTGAAAATGATCCCGGAAAATACGGGTCCATGGCGATGAATGCAGCAGCCGAGTTTCATCTTTTGACCGCGCCGTATCGCGATGCATCGATCCCGGCTTCGAACGTTCCGGTTTTTGTTGCCATCAGTTCCGATGACCAGACCGTCAACCCGCTGGCCGCCGTGGACTATTTCTGCAACAAGGTCCAAAGCCCGATCCGCCAGATGATCTGGTATCAGGGCGAAATCAATACTGTTGATGAACATCCCCAATGTGATGACATCGATATCGTGAAATCCGCCAATGACGACATGCGAACCATCAATCACGCCCATACCGCCATTACCATGAGCCCGGAAAACCCGGTTTACGGTCTTGATGGTGCGGTACTTGATTGCGGCCATTATGATGATCCCGACGAACTTGCATCCTGCCAGTCCGGGACGGATGCAGTTTATGGCGAACGCAATCTGTTGAAATCGGCAACACCCGGGACCCTGCGCCGGGGCACGTTTAATCCTGATTTCAACGTCATGATGGACAAGATGGCAATCTTTGTTGCGGCATCGCTTGGCGTAAACAAACAGCCTGCTGCGCAATGACCGTGCAATCACGTCCCGGCAAAGGCACATCTTCCGATCTGATGGATTTTACCATTGATCACTTCAACGCCCCCGATGGCGTGCGGTTGCGCATCGCCATCATGACCCCGGCCAATATTCGCGGGCATGTTCTTATTCTTCAGGGGCGTGGTGAATTCGTTGAACGCTACCGCGAGACGGCGAACGATCTGGCCCGGCGCGGATACGGCACCGTGACATTCGATTTTCGCGGACATGGCGGGTCTTCACGCGCCACCCCGGACCCGATGATGGGATATGTGCGTGATGTTGCGCATTACGGGGCCGATACCCGTCACGTCATTGATCACGTCAAACATCAGCACGGCATTACCTGTGACACCGTCATGACCCATTCAACCGGCGGGCTGGTGGCGATGGTAATGTTGCTTGATCAGCCTGATCTTTGGAAAAGTGTCGTGATGATTGCGCCGTTCTTCGGGCTTGGCGGTCCGCGATGGTTTTCGATTGCCGCCCAGATCCTGTCTGGCAGCTTGTGCCGATATGGTTTTGACAAACAATATCTGCCCGGGCAACGAAACCTCAGCCCGCTTGCTGAATTTGATCCGGAAAACATCCTGACATCTGATCCGCACCGCCATGACCTTAACCGCACGATCCTGCAAGCCGCGCCCGATTTGGTGGTTGGCGGCACATCGGCGGGATGGCTTGATGCCTGTTTCAGGGCACAATCGGAAACAGCCGATCGCCTGGCACAGCCCGACAAGGCGCAGAAACTTCCGCCAATGACCATCATTCTGGCGGGCAATGATCAGGTCGTTTCAAACCGGACGACACAAGATCTGCTTGGCCATTTCCCGAATGTAACGATCCGGGAAATCCCCGAAGCCCGCCATGAAATCTTGCAGGAACGCGATCTTTATCGTGATCAGTTCTGGGCGGCTTTTGACCGGCATATGGACCTTTACGGGGCCTAATTCCGCCTGTTTCCGCCTGTTTCCGTCCAACAAGCCATCAGGCTATCTGGCCTTTGAATGGCGGGTTTGCGTCGCGGCGGGGGGCAGGATGCCTTCGAACCGTGATTTGCGAAAGCTGCTTGGTGCCATTCCGCGGTGACGACGGAATTGGCGGTTAAAATGCGACAGGTTTTGAAAACCGGCTTCTTCGGCAACCCGATAGATCGGCATATCTGACGATAACAGCAAGCTTGCCGCCCGGCCAAGCCGCAACCCCATCAGATAATCCTGAATGGTGGACCCCATATGGCGCTGAAAAAACCGGCGCAAGGTGCGTTCGCTCATGCCGGCATTGCGCGCGATCCAGGCACTGCTGACCGGTTCGAAATAACTGCCATGCAGCAAATCAAGAACCCTGCCCAGTCGGCTGGCATCATCATGATCGGGAATTGCCGCATCGAAACGATCAGATGCCAGCGGTGTCAGGTCGCTCGCATCAAGCAATGTCCGAAGCACGTCGATCAACATGACAAGCTGATCTGCCGGTGTGCCTTGTTCAAAGACCGGGGCAAATGCCGCGACTTTTCGGGCCGTTACCGCATCAAACTGAACACCGCGACGCGACAGCCGCAACGCGGTTTCAAGCCCGGCCAGTTCGGGCATGGTTTTGCAAACGGTATTGATCCAGTCGGCCGTAAACCAGAAAACAAAGGCCTGATGTCCCTTTGTTGTCCCCGCAACCTGCAGGGCGGCTTCGTGGGCACGCAATTCGCCGTGGCTGGCCGATGGCGGCTGGGCGTTTGCGGAATGCCAAGTATGCGGAAGATTGGGCCCCAACAGCACCAGATCATCATCGCCATAAGACCCGATATGATCACCGACATAACGCTGCCCGTAACTTCCAAGTGTCAATGTCAGTTCATATTCCGGGTGAAAATGCCATTCAAACGGGATCGCCAGAAGATTGCGATACAGGCCCTTCCAAGATCGGTCCGGGGCAATCTGAACATGTTCGAACAAAAGCTTCATCAGATCGCATCCACGCCTTTACGGAACATAATCTGGATTAATTTGGCCAAATAGTATCATTCTTTGTCCGCCCTGTCAGTGTGCAGGTGCCTGTCATCCTGTTTTAATTTTTCCAGATCAAAACAGGATGACGGAGGAACATCATGTCCATGCTTGCCAATGCCCCGACCATGACGCCCACCATGGCCCCGAACAGTGACCGACCGGGAAATGCATCCACCAAGGAAGTCAGCGGTACACAGCTGCGCGATCTGAAAAAGAAACTTCCGTTACGCGTCCTGTCCGAAGACGATTTTGCTCATTGGCAGACATATGGATATGTGGTTGTTCCAAACGCAGTCCCCGCCGAACAGGTCAAGGCGACCGTCGATCTTTTGTGGGAATTCGAAGAAATGGACCCCAACGATCCGGAAAGCTGGGGCCGCCCGCAAATGCGCGACAATGCGATGAAGGAATTGAACAATTCCGGCATGGTCGAGATTTACAACCACCAAACCCTTTGGGATAACCGCCAGACCCAGCGAGTCTATGACGCCTTTGTCGATATCTGGGATCGTACCGATCTTTGGGTCTCGATTGATCGTGCCAACCTCAATACGCCCAACAAGGGCACGCGTGCCTTTGACGGTTTCATTCACTGGGATGCCGATACCAGTGCCAACCCGCTGCCGATCAATGTGCAAGGCGTGCTGTCACTGGTTGATACCACCGATGACATGGGCGGGTTCCAGTGCGTACCCGATCTGTTTGCGAATTTCGAAGAATGGCGCAAAACCGCCCCTGCGGATCGTGATCCGTTCCGCCCGGATATGGATACGGTGCCCTATACACCCAAACGCATTGCCATGAAGGCCGGGGATCTTGTGATTTTCAACAGCCTGCTGGCCCACGGTATTCGCGCCAACCGGTCCGATCAGGCCCGCATCGCGCAATATATTTCCATGGCGCCAGCCACACCCGAGGAACAGGATCTTGTCGACTGGCGGGTTAAAAGCTGGTCCGAACGGTTGCCTGCGCGCGGTTATGCTTTTCCCGGTGATCCGCGCAATTGGGAACAGACCCGCTATGAACGGGCGAAGCTGACCCCACTTGGTGAAAAGCTTCTGGGCAAGACGCCCTGGTAAGGACCTCCCCCATAAAACAAAGAGCGCCCGGCAATCACACCGGGCGCTCTTTTGTTTTTTGGCATAACAACCGGGCCTAGAGTTTGGCTAGCAATTTTGCCTTGGTCGCGTCATCAACAAAACCCGCTTCGATCGCGGTGCGCGTTACCCCAAGCAATTCGGCATCACTGAAACCGAACACATCCTTGGCACGCTGATATTCCTCGGCCAGACTGGTGTGGAAGAAGGGCGGATCATCCGATCCCAATGTGACTTTCACCCCGGAATCATGGAATTTGCGCAGCGGATGGGATGCATAATCCGGATAGACCGACAGTGAAATGTTTGATCCCGGACAGATTTCCAGAACAATTCCGCGCTTTGCCAATGTTTCGACCAGTTTCGGGTCTTCGATTGACCGCACGCCATGGCCGATACGGGTTACCGGCAGTTTGTCAATCGCATCCCAAACGCTTTGTGGTCCCTGCACCTCGCCAGCATGGGTGGTGCAGCCCAACCCCGCATCCGCCGCGATCTTGAAGGCCGGATAAAACGTTTCTTGCGAAAACATGCTTTCATTCCCGCCCATGCCGAAACCGACAATATAGGGATGCCCGCAATCTGCTGTTTCGCGCGCGACCTTAACCGCGATATCGCCACCGACATGGCGCACACAGGTCATGATGATCCGGCCGATAATCCCGGTTTCCTTTTCGGCACGGTCAATGCCACCGACCACCGCTTCGAGATGTTCGTCATAGGAAAGACCACAATCAGCCGCATGGGTCGGTGAACAGAAAAGCTCGACATAAAGGGCGCCGACCTTTGCCTGTTCGGTCAGGTAAAAGTGGGTCAGGTCCGAATAATCCTGCTTGGTGCGGATGGCCGCACTGGCCTTGTCAAAGCTTTTGAGGAATTCCGGAAAATCGTCCCAGATATAACGATCCTGTTCATCATAGATGTCATCAGGCAGGGTCAGATTGTTGCGCTTGGCAAAGCTACGCACCAGCGCAGGCGTCAGGGCCCCTTCAAGATGCAGATGCAATTCGGCCTTTGGAATGGACAGGGTCATTTGGGCGCTCCGGATCTGTCGGTATTTTTTTTGCTATGAATACCTTCTAACCCGAAGCCCCAGCCACGTCACGCAGCAACGTCACGCAGCAACCGCGTTGCGTGACGATTTCTGTGCTGTCTTGACCTTTGTCTCGTCTGCATCGGAAACAAGCGTCGCCAACGGGCCGATATAGGGTTCAAACCGTTGCCATTTCCCAAGCGAGTCCTTGAAAATCGGCCGACGGACCTGGATCATACTTGCCGTGGTGGCCGTGTGATCGGTCTTGTAAAATTCAAGACATTCCGGATGCCAGTCCAACCCGCAATGCGCCAGGTAATCCTTTGCGACAACGTCCGGATTGGCCACCAGATCCTCATAAGACAGATCATAAAGCATGCCGTTGCGGTCTGTTTCAAAGAACACATTCATCAGCCCGACATAGGCGCGATAGTAATCGGCCAGTTCGCCAAGATCATCGGAATAGCGCATCGGGATGGCAAAGGGCGTCGTGTAAACCGACAAACAGGTTGCCAGCGGATGACGATGGGTATGAATGATCGGTGCGTCGGGAAATACCCGGCGGATCATTTCAAGGCGTACGAAATTGGCCGGTGTCTTGTTGGTGACAAACCGTTTTTCCGGGGCATAGGCACGCATTGCTTCCAGATACTGGCTTCTGATCTTGCGCGCGGCCTTGTCATCAATACGCGACAACTGTTCGGAAATTCGCCCTTTGCCAACGACATCATTGACCGCCTTGGCAAAATCACCGATTTCACCGGCCGCATACACATCGGGATGCGCACCAAGAATGCGTTCGGTCAACGTCGTTCCCGATCGCGGCATGCCGACGATAAAGATCGGCTTGGGGCCCTTGGCATCAAGTGCCATCACATCGCCCGATGACATATCCGTTGCGGCGGCCTGACGCGCCATGTCTTCGAGCGTCTTCATTTCACGCAATTCGTGTTCCATGTCAAACGGGCGGGCGGCGCGGTTGGCCGCATGACCCTTGCCGTAATAGGCAAAGGCCCGTTCCATATCGCCTTCGGTTTCGGCGATCTTGGCCAGGGCATAGGCGGCCTTGTATTTTTCAGAACTGTCTGATTTGGGGTTCTGAAGGATCGCCTCAAGATGTTTGACAGCGTCCTCGGGCATGGCCTGGGGACGCATGAAGGAGATGACCATATAAGGCTGGGCTGAATATCCCGGACGGTCATTAATGATCGACAGGCTGGTTGATACTGCCTGCTCGACCTCGCCTGCCATGGCGTAGCTTGATGCCAGAACTACCCGCAATTCAAGATTGCCAGGTTGCCGCGCAACCGCCTTTTCCAGAACCGCAAAGGCCTGTGCGTGATCTTCCTGATGCAAATGAATACGCGCCATTAATGTCTGCGCATCGTTGAAATGGGAACTGCTTTCCCCAACGGTTTTCAGCACCGAAACAGCACGCGAAAGTTTAGGTGCAACGCATTTTCCGGGACTGACATGTGACTCTGCGCGAAACAGGACATCGGCAAGCAAAAAGGCCAGAAATCCGTCCTTTGGTGCAGCGCGAAGGCGCTCCTCAAGGACCGACTCGAATGAACCAAAGTCACTTGTAAGATATGAATATTGCAGCAGATTCTGGGCGACAGCCGTGAACAGTCTGTCATTGGTCGGGACAGTGCGAAACAGTTTGCGAAGACGCGGACCCGCAGACGCAGGATTTTTCCCCTGCAACTCGCTGACAGCAGTCATAATCTCGATATCAGTACGTCTTGGATGCAGCCGCAAAATACGGGCACCAATTTTGGCAGCCGTATCAAAGTCGGCTGCTGACATTGCCCGCTTAAGATCCCCGGCAATATCCTTTTTTGACTGCGTCATTCATCTGTCCCTGGATGCGATCAAATAATCTCACGCCCCCTCCCCAAGCACAAAACGACTATAGGTCACTTAAAACTTATCGCACAGCACAAATGTTGATATGAATGCCAAAGATCACGAGATTGTGACAATAAAACCACAACCTTTGTTATAGGCGTGGCATTTCATAGCCTATTGCAAGATGCTGGTCGGTCTTGACTGAACCGAATTCACTTTCAGATTGAACCAAATCGTTTGACCATTGCAAACAGCCACAGGCGACAGGGCCTGAGCCGACGATTGAAAACACGCCGACGCCGGTGAAATTTCATCGACTTGTACCACACAGAAAAAGCGCCCTATCGTCTTGAAAAATATATTTTTCTTCCTGAACTTTTAATCAGCGCATCTCGTATGGTAAAAATTACAATATTGGAATTTAGCCACCCGGCCTGATGGCCAGACCGCCATGTGACAACCCGACGGGGAGAAGAAGGTGACATACTGCGAAAAATGCGACGCGGTTCCGGAAATTGCCCCACGTCTGGGCACACTTTATCTGTGGCCACCGGTGGCACATACCACCGGTAAAATTCTTGCCGGTGCCAAATCGATTTCGCTGTCGGTCGATAAAACGCCAAGTGTCGCCACCCTTTCGATCCATTACAGTCGTCCGGGCTTGCGCAAGCTGATCGACACCATTGCCAAGGATCTTCTGCCCGAAGAACTGGCCGACACCAAAGCCCTGATCATGGCAGAAGGCCAGAAACCCGACATTGACGATATCAGTCGCGTCACCAGTCTGGGGGCCATTCGCGCCGCGATCGGTGCGGAATGGCTCGGTGATCTGTTGCGTGAAAATCGCCTGAATTCGGCGTTTCAGCCGATCTTTCCGATTGGTGATCTTGGTACCCCTTATGCCCATGAATGCCTTATTCGCGGGGCGGCGCGCGATGGCAGCGTCATCAATCCCGGCCAGCTGTTTGAAGCAGCGCAATCAGCCACATTGTTGTTCCAGCTTGACCGTGCGGCGCGCGCAGCCAATGTGCGCAACGCCACCAAGGCCGGGGTTTCGGGGAACCTGTTCATCAATTTCACGCCAAGTTCGATCTATGATCCGGATTCCTGCCTGCGATCCACCATCGACGTTGTCGAGGAATGCAATCTTGACCGCAAGAATGTGGTGTTTGAAGTCATCGAGACCGAAAAGGTCCGAAGCACAGCACATCTGAGTGCGATTTTGCAGTCCTATCGCAATTCCGGTTTTCGGGTGGCGCTTGATGATGTCGGATCGGGTTATTCGACCCTGAACATGTTGCCCGAACTGCGCCCCGATATCATCAAGATCGACCGCGAACTCGTCGACCATGTTGACCATGACAATTACAAACAGGCCATTGTCAGCAAGCTGATTGCACTGGCAAAACAGCTTGAAATCGAAGTCATTGCCGAAGGGATCGAACGTCAAGAAGAACTCGACTTCCTGATCGAACATGATGTCGATTATGTGCAGGGCTTCCTGCTGGGTCGGCCGGGTGATGGCCCCTATCAGGCTAAATCCGCCTGATGCCCGTAAATCACACGCGGGTCATATCGGTAATTTCGCGCCCCACCATGCGTTTATAGCTGGCAACGATTTCCCGGCCTTCTTTTGGCGGCACCGAAATGGCAAGCCGCATGGCGGCTTCGCCGCTATACATGATCAGAAGACAACGCGCGGCGATCGTACTGGCATCGCCATCATTTTCCCGGATGCGCAATATCGCCTTGGTCAGCATGGCGGCATTGGCGCGGCTGACTTCCATTTCCATATCGCGCAAGGTTTTGTCGGCCTGGGTGCCGGTCCAGATATCGCAAATCACCGGTTCGGCCAGAAACAGCTCGTAATAGGTATCAATCAGCTGATCAAACGCCCGGACAAGTTCATCTGCTGATGACACGTCTGCCAATGCGTCTTCGATGCAGTGACGGGATTCGTCGTTATAGCGATCCGCAAGGGCATGAATGACCGATGCCTTGTCGGGAAAATATTGATACAGCGATCCGATCGAGACTCCTGCCTTTTGGGCGAGTTCACCCATCTTCATGGCATCGCTTCCCTGGGCTGCGATCAGCTCACAGGCCACTTTCAGGATATTTTCCACACGTTCGCGACTTCTTTTTTGTGTGGGTGCCTTGCGCATTTTTTTCGCGTTTTCCGACAATTGGTTGCGTCCTGTTTTAACCCTTGGGACATGCCGTATACGGCGTTGTTCACGGGCTTGTGACTGCCAAACTCTCTTGACGATCAAAATACGAGGATTTATCACATTTGGCAAATGTGAGGATTACTCACATTTTATTTTACCCTTCAGGAGCAAGCAATATGACCACACAACCCCGTTTTCTGGTTCTTGGCGCGACCGCCAAAACCGGCCGCCGTGTCGCGGAAAAACTGACCGCCCTTGGACATTCCGTTCGCGCTGTATCGCGCAGCACGTCCCCTGCATTTGACTGGACCAAACCGGAAAGCTGGGACGACACCTTGCGCGATATTGATGCCGTTTACATTACATTCCAGCCTGATCTGGCGGTTCCGGGATCGGCCGAAACCATTGCCCGTTTTGCGCAAGCCGCACTCAAGCATGGTGCAAAACGTCTTGTGATGCTGTCAGGACGCGGCGAAGAAGCCGCCCACCGTGCTGAACAGGTACTGCTTCAATCCGGTGCAGAGGCCACCATTCTGCGCGCCAACTGGTTCTTTCAGAATTTCAGCGAGGATCTTTTCCTGCCCTATATCCAGGCCGGCACCCTTGCCCTGCCCGCGGGTGATATTCCCGAACCGTTTGTTGATGCCAATGACATTGCCGATTGCGCGGTAACCTGCCTGCTTGATCCGCAACATATCGGCAAGACATATGAACTGTCCGGTCCCGAAGCCCTGACCTTTGAAGACGTCACATCGATCATTGGCAACAGTGCCAACCGCAAGATCGATTTCGTGCCGATCACGATTGACCAGCTTGATGCCGGACTGGCAAGCGACGGCGTTCCGCAGGACTTTCGCAGTCTGATTTCCTATTTGTTTTCCGAAGTTCTTGACGGACGCAACAGCGCACCAACCGGGGATATCGAACATATCCTTGGCCGCATGCCGACATCGCTTGCCGATTATGCCCGACAGACCGCGCAGACCGGGATCTGGAAACTTGCCAAACGCGCATAAAAAAATGGTGCGTAGCGGTCTTCTGCTACGCACCAGTTCAGCAACACCCCACCATCGGGGTTCGGAAAACGCGGTATCAGGAAAACAGCGATCTGTTTTCTTCGATGATCAGTGGCAAACGTTCCATCGTGCCAGACAGATGCTGGCGCATTTCGGCAACGGCCGTGGCGGCATCGCCTGACTGGATGGCGTCGATGACGGCCTTGTGGCCTTCAAGGACAGACACCATTTTGCCCGCACGCGGCAGATCAAGGGTCCGCACCCGCGCCAGATGACCGCTGCGCGCCGTGATTTGCAGATGCAGGTTGGACTGGTTCACCCCGTTAAACAAAGCGGCATGGAAGCTGTCATCAAGCTGCTTGAACAGATCAATCTGTTCGATGTCACCAACCAGGGCTTCCTGCATTTTAAGAATGCCCTTGGCCTTGGTGACCGCGGCGGGTTCCTTGATGTCGGCAAGCTGGCGTACCACTTCGCATTCGGCGGCAACCCGCAGAAAATGTTCTTCACGGATGCGGGCCTCGTCAATTTTGGTGACCACGGTGCGCGACTGCGGATAGGACACAACCAGCCCGTCCTGCTCAAGACGCATGATCGCTTCGCGCACCGGTGACTGGCTGACCTTGAAACTGTCGGCCAGTTCGGCACGTACCAGTGTCGTTTCGGGCAACAGCGCCAGTGAAATGATCCGGTTGCGGATATCTTCATACACCAGTGCCGAGGCCGGGACATGGGCATTGCCCTTGATCCCGCCATCATGGATCCCAATCAGTCCGTTCGTAGATGTGTTCATTTTCATCTATCTCCCTGGCAATTCTTTGAATGCCTAAATCCTTGAGATCACTGATTACATTAATGCATTGGGCAACAACAACGTCAAACTCGGGATCGATGCCATCAGGATGAAAAAGATCACCATGGCAATGAAGAACGGGATCGATGCCCGGCTATAAGCCCCGGTTTTGACGTCAAGAATGCCGCAGACCGTAAACATGATGACCCCGACCGGTGGTGTCAGACCGCCGAAATTGATCAGGGTGACAATCAGGATGCCCATGTGAACCGGATCGTACCCGGCATTGACCAGAACCGGCATGACAATCGGCGTCACCAGAAGGATATTGGCCGCCCCTTCAAGGAACATGCCGCTGATCACCAGAACCGCCACAACAAGTACAAGGATCATCGCCCGGTTTTCGGTCAGGGTCGTGACGAATTCGGTGATCTGTTGCGGGGCACGTTCAATGGTCATCGCATAGCCCAGAACCGCCGCCATAATGATCAGCAACATCACCATGCCAAGATCGGAAACCGAACTTGTCACGGCCTCCTTGAACTTGCTGAAATCAAGTTCGCGATAGGCAAATATCCCGACCGCCAGCGCATAGAAAACAAGAAATGCCCCGGCCTCGGTCGCGGTAAACAGGCCAAAGCGGAACCCGACAATCAGGATCACCGGAAAGGCCAGTGCCCAGATGCTTTCCGAGAAACTTTTCAACAATTCGCGACGGCCCGGCATTTCCGGAAGATCAGGCTGATACCCGTTTTTGCGCGCCACAAACCACGATGTCGCCATCAGAACAAGGGTCAGGCAAATACCCGGCACAATCCCGGCAAGGAACAGGCGCCCGATCGAGACTTCATTGACAAAACCAAACAGGATCAACCCGATGCTGGGCGGGATGGTTGCGGTAATGACCGATCCGAATGCCAGAACAGCTGCCGTGGCGGCCTTGGAATAGCCCTGTTTGATCATGCTCGGACCAAGAAGGCGCGCCTCCATCGAGGCATCAGCAACCGCGGACCCGGAAATACCGCCCATCATGAAACTAAGCACAATTGAAACCTGTGCCAGACCACCGGCCATCCAGCCGGTCAGAAGCCGGGCAAATTTCACCAGGCGATAGGTAATCCCCGTCACATTCATCAGGTTCCCGGCCAGAATAAAGAACGGAACAGCCAGCAACGGGAAACTTTGGGTCGCGGTCACCATTTTCTGAATGACCACGGTTGGCGGCATGGCACCACTGACGACAAAGACCGGAATGGATGCCAGGCCCAGCGCAAAGGCCACCGGCATACCGATAATCAGGAAAACCGCAAAAAGAACAGCAATCAATATCAACATCACATGGTCCCCCGTGTCCGAATGCGTCGAACAAGCTGGAACACCATGGTTCGCATCATAAGAAGGATACCGACCACCATCGACGCATGGATGTAGGAGGCATTAATCTGGGCCGCACCTACAAGGCGCGGATGCATCAGGATCATATTGCCCCACGCGTAATAGAGCAGAAATCCAAGGAAACCGATGACCACGAGAATGTTGAAAATCTCGATCAGGCCAACCGTGCGCGCCGAAAAGATTTCCTGCAAAACCTGAAGGCCGAAATGGCGGTCTTCCTGCATGGCGATATCGGCTGCCAGCATGCAAAGCCAGGCAAAGATCAATTGCGCCATTTCCACCGACCAGATGATCGGCGATCCCATGGCGCGCGCAACCGACGCAATGGCCACAAGGACAACAACAGCAACAAGAAGCCCCCCGGCACAGGCAAACTCAATTCGCTTGAGCATGTATTCAATTCCATCCTGATGTTTGGTGTGCGTTGCCCCGAAAACAACAAGGCAACGCACCTAGGCAAGGCAGATTGGTCAGGCCGTGTGACTTAGCGGCCCAGAACCTTTTTGACGGTCGCGGCTTCTGCTTCGAGATCAAGCATCTTGTAAACCGGTGCGACAGCCTCCTTGAACGGGGCCAGATCGACGTCGCTAACGGTCACACCGCTTGCAGCAACATCGGCCAGTGCCTTTTCACCCAGCTCGATGGTCAACTGGGATGCGTAACGGCCATCTTCGACGGCAAGATCACGCACGATTTTCTGGTTTTCCGGGGAAATTTCATCCCACGCCTGTGCCCCGACAACAAGGGCGGTAACCAGCTGAATGTGACCGGTCTTGGTGACGTTCTTGATCACTTCATAAAGCTTGGCATTCCAGATGGCGGTCGGCTGGGCTTCGGCAGCATCGATCGAGCCAAGCTGCAAGGCGGTGTAAACTTCGCCCCATGCGATCGGGGTCGGTTCTGCCCCCATGGCACGAATGGTTTCGATCCAGACCGGCGCACCGATGGTCCGCATGCGCACACCGGAAAGATCGGCCGGGCTTGAAATCGGCTTTTGCGTCAGGGCATGGCGTGCGCCCTGATACCAGTTCGACGCAATCATCACGAGACCGGATTTTTCGCGCAACTCGTCACCCCAGGCAATGTATTCCGGCGACAGGGCAAATTTGTCAGCCTGTTCATAGGTATCAAACAGGAACGGTGCCGACATGATGGCAAGTGACGGTACAAAACTTGAAAGACGGGCCACATCCGTCACGGTGCCGACCGCCGCACCAGCGCGGGCCTGATCGATCATTTCGGTGGTATCGCCAAGCTGCGAGTTGTGGAACACCTCGATGATGACGTCACCATTGGTCGCCTTTTCCACATCGGCCTTGAATTTTTCAAGTCCCTGGCCCATCGGATCATTCGGCGACAAAACCGTTCCGATCCGAAGCGTGGTTGCCGCAGTTGCCGGCACCGCCAGCGCCACCGCACCGGCCAGTACGGCACAGAGTCCGAGTGTTTTCACAGTCACTTTCATTTGGATGTCCTCCCGTTGGATTGGCATTTTGCCTAAATTGATATTTTAGTTGTTGTGAAATCCTAATTACGATTCAGTGATCTTGTCAACGGATTTCTCAACTTGTAAAAATCGTTTAATTTCAATTATTTATTTTGATTATGCGTTTTGTGATCGGCGCGCTTGTAATCAACCAACACGCAAATAGCGGTCAGGATGCACTGCCATTCGGTCCGAAAACCGGTGTTATTTCGGGATATGTCGCGCGGCAAAAAGGTGCGTGCTGATGGCCAAATTGCCATCCGCTTTATGTGCGTTTCGAACTCACCGTATCAGGCCGTGCGAAGCAACCTATCAAACGGCCGAAAGACTAAATACCCAAGTAACCAAGCACCCAGACAGGTGGTATCGATCCGGGAACACGGGAACACCCCGCCGGTTTCTGGTCATGCAACACAGTGATTTCGGGGCAAAAGCCGACAGGCCGACGGGATTTGATACGCAGACCTCTATCCCTCGCCGTCAGCGGGCAATATTGCGGTATTTCGCCGGGGTCAGACCGGTAAAGTGGCTGAACCGTGTGGTCAGATGTGCCTGGCTTGAAAACCCGGTGGCCAGTGCTATCTCGGCAACCGATGCCCGGTCATCGCGCAACATTTCCATGGCGCGTTCGATACGCTGGCGCAAAACAAATTTGTGGGGTGCCTCGCCCACGGTTTTGCGGAACATGCGCGCAAAGTGATAGGCCGACAAATCGGCAACGTCTGCCAAATCTTCGATGGTCAGTGGCTGGTCAAGATGGGCTTCGACAAAGTCGAAAACCCGCCGTTTGACAACCGGGGACAATCCGCCGCGCACCGCAAAGCCAAGATCGCGCCGCGTCGAATAACTGCGCAGCATATGCCCCATCAACAATTGCCCGGCATTGGACATGGCCATCCGGTCGGCCGGCACATTCCAGTCAAGCGGCAGCATGGCCTGACGCACGGTCTGTTCGATCAGGGGATCAAGGAAAAAGGTTTTCTCAGGCACCTCGACCGCATTGGGTTCGATGTCGAAGGCCTCGACCACCGCACGTTCCCAGGCGGCGTGGGGGATATAAAGGTGGAACAGCTCCACCTCGCCCTGAACCAGCCAGTCCGATGTCATGAAAGCCGGCATCAGGCAGCAGCGCCCCGGCCCGCCACCGGTTACCGGATCGGGACCAAGTTGGCGCTGGATGCCTGTTCCGCCATTGATATACAGGCTGATCGTGTGATGATCCGGGTCGGTATATCTGGTGGTGACATGGGCCTTGCGCCGCCAATGGGCCGCCGAAATGCCGTCACCGAAATCCCCCGCGCGCAGCAAATTGGCATCCCCGATCAACTGATTGAAGACTTCAAACTTTTGATAGCGGCCGTTGGGCTGAAAACCCGATCCGGCACATTCTGTGGCAAGCGGCTCTGACATCAAGGCATCCTGAAATTCCAGAATGTGATCATCGCACCGGCCTTGCCGGTTGCAAAGCCCGTTCCACGCATCCCTGCCCTGAATTGCGCAAGAATATATAAAAGCCGGAAAAAAAAAGAATGGCGATGAGCCAAGGCCCATCGCCGCACACTGCATGACGCAGAAGGAAGTTTATTGTCCGGTAGAAATTTACAAGTTCATTTGATCAGTCGCAGCGCGCTGTCATGCCGCCATCAACAACGATTTCGGTTCCGGTGATAAAGCGGGCCTCGTCCGATGCCAGAAACAGCGCCGCATTGGCGGTGTCGCGACCATCGCCCATGAACCCAAGCGGAATGCGCGCAAGACGTTGCGCCAGCAACGCATCGACATCGCCGCCAGCCCGTTGCCCGGCAAGGCGGGCTTCGACCATCGGGGTGTGCAACTGCCCGGGCACAACGGTATTTACCCGAACACCCTTGGCGGCATATTCCACCGCGACCACCTTGGAAAACTGGATGACGGCGGCCTTGGTTGCCGCATAGGCCGACTGTGCCGCCCCGGTCCAGCGCATGCCAGAGGTCGAGGACGTATTCACAATCGCCCCGCTTTGCTGTTTTTCCATGATCGGCAAAACATGGCGGCAGGTCAGATAGACACTTTTCAGATTGAAATCGACCTGCTTGTCCCAGACATCCTCGGTCATGTCAGCAGGTCCGCCCTTGGCCGAACCCCCGACATTATTGACCAGAATATCGACCCGTCCGAAATGATCGACACAGGCGCGAACCATCGCGGCAACCGCATCACCATCGGTGATGTCACAGATATGACCGACAATTTCACCGCCGACATTGCGGGTCCGTTCGATGGTTTCTTCAAGCGCGTCCGGGTTCAGATCAACTGCAAAGATCTTTGCCCCTTCTTCGGCGAAACGGACTGCGGTTGCCCGCCCGTTGCCCCAGCCCGGCCCGACACATCCGGCACCGGTTACAATTGCAATACGTCCTTCAAGGCGTCTTGTCATACCGACCCCCTTATTTGTCAAAACGGTAAAAACGATGCGGGTTATCGACCAGAAGTGCCTGTTGCAATTCAGCAGTCGGGGCGATTTCCGGGATCAGATCGACCAGAACACCATCATCAGGCGCATCGGCCCGGAAATTCGGATGTGGCCAGTCTGTCCCCCACAGAACACGGTCGGGGAACCGTTCGACCAGGGTCCGCGCAAACGGAACCGCATCGCCATATGGCGCGTCCTGACGCGATGCGCGTTCACAGCCCGACACCTTGACCAGAAGATGATCGTTTTCCATCAGGCGCAGCAATGCATCGAACGGTGCCTGATCCAGACCAAGCGACGCATCCACGCGCCCCATATGGTCAATCACCACCGGCACGCTTGATTTGGCAAGACCATCTGCCATGCCTTCGATCAGGCTGCTTTCCATATGGATTTGCAGGTGCCAGTCAAATCTGGCCAGACGGTCGGCCAGACGCAAAAGTTCGTCAACCGATGCCCCGGGTACAAGATGGGCCATATAGTTAAACCGGATGCCGCGAACACCCAGATCATCCAGACGGCGAATTTCGTCGTCTTCGACCGTTACCGGCAACAGCGCAACACCAAGGTAATCACCCTTGCGGGCGTTCATGGCATCAAGCATGGCGCGGTTGTCAAACCCGTGCACACCCGACTGCACAATCACGCATTTTTCAATGCCGATCACGTCATGCAGGGCAAACAGCGTTTCCTTGGGCGCATCGCCCGGCTGAAGTTTGCTTTGCGGTGAATAGGGAAATACATCAGCAGGACCGAAAACATGACAATGGGTGTCACAAGCGCCTTTGGGCATGGTGAATTTCGGCTGCGTTGGCGCAGGTTTATAGGTGATGGGCGCAGTATTCATGGCCATCCTCGTTGGTATTGATGTCAAAAACAGTGTGGTCCCGAAACCCTATTCCAGTTCGGGTACAGCCCCGTCGGGCGGCGGCAGTTCAAACACATTGATCGTCATGGAGATCAGCGTGTAATAGCCAAGGATACCGGTCAGATCGACGACCGCCTCCTGGCCAAGGACCTTGACCGCGCGGGCATAAAGCTCGTCGCCAATATGGCGTTCGGTATGAAGGGTAATCGCATAGTCATAGACCACCGCTTCGTCTTCGTTTTCAAAGACCGGCTGCCGGTTGGTGCGGATCGCCTCGACGATTTCGGGGCTGATCCCGGCCTTAAGGGCGATGACCTTGTGCGCGGCCCATTCGAATTCGGATTTCCAGACACGCGCAGTCGCCAGAATGGCAAGTTCCGACAGACGCGGTTCAAGCAAGGAATCATAGCGGCAATACCGACCAAGGGCCTGTGCCCGATCAGCAAGATCCGGACGATTGAGCCACACGGCAAGCGGCCCGCGCACCCGGCCACGCGGACCGGATGCAATGGCGTCATACACTTCTTTCTGGCGCGGGGTCAGGTTTTCGGGTTGCAAGGGTGCAATACGGGTCATGCCGGGATCTCCGCGGGGCGTTCGGTTCGTCCAAAGGCCGCCTCGGCAGCCGCAAATTCGTCAAGCCAGTCAACAATCACCGGATAGGTTTGCCGCCACTCAACCGGCTGGCGCCAATCAAGATATCCCAGCGCACAGGCCAGACTGATCGATACCACATCGGTTTTGCGCGGATCGGGCAAAGCGGTTTGCATCGCATCGAGCGCCCGGCTGATTTTACCGCGCTGATGATCAAGCCAGATTTCCGAAATCTGTGACGGATCGCGAAAACGTCCTTCATAGACCATCAACAAGGCAGCATCGGCGATCCCGTCGGCAAGGGTCGCACGGGTCAAGATACGGGCCCGTTCATCCACCGCCTCGGGGATCAGTCTGTTTTGTCCCGACCAGCGATCAAGGAATTCAATGATCACCCGGCTGTCATAAAGAATGCTGCCATCTTCAAGGATCAGACACGGAATTTTGCCAAGCGGGTTCTGCTGACGCAGGGTGTCGCTTTGATCACGGGTGTCGGCGGGCTGAACGTCAATCCGTCCGGACAATCCCAGAACATCCATTGCAATGCGGACCTTGCGCCCGAACGGGGATGTCAGGGTTGATCGCAACAATTTCGGTCCGGGCAGTTTGCCGTCAAACGGGAAAAGGTTTTCTGCTGAATTCATCCTGCGATCCTCAATTCATCGATTCTGGCAGGAACAGCGCCATTTGCGGGAACAGGCACAGCAACAGCAACATCACAAAACCGGCCGCGATATAGGGCAACAATCCGCGGAACACATCTTCGAGGCGCACCCGCCCGTCAGAGGCCGCCTGCACGACAAAGCAGTTGATCCCGACCGGTGGTGTGACCGCGCCGATTTCCACAAGCAACACCACAAACACCCCGAACCAGATCGGATCAAATCCAAGGTTCATCATCACCGGATGGGTGATCGGAAGCGTGATAGCCAGCAATGCCGGGGCATCCATCATCATGCCAAGCAGCAAATAGATGCCGACAATGATCAGAACGACGATCCAGCGATTGACCTCAAGCCCGATCAGGAAACCGCCAATCGCATTGGCCACACCGCTCAGTGCCAGGAATTTCGAAAAGACCAGCGCGCAGATGATGATCGCGAAAATCATGCCCGACGTCTTGATGGTATCCATCAAGGTTTTGCTCAGTTCCAGTTTGCGGATACTGCGCTGACGCATGATTGCCAGAACAAAGGTCAGTCCCGCACCAATGCCACCGGCCTCGGTCGGGGTGAAAACCCCAAGATAAAGCCCGGAAATGATGCAGATGATGACAAACAGCAGCGGCCCGGCCAGACGAAGGGAATAAAGCTTTTCCTTCATCGGGACATTGGTGGCGGTAACCGGCGCCAGATCAGGATTGCGCATCACGGTCAAATAGGTCGCAATACACAGAAGAACCGCAAAGACACCGCCGGGAATGACACCGGCAACCAGCAAACCGCCAATGCTTGAATCCGTCAGGATGCCATAGACCACCACAAGCGCACTGGGCGGGATCATCACTGCGAGCGTCCCGGCAATGGCAATCGATGCCGATGCCAGACGTTTGTCATAGCCACGTGCGAGCATTTCCGGCAGGGCAAGCTTGGTAAAGATCGTGGCAGTCCCGACACTTGATCCGGACGCCGCACCGAAGGCCGCCGCCCCCATCGTGGTCGAAATCGCAAGTCCGCCCTTTAAATTGCCAAGCCACTTGGTGGCGGCTTCGAACATGTCTTCGCCAAGGCCCGCGCGCATCGCAAAAAAGCCCATCAGCAAAAACAGCGGAATAACACTGAAATGGAAGCTGTGCGTGGTGTCAAAAAACACCGTCGACAGCATGGCGGTCGCCCCCTTGGTCCCGACCAGGGCCGCAAGACCGGCCGCCCCGACAACACCAAGCGCAACCATCACATTCGCGCCAAACAGGATGGCGGCAAACAGGGCCACAATGCCCAAAGATCCGATTTCAAGCCCCGTCATTGGCCCACGGCCTCCTTGTTTGGCGCAGACCCGATCAGTTCACGCATGAAATCGAGTGCAAACTGAATGGCAAGCATCGTCAGTCCAAAGAAAATCACAAATTTGACCGGATAAAGCGGATAGCGCACCGATCCCCATTGCTGTTCATTGATCGCAAAGGACCGCATCGCAAATTCCCAGCCCGCCTGTGCACACCAGGCAAAGAACACGCAGCCCAGTGCGAGAACAAACAAACGCAACGGTTTCTGCATAAAGACCGGCATGTGCTGAAGAACGACGGTGACCTTGATATGGCCACCTTCATACTGGGTCAGTGCAAGCGACAGGAACACCAGAACCGTCAACATGGTTTCGGTGATTTCAAGGGCGCCCTGCACCGGGGAATTGAATAAAAAGCGCGACACTGCATTGGCCACAACCAGCATCATCATGGCAAAGGTTGTGTAGCCTGCGACAAATCCGCAGCCGCGCAGGAACCGGCCATAGGACTGGCAGATCCGTTCGAACAACGACATTGATGGAAACTCCACTTAATCCGCGTCACCACATTTCATGGTGCCAAACCCGCCCCGGGAAACGGGCATTCCCGGGGCGGTGAATGTCGGCAACTCTTAGAATTCGAGTTCCGAAACAATTTCCTGGGCCGGAAGGCCCGCGGCTTCGGCGCGCGCGATCCATTCCTGACGGACAGCCTGGATGCGTTCGTCCTTGATCACGGAGACCAGTTCTTCTTTCGGGAACTGAATGACTTCAACCCCCTTGGCCGGCCAGCCGGCACGGACGTCCTTGATGGTTTTTTCCAGCTCGTCATTATAGGCGTCGGCATATTCCTGACCGAGCTTGTCGACCACCGCACGGGTGGCATCATCCATGGCGTTGTAGGTATCAAGGTTCATCGCGATCAGGTGACCGAACGACGCGCCAAGCGGAATTTCGATATAGTATTTGGCAACCTCGTCATATTTCCAGCCATAGGCCAGCGCCGGACCAATCGGCGTGCAATCGAGGATGCTGGTTTCAAGTGCTTCGTAAGCTTCCGACGTTGCAATCGAAACCGGGGTTGCGCCAAGTGCCTCGACCAGTGCCGGATAGGCAAAGCCATAGGTCCGGATACGCTTGCCCTTGAGATCGGCCAGCGAACGGATCGGTGACGTACACAGCAGGCCATAGCTTTCAAGCGGACGGAACCCGACGGCCTTAAGGTTGTAATTGGCCAGTTCCTGGCTGAATTGCGGATATTTGGCGTGCCATTTTTCCATCAGATGCGCGATTTCGATCGTCGAATTCGGCTGCGGAATGAAGAAACCAACGGCGTTATTAAGCGGGAATTTATCGGCAAAATACGGTGTGACAATATCGCCGAATTCACCAACGCCGGCACTGAGCGCATCGGGAATTTCACGGGTTTTCGCAACCGAACCGCCCCAGAAAACTTCGATTTCATGTTCGCCATTGGTGCGTTTTTTGAATTCGTCAACGAACCACTGGGTCGAAATCGCCTGTGCGTCGCCGGCACCCTGCGGCTTGAAGGTCAGCCATTTATAGGTTTCTGCCGATGCATTATTTGCAAAAGAAGTAGTCGCAACCCCAAGCGCAACCATCGCCATTGCAGCGGATGCAATCATCCCGCCTTTACCAAAACGTTTCATCATTCCTCCCTGGGCCGCGTGGGCCTGGTTACCAATCTTCTTGTTTGCGACAGATGCCCATCTGCCGGTCCTCATTGATTAGTCGCGCCACGACCTATAATTCAAATACTATGTAATTATGCTTCCCATACCTTTGCGGCATGGCTATTTCCAGATACCGGCCGCAACCAGATCATCAACGATCTCGTGGATCATCTGTTCGACAACACTCAGGGTGCGTTTGCGTCCCTGATCCATGCGCATGGCCACGCAAAGCCGCCATGTGATTGCCGGATCGACAATCGGCATGGCTTCGAGCACCCCGCTTTGCACATCGGAAATGATCGCCCCATAGGTCAGGATCGTGAACCCGTGGCCATAGCGCACCAGCGACTTGGTATGGCCGATCCCGTCCGATCGGGTTTCGATATTAAGTGACACGTCATGCTTTTCGGCATAGCTGTCGACCAGAATGCGCAGGAAATTCGGTCGACTCGGCATGATCAGCGGATAGCTTGCGGCCTCTTTGAGGCTGTAGGACGGCTTTGAAAGCGTGCCCGATCGCCCGACCAGACAAAGATGTTCGACCAGAAGTTCGGTGATCTGGATATCATCGCGCGGGGTCGGGTCATGCATGACCGCAACCCCGATTTCGTTGTTGGCCATCTTCTGTTCAAGATCGGCACTGAAACCTTCGACAAAGCGCAATTCGATATCGGGATACAGCGCCTTGCTGCGTTCAAGCAGACGAGGGGCGATAAATTCCCCCGGTGTCGGCGGCATCCCCACCGACACCACCCCGCCCAGATGGGTTGAATGAATGGTGATGTCATGATGGGTTTGCTGCAACTGATTGAACATCAGATAGGCACGACGCAACAGGATTTCGCCCGCCTCGGTCAGGTCCGCCCCGCGTACCGTGCGGGTAAACAGCTGCACCTTGAGATCTTCCTCAAGTCGCTTGATCTGACGGCTCAGTGCAGGCTGTGCAATGCGCAGGCGGTTTGCCGCCCGGGTGAAACTTTTTTCTTCGGCGACACTCACAAAGTATCGCAAGGCCCGCAGTTCCGGTTGCCATTCCCCGTTCATCCGGCTCCCCTTCCCGGTAATTCATGATCATGCTTTTTCTTGCTGATAGTCCGGCCCCTATAACTGGACGGCATAATCAAGGCCAAGCCCCCACAAAATTGCAATAGCCGATAACCCTGAGACTTTCGTCAATCACCCCCAAAACACCGCAAGAACGTGAAAGAACAAAATCCCGGCTTATGGCTTAATCGGGCATGACGGTTATGCCCCACATGGCCGTTGCACAACCAAGCCCTTCTTGCGTCACCACGCTTCCCCTTTATGTGCCGTTACGGCGCCACGCTGTTTGAAAGCCCCGAAATGACTGCCCTTTTATTTGCCATTGTTACATTCTGCTGGGGCTTTACCTGGTATGCGATCAAGCTCCAGATCGGTCCGATCCCGGTTGAAATTTCGATCTTCTATCGCTTTGCCCTTGCCGCGGCCGTGCTGTGCGGCTTTTTGGTGCTGTCGCGCAAATGGCGCCCGGTGCCATGGCGCGCCCATCCGTGGATCGTGCTTCTGGGCTGCGGGCTTTTTGGCATCAACTTTATCCTGATGTATTCGGCCACGGCCTATATCGCATCGGGCATTGTGGCGGTGATTTTCACCACCTCGACCATTTTCAATGCGCTGGGCAACTGGGCCTTTTATGGCAATCGTCCGGGTGTGCGCTTTGTCTTTGGTGCGGCATTCGGGCTTGGCGGGATTGCCTGCCTGTTTGCCAATCAGATTTACGCGCTTTCGCATAATCCCCATGCGATCACCGGCATGTTGCTGGCCCTGTGCGGGACGGCTGTGTTCAGCTGCGGCAACATGGTGTCGGTCAAGCTGCATTCCATGGGCATCCCCAACCGCGATGCGGTTGCGCGCGGCATGGTTTATGGCACGGTGTTGCTGTTTATCTTTGCCACCTTGCGCGGCCAGACACCGGTGATGCCGACCGACCCGATCTATATCGGCGGGTTGCTGTATCTTGCCATTCCGGGGTCGGTGGTGGCGTTTATCGCCTATCTCGCGCTGGTCAACCGGGTTGGTGCGGGGCGTGCGGCCTATGTCACTGTCCTGTTCCCGGTTGTCGCCCTTACGGTTTCGACCTTCCTTGAAGGCTATGTCTGGACCCCGATTGGTGCGACCGGCCTTGCCATGGTGTTGCTGGGCAATATCACGATCTTTGCCAAACTGCCGAAATTCATCCGCCTTCCGGGAAATACCGCACCGGTCAAATAACCTTCAATACCGGTCATCAGGCTTCAGGTCCGAAAATGGCGAGCAGCAAGATTGTTGCTCGCCTATTTTTTTTGCGCGTCACCGGGGCGTCCCCGCCCGACAAGTACCAGCCCCGACAAGCACCAGCAAAGAACGGACAAAATCATGCTCCCCACCCAAATCACGCCCAAACGCTTTGCGCTTGAAGAAAATCATCAATCAGGCAAACCTGTTTATCCGCAAGATGACAGCAACCGCCTCGCCGCCACTGCCTCCTTGACCAAGGCCACGGCCACCCGTCAGGGACATTTGCGCAAACAGGAAACCCGCGCCATGCCCACACAGCCACAACGCCTGCCCGATCTCAGGATGGATGGAACAAGCTGGGCGATGTTGCTCATTCTCTCGGTTCTTTGGGGCGGATCGTTTTTCTTTACCGAAATCGCGCTTGTCGATCTTCCGCCCTTTACGCTTGTGCTGTGCAGGGTGACGATTGCGTCGCTGATCCTGTGGTGGGTGGTGTTGCTCCGTCACATCCCGATCCCGCGTGATCCGAAATTCTGGGGCGCGATTGTCATTATGGGGGCGTTTAACAATCTGGTGCCATTTTCGCTGATTGTCTGGGGACAGACCCACATCGCAAGCGGCCTTGCCGCCATCCTCAATGCGACCACCCCGCTTTTCACCATCGTCATCGCCCATATCGCCACCGACAATGAAAAGCTCAATCTGCGCAAGGCGCTGGGTGTGCTGATCGGCTTTGCCGGGGTGGTGGTGATCATCGGCCTGCCGGGTGGCGAAACCATTGCCGCCAAGGGCGAAAACGCCTTCAAACCGGCTTCTGCACTGGCACCGCTTGCCCCCTTTGCCATCCTGCTTGCGACATTTTGCTATGGCTGCACCGGGGTGTTTGGCAAACGGTTTGGCGGCATGAACCCGATCCTGACAGCGGCCGGAATGACCAGCGCCTCAAGCATCCTGCTGATCCCGCTTGCCGCGATCATCGACCGCCCCTGGACCCTGCCGGTACCCTCCCCCGAAACCCTGATGGCAGTCTTCGGCATCGCCGCCCTTTCGACATCGCTTGCCTATATCCTCTATTTCGCGATCCTCAAACGCGCCGGGGCATCCAACCTGCTACTCGTCACCTTCCTGATCCCGGTCAGCGCGATATTGCTCGGTGTCGGTTTCCTTGGTGAAACGCTTCTGTCCCAGCACATCATCGGGATGGGCGTGATCGGGGTTGGGTTGGCGGTGATTGATGGAAGGTTGGTTAAGCGGTTTGGCACGAAAACCTCATAATACGCATTATGCGCATTTATATTGACCCGCCCTCAGACAATGCGCATAATGCGCACTGGAACTATGAAAGGGGGCTATGGACAGTAGAGAGATACTCAAACGGCTGAAAGATGATGGCTGGGAAATCATTCGTACGAAAGGCAGTCACCATCAGCTAGCGCACCCGACAAAACCGGGGCGCGTGACAGTGCCACATCCCAAACGGGATCTCCCTAAAGGCACCGTTAAAAGCATTGAAAGGCAATCGGGTATAAAGCTGCTGTAAATGGCTTTCCGGTTCCTTACGGGAAATGGAAACAGGATGACAACAGAATGAAACAGACCTATTGGGGTTTGGTCCACACTGACGATGACGGCGGCTTCGGGATTTCCTTTCCGGATTTCCCGGGTTGCGTCAGCGCAGCAGACACAATGACGGAATTGGTGGAGTTGGGCACAGAGGCTCTTAATTTCCACATTGAGGGCATGCATGAAGACGGCTTGGAAATCCCGTTACCAACCCCCTCTGTCGAACTTTCAGACGGCGCAATCGGGATCGTTGCCATTACCGCGACCATTCCAGGGAAAAAGCGGCGTATCAACCTGACAATCGATGCCAATCTGATCGACCTGATCGAAGCAAAGCACGGCAAACGCGCAGTGTCCGGCTTCCTCGAAGAAGCTGCAAGACGCGCACTTTAACCAGCGCCGCGCACAATACAACTGTCGCGCCCGCAGCTTTAAGCCGCTGCGGGTTTTGTCTATTGGCAGCAAGGGCCTAAAAGGGACTGTCCCATTTTTAAAAGTCCCTTTTTACAATCGCAGAGTGCACCATTTTCACCAGAACTTGCGGACATAACCATCTCCAATCTCTCTGGCAAGCAAGGTTGTCGGTCCCCAGTCTCATTTTTTCTCAACTTGAGTACGTTTAGTTCGATCACAATTGCGAGTGATTGCTAGCTCAATAGTAAAATTCAATCGTTCCATTTGGTGCACAGCATACGCTACATAAAAAGAGAACAAATACATAAGCGACATAAATACAATTGCCCACATGAGATAACCATCAAATGCACTTAGATTTTCACTCTGGAACAGGCGATAGTTTGACAAAAACAAAGCAATAATTGCTGGAAAAACACCGATTTTATCAACCGCACCAAGCATCAACGATGTTCTTTTCTTCAGATGGTCTATTCCTAGAATATTTCTATGTTTTAACAACTCCAATTCCTTCACCGAAAATCCTCGGAATTGATCTGCTAAATTCAATTCATCTCGGTAGTTATCCAAAACTACAGAGAAAGCAAAATATCCTGGATTTCGCATTTCTTTGGCAGCTAATACCAAGTGAAAAAAAATCAACAAAAACACAGAGATAAGAAAAAATATTAGCAGAAAATTCACAGAGATCAAAAGATATCGATCCGGATTTATAGAATAAGTGACTGCAACGATAACAGCAGAAACCCAAAAAACAGCAGCTAGAATCAATGAGATTTTTTCAAATTTATTTACTTTTAAGGGTGACGATTTCAAACTTCCTAACTTAGCGCATACAGACGCTACTACATCAAAGCTACTCATCAGATCCTCTTCGAACAACAAACCACCAAATTTATCAGTAAATTAAACACTACTTTCCTGCATCGTCATGGCATAAAAATTTCTAGTAAGAAAGTTGGCTCCTGCCCAAACCTTGCTTTGGAGGAAAGAATCTTAAAAACCAGCCTTTGGGCTGTTTTTTTTATCCTTGGGCTTTGCCCTGCGGACCGTTGCGTGGTTCGTGCAACGTCTCTCGAAATCTGCCTGCGTCGCTTTCTCGCGAACCCGCGGGGGTTCAGTCCGCTCCTTTCGCGGACGAATCAAAGAAGCCCTGAACCGTGTGGTTCAGGGCTTCTTTGATTGGTAGCGGAGGACCGAAACCACCATTGCAGTACAAGTTCTATTCTAATTAGAATTTTTTGCTGACATAGAAATATGGAAACTGAGGTCCAGTTCTAATTTTCTATGGCTCCCCAGTCAATATTGGTTCTTCTAGCAAATGTTTCGCAGAAAACACATAACCAATTCCGACGTTTGCAGAACGTTCAATCTCACCAAGAAGCTCCATCATTTGACCTTGCGAAACCCCGACTGCTTCCAATGGATCAACGCCATTTATAAAAACTAATCCACCACTTTGTCGGGCTCGATAGACTAAGTCAATGTTCGTCTTTAAGTTTTGTCGAAGCTGATTGAACATATTGGTAAGACCAGTTGCTTTCCTCGTAACAATTCCCAATACCTCCCCGGTATCTTTCGCGATCATTGGCCCTCCAGAGTTACTTGCATTCACACTGGCATCAACTTGAATAATATCAACACCATTCCTTGTATAAAATGAGGAAGCAATACCTGCGTGACAAGTAAGGTTCATATGCTCTAATGGGAATCCGAGGAGAGCCACGCTATCCCCAACCCGAAGATACTTGGGATCAACCAGTGAGAAATTGTATAGAGAGCGGTTTTTGAGAGCTGCAATTTCTAGGATTGCGTAGTCGTAATTCTCTTCGGGAGATCCGACCACTAGCGCCGATCTGAAGTCCTCAATGCTAAGTAGATGACCTTGAGTTAAGTCCACCTCACTATCAAAACAATTTCTAATCCAGACTTTCGAACCGTCAGGCCCCTGAAACACATGGTTATTTGTGACTAAGAACCCGTTGCACATAAAACCAGTACCTTTGGCAATCACCCGATCTTTGGCATCAAGAAAGCTGATACTAAGAACACCGCTACGGACCCTTTCAACAACATCAGAAAGACCCATCCATCAATTCCTTAGATTGCACTATAACACTTTCGATTATTGCAACTACGCAATGAATGAACAAGCAGCTGAAAAATCCATGTGTAATTTAGTACCGAAGGCACTGTAATGATGGTTTCGCCCCAAAACAAAAAATCGTTGTAACTCATTGAGTTACAACGATTTTTTACTGAATTGGTAGCGGAGGAGGGACTTGAACCCCCGACACGCGGATTATGATTCCGCTGCTCTAACCAGCTGAGCTACTCCGCCACAAGTATTTTGTGGTGTTCCGTATCGTTCGGAACGAGGCGGTTTTTAAGTCAGGGAGCCGTCCCCGTCAAGCGCCTTTTTGACGTTTTTGTCAAAAAAGATTTCACCTCAATCAACAGATGAAGTTTATCTGCCCTAGCCCGCCTTTCCGTATGAAAAGGTGGGCATTGGTAGCGCTGGAACGACTTGCCCCCCCCGACACGCGGATTATGATTCCGCTGCTCGCCTTGCGACCATGCCGCCTTATGCCGCCGTCGCGGTATTGCCGATCAGCTCTTCGCGGGTGATCCAGCCGCCACCAAGGACGCGTTCGCCCTGATAGAACACGCCGGCCTGCCCCGGGGCGATGCCGAACTGGGCATCATGGAGTTCGATGCGGGCTTCGCCGCGGGCTTCGGGGAAGACGGTTGCCGTGGTCGGCTGCATGGCCGAGCGCAGTTTGACTTCGACCTCGACCCCGTTTTCATCGATCTGGTCGCCATCAAGCCAGTTGAGTTCTTTGACATAGACCATTTTCTTGGCGAGGGCGGCCTTGGGACCGACCACGACCTGACGTTTTTCCGGGACCAGCTTGACGACATAAAGCGGTTCTGCCGTGCCCCCGATATTAAGGCCGCGACGCTGCCCGACCGTGTAATGGATCAGGCCACGGTGATCACCCATGACATTGCCATCAAGGTCAACGATCTGGCCCGGCTCGCCCGCTTCGGGACGGAGACGTTCGACCAGACGGGCATATTTGCCATCCGGGACAAAGCAAATGTCCTGGCTGTCGGGTTTGTCGGCGACCTCAAGACCGAATTTGGCGGCAAGGGCACGGGTTTCGGCCTTGCTCATCAGATGGCCGAGCGGGAAGCGCAGGAAATCAAGCTGTTCCTGGGTTGTGGTGAACAGGAAGTAGCTTTGATCGCGGTTCGGATCAGCCGCACGATGCAGCTGTGCGCGCCCATCGGCACCGAGTTTACGCTGCACATAATGGCCCGTCGCCATGCAATCCGCGCCAAGATCATAGGACGTTTCAAGCAGATCACGGAATTTGACGGTCTGATTGCATTTCACGCACGGGATCGGGGTTTCGCCGCGCATATAGCTGTCGGCAAAATCATCGATCACTTCTTCGCGGAAGCGTGATTCGTAATCGAGCACGTAATAGGGAATGTCGATATCCTCGGCCACTTTGCGCGCATCGTAAATATCGCGCCCGGCACAGCAGGATTTCGCACGGGTCGGTGCATTGGCACCCATGTCATAAAGCTGAAGCGTGATGCCGACCACGTCATAGCCTTCCGATTTCAGAAGGGCCGCAACCGCGGAGCTGTCCACACCACCCGACATGGCCACAACCACGCGCGTGTCTTCAGGGGCCTTATCAAAGCCAAGAGAGTTCATTTTTCCCACCCATCTGCGGGTCAAGGCCGCAGCGACAAGAAGTTAATCCAAAAAGGCAACGGGCGGCATTTCCGCCACCCGCACGCAATATTTCGAGCTTATATAAGCGATCTTCGCCTATTTTGCCAGATCAAGTCCCATCTGCCAGAAATCGGCTTCAAGGCGGCTTGCCATGGCAAAGGTATCGACCAGACCATCAATGCGATCATGACCGCCGCGCTTGGCGACGGTATGTTCCAGCAAATCAATTTCTGCCTTGGCCACGTCCTGGAATTCGGCGGACGCATACATTTCAATCCATGCCCGGTACGGATTGCCGTCCAGCCTTGTATCAGAACTTGCCATCAGGCGGTTTGCGATTTCGGCATAGCCAACCATACAGGGCATCAGGGCAACCTGAAGATCAACCACATCGCCCTGCACACCGCGATCCAGCACATAGCGGGTATAGGTCACGCACGCACGTGCTTCGGGTTCAGCAATGATATCGGCCTCGGACAGGCCCCAGCCTTTGCAAAATTCAAGATGCAGGCTCATTTCCATATCAAGGATCGCATGCACGGTGCCCGAAAACTGGCGCATGGCGCTCAGGTCTTCGGCCTTGTAGACCGCAAGCGCATAGGCACGCGAAAACTGGATCAGAAACAGGTAATCCTGGATCAGATAATGCTTGAAGGCCGCTTCGGGCAATGTGCCGGCACCAAGCTGTTTGACGAAGTCATGGCAGACATAGCTTTCCCAGGCGTCGGTTGCGCGCGCACGCAATTTGCCAAACAGGCTGTCGCCCGGAATGATATCGGTAAAGGTGGCGGTCTGGCTCATGGCTGTTTCGTCCCGTTTTGCGGTATCGGCCATCATGGCAGTGATGGCGGTCATTCAAACAAAAACAGACCAGCCCGCGCAAAGCAGGCTGGTCTGATATTTCGTGGTCAGGGTGCAGGCCGAAAGGCGCACGTCTCAACCCTTTCGAAATCAGTCTTCGCGTTCGTCGATCCAGGCCATCTGGATGGCTTCGAGAATCTTTTCGTTCGATTTCTCGGGATCGTCTTCGAAACCTTCAAGCTCGCAGACCCATTTATGCAGGTCGGTAAAGCGAAGGTTGAGGTTATCCTTGTCAGGATGGGCTTCCTCAAGCTCGATCGCGATGTCCTGAATATCTGTCCAACGCATATCCGTCTCCTTTGGTGCCCGGGGCGCAAAACACACCGGTCAAAAGAAGGTCAAACTTACTTGTCGACCATCATGTTGCGGGTCGCAGCCGGCAGCTTTACGCGCAGGCCGTCGAGTTCGTCGCTCATGATGATCTGGCAGCCAAGACGCGACGTCTCGGTCAGGCCGAAAGCAAGATCAAGCATGTCTTCTTCGTCTTCGGACGGCTCGTCAAGTTTGTCGAACCATTCTTCGTCCAGAACAACGTGGCAGGTCGAGCAAGCCAGCGAACCTTCGCATGCACCTTCAAGGTCAATGCCGTTCTTATGGGCAGCTTCCAGAACGGACAGGCCGTCGGCAACTTCGAATTCCTTTTCGGTGCCATCGGTCTCAACAAAAACGATCTTAGGCATCTGTGCCTTTCTCCTCGGTAATACTTTTCGTTCGATCTCTGTTTGCTGCGCTGCTTGTCACAACGCAATTGTCCGGCCCTGACCTTGGCGGTTGTTCGGGACAATCGCCGTACTTGACCGGTTTGTCAATTCCACCGGTGCCGATTAATTCACTTCATCGACATTTTGACCGGCAAGCGCCTGTCTGATCCGGCTATCCATTCGGGTTTCGGCAAAGGGTCGCGACGCATTTTCAAGGGCCTCGGCGGCCTCGTTAATCGCGTCGCGATCATCGCCGGCCATCGCCGTCTCAAGGGCGGTGATGGCGTTGTTGATACTGGTTTCGTCTTCAGCACTCAGAAGCGCACGGTCCGCCGCCATGGCCGCCCGGACCGCAAGGATATTGCGCCGTGCCTCGACCCGTGCTTCGGTCAGGACGCGCATTTCCATATCTTCGCGGGCATGTACCATACTGTCGCGCAGCATGTTGGCCATATCGGTCTCATTGATGCCATAGGTCGGCTTGACCGCGACTTCCTGTTCGGTGCCGGTGGTTTCTTCGCGTGCCGACACCGTCAAAAGGCCATCGGCATCAACATTGAACTGCACGCGGATCCGCGCGGCACCGGCCGCCATTGACGGAATACCGGTCAAAACGAACCGGGCCAGTGACCTGCACTGATCGACCATTTCGCGTTCGCCCTGCACCACATGGATCATCATGGCCGACTGGCCATCCTGATAGGTGGTGAATTCCTGGGCCTTGGCGACCGGGATCGGGGTGTTGCGGTCGATGACCTTTTCAACAATCCCGCCCATGGTTTCAAGACCAAGCGACAGCGGCGTGACATCAAGAAGAAGGTTGTCAGAGCCCCCCGTCAGCGCCTCGGCCTGAAGGGCGGCGCCAAGGGCCACGACCTCGTCCGGGTCAATATCAGACAGCGGTTCCTGTTCAAACAGATCGGCCACCGCCTTGCGCACCGCAGGCACACGGGTTGACCCGCCGACCAGTACCACGCCCTTGACATCTTCGGGCAGGATATCGGCATCATCAAGCACCTGCTCGGTGATCGCGATGGTACGCGATACCAGCTTGGCGATCATTGCTTCGAACGCGGTGCGGGTTACGGTATGGCTGGTCACCGCCCCGTTCAGATCGACAGATACTTCGACCGCATCCTGATCGGTCAGGCCTTCCTTGACCTTGCGTGCGGTTTTCAAAAGCCGTTTGGCGTCCGACGCATCCAGGGAATCGGCTGCACCGCCGTCCTTGCGCTCAGCCAGAAGATGTTCGGCAATGGCATGATCGAAATCATCCCCGCCAAGGGCGGCGTCACCGCCGGTCGCCTTGACCTGGAAAACGCCCTTTTGCATTTTCAGAAGCGAGATATCAAACGTTCCGCCGCCAAGATCGTAAACGGCGTAAAGCCCCTCTGCCCCGTTATCAAGGCCATAGGCAAGGGCGGCTGCGGTCGGTTCATTGACCAGACGCAGAACTTCGATCCCGGCAAGCTTCGCCGCATCCTTGGTCGCGGTACGTGCCCCGTCATCGAAATAGGCCGGAACCGTGATCACCGCCTTCTCGACCGGTTTATCAAGACCTTCTTCGGCGCGTGCGCGCAGGGCACGCAGAATATCGGCCGACACTTCAACCGGGGTCAGAACCCGCCCGCCAACATTGAGGCGCACCATCATCGGTTCACCCGCACCATCGTCGCTGCCTTCGGGAACTTCGACGTCATAGGGCAACGTACCGGCAACGGATTTGACATCCTCAAGCCCGCGCCCCATCAGGCGCTTGACCGAGGACACCACACGATTGGCATCGGTATTGATATGTTTGCGGGCGTCTTCGCCAACCACCGGTGCGTCATCGCCATAATAGACAACAGACGGCACAATCGCATTGCCACCGGATTTGTCGCGCAGGACTTCGGGTTTTTCGCCGCGTGAAATCGCAACGACCGAGTTGGTGGTACCCAGATCGATACCAACAGCGATCTGGCGCTCGTCCTCGTGGGGGAGCGGCGTTTCGCCCGGTTCGTGGATTTTAAGCAGAGCCATGAATTCTATCCGTATCGGTTATTTGAAATGATCAGGCAGCGGCAAGGCGCGATTTCTTCGCGCGCGCTTCCTCGGTCATTTTCATCAGGTATCTCAGGCGGGTGGTCAGTTTTTTGGCAACGTCATATGACTGTTGATCAAGTGCCTGGCCAAGGTCCTTTTCACAGGCGCGCGCCTGTTTGCGGGTATCCTTGATCATCGCATCGATGGTGATCCTGTCATCGGCATCATCAAGTGCCTCGCGCATTTCCATCGCTTCCATCAGAAGTTCCGGATCATTGACAGTATGGCCTTCGCCGCCTTCGGGTTCGATCCCGGCCAGACGCAACATGTAATGGGCGCGCGACACCGGGTTTTTAAGAGTCTCGAAAGCCTCGTTCAGGCTGGCAGCCTGCTGGGAAGACAGAGCCTGCTCGCGACCGGATTTCGATGCAAAACGGTCGGGATGCAATTGCTGCTGCTGTTTGAGGTAGGTTGCCTCCATCGCGTCGATATCAACGTCAAAGGACCGTTCCAGACCGAACCGTTTGAAATGGTCGAGCTGACCCGGGGCCTGAATGGCGTTGCAGGTATCACAAAACAGTGCGCTGACTTCGACCGGCCCCTTGCAGGACCAGCAAGCTTTGTGTGCCGGATGTTCTGTATTGCTCACGCGATGCACTTCCGAGGATTAAAACAATAACAAATCAGTCAAAAGGCAGCCGGGACTATGGATCAGGCCGCCCTTTTCAGCCGATGGCCCCGGCGATGAAACCGGGGCCATGACCAAACAGAAAGCAGGGAAAGCCCGGCCGATCAGACGTGGAAGGATTCCCCGCACCCGCAACGACCTTTTTCGTTGGGGTTACGGAAGACGAAACCTTCTTCCATCTTGTTGACCTCGTAATCCATCTCCGTGCCGAGCACGAACATGATGGCTTTCGGGTCGATCAGGATTTTCACGCCGTCTTCCAGCTCGACAACTTCTTCGAAGCCGCTGGCATCGTCAGCATATTCAAGCGTGTAAGACAGGCCCGAACACCCTTTGCTGCGCACACCAAGCCGAATGCCGTGCGACGGTTTGCCGCGGCTATCAAGCAACGCCTTGATGTGATCAAGGGCAACTGGCGTGACAGAAATCGGTGACGGTAAAGCCATGGTATTCTCCCAAATTCCGGAAAACGTGGCGGTTGGGACGCTGCTTATTCAGCAGCGTCAGCCGCACCGTTTTTGGATTTGTAGTCGCTGATGGCTGCCTTGATGGCATCTTCAGCGAGGATCGAGCAGTGAACCTTGACCGGCGGAAGAGCCAGTTCTTCGGCAATCTGCGAGTTTTTGATCGAACCGGCTTCATCAAGCGACTTGCCCTTGACCCATTCGGTGATCAGCGAGCTCGACGCAATCGCCGAACCGCAACCAAAGGTCTTGAACTTTGCGTCTTCGATGATGCCTTCCGGGGTGACCTTGATCTGCAGCTTCATGACGTCGCCGCAAGCCGGTGCACCAACAAGGCCGGTACCAACAGACAATTCGTTCTTGTCCATGGAACCAACGTTGCGCGGGTTTTCGTAATGGTCGATCAGCTTTTCACTATAAGCCATGATTTCTCTCCAATCTTCTTGTGGTCTCTCGCGAGACAATGACGTTTATTCAGGCGCTTCTTAGTGCTCAGCCCATTCGATCGACTTGAGGTCGATACCTTCCTGGGCCATTTCCCAAAGCGGGCTCATCTCGCGGAGACGCTCGACCGCAGTGCAGATCGCATCGACAGCGGTATCGAGTTCTTCCTTGGTGGTGTAACGGCCGATGCCGATACGAAGCGAGGTATGTGCAAGTTCTTCGTCAACGCCAAGCGCACGCAGAACATAGGACGGCTCAAGCGATGCAGAAGTACATGCCGAACCCGACGAAACCGCAATGTTCTTGATGTCCATCAGAAGGCTTTCGCCTTCGACATAGGCAAAGGAAACATTGAGGTTGCCACAAACGCGTTCTTTTTCGTCGCCATTCAGATAAATGTCGGCAAGACGGTCACGGAAACGCTGCAAGGTGTAATCACGCAGTTCAGCGATACGGGCGTTTTCTTCGGCCATTTCGTTGGACAGAATATCACATGCCTTGCCAAGACCCACGATCAGCGGGGTCGGAAGCGTACCCGAACGCATGCCGCGTTCCTGACCACCACCGGTGATCTGGGCGATAACGCGAACGCGCGGACGACGGCGGACGAACAGCGCGCCGATGCCTTTCGGACCATAGATCTTGTGACCGGAAATCGACATCAGATCGATATTCATGTCTTCGACATCAAGATCGATCTTGCCAACGGCCTGTGCGCAATCGGTGTGGAAGAACACTTTGCGTTCACGGCAGATGGTACCGATTTCTTTCAGCGGCTGAATGACACCGATTTCGTTGTTCACGCCCATGACGGAAACAAGTGCGGTTTCATCGGTGATCGCAGCCTTGAGTTCTTCAAGGTCGATCAGGCCGTTTTCCTTAACGCCAAGATAGGTCACTTTGTAACCTTCCTGCTCAAGGTGACGGGCACTGTCGAGCACGCATTTATGCTCGGTCACGACCGTGATCAGATGCGGCTTTTTCTTGCCATAGAACTTCATCACACCTTTGAGTGCGAGGTTGTTCGATTCAGTCGCACCAGAGGTAAAGATGATTTCCTTGGCCGATGCGCCAATGATCTTGGCAACCTGGGCACGGGCGACTTCAACGGCATCTTCGGCTTCCCAGCCAAAGCTGTGGTTGCGGGAATGCGGGTTACCGAACTTCTCGGTGAAATACGGCAGCATCGCTTCGACGACACGCGGGTCGGTCGGCGTCGTGGCCTGGTAGTCCAGATAGATCGGCTTTGCTTTAAGCTCGTTCATATTTAAGGCTTCCTCACTCACTCTCTTGTCAGGCAGCGTGACGCGCTTTCTTACGCGCTGCATTGCCCCTCATCCGGCTCCAAACACGGATAAATGTATCAATATCTTCGTCGGTGGTTTCCAGTCCCAGACTGACCCTGATGGCCGATCCAGCATCGGAAACCCCCATTTCCTTAAGCACGTGGCTTTCACGTACCTTGCCTGACGAGCAGGCTGATCCCGAACTGATGGCTACACCTGCCAGATCCAGCGCCATAACCTGGGTTTCCCCCGGCATTCCCGGCAAGATCAGGCAACTTGTATTCACCAGTCGCTCCGTTCCCTTACCAGCGATCAGAAGCTCAGGCGCCTCTGATGCCAATTCCGTTTCAAGGCGGTCGCGCAAGGCCGCGACATTCGCCATATTCGCCAACTGGGCCCCTGCCCGTTCGGCCGCGGCACCAAAGCCCGCAATGCCCAGAACGTTTTCGGTGCCGCCACGGCGGTATTTTTCCTGTCCACCGCCCCGGATCTGCGGCACCAGCATTACGCCGGGCGCGATCGCCAAAGCGCCAATTCCTTTGGGTCCGCCGATCTTATGGGCCGAAACCGACACCATATCAACCAGCAAGCGCCCCATATCCACCGGCAGACGGCCCAATGCCTGAATGGCATCACAATGGACCTTTGCCCCGTATTCACGCGCCAGCAGCGCCACTTTGGCCACCGGCTGGATCACGCCGGTTTCATTATTGGCCAGCATGACCGATACCAGAACCTTCTGCCCGGCAGCCGATGCTTCCTTCAGCATCGCTTCAAGCGCATCAAGGTCCACCACACCATTGCCATCAACCGGAATGCGTTTTGCATCCACGCGTCCCTCTATGACAGAGGGATGTTCGATGGCACTGGTAAAGACGGTGACGTCTTCAAGTCCGTTCAGCGCCAGATTGTTGGCCTCGGTCCCGCCGCTGGTGAAAATGATCCGTTCGGAATCACCGCCCACCAGATCCGCGATGGTGCGCCGGGCATGATCGACGATCTTGCGCGCGGCACGTCCGCTGGCATGAACCGATGACGGATTACCTGCAACATCCATCGCAGCGATCATGGCCTGCCGTGCCTCGGGGCACAGCGGCGCGCTTGCGTTGTAGTCGAGATAAACCTGGTCGGCCATCAGTTTGTAATCATCCTTATTCGCATCTGCTCTCGATATAGAGGAGCATTTACTGTGCCGCAACCTGTGACGGCTCTTCTATTTGAGTTGTTTTGCCCGGGAAGACCCGAAGCGATCCGCTGACATTGCGATCCACAACATCAGCAAGGCTTACCGATGCAAGATAGAGATAAATCTGGTTGCCCAGTTCTTCCCACAATTCATGGGTCTGACAGCGGCCCTTGTTGGCCTTGCAGCCCTTGGGCGATCCGGACTTGCAACGGGTTGCGCGGATCGGCTCGTCAACAGCCAGAATGACATCGGCCACACGGGTTTCATCGGCCGTTCTGGCCAAAAGATAACCACCACCCGGGCCGCGCACGGAACGGACAAGCCCGCCTTTGCGCAATTTGCCAAACAGCTGTTCAAGATAGGACAGCGAAATTTCCTGACGGTCCGCAATATCGGCAAGTGCGACCGGTCGGTCCTTGCTGCTTTCAGCGAGATCGACCATCGCCATAACGGCATAGCGGCCTTTGGTACTCAGCTTCACGGTGCGTCCTCCTGCCTTGCTGCCTGGGTTCGGGTTTACCCGGACCTGACAGCGGGCTTTTCATTCGACTTTGCGCGATAGGCGCCAATTATTCCGACGATGCGACGATGCGCGGTTTTTCCGGCGTCACATCACCACCCGGTGTTCCTGCTGCGCCGGTTTTTTCGGCTTCGAGTGCCGTTACCTGATTGCGCAGCGACTGTACCTCGCGGCCAAGTTCTTCAAGGGCGCGCGCCACCGGATCGGGCAGATCACCAAGCGGCGTACCATAGGCACAGAAACGATCATCGGCCTCGCGGCGAACGATTTTGGCGGGGATACCCACCACAGTTGCCCCTTCGGGCACTTCGGAAAGCACAACGGCATTGCCGCCGACACGGGCATTCTTGCGCACGGTGAACGGACCAAGGATCTGTGCCCCGGACCCGACAATCACACCATCTTCAAGTGTCGGATGGCGTTTCAGGCCGCGCTGCCCGTCGCTATTCACACTGGGCGACGTCCCGCCAAGGGTTACCCCCTGATACAGGGTTACGTCATCCCCGATCTCGGCGGTTTCGCCAATCACGACACCCATGCCGTGATCAATGAAGAACCGCTTGCCGATGGTTGCACCCGGATGGATTTCAATCCCGGTCAGCCAGCGCATGATCTGCGAAAGAAAACGCGCCGTGATGCGGAAACCGCGCTGCCAAAGCCAGTGTGTGCCACGATATCCCATGATCGCATGAAACGCCGGATAACAGAGCGCGATCTCCCAGCGGGAGCGTGCCGCGGGGTCGCGGGCAATCATCGCGTCAATTTCCTGACGAATTAGCTTGAACATGGGGCGGTCCACTGTGTAATTAGTACCTTCGATTCCCGGCAGCCACGCCTACGCCCGGCCTCGCGACACTCGCAAGATCGGGTTTTGTCGGCACCATCGGGTTAGCCGGAATATAGGATAACCGAGTAACTTGGTCAAGTATTTGCCCAAAGCAATTTATGCGCAAAGACGAAAAAACTTACAAAAAGACTCGGATATTTTTGTTACACACTTCATTCCATTCGTGGACAGGAGCAGTCTGATCCATGCCTGAGGTCATTTTTAACGGCCCCGAAGGTCGCCTTGAAGGTCGCTATCACCATAACGGCGCTGACGATTCGCCCATCGCACTTATCCTGCATCCGAACCCCCAGCAGGGTGGCACAATGAATAACAAATTGTGCTTTAACATGTTCAACATGTTCAAGGATCGCGGATATTCCGTCATGCGGTTTAACTTCCGCGGCGTCGGACGTTCGCAGGGCGTTTACGATCAGGGCATCGGTGAACTCTCGGATGCGGCATCTGCGCTTGACTGGATGCAGACCTATAATGCCAATGCGCGCGCAACCTGGGTTGCCGGCTATTCGTTCGGTTCGTGGATCGGCATGCAGCTTTTGATGCGCCGCCCGGAAATTGACGGCTTTATTTCGGTAGCAGCCCCGGCAAGTGAATATGACTTCACCTTCCTGGCCCCCTGCCCGTCATCGGGCATCCTGATCCACGGGTCACAGGACACCAACATTCCGGTTGCCTCGGTCAACAAGCTTGCCGACAAGCTCAATGCCCAGAAAGGCATCGAAGTCGACATGTGCACGATTGACGGCGCCGATCACTATTTTGCCAAACAGCAAGATGACGTGATCAAGCATTCGATCGCCTATCTCGACAAGCGCGGCGCATAACCGCCCGCCAACATGTCTGACGATCTCGAAATCAAGGCCGCCTGATCAGGCGGCCTTTTTCGTTGGATAAAGCTTTCCGCCACAGCACGGCGCGGGCACCCCGGTCGTCCCCGGAAAACTGAGCGGCAAGCCGCGCAAGTGACGCACGGCAAGATAGCCAAAGCATTCCGCCTCGACCGCATCGCCATCCCAGTCAAGGTCATCGACCGGACGCACCGGCACGCCAAGACGACTTGCAAGCGTTTCCATCACATATTGATTATGCCGCCCGCCGCCACAGACAAACCAGCTTTTGGGCGCGACTGGCAAATGGTTCACCCCCGCGACGATGGCGGCAACCGTGCAATTGGCAAGCGTTGCCGCACCGTCAGAAACATTCAGCCTTGCCTCGGCCACCAGACCGTCAATGCGCGCAGCCATGTCTTCGCGGTCCAGTGACTTTGGCGGTACACGGTCGAAATACGGGTCTTCAAGGAACTTGATTTCGACCATCGGGTCCGCCGTTCCGGATGCCGCCGTCGCGCCATTCAGATCAACCGGATTGCCGGTATGTCGTAACATCCAGTCATCAAGACGCGCATTACCCGGCCCGCAATCAAAGGCCAGAAGATCCGCCCCGTCCGCACCATCGCCAATCCAGGTGACATTGGACACACCACCGATATTAAGCACCGCCACCGGCGTTTCGACCCCGGCACTTTTCATCAGGGCAGCATGATAGATCGGGGCAAGTGGCGCGCCTTCGCCCCCCGCGGCAACATCGGCCAGACGGAAATCGGCGACCACCGGAATGCCGGTTTTTTCCGCCAGCATATGCGGCGTTCCGATCTGACGGGTCAGCCCGGATGCCGGTTCATGAAACACGGTCTGCCCGTGAAAGCCGATAATCCCGATATCGCCGGGCAACATCCCGGCCTTGGCCAGCAGCATGTTAACGGCATCAACATGAACCTGTGTCAAATCATCCGCCACGACATGTTCGGAATTGGTGGCACTGCGATTGCCGAAACATTCACGCATCCGTTCGCGCAGTTCCGGCGCATAGGGCACAAAAACAGACTGATCAAGACGACGCACATCAATGCCATCGGTTTCGATCAGAGCCGCATCGACACCATCAAGTGACGTGCCGCTCATCATTCCGATTGCCGTGATCCAGTCTTGTGTCATGTCGTGCCTCGTAATTCGATAAGACCGGCAGCTTATCGTTGAACATCAAAACGCGACAAGGATGAATTCGCAGGTGGATCATTGTGCGTTACGTCAAACTTGACTCCCGCCAACCTACCTGTTAGTAGGTTGGCATGGACACGAAAACAGCACTTCTTGATTCAGCAGAGACAATCGCACGTCAGCGCGGTTTTGATGGTTTCAGCTATGCGGATTTGTCAGCAGCCGTTGGCATCCGCAAAGCCAGTATTCATCATCACTTCCCAACCAAGGCTATCCTTGGTCAGGCGATGATGGAACGCTATCGGATTTCATTTGATGATGCCCTGTCTGAAGTCAAACGCGGTACGAACAGTGCCGCAGACCGACTTCGTGGTTACGTCGGGCTGTATCAAGACGCACTTCAGGGCGGGAAAACAATCTGCCTTTGCGTGGCGCTGAGTTCGGATCGAAACAGTCTTGATGACGCAACATTGAACGAGATTTCACGCTTTCATGCCATGAGCCTCGCCTGGCTTGAAACCCTGTTTGATGATGCGAAGTCAGATGGGTCGATCAAAAATGTGACGGATAGCAAATTGGAAGCTGCACAATGCCTTGCACTTGTCGAAGGCGCACAGCTAATGGCCCACGCCCAACAGGATGTTGATGTTTTCATATCGGCAACTGCACTTTTGCTGGCGCGAGTCAGCGCCTGAGATAATCGACGAACCAAACACTCGAAATGACGACAGCCCAAGAGACCCGTCGTCATTTTTTAACCCCACACAACCTTCCAACTAGTAGGTAGCATCCTATGACCTTTGAAAATAAAACTGCAATCATCACCGGCGCCGGTTCAGGTATCGGCCTTGAAGTTGCCAAACGCCTTCACGATGCAGGTGCAAATATCGTGATGAATGGCCGCAACGCCGAGAAACTTAAGGCGGCGTCAGAAACCATTTCGAATGCATCAGATCGCATTAAACTGGTAGCAGCTGACATTGCCCTGCCAGAAACGGCTAACAAGCTGGTTGAAGTCGCCGAGGATGCCTTTGGCGGGGTGGATATCCTGATCAACAATGCCGGTGTGTTTGAGCCCAAACCGTTCCTCGAACTCAGTGAAGCCGACTATGACCGGTTCGTTGATATCATCCTGAAGGGTAAGTTTTTTGCCGCCCAAGCCGCTGCCAAATCCATGATCAAGCAAGGTGGCGGCAACATCGTGCAAACCGGATCGATCTGGGCGCTGCAGGCGATTGGCGCGACACCGTCGGCGGCCTATTCTGCGGCAAATGCCGGTGTTCATCAGATGGTCAAAAACCTCGCGATCGAACTTGCCCAACACAATATCCGTATCAATGCAGTCGCCCCTGCGGTTGTGGAAACGCCTGTTTACAACACGTTTATGACTGATGAGCAGGTCAAGGAAGTCCTGCCGGGCTTTAACAGCTTCCACCCGCTAGGTCGTAACGGGCAACCCGTCGATATCGCCGAGGCCATTCTGTTTTTGGCCTCCAGTCAGGCATCATGGATTACGGGAACGGTTCTGCCGGTTGATGGCGGCGTGATGGCCGGGCGTAATTAATCCGCATTGGCAGCCCAGGTCTTTAAGATCGAATTTGGGCTGCCGTTTTTGTCCCCGCCCCTGATGCAAAAGGGAGAGACGTTATGTTGTTGAATGCTGATTTCACAAAAAGGGTAGTTATTCGGCCTGATGATTATAAATGGCAAAAATCGCCAGCCAATGGCGTAGAGCGCATGATGCTTGATCGCATTGGTGATGAAGTGGCGCGTGCCACCACCATCGTTCGTTTTGCCCCGAATTCCTACTTTGACGCCCATAGTCATGATGGTGGCGAGGAAATCCTTGTCCTTGATGGCGTATTTTCCGACGAAACCGGTGATTATGAAGTCGGTAGTTACCTTCGAAATCCAATTGGCACCCGCCACAAGCCGTTCACCAAGGATGGCTGTACGATCCTTGTGAAATTGCATCAGTTTGATGCGGGTGACAAAGCGCAAATCAAGATCGACACCAAGAATGCGACCTTCCTGCCCGGCATCGCGCAGGGGCTGTCGGTTTTGCCGCTTCATGAATACGGCACAGAACACGCCGCATTGGTGCGCTGGCAACCGGGCACCCAGTTTTCCGCTCATCGTCATTGGGGCGGCGAGGAAATTTATGTGATCGAAGGCACGTTTGCCGATGAACATGGCGCCTATCCGCAGGGAAGTTGGCTGCGCAGCCCGCATCTCAGTTCCCACGCGCCTTACACCGACGAAGGATGCCTGATTTATGTAAAAACCGGGCACCTGCCTGAAGCGGCCTAATGTGGAAAAAACACATCTGAAAACCGAGATGGGCAACTGATGTTGGTTGCATCGTTGCCCATTTTGCTATGAATGTGCTAGATCATCGCCTCCGCACTTTGGGCGGGTCGAATTTTCTATCACAACCAACATAGCGCAAAAAACCATGACTGAACTGAAGTCTGATTTTCTCCGCGTCATGCATGACCGCGGTTACATCCACCAATGTACTGATCTTGAAGGCCTTGATGCCTATGCATCGGAAAATACGGTGGTGTGCTATGTGGGTTATGACTGCACCGCAGACAGCCTTCATGTCGGATCGCTTGTATCGATCATGATGCTGCGCTGGTTGCAGAAAACCGGCCACAAGCCGATCGTTCTGATGGGGGCCGGCACCACGCGTGTTGGCGATCCGACCGGCCGTGATGATGCGCGCCCGGTTCTGACCGACGAAGTCATCGCCACCAACATGGCGGGCATCAAGAAGGTCTTCCAGCAGTTCCTGACGTTCGGCGATGGCCCGACCGATGCGGTCATGGTCAACAATGCCGACTGGCTCGACAAGCTGAACTATATCGAATTCCTGCGTGATTTCGGTCGCCATTTCTCGGTCAACCGGATGCTGAGCTTTGACTCGGTCAAGCTGCGTCTGGAACGCGAACAGTCGCTGAGCTTCCTTGAATTCAACTATATGATCCTTCAGGCCTATGACTTTGTCGAACTGAACCGCAACTATGGCTGCATGTTGCAGATGGGCGGATCGGATCAGTGGGGCAATATCGTCAATGGTGTTGAACTGGGTCGTCGCGTTGACGAGAAATCGCTGTTTGGTCTGACGACCCCGCTGATGACCACCGCATCCGGTGCAAAGATGGGCAAAACCGCGGCGGGTGCCGTGTGGCTGAACGAAGAACGCCTGTCGTCCTATGACTATTACCAGTTCTGGCGGAACACCGAAGATGCCGACGTCATCAAGTTCATGCGCCTGTTCACCGAGATGTCGCTTGAACAGATCGACGAATACGCAAAACTTGAAGGCTCGGAAATCAACGAAGCCAAGAAAGTTCTGGCATTCGAGGCCGTCAAACTTTGCCGCGGCGAAGAAGCAGCCCTTGCCGCTGCTGAAACCGCACGCAAAACCTTTGAAGAAGGCGTTCTGGCCGACGATCTTCCGACCGTGGAAGTCGCCAAGGCCGATCTTGATGCCGGCATCCCGGCCTTCGATCTGTTCCGTCGTGCCGATCTTGCCAAATCCGGTGGTGATGCACGCCGTCTGATCAAGGGCGGCGGTGCAAAGATCAATGACGAAAAAGTCAGTGACGAAAATGCCAACATCACCGCAGATGCAGTGAATGCCGATGGCGTGATCAAGGTGTCTGCTGGCAAGAAACGCCATGTCCTGATCAAGCCGGTCTGATCACATATATCCGGTCAAAATTTTAAAAAGCCCCGTGCAATTTGCGCGGGGCTTTTTCCGTTTGTTAGCGCTAACATCGTCCCGTTTCCGGACCGATCAACTTGATTGGTCCGGCCTTACCCCGCCTGGACCTTAGCCCGGCTCGGCACCGGTGATCAGGTTGCGAAGCACGCCGGGCACAAATGTCGAAAGCGGATTGACCGTCACATCAGGTTCGCCAAGGTCGCCTTCGATGGTGTAGGTCGGCGCAAAGATGCCCCCGCCTTCTTCCCCCACCAGAAGATCGCCAAGGATCGGGATCACGCCAAGGGCCGAATTGATGGCATAGATCGGCACAATCGACCCGGCCAGACGGATTTCGGATTTTGCCAGATCAATCGATCCGTTCGCGGTAACACCAACCGCGGTGCCGTTGGCAGCGACCTTTGACAAGGTCAGCACATCATTCACATAGGTGAAATCGCCATTCAGCTCGGTGAAGGAAATGCCGTTTCCTTGCAAAACGTCGCTGAGCCCCGAAAGAGATGCTGCCCCCAGGACACGTGCGGCAATCGGTGCGTTGACGACACGGAAATCGCCGATCTTGACCGATCCGGTAAAGGGCTGGGCAAAGTCGCTTTCATCGACCGTGCCTTCGACCGTCATGTTCCCGCCCAGAAGGTTTTCATACATATCAAGCGCCCGCAGGAATTTACCGGCATCTTCTGCCGTCAGACTGACCTTGCGGGTGGAAAAATCATCGCGGCTGACTTGTGCAAATATGGTGGCCCGGTCCGCCAGCGAACCATTCAGAACCAGCCGGTCCCATTCCTGTCCGACAACATGGATCGATCCTTTGACATCGCCAAACAGTTCGCCATTGGCCATCACCATCTGTTCGATATCGAGGAAGATCTCGGTCGTTCCGCCTTCGCGGCTGGCGCGTTGTCCGATGCCGCCACTGTTTGGTGCCTTGGCATCCTTTGGCTTGCCGGTATCTTCGGCGTCATCCGACAGGATCCAGGGGGTTGCGATCAGCTGACGGGCGGTGATTTCGATTTCGCGATTTTCATTATTCTGCCGGAAGGTGACCTTGCCATCATTGAGCAGCGGCTCCGCCCCCTTGAGCAGGAAGCCGCCACCGGTCAGATTGACAATGACATTGCGTTTTTCCGACGGTTTGGTGTCGCTGCTTTCTGCGGGCTCAGGCGATGTTTCATCCTCGACAAACGGTCGCAAGTCAAACTGCGCCCCGCGCAGGTCCACCAGCATCCTGTCATCATTGGCAAGCCTGATCGTTCCCGAAAGACCGGTGTTTTCACGAAAACGGGTATTGTCGATTTCAAAGGACCATTGATCGGCAATCGGGTTTTCACCGCGCCATTTGCCGGTGCCGGACGCCACCAGTGCCGGTCCCATCACCGCAAAGGATTTAAGCGTGCCGCCGCCTTCATAACGAACAGCCACATCAAAGCTTGCCTTGGCTTCGGCACCGGGCTGTTTGGTGTAGTTGACCCGTTCCATCGGAAGCGTGATGGCAACATCATTAAGCGCCACATCCCCCTTGATCTCGACCCGGTCATCCAGAACCCTGATTTCGACCTTGCCCTTGCCCATCCCGGCAAGATAGGGAGCAACATCAAGTTCCACATCGGGCATCACCGCCAGATCGAGATCGCCAGACAGGCTATAATGGCTGCGGATTTTGGCCGCGGTATCAAAACTTTCAACCCAGTTGATGGCGGTTTTGCCCTTTCCGATCGATGCCGTACCGGTCAGTTCCAGCCCCTTGGTGTTGACCTGAAGTTCGAAACTACCGTTATTGACATCAAGTTCGCGGAACGCGTTGGTGATGCTGGCCTTTTGGATGCGCGATGCCGCCGCGACCTCGACATCGTCGAATGTCACGTCGCGCAGCAACGGGAAATTCAGGCGCACGCGGGTCGCCTGTTCACCAGCAATCTGGGCCGGATCAATGCCAAGGCGGGTGGCAAAGCCAAGCGGCTGAGCTTCGATCAGTTCAAGCGCCTTGCGCGCACTGCCATTGGCGACCACTTCGATTTCGGCAAGCGGGACCGGTTCGTCAAGCTTGGTGAACAGGATGCTGGCATCCGTTACAGTCAGGCCGTCTGCCTGTCCGCGATCAACATAGATATTGAAACTGGTTTCATCGAATTCGGCACGGCCACCGGCATCATGCACATCGGGCATATCCCCCAGATAATGCACCGTGACACCGGACATCGTCATCTGTCCGCCCAGCGCATCAAGCACCACATCGCCGACGTCATCCTGATGAAGTTCGGTATGCAGGGTGGCCTGATGAACGATGCCGTCCGACAGGTTGGTTACAACCCAGATACGGGCATCTTCGCCAACCGATTCCGGCCAAAGCCGATCCAGATCATCTGTGGCCACATCGGTTGCCTTGGCATCCAGACTAAGTTGCCATTTGCCAAACGGATCAAGCACGACACCGGTAACCGATGCCGTGGCATCCCCGACATTAAGCGTCACGTCATCAACACTGAACCGGCCCGGTACATAGCTTGTGACGATCTTGCCGTCATTGACCCGATAGGTCGCGCGGATTTCGGATGGCAGTGAAATCACCCCGCTTCCGACTTCCAGATCGGTCGCAGCAGAAACCAGCTTTCCACTGACATCATATTTGGCACGGATTACCCCCGAAACCGGAACATAGGCATCGCGCATCGGTTCAAAGATGTCAGAGATGCTGACCAGATCGGAAAGCTCCACCTCGCCGATGCGGGCTTCGAGATCGATTTCACCGCTGCTTGTGCTGTAATCACCGGTCACATTGACCCGGGTCGACAAGGCACCAGCACTGACCTGCAAGGAGGCTTCGGCCCCGATGCCAAGCGGCTTGCGCGACAACAGAATTTCAGCCTGCGGCGCAGCCCAGACGATGCCAAGCTGTTCATCGCGCACCTGCAGGTCGGCATTTACAATCCCGAAACTTTCAAAATAGGCCGCAGCGGGAAAATCGGTGCGTTCGCCAGACAGGATCGAGACCACATCGCGCAGGATTTCGCTGCCTGATCTTTCAATCGGCGCGGTTGCCACATCGGTTTCATCATCGGATGTTTGCGGTGCGGACTGTATTTCGGTGGTTTCGGGAAGAACCGGCTGCGCATCGTCACTTTCGGGCAAATCGATCGTGACCGACGCCCCCCGCCCGCTGTCATAAACCGGGTCTTGCGGTTCGACGGATGTGTCTTCGTCCGGTCCGGCAAGTGGTGCTGTCCCATCGGGGTTTTCGGCGACATAGCCGATATCGATCTGACCATTGGCACGACGTTCCAGGCGAATGCGCGGCCCGATCAGGTTCAATTCACGAAGTGCCAGAACCCCTTCAAACAGGGCCTTGCTGGAAAACACCACGTCTGCTTCGGGAATATGGAGCAGTTCACGATCATCCCCGCCAATGATCACGACATCGCGCAAGCCGACATCAAATTTTTCGGCCCATCCGCGCCAGCGCAAAACGACATCGCCAACCGACAGCCGGTTTTCACCCATCGACTTGTTAAGATGATCAACGATATAGGGGGTAATGCGGTGCAGGGACACAGGTTCCTGAGACAGTCGCCAGATGGTGACTGCTGCAAATACGCCAACAAACAGCACGACCGCCGACAAAATCAGCGCCAGCCATCCAGCAAAGCTTTTAACGAGGCGCACCCTTATTTATCCTGTTTTCCTGATATCATATGTCGCAATAGCACCACTGCACACGTTCTGGCCGGTGTTTCCGTTCTGCAAGACGAAACAGATATCACCGGAACTGCCAGTATTGATCTAATCCCTTTTTGTCCGATCGCAGAAAAGCTACATAGAGACAGTCACCCGTATGATCGGGGTTGCAATCTCCTTGCCAAGAGCATGCAATCAGGCACAAGTTTGTGCATAGCCCGGTTCGTTACCTTTTCGCAATACAAGGAAAGCAAAAAGTGTCTCTTTCCTGGATTTCACAGGACCTGCCCCAACCCTTTGATGCCGAACGTGTTGCCAATGCGTTTGAACGATGGAACGCCCTTGGCGATCGCCCGGCATTTGAAAGTCTGGCATCCAAAATTGGCGATATTGCGTCCGATCCCCAAAGCAAGGCGGTTTTGGCAGCCCTGTTTGGTAACAGCCCCTATCTGACCAATCTGTGCCTGCGCGATCCCGACATTGTGTGCGAAGTATTCGAAAGCGGCCTTGATCATGCCTTTGTCACCGCACTGGATCCGGTGCGGCAAAGTGCGGATGCCCGTGATCTTGATCAGGCGACAACAATGTCCACGGTGCGCAAGGCAAAACGCCGGGCCGCACTGGTGATTGCGATGGCCGATATCTGCAAGGCCTGGCCGCTTGATAAAGTCACATCAGCGATCAGCGAAACTGCGGAAACCACACTTGATTTCACCATGGCCCATTGCCTGTGTGCGATGGCGCGCCAGCGCAAATATGACCTGCCCAATCCCCAAAACCCGCTTGAAGGATCGGGGATCTTTGCGATCGGTATGGGAAAACTGGGTGCGGGTGAACTGAACTATTCATCCGATATCGACCTGATCTTCCTGTATGATCAGGATGTTGTCACCTACCTTGATGAGGATCGCCTGCAACAGGATCTGGTGCGCATGGTGCGTGACATCACGCGCGTGATGGAAGAACGCACCGGGGACGGCTATGTGTTTCGAACCGATTTGCGCCTGCGTCCCGATCCGGCATCGACCCCGCCGATCCTGTCAATGATTGCGGCTGAAACCTATTATGAAACGGTGGGGCAGAACTGGGAACGTGCGGCCATGATCAAGGCCCGCATTGTTGGCGGCGACCGGGCGGCCGGCAACGAGTTTCTGGAAATCCTGCGACCGTTCGTCTGGCGCAAACATCTCGATTTCCTTGCCATTCAGGACATCCATTCGATCAAGCGTCAGATCAACGCCCATAAGGGCGGCAGCAAGATCAACATTCCCGGCCATAACATCAAGCTTGGCCGCGGCGGCATTCGCGAGATCGAATTTTTCGCACAGACACAGCAATTGATCTGGGGCGGGCGCGAAGTTGCGCTGCGTGGCAAGGCGACATGTGACACATTGCGCGCCCTGACCAAATTCGGACAGGTATCCGAGGAAGTTCGCGATGAAATGCTGGCGGCCTATGAATTTCTGCGCACGGTCGAACACCGGCTTCAGATGATCAATGATCAGCAGACCCAGACCCTTCCTGATACGGATGACGGGCTGCGCGCCCTTGCGACTTTCCTTGGCTATGCGACGCTTGATGCGTTCAAGGATCATCTGCTGCTTCATCTGCGCAATGTTGAAAACAACTATGCCGAACTGTTTGAAGACGACACGCCGCTGACCGGCGACAGCACGACCGGCAATCTGGTCTTTACCGGCACCGAAGACGATCCCGACACGCTTGCCAATCTGCGTGAAATGGGGTTTGAGAATGCCGAAAATGTATCGGTTACGGTGCGTGGCTGGCATCACGGGCGTTATCGCGCCACCCGGTCACGCCGGGCGCGTGAAATTCTGACCGAACTGATGCCGACACTTTTGGGGGCACTGTCGAAAACCACCAACCCGGATATGGCATTCCGGGCCTTTGACGAGTTCCTGAAAGGTCTTCCGGCCGGGGTTCAGCTGTTCTCGCTGTTTACCGCGCACCCGGAACTGCTTGAACTTCTGGCCCAGATCGCCGGAACCGCCCCGCGTATGGCCAAATATATCGGGCGCAACGCGTCGGTTCTTGATTTCGTCCTGATGTCGGGCTTCCATGAAGAATTGCCCGATGCCGACAGCATGCTGGCAGAACTTGATGCGCGCCTGTCACGTGAAGACATGGTCGAAGACTGGCTGGATGTGGCGCGACGCTGGGCCAATGACCAGAAATTCCAGATCGACGTTCAGACCATCCAGAACCGCCAGACCCCGCACGAGGCCGGTCGTGCACTGGCCGATGTGGCAGATGTTGCCATTCGCGCCCTGTTCCCGCGCATTGCTGATGATTTCGCCGCCAAGCACGGTACCTTTGCCGATGGCGGGCTTGCGGTATTTGCGCTTGGCAAACATGGTGGTCAGGAACTGTCCCCGGGGTCGGACCTTGATATGGTGTTCATCTATGATGTGCCCGAAGAAGCCGAAGAGTCTGATGGGGAAAAACCGCTTTCACCCGGGCATTATTTCATCCGGTTGAGCCAGCGTTACATCAACGCCCTTTCCGCCCCCACCGCCGAAGGTGTTCTGTTTGAAACCGACCTTCGCCTGCGGCCCAGCGGGTCAAAAGGCCCGCTTGCCACCCATTTCAAAAGTTTCGAAGCCTATCAGAACAATGAAGCCTGGACGTGGGAGCACATGGCACTTACGCGGTTGCGCCCGGTTTATGGGCCGCAATCGCTGTGTGACAAGGTGATTGCCACCACAACGGCCGTTCTGCGCAAGGAACGTGACCCCGATCAGCTGGTACGTGCGGTCTATGACATGCGCAACCGCATGGAAGCCGGCAAAGGCGACAATCACCCCTGGGCGATCAAGATGCGGCGCGGCGGGCTGGTTGATCTGGAATTCATCGCGCAATATCTGCAACTGCGCCACGCCCATGACCATGCCGACATTCTGTCGCCAACCACACGCGATGTGTTCAAACGGCTTGGCACGGCCGGCATTCTTGAAAATGAAGAGGCAGAATTTTTGGCCAATGCCGGATCATTCTGGTTGGCACTTCAGGCAATGCTGCGCCTGACGACCGAAGGGCCGTTTGATCCCGCACGGGCCAGCACCGACCTGCAACAGATGCTGGCACGGGCCGGGAAATGTGACGATTTCGCAAGTCTTCAGGACAAAATCGAAATCACGGCAACCCGGATCAAAACGATCTATGACCGGATCATCGCCGATCCGGCCGAAAAGATCAGCCCGCCCGAAACCACACAATAGCCGGATCGAAATGATCCGGCTGGCCTTGCCATCCTTATAAAGGATTGTATTTTCAGTGCGGAACGGATCGCACAGCGACACAGACAGACAAAGGATGGAACATGACACTTGAAGTAGGTGACAAGGCCCCGGATTTCGAATTGCCAACCGATGGTGGCAACAGCATCAAGCTGTCCGATCTGGCAGGCAAACCGGTGGTGATCTATTTCTATCCCAAGGACATGACACCGGGCTGCACCACGGAATCCTGTGAATTTCGTGATGCCGAGCCGGACTTCAGCGCCGTCGATGCCCAGATCATCGGCATTTCCAAGGACAGTGTCAGCCGCCATGACAAGTTCAAGGCCAAACATGACCTGAACTTCATTCTGGCATCGGATGAAAACGGCACCGTGTGCGAAGATTTCGGCGTCTGGAAAGAAAAAAGCATGTATGGCAAAAAATTCATGGGCATTGAACGGTCCACCTTTGTCATTGATGGCAGCGGCGTCATCCGCAATGCCTGGCGCAAGGTAAAGGTCAAAGGCCACGTGGCAGAGGTTCTAGAAGCCGTTCGCGCCCTTTGATCAAAAAAATGACACTCGTAGCAGACCAATTGGTCCCGTTACCCCGCAAGCCCCGGCAACTGATTGCCGGGGCTTTGTTTTTTGGCCTTCGCCGACTTTAAAATTTAACCCGCCAAACTGCCAAAACGGCCATTCCAACACATTGATTTTGTTGCCTTGGGTTACATGTCAGGATAACAATTTACATATGGGAGTTTGGGTGAAGGTGCTTTTCACCTGTTCAGAGAAAACAAACCGGCACGCCGGCAAAGCAGGTATTGCTATGAACAAAAATGTTGTTGATCTCGACGATCAGATGCTTGCGGATTTTCGCGATGAGGCACATGACATCATCAGTGCGATAGACCTCCATCTGCAAAATGCGCGTGGCAAAAGCGACCCCGCACACCTGACCTCTATCCAGCGCGAAGTTTTCAATTTGCGTTACAAGGGCAAATCGGTTGCGGCACCACTGATCAATCTGACCAGTCATCGCCTGGCCGATTATGTCACCACCTGCAAGGAACTGAATGAAGGTTCCATAGAAGATATCCAGGCCTTTGTCGACAAGATCCAAAGCCTGCTTGAAGGTGACATGACCGCCGGCGGCACCGACACCGCGGAATTTGTCCGTGAATTGCCGTCCAAACGTGCCCCTGACATTGATCCGAACTGGCTTAAAAAGGCCAATGTCGAAGCATTGCTGGTGATCCCGCAGCGCTCCATGGCAACCATTCTTGAACGCGAACTCGCCGCATGCGGTTATCGCAGTTCCGTTACACAGACCTCGTTCGAGGCCATCGAACTTGCCGTTCGCACCCGCCCCGACTTCATCATTGTTGCCAAAACCATTGATGAGCTGAGCGGTGTTGATCTGGCCAATGCGTTGCAGGCCATGCCAAAAACCCGGGCCATCCCGACGGCTGTTCTGACGTCCGATGCACCGAACCACCCGTCCTTGCAGGATCTTCCATGCCGCACGGCAATCATCCGCAAGGGCAATGCATTTGGTGAAGATCTGGCCGAGGCACTGGCACGGTTCAACATCACCTGATAACGACATATCCGTAGGCAGCACAGTATCTGTCGCAATGTATCACAGGGGCGGCACGCGAATTTGCAGGCCGCCCTTTTGTTTGGCCATTGACCATATCCCCGGCAGATGGCAGACAAAGCCGATCTGAAAATCATTCTGAAAACCGGGCCGTCATGACCAAGCTTACCCTCGCCGAAGCAGCCAAACGTGCGCTTTTGACCGAAGATGCGACCGAAAAAGCCGATGTAACGGCCGAACTCGCCGCGATGTGGCGCAATGGCGAGATTACCGAGGTCGGGGCAACCGACCTGCCTGATCGTCCCGGTCGCCCGGCCAAGCCGGAACTTCTGGCACCAAACAAAATGCCCAAGCGCAAAAAAGGCAGTGTCCAGGGCCGCATCGGGCTTTTGCATGCCCTGGCCCATATCGAGCTTAATGCCATCGATCTGGCCTGGGATCTTTGCGTGCGCTTTCCCGAAGCCGACATGCCGCGGGACTTCCACGATGCCTGGGTACAGGTCGCCGATGACGAGGCCCGACATTTCAAAATGATCAACAAGCGCCTTGGCGAAATGGGTGCGACCTATGGTGATTTGCCCGCCCATGACGGCCTGTGGCAAACATCTATGGATACAGCCTATGACATTCTGCCACGTCTGGCCGTGGTGCCGATGGTGTTTGAGGCGCGCGGGCTTGACGCCACGCCGCCCACCATTGAACGTCTTTTGGCACATGGAGATACGGAAAGTGCCCGTATCCTTAAAATCATCGCCCATGATGAAATCGCCCATGTTGCTGCGGGGCGCAAATATTATGAATATGTCTGCGATCAGCGTGGCCTGCCCTATTACACCACCTGGCATGACATGCTGCGCAAGCATTTCCGCGGGCCTCTCAAACCGCCATTCAATGACGAAGCCCGTTACGAGGCGGGCATGCCGCCGGATTATTATCAGGACTATGTTCTGGAACTGCCGGGCGAGGCAGATGGTCTTTAGGCCCGATGTCGCGAACTGGGATTTTTAAAATTTGACCCAGCGCAAAGCGTGCATAAGCAATCAGGTTTAGCCTTTTTCCGAGAATGAGACAGCCGCACCGGTGCGGCACATATTCCATTCCGTCAGGAGGCACGACCATGCCACGCACTATGAAGGCCGCCGTCGTTCGCGCGTTCGGCAAACCGCTTTCCATCGAAGAAGTGACCGTTCCGAAAGTCACGCCGGGAAAAATCCTTGTGAAAATCGAAGCATCGGGTGTCTGTCACACCGATCTTCATGCCGCCGAGGGTGACTGGCCGGTCAAGCCTAATCCGCCCTTTATCCCCGGCCATGAAGGTGTCGGCATCGTTGCCGAAGTTGGCGAAGGGGTTACATCCGTCAAGGAAGGCGATCGTGTTGGCGTGCCGTGGCTGCATTCGGCCTGCGGACATTGCCATCACTGCATTACCGGGTGGGAAACCCTGTGCGGCGAGCAGCTTAATACCGGCTATTCGGTCAATGGCGGCTTTGCGGAATATGTTCTGGCTGATCCGGACTATGTCGGGCATCTGCCCAAACCGCTTGAATTTGGCAATGCCGCCCCGGTTCTGTGCGCCGGTGTGACCGTTTATAAGGGGTTGAAGGAAACCGAATGCAAACCCGGTGAAACGGTTGTGATTTCGGGGATTGGCGGGCTTGGTCACATGGCCGTGCAATATGCCAAGGCCATGGGCATGAAAGTCATTGCCGTGGATATTGCCGATGACAAACTGAAACTCGCCCGTGATCTTGGTGCGGACTGGACCCTGAATGCATCCGAGATCGATGTGGTATCGGAAGTCCAGAAACAGATGGGCGGCGCCAACGGTGTTCTGGTGACCGCAGTTTCACGCGCCGCCTTCAAACAGGGTGTCGGCATGCTGGGTCGTGGTGGCACCATGTCGCTGGTTGGTCTTCCGCCGGGAACGTTCGAACTTGATATCTTTGATACGGTTCTGTCGCGCAAAACCATTCGCGGTTCGATCGTCGGCACCCGTGCCGACCTTCAGGAAGCGCTGGAATTTGCAGGCGACGGCAAGGTGCATTCGCACTTTACGACCGAGCCGATGGAAAACATCAATTCGATCTTTGACCGCATGCGCGATGGCAAGATTGATGGCCGTATCGTGATGTCGATTTGATCAATCTTCATATCCCGAGATGCAAAAGGCTGCCATCAGGCAGCCTTTTGTTTTCAATGTCACGCGGCACGCGCCAGCATGGCGGCCTCGTGATCAAGCAGCCATTTCTTGCGATCAAGCCCCCCGGCATAGCCGGTCAGTGTGCCGTTTGATCCGATCACGCGATGACATGGCACAATGATCGACACCGGGTTCAGCGCATTGGCGCGTGCCACCGCACGCACGGCCTTGGCATTGCCAAGCTGATCGGCCAACCCGCGATAGGATATGCTTTTGCCACTTGGGATCGTGATCAGGGCATCCCAGACCGATTTCTGAAAATCCGTACCGATCATGTTGATGGCATCAACCGGAAGCCGCACCACATCACCATTGAAATAGGCATCAAGCCAGTCGATCACCGATTTTGGGGTGGCAGTGCGATCTTCGACCCAGTCGAGTTTTTTGAACCGCCGGGTCTGGATGGTTTTCAGACGATCATCATTGTTTTCGAAATCGAGATGCACAAGCTTGCCGTCAACGGTCGCCAGGGACAATTGGCCAATCGGACTGGCATAGCGGGTTACATAGATTGTCGTTGTCATCATCCTTCTCCTTCGAGTGCCGACCACAGATATTGCGCGGCATAGGCCCGCCAGGGGCGCCAGCTTTCAGACAGGGCATCAAGCGCCTTGGCCTTGTCAGGTCCGCCGCCCATCGCCGATGCCTTAAGAATGCCAAGATCAGCCGCCGGAAAGGCATCCGGATCGCCAAGCCCACGCAGCCCGAAATAATTAAGCGTCCAGGGGCCGATCCCCTTTATCCCCGTCAAATCGGCAATCAGGGTTTCGCCCGATTTCTGATCGGATGCGCGATCCGCAAACAGTTCAATGACATCGGCCAGTGTTTGCGCACGACGGGTGGTAAGTCCGATGGAAATCAGTTCCTGACCGACAAGCTGTGGCGCATCGGGAAACAGATGCGTCACCCCGGTTCCGGCAACAAGATCGCCCGGCAATTCGGCACCGAACCGTGCGACAAGACGGCCCGCCAAAGTGCGCGCCGCGGCAACCGAAACCTGTTGACCAAGAACGGCCCGCATGGCCAGTTCAAACCGGTCCCAGCATCCCGGAACGCGCAGCCCCGGGCGCTTTTCAATCAGGGGGGCAAGCAGCATGTCTTCGGCAAACTGTGCGGTGATTGATGGCACATCAGCGTCCAGATCGAACAGGCGCCTGACCCGTGCGCCGATTTCAAGCACTGCTTCGCGGGCCGGCCCCCGCAGGATCACATCCACCCCGCTTTGATCCGGACTGAAATGACAGATCATAAGTCCGACCTGATCGCCCATGGCAAAGCCGCGCGCATAGATGCGGTCCCGGACGGCTTCCAGCCCCGGAATGGCGCGGGCCCGGAAGAATGCCAGAAGATATTCGGCATCAAACGGCTGACGGGCGCGCAATCGCAAAATCAGATCGTCATTGCGCGGCGCAAACGGATCATCATCGCCCCTGTTACCGGAACGGGCCTGCGATGATTTAAGTTTGATCCCCCGGCGAAAGGCCGTCGGGGCCTGTCTATAGGCCTGCTTCATGGCATCATTGAACCGCCGCAAACTGCCAAAACCGGCAATATCGGCAATTTCAATCATGGTCAGGTTGCTATCAACAATCAGCTGGCGCGCCCGCAAAAGGCGTCTGGCCTTGGCATGTTCCTGTGGCGTTACACCGGTATGTTCCTTGAATATCCGACGCAAATGCCGATCCCCGACCCCAAGCCGGTCGGCCAGATCGGCAATCGATCCGGTTTCAAGCACGCCCTGATCAATCAGGCGCACGGCACGGGCCACCGTCGCGTGGACACCGGCACTGGCCGGACTTCCCGGGGCTGCTTCGGGCCGGCATCGCAGACACGGGCGAAACCCGTGGGCAATTGCGGCCTCGGCACTGGGATAGAATTCCACATTGGCACGCTTTGGCGTGACCGCGGGACAGATCGGGCGACAAAAAATCCCGGTGGTCAGAACCGCGGTATAAAACCGTCCGTCAAACCGGCGATCACGGGTTTTGAGTGCCTGATAGCATATATCGTTATTGAGCTGTTCCATGCCCCGCAGTGTATCAGAACCGGCGATCAAAACTCGCCAGATTCGGACTCAGACGTCAAATCGCCCGATACCGTCAGTTCAACGGAATGTCATTGTCGGATTTGCCATTCTGATACTGGGCGGACAAGCGGTCATATTCATGGGAAAGCGCCTTGGCCCGGGCGATATAATCCGCCCGCTGATTTTCAGGAAGATCGGCAACCATACCCATGATCGAATGGCTTTCCCAAAAGGCATTCGATTTGTTGTATTCGCCGTCCTTCAGGGTGAAGACTTCCTGCATGATTTTCAGATCATGGGGAATGGCAAAGGCATCGCGGGAATCTTCGTAAGAAAAGAAATAATAAAAATTGTCAAAGCCCGCCCAGGTGATGGCGGACAAACACATTGAACAGGGTTCGTGGGTCGACAGGAAAATCAGATCCGAAGTCGCCGGGCGCTGATCTGCGGGGATTTCATAGAACCGCTTAAGACAATGAACCTCGCCATGCCATAGCGGGTTTTCTGTTTCATTGTTGGTTTCGGCAATCACCAGTGCCAAATCGGCCTTGCGCAGGATCGCCGCCCCGAAAAGCTTGTTGCCATCAGCAACGCCCATCCGGGTTTTGGGCAGAATATCGTTTTCCAGAACAGAAAACAGCTTGTCGAGAATGTGCTGATCCGGGGTGATGTCTGACATGTTGGCGGTCCCTGATGAACTGGCGTGTTGTTTCAACCATTTCACCGGCTCAGGACCGCCATGCCAACTGTTTTTAAGCACTCCGGGCGCAAAACAGTGATGCGCCCCACATGACAATCAGATGCCGCGCAAGATCCCGTCATTATCGGGGGCCTGGCGACGTTCAGGGGGAACAGGAACATAAAAATCACGATTCAAAAGGGTTGTGACCGCGATCAATGTCGGGGATTTCGTGTCACGTACCTTGGTGATCAGGGCATGATCCACCGGTTTCATTTCACGAATTTTGACAACCTCGAAAACCGGACCGTTGGGGGTAGCAAGTTTGAACTGGTCGCCGACTGCGACCGGACCAAGGGACTGTTGGGCCATTTGGGACTTCACCTGACAATAGATGTTTGCTCTGAGCAAGCCTGCCAGTGACCAGTCGATGTCTGGAATTTTGTTTATAGGCGGCAGGTCTCGCTTGGCCACACCATGGCAAAGCTATTCGGCAATTCTGTGACAGAAATTGGATTTTTGGGGGCAAACCGCCTTTTTCCGCCGCCTGGTACCCTGCCCGATTACAACGGTTTGGGGTCAGAATCAAAACACCCCGCCGGGAAATCGGCGGGGTGTTTTGTAATTTCAACCGGTTAAGGGTAACCGATCAATCGATATCTTCGATCTCGCCAGCCGAGCCGGTAACCTTGGCGGCAAGGGCGGCTGCCATAAAGGCATCAAGATCGCCGTTCAGGACACCCTGCGTATCGGATGTTTCGGTGCCTGTGCGCAGGTCCTTGATCATCTGATAGGGCTGTAGAACATAGGAGCGGATCTGATGGCCCCAACCGATATCGGTTTTGCTGTCTTCGACGGCCTGTGCTTCGGCTTCGCGTTTTTGCAGCTCTGCCTCATAAAGACGGGCTTTGAGCATCTTCATCGCGGTGTCGCGGTTTTTGTGCTGTGAACGGTCGTTCTGGCACTGTGCGACAATACCGGTCGGAATATGGGTAATACGAACCGCAGAATCGGTACGGTTAACGTGCTGACCACCGGCACCCGATGCGCGATAGGTATCAACACGAAGATCCTTATCGAGGATTTCGATATTGATATCGTCATCAATCACCGGATAGACCCAGACCGACGAGAAGCTGGTGTGGCGGCGTGCCGAACTGTCATAGGGCGAAATACGCACCAGACGATGCACACCCACTTCGTTCTTGAGCCAGCCATAGGCATTGTGACCGGTGATCTTGTACGTCACCGATTTGATGCCGGCTTCCTCGCCCGCGCTTTCTTCGAGCATCTCAAGCTTGTAGCCCTTGGACTCTGCCCAACGGTAATACATGCGCGCCATCATCGATGCCCAATCCTGTGCCTCGGTACCACCGGCACCGGCATGGATTTCAAGATAGGCGTCATTGGCGTCAGCCTCACCCGAAAGCAGGCTTTCGAGTTCACGCTGGGATGCGATTTCACGAATGGCACGCAGGCCTTCCTCGGCCTCGGCAACCGTTTCTGCATCGCCTTCTGCTTCGCCAAGCTCGATCAGTTCGATATTGTCTTCGAGCTCCTGGGCGAGCTTTTTATAGCCATTGATGGCATCATCAAGCTGGGTACGTTCACGCATGACTTTCTGCGCATTGGCGGCGTTGTCCCAAAGGGTCGGGTCTTCGGCCAGTGCGTTCAGTTCGTCGAGGCGTCTAAGAGCGTTATCCCAGTCAAAGATGCCTCCTCAGCAGTGCCATTGACTGCTTGATTTCATCGACCAATGCCTGTGCTTCGGCGCGCATTGATGTCTCCGTTATTCATCAGAAATTTGTTGGGCCCCAGACCGGTTTGGACAAACCGGCTGCGGCAAACTCGGCGCAGCTTATAGCAGTTTTTGCCGCGGTTGAAACCCCTGCAACCATGCAAAAACCCGGCAAGATTTCCCTGCCGGGTTTTGGATGTCTTCATTCAGGCCAGATCAGCCGGTCAGCAAATCCGTCAGTAAATGCCGCCGGGTCCTGAAACCGCGCCATTGCCACTGTCAGAACCGCCGACACCGCTGTAGCCGCCATCAATGACATTGTCATTCGATGCCGGAATGGTTCCGGGTTTGAAAGCTTCCCAAATCACATCCTGATCACCCGGACGGGCCGGAATGCCGGTACGCGCTTCGACGCGGACCATGCGAATGCCCGGCGGGGTGCGGAACGGAATGGCTTTGGTGCCTTCAAGGGCACCGCGCATGAATTCCTTCCAGATCGGGGCTGCGGCACTGGCACCTTGTTCCTTGTCACCAAGGGAACGGTTGTCATCAAAGCCGACATAAACACCGACCGCAAGGTCAGGCGAGAACCCGACGAACCACGCATCACGTGAATCGTTGGTCGTGCCGGTCTTACCAGCCAGCGGATAACCGAGTTCGGCAATCGTGCGGCCCGTGCCGCGCGACACCACGCCTTCCATGATATGGACCATCTGGAACGCGCTTGCCGGGTCGGTCAGCTGTTCACGGGTATCGGGAAGATCAGGCGGCATCTGATTGCGGAAGGCAACGTCCTGGCACTGGGCGCAATCACGTTCGTCCCGACGATAGATCACATTGCCCCGACGGTCCTGAATACGGTCAATCAGGGTCGGTGTGATTTTCTTGCCGCCATTGACCAGTTCGGCATAGGCCGCGGTCAGGCGCATGACAGTCGTTTCCGCCGCACCAAGCGACATGGACAGAACTTCGGGCAGATCATCGACAATACCGAACCGTTCGGCATAATCGGCAACAATCGGCATCCCGATGGTCTGGGCAAGACGCACCGTCATCAGGTTACGCGACTTTTCAATCCCCAGACGCATGGTCGAAGGACCATAGAAATTGCCGCTATAGTTGCCCGGTTTCCATTTGCCAAGTCCCGGCCCCTGATCGATCACGAAAGGCGCATCAAGCACCAGGGTCGAAGGGGTAAAGCCCTGATCAAGGGCCGCAAGATAGACAAACGGCTTGAAGGCCGAGCCCGGCTGACGACGGGCCTGGGTTGCGCGGTTGAATTTCGACAGATCGTGCGAAAAGCCGCCCGACATCGCAAGAACGCGACCGGTATGCGGGTCCATCGCCACCAGGCCCCCGTTGGCATTGGGGATCTGGCGCAGGCCATAGGTATTTGGCGGCAGTTTTTCGCCATCAAGTTCGGCGAAATGTTTGACGTAAACCACATCACCGGGTTTGAGAACATCAGACGGACGATTGACCACAGGCCCCAAGGTTTGACCTTTTTGCCAAGGCCGTGCCCATGTCAGGAAGCGCAACGGAATGCGGCCCTGCTCGCCCGATTTAAGGCCAAGGGTCGCCTCATTGGCATCAGTGCCAAGCACAACCGCAATATCCCAGGGAATATCGCCCGGGGTTTCGACTTCGCGCAGTTTCTGCTGCCAATTGTCATTCAGATCGATCTGGGTGATCGGCCCGCGCCAGCCATGACGACGGTCATAGGCAACAAGCCCGTCAAACAGGGCCTTGTCGGCAACACTTTGCAAGCGCGGATCAACGGTCGATCGCACCGAAAGACCACCGTCATAGAGCATACCTTCGCCGTAACGATCAACAAGCTGGCGACGGACTTCCTCGGCAAAGAAATCAGCCTGATAGGTATCCACCGATTCACGGGATTTGCCTTCAAGCGGCGCAGACCATGCGGCCTGTGCTTCGGCCTCGGTGATGTATTTTTCTTCAAGCATCCGGCCGATGACCCAGTTGCGACGTGCCTTTGCCTCGTCATGGTTGCGGACCGGATGGTAATTCGAAGGCGCCTTTGGCAAGGCGGCAAGATAGGCTGCTTCTTCGATATTAAGCTCATCAAGCGACTTGTCGAAATAGCGCAACGACGCCGCCGCAACACCATACGCCCCGCTGCCCAGATAAATCTCGTTCAGATACAGCTCAAGGATATGCTCCTTGGAAAATGCCCGTTCGATACGGAAAGACAGGATTGCTTCCTTGATCTTGCGTTCATAGGACACTTCGTTGGTCAGAAGAAAGTTCTTGGCGACCTGCTGGGTGATGGTCGATGCGCCAACCGGACGGCGACCGGTACCGATATTGACAACGTTGGTAACCGCCGCACGCAAAACAGACGCGAAATCAATCCCGGGATGGGAGAAGAAGTTTTTGTCCTCAGCCGCAACAAAGGCATCAATCACCTTGTGCGGGATGGCGGTGATCGGCACAAAGACACGTTTTTCGCGTGCATATTCTGCAATCAGCGCACCGTCAGATGCATGAACACGTGTCATGACCTCCGGCTCGTAATCTTCAAGCTGGGTGTAATCGGGCAGGTCCTGACCAAAATGCCAGAAAATCGCCAGAACGCCGGCGCCGCCTGCGATCCCCATCAGAAACAGAAAGCCGAAAATACTAAGTAAAATGCGCATATAAGCAGGTCTTTTTTCGTTTTGTTGGCCTGAGGTTGCGCATATTCATGCACAATCATCAGAAATGCAATGTCCCAACGGATAACCGTTTCCCGCAGGGCGATCCCCGCACTAACCACTATTATAGCGGCAAAAAAGTGACGAGGTTGTGACAGCTCTCACTTAAGGGAACTTTTAGTTTAGCAAAACCTGCATATGACTGACCATCTGCCCGCTTAAAAAAATGTCGATGCCGGCAAACGGAGCAGACCGGAAGCGTTCAGGGAATGCAGTTCCCGTGAACACCGCTGCTAGAATTTGTGCTTTTCGAAATAGATATCAATTGCCCGCAAGACGGCCTCGGCAATCTTTTTGCGATGGGCCGGGCTTTGCAGCAGTTTGGCATCGGTCGCATTGGACAGATAGCCCATTTCAAACAGGGCCGACGGAATATCAGGCGCCTTCAAAACGGCAAATCCGGCAAAGCGATGAGTTCTGCGTTGCAGTTCGATGCTTTTGGACAGTTGACTGACCATGTTGGCGGCAAGCGTTGCCGACAGGTTCATGGTTTCGCGCTGGGCCAGATCGATCAGGATGCTTTGCACCAGCGAATTTTCATCGGAAAGATCAATACCGGCAATCACGTCGGCCTTGTTTTCCTTTGACGCCAGGGCGGCGGCTTCTTTGTCCGATGCGTTTTCAGACAGGGTATAAACCGATCCACCGCGATGTTTGGGATTGGCAATTGAATCCGCATGCAGTGATATGAACAGATCGGCACCGTTTTTACGGGCAATTTCAACGCGCTGGCGCAGTTTCAGGAAGACATCCTTGTCACGTGTCAACAGCACGCGATAGCGCCCCGATGCCGTCAGCGTATCGGCAAGCTGCCGGGCCGCGGCCAGCGTCAGGTCCTTTTCATAGACATTGCCAACCCCGATGGCGCCCGGATCAACACCGCCATGACCGGCATCAATCGCAATAAGCGGCTTTTCATCGCCGCCACGACCGGATTTGACCGCCACATCCACACTTTGTTCTGTGGCGCTGGTGTCATTGCGGCTGCGTGCGGAATAGGCTTCCATGCTTTCGCGTGACGCCGTCAGGAAGGCGTCGCGTTTTGCCGGTTTCAGATCGACGACCAAACGGTTGGGTTTGCCGCCTGATGACGGCAATGCGAAAATTTTGGATACCAGTGACGGTTCGGCAACATCAAGAACGACACGGAACGTACCGGGTTTGAACAGGCCATAGCGCAATCCCGAAATAAGCCCGCCGCCCGATGTCACCTTGCCGGGCGGGGCGCTCCAATCGATTTCGGGCATATCAATGATGATGCGATAGGGATCAGGCAGCAGGAAATAGGTAAATTCGACATCGCGATCAAGATCGATGACAAAGCGGGTATAATCAGGATAGACGCCCAGACGCGCCCCCAGAACCTTTGCCGCCTGTGCATTGGCAGTCGATGTTACAAGCTGGACTGAAAACAGCAGCAAAAACAATGCGATCGCAAGTCTTGCGAGTTTTTGAAAACCCGAAGACAACGAAGCAGATCGCACATGGGAATATGTGTTTGCATGCGGTGAATTCATCTGTCGTGCTTGTGCCTGGTTACCCTGCCAAAGGTGAGATAGTCGCTTATAGCAATGCGTTGGTTAACGGGCAATTGACCAAAGCAAGAAGTTCCAAAGACGCGTTTTGCGGCCATTGGCCCATCCCGTTAAATCGCCAACCGGGCAAAAACATCGCATTTTCATGGATTTGCCCGCATTTAATCGCCAAAGGCGAAACTGCGCGGAATTCTTCGCCTTTTGACGGATCACTGTCAGAAAGTCGTCATATGATGCAACAAAACTGTTTGTCGCAGGCGAATAAACCGGATATGTTGCACCCGAGATTCCTATGCTTTGTGGTATGAAACTTAAACGCCACCAGGCTGAGGACGCGACTAGACCAGTTCTTACGGTCGGTGTCTCGGTGACGCGGCAATTCCCGCTCCCGATAGAGCCCTCCTGAAAAAGGCTGCCTTGGCGCGCTCGAAAATACGCAACCTATTTTTGTTTCAACATCAAAACCAGGTCCGAACCGGAAGAGCAGCCGACACGCGATGAACCAGAGACATACAGGACATATCGCGACCCTATTGGACGGCGCCTCCGGTCACGCCGGTTTGTTTGCATATCAGCGCAGCAATGCGCGTAGCATTGAACTGGCGGGACCTCCAGGAACAGGTTCCGAATGGTTAAACGCATGCTTATCGATGCAACGCACGCGGAAGAAAGCCGCGTCGTTGTTATTAATGGAAATCGCCTAGAAGAATACGACGTCGAGACATCGACCAAAAAACAGATCAAGGGTAACATCTATCTCGCCAAAGTGACGCGAGTAGAACCGTCGTTGCAGGCGGCCTTTGTTGACTATGGCGGAAACCGCCACGGTTTTCTTGCCTTCAGTGAAATCCATTCCGACTATTACCAGATCCCGGTTGCCGACCGCGAAGCCCTGAGCCAGGGTGGCGCACAGGTCAAGGACGCCGAAATTGTCGAAGACAATATTGGCGAAACCGACGACAGCCCGAAAAAAGAAAAGAAATCGACCCGTTCGCGTTCGCGCCGCAAACCGCGCGCAAAGGACAAGGACGAAACCGAGGACGCATCAGAATCAGATGCGACTGATGGGGAAACCGTGGTTGATGCCGATGCAGCCAATCCGACGGATGGCGCATCTGATGGTGCGGGTTCTTCTGATGAAGAAGAAACCAAGCCGCGCCGCCGTCGCACGCGCAACCGTCGCAAAAAATCCGACGATGCCGACGCAGCGGCAAGCGATGCGTCTTCTGACGAAGCAGCATCGGGTGATGCCAATGCAGACACCGATGGCGGTTCTGATGACGACAATTACCCGTCGGGCGGCAATGCTGCCATGTCGGCGGACGTCGCAGAACTGAGCGTTGATGTCGACGCCGACGGTGACGACAGCGAAGAAGACGCACCGTCTGCCGATGCCGGCACCGAAGAAGAAGAGATCGAAGATCTTGGCGGCGACGACACCGACGAATTCGTTGAGTCGCATAGCCGTCAGCTTCAGAAACGCTACAAAATTCAGGAAGTCATCAAACGCCGCCAGATCATTCTGGTTCAGGTCGTCAAGGAAGAGCGCGGCAACAAGGGCGCTGCCCTGTCGACCTTCCTGTCGCTGGCTGGCCGTTATTGCGTTCTGATGCCCAACACCCCGCGTGGAGGCGGCATTTCGCGCAAGATCACCAATGCCAAGGACCGCAAGCGTCTGAAATCCATTCTGGCCGAGCTGGAGATTCCGGACGGCATGGCCGTGATCGTTCGCACCGCCGGTGCCGAACGGACCAAGGCCGAGATCAAGCGCGACTTCGATTATCTGATGCGTCTGTGGGATCGTATTCGCGAAACCACCCTTCAGAGCCAGGCGCCTTGCCTGATCTACGAAGAAGCCGATCTGATCAAACGTTCGATCCGCGACCTTTATGCGCGTGATGTGGATGAAGTTCTGGTCGAAGGCGACGACGGTTACCGGGTTGCCAAAGACTTCATGAAGATGCTGATGCCGTCGCATGCCAAGCGTGTGCAGCCCTATAAGGATCAGGGCGTGCCGCTGTTCCACCGTTTCCAGGTGGAAAGCCAGCTTGATGCGATGCTCAATCCGGTCGTACAGCTTAAATCCGGTGGCTATATCGTCATCAACCCGACCGAGGCACTGGTCGCGATTGACGTGAACTCCGGCCGTTCGACCCGCGAACGCAATATCGAAGAAACCGCTTACAAGACCAACCTTGAAGCGGCCGAAGAACTGGCACGCCAGTTGCGCCTGCGTGACCTTGCCGGTCTGATTGTTGTCGACTTTATCGACATGGAAGACCACCGCAACCAGGCATCGGTCGAGCGCAAGCTGAAAGAAGCCATGCGCAATGACCGTGCGCGTCTTCAGATTGGCCGCATCAGCCCGTTTGGTCTGCTTGAAATGTCGCGTCAGCGCCTGCGTCCGTCGCTTGTTGAAAGCGCGTTCGAGGTTTGCTCGCACTGTCGTGGTGTCGGCCTTGTCCGTTCGATCGAAAGTGCAGCCCTGCATCTGCTGCGCGTGATCGAGGAAGAAGGCATGCGTCGCCGGTCCGGGGCGCTTACCGTTCATGTCGCAAGCGAAGTTGCGCTTTATATCCTGAACCGCAAACGTGATTCGCTGGCCGAAATCGAACAGCGTTACGGCTTTACCGTCATGATCTTTGGCGATGACAGCCTGATTTCGCCCGATCACCGCATTGAACGCACCCGTGCGAAAAAAGGTGACGAGCAGGAAGAAGCTGCACCGGTTCTCAATACCGACAGTGTTTCCCTGACGGCGATTGAAAGCCCGGTTGAAGCCGACGACGAAGAAGAAGAAACCGTCCGCGGTGATGATGACGATCAGGGTGGCAAACGCCGCCGCCGTCGCCGCCGCCGTCGTGGTCGTAACGATGATCGTGATGATCGTACCGAAAACCAGCAGGACGCCACAGATAGCGACGCCGAAGATGCTGATGGTTCGGATCGCAACGGATCTGATGATGATGACGAAGACAGCAACCGCAAACGCCGTCGTCGCGGCAAGCGAGGGGGTCGTCGCCGGTCGCGTCGTCAGGACTTTGACGGTAACCGTACCCGGTCGCCCAATGATGATCCGGCCCTGACGGCAGCACGCCGCAACCGTGATCACGAAGCACCGGACGGTTCCGAAGAAAACACCGTGATCGACGCCGAAAGCGAAGGTCAGGATGCTGACAGCTTTGATCAGGAAGGTGTCCGCGCCGGTCGTACCCGCAACACCACCGCCCCGGCCCCGGCCCGTCCGCGTCGCGATCGTAACGACAACCGTCGTAATCGCCGTGATCGCAACAGCCGTCCGGAACGTGGCGAAGGTAGCAACGAGCGCGGCGATGTCAAAAACATCCCGATCCAGACCGGCCCGGCACCCGAAGCGGTTGCCGAGAGCAAACCGGACGCCGCAGCGGCCCCGGCCAGCGCACCGGCAGAAGTAACGGCACCGGCCCCGAAAGCCGAGGCACCAAAGGTTGAAGCCCCAGCTGAAAAGCCGACAGCTCCGAAGCCGGTCGAACCGGCCAAAGCCGAGGCACCGGCTCCTGCGCCCACCCCGGCCCCGGAAGCTGCCCCGGCCGCTGAACCGGCCAAGGACGAAAAGCCGAAGCCGAAAAAACGCGGCTGGTGGAGCCTTGGTCGCTAAGACCCTAGCTACAGACAAATAAAAAGGGCTGCCCGTCGGGCAGCCCTTTTTCGTTACAGGCGTTACGCGGTTAACGTTTCCAGTTCTGCAACGCCTTGACCGCACCAATCATGGTTGCTTCGCTGTGCGCGAACGAGAAGCGGACATAACCCTTGCCACGCATCCGGTCGAAATCGGTGCCCGGTGTGGTGGCGACGCCGGTTTCTTCGAGCATCTGGCGACAGAATGCTTCGCTGTCTTTGGTCAGTTCGCGCACATCGGCATAAAGATAGAACGCACCATCCGCCGGGGCGAATTTGGTGAAACCGGCCTTGGGCAGACCATCAAGCAGGATTTCACGGTTGCGCGCATAGGCCGCGATATTGGCCTGAAGTTCGTCTTCGCAATCAAAGGCCGCGACAGCCGCGATCTGTGACAGAGCCGGGGCTGAAATAAACAGGTTCTGCTGCAAGCATTCGACTGCCCGCATCAGATCAGGCGGGACAATCGCCCAGCCAAGACGCCAGCCGGTCATGGAAAAATATTTCGAGAAGCTGTTGATGATGATCGCCTCATCCCCGAATTCAAGGGCGGTACATTCGGCGACATCGCCAAATGAAATGCCCTGATAGATTTCGTCACTGATCAGGCGAATGCCGTTTTCGCGGCAATAGGCCGCCAGTTCGCGATAGGTTTCAACATCAATCATGCTGCCTGCCGGGTTGGACGGGCTGGCAACAATCAGACCATCAATCGGCTCGTCGAGATCACGCAGCATCTGCACGGTCGGCTGATAATGGGTTTCGGGGCCTGCCGGCAGATTGACTGTTTCAATGCCAAGCGCGCTCAGGATGTTGTGATAGGCCGGATAGCCCGGTGCAGCCATCGCCACCCGATCCCCGGCATCAAACGCCGCAAGGAAGGCCAGAACAAAGATTGATGACGATCCGCTGGCAACGCATACACGCGATGGATCAACCGACACGCCGAATTTGGTTTTGTAATGCCCGGCGATGGCTTCGCGCAGGGGGTCAATGCCCATCGCATTGGTGTAACCGATCAGATCGGCATCAAGTGCCCTGGCGGCTGCTTCGCGTACCTTGCGTGGTGCGGGTGTCCCGGGCTGGCCGACTTCAAGGTGGTAAACAGCTTTTCCTTCGGTTTCGCGCGCATTGGCGGCACGCATCACATCCATAACAATAAAGGGCGAAATTGCCCCGCGCTGTGATTGTTTCAAAGCCATTATGTGGGGTCCTGGATATTGATCAAAAGCAACAGGGCAGGATGACCCTGCCCTGTGGAAATGGTGTGGTTATCGCACGCCCGCCATGCCGCCGCCGGCAGGGTCGGCAACAAACTGGCAGCTTTCGGGATGGGGTGGCACACCTTCAAGACAACGAATGACATTGACCGACGATGTGCCACTGGAATTCAGCGCAACACCCGATGCAGCACCGGCACCGATCAGGTCTTCTGCCATGGTGGCAATCTGTTTGGTTGCACCGGCAGGCGTCCCGGTTCCGGCAATGCCGTAATAATATTCCCAGACAAAGGGGTTCACCATCAAAGCCGGCCCCATCAGCGGCGTTGCCGCCTGTGCCGCATCACCGGCAGCAAGGTTCAAGCCAAACGCATCGGCACCAAGTCCGGCGCCAAACGGCGTGTTCATGGTGGTCATGCAGGCCACGGCATTGGCCGCGCGGTCAACAACGACAAAGCCGCTGCGACCCGACATCGGCTGTCCGGCCATGTTTCGGGCATCAATATCGGCAAGATAACGATTAAGGATATCGGCCACATCACTGCCACCTGAAATCACCGCCGGTGCCGTCGTCGCACGTGGCGGATAGGCCAGATACAGGATTTCGTTACCGTGTTTGACCTCGGTCGCCGATTTCCATTCCGGGCGATAGTTGCGCAAATCATCAGCCGTCAGCGTACCACCAGCATTCTGGACCGCGGCGGCAATATCGGCACCAAGCGCCCCGTTATAGAAATCCCCCGGCCCCTTGACCCGAAGCGACGTCAGCAGGGCCGCAAGGTTCACAGACCGGATGCGATCACCAACTTCGAGCAATTTACCATTCGGCATAAAGGTTTCGCGCAAGGCCGGGCTTGCTTCGATGCGGTCGCGATTGGCTTCGATGTCATTGACCAGCGACCGTGAAACCGGCACGCCAAGGCGGGCATATTGTTCCGCCGCACTCAAAAGCGACGCCCATTGCAAACGCCCGAAACGCGCACTAAGCGCATAAAGACCGCGCGGCACGGCCGGGATGGTCGTTGCGGTCTGGCCTGCGCTGGTGCGCGTGCCCGGACGGGGCCAGAAATCAAGAACTTCGACTTTTTTGGCTTCGCGTTCATGCACAACGCACACCCCACCACCGCCGATCCCGGCGACTGACGGTTTGGTCACGGTCATGGTCGCGTAAAGCGCAACAGAGGCATCCGCCGCCGTCCCGCCAGCCGACAGAACATCCCGTGCAACCCGGACGGCGCGTGGCTCATCTGCGACCACACCACCGAAATATCCGGTCACTGCCCCTATTTGACCAAGATTTTCTGTATTAGTACTACTGCAGGCAGCAAGACCGGCAGTCATTGCGATTGCGAACGCGATCCGCCATGATGGCTTGCGCGTCGGCATTGAACCGACATCAGTCGAACGAAAATATGGAACGCACATTTTGCTCAGACGCATTATTACTCTCACTGCCATTTTCCTTGTTGCCCTGCCTAGCACGGTTTTGGCGCAGGGTCGTTCTTTTATCCGCGATACCGAGATCGAGGAAACCCTTCGTCTCTATGCTACGCCAATCTTCAAAGCGGCGGGGCTCGATCCGAATGGTGTGTCCATTTATATCGTTTCTGACAACAGCTTGAACGCATTTGTTGCCGGTGGCCAAAAGCTTTTTATCAATACTGGGCTGTTGTTAAAAGCAGAGACTCCCGAACAGGTTATCGGGGTGATGGCCCACGAAACCGGTCACATAACCGGCGGGCACCTTTCGCGCGTACATGATCAGTTGCGCAACGCATCGGCAATTTCAATCCTTTCGACCATTGCGGGCGTTGCTGCCGGTGTGGCCGCAGGCCGGTCTGATGTCGGTACCGCAGCGATTCTGGGTGGGCAGAATATCGCCACCCGAAACTTTTTGGCATATTCGCGAACCCAGGAAAGCAGTGCTGATCAGGCCGGTGTCAAATATCTGACGGCGGCGGGCATTTCCGCGCGCGGCATGATGGAATTCATGGAAACGCTTGAAGGTCAGGAATTGCTGAGTACGGCAAGCCAGGACCCCTATATGCGAAGCCACCCGCTGACCACGGAACGTGTCGAGTTTCTCGAAAACTATGTTGCGAATTCAACGCTGAAAGACGCCAAGGTCAGTGACGATCTGTATGAACGTCATGCACGGATGCGCGCCAAACTTTATGCCTTTACCAATCAAAAGCAAAATACGTTGCGCACCTATCCCGAAAGCGACACCAGCGTCGCCGGGCAATATGCGCGTGCCATTGCCTATTACCAGAATTCCGAACTGGCCCCTGCCCTTGAGATCATCGAAAACCTGATCGCGGTTGAACCGAACAACCCGTATTTCGAAGAACTTAAAGGTCAGGTTCTGCTGGAATTTGGCAAGGCGCAGGAAGCCATTGCCCCGCTTGAAAAATCAACAGAACTGTCAAACGGTGCGCCTTTGATCCGTCTGTTGCTGGCGCATGCGATGATTGAAACCGGCGATAACAGCTATCTCGAAGCTGCCAAAACCAACCTGATGGGCGTGTTGTCACGTGAACGCGGCAATGCATCAGCATGGCGTTTCCGCGCCATTGTCGAAAACCGTCTGGGCAATGAAGGTGAAGCATCGCTGTCGCAGGCTGAATACAGCCTTCTGACCGGCGACCGTCAGGCAGCAAGCTACCACGCCGTTCAGGCCGACCGTAAACTCGACAAGGGATCGGCCGCCTGGTTGCGTGCACAGGATATCTTGCAGGCCACCAATCCGGACGGAAAACCCGGTAAGGACGCACCGAAGTGATCGGGCCTTGGCCGCATTTCGCGCCAATGTCCGCAATCTTCAAAACATTTCCGGTTCTCAAACGCTTTTTGGGCGTTTGGGTACTGGTGATGGCAACAAGCCAGATCACGGCCTGTGCCCTTCCGGGGGCCGGGGTTGATGTTGGTGGTGATCTGAAACTTCTATACGCGCCCTTTTCGCTTGATCATCCGCCGCGCTACTGGACCGTTGATCAGAAACCCTACGCAAGCCCGGATTTGAGCCGAATATCTGCATCGGCGTCAGCGTCGGATCTGCCATTACAATGGTCTGACAAGGATGGCCGCATTGCGCTGGCTGCCCGTCCGGGGCTTGGATCATTTGAATTCGGACGCCGGACCAATGTTATCGTTCTGGCCTCGCCATATCTGTCATTTGACTGGCAATTCAACAGCACGGCCCAGATTGGCGACATTGAATTGGAACTCGGATTTCGCCGACAACGTCAGGGAAGCTGGCGGGAAAGCGATCTTGGATCGGGCAAACCGGCAATTGACCAGCTTGTCCGCATTCCCGTCGGACAGCCATCGGTTCAATATGGTGAATGGCAGCGCGAATATTTTGATCTTTCGACCCTTTATCGCCGGTACTGGCCAGACGCCAGAAGCGACGAGGTTCGCCTTGTCTGGATCGGGATTGTTCCGGGTCGCGACCATAAACCTTCTGTGAGTGGGATCACCTATCTAACGCATATTTTACTTTCCCGTTAGCGGCCTGATCCCGTATCACAGAACCAACTCTTAACCGTCAGGCCATAAGCGGCCACAGTCACAGAAGGACACCCGATGAATTCCAAGATTGTAAAACGCTTCCTTGGCTGCAGCGCGATTGCCACGACCATGCTGTTTGGTGCTTCGCTTGCGCAGGCCGATGAAACGCTGAGCGATGGACAAAAAGCCGCCGTCGAAAGCCTGATTGAAGACTATCTGTTGAAAAACCCGGATGTGCTGTTGCGCGCCATCCAGAATGTTCAGGTCTGGCAGGCCACCGAAAAGGCCCGTCAGCAGGCAGAAGCCATCACCCCGGTCTGGGATGCCCTGGTGGCTGACAGCTCGGTTCCGTCTTTGGGCCCGGTTGATGCCCCGGTCACTGTGATCGAGTTTTTTGACTATCATTGCGGCTATTGCAAGCGTGCCTTTGATGGCGTGATGGATATCGCCAAGGAACATGACGGCAAAGTCCGGACCATCTTTGTTGAATTCCCGATCCTGCGCGAAGAAAGTGCCACGGCCGCACGCGCCGCACTGGCCGCCGACAAGCAGGGCAAATATATGGAAATCCACGAAGCTTTCATGGCCAACCGCGGCCTTCTTGACGACACGCGCATTGACGAGCTTGCCGCGTCTGCCGGTGTCGATGTTGCCAAAATGCGCGAAGACATGCAGTCGCCCGAAATCGGCGGCATGATCGCCCAATATGCGGCAATGGCGCGCACCGTCGGCATCAGCGGAACGCCTGCCTTTATCATCAATGGCACCATGGTATCGGGCGCGGATATGGATCGCGTCAATGCGCTGGTGAAAACCGGGCTTGAAGAAGCATCCTGATTTTTCGCCCCTGCGCCATTGTGACAACATTTGCAGTCACACCGTTGCGCAGTCCGAACAAAACGACAAAGGCCCGTTTCGAAATCGAAACGGGCCTTTGTTTTACGCAAATGGCATGCTGATCAGATGATCCCGGCCAGCGGGGATGACGGATCGGCATATTTCTTTTTGGGCATGCGACCAGCCAGGAAGGATTCGCGTCCGGCAATGATGGCATGCTTCATCGCGCGCGCCATGCGGATCGGGTCCTTTGCCCCGGCAATTGCGGTATTCATCAGAACCCCGTCACAGCCAAGCTCCATGGCAACGGCCGCATCCGATGCCGTCCCGACGCCAGCATCAACCAGGACCGGCACATTGGCATTTTCCTTGATCAGGGCGATATTGACGGGGTTAAGGATCCCCATGCCCGACCCGATCAGCGATCCCAGCGGCATGATGGCACAGCATCCCATATCTTCGAGCATCTTGGCCTGAATGGGATCGTCGCTGCAATAGACCATGACGTCAAAGCCGTCCTTGATCAGGGCTTCGGCCGCCTTGAGCGTTTCGGGCATATTGGGATAAAGCGTCGCCTGATCCCCCAATACTTCAAGTTTCACCAGGTTCCAGCCCCCGGCTTCGCGGGCAAGGCGCAGGGTCCGCACCGCATCATCGGCGGTAAAGCACCCCGCGGTGTTTGGCAGGTAGGTGTATTTTTTCGGATCGACATAATCGACCAGCATCGGCTGGTTGGGATCGGTCAGATTGACGCGACGCACAGCAACAGTGACGATTTCGGCCCCGGATGCCTCGATCGCGATTTTGGTTTCCTCGAAATCCTTGTATTTGCCGGTCCCGACCAGCAAACGCGACGAGAATTTTTTACCGGCAACGACAAAACCGTCATCATCTGCGGCCGCCAGATCGGCTTCACCCGAACCGCCACCGATGAAATGGACGATCTCAAGCTTGTCACCATCGGCAAGTGCCGTTTGCCCATAGGCTGTCTTGGGCACGATTTCGAGATTTCGCTCAACCGCGACCTTGGTTGCGGCAATGCCCAGCTGGCCCAGCAGTTCTTCTACATTTGCGGCATTCTCGATAGTCCGGTCTTCACCGTTGATCGTCAGAAGCATCTTTTTCGTTCAATCCCTGTGGTATCAAAATCTTCATGATTGCCGCGCAGTATGCGCAGCTGCCCTGCCCGAGGCAAGCTGTCTTGTGATGAGCAGAGCCGGTTATGACCAGTTATGGACAAAGCCCGGCTTTGTCCATGCAGACATCCGAAGCCCCGGAAGTCATCGCAACAGCGTTCGATAATGGCAAAGCAGCGATGCAATGCTGCATTGCCGATGCTTATTGCAACGTTGCGTCAGACTTTGGTCGTGTTATAAACGCAGCACCAAAAGTTGGGCGTATGGTCGGAAAACGGCCCTTGAAACGCCTGAATGGATGTCTGGGGTAAGATGACATTGCACGTGATCAAGGATCGATGTGAAGTCAATGACACGGCTGTTTGCCTTCGGGCCATCTGCCATGAAGACAACAACAAAGGTGAACTGGTTGACTGGTTTCAGGAAACCCGACAAGAAGATTCTGGCATTCTTTGCGATGCTGGGGCATATACGCACACATCGGTTGCGATCCTCGATGCGATTGGGGCATCAGATTTGCCGATGATCGAGGTCCATCTGTCCAATATTCAAAAGCGGGACGCCATAAGACTTTTGTCAAACGTCTCAAACGCTGCAAACGGTATGATCTATGGCTTTGGCGACCAGAGTTATAACCACGCCCTGGATGCCATGCGCGGATTGATCCACACACCATCATAAAAGATATCGAAATGAGCAAGTTCAACATCGACAATGACGCCATTCGCCAGCTCGCAGAGCTGCTGGACGACACCAATCTGACCGAAATTGAAGTTGCCGCTGGTGACAACCGCATTCGTGTTGCCCGCCAGGGCACCATGGTTGCAGCAGCCCCTGCTGCACCGGTTGCGGCGGCTCCGGCACCGGTTGCTGCCGCTGCTGCGGCGCCGTCTGATGCGGCATCCCATCCGGGCGCAGTGAAATCACCGATGGTCGGTGTTGTTTACTTTGCACCGGAACCGGGTGCGGCTCCGTTCATCTCGGTCGGGTCGACCGTTGCCGAAGGTCAGACCCTGATGCTGATCGAAGCAATGAAGACCTTCAACCCGATCCGTGCGCCGAAATCGGGCAAAGTGACCCAGATTCTTGCGACCGACGGTCATCCGGTCGAATATGACGAACCGCTGATCATTATTGAATAAGCCGGGGTAAGAACCGCATGTTCGACAAAATCCTGATTGCCAACCGCGGCGAAATCGCGCTTCGTATTCAGCGCGCCTGCCGTGAAATGGGCATCAAAACTGTCGCGGTGCATTCCACCGCCGATGCGGACGCCATGCATGTGCGTCTGGCCGACGAATCGGTCTGCATCGGCCCGGCAGCATCCAAAGACAGCTATCTGAATATTCCGGCCATCCTGTCGGCAGCTGAAATCACCGGCGCCGAAGCCATCCATCCGGGGTATGGCTTCCTGTCGGAAAATGCCGATTTCGCAGCCATGGTCGAAGAACACGGCTTTGTCTTTATCGGCCCGACCGCGGAACATATCCGCATGATGGGCGATAAGATCACCGCAAAGCAAACGGCCGAAAAACTTGGCATTCCGTGCGTTCCGGGTTCCGATGGCGAAATCGCCACCGTTGACGAAGCCCGCAAATGCGCCAAGGAAATCGGTTATCCGGTCCTGATCAAGGCATCGGGTGGCGGCGGCGGTCGCGGCATGAAAGTCGTTGAACGCGAAGAAGACCTTGCCGAAGCATTTTCCATGACCCGTAAGGAAGCATTGCAGAACTTCGGCAATGCTGCGGTCTATATGGAAAAATATTTGGGCAAGCCGCGCCACATCGAATTGCAGGTCATCGGTGACAGCCATGGCAATGCCGTTCACCTGTTTGAACGTGATTGCTCCTTGCAGCGTCGTCACCAGAAAGTTCTTGAAGAAGCACCGTCTCCGACCCTGACACCGGAAGAACGCGAACGCATCGGTTCGACCGTTGCCAATGCCATGATCGGCATGGGCTATCGCAATGCCGGCACGATCGAGTTCCTGTATGAAAATGGCGAGTTCTATTTCATCGAAATGAACACCCGTCTTCAGGTGGAACACCCGGTCACGGAAATGATTTCCGGTGTTGACCTTGTGCGTGAACAGATCCGCGTTGCAGCAGGTCTTGAACTGTCATTCAAGCAGGAAGACCTTGAAATTCATGGTCATGCCATTGAATGCCGTATCAACGCAGAAGATCCCAAGACCTTTGTCCCGTCGCCGGGCAAGATCAAGGAATATCATGCACCGGGTGGCCTTGGCGTGCGCGTCGATAGCGGTATCTATACCGGCTATTCGATCCCGCCCTATTACGACAGCATGATTGCCAAGCTGATCGTACATGGCCGTGATCGTGAAGAATGCATGATGCGCCTGCGCCGTGCGCTGGCCGAATATGCGATTGGCGGTATCAAAACCACCATTCCGCTGCACCAGACGCTTCTGGCGAACCCGGACATCCAGAAAGGGGATTATGACATCCACTGGCTGGAAAAGTTCATGGGCATGAAGAAAACTCTGTGATCGATCCGGATACAAGCATCAAACGGGAACCTTCGGGTTCCCGTTTTTTTTATGGCGTGATTTCAGGTTGCCCGGCATTAAATAATTAATCTTGCGCCGCTAGACTTGACCATGGATCCCGTGATGTTTGATATCACACCTTGTCTGACATGACGGCGTTCTCATATGTATTTTGACGTCAGATAGACAGGACAAAAACAATTATCACTGCGATCATGTCGAACCAGCTGACCCCTGATCTGTTGATCCGCGCCTATTCCGTCGGTCTGTTTCCCATGGCTGAAAGTCATGATGATCCAACCCTTTACTGGATCAACCCGGAATGGCGGGGTGTATTGCCGCTTGAGGGCTTCCACGTCCCGCGCAGCCTGAAAAAGGCCGTGCGCAAAGGCATCTATAAAATCCATGTCGACCGTGCCTTTCCCGACGTTATCCGGGCATGCGCCGAACAGACCGATACCCGCGACGATACCTGGATCAATGACAATATCCTTGAAGCCTATTGCGCGCTTCACAAGATGGGCTGTGCCCATTCGATCGAGGCATGGAAAGATGGCGAACTGGTCGGCGGGCTTTATGGCGTCAGCCTTGGCAAGGCATTCTTTGGCGAAAGCATGTTTTCGCGTGCCACCAATGCATCAAAGGTCGCGCTGGTTCATCTGGTTGCCCTGATGCGCCAAGGGGGCTTCAGCCTTCTGGATACGCAGTTTGTGAATGATCATCTCAAACAGTTTGGCGTTCTGGAAATTCCGCGCGAACGATATCGCAATGAACTGGCCAAGGCATTGGCCGGACGCGCAAATCTTCCGTTCGAGGTCGAACCGGAATTTCTTGAACAAACGCTTTCGGGCGGCGATAGTTAAGGACAGAACCCCGCGGTTCCGGATTTACCCGCCCACCACGCCACCGAACGAGCCATCAGATGAATATCCGCATCGCAACCGATCAGGACATCCCCGCCATTCTTGATATCGTCGCCCCGACATTACGGTCCGGGGAAACCTATGCCATCGACAGTGATCTGAGCGACGATGACATCATCAAATACTGGATGGCCCCGGACAAGGTGACGCTGGTCGCCGAAGAAGACGGTAATGTTGTTGGCACCTATTACATCCGGCAAAATCAGGGCGGCGGCGGATCGCATGTCTGTAATTGCGGCTACATGACATCCCCGAAGGCCAGCGGCCGTGGCATTGCGCGCCGCATGTGCGAGGATTCGCTTGTCCGCGCCAAGGAGCTTGGCTATCGCGCCATGCAATTCAATTTCGTCATCGCCAGCAATGCGGCGGCTGTTCATTTATGGCCGAAACTCGGCTTTGAAATTGTCGGCCGTCTGCCCGGTGCCTTCATGCACCCGACCCTTGGCGAAACCGATGCATTGGTGATGTATCGCAAACTCTAGAGCAGGTTCTGTTCAGATTGAAATTGCTCCGGGAGTTTTCCCAAGACAGAAAAAGGGCGGGCACCATATGGCACCCGCCCTTTTTGTTTGAAATCTGATCGATGCCCGATCAGAACCTGATCAGAACAGGAAACGCACACGCAGCGTACCATCGATGGCAGCAAGTTCCTTGCGCACACCGGCACCCGGTTTGATTTCCTCGTCAACTTCGACGACGACATAGCCAACGCCGCCTTCAGAACGCAGATACTGGCCGCTGATATTGATGCCACGCGATGCAAAGACATCGTTGATTTTCAGCAGCACGCCCGGAACGTTGCGGTGAATATGCAGGAAACGGGTGTGGGAGCGATCCTTGACCGGAAGCGATACTTCCGGGAAGTTGACCGCGCCAAGGGTCGAACCGTTATCGGAATACGTGATCAGCTTGTCGGCCACTTCGATCCCGATATTTTCCTGTGCTTCCTGGGTGGAACCACCGATATGCGGGGTCAGGATGACGTTATCCATACCACGCAGCGGGCTTTCGAATTCTTCGTCCTTGCCAGCCGGTTCAACCGGGAACACGTCCAGTGCCGCCCCCGCCAGATGACCGCTTTCAAGAGCAGCCGCCAGATCTTCGATCACGATCACGTTGCCACGTGCCGCATTGATCAGGTGCGCGCCCTTTTTCATTTTGGCGATCTCAGTCGCCGTGATCATGTTTTTGGTCTGCTCATTGGCCGGAACATGAAGCGACACCACATCGGATTTCGCCAGCAGTTCGTCCATCGATGCACAGGCGGTCGCATTGCCCATGGCAAGTTTGTTGATCACGTCAAAATAAATGACATTCATGCCAAGTGATTCGGCCAGAACCGACAGCTGCGACCCGATATGGCCATAGCCGATAATACCAAGCGTCTTGCCGCGGGCTTCGAACGACCCCTTGGCGTTTTTAAGCCAGCCACCGTTATGAGCCGCCGCATTGCGCTGCGGGATGCCGCGCAGCAGCATGATAATCTGGCCCAGAACGAGTTCTGCCACCGAACGAGTGTTCGAATACGGCGCATTGAAAACCGGAATACCGCGCATCGCAGCAGCGGTCAGGTCAACCTGGTTGGTGCCGATACAGAAACAGCCGATCGAGGTCAGCTTGGAGGCGGAATCGATGATTTCTTCGGTCAGTTTGGTGCGGGAACGGATGCCCAGGAAGTGCGCATCGGAGACGACGGACTTCAGTTCGTCCGCGTCGAGCGCAGCAGGGTAATGGTCGACATTAGAGTAGCCGGCCTCTTTGAACATCTTTACAGCGTTTTCATGGATACCTTCGAGCAGGACGATCTTGATCTTGTCCTTCTCCAACGAAAGTTTGCTGTTCACGGCGCACCATCCTTTTCTTCGCGAGGGCGACACGGGATAATCCCCGAGCCGTTTATCAGGCCATTCCATAACGGCCCGTGGACCAATGAAATAGGGCCTTGAAGCGCGTCCGTCAAAGGCTTTCCCTTGCGTAAATGTGCATTGCCCCTATCTTCTGAACGCATATACCGGCTAATGCGTACAAAAACAAAGACCCGCACGGGTCACCAACCGCATGACAGCCTGATCAGGGGATAAAGAATTGCCTGCCGAAATCAAAACCGTCACCGATATCCACACCATCGGCCAAGCCCAGTGGGATAAATGTGCCGGCACGGACAATCCGTTTGTCAGCTTTGCCTTCTTGTCGGCGATGGAAGACAGCGCATCCACAAATGCGCAAACCGGCTGGCAGCCGTTTCATCTGGTATTGAATGATGAAGCAGGCCAGGCAATCGGCATTGTGCCGCTTTATGTCAAAGCCCATTCTTACGGCGAATATGTTTTCGACTGGAGTTGGGCCGAGGCCTATGAGCGGGCGGGCGGGAAATATTATCCCAAACTGCAATCAGCCGTGCCGTTTTCCCCGGTTCCGGGGCCCAGATTGCTGGTAGCCAATGACCATCCCGATCCGGATTCCGTACGGCGCATCCTGATTGACGGGTTGGCAATGCTGCCCGAAAAGCTTGGCATGGCGACCCTGCATGTAACGTTTTGTCACGATGATGAAAGCCGTCTGATGGAAGATGCAGGGTTCCTGCGACGCAGCGGCATCCAGTATCACTGGCATAATCGCGACTATCAGAATTTTGATGACTTTCTTGCCGCACTGAATTCGCGCAAACGCAAGAACCTGCGCAAGGAACGCAAACAGGTTCTTGAAGCCGGATACCGGTTTGAATCACTTCGCGGTGATGACCTTAAACCCCATCACTGGGACCGGTTTTACCATTTCTATCGCGATACATCCGATCGCAAATGGGGACAGGCCTATCTGACCCGAACGTTTTTTGATCTTCTGCATGAAAGATTGCGCGACCGCACGGTTCTGGTGGCGGCTTTTCGCGATGATGAAATGGTTGCCGGTGCGCTTAACCTGATTGGCAACGATACGCTTTATGGCCGCAACTGGGGTACGATCGACCGCACGCCGCTTCTGCATTTCGAAACCTGCTATTATCAGGCAATCGATATCGCCATTGCCCATAGCCTTAAAACGGTGGAGGCCGGCGCACAGGGTGAACATAAAATCCAGCGCGGCTACGAGCCGGTCATTACCCACTCGGCACATCTGATTGCCGATCCGGGGCTTCGGCGCGCTGTCGAGCAATTCCTGAGACAGGAACAAACCCATATCGCGCAGGACCGGGACTATATCCTTGCCGAACACAGCCCCTATCGCAAGGTTCAGGCCCCCGACTAATTTACGCCGGCTAATTTACGCCGACTAATTCGCGCGGATTAAATCGTACTTCCCAAATCACGCGGCCCAATCCCCGCGGGCAGAAGCATGCCGTCCAAAACAGCATCGCCAAAACAAAAAGGCGCAAGGTTGCCCTTGCGCCTTTTGAAAGATCATTTTCAAGCAGGCCTAGACAGTCCGGACATCGTCCAGGAAGCCGTTGACATGTGTGCGCAACTCATCGTTGGCAGCGGCAAGTTTGCCAACACTGTCGAGCTGTCCGTTCGACAAATCACCGCTTTCCGTGGTCGCCACTGCAACGCTTTTAACCGCGTTGGAAATGGCGATATTGCCGTTTGCAGCACCTTCGACACTGCGCGAGATTTCCTCGGTCGCGGCCCCCTGCTCTTCGACGGCACTGGCGACAACCGACATCAGTTCGTCGATCTTCTGGATCGTGTCGGCAAATCCGCGCACAGCTTCGGCCGCGGCACCGGATTCACTTTGCATTTCAACGATCTTTGCCGTGATTTGCTCGGTCGCCTTGACGGTCTGGGATGCCAGGTTTTTGACTTCGCCTGCCACAACGGCAAAGCCTTTGCCCGCCTCGCCCGCGCGCGCCGATTCAATCGTTGCGTTCAGGGCCAGAAGGTTGGTCTGATCGGCGATGTCACTGATCAGATTGACGACTTCGCCAACACTTTGGGCGGCTTCGTTGAGTTTTTCCACCCGTTCATTGGTCCGTTCGGTTTCACCGACCGCAATCTGGGTGATTTCGGTAACCCGGGCAATCTGCGACGAGATTTCCGAAATAGACGCCGAAAGCTGTGCGGTTGCCGATGCCACCGTTTCGATATTGGTGGATGATTCCTCGGCCTGTTCGGCCACGTTCTGGGCATCCTGATTGGCCCGAACCGCATGTGACGTCAGGATTTCGGATGCAGAACGGACTTCATCAAGGGCCGCATTCACCGAACTCAGGACATCCTGGATTTTTTCGTCAAATCCTTTGGTCAGGACACCCATTTTCTTGGTGCGGGCAACCTGGCGTTCGGCTTCGACTTTTTCCTGCTCGGCCATGCGGGCACGTTCGCGGGCATTTTCCTTGAAGACTTCAAGCGACTTGGCCATTGCACCGACCTCGTCATTGCGCTTCATATCAAGCGTTTCGATATCGAGGTTGCCCGATGCCAGACTGCCCATGGCTTCGGTCATTTTGCGGATCGGCGTTGCAATCATCCGCGACAGCGTCCCACCGAACAAGGCGGCCATCGCAATCAGCAGCACCACACCGACACCCAGTGTAACCTGGAAAATCTGCATGGCCTGATCGACCTTGCTTTCGACATCAAGCACAAGCTGGTCAATCGCCTTGGCCAGATCACCGGCAATCATGCTGACGCGATCGGACAGTTCACGCGGTTCACCCGATGCTTCGATCGCGCGAGCATGGTTCACCGTCAGATAGTGACGCATCAGCTTCGCCTGTTCGCCGGCAATCTCTTCCCAGCGATCAATTGCGCCATCCATTTCCTCGATCAAGGTCGCGATATCGGCGTTGATCGAGCTATAACCCTTAAGCACGTCGGTGCGGGTGTCGATTTCCTCAAGCGACTTCTGATAGCTGAGCAACCCTTCGCGGTCGCCAGTGGTCAGGAAATAGATCAGTTCCTGGCGGGCCATCAGATAGGCGCGGTCAAGGTTGCGATAATCGCGTTCAAAGGTTGAAAGATAATCGCGCTGTTCATTGGCGTTTTTGACCTGCATGGTCGCAAACATGCCCGCGGCGGCAACCATCAGGATCACGGCAATCATGATCGCAAAACAGGTTGTCAGTTTGGCGGGGATGGAGAGATCCTTAAAGAAATTCATGGCGTTTCTCCCTACTGACTGCCGCGCCGCACGAGTTCATTCAAATTGACCTCAATGGTCACAGCGCCAATCGCCTGCTGGTTTTCGTCGCTCATGGTCATGTTGAGCTGGGAACGCCAGGAATCAGACTCTTCGTTATATTCTGCTTCGTCGATAAAGACGGCGTTGGGCCCCTTGGGGAAAGTATTCTGGAACTTGCCCTCGTCGCCCTGCCAGAAGTCCGACGTGATCGAACTCTGTCCGACATTCAAGCCCACCGCATCCATGACGAAAATTTCGGCATAAAGACCGCCGGAACGGGCCTGCACCTGGGTCAGATAACTGGAAAGCGGATTGGTAAGAATGGCCGCCACAAGGGGCTGATCATCGGCTTCGCGTTCGGCGCGCCATTGTTTGTCCGCGGCGTCAATCTGATCCTGCGTCATGTCTTTTCGCAGACGGTTCTGGGAATTGATCGACAAAGCCACGACCGGGTTGGCCAACCATCCCCGGATATCCTTGATAAGCGCATCTGTAATCAGATCATTCGGATTGCCTGGCAGCTCTGCCTTGGCCATGGCAGCCTGCGGCACAGCAAATATCGCTGCCGCAAGTATCCCTGTCAGGACCATACTTCTCGTAGACTTCATCGGTTTCCCTCCCACAGCTTTGTTTGCAGCCAAGAAAGCACTAACTAAAAGTATAGGTATTTATACCAAAGGAAAAGCATCCATACAACTTTTTGTTAGAAACAAGGCATTAGCGGAAGCGCACGGGTAGACTTCCACACGATTCAATATGTGGATTGCGGGCACATCGACAAGAGTACCAGTTACAAGCTTTTGAAATCCGGGAAAGAAAAAAGCGGCGGAAAAACCGCCGCTGAGTTTGGTTGGGACACGAGCAAACTGCAGAAGATTACGTTGTTCCAGGCGCGAAACGCGCCCCTGCAAAGAACAACTGTCCGACATGACATAAGCAGGAAGCGTGCCAACTTTTTAAATCCGTGAAAAATCGCAATTTTTAGGGATTTTTCATCGAAACCGAACCTGACCATCTGAACAGGTTCAAATGATCTTTGCATTTCAAAATGCAAAGATTGCAAAATGCAACAATCAATCTTTGCATTTTGCAAATTGCAATTCCGAAACATGCAACAGGTCTGACTTTCACCGGGCAATCAGCGGCGGCGCTTTTTCTTCTGCGCCCCGAAATTCAGCAAGGCTGGTGCTTTTTCGATGATTTCTTCAAGAATGGATTTGGCCGTTTCCAGATCATCGCGCGCGGATTCATCAAGCTGACTGATATAGCGCGGATCAGAGATCATGCGCTCTGCCTCGTATAAAGTGCGCAGCTCGCTCTGAAACATTTCGCGCGCACCAAGCGGCAGGTTTTCCTTGGCACTCATGACAAAGAAGAACTTCAAACTGGTCTTGATCACCAAACGCAGCATCAGGACCTGAAGCTTATGAAACTGGCCTTCCAGTTCTTCTTTTTTCGGATGCGACTCAAGCTTGTTCATCCGCTCTTTGATCACCAGCGACAAAGCCTTGAAGTTATCGACCTCCTCGCGGAAGGGTCGATACCCGGTAACATCCATCTTGTCGGTGGTTTTTTCCAGATTGTCGGCCAACGCAATCAGCTTGCGCGCACGCAATTCCAGCCGGGAAAGGAATTCCTCGACCTCTGTTCGATATTTTCTTTGTGCAGCCTGGCTCATCGTGTTCTGGCGTTCTTATTTTAAAATTGTGCCCGGGAAACAACATCCCGGGCACAATTTAACCGCCAATGATTAACAACACACCAAGTCCGGGTGTCGTTTTACCCTTCAACCATTTCCGGGTTCTTTTTGACGTGTTTCTTGTCATCGCCATCTTCCGGATAGCGGAAGATGACCGCATCGTCTTCAATGTCGACAAGCACTGCCCCGCCTTTGGACAGCTTACCAAACAGAAGTTCCTCGGCCAGCGGCTTTTTGACATGCTCCTGAATCACACGGCCCAACGGACGCGCACCAAAGGCAACGTCATACCCACGTTCCGCCAGCCAGCTTCTTGCGGCTTCGGTTAGTTCGATCGACACATTCCGATCAGCAAGCTGAACTTCAAGCTGCAAGATGAACTTGTCGACAACCATCTTGACCACTTCGGGCTGCAGATTGGCGAACGGAATAACCGCATCCAGACGGTTACGGAATTCCGGCGAGAAGGTGCGCTTGATCGCCTCTTCATCTTCGCCGATCCGCATTTCGCGCTTGAAGCCGATGGGCGGCTTGGCCATGTCCGATGCACCGGCATTAGTGGTCATGACCAGAACGACGTTGCGGAAATCAACGGTTTTGCCGTTATTGTCCGTCAGCTTGCCGTGATCCATGACCTGAAGCAGGATGTTGAACAGGTCCGGATGGGCCTTTTCAATTTCATCAAGCAGAACCACCGCATGCGGGTGCTGATCAACAGCATCGGTCAGAAGACCGCCCTGATCAAACCCGACATAGCCCGGCGGCGCACCGATCAGGCGCGACACGCTGTGTCGTTCCATATATTCCGACATGTCAAAGCGGATGAATTCAATCCCCATGACGGTTGCCAGCTGTTTGGTGACCTCGGTCTTGCCAACCCCGGTCGGCCCCGAGAACAGATAGCTGCCAATCGGTTTTTCAGGTTCGCGCAAGCCCGCACGCGCAAGCTTGATCGCACTTGCCACCGCCTCGATCGCCTTATCCTGGCCAAAGACAACGGTTTTCAGATCACGTTCAAGATTTGCCAATGCCTTGCGGTCATCGGTCGAAACCGATTTTGGCGGGATGCGGGCAATTTTCGCGACGATTTCTTCGACGTCGCGCTTGCCCACCGTGCGCTTGCGCTTGCTTGGTGCCATCAACATCCGCGATGCACCGACTTCGTCAATCACGTCAATCGCACTATCAGGACGCTTGCGGTCATTGATATAGCGCGACGCCAGTTCCACCGCCGAACGCAGGGCTTCGTTAGTGTATTTGACCTTGTGATGATCCTCGTAATAGGGCTTCAGCCCCTTGAGGATCTTGACGGTATCTTCTTCGGACGGTTCTTCGACATCGATTTTCTGGAAACGACGAACAAGGGCGCGGTCCTTTTCAAAATGACCACGGAATTCCTTGTAGGTCGTCGACCCGATGCAGCGCAGCGAACCGCTGGCCAAGGCAGGCTTGAGCAAGTTGGACGCATCCATTGCCCCGCCCGATGTTGCCCCGGCACCGATCACGGTGTGGATTTCGTCGATGAACAGGACCGCACCTTCGTATTCTTCGAGTTCCTTGACGACCGCTTTCAGGCGTTCCTCAAAGTCCCCGCGATAGCGGGTCCCGGCCAGCAACGCGCCCATATCAAGGGCAAAGATCGTGGCATCCGCCAGAACTTCGGGCACGTCACCATCATTGATACGACGCGCCAGCCCTTCGGCGATGGCGGTTTTGCCAACACCCGGGTCGCCCACATAAAGCGGGTTGTTTTTGGTACGACGACACAGTACCTGGATAGTGCGCTCGATCTCGCTTTGGCGACCGATCAACGGGTCAATCTTGCCCTTCTGGGCTTTGACATTCAGGTTGACGCAATACGCCTTAAGAGCCTCACCCTCGGCCGGGCTGCTGTCGTCACCTTCTGGCGGCATACCGGCAACCGGCTCTTCATCCGCACCGCGCGGGATGCGACGTTCATTAAGCTCGGACGCCTTGGCAATGCCGTGGGAAATGTAATTCACCGCATCAAGACGGGTCATATCCTGAAGCTGCAGGTAATAAACCGCGTGCGATTCCCGTTCCGAGAACAAGGCGACCAGCACGTTTGCACCGGTTACTTCCTCGCGCCCGGATGACTGGACATGGATGGCTGCCCGCTGGATAACGCGCTGGAACCCGGCAGTCGGTTTCGGGTCGATCAACCGGGCGCTGATCAGGCCGGAAAGTTCGCTGTCTGCGAATTCCAGAAGGTCTGAGCGCAAGCGATCAATATCGACCCGGCATGCCTTGAGCACGGCGAGCGCATCCTGATCTTCGGTCAGAGACAGAAGAAGATGTTCTAGAGTGGCATATTCGTGGCGGCGCTCCGACGCATATGCGAGCGCACGATGCAGGCTTTCTTCAAGATTGCGCGATAGCATATGTCACTCCTTCTCTAAGGTACACTGCAGCGGATGCTGATTCTGGCGGGCCAGATCCATGACCTGGTTAACCTTGGTCTCCGCAATTTCGTACGTAAACACACCACATACTCCAACGCCCTTGCGGTGAACCTGAAGCATGATTTCGGTGGCCTCTTCCCGGCCTTTCTCGAAAAACCGTTCCAATACGTGCACAACGAACTCCATCGGAGTGTAATCGTCGTTCAGCAACAGCACCTTGTACATGGACGGCTTTTTCGTCTTGGGCCGTGTCTTTGTTACGATCCCCGTGTTTGGCAGATCAGTGCCGTCATTATCCTGTTCAGTCATCGTCTACTTACCGGAACCCTTATTTCCTGCATGAACTTCATGATAGGTCATTGCCAGGCTCTTTCAAAGGCCGCAGCTTAAAATCGTGTCACTAAATTATCGTCTATCTTCAATTCATTTAGGCTGAGAATGACACGCTGCAAGATCACCCGATAAACTTCATGCAAACCCGGCTGTCGGCACGGCCCGAAAACGGCGACAAATCACGCAAGCCCAAAAGAAAACGGGCATGACGCGATGTCATGCCCGCCTTGATCTTCATTGCAGAATACGGAAACCCGAACGTTTTGAGATCATTTCATCACGGCATTTGCTGCTTTTGACATTGCGGTGATGCTGTCGGTCATGGCCGCAAACATGATTTCCTGAACCTTTTCGGTTTCGGCAACACTGCTATCGACATAACGCTTGAGGATTTTGGCCTGCAAATCCTGAATATCAGACAGGCTTTCGGCCTTGGCCAGGGCGTCGATATCGGCTTGCGATGCTTCGATTTCACGTTGCATCCATCCGGCAAGTTCCGTTCCGATCCCCCCGGTCTTTTCAAACAGGGTCATGGAAGCCTGCAATGCCTCGCCAATGTTTTTCTGCTGTGCTTCGATGATTTCTTCGCACTGGGCCGCCATGCGCGAGCCCGCACCGGAAAACACGTCCGACTGACCGGTCATGGTATCGAAAAGCTTGCTGAATGCTTCGTTGGCGACAGAAATGCTTTCCTCGATCGCATCGCTTCCCGCGGTCATGATCGCATCCATTTCAGGCGCCTTCCACAGTGCGAGATAACTTTCCATGGCATCCTGATCCATGAACATCGCACCAAAACCGAACACATCATCATTTTTCGCTGATGGCGCAGGCGTTGCTGCGGCTTTGGCAGTATCGGTCGATGCTGCCACGATTTTGGGGGCTGATGGTTTTGCAACAGGCTTGCTGGCAGGCTTTGCCGCGACTGCGGCAGCGGCCTTTTTCGGGGCTACTGCTTTTTTCGGGGCTGCTGAGGAAGTGGCTTTTTTGGCTGCTGGCGCAGACTTGCTTGTCGTACTCACGGTACTCGCCCTTTCAGTATCAGAAGAGGTAACTGGCGCGCTTGACTGTTCGGGGGTCTTGGCAACCGATCGCGGTTTTGCCTCTGCCCCGGGTTTTGTTGACGCGGATGGGGATGGCGCAGCGGATGAAGCAGACTTTTTCGGCTTCTTCACAGCAGCCGACGCCGACTTTTTCGACGCCGGGGATGCCACCGGCTTGGTCGGTTTGGGGGCCTCACTCTGTTTTGAGGATGGAGTCGCCGGTTGTGCCGCCGTATTTTTCGCCACCGGCGCTTTTGCAGGTTCTGCGGCTTTTTCCGAACCGGATATTTCGGCTTCGGATGGCGTTTTTGATGCCTCTGCCGCCGGCTTTTCCGGGATCGCTACGGGGGACGCAGACGAGGAAGCCGATGCTGTGCTTGCAATCACGTCTGATTTTGAAACAGCAGGCTTTGCGTCAGCCTGCTTTGCGGCCGCTTCGATTTCAGATGACGTCATCACGACACGCTTTACTGCGCCCTCAGACGCCACCGCTGGCTTTGAAACAGATGTGGATTTTTTGGCGCTGCCCGACGCAGCAGGTGCCACCTTGGCAGCAGCCGAGACCTTTTTGCCAGATCTCGCAGAGGTCTTTTGTTTTGAAACAGCCATTGCTTCTAACCTCGTTCTTGCCGGGGCAGATGCCCCAAATTCATGTTGCATTGCAACATAACCCTAGATGGAATTACCCACAAAGGTCAAGAACAGTTTGGTGACAAAACCGCGACGCAAAACACAGCCACCCTGATAAAATCAGCACATCACACCCGCCCGTCGAATTGCAGTCGATCAAAAGCACAAACCAAACAAGCATCTAACAGCTTGTACTGCGCGCGTTTGGCCACACCGGGCGCACTAAAAAATAACGGGGACGTTTTCCCAAACATCCCCGTCATCGTGATCGCATTCTGAATTTTATGGTTTAGCGCAGCATGTTTCCGCGCACCGTCCGATAAAATGTCCCGGACTCGTTATTTTGAATGGTTTGAACCTGTGCAGCGGATTGAGACCGCGCATTTTCATTTGCCGGCGGTTCCGGCAATTTGCGGTCGATGCTTGAAAGCTCGGTCAAAACTTCCGGGAACTGGAGTGCACGCAGATCGTCAACACCCGACATCCAGGTCGCAAGCGTCACATATCCCGATGAACATCCAAGCGCGACCCAGTAATAGTCATCAGAATAAAGCCGGATACCGTCGCGATCTGTCTGGGTGCCGAATCCGTCCTGTTGCAAGGCATCGGTGATCGCGATGTAATCATCACGCCCGATCACATCGGTTGCGTGTTCCCCGCCGAACGCACCAAGGGGCGCGTTGATTTCGACATTGATTTCCTTGACCTGTGCCGGGCCGAAAACGCGGGTTGTCAGGTCAAATTGCTGATTGCCGGCATGCGGATCAAGCTCGAAGACGCGTACTTCGTCGTAATAATCCGCATTATAGATGATGCGAATCCGTCCTTCTGCATCGCCAGCAGAACATGCTGTGCGCAGGTCATCGGCGTTCAGATAGGAAAACCAGGCTGACTTTCTGACCAGCGGATTGCTGATGTCGCTGTTTTGCGTATAGGAGCAACCCGCAAGCCCGATTGCAGCAACCGACAAAACAGCCAAACTGTTCAAACCGGCGCGACGCATACCTATCTTATTGAGAAATGGGGCGATTAATTTAACCATTCGATCCTCGATTTTTTGCCGATCAGGAGATATAAAAGTGACGTTCGCGCAGAAAGATGGTCACAGAATGGCCGCGTTTAGAAAAGCCGAAAAATTGACGCTCTTAAACATTTGTTTAAGGCTGGGATGCGAAACTGGTCTTATTTAGTTCTTGGGGACTACCGAAAGCCGAGCCCGAATAATGCGTTTAACGACCCCTTCCGGGCCAAATGCGTTGGCCAAGACACCGCTTGTGACACGCAACAGTTTCTTGCGTGCCTGTTTGGCTGCGTTTTTGTGTCTGACAGCAATCATGCTTTCCGCGACCCTTGTCCCGAACAAGGCCATCGCACGAACCTATACCGCCATGGTCATCGATGGTGACACTGGTGATGTGCTTCATGAATATCGTGCAGACCATAAAGTGTACCCTGCGTCACTGACCAAGATCATGACGCTTTATATGCTTTTTGACGCACTTGATAATGGCAAGGTATCGCTTTCAACCCCGATGAAAGTGTCTAAACGCGCCTGGGGCCAGGCCCCGTCGAAACTTGGCCTTCAACCTGGCGAGACCATTACGGTCAAGGACGCGATCCTCGCACTGGTAACAAAATCGGCCAATGACGTTGCCGTGGTTGTGGCAGAACATCTTGGCGGTACCGAAATCAAATTTGCCCAGATGATGACCGCCGAGGCCCGCCGCCTTGGCATGAAGCGCACGACATTTCGCAATGCATCGGGCCTTCCCAATCGCGGGCAGATGACAACAGCACGCGACATGATCACGCTTGCCGTTGCGCTTCGTAAGAATTTCGGCAGCTATTATCATTATTTCTCGACCCAGAAGTTCCGTTTTGGCAACCGTACCTATGGAAACCACAACAACCTTCTGGCGTCCTATTACGGGACAGACGGGATCAAGACCGGCTACATCAACGCATCGGGCTTTAACCTTGTGGCTTCGGTCAACCGGAACGGAAAACGGTTGATTGGCGTGGTGTTTGGCGGCCGCACGGCCCGCACCCGCGATGACCAGATGAAAAAACTTCTGGATCGCGCCTATGTCGAACTGACCAAGGAAGGCGAAATTCGCGTTCCCCGGCCCCGCATCAGCCCGGAAGACAAAATTCTGCCTGCCGATGCACAGTTGCTGATGGCAAAGCGTGAAACATTGCGCGAAGTCGAAGAACCGGGCCGGATTGATACCCAAACCGTTGTGACCCGTCTGAAACCGGAAACCAATAGCGGCTGGGCAATCCAGGTTGGTGCCTTCAGTGATCAGCGCCGTGCCCAGGAAGCCGTTCTTGCAGCCGCCCGTACCGCGCCAGATGTCCTGCGCCTGACCCGCGCTGCGGTTGAGCAACAGGCCAGTGGCACCGGCGTTGTCTATCGTGCGCGTCTTCTCGGTTTTGATGGCGAGAATGAAGCACGGGCAGCCTGTGCGGCCCTGCGTCGTGAAAACCTTGCCTGTATCCCGGTCAATTCCGGTGACGCGGGCTAAGCTCCGACCAAATCCCAGATACGAAAAAAGGCTGTCAGATTTACCTGACAGCCTTTTTCTTTTGGATCACAGTCCCGAACATTCAGATCAGGGCTTGATCGCATATTTGGTTGAATCAGAAACCTAGTGCCCGGCACCCGGCGCAAAGAAATCATCCGATTTCAGTCCGCTTTTTACCAGCTGGTCGGTGACCTGGGCCTTAAGCCGCGCAAGACCGGCATCATCACCCGCTTCACAGCGCGCAACAATTGCCGGCTGGGTGTTGGACGCCCGCAGCAACCACCAGCCGTCGTCGGTGCTGACACGAACACCGTCGATACCACTGACTTCGGCACCGGTTTCGGCCAGGCGTGCACGTACTTCTTCGATCAGGGCAAATTTGCGATCATCGGGGCATTCAATACGTGTTTCGGGCGTATTGACCGCAACCGGCATTGCTTCACGCCATTCCGCCAGGCTTTTACCGCTTTGGACCAGAATGCGATACAGACGCACGGCGGCATAAGTTGCATCATCATAGCCGTAATAGCGTTCGGCAAAGAAGATATGCCCGCTCATTTCACCGGCGATCGGTGCTTTTGCCTCGATCATCTTTGTCTTGATCAATGAATGACCGGTTTTCCACATGATGGCATTACCACCAAGGCGGTTGACCTCGTCAAACAGGGTCTGGCTGGCTTTGACATCGGCAATGATCGCCGCACCGGGTTTACGTTCCAGCACATCAGCCGCATAGATCTGCAACAGCTGATCACCCCATAGAACATTGCCCTTGCCATCAATCACGCCGATCCGGTCACCGTCACCATCAAAGGCGACACCCCAGTCCGCGTTATGCTTGGCAACGGCGGCCTTCAGATCAACCAGATTGGCTTCGACTGTCGGGTCCGGATGATGATTGGGGAAAGTACCATCGACCTCGTCAAACAGCAGATGATGAGTTCCCGGCAATTGTGCGGTCAATTTGCGCACAACATCACCAGCAGCACCATTGCCGCAATCCCAGACGATCGTCATCGGGTTGGGCACATCACAATCAAGTTCCGCCAAAAGACGCGTAACAAAACGGTCTTCGACGTCGATGTCACTTACCGTGCCCTGCCCGGCTTCGAAATCACCGGCCGCGGCAATTTTGCCCAGCTCCTGGATCGCGTCACCAAAAACCGACTTCCCGGCATTGAGCATCTTGAACCCGTTATAGTTTGACGGGTTGTGAGACCCGGTCACCATGATGCCTGCATCGGTTTTTTCATCATAAACCGTAAAATACAGCATCGGGGTCGGACCGCGACCGATACGCACAACATCGCATCCGGTCGAAAGCAGCCCTTCTGTCAGAGCCTCGGCAAGTTCGGGGGAACTCAACCGTCCATCCCGTCCCAGGGCGACGCGCTTGCCACCGGAACGGCACACCATGGTTCCAAAGGCCTTGCCCAATGCATGTGCATCGGCAGCATGAAGGGTCTGTCCGACCACACCACGCACGTCGTATTCACGCAAAACGGAACTGTCAAACTTGTATCCGGCGGAATTCGTCATAGCTTGGATTAGCCTCCAACAGTTGCACGTCCGACACAGGAATAGCTGAAACCGTTTTCTGCCATTTCGGTCGGATCATAAACATTTCGAAGATCGACAACGATCGGGTGCGCAAGCGCATCCTTGATACGATCAAGGTCCATACCGCGGAATTCGTTCCACTCGGTCAGGACAACCATCGCGTCTGCGCCGTCGATCGCGTCATACGCACCATCGCAATATTCGATCCCGTCCAGAAGCTTCTGCGCTTCTTCCATTGCTTCGGGATCGAATGCCTTGATCCTGGCACCAGCAGCCGTCAGCGCCGGGATGATATCAAGGCTCGGCGCGTCACGCATGTCATCGGTATTGGGCTTGAACGCCAGACCAAGGATGCCAATCGTTTTGCCCTCAACCGAACCGCCACATGCTGCAATCACACGATCTGCCATCGATTTCTTGCGTTTCGCATTCACATCGACCACAGTTTCAATAATGCGCAGCGGGCTGCCATGTTCCTGGGCGGTACGCACCAGCGCCAGCGTATCTTTCGGGAAGCAGGACCCGCCATAGCCTGGACCAGGATGCAGGAACTTCTTGCCGATACGGCCATCCAGACCGATGCCGCGCGCAACGTCATGCACATCTGCACCAACTTTTTCACACAGATCGGCGATCTCGTTAATGAAGGTGATCTTGGCTGCCAGGAAGGTGTTGGCTGCGTATTTGATCATTTCCGATGTTTCACGCGTGGTGAAAACAATCGGCGTTTCAATCAGATACAGTGGACGATAAAGATCGGACATGACTTCGCGGGCCCGCTCGTCACTTGTACCGATGACCACGCGGTCCGGGCGCATGAAATCGCCAATCGCCGAGCCTTCTCGCAGGAATTCCGGATTGGAAACCACGGCAAAATCGGCATCCGGGCGCTTTTCACGGATAATACGTTCCACTTCACGTCCGGTCCCGACCGGAACCGTCGATTTGGTAACGATCACGGTAAAGCCGTCCATTGCCTCGGCGATTTCTTCGGCCGCAGCATAAACATAGCTCAGATCGGCATGGCCATCACCACGACGGGTCGGAGTCCCGACGGCGATGAACACCGCATCAGCATCCTTCACACCTTCTTTAAGATCGGTGGTAAAAGTCAGGCGCCCTGCTTTTACGTTATTTTCGACCAGAACATCCAGACCGGGCTCGTAGATTGGCATGATACCGTCTTCAAGACGGGCGATTTTTTCCACATCCTTGTCGACACAAACCACGTCTGTACCGAACTCGGAGAAACAGGCACCGGAAACAAGTCCAACATATCCGGTCCCGATCATTGCTACGCGCATGGATGTTTATTCCCAATTTAGAACGAACTGACCGAAACAGTTGTTGCCCGTTCCGGTCAGTTCTTGTTGAAATTCAATAATTATTCTGCTGCTTCGCCTTCGGCGAATTCATGAATGAGCTCGCGAACATCGTCGCGCATATCATCGCGCGCAAGCGCAAATGACATGGTCGCCTTAAGAAAGCCGATCTTGTTGCCGCAATCAAAGCGACGGCCTTCAAAACGGTATCCATAGAACGGAACGTGACCGATCATGGCTGCCAGTGCGTCGGTAAGCTGGATTTCATTGCCAGCCCCGCGCGGGATGTTTTCGAGAACTTCGAAAATACCCGGATCAAGGATATAGCGCCCAATTGCCGACAAGGTTGACGGCGCATCTTCGGGTTTCGGTTTTTCAACCATGCCGCATGCACTGACCAGACGGCCATTGGTGCCTTCGACTTCCAGAACGCCATAGCGCTGGGTTTCTTCGCGCGGCACGTCCATTACGGCAACCATGTTGCCACCGGTCCGGCCATAACTTTCGACCATCTGCTTCATGCATGGCGTTTTCGCCTGGATAAGGTCATCTGCCAGAAGAACCACAAACGGCTCGTCCCCGACCAGAGACTTGGCACACAGAACCGCATGACCAAGACCAAGCGGATTACCCTGACGGGTATAGGTCACACGACCGTTTTCCGGGATCATGGCAAGTGCTGTTTCCAGCGCGTCGGTTTTGCCGCGTTCGGTCAGGATGGCTTCAAGTTCGGCGGATCGGTCAAAATGGTCTTCAATTGCCGTTTTGCCGCGACCGGTCACAAAGATGAATTCTTCAATGCCTGCGGCGATGGCCTCTTCAACAGCGTATTGGATAAGGGGCTTATCAACAACCGGCAGCATTTCCTTGGGCATGGCCTTGGTTGCTGGCAAAAAGCGGGTTCCCATACCTGCAACCGGGAAAACAGCCTTCTTGATCTTTCTCGACATTCACAACTTCCCTTTTCAACCGCTGCACGCCCCTTCGTTCAGAAAGTGCAGGCAAATATGCTTCTGCCACATTTCAAGAACATCTATCAAGCGAGCGCACCAATAATTCACGCTAATCTTTACATAGCCGTAACAAAAGGCTTCGCGCGGTGTTGATTTGTGCAGCCAGATAGTCTGATCCCCCATGATCGGGGTGGACCGCCTTGATCTGGATCTTGTAAGCCCGATTAATTTCCGCGCGGGTGGCATTGGCCCCCACACCAAGGATTCGTCGAGCTTCATCTGCAGTCATGTCCGCCGTGCTGGCACTTTCGTTATTGCCCTGGCTTCTTTTGCCATTGTTGCGGTCGTTTCCCCTGAAATGCGCATCGTGATCGCCATGATCTCTCTGTGGCCATTCCCGCCAACCCGAACAATCGGGCCGACGATCAAAATAGGCTTCCAGAACCGTCCGGCTTTGGTCCGTTGCACGACAACAGTCAACAAAAAGCAACTGCAGGTCGTCAACCCCCAAGCTGTCTAAATCTTTTCCGGCAAAGGATCCGGTCAACACCGTTCCCTTCATTTGTCCGGTTTCAAGATCAAGCAGCATATGCAAAATTTCCGTGCGAATTTCAGATATTCCACCAACACCACCGGTGCTGGCAGATCCTCTGCCCATCTGTCCCGGACGCGCCCGGCGCCGGTAATGGGCAAAGACCCGACGAAACAATGGCCATAAAAAACCGAGTTTCATCATCCGCACCAAAAATGGCATTGTTACGGCCAAAGCTGCTGACATTGCGGCAATTTTACCGGTCAAAAGTAGCCAGATTGCAAGCAAGACCAGAAGCCCTACAATCAGGAACAGACCAATTTTGCGGACATCTTTCGGCTCGACCTCAGCCAGCCAGCGGATCAGAAACCCGACAGCAACAAAGACCGCAATACCGATTAAAACCCACTGCATCAGGAACGTTTCCGCAATTGATGGCCAAGCATCAGGACATCATCAGACCCGGTTTTCTTCTGATACAAAGACAAACCGTCGTGCCCACCGACCGCATAGCTCGCCACCGCGCCAAGCAATTTGCGAAGCTTTGCAGCAGAATGCGCATCAAACTGCATGAAGGCGCCACCCGTAATACGGGCAATTTCACCAAAGGCGAAACTGGCATCGCGGTCATTTCCTTCCTGGAACATGAAGGCCTTTACCCCCTTTAACGCCAGACGCCCGGCCATCGGCGCCAAATGGTCCGGGTTTTCTTCGATGCAGTCACCGACATAAATCAGGGCATTTATATTGTGGGTGTCGGCTTCACGTTCGACATGGGCAAGTACACGTTCGATCTGGGTATGACCGGCATGGCAGCTGACCTTTGAAATGTAGTTGCGCAGCGTGCCGGCATTGCGACACCACCCGCTTGCCTTGCATTCAGACAGACCGCGAAAGAACACAAGCTGAATATCAAGTGCGCCGATGCCATCCACCGCGTCAAACATTTCGGCCTGAATTTCCGCCGCCCGGTCCCAGCTTGGCTGGCGGCTGGCAGTTGCATCCATGGCAAAGATCAGTCGCCCCTGCGACGGACCCGATGCCGGTGCATGCACAGCAAGATCACGCGCATTCTTAAGGAAGTCATCGACTTCCCTGCTGCTTGACGTGTCAGGGATAATATCTTTGCGGCTCACGGTGACCTGCCTGCTTTATATGTCGTTTGGACTGTGTCGGGTCCATCAAGATATAGGCCGCAGGCGGTCAGATCGGCAACTCTTCGCCCTCTGCCGGTTTGAAGCCGATCACTTCGAGCAACGATCGCACTTCCTGACGGGCAGCCATATGGGACATGCTCATCGGGATACCGACACCTTTTTCCCGCAGGTCCAGCAATGTCAGCCCCTTGAGAAACAGCTCGCGGTAAATGACACGTTCCCCGAAGCCCGGCGCCTGACGGAACCGGATGCGGTCGGCAAGCTTTTCGACAATTTCGGCGATATCGCGCTTGTTACGGGCATCAAGATGGGACAAACGGTTGCGCATGACGATCCAGTCAATGGTCCCGCCATCAATCGCCGCCCGGCGTTTGCGCGCATCCCACACCATTTCGGCATAGATGCTGGGCCCCTTGATCGCCAGACTGTCGGGATCAATCCGCGCAAGCATGTCCAGATCGATGAAGCTGTCATTGATCGGTGTAATCAATGTGTCGGCACAGGCATGGGCAAGACGCGACAGATAATTGTCACTGCCCGGGCAATCCATGACCACGAAATTGCAGCTCAGAACCATTTCGCCCAACGCGGTTGTAAAGCGTTCGCGTTCGTCAAGCTTGGCCTCGTTGGCATCAGGAAGTTCGCTGCGATATATCGGTCGATGATCGGGCACCGGAAGCTTCAGACGCTTTTTCTCGTTGAATGCCGTGCGGTTTTCGACATAACGCGTCAGGGTTCCCTGACGGGCATCGATATCAAGCGATCCGACCTTGAACCCCATCTTCATCAGGGAAACAATCAGATGCATCGCCGTGGTCGACTTGCCTGATCCCCCTTTTTCGTTCCCGATCACGATCACATGGGCGCGGTTGGACTGCGGTTGTTTGTCCGTCGCAGTCTGTTGGCCTGCGCTGTCCCCGTTGGCGCTGGTCTCTTGCACCGTCATGAATGTCTGCTCCGTTATTCAGGCTTATTGGTTGTGTCCCCAATGACCAATCACCCCAATGAGCCACTTTATCCGTAAAAATCAAGGTAAAAGAAACTCATCTCGACAATGTCGAACGACTGACCACTAGCCAATCCTTATGCACAAAGGTAAAGATAAGGGTAGCACAGCGCAAAAATGCGCCTGAAAACAAAATGAAAGGACGCGATGTGAGGTATCGGGCGGCGGTGTTTGGCGCCATATTTGCCAGCTTGGCGATTTCTGTGCCGCATATGGCATCAGCCCAACAGGCCGGTGCATTTGAACAGATTCCCGCCGATCAAAGCCCCGTTAACTTCACAACACAGCTGGATGGGCAGACAGCCTTCCTGCGCCAGTATCGCGACAACAGCACGGTTTTTGTGGGTCGATGGTTCGCACCGCGCACCCCGAAGGAGCCGCAAACAGCGGCAAGCGACCTTTATCTCGAAACCGTTTACACGACATCGGCACCCGGTTTCCGGTTCAGCACCGCCATGGCACCGGACCGTCTGCTTGACATGTTTGACGCACTAAAGGACCGCACCGCCATCAATGGCAAGGGCTTTGTCCAGGATACGCGCTATGGTCCGGTTGCCCTGACGCCGTTTGTCCGTCAGGGGTCACAATGCGTGGCCTTTGTCGGTCAGTGGGATCCGCAAACCCAGACACAGCGCGGCAGCCGTATTCTTGGCTATTACTGCACCCCCGGCCTTGTCCAGGCCCAGGCAGGCGTGGTTTCACCGCAGAATGCACTGCCGATGATCGACGCCCAGCAATTCGCCGCCGCGTTCTTTGGCAGGCTGATGATCGAACTTCCGGAAAATTCGCCCGCCACTGCCGAAGTGGCCCCGTCCGTCGATACCGATCAACCCGCCGGAACCACGACACCGCCACCAACAGATGGCATCCGGATCACAACCAACTGGCAAGGCGTTCGCGGCACAGGCATGCTGCGTTTTGATCAGCCTTCCGGCGAAGGCACCATGATCCTTGATGACGACCAGCGCCATTGCGAAGGTATCTGGCGCCACGAAGGCGGTGCATATCAGACCGGAACTTTGCCGTTCGGCAGCTGGTATGTTTACTGCAATGACAGCAGCTTTGCCCGCGGACATTACACCAGTGAAAGTGCGGCAACCGTTACCGGTGACGGACAGGACAACCAGGGACAGGCTGTCTATTTCCGTCAGGCAAACTGACCAGACACACCATCATTTAAATTTCCGCCCCAACGAAACGACAGAATATGACCGCAGATATCCAAACAATCGTCATTGGCGCAGGTGTCGTCGGACTGGCTTGTGCCCGTTCTCTTGCCAATACCGGCCGTGAAGTTCTGATCATTGAACAGCATGATGCAATCGGCACGGAAACAAGTGCGCGCAACAGCGAAGTCATCCATGCCGGGATCTATTACCCGAAGGGCAGCCTGAAAGCCAAACTGTGCATTTCCGGCAAGGAAATGCTGTATCGCTACTGCGCGGAAAATGGCATTGATCACAAACGCACTGGAAAACTGATCGTTGCCACCGCCAAGGACCAGCTTGATGCGCTTGGCGGAATTGAAAAAAAGGCCCGTGAAAATGGCGTGATGGACCTTGTCTGGCTTAGTCAGGAAGAAGCCCTTGAACGTGAACCCGCCCTGAATTGCGTCGGTGCCCTTCACAGCCCGTCCACCGGCATCGTTGATTCGCATCAGTTAATGGTGACGTTGCTGGGCGAAGCGGAAAATAACGGTGCCACGCTAGCCCTCAATACAAAGGTCACATCAGTTGATCACGCAAACGGGCTTTACACGGTGACGACCCGTGATGCCGATGGCGAAGAAATGAGCCTGACCTGCGCCGAACTGGTGGTGGCGGGCGGATTGCACAGCCAGACGGTTGGTCGCAACTTTGCCGGTTTGCCATCCGACACCGTTCCGCCGCAACATTATGCGCGTGGATGCTACTTTACCCTGTCGGGCAAGGCCCCCTTTTCCACCCTGATTTATCCGGCACCAGAACAGGCCGGTCTTGGTATTCATCTGACACTTGATCTGGGTGGACAGGCGCGGTTTGGTCCGGATGTCACATGGGTTGATCAGCCAAATTACGATGTTCCCGAGGAACGCCGGTCTGCCTTTGCCGAGGCCATCCGCAAATATTACCCTGACCTCAATGAAGATGCCCTTCAGACCGGTTATGCCGGGGTTCGCCCCAAAATTCAGGCCCCCGGCGAAGCCGCCCGCGACTTCATGATCGCCGATGAAAAGGTCCATGGTCTTAATGGACTTGTAATGCTCTATGGTATTGAATCACCCGGACTGACTGCGTCACTTGCGATCGGCGCCCGGGTAACCGACCTGATGACACAAAAAGGCGACCTCCAAGCGGCATCGTGAAGCCATTTTGGGCAACCAGCGACGGGTAAAGAATGGGAAAAGCACGCCAGAAAAATTCGGTTCGGACACAGGACAGGGCATTGCTGCCAGATGGTCGGCATCCTTCATCCACCATGTCGCGACGCCGTTTTCTTGCAAAAAGCATGTTGGGACTTGGCAGCGCCTTGATGGCGTCAAGCCCGCTTGCCCTTCATGCCCAGCAACTTGAACCATTTACCATTGCGCCGAACAGTCTGAGTTCCGGCCGCGGATCCGGGATTGATACCGGAAAGCCGAAAGTCGAATTCACCGACGAGATGCGTGACTATGTGATTGCCATCAGTCGTTGGGCAAAAAGCTATCGCAGCGACTTTTCGATTGTCGCGATGAACGGGCTTGAGCTGACCGAATATCTGGAAACCACCCTGTTTGCCGCCCGCGGCACCGCAGAACCCGCACGCGATTATTTGCGCGCCCTTGACGGTATCATGACCGAAGCACCGTTTTTCGGTTATGACAATTACGGCGAACCGACCGAGGACGAGGAAAGCAAATATATCCTCGGCTACCTTGAACGGCTGAAATATGAAGGCCTGAAATATCTGGTCGTTGATTATACCGACAAACTCGGTGATATGCAGACCGCACGCCAACGGCTTTCGGGGCTGGACGCCCTTTATTATGCTGCCCCGCCACCGGGCATGCAGCTTTCAAGTCTTGCGAAGGTCCCAAGCACTCCGATCAATTCCAACCCGCATGTGGTCGACAATCTGCGTCAGGCCAAAAACTTTGCCATGGTTCTGGACAGTTCGCCATATGGCACCAAAGACGCCTATATCAATGCGCTGGCCCAAACCAACTACGATACGCTGATCATTGATCCGTTCCACCGGGGCACCATCCCGCTGACCTATGATGACATGAAGCGCCTGCGCTACAAAAAGACCGGCACACCGCGCACCATCATGGCCTATATCAATGTCGCGACGGCGGAAACATATCGCTATTACTGGCAAAGCAACTGGCGCGCCGGTTCTCCGGACTTTGTCGGCGAAGGCAACCTTCTGGCCCGCTGGGGTCAGGAACATCACGTCTATTACTGGAAACGTGAATGGCAAAGCCTGATTTATGGCAGCGAGAACAGTTATCTTGGCGGCATCATGAAGCTGGGCTTTGACGGCGCCCTGCTTGGGGGTCTTGATGAATATGCCTGGTGGCTTGATTACTGATCCCGTTCTACCGAAAAACGACATTCACGCATAAATGATCGTATCGTCGTGCCTTCGCGACGACTGGCATTTGACGTCCTTGGCGGGCTTGGGCACTGTAGGGCATTGATAAAATATAATCTGCCTTGCAGAAACAGGAGGCCAACTTGTCCGAACCGATCATCCATTACTTTTTCGTCCAGTCGCCCTGGTCGTTTTTCGGTTTTCGCCGCGCCGTCGACATTGCCAAAAAACATGGCGTCGACATCATTCACAAGCCCTGCCGTGCGGCAGATGTCTGGGAACATGGTGGCGGCGTGCCCCTGGCAAAACGACCGAAACCGCGTCAGGAATACCGCCTGGTAGAACTTAAACGCTGGTCGGAATTTCTTGATCTTCCGATCAATCTGCACCCCAAATTCTTCCCGGTCGACGAAACCTTGGCCGCGCGGACCATCATTGCAGTCCAGGAAGACGGCAAGGATGTCACAGACCTGACCGAAACCCTTATGGGCGACATCTGGCTTCGTGAACGCGACATCACCGATCCGGCTGTTATTCGCGATGCGCTTTCGGCAAGCGGGCTGTCACTGGAATATCTTGAAAATGCAGACCTTCCGGAAATTGCCCGGATTTACGATGACAATTGCCAGACCGCGCGCGATCGCAACATCTTTGGTGTTCCGACCTATTTCGTTGGCCATGAAATGTTCTGGGGACAGGACCGGCTTGATTTCGTTGACCGCGCCCTTGGCTAAGTCCCGGGCTTGATCGCCTGCGAAAACATCATCCACAAACGAACGGGGCGGGAAATTTTCCCGCCCCGTTCGTTTGGTTTTTGATCAGATCAGCAACCAGATTTCTTGTCCCCTCAGACAAGGCGTTTGACGTGATCGACAACAAATCCGTCTGACGACGGATAGGTGTTTTCGATCATGGCAAGGGCCTTCATCTCGTCGCAGGCTGCAACTTCACGGGTTTGCACATCCGCCCAACGGTCATCAAAGATATCGTGGGAACGGTTTTCCTTGACGCATTCGCGAACGGCCTGGTTGTGCAATTCAACTTCGAAAACGGTCTGGCGATGGTCTGTGAATGCAGACATTTCCGCCGATCTCCTTACTTTTTTGTCCGGCGGCGCCGCCCAGACGCCGTCGTGTCCTGAACCGGGAATCTCAACTACAAGATACCCAACCATCAGCTTACGTTTCGTGCCTTAACGAGCCGTAAATTGTCCGGTTAATTCGTATTTCACGGTTAATTACTCCGGTTTCAAGTGCGATTTTGTCATAGCTGCATCTCCGTCAAACGCCCGGTCAGCGGTGATCAGCGCGCATAGCACGCAAAAAATCGCGACTGGAAAATTGATTGTCACAAATGAAGCCACAATACCGACCGGATCGCGTTTTTTATGCGCGATTTCCGATCAAAAAGAATCATATCCCGTTCCCAAATGGATCACTTCCGCGCGCCGACAACATGCTGCAGCGCACAGGTCGCGAAATAATATTTCAAAGCAAATGCGCAATGATCATAAAATTCCACGCCATCATCACGCCCCAACCGAAACGTTCTTTTTTTGCTGTTCGATGAATTTGAAATTGATCGGATCGGCAATGCATCAAACATAAAAGAATAAGCAGGCATCAGCCTGCACCAGAACAATGATGCTGCCAGGAGGCTGCAATAGGATGAACGTCTTTTCCGATACCGCATTTGATGACCATGAACAGGTCGTGTTTGCCAGTGACGAAACCACTGGCCTGAAAACCATCATTGCCGTCCACAATACCAATCTTGGTCCGTCGCTTGGCGGTTGCCGCATGTGGCCGTATGCCAGCGAACAGGAAGCCATTCATGATGTGCTTCGCCTGTCGCGCGGCATGACGTACAAGTCAGCCCTTGCCAACCTTCCGCTTGGCGGCGGCAAATCCGTGATCATTGGCGACCCGCGCAGCCAGAAGACACCGGAACTGTTCCGCGCCATGGGCCGCGCTGTTGAACAGGTGGGCGGGCGTTATATCGTCGCCGAAGATGTCGGCACCAGCCCCGAAGACATGGAACAGATCGCAAGCCAGACCAAACATGTCGGCGGCATCAATGACGGTTCCGACCCGGCGCGCACCGGTGATCCATCACCGTTCACGGCCTATGGCGTGTTCATCGGCCTTAAAGAAGCCGCACGCTTCAAATTCGGCAGCGATGATCTGACCGGATTGCGGGTTGCCGTCCAGGGTCTTGGCCATGTCGGCTATCACCTTTGTCAGATGCTCCATGATGCGGGGGCCAAGCTGATTGTCGCAGACCTGAACAATAACAGCGTCACCGCCGCGGTTAATGCCTTTGGCGCCACCGCGGTTTCGGTCGACGATATCCTTGCCACCGAGGCCGATATTCTTGCGCCCTGTGCGCTGGGCGGGGTGATCAATGACAAGACCATCGAAAAATTGCGGGTCGGTATCATTGCCGGTGCCGCGAACAATCAGCTCGAACATGACCGCCATGGCGACATGTTGCGTGAAGCCGGCATTCTTTATGCCCCTGATTACGTCATCAATGCCGGTGGCGTGGTAGAAGTCCACTATTGCCGCGAAGGCAAGCCGGTGACCGAAACCAACAAACATATCGAAGGCATCGCGATCACCGTGCGCGAAATCTTTGAACGCGCCAAACAGCAAAACCTGTCGACCGGCTTTGTCGCCGACCGCCTGGCCGAAGAACGTTTTGGTCTGACCCGCAAGGCGGCCTGATCGTCAGAATCAGCAATTTAAAAGGCGGGGGAATATCCCCCGTCTTTTTTGTAACCATATGTTGTCGCCGTCGGCCCGTCATGAAGGCCCGTGTGCCTGCCCGAACAACGCGATCAGACCATCGGCAAGCGCGCCCCGCCAAACCAGATAATCATGCCCCCCGGCATATTCCCGATAGGTCACGTCATATTCTTTGGCCAGCAACACATCGCGCAGATGTCTGTTGCTTTCGAGAATACCCGCGACATCGCCACGTCCGGTTTCAAACAGCCCCGCCATCATGAAAATACGCACCGGACGTTTGTCGGTACGGGCAAGATGGTATGACACATATTCGTTCTGATCAGCCGGTGTTCCGTCTGGCGACCACCAGAATGATCCCGACATTGATAATACATTTCCGAACAATTCAGGATGGCGCACTGCGATGGTCATTGACGCCAGTCCACCATAACTTGAACCGCCAATGACGATGCGATTTGATGCAAAGTTTGTCCCGAACCGTTCAAAGACCACCGGCATCAGATCATTTGCCAGCACATCGGCAAAAACAGGATTTCCCGGCAATTCGCGGCCGCGCGCATCCCCGTCGGGATTGGCAATGAAAGCAACCGAAACCGGGGGCAAAACGCCCTGTTCGATCAGATTATCAAGAATTGCCGGTGTCGGAACGGTTTCCCGATATTCACGGGAATCAAAAAGCACAAGCAGCACATTCTTTTCATTGCCCGGATCAAACCCGTAGGGACGGTAAAGCGTGATCGTCCGCTTGTTGCTCAAAACCGGACTATCAAATTCGAAATCCCACAAGGTGCCCTTGTTTGATGCGTTTCCGGCCATGCCGGGCTGCTCTGGCGCATGATCAAGTTCGATCACCGATTTCTGATTGTAAATGTCGGGCGCATCATCCGGCCACACATTCGGATTAAGCGGATCGGCCTGTGCCGTGGCAAGGATCGCGACCCGGCGTGCGCGCACATCAGCATCAAATTCCGGAATGTCGCGGGCGATCTTGTAGGAAAGCCTTGTACTGTCTGGCACCACAAAGCTTTTGAACCAGATGTCACTATCCCCCAAACGTTCAAGGAATTCGTGATCATTGCTTGGCGCACCGAGGATACGACCATTACGTTCAAGGCCACGGGCAAGAAATGTCAGAACAACATTGCTATCCGTGCGGGGCTCGACAAGTGGCGCGCCCTGTTGCGAAACCAGCGCCCAAAAGGCGTCCGTCCCAGCACCTGCTGCAACCGCCTTTGCGGCATTGGCAATCATCGGGCTTTGATACTGACGGGCGGGCGGGATCTGGTCTTTGCGTTCAACCAGATGGTCGAACGTCATTGTGAATGCGGCACCGCTGGTGCTTTCGGCGGTGATCCGCACTTTGGGATGATCGGTTGGTGCCACAAAGAAAAACCGTATCTGACCAGAAGCATTACGCGCCAGTTCACGCATAACCTTTTCATCGGCATCCAAAAGTTCGACCGTGACCGGATCATGATCACTGTCAACCAGCCCGGCCACATAACCGCCCGAACCAATCCGGACGGCGATGTCAGTAGCTTCACCACGAGAAGCAAGCTGTCCGTGCACAGACAGTTGTTTTTCGTCAGGACCGGCATGAAGCGCCCCGGAATATGCAAGGGTCATCAATCCCATCCCCATCAAAAATTCAATTATCCGCACACGAACAGCATTCTTCATCGGACTTACCAGTTATAGCGCAGTGTTGCAGTAACCGTACGGCCCGGACCATACCAACATGCCCAGGCAGCCCGCGTACAGGAAGCCACATAGGTGTCATCAAGCAGGTTGTTGGCATTCAATTGCAATTCCATCCCGTCGAACCGGTGCGACAAGGCACCAAGATCATAGGACAGCATTGCATCAAACAAGGTATAGTCAGGAACTTCTACCGCATTCACAGAGTCCGTCGAGACACCGGTGTAACGAACACCACCCCCGACGGCAAGACCATCAAACGTTCCGCCATCGAAGCTGTATTTCGACCACAGGGTCGCCTGTTCTTCGGGCATGTTGGCGACCTTAAGACCGATATTCGCGGCCTTGGCATCGTCAGTGATTTTGGTGTTGTTGCGCGAATAGCTTGCCAGCACACTTAGTTGCGGGGTGACTTCCGCCTGGACTTCAAATTCGAAGCCGCGACCCCGAATTTCACCGATCTGACGTTTGGTACTGGAATCATCATAGGTCACGATGTTTTCCTGGGTCAGCTGGTAAACCGTTGCCGTGACCGAAATCCGTCCATCATCAGGAGCATATTTGATGCCGCCTTCATATTGTTCGGCCTCGACCGGATCAAATGCATTGCCGTCACTGTCCGTACCCGACGCCGGTTCAAACGATGTGCTGTAACTGACAAATGGCGAAATGCCATTGTCAAAGTTGTAAATGACACCGGCACGCCCCGTCAGGGCATGGTCGCGCTGTTCTTCGGTGGTGTTGGTTTTGCGTTTGGAAATCGCACTTTCAGCCCAGTCGTGACGTAATCCCAGAACAACATTCAAACGATCAATCTTGATCTGGTCTTGCAGGTAAAGACCGGTTTGCGAAGATTCTGTTTCCTGGTTGGTGCCGTCAGAAAGCGCCACATTGCCGATATAGCGCGTCAGATTACGCCAGTCCTCGTCACCAAGATTGTAGTTTCCGTAATATTCTTCATAGAGCTGATATTTGTAATCCAGACCACCGAGCACCTTGTGTTCAACGATGCCGGTGTCGAAATTGAATTCGGCCTGGTTATCGACAACATACTGATTAAGGTTGTCATCGGAATGGGTCGCAAGACGGTTGATCTGGGTGCCGCCGGCCTTGATCGAGTTCAGAATAACCTGATCAAGCGTGCTTTCGATGTCGTTATAGCGCGCATTCTGACGCAGGGTTACGACGTCATTAACCGCATGTTCAAGGCTGTAGCCAAATGAAAACTGGGTGCGTTCGTGTTTGTCGAAATCATATGCACCGGCCCAGAAATCACGCGGGAAATAGCCATAAGGCGTCGGATAAAGTGTCCCCTGCCCGGCAAGGAACGGCCGCAACCCGCCATCGGGATCGTTTTGATAGCTGGCATTGACCACAAGCATGGTGTCTTCGTTGGGTGTCCAGCTGACCGACGGTGCGATGGCGATGCGGTTCTGTTCCATTTCACCGCCGAATTCATCCTTGGTCAGGCCCTTGGCGACCACGCGGTAATCAATTCCCTTATCTGCCAAAAGCACGCCGCTGATGTCGCCACCAACCGAATAAAGGTTGTCCGTACCGACCGAAACTTCGACTTCACGCTTTGTCTCGCCCGTGGGACGTTTGGTCGTCAGATTGACGACACCGCCCGGGTTCGCCTGCCCGAACAGGACAGAAGACGGCCCGCGAAGAAGTTCAACACGTTCAAGCAAATATGGATCGATCTGCCCCAATGATGTCAGGCCATAATTCAAGCCATCGACATAGCGCGGCACATAGGAAAAGCCGCGTACAAACATTTCGTCATGCAGGTTCGACGTCCCGCGATATTCGGTCAACACACCCGGGGTATAGCGCATTGCTTCGGCAACGGACCCGGCAGCCTGATCTTCAATCTGGTCGGCTGTGACCACACTGATCGATTGTGGAATTTCCTTAAGCGCCGTGTTGGTTTTGGTTCCACTTATCGAGCGTTTGGCGACATATCCTTCGACCGGACCGGTCGCGCTTTCGATACGGGATTCAATAACCACCGGTGCTGTCTGCGTACCGTCACTGGCCCCGGTTGCCTGATCATAGATCGTGACACTACCATCTGCGCCGCGCTGATGGGCAAGGCCGGTACCCGCCAGCAACCGGGTCAGCGCATCATCAATCAGATACGTCCCGTTAAGGCCGCTTACGGTTTTGCCCGCAGTCAGCGCACTGGGGTAAACAATTTCAAGATTGGCCTGTCTGCCAAATGTCAGCAATGCGTTTTCCAGCGCCCCCCCGGGCACCGCAAACGTCACTTTTTCCGCGTCTTGTGTTTGCGCAGCTGCATAGCCAATTGGCGCCGCCACCATCAAGGCTGTCATCGAGACGCCTGTAATCATCAATGCCGCCAGCCCCGACCGCGCGGCAGTTCCCACCTTAGAACGATGCATTCTATTCCCCACTTCAGGATTGTTTCTGTTCAGAGCGCATCTCGTTTTGGATGCGCCTGCCCTGTAAGAGCGGGAAATCGACAACCTCCTGACGTGCGAATGAGAATATTTTTCAATTAATTTTCATCAATAATGGTCAGAAGGCCGGTTGCGCGGGTAATTTTGATCGGCAATCTGGCCTCAAGCGATCGCAGCGCCTTATCCGGATCATTCAGATCAAAGATGCCGCTTACCTTTTGTTCGCCAGCCCGCTGGCTGATCAAAACAATGCTGCCGACCTGATATTGGTCGAGTGTTTCAAGAACCTGCCGCAATGGCTGATTTGAAAAAACAAGTTTGCCGTCACGCCAGGCGGTCTCCCGGCCTGCATCAACCTTGTGAATTGCAAGGGTGCCCTGTGCCGTTACCTTGGCGGCCTCCCCGGCCTGAAGTGTCGCAATATCATTGCCATTGCGCACCTCGACGGTGCCTTCTTCGACCTGGACATCGGGTTGATGGGAATCCGGATCGGCGTGCACGCCATAACGCGTGCCAAGCGCACGCGCACTTAACCCGTCATCCTTAACGATAAATGGGCGACCGGTATCAGGTGTGACTTCAAAAAATGCTTCGCCGCGCAAAAGTTCGATTTCACGGGCATCATCCCGATAGGAAACCCTGATTGCCGTATCACTGTTAAGGGCCACAACCGATCCGTCAGACAGCGTGATCTGCGCAGTCTTGCCAGTCGGGGTATAATAATCTGCCTGTATCCGGTCGATTGCGCCAAGCTTCTGCGCACCGGTCAGGCCCAGCCCAAGCAACCCGACAATCACAATCGATACACGCCGGATCGTCCGTTTTCGGGCAATCTGCCGAAGCGTATCATCGCCCAGCGGCACATCGCGCAAATCGGACCACAATTGATCAAACTCTGCATAGGCAACCGGATGTCTGGAATCCCGTTCAAGCCATCCTTCGAACCGTTTTTGGTCATCTATGGTGGCATCGGCCGACTGCATGCGCGCAGCCCAGCGGGCGGCTTCCCTGATCATGCTTTCCGGAAGCTGCTGCAAGCCTGATTGGGCGCCCAACGTCATCGTGCGGCCCGCCCATCGACCAGGCCTGACAGCAATGCGGTATCCGGTTCTTCGACAGCCAGTTTCGCACGCACCGCACGACAGGTGATAAGCGCGCGCATGATGTGCTTTTCAACCATATTGCGGCTGATCCCCAGGCGTTGCGCAATGTCACCATTGGCAAGGCCATGCAAACGGCTGAAGATGAAAACTTCCTGACATCTTGCCGGCAGGCTTTCGATTGCCCGGGCCATGATCATCAGATATTCCCGTGCAGCGACAATGCGTTCCTGACAAGGCGCATCTTCGGCGAACTGGTCAAGTTCGTGCTCGGTTGTCATCATCTGCCGGTCTGCCTGAAGACGCGCACCATTCCGGCAAGCAACAGAATTGGCAATTTTGAAAAGATATGCCTGCGGATTTTCAATTCTGGTCTTGGGTGAAAGACCAAGCCAGCGGGCAAAGGTTTCCTGGGTTGCATCCAGCGCGTCATCCTGATTGCGCAGACGTCTTGTGAAGAAGCGCTTCAAGCGCCCCTCTTCCTGACGATGCAACTCTTCAAAAAGAACCTGCCTCATTGCTGCCCCGAACCGCACTACCCCAAAGGCTGTTTGGCTTCAGCCTTGCGCTTTCACACAGCAATATCGATATTGATAATGAATTGCAATATCAAAATGGAAATCATCCCGTCCCCGCACCTCGCGGCTTGATCATGGCATCGCTCAACCCCCGGAAAGCAGGCATGAAAAAAGGCGATGCCCAATGGTATCGCCTTGTCAGCCATCATTGATGTTGCGGCTTAACCGTACCGGATTACTCCGCCGCGATCGGTGCGACGTTCGCGGTTACGGCTGCTGCATCATCGCAATCACAATTGCCGCATGTTTTTGCCTGCAACAATTCGGCGCGCATATGACAGGCGCATTTGCCGCATTGTGGGGCACAGCCATGAAAACGGAAAACTTCTGCCGGACGCGAAGCACCGCCTTCTTCGGCGGCACGGCGGACGTCTTTTTCCCTTAGCGCGTTGCAGATGCAGACATACATAAGTGCGATTGCAATCAGTTATTAATTACGTGCACTCACATCTAAGGTAACTGCGAATAGTTTTCAAACACTTTCGCAAGTTTCAACGACAAAAAAATTCCCCGCAGGGTTTAATCTCTGCGGGGAATTTTCGAAAAACTGTTTATTTACAGTAAGATCAGGCAACGCTTACATGGCTGACCACGCGCGATACACCTTTGATCCGGCGCACGATCGAAAGCACCTTATTGAGCTCCTCATCGGTCTGCGCTTCGCCCATGATATAGACGACATTCTGCACGGCCTGCCAACGATAGTTGACGGAACTCACACCTTTTTCGGCCAATAACAATGCCTTAATCTGGCCTTCGATCCAGACGTCGGAAACGGACTGGGTGGCCGAATCCGCCGGCACGGCATTTTTGCCATACTGGTCTTCGGCGCGGTGATAGGCATCGATGGTTTCCTGATCGGCAATCACCAAATGATCATAAACCGTCTTGATGCGGTTATCCTGTTTGACCAGCGACATCACATCGTAATATTTGCCCTTTGAATCAACCATGCCGGTGACCATGACATTCTGTTTCCAGATGTCGATATTCACATCCATCAGATAGGTGTGATCCACTTTGGAAAACTCGCCAAGGATGCCTGACTTGATCTGGGTATCAAGCCACTGGTCGTTACCCGTGCGGTCTTCAAGCGGCATTTGAAGCGGTCCACAAGCAGCAAGCGGCGCTGCCAAAACTGCACAGACCGAAAGCGTCTTCATCACACTGCGCCAGCCTCGGTTAACCTTGATCATCAATGTTCTCCTTTTCATGCCTGCCCGGCATGGGTTCAAAAATATCGGGCGATCCGAATGTGTCGCGATCCGTCATCCATTCTGAACAAACGCGACAAATCCTGATCTGTTCCTGTTTTAAAAGCCTGCTGCATCAAATCTGGTTCACCTTGTCCGGCTTCAGTCGGCCGGTTGTCCAGTGGTTCACACCACCGGTCCGGCCTTGTCCCTGTTGGCCTTCGCTTGATTTCGAACAGGGGCCGATATCGTGCAAAGTGGATCAGAATTAACGCAACATGCTGTTGGCTCTTTCATCTATTGCAGTGAATTTTGACAAAAAAAAGCCCGCCGCAAATGCGCAGGGCCGCATAGTACATAAAATAAAATGAATGAAAGAAAAATGGACCGGAATTTTCATCCCGGTCCATGCAGCTGCCACCATCGCAGGTGGATCAGTTTTCATCCATCGACATCAGCGACGCATTGCCGCCGGCCGCCGTGGTATTGATGGTGATGGTCTTTTCCGTGGCAAAACGATGCAGGAAGGCTTCATCAGGAAGCGCACCGTCATCTTCGGCACCGCTATCGGAAATCAGCGACAGAATCGCGCCATCGCGCTTTGCCAGAAGCTGTTTGAAGGCCGTAACCCGATCCAGCGGCGCGACACAGGACACACCGGCAATCGCCCCGTCATACATCGCGCCAAGGCCGGTATTGGTACCAACCGACTTGACCAGCTTGTCGGGCAATCCGGCATCGATCACCAGAGCCGGAATTTCGCCAAGCCACTTCTGATCACCGGCCAGAATAACCGCGTTACCAGCGGCGAGTGCGGCACCAAGATGGCGGATCACACGGGCGGGTTCAGCGTCCTTGTCGACCTGTACCAGATAGACACCGCGACCAAGGCAATAAAGGTCGTTGGTTTCACCGGTCGGGCCGGGCATCCGTTTGGGAGCGACGAAACCGTTTTCGGAAACCGCTGCGAAATTGGCGATGTGATGCGCACCGGCGACAAGTTCGGCCTTGCCCGAAGCCGTCAGCTTTGCCGCAAGCTTCTCAAGAATGCGTACCCGTTCGTTGCCATCAACAGCCTGCCAGCTTTCCTGCGCACCCAGCATGGCGGCATATTCGTCAGACGGAATGACATCTTTGACGATAATCGGTGAACGGTCATCAAAACCGGCTTCCTGATCGGCATTCCCGGTGACGGCAATCGGCTTGGCAAAGCGTTCGACATAGTGCGGACCACCGGCCTTGGGCCCGGTTCCGGATTTGCCCTGCCCGCCGAACGGCTGAACACCGACAACCGCACCGATCATGTTGCGGTTCACATAGCAGTTGCCAACCCGCAATTTCTGCGAAATCTGACGCACGGTGCCGTCAATACGGGAATGAATACCCATGGTCAGGCCATAACCCGATGCATTGATCTGATCGAGAACCTTGTCAAGATCACGCGCCTTGTATCGGATCACATGCACGACCGGACCAAAGACTTCGCGTTCAAGAACATCAAGCGACGGAATTTCAAAGCAATGCGGGGCAAAGAACGTGCCCTCCTTGCATTCCGGCAGAACATCACAGGCATGAAGCAACTTGGCTTCCTTTTTCATGCGTTCGGCATGCGCATCAAGGGTCTTGCGCGATTTTTCGTCAATCACCGGACCGACATCGATATCAAGGAATTTCGGATCGCCGACCCGCAATTCCTTCATCGCGCCAACCAGCATGTGGCACAGCTTGTCTGCGATATCTTCCTGAACAAACAGGACACGCAGGGCCGAGCAACGCTGCCCTGCCGACTGGAAACCGGAAATGATCGCGTCCTGCACCACCTGTTCGGGCAGGGCGGTCGAGTCAACGATCATGGCATTCTGACCACCGGTTTCTGCAATCAGCGGCAATGGAACACCCGGACGTTTGGCAAGCGCCTGGTTGATCACCTGTGCGGTTTCGGTCGACCCAGTAAAGGCCACACCGGCGACCCGCGGATCATTGATCAGCTGGTTACCAATAACGCGTCCCGGCCCGGGAAGCAGATTGAACGCAGCACCGGGAATTCCGGCCTCAAGGATCAACTCGGCGGCACGGGCCGCAACCAGTGATGTCTGTTCGGCCGGCTTGGCAATAACCGCATTCCCCGCGGCAAGGGCCGCAGTCACCTGCCCAAGGAAGATCGCAAGCGGGAAGTTCCACGGGCTGATACAGACGAATACGCCGCGTCCTTCAAGAACCGTTCCCTCGCGGAAGGTTTCCTCGGCCCGGTTTGCGTAATAGCGGCAGAAATCAACCGCTTCGCGCACTTCGGCAACGCCATCGGAATAAAGCTTGCCTGCTTCTCGCTGACACAGGGCGATGAACTCGCCCATATTGTCTTCAAGCAGATCCCCCAGACGACGCAGCGCATTCGCCCGCTCAGATGCCGGTGTCTTGTTCCAGATTTCATAGCCCTTGACCGCCACCGCAACAGCGGCATCAACATCGGCTTCGGTGGCCTGAACAAGATCACCGACCTTTTCGCCAAGTTTTGCCGGATTGACGACATCAATCGGCGTTCCCGCGACCAGCTTGCCATCAATCAACGGCGCAGCCGACCAGGTCTTGCGCTGGAATTCTGCAAGCTTGGCATTGAGCGGAAGCAGCTTGTTGGTATCGGTCAGATCAATACCGCGCGAATTGACGCGGCCCGCCCCATAAAGATCAACCGGTGCCGGGATCTTCGGATGGGTTTTGCGCGGAAGTGCCGCCATCTTTTCGATCGGATCGGCGATCATTTCCTCGATCGGAAGCTGCTCGTCCTGGATACGGTTGACGAAGCTTGTATTTGCACCGTTTTCAAGCAGACGACGCACCAGATAGGCCAGAAGGTCTTCGTGTGTACCAACCGGGGCATAAACGCGGCACGGGACGTTTTCGCCGTCCTTGTCGACGATCTGCTCATAAAGGGCTTCGCCCATGCCATGCAGGCGCTGGAATTCAAAGGTGCGGTCATTGCCCGCCATTTCCAGGATCGAGGCAACGGTATGGGCATTGTGGCTTGCGAACTGGCAATAGAATGCATCACGACGCGACAGCATCAGCTTTGCACAGGCCAGATAGGAAACGTCGGTTGATGCCTTGCGCGTGAAGCACGGATAGCCTTCAAACCCGTTTTCCTGACTGAATTTGACTTCGGTATCCCAATAGGCGCCCTTCACCAGGCGCACCATCATTTTGCGGCCCACCTTGACCGACAGATCAGCAAGCCATTCCAGAACGTAATAGGCCCGTTTCTGATAGGCCTGCACGGCAAGACCATATCCTTCCCAGCCATCAAGTTCCGGATCGGCAAACACCGCCCCGATCACATCAAGTGACAGGTCAAGACGGTTGGCTTCTTCGGCATCGACGGTAAAGCCGATGTCATATTTCTTGGCCAGCAACGCCAGTTGTTTCAGACGCGGCGTCAATTCATTCATGACGCGGTCATAATTGGCAAAATCATAGCGCGGGTGGATCGCCGAAAGCTTTACCGAAATTCCCGGGCTGTCGATCGGGCCGCGCCCATTGGCAACCCGACCGATATCATTGATCGCGTCTTCATATGCCTTGTAATAGCGATCGGCGTCTTCCATGGTGCGGGCCGCTTCACCCAGCATGTCATAGGAATAGCGATAGCCCTTTTCCTCGTTCGCCTTGGCACGTTCGGCGGCCTCATCAATGGTGCGGCCCATCACGAACTGGCGGCCCATGATGCGCATGGCCTGATTGAAGGCCTTGCGTATGACCGGCTCGCCCGATCGTGCGATCATGCGCTTAAGCAACCGGCCCGGATCGGCCTTTTCCGCCTTGCCGAACTTGATGACCTTCCCGGTCAGCATCAGCCCCCAGGTCGACGCATTGACAAAGAAACTGTCGGAATGGCCCAGATGGCTTTGCCAATCCGCATCAAACAGTTTGTCCTGAATAAGTTTATCGGCGGTAACGGCATCTGGCACGCGCAGCAATGCTTCGGCCAGACACATCAGAATGACGCCTTCCTTGCTCGACAATTCATATTCATGGAGCAACGCATCAATGCCGCTTTTGCCATTGTCGGCCTTGCGAACATTGGCAACCAGCTGATAGGCGCGTGACTGAACGCGCGCGGTCTGTTCGGGGGACAGGCGCGCCTTTTCGATCAGACGTTCGACGGCGGCTTCTTCGTCCGCGCGATACGCATCACGGATCTGCTGGCGGATATCGTTGGGTTGGGGCAATTCAGCGCGGAACATGTCGTTCGACCTCTCCCTGGTATTATTGACTTTGACGGGTCGCAAAACAGCACAAAGCACTGCTTTTTGAGCCTGATGGCACCTCTATGGCCTCAGACATTAGTATTTCACCCTAAAAATGTGCTGCCATTTTTCCGTAAAATACGATATATCATCCAAACAATTCGCCTTTGTGTAGTCACAAACACTGGTAAGACATTCGATATGCAGAAGAACCAAAAGAGTCTCGACAAGATCGACAAGCAGATCCTGCGTGAACTTCAAAATGACGGACGCATGTCCAATGTCGAGCTGTCCCGTCGCGTCAATCTTAGCCCGACGCCGTGCCTTGAACGCGTGCGCCGCCTTGAACAGCACGGGTTTATCACCGGCTATATGGCAACGCTTGACCCGCGCAAGCTGAACCAGTCGCTGGTTGTGTTCGTCGAAATCACCCTGGACCGTACAACCCCGGATGTTTTTGATGTCTTTGCCGCAGCCATCCGCAAGCTGCCGGAAATCGAGGAATGCCACATGGTGGCGGGCGGATTTGATTATCTTGCCAAACTTCGGGTTGAAGACATGTATGCCTATCGCGAGTTCCTTGAACGGCTGTCCTCGGTTCAGGGCGTCAGCCAGACTCATACATATGTCGTGATGGAAGAAGTAAAAGTCCGCCCGGGCATCACGATCCCCTGATCTGCTGTTTTTTGGTTGTTTTGCAATAGCTTAATGCCGCACTATCGAATAAAGACAAACAGGATGAAAACCTGTTTGGGTTGGTTATTGCCCAAAACAAAGCAAACAGATCAGGTGCAGGAATATGTCCGAAGTCAGCTTCTATTTCGATTTCTCCTCACCCTATGGTTACCTCGCTGCCGAGCGGATGGAAGAATTCGAATCGCGGGTTGGCGTTACGGTCATCTGGCGTCCCTTCATGATCGGTGCTGCGTTTAAGCAAACCGGGCAAAGTCCGCTTCTGAGCCAACCGATTCGTGGCAAATATTTCCGCCATGACATGGAACGCTGTGCACGCCTGCAAGGCACACCGTTCAACATTCCGCAAAACTTCCCCTATTCTGCGCTGGTACCGACGCGTGCATTTTACTGGCTTGAATCACGCTCACCATCACTGGCGCGCCGCTTTGCCAAGGATATCTATCGCGGCTATTTCGCCGACGGGCTTGATATGGCCAATCCGGAAAATGTCTTTGCCGCTGCCACCCGCCATTCAATCAATCCCGGTGAAATGCGCCAGGCCGTCGAATCGCCGCGCTGGAAACAGCGCACCCGCGAAATAACCGACGAAGCCATCGCCATGGGGGCGTTCGGATCCCCGTTCTTCTTCTATGAGGACGAGCCGTTTTTCGGGAACGATCGCCTCGATCAGCTTGAACAGTGGATTTCACTGCGCCGAAGCACGAGCGACAGTTAATCCAGCCCACCCGAATTTCCCGATTTAAAATTGGCCCCGTCACCACTGGATTTTGCAAAATCCGGGGCAACATTGATATGGCGGACCAAACTTCATCATTGCAGCGCAATGTAATAACAAACCAAAAACCCGCAGAAAACTGCGGATAACCGGTGTACGCATTGTATATATACAATTCCGGTACTAAAATACCGATTTAATATTGACGCTTACGTAAACTTACCCCATAACAACCTCATGAACGCCAACCCATCGGGCGACGGATTGCCCATAACAAACGGTGCAGACGGACAATGACGGTACTGAAATCTGCGGTGAATTCCCGCTCGGAAGAATTCCGCAACAATGCCGAACACATGGAAAAACTGGTGGCCGACCTGCGTGAACAGATCGCCGCAGTCAAACTTGGCGGCGGGGAACGCGCGCGCGAACGTCATACCAGCCGCGGAAAGCTTTTGCCGCGTGAACGTATTCGCCAGCTTCTTGATATCGGATCGCCATTTCTTGAACTTTCCCAACTTGCCGCACATGGCATGTATGGGGACGAAGATGTCCCGGCCGCCGGCATCATTACCGGCATTGGCCGGGTGTCGGGTGTTGAATGCGTCATTGTCGCCAACGATGCGACCGTCAAGGGTGGCTCCTATTACCCGATGACCGTCAAAAAGCACCTTCGCGCCCAGGAAATTGCACTCGAAAACAATCTGCCCTGCATCTATCTGGTCGATAGCGGCGGTGCCAACCTGCCCCGTCAGGATGATGTATTCCCGGATCGCGACCATTTCGGGCGCATCTTCTTTAATCAGGCCACCATGTCGTCCAAGGGCATCCCGCAGATCGCCGTGGTCATGGGGTCCTGTACGGCGGGTGGTGCCTATGTCCCCGCCATGTCCGATGAAAGCATCATCGTTCGCAAACAGGGCACGATTTTCCTCGGTGGTCCGCCGCTGGTGAAGGCCGCGACCGGCGAAGTCGTTTCGGCCGAGGACCTTGGCGGTGCAGACGTTCATTGCAAAACATCGGGTGTTACCGACCATTACGCACAGGACGACAATCACGCACTGTCGATTGCGCGCGACATTGTCAAAAACCTGAACTGGACAAAAAACCCCGGCCTGACCTTGACCGAGCCACGCGCGCCGGCCTACGACCCGCGCGAGATTTATGGCGTGGTGCCGACCGACACCAAGAAACCCTATGACGTGCGCGAAATCATCGCGCGCATCGTCGACGGTTCGGAATTCGATGAATTCAAGGCCCAGTACGGCACGACCCTTGTTACCGGCTTTGCCCGTATCTTTGGCTATCCGGTCGGGATCATTGCCAATAACGGCATCCTGTTTTCCGAAAGCGCCCTTAAAGGGGCGCATTTCATCGAACTGTGCGCTCAGCGCGGCATTCCGCTGGTGTTCCTGCAAAACATCACCGGCTTTATGATCGGCCGCAAATATGAAAGCGGCGGCATTGCCAAGGATGGGGCAAAGCTTGTGACCGCCGTTGCCACCGCTAATGTGCCGAAATTCACCGTCCTGATCGGTGGATCGTTCGGGGCTGGCAACTATGGCATGTGCGGGCGCGCCTATAGCCCGCGCTTCCTGTGGATGTGGCCAAATGCCCGCATCTCGGTGATGGGTGGCGAACAGGCAGCAAATGTTCTGACCCAAATTCGTGCCGATGCAGCCGAAAAGCGCGGTGAAACATGGCCCGAAGCAGAACAGGAAGCCTTCAAGGCCCCGATCCGCGACCAATACGAAGAACAGGGCCACCCCTATTACGCGTCGGCGCGTCTGTGGGATGATGGCGTGATTGATCCGGCTGACACCCGCATGGTTCTTGGCCTTGGCCTGTCGGCAGCCCTTAACAAACCGGTCGAAGAAACCCGGTTTGGCGTCTTCAGAATGTGAGGCCGTCATGACCAATGTCAACAGCAATAACATGACTGATGCCGCCATCTGCGAAATTGCGCCAAACGGTGTCGCAACCATCACGTTGAACCGCCCGGACATTCACAATGCGTTTGATGATGTTCTGATCGCGGATCTGACCGGCAAGATCGAAACCCTTGATGCCGATCCACTTGTCCGCGTCATCATTCTGACCGGGGCTGGCAAAAGCTTTTCGGCCGGTGCGGACCTGAACTGGATGAAGCGCATGGCGGGATATAGCCACGGCGAAAACCTTGCCGATTCACGGGCACTTGCCAAACTGATGAAGGTTTTGAACTTTGCGTCAAAACCAACCATCGCGCTGGTCAACGGGGCTGCCTTTGGCGGCGGGGTCGGCCTGGCCGCGTGCTGTGACATCGTGATTGCATCTGATCGGGCAAGTTTCTGCCTGTCCGAGGTCAAGCTTGGCCTGATCCCGGCGGTGATTTCACCCTATGTGGTCGAGGCCATCGGGGTTAATCAGGCCCGCCGTTATTTCCTGAGCGCCGAACGGTTCAACGCCGAAACCGCCAAACAGATCGGACTGGTGCATGAAATCGTCGCGGGTGATGAACTGGCTGCGCGCGGCGATGAAATGGCAAATATTCTGCTGGCCAATGGCCCGGCTGCCATGCATGCCGCCAAGGACCTGATCTATGCGGTTGCCAACAAGCCGATTTCGGACGCCGTCATTGACGATACCGCGCACCGCATCGCCGATCAGCGTGCCTGCGATGAAGGCCGCGAAGGTGTTGGTGCCTTTCTGGAAAAACGTCCCGCGAACTGGAGCAAGAAATAATGCCGCGTAAATTACTGATCGCCAACCGCGGTGAAATTGCCTGCCGCGTGATCAAGACCGCCCGTCGCATGGGTATTGCAACCGTTGCCGTTTATTCCGATGCGGACGCCAATGCGCTGCATGTCAAACATGCTGACGAGGCCTATCACATTGGCGCCCCCGCCCCAAAGGACAGCTATCTGCGCACCGACCGTCTGCTTGAAGTCATTGCACAATCAGGTGCCGATGCGGTTCATCCGGGCTATGGGTTCCTGTCGGAAAATGCCGGTTTTGCCGACGCGCTTGAAAAAGCCGGTTGCGTCTTTGTCGGACCACCGGCAAGTGCCATCCGTGCAATGGGCTCCAAATCCGAAGCCAAGAAAATCATGGACAAGGCGGGTGTGCCGCTTGTCCCCGGCTATCACGGTGAAGATCAGGACCCCGACCTTTTGGCTGCCGAGGCCGATAAAATCGGTTATCCGGTTCTGATCAAGGCATCGGCCGGTGGTGGCGGCAAGGGCATGCGCGCCGTTGAAAAGGCATCCGACTTCAAGGACGCCCTGATCAGCTGCAAACGCGAAGCCGCAAGCAGCTTTGGCGATGACCATTGCCTGATTGAAAAGCTGATTGTCAAACCGCGCCACGTCGAAATTCAGGTCTTTGCCGACAGCCACGGCAACGCGGTTTACCTGTTTGAACGTGACTGTTCGCTTCAGCGTCGCCACCAGAAAGTGATAGAAGAAGCCCCTGCCCCGGGCATGAGCCAGGAACTCCGCGCCCAGATGGGTCAGGCCGCCGTTGATGCCGCCAAGGCCATCGGTTATCAGGGGGCCGGTACGGTTGAATTCCTTCTTGATGCATCGGGCAGTTTCTATTTCATGGAAATGAACACCCGCCTTCAGGTCGAACATCCGGTGACCGAAAAAATCACCGGCGAGGATCTGGTGGAATGGCAGCTTCGCGTTGCTGATGGTGAAAAATTGCCCAAGGCGCAGGAAGAACTGTCGATCAACGGCCATTCGTTCGAAGTTCGCATCTATGCCGAAGACCCGCAGAACGATTTCCTTCCGGCCACCGGCAAGCTTGTGCATATGCGCATGCCGCGTGAAACCGACCATGTCCGCTTCGATACCGGCGTGTATGAAGGTGGTGAAGTTTCGATCCATTATGACCCGATGATCGCCAAGCTGATCACCTGGGATGTCGATCGCAAATCGGCGCTGCGCCGTATGGCATCGGCCCTTGATGATGTTCAGATCGTCGGGGTCACTACCAATACCGGTTTCCTTGGCAATATTGCCCGTCATCCGGCCTTTGAACGCGGCGAAGTCGAAACCGGCTTTATCCCGCATTATCAGGATGACCTGATCCCGGCACCGGCAACACCCGATAACGAGGCCCTGGCATTTGCCGCCCTTGATATCCTGCTGACCCGCGATGCCGAGGCCGCAGCACATGCCGCCCAAAGCAACGATCCCTATTCGCCCTGGAACAGCACGGCCGGTTTCCGTCTGAATGACGATAACCACCATGACCTGATCCTGCGTCACGAAGGATCGGACATCGCGGTCAAAGTCCATTACCGCTACAGCGGCTATGTCATCGATATGCCCGATGGTAGCGCTATCATCGCGTCTGCCGATTATGATGAAAACGGCGCGATTGTTGCCAAACTTGATAATGTCCGCAAACGGGCCACGGTCCTGCGCGATGGCAATCGTATGACAATATTCCGCACCGGTCGCGTTGATCGTCTTGATATCTTTGATCCGCTGGCAGCAGCCGGTGGCAACGAAGGTGCCGGTGGCGGTCTGACCGCCCCGATGCCCGGTAAAATCATCGCCGTGATGGCAGAACCCGGCCAGACCGTAACCGCCGGGGACAAGCTTGTCGTCATGGAAGCGATGAAAATGGAACACACCATTTCCGCCCCCGTTTCGGGCACGGTCAAGGAAGTGTTCTTTGCCGTCGGCGATCAGGTTGATGATGGTGCCGAACTGATCGCGATTGAGGAGGCCCAGTAATGGCCGCGATTTCCGATCTGCCAAACCATGTGAAAATCGTTGAAGTCGGTCCGCGCGACGGGCTTCAGAACGAAAAGACCATGGTTGCGACCGCCACCAAGGTTGAACTGATCAACCGGCTGAATGATGCCGGACTATCGGTGATCGAGGCCACCGCCTTTGTCAGCCCGAAATGGGTGCCGCAAATGGCCGATGCCTCCGAGGTCATGGCACAGATCACCCGCAAGCATGGCGTGACCTATCCGGTGCTGGCCCCGAACCTTAAGGGGCTGGAAGCCGCCATCGCCAGCGGCGCGACCGAGGTTGCGGTATTTGGCGCGGCATCGGAAAGTTTCTCGCAAAAGAATATCAATTGTTCGATTGCCGAAAGCCTCGATCGTTTTCGCCCGGTAACGGATGCCGCCCGCGCGGCCGGCCTTGCTGTCCGCGGCTATGTGTCCTGCGTTTTGGGTTGCCCGTATGAAGGCGATATCGCCCCTGCAAAAGTCGCCGAGGTTTCCAAGGCCCTTTATGACATGGGGTGCTATGAAATCAGTCTGGGCGACACTATTGGAACGGGCACCCCGACCAAGGCACAGGCGATGATTGATGCAGTCGCCAAACATGTCCCGGTCGAAAAACTGGCCGCGCACTTCCATGACACCTATGGTCAGGCACTGGCAAACTTGCTGGCGGTTCTTCAGATGGGAGTTGCCACCATCGACAGTTCGGTGGCCGGTCTTGGCGGCTGCCCCTATGCCAAAGGCGCCAGTGGCAATGTCGCGACCGAAGACGTTGTCTATATGCTGAACGGCCTTTGCATTGAGACCGGTATCGATCTTGAAAAGCTTGCCGAGACAGGAAGCTGGATTTGTGATCAGATAGGAAGATCAAGTGCTTCGAAGGTCAATCTGGCCTTTGCGGCAAAGCGGCAAACTTCCGGGGAATAATGAATGGGCCCGTCAAATTACAGCTTCCGACGGGCCACCCCAAATGATCTGCCAATGATTGGACGCTGGTTGCATGTCCCCGAAGTTATCCGCTGGTGGGGCGATCCGGTTGAACAGATTGAACTGATCACCGAAGATGTCGAACTGGCCGAAATGGCGACATTGATTGTGTCATACCGCAATCGGCCCTTTGCCTTTGCCCAGCATTACGATGCCCATCAATGGCCACAGGCGCATTTTGATCCCCTGCCCGCCCAGACACGCTGTCTTGATGCGTTTATCGGGGTGCCTGACATGATGGGATGCGGGCATGGCCAGATGTTTTTGAAAACGCTGGCCCGCATGCTGTTTGAACGCGGTGCGCCAATGATCGGCATTGACCCGGACCCCGAAAACGAACGCGCCATCCGGTGTTATGAAGCCATCGGTTTCAAGGCCGGGCGGGAATATGAAACGGCGAAGGGCCCCTGTCTTTTGATGACCCTTACGCCGTCTGATCTTGCCTAGGCTGCCCGTACAGAATTCAGGAACTGCTCGACCTTGCTGCGCAGGTTTTCAGACTCCTTGGACAATTCTGCTGCGGCACTGAGAACCTGCTCGGCCGCGGTACCGGTTGAATCGGCTGCTTCATTCACGCTGACAATATTGGTGGTGACTTCGGATGTCCCAACCGATGCCTCCTGCACATTTCGGGTGATCTCAAGGGTCGCAGCCCCCTGTTGTTCGACGGCACTTGCAATTGCTGCCGAGATTTCGCTGATCTCGGCAATCGTCGTCGAGATCGAGGCAATCGCATTCACCGCACCATTGGTTTCATTCTGAATGCCGGTGATCTGGGCTGTGATATCCTCGGTCGCCCGCGATGTTGCGGTCGCAAGGTTTTTGACCTCTGCGGCGACAACGGCAAAACCTTTGCCCGCATCGCCGGCACGGGCGGCCTCGATCGTGGCGTTCAGGGCCAGAAGATTGGTCTGTTCCGCGATGTCGCTGATCAGGCCGACAACATCGCCGATCTTCTGGGCGGCTTCGGCAAGACCGCGCACCTGTGCGTTGGTTTTTTCCGCATCCTCGACCGCGCGATGGGCTACTGCCGTGGACTGATTGACCTGCTGATTGATTTCAGCAATCGACGCGCTGAGTTCTTCGGTGGCACTGGCCACGGTCTGAACATTGGTTGATGCCTGTTCGGCAGCCGCGGCAACAATGCCCGACTGGCGACTGGTTTCCTCGGCCGTGCTGCTCATGCCGGTTGCGGTTGCCTGCATTTCGGTTGCGGCTGACGCCAGGGTTTTCAGAACCACCGAGATATCCGCATCAAAGCCGGTTGTCAGTTCACTGATTTTCCGGGCACGCTGTTCGCGGACCTTGACGGCCTCGGCCTCCTGGGCGGCCAGTTCATCAGCCCGGATCATGTTCTGTTTAAAGACCAGAACCGCCTTGGACATATTGCCGATTTCGTCGCGGCGATCCTGACCGGGAATTTCAACCTGCTTGTTGCCACCGGCAAGATCATTCATCGCATCGGTGATCTTGCGGATCGGAGCCGAGATGCCCGCACCGATGAACCATGCCGCTGCAATCCCGAGTATGATGGCAAATCCCGAAAGGACTTCGCTGATGATGACCGACTGTTCGGCCGCCGCCGTTGCACGCGGTCCGATTTCATCCTGTTCGGCTTTGACATCAAGTTTCAGTTCTTCAAGTTCCTTGGCGACAATCGGACCAATACGGTCAAGGGTATTGGTCACGATATCTGCGCGCGCCGGATCGCCAGCCGGCAATGCCACCAGCCTGTCAAACGCTTCGGAATAGATTTTAAGGTTCTCGCCCGCCAGACGCGCATCTTCCTTGCGGTCATCTTCTGTCAAAAGCGCCGCCAGCTCATCATTGAGTGCAGAAGTCGCGGCAAGGCGGTCCTTGACCCGCTGGGCGGACTGGGCATTTCCGGTCAGCAGGTAATCTTTTACAGCAACCCGTGCTTCGAGAAGGTTGGCCTGCACACGGCCGGCCTGGTTGGATTGCAATGCGACCTGTCGATAGCGCACAAAATCATCCCCCACACTGCCAATCGACAGCACCCCGATCATGGAGACGCCCGCCAAAAGGACAAGGATGGCCCCAAAGCCACCAAACACCTTTGCCGATATTTTCAGATTGTTAAATGCCGCGATCATGAAGCGCTCCTATCGCCAAGTCGCCCGACATAGACTGGGCTTATTTAAATATAAGAAAAGCAAAGGCTTGCGTCGGATTTTGTGTGAACAATGTCACATATTACAGGTTGTATCCGCATGGCAAGCTGCAATCGACCAAATGATCCGGCCACCTAACCACCAGACATAAAAGAACAAAAAGAAAGGGCACCCGATCGGGTGCCCTTGCGCCAGAGCCACACGGCCCTGTCTGTTCGGTATGATTATCAGGCCACAGGGCCCGAAATCATGATGCTTTCTGATCCAGCGCAGCGCGACGACGTTCGCGCAGGGACTGGGCCGTGACGCGGCCGTCACCGGTCGGCTGATAATAGACCGTCATTTCCTTCAATGCGGCGCGGACCTTGGTCAAGGCGGTTTCGCCATCAACATTGAGTTCATAGGAATCAAAGCCGCAACGATGCATATAAAGGATCTGGTCACGCAGGACGTCGCCAATGGCGCGCAATTCGCCCTTGAACCCCATCCGTTCACGCAGGACACGACCATACGAATACCCACGACCATCGGTATAGGCCGGGAAATTGACCGTAATGATCGACAGACGATCAAGATCATCAGCCAAATCTTCGGGCGCATCACCGGGATTAAGCTGCACGCCCAAACCACCATTACGGCCCAAAAGGTTGTCGCGTTCTTCCTTGAACCGTGCCAGCGGCACGATCAGGTTTTCATCGCTGGATGGCAGGTCGCCTTCGGCGTCAACGGTGATCCAATCCTGTTCGATCACGCTGTCATTCTTAACGATCGCCATAAAGCACCTCCTTGAACGGGTCCATGCCGACACGACGATAGGTGTCGATGAAACGTTCACCGCTTTCGCGGATATCAATATATTTGGTCACCAGACTTTCGATGGCATCAACCACCTCGGCCTCGGAGAAACCGGCACCGGCAATCTTGCCAATCGCCGCATCCTGACTGGCATCGCCACCAAGGGTGATCTGATAGAATTCCTTGCCGCGCTTATCGAGGCCAAGAATGCCGATATGACCAACATGGTGATGCCCGCAGGCATTGATGCAGCCGGAAATCTTGATCTTGAGTTCGCCAATATCGTGCTGACGTTCAAGATCGCCAAACCGTTCGGAGATACGCTGTGACAGCGGGATCGAACGGGCGGTTGCCAGTGCGCAATAATCAAGGCCCGGGCAGGAAATGATATCGGTGACATAACCAAGGTTTGCCGTACCAAGACCAGCTGCATCAAGGGCAGTCCACAGGGCAAACAGGTCGGCCTTTTTCACATGCGGCAGAACAAGGTTCTGTTCATGGGTCACACGGACGTCGCCAAAGCTGTATTTTTCCGAAAGATCGGCAACCAGTTCCATCTGGGTATCGGTTGCATCACCCGGAATACCGCCAATCGGCTTCAATGATACGTTGGCAATCGCATAGCCCGGCTGTTTATGGGCGATAACGTTCGAACGTACCCAGTTAAAGAAGCGACGGTTTGCAGCCTTATGGACTTCAAAATCGGCATCATCATCCGACAGGGCTTCGAAAGCAGGCGGGGTGAACTGCGCGATGTAATGCGCAATTTCTTCATCGCCAACACGAAGCGAACCGTCCTTGATCTGCGCCCATTCTTCTTCGACCAGATCGCGGATTTTTTCGATACCTTCCTCGTGAACGAGGATTTTGATACGCGCCTTGTACTTGTTATCACGACGGCCGAAACGGTTATAAACGCGCAGGATCGCCTCGAGATACGAGAACAGGTCGTTCTTGCCGATGAAATCACGGATGGTCTTGCCGACAAACGGCGTACGGCCAAGGCCACCACCAACGATGACTTCAAAGCCGGTCTCGCCTGCATCGTTCTGATGCATGCGAAGGCCGATATCGTGCACCTTGACCGCTGCACGGTCATTGGGTGAACCGGTGACGGCAATTTTGAATTTACGCGGCAGATAGGTGAATTCCGGGTGGAATGTCGACCACTGACGGATCAGTTCGCAATAGGGACGCGGATCTTCGATTTCATCGGCCGCGGCACCGGCATACTGATCGGTTGTGGTGTTACGAATGCAGTTGCCTGACGTCTGGATGGCATGCATCTCGACATTGGCAAGATCAAGCAACGCATCCGGGATTTCATCAAGCTTCGGCCAGTTATACTGAATGTTCTGGCGCGTGGTGAAATGGCCATAGCCCTTGTCATATTTGCGGGCAATGCCGCCAAGCTCGCGGAGCTGATCGGCGCGCAGCGTGCCATACGGGATGGCAACGCGCAGCATATAAGCGTGCAGCTGAAGATAAACACCGTTCATCAAACGCAGCGGGCGGAATTGTTCTTCGGTAATGTCACCAGCCAGACGGCGTTTTACCTGTTCGCGGAACTGTTCAGTGCGTTCCTGGACAAGTTGGCGGTCAAAATCGTCGTAACGATACATGGGGTCTCTCCTTATACCGCCTGATAACCAAGGTCTTCGCGAACGCTTGGACCTTTGGTGCGCAGAACTTCACGGTATTTTGTCGGAACCAGTCCACCGTCCTGCTGTTCGACATCAATCAGATACGGCCCGACGATTACAACGTCGAGTTCGGGGGCACTTGCCTCGGCCAGAAGCGCATCAGCGGCTTCCTTGCCTTCAGCAATACGGGCATCGTCGATGTTTTCGCTCCAACCACCATCTGCGGTCAGGAACACCACCAACCCGTCACCCAGACGGTTTGCCGTGACAACTTGCAGGGACATTCGGTTCTCTCAGCCTTTAAATCTCTCGGGTTTGGTCCTTTGGCGGGACCTTTTCTGCACAAGAATTTGGCTGATTGATCTAAATTGGTCAAGTTTTTTTGTTAAATAGACTTAATTACACAATTTTATGTGTTTTATTATTCCACCCTTGACCGCAAAAGCCAGTCGCTCTAGGTCAGAACACAGAACATATCCCCGCGATCAAACGCCCGAACAGAAGCCCTGCATATGCCCCTTCACATCATTAAACTCAGTGTCGGAACAGAAACCCCCGAAGGTTTGCGTGAATGGCAGACATGGTTTCAATCGGCTTATGGCCGGGTGTTCCATACCACCCGCATGACACCAAAGCGCCGGGATGAGATTCTGAATGGCGGATCAATCTATTGGGTGTTCAAAGGCGCTATCCGTTGCCGTCAGCGCGTTATTGATCTGGAAGAATTCACCAACGAAGAAGGCGTCAAATATTGCCGCATCGTTCTTGATCCCGAACTAATCGATACCCGCCCCTATCCGCATCGCGCATTCCAGGGATGGCGCTATCTGACCGAGGATAAATGCCCACCCGACGACAAACAGGGTGGCGGTTCGGAAGCTCTGCCGGATGATATGGCCGATGAATTGCGTGATCTGGGCCTGATCTAGATTGCGTTAACCGGCTCTATTCCGGTGCTATCGCCCCGTCATCATCAATTTCACGAAGTGTTGCCGCGACCTCGTTTTTAAGCCAGCTGACAAAGGCCTGCACGCGCGGGCGGCGCATATGTTCTTCGGGATAGACCAGATAATAGGCCGCACTCGATGCCACGGTTTGCGGGAATGGCCGGACAAGGTTCCCGGCCTTAAGATCAAGGGCAGCAAGACTTGTGCGCGCCATTCCGATCCCCTGCCCCATCAAGGCTGCCTGTATAACCATATCACCGGAATTGAACCGCAGGCCGCGACTGACATCGACACCACTTACCCCGACACCATCAAGCCAGAATTCCCAATCGGCAGCATGGGGATGATCCATCACCGCCGTCGCATCATGCAACAACTGGTGACCGACCATATCCTTGGGACTTTGCAAGGCCGGGTTATTTGCAAGATAAGCCGGGCTACAAACCGGAAAAGACTCGTCACGCATCAGCATTTCACAATGCAGGTTGGGATATTTGCCATTCCCGAACCGCACGGCCAGATCAATGCCCTCGGTCCGCAAATCAACCATCCGGTCATCGGCGTGAATGCGCACATCAATATCAGGATAAGCTTCGCGGAAATATCCAAGCCTGGGCACCAGCCATTTAACCGCAAAGCTTTGCAGGACACTAACGGTGACAACACCAGCCTCCTCGACCAGCATCAGACGTTCAATTTCATCCGAGATGCGTGAAAACCCGGCGGTCGTCGCATGGGCAAGCTGCGCACCTTCCTCGGTCAGGTAAATCTGGCGCGGCAGACGATGAAACAGCTTGAACCCAAGGTATTCTTCGAGCTGACGCACCTGCTGACTGATCGCCCCCTGGGTAACGAAAAGTTCCTCGGCCGCCTTGGTGAAACTCAGATGTCGGGCGGCGGCATCAAAGGCGCGCAAGGATTGCAGGGGTGGCAGCCGCATCGGGCTTCTCCGGCTATGGATTAGATCAACTAATCCAATTGATCAGAAATAGTCGTTTGTCGATCGTCAATCATAGCCGCAATATGGGTTTCACAGCAAACATTGCATTAGCAATATTAACCCATGGAGAAGATCATGGCTTACACGGCTTGCCCTGCTCCGACATCCCAGGAGCCACAACAAACCGCCCGGCACACGCTTTCGACCATCACCATCACCATCACGCGGCGTTTGCACCACATCCCGGGCCTGATCAACATATTGGCAGATCGTTATGCGCGTTTCGTTGCCATTCGTCGTCAACGCCGGACACTTTTGTCCCTGACGGATGCGCAACTCCTTGATATCGGTCTGACACGTGCCGACGCCGAAGAAGAATACCGGCGCTCTTTCAATCTGCTTTGATCACATCTGATCATTAAGGAACCTGTTTTGGTGCCGCCCCACGGCTTTCATATCCAAAACAGGCTCCCCCTTCGCGTCACCTGCACAACTTGCAATCCGCCTGCCCGACCGCCCCCCTATCGGTCGGGCATTTTCATCATCGGGTCGAATTGATCCAGTTCATTGCAAATGATTGATTAATCTCGCACTGCTTCCAACATACCCTTCATACAGTGTGAAAGTTTGACAATGAATGCGGGCAAAAAATCATCCGGAAAGAAAAAGAACGGCACGTCTGAACTGCTGACAAAGGCCACACGCCGCACAGGCAAAAGCCGGTCGGCAGCCAACAGGTCATCGGCGCTGTCACAACTTGATACCGAAACCAAGGACAGGTTCTTGCTGGATTCCGAAAACATGACCATGGACCGTCTGGATGACCAGCCATCGGATCGTAACGGGATCGCCAATGCCATCGCCGATGATTTACCGCCTGACATCAATCCCGATCCCGCGGCACGGGCAAAAAAGATGCACGGAAAGCAATATCTTGAACTGATCGCGCCGCTTCATATCGAACTTTTGAAATTGCAAAACTGGATCAAGGCCGAAAATCTGAAATCCCTGATCATTTTTGAAGGCCGCGATGCTGCGGGCAAAGGTGGCACCATCAAACGGTTTACCGAACATCTTAATCCGCGTGGCGCACGGATTGTTGCCTTGAGCAAACCCAATGATCGCGAACTGACCCAGTGGTATTTCCAGCGTTACATCGAACATCTGCCAAGCGGCGGTGAAATAGCACTGTTTGACCGGTCCTGGTATAACCGCGCCATGGTCGAAAGGGTCATGGGCTTTTGCAGCATGTTCGAAGTCAGCGAATTTCTGCAATCGGTTCCCGAACTCGAAAGAATGCTGATCCGGTCAAACATCCACATGACCAAGTTTTATTTCTCGGTCAGCAAAAAGGAACAGGCAAGACGCTTTCAACAGCGCAAGAATGATCCGCTCAAACAATGGAAACTCAGCCCAGTCGATCTGGCATCCCAAAACCTTTGGGACTCCTATACCGAGGCCAAACGCGACATGTTTTTCCATACGTCAACCACCGACAGCCCATGGGTCATTGTTAAGTCCGATGACAAGAAACGCGCGCGCATCAACGCCATGCGTTTTTATCTGTCGCAGTTTGATTATCCCGGGAAACGGCCGGAAATTCTGATTTATGACCGCCGCATCATCCACAGCGTCGCCGAAGAACTCGACGAGGACTAACCCCGTAAAATGACGCTGGTCTTCCAGATCGTGAAAACATTGTCGTGGTGACATTTGCCTTCATTGACATTGCCCGCCCCGCAACCTTTACTGGTGCCCATCTGTATCTGGGAGGCAAACAATGGCCAAATGTGCATTTATCGGTCTCGGTGTCATGGGATACCCGATGGCCGGTCACCTGCAAAAAGCAGGTCACGACGTAACTGTTTATAACCGTACGGCTGCCAAGGCCGAAAAATGGGTTTCCGAATATGGCGGATCGTCTGCCCCGACCCCGGCCGAAGCGGCCAAGGGCGCGGAATTCGTATTTTCGTGCGTTGGCAATGACGATGATCTTCGCAGTGTCATGCTTGGCGATGGCGGCATGTTTGCCGGCATGGACAAAGGTGCGGTCCTGATCGACAACACCACCGCATCGGCAGATGTCGCACGCGAACTCTATGCTGCGGCCAAGGCACAAGGCATTTCCTTTATTGATGCGCCGGTATCTGGTGGTCAGGCCGGGGCAGAAAACGGCGTTCTTACCGTCATGTGTGGTGGCGATCAGGATGCATTTGATCGCGCAGCGCCGGTGATTGATGCCTTTGCGCGCTCCTGCCAGCTGATGGGCGAAAGCGGTGCTGGTCAGCTGACCAAAATGGTCAACCAGATTTGCATCGCCGGTCTGGTCCAGGGTCTTTCCGAAGGTGTCAATTTCGGCGTCAAGGCCGGCCTTGATATGGAAAAGGTTCTTGATGTCATTTCCAAGGGTGCGGCTGGCAGCTGGCAGATGGAAAACCGTGGCAGCACGATGGTTCAGAACAAGTTTGATTTTGGCTTTGCCGTTGACTGGATGCGCAAGGACCTTGGCATTTGCCTTGAAGAATCCAAACGCAATGGCGCCCGCCTGCCGGTTACCGCACTTGTCGATCAGTTCTATGCCCAGGTGCAGGAACGCGGCGGCAATCGCTGGGATACTTCAAGCCTGATTGATCTGCTTGCCCGCGGGTAACAGCATCCGACCAAACAAGAAAAAAGCGCGACCTGCATTGGTCGCGCTTTTTTTGTTTTCTATACGGTATCTGGTCCTACAGACCGGCACGCAACAGCGGTTCGACCTGATTGCGATATGCGGCAAGCGGACCATCATTGAAATACCCGACAGCACATTCCAGAACAGAATCCCGATAAGGATTGTCAGCGTCTTCTGTCTGGTCTTCGAGATTGTCCCGGCTGCTTTTGCCAAGGCGGGTTATTGCGATGTCCTGTTCACAGCTTTTGGCATCAAGCTTTGCCAGCGACTGACGCGGATCACGTCGGCGGGCGGGCAAGGCATTGGCCAGATCGATTTCGCGTTCGAATTCTTCGGCATCGGCACGATTGACTTCGATGTCCGGGATAACGCCGTTACCCTGAACAATATGGTTTTCCGGCGTGGTGTAATAGCCGGTGGTGATTTTAAGTCCACCGCCCGACGTCAGCGGCATGATCCGCTGCATCGATCCCTTTCCGAATGAACGTTCCCCGATAATCACGCCGCGCCCGTTTTCACGAAGGGCAGCTGCCATCAGCTCCGCACCGGAAGCCGACCCGCGATCCAGCAGAATGGCCATCGGGACCTTGTCAAAGAAGTCCGCCCGGTCTGCTTCATAGCTGCGCAATTTGCGCTCTCCACGGCCTTCGGTGGCAACGATCAGCCCATCGGTCAGGAATTGATCGGCAATGTCCGCCGCGCTATCAAGCAACCCGCCCGGGTTGCGTCGCAAATCAACAATTATGCCGCGCGGCTTGGCGATCTTGTCTTCCAGTTCAGACAGATATTCCTGTGTCTGGTCCAGGGTGGTCGCATCAAACCGCGATACCCGGATGTAACCGATATCCTGGTCAATGATCGCGGCACTGACCGACGGGACTTCGATCCGTGCACGTTTGACAGTTACATCAAAACTGTCTTCGACGCGCATGATGGTCAGTGTAACCGGATCACCAACCCGCCCGCGCATTCTGCGCACGGCCTCGGAAATCGGTTCGCCTTTCATCTGATACCCGTCGATATGAGTGATGCGGTCATCGGGGCGCAACCCGGCACGCGCGGCCGGCGTGTCATCGATCGGGGAAACAATCCGGATACGCTTGTCATCATCAAGAGCGATCACAATGCCGACACCGGCAAAGCTTCCTTCGGTGCTTTCCTGAAGCCGACGGAACATGTCATCTGTCATATAGGCGCTGTGCGGATCCAGGTTGTGCAAACTGTCATCAAGAACCGCCCCGACAATGCCGGTCGGCGATTTGTCTTCGGTGTCGATTTCATCAAGCATCGCGATGCTGTTTTCGACAAAGGCAGCACGGTCGATTTTCTCGACATAGGTTTCGGAAAGAACCTGAAGTGCTTCGACATACAGTTTGTCGGCATGGGCAAATTGTTCGTCAGTCGCACCAGCAGTCACGCTGTCGCGATAAGCATCAAGGAATCTGCGTTCTTCGTCACTTGGCCAGGCGGGCCCGGCACAGGCGACCAACCTTGTTCCGGCAAACGAAATCAGCACCGCAAACAAAATTGGCAATAATCCTTTACGCAGCAAAAGCCCACTCCTGTCCTGTTAACTTGTCTTCCGGATACAATTCACATGCATGTCTGGCGACTATAGGTATTCCATATTGCCAATATTGCAATGCGAATGCGTCTCGACTGGGGCAAGTCTAGCCTGCCTTTATACGCTTGGCGACCCCTCGAGACCGAATTACCCGAGGATTCAGCTAACATCCCGATCAATCCCGATCAATATAGGGTGACTTCTCATATCGGAAGCATTTTGTCCATTTGCCAGTGGCAAACGCATTTCGCCCTTAAACCAATGTCGAAGTCAGAAAACAGATAGCCGTGCTGAAACAGACTCGATCTTGGTGCAATGCACCGTTATGCTGTTCCAAACAATCAAAGTCGGCAAAAAGTCGACTGTTCCGAGCGGGCGGCTCACATTTCAGGGAGACGTCTTTTTTCATGAGCGATTTTACGCCACCGGTTTCCGATTTCCGGTTTCTCATCCACGATGTCATCGGTCTTGAAACCGTTGCCGGATTACCGGCTTTTTCCGAAACAAGTTCCGATCTTGTTGACGCCATTCTCGAAGAAGCTGCCAAATTTGCGGCATCAGTACTTGCGCCGTTAAATCGCATAGGCGATCAGGAAGGTGCCAAGCTTCTTGCCAATGGCAAAGTTCAAACCGCTTCTGGCTGGACGGATGCCTATACCCAGTTCTGTGAAGGCGGATGGCAAGGCATATCTGCCCCGGAATCAGAAGGCGGCATGGGGCTTCCGATCCTGCTCGGCGCGGCTGTCGCGGAGATGTGGCAGGCATCAAACATGGCATTTGCGCTTTGCCCGATGCTGACGGCCGGTGCGATCGAGGCACTTATTGCGCACGGATCGGATACCCAGCGATCGCTTTACCTGTCACGCATGATCAGCGGCGAATGGACCGGGACGATGAACCTGACCGAACCGCAGGCGGGTTCCGATCTTTCGAAAGTGCGCAGTATCGCCGTTCCCAAGGACGACGGCAGTTATGCCATTAGTGGACAAAAGATTTTTATTACCTATGGCGATCACGAGATGACGGAAAATATCGTTCATCTTGTTCTGGCGCGCACACCCGATGCACCCGCCGGGGTCAAGGGCATCTCGCTTTTCATTGTTCCAAAGTTTCTGGTTAGCGAGACCGGTGAAATCGCCACGCGCAACGATGTTCATTGTGTGTCCCTTGAACACAAGCTTGGCATCCATGCCAGCCCGACGGCGGTTCTGTCATTTGGCGACAATGGTGGTGCAACCGGCTATCTTGTTGGCGAAGAAGGCAAGGGTCTTGCCTATATGTTCACGATGATGAACAACGCGCGTCTGGCAGTTGGACAGCAAGGTGTCGCGATCTCGGAACGTGCCTATCAGCAGGCACTTGATTATGCCCTTACCCGCAAACAGGGGCGCGATCCGAAAACCGGCGAAGATGCACCGATCATTGTTCATGGCGATGTCCAGCGCATGCTGATGCGCATGCGATCCTCGACCGAAGCAGCACGCGCATTGTCACTTTATGCCGCTGCCCAGCTTGATCTGGCCCATCACCTTGACGACCCGACAACCAAAGCTGCCGCGCAGGCGCGGGCAGATCTGCTGATCCCGCTGGTCAAGGCATGGTCGACGGATCTTGGGGTCGATAATGCGTCGCTCGGCGTTCAGGTTCATGGCGGCATGGGTTTTATCGAGGAAACCGGCGCAGCCCAGCATCTTCGTGATGCCCGCATCGCACCGATCTATGAAGGTACGAACGGCATTCAGTCTCTCGATTTCATCGGGCGTAAGGTGTTGCGCGACAACGCGGCTGCACTTGCAGCGCTGATAACCGATATCCGGAAAACCATCTCTGAACCTCGCCATTCCGGCTCCGAAGGCGATCATGACGTTCGGGATGCGGCAACGGCCCTTGAACATGCGATCAAGGCGCTTGAGCTCAGCACCGCAACAATCATTGAACGGTGCAGCACCGATGACCGGATGATGCAGGTTCTGGCGACCCCTTATTTGCGACAGGCGGCTCTTTGCGTATCTGGCTGGCTGATGCTAAGATCCATGACAGCCGCGGCCAAAGCAGATATTTCTTCCGATTTTGGCGCACGCAAGATCGCTACATGCAGGTTCTTCTTTGAACAGTTGCTTCCTGAAGCAGCATTTATGGCAACCCAGATTGAAAATAGCCGCCGGGCAGAATTGCACGAAACCCAGCCACTATTTTGACAAACTCTTTGCCGAGATTGTGCTGCGCCATCGTTGCAATAAGACGACGATGGCGCAGACATTTCTAATACACGCCCTGCCCCACAGCTTTGATGCTTCTGCAAACGCCAACATTCGGAAATTCCGTACGGTTTGTCCCAATTTGGCGATAATTTCCTGTTTCGGTTTTTGATTGCTTCTCTATAATCCGCCCGATGAATCGCTTAACCCGATATATGCTTAAACAGCAGCTGATTATGATGGTGTTTGTGACACTGGGGCTTCTCTGTGTCATTTGGCTGTCGCAAAGCCTGCGTTTTGTCGAAATGATTGTGAACCGGGGTCTGTCGATCTCGGTGTTTTTGCAGCTGACATCTTTGCTGCTGCCGAGCTTTTTGACGATCATCATTCCGATTTCGTTGTTTTTCGTTATTGTCTTTACCTACAACAAACTTATCCAGGATCGCGAACTGATCATTATGCGATCAGCCGGCCTTAACCAATGGGCGCTGGCAAAGCCGGCGCTGATTGTTGCGCTGCTGTCGACGGGTGTTTGTTATTTCCTGACATTGTTTTACCTTCCCTACAGCTATCAGCAGTTCAAGGAACTGCAATTCTCGATCCGCAATGACTTTTCGTCGGTGTTGTTGCAGGAGGGGAGCTTTACCGATCTTGATGGTCTGACCGTTTATGTGCGCGAAGTTGGTCGCGACAACGAGTTGCTTGGTATTCTGGTCCACGATTCCCGCGACCCCGACCAGCAGACAACTATGATGGCAAAGCACGGTGCGCTGTTGCGAACCGATGAAGGGCCGCGCATTGTGCTGCTTGATGGCAATCGGCAGGAAGTCAACGCCGAAGACGGCACGATGTCGATCCTGTATTTTGACCGCTATGCGGTTGATATCGCCCATAGCGCAGAAGACCCGACATTGCGTTATCGCGAGGCGCGTGAACGCGGTGTTTTCAACCTTCTTACCGGCACGCCACCAGACATTGCATCAAACGATATCGGGGCCTTTCGGGCCGAAGGGCATGACAGGTTGATTTCGCCCCTAAACGCGATCGCATTTGCAAGCATTGCGCTTGCTGTTCTGGTATCAAGCAGTTTCTCGCGGCGGGGCCAGACCGGTCGTCTGTTGATTGCGATTGGTGTCATGGTTCTTTGTCAAGCGCTTGGCATTGCGATGAAAAACCTTGCGGCCAAGAATTCCGCCTTGATCCCGCTGATGTATGCCAACGCGTTTCTGCCGATTATTTTGGGCTTGTACTGGACATTCCGCGGGCCTCAGATCCGTGCCAAACGCGCGATCGCTGAAGAGGCAGAAGCATGAGACTGTCACCGACCCTTACATGGTATTTCGGAAAGCATGTACTGTTTTCTATTCTGGCCGTTCTGGCACTCTTGATCGGTCTGATCCTGATTGGTGATACGATCGAACTTCTCAGACGGGCTGGCGGAAAACCCGATGCCACTGTCGGCATTGTTGTTCAGATGGCGACCAGCAGAATTCCCTTTATGACGGAAAAGGTTCTGCCATTTGCGGTTTTGTTCGGATCAATGTTCTCGTTCTGGAAGCTGACAGGGAATCAGGAACTGGTCGTCACGCGCGCAGCCGGGGTTTCTGCCTGGCAATTTTTGCTGCCACCCATTCTTTGCGCGTTGATCCTTGGCTCTATTCAGGTTGCGGCCCTCAATCCGTTATCTTCAATCCTGTTGCAGCGATACGAAATGCTCGAAGCGCGCTATTTGCAGAACAATGTCAGCGTGATGAATTTGTCTTCAAGCGGGCTTTGGTTGCGCCAGGGCACGCAGGATGGTCAGGCGGTCATTTATGCGCGCGCGGTGCGCAGCCAGCAGGATGACCAGATTGACCTACGCAATGTAACAATCTTCCGCTTTCAGAATTCCGATGATTTCACCACCCGGATCGACGCTGCACGTGCCGTTCTTGAACCGGGCACCTGGCATTTTTATGATGCCTGGACCTTTACGCCCGGTCAGGCCAGCCAGTTTACCGAAAGCATGAAGCTTCCGACCAACCTGACGGCGCGCAAAATCCAGGACAGCTTTGCCTCACCTGAAACCATGTCGTTCTGGGATCTCAAGCCATTCATCAATTTGCTGGAACGTGCCGGTTTCAACGCCACACGCCACCGCATTCACTTCCATAGCCTGCTGTCGCGCCCGCTTTTGCTATGTGCGATGGTTCTCATTGCGGCGGCGTTCTGTCTTAAATTTTCTCGACGCAGACGGGCATCCCTTGTTATCGGTGGTGGGGTGACAACCGGCTTCATCTTGTATTTCTGTACCGACGTCATTTCAGCTTTGGGCGTTTCTGGCGGAATTCCACCAATTTTGTCAGCCTGGGCACCCGCCGGTATTTCTTTGTTACTCGGGGTTTCAACATTGCTACATCTTGAGGATGGCTAGTCAGATGGCCATTGCGGGGGGAATGATAAAAAGACTGGCAACCAGTACAATACTGGGATGTGGCATTGTGCTTTTTGGGGGCCAGTTCGGTATTCCGTCGGCACAAGCCCAGGATATCAATGCACAACAATCTGATCTGGAAGCACCTGCCATCCTGTTTAGCGCCGATGAAGTTGATTATAACCGAGAGCTGCAAACTGTTACTGCGCGCGGTAATGTCGAAATTTCACGCGAGGGACGCATCCTTCTTGCCGATACGGTCAGTTATGATCGCAGTCAGGACGTTCTGACGGCTTCTGGCAATGTCAGCATTACAGAGCCGACGGGTGAAGTAACCTTTGCCAGCTATGTGGAGCTCAGTGGCGATTTCAAGAACGGCATTGTCAAAGATATCTATGTTCTTCTTGATGAAAATACCCGCCTGGCAGGTACCGGTGCGCGACGCAGTGCCGGTAATTTTACGGAAATCGCCAAAGCGGTCTATTCCCCGTGCAAGGTTTGCGACGATGATGACGGCACGGCAGGAACGCCATTGTGGCGTATCCGTGCGGCCCGTGTGCTTCACGATGCCGAAAACAAGACCGTTGAATACGAAGATGCCCGACTTGAATTCGCTGGCGTTCCAGTGTTTTACACCCCCTACATGCAACATCCGGACCCTACTGTAAAACGGCAATCGGGACTTCTGGCGCCATCCTTTGGCAGCACAAGCTATGTCGGATCCTATTTCAGTCAGCCCTATTACTGGGCGATTGACAAAAGCAAGGATATGACCTTCACACCGACCTATACACTGGATGAAGGTGCACTGCTGGCAACCGAGTATCGCCAACGCTTTGATGCAGGCGAACTCGAAGCAATCGGAAGCGTTACCCAGGACAGCAATGATGATTGGCAAGGTCACATTGACGCCGAAGGGCGTTTTGACATCGACCCGACCTGGCGCTGGGGCTTTGACGCAGAGCAGGCCAGTGAGAAGACATACCTGTCACGCTATGGGTTTTACTCGCCTTCGGTGCTTACCTCAAACCTGTTTACGGAGGGTTTCCGGGGCGCAAGCTACACCCGTGTTGACGGGTATTATTTCCAGGGCCTTAAATCTGGAGATGACAGGGACACAACACCGATCGTCCTGCCGCATATGCAATTCCACGGGCAAACAGCCCCTGCCAAATATGGAAGCATCACGACGCTTGATGTTGATGGTCTTTCCTTGACGCGTGAAGACGGGGCTGACTCGCACCGCGCTTCAGCAAAGGTCGGTTGGGAACTTCCACATGTTGGCACTTTGGGTGATGTAACGAAGCTCAGCCTGTCTGTGCGCGGCGACAGCTATATGGTCTCTGACGTGGAACGTGACAACAAAGACGACTATAGCGGATACACAGGACGGATGCTTCCTTTGGCCGCGATTGACTGGCGCATGCCGTTTGTCAGCGATCAAGGTGCATATCATCAGGTCATCACGCCAGTTGCGATGGCGGCCTGGTCGCCAAACGGCGGCAACCCGGAAGAGATTCCCAACGAGGACTCCCAGTCCTTCGAACTTGACGACATCAATCTGTTTGCCCATGACCGGTTTGGTGGGATAGACCGTGCCGAAGATGGCTTTCGCGCCAGTTATGGTCTCGAATGGGGGCTCTATGGGCCAACCGGTGGCTACACAAGTGCAATGTTCGGACAAAGTTACCGTGCAGCCGAAAATGATACATTCGCAGAAGGATCGGGACTTGACGAACAGCTCTCGGACTATGTTGGCCGCCTGACTGTCGCGCCGAACCGATATCTTGACCTGACCTATCGCTACCGCTTGGATAAGGACGACTTCTCCGCCCGTCGCAATCAGGTTGCATTAACTGCTGGTTCAGTTGAGACGCTCCGCGTGAATACGACATATGTTCACTTCACAGATGATGCAGGTAGCGAAGAGTTCAACGAACGCGAAGAGTTATATTTTAGGGCCGATCGACAGTTTTCGGACTACTGGTCGGGTATGGCATATGGTCGCTACGACATAGACCAGTCGGACCCCTTGGAATATGGTGTCGGCTTTGTGTATGAAGATGAATGCTTCATCTTTGATGGACGGATACGTCGCACCTTCTATCAGGATCAGGATCTTGGTGAATCTGACGAATTCCTGTTCCGCCTGGTCTTCAAAACGCTGGGTGAAGTTGCCTCCGCAACCGGATTGTAAGAAAACATGATTTCGAAAGTTTGGATTTTCAAAATATCAAATATCTGTGCTGTCGTTGGCGCGATTGCCCTGTTGGCAATGGCGGCCCCGGCAAAGGCGCAATCGCCGGTCGGCGTCGCTGCGGTCGTGAATGATGATCCGATTTCAATCATTGATCTGGTTGAACGTATCAAGCTTGTTGCGGTTTCATCCAACATCCGGATGACCCCGGAAAAAAGCAACGAGATCGCGCCGCAAATTCTGCAGCAGTTGATCAACGAAACCTTGCAGTTGCAGGAGGCAGAGCGCCGCGGCATCGAAGTAACCGAGGCCGATATCACCCGTGGCAAAACACTGATCGAGCAAAATGCAGGCCTGCCCGACGGGACGCTTGATGCATTTCTCGAGCAGCGCGGCATCGCGCCGGGCACAATTGAAAACCAGATCCGTCCGCAGGTTGCCTGGCAACGGCTGTTGGGTTCCATGCGCAGTCAGGTTGAGATTTCCGAAGCAGAAATTGACGAAAACCTTCAGCGCATTATCAACAACCAGGGAAAGCCGCGAAATCGCGTTCAGGAAATCTTTCTTCCGGTAGACAATCCGCAAGACAGTACACGCGTGTATCAAACCGCACAGGAAGTTCTTGGCGCGTTGCAACAAGGAGCCGACTTCAGTGCCCTGGCGCGTCAGTTTTCTGCAAGTGCAAGTGCGGCAAATGGTGGTGATCTTGGCTGGCTATATGCCGGCGAACTCGCAGGTGATCTGCAGCAGGCTGTAAACCAGCTTGAACCGGGCAATGTCAGTGCCCCGATCCAGACCATTCGCGGATATTATATCATCAAGCTTCTCGACCGTCGTGTCGGTGATGCAGGGGCAATTACCGATGTGAGGCTTGACCTTTATCAGCTGTTTGTTCCCCTGTCTCAATCCATGCCAAAAGAGCAGATTGACGCCAAAGTTGCAGTTCTGCGCAACACGCAGGAAACCGCAAACAGTTGTCAGGCATTGGCAAATGTCGCGGTAGACCTTGGCTCCGAGATGAGCGGCGAAATGAAGGGCATTTCCCCCAACGAACTGTCCGGACCGGTGGCCCAGGCGATCACCAATCTTCAACCTGGTCAGCCATCCAATATTGTTCAGGTCGATGGCGGTGCCCTGCTGGTGATGATTTGCAATAAAACCGAAGAAAGCAATCTGCCCGATCGCAAGGACATCGAAAACCGTCTCATGATGGAACGTCTTGATATCCTGGCACGTCGCAAGCTGCGTGAATTGCGTCGACAGGCCTTTATCGACATCCGTATGTGATCGTGCAAAGGCAGGAACAGAATGAGCAAAATCGCACCGATTGCACTTACCATCGGTGAGCCTGGCGGCATCGGGCCAGAGCTTTGCCTCAAGGCATGGCTGCGCCGCAAAGATGAAAGCCTGTCACCATTCTGTGTCCTGTCACCGATCACAATCCTTGATCATGCGGTAAAGCAGCTGGGCGAAAATGTTCCGATCAAAGTTGTTTCGGACATCTCAGAAGCAATCACCGTTTTTGACAATGCCCTGCCCGTTCTGGCACTTGATGAATGCGATGCCATGCCGATATCGGGTACTGCATCGGCAAACACCGCAACTGTGGTGATCGAGAGCATCACCCGCGCGGTAAAGCTGTGTGAAGATGGTTCGGCCTGTGGCGTTGTAACCAACCCCATTCAGAAAAGTGCGCTCTATGAAGCCGGGTTCAAACATCCCGGTCATACGGAATTCCTTGCCGAACTGGCAGGACCGGGAACCGTTCCGGTCATGATGCTGGCCAATTCAAAGCTTCGCGTTGTTCCACTGACCATCCATATCGCGCTGAGCGACGTCCCCAAACAGCTGACGTCGGACGGCATCATTGAACAATGCGAGATTACAGCAACGGCCTTGCAACGCGATTTCGGCATTGAAATGCCGCGTCTGGCAATTGCCGGGCTTAACCCGCATGCCGGTGAAAACGGATCGATGGGCAGCGAAGAACAAACAATTATCGAGCCCGCCATCAACGCATTGCGCAAGCAGGGATTGGACGTTATTGGCCCCCTGCCCGCAGATACCATGTTCCATGATGAAGCCCGCGAGAATTATGACGTTGCATTGTGCCCCTACCATGACCAGGCCCTGATCCCGGTCAAGACACTTGATTTTCATGGTGGTGTAAATGTCACGCTGGGATTGCCATTTATCAGAACATCGCCAGACCACGGCACGGCGTTGGACATCGCCGGGAAAGGCATCGCCCGCCCCGATAGCCTGATAGCAGCCCTTAAAATGGCTGCGGACATGGCACATAAACGCCTGACAGGAGCCTGACCCACGTGTCAGAAGATAACGATACTACTGGAAAACTGGCCAATGACGGCCTGCCGCCGCTTCGTGAAGTCATTGCAACGCATGGCTTGTCGGCACAAAAGAAATTCGGGCAGAACTTCCTGTTTGACTTGAACCTGACCGGGCGTATTGCCCGTGCAGCGGCCCCGCTTGAGGACGCAACCGTCATTGAAATCGGTCCGGGTCCAGGCGGCCTGACACGTGCGTTGCTGTTCCATGGCGCAAAAAATCTGACCGTAATTGAACGCGATCCGCGTTGCCAACCGGTTCTGGAGCAAATCAGCAACCACTATCCCGGCGCCCTGCACGTCATTGATGGTGATGCACTGGACGTAGACGTCACCAAGCTTGGCCCGGCCCCGCGCAAGATTGTCGCCAACCTGCCATACAATGTTGGCACACAGCTTTTGCTGGGCTGGCTGATGCAGATCGACCAATTCGCCAGCCTGACCCTGATGTTCCAGAAGGAAGTCGCCGAACGCGTTGTCGCGGGCCCCAAAAGCAAGGCCTATGGCCGGTTATCGGTCCTGTGCCAATATCTGTGTGACTGTGACATCCTGTTTGATGTTCATCGCAGTGCATTCACACCACCGCCCAAGGTCACATCCGCGGTCGTGCAACTGCGCCCCAAAGCCGACCGGGGGGCTGAAATCAACCTTGCAAGTCTTGCCAAAATCACCCAGGCCGCATTTGGCCAGCGCCGTAAAATGCTGCGCGCCAGCCTGAAAACCCTGAACATCAATGTTGGTGAATTGCTCGACAAGGCCGGAATCACCGAGACGGCTCGGGCCGAAGAACTCAGCGTCGCGGACTTTGTCCGCCTGACACAGGTCCATGATGAAATGGCCGCTTCGTAAAGCGGCCATTTTTCATTTGCGATATCAGTTGATCAGTCGGTCAGAAGCTTTTTGACGAAGCTTGGCAAGCCGGTTTGACGGCCGCGTTTGATCCGCTCGGCACCGATAATATGCTGCACATCGGCAAGACAACGTTCCAGATCATCATTGATCAGGACATAGTCGAATTCTTCCCAATGACTGATTTCTGCGCCGGCCTTGGCCATGCGCTTCATGATGACGTCGTCGGCATCCTGTCCGCGATCACGCAAACGGCGTTCAAGCTCGGCCGAAGACGGCGGAAGGATAAAGACCGAAACCACGTCCGCACCGCCCTTGTCACGCAGCTGGCGCGCACCTTGCCAGTCGATATCAAACAGCACGTCATGCCCGTCAGAAAGAGCCTTTTCGACCGGGGCCTTCGGGGTACCGTAATAATTGCCGAACACTTCCGCCCATTCCAGCAATTCATCATCAGCAATCATATGCTTGAAGGCATCAACCGACTTGAAGAAATAATGCTTTCCTTCCTCTTCGCCCAGACGGGCGTCGCGCGTGGTTGCAGATACCGAAAGCGAGATCCGGTCATCTTTTTCAAGCAGCTGACGGGTAATGGTTGTCTTGCCGGCACCGGACGGAGCACAGAAAACCAGCATCACACCACGACGGTTATGTGGATCGGTCATTTTGAATTCCTTCCCTGCCCGCTTATTCGACGTTCTGGACCTGCTCACGGAGCTGATCAATGATCACTTTCAGCTCCATGCCGCAATTGGTCAGTTCGATATCATTGGCTTTTGAGCAAAGCGTATTGGCTTCGCGGTTGAATTCCTGACACAGGAAGTCAAGCTTGCGGCCGATAGAACCGCCTTTGGTCATCATGTCACGTGCTGCCGAAATATGTGCTTTCAGACGATCGATCTCTTCGCGGATATCGGCCTTGGTCGCAAGCAGGGCTGCTTCCTGATGCAGGCGTTCGGGTTCGAACTTTCCGGCATCGAGCAATTCTTCAACCTGTCGCTTGAGACGTTCACGAATGGCGTCCCCCCGTGCAGCCGCACAGCTTTCCGCCCGCGTCACCGTGGCTTCGATATTGTCAACATGTCCGCGCAGCATGGCATCAAGCTTTTCGCCTTCTTCCGCACGATGGGCTGCCATCTGATCAATTGCATCGGCAAGGCTTGAAAGCACGGCATCGTCGCGCGCGTCACGGGTTGCCTCGTCTTCCTGTGGTTCGATTGCCTCAAGAACGCCACGCACATTCATCAGATCAGCGATGGTTCCGGCCGACAGGCTGCTGGTATTGTCGAATTCTTCGGCGATGGCAATCAATTCGGCAAGAAGTTCACGGTTTACAGCATAGGATCCGCTGTCCGATGCCCGAACGACATTAAGGGTGACACCAATATTGCCGCGCTTGAAACGTTTGGACACCGCATCGCGCACCTTGGCTTCAAGCCGTTCAAACCCGCCATTCAAACGGACACGGACATCAAGGCCCTTGCCATTGACGCTGCGCAATTCCCAGGTCCAGCCGAAACCTTCCGCTGCACCGTCGGTGCGGGCAAAGCCGGTCATGCTTGATACGGTCATATTCCCATCCAGTATGATTTCATGTTTGCGCGTTTATAACGTTTGCCCTTTACCGCGCCAAGGGCCAAGGTTTCAAGGCACGTTGATAACTGCAATATGGGATCAAAATGCCCGTATTTCATAATGCTGCCCTATTGCTGCATCATGGTCCGCAAAATTCGACAAACTGTATTTCAGAACCGCATACGAGCAACCATGTCCTTTCAGTATCACGCCATTCTGATTACCGGTGCCAGTTCCGGCATCGGTGCCGCACTTGCCAGACAATTTGCCCGCACCGGCGTAACCCTGTTTATCAGCGGTCGGGATGAAACGCGCTTGCGGCTTGTTGAAAACGAATGTCGCGCAGCCGGGGCCAATGTTTATGCCGATGTTCTTGATGTCACCAATCGCGAAACCATGACTGCCTATGTCACGCATTGTGATGAACTGGCCCCGCTCAGCCTTGTCATCGCCAATGCCGGGATTTCAGCAGGGACCGGCGGTCTTGGCGAAAGCCCCGAACAGGTCAGAGACATCTTTGCCACCAATGTTGCCGGGGTTCTCAATACCATTGATCCGGCGATTGACGTCATGCGCGTTCGCGGACGCGGACAGATCGCACTGGTCGCGTCCCAGGCGTCCTGGCGCGGGTTGCCATCAGCCCCGGCCTATTGCGCCAGCAAAGCCGCAATCCGTGTCTATGGCGAAGGATTGCGCGGGGCACTTGCGCCAACCGGCATCAAGGTAAATGTCATTTGTCCGGGCTTTGTCAAAAGCCGCATCACCGATGCCAATGACTTTCCCATGCCGTTCTTCATGCAGGCCGACAAAGCCGCACGAAAGATCGCGCGCGGGCTAGAACGAAACCGCGGGATGATTGCCTTCCCCTGGCAGATGAACATCATTATCGGCCTTCTGAAAATGACGCCGCAATGGCTCATGGATCTGGTGGCCAACCGTGTGCCGCGCAAGGCATCCGCACCAGATCAGAACGCAACCGGCGAATAACATCTGCTCCACCGAAACACAAAAGGCTGCCAATGATCTGGCAGCCTCTTCACTTATCCGTTACGTTTGACTTCTAGCGCAGGCACCCAGCCCTATTGGGCATCGCGGATACGCCGCCATTTCGCGACATTGCGATTATGTTCCTTAAGGGTATGGGCAAACGCATGCCCCCCGGTGCCATCGGCAACAAAGTAAAGTTCTTTTGTCTCTGCCGGATGCAGAACCGCATAAAACGCTTCGCGTCCGGGATTGGTGATCGGTGATGGCGGCAGTCCCCCGGTAACATAGGTGTTATAGGGGCTTTCAAACCGAAGATCCTGACGCGTCAGGGCACGCTCCAGACGTTTGTCGGGGCTGATGGCATAGGCAACCGTCGGATCGGACTGCAACCGCATATTGATGCGCAACCGATTGACAAATACCCCCGCAACCCGGGCGCGTTCGGCGGCTACCCCGGTTTCCCGTTCAACAATGGATGCAAGAACCAGTGCCTCTTCGACCGTATCAAACGGCAAGTCGGGGTCACGCCCCGGCCAAAGCTGTTCGACCATTTCGTCATGAGCTGCGCGCATGCGATCAAGGATGCTTTGTTTGGAATCCCCGTACGAGAACTGATAGGTCTCGGGCAGAAGGGTACCGTCGCTGGGTATGTCGGTGATTTCGCCGGTCAGGCCATCCACCAGATTGATACGTTCAACAATCTCGCCGGACCGAAGGCCTTCGGGAATGGTTACAAACCGTTTGACGGTTTCACCCGAAGCAAGGATTTCGGCCGCCTGACGCGGACTGACCCGTTCGGGGAAATGATATTCGCCAGCACGTAATGACCGGTCCAGCCCGCTGACGCGTACCCCCGCCAGAAAGATCAGCGGTTCATCAACAATATGTTCGCGACGGAAAATTTCGGCGATACCGCGCACACCGGTCCCCTGCGGGATAATGATGTCGCGGCCTTGTGCCAGTTTGCTTGGCGATGTGTATTGCACATAAACATACACCGCCGCCCCACCAATGGTGAGCGCGGCGGTGATGATAAGCAAGCCAAGTAAAAGCAGAAAACGCTTCAAGGGAAAACTCCCGAGGCTCGGCTATTTAAACGCCTTGAAAACCAGCGAGGCATTGGTGCCACCAAAGCCGAACGAGTTCGACAGGGCAACATTGACCTTGCGCTGTTTGGCTTCAAGCGGAACCAGATCGATCCCCTTGCAGGCTTCGGACGGATTACGCAGGTTCAGGGTCGGCGGAACGACACCTTCATGGATCGCAAGGATCGAGAACACTGCTTCAATCGCACCCGCAGCCCCCAGAAGGTGGCCGGTTGCCGATTTGGTCGAAGACATCGACAGCTTGGTTGCGTGATCACCAAACAGGCGCTTGACCGCACCCAGTTCGATTTCATCGCCCAGCGGAGTCGACGTACCATGTGCGTTGACATAGTCGACGTCTTCCGGGTTCACACCAGCGTTGCGAAGCGCATTACGCATGGAGCGGAAACCACCATTGCCGTCTTCTGCCGGTGCGGTGATGTGATATGCATCGCCGGACATGCCATAGCCGCCAACTTCTGCATAAATCTTCGCACCACGTGCTTTGGCATGTTCGTATTCTTCAAGAACGACACAGCCGGCACCTTCGCCCATGACAAAACCGTCACGGCCTTCATCCCACGGACGGGATGCTTCGGTCGGGGTGTCGTTGTAACCGGTCGAAAGAGCACGGGCAGCAGCAAAACCAGCCATGCCAAGACGGCAAACAGCAGCTTCTGCACCACCGGCCACCATGACGTCGGCATCGCCAAGCATGATCATGCGCGATGCATCGCCAATGGCGTGCGCACCGGTCGAACATGCGGTCACGACAGCATGGTTCGGGCCTTTAAGACCGTGTTTGATCGAAACCTGACCAGAAACCAGGTTGATCAGGCAGGACGGAATGAAGAACGGACTGACACGGCGGGTCTTGCCGTTATTCACAAGATCCGAAGCATCCGCAATTTTCGGCAGACCACCGATACCCGAACCAATCAGAACGCCGGTGGCTTCCTGATCTTCGTCGGTTTCCGGTTTCCAGCCCGAGTCAGCGAGTGCCTGATCTGCTGCGGCAATACCATAGACGATGAAATCGTCCATTTTCTTCATGTCTTTGATCGAGACATGATCTTCCGCGTTGAACAGTCCTTCACCCTCACCGCGCGGCACGAGGCCTGCGATTTTGGCAGGGATATCGGACACATCGAAAGTATCGATGCCCTTGATGCCGGATTGGCTGTTCAGCAGTTTCTGCCAAGTGATCTGAGCACCGCTAGCAAGCGGCGTTACAGCACCAAGTCCGGTAACAACTACGCGTCTCATCCCGCATTACGCCTTTATTTTATGAATCCAGCAAAGACGAAAAGGGCGCCTGAGGATGCCCTCCGGCGCCCATGTCTCACGGCAAGATTAGCCGTTCGCCTTTTCGATGAAGTCGATCGCGTCTTTGACGGTCAGAATCTTTTCAGCCGCGTCGTCCGGAATCTCGCAACCGAATTCTTCTTCAAACGCCATAACCAGCTCGACGGTGTCCAGGCTATCTGCGCCAAGATCGTCGATGAAGCTTGCGTTTTCAGTGACCTTGTCTTCTTCAACACCGAGGTGCTCGACAACGATCTTCTTCACGCGATCTGCGACATCACTCATAGCTCAAATCCTTCAATAGGTTTTCTGTCAGTTAGTGTTCACGTGGTGCCCGTTTACTCCCCCTATTGAAGGACCTCCCGGGAACCGGAAACCGACAACATACAATTGCCGATTTCAATATTTGGTATAGCGGCCCCTTTTAAACAGAAAAGAAGGCAACCCGCAACGGGTTAAATCATCGCCATTCCGCCGTTCACATGCAAGGTCTGTCCCGTGACATAAGCTGCTTCGTCACTTGCGAGATACAGAACCGCTGCTGCGATCTCTTTGCTGTCGCCCATGCGACCTGCCGGAATGCCACCCAAAAGCTTCTCTTTCTGGGCGTCTCCGAGTTCTTCGGTCATTGCCGTGGTAATGAAACCAGGCGCAACACAGTTCACCGTGATCCCGCGCGCGGCAACTTCCTGTGCCAGCGACTTCGACCAGCCGATCATGCCGGCCTTGGCAGCGGCATAGTTGGTCTGCCCCGGGTTACCGGTAACACCGACAATCGAGGTGATGTTGATGATACGGCCGTGACGGCGTTTCATCATGCCGCGCAGCGAATTGCGCGCAAGCTTGAAAGCAGACGTCAGGTTGACATCAAGAACCGCCTGCCAGTCTTCGTCTTTCAGACGCATGGCAAGCTGGTCGCGCGTAATGCCCGCATTGTTGACCAGAATATCAAGCTGACCACCAAGGGCCTCTTCGGCATTCTTGATCAGACCATCAACAGATGCGGAATCCGAAAGGTTCGCCGGAACCACAACAGCATTGTCGCCGATCTCGGATGCGACTGCTTCGAGGCGTTCCTGACGGGTGCCCGACAAGGCAACTTTTGCACCGGCAGCTGCCAGAACCTTGGCGATTTCACCGCCGATACCGCCGGTCGCACCGGTTACCAGTGCTGTTTTGCCTGCAAGATCAAACATTAACTTTCTTTCCCTTTTGGGTTCGTCTTTTCCCGGAACGCGATCAAAGCGCGCCGAGGAATGCTTCGATATCTGCCGGACCATTGACGGCGGTGCCGCTCAGATCACGATCAATACGACGGACCATGCCAGTCAGAACCTTGCCTGCGCCGATCTCGACCAGCTCGGTAATGCCCTGTTCTTTCATGTAAAGAACCGACTCACGCCAACGCACTGTGCCGCAAACCTGCTCCACAAGGAGTTTACGAATGGTTTCCGGATTGTCAGTTTTTTCTGCTGTGACGTTTGCAACAACCGGTTTTGCCGGTGCATTCATCGCCACAGTTCCAAGCGCCTCGGCCATACGATCCGCGGCGGGCTGCATCAGCGGGCAATGGAACGGTGCGGAAACCGGCAGCAGGACGGCGCGTTTCGCGCCCTTTTCCTTGGCGATTTCAATAGCGCGTTCAACCGCGGCCTTGTGGCCCGACACAACGACCTGACCATTTGCATTGTCGTTTGCCGCCGTGCAGACATCACCCTGTGCGGCTTCTTCGGCAACGGCAACCGCATCGGCATAATCAAGGCCCAGAAGGGCCGCCATCGCGCCAACACCGACCGGCACGGCAGCCTGCATGGCCTGGCCACGGATTTTCAGAAGACGGGCCGCATCCGCAATGGCAAAGGTGCCCGCAGCAGCAAGGGCGGAATATTCACCAAGCGAATGACCGGCAACCAGATCGCACTTGTCGGTCAGCGTAAAACCGCCTTCCTTTTCAAGAACACGGGTAACGGCAAGGCTGACAGCCATCAGGGCCGGCTGCGCGTTCTCCGTCAGGGTCAGTTCGTTTTCCGGTCCTTCGAACATCAATGCGCTGAGCTTCTGTGAAAGCGCGTCATCAACTTCCTGGAAAACTTCGCGGGCAACCGGAAATGCATCTGCCAGTTCCTTGCCCATACCTACCGCTTGCGACCCCTGACCGGGGAAAACGAGTGCGCGTGTCATTATCTCAAATATACCTTTGTAAGCTTATGCGAAGGCTGCGCCGTATGTCGGCCCCTCAAAATCGAGCCACCCTTGATAGCGTGCCCGCCTCCACTGTCAAGAACAGATACGGTTTTTTACTCATCGCGTGCGAACCTCGCCAACAAGGTGGCACGGAAATTCATGATTTCAAGTCAAAAGGCAGCAACCATGTATGACATGTTTGCTGCCTTTCTTGAAGGATTGCCTATCATGCATTGCACAATCGCAACTGCGACCGCCAAGGCCTAGCCGATATAGTGCTGCATGCTCGACACCACGCTATCGGCGATGTGGGATTTCGTGATCACGCCGCAAACATCATCCTGGCGGGGCACGCCACGACATGGTTTGACCACAACAGCGGCCCGGGCCTTGCGGCGTTCCATGCGCTTGATGACGTCATACATGTTCATGTCATCGACCACGACAACAAAGTCCTCGCCAATCAGTTCCTTGAGCGCCTTGTTACCCTTGTCACCGGCCACCGAAAACAGCGCGGTCACATCCGGGATCACACCGGCGATCCGGTCCCCTTCGATGACGATCATCGGGTTGGGTTCCGGCGACGGACCGACCTTGTCGATAACTTCCAAAACCCGAAGTGCGGCATCGGCATAAAGCTGTTTGGTGGTCATGACCTCGCGCACCGGATGGACCATGAACATGTTGCTGTGGCGTTCCTTGGGAATATGACGTCCGCGCAGCACCAATTTTGACGTATAGATCGTCTCGCTGATGATCATGCGACGGAAGCCAAGCGCGATCGCCACCGCCACAATCAGCGGCACTATTATATTATAGTCACGCGTCATCTCGAAAATCATGATGATCGCCGTCATCGCCGCACCGGTACCCGCGGCAACAACACCGCCCATGCCAACCAGGGCAAACTCGACCGGGGTAATCCCCGCATCTGGGAAGATCATGTTGCCGACAACACCGCACGCCGCACCAAGGGTCGCGCCGACAAACAGGGACGGCGAAAACACCCCGCCCGATGCGCCGGAACCGATACTGACCGATGTCGCATACAGCTTGGCAAAGAACAGAACCACCAGCAGCGGCAAGGATGTCATTGTCCCGCGCAGGATATGCTGGATCGTGCCATAGCCGACACCGTCGATATAATAGTTGCCGCCCGTCAGCAGCAGCACATACATCAGAATGCCGACTGACAGCATTCCGACCGCATGACGGGTATAGTCATTGCCCGGCATCTTTTTAAAGAACGCCCCGGTAATCAGCATCGAACGGATCAGCATCCAGGCGGCAATGCCGCACAAAACACCAAGAATGACATAGACAACAAGTGCCTGAAGATCGATTGCCGAAACTTGCGGAACAGCGGCAAGCGGCACCTCAAAGGCCGGCGCCAACCCGAACGATATCCGCCCGATATAGGTCGCAGCCCCGGTTGCAATCACCACCGGAAGGAAGGTTCGCGTCGAAACTTCGGGCATCATCAGTTCAATCGCAAACAGCACCGCCCCAAGTGGCGTGTTGAAGGTTGCAGCAATCCCGGCCCCGGCCCCGGCGGCAAGAAGGGTGATGCGCTGCCCGGTCTGAAGCTTGAACATCTGCGCGATACTTGATCCAAGCGCCGAGCCGACCTGAATGATCGGACCTTCGCGCCCGACAGACGCGCCGGTCCCGATAGACAACGAAGATGCAACCGACTTGACCAACGCCACCGTCGGGCGAATACGGCCCTGTTCGAAATAAATGGCGTTCATCACCTCGGGCACACCGTGGCCTTTGGCCTCGGGCGCGAAGTTATTCACAAGAAACACAACCAGCATACCGCCAAGAACCGGCACCAGAATGACCAACGGGCCCCAGTTGCTCGGCTCGGTCAGAAGGTTCGCGTCGTAATCGATCGAAAAGACACCGAAAAAGGCGATGTTATGGATCAGTGCTACCAGTGCGCGAAAGGCAACGGCACCATATCCGGTGACAATTCCGACGCACAGCGCCAGCAAACATAAATTGAGCAACGATGCACGGCGTGAAGACGCCGCATCAATAGAAGGTTCTACCATCACTAACCACAAGTATTGAGACAAGGTTCACGAACCGGCATTCAAGGAGTGCATCACGCGCCCCGAACAGATCGACCATCCCTGTGGTTGAACAGAAATGACCAACAGGTCGCGTGGGTTACCGGCCCGACATATGTCAAAAGGCCTACTCTCTTGAACTTTTTGTTTCAAGTGTGAACCAGTTCACGCATATCGGCCCTCAGGAAAGCGCAACACTGGCACAACACCCCCGAACGGGTCCGGGCCAAGACAAATCAACGCGTCGCACCGATTTCGGCACCCATACGCCCGACTGTGGAAAACTTGCATTTGGCGTTGCACTAATGGGCGAAAAGTGTATATTCCGCCGTCTCACGGCTCCTTGCCGGGATTGCCCGGCTATGCCTGCATGACATGAGGTCATGTCAGGAAGAGATAAGCCACAAGGAGTGATTAGGAGTATTATGAGCAAGTACGAAAGCGTGTTTATCGCACGTCAGGACTTCTCGACTGCACAGGTCGAAAGCCTGAACGAAAAGCTGACCCAGACCATCGAAGGTCTCGGTGGCAAGATCGCTAAAACCGAATATTGGGGTCTGCGTTCCCTGGCATACCGTGTCAAAAAGAACCGCAAAGGCCACTATACTCTCTTCCAGATCGAAGCTGAAAAAGATGTGATCGCGGAATATGAGCGTCAGATGCGCCTGAACGAAGACGTTCTGCGTCAGATGACTGTCAAGGTTGACGAGTTCGAAGAAGAACAGTCTGCCATTCTGCGTAACCGCGACGAGCGCGGCGGTCGTGGCGGTAATCGCCGTGGCGGTCCCCGTCAGCACGGCTAACAGATAGCGAGGAGATATAATCATGGCTGGACGTCGTCTGTTTTTCCGTCGTCGCAAAACCTGCCCGTTCTCGGGTGATGATGCGCCGAAGATCGACTACAAAGATGTCAAACTGCTGCAGCGTTTCGTTTCCGAACGCGGCAAAATCGTTCCGAGCCGTATCACTGCGGTTTCGGCCAAGAAGCAGCGCGAACTGGCAAAAGCCATCAAACGTGCACGCTTCCTGGCGCTGCTGCCTTACGCAGACCAGGTCTGAGGCAGTCGGCAAGAGACCCTTTTGCGGTCTCGGCCGGGAGTAAATGATGCAACGTGATACCCTCATAGCAATTGGTTCAGGACTTGGCAGTGCCGTTCTGTTCCTGTTGGTCCTATCAGGAAATCCGCTTGCTCTTTTGCTCTCATATTTCGGGCATTTGCCTTTGTTCCTGACGGGACTTTGGCAGGGACCCAAACGCCTGCTGGTTGCGGCAATTGCCGCATGCAGTGCCCTTGTTCTTTTTGGGGGACTGCTGCCTTTCACGGTCTTTGTGATCGTGTTTGCCGGACCGGCGATGTTGTTGACCCGCATGGCGCTGGTCATCCGGAAAGATGAAAATGGCAATCTTGCCTTTCTGCCGTCCGGAATTGTCGTCAGTGCCATGGCCGTCATGGTCGCAACGGTAATGATCTTCATTACCGGGACCCTGTCGGCGGAAGGTCTGGACATTCAGGATCTTATCGCAAGGTTCCTGAGCCAGATGTACTCGGAAATGGGTGTCCCTATGACATCCGATGTTCAGGGTCTGATTGGCATGTTCCAGGTTTACTTCCCGGCGATTGCTGCGGTGAGCTGGCTTTTGATGCTGTTCGCCAATGCTGCAATCGCACAGGCAATTCTGGTGCGCGCAGGCAAAAACCTGCGTCCGACACCGAAAATGGCGTCTTTCGCCTTGCCTGGCTGGTCACTGTTTGCGTTCGCCCTGGCCGGGTTTACGGTCGGCTTTGCCGATGGATCCCTGGCCTATGTGGCGCGAAACGTCGCGGTGGTGCTGGCAGTGCCGTTCCTGTTTCAGGGATTGGCGCTGGTGCATGGGCAGGCAGCCCGATGGCCGCAAAAACGTATGATACTGACGGTGTTTTACATCGTCGCGGTTCTGTCCAGCTGGTCGTTTATTGCGATCACCGGACTTGGAATTGTTGAGCATTTAATCAGGCTGCGGGGGAAAGAACCGATGACCCGTAGCAATGAGGAGGATCGGTGATGGAAGTTATTCTGCTCCAGCGGGTAGAAAAACTCGGTCAGATGGGTGACGTAGTCTCCGTCAAGCCGGGCCACGCCCGCAACCGCTTGCTGCCGCAGGGCATGGCCCTTCGTGCAACCAAAGCAAACCTTTCTGTGTTCGAAGCACAGAAAGCACAGCTCGAAGCTGACAACCTGGAACGCCGCAAAGAAGCCGAAGCGGTTGCCGAGAAGATGGGTGAACTTGCTGTTACCCTCGTTCGTCAGGCATCCGACGTCGGTCAGCTTTACGGTTCGGTTACCGCACGCGACATCGCGACCGCAGTTACCGAAGCTGGTTTCACTGTTGCCCGTACCCAGGTCGTTCTTGATCAGCCGATCAAGACCCTTGGTCTGCACCAGGTCAAAATAAACCTGCACCCGGAAGTTGCTATCGAAGTAACCGCCAACGTTGCACGTTCCGAAGAAGATGCAGAAGAGCAGCTCCGTAAAGGCGCCGCTGTTCTTGGCACCATCGAGGAAGCAGAAGCAGAAGAAGCTCTGGAAGCTGCAGAAGAACTCTTCGAAGAAGAAGTTCCGGCTGAGCTTGCTGACGAAGCTGCTGAAGGCGAAGAAGAAACCAACGCTTAATTGCGGGTTTTCTTCCAAGACCATTCGGGAAACGGCATGTCCGCAAGGACGTGCCGTTTTCTTTTGGTCTCCTTATGCCCCGACAGCGCCCGGACCGGATTTTGAGTGCACTTTCAAAAACCTGTCGGATGTACGACCTCTGCGCTTGCGGAATACCGGCTATGAGTTATACCGATTAACTCTTTGCGACCAACCGGATGACTGATACCTTTTCCGCCCATGACAGATCCCAATCTTGATGCCCTTTTTGCTCCTCTGGATATGAACCACGGCGACGACGCCGATATGGTGCTCGAACGTATGGCTCCCCATAACTTCGAGGCAGAGGCCGCCCTTCTTGGCGCAATCCTGAACAACAACGCCGCCTATGAGCGCGTGTCGGATATCCTGCGCCCGGAACATTTCGCAGACGGGCGCCATGGCCGCATTTTCGAGGCCTGTGGCAAACTGATCGAACGTGGTCAGCTTGCCAACCCGGTTACGCTCAAGGCCTATTTCAAACAGGACGAGGAACTGGCAGAAATCGGCGGCGCGCAATATCTGGCCGAACTGTCAAACAACCTTGTTTCCGTGATCAATGCCGGGGATTACGGCAAACTGATCTATGACCTGTATCTGCGCCGCGAGCTGATCGAGCTTGGCGAAGATGTGGTCAACGAGGCCTATAAATACGAACTCGATACCGACGCCACCACCCAGATCGAAAAAGCCGAACAGAAACTGTTCTCGCTGGCGACTGCAGGGGCCGCGGAATCGGGCTTTGTTGCCTTTGGCCCGGCCCTTGCCAAGGCCTATGAGAATATCGATCACGCCTATAAGAACGCCGGGCGCGTTGTTGGCGTGACCACGGGCTTGCGTGACATTGACCGCAAGCTTGGCGGTTTGCACCCGTCCGACTTGCTGATCCTTGCCGGTCGTCCGTCGATGGGTAAAACCGCCCTTGCCATGAACGTGGCCTTCAACGCGGCGATTGCATCCCATCAGAACCGGCTGGCGGGCGAAGACACCCGCGATGAAACCCGTACCGGTGCGGTTGCCGTATTCTCCCTTGAGATGGCGGCAGAGCAGCTGGCCGGTCGTCTGCTGTCGCAGGCAGCCGAGGTCTCGGGCGATAACATGCGCCGTGGTGACCTTAACGAACAGGATTTCGAACGGCTGCTTTTGGCAACCCAGGAACTCAACACCGTTCCGCTTTATATCGACGATACGCCGGCCCTGCCGGTATCGACGCTACGAACCCGTTGCCGCCGACTAAAGCGTCAGCACGGCCTTGCCATGATCGTCGTCGATTACCTCCAGCTTCTGGCACCGCCGACCAACTTCCGCGGCGATGGCCGTGTGCAGGAAGTCTCGGAAATTACCCGTATGCTCAAGGCCATTGCCAAGGAGCTTGAAGTTCCGGTCCTGGCCCTGTCACAGCTTTCGCGTGCGGTTGAACAGCGTGACGACAAACGCCCGCAGCTTTCTGACTTGCGTGAATCCGGCTCGATCGAGCAGGACGCCGACGTCGTGATGTTCATTTACCGCGAACAATATTATCTCGAACGTGCCGAACCGGCCCAGCGCCCGGAAGAAGCCACCGACAAGTTCGGTGAACGCTATGCGCAGTGGCAGGAACGTTTGAACCATGTTTACAACACCGCAGAGGTAATCGTTGCCAAGCAGCGTCACGGCCCGGTGGGCAACGTGCGCCTGTTCTTTGACGGGAACTACACCAAGTTTGGCGATCTTGATCACACTGAAGAAGAATATGAATAGGGTTTGGGCCAGCGCCCATCCGTAAACGGATTCCACGGGGTATTACGAATGACCGTTCTTCCCGCCGTCGGCCGTGCTGCCGAGTGCGCGGAACTGCAGATCAATTTGAAAGCAGTTGCCGACAACTATCAACGTCTGACCAAACGCTATACCGGGCGCACCTGTGGTGCCGTGGTAAAGGCGGATGCCTATGGTCTTGGCGCCAACACCATCGTTCCGGTCCTGAAAAAGCAGGGATGCCGATTGTTCTTCGTGGCACAGGCCAACGAAGCAGCCGAACTGTTCCCGGTTCTGCGCGGCGGCGGACGGATTGCCGTTCTGAACGGTGTGTTGCCCGGTGACGAAGAATTCTTCATCGAAAATGACGTGATCCCGGTGCTCAATGATCTCGAACAGATCGAACGCTGGTCCAATCTGTGCCGGGAATATGAACGCCCTGCCCCGGCATTCATCCATCTTGATACCGGCATGAGCCGCCTTGGCCTGACGCCGCTTGATGTCAGCCATCTGGTCGACCGTTATTCATCGCTTCTGTACGGGTTTGAAAAAGCCGGTTACATGACCCATCCGGTCGCCGCCGACGAGGCCGGAAACCCGATCACCAAGGAACAGTATGACCTGTTCATGAAATGGTATCGTCGCCTGCCCCCGGCACCGCGCGGTTTCTGCAATTCATCGGCGATCTTCCGTGACAACGAATATCATCTTGAATTCTGCCGTCCGGGCTTTGCACTTTGGGGCGGCAACCCGACGCCGGAAACCACCAACCCGATGCGGTCAGTCGTTACCCTCAAGGCCAAGGTCTTGCAGGTACGTGATATTGATGAACCGCAAACCGTCGGTTACGGCGCATCCTGGCAGGCAAAACGCAAAACAAAAATCGCAACCATTGCTGTCGGCTATGCCGATGGCTGGCTGCGGTCGCTTTCGAATTCGGGCAAACTTCTGATCAAGGGGCATGCCGTTCCCTATGTCGGGCGGGTTTCGATGGATGCGATCACGGTTGATATCACCGACCTTCCGGGCAAGCCGCTTAAGGCTGGCGACATGGTATCGCTTCTTGATGACAAGATGACGGTTGACGATGTCGCATCTGCTGCTGGTACAATCGGTTATGAAATTCTAACTTCGCTTGGACATCGCTATCGGCGGGTTTATACAGAAAGCTGATCCATAAAAACTGGCCGAACCACCGGACAATACAATCTTGGCGGGCCGATAACAGGGGACTTCGAAGTACAGATGCCGATCTTTGCGCCGGTTGGGCATATCTTTTTGACCTTTTTGGCCCTTGTTGGTCGCGTGACGGTGTTTGCAGGTCGGACAATTGGCCACATGGTCACCCCGCCGATCTATTTTCGCCTGATCTTCAAACAGATGCGTGAAATCGGCTATTTCTCTTTGCCGGTTGTCGCCATGACCACCCTGTTTGCCGGGATGGTTCTTGCCCTGCAATCCTATTCGGGGTTCTCGCGCTTTTCAGCCGAAAGTGCGGTTGCCACCGTGGTTGTCATTTCCATGACCCGCGAACTGGGACCGGTTCTGGCCGGTCTTATGGTTGCGGGCCGTGTCGGTGCGGCGATTGCAGCTGAAATCGGTACCATGCGCGTTACCGAACAGATCGACGCATTGGTCACGCTTTCGACCAATCCGTTCAAATATCTGGTGGTTCCGCGCGTTGTCGCGGGTCTGGTTACCCTGCCCGTGCTTGTTCTGATCGGCGATATCATCGGGGTGCTTGGCGGATATCTGGTCGGGGTCAACAAACTTGGCTTTAATGACGGGTCCTATATCCGCAATACGTTCCAGTATCTTGAACAGCTTGATGTGATTTCCGGTCTGGTGAAGGCCGCCGTATTCGGCTTTATCATCACGCTGATGGGCTGCTATCACGGCTATCATTCGCGTGGCGGTGCACAGGGTGTCGGTCAGGCGACGACCAATGCGGTTGTTTCAAGCTCCATCCTGATCCTGATTTCGAACTATATCGTCACCGAACTGTTCTTTACGCGTTAAGGGCCGGACCGCATCATGAGCAATCCCGCCAAGATATCACTGCGTAATGTCCACAAGGCATTCGGCCCGAAAAAGGTTCTTCAGGGCGTCGATCTTGACGTTGCCCCGGGGGAATCGGTTGCCATTATCGGCGGATCGGGCACCGGAAAGTCGGTAACGCTGAAATGTGTTCTGGGCCTCCTGACCCCGGACCAGGGATCGATCACGGTCGATGGCATTGAAATGACTAACGCCAGTCAGGCCGAACGCGATGCGATGCTTGCCAAAACCGGGATGCTGTTTCAGGGCGCTGCCCTTTTTGATTCCCTTTCGGTCTGGGAAAATGTGGCCTTTGGCCTGATCGAGGGCCGTGGCATGAAGCCGCGCGATGCGCGCGACGTTGCCATTGCCCGTCTCGAAGATGTCGGACTGGGATCGGACGTCGCCAATATGTCCCCGGCATCGCTTTCGGGCGGCATGCAAAAGCGCGTCGGACTGGCGCGTGCCATCGCGACAGAACCGGAAATCCTGTTCTTTGACGAACCCACGACCGGTATCGATCCGATCATGGGGGATGTGATCAATGATCTGATCGTCAAATGCACCCGCGAACTGGGCGCCAGTGCGATGACCATTACCCATGATATGGCAAGTGCGCGCAAAATTGCCGACCGGGTCGCGATGCTTTATCAGGGCAAGATCATCTGGGATGGCCCTGTTTCGGAAATCGACACTGCCGATAACCCCTATTTGCAACAATTCGTTGCCGGTGATATCGAAGGTCCGCTTGAACTTGATCTCAAGCATCTTTGATCCTGTCGCACGCGACAGCAATCGCCTTTACAGACATTTCTTTTCTTTGATCTGCGGAGCATTCTGTGGCCAAAACCCAAAGCCGTTTCATCTGTCAGAACTGTGGTGCGGAATACCGCAAATGGACCGGTCGTTGTGACGGATGCGGGGAATGGAACAGCATCGAAGAAGAACGCGTCGAAAGCGGCCCCAAGGCAGCAGGCGGCATTGCCGGCGGTGCGAAGGGCAAGACCATCGAATTCGTCGCCCTTGAAGGCGAAAGCGCCAGCCCCAAACGCATCATAAGCGGCATTGCCGAACTTGATCGCGCCTGTGGCGGGGGGCTTGTTCCGGGATCGGCCCTTTTGGTTGGCGGGGATCCGGGGATTGGCAAATCCACCATCCTGCTTCAGGCCGTCGGCGCGATGGCTGCCAAAAACAAATGCGCCTATATCTCGGGCGAGGAAGCGGTCGATCAGGTCCGCATGCGCGCAGCCCGTCTGGGACTTGAAAAATCCAAGGTCGATTTTGCCGCGGCCACCAGTCTGCGTGATATCATCACAACCCTTGAAGCCAGCAGCCATGACGTCGTGGTCATTGACTCGATCCAGACCATGTATGCCGACACCCTTGATAGTGCACCCGGCACCGTATCACAGGTTCGCGCCTGCGCGCTTGAACTGATCCGCCTTGCCAAGCGCAAGGGATTTGCGGTCCTTCTGGTCGGTCACGTCACCAAGGAAGGCCAGATCGCAGGCCCCCGTGTTCTTGAACATATGGTCGATACGGTTCTGTATTTCGAAGGCGAACGCGGCCATCAGTTCCGCATCCTGCGCGCGGTCAAAAACCGTTTTGGCGCGACCGATGAAATCGGTGTGTTTGAAATGGGTGATGCCGGCCTTGTCGAAGTTCCCAACCCGTCTGCGCTTTTCCTTGCCGACCGCGAAGCGCCGGTCAGTGGTACGGCGGTGTTTGCCGGGCTTGAAGGCACCCGCCCGATGCTGGTCGAAATCCAGGCCCTTGTCGCCCAATCGGCCCTTGCGACACCGCGTCGTGCGGTTGTTGGCTGGGATTCTGCACGCATGAACATGATCCTTGCCGTGCTGGATGCGCGGTGCGGCCTGCCGCTTAGTCAGTTTGACGTCTATCTGAACGTTGCCGGTGGTTTGCGGGTTGGTGAACCTGCTGCTGACATGGCGGTTGCTGCCGCCCTGATTTCGGCTGTTGCCGATGCACCGGTTCCGGCCGAAACGGTTATTGTCGGGGAAATCGGGCTTTCGGGTGAAGTGCGCCCGGTCGGGCAGCTCGAATCGCGATTGAAAGAAGCCACCAAACTTGGCTTTGGCAATGCCTATACCCCCAAGAACGGCACCCAGGGCAAGAAGAAGCTGTCGATCAAGGGTCTGAACCAGACTGAAATCGGTCATCTTCAGGATTTGGTAAACCTATTCGGCGACGATGTCCGCGACAAGGTGCGCCCGCGCGAAGGCATGTATTAAACGCACTTTGCGATATGTGACCTGATCCCGAACACACCCGGACCGACTGACTTACAAGGTTTACGAACTGATGGATTTCTCTGCCCTCCCCGATCTTGGCGCACGCGATGTGTTTGACCTGATTGTTGTCGGTATCCTGCTTGTGTCGGGGGTGTTTGCGTTTTTCCGTGGTTTCATCCATGAAATCCTGTCGATGATGGGATGGTTGGGTGCGGGTTTGTGCGCGCTTTATGGCTATCCAATTGCGCGGCCCTATGTCCGTGATCTGATCCCGTCCGAACTGATTGCCGATCTGGCAACCGGGGTTGGTCTTTTTCTGATTACGTTTCTGATTTTCTCGTTCCTGAGCGGCCGCATCGGACGGGCGGTTCAGAATTCCGGACTTGATAGTCTTGATAGCACCCTTGGCTTTGTATTCGGTCTGTTGCGCGGCGCGCTGATCGTTTGTATCGGCTTTTTGGCCCTGTCCTGGCTGCTGCCCGCAGATTCGCAACCCGACTGGGTGCGCGATGCCCGGACCCGCCCGGTTCTGGAAGAAGGCGCGTTCCTTATTATGCGCATGGCTCCTGACGAAATTTTCGATACCACCGCCCAAGAGCTTGAGCGCGCACAGCGTCGGGCCGATGCAAACGAGCAAACCTATCGTCAACTTCTTGGTCCGGAACCAAAAGGGACTGGACCCGCGCCCCTAAACGGGTATACAAGGCCCTCGCGCGATGATTTGGATCGCCTGATCGAGGCGACCACTAACGAGTGAGGCGTGTGGGTTTCGTAAAATTACGTTGTCCGTGCGCCACCGGCGAGAGAGCGGAACCCACTCATGCTGACCACCAATCCATTTGATGACGACAAGCTACGTGAAGAATGTGGCGTCTTTGGCGTTTTTGGTACCCCGGATGCTGCTGCACTGACGGCCCTTGGCCTTCATGCATTGCAACACCGCGGACAGGAAGCCGCCGGTATTGTTTCCTATGACGGCGAAGATTTTCCCGCTCATCGGGCCTCGGGCCAGGTTGGCGATATCTTTGGCTCCGAAGATGTGATCAAAAGCCTTCCCGGCCACCGTGCTGTTGGCCATGTCCGCTATTCGACAGCTGGCGGCAAGGGGCTTCGCAACGTGCAGCCGCTTTTTGCCGATTTCGAATTCGGTGGATTGGCGATTGCCCATAACGGTAACCTGACCAACTCGCTTGCGGTGCGTGATCGTCTGGTCAAGCGCGGTTCGATCTTCCAGTCGACCTCGGATACGGAAACCTTCATTCATCTGATTGCCACCAGCCTGTACGAGAAGATCGTCGATCGTCTGATCGATGCGGTCCGTCAGGTCGAAGGCGCCTATTCGCTGGTCGTCATGACACAAAAGAAACTGATCGGTGTCCGTGACCCGCTTGGTGTTCGTCCGCTGGTTCTGGGCAAGCTCAATGATGCCTATATCCTGTCGTCGGAAACGGTCGGCCTTGATATCGTTGGCGCGGAATTCATCCGCGACGTCGAACCGGGCGAAATCGTCGAAATTACCGAAGACGGCCTGCGGTCGATAAAGCCGTTCAAACCGGTCAAATCGCGCTTCTGCATTTTCGAGCATGTCTATTTCGCCCGCCCCGACAGCATCGTCGAAGGCACAAGCGTCTATGACGTGCGCAAGAATATCGGTCGTGAACTGGCCCGTGAGTCCGCAATCGAAGCCGACGTTGTCGTGCCGATCCCGGATTCCGGTGTTCCGTCCGCATTGGGGTACGCCGAGGAAAGCGGCATTCCGTTCGAACTGGGCATCATCCGTAACCATTATGTCGGCCGTACCTTTATCGAACCGACCGATCAGATCCGCCATCTTGGCGTGAAGCTGAAACATAACGCCAACCCCGGCAAGCTTAAGGGCAAGCGCGTTATTCTGGTCGATGACTCGATCGTGCGTGGTACGACTTCGACCAAGATCGTTGATCTGGTCCGTCAGGCCGGTGCGGCAGAAGTGCATATGCGCATCACAAGCCCGCCCACGACCAACCCGTGCTTCTATGGTGTTGATACCCCGTCCAAAGACAAACTGATGGCGGCAAATCACGACATCGAAAGCATGGCCAAGATCATCGGTGTCGACAGCCTTGCCTTTGTCACCATTGACGGTCTGTATCGTGCGACCGGTCTTCCGGGCCGTGACAATGACAGCCCGGCATTCTGTGATGCGTGCTTTACCGGCGATTATCCGATCCGGCTTACCGATCACAATGCCGAAAACAAGGACCGCAAGCTGAGCCAGCTGGTCGAAAGGCAGTCTGCATGACCGATACAAAGCGCCTTGAAGGACGCGTGGCACTGATTACCGGTGCCTCGCACGGGATCGGTTACGCGGTTGCCAAACGTTTTGCTGCCGAAGGCGCGCAGGTCATTGCGATTGGTCGCAATGTCGGCGCGCTTGAAGAACTCAGCGACGAAATCACCGATGCCGGCGGCAAGATCAGCTTGCTGCCGCTTGATCTGACCATGTTCGAAAAGGTCGATGCCATCGGCCCGACCATTTATGAACGGTTCGGCAAGCTTGATATCGTGGTTGGCAATGCGGGTCTTCTGGGCGAAATCGCCCCGGTCGGCCACATCGATACCCAGGTTTTCGACAATACGGTCGCAACCAACGTTACGTCGAATTTCCGCCTGATCCGCACGGTCGACAAGCTGTTGCAGCTTTCTGATGCCGGGCGCGCGATTTTCGTGACCTCGAACGCCTCGGCCAAGGGTCGTGCCTTCTGGGGGCTTTATGCCGCCACCAAGGCCGCGCTTGAAGCCCTTGTGCTGTCCTATGCCCAGGAGCTTGAGGAAAGCAAGGTCCGCGTCAATCTGATCAATCCCGGTCGTATCCGCACCAAGATGCGTGCAGAAGCCTATCCGGGTGAAGATCCCGAAACGCTGCCCACGCCCGACAGCATCACCGATGTGTTTGTCGATCTGGCAGAGGCCAGCTGCACCAAACATGGCGAAGTGGTCAACGCGTATTAAGCATTCCACATACCGCACCGACAAAGGGCCCCGAACGGGCCCTTTTTTTGTGTTCCTGTTGCGGAATGCAGATTTTCAAAACAATTTTTATGTCCACGACATCAAGCCATTGCGCTTGAGTACCAAGGACCGATAGCATGTGCCCCCAGCAGACACTTATCTGACATAGGGACGCCGATGACACAGGCCTTGAATTTCCGCTTTATTCCATCCTTGGGCACTGTTGCGATTGCCGTTGCCATCGGGGCTGTCATCACCATCAGCACCGTCGATGATGCGCGCGCAACCGACCATAATGGCGCGTCCATTACATTGCCTGAAATGAATGCGGCACGCGGCAAGGACCTGTTTGCCGAACGCGGCTGTGTTGTCTGTCATTCCGTCAACAGTGTAGGCGGTAATATCGGCCCAAGTCTTGATGCGTCGAACATGAATATCGCGCGTGAGCCGTTTGAATTTTTTGCCAGCATGTGGCGCGGGGCCGAGCAGATGCTCCATCTTCAACAGGCCGATCTCGGATATCAGATTGATTTTTCCGGTCAGGACATCGCCGATATTTTTGCCTTTGTTCAGGACGGCGAAATCCAGGAACGCTTTACCGAGGATGACCTGCCCGACCATATCCGTGACATCATTGATAACGGCCCGTCGATCCCGCAAAACTGATCTATAGGGCAGATGCATCAAACCGCATGACGCCCGCCAAAAACGCAGCAAAAAGCCGCCCCTGATGATCAAGGGCGGCTTTGGTCGTTCTGGGACAAGAAATCCGGAAACTAGCGTTTCTTTTTCTTGTTGGCATAGGGGTTGTCACTGCTGCGCAGATAGATACGGATCGGAACGCCCGGCATATCGAAATCTTCGCGCAAACCATTGATCAGATAACGCGTATAGCTTTCGGGCAGTTCGGCCGCCTTGGAGCAGTTGATAAAGAAGCTTGGCGGACGCGATTTCGCCTGGGTCATGTAACGCAGACGGATACGACGCCCGGAAATGACCGGCGGCAAATGGCGTTCGGTGGTTGCTTCAAGCCAGCGGTTCAGCTGTGATGTCGGGATGCGGCGGCTCCAGATATCGTGGATATCAAGAACTGTCGGCATCAGACGATCGGTACCACGCCCGGTCAGCGCCGAGAAGGTCAGGACCGGAATGCCTTTGGCCTGGGCAAAGGACACGTCAAGCTTGTCACGCAGTTCCTGCATGACGCCTGCCTTGTCCTTGATCGCATCCCACTTGTTGACCGCAATGATCAATGCACGGCCTTCTTCAAGCACCATGCGCGCAATCGTCAGATCCTGTTTATCAAGCGTGTTGGTCGCATCAAGCATCAAAACAACGACCTGGGCATAGCGGATCACGCGAAGGGTATCGGCAACCGACAGCTTTTCAACGCGGTCATCAATCTTCTTCTTGCGGCGCATCCCGGCTGTATCGACCAGACGGATCGGACGCCCTTCATAGGACCAGTCGACCGCGATCGAGTCACGGGTCAAACCGGCCTGCGGCCCGGTCATGACACGTTCTTCACCCAGCAACTGGTTCAGAAGGGTCGATTTACCGGCATTCGGGCGGCCGACGATGGCCAGCTGGATTTTGGAGTTATCGCGCGCCCCTTCGACGATCAGTTCGCCATCTTCGTCTTCGTCATCTTCGCTGAATTCGATTTCATAGGACGGGAATACTTCGCCCTCGTCATCGGCAAAGCCATCGGGATCAATCAAATCATCGACATCGTCATCAGCTTCCTGTGCGGCATCTTCCAATGCCTCGATGGCAGCTTCGCGGGCATGTTGCTTGGCAACGCGCTGACGGTGTTTCCATTCGTCCCAATGCGGTTCAAGAATGTCATACAGAAGCTCGATGCCGAGACCATGCTCGGCCGAGATCGGGGCGACATCGCCAAGACCAAGGCCATAGGCCTCGTAAAGGCCGGGATCCTGGTCCTTGCCTTCGTGTTTGTTGGCAATGACGTAAACCGGCTTGTGGCGTTTGCGCAGCCAGTCGGCAAAGTGGTTGTCAAGCGGGGTCAGTCCCGCACGCGCATCGATCAGGAACAGCGCAACATCGCATTCCTCGAACGCTTTTTCACTTTGCTGGCGCATCATGCCTTCGACGGAATCATCGAATGCTTCTTCCAGACCGGCGGTATCGATCACGTCAAAAGACATATCGCCCAGACGTGCCTTGCCATAGCGGCGGTCACGGGTGACCCCGGGCTGATCGTCCACCAGGGCCAGCTTTTTGCCGACCAGACGGTTAAACAGGGTCGACTTCCCGACATTGGGGCGACCGATAATGGCAACTTTAAGCGACATCTGACTTTCAGACTCTCGTTATAAAAGGCGTTATGCGCCGACGGCTTTCACTGCCCTCGGCGCATCGCAAATCCTGCAAGGAAACCTTGCCTAATGTTCGAACTGACTGATCAGCGATATGCGATTAGATCGGCATCCGCAGTCAGGAAGTAAAGGCTGTCACCCGCAACCGAAGGCGGCAATGTGATCGGCCCGGAAAGTTCATCCTTGCCGAGAATGTCACCGCTATAAGGGGAAACAGTCATTACTTCGCCCTGCTCGTTACCTACGATCAACCTGTCACCGACCAGTACCGGACCTGTCCAGACAATCGGCTCTTCCTGGTCTTCGGGATCGACAAAACGTGGCAGAACCGTCACCCATTTAACCTGTCCGGTCTTCCGACGCAAGGCAATCAGATCATTTGTATTGGTTAGCAGGTATACGTAATCGCCGGCCACCCATGGTGACTGGATGCCACCGGCCTCAAGTTCCCAGACGCGATAGCCGGTACGAAGGTCAATCGCAACCGTCAGGCCCGAGTTGCTTGTGGCAATCACAAGGTCATTATCAATCACCGGAAGACCGCGGATATCAGCGATTGCCGAAACGGCATCGGTGCGCCCGGCCCCGGCAAGAGCATCAGACCAGATCACCTGACCGTTTTCCACACGCAGCGCATACATCTCGCCGGTCGAATAGGCCGAAATCACAACGCCCTGATCCACCGCAGGGCTGGCACCACCGATAAAGGCCGCACCTTCGGCCGCACCGCGATGGTTCCAAAGCGTTTCCCCGGTCAAGGCATTGAGCGCGATGGTCTGGTTATCAACAGTGATGGCAAAGACACGACCACCACGGACGGTCGGCGCAGACCGCATCGGGGCGCTGACCTGGGTGCGCCACAGAACCGTGGCACTTGGCGCATCAATGGCAATGATTTCGGCAAAGCCGGTGGTGGCATAGATAATGCCGCCCTCATAGGCCAGACCACCGCCCAGAAGCGTGCTGTCTTCTTCGTCTTCCGGTGCCAGTTCAAGCGACCAGATTCGTTTTCCCGAATTGGCCGCAAAGGCACGGACTTCCGCACTGGCATCAATGGTAAAGATCACGCCACGTGCAATGATTGCCTGATTAAGCAGAAGGTTGTCATCCATCGACCCTTCGCCGATATCAATCGACCAGTCCTGCTTGAGAACATCATTGTCCAGACCGACATGATGCAAGGCATGGCTTGGAATGCCGCCATTCTGAGGCCAGTCGACCATCGGTTCGGGTTCCGGAAGAACAACACGCTGATCAGACAGATCGATATCAGGTTGAACCGTGCTTTGCAGGGCCAGTACCGAAATGCGTTCCCCGGGCAATGGCGGTTCTTCGGTGCCGCCAAGCCAACCCGAACACCCGGCCAAAAGGCCCGTCATCCCCATAACGCACAGAAGTGACTTAATACCGCGTGTGGTCAAAACCGTTTCCCCTGATTCAAGCTGTCATCACGGTGGCCGGGAAACCCGGCCAACCTTGCTGGTCGCAGTTAGGCACCAACGGCCTTGAGAAGTTCACTTGCCCGTGCGCGCATGCCTGACGGTGCTTCGTTATCGTCGGCAATTTCGGTCAGAAGCGGCTTGGCCGCATCGATTTCACCCGCGGCAATATGCAGCAGCGCAATCATTTCGCGCGCCGAGTAATACCAGGTGTTTTCCGGAACCGCGACCGGCTCAAGCCGTGTGATCAGTTCCTGGGCATTGCTTTCATTGGCGCTGTTCATGGCAATCTGAACAACAGCCAGATCACGATAAACCTGGTCAATGTCGGAATTGCCGGCAACCGCTTCAAGTTCGTTCACAGCCGACGGGGTCGCCCCAGCGCGCAAATAAACAGCCGCTTTCTGGAAATGGCCCAATGCAACAAAACCGGCATTGCCTTCTGCGATGATCGCATCAAGCGCCTCAAGGGCCGCATCCTGCTTGTCTTCACCGGCATTTGCCAGTTCAACAGCATTGGCAAGGCGGGTACCATTTTCGATGCTGGTGCTGTGTTCATAGGTTTTCCAGCCTTCACGCCCGGCAACACCCAAAACAATCACAGCAGCAGTGCCGATGACATATTTCCCGTATTTGCGCCACAGCTCTTCTGTGCGTTCGCGCTTCAGGTCTTCTTCGACTTCCTGGAAAATATCAACCACGAAAACGGCTCCAATCCGGTCACAATAAAGCGGGCAACCTGCCCGCTTATCTGAATTAATTCTGGCAAGGATTTAACGCGCCAGCACGCAAGGGGTCAAGTCTGCACAAAGCCAATCCGGGCATTCGGTCGATTATTTTGCCCCATTGCCGTTTTTCAACCCGATCCGGGCGTCTTTGTCAGCCCCATGTTCGGGTAACAAAGACCGAATTTGCGGCAAAAACGCGGCGCGGTTTCGATTTAATCCCCCAAAGCGGTAAGAATTGCCTGCCAGCGCCATTATTCTCACGCATCGGCACGATATCGACGCTCTTGCGCCAATGTGCGCCAATACTTGCCCGCGCGCCAGATCCGGCATATCGCGCAGCAATGCCGGAAAAAGCCCCTGAAAACAAACCCGACACCGCCCATATGACAAAAATGATCCATCCTTTGGGCAATTCGGCACAGTGATTGCTTTGATAAATCCAAGGGAACAGATTTCACACTGTCACCGGTCAAATTTGCCCGGTGGATGGACGGAGACACCATGAAACGTCGTCAAAAGGTTCAAAACCGACAGGATGCCAAGCGCGTCATTCGACAGCGCATACTGGCCGGGTTGTTTGCCACTTTGCTTGGAACCGGGGTATCAGGCTGTAGCACCACCATGTCCGATGTAGTCGGGACCAGCCTGTTTACCGGCGGGGAATGGTATCTTGCCTTTGACGTTGTCAGCATCATCAACACCGACAAAACCCTGATTGACCATATGGTTTCGCTTTCAACCGGTCAGGATTGCTCAACCATCCGCAAAATTGACGGCAAGTCCTATTGCAAAAAGGACCCGGTACCGGAAACGCCGCTTTATTGCTATCGCACCCTGGCCGCCGTCAGTTGCTATCGCACGCCCGATCCCTATAACACAGGGGCACAAACCGTTGACTGGCCGCCGACCCGTTCGCGCAGCCTCTAGGGCATAATTCACTGAATTATCTGGGATAATCAAACCGGTCACAAATAGTGTGAACCGGTTTTTGTCCATTGCAACTTGAGACGCAGGGCAATCCACGCTACCGTGTCATATGGCTGTCATTTTCCGTTCCCGGATTGTAACAGCCGGACGACCACATTGCCGGAGAATCACATGGGAACACTGTTCGATTTGGCAAAATACCGCAAAGCCAAAAGCTTTGTGCATTTTGACCGGTCCGAACTGATGCGGCTCATGAATACCTATTCCCGTCAGGTTGCGAGCGGCGCCTGGCGCGATTATGCGATCGACCATCTGGACGGGATGGCAATGTTTTCGATCTTTCGTTCCACACACGAAACACCGCTTTTCACCGTGATCAAACTGGGCAGCGAACACAAGAATGCCGGCCAGTATCTCGCGCTTCACAGTGGCGAGCGGATCAAACAAAGTTCCGATATCAGCAACGTGCTAGAGGCCATCGAAAAGCGTGCGCGCAAGGTCGTTCCGCTGTTTAAAAACAATTCCTGACACCCTTCTTCATAACAGCGGACAAAGATAAGAACGTGCGTCCTTCTGCCTTGAAGCTGGTCAGACGGCTGATGATTGCGGCCCTGATCGGCATAAGCTTTGCGGCCATCCCCCACCCCGGACAGGCGCGCCAAATGAGCCGCGACTACCAGACCGGCTACTATGCCTATCGGTCCGGTGATTTTGAACAGGCCCATGACTACTGGCGATCGGCCGCGCAAAAGGATGATCCCTATGCGCAATATGCGCTGGGATTGCTGTATTATCGCGGGAATCTTGGCCAACCCGACTATCAGAACGCGGCAAAGTGGTTCAAAAAGGCCGCACGCGCCAATCACGGGGGTGCGATCTATTATATCGGGCTTCTCTATTTTAACGGCCACGGCCTGCATTATGACCAGTTTCGTGCCACCGAATATTTCAAACGTGCGCTGAAAACCGATCCGGGAAACGGCGATGCGGCCTATTTGATCGGCACACAATATTTCCATGGACGCGGCGCACGGCAAAACTTCATCGAAGCCGCCCACTATTTTGAAATCGGCGCCAAGGCCAACAATCACGCCGCCCAGTTCATGTATGGTGCATTGCTTGAACGTGGCTGGGGTGTGCCGCAAAATCTTGCCGATGCCTATTACTGGCTGCGCCGTTCCGCAAACGGGCCAATGACCTTTCCCGAAGGCGCAAACGAGACCGAACCACTTGATCCCCAGTCGGCCATAGACGCACTGGAACCAAGATTAAGCATCGACGAAATTCAGGAGGTCGAAAAACGCCTTGCCGGTGAAGTGCCCTGGTAAGTGATCTGCTTGTGCTTGCCGGCACGACTGACGACACATAAGAAACGGGCACCTGCAAAACAGGTGCCCGTGTGATCCTATTTCGGAAGCTTGTAGGCAATCACATAATCGCCCGGCTTGGTGCCAATCGAACCGTGACCACCGGCAACGATCAGCACATATTGCGTGCCATCATCGGTTTCATAGGTCATCGGTGTTGACTGACCGCCCGCCGGAAGACGGGCTTCCCAAAGCTGATTGCCATTGGTGGCGTCATAGGCACGGAAATAGTTGTCAACCGCGGCCCCAAGGAAGGCAACACCACCCTTGGTCAGGATCGGACCACCAATCCCCGGCACACCGACTTCGAACGGCAAGGGTAGCGGGGTCATGTCTTCGACCGTGCCGTTTTTATGCTTATAGGCGATCTCGCCCGTGCGCAGATCAGCACCGGCCACATAGCCCCACGGCGGTGCCTGACACGGGATACCAAGCGGCGACAGGAACGGCCCCATTTCCACGGCATAAGGGGCACCTTCATTTCGGTTAATGCCCATTTCACTGGCCTTTTCGCTGCCGCGCGGCGGAACGGCATCACGCGGGATCAGGCGCGATGTAAAGGCAAGATAGGTCGGCATGCCGAACATGATCTGGCGTTCGGGATCAACGGCGACACTGCCCCAGTTGAATGTTCCGAAATTGCCGGGATAGACAAGCGTCCCTTCCAGCGACGGCGGCGTATAGCGACCCTCATATTTCAAACCATGGAACGCAATACGACATGCCAGCTGATCAAACAGGGTAATGCCCCACATATCCTTGCCCGTCAGCGGTTCGGGCATGAATGTCAGCCCCGATACCGGTTGGGTCGGTGCTGTGTGATCTTCGGGAATGGCCCCACCCGGTGCCGGCACCTCGGTGACCGGAATGATCGGATCGCCGGTACGACGATCAAGAACATAGATATCGCCCTGTTTGGTCGGACCGACCAGTGCGGGAACGGTTTCCCCGTCTGGTGTCGTGATATCAAGCAAGGCTGGCTGTGATGGCACATCCATGTCCCAAAGATCATGATGCACCGTCTGGCGCACCCACTGCACCTGCCCCGTTTCAAGGCTGAGCGCCACAATCGACGATGAATAGGTTTCCACATTTTCATCGCGGTTCATGCCCAACTGATCGGGAACCTTGTTCCCCAGCGGCACATAGATCATGCCGAGTTTCTCGTCCGCACTTGAAACAGACCAGCTGTTGGGTGAATTGGCGGTATAGGTCTGATCATCCGGGATCGGTTCGGTTTGTTCCGGATTTCCGGAATCCCAGTTCCAGACCAACGCGCCGGTATTGATGTCATATGCGCGAATGACGCCCGATTGCGATTTGGTCGAATAGTTGTCATTCACGGCCCCGCCAATGATGATTTTGCCATCAGCAGCAACCGGCGGCGACGTCGAATAATAATACCCCGCCGGGTTATAGGGCATATTGGTTTCCAGATGCACCGTCCCTTCGTCGCCAAATGACGGGCATACCTCGCCCGTCCGGGCATCAAGCGCAATCAGACGCGCATCCGATGTCGGCAGAAACACCCGTTCGGTACAGGGACCGGTTTCGGTCGTGGCCGGATCCTTGTAATAGGTCACCCCGCGACAGGTCTGATGCTGGCGGTCGGGATTTTCCGGAACACCCGGATCAAATGTCCATTTTTCCTGTCCGGTTTTGGCGTCAATCGCAATCGCCCAGCTATGCGGGGTGCAAAGATAAAGCGTCTCGCCCACCTTAAGCGGGGTCACCTGATAGGTTGTTTCAGGCACATCACTTTCGCGTTTTAAATCGCCGGTCTGATAAACCCATGCCTGTTCGAGTGATGCAACATTTTCGGTCGTGATCTGATCAAGCGGCGAATAACGCTGCCCATACGGGGTACGGCCATATTGATGCCAGTCACCATCGGGGACCGTCCCGCCAAATTGCGGATTTTCCGCCACTACATCCGACGGAAGATTGCCTTCGATTTCGTTGGGATTGTTCAGCATGGAATAGACCGCAACGATCACGGCGATCACGATGCTGCCTTCAAGGACAAAGGAACGCTTCGCATTTGTTTCCGGCGATCCATTGTCCTTTGGCGCAGCAACAAGTGTTTTGCGAAACACCGGCGTTATCAGCCAAAGACCAATCACCACAATCAGCCCGCCACGCGGGGCCAGTTGCCACCAGTCAAACCCGGTTTCCCAAACAGCCCAGGCCAGACTTGCCAATAAAAACGCACCATAAAACGGCAACAAAACCGGTTTACGGGCAAAGGACAAATACGCAGCCAACAGGAATGCCAACCCGGCAAGCGCGTAATACCAACTCCCTCCGACTGCAATCAGCCAGGCACCACCAACAGAAAGTGCCAGACCGATCAGAGCCAGAAGGCCTGATGTCAGAAGATTAATCATGAGATAGCCCTCGGCTGAATGAGTTCGCCAACTGCCACAACAGACAGTGGCCGGACTGCGGGGTTAAAAAGGGGTTTAGGGATAAACGCCTGCGAACCTTACAAGTTCCTTCGCATGACAAAATGCCCGCCATCAGCCGAGAAACGGCGGGTTTGCTTCATAACGCTGCGGTCAGAATTTTAGTGATGGGTCTCGATGATGGTGCCGGTCTTGACGACTTCTGTGATGGTCACGCCCAGATTTTCGTCAACCACGACAAGTTCGCCGCGCGCAACAAGCCGGTTATTGACATAGATATCAACCGGCTCCCCGACCCTGCGATCAAGTTCAAGCACCGCACCGCGGGTCAAACGCATCAATTGCGCAACCTGGATCTGGCTTTTGCCAATCACGGTCGAAACGCGCACCGGCACGTCATAGGCCGCACCGATTTCAGATGCACCATGTCGTGTGGAAAACGGATCTTTGTCGTCATCAGCCATGATTTTCGGGCCATCCAGTCAGGTCGGAAGAATCGGGAACCTTGTATTCTAGAGGTTAGCTTTGAAAAAAGTGTTAGCAAGCCCAATCTCCTAAAAAACAGGTAATTGCAGAAATGTATCGACACAATTTCACTGTAGTTTTTTGTATTATAATCCCCTACACAGATGCCCATTGCCGATCCGCACAGGTCGAAACCACGTGATTCAACAGATGTCAGGAACCAACATGACATATGACCGCCAATGGGTGGCAGACGCCATCAGCATGATCGAAGCTGATTTCAATCGTTCTGCCGATACACATCTGATCCGTCTTGATTTGCCAAAACTTGATGGCATCGGGCTGTATCTGAAAGATGAATCGACCCACCCGTCGGGCAGTCTGAAACACCGTCTGGCGCGGTCGCTGTTTCTGTATGGATTGTGCAATGGCTGGATCACCCGGGACACCCCGATTATCGAGGCATCAAGCGGGTCAACAGCCGTATCAGAGGCCTATTTTGCCCGTCTGCTTGGCTTGCGCTTCATTGCCGTGATGCCGAAATCGACCTCGCAGCAAAAGATCGATCAGATCGCCTTTTATGGCGGCGAAAGTCATCTGGTTGATCACAGTGGCCAGATTTACGAAGAGTCCCAGCGTCTGGCCCGTGAACTTGACGGTCACTACATGGATCAGTTCACCTTTGCCGAGCGGGCAACCGACTGGCGCGGCAACAACAACATCGCCGAAAGCATATTTGACCAACTCAAACGCGAACCCCATCCGGTGCCGCGCTGGGTTGTGGTCGGGGCCGGCACGGGCGGCACATCATCGACCATTGGCCGTTATATCCGGTATGGGCGCACACTGGGCCAAGGGTGCGAGCTCTGCGTCGCCGATCCTGAAAACTCGGTCTTTTATGATGCATATGAAACGGGTGACTGCTCGGTCACCGGAACGACAGGGTCAAGGGTCGAAGGCATTGGCCGCCCGCGCGTCGAACCCAGCTTCAACCCGACCGTGGTTGACCGGATGTATCGCATTCCAGATGCTGCAAGCTTTGCCGCACTTCATTATCTCGAACGGCATCTTGGCCGACGCTGCGGCGGGTCGACAGGCACCAACCTGATTGCAACCCTGTCACTGATCACTGAAATGAAAAAGGCCGGGCAAACCGGATCGGTTGTGACCTTGCTGTGCGATGGCGGGGATCGTTATCGCGACACCTACTACAACCCGGACTGGATCAAGGCGCAGAATATCAATCTCGTCCCATGGATATCGGCCCTTGAACAGTTTGATACGACCGGACTTTTTGAAATGCCACTCGATCACAAGATCGGTTATAGCAAAACCGGATAAGCACACGCTTACAAGCGACATCACATTTCCAAGGCCGGGTTGATTACAAACCCGGCCTTTTGCTTTTGCCCGAACCGGTTCGCCGGTTTCTCACAGTTTCATTGTCTCTCCGTCGGAATGCATCGCACTGAATCAAACGAGGCATGTCATGACAACAGAGAGAATTGGCGGCATAGAGCTTTATATCGAGAATGTGGACCTCGAAAATTCCGGGCGGACACAAAAGGTTTACGGGACGAATTGCGCGGATGATTTCTGGGCTTTGCTGTCAAATGAACGCTCTGCATTTGCCTATGTCGACTATCTTTGGGTGCCACCGGACCTCAAACGCAACACATCCCAAAGCAACCGGGCCCTGTATGCATGGCGCGGAGATACACGAAGCCCCGACGAGATTTTTGGTCATGGCTTTTCACGCCGCGGCACATCCCCGGCAACGCCTGCCATTGTCTATCGCAAAGGCGATCAGGACCTTGCGCATTACACGGCCGTGTGCCTTTCGGGGACGCATGAAATCGGTGCCCTTTTCCCGCCCAAGGTTCCCGGTCAGGCGGAACCGGCTGCCGAAACATGGGTTTATTGTGTACGATTGCAGGGATACTGGTGCCCGACTTATTCGATCCAGCAGAACGTCTTTAACAATGCCGCCAGGTTCGGGGCAACCGAACGCCAGATGGCGCGACAGAACCTTTATGCCCGTGAACTTGCGGTTCTTAATGTCCCCTATAAGGACGTCGTCGCCGCCATACGGGTTCGCCGTGACTGGGCTGGTGCGGGATATGATGCAGGCGGCACTTTTACCTATCTCGAACTCAGAAAGAACCAATGGGCAACAACCGAAAACAAGGCCTTTGCCGACCGCATCGGGAACTGGTTGACGAACAACCACCTGATCAACACCCAAAGGGCGCTGCCTACCCCGTAACTAAAAACATGACTGGTCCGGGCAATGCTGTCCGGACCCGCCAGAAAGAATGTAACACCGGATCAGGATGCGACCAGCGCACCGGATGCAAGGGTGTCTTCAAATCCTTCGACCGATTGCTCATAACCGCTATCGGTCTTGTTTGTACCGACCAGCTTTCCCGATAGGTCTTTGAGACTGGATAAAAGTGTCTGATCACGTGCCTGCTGTTCTTCGGCCTTCTTGCGCAGTTCTGTCTGATTGACAGCAGCCTGCCGTGCGATCCAGGCCGCATCATCCTTGGCAAGTTTTTTAGCCGTCGCCTCGCCGATGATGATCGCGCCGGAAATTTCGCTTTGCGCGACGGACACTTCTTTGCCACCTGTTTCGACCGCGGTGCAGCTTTGTGCGACACGACTGGCAATGGCGCAAAGCTGATCGGTCTGGGTTTCGGTTCGAAAAGATGCAAGATCGGCCTTATACGCCGTCGCATAATCATTGGCCAGATCGCCAAGTGTGCTGCTCATCTCAAGGTCTCCTTTGATAGTGTGGATACACCAGAAGACGGGCAGCCCGGTCACCATGTGAGGAGCCGGATAAAAAAAGACGGGCGGTAAAAACCGCCCGTCAGGCAACACAGGGAAAGCTTCTCAGGGAGGAGAGACAACACTTAGCCGCTGACAGTAATCTTGCGCGGCTCGGGTTTCTGTTCCGCTACTTTGGGGAGAGTAAGGACCAGAACACCGTTCTTGAATGATGCGGTAATGTTATCAACATCAATCGTATCATTCAGGCGGAACGACCGTTTGAAGCTGCCATAGCTGCGTTCGATGACGCGGGCACCTTCGTTTGATTCACGGGTGGATTTCTTTTCACCTGTGATGGTCAGAACACCTTCAAGGACCGACACATCAACGTCATCCTGTTCCACACCGGGAAGTTCGGCGGACAGTTCGATATGATCATCGGTTTCGTGAACATCGATACGCGGGTTCAAAAGGGTTTTTGCGGCTTCCTTGTCATCGGCAAAAGCCTGTGACGCAGTTACGCGATCCCCAAAGATCGAACCGATCATGCGATCAAAATCACGGGAAATAAGCGAGAAAGGATCACCATAGGTCGGTGCAGATGCAAGGCGACGTGCGGATCCATTAAGAGTCTGAAGACCAGTCATAATTACCCTCCGTTACAGACGAGTATTCTTGCGCCATCGGCCCAGACCAGGCTGCAACCTTGACGCGTATCGGGGCACCATGCCCCTTTGCAAACTTGAGATAGAGCACAGGAAATTTTCCGCAAGTGGGCCGGCACATTTTTTTGATATTTTTTGCAGCCCGCCCTGATCGCGTCCCCGGTATCATCCCCGATCGCCCCACCTAACCCGTTAAACGGCCTGTCATTTTTGACAAAATCCAAAACAGAGACTGGCACTCCCGTGCTTGGCGGATTAGCTTCTTTGCATTGTTTGTCGGTCCGAAGATCGACCTCCCTGATAAGGATGATCCATGAGTACTCTTTTTTCACCGCTGTCACTTGGCAAGCTTGCCCTTGATAACCGCGTAATCATCGCACCGATGTGCCAGTATTCCGCAGATAACGGCAAAACCACCGACTGGCACCCGATGCATCTGGGCAACCTTGCCCAGTCCGGTGCGGGATTGCTGATCATCGAAGCAACCGCCGTCGAACCGGAAGGCCGGATTACCTATGGCGATGTCGGACTTTGGGATGACGAAACCGAAGCCGCCCTTGCCAAGACCATTTCCGCTGTGCGCAGCCATTCCGACATGCCGATTGCCATTCAGCTGGCCCATGCCGGGCGCAAGGCATCCTGTGAAAAGCCGTGGCTTGGTGGACATGCCATTGATCCCGACCATGCCAATGGCTGGCAGGTTTGCGCACCGTCGGCTGTTCCCTTCCGTGATGGCGACCCGATCCCCGAAGCCCTGAGCAAATCGCGGATTTCCGAAATCGTGCAGGCCTTTGTCGAAAGCGCCAAGCGCGCTATTCGCATCGGCTTTGACGCGATTGAAATTCACGCGGCACACGGATATCTGCTGCATCAGTTTTTGTCACCGCACGCCAACAAGCGTGACGACGAATATGGCGGATCGTTTGAAAACCGCACCCGTCTTGTTCTTGAAGTCTATGACGCCCTTCGCGCCGAAGTCGGTACCGACTATCCGCTTGGCATCCGTATTTCGGCAACCGACTGGGTTGATGGTGGCTGGGATATCGATCAAAGCGTCGAACTGGCAAAGCTTCTTGAAGCACGCGGATGCGACTTCATCGATGTGTCTTCCGGTGGCCTGCATATTGATCAGAAAATCCCGCTTGGCCCGAACTATCAGGTCCCGTTTGCGGCCCGCATCAAGGCCGAAACCGGCATGACCACCATTGCTGTCGGCCTGATTACCGAAGCAGAACAGGCCGAAGCCATCACCTTTACCGGTCAGGCCGATGCCATCGCCCTTGCGCGCGGCATTCTCTATGATCCGCGCTGGCCATGGCATGCAGCGGCAACCCTTGGCGCCGAAGTCAAAGCAGCCCCGCAATATCTGCGCTGCCAACCGCGCAGCCTGAAGAAACTGTTCGGCTGATCCCCGTCGGGTAAAGCCCCATCCGCAAAAACTAGACGATCGGATAGGTTTTCTTGATGTAGGTCAAGGCTACCTATCCGACCTTTCCCCTACTTTGGCAACATTCTGAAATCATTCAAAACAGCGCGCCTTTTACACGGTGCCTGCCAATTTCTGCCAAGGACCGGGAACGTGAAATCTGTATTGCGCGCACTTGTTATCGCCTGTTGCATGACGCTGACTGTCACTGGCGCGCGCAGTGCCGAAATCCTGATTTCGACCGAAAACACTGCCGATCATTTCCAAACCATTTTCCTTCAGAAATTTGCCGCAACCCTGAATGCCGAGATATCCGAACACAGGTTTCGGGTCATTCATTCGGCAAAGGCCTTCAAGGACCGCGACGTCGCCGAGGCATTATCGACCGGACGGATTGCAATGGCCGCCCCGGGCATCTGGCACCTTGGTCGATTTTCGGCCGACCTCAATGCGCTTTTATTACCCAGTTTCATGGGGCTTGGCTCTGCCGATGTGCGCAAGATTGTCGATGGCGATTTCGGAACGCGATTGAACCAGTCCCTTGAAAAGAACCTTAATGTCCGGGTTCTGGGACGCTGGCTTGATCTGGGACCGGCCCATATTTTTACCCGCAACGTCGCGGTCAATCATTTCGGGGACCTTCGCGGATTGCGCATCCGCTATGCCGGGGGCGAAGGCAATGCCTTGCGGCTTAAGGCCATGGGGGCCATTCCTGTGCTGATCCCCTGGCCCAACGTTCCTGACGCCCTTGATCGCAAGGAAATAGACGGTCTTCTAACCACCACCAGCACCGTGGTCAGCGCCGCCCTTTGGAAGCACGGCATTGCCCATGCGTTTCTGAGCTATTCCTATTATCCGTTTTATGTGCCGCTGATTTCCCATGATGTCTGGGCCCGGCTGAAACCGGCAACGCGTGATATCATCTTTCGGGTCTGGGAAGATATGGTTGATGATGGCCGGAAACTGGCGGTCACGCACCAGCAGGCATCCCTGATTACCGCGGCACAAAACAATATCGACATTGCCGACCCGGGTATGGCTGAACGCCAGAAGCAGCGCCTTGTGCTGCTTGCCCATCAGGGGGAACTCGCCGCGACCGCAGGCATATCGCAATCTGCCGTTCGCACCCTGACCCAGATCGCGGGACAACCGTAATGCCGGCAAAAACCACATATCCCGGCTGGCGGCGCATCCTTGACGAACAGTTCCTGAGCGTCTTTTTGTCGATCGGATTGCTCCTTGGCGTGTTGTTCCTGATGGCCTGGCAGACGGTCTCAGAACGGCAAACCGCCCGTCAGCGTGCGATCGATACCACCGGCTTTGCCATCACCACCTATGGCGACAATCTTTCAAGCATCCTGATCAAGGCTGACAACACCGCGCTGATGGCAGCACGCGAAGCAGTGATTGTTCCCGATTTTGATCTTGAACGTCATCTGTCAACCATGATCAAGGATGACAACAATCTGGTCGGGTATATCCTGCTTGATGCGGCGGGCAGGATTGCCCATGACTTCACATTTTTTGATTTTGATAAAACCGTCCTTCCGGTTTCGGAAATCATTGCACGCCATCGCGATGACTGGATCGAACCGGCCTTTCGCGCCACATCGACCCTTGGCCTGAAATCTGGATATCTTGCTGTTGAACGCGGCATCTGGTCGCCGAACGGTACGTTTCTTGGCGTGATAGTGATCTTTCTGGCGATTGAAAACCCGTATGAGGACACGCCGCTTGAACGGTTCCTTGCCGGCTCACGGATGCGGGTTGCGACCCTCAATACCGATGATCTTCTGGCCGAAGTCCAGTCACCCCATATCGGAACCACCGACTGGTTCTCCGCCCGTCAGGAAGAAGCATTCTGGGATCTGAATGCCGACAGCGACAAGATCGATATGGGGGGGGTTGCCCTGTTTGGGGATTTTGTGCTGGCGCGCAAGAACCTTGATGGTCTTCCGATCACCATTTACATGCAGGTGCCGATCAACAGTTTCATGGGCAACTATGACACCACCCGTCAGACCGCGCTGATTGCATCGGGCGTGGTGATTGCCGTGACCCTGTTTCTGTTTTTGCAAATCCGCATTGACCGCAAAACCAAACGCCGCAATGAACGCAAGCGCCTTGAACTCGACAAGCGGCTGCAATTCGCCCTTGATAGCACCGGCCAGGGTCTTTGGGACTGGGATTTCGCCAAGCAGCAGGGATACTATTCCGATAACCTGTACCGATTGATGGAAATCCATCACGGCGAAGTCTGCCTGACCTTTGACAGCTTCAAGGACCGCATTCATGCCGATGACCGCAAACAATTCGATGCAGCCATCGCCGAACATATCAGCGGCAACAAACCGGCCTTTGAAATAGAAGTCCGCATGCATGTCGGATCGGAAGATCAGTGGAACTGGTTCCATCACAGCGGGTCGGTCATTGAATGGGACCGCAATCGCGAACCCAAACGGATGATCGGCCTGCTCAAGAACATCCACCATCAGAAACTCAAACGGATCGATCTTGAATTCAAGGCTCGCCATGACCCGCTAACCGGGCTTTTGAACCGCACCGCGTTCGAGGATTATGCCCGTCGTGTTCATGCCTTGTCCCTGCGCACGAACCGGCCTTATTGCATGGTGATGCTCGATATTGATCACTTCAAAAAGGTCAACGACACGTTCGGACATGATTGCGGGGACATTGTTCTGAAACGTATATGCGATATCACGTCACGCGCCCTGCGGTTTGAAGAGGAAAAGCTGTTCTTCCGGCTTGGCGGCGAAGAATTCGTGATCTTGCTGCCGCAAAATGATTGCGCTGCCGGGGCAGCTGTGGCCGAACGTATCCGGAAAAATGTCTGTGCCGAGCCGATCCTGGCGGATGGCCATCACATCGACATTACCATCAGCGCCGGTGTTGCTGCCCATCGCGACAGCGAACTTCCCGACATCACGCTCAGACGTGCCGACTGGGCCCTTTATCAGGCCAAGAACACCGGCCGAAACCGGGTATATCGCGCGCCGGGTACCACCGATGTCAGCTTCCCGGATCCCGAGACCATGAGCGACACGGCACTGTGATCTGTTGACCTGAGCAAACGGGATTTTCCCGCCCTATCGCAAACGCCCCCTTGAACAGGTCCGTTACCCCCCACCCGACCAGATGCTGCGTGCAAGCCCGGCATCACGCACCGAGATTCATGCGCCTGTCTTGTCGCGAACATATGAAGTGCCACAACAGAAAAGGGCCCCGCAAATGCGGAGCCCTTCCTGTAGTGCAAGGTCGGTAGGTGTAAGGCTTAGAAGCCCATGCCACCCATGCCGCCCATACCACCCATGCCACCCATGTCAGGTGCGCCGCCAGCCGACTTGTCTTCCGGCTTTTCAGCGATCATGCATTCGGTGGTGATCAGCAGACCAGCGACCGATGCTGCGTCCTGCAGGGCAGTACGAACAACTTTGGCCGGGTCGATGATGCCAGCTTTGATCAGGTTGGTGTATTCGCCTTTCTGGGCGTCATAACCGAACTCGACGTCGTCCTGCTCAAGCAGTTTGCCAGCAACAACCGCACCGTCTACGCCAGCGTTGGTTGCAATCTGACGAACCGGTGCCTGCAGGGCACGGCGAACGATGTCAACACCGATGGTCTGGTCATGGTTTTCACCTTCGAGACCTTCGAGCGCCTTGACCGAGTACAGCAGAGCCGTACCACCACCAGCAACGATGCCTTCTTCGACAGCCGCGCGGGTTGCGTGCAGAGCATCGTCAACACGGTCTTTACGTTCTTTAACTTCGATTTCCGAAGCGCCGCCGATTTTGATCACTGCAACGCCGCCAGCGAGTTTCGCGAGACGTTCCTGCAGTTTTTCACGATCGTAATCAGAGGTGGTTTCTTCGATCTGGGCGCGGATCTGACCAACACGTGCTTCGATCTGTGCTTTCTCACCGGCACCATCAACGATGGTGGTTTCTTCTTTGGTGATGGTGACAGATTTCGCGGTGCCGAGCATATCAAGCGAAACGTTTTCCAGCTTGATGCCGAGATCTTCGGAGACAACCTGACCGCCGGTAAGGATGGCGATATCTTCGAGCATTGCTTTACGACGGTCGCCGAAGCCCGGAGCTTTAACAGCAGCGATTTTCAGGCCACCGCGCAGCTTGTTGACAACCAGGGTTGCCAGAGCTTCGCCTTCGATGTCTTCAGCAATGATCAGAAGCGGCTTGCCGGACTGAACGACCGACTCAAGCAGCGGAAGGATCGGCTGAAGCGAGGAGATTTTCTTGTCGAACAGCAGGATGTACGGAGCATCCATTTCTGCGACCATTTTCTCCGGGTTGGTTACGAAGTACGGCGACAGGTAACCACGGTCGAACTGCATGCCTTCGACAACGTCGAGTTCGGTGTGCAGGCCTTTGGCTTCCTCAACGGTGATAACACCTTCGTTGCCAACTTTTTCCATGGCTTCGGCGATCATTTCGCCAACTTCACGGTCACCGTTTGCAGAGATGTTACCAACCTGTGCGATTTCGTCGCGACCGGCAACTTTACGTGCACGGCTCTGGATGGATTCGATGACTTTTGCGGTTGCAAGGTCGATACCGCGTTTCAGGTCCATCGGGTTCATGCCGGCAGCAACGGACTTGTTGCCTTCACGAACGATTGCCTGTGCCAGAACGGTTGCGGTCGTGGTGCCGTCACCAGCCAGATCGGCGGTTTTCGACGCGACTTCGCGAACCATCTGTGCGCCCATGTTTTCGAACTTGTCGGTCAGTTCGATTTCTTTGGCGACCGAAACACCGTCCTTGGTTACGCGCGGCGCACCAAAGGATTTTTCGATAACAACGTTACGACCTTTCGGGCCGAGCGTCACTTTGACGGCATCAGCGAGAATGTCGACACCGCGCAGCATTTTGGAACGTGCGTCGGTGGAGAATTTTACTTCTTTAGCAGCCATAATATTCTTTCCTCTCTATGAGACGGATGAACGTGGACTTAAGTCACCCAAAGGGCTGACTTATTCCATGATGCCCATAATGTCGGACTCTTTCATGATCAGCAGCTCTTCGCCGTCGACCTTGACTTCGGTGCCCGACCATTTGCCAAACAGGACTTTGTCACCTGCTTTGACGTCGAGGGCTACGACCGAGCCATCATCTTTGCGAACGCCAGAACCAACAGCGACGATTTCGCCTTCCTGCGGTTTTTCTTTGGCGGTATCCGGAATAATGATGCCACCGGCAGTCTTGGTGTCGGACTCGACACGACGTACCAGTACTCGATCATGCAGCGGACGGAACTTCATTTTAGACAACTCCGTGTTAAAGCTAAGGCTCGTTTAAAACTACGACTAACCGGGATGAGCCCGTATTAGCACTCACCCCCGGCGAGTGCTAACAGCATTTATTGAAGTGCCTGTTCAAAGTCAATAGGAAGATGCAAAAAGACGCAGAACTGTCACGATTTTTGCGCAATTATGGCCGCTTGAGGCGCGCGAAAAACCGCCATGTGCGACGGGGTGGTGATCACAACATTTTCCGATCACCGACACAACCCCTTGCCGTAAAATAATACGTGCCCATCCGATCACAATGGGCAACAGCAGAATCGCTGAAAAATATTTATGCCCCCCCTGATCAGGGTTCCCGGCGGCCTATCATTCGGGTGTGCCCTCACGTCCGGCACCGGGATCGGTCATTTCAGGTCGAAATAACGTCCAAGCAATTCCGGCTCGTCAAAATGGCGTCGACCGACAAAGGCCGTTGCATGATGCCCCCACTGGCGCATGGCGCCGGGCTTATCAATCCCCAACGGCCACAAGATATACCGTTCCAACCGTTCGGTGCCGGGTACGAAACCGTCTTCGTCATACAGGCTGGCAAACCCTGTCCCATCGCCAAGTGCAAGACTGCCAAGCTGCTGCTCTGCCACAAGGGCTGAGGCAACAGTGTGATGTGCCTCATATTGATCACGGGCCGTGACCGCCATCAGATAGTGACTGACGGCATCGATCCACAGAATCGGCCGGGCCAAAACCGATGATGCCACCGCACCAGCCGGACTTTCCGCCGTTTCGCGGATGTCGCCATCTTCGGGGGCTTCAATCCGGTGCAAAGACGGGCTTGGGAAAAACAGGTGATAACAACCACAGCCATGAATGGTATCGGCAATTAATGGCGCCCCCTTCTCATCAAGGGTCACCCGCCAGATCAGCGCATCAAGATGCCCGGCAAGAATGTCAAACATGCTCTGTGCCGGGCGCTCCGGGAACCAGACGGTATAAATGATTTGCGGATGCCATTGATCATTGAACCAGGTGTGACCAAGCCGATAGAAAATCGTTGGCTGATCAATATCGACATGCGCAACCGCCCCTTTGGCCGATAGTGACGGATGGCCGATCCGGTCGCTGTCAGACTGTACCCGGACGCGAAATTCCGGCGCATAGGCCCGGGCGATATTTTCAAGCTCCACCGCGGTTGGAACCAGCCGGCCAAATGCGTCCTTTCTGATGTCCTCTATGGCAAGGGTCGCAGCCCCGCCATCGTTTTGGCCGGACAGTTGATAGCTTTCCCATGCGCCAAGCCCAATCAACGCATCCGGTCCAAGGTCAAAACTGCCCAGATTGTCGCGCTTCCACCCCTCGTAACCAAAATGGGCTGCAAAAGCCGTCAATGGGTAAAACCCGGCGATCCGCTGAAAATCAAGATAGTCGTCCGGAACGAAAACCGACTTCGACAAAGCTTGATAATCAGCCATACCCAGTTGTGCCGCCATCTGATCTGCGCACTCTTCAGTACGCGCAAGTGATGACATTGACGCATCGCCACGATTACGAAACTCCGATGCCCGCGCCGCACGATCAAGCCCACGCATTTGTGCTACCCAGTCGGCAAAAAGCACATCAGCCGCCTGCCCGCCTGCGACCGCAGCGCCAACCTGTTTGCCCATCAGCACCGAATTACGATTTGCGCGCAAGAACGGGAACGCTGGCACTTTACTGGTGGACGCGTTTCTAATGCCGTGACTGGCGACAGCGTGATCAAAATCGGAAAGTTGTTGTGCGCAAACCGGTACGGATGTTGCGACATCACCCTTTTGCTGGCTTGCACATGCGCAAAGCAAGCTCAGAAGCACAATGCTCATATAGTGCGAACGAAACTTCATTTGTTTCTCCGTCACTGTTGTTGCCCACTCATTTTCGTGCATGACCATTGGTGCGCATGAACAGGCTTGCTTTAAGGGTGTTACTTTTTCTCTTTTATACCTGATGGCAATTTCAGCATGAACAGCATCTTTATCATAATGCGCAAATGCGATAAGCCATTTCGTCTGTTACGCGTCATCCGAATTGTTGCTGAATTCTGTATAAGGCCCAGTCCATGAAGTTTGAAGCCCTTGAAATTCCGGATGTAAAGGTTCTTTACCCCAAGCAGTTTGGTGACGAACGCGGGTTCTTTTCGGAAACTTATAGCCAAAATGCTTTCCGTGCTGCGGGAATCGAGGAAGTTTTTGTCCAGGACAATCACTCTCTGTCACGTGACACAGGGGTGCTGCGGGGTCTGCATTATCAGTGTCCGCCCTTCGCACAAGACAAACTGGTTCGTGTTATGCGTGGTCGTATTCTTGATGTTTCCGTTGATATTCGCGCGCACTCAACAACGTTCGGCAGATGGGTTGCGGTTGAAATCAGTGCGAAAAAATGGAACCAGATTTTCGTGCCAAAAGGATTTGCCCATGGCTTCGTAACGTTGGAACCAGACACGGAAGTTACCTATAAAGTCTCCGCACCCTATGCACCTGAGGCAGAACGTGCCATCAAGTGGAACGATATCGACCTTGCGATCAAATGGCCATTTGATGCCAGCGAAGTGACGCTCTCCGCCAGAGATGCAGAAGCAATGACATTTGCTGAATATCGAAAGGATCCGGCCTTTTAGGGCCGGTCATATTTGGTCGAGCGTCTTGAGAACCGTCTGCAAATAGGTTTTGTAAGAGCTTACACCATAATATCCGATCAACTTCTCAAACTGATCGACCGATATCAAGCCGCTGCGCAGTGCTATTTCTTCCGGGCATGCAATCTTGAGGCTCTGACGGTTTTCTACCGTACGGACAAAGTTTGCCGCATCAAGCATTGCACCATGCGTTCCCGTATCAAGCCAGGCATAGCCGCGCCCCATTTTCTCCACGCGAAGCTGACCACGTTCGAGATACGCCTTGTTCACGTCTGTGATTTCAAGTTCACCGCGTGCAGAGGGCTTCACGGAACGCGCGATATCAACAACATCCTGATCGTAGAAATAAAGTCCGGTAACGGCATAGTTGGACTTTGGCTCTGCCGGTTTTTCCTCGATATCCAGGGCAACGCCATTCCGATCAAACTCTACAACACCATAACGCTCGGGGTCCTGCACAAAATATGCAAAAACGGTTGCCCCTTCTTTCTGTGCCATCGCATTGGCGAGCAAATCCGTAAGCCCGTGACCGAAATAGATATTGTCGCCAAGAATAAGGCAACAATCATCATTTCCAATGAAGTCTGCGCCGACAATAAAGGCATCAGCCAAACCGCGCGGTTCAGTTTGCACCGCGTACTCCAGTTTCAATCCCCATTGGCTTCCGTCACCCAACAGTTCCTTAAACAGCGGCACATCACGAGGAGTACTGATGACAAGAATTTCTCTGATCCCCGCCAACATCAGGGTAGTCAGCGGATAATAAATCATCGGCTTGTCAAAAACCGGCTGCAGTTGCTTTGAAACCACAAGCGTTGAAGGATGCAAACGGGTTCCGTTACCACCAGCCAGAATGATCCCCTTACGCATGAAGGTTACCCTTCTCAAGATCGGTCAGCACCCGTCCGAGGCTTTCATCCAAAGACGGGAAATCGACACCAAAGACTTCTTTGACCTTCCTGTTTGACAGGGCGGAATAGGCCGGCCGCTTGGCCGCACTCGGAAATTCATCCGAACTGACTGGCGTCATCTGGCAATCAATCCCTGGCCAGTCAAATCCGAAAACATCCGCGCCGATGATCTGAATGCGACGGGCAAATGCGCACCAGCTTATTGGCTCGTCCGAAACCACATGGTAGGTGCCAGGTGTCTGAAATGCGTCTGCAACTGCAACCGGTAAAACCTGCAAGACTATGCGTGCAAGATCATATGCGCTGGTCGGGCATCCTATTTGATCATCGACAACCTTGACCTCATCGGTCTCTGCCAACAGGCGACACATCGTTTTGACGAAATTCTTGCCAAACGGGCTATAGAGCCACGACGTTCTGAAAATCAGATGTTTTGGGTTCAGATCACGAACCGCTTGTTCCCCGGCAAATTTTGTTTGTCCATATACGCTCAACGGTGCAATGCGATCCGTCTCGATATAGGGTTCTGTGGCATTTCCATCAAAAACATAGTCCGTCGAAAAATGAATGACCGGAATTGCCTGTTTTGCTGTCGTTTCCGAAATCACCCGCACAGCTGTCTCATTGACCGCAATTGCACGATCATGATCGCTTTCGGCAAGATCAACCCCGGTATAGGCGGCTGCGTTGATGACCAGATCAGGACGTATTTTGTCGATGGCGGCGGCAATGCCTGATGGACATTCAAGGTCGCAGATACGACGCCCGATGAAGATCAGTTCAATATCTGCGACTTTGGCCTGTTCTTGCGCCAGACACTTTGCCAACTGGCCGTTCTCTCCGAACACAAGTGCCCTAATCATCGCGTACCTCCACACCAAGGCCGGATCGATCAAGCGCATTTTGACGTTTTATAAACGGTTCCCACCAGGATTGATGATCGACATACCACCTCACCGTCTGACGTAATCCGGTCTCAAAACTGTATTTGGGGCTCCAGCCCAGTTCATCGCGCATTTTGCTCGGATCAATTGCATATCGCCAATCGTGCCCCGGTCGATCTTCGACGAATTCCACGACATCCTCAAACGCGACACGTGCATCGGATTGCTTGAGCTGGCTAACCGTTTCAAAAACGGTGCGAACAAGATCGAGATTTCTGATCTCGTTGCATCCACCTATATTGTATTTCTCTCCGACCCTGCCTCGGGTCAGGATGGTGAATAGTGCTTCGGCATGGTCATCGACATGCAACCAGTCACGTATATTCAATCCCTTCCCGTAAATTGGCAGCTTCTCGCCCTGCAACGCCTTGATGGTCATCAGAGGAATAAGCTTTTCCGGGAATTGATAAGGACCAAAATTGTTTGAGCAATTACTGATCAGGACCGGCAATCCATATGTCTGATACCAGGCGTACACCAAATGATCAGAACTTGCCTTACTTGCCGAATAGGGTGAGCTCGGTGCATAGGCGGTTTCTTCGGTGAAGTAACCTTCATCCCCCAGAGCACCGTAAACTTCGTCTGTGGATACATGATGGAATCGGAACGCGTTCTGCTCGGATCGCGTCAATCCTTCAAAATATGCGCGTGCCACTTCAAGCAGGGTGAAAGTGCCGACGATATTGGTCTGTATAAACGCGGCCGGGCCATCGATGGAGCGATCGACATGACTTTCAGCAGCGAGATGCATAACGGCGGTTGGTCTAAAATCCGCAAACAGTTTTTCAATTGCGCCTTTGTTGCAAATATCTTCTTTGCGGAAGCGATAATTTCCCTGTTCGGACACTGCTTCAAGGCCGCACAGATCGGCGGCGTAGGTCAACTTATCGATATTGAGAATGTCACAGTCATTGCGACCGGCCAGAAACCGACAGACCGCTGAACCGATGAACCCGGCACCGCCTGTTACAATAATCCTCATTGTGAACTCTTTGTCTGCAAGCTGCGTGTCATTCTGTGCAAGACACTGCAATCATTTATGAAATGCTTGCCAAATGTATTGCGGGGTCAATCCGTCAATTTGATGGCGCTTTCCAACGCATTCATGCCATTTTTCACGTGCAACAGCGCATTGATCAGTTTGCCGACCGAAAAGCGGCATAATAAAAAAGCCGGACGCATGAGCACCCGGCTTGATGATTCTTGTTAGTGAAAGTCGGCTTACTCAACCGTCACCGATTTCGCAAGGTTGCGGGGTTGATCGACGTCCGTGCCCTTGTGGACGGCAACGTGATAGGCCAGCATCTGAACCGGGATGGTATAAAGGATCGGGGCGACGAAATCGGCGACCTTTGGCAGCTCCACCGTTGCCGATGCCATATCGCCAAGCTTGGAAAGCCCTGGCCCGTCCGAGATAAAGATCACCCGTCCACCGCGTGCCGCAGCTTCCTGCATGTTTGATGCGGTTTTTTCAAACAGCTCGTCAGACGGGGCAATAACAATGATCGGAACCGATTGATCAATCAGTGCAATCGGCCCGTGCTTCATCTCTCCTGCGGCGTAGCCTTCGGCGTGGATATAGGAAATTTCCTTGAGCTTGAGCGCCCCTTCCATCGCAATCGGATAGCCAAGCCCGCGACCGAGATACAAAACGTCCCGGGCATCGGCGATATCAAGTGCGAGCTTCTTAAGCGCCTCGTCATGATGGAGGACTTCGGCTGCATGTTTGGGCACTTCGGTCAGCGCATTGACGATGGCGGCTTCTTCGTCCTTGGCAAGGGTGCCGTTTTCACGGCCAATGGTCACGGCAAGGCATGCCAGAACCGTAAGCTGCGTGGTGAATGCCTTGGTCGAGGCAACGCCGATTTCCGGGCCAGCATAGGTCAGAAGAACCACGTCACTTTCGCGCGCAATCGTGCTTTCAGGCACATTGACGATGGAAACGATTTTCTGGCCTTTGGATTTCGCATAGCGAAGGGCTGCCAGCGTATCAAGCGTCTCGCCAGACTGCGAAATAAACAGGGCAACACCACCCTTTGGCAGCGGCGGACAGCGATAGCGGAACTCGGATGCTACATCAACATCAACGCCAAGACCGGCATACCGTTCGATCCAGTGTTTTGCCACCAGACCGGCATAGAATGACGTGCCACAGGCAACAATCGTCAAACGGGTCGCATCGGCAAACGAAAACGGCATATCAGGCAGCTTGATCGTCTGGGTTGCCGGGTTGATGAAGGCATGCAGGGTATCGCCAATCACGGCTGGCTGTTCGAAGATTTCCTTCTGCATGAAGTGATTGTAATTACCCTTGCCCATCATGGCGCCAGATACGGCCGACAGCTTGGTCTCGCGGGTGACATCAACATCATTTTCGTCGCGGACCTGAACGCTGTCACGGGTCATTTCGACCCAGTCGCCTTCTTCAAGGTAAATCAGCTTGTTGGTCAGATGCGACAGTGCCATGGCATCCGATCCCAGATACATCTCGCCTTCGCCCAAACCAACCGCAAGCGGCGTTCCACGACGTGCGCCAAAGATCACATCATGATGCCCGGCAATCATGATCACCAGCGCAAAGGCACCTTCGATCCGGTGCAGGGTTGCGGCAACCGCATCACGCGGTGATTTGCCCTGATCAAGGAAATCGGACACCAGATGGACGACAACTTCGGTATCGGTTTCGGTGGCAAAAACACGGCCCTTTGCCGACAGTTCCGCCTTGATATCCTGATAGTTTTCAATGATGCCGTTATGGACAACCGCAACCTTGCCGTCGGTGTGCGGATGGGCATTGTTTTCGGTCGGCACACCATGGGTTGCCCAACGGGTATGACCGATCCCGACATCACCGGCAAGCGGACTTTGTTCCAGACGGCTGGCAAGATTGATCAGCTTGCCTTCCGCACGGCGGCGTTCAATATCGCCATTGACCAGCGTTGCAATCCCGGCACTGTCATAGCCGCGATATTCAAGGCGTTTGAGGCCTTCCAGAATACGTTCGCTGACGCTGTCCTTGCCGATAATCCCGATAATGCCGCACATTTTTGTTACGTTCCTGCTTCAAATCGCTTGTCATATCATATGCACCGGCTGCACCGGCGCACGACACATTCAAATTCTGACTGCCGGTCTATTTCTTGCCGGTCAGGGCGCGCATCTTTTCGCGAAACTTCGCAGCCCATCCGGCCTTTTCAATCCGCTCTGCCCGGGTCAGGGTCAGGGCATCTGCCGCAACCTTGCCGGTAATTGTGCTGCCCGCCCCGACAATCGCGCCATCGCCAATTTCAACCGGCGCCACAAGGGCCGAGTTTGACCCGATAAACGCACCGGCCCCGATATCGGTATGCTGTTTGCGGTAACCGTCATAATTGCACGTGATTGTCCCGGCACCGATATTGGCCTTGGCCCCGACACGGGCATCACCGATATAGCTCAGGTGATTGACCTTGGCTCCGTCTTCGACAACCGCCTTCTTGATCTCGACAAAGTTGCCAACCTTGGCCCCCGCGCCGATTTCCGCCCCCGGACGCAACCGCGCATAAGGCCCGATATCAGCAGCATCGCCCACGACACAGCTTTCAAGATGACTGAACGCCTTGATCACGACGTTATCGCCAACGGTCACTCCGGGACCGAAAACCACATTCGGCTCAACAATCACATCACGGCCAAGCTTGGTATCTGCACAGAGGAAAACCGACGCCGGATCAATCAGGGTCGCCCCATCATCCATCGCGGCCTTGCGCAGGCGATCCTGCATGATGGCCTCGGCGACCGAAAGCTGCGTACGAGAATTGACGCCAAGTGTTTCTTCCTCGTCGACTTCAACCGCGACACATCGATGCCCGCTTTCACGGGCCACCGCCACCGCATCGGTCAGGTAATATTCACCCTTGGCATTGGCGTTATCAATCGCCTCAAGGGTCGCAAGCATGTCTTCGGCGCGGAAACACATCACACCGGAATTGCAGAAATTGATCGCACGCTGACCGGCGTCACATTCCTTGTCTTCCACAATCGCCAGAAGTTCACCCGATGTTGCGTCCGTCACCAAACGGCCATAGCCGGTCGGATCTTCGGGACGGAAACCAAGTACTGCAACCGCGTGATCACCTGCTTCGCGTGCGGCAACAAGCCGTTCAAGCGTTTCAGCCGTAAAAAGCGGACTGTCGGCATAAAGAACAAGAACATTGCCCGAAAGCCCCGCCAAGGCATCGCGCGCAGCCAGGACGGCATGGGCCGTTCCCAGACGGTCTGTCTGCTCGAAAGTCGGATGCGGGGCGACCGTTTCGACCAGTTTGGGCATGTCCGGTCCGACCACGACCATGGTTTTACCGGCATTGAGCTTTGCCGCCGTATCAATCACGTGATTGACCATCGGTTTGCCGGCAACCTTGTGCATGACTTTGGGCAATGCGCTTTTCATGCGCGTTCCCATACCGGCGGCCAGAACGACAACACTTAACTCAAGTGACATTTATCAATCCGCTTGCTGCATTTTTGGTGCAGCATCCCCTGTTCGTGCTGCGCGCAGATCGCTTGTGACTGCACGGCTATCTGATTTGCAGCAAGTCTTAGAACATATTCCATCCGGGCAAAAGCCCATAAAGAATCACGTTTTGTTACCGCCTGTTAGCGGATGTTACCGTTTGTTAATGGCATCAACTCGGTTAAGGTCCTCTGAATCTGTCGCCACAATGTCATCCCCTCGTATCGGAGCCCCAATCCAATGGCAAAATTCATTATGTTTGATCTCGACGGAACCCTGATTGACGGGGTCGATGATCTTTTGGTTGCAATGAATGGACTGCTTGATGCCCACGGGCTTGATGCACTTGGCCGTCACGATCTTGAAGCGATGCTCGGTGATGGCACATGGATGCTGACCAAGCGCGCCTTTGCCGCACGCGGTCAAACGCCGGATGACGCGACACTTGATGAACTCAATATCGACTTCAACAACCGCTATGTTGAAACCGATTACGCCTATACCCGTCTTTACGAAAATGCCGAAACCGTGCTGCGCCAACTCAAAGCAGATGGCTGGACCATCGCGCTGGCATCCAACAAGCCCGAAGGCCCGTGCAAGGCGATCCTGGCTAAACTTGGCATCGCCGATCTGTTTACGGTCATCGCCGGTGGCAATTCATTTGAAGTCAAAAAGCCCGACGGACGCTTCCTTGAATTTGTGCTGGGCAAACTTGGTTTTGACCGCTCCGCTGATACCGCCATCATGGTCGGCGACCACGCCAACGACGTCAACGCCGCCCGCGCGGCTGATATCCATGCCATCGCCGTTGCCTTCGAAGTCGATGCCACCCGTGCGAATTCACTGAGTGCCGATGCGGTGGTTACGGCTTATGAAAACCTGCCCAAAGCCATCACATCCATCACCGGGCTTCAAGTTGCCTGAAACACCCAAGCATCAAGCTTCTTGGAGCATCCCCCATGCATTCATTCCAGCGCGTCGGGCGTTTCTGTCTGCTGATCTGTGCGGTGTTGGCTTTTTCCCCGGCCGCACTTGCCCTGAAGGCTGATCAGGGAAACGCGGACACGGACGGACTTGTGCTGGATGGGGCATCCAGTCGCCAGGGGCAAGTTCCGGATCAAACTGTCACGGTCGCCCACACCCGTTACCAATGGGAACTTCGCACCAGTCAGGGTACCCAGACCCTGTTCATTCGCGACCGGAATACTGGCGATGAAATTGCCGAAGAACTTGGTTGTTTCATGTGCGAAGGCGACGATGACAATTGCAATCAGGACGGCATCTTTGTCCTGACGCAACCCGGTATCAAAGACACAACCGCCTTCTTGCTGGTGTGTCATCAAGGCGCACATTCACAACGCGCCCGACTGATTGCCCCGGCACAGCAATCCACCCCCGTCATTGATGTGACCGGTGCCTATTTCATGGATTGGGAACTTGTCGACGGCACGCTCCTGATCACCCATGACGGTGAAGCGCCCAACAGCATCATCTGGCCATTGCCGTAATCTTAAAAGAAAACCCGGTCGACCTTTGGGCCGACCGGGCTTTGATTATCGGGGGAAATGAACCCCGTTATGCCTAGTGACTGTCTTTGGGGATTTCCTTGCCACGATGACCGACAAGGAAGTCGAAGTCGGCACCGCGGTCGGCACCAATGACAGACTTGTAATACAGTGATGCATAGCCGCTTTGGGGAACCGGGATGGTGTTTTTCCATTCCTTGAGGCGCTTGGCCAGTTCTTCGTCACTGATATCAAGATGCAGACGGCGGTTGGGCACATCAAGTTCGATCATGTCGCCATTCTGCACAACGGCAAGCGGCCCGCCTGCTGCGGCCTCGGGCGAGGTATGAAGGACCACCGTGCCATAGGCCGTGCCGCTCATCCGCGCATCAGAGATACGCACCATATCGGTAATGCCCTTGCGCAGCACTTTGGGCGGAAGGCCCATATTGCCGACTTCGGCCATGCCCGGATACCCTTTGGGGCCGCAATTTTTCAGAACCATGACGCAGGTTTCATCGATATCAAGGTTCTCGTCATAGATCTTGGCCTTGTAATCATCGATGTCCTCAAACACCACGGCACGCCCACGATGGGTCAGAAGCGCCGGCGTTGCCGCGGACGGTTTAAGCACAGCCCCATTTGGGGCAAGGTTGCCCTTGACCACGGCAATACCACCGCTTTCGGTCAGCGCCTTGTCAAACGGGCGGATCACATCATCGTTCCAGTTACGGACATCCTTGACCTGATCCCACATGGTTTCGCCCGATACCGTCAGGGCATCATTGTGAAGCATCCCCGCCTCGCCCAAGGCCTTGATCACAACCGGCAAACCACCGGCATAGAAGAATTCCTCCATCAGGTATTTGCCCGATGGCTGAAGGTTCACAATGGTTGGGATATCACGGCCAAGGCGATCCCAGTCATCAAGGGTAAGGTCAATGCCGACACGTCCGGCAATGGCGAGCAAATGGATCACCGCATTGGTTGATCCGCCAATCGCACCATTGACACGAATGGCGTTTTCAAACGCTTCCTTGGTCATGACGTCGGACGGTTTCAGATCATCCTTGACCATCTGAACGATGCGACGTCCGGTGATATGCGCCATCACGCGGCGGCGGCTGTCGACAGCCGGAATGGCCGCATTCCCCGAAAGCGCCATGCCAAGGGCCTCGGCCATGCTGGCCATGGTCGATGCGGTGCCCATGGTGTTGCACGATCCTGGCGAACGCGACATGGCGATTTCAGCTTCAAGGAAGTCTTCGGTGCTGATCTTGCCGGCCTTGCGGTCCTCCGACAGCTGCCAAAGCGACGTCCCCGAACCGATATCCTGACCGCGCCATTTGCCATTCAGCATCGGCCCACCGGTCACAACAATCGCCGGGATATCAACACTGGCCGCCCCCATCAGAAGCGACGGCGTCGTCTTGTCACAGCCAACCATCAGAACCACACCGTCAAGTGGCGTACCACGCAGGGCTTCCTCGACATCCATGGCCGCAAGGTTACGGAACATCATTGCCGTCGGACGCAGCGTGCTTTCACCGGCCGAGAAAACCGGGAATTCAAGCGGCAGGCCGCCTGCTTCGTAAATGCCATGTTTGACCCGTTCGGCAAGATCGCGCAGATGGGCATTGCACGGGGTCAGTTGTGACCAGGTATTGCAAATCCCGATGACCGGGCGACCATCAAACAGGTCCGAGGGCAGACCCTGGTTCTTCATCCAGCTGCGGTGATAGATATTGTCCTTGCTGGTTCCGCCGAACCAACCTTCTTGTGACCGCAAAACGCGCGGCCATGGTGCCGGTTTGAACTTCGTCATGCCCGAATTCCTTTTTGACTTATTATCGAGACGGGTCCGAAAACATGCGGCCGGGAAAACCGCATCGGGGACAAAGAACGACACATTCTGGCAACCAGCCGGCCTTGCTGGCAGATATGATCCAGAAATATGCCGTTCCGCGTCATCGTATAGTTAGGCCTTGTTCTTGTTGTAGACATCAAAGATCACAGCGGCGAGAAGCACCAGACCCTTGATCACCTGTTGCCAGTCAATACCGACACCGATGATCGACATGCCGTTATTCATGACACCCATGATCAGTGCACCAACCACAGCCCCGATCACCTTGCCAACACCGCCCGACATTGACGCGCCACCAATAAAGACCGCGGCAATAACATCAAGCTCGAATGCAAGACCGGCTTTCGGTGTTGCCGTATTCAGGCGCGCGGCAAAGACCAGCCCGGCAAGGGCGGCCAGCATGCCCATATTGGCGAAGGTAAAGAAGGTCAGGCGTTTGGTATTGATACCCGAAAGCTTTGCCGCCTTTTCATTGCCACCCAGTGCATAGATGCGACGCCCCAGGGTCGTTGAATTGGTGATAAAGGTGAAAATCGCGATCAGAAGCGCCATGATGATCAGAATGTTGGGCAAACCGCGATAGGTCGACAGCAGATAGGTAACAAACAGGATGGCCAAACCCGCAACCGCGTGTTTGACAATAAAGAATGCCATCGGTTCATCCACCGCAGCAAACTTTGCCTGTTTGGCGCGTGCACGCAGACCAAGGATCGGCAACAACGCCGCCAGCACCACACCGATGGTCATCGAAAAGACGTTAAAGCGGCCTTCGATAAACCCGTCAAAAATATCAGGCAGGAAGCCCGAAGACATTGCCTGGAATTCGGACGGGAACGGACCGACCGAGGCCCCGCCAAGCAGGGCCAGTGTCAGGCCTTTGAATACCAGCATCCCGGCAAGCGTAACGATAAAGGACGGGATGCGCCAATAGGCCACCCAATAGCCTTGGGCGGCACCAATGATCGCACCAACCACCAGACAGGCCGGAATGACAAAGGCCGTCGGCAGGTCCCAGTTCACAATCATCACTGCGGCAAGTGCGCCGACAAAGCCGACAACCGATCCGACCGAAAGGTCAATATGCCCGCCGACAATCACCAGCAACATGCCAACAGCCATGATGATGATATAGCTGTTTTGCAGGAACAGGTTGGTCAGGTTGACCGGTTTGAGCATGATGCCGTCGGTCAGAACCTGGAAGAAAGCAAGAATGGCAACCAGCGCAACAACCATTCCATATTCGCGAATATGGGTGCGCAAATAGTAGCCGATTGATTTGTTATCCGTATCCGTCATTGTCCGTTCCTCACGCTTTCAGGATCATGCGCATGATTGCTTCCTGGCTTGCATCCTTTGCTGCAAGCTGCCCTTTGATCTCACCTTCGTTCATCACATAGATGCGATCGCACATGCCCAGAAGCTCCGGCATTTCCGACGAGATCATGATGACCCCCTTACCGTCGGCTGCCAGCTGGTTGATAATCGTATAAATTTCGTATTTCGCACCGACATCGATGCCGCGCGTCGGTTCGTCCAGAATCAGGACTTCGGGGGCGGCAAACAGCCATTTTGACAAAACGACCTTCTGCTGGTTCCCGCCTGAAAGATTGACGACCTTCTGACCGACATTCGGCGTGCGAATATTGATTTTCTTGCGGTAATCCTCGGCAACGGATCGTTCGGCCCCGTCATTGAGCACCCCCCGTTCCGACACCCCGCCCAGATTGGCCAATGTGATGTTGGTGGTGATGCTTTCATCAAGGATAAGACCCATTTCCTTGCGGTCTTCGGTCACATAAGCAAGCCCCGATGCAATCGCCTTTTCAACGGTCGATACATCAACAGGTTTGCCCTTGATCAGAACGTCGCCCGAAATGTCGGTGCCATAGGATTTGCCAAAGATGCTCATGGCAAGTTCGGTGCGTCCTGCCCCCATCAGCCCGGCAATCCCGACAACCTCGCCTGCTGCAACGTCAATGCTGACATTATCGACGACCTTGCGTTCGGGATGCAGCGGATGGGTTGCCGACCAGTTGCGGACCTCCATCAGTTTTTCCGTGCTGATATTTGGCGTCCGTTCGGGATAGCGGTGCGCCATATCGCGCCCGACCATGTCCTTGACGATATCGTCTTCGGTAATGGTGCCGGCCCGCGCATCAAGGGTTGAAATCGATTTGCCATCGCGAATGATCGTGATGCGGTCGGCAACGCGATTGATCTCATTCAGCTTGTGCGAAATCAGGATCGATGTGATGCCCTGCGCCTTGAATTCCAGCAACAGGTCGAGAAGCTTCTGGCTGTCATTTTCCTGCAAGCTGGCGGTCGGCTCGTCAAGGATCAGAAGCTTGACCTTCTTGGACAGCGCCTTGGCAATTTCAACCAGCTGCTGTTTGCCAACACCGATATTGGTCACCAGCGTTGCCGGATTTTCCTTAAGCCCGACCTTGGCAAGAAGTTCGCCCGTGCGCGCAAAGGTCGCAGGCCAGTTGACCACGCCATTTTCGGCAATTTCGTTGCCCAGAAAGATGTTTTCGGCAATCGACAGCAACGGCACAAGTGCCAGTTCCTGGTGAATGATGATGATGCCGCGCTCTTCGCTGTCGCGGATATCCTTGAATGCCTGAACGCCGCCATCATAAAGAATATCGCCTTCATAGGTCCCATGCGGATAAACCCCGCTCAGAACCTTCATCAGGGTCGATTTGCCCGCGCCGTTTTCGCCGCAAAGCGCGTGGATTTCACCACGTTCAACCTTGATGCTGACATCATCCAGCGCCTTCACACCCGGAAAGGTCTTGGTGATGTTCTTCATTTCCAGGATGGTATCCATCCGGTCCTCCCACTGCTGTCACGGGACTGACAGCACCTTTATCTACTTGGTCTTTGTTGTCCTGGATTTCAGGAAAAATCCCGGGCCCTTTCAAAGGTCAGCCTTATGGGCAATCGTCCTTTGAAACCGGCCGCCCGGCCACCGTGCAAAGACAGTCTTTCAGACGATGGAACCCGGCGGGATGCCATCGGCACCACACCGGGTTCGACCGAGATTTGCAGACTTATTTTACTTCGTCTTCGGTGTAATAGCCCGAACCAACCAGGATTTCTTTCCAGTTGGACTTGTCGACCATCACCGGCTCAAGCAGATAGGAAGGAACAACCTTGACGCCGTTGTCATAGGTTTTGGTGTCATTGATGGTCGGCTCACGACCGGCAAGAACATCATCAACCATCGAAACGGTCACACGTGCAAGTTCGCGGGTATCCTTGAAAATGGTGGAATACTGTTCGCCTGCCAGGATCGATTTGACCGACGGCAGTTCGGCATCCTGACCGGAAACGACCGGCATTTTCATATCGCCCGAACCGTAACCCACACCTTTGAGTGACGACAGAATACCGATCGACAGACCGTCATAGGGCGACAGAACGCCATCAATCTGTTCATCGGTGTAATAAGCCGACAGAAGGTTATCCATACGGGCCTGTGCAACCGCACCGTCCCAGCGCAGGGTGCCGACCTTGTCCATGCCCATCTGGCCGGATTTGATCACGATATCGCCGCTGTCGATCAGCGGCTGAAGAACCGACATCGCACCGTTATAGAAGAAGTAGGCATTGTTATCATCGGGCGATCCGCCGAACAGTTCGACATTATAGGGCGGCTCACCCGCAGCGGCCAGACCATCGACCAGCGAGGTTGCCTGCTGAACGCCGACCTTGAAGTTGTCAAACGTGGAATAGTAATCGACATTCGCACTTTCGCGGATCAGACGGTCATAGGCAAAGACCTTGATCCCTGCTGCTTTGGCATTTTCCAGCGCATTCGAAAGAGTGGTACCGTCGATCGCCGCAATCACCAGAACATCAACGCCTTTGACGATCATGTTTTCGATCTGGGAAAGCTGGTTCGGAATGTCGTCTTCGGCATATTGAAGGTCGGTTTTATAGCCAGCGGCTTCAAACTGTTCGACCATGGAATTGCCATCAGAAATCCAGCGTGCCGAAGATTTGGTCGGCATTGCGATCCCGACATAGCCTTTGTCAGCAGCATGTGCATAGCCGCCGGAAATCATCGGGCTCATCATTGCGGCCGCGCCAAAGGCGACCCCTGCCATTACGGCACTGAGACGTTTCATTGCTATCCTCCCTACAAGACACAGCATATCAGCCATTTTTTTTGTGCCCGACTTTCCCAGGCAGATTTCGCCCGAATATGTCGTGTCTTTGTTTTCAATTGATAATGCATCCCATTTCCCAAAGGACACGGCGACATTATTCAGACCCTCAACATAACAATCAAATAAGTAATTTCGAAACTTGCATATCAAAATTGATATACTAAAATCCCGGCACAGAGGGGGCGCATCATGACCGAGTTTCGCAATAACCAGCCGCTAAGTTCTGCCAAATCCCTGCTTTTCAGGTCCGGGAACCTGTTTCAGCGTGGCCTGAAACTCAGCCACCTGCGCATGATCGTCGCGATGGAGGAAACCGGACAAATCAGTCTGGCTGCCGACATGCTCAAAACATCCCAGCCCGCGGCATCACGGTTGCTGTCGGAAATGGAAACCATCCTTGAAGCCCGGCTGTGCGTGCGCAGCCCGCGCGGCATTGAAATGACCAATGCCGGGCGTGCACTTGCGCGGCGTGCGCGCAGCATGCTGATTGAAATCCGCGAAGCCGAACGTGAAATCGAAGACATCAAACATGGCGGCGGCACCGTTTTTGTCGGGGCGGTGACGGCCGCGGCTGTCGATCTGGTTGTGCCCGCCATTCGCAGTGTCCAGTCGGTCAATTCCCTGTTGGAAGCCCATGTCAGCGTTGGTCCGTCAAATTTGCTGATCAAGGATCTTCTGGCCGGCGATCATGATTTTGTCATCGGGCGTGTCCCCGAAGATATGGACCCGCGCCAGTTCAATATCCGCGAAATCCGAAGCGAGAAAATCCGCCTGATGGTGCGGACCGGTCATCCGTTACTGGATGCAACAACCCCGATCACATTGGCCCGGCTTGCCAAATTTGAATGGATATTGCCCCCGCCGGGCAACCTGATGCGTCGCACGATCGAGGATGTGTTTATTTCGCGCCACCTGCCATTGCCCCATTCAAGTCTGAACTCGGCATCATTGCTGGTGACGCTCGCGACCCTTGCCGATACGGATGCCATTGCACCAATGGCCGAAGAAGTCACAAGCCTGCTTTCAAGCGGCGGCCTGATTACCGAATTGCCATTTGACGGCATGATCGAAATCAAACCCTATAGCCTGATCACGGCCCGCGGCCACCGGTTATCCCCGTCTGCCCAGCTTGTTTCCGATCATGTGCTGGCCCGGATCGAAAAGCCGAACAGTTAAACCAATATTGTCACCCGCCCCAATCAGCGCGATATATCAACACAGTGATTGTGGTTAATGGCTGTGCGGATGTGTCAAAGTCGCGTAAACTCCTGTCACACAACAAGATACGTTCTGATCGAGAAGCATAGATGCCGCGCATTACACGAAATCCCGGGGCCCTGATCGCAATCTGCGCTGCACTTGCTGCATCGCCGGTTCTGGCATCAGGCAATGAGGAGCCGCAATCAGACGGTCCGGCCTTTGCCCTGATGGATTTGCGCGGCACAACGGCGTGGGCGATCAGCACCTATCAATGGCTTGAACCGAGCGAGGATGCACTTGATGCCGTGATCGGTTCGGTCGGCAAAGGCCCAATGCGGCTTGATTTCGTCATGGACAATATTGTTCCGTCCTATTGTGAAATGCGCCCCGATCCGCAAATCTGCGACGGGCCGGGAAATCCGGTTTCCTGGCTTGAAGATGTTCCGCAAACCATCTGCATGGAAATTCCGTCACCGGTTCGCGCCCGTCACCGGGGGATACTGGCAAACGCCAGCCAGCTCTGTCTTGATCCGACCAGTAACCTTGCCTTTCCCAAGGACTGGCCCGAAGGCACATCCTGGTCACAAATCCATCTGCATCAAACCGTGACCCCGACAAAAATCACCGTCGATCAGGATACGGCAACAATCGAACTTGTGATTTCAGATGCGATTGCCACCCGTCTGGCGCCCCTGTCCGAACAGGGATACGGACCGGTGCAAATCGGCTGGGATCAGGCAACATTGCGCAAGACCCTTGGCCCGCAACTTGATCAGTTCATTGCCGGTGACGATGAAAATTGCACCTTCCTTCAGCGCAATCTTGATCCGTCGGGGCTTGGCTATCTGGTACTTGATGGCAAGCTTGCGCGTGTTTCGCTTTATGCCGATGAATATGATGTGGCCACCAGTCTTGTGCGCACGTCCCAGGGCATTTCACTGGGATCGACCCGCGAGGACGTTCATGCCGCCTTTGGCAATGCCGAACTGGTCGAGGAAGAACACGAATATCTGGGTGCGGATGCGCGCTATGTCACATGGTGGACCGATGCTGCGAAATCACGGGGCATCCGGTTTGAGTTCAACGAAGACGGGGTTGTAACCGCAATCCATGCCGGGAACGAGGCCATCACCCTGGTCGAAGGCTGCTCCTGACTTTTTCAAAGGCGGCACTGGCCGACTGCCCGAAGACCCGTCATTGTTTTCCCCACCCCTAATTCATTGAAAGATCGACGCTTTTCCTTTGGCGTTGACAAGCATCCCCAACGCCGTCAAAAGCGCATTCCGCACGGCTCCTGTGCGGATCAAAAACCAACAACAATATTGCCATCACCTCGCCGCAAAGCATGACCAAAAGGCCTGCTCGCGGAGACAAACACGAATGCAAACGCCTATAACGTCCAACCTTGTTGTCATTACCGGGGGCCCCGGTTCTGGCAAGTCCACCCTGATCGAATATCTTCATGCACAGGGCTATGATATCTGCCCTGATGTGGCGCGCCCGCTGATTGCCGAACAGCGCGAACGCGGCGGCAATGCCGTGCCCGGCGAAGATGATGATGCCTTTGCCGGATTGATGACCCGGCGGGCCATTCGCGCCTGGCAGAACGGCATGGAATGCCACCCGCGCACCGTTTTCTGTGACGGCGCACTTCCCGATATTCTGGCCCATCGCCGGCTGGCAAAACTGCCCGATGATGCGGCCCTGATGCGGACGATCAAGATGTATCGCTATCGGCGCTGTGTCTTTGTCCTGCCGCCATGGTCGGAAATTTATCATACCGACGAAATCCGGACACAGGACTTCGCCAGAAGCGTCAAAACATATGTCCGCCTGTGCCAGGCCTATATCGAATGCGGTCATGAACTGATCGAAATTCGTAAAGGCCCGGTTCAACAGCGCGCCGCCCAAATTCTGTCCCGACTGAAACTCTAAGCGATATCTGATGACCAAATCCCGCCTTCGCCCTGCCCTGAAGATCAACCACATCCATGCTATCATCGGCATGACCGCGATGATCGCAACCACCCTGCTCGCACCAATGGCACAGGCTGCGTGCTATGACTGGCCTTTGCGGGAATATCGCGGCGAATTTGCCTATGACGGTGACACCATCTATGTCGCCATTCCGGGTCTTCCGGGCGAAATTGCCAATATGTCGGTGCGCGTGCGCGGGGTTGATACGCCCGAAATTCGCGGCAAATGCGAAAGTGAAAAACAATTGGCCCAGCAGGCCCGCGATTATGCGCGCAAGCGCCTGAAAACCGCCAAGGCCGTTGAATTTTGCGAACCGGAATGGGGACGCTATGGCGGGCGCGTGGTGGCATCGGTCCGCATTGATGGCAGCCCGCTTGATCTTGAACTGATCGATAACGGATTTGCCCGCCCCTATGACGGCAAAACCAAACGCCAGCCATGGTGTCAGGGCTAAGTCTAATTTGGCCTGTCAGACCGTCACATTGGTGTGAAGCCACTGGACAATCGCGATAATCCGACCATCTTTGGGGACAACAAATCAAACACTCCGACGACCAAAGATGTGAAGTGACCGAATATGAGCAAATATCACAAAGACCCGGATGCGATTGCCGATCTGTCCCCGGAACAATATCACGTGACACAGGAAAACGGCACCGAACCGCCGTTTCGCAATGATTTCTGGGATCACAAGGAAGACGGGCTTTATGTCGATATCGTATCGGGCGAACCGCTTTTCACATCGCACGACAAGTTCGATAGCGGCTGTGGCTGGCCCAGTTTTGTGAAACCGGTCGAAAGCGACCATATCGTCGCGCGCGAAGACAATACCCACGGCATGCGCCGCATCGAAGTCCGGTCAAAACATGGCGACAGCCATCTGGGTCATGTCTTCCCCGATGGGCCACGTGATCGTGGCGGATTGCGATATTGCATCAATTCGGCATCGTTGCGCTTTGTCACCGTGGATGATCTTGAGGCCGAAGGATATGGCGATTACCGCCATCTGTTCTCTACCGACAACAACTAAACATAAAACCAAACTTGACTTTATCTCCAATTAGTTGCTTCAAATATATGCATGAAAGAAGTTTTCCATGCATATATTGACGAAGCTGGAGATGAAGGTTTCGGTAAACTCCGCTCTCCAGGTTCTTCAGGGCAATCACGATGGCTTTGCCTCGGGGCCGCTGTTGTTCGCAAAGAGAATGACGTCTTACTACCTGCTTGGCGGAATGAAATTTGCGAACAGTTCCCCAGCAAAAGAAAAAAAGAACTTCATTTTCGTGAGTTACAACACGAACAAAAGATTCTTGCCTGTGACTTCCTATCAAAAAAACGTTTAGGCATTTGTGTAATTGCCTCGAAGAAAGAAACAATCCTCGACAGCCCCAAGAAAGAAGTCTTTAAGCAGAAAGGGCATCTATACAATTACCTTGTCCGATTTTTGCTTGAGAGAGTAACCTCTGCTTGCAGCAATTTTTCAGAACGGTCGGGAAGAAATGGAGCCGAGTTGCACGTAACGTTTTCCAGACGAAGCGGCACCGACTATCAGAGCATGAAGGAATATCTAACCCTCATGCGTGACGGAAAAGAAATCATACGGCCGATAAGATCAATTAATTGGTCAGTATTATCGCCTGACAATATATCTGTTGAAAACCACTCAAAACGAGCAGGGCTGCAGATAGCCGATGTAGTCACTAGTGCGACATATGCAGCACTTGAACCAAACTATTATGGCTACACCGAACCACGATACAGTCTGCTACTGAAAAATAGATATCTCACAGACAGTCATGGAACACTGAACTGCGGCCTAACACTGATTCCGAAACTTCATCAATGTGGGCTAAACGCAGATCAAACAGCATTTATCAACGACCTAACAAAAAAATGACAGGCCCCCGGCCCCTGTTCCACATTGCTCTGAATGCTGCTGCCTGTCGGCAACTTGGGGAAAATCCGGCGCGTGCCTGTCATCTTCAAGTTAACAAATTTTATTTGTAATTGCAACCACTGCAGACTGTATATTCATCAAACCGACAACCAAAAAGAGAACTTCTTGCCGACTTTGATTGTCGAATTAGATACTGATTTTCAAAAATCACCCGGTGCGCATTGCAAACAGGTCAGGCCCATATCGCGCCATTTATCAACAACGCGCCTGCGATCATCCACCACCAGCCACGGGTTGAACCCATCGGCAATGATTTGGGCCAGAAGATCTTCCTTGACCTCCTCATCACTGCGGTGATCGGCATCGATGGGGCGCAGATACATGCCGTCAAACGGGATATTATGGGCACGAAGCCAGGCTTCGGACCGGTGTTGCCAGCCCGCCGGGCGGCCAGAACAGATTACGATCGCATGCCCGGAAGCATGAAGAATGCGCAACAGCCGTTCGATATTTTCAATCGGTTTAGCATGGTCCATTGCATCAAAAAACGCATCCCACTGTTTTTCCACACCATGAACCAGATGCCCCAATTCATCGGCATCGAAATGCGCCAGTGTTCCATCCATGTCAAACACCACCGCATCGCGCAGATCATCTGAATTCGGGCGGGTTTGGTGCGCATCGGCCTGTGCCATATTCACGCGGAGATCTCCTTGATCAGGGTTTCGGTCAGATTTTCATATTCCCATCCGGACTTGACCGGACGGAACAGGATCGGGGTGGCATTGGGCACACGCGGCCCGTCGGCCTCAAACCCGGTCATGTAAAGAATGCAGCGCGCCACCCCGGAATGGGCAACAATCACCGTGAGCTCGTCGCTGACTTCGGCCAGTGCCTGTTGCATGGCAAATGAAACGCGCTGACACATGGCATCAAATCCTTCGCCATTGGGCGGGGTGTCAAAGCGCGGGCACAGCTCGGCAATCGGGCGACCTTCAAGATCGCCCCAATGACGTTCACGCAAACCGTCAAGCACCCTGGCCTCGTAATCAGGCAGAACAAGGTTGGCGGTTGTGCGTGCGCGGTCTTGCGGGCTGACATAAACTGCGCGCCAGCTTGCCTGTGCCATCAATGGTGCAATGGCAAGGGCCTGTTCGCGGCCGGTTTCATTGAGCGGCGGTTCATTCGATCCGGCAATGATCCCTGCGCGGTTGGCATCGGTTTCTCCGTGCCGGATGAACACAAACGGCAATTTCGGAAAATCGAACTTTTCAGCAGCATAAATCATGGTCAGGCATCACCCGTTTGAACGTCGAAATGGATCGCAACCCATTACAAATAGAACCGATCAGCAAGCTGTAGCCGCCCGTCGAACCCGTCGACAAGACCAAAATCCTCGGGACAGCTGGTAAAAAGCGGCACGACCTGCATGGCGTGGCACTGATTGGCAAGCTCGATCACGTGCCCGGCCAATGGATGCACGTTCCAGCGCCGGAAATGCGCATGGCCTTTTTCAACCATCTTGCGGGCCTCGATCGGCATGAACCCGGTAAAGATGACATGCGCACTTGATCCCAGCCGTCCGGCATCACGCCATTTATCAATCAGTTCACGCGACTTGCCAAATGTCGCGCACGGCGCATGACACAACAGCAATCTGGCATCCGGATTGAAATGCTTTGCCTTGTCCTTAAGACCGCGCAAACGGCGGATCGCATCGCCATTCACATAATCCGAACCATGGGTATCAAGCACCTGCTTGACCTGCCCGTAACAGCGATCATCCATCGACCAGTCGGTCAGACCATGGCTTTCAAACAGCAAGGCCATTTCGGCGGCCCGGCCGCTGGGCGGTACGGGAAACAGTATCTGCCCGTCAAGCTTGGTCATGGTGGTCAGAAGACTGTCGATACGGACCTGCTGGGTCAGTTGTTCCATGCCATAGGATGCATCAAGCATCACGGTCGCCGCATCGGGCGGTGTGTCATACAGGAAATAATCGGACTCATGGCAGAAATCGCCGGAATACAGCACCCCGCCACCCAGTTCGAAATGCAGCCACACCCCGCCAAACGAATGGCCGGTGCGCCCGGTGGTGACGGTAACCCCATCAACCTGGATTTCCCCGCATGGCGGCAATGGAATGACTTTCGCGCCCTTTGGCAAGGAACGCGCGGTGACTTCGGTGCAATAGATCGGCAGTCCCGCCGCGACAATTTCCTCGGCCGCACCGATATGATCGATATGGTCATGGGTAATGAAAACGGCGTTAACTTTATTCAGCCAGGCCGGATCAAATCCCTGATCACTTTCGGGGCCAACCCCGCAATCAAGCATCCAGCGCCGGTTAAAGAATTCCAGTCGCAAACAGGCCGGGCCTTTTTCACCAAGGCCGGAAAGAACACGCATCCGGGCTGACATCAGGCGACCTCACCGGCAAGGCGGTCAAAGACCCAGCCATCGGCAACCTTGAGCCCGACCGGCTCCCCGACCCGTGCCCGACGATTGGCATAGACCGGCAGGGTATGCTCATCATCGATGCGCACCGAAAGCCGGAACCGCCCGCCCAGATAAACGCAATCCTCGACCTTGCCGCGCAAGGGGGCCTCATCTTCGACCCAGACATCTTCGGGACGCAGGCAAAGGCCCGCCTGCCCATTGATATGCCCGCTACTGGCCAGTTTCGGGCATACGCGTGCGGCAATGCGGGTATCGCCAAGCTTCACCGAACATGTGCCACCATTTTCGACCTCAACCCCGGTGATCGGCAAAACCGACCCCGCCCCGACGAAGCCCGCGACCATGCGATCGGCCGGTTCGCGATACAGGGTTTCGGGGGCCGCCATCTGGCGAATATGGCCCTTGTCCATCACCGCGATCCGGTCGGCCATTGCCATGGCTTCGGCCTGGTCATGGGTGACGTAAATCATCGTTGCCCCGGTACGGCGATGGAAATCAAGAAACGCCTGCTGCATGGTTTCGCGCAAATGAACATCAAGGTTCGCCAGCGGCTCATCAAGCAACACCGCACGCGGTTCCATCACCAGACACCGTGCCAGTGCCACACGTTGCCGTTGCCCGCCGGAAAGTTCAGCGGGGCTGCGATCCGCATATGGGCCAAGGGCCACGATATCAAGTGCCTCGGCAATGCGGCGATCGCGATCTGCACGGTTCATGCCACGCACTTCAAGCGGATATCCGACATTGCGCGCAACCGACATATGCGGCCACAGGGCATAGGATTGAAATACGATGCCAAGATTGCGGTCCTCGGGACTGACCATCACGCCCTTGGCCGGATCGGCAACCACCTGCCCGCCGATTGATATTTGCCCCTCGCCCGGTTCTTCAAATCCGGCCAGCAATCGCAATAACGTGGTCTTGCCACAGCCCGATGGTCCCAGCAGGGCAACAAATTCCCCATCCGAAATGTCAAGCGACACCTGATTAAGCGCACGGTAATCGCTAAAGCATTTGGTAATGCGCGAAAGATTTATGTCTGCCATGGCACAACTCCCTTGGGCAAACGACGCGATGCAAGCTGAAAACAGCTCATCAACGCGATCACAACCAGCACGACCAGTACCGCCACGGCGGATGCCAGAACGGTGTCGCCACTGTCATCAAGATTGAAAATCAAAACACCCAGCGTCTCGTTGCCCGCCGACCACAAAAGGGCCGAAACAGTCAGCTCGTTAAACGCAGTCAGGAAAACCAGCAAAGCCCCGGCTGCTGCGCTTGGTGCGGCCAAGGGCAACAACACATCGCGCAAGCGACGGCCAATTCCGGCACCGCAGGCTTGGGCTGCTTCTTCAAGGGCCGGGTCAAGCTGGGTGAAACTGTTCATCACCGGGCGCAACGCAATCACAAGAAAGCGCGCCAGATAGGCGATGAAAATAATGCCAAGCGTGCCATACAGGCTGATTTCGATCACCGGGATCTTGATGAACAGCAAGATGCACGCAATCGCCAGAACCACACCGGGCAACGCATAGGGCACTTCGATCAGAAGATTGATCAGCTTGGTCAGTTTCGATGGTTTGCGCACCATCAGATAGGCCAGCGGCAAGCACACCAGAACAAGCATCACCGCCGCGCCCACCGACAACAGGAAACTGTTATGGAATGCGCGGATGGTTGATGGCTGCACAAACAGCACCTGATTAAAGGCATCAAAGCTGAAATTGGTGAAATCAAGCTTCACGCCAAAGGCCGGCACCAGTGAGGTTGCAATCAACGCCATCAACGGCACGACAAGAATTGCAATCAGAACCGCCCACAGGATGGTTTCAACCAACGAACGGCGCGCCCCCAGACGGATATCAAGCGGACGTCCGACCATCCCCATCAAACGGTAATCGCGGTTGGCAAGCAGCCGGTGGTGAATGGCCACACCGCAAATGGCAATCGCGCCAATCAGCATGGCAAGAACCGATACTTCGCCCAGAACCGACGGGCCGAACCCGGCCAGTTTCTGATAGATCAGGGTCGGCAATGTCGGGTAATTGGCCGGAATGCCCAGCATCGCCGGAATGCCAAAATTGCCAAGTGCGGTGACAAAGGCCATCGCGGTTCCGGCAATCAGCCCGGGGCTGGTCAGTGGCAGGATGATCTGCCACCACAAACGCCCGCCGCGCGCACCGGCAAGCCGGGCTGCTTCGATCTGTTCACGCGGGATCATGCGCAGATTGGCGCGCAGGGTCAGAAACACGATCGATGCGTGCTGGATACCCAGCAAAAGCGCAATGCCCTCGGCGGAATAAAGCGGCTGTGGCGATCCCATGGGGGGTGCCATGCCAAAGGCATTTAAAAGCGCACTGCTTGGCCCGGTCAGTTGCACCCAGCCAAGGGCTGTGATCTGTGGCGGGATCATCATCGGGATCATGAAACAGAAAACCAGTGCGGCCTTGGCGCGCACATCGGTCAGTGCGACCAGAAAGGCAAATGCCCCCCCGATCAAAAGCGAAATGATCGTTCCAAGCCCTGCGGTATAAAGGCTGTTGGCGGTTGCCTGCCATGTTGCGCCCGATCCCAGAACATCGCGGAAATAATCAAGCGACGGCACGCCACCGACAAACACGCCTTCAAACGCCAGGCGGACAATCGGCAGAATGGAAATCACGAATACCGGCAACAGCAACCAGTAAAGCAACCGGTCCGAAGACCGGTTGCCTGTGGATCTGGTCATGATGCCAGGCAGAGCGCCGCGAAGGCGACCTGTTGCCTGCATTACTCAGCCCCGAAGATATCAGCGAATTTCTTTTTGTTCGCTTCAGCCTGTTCAAGGGCGATGGCCGGGTTGAAGTCCATCAGTTTGATGTCCTTACGCGCCGGGAAACCTTCCGGCAGGGCCATGTCGTTACGGGCCGGGATATAACCCATATCAAGAACAAGTTTCTGACCGGCATCGGACAGAACGAAATCAACGAACTTGTGCGCGGCATCAACGTTCTTGGCGTCTTTCATGATCGCGACCGGCTCGGTCACATAGGTCACACCTTCTTTCGGGAAGACAAAATCAACCGGCGACCCTTTGGCTTTGCCACGGATGGCAAGGAAATCAACAACCACGCCGTACGGTTTTTCACCCGATGCAACCGCCTTGAAGACGCCACCGTTACCGCCCTGTGCGCGGGCTTCGTTGGCGGCCAGTGCCTGATAGTAATCCCAACCCAGATCCTTGTTCTCGGTCAGGGTCGAAAGATGGATCAGGGCCGCACCGGAATAAAGCGGGCTTGGCATGACAATCTGGTTTTTCGCCGATGCATCCGAAAGATCCTTCCACGAGCTCGGTGCCTTGGCTGCGGTATTGTAAACAATGCCCGTCGTGATCAGCTTGGTCGAATAGTAGTAGCCATCGGCATCATAAAGCGCGCCTTCATAGGCCTTGGCTTCCGGCGATTTGTACGCTTGCAGCAGGCCTTCCTGCTTCATGCCTTCCAGCGTTACCGTATCGGCAATCAGAAGAACATCCGGGCGCGGGTCGCCTGCGGCGATCTCGGCGCGCAGTTTCGCCATCAGTTTGGTGGTACCGTCACGGACCCACTCAACTTCGATATCCGGGTTGGCAGCCATAAAGGCATCAACAGTGGTCTGGGCATCCTGGTTGGGCTGGCTGGTATAGACAACAAGCTTTTCCGCAGCCTGGCCAACAACCGGCAGCATCATCGCCGCAGTCGCGACAGCAGCAAGAAGAACGTTACGCATGATCGGCATCCCCTAGTCGGAAAGAAGGTTTCGTTCGAAAACATTTCGATCCGGAAGCTATATGGATTTCGATAACAGTTGTGTGACAACACCAAGAATTAAATGTTTCAACAGGTAAACCGGGCTTTTCAGTTACATTCAGGCCCGTCTATACTCGGAACACAAACGAAACCATGCCTTTCGAACGAAAGAAATAAACGTGTCCGAGATCCCAGATCCTGTTCCGCTTGACCGTCGCCGTGACCGTATCGTCGCCCTTGTGAAATCCTGTGGCTTCATGGCGGTCGAAGAATTGGCGCGCCGGTTCAATGTATCGGTCCAGACCATCCGCACCGATTTGCGCGATCTGCAGGAACAGGGGCGCGTGTTTCGCCGTCACGGCCTTGCGGGCCCCGCACCTGATCCGGATAACTCGGCCTATGAAAAGCGCGAAGTCTGGAACCGATCGGGCAAGATGGCGATTGCCGCCAAGATCGCCGAACTGATCCCTGAGGGCTGCACGATTGCGATTGGCACCGGCACCACCGCCGAACTCGCCGCCCAGCATCTTTCATCGCATCGCAATTTGACCGTACTGACCAACAACCTGCATGTGGTGCTGACCTTGCAAAACGCCCCCAATGTCACGCTTCGGCTTGCCGGTGGTACGGTCCGCACCCGTGATCTTGATATCATCGGAGCCGATAGTGCTGACTTCTTTGGCGGGCTTCGCGCCGATTACGGGATTGTCAGTGTCGGCGGCATGACCGATGACGGCGATTTGCTTGATTTCAACATGGATGAAGTCCGCGCAAGGCGCGCACTTGTCAGCTGTTGCGATCACGCGATCCTGATGATCGACGAGAAAAAGGTTGGCCGCAAAGCCCTGTGCCGTGACGGCCACGCCAGCGATTTTCAAACGGTACTTCTCAACAGCGCACCCGGCGATGCCCTGCAACGTGCATTGGTCAAAGCGCGGTCTCAGATTGTCGTGGTAAACTGACGCAGAAACAAAGCTGCTTTATTGGCACGCCATGGTTGCTTCTTCGCTCACCACCAGACCACCTTCGACATGAAGGGTATGGTTCGGTGCGACAGCGGCCCAGCTTTCAGTATCGGTATCAAGCGGTTCGGATACGACAATGACGTGGTCGTCGCGTTTGCGCCAGTAAAGGGATGGCGGTTTGTCGTCGCTGGCGTGGCGGATGGCGCAGACGCTTTTACCGTTTGACAGACAAGCGGTGAAACGGAACGGGGCGCTGGCGCCGCGCAGCTTCATTTCATTTTCGACGACTTCGATGGTGCGGCGGATCGCGCGGTGCGGGTCTTCTTTCAGACCAAGCGTCAACATCAGGCAAAAGATCAGCTCGCTATCGGTGGATCCCTGCCGGCCGGCATAGAATTCATCCTCGATCATGTTTTCAAGCGACCGGCGCACCAGCGGGTAATCGCCGATCTGGCCGTTATGCATGAACAGATATTTGTCATGGGCAAAGGGATGGCAATTGGTGCGGCTGGTATGCGTGCCGGTCGAAGCCCGGACATGGGCGAAAAACAGCCCCGATTTGATGTGATGGGCAAGCGACCGCAGGTTCGGATCATTCCAGGCCGGAAGAATTTCACGATAAAGCCCGGGGGTCGGGCGTTCGTCATACCAGCCAATGCCAAACCCGTCGCCATTGGTCGGCGTTTTGGCCTGTTCGGCATGAAGGCTTTGTTCGACAAGGGAATGGCGCGGCTCGAACACCAGCTTTTCAAGATAAACCGGATCACCAACATAGCTGAGCCAACGACACATAACCTGCCCCCAAAGCATGAATTCCAACAGCACGCATCTAAGCCGCATAATTACAGTACGGTCAATGTGATATTATCTATTGCCGGTTTGATTTTAAGGCATGGCTGCGCCCAAATGGCTTGTTGGGAAAAAGAACAATAAAGCACTTGCCAAGCTTGGTGATTGTCCGTATTTTCCGCGCCACAAAATGAATCGTGCTGGTGTAGCTCAGCTGGTAGAGCGGCGCATTCGTAATGCGTAGGTCGTAGGTTCAAATCCTATCACCAGCACCATTTTGTAAAACCCAAGACCCGCCAAGGTACAGCTTGCTGCACTTTCGGCGGGTTTTGTGTTTTCCGGGCTTTGAAAAGCTTGCGACATTCGTGAATTTTCGCGGTCTTTTACAGACGGGATTTGCGCCTCAAAGCCCCGTATCGCCCCATTGTACAGAGGCAATATTTTCACATTCCCGCCCTTTGAACGTCTGAATGCACGGAACCGTTTAAATCCTTGTGGTCAATTCGGCCGCCATTTCGGCCGCAAAATCCACCACAAGGGCAACACTGGGGAATGCATGCATGACAGACAGTGACGCGCCCAAACCAGATCCGGCCAAATCCGCATCAAGCCCATCTGATGGCAGCAGCAATCTGCACGAAGCAGGCCCCGCCGCGGCAGAAAAAGGCTTAAAGGAGCCCACCGAGACCTCGTTTGCGCCCCAGCCCGGCCCACTGAACGAGCCGCAGGCCGCACTCGATATCATGACCGCCCTTTGTCAGGAATTCGGCCTGATTGACAGCCCCCCGGTCAACAGCCCCGGCGGAGCATCGCGGCCAGCCACCCCGAAAAGTGGCCAAATCAGCGAGCCCGGTGAAACCGCCTTTGAAATCATCCAGCGTTTTCTGTTCGACGGGCCGGGCACGCCCCGTTCAGGCGCGCCAAAACCGAATTTCAACAGCGCCATACCCGATCCGACACACGTCATCGCCCAAGCCGCACAAAGCCCCCGGACGACCGGCAGAACAGGAAACAGCGAGGCCTCCGCAATGAGCAGCTCCTTCTTTGACAGCACAACTTCTTCTGAAAGCACCTCGCAAGCGCAGTGGGGGGTCACCATCATCAATAAGGATGGGAGCAAAACCGATCTTCAGGGGGCTGTAATTGCCGATGACATGTTCAGAACTGCCATGCCCAGTCTGCACGGGAATGCCAGCAGCGATGCCGACACCCCGGACTGGACCATCACAATGGCACAGGGGTACCCGATGTCATCGGGCCGCACGACCGCCCAGACCGCGATCGGTGCACGGTTGATTGCCGATGAAAGCCCCGAAAGCCTCAAAAGCTGGAAATTGCATGTCGGCCCGTCTGCCGATGCGCAATCCGAACTGTCGGTATCGGTGCCGACATCAGTACCCTCACAATTGCGCGCGCTTTTGTTTGACAGCTCCGCACAGGATGACACCCTGCCACAAACATCTGAAGTCCCGGTCTATAGCGGCGGCCCCTATGCCCTGCATCTCGAACAGGCCGTCGGTTCAATCCCCGGTGATGCCGCCCCCAACCTTGCGCTGATCCGGTTGATCTTTGCCGACCGTGCGCCGATCCCGGTGCAGTTTGAATATACCGGAACCTTGCCAAGCCCGATTGTCGGGGGAAACATCCTGGCCGGGCCGAACTATACCATTCCGTTCTGGGTCCAGATCACCCCGCCCAGCGAAGGCGACAAGGGCGCAAGCCTTGTCACCCTTGTGCGCTATGACCAGGAAACAAGTTTCAATGTCACCGCACAGCTTCTGACCGATACGCGCAGCTGCACGCCGACCGCCATCCTGACATGCGCGGCACAAAGCGACAATGCCGCCTGCAAGGCTGCAAGCATGGTGTCTAACAGCAATGGACGCCTTGAAACCAGCCTGACCGGTGTTGCCGCAAGCCCGACCGAGGATGATCTGGCGACGTATGGCTTTGTTCTGCCGTCCAGCACCGATGATACCGCACCGGCAAAACCGGCCTCCGCCAAAACCGGCGGAACCAAAGCCGGTGGCGCAAGCTCCGATGGATCGGCCGATCAGGATGCCCCGGCATCCGGTGAGGATACCGGATCGGACGGTTCGGCATCGACCAAGGGATCGTCGCGCACCACCAAAGGCAGCACCCCGAACAATTCCACCAAGGGAGGCACCTGATGTCTGGTCAGGCGCATAAGGATGTTACCACCGCCAGCGATCGTAAGGATGCTGTGCGCAAGGCATTCAATCAGGAATATCTGGCCACCCAGAAAGCCATGACCCAGGCCGCCGAGCGCGCCCGCGAGCAGGTTCTTGATCAGCGATACACGATTTCCAATCACGCCGAACAGGTCAAATCGGGCGTGACCGCCCCGTTGCCCCCGCGTCCGGGCAGCGGGCACCCAACAGGTTATCCAGCACAAGGTGCTCCGCAAATGACATCATCGGCAAACCACCATGGCGATCAGCAGATCATGTTCGATATCGCCACGGAAATTCGCAACATCATCACACGCGAAATCGATCTCAGGATGCAACTGCTTTCCGACAAGGTCGAAACGGCACTTGCCAATGCTTTTCCCGCACAGGATTCAAACGAGCCGGCGCCACCGGCCGGGGACAAGGAAAGCCCCAGGAATTCACAGCCTGCAAAAACAGGTTGATCCGGCACAGGTCGGGAACCGCCATGGGCATCTGCCCATCGCATCCTGACCGAACCGGCACGCGTACGGATCAAAGCAAAGATCCCGAAAAACAACAGCACAGTCAGAAAAACTACGTGCACGACTACTCTCTTGGCCCGAATGAAGCAGGCTGTGAAGATACGCGCCGTGATACAACTTAAAATTGTGCAATAACTTTTATTCACAATCACTTAGAAATCACGTCATAATAAACGTCGCACAACTTAATCAGCCTATGGTTGCAATCTATCAACTGGAGGGGTCCATAGTGCAGAACGAAAAAAACAACCAACAGGAAGAGGCTGGCCTTACAGAGGCCGAGCTGCATTTCGTTCAAAGCCTTGATCAAACTCTTAGCCAGGCGATGGAAGATGGCGATAACGTCACTTCCATCTGGTCGCGATTGAAACCCGACCAGCGTGCCCGCATTGCCGAAGATTATCTTAGCAGGCTTGCGGTTACCGACGCGTTGCTTGGCACAAACAGCGAAGCAGGAACCCGAAATCCGGCCCCGCCCGACCGCAACCTTTCAGACAGTTCAGGCACCCCTTCCCTGGCACTGGATGCGGCGTCAATCATTCAGCACGCAGCCCACATTTCTTCTGATCTTGCGGCCCCATCCGAACGGCCGGGGGAAAACCGGTCCGACCTTTCAAACGGCCAAACCCCGCCCCCACAATCGCACAATGTGCAGTCCGATGCGCCCCAACCGGCAGCATCCGCCCCGGCCACCAATCGATACAGCCCGCCTCCGGGCTATCCGGCGGATTTCAATCCGCTTGCCGGTTTCCCGGGGCTCGAACCATCCCGCAACGGCCCACGCCCGGAAGATATTATCGCAGGCGCCCTGCCGGGTTTTGGCAACACGTCCGGCCTGTCACCGATGGATGTCTTGCACGGCATTTTGCCGACATCCCCGGAAAGCACTGATCTGCGCCAGCCGGTTCCGGGCATGCGCGATATGCCGCAAGCCCCGGACACCCCGACCTATCCCCCTGCCCAAGACATCCCGTCAGAAGATACCGGCAACGCCGCCTGGCCCAATCCGACCCGTGCGCATGAAACCGCACTTGATCCGCAAACAGGCCCCGCGGCACCGAATTTCTGGCCGCTGTGGATCGATCAGCAAGACAGTCTTTTGAAGCAATGCCTGAAACTGATGTCCGGCAATATGGATGACGCTCAGGACGCCCTGTCCGAGGCAATGGTCAAGGCATCGACAAAATTCGAAGATTCCATGGACGAAATCCGCAACCATCGCGCATGGCTGTCGCGTATTGTCCATAACGCCTGCATCGATCTGCATCGTCAGAACCGGCGCAAGGCGGAATATCGCGAAGAAACCCACGGCAGTGCCGATACCCCGGCATCCCCGATGACCGCCCCGGTCATTCCAAGCCCCGAAGAATCATTCCTTGCTGGCGAACAGCTTGACCAGCTTGAAACAGCCTTGATGGCAATGCAGGAAAAACTGCGCAAACCGCTTTTGATGCGGTGCGTCCAGGATCGCAGTTACGACGAAATTGCCGAAGCATTGGGACTAAGCAATTGCGCCGTGCGCAAACGTGTCCAGTTGGCGCGCGAACATCTCAGAGGGGCAGGCATCCAGTAATCGGCCTGCCTGTCCTGGCCCGGACTGCGCCAACAAGGCACAGCCGGGCATCCCCTGGTATCCCCGGGCATCCCCCGACATCCCCGGGCATCATCGAATGCAAAAAACAACAGATAAAATGAAAAGACGCGTCACAACCCAATATGGCCAACGTCTTTAGACTGAATACGGGACGGCGAAACCCCGTCAGATCACAACAGCAAGCAGCACACAGCACAAGCACACGAAGGAGACTTTACAATGGCGATTCCGACCCCGGTCAATGGTCAGATCACTGATGCAGTCACCCAGGCTAACGTGAAAGTTCTGGGCGACGCCCCGGCAATGGCAATGGGCTCGATCTTCCAGTCCCTCGCACATTCCACCGGCATTCTTTATGAAAACGCCGTCAGCGCACAGCAGCAGATCGGCATCACCTCGCAGGCCGCCACCAACCAGGGCGTCATCCAGATCTATTCGGTCGATACGATGGCAGATTCGGTTGCGACCTCCAAGATTGCCAAAAGCGATGTTCCCGACAACATGCTTTCGCTTCTGACCGCGCTTCAGGCCGTCAAAAGCTGATATCTAATCCCTGTATCCCCAAGCAGGTCTTCATTAAATCGGGCGGTTGCAACCATCAGCGACCGCCCGATTTACGTTGGGGATCCAGACCGGCCCGACCCGTCAAGTTTTTCTGCGCTTTGCGTCACAACACCCCGCGGCCCCCGTCAAAAGTCTGACCGCAAGACATGCGGAAAGGGCCGGTTGCGAGGGTCAATTTCCTTCCGGCACTTCTTTAGGCAACCAGGAGATACACAATGGCTGATAACACTCCGGTCAATGGCATGATTACCGACTCAGTCACCCAGGCCAACGTAAAGGTTCTGGGCGATGCGCCGGCAATGGCCATGGGCTCGCTTTACCAGTCGCTGGCGCATTCTCATGGCATTCTCTACGAGAACGCCGTCAGTACCCAGCAACAGGTCGGCATCTCTTCCCAGGCAGCCACCAATCAGGGCGTCATTCAGGTTTATTCTGTCGACACCATGGCTGGTGCGGTTGCAACTTCGAAACTGGCCGCAAGCGACGTGCCCGACAACATGCTGTCGCTTTTGACGGCACTCAAAGCAACGACCGGAACATCCGTGTCGTAATTCCATATTGGTTTCGCCGCCGACCCCGCCCGGCATGCGCAAGCTTGCCGGGCTTTTTCTGTCACAAAGTCGGCGTTCGCACGTCATACCGGTAAGTACAAATTACGCCAGCCAAGGAGACGGACATGCCAGCGACACCATCTGCGCAAGACGGCGACAGTTCACAGCAGACCCAAACGGCTGCTGCGGATGAACAGCATCTCTGCGCTGTTTCTGATCAGATCACGGACTGTGTCGCGCTGACCAATGTTGCAACATTGGGGGCCGGGCCGGGTTATGCCGCCCTGCAATCGATGCTTGGTCAGACCCAGTCACAGAACATTTTGATGGCGAACATGGTTTCCGCCCAAAAGCAAAACGCAATGATTGGCATGACCACCATGACCCAAAGCGTGATGCAGATGATGAATCGTCGTAACCAGTAAGGATCACCGTGATGAGCACTCCCAACGAAGTCGACGAACAGATTACCGACAGCGTCACCCAGACCAATACCTCGGTCATTGCCAATGGTCCGGCAATGGGGGCAATGCAATCCTATCTGTCGCAGGCCCAGGCACAGGGCATCCTGTTTGCCAATATGGTCAATGAACAGCAACAGCTTGCCGTTGCCAGCCTTGCAACCACGATGGAGTGCGCCAAGGCCACCCTGTCCGTACAGGACAGCAAACCAAATTTTTTTACACAGGCGCTTCAGGGCAAGGGCCCGAACCCCAACAACAAAAGCTGAGTGGGGAAAGCCCGCTGCCGCCGCCTGAGCAACAGGGCGTCGCGTCCAAGAAAAGCGCGTTCTGGGATGACGAAACCGACTGGGGCGATCTTGACCGGATGTTTCTTGGCAACGGCACCCAGGACGGGGAAGACGGTTCGGACGATACAAACGAACAGTCCCAGGAGTCCGGTGAATAAAAAGAGGACGTACCATGAGTGATATCGTCAATCCGCAAATCACCGATGCCATTACCCAGACCAACGTCAAGGTTCTGGGCGAAAGCCCGGCACAGGCGGTTTCCATTGCCCTGCAATCGCATTCGCATGCAACCGGTCTTGCGATGGAAAACGCCACCCTGACCCAGGGAAACATGCAACAGGTCGTCAATACCGCCACATCGAAACTGGTGGCGCTGATTACAGCCCAGGCCGGCTAACCGACATTTCGCAAGGCCCCCTTTTAAAAAGGCTTTCGAACCCGGTCACAAAACTTCGCATTACGCGTCTAAAGATGTGCGGTCACCCGGACCGCCTTTTCGGAGGATATCATGGCTATTCCAACCCCGGTGAACGGTCAGATTACCGATGCAGTTACCCAAAGCTCGGTCAGTGTTCTTGGATCTGCACCCGCCAATGCGATGGGCTCGATCTATCAAAGTGCCGCACATTCGACTTCGATCCTGTTCCAGAATGCGGTGCAGGCCCAGCAACAGGCATCGATCTGTTCGCAGGCCGCCACCAATCAGGGCGTGATGCAGCTTTATTCGGTCAATACCATGGCCGGCGCCCAGGCCACCGCCAAACTTGGCCGGTCTGACAACGCCGACGCCTTGTTGACTCTTCTGGTTATTTTGGCAGCAACCCGCCGCTAGGCACCTGACCAGCCCGGTCTTTCTGCGGCCAGGCAACGGTCCAAACATGAGGGCGTGAAATGGCAGACAACACCCCTGTAAATGCACAAATCACGGACGCCGTGACACAGACCAACGTCAAGGTCCTTGGCGAGGCGCCCGCACAGGCCATGGGCCTTGTGTATCAGACGATGGCCCATTCCATCAGTCTGTCGATGCAAAACGCCATGCAAACCCAGGGCGGGCTGCAACAGATTGGCAATGCCGTCACATCAAGCGCGTGTCGCATGATCCTTGACAGTACCGGCGGCGGCATGGGCGGCAAAGGTGGCGGCGGCACCTGATCGGTGCCCGCAGGATCTGATGCCCACGGTTAGTGACAACAACGGCGCATTCATTCGCCCCGCAAGAGGTTCATGATGGCAGACGACGACAACACCAATCCCGACGCATCCAAAACCACAGATGCCGACAAAAACGCCGATACCGGTCAGGACAGCCAAAAGGACGGAAATCCGCCCGCCGGCGAAAATGGCGGCGCAAAAGCCGCCGGCGACAAATCCGCCGGCGACAAATCCGCTGACGGCGGATCGGGCGATGCGGGTGACAGTTCTGACAAGGGCGGTTCAGGCAGCACAAACAACACCCCGCCGCTCAGCACCGCACTCAATCCCCAGATCGTTCAGGCGGTGGGCACCACAAACCATGCGGTTCTGAACGGGGCATTTCCCGGTGCAAACGGTGTTGCCTATCAGAAAGTCGCCCAAGCCGCGGCCTATGCGGTTCAGGATTCCACCGATTATTTGCGCAATATCATGTCAATGGCATCCGCCACGACCGGTGTCGCCATGCAACAGATGCTGGTCAAAAAGGAAGTGTCGCCCTATGCCGATATCATCAAGGCTGCGACACAGGCGGTAACTGATGCCCAAAAGACATTTTCCAATGTCGGTGAATCAGCAAGCAGCGTTGTGAAGGATTTCGACAGTCTTGCCTGACAGCGTTCCATCCGGGGAAAAAGACAAAGGCCAGTTCATCACATTGATGTACCGGCCTTTTTCATGTTCGCATTCGGGCGGGCCTAGCCCGCGCGCATCAATTCGATCCGGTGGCAGGCCTCGGCGAAATCCGGGGCAAACAGCTTGACGCTGACACCGGTTCCTTGCAGTTCATAAGCCCCCATTTCCTGTGTCGGACAGGAAATGAACCGCGCGACGGTCTGACTGACCAGAACACGTTTGCCAAGCTGCTTGGTCAGTTGTTCGATCCGGGCGGCTTCGTTGGCGGCCTGCCCGACCACGGTGAAATCAACGCGTTCGGACACACCGACATTGCCGTAAATCACATCACCGACATGCATGCCCAGCCCGTAATCAAAGGGCGGCTTGCCTTCTTCTTCGCGCTTGGCGTTCAGGGTATCGATATTGATCTGGGCTTCGGCGGCGGCATAAAGGGCCGCAAGACAGGCTGTTTCAAGATTGTTTTCATCATCGCCGATGGGGAAAATCGCCAAGGTCGCATCCCCGATATAGCGCAACACCTGCCCGCCATGTTTAAGCACCGCCCCCGCGGTTGCGGAAAAGAAATCATTCATTTCCCCCAGAAAGGCATCATCGCCAACATGGGTGGCAATCGAGGTCGAATTGCGCATGTCCGAGAACCAGATCACCGCCCGGGTTTTGGTGCTGTCACCCAGTTTGATCTGACCGTTGCGCACCCGCGCACCGGCATCAGACCCCAGATAGGTTTCAAGAATGGTGCTGGTTTCTTCGTGGTTGATCCGCATTTTGCACGACACGGCAAAGCGGCGCTGGATGCCCGACAAAATTGCCAGATCCTCGTCCGAGAAACCGCTGGGTCGACGCGTAAGATAGGTCATGAAGATACGGTTGCTATCAAGCGTGCTGTCGCGGTCTGTGACAAACGGTGTCATCAGTGCGTAATAGTCCGTACCACGATTGCGGCGGAAACTTTCAAGAACCGGGAAATCGATCACCGAACTTGGCCCGATCAGATGGCGGCGCATGAAGCTGACATCGTTATCAAGCATCCATTTCATCGGACTTTCGGCCCAATCCTGATCCTGATCGCCAACCCCCATATGGGTTGAGCGTTCGACCTGACCGCTTTCCTTGTTCCAGATATAGGAAACCCCTTCGTAAAGGGGATGAAGCGTTTTGAAAGCAACCATGACACGGTCAATCGGAATGCCCGATGCGACAAGGCGACTGACCATACCAGCAAGAAGTTCGCTGATGTCGGTATCATCAAGCGCGCATTCCATCAGCCAGTCATTGACCGAACGCACAAAACCGCGCGCAGCCTGGGCCGAATTGGTCCCTGGCAGCGACGTCACGACCGCTGAATCCTGCTGGTTATTGTTCATTGTTCGCTCCGTCCGTTTACACGCTTATTTTTGCATCGCCAGGGTTGCACTTCATCCAAAGGCCAGATTGATCGCCAAACTGTTTGATCCGACCTGCTTGAAACCTGTCGGCCGTCAAAGCCGTGTTTTGCCCGGATGCATCGGTTTTATCGCGGGCACGAACAGCATCCTATCATCTTTTGACGGCTCTGACGTCATCTTTGCCATTGGATCAAGTGCAAACCCTACATAGAACAGCAATGCCAATTCGCAATTATTGATTTGGAAACAATCTATTTCCCGGCACACAAATGACTATTGGTCATTAAAAACGCAAGGGCAAATTGTCAAAAATTCTTAACCCTCTGAAACCGCTTGGATTACCGGCTGCCCGATCGTGATTTACACCCCGGTTTCGGTTCGGGCCGGTGGCAGATAGATACGGGCCAGAAGCCCACCTTTTGGCGCATCTTCCAGATATATCTCCCCGCCATGGGCCCGGATCGCTGTTCGCGCGATTGCCAGACCAAGCCCGATACCGCCAGTGTCACGATTGCGTGATTCTTCAAGCCGGAAGAACGGTTCAAACACCTGTTCGCGTTTTTCGACCGGAATACCCGGCCCGTCATCGGCAATTTCAATCCATAAACCGCCATCATCGGCATCACACACGGTCACTTCGACATGCTTGCCAAATCGCAGGGCATTGGACACCAGATTGCCAAAGGCCCGTTTGACCGATAGCGGTCGACAGGGATAAACCCGTGGTGCCCCATCCCCGACAAATGATATCGCCCGCCCGGTTTCGGCCAGATCTTCGACCGCGGATTCCACAAGTGCAGTCATATCGATCTTGCGGGTGTCCTCGTTTGCCGTTTCCTCGCGCGCAAAGGCCATCGCGGCTTCGACCATTTGCTCCATCTCATCAAGCGTTTCAATGATCCGCGCCCGGTTTTCAGGATCATCGACGAATTCGGCCCGCAATCGAAGCGACGTAATCGGTGTACGCAAATCATGTGAAATCGCCGCAAGCATGCGTGTGCGATCCTCGACAAAGCGTTTGAGACGCGCTGTCATACGATTGAAGGCCTTGGCCGCCCGCCGGATTTCAATCGGCCCGGTTTCAGGCACCGGTTCGGGATAATCGCCGCGCCCCACCCGATCGGCTGCACGCGCCAAAAGCGCCCAGGACCGGGAAATCCGCCGGGTGATAAAGAATGTGATCACGGCAATGACAAGGGCCGACAAGGCAACCCGCAACACATTGTCAAAAACAAACCAGGGCGGAGGCATCACCCCGCCAATCATCGCTTCAAGCCAGACTTGCGGCCGGGCGTTTTCCGGGCGGTTTTGCGGGGGTTCGGTTGTGGTCGGGGCATCATCAATCATGCCGTCTTCCGACGTTGATCCGACCGCGGTGAAAATCGGCACGGCGATCTGCATCACCGGTGCGACATGGCAGTCAAACCGTTCCATATAGCGCAATTCCCAAGGGGCTGCGCGGTCGTCATGGAAATGATAATCGCCATTTTTGCCCGATGGACGTGCCGGGTTCTGATCGTGTTTCTGATCAAGAAAGGCTTCCTTGGCGTTGCGCAATGTTTTGCGTTCGCGCCAGCATTCGTCTTCGGTCAGGATTTCGACCCGGGCGGGCACAGGTGCCTGCGTTCCCGAACCGGTGGCAAGGAATTCATTCAACCGGCTGGTCAGGCTGTCGGGAATATGCCCGTCCGAGGCCACAACCCCGGTTTCGTCAACCAGCCGCAAACGGGTTTGCGGTGACTGGGCAACCCGCAGCACATCACGCCAGTTTTCATGCGGTGTGGTGGTCAGAATGCGTGAAATTGCCGCCACACGCGACAGTGCATTGCCCCGGCGTTCCGATGCCAGCGCATCACGACGTTCATCGGCCAGCATCACGCCCAGCACGATATGGGTCAGAATGATCGCGCCCAGCAACAGACAGACAAGCTGTGCCGTCAGGCTTTGCGGCCAAAGACGTTTAAGCAGGCGGCGCTTGGTCATTTTTCGACCACCTCGCAGGTGAACATATAACCGCCGCCCCACACCGTTTTGATCAGGGTCGGATTTTTTGCATCTGCCTCGATTTTCTTGCGCAGGCGACTGACCTGATTATCGATGCTGCGATCAAACGGTACGGCTTCGCGCCCGCGCGTCAGATCCAGCAACTGATCCCGGTTAAGCACCATGTTGGGATGTTCGACAAAGGCGCACAGCAACCCGTATTCCCCGGCACTCAGCGGCAGCACCACGTCATTGGCATCGCGCAATTCGTGCCGTGTACGATCCAGAACCCAGCGGTCAAACCGTACTTCACCGCCCGGAAGCGGCCCCTTGCGCCCGACAGGAAGACTTTGCGCCCGGCGCATCACCGCCTTGATCCGGGCCAGCAATTCACGCGGATTGAACGGCTTTGCCAGATAATCATCCGCCCCCATTTCAAGCCCGATGATCCGGTCGGTTTCTTCGCCAAGGGCCGTCAACATCACCACCGGCACATCATAATTTTCACGCAGCCAGCGGCACAGGCTAAGCCCGTCTTCGCCCGGCATCATCAGATCAAGAACAATCAGATCAGGCGAAACATCATCAGCCATCATCTTGCGCAACTCGCGCCCGTCCGATGCCAGCGACACCCGGTATTCGTGCTGACGCAAATAACGCCCCAGCAAATCGCGAATATCGCGGTGGTCATCGACAACAAGAATGTGGGGCTGGTCGCTCATATGCGGTCCTGTCATTGCAACGGTGTTCTCAGCTTACCTTAGCGCGTTGGCAATTGGGGCAAAAACGCCAATTTGTATCAAATTGTCGCATTTCCCGGTTTTGGCAAATCTTGCGACCAATTTGATGTTTACCGGGGATCATTTCGCGACAATCATCGGTGATAACGGACCTCAGCAAACGATCCCCCAACGACACGAGGTTTACGATGAAACGTAACAACAAACTCAAACTTGCAGCTGTCCTGATCGCATCTGGTGTGCTCGCAACCCCGATTGCCGCCGCCCAGGCTGGTCAGGGTGGCCATGGTGGCCCCGGTGAATGGTCCATGTTTGGTGGTGATCATCATGGTGGCAAATTTGATGGCGACCGCGGTGATCATCGCAAAGGTGGAAAATTCTACCGCGAAAATCGCGAACGCGCAGTTCCCCTGACCCCGGCCGAGGCGCGCATTCTGATTGATGCCATGCTGCTTAAAACCGGCACGATTGATCTTAAGACCGGTGATGCCCTGATGGCAGAAGAACCGGGCAAGATCGACGTCCTTGTAGTCAATGCACAAGGCGGCGTGGTCGAAGTGGTCAAGTTTGATGCCAAAACCGGGCGCATGGACCGTGATGAACGTCATGATTTGCGCAAATTGTTGCCGCGCCCGGACAAGGCCGAACGTTACAACCGCAAATTCACCGCCGATCAGATGAACCTTCTGGCCAGTGCGATGGTGATCCGGTTTGGCAATGGTGAACTGAAACTGGGCGGCCTGGCTGAAACGCCGCGCGGCACCTATACCGCGACCGTAACCAATCAGGCCGGCGACATCGTTCGTGAAATGGAACTCAGCAGCGTGACCGGCCGCCCGATCAGCTAAGCCGCACGCAGATAACGACCCCACCCCGGTCCGGGGCCTTCATTCCCAACCGATGCTCCGGACTTCCCCAGCGCCCCCAAGGTTTCCCCCTTGGGGGCGTTTCCTTTTTTTACATTGATCTGTAACGGTTTTGCATTTGACCGCCATTGATAACGCCCCCATTGTTGCCCATTAGAAACTGCGCCCCGAAAGAACCACCATGACAACCACGCCCCAAACAAACCAAACACCTGCCCCCGCAGCCAATCCCAAAACCGCCCCGAGAACCGCAACCCTGGAAGACATCCCCGCGCTTACCCAGCTTTGGCAGGATACCGGGCTTTATCGCCCCTATAACCCGCCGGCATGGGATGTGCGATTTGCGATCGAGGCAACGGACGCGACACTTTTCGTCTGGGAAGATAACAGCAATAACATCATCGGTTCGGTGATGGCCGGTCATGATGGTCATCGTGGCTGGGTATATTATCTGGCGGTTGCCCCGTCCGTTCAGAAATCGGGACTTGGCCGCAAATTGATGGATATCGGCGAAGGCTGGTTGCGCGATCAGGGCGTCTGGCGCATGCAATTGATGGTGCGTTCGGAAAACAGCAGGACACAGGATTTCTATCGCCATCTTGGCTATCGCGCGCTTGATGTCACGGTCATGCAAAAGGACATCGACACCCCGCCGATCGAACGCCCGGAACTGTAACCGGGTGGTTTGCCCCTGACCAAACCGTGATCAGAATGTTTCAGGCAATGTGACTGTTGGCGGTGATTGCCCATCATCGCCAGCAGCCTTGTGCCCGTCGAGCCCCGAAATCGTGACATGGGCGATGCGGCATGCCCGCTGAAACAGCCGGTTGATCCGTTCAACCAGTGCAACATTGATGCGATAACACCGGATATCGACATCGCGCGGTCCGATCGCATCGCTGATCCGGTGCAATGTCACTTCCATCTTTGCGCCAAATTCCTGATCACGGGCCAAAACCGCCCTTGCGGTTTCCATATCATCCCCCGAATAGGCGGTCAGCGCCTGTTTCAGACAGTTTTCGGCAATTTCAAACAGTTCCGTGATCTGGGCGCGGCGTTCTTCGGACGGGATCTGGCGCAAATCCATCAGTTCGGAAACCAGTTCGACCATTTCCTCGGCGACAAGATCGCCAACCGCTTCAAGATGGTTACTGACTTCAAGCTCGTTCTGAAGCCGGTCAAGTTCACCGGGCAAAAGTTCGGATCGGCGCATTTTGCTGGCAAACAGGGCAATCGCGTCCTGCAGGCTGTCCACCCCGTCGTCAAGTTCTGCAATTCTTTGCAATTTCTTGCTGGTCGGCTTGCGCATGTTTTCGCGCCCGCGGCGCACCACATCGGTCACGATGTCGCCCATATGGATGACCTCGTTGCGCAACAGCGCAATCGCGGCCGCCGGCGTATTGGTGACTTCTGCCATCAGATATTTCGGGCTGGGATCAAGCGGCGGATCAATCACCGTTTCCGGTGGCACGATCTTTTCGATCAGACGGGCGATCCATGGCACAAAGGCGATCATAAGGATCACATTGGCAATATTGAAAATGCTGTGCGCATTGGCGATTTCGCGCGCGATATCGGTTTGCCCGCCATTGGTCGCAAATGAAATATCCGTCACAAATTCGGACAATTGCGCAATAAACGGCAGCCACAAGAAAACACCGCCGACATTGAACAGAACATGGCCGATGGCGGTACGCAGGGCATCGCGCCCCTTGCCGATTGTCACCAGCAGTGCAGTGACACAGGTGCCGATATTCGCCCCGAAAATAAGGGCAATGCCGCCATCAAGTGTCACAAGCCCCTGCCCGGCAAGAACGATGATAATGCCCGTGGTTGCCGCACTGGATTGAACAAGGGCGGTAAAGAATGCCGCAACAATGATTGCCAGAACCGGGTTTTGCATCTCGGCCATCAGATCGATGAAGGGCGGATAGGTGCGAAGCGGTTCCATCGCATCGCTCATCATGCCCATGCCGAAAAACAGCATCCCGGTGCCAAGGATCGCCTTGCCCGCCATCGCAACGCGTTTGCGGGTTGCCATCATGGTCAGTCCAAATCCGATGGCCATCACCAGCGGTGCAATCGCATCAACCCGAAAGGCAATGATTTGCGCGGTCAGGGTACTGCCGACATTGGCCCCCATGATCACGGCAATCGACTGGGCAAAGGGCATCAGGCCCGCCGACACAAAGCCCACCACCAGAACCGTGGTCACACTTGACGACTGGACAAGACCGGTAACCAGTGCGCCCGAAAGCACCGCCATAAAGCGGTTGCGCGTCATTTTCGACAGGATAAATCGCAACCGCGCCCCGGCAAGGGTCTTGAGCGCGCTTGCCAGATGGTCCATCCCGTACAGAAAAAGTGCCAGACCGCCAACCAGCCCGACCATCATTGCCCCGGTTTCAAGCGGCACAAAATCGTCTGCGGCCTTTGCGACCGGAATGGTCAAAAGAAGCAGGATCGCACTTGCGATAACGGGTTTGAACAATGCTGTCATCAGGGGACCGGTCAAGGTAATCGGTTGAAAACAAACCGACCATACAGCAGATTATTCACACTGTCAGGTGCCAGCACGACCAGTGAAGACATGCCCAACGCGATGTGCACGCACCACCCCGAACAAAGGAAAACCATGCGCAATATCGGTCCGACATCGTCACGTGAACTGCGCGAAATCGGGATTGAAAACCGCGATCAGCTTATCGCGACCGGCATCGTCGAAGTCACGCGCCGCCTGCTGTTTCGCTTTGGCGGTGAAAGGAAAATCAGCCTGAACTACCTTTATGCGCTTGAAGGTGCGATCCATGACCGGGACTGGCGCGATATCACGCCTGCCCGCAAACAGGAACTGCGCACGTTACTCGACACATTGCGTGAAGAACTGTCAAACGCGCAGTCCTGATATCCGCGTTCAAAGCCCGTCCTATTCGGCGGCGACCGACCTGGGATCGGCGTCGATCTGTGCCAGACGGTTTTCAAGCGCGGCAATCTGTTCGGAAGACAGACGCAGGCCAAGTTTGGACCGCCGCCAGATCAGGTCATCAATCTTGCTTACCCATTCATGATCAATCAGATAGCGCAATTCGGCTTCATACAGGTCATGGCCGTAACAGACACCAAGATCATCGATCTTTGTCGCAGTACCGATGATCATGTCGATGCGTGTGCCATATGCGCGCAGCAGGCGCTTTAACAAACCGTGATCCATCCAGTCATATCGTTTGGCATAATGGGCAAATGCATCATCAAAGGATGCATTGGGGAAATCCCCGCCCGGAAGCGGTTCTTTGGCCGTCCAGGGCGCATCGCGGGTGCCAAGCTGGCGGGTAATGATCTGAAGCGCATGTTCGGCAAGCTTGCGATAGGTGGTGATTTTGCCGCCAAAAACATGCAAGGCCGGGGCCGCACCACTATCGGCTTCGAGTTTCAGGGTATAGTCACGCGACACCTTGGATGCATTTTCACTTTCGCCATTGCCGGCATAAAGCGGCCGCACCCCGGAATAGGTCCAGACGACATCGTCGGATGCCACCTGCTTTTTGAAATAGCCACTGGCCAGTTTGCACAGATAATCGATTTCGTTCTGATCAATTTTGACCTTGGCCGGATCGCCGGTGAAATCAACATCGGTGGTGCCAATCAGGGTAAAGTCATCCTGATAGGGAATGGCAAAGACAATGCGCCCGTCGCCATTCTGGAAAATATAGCAATAATCATGATCAAACAGCTTTGGCACCACAATGTGACTACCCTTGACCAAGCGGATATTGGCGCTGGTTTTTGATTGCACCACACCATTGTCCGGATTGATCAGATCGGCACACCACGGGCCCGCCGCATTGACCAGCATCCGCCCGGAAACCTGGCGTTCCTGACCGCTTTGCTGATCACGCAGGGAAACCTGCCAGTGCCCGTCGATCTGTTTGGCGCCGACGCATTCGGTCCGGGTCAGGATTTCAGCCCCGCAATTTTTGGCATCAATGGCATTGAGAACCACCAGACGCGCATCATCAACCCAGCAATCGGAATAGACAAAGCCCTTGGTCATCCCGTCCCGCAGCGGTGCACCGGAAACATGATTGGCAAATGAAATGCCTTCGGAAGCCGGAAGCTTTTTACGGCCGCCAAGATGGTCATACAGGAACAAGCCAAGGCGGATCATCCAGGCCGGACGCAAATCATCGCGATGGGGCAGAACAAAGCGCAACGGCCAGATGATATGCGGCGCATTGCCAAGCAGCACTTCACGTTCGGTCAACGCTTCGCGCACCAGACGAAATTCATAATGTTCGAGATAGCGCAAACCGCCATGGATCAGCTTGGTGCTGGCCGACGATGTTGCACTGGCAAGATCATCCTTTTCACACAGCAAAACCTTAAGCCCGCGCCCCGCCGCATCACGCGCAATACCGGCACCGTTGATGCCGCCACCAATAATGATCAGATCGTAATGTGCAGTCTCAGCCATGCGGGGCCTCTTTCAGCAAAAAGGAATCTCTTTCCCGCTAAAATATTTCATTTTCGAAAATTTTCAAGTTTCGAATTGTGACATTTATTCGACGCAGCCATGTCCGAGAAACATGCCACCGCCACATTGCTCGGGACAGCCAATGCAAAATGATCAAAAGTTCATTTTTGAAACAAATTGAAAAACCCCGCCTGAAATTCAGGCGGGGCGTTCATCAAAGATTGGATACGGGATGCGGGAATTGATCGTTCGATCAGGCCAGCCAGCGTTTCTGCCAGTCAGACAGCATGGAAATCGTCCAAAGCTGGTGGCCCCAGTTGCGCTTGCCGCTCATATGTTCCTGCTGCAATTTTTCGATCTGGCGACGATCAAGGCCGAAATCGTTATAAAGCGCGTCATTGGCCAAAAGATCGCCCATCCATTCGCGCAACGGCCCGCGAAGCCACTGTGCCAGCGGCACACCAAAACCGGTTTTCGGCCGGTCGATCATTTCGCGCGGCACATATTTATACAGGATCTGGCGCAAGGCATGTTTGCCCACCGATCCGTTCATTTTAAGCCGTGCGGGCAAACGCCAGCCAAATTCGATCACGCGATGATCGATAAACGGTACGCGGACCTCAAGCGAATTGGCCATTGATGCACGGTCTACCTTGGTCAGCACATCATCGACCATATACATCATCGTATCCATGACCTGCATGGACGAGACATAATCAAGATTGCGGTTGCGACAGAACTTTTCGCCCGGCACGCGGAATTTCTTGCGGGTGGAACGGCTGCCCAGAAGTTTGTCGGTATCAAACAATGACAACAGCGCATGATAGCGATCAATATCATCACGGATCGCCAGAAGCGGTGCCGCTTTGTGGATTTTATCGCCAATCGCGCTGGTCGAAAGTTTGCCGGGCACCAGCCCGACCAGATTGTCCCACTGTTCGGGCGACAGCATGGTCAGCCCGCGCGACACCAGCGACGCCCCGAACGGAATACCGCCCGCCGCCGCACTAAGCTGTTTGGCCCAAAGATAGCGCGTATAACCGCCAAATGTTTCATCGCCGCCATCGCCCGACAGAGCAACCGTGACTTCCTTGCGCGTCAGGGCCGAAATCAGATAGGTCGGGATCGCCGAACTGTCAAAAAACGGCTCGTCATAGGTTTCCGAAAGTTTCGGCACCAGATCCAGCGCATCCTGGGGCGTGACATAAAGTTCCGTGTGATCGGTCTTGAGATGGCGCGCCACTTCCCCGGCAAAGGCCGCCTCGTTAAAGGCTTCGTCCTCGAACCCGACCGAAAATGTTTTGACCGGCCGATCCGAGACCGACTGCATCAGGGCAACGATGGTCGATGAGTCAATCCCGCCGGACAGAAACGCGCCAAGCGGCACATCGGCCACCATGCGACGCTGAACCGCATCGCGCAGCAAATCTTCAAGTGCATCGATCGCACTTTGATCATCGCCGCTCCAGGCATGCTTTTGTCCGTTCAGAACAGCATCTTCGACCGACCAATAGGCAAATTCGGTTGCCTGATCATGCGATGACACTTCCAGAATGTGACCGGGTTTGAGCATCTTGGCATGCGAATAGATCGAAAGCCCCGATGGCACATAGCCAAACCGAAGGTAGGCTTCCAACCCCGAACGATTGACTTCGCGTGAAATCGCATTGCCCGCCAGAAGCGCCTTTACCTCGGACGCAAAACCGATATTGCCTTCATAGCGCGACCAGTAAAGCGGCTTGATGCCAAGCCGGTCGCGCACAAGGGTCAGCTTTTTGGTCTGCTTGTCCCAAAGTGCGATGGCAAACATGCCAATCAGGCGTTTGACCGTATCGCGCACCCCCCAATGGGCAATGCATTCAAGGATTACTTCGGTATCGGAATGCCCGCGCCAGGCGACCTGGATATTGGCAGCGGCAAGTTTTTCACGCAGTTCGGGCGCGTTATAAATTTCGCCGTTATAGACCATGACATAACGGCCATTGGCCGAATGCATCGGCTGTTTGCCGGCATCGGAAAGATCAATGATTGCAAGACGGCGCTGCCCCAAGGCCAGCCCGTTTTCCTGATCAACCCAGACATCGCCGCCATCGGGACCACGATGATGCAACGCAGTGTTCATGCGCGATACAGCATCGCCCAATCCGCTTGCGTCACTCCGTCCAGACAGCCATAAACCGGCAATTCCACACATAAAACAATCCTGTAAAACCCTGCCGATACTTAAAACAATAACGGCCCATTCTACAATCAAAACATTTGGATATTGACCGGAAATGATCGGTCAAAACCGTTTTTGCCATTGCCCTCTATTCCACAGGGTGAAAACGGCAAAACAGACTGTGCAATGACGACGCAGAGTTATGATATCGTCACCGGACCTACAACCAATAATATACTGCCATCCAAACGCACGCGGTCACGTCGACATAGAATTGAAGCCTGAAAAACAAGATGACCCGGCAGAGATAGCAGATCATGGAGTAACGTCCGGATGAACGCTTCGAAGAAACAGGTGTCGCTTTCACTTGGCCAACGACAGATCATCAGCTATGTCGCGATCCTTGCACTTATGAGTATCCTGACAACGATTTCTGTCGTTCTTGTAAATCAGATCAACACATCCTTCACCCAGATCACCGACATCAACGGGGTCAAGCAACGCTACGCCATCAATCTGGGCGGCAGTGTGCAGGACCGCGCCATTGCCGTGCGCGACATGGCACTGGTCGCAAGCCAGGATGAGGTTGACGCCACAGTCGCCATCATCAATGAACAGGCCGCCATTTACGCCGAGGCCGCCCAGGGCATGGCCGAAATCCTTTCTGCCGAACAAACATCATCGGATGAGGAACAGCAGCTTTTTGCTGAAATTCAGGCGATTGAAGAACGCGCAGCCCCCATCATCGAAAAGGTCGTCGGCCTTCGCAAGGCAGGTGAATTTTCATCGACAATCAACCTGATCAACGCAGAAGCCGCACCGGCCTTTGCCGACTGGCGCGCCAGCATCGATGCACTGATCGAACATGAAGAAGCCAAAAGCCAGTTGATTTCCGTATCGGCCAGAACCGTCGCCAGCAACTTTTCGATTGTCATGATCGGCATGCTGGTGGCCTCGCTTGCGATCAGTATCGTCTTGATCATCTGGAACATCCGGGCCATTGCCCCGCTTCGCGGACTGACCACCGGCATGCTTGAAATTGCCGAGGGCAAGCTTGACACCGCCATTCCGGAAATCACCCGGCGCGACGAAGTCGGCGATATCGTCACAGCCGTCAAGGTATTCCAGAAAAACGCGATCGAACGTCGCGAAATGCGCGCCAAGGAGGCTGAACTTCAACGCGCGCAGGCACAACGTTCCGAACTTATGGAAAAGCTGACCAAGAACTTTGAAAACACGACCGGCGATCTGCTGGCCGATGTTGGAATGGCCCTTGAAAAGCTGCGCAATTCCGCCTCCACACTTGGCCGCACCGCGGAAACAAGCAAGGCACGCGCAAGTGATGCTGCATCTGTTGTATCGGAAGTCGCCCATAATGCGGAATCTGTTGCGTCTGCTGCCGAGGAACTTACCGCATCGGTATATGAGGTCAGCCAGCGCATCGCCCAGTCGCGTGAAACCATGTCGCGGGCTCAAAACGAAGCCAACAGCACCAATGAAAAAATGTCTGTGCTCGAAACATCGGCAGACAAGATTGGCGAAGTCGTCAAACTGATCACTGATATTGCCGGACAGACCAATTTGCTTGCACTGAACGCCACCATCGAAGCCGCACGTGCCGGTGATGCCGGCAAGGGCTTTGCCGTTGTCGCCAACGAGGTCAAAAACCTTGCGTCACAGACCGCACGCGCGACCGATGAAATCTCCGAACAGATCGCCACGGTCCAATCGGAAACCCGTGATGCGGTTGCCGCCATCCGCGAAATTGTCGAAACCATTGGCGTGATCAATGACGACACGGCCGGCATTGCCGATTCAATCAATCAGCAAAGCAACACAACGACTGAAATTTCGTCGAAAATTTCAAACGTTGCGCAAAATACCCGCGATGTTGCCAGCAACATTCAACAGGCAATGGATGCCGCCGATGAAACCGATGCGGCTTCCGGTGATGTCAGAGCCGCCACCGCAAGCATGGAAGAACGCGCGCAAAAGCTCGATCATTCGGTAAAGCAGTTCTTGCGTGATATTGCCTGACATCATTGGGGGACACTGAAAATGAACGGTCGGGATATCAGGGCATCGCGTCCTATCCTGACCGTTCTATTCCCAGTCGCGCCATGCGGCGATAAAGCGTGTTGCGCCCGATACCAAGTGCCTTGGCCGTGTTGCTGATATGCCAGTGATGACTTTCCAGAAGCTGGCGCAAGGCCCCCTGTTCGGCCTGCTCGATACTGTCGCGGGCCGACAATACGGGTTTGACGACCTCAACCCGGAAATCATCGGGCAAATGGTCACGTTCAATAACGCCATGGTCGGCAAAGACGCTGGCATATTGCAATACATTGATCAGTTCACGCACATTGCCCGGCCATTGATGACGGGTCAGAAGATCAATCACCGCGTCAGAGCACTGCACATAGTCGTTCGATAACCCGGCCAGCAACCGCCCGATCAAATCAACAAGATCGCTGCGTTCGCGTAACGGCGGCACAGCCAGACGCGCCCCCTTGATCCGATAGAGCAAATCTTCGCGGAATTTCCCGTCCGCCACCGCTTGGTTCAAATCGACATTGCTGGCACAGATCAGACGGAAATCGACTGCTACCGACTTGGTACTGCCAAGCGGTTCGACCGTGCGGCTTTCAAGAACCCGCAACAACCGCCCCTGTGCAGAAAGCGGCATATCCCCGATTTCATCAAGGAACAAGGTCCCGCCATTGGCTTCGCGGATGCGCCCGCCAAACCCGTCGCGCGCCGCCCCGGTAAATGCCCCGCCCGCATGCCCAAACAGTTCGTTTTCAATCAATCCTTCGGGCAAAGCAGCACAATTAATCGCGACAAAATTTCTGGATTTTCCAAGGGTTGCTTCATGGATATGGCGGGCCAGATATTCCTTGCCGCTGCCGGTTTCGCCCGACATCAGGATATTGATATCGCGCGCATGAAGGCGCGCACCGATATCGTAAATCCGGCGCAGGGCAGGATCGCGATCGGCAATCTGTGCGGTCGGTTTTGCGGCCTTTGGCGCCCTTGTCGTAATCGGGGTCGACCGCCCGACATAGCGACGGCGCATCCGTTCGGGCATGGTGACAGACCCGAACAGAACCCCGCCCCCGGAAATATTCAACGCGGTCGCCGGGGCCGACCCCTGATCCTGATTGGCAAATTTCGACAACAGGTCATCCACATCCATTTCAAACATCTGCGCAATGTCTGTGGAATTGTTTGCCGCTGCCAGAATACGGCGTGCGGTTGATGTCGCACCGCTGATTGTGCCATCGGGTGCGATCGATATCATCGCATCACGGGTTGATCCGACATGGCGTGCTTCTGGATGAAGATGCAGGATCACGTCACCTGCCCGTTCATCAAAAAACAGGATACGTTCAAGCGCGTCGGCATAATCGGCCACCATGCCGCGCACGCGCAGGCAATCGGTGCGTTTGATATCATCGCGTACTGCCGACACATCCAGAACCGAACAGACCTTGCCATCCGGGTCAAAAACCGGGGCAGCCGTGCAGGTCAGCACCGAATGCTGGGACAGGAAATGCTCGTCCTTGTGGATGGTGATCGGGCGTCCTTCGACGATACAGGTGCCGATGCCGTTCGTGCCTTCGCGTTCCTCGCTCCAGACAGCGCCGGGCAAAAGCCCGTTGGTGCGAAAGGACGGCAACAGGGAATGGGCAGCAACACTGTCAAGGATCACGCCGCTATTATCGGTTAAAAATACCGCATAGCCCGACGCATCGATCTTGCGATACAGCGTGCGCACCAGATCATGGGCATGATGATAAAGCCGCCCGTTGCGATCACGCAGTTGCCGGGTCTGGCTTTCGGATATGACTTCGGGACGGCGCAAGGTGTCATGAGCCAGCCCGAACCGTTGTTCACACCGTTGCCAGCTTTCAAGCACCGCACGATTTTGCGCACCACCGCTGAGTTGCAGTGCCGCTTCTATCCGTCCGCCGGGAATGTTTCCTGACATAGACGCTATCTCCCTTGTGTCGGTGTTTTGATCCGGAATTTTCCGGTCGCGCAGCTTTTGCTGCATCCGATCACAGGGGCAATCCTACCATATGGCGGGGCCCCTACGCCAAACAGTTTCGCTGGAAAAATACCCTGCAATCAGCAGTGTTCCATTTTTGGAACACTTTGTGCCACCTGTTCGCGACTGTTCCGCGATCCCGCAGCCGCACATCCCGCCCCCGGATACAGACAACCGACTGAAATAAAGCACTTTCCACAAAGTCCTGGCGGTTCGGATCAAAGTGGCACGACCTTTGCGGATAAGGCGGCGTCACAATCAAAAAGCGGGCGAAAAAATCGCCTGTCGATCTCGGAGGAACCAAAATGATCTACAAGAATCCAAATGACGCCGGCAGTCCGGTCAGCTTCAAGGGCCGTTATGAAAACTTCATTGGCGGCGAATGGGTCGCCCCGGCCAAGGGCCAGTATTTTGAAAATGTGTCGCCGGTGAATGGCAAACCATTCTGCGAGGTCGCCCGTTCCAGCGCCGACGATATCGAAAAGGCGCTTGATGCCGCCCATGCCGCTTTTCCGGCCTGGGGCAAAACATCGGTGACCGAACGCGCCAACATGCTCAACAAAATTGCCGACCGCATGGAAGCCAATCTGGAAATGCTGGCAGTTGCCGAAACCTGGGACAATGGCAAGGCGGTGCGTGAAACGCTGGCCGCAGACATCCCGCTTGCGATTGACCATTTCCGCTATTTCGCCGGCGCCATCCGCGCACAGGAAGGATCGCTGGGCGAGATTGACGACAACACGGTCGCCTATCACTTCCACGAACCCCTTGGTGTGGTTGGTCAGATCATTCCATGGAACTTCCCGATCCTGATGGCGGTCTGGAAACTGGCCCCGGCACTGGCGGCTGGTAACTGCGTTGTCCTGAAACCCGCAGAACAGACCCCGGCATCAATCTGTGTTCTTTTGGAACTGATTTCCGATCTGATCCCGGCGGGCGTGGTCAACGTCGTTCAGGGCTTTGGTGTTGAAGCAGGCAAGCCGCTTGCGCAAAGCAACCGCGTTGCCAAGGTCGCCTTTACCGGTGAAACCACCACGGGCCGCCTGATCATGCAATATGCATCGGAAAACATCATTCCGGTGACCCTGGAGCTGGGTGGCAAATCGCCAAACATCTTCTTTGAAGACGTCATGGCCGCCGATGACGATTTCCGTCAGAAAGCCGCCGAAGGCATGGCGATGTTTGCCCTGAACCAGGGGGAAGTTTGCACCTGTCCGTCGCGCGCCATCATTCAGGAAAGCATCTACGACAAGTTCATGGATAACGTTCTGTCGCGCGTTGCCAGTATCAAACAGGGCAACCCGCTTGATACCGATACCATGATCGGTGCACAGGCCTCGACCGAGCAGATGGAAAAGATCATGTCCTATCTCGACATCGGTAAGCAGGAAGGCGCACAGGTTCTGTGTGGTGGCGACAAGGCCGATCTTGGCGGCGATCTTGCCGGTGGTTTCTATATCCAGCCGACCATCTTCAAGGGTCACAACCGCATGCGGATTTTCCAGGAGGAAATCTTTGGCCCGGTGGTCTCTGCCACCACGTTCAAGGACGAAGCCGAAGCCCTTCACATCGCCAATGACACACTTTACGGCCTGGGTGCCGGTGTCTGGACGCGCGATGCAAACCGTTCCTACCGCTTTGGTCGGGAAATCAAGGCCGGTCGCGTCTGGACCAACTGCTATCACCTGTATCCGGCCCATGCGGCCTTTGGCGGGTACAAGCAGTCGGGCATCGGACGTGAAAACCACAAGATGATGCTGAACCATTATCAGCAGACCAAGAACCTGCTGGTTTCGTATGATCCGAAACCGATGGGCTTCTTCTGATCGCGCAATGATCGCGGCCGGGCGCATGGCCTCCCCTGTGCGTCCGGTCATTTTTCGCGACCAAGGAGGTCCCCATGACCGGATCAGAAACCGTCCCCGACCGGGTCACCGCAACCGATGCGGCGATTGAACTGATCAGGAAGCTTAAATCCATCCATGGCCCGGTGATGTTTCATCAGTCGGGCGGTTGTTGTGACGGCAGTGCGCCGATGTGCTTCCCGGACGGGGAATTCAAAACCGGCGATCAGGATGTGCTTCTGGGCAAAATCGAAGACAGCCCGTTCTATATCGGACGTGCCCAGTTCGAATATTGGCAACATACCCAGCTGATCATTGATGTGGTGGACGGGCGTGGCGGGATGTTTTCGCTTGAAGGGCCCGAAGGCAAACGCTTCCTGACCCGATCCAGAATATTCAGCGACGACGAATGGAAGGCCCTTAAAAAGGCCGAGGAGCAAAACCCGCTGATCTCTGAAACCTGATTTCTGTGTGTTACCCGTGGCGTTTCGCATCCGGTGTCATCCCCCATGATGCCCACTCCCCGAAACGCCGGAAGATGCTGACGGTTTTCCTACCCTTTCCGTGGCTTCTTCTTCCTTGCCCGCTGCCTTTACCCATTCGGGCAGCGGGTATTTTTTTGCCCGGATGATGGCTGGGTAAATTCTATGCCGTGCCAAGCAGCACGATCACAAATCCGCTTAGCATGCAAAGGACTGCAAGCGACATCAGGGCCGCCATCACAACCCGCCCGCCAACATGCATGACATTGCGGATATCAACACTTAATCCCAATGCCGCCATGGCAAGAATGGTCAGGAACGAAGACACGGTTTTCATGCCACCAAGCGCAAATTCCGGCAATAGTCCGAATGAACGGGCCGTCATCATGACGATAAAGCCGATAATGAACCATGGCACGACCTGCGCAATCGGAAGACGGGTTTCACGTGCCCGCCCGCCAATCAGTGCCAAACTGAAAATCACCGGACCCAGCATCAAAACCCGGATCAGCTTGACCAATGTACCGACCTGCACCGCCAAGGCACCGGCCGGCGCAGTTGCGGCCAGAACCTGTGGCACTGCATAAACCGTCAGGCCCGAAAAAATCCCATATTGAGTGGCCGACAGACCAAGCCCGGCATGCAGCATCGGCAGAATAAAAACAAACAGAACGCCGAGTATCGCGGTAAAGGAAATCGATGCCGCCACATCGTCCGACCGTGCGTCAATCACCGGTGCGGTCGCGGCAATCGCCGAATTACCGCAAATCGAATTGCCACACGCCACCAGCATCGCAAGATGCCTGGTCAGTCCAAGTGCACGCCCGATATGGTAGCTGACAAACAGGCTGATACAGACAACGGCAATGATTGCCGCCACCAGCCCGCCCCCGGCCGATCCGATGGCCTGCGCACTGATCGACCCGCCCAGCAACACGATGGCAATTTCAAGCACCGTCTTGCCACAAAACCGCACCCCGGCGAAATAACGCGGCGCCAGACCGAACACCGATCGCACCACCACCCCGATCAGAATGGCAAAGACCAGACTTTCCACCCAGCCCCGCCCGAGCAAAACACGTTCGGCATGCTCGACAAGCTTGGCGGCAAGCGCGACCATAAGGGTCACGGCAAGTCCGGGCAGGATCGGTTTGATGCGGGTGTTAAAAAACATGATTTTCCTGTGTTTTGATCACAGTCGGAAAATCTCACGCCAAACCATTTACTTCCATCGAATAAAAATTCATATTTCATTCGATTAAATCGAATGGTTAAGACAAGGTCCCCCTCACGCGCCCCGCCATCCCGAACAGCCCAGTGCGCGGCGCCGGGCTCTGCCCGCGCGTTTAAAGTCCCCCGGCATGGGCGGGAAAGACGCAGAACATAGCGGAAGATACCAACGCCATGATGACGCTTGAACAATTGCAGATCTTCGTTGCCGTCGCCGAACGCGAACATCTGACCCGCGCGGCCGAGGCCATTGGCCTGACCCCGTCTGCGGTCAGCTCGGCAATCAAGAACCTGGAAGGCTTTTACGGCGTGGCGCTGTTTAACCGGGTTGGTCGGCGGATTGAACTGACCCAGACCGGACGACTGTTTTTGGATGAAGCCAAATCAACACTGGCCCGTGCGCGTGCCGCCGAACTGACACTGGCCGAGCTTGGTGGCATGCAACGCGGCGATTTGAACGTTTATGCCAGCCAAACGATTGCCAGTTACTGGCTGCCGCCGTTCCTGATGAAATTTCATAACCAGTATCCCGGCATTGAAATTCACCTGACAATCGGCAACACCAAAACTGTATCGGATGCGGTACGCGGCGGGGCCGCCGATATCGGCTTTATCGAAGGCGACATTGATGAACCCGCCCTTGCCAAGCGCGAAGTTGCCGAAGATGCGCTGGTGATCGTGGTTGGCCCCAAACACCCCTGGGCCGATGGCAGGCCGCTGACCGCACAGGCCCTGATCACCCAGACCAACTGGATCCTGCGCGAAGCCGGATCAGGCACCAGATCGGAATTTGAAAGCGCGCTGCGTGATCTCGATGTTGATCCGGCGCGCCTTAAAACCGCGCTGGTCCTGCCCAGTAACGAGGCCGTAATTACCGCGGTTGAAACCGGCACGGCTGCCACCGCCGTATCCCAATTCGCGGTCAGTTCCCTGATCGCGCAGGGACGCCTGGCGCGCGCAAGCTTCCCGATCCCGCCACGCAAATTCATGGTCCTGCGTCACAAGGAACGCAAACAGACGCAAAGTTCACTGGCGCTGGAAAAGCTGTGCCTAGCGGTTACCTCATAGCCAGGAAGATCGGACATCAGAGTTTGCCCGATTACTGGACATCACCCATGACCGATACCTTTTCCGTATCGAGCCTACCCGGTGAACCATTCAATCGCGCGTCCCCAATCAACAGACCGCGTGAAATGATGCTTCCTTCAACGCAACACCAGAAGGCTGTTACGAACGCTGCCAAGACCCGCAAACCTACAAAGAAAGTGATCCTCTCCTCCGGGGTTCCTGCAAATTCCCCGTCTCCAAATTGCAAGATCATTCCCTTGATAATTGGTGTGGCGACAGAGAAAGCTACCAACTGAATGATCAACAATGCGGGCAAAACCAACAAACTTTTCCCGACAATGTACCAAAAAGTCTTCTTGCCTCTTGCGAACGCGCGTCGCGCCGAACTTTTTCCGCCCTGTATTACCGAAACGGGCCAAGTCACAAACAGAACACCAAGAACGAGCGTCGCAAATATCGACACGACTGCTATTGCAACGATGTAAACGGGTAGCTCTTGACTTCCTTGGATAAGGCCTTGCGAAACATTCACCCACAGCAGATGCTGCCAGAATACAATCTCTGCTGTTAAGGCAAGCACCATAATCAGCATGCGATTCAGAAACGAGAAGAACATCCCCCGGCTCTGTCTTGAAAAAGCAAACCAGCAAGGAGCGCCATTGAGATTAAATGAATGCACGGAGTACATCAAAGCAGCAAAAGGAACTGTGAAGGCAATAGCCACAGGGAAAACAACCAGCCCCATGGGCTGTTCAACCCTCAGCGTGAAGCCATCTTTGCTGACTGAGACAACTTGAGCAGGCCCGAAACTCGAAAGCACGAATTCAAGCCCGACCATAGCAAAGATGGCGAGCAAGATGATTGGAAGGTTGTAGAAAAACCCATTCCACGCATCATGAAGTATCCAATTCTCAAACTTTGGATTGTTGAAATTCTTTGGCTGTTTTTGAGGCTCAATGTCAGTCACAAGTTGGCCTTATTTCCTGAAAGCTATAACCAGATACGCTAAACATTTTCGGCGATTGGCCTACACGTTCCGTTGGATCACATAGCCCATGATAATCCAACCTACCCAAACAGCCCCTTCTTAGAAAAAGTGCCGCCAATTTCCGAGGATAGTCAGAAGTTTCAGATGCTGAGCCAGTTGCAAAAGTGAGTTACCAAAACCGACTATCAAGAGTTGGAAAACCAATCTCCTTAGATCGGCAAAACTCTATGTCCACAAGCTATCTTCAAACTTCCTGGTTGCTTCCTCTTTCAAAGTCCGTCCACAACCATTTATCTTTCGGCTTTCAAATTCGATTGGTATCAAGTTTTAGAATTTCCAACCGCTCTAACCTATGACGAAAATCACACCTCTCCCTTTGATACTCAATCCCTCCTTCGAATAGGGGTTAAGTCGCCAATCGGTTCTTCAACCGTCATTTTGGAAATTTTCCAAATGTAAATTGCGAATGCGCAATGCAGCATTTTTCGCAAACTTCTATCGATTTCCTTATACAGACCGGCTCCTGATTGGTGGTTTAAGCCCATCAGGTCAATCAATGAACGGTTTCGCATTGCAGTGAAATACGGGGTCGGACAGGAAGGCTTTGCCTGATAGAAGGACCAACGCCAATGCTTGATGCAGAAATATTGGCACGCATACAGTTTGCTTTTACCGTTTCATTTCACATCATTTTCCCGTCATTCACCATCGGGCTTGCGAGCTTTTTGTTCGTGCTTGAAGCGATGTGGTTGCGCACCCGTGATGACACCTATCTGGCACTTTACAAATTCTGGCTGAAAATCTTTGCGCTGGCCTTTGGCATGGGCGTCGTGTCCGGGATTGTGATGTCTTATCAGTTTGGTACGAACTGGGGACCGTTTTCGGAATTTACCGGCGGCGTGATCGGCCCGCTGATGGCGTATGAAGTTCTAAGCGCCTTCTTCCTTGAGGCAGGCTTCCTTGGCATCATGCTGTTTGGTTTAAACCGGGTCGGGCCAAAGCTTCATTTCCTTGCCACCACCATGGTTGCGGTTGGCACCCTGTTTTCGGCCTTCTGGATTTTGTCAGCCAATAGCTGGATGCAAACACCTGATGGCTATGTAATTGAAAATGGTCGTGCGGTTGTCACAAGCTGGATCGATGCGATTTTCAATCCAAGCTTCCCCTATCGTCTGGTTCATATGGTTCTGGCCGCCTATCTGACCACTGCCTTTGTCGTGGGTGCCGTCGGGGCGCTGCATTTGTTGCGCGACCGGGAAAACCGGGCGGCACGCATCATGTTTTCCATGGCCATGTGGATGGCAGCCATTGTCGCCCCGATCCAGATCGTCGCAGGTGACATGCACGGGCTTAATACGCTTGAACATCAACCGGCCAAGGTTGCCGCGATGGAAGGCCATTTTGAAACCCGCGAAGGCGCACCGCTGATCCTGTTTGGCCTGCCCGACATGAAGGCCGAGGAAACCCGTTATGCGATAGAAATCCCCAAGCTGGGCTCGATGATCCTGACCCATGACTGGGATGGCAAGATCACGGGGCTTAAGGATTTTGCACCAGAAGACCGCCCCAATGCCCCGATCGTTTTCTGGACATTCCGGATCATGGTCGGCATCGGGGTTTTGATGGCGTTGCTTGGTATCGCAAGCCTGATTGCCCGGTTCCGGCACAAGCTTTATGACTGCACGCATTTGCATCGCTTTGCACTGATCATGGGGCCAAGCGGCTTTGTCGCCATTCTGGCAGGCTGGTTCACCACCGAAGTCGGGCGGCAGCCATGGGTGGTTTATGGATTGATGCGCACATCCGAGGCCGGATCACCTGTCACTGCCACGGCAATTGCCGGATCGCTGATCGCCTTTGTTGTCGTCTATTCCATCGTGTTCGGGGTTGGGACGGCCTATATCCTGCGCGCCATGAACCACGATCCTCGTAACGCGCATGTGCCCACCGGTGAATTCCTTCGTGCCGGGGGCCGTCAATTGGCCGCACATAACAATCCGCAGGCAGGAGAATGATCATGGATTATCAACTGATCTGGGTTCTTTTGATCGCGGTTGCGGTTTTCGCCTATGTCACGCTCGACGGTTTTGATCTTGGAATCGGCATTCTGTTTCCCCTGATCAAGGACCCGGTCAAACGCGGCCGCATGATGAATACGGTCGCCCCGATCTGGGATGGCAATGAAACCTGGCTGGTGCTGGGGGGCGGCGGGCTTTATGCAGCCTTCCCCAAGGCCTATTCATTACTGATGACCGCCTTTTACATTCCGGTTTTTGTCATGCTGCTTGCCCTTGTGTTCCGGGGGGTGGCGTTTGAATTCCGGTTCAAAAGCAAGAACCATCAGAAACATTGGGATATCGCCTTTTCCGCCGGGTCAATCATTGCAAGCGCCATGCAGGGTGCGATGCTCGGTGGTTTTATCGAAGGCATTGCCGTTGAAAATGGCCGCTTTGTTGGCGGGGCGTTTGACTGGCTCAGTCCGTTTTCGATCTTTTGCGCCACGGCGGTTGTTGTCGGTTATGCCCTGCTTGGTACCGGCTGGCTGATCATGAAGATGGAAGGCGATTTTCAGGGCAATCTGCGCCGCCTTGCCAAACCGGCCGTGATCTGGATGGCGGCGAACCTTGCTGTGGTGTCGCTGATGACCACTTACGTCAATCCGGCCTATGCCGAACGCTGGTTTGCAATGCCCAATCTGGCCTTTCTGGCCCCGATCCCGTTGATCACGGCCGGGCTTTTATTCTGGTTGTGGCGGGCGGTTTCGCATCGGGAAAAGACGGTCTTTGGCATTACGCTTGGCATCTTTTTCCTGTGCTACCTGGGTTTTGGCATCACGCTTTATCCCAATATCGTCCCACCAATGATCACGTTCCGCGATGCGGCGGCACCGCAAAACAGCCTTGCCTTCATGCTGGTCGGGGCCGTGATCCTGTTGCCGGTGATCTTTGCCTATACCGCTTATGCCTATTGGGTGTTCCGCGGCAAGGTCAGTGACGAGGGGTATCATTAATGCCGCACATCACTTCGGAAAGAACCAGACGTCTGCTTTGGTTTATCGGGCTTTATATCGGCGGGATTGTCGGGGTCGGGCTTGCGGCCTTTGTGCTTAAGGCCATGCTGGGTCAGGCATAAACATCCCCGATTACATATGAAATTGCCTGTCATAATCCCCCGGACAGGCAGTCGCCCGGCAGCAAAATCCCCCACCCTGCTGCCGGGTTCTTTTTTACTGGTTATCCTTGCGCCGGATCAGATCGGCAAGCCGTTCGATGCCGGCGCGAATGCGTTCGGGTTTCTCGGTGGCAAAGCTGAACCGGGCGGTATTGCGCCCCGACTGGTCACAGAAAAAGGCCTGACCGGGGACAAAGGCGACCCTGGCATCTTCCATTGCCTCGACCAGAAGGGCGCGGGCATCAATATTGTCGGGCAATGTTAACCATACAAACATGCCACCCTTGGGCCGGGAATAGCTGACATCATCTGGCATGAATTCGTCCATCGCGCCCAGCATCGCATCGCGCTTGGCGCGGTATGCATCACGCAGGGTTTCAATATGGGCCGGGAACAGCTTGCGTGCAGCACGCAGCGCAATTTCCTGATTGATGGTTGAAACATGCAGATCGCCCGCCTGCTTCATCAGAACCAGTTGGCGGATCACCGGGCGCGGTGCGGTTACCCAACCGATGCGCAAGGCCGGGGCCAGCGTTTTGGAAAATGTGCCCAGCTGAATGACGCAACCGGCATCCGGATTACTGCCCGCTTCATCAAGTGCCAGAAGCGATGGCAGAGTTTCGCCTTCATAGGACAGCTTGCAATAGGCGGCATCCTCGATAATCACCGCGCCATATTTGCGCGCGGTTTCCAGAACCGCCATCCGGCGATCCAGGCTATAGGACCGACCGGTCGGGTTCTGAAAATCGGGCGCCAGATAGGCAATGCGTGCACCATTGGCAAAGGCCGCATCAAGTTCGGCAATGATCGGGCCGTCTTCGTCCATATTGATGCCGACATAGCTTGGCCGACGCATCGAAAAGGCCTGCATGGCGCCAAGGTAGCTTGGCTTTTCCAGTACGATCTCGCGGCCGGGCTCCAGCAACAGGCGCGCAATCATATCAAGTGCCTGCTGCGCCCCGCAGGTAATCAGGATATTGTCGATATCACGGGTTGCCCCCGACTTGGCCAGATCATCGGCAATCCATTGCCGCAATCCCGGCAAACCTTCGCTGATCGAATATTGCAGACTGCGACGCCCGGCCGTTTCATCACGGGTCAGGCCATCAAACATGTCATGAAAATCAGATAACGGGAAAAGATCCGGGTCCGGCACCCCACCGGCGAACGAGGTAATTTCCGGGCGTTCGGCAACCTTCAGCAAATCACGAATTTCCGACGCCCGCAAAGCACGGGCATCGGGCACAATCATCTCGTTCCATTGGATCGTCATGGCATCCTCATTAGGTCAGTCTTCTTGACGTTATTTGGCAAGCAACACTGACCTAAATCAAGTTTATTTTTCAAATGACAAGTATTTTGAAATAAAATTACCAATTGAGCCGATAACACACCGATAGTTTACAAATCCCGCATTAAAGGGATTCCGTCATGATTTCAAAGAGATGATAAAAGCGCGGGAAAAAATCACCGAAAGCAGCACAATGACAAAGCATGTCATTGCTCCGTTGAAAATTGCTGAAATCACCAGCAATCCGGTATCGGCGGAAATTCCGATTGCCTGCACAATCGCGACCACCTGCCCCGTCACAGGTACGAACAGAGCCGCGATTACCGGCAGAACAAGGAAAATGCCAACCATCCGCCAAAGAACGAACCGGAATGTTGCTTTTCCGCGGGACCATGTCGCGACTAATGATGGGTCAGCGCCACAAATCACGGCTCCACCCCATGTGGCTGCCATCGCAACCAGACACAGAAAAGCCATCACGACGACAGCACCAATCCCGAGCCCCTCGGTATTGGCTTCCACGTCATCATTACCCACTAACAACCGCAGAATATCGGGGACAAGAAACAGCTGATAGATCAGAATCATCACCGCCATCAGCAGTGCCAGTAAGATCATACCGGCAAAGAACATTCCGGTAGCCCTGCGGTCGACGATGCTAAACGCGGACCATCCGGCCGATCTGGTCAGCACGGAAACATGCGCACAGAATGCAACACTGACCACGGCCACCGCATTGATCAGAAAGCGGGCAACAAACCAGATCCCACCCCAAACAGAAATTGCCCCGTCCGGGCCAAGCACCCCCGAACGCGGCAATATCGCATCGAAAGCCGTAAACAGAACCATCCACAGCAACGCCGCAGCAATGACAGACCGGCATTGCCAGAACACGTCCCATGCGTCCTGAAGTATCCAGGCCTTAAAGTCGTTGTGCGCTACAATCTTGGCCCCCATCTCTCACCAGTCTTTTCTGTAAACAGACCGGTATATGGCGATCAACAGGGCACTTGTTCAATCATGGTAATATGGCGATTGCCGGCTTGCCCCGAAAACGCGGTCACGACATCACGCCGCCCCGACATTCTGGGTTCTGACGAAGGTCTTGCGTTATCGGGCCGACAGACCTAGCCCGTCCTCGCCCGATATGTGATCCTTGCGCAGCCGCTCTTCTCCGAGAATGAGGGTCCGGGATGCAACGGTGCCAAGCAGAACATTTACAATCAGCAACTTGCCTGCACCAAACATTGCCCCCAACACGAAAAGAAGATGAAGCCGAGTAAGCCCACCACCCGTTTCAGCCAATAATCCGATCGAAAGGTCGCCCAGCAAGAGATACGTCACATCCACAATCAGTGAAAACAGAAACGGACCAATCAAAAGTCCCGTAAGACCAAAGGCCAGTGTTCTCCATCCTCGTTTGACAGCCCGCAACAACCCCTTGTCAAATTTCAATATGACAGCAGGCACCCAGGTCGCCACGAACAGAAACAAAATCAGGGCGAAGATCGTCCTGATCAGACCTCCGACAAGTATCATTGAATGTTCCAGAGACGTGCTGTCGCCTGCCAGATCCCTGATATCGCTTGTGGTTAAAATCAATGTCCCGTCAACAGTCAGAAAGTAAAGAATGGACGGCACAGAAACCAGCAGGCTTAAAAATAAGTAGCGCGGAACAAACCGCAGCAGGCTACGCATTCCTAGCTTGGTGGTTCCAGTTATCAACCAGAAGCATGTGACATATAGAACGGCACATTCGAATGCGAATTCCAACCCGGCATTGATCAAATCGACCATACCCCCGCCGACATAGAGCAAAGAGTATCGGATCACAGCGAATGCGCCACAAAGAAATGCCAAAGCACGCCAGTTTGCGCATATCACATCAAAGCTTTTTGCCCAGATGCCTGTAACATACGCCCTTGGCTTGGTTGGCTTAACTATTCCCGCTACCATGATGCACAATGTCATTCATGAGCAAGTGATGGATCTGAAGCGATATTTGCTTGCTCCGCCGTCAAACGCTTTTCGCCCAGTTGATAGGCACGCGATATGATCACGACAATCATGGCAACAACGACAATATATTGAAGACTGCTTACCACCATTGTTATGACTGAGGTTGCGTTAAAGGCCAGCGTGCCATCGCTTGATATCAGTGGTTGTCCACCTGCTGTCTGAACCAGATTTACAATCATCGAGCCCAGAAACAGCATCAACACAGGGCCCAGCAAAACCCGTCCTGTAACGTACCATACAGTCTTCCGTCCTCTCGCAACCGCACGTCCCACGCCACTTCCATCGCCGATAAGGGCCGCGGGCAACAATGTTGCAAAGAACACCAGAACGATCCAAAGAACCACAAAGGTAAAGATGCTGGTAATGCCTATGGCAGACAGGTTCTCGATCTTGGCCATGTCTTCCGGAGACAACATGAAATGGCCGGTCAGGACAAACAACCCCAATGATGCGGGCAAGGTATCAAGAATTTGCAGGACAATATAACGCCCCGAAAAAAGCCGGACACGCGACGCATCAAATTCCTTGAATGCCGCAATGCCTGCATACCCATTTTGCAACCAAGCAAACAGCGACAGCGCAAAATATCCCCAGATGACAAGTCCAAGCACATAGATGACATAGACCTGGCCGGAAAAAGGTGCTGCGAACTGCCAGAAAGCCATTGCCAGCATCAGGATGGCCACAATTAGAGTGCTGGCCCAGCAGCGCAAAATCGCAACAAAACTGGTCTTCCAGATACCTGGCTGTTTGGGGCCGGTTTGGACGGTCTCTTTATCTTGCGCCATTTCAGATTGCCTCTGCCTGTTTGAGTTCGGTTGCCGGTTGGCTTGCATCAGCCAGACGCGCCTCGCCAAGCTGATAGGCGCGTGACAGGACCACGGCGACAAGAACAACGCCGGTTGCCCATACCACATAGGCCAGACCGCTCATGGCTATATCAAACGGCACAAATTGCAGTTCGCCTGCGTGAATGGTGTATGTGCGAACGGCTTCGGAAAACCGCCCGGGCAACAGGAACACGGTTACCAGGAACAATACGATATTGGCACCCGGTCCGACGATCAGGCGTGACGTCACATAGCCGATCGTTTTGCGACCGCGTGCAAACGCCCGCCGGATCGACGAACCGTCGGCCATGATTGCTGCTGGCAGCCAGGTTCCCACCAAACCAAGTGCGATCAGCATCGCCACCCCGTAAAAGGCAAGCACCGCAACCATCACCAGGAAAAACCGCACGTCTTCCGGTGCCGCCTTGATTTCGGGGACCGCCAAAATTGGAACCATCACGAAAAGTGCCGGGATAAACGTCACCATGGCCACGGCAAAGCCGCGCATGAAGAACTTGAAGAAAGCGCTTTTTTCAAGTGCACCCACCGCGGAAAACCCGCTGACATTGCGCAAAACCGTCATGTGACAGGCAATGGCAAGATACGCGCCGACAAAATAGGTCGGCAAATCCGGTGATTCCATATCAGGCCGCAAGGCATAAATCACGATATCCATGATCCACAATGCCGCAACCGCCGCTGTAAAAATCACGATGTTTTTGCGAATGACGTCTGTGGCCTCGCCCCAGATCGTGATGTCGAATTTCATGCCTGTCCCCCAAGCGCGTTTAACGTGAATTCCCTTCTGGCAATGCTACTTTTCCCGCATGGCATTTCCTGTGACTTCTGTCACACCTATCCGCCTGTGACAGGTCCCCTCCTTATGAACAGTGCCTGCTGAGATTGCTTTGGCATGCCGGACTTTTAGCTATTGGCAATTGCGGCAGCGGCCGATAAATTAAACACGCTCAAAATGTTGAATATAATTGGACCACAAAAAATTGTGTAAAAATAGAAATCACACTTGCGTTGCGGCGCATTCCATATTACCCATGAAAGCCAAGTGAAATACAATTATAGACACTAAAAATTGTGTTGATTTCCACAGTTTTGATTGATCGGCAGGAATGAGAATGCAGCCCAATCTGACCCATCTCCGCCAGCTTGAGGCAGAGAGTATCCATATCATCCGCGAGGTTGCGGCATCGTTTGAACGGCCGGTGATGCTTTATTCCATCGGCAAGGATTCATCGGTTCTGCTGCATCTGGCTCGCAAGGCGTTCTATCCCGCACCGCCGCCCTTCCCGCTGATGCATGTTGATACCACCTGGAAATTCCGCGAAATGATCGAATTTCGCGACCGGATGGCGGCCGAATATGGTTTTGATCTGATTGTTCACATCAATCAGGACGGTGTCGAACGCGGCATTGGTCCGTTCACTCATGGGTCAAGCCTGCATACCGATGTCATGAAAACGGAATCGCTCAAACAGGCGCTGAACAAATACAAGTTCGATGCGGCCTTTGGCGGGGCCCGCCGTGACGAGGAAAAGGCACGCGCCAAGGAACGTGTATTTTCCTTCCGCACCGAAACCCACCGCTGGGACCCGAAAAACCAGCGCCCGGAATTGTGGGATATCTATAACGCCCGGATCAACAAAGGCGAAAGCATCCGTGCTTTCCCGATCTCGAACTGGACCGAGCTTGATATCTGGCAATACATCTATCTCGAACAGATCCCGATCGTGCCACTGTATTATTCGGCAAAACGTCCGGTGGTCGAACGCGATGGCATGCTGATCATGGTTGATGACGACCGCATGCCGCTTAAACCGGGCGAAAAGCCGGAAATGAAGTCGGTACGTTTCAGAACGCTTGGTTGCTATCCGCTGACCGGTGCCGTTGAGTCCGAGGCAGCGACCCTGCCCGAAATTATCCAGGAAATGCTTCTGACCCGTTCAAGCGAACGTCAGGGCCGCATGATTGACCATGACCAGGCCGGGTCGATGGAGAAGAAGAAGCAGGAAGGTTACTTCTGATGGCGCATAAATCTGACCTTATTGCTGATGATATCCTTGGCTACCTCAAAGCCCAGGAAGAAAAAAGCCTTCTGCGTTTCATCACCTGCGGCAGTGTCGATGACGGAAAATCGACCCTGATCGGTCGTCTGCTTTGGGATTCCAAACTGATTTTCGAAGACCAGCTGGCGGCGCTGGAATCTGACAGCCGCAAGGTTGGCACCCAGGGCGGCGAGATTGATTTCGCCCTGCTGCTTGATGGTCTTCAGGCCGAACGCGAACAGGGCATCACCATTGATGTCGCCTATCGCTTCTTCTCGACCGACAAGCGCAAATTTATTGTCGCCGATACGCCCGGCCACGAACAATATACGCGGAACATGGCAACCGGTGCCTCGACTGCCGATGTTGCCGTGATCCTGATTGATGCGCGTAAAGGCATCCTGACCCAGACCCGTCGCCACAGCTTCATCACGTCCCTTCTGGGCATCAAGCACGTGGTTCTGGCCGTCAACAAGATGGACCTGATCGATTATGATCAGTCCAAATTTGACGAAATCGTCGCTGCCTATAACGAATTCGCAGCACAGCTGAATTACAGCTCGATCACCGCGATCCCGCTATCTGCCCTTCGTGGCGATAACATGATCGAAGCCAGCACCAATACACCCTGGTATTCCGGTCCGACGCTTCTGGCTCATCTTGAGGACATTCAGGTCGAACAGGACGCGATCAACAAGCCGTTCCGTCTTCCGGTGCAGTGGGTCAACCGGCCGAACCTTGATTTCCGCGGGTTTTCCGGCACTGTTTCTTCGGGTCGGGTTAAACCGGGTGATGAAATTGTTGTCACCGCATCGGGGCAGACCAGCAAGGTCAAGGAAATCGTCACCTTTGACGGCAACCTTGATGAAGCCATCGCCGGTCAGGCCATCACCCTGACCCTTGAAGACGAGATCGATATTTCGCGCGGTGATGTTCTGGCGGCATCCGATGCCAAACCGGAATTCGCTGATCAGTTCGAAGCCCGCATCATCTGGATGCATGAAGATCATCTTCTGCCCGGTCGCCCCTATCTGATCAAGATGGGCGCACAGGTAACAAGCGCACAGATCAGCGACCTTAAATACAAGGTCAATGTCAATACGCTCGAACATGTGGCGGGCAAGACGCTTGAACTGAACGAAGTCGGGATTGCCAATATCTCGGCGGACAAGGCACTGGCCTTTGATCCCTATGACGAAAACCGTCATTCGGGCCGTTTCATCATCATTGACCGCTTCACCAATGCGACTGTTGGTGCGGGCATGGTCAACCATTCCCTTCGCCGTGCGACCAACATCAAATGGCAGGAAATGGACATCAACAAACAGGCACGTGCCTATCAGAAAGGCCAGAAATCGGTCGTTCTGTGGTTCACCGGCCTGTCGGGTGCGGGCAAATCAACCGTCGCCAACCTGGTGGAGAAAAAGCTCCATGCGCTTGGCAAGCACACCTACACCCTTGATGGTGACAATGTCCGTCATGGCCTGAACAAGGATCTCGGCTTTACCGATGCGGACCGTGTCGAAAACATCCGCCGCGTTGGTGAAACCGCCAAGCTGTTCGTTGATGCCGGTGTGATCACGCTGGTCTCCTTTATCTCGCCATTCAAAAGCGAACGCCAGCTTGCCCGCAGCCTTGTTGAAAAAGACGAATTTATCGAAGTCTTTATCGACACCCCGCTGGAAGTCTGTGAACAGCGCGATGTCAAAGGCCTTTATAAAAAGGCGCGCGCCGGCGAGATCGCCAATTTCACCGGGATTTCAAGCCCCTATGAGCGGCCCGAAAATGCCGAGATCGTGGTCAACACCGCCGATCAAAGCGCAGAAGAAGCCGCCGAACAGATTGTCGCCAAACTCGAAGAATTTGGCGTTCTCGGGGCCTGGTATCCCGACATCTGATGACCTGCCCGATTTGATCAACACAAAACCCGACAGTTCCGACTGTCGGGTTTTGTTTTATTCCGGGCTCCGAAATCTGGCATCGCCCCAATCATCACAAGACCAGCCCGATTACAGCCCCACCTGCGACCTTGTAAAATACCAGCCCGAAGGTAACATCAAAACAGGACCCGGAACGGAGGTACCAATGCGGTTTTGCCCGCGTCTGGATGTCGATACATGGCTTTTGTCATTTGTGGCCATTGCGCTGTACCTGTTTGTGCCAGATCCCCTTTTGGCAGAGGAAACAGGTTTTCGCATTGGCGCGCATGTATCGCTTAACAACCAGTGGGCCCGATATACCACACCGGCCAACCGCAATCTTGCCGCTGCCCTTCAGGCCAGAACGTCATCGGGTTCAATCGAAACCCTTCCAAATGACCGGCTTTTCCATCTGTATCGTTCCGGTGAACTTGATTGCATTCTGACCGGTGGCTGGCCCCATGATGATCCGCAACTCGTTTCAAAACATGCACTAAGCTTCGAAGTCCGGCTGTTCACCCGCAAGGATGTTGACCTTGGCAGCAAGGATCAGGTTCTGGTTGGCCGCCTGAAACAGTTTCCCCCGCCGCCATTGCCCCTGCCCGATACGATGATTGACTGGGTGGCCTTGCAAAACCTTAAACAGGGCTTTGATCTGTTGCGGGCCGGGCGCATTGATGCGCTGCTTGCCGATCCGTCCCATGTGCAAAATGCCCCTGGTGCCCCACATGACGGCATTGTTGCCGCCGACCTTCCGCCTGTTAGACGCTTTGACGTGCCGCTGCTCTGTCATGACAATGAACGCAATCGTCATTTCCTTGATATCCTTGATCAAACACCCCTGACCCAGTGACACGGGCCCGCCGATTGGCCCCACCGGTTTGACAAAACTGGCCCTTGTCGACGGGACCGATTTCAGCAAATCTGGCTTTCCACTGTTCGTTGTCAGGAAGAAACATGACCTCGCCCCACAAAGATGTTTTTGGAAAACCGGTTGGCCATCCCGTTGAAAACTGGACCGGATGCACCATGCCGCCACGCAGCGACATGGTCGGCCAGCATGTGATCGTCAGCCCGCTTGACCTTGTCCGCGATGCCAGGCACCTGTTTGATGCCAACACCATGGCACAGGACGGGTCACGCTTTACCTATCTTTCGACCAATGCGTTCAACGATTTTGCCAGCTACAAGGCGTGGCTGGAAACCATGGCGGGTCAAAGTGACCCGATGCTTCATGCCATCATCGACAAAACCCGCAATTCGGCGGTTGGCGTTGCAGCCTTTATGCGCATTGATGCCGCCAATGGGTCGGTTGAAATCGGCAATATCAATTATTCCCCGGCATTGTCGCAAACCATTGGCGGGACCGAGGCGATGTATCTGATGATGCGGCGCGCCTTTGACGAACTTGGCTATCGCCGCTACGAATGGAAATGCGACGATCAGAACGCCCCATCCCGCGCCGCCGCCGCCCGGTATGGCTTCACCTATGAAGGCACGTTCCGCAACCATATGGTCTATAAGGGCCGCAATCGTGATACCGCGTGGTTTTCCATAACCGCCGAAGAATGGCCCGCTATTCGCAGCGGGTTCGAAGCATGGCTGTTACCCGACAATTTTGACGCCAATGGCAAACAGCGCCAGCGACTGGAAGACCTGCGCCCCTGACTTGCCGCGCGGCGCGCATATCTGCGGGACCGGGCATCAATATCTGACGGCTTACGAACTGGTGATTTTGATTTGTTCAACCTTGCCCCTATAGTCGGGCCAGGCTTGACCAACCAAAACGAGTTCCCGATGTTTGATGCCCGCCTGCGCCCGCTGATCGACATACCGCTTAATGCGGCTGCCCGTACCCTGTCGGGCACGGGGATCACCCCGAATGCCATCACCGGCATCGGCTTTTTGTTCGGGGTCCTTGGTGCGGTGTTTCTTGCCTTCCAGCTTGATTACGCGGCCCTTGTGATGATCTTGTTGTCACGGATCATGGACGGGCTTGACGGTGCAGTCGCCCGTCATGCAGCCCCAAGATCACGCCATCCAGGTTCCAAAACTCAGGAAAGCGACCTTGGCGGCTATTACGACATTGTCGCCGATTTCCTGTTTTATTCCGGCATCATTCTGGGATTTGCCATCGGGCGTCCGGAACATGCGCTTATGGCGGCATTTCTGATTTTCTGTTTTGTCGGCACCGGGTCGAGTTTTCTGGCCTATGCGATCATCGCAGCCAAGCAGAACCGCAACCATGACAAACAGGGCAAAAAAAGCTTCTATTTCCTGACCGGCATTACCGAAGGCAGCGAAACCATCCTTGTTTTGTGTCTGATTTGCGTCTTTCCCGGCTGGTTCCCCCAGATTGCTGCAATCTTCGGGGCCTTGTGCCTGATAACGACATTCGGCCGTGTCTTGCAAGCGCGTCGCGATTTCGGCTAACGGCCGGAAAAGACGTTGTAACTTCTTGAAGTCACCGACCGTCACAACCATATCGGCAGTAGCACACAAGGTCGTCATACTCCCGGTCGCCCCCAACGATGACCTGCAAAGAAACCAGTGTCAGCATCCGTTGACCCGATGGTCCAGCACCGTCAGATCAATACCGCCTGACCTTAAAAACCGACAGGAACATTATGCGGCCAGTCTCGAATGTTTTTGCTTTGATTTTCGCGTGCTTTCTCGTTGTTGCCTGTGACCAGTCAGGCCCGATCAAGATCGGTTTCATTGCCGGATTGTCCGGACCGGGTTCGGATACCGGAACCGATGCACTCAATGCGCTGAAGCTTGCCGCCCAGCAAGTCAATAACGATGGCGGCATCAATGGCCGGATGGTTGAAATCCTGCCGCGGGATGATGAAAAATCACCCGAAGTCGCCCAACAGCATGTCCGCGAACTTTCCCAACTTGGTGTCGATGCCATTGTCGGTCCCATCATCAGTTCGATCGGCATGGCGATCCTGCCGGTTATCAACGAACTGGGCATCGTGACCGTATCACCAACGGTATCGGCCGCCGAATTTGCCGGTTTTCGCGACTATCTTTTCCGTATGAACACCACCACACGTGAAAATGCGCGCGCCTATGCAAAACGCAGCATCGAGCTTGACCGAAAACGCGTATCCATCGCCCTTGATGGTCAAAACGAAGCATTCGCCGACAGCTGGTATCGTGAATTTCTTCTGGAATTCGAAGAACTTGACGGCCGGGTGATTTCCAAAAACTGGATCAACACCAGTCAGGCCAGCAATGCCGAGATCGCCAGACAACTGGTTGATGATGCCCCCGATGCGATCGTGCTGGTCGCCAACAGTTCCGACAGTGCCAATCTTGCGCTTGAAATCCGCAAACTGTCCAAGGACATCCCGATTTCTGCTGCGGAATGGGCCGGAACCGATTTGCTGATTGAAATCGGCGGAACCGCGGTCGAGGGCATGGAACTTGTCCAGGCCTATGACCGCTATGACACCAATCCGCGCTTCCAGCAATTCGTTGCCGATTACGAAGCCATGTTTGATCGCCATCCGGGGTACAGTGCGGTTCTGGCCTATGATGCGGCAACGGTTCTGTTTACCGCGCTCAAGACCAAACACCCCGATCAGAAGCTGGCCAATGCGATGACCGATCTGCCCCCGCAGATGGGTCTGCATCAGGAACTGAAATTCGATCAGTATGGGGATGGCAATCGCGACGTCTATTTCGTGACAATTCAGAACGGCAAATTCATCCGCGTGAAATAGCCCCGTATCGCCGCACTAAAAAACAAAAGCCCTGCTTGTGCAGGGCTTTTTCTTGTCGGCATCGGGGGATGAATTCTCGAAATCCTAGTGATCGCTTTCTTCAAGGAAGTGGTCGCCAAGACCGGTATCGTATTCCATACCTTCCTTGGTCAGAACGATGCTGCCCGGATAGCCTTCCTTGACCAGTCCCTTGCGGGTCAGCGCAACCCAGACTGCCGGGTTTTCAAAGCCGCTGGCGTCACGGGCCGCAACGGTGAATTTGCCGACATGCACATGGTCACCATGGGCATGGGGCACACGCAGAAGGGTTGCCTCACCGCTGGCTTCGTCGATCTTGCCCGAATTCGGGTCTTTGGCGATGACCTGTGCCAGGACAAGGGTGCGAAGCTGCAACTTGTTGAGTTTCAGCGGGTTTTTGCGAACGAATGCCATATCTGGTGTTACCCCGGTTTCAATGGATTGATTGCAAGGACATATCTGTTACTTGGCGCAATGATGCAAGCCCTGTTTTGGCCGGGCGCCTTGCAGCAATTGCATTGCTTGGCATCCGTTCCCTTGCCCGACATCAAAGTTTCCGCCGCACAACAGCCGGGTCAAGCCCGATAGACCGCGCTATCCACCCGCCAGCATCTTGCGCAATTTGCGGTCCCGCTTAAGGTGCCATTCCCGGCTCATGGCCTGACCGAAGGTGCGGAACCGTTCAACATAAACCAGTTCCCACTGCCGCCCGCGCGTGGTCTTGGCCCCTTTGCCGCTATTATGCGTCACCAGCCGCGCCTCAACATCGGTTGACCAGCCGACATAAGTCCTGGGCAGCTTGACCCGGACATTTGCCGCCGGATCAAACCCCAATTCACGCAGTACATACACAAAGGTGAATGACGCCATTTCCGAAGCTGTTTCAATACAGTGTTACATCAGGTGTGTTGAGGTTCGCGGCCTCGCATGACGAAAATGGCCGCTTTCGAGAACCGGCGCGCAGCGTACCAAAGTACATGAGCACCGGAAGCACAGAAAGCGACCATTTGCAGCCCATATGGGGCAAATTAAAGGGTGGAGTTAAACGCGCCACCATCGAGCAGAATATTCTGGCCGACCATGAATTTCGCATGCTCGCTGCACATGAAGGCACAGGTCGCACCGAAATCAAGCGGATCACCAAAACGACCGGTCGGAAGACCTGCCTGGGTTTTGGTGCGCGCTTCATCAAGGCTGATGCCTTCGGCCTTTGACTTGTTGGTCATCAGGGCGTTGATGCGGTCGGTGTCATGCTGCCCCGGAAGCAGGTTGTTCATGATCACGCCATCCTTGGCGACCTGACGCGACGTTCCGGCAACAAAACCGGTCAGACCGGCACGCGCCCCGTTCGAAAGACCAAGATGGGGGATCGGCGATTTGACCGAACCCGACGTGATATTGACGATACGGCCCCATTTGCGCGAAATCATGCCCGGCAGAACCGCGGTCGCAAGCAGGATCGGGGTCAGCATGTTTGACTGAACCGCGGCTTCCCATTCGGCCTGTCCCCAATCGGACCAGATGCCCGGGGGCGGACCACCGGCATTATTGACCAGAATGTCGGGCGCACCCTGGGCGGCAAGGACCTTGTTGCGGCCTTCCTCGGTCGTGATGTCACAGGCAACCGTCGTGACATTCACGCCATATGTATCACGGATATATTCCGCCGTTTCATTCAGCGGCCCTTCGGAACGTGCATTAAGCGTCAGATCAACACCGGCTTCTGCCAGTTTGATGGCGCAACCACGGCCAAGCCCCTTGGACGAGGCACATACAATAGCCTTGCGGCCTTTAATTCCCAGATCCAATGGATCCTCCCATCTTGGAGTTCGTCTAATGGCAGGAATTTAGACCGGGCATGGCCGTCTGGTCAAACACCGTTCCACGATCTGGAACGATTAATCCAGATCACCGGCATCTGCAAAATCACCGGTTGATCACGCCCCGAACACCGCGTCATGTGCCGCGACATAGGCAACCGCCGCCTTTGAAACATCGGCCACCGACATGCCGGGTTTGTAAATCCCAGACCCCAGACCAAACCCGTCACACCCGGCCTTGGCATAGGTTGCAAAATCATCCGGCCCGACGCCCCCGACCGCATAAACCGGCATCTGTGCCGGAAGAACCGCGCGCATGGCCTTGATGCCATCAGCACCAATGATGCTGGCCGGAAAGATTTTAAGCCCGTCTGCCCCGGCCTTGATGGCGGCAAAGCATTCACTTGGCGTCAGCACACCGGGCCAGGACCCCATGCCAAGTTCTTTGGTTTTGGCGATCACCTCGATATCGCAATTGGGCGAAACGATAAATTCACCCGAAGCCTTTTTGACATTGGCCACGTCATCGGGCGTCAAAACGGTCCCTGCCCCGATCATCGCCGCATCCCCGACCGTTTCCTTCATCGCGCTGATGCTTTTAAGGGGTTCTGGCGAATTAAGCGGCACTTCAATCATGCTGATGCCGGCATCGACCAGCGCGCGCGCCATATCGGCCGCCTCATGGGGTTGAACCCCGCGCAGGATCGCAATCAGCCGGCGGTGTTTTTCGCCGCTGCGCGCATCGGTAATCTGTTCTGCAACATATGGTGCCATGGTCTTAAATCCTTTGTGATGCGTGCGATAAGGTCTGATAGGCCTGGCTTAATCCGGCAAGGGTGATGGCACCGCCATCCATCGCCAGCGCAGTTTGGCCATGCACGGCCAGTGCTGCCTGATAAAGGGATGCAAGCTTGCCTGCACCGACCAGTGCAATGGTTTCACCATCTTGCAACCGGTCCAGAATATCGGCAATTTCCAGACCGATCACACTGCCCGACAAAACCGCCACCCCGGACGGCACGTCTGCGCTGTTCAAGGCAACAAGGCCCGCGGCACGCACGGTAAAAAGCTGATGCAAAAAGCTGCCGGGCTGCGTTTTTGCCGCCCGCACCGCCCCGGCAAAGGCCGCATCATCCCAATCATCACCAACCGAATGGCGCAGGATTGATTGGCGGGACAAAAGCGCAAAGACCTCGCCACTCATATAGGTCCGAAAGGCAGTGATTTTTCCGTCCGCAACCCGCGCCCATTTCGAATGGGTTCCGGGCAGGCACACCCAACCGGCAAAATCCGGGTTTTGGTTCATAAAGCCGACAAGCTGGGTTTCCTCGCCGCGCATGACATCGGCATCGCCCGATATTTCGCCAACGCCTTTGGGACGCTGACACAATCCGGGCAGGATCGAAACCGCCACCCTTGGGTCGACAACCGTCGGGCTGACCGCCCCGGATGCCAGATCGCGCAGTGCAACCGGCACCTCGCAATACGGGGCTTCAAGCCATCCCTGCCGCGCCCCGGCCATACCGCAAATCACCACCGGCACATTGCGCATCGCCGGATCAAGCCAGCGGTCAATCAGCCCGATCAGAACCCCTTCGAAGCTCAGCTTATCGTCCCCGGCAATCGCATTCATGCCAAGCGGGCTTTCCGCCATCGCCAGGATGTTAGCGCTACCATCCATTGCCCAGACGCGCAAATTCGATGTGCCCCAGTCAACCGCGATCCAGCTTGGTGCCTGGGCCGGGATGCCCGAATGATGTGATGAAGCCGTCAACGCCCTGCCCTTCTATGCTTGTCGGCAAGGGGACCCGAACCGGGATCAATGCCGCCTGTTTGCATTCCTCATACTATTGGGCGGATGAATGGTCAATCCATCGCGCAGGAAATCACCGCCAGCACCCTCAAATGCACCACGCCGCGGCGACCACCCCGGTATCAGACCTGCGGGGCCGGCACGTCGGGATCAAGCAGGCTTTGATGCGATTTCCAGTTTTGGGCCTCGATAAACACCTTGGATACTTCGGGGATGGCAGCACGGATATCGATCTCAAGGCGCGACACGGCTGCTTCGACCTGTGGCGATCCGATCTTGTCATCAAAATCGACACTGACACAGACAATCACGCTTTGCGGTCCGTGATGCAGTGTGATGATTTCATTCACCCCCAAAACGCCCGGAATGCCCGCAACCATCCGCGCGATCTTTTCGCGGCTTTGCGCATTGGCACTTTCCCCGATCAGAAGCCCCTTGCACTCAACCGCCAGGAAAAAGGCCGTGACCGCCAGAATAAGACCGATCATCACCGATGCCAGCCCGTCAAGCACCGGCATATCAAGCAAATAGGCCGCCGCAATCCCGACAAACGCCACCAGCAAACCAAGCAAGGCCGCTGAATCCTCAAACAGGATGACAAACACCGTCGGGTCCTTGCTGCTATGCACGGCCTTGATGATTGTCTTGTCGGGGTTCTGGGCCCGAAACGCCCGATAGGCTGTGCGAAACGCTGCCCCTTCCAGTACCATGGCAATGATCAGGATCGTGAACACGACGTGATATGTCCGGATATCAAACCCGCCAAACGATGCCACCACATGGATATCAAGCGCATGGGGATGAAGGATCTTGTCCACCCCTTCCCAGATCGAAACACCGGCCCCCAATCCGAAAATCATCACCGCAACCAGAAACGACCAGAAATAGGTCTCCTTGCCATAGCCCATCGGATGACGTTCATCAGGCTCCTGGGTCGAAAGCTTCAACCCCAAAAGCAAAAGCCCCTGATTGCCCGTATCGACCAGCGAATGGATGCCTTCGGACATCATCGCCGCAGAACCGGTAATCGCCGCCCCGGCAAACTTGGCCACAGCAATCAGCAGATTGGCCGTCGCGGCCATGTAAATGGCCCCTTTTGAGGAATGAGACATATACGCGCTATCCATTCTGAACGATCGGTGATGTGTGCCTGAACCGGGCATCTGAAAAAAGCCCTTCAGGCAAATGACTTAGCCCAGTCTAACCGCTTTTGGCCGAATGTCACGGCCTGTCACGGCCTGTCACAGCCTGGGTCGCCGGTTTGGCCCCGCCACCCGAAGAAATCGAAAAAAGCTATCAAAGATACATAAAATAACTATTTCACCTATTACGCATCAAATTGTTAGGCTCTTCAAAGCGATGGGAAAACCCATGGTTTCGGAATTTGTGACCACGTTCGTTGCGATCTCTGAGTTGAACATTATCTGCAACATGAAAGCTTCACGTAGAAATACTGGCGCACTCATACTGGTTTTGTTTAAATCACATCTCAGGGAACCCAACCATAAGGCGACATGAAACAGCAGATCGGGACTTGCTGTTTTGCCCCGGTCGTCTTTGGCGCAAAACGAAACGGGTCAAGGAGCTGTTTTAAAAACATCTCAGCCACTACGGAGAGAGAAAAATGGACGGAAAACATACCGCAGGGAAATGTCCGGTAATGCACGGCAGCATGACCGAGACCGGCACCACCAACACCGACTGGTGGCCCAAAACCCTTAATCTTGACATCCTGCATCAGCACGACACCAAATCCACGCCCTATGGCAAGGACTTCAACTATGCAGAAGAGTTCAAGAAACTTGATCTCAACGCTGTCAAAACCGACCTGAAAAACCTCATGACCGACAGCCAGGACTGGTGGCCGGCGGACTGGGGGCATTATGGTGGTCTGATGATCCGTCTGGCCTGGCACTCTGCCGGTTCCTACCGTCTGGCCGATGGCCGTGGCGGCGGCGGCACGGGCAATATCCGCTTTGCCCCGCTCAACTCCTGGCCTGATAACGCCAACCTTGACAAGGCACGCCGTCTTCTGTGGCCGATCAAAAAGAAATATGGCAACAAGATTTCCTGGGCTGACCTGATCATTCTGGCCGGCACCATGGCTTATGAATCGATGGGCCTCAAAGTCTTTGGTTTTGCCGGTGGTCGTGAAGATATCTGGCATCCGGAAAAAGACGTGTACTGGGGTGCGGAAAAGGAATGGCTGGCACCGTCTGATTCCCGTTATGACGATGTCACCAAACCCGAAACCATGGAAAACCCGCTTGCCGCCGTGCAGATGGGCCTGATCTATGTGAACCCGGAAGGTGTCAACGGGCAGCCTGACCCGATCAAGACCGCCGCCCAGGTGCGCGAAACCTTTGCCCGTATGGCAATGAATGACGAAGAAACCGCCGCCCTGACGGTCGGGGGTCATACCGTCGGTAAAACGCACGGCAATGGCGATGCCGCCCTTCTGGGCGAAGCTCCCGAAGGGGCTGACATCACCGAACAGGGTCTTGGCTGGAACAACCACACCACGCGCGGCATCGGCCGTGACAGTGTGACCTCGGGCATCGAAGGTGCCTGGACCACCCATCCGACCAAATGGGATAACGGTTATTGCAAGCTTCTTCTGGGCTATGAGTGGGAACTCAAGAAAAGCCCGGCCGGTGCCCATCAGTGGGAACCGATCAATATCAAGGAAGAAGACATGCCTGTTGACGTCGAAGATCCGTCAATCCGTTGCATGCCGATCATGACCGATGCCGATATGGCCATGAAAATGGACCCGACCTATCGTGCAATCATCGAGAAATTCGACAACGATTTCGAATATTTCTCCGATTGCTTTGCCCGTGCATGGTTCAAGCTGACCCACCGTGATCTTGGCCCGAAAGCCTGCTATCTCGGCCCGGACGTTCCGGCTGAAGACCTGATCTGGCAGGACCCGATCCCGTCTGTTGACTACACCCTCTCGGACGCCGAAATCGCCGATCTCAAGGCCAAATTGCTGGCATCGGGCCTCACCTCGGCCGAGCTGATCAACACCGCCTGGGATTCTGCCCGTACCTTCCGTGGTTCGGACAAGCGTGGTGGTGCCAATGGTGCACGCATCCGTCTGGCCCCGCAGAAGGATTGGGAAGGCAACGAACCGGCCCGCCTTGCCAAGGTTCTTAGCACCCTCGAAGGCATTCAGGCCGGCCTTGCCAAGAAAGTCTCGATTGCTGATCTCATCGTTCTGGGTGGTACGGCTGCGGTTGAAAAGGCCGTCAAGGATGCCGGCTTCAACATCACCGTTCCGTTCGCACCGGGTCGTGGTGACGCCACCGACGAGATGACCGATGCCGAAAGCTTCGAGCCGCTCGAACCGCTGGCCGACGGTTTCCGCAACTGGGCGAAAAAGGACTATGTTGTTCAGCCCGAGGAAATGCTGCTTGACCGCGCACAGCTTCTTGGCCTGACCGCCCATGAAATGACGGTTCTGCTCGGTGGTATGCGTGTTCTTGGCACCAACTATGGCGGTACCAAACACGGCGTGTTTACCGACCGCGAAGGTGTTCTGACCAACGACTTCTTCGTCAATCTGACGGATATGGGCAACAGCTGGAAGCCGGCAGGCAAGAACCTCTATAACATCGTCGATCGCAAAACCGGCGACACCAAATTCACCGCCACCCGCGTTGATCTGGTGTTTGGTTCAAACTCGATCCTGCGCGCCTATGCCGAACTGTACGCCCAGGACGACAACCAGGAGAAGTTCGTTAAAGACTTCGTGGCAGCCTGGACCAAGGTGATGAATGCGGATCGGTTTGATCTGGCGTAAGGCGCTCAGACGCTAGTTTGATTTGGATTGGAGCTTTTTGGCTCTGATGTGAGAACACCCCCGGTCGTGAGGTCGGGGGTGTTTTTGTTAATTTATGTATTCAAACATGGGGTTCAACTTGAATACTGTCTGCAATGAAGAACAACATCTTCCGCGCCGTTTCAGTTTCTAGCGAGCGGAATGCATGCTCAATCGATGAAGAACTATAGTCATAGCTTGGGATACTCTCAGCGCGTTCTCGAAGCCTGTCCGCCATTGCATCTAACAACTCTTGGGATGGTGCAACTTCAAGCTTAACCTGCTTCGCTATTAGGCTTCGCAACAAACTAAAACTCTCTTCGCAGCTTTCCTTGCAATCGACAGCTGAGAGCCATGCAATTCCCAGTAACGCTCTCTCAAAGTGCCAATATCCTGATCGAAATCTGCCGACTGAGAATGCCCACTGAACTAGTAAAGCACGTGCTCGAATCATAACAACTTCACAATCTCGACTTCTTGCACTTACCGCAATGTTAAACAACTCCTCTTCCCATTGAAAAACACTCAAGAACTGGGACTGCTCCTCTGTTTCCGGAAGGATATTGATTATTTCAAGAATCTCAGCCGAGTTCGTGAACAGATTTTCTCTATCTCTATCGACAACTACAGGAGCCCATGCTACAGCCATAAGTACTTCAACGATGTGAGCAACCCAATGCAACAGATGATGCGTGATGGATGAGTGCTTCGTATATGCCAGTAAAAATATGCTCCGATGACTTGAAGGAATACATTCACTCCACTCCCGTAAGTTTCTTACGATAATCGCTGCATGTTCGTTTTCTTGACCCTGTTCAATCACCTCATTTACGAGATCCCTGACCTTGGAGCAAAACCCTCGATACTCGGATGCTGAAAAGTACTGACCTAGAATCATCTCATGGTCGCCAAACAAGGGGGTATCCGATTTTGGAAGAAGTAGTTTCCCAATGCCCTCCAGTTTTGAATTTACTTGTTTTGTTGCCCACCCAACATCAACATTTCTTGAGATCAACAATTCAAAAATGATGTCAGAGTAAGCTTGAACACAAACGCTGCATACAGGTTGAAGTGTTTTGTTAACTAGGCCTGCAACTGCAACCTTCAATATCGAATCATAGTTTGCAGAAGCTGCAGGCCAGTCATCAGTTTGTATACACGCAATCGCGTCATCCTTGAGTAACCGAACCCCTTCCATCAATACATCTGTCATCTCAAGTGGGATAATTACGTCAAGAGAACGAATTAAGTACCCTTTTGCTAAGTGCGAATGATATTTTGTCGTATCTCGACCACAGTAAGCAATTCTTCTGTATACGTCTGAGAGCATCGAAAAGCTACGCAGCAACTGAGACACATATACTTCGTCTTGCAATGCTTTAGCATGCGTAAAGGCTCGCCGGAGGTGCTCGAGTGAAAAGTTAATAAAAGGGTCGACTTCAAGAGATGTGTTCAGGAAGATGTTTGGGGAGAAGAAAGATCTCCCTTTCGCCAAGATGTATGCATCATTGATTTGCACTAAGGCATACAAAGCTGCCTCACCAATTTCGTAATCACCACGACCAATTGCGCCTTTGTGCATCGCCATGACGTGGGAAACAGCTAC
>NZ_CP097807.1:1542500-2657500 GCF_023588965.1 Thalassospira sp. GO-4
GTGGCCATGCGATTCTGGCACTTGGTCGTTACGCGATTGATTGCGGCCTGGTCAAAGCCGTCGAACCCGTCACCCCGGTCAATATCGAATGCCCGTGCGGATTGGTCCGCGCCGAGGTCGAGGTTACCAATGGCAAAACCGGCAAGGTACGTTTTTCATCCGTACCATCCTTCATGTTTGCCAGTGATCTTGCGCTTTGCCTGCCCGATGGCCGGGCATTTAAAACCGATATCGGATATGGCGGTGCGTTTTATGCGATCCTTGATGCCGGGCAGTTTGGCATGGCGATTACGCCTGACAATGTTGGCCGTCTGACCGCCCTTTCAGAACAGATTTATCGGGCGGTGAATGACAGCATCACGCTTTCCCATCCCGATCATGATGATCTGGCATTTCTGTATGGCGCGATCCTGACCGACGGGCGCGATGCGTTCAGCCCCCAACCAACACGTAATATATGTGTGTTTGCCAAAAACCAGGTCGATCGCAGCCCGACCGGATCAGGTGTGAGTGCGCGTCTTGCCATCCAGCATGCCAAGGGCCTGATCAAACCCGGTCAACCGCGGCCATTTGAAAGTGTGATCGGATCAGGTTTTGAAGGATCGGTCGCCGATGTTACCAATTGCGGTCCGCACGCCGCCATCATCGCATCGGTCAGCGGCCAGGCCCATTACAGCGGCAAGGCCAGTTTCTGGTATGAGGATGGTGATGATGTCGGGCGCGGCTTTATTGTCCGATAGGTCCTTGAGCCCATCTAGGCCGCAGAGCCCATCACAGCAAAAAAGGGATGCCGCATCTGGCATCCCTTTTTAGTTATCTGACTCTATCTTGGCGAAATCTGTGCGATGATCGCCTATTCACGGGCCTTGCGCAGGCATTCCATCAGGCTGTCGGCCGAACTTTGAATGTGATCGGCAAGCAATTCGACCGCTTCGTCGGTATTGCCGGCCTTGCAGGCTTCGAATATCTGATGATGTTCGCGTTCGGCCCGATCGGTTGCACCGGACAAGGCGAGCTGCGCCTGGGTAAAGCGCACGGTGTTGTTGCCGATCATGCGAATGATTTCGAGCGTCTTGGGACGGTTCGATGCCCGGTAAAGCCGGTCATGGAATTCACGGTTAAGCTCGCCCCATTTAGCAACATCCCCCGACCGGAAAGCTTCATCATAGACCAGCAGGATGTCTTCGACCGATTTAAGATCGGCCGGAGTCAGGCGCGGCACCGCATGACGGAGCAATTCACATTCAAGGAGCTTGCGGACTTCGAACAGTTCTTCGATTTCATCAAGCGAAAGCTGGGAAACAATTGCGCCCTTGTGCGGCTGAAACGTTACCAACCCTTCGGCATCAAGGCGCTGCAAAGCTTCGCGGACCGGAATACGCGATACGTTATATTCACCGGCAATGGCATCCTGTCGCAACTGGAAACCTGCGGGGAAATCGCCCGAAAGGATACGTGCCCGAAGGTCTTCGGTCACCTGATCGGTGATGGTACGGCGGGTAAATCGCGGTGATGCGGTCATTTCAGCTCTTTATAATCTGTTACCCGAAATCATGGCGTGCGGGTCGATGTGCCGCCCAGACGGGCCAAGCCCGTCTGGTAATAGTCATAACGCTGGCCCATGCAAGTCGCAATATAATTGCATACTGTATAATTTCCCATGATCGGGCGAAATACAACAAAGGGGGCATAAAGCCCCCTTTCTCGCAAACGCCATCGTGCCCCGGTTATTTCACAATGAAACCATGCGCATAGGGATCGCGGTCATCAATAAAGATGGTGTTATAGCCATGCTTGCGCGCCCAGCCTTCGATGCCCGGGACCACCGCATCAAATTCGCCGACTTTGGTTTTCTCGACCACGGAAACGCGGAATTGTGAGCCGATGATGCTTTCATGCACCAGCTCGTCGGCCGGATCCCACTGCCCCTTGGCGACCAGCTGCGCCAGACGGGCCGAGGAGCCGGTGCCGCAAGGTGAACGGTCAATACCCTTCTCGCCATAAAACACCGCATTGCGATGGGTGCTATCAGACTGGGTCGGTTTGCCGATCCACTGAATATGGGAAAGCCCCTTGATATCAGGATGGAGCGGATGAACGAAGGTGTTTTCCGCATTCAGGCGACGGCGCAATTCCGGGCTGATGCGTTGCAGATCCCCCACCGTGAAATCGGCCATATCGCGGAAGTTTTCCTGGGGTTCGACAATCGCATAGAAATTGCCGCCATAGGCAACATCGACCTTGATCGGACCAAGATCAGGGCAATCGACCTCGATATCGGTTTTATAAAGGAAGGATGGCACATTGGTCAGCTTGACTGATTCAACATAATCGCCGACCTCCTTATATTCGGCAATCACCAGACCGGCCGGCGTTTCAAGACGCAGACGCCCCGGGGTTTTCGGTTTGACCAGACCTTCCTCGATCGCCATGGTCACAGTCCCGATGGTGCCGTGACCACACATCGGAAGACATCCCGATGTTTCGATAAACAGCACCGCAACATCATAATCATCAGAAGTCGGATCATAGAGGATCGAGCCCGACATGATGTCATGGCCGCGCGGCTCAAACATCAGACCGGTGCGGATCCAGTCATATTCAGCCAGAAAGTGCGCACGCTTTTCGAGCATGTTGGCACCTTCAAGTTTTGGTCCACCGCCTGCAACCAGACGAACCGGATTGCCACAGGTATGACCGTCTATGCAAAAGAAGCTGTTTTTCGCCATTATGGGGCCTGCACTCAGAAGCGATTGATACGATAGGGCGTCATGTCGATCGGCGTTTGCGATCCGGTGACAAGATCGGAAATCAAACGACCGGTGGTCGCCCCCATGGTCAGGCCAAGATGACCATGACCGAACGAGAAGAAGACATTGCGGTGTTTCGGGCTTTTGGAAACGACCGGTTTTGAATCGGGCATCGACGGCCGGAAGCCCATCCATTCGGTGCCGCCTTCGGCATTGAGTTTCGGCAGGACTTCCTTGCCCTTGGCAAACAGGGCCTTGGCACGGTCATAGTTGGGCGGGGCAATCAGCCCGCCAAGTTCAACCGCACCGCCAACGCGAATGCCCATTTCCATCGGTGTCAGGATGATGCTGTCATCAGCACTGATGATGGTGCGCGACAGTTTGACATCATGATAGGGAACGGTGGTGTTATAGCCGCGTTCTGTGTCAAGCGGCACGGGCGAGCCCAGACGTTTGGCCAGCGTTTTCGACCACGCACCGCAGGCAACCACCAGCGTATCAAAGGTGATCTGATCGCCAGATGTGGTCATGGCCGCACGTGGCTGCCCGTCGCGATAGACGAAATCGGTGACATCTGCGGTCTGGAATTTGCCGCCGCGCTCGATGAAATGTTTATACAGACCGGTCACGATTTTGAAGGGATCAAGCACACGGCCCCAGTCTTCTTCGATTACGCCACACGGGAAGATCGGTGCCAGATCCGGTTCAAGATCCATGATCTCGTCACGTGTGATATCGCGGATTTTGATCCCCTTGCGCCGACGCAAATCAATGCCGTATTCGGCATCACGCCGGGTCTTTTCCGAGCGATAGACACCAAGCGCGCCTTCCTTTTTAAAGACTGCGTCATTAAGCCCCGCCTCGGCAATTACCGGCTCGTAATCCTCCCAGACGCGATTAAGGATCGCGGCCAGTTCGGTACTGATCTGTTCAACCCGGCTTTTGGAGCTTGCGGCAATGAAGCGCAACAGCCAGGGCATCATTTTGGGCAAGTAGGTCCAGCGGATTGAAAGCGGACCATAGGGATCCATCAACCAGCCCGGCACATTCAGCAGCGTTCCGGGCATCGCAATCGGTGCGCATTCGGAAACCGCAATCCCGCCGGCATTGCCAAAGGAAGTCCCCCTGCCCGGCTCCCCGCGATCAAGAATGGTAACGTCATAGCCCTTTTTCAAAAGAGCCAGACCGACATTCACCCCGACAATGCCAGCACCAATGACGACGGCCTTTTTGCCATCACTTGCCGGAGTGTTGGTATCGGGTTTGGTATTGGTCATTTCGGGGCCTCGCCTGATGTGGTGCGCGTTTGGTTTCTTGTCGTGAAATGGTCGCCAGATGGCAGGAAACTCCCCCATGAAGAGCCACGGGGGAGCTTACTGTTTCATCAAACCGACCCTGAATGCAATCACGGTTTTCGGGTGCGAGAGGTGTGATTGCGGTCGTTACAAAGGACCAGGAACGAAGCCCTTAGAGCGACGGGCGCGTGTCGATGGCTTTTTGAATGGTTGCCTTGATGGTTTCGAGCTCTTCCCCCACCAGCGGCAGACGCGGAGCACGCACATGCGGTTTGCCAACGCCGGTCATTTCCTGTGCCAGCTTGATGTACTGAACCAGTTTGGCATGAACATCCATGTGCAGGACCGGGGTGAACCAGCGATAGATTTCAAGAGCTTCCTTGTATTTTCCCTCAGACAACAGCTTCCACAGTGCGACCGATTCTTTCGGGAAGGCATCGGTGAAACCGGAAATCCAGCCAACCGCACCAAGGACCTGGGTTTCCATGACAAGGTCATCCATGCCACAGAACAGAACGAAACGATCACCACAGGCATTATAGATGTCGGTGATACGACGCGGGTCGCCCGAGCTTTCCTTGATCGCGACCAGGTTTTTGACATCGGCAAGCTGATTGAATTCTTCGGGCTTGATGTCGATGCGATAGGCACCCGGGTTGTTATAGATCATGATCGGCAGCTTGGTTGCATTGGCAACCGTGCGGAAATGTTCGATATTTTCACGCGGATCGGCGGTGTAAACCATGCCCGGCAGCAGCATCAGCCCATCGGCACCGATTTTTTCGCATTCCTGGACATAGCGGATCGCCGCCCGGGTTGAGCTTTCGGCAACACCGGAAAGAACCGGAATGCGGCCCTTGGTGACTTCCACAGCAAGCTTCAGAACGGCGACTTTTTCTTCGGGATCAAGGGCGGTGTTTTCACCAACCGACCCCAGCATCACCAGACCGTCAACGCCGGCTTCGATCAGGGCTTCGATCTGTTCTGCGGTCATATCAAAATCGATAGAACCATCTTCGTTCATTTGGGTTGCAACGGCGGGGAAAACGCCAGTCCAGTTTACCTGCATGGGAAAGTAACCTCCTGATATGGCTGGATAATTCACCTACCCCGCCATGAATGTTCAAACGGTTTGGTCATGGGACCAAATGCAATTCATGTATATTGTATACAAAATTAAAAACACAGGTGCAACGGGTTTCTTCCGCAAAAAGAAAAGGGCCCGAAACCGGGCCCTTTGGTTGGTGGTGATGTCTGCATAATATCAGGCAAAGAATGGCAATTTCTGAACCCGCGGCGGCATCGTTTCGCCAGTCACGACAGCAAGCGTTTTGGCAATGATCACGCCATCACACAGCTCATTCTCCACCAGCTTTCTGGCGGCCTTGCCAAATTCTGCGCGTTTTGCGTCATCTTCCATCAGCGTTTCGATGGCATTGGCCAATGCGTTTGCATCACGTAGCGGTACCAGAATTCCGTTTTCCTGATCGCGGACAATTTCGCGACACCCGGGCACATCGGTTGCAACCATCGCAAGCCCGCAAGCTGCTGCTTCGAGCAATGCCTTTGGCAACCCTTCGCGCCAGGACGGCAGAACAGCCAGATCCGCATCGCGCAGAAGCGACGCAACATCGCTTCGTTTACCAAGCCATTCAACAAGCCCGTCTTTTTGCCACCCGATAAGATCAGCCTCATTCGCACTGTCGGGATTGGCCGGATCAACATCGCCAACCAGAAGAATACGATAATCACGACCGCGGGATTTAAGCATGCGGGCCGCTTCTATCAGTTCTGCAAGCCCCTTTGACCACAACATGCGGGCTACAAAAATCGCCGTTTTGGGATTACCGGGTGCCTTATCAGCAGGGGCATATGCCGAAATATCAACACCAGATCCCCGCACCAGACTGATACGATTTTCCTTAAAACCGAGCCCCTTCATCAGGGCAAGATCATCCTGATTTTGCACGATTATATGAACAGGACCAAAGCGGGCATAAACCCGCAAAATCATCGAGACGATGGTACGGACAACCTTTGCCTTGGCCCCGCCCGAAACGAACAGAAAGCCAAGCCCGGTTACCATATTGACCGACCGCCTTGCACCAACCAGCATGCCGGCGAATACCGACAGAACAACACATTGAATGGCAACATTGACGATCACGTCCGGGTTTTCGCGACGGATCAGACAGGCCAATGCCTTAACGGTTTCAAGCGACTTGAACGGGCTTAGCCCGCCACGCGCAATCGGAATATTGACCACGCGGAAACCTTCGGCACGCAGGGCCTCGGTCGCGGCCCCGGTATTGCAGGCAACGACAACCTCGTCACCACGCACCAATGCCGCCCGCCCCAGTCCGATCCGGTGCGAGACGAAAGACCAGTCTTCAGCACAGACAATCATGGTTTTGCGGCGGGACTTGGGGTTTCTTGTCGCAAGTAGCGCTTCACGGCGCAACAGCGCCAACGACAATGACAACAGGAAGACCCCGAACCACCATGACGTCCAGAACGAGTAATTGAACAGTCCGGCAAACCAGTATGCGGCCAGCATCATGAGCGGCAAAGCCGCCGCCCTTAGCCCGTTGCAATACACATCCGTGATCGCGGTCTTTGCAATTAACAGCACCAGCGGCACAACGACAGCAAGCCCCACCAGCCCGACTTCAAGCCAGATTTCCATGAACCAGCTATGGGGATGTCCGGGCAACACAGATTGACTGGATGTTCCCGCCATTTCATCGGCACCAGGAACCCAGGGCGATGCATTGATCCCATAGCCGATCAGGGGATGATCAAAGACGTGGCTAAAGGCAAATTTCCAGATCATCTGACGGTGAATATCAACAAGCCAGGTCGGCAGATAGGTGTCAAAGCCCATCAGGCTGCTTGAATTGCTTGTCACCCCGCTCAACCATGTCAGGGCAATGACGCAAATACCGGCCACGCCGACCAACACACCGATTTTAAGGACGCGGGACTTGATCAGAAGCACCGCACAAAAACCAACCGCACAGGCCGCAGCCATCATCGCTGCCACATTGGCACGACCATGCGACACCTCAAGGATCGGAAGAATGCAGATTGCCGCCAGCACCGAAACATATCGACGCAATCCCTTATGGTCGATGGCATCAATGACCAGCATCATCGCCCCGAAAATCAGGAAACTGCCAAGCGGTTTGAGGCGACGGGTGATGTCGAACGCAAAGTCCGGTTCACGCAGCGCCTTGAGCGATAATAATTCCGGATACACAAGAATGGAAAACATGCAGTAACCGACAACTGCAACCGCACCATATATACATGCATCCCACGCAAGCCTTGCTTTTGGTTCGATCAGGCGCATCAGATACCAGATACCCGCCATCATTGCGAAACGCCCGGTCCAGGTTTCAAGCGATTTTCCCGGCATGATCGAACAAGCAGCAGACACGAAAAAGGCCGCCAGTGCCGCGCAGACAAGCAAGCCAATAGGCGTCGTAATATCAGCACGCATTTTGCGCCAGGCTTCACCATGATCAGCAGATGCAAGTGCCGCAATCAGCGACAGTCCAAGCCCGATCCCCAAGGCCGTCCGCCCAAAGAAAAACAGCGGTGCAGAAAGACCAAACAGGATAGCGGCAAGGCCGAGCACAGTGTCGCGCCAATGCCGCGCCGGGACAGATTGTTGCATGATAAGCGGTTCCAAATTGAAGTCTGCCATCTTGCTAAACCCGCACCGTGCCCGCGTCAATCACGGATCGACCAACCCGGCCCGCATGTGGTTTAATCTTCCCAGCGATATTCAACCTGTTATCGAAAAAGGATGATCATGGCAGAGATGAAAGCCCTGTTGCGATTTCCTGGCGAGCGCAAAGTCGTCCTTGCCGACTGTCCGGTTCCGATCCCGGGTGACCATGACATCCTTGTTCAAACATGCTTTAGCGTCATCAGCCCGGGCACGGAATTCACCCAGGTGCGTCAGGCAACAGCATCGCTGTGGCAAAAGGCATGGCAACGCCCCGATCTTGTTGCACTGACGTTGAAATCACTGGCAACCAGCGGTGCAAAGGCCACCGCTTCGCGCGTCACCAATCAGCTTGGCCGTCCGATGCCATTGGGATATTCGGCAATCGGGCGGATAGAACGCATTGGCGCCAAGGCGGACGGCTTTTATCTTGGCCAACGGGTGGCGATTGCCGGAATGGGCCATGCCAGCCATGCCCAATGGAACCGTGTTCCGGTCAATATGGCCTGCCCGGTTCCTGATAGCGTCCCGGACCACAAGGCGGCCTTTGCCACCCTTTATGCCCTTGCACTGCATGGCTTGCGACAGGGGAAGACAACCATTGGCGACAAGATCGCGATTATCGGTGCGGGGCTGATCGGCCAGTTGCTTGTCCAAACGGCCCGTGCAAGCGGCGCGCGCACCACGATCATCGAACCAAATCCGTTGCGCCGGCAACTTGCACAGAAAAACGGTGCCCATGGCGGTATGGATCATTGCCGCCACGCCCCCGACAACAGTTTTGATGCTGTTTATATCTGTGCTGCCGCGCGCGGCATGCATGCATTGATCGATCAGGCAGCACGCATGTGCCGGGATCGCGGCACAATCATTTGCCTTGGCGATGTCAATATCAGTGCCCATCGCAAAACCCTTTATGACAAGGAAATCAGCATTCATCAGGTCCGCTCATACGGGCCGGGCCGCTATGACCCCGCCTATGAAGAACTGGGCCATGACTATCCGCTGGGCTATGTGCGCTGGACAATCAAACGCAATATGCAGGCCGCCCTTGATTTGATGGCGGATGGCAAACTTGATCCATCCCCCCTGATCACAAGCAAGATCGCCTTTGCCGATATCGCCGATCATTTCGCAAAAGGTCCTTCGCAGGATCAACTGGCGACACTGGTAAGTTATGACATTGCATCGCAACCGACCGAACAAATCCCGCCAACCCCGCCAACCCCGCCAACCGATCCCCGGGTGCACTCAATCCCAAAGCCCCGTCAACCTTCCAAGCAACAACCACCAATTCGCGAAGCAAGCCCCGTGACCCTTGGTCTGATCGGCACCGGAAATTACCTTGGCAGTCAGTTGGTCCCGTATCTGAAGAAGTGTGGCAATGCCGATATTGTCGCATGCTGTTCCCGTGACGGGCTGTCTGCGATGGCTGTTGCGCGCAAGTTTGGCAATGCCCGCGCGCTGACAGCCGCCAACGAGATTTTCGAAAACCCCGCAATCAACAGTGTCATGATCGCCACCCGCCATGACAGCCACGCAGCCCTTGCCGCCGACGCACTGAAATCCGGAAAACATGTCTGGCTTGAAAAACCGATTGCCATAACCCGCGACGGGCTTGCGCTTTTGCACGATTGCCAGTCGGCAATGGCGCCTGATGCGATTTTTATGATCGGGCATAATCGCCGTTATGCCGGCATGACCGCAAAACTGAAAGACGCCCTGCCCGACGGGCCAAAGCATTTCCGATACCGGGTGCGCGTCACCCCGCTTGGCGATCGGCACTGGCTGAACAATCCGGAACAGGGCGGGCGTACACTTGGCGAGATCACCCATTTCATTGACCTGATCGCCAGTCTGAACCGGACCGAAATCAGCGATATCCGTTGCCAGTGGCTTGATCGCAGCGCCGGTGACAGCATCTGGACAATCCGGTTCGAAGACGGATCACAAGGTGACATCAGCTATCAGCACAGCACCCGTCGCGAACCCAAGGAAATCCTTCAAATCGATGCACCGGGATTTGATGCGCAACTGACGGACTGGCGCAAACTTTCGATCAATGGACGCACCGTGATGCGCACATATTTCGGCCAGGATAAAGGCCACAGATCGGCTATTGAAACCTTTGTCGATGCCATCGCATCCGGCAGGCAGGATCGGCTGATGCCGGGCCTTGAAGATGAAATCAAACTGATGGCACTCGTGATCAATGCCGCCTGTTATTGATCAGAAGGCGCCGGCATAAAGCACAATCAACGGCAAGGTGATCATGCTGATCACAGTGGTAATCAGAATGGTCGTGGCCGACCGGTCGATACAGACATTATAACTGCCGGCGATGATCGCCACATTCGCCCCGGATGGCAACGCGGCGACAAGGGTCAGGATGGTCAGTTGCAAGGGCGGCAGATCAAAGATGAAATGCCCGACCGAAAAGACCAGAAGCGGCTGAACAAACATCTTGGCCACCGTACAGAGCAAGCTGGCACTCAGATTGCCGCGCACCGACTGCCCGTAAAGCCCCGCACCGACCAGCAAAAGCGCAATGGTCGGTCCGGCTGTGCGGAACCGCTCAAAGGTGCCGTCGATCATTTCGGGCATCCGGATCTTAAGCAGGGATGCCAGCACACCCAGAATAATCGCGATGATGATCGGGTTTTTCAAAACCCGCAAAACGCTGCGCAGGACTTTCGGCAACCAGTGCCCGTCACCGCCGCTGCGCGATCCTTCGACGATCATGATCGTCATCCCCAGAAGACTGAGCGGATGGATCGACAAAATGATCAATACCGGCACCAGACCTTCTTCACCGTATACGGCCTGCACCAGCGGAATGCCCAGAAGAACGATGTTGGAAAACACCCCGCCCATCGCGGTCACAGCGGATTCATCGGTTCTGGCCTTAAGCCACAAACGCGCAATGACAAACACCACCGCAAAGTTCAAAAACACACCGGAATAATAGCTGCCCCACAGGCGCAAATCGAAATGCGCACTGATGTCGGATTGCGACAAAGTCTGGAACAGCATGGCCGGGATAAAGGCATTCATCGCGATTTTGGCAAGGAACGGAATACCCTGGCGGGAGATGATCTTGATATGGGTCAGCACAAAGCCGCACATGATCGTCAAAAAGACAGGACCAACTTTTCCAACGATCAGATCAAGCATATTCCCCCCGGCATCCCTGTAAACAAGGCGCGATATCGGACCCCAAATTCCATAAATCGCGCAAAAAGAAAGGACGGCATCAGCGATACCGTCCTGAAATAGTACAAAGCAATTTAAATGCTTACCAGTGTTACGGCACGAATGCCGGACAATGCAGCTATGCGCGTCAGGCCTCGGGATCGGTTTGAACGCGGCGAACCGCATCCTTCCACCCTGCCAAAAGACCATCGCGGCGCGATGTTTCGATCTTCGGCTCGAAACTGGCATCCAGATGCCAGTTGGCGGAAATATGATCTAGATCGCGGTAAATCCCGGCCTGAAGACCGGCAAGATAGGCCGCACCAAGGGCCGTGGTTTCGGTGACTTCGGGCCGTTCGACCGAAATGCCCAAAACGTCCGACAGCATCTGACACAGCCAGTCATTGGCAACCATGCCGCCATCAACACGCACCGCCTTGGGCGACACACCATCTGCGGCCATGGCTTCGAACAGGTCAAATGTCTGATAACAAACACTTTCAAGCGCGGCACGGACAAATTCACGCGGGCCGGTATCACGCGTCAGGCCAAAAATCGCGCCGCGCGCATCCGGGTCCCAATAGGGTGCGCCAAGTCCGGTAAAGGCCGGGACAAGATAAACCCCGTGATTGTCATCAAGGGATTTTGCCAATCCTTCGGTTTCGGCCGCCGATTTGATGATGCCAAGACCATCGCGCAACCATTGCACCGCCGCCCCGGCGACAAAGATCGCCCCTTCGATGGCATAGCTTGTCTTGCCATTGATGCGATACCCGACCGTGGTCAAAAGACGGTGCTGTGATGTTACGGCCTCCTCCCCGGTATTGAGGATCACAAAGCAACCGGTGCCATAGGTGCTTTTGATATCGCCCGGCTCAAAACAGCATTGGCCAAAGGCCGCCGCCTGCTGATCGCCCGCCATGCCCAGAACCGGGATTTCGGCCCCGAACAGATCGGGATCGGTTGCGCCAAAGTCGGCCGCACAATCCTTGACTTCGGGCAGCATGGTTTGCGGCACCCGGAAGATTTGGCAAAGCGTATCGTCCCAAGCGTTTTCGCGGATGTTAAACAGGTTGGTGCGTGCGGCATTGGTGGCATCGGTCGCGTGGGATTTACCACCGGTCAAACGCCACAAAAGGAAACTGTCGACCGTGCCGAACGCAAGATCACCCTGCTCGGCCCGAGCGCGTGCGCCTGAAACATGATCAAGGATCCAGGCCACCTTGGTGGCCGAAAAATACGGATCAATCAAAAGACCCGAACGTGCATTGACCGCATCCTCAAGCCCCGGATCACGTTTTTTCAAATCATGGCACAGCGATGCGGTGCGGCGATCTTGCCAGACAATGGCATTGTAAATCGCCTTGCCGGTTTTGCGATCCCAGACAACGGTGGTTTCGCGCTGGTTGGTGATGCCAATCGCTGCGACCTGTTTGATATCAACGCGCGCCAATGCCTCTTTGCAGACGGCAACAACCGTGTTCCACAAATCTTCGGGGTCATGTTCGACCCAGCCGCTATTGGGGAAATGTTGGGGGAATTCCTGTTGTGCGACGGAAACGGATCGGCCGTTTTCATCAAAAACAATCGCACGTGAACTTGTCGTTCCCTGATCAATGGCAAGGATGTAACGCGTATCGGTCATTTGTGTTTTCCTCCCGAGCCGGCAGTTTCCCTGCCCTCTGACCCTGCATGATGCCATGCGTTCTGCCCGTCTTTGCGACCGGGCGGTTGGCTTTATCGCTCTATTTAGAAAAAAATCGCACCAAAAAACAATTCGTTTTCGAAAATTTTTCACCGATTTTCTGGCAAAGCCCTGTTGGGCGAAAGCCTATCACACGTTGCATGCGGCAAAAATGGCCGGTTTTCGCGCGGCACGCGAATTGCAACAAATCCGGCAAGAATGAATTCCAACCGGCATCTTTTTCCCATGGAGGGCTCTTATGGGATTGTATGACACATTGCTGAGCGTCACCAAAACCGCCTATAGCGCCAAAAGTGCGGCTTCGCAGGGTATGACGATTGCCTCAAACAGTCAGCCGCTGCCTGATGACGACAAGGAAGAAAATACCGAGCTGGCCTATATCCGCGAACACGGCTTCACCACCTATGTAAAGGAAATCGAGGAACGCAAAATCGAAGAATTGCGCGCCAAAATCCTTAAAAGCATGGGGCTGGACGAAGAAGCACTGGCCAAAATGGATGCCGAAGATCGTCAGGCGGTCGAAAAAACCATCGCTGATGCCATCGAACAGCAGCTTAATGGCAATACACTTGCCAATGCGGAACTCGGTAAAAATGACGGCAAGGAATCCGAAAGCGAACGCCGCGACCGGATGCAGGCACAGATCGCCTTTAACCCGCGCATGTTTGATGTCTTTACCGAACTGCAATCGGAACTGCCGGCCGGATCGTCACAATCCATCACCGGCGAAGAAGACGATCCCCAGACATCGGGCGCACGAAAAGATCTGTTTTCGGCCTGATCATCCCGGGCAACAGACCAGCACAATCACAAACGAAAAGGGCGCTGCGATGTGCAGCGCCCTTTTGCTTGCTGTCCTGTCCGGGATCAGTCGTCGATCCCGCCAATGCAGACATATTTGACTTCGAGATAATCCTCGACGCCATATTTCGAACCCTCGCGGCCAACACCGGACTGTTTGAAACCGCCAAACGGTGCAACCTCGGTCGCCATGACGCCGACATTCACACCGACCAGACCGCTTTCAAGTCCTTCGGCCAGCTTCCAGATGCGCGAAATGTCACGCGAATAGAAATATGACGCCAGGCCAAATTCGGAATCATTGGCCATTTCCAGAACTTCATCATCGCTGTGGAAACGGATCAGGGGCGCCATTGGGCCAAAGGTTTCCTCGCGGAAGACCGTCATGTCACGGTTGGCATCGGCAATCACCGTCGGCTGGAAGAACGACCCGCCAAGTTCATGGCGTTTGCCACCGGTCAGGATGCGGCCACCTTTGGACACAGCGTCGGCAACCTGGTTTTCAACCTTTGCCACCGCCTTCTCATTGATCAGCGGACCAATGACCACGCCGTCCTCAAAACCGTTACCGACCGGCATTTCGGCGACTTTGGCGGCATATTTTTCGGCAAATTCGTCATAGACCGCATCATGGACAAACAGACGGTTCGCACAGACACAGGTCTGACCGGCATTGCGGTATTTCGATGCAATCGCACCTTCGACGGCGGCATCGATATCGGCATCTTCACAGACGATGAATGGCGCATTGCCGCCAAGTTCAAGGCTGATTTTCTTGACCGTATCGGCACATTGACGCATCAGCAAACGACCGACCGGGGTCGATCCGGTAAAGGTCAGTTTGCGAACTTTCGGGTTTTCGGTCATTTCCGCACCGATTTCGACCGCTTCACCGGTGACAATCGACAGCAGCCCTTTGGGAAGGCCGGCACGTTCGGCCAGGATCGCCATGGCCAGTGCGGAATAAGGCGTTTCCATTGCCGGTTTGACCACCATGGCACAGCCAACCGCCAGTGCCGGGCCCGCTTTGCGCGTGATCATTGCCGTCGGGAAGTTCCACGGCGTGATCGCGGCACAAACGCCGACCGGCTCTTTCAGAACCATCACACGGCGGCCTTCGGCAAAGGTCGGGATCACGTCACCGTAAACACGTTTGCCTTCTTCGGCGAACCATTGCAGGAAGCTTGACGCATAGGCGATTTCGCCTTTGGCCTCGGCAAGCGGCTTGCCCTGTTCGGCGGTCATGATGGCACCAAGATCATCCTGATTTTCCATCATCAGGTCGTACCATTTCATCAGAATGGCCGAACGTTCCTTCGCCGTGCGCTTTTTCCAAAGCTTCTGGGCCTTTTCGGCAACATTCACCGCATGGGCAACCGCATCGCGGCCAAGGACCGGCACAGTGCCAAGCACTTCACCGGTGGCCGGGTTGGTGACCTGTTCGGTTTTCCCGTCTGGGGCATCGACCCATTCCCCGCCGACATAGGCCTGCTGGGTGAAAAGTGACGGGTCTTTAAGCGATATCATTATAGTGCCTCCGGAATTCTTTATTGGGAGCAACTCGATCGGATATCCCACATCTAGTCTGCTCCGGGATCAATGCCACATCTTCGCGAGATATTTCTGCCTTGGCAATCGCAAACAACCATGACCACGCCCTTTGCCAGAAGATTGCAACCGATCCACCATTGACCGAATCTTTTGGCAGAAAATGCGATATTTGGCCGTCTCCCCAGCCGGTTGCGATCAATTTCACCGGCCGGCTTGGCGCCGCCACCTGTCTTGCAAAAACAAGGGGACGGAAACCGTTCTGCGGTTCCCGTCCCCGATTATCATCACGACTGTCCGCGAAACGCGGTCACAGTTTCACGCGATCCGTTATTCCGAAAGCGACCCGAAATATCCCGGCTGATAGTCGATTGGCAAAAAGCGATCATGCAGGGTTCGGAATGTTTCATCCGGATCAACATCGGCAAACAGGTCCGGATGGAACCATTTTGCCATCTGCTGAATGGCAACGAACTGATAGGGGCTGTTGTAAAACTGGTGCCAGACCGCATGAAACGCCCCGGTTTTCTGTGCCGCAATGCCAAGATAGGCCGGCCGCGTCGGATAGAATTTCAGTTTCTGGCGAATTTCATCGCGATCCGCGCCCGGCCCGACCGGGACCCATCGCCCCCCCGGCACATAGGCATCCCACATTGCACTGGTGATGATGATATGATCCGGGCTTGAAACAATCACCTGTTCGGCGTTGATCTGACCGAATGTTCCGGGGATCAGGTCCTTGGCGATGTTATTACCACCGGCAAACTCGACCATCGCGCCGAAATTGCTGTTGCCAAATGAGTGGCAGCAATCCTCATAGAACCCGGCAGCACGGTCGATGAAAACTTTCGGACGTTGCGGGTTTTCCGCTGCCAGCCGGTCTGTGATCTTGGCGATTTCAGCTGCACGAAAATCGATAAATTCTTCGGCACGATCTTCCTTGCCAAACAGCTTGCCAAACAGGCGGATCGACGGTTCGGTATTGGTTTCCGGATCATTGCGGAAATCGACATAAACCACCGGAATATTCAATCCGCCAAGTTTTTCGATATAGGCCGCTTCTTCGACTGCGCGCTTGGTTTCAAGATTAAGGAAGACAATATCGGGCTTCTGGGCGATGGTGGTTTCAATATCAATCAGACTTTGTTCCAATCCTTCAAAGGCCGGAATTTTGCCAAATGCCGGAAACTTTTCCAGATAGGCCTGATAGGTTGCCGGATCGGCTTCGATCAAATCCTTGCGCCAGCCAACAATATGTTCGGCCGGGTTTTCACGGTCCAGGGCGGCAATGATATAAAGTTGACGTCCTTCGCCCAAAACAGCACGCTTGACCGGTAAGGTAACGTCAACCTGACGCCCGGCAATATCGGTTACGGTGATGGTTTCGGCCATCGCCGAATGATACAGGCTCATGGCTGCAATCATTCCAATGAACCACTGAACCGTCATTTTCAGCTTCATTTCAGTCTCCTGAATGTTGAACAGGCCGTGTCCGCGGGCGCATGCGCACATATCCAAACGCGCATGCAAACAACCCGACCAGATAGACAAGGCCGACAAGGAAATAGATGTTTGAAAGTCCCGCGACCTGCGCGAACCAGCCACCAAGCGCAATGCCGCAAATCGCTGACATCTGTGCCGTACTTTGTGCCAGTCCCAGAACACGCCCCTGTTGCTGATCCGGGGCAACACGCGATATCAGCGCCGTCAGAATCGGGGTCGTTGCACCCAACAAACCGCCCCAGACGAAATACATTCCGGCAAACACAAAGATCGACCCGGTCGCCCCGGCAATCAGGGTCACGATGACGCATCCACCAATCACCAGGCACATGCGTTTCAATATGTCCCGGGGGCTTCGGGCTTCGAAATAGCGCGCCCAAAACGATGCCGCGGTAACAAAGCCAAGTGCAAGCAACCCGTAACAGCCCCCGACCACCCAGTTTTCAACCTCGAAACGGCCCAGCACGAATAATGAAAAGCCCGACTGGGTCACCATGCGGGCCAGAAGCAACACACCCAATATCAGAAGAACCACGGCAATCCGGGATGCATCAGCAGGGCGGGCTTGCCGGTTTCGTGCATTCCCCGCATCAAACAACCGGGTATCTGGCAGCCGGTGCTTTACCGACGGCAGGAAAATCACAACCGGCAACAGACAGGCAAAACACAGAAGACCCGCCGTAAAGTTGATCCAGAAAAAGCTGGCATGATCGAGTATCACGCCCCCGACCACGGCCCCGCCAAGTGACCCGACATTGGTTGATATCTGCAAATAGGCAAAAAGCTTTGTTCTGTTGGCCGGGTTTTCGATACTGACGCCATACGCCTGTGCTGGCGCGATATAACCCGCGCACGCTCCTTGTAAGAACCGCAAGATCAGGATCGACCAGACATCCCCGGCAAAGGCCAAAGCCATCTGGGTTGCCGCAAGCCCAAAAAGCGCGCGCAGCATCATGGATTTGTGCCCGAACCGGTCGCCCATCCGTCCCCAGAATGTACTGGTCAGGATGATACCGACCATTGGTCCGACATAAACCGCAACACTGGCAAAGCTGAACAGATCATCAGAATGGACCAACATGCGCAAATGAACGGGCCAGAACGGCCCGCTCATTTCCATTGCCCCCATCGCAACAAGCTGGGTGACAAAAAGCAGATGGATTTGCCAGCGCGGGGCTGTCACATCAGAAGTCCGCAGTCACAGACAACAGGGCTGTGCGCGGTGCACCAAGTGACACAAACCGCCACTGGTTGACACCCGACCAGTATTTTTCATCGGTCACGTTCTGCACGGTGGCACGCACGGTAACCGGCGTTCCATACAGTTCGGTTTTGTAACGCGCCCCGATATCAAGTGTCGTCCAATCTGGAATGGTCTGGGTATTGGCTGTATCGACAAATTGTTTGGAAGTATGGGTCACCGTGCCACTAAGCGTCAGCCCATCAACGAACGGTGTGTCCCATTCCCCAACAAGGTTGATCTGCATTTCCGGTGTGCCGACCGGACGTTTGCCCTTGCTGCTTGCCGATACCGCCTTGGTGATTTCGGAATCAAGGAACATCACACCGCCAAGCAGACGAACATCGTTGGTCACCTGCCCGAAGACGTTAAGTTCAAGCCCGCGGTTGCGCTGTTCATTATCAGCACGGAAGATATTGGTTGCCCCGTCGGTTTCACCGTCCGGCTGGGTAATCTGGAAGGCCGCAACGGAACCGCCAATGGTACCGAAATCAAGTTTTACACCGGCTTCGATCTGTTTGGCGACATAGGGCTCCATTGCCTCCCCGGCATTGGCCGCCGTGTTGGGGGCAATGTCGCCCTGATTAAGGCCTTCGATATAGTTGGCATAAAGCGAAACCGTTTCGACCGGCTTGAACACAACACCGGCCATCGGTGAAATCACGTCATCATTATAACTGCTGCTGACTGCACCACTGCTGTAGTTATCAACAGAAATGCTTTGATGGCGCGCACCGACAGTTACCAGAACCTGATCATCAAGGAAGCCCAATGTATCGGCCAGCGCATAGCCGGTCAGTTGGGATTCAGACGTTTTCGGCTTGCTCGTCGGGGCACTGACCGCAATCGGGGCCACAGCAAGGGTGGTATAGATGTTGGCCGACGGGTTTGATCCCGCATTGCTGATCCCCTGACGCAGTTCGTCTTCGTAACGGGTCGCTTCGAAGGTTACCTTGTGCTTGATCTCGGCTGTTTCAAATTCGGTGCGAACACCGCCACTTGCCGACCAGCGATCGGTCTGGAACCGGCGATAGGAAAGGCCACTATCGGTATAATCACCCGCCGCGTTCTGAACCGTCGGCGTTCCGAACAGACGATCAAGTTCCGTGCGCCCGCCACCAAAACTGCCAAACACGGTAACATCCTTGATCAGGTCATATTCGGCCTGGATCATCCCGGAACGGTCAACCGCATCGGACCATTCCCATTCCTGGATCGGGTTGGTTGATCCGTCCGGTGCATCGGGAATGGCAAAACCGGAACTGAAGCGAAATTCGCGGGCCGGTGCATTCAGGTTTTCGCGCTGATCAATCAGATCGACCGATGCCCGGAACCGATCCCCCTTATAGTCAAGGGCAAGCGCACCCAGCGATGTTTCACGCGTTTGACGGTCAAGGAAGGTATCCCCGTTGTGATAGCCCCCGTTAAAGCGCACACCGAATTCATCTTCCGCGCCGTAGCGACGGCTGAAATCGACATTGCCACCACCCTGTTCGCCCCGTCCGTAATCAAGACTGACCCGGTTCAGGTCCTCGTCACCGGCGCGTTTGGGAACGATATTGATGGCACCACCAACCGCACCGGTCGGCGACATGCCGTTCAGAAGTGCGTTGGGACCTTTGACAACCTCGATCCGTTCGGCAAGACCCGACATCACGCGATAGGTCGGCGCAACGCCGTATGCACCGTTAAAGGATACCTCCCCCGTGTTGAACAGGTTCACCCCGAACCCGCGGATCTGATAGGTGTCCAGATTGGCGGTTTCGGCATTGGGCGACCGTACGGACGGATCATATTGCAAGACATCGGCAATTGTTTCGGCCTGCTGGTCGGCAATACGTTCGGCGGTGTAGCTTGTGATGCTGACCGGGGCATCCATGATGTCGGTATTGCCAAGCATCCCCAGACGCCCGCCCGAGGCAACCTGCCCCCCGGCATAGGCAGCCGGAAGGTCGGCGTTCGCATTCATCGCCTCGACATACACCGGGTCCAGGGCGATTGACCCGTTTTCACCGGTTTCTGCACCCGTTGCCACCAGGATCAGTGACTGATTGCCGGCATCGCGATAGGCAAGACCCGTTCCACGGATCAGGATTTCAATTGCGGCTGGAACCGACATCGTGCCGCGGATTTCGCGGGCACCGTCAAGATCGGGCAGATCAACCGCATAGGCAATGCGCCAACCCGATATGTCCCCGATCCGGACCACGCCATCGGCAATCGAATTGACCGTCAGATCAAAGTCGTAAAGTGCCTGGGCGATTTCGACCTGCTGCCCGGCCAGATCGTTTGATTGGTCCTGGGCGCTTGCGATCGTGGTGATAAGACAGCCCGACATCGCAATCGATGACGACACCAACAACCCCGAAATAAAGCCGTTCTTTTTTGATATTGCCTGTTTGGAATGCAACTTCCCGCTCCATGATGCGTCTTTTCATTCAGGCAGGTCCCCCTGCTTCTGAAAGGACAAACGTGCGGGAAGAAAAACACCTCACATCAAGATCGTCTTTTTTGCGAATTTTTCGCAATCTCAGATCAAATCCTAATAGATTACGGTTAACCAGGGCGACGTTCTGATCACTTTTGCACCGACAGCAGCCGCGACAGTTTCAAGCGATCCAACCACATCGGTGGTCGGGAAACTGCCGGAAATGGTTCGTTCGGAAACATCGCCAAGTGCGACAAGACGACCGCTCGCAAAATTGTCCAGACGCGCAACAAGATCGCCGACAGTGACATTGCGAACACTTAACCGCCCCTGCATCCAGCCATGAATTGCTGTCGGGTCGGTCTTTTCAACGTCACCCAGCGATGCCGCTGTGCTGACCGCCACCCGGTCCCCTGCCCCCAACAGGACACCTTGCGGGTTGCCATTGCCAGAAACCCGGACAGCACCTTCTTCGACAGCGATTTCGGTATTGCGGCTAAGGTAATCGACATTAAAGCGCGTGCCGACCACCTCGATCATTGCCGGACCGGCATGAACCCGGAACCGGTCGCCATTGCGATGGGTTACCTCGAAAAAGGCCTGCCCGCGCAAAAGTTCCACATCCCGTCGACCGCCGGTAAAGTCGGTCGCAATGGCGCTGTTGGCGGCCAGATGGACGATTGATCCGTCAGTCAGTGTAACATCCGTGACCGTTTCATTTTCAGTCACGATGTCAGCCCGGATGTTTTCGACCATATCGGGATTGAAGAAAAACACACATGTGCCAACCGCTACCGCACCGGCAACCCCGGCAAAGGCCCGGCCGGGGGAAAACCATTGTCTGACCTTGTCAAACCGGGTTTTTTCGCCAGTCATTGCGGTGGACATACGACGTGCTGGTTCTTCGACCTGGGCCCAAAGCACACGCATCTGGTCATATGCCAGCCGGTTGCCCGGGTCGGCATTGATCCAGGCGTCAAATTCGCCTTCCTGTGCGACAGACATGGATCCGCCAGCCCGTTTCACGTGCCAGAGTGCCGCCTCATCCTTCTGTGCGTCGGTCGGTATGTGTTGGCCTTGCATCGGTTTTACTGGTGTCCACTCATGGTCAGCGGGGATGACGCCATCCCGGTTGTGAAGTCATCTCTATAAACAATAACGAATGAGGAAGAAACATCCTCAGGGCCGGGGCCGATCATTTCATTCGGGATCACGATAGGCCGCCAATCGTTCCTGACAGTGGCGCATGGTGCGTGCCAGCTGTTTTTCCACCGCACTGACCGAAATGCCGTATTTCCTGGCAAGCTTGGCGTTCGAAATGCCCTCGATACGATGCAGAAGAAACATCTCGCGTGCTTTCGGGGTCAGTTCCAGCAATGCCTGATCCAGCGCGCCAAGCGCCTGACGGGATTCAGCATGTTCCTGTGGCGATGATGATTCGTTCTGCCAAAGCTGCACGGGCAAAATCCCGTTCATGACATTGGCCCGTCCGGCATTGCTGCGATGATAGTCAATCACCGCATTACGCACCGACGCATAAAGGATTTTGGTGTTTTCTTCCTCGGTGCTGCGGTCACCGGCCTTCATCAGTCTGGCATAGACATCCTGGACCAGTTCGACCGCGGTTTCGCGATCACTGATCCGGCGCGTGACAATTGAAACCAACTGTCGCCGATGATCTTCAAACAGCTTTGCAAGCCTGTTTTGCCAGAACTTCATGTTCAGAACTTCATGTTCAGATGTTAACGCCATCGCATGGCATTGAATGCCCTCGCGGATTTCCCCCAAGGATTGCCTAAAGGCATCACTGCGAACCGCACCGGCGCCCCCCGACGGCCAGCCCACGCAACCTATCAACGATGATAATAATTTGCAATTGCAAATAAACGCACGCCATTTCCTCTTGGAAATCGTAACAACCACCGGGCTTTGCGCCTTTACAGCCGCTTCTGACCTGATTTTCACTTTTTACCGATTCTGAGCATTCCGGGCGGAGCGTGCCTTATTGAAAAAATCGAATTCATGCCGGCCTGAGATGCTCAACACGCAAAAACATCACGCAATAACAAACCGTTATCTTTCGAACTATTAAGTTCGTTATCGAAAATTTAACCCGGTAATAATTTTCGCTTGCAATTATTTTTAGCCACTCGTAACGTTTGTGAAATAACGGAACGGCATCTGAGAACAGCCGTCACAAATAAGAGCACCAGGGAGGCAGCGGTTGCTCAGTTCAGAAACATTCGACATTGCCATCATTGGCGGTGGCATCAATGGTACGGGCATTGCGCGCGACGCGTCGGGCCGCGGGCTGAGTGTCTTTTTGTGTGAAAAGGACGACCTTGCCAGCGCCACCTCATCGGCCAGCACCAAACTGATCCATGGCGGCCTGCGCTATCTTGAACATTATGAATTCCGGCTGGTCCGCGAGGCATTGATCGAACGCGAAGTGTTGCTGCGCGCTGCCCCGCATATCATCTGGCCGCTGCGTTTTGTGCTGCCCCATGTCAAGGGGCTGCGCCCGGCATGGATGATCCGCCTGGGTCTGTTTTTGTATGATCATCTTGGTGGGCGCGAAAAACTTCCGGGATCGCAGGGCATCCGTCTTGCATCCCACCCGGCCGGCCAGCCCTTGGTCAAGGGGATGGACAAGGCATTCGTCTATTCCGATTGCTGGGTGCAGGATGCCCGTCTGGTGGTTCTTAATGCCATGGACGCACGAGACAAGGGTGCCGATATTCGCACACGTACCGAATGTGCGTCGGCCAAACGCGACGGCGATCTTTGGAATGTCACGATCCGTAATATCGATGATGGCAGTGAACAGGTCATAAAGGCCAGATCACTGGTCAATGCCGCAGGCCCATGGTGTGCAGAACTGCTTGAAAGCCGGGTCGAGGCCAAAAAGAAACAGGGCATCCGCATGGTTCAGGGCAGCCACATCGTGGTGCCCAAACTGTTTGACCATGAATATTGCTATATTTTCCAGAATCCGGACGGGCGCATCGTTTTTGCCATCCCCTATGAACAGGATTTCACCCTGATCGGCACGACGGACCGGGATTATAAGGGGGACCCGTCCAAGGTCGCGATCAGCGACGAAGAAACGCAATATCTTTGCGATCTTGCCAACAGCTATTTCGAAAAGAAAATCACCACCGATGATGTTGTCTGGACCTATTCCGGGGTGCGCCCGCTTTATGGCGATGGCAGCGAAGACGCATCACAGGTCACCCGCGACTATGTTCTTGAAATTGATCGCGGGGATCAGCAACAGGATGGTGCACCGCTTCTAAACATCTATGGCGGCAAGATCACGACCTATCGCAAGCTTGCTGAATCAGCCATGACCAAGCTTTGCCCTTTGCTGGGGCAGAAAGACACCCGCTGGACCGCGACAAGCGCGCTTCCGGGGGGCGACATGCCGGACGCGGATTTCGAGCGGTATCTTACCGCGATGCACAAGAAATTTCCGTGGATTCCCGACGCACAAATCTACCGTTACGTGCAAAACTACGGCACACTCACCAACAGAATTGTTGGTGATGCGTCTGATCTTCAGGGGCTTGGCAGGCATCTGGGGGATGACGTTTATGAATGTGAATTGCGCTATCTGGTGGATTGTGAATGGGCCAAAACAGCCCAGGACGTTTTGTGGCGCCGCTCCAAGCTGGGGCTGCATGTATCGGATGAGACGCGTAATGCCATTGTCCAATGGTTCGCAATGGAACCGAAATCAAGAAACACCGTGAAAACGGGCGAAGGAAACAGTGGAAAATGACCCTTACGCTTGAAAACATATCCAAGACCGTGGGAGGGGAGTCCCACATCGACGATGTGTCGATGACGCTGGAACCGGGATCATTCAACGTCCTTTTGGGGCGGACCCTGGCCGGCAAAACGACCTTGATGCGCATTATGGCGGGGCTTGAACCGCCAAGCAGCGGGCGCATTATGGTCGATAATGTTGATGTGACCGGCATGGCCGTGCAAAAGCGCAATGTCGCCATGGTCTATCAGCAATTCATCAATTACCCGTCGATGAATGTCTATGACAATATCGCATCCCCCCTGAAGCTTCAGGGTGTTGCCAAGGCCGAAATCGACAAGCGTGTGCGTTCAACCGCCGAGTTGATGCATATCGAACATCTGCTTGACCGTCTGCCACAGGAACTTTCCGGTGGCCAGCAACAGCGCACCGCCATGGCACGCGCCATGGTCAAGGATTGCAAATTGCTGTTGCTTGACGAACCGCTGGTCAATCTTGACTACAAATTGCGCGAAGAACTGCGCGAAGAAATCCCGAACCTTCTGGCGGAACGCGACACCATTGTTGTCTATGCCACGACCGAACCGATGGAAGCCCTGCTTCTGGGCGGGAAATGTGCGGTCATGCATGAAGGCCGCGTCACCCAGTTTGGTCCGACCACACAGGTTTACCACAACCCGGCCTTTGTCGAGACCGGCCTGATCTTTTCCGATCCGCCGATCAATCTTGTCGATGCCGACGTCCGCGATGGCGCGATCTTTATGAAATCGGGTCATCAGGTGCCGCTTGCCGGTCATCTGTCGGGGCTTTCGAACGGCGCCTACACCCTTGGCATTCGTGCCAACCACCTGTCGGTTGATCCGACCGGGGATAACACGATCGCCATGCAGGGACAGGTCGAACTGGCCGAAATCACCGGTTCGGAAACCTTTGTCCATGTGCATTTCAACGATGTGTCATGGGTCATTCAGGAAGAAGGTGTTCACAACCCGCGTCTTGGCGAAGCCACGTCATTCTATGTCGATCCGACACGCCTGTTTGCCTTTGATGCAAACGGCAAACTCGTGGCCGCCCCGCCGGTCGAGATTTCCAACGGCAAAGCGGCGTGAGGTGAGTTAGAAAAATGGCACGTATTGATCTTAAAAGCCTTGCGCATTCATACTTCCCCGAGCCGAAATCGGACGAGGATTATGCCCTTCGCCGCATGGAACATGTCTGGGAAGATGGCGGCGCCTATGCCCTTTTGGGCCCGTCGGGCTGTGGCAAGACCACATTGCTCAACATCATTTCCGGCCTTCTGACGCCCTCGCACGGGCAGGTTCTTTTTGATGGCAAGGATGTCACCCATCTGGCCCCCGAAGACCGCAACATCGCACAGGTTTTCCAGTTCCCGGTGATCTATGACACCATGACGGTTTACGAAAACCTTGCCTTCCCGCTGCGCAACCGTGGTGTCGATGAAAAACGCGTCGATGCACGTGTGCGCGAAATCGCCGGAATGCTGGATCTGACCGGCAAGCTCAAACAAAAGGCCCGCGGCCTTGGTGCGGATGAAAAACAGACCATCTCGCTTGGCCGTGGTCTGGTCCGTGATGATGTTTCGGCCATTCTGTTTGACGAACCGCTAACGGTGATTGACCCGCATCTGAAATGGGTTCTGCGCCGCAAGCTTAAGGAAATTCACAACAAACTGCGCCCGACCATGGTTTATGTCACCCATGACCAGGTCGAAGCCCTGACTTTTGCCGACAAGGTCGTCGTCATGTATGGCGGCAAGGTCGTGCAGCTGGGCACCCCGCAGGAACTGTTTGAAAATCCGGCCCATACCTTTGTCGGGTACTTCATCGGAAGTCCGGGCATGAACATCATGGATTGCAAGATCGATGATGGTGCGGCCTGGATTGACGGGCAACGGATCGGTCTTTCGGACCGTCACCTTGATGCCGTTTCCAAACAAAACGGCAAGATCGAACTCGGTATCCGTCCGGAATTCCTGACCCTTGAAACCGGCACTGCTGCCAAGGGACCTGATGGTGTTGAGGTCAACATCATCAAGGTCGAAGACCTTGGCCAGTACAAGATCGCGACCACCCGGTTTGGCGCATCCGAAATCAAGGTCAAGCTTGGCGAAGACGAACAGGTGATCGGACAGTCCGGCATCCTGCGCTTTGCCCCGGAATGGACCAAGCTTTACGCCGACAGTCAGTTGGTCGCGTAAGGGGGGATGGGGAAATGAACAAGATTACCAACAACAAGGCCTGGTTCCTCGTCCTGCCAGTGTTCTTCATCGTTGCCATCAGTGCGATCATTCCGCTGATGACGGTTGTGAACTATTCCGTTCAGGACATTTTTGATCCGCAAACCCGGTTCTTTGTTGGCACCGAATGGTTCGAACAGGTTCTGGGCGACAGCCGCCTGCATGATGCGCTGATCCGTCAGATCGTTTATACACTCAGCGTTCTGTTCATCGAAATCCCGCTGGGGATTGCGGTTGCACTGACCCTGCCGCGCAAGGGCTGGGGTGTTTCGGCATCAATGGTTCTGCTGGCCTTGCCGCTGCTTATTCCATGGAACGTGGTTGGCACCATCTGGCAGATTTTCGGCCGTGCCGACATTGGTCTTGGCGGTTATGTCATCAATCTTCTGGGTATTGACTATAACTATTCCCAGAACCCGATGGATGCATGGGTCACGGTTCTTGTCATGGATGTGTGGCACTGGACCAGCCTGATTGTTCTGCTGTGCTATGCCGGGTTGCGTTCGATCCCGGATGCCTATTATCAGGCGGCCAAAATTGACGGCGCATCGCGCTGGGCCGTGTTCCGCTTTATCCAGCTTCCGAAAATGCAGTCGGTTCTCGTGATCGGTGTTCTGCTGCGCTTTATGGACAGCTTTATGATCTATACCGAACCGTTCGTCCTGACCGGTGGTGGTCCGGGCAATGCCACAACCTTCCTTAGCCAGTTCCTGACCCGTATGGCGGTCGGCCAGTTTGACCTTGGGCCTGCTGCGGCCTTCTCGCTGGTCTACTTCCTGATCATTCTGCTGGTTTGCTGGGTTTTCTATACCGTCGTGATGAACGCCGGAAAGCGGGAGGAACAATAAAATGCACTTCCAGAAACGTCATATCGGACTTCTTCTTTATATCCTGTTCCTGTTGCTGCCGATCTATTGGCTGTTCAACATGTCGATCAAGACCAATACGGAAATCCTGGGGGCCATGACCCTGTTCCCGGATAATCCGACCTTGGCGAACTATGCGACGATCCTGACCGATCCGGCATGGTATTCGGGTTATATCAACTCGATGATCTATGTCGGGATCAACGTGATCATTTCGCTGGTTGTGGCCCTTCCGGCGGCTTATGCATTCTCGCGGTTCAACTTTACCGGCGACAAGCATCTGTTCTTCTGGCTTCTGACCAACCGCATGGCGCCGCCGGCCGTGTTCCTGTTGCCGTTCTTCCAGCTTTATTCAAGTGTCGGCCTGTTTGACACCCATATTGCCGTGGCCCTTGCGCACTGCCTGTTCAACGTGCCGCTGGCGGTGTGGATTTTGGAAGGCTTCATGTCGGGCATTCCCAAGGAAATCGATGAAACCGCCTATATCGACGGTTATTCGTTCCCGCGCTTCTTTGCCACGATCTTCATTCCGCTGATCCGGTCCGGTATCGGGGTGACCGCCTTCTTCTGCTTCATGTTCAGCTGGGTTGAGCTGCTTTTGGCCCGCACCCTGACCTCGGTCGATGCAAAACCGATCGTCGCCACCATGACCCGTACGGTTTCGGCATCGGGCCTTGATTGGGGTGTGCTGGCAGCAGCGGGTGTTTTGACAATCGTCCCGGGGGCCTTGGTGATCTGGTTTGTGCGCAACTACATCGCCAAAGGTTTCGCGATGGGTCGCGTGTAATCGGCAAACAGGAGGAATATCAACATGTCTTGGATGGCCTGGACCCCGATTACCGCTGTGTTTTTCAGCTGCATCATCTTGATGCTGATCGGAATGGGAATTTGGCAGGCGGTATCACCAACCGTCCCGCGGCGCGGCTTCTTGCCGCTGACCACCACGCGCGGTGACCGCCTTTTCATCAGTCTACTGGGTGCGGCCTATATCCATCTTGGATGGCTGGCCTTTACCGACATCGCCCTTTGGGTCGGTTCGGTGATCGCACTGGCCTGGCTCATCATTGTGATGCGCTGGGGATGATCCCGGGGAACGGCGCTGTGATCTGTCGCGGTGCCGTTCCCTTGATATTCGTCGCGGCGGGTTGTCTGTCTTCCCCTGCCGTTGATGACCGGGTTTGATCCGGATGAGCAAAAAGGAAGACAACCAGGGAGAAAACGACATGATCGTTAAAGCCAAAGGCGCTTCGAGCGTTGTTAAAGGCAGTGCCGTTGCAGTCGCTCTTGGTCTTGCTGTACTGGCCAACCCGGCCATGGCTGACCAGTATACTGACGCGGCCAAGAAATGGATCGACAGCGAGTTTCAGCCGTCGAGCCTGAGCAAGGATGCCCAGATGGCCGAACTGGAATGGTTCATCAAGGCAGCCGAGCCGTTCCGTGGCATGGACATCAACGTGGTGTCCGAAACCATCACCACGCACGAATATGAATCCAAGGTTCTGGCAAAGGCTTTCTCGGAAATCACCGGGATCAACCTGACCCATGACCTGATTGGTGAAGGTGACGTTATCGAGAAACTGCAAACCCAGATGCAGTCGAACCGTAACATCTATGACGCCTATATCAATGACTCGGACCTGATCGGTACCCATTCGCGCTATGACGCGGTTGTGCCGCTTTCCGACTTCATGTCCGGCGAAGGCAAAGACGTCACCTCCCCGACCCTTGATCTTGAAGATTTCATCGGTCTGTCTTTCACCACCGGTCCGGATGGCAAGCTTTATCAGCTTCCTGACCAGCAGTTCGCGAACCTTTACTGGTTCCGCTATGACTGGTTCCAGCGTGAAGACCTGCAAAAGCAGTTCAAAGACAAATACGGCTATGACCTTGGCGTTCCGGTCAACTGGTCGGCTTATGAAGACATCGCCGAATTCTTCACCAATGACGTTGGTGAAATCGACGGTCAGAAAGTCTATGGCCACATGGATTACGGTAAAAAAGACCCGTCGCTGGGTTGGCGCTTTACCGATGCGTGGCTGTCGATGGCAGGTGCTGGCGACAAGGGCCTTCCGAACGGTCTTCCGGTTGACGAATGGGGCATCCGCGTTGAAGGCTGCGCACCGGCCGGTTCAAGCGTGACCCGTGGTGGTGCGGCCAACGGCCCGGCGGCTGTTTACGCCCTGACCAAATATATCGACTGGCTTAAGGCCTATGCTCCGGCAGAAGCCGCTGGCATGACCTTTGGCGAAGCTGGTCCGGTTCCGGCACAGGGCCAGATCGCACAGCAGATCTTCTGGTACACTGCCTTTACCGCCGACATGGCGAAAAAAGGTACCCCGGTTGTGAACGAAGACGGCACGCCGAAATGGCGTATGGCACCGTCCCCGCACGGCCCGTACTGGGAAGAAGGCATGAAGCTTGGCTATCAGGATGTGGGTTCCTGGACGCTGATGAAGTCCACTCCGCTTGAGCGCCGCAAAGCTGCATGGCTTTATGCACAGTTCGTAACCTCGAAATCCGTATCACTGAAAAAGACCCTGACCGGTCTGACCCCGATCCGTCAGTCTGACCTGGACACCCAGGAAATGACCGATATCGCACCGAACTGGGGTGGTCTGGTCGAGTTCTATCGTTCCCCGGCCCGTGTCCAGTGGTCGCCGACCGGTACCAACGTCCCGGATTATCCGAAACTGGCTCAGCTCTGGTGGCAGAACGTTGCCGAAGCTGTAACCGGCGAACGCACCCCGCAGGAAGCAATGGATAACCTTGCGACCTCGATGGACCGTGTTCTTCAGCGTCTGGAACGTGCAGGTATCGGTGGCGAATGCGCACCGAAACTGAACGAAGAACGTGATGCACAATACTGGTACGACCAGCCCGGTGCACCGAAAGCGAAACTCGCAAACGAAAAACCGCAGGGTGAGACCGTCAAATATGACGATCTGATCGCGGAATGGCGTGCGGCTCAGAAGAACTAAGAGCCACACTACTGGGGGTGCCGGGGGTGTTTTTCATCCCCGGCCGTCCCCGATATCGCTTTATTGTTTGATCGATTTTCAGCCATCCATTTCATCACATTCACATTTCCAATGCTTTTTACCTCCCTGCAATGAGCGCACCTTACGGGACTGACTTTCCCCTTTTTGGCGGAAAGCCGGTCCCGCCTTTTTCCGCCCGGATTTGCAAACAAGGCACAGGGTCCCGACCTTCATGAAATATCTGACCGATCCATTTTCAAAGATGCCGCAAACCAAACTGTTGCGCCGATCCCTGTGCGCTTTGGCGCTTGTTATTGCCGGACACGTATCCCTGTCGGCACCGGCATTTGCCGGGTCGATGCTTGATGAAGGTGTTTCGGCCTATCGCCACGGCAACTTCGAAAAATCGGCGAAAATTTTTACCCCGCTTGCCCGGAACGGCGATGCCACCGCGCAATATCTTTTGTCCTGTCAGATGATCAACGGGGCGGGTGTCAGTGCCGATGAGGCAACCGGTTGGGACATGATGCAACAGGCCACCGACAACCGGCATCCCGATGCCAGCATCATCATGGCCCGCAAACTCGAAGCATCCGGCACCCCGACCGACCAGATCCGGGCGCTTTATCAACAAAGTGCCCATCAGGGCGAAACACAGGCCATGCTTTGGCTGGCCCTTGACGCGCTTGATCAGGGTAAACCGGACGATGCCAAGGCCCTGCTCGAAAAGGCGTGGGAACTTGGCGATCCGCGTGCGGCAACCCTTCTGGCCAACCGTTTCACCAAAACTGACAGCGGCCGGTATCAATATCTTCGTTCTGCCGCCCAGCGTGGTGAAATGCGTGCCGCGGCCTATCTAGCCGAAGAAGCACGGTCGGTTGACGATACTGCAGAGGCCGTTGGCTGGTGTGCGATTGCCACCGGCCTTCCCGGTCATAACGAACATGTCGACTGGAAATCCATCGGAGATGCGGTTGAAAAGAACTGCGCAAAGTTTGACAAGGACCTTGGCGAACAGGACCGCGCAGCCAACCGCGAACGGGTCGACCAGTTCCTTGCCACATTCTTTGAAAACTATCAGCCATGGACCCCGTGGAAGCCCTGTGCCGTAAGGTAAATTTGTCGGGGCGCGGGCATCTCTTGTCTTGATAAAATGACCGGAATCCACACATACTTCGGGTAGATTTATCCGGGGATGTGGTGTGGAACGGTTTGCACGATTTATTGTAACTTTCAGATGGACTGCGATCTGTCTTTTGTTGGCAATGAGCTGTGCAGTTTCAAGCCCGGATGCCAAGGCATCCGATCACGTTCCGCTTGAAATCATCTGGCAACAGGTGCCGTCTGCCCCGGCAGTAATCACCGAAGGCCCGTCCGTTGGCGAAGGCTATTTGCAGCGCACGACCGACTGGCTGATCAGCCATCTTCCCGAATTTCACCATCAGATACGTGTGATGCCGGTGCCCAAGGTCCTTGATGAAATGGCCAAGGGGCAATTCATCTGTTCGAACTTTCTGTTCGAAAGTGCGCTGCGCCGCGAATATATGCTGTTCTCCGACCCGGTGATGGAATTGCATCCGATCCACTTGTTCATCGCCCCGGAAAAGCTGCCTGATTTGCGCTTTGCCATGCGTGACGGGGCGGTTGACCTGGGTCTTCTGGCCGGTCAGGACAAACTGTCGATCGGCATATCGGTGGGCTATCGCTTTGACGAGGGACTGGTGCCCGGCATCAATGACTTTTTACACGCCCATATGACCCAAAGTGCCGGCACGACCGAAATGGTTGTTCGGCTGTTTGATGTCCGCCGCATTGATGGGTTCATCGCCTATGAGGTCAATGTGAATTACTATCGCGAAACTGCACAGCTTGACCGTGACACTGTGGCTGTGCCGATTGTCGGGGTGCCGCGCCGCCCCCTGCCGGTTTCATGCAGCGGCGACAAACAGCAGGCCCGAAAGATCATTGATGCGGTAAATCTGTTGCTGTCCAACCCGGAAAATCGCCGCGAAATTCACGCTTTCTATACCCGCTGGTCAGAACCCGCACATTAAGGTCACATACCTTTTGACGACCGGCCTGCCAGCATCTTTTCAAGTTCGGCCAGATCATCAATCGTATTGGCATTGGCAAACATCGAAAGATCGCTTTCCTGACGGGGAAATGTCACCGCAACCGCGTCCAGTGCCTGCAACGGGGCACGCACCCGGCGATCATCATCAGCCAGCAATTTTGCAATCACCGGCGCACTTTCGCGGTGCCAGGCCGATGACAGATAATGATCACGATCGCCATGACGGGCAAAAGCCGCCCGACCCCCGGCATCAAGGGCCGCCGATACCAGCTTGGCTGCCATATCATCGGGCACCACCGGGCAATCAACCGGAAAAGTCACCAGCCAGTCGACCCCGTCGGGCAATGCCGTCAAACCGCCCAGAACCCCGCCAAGCGGCCCCTGCCCGGCCTTGGGGATATCGGCCACCACCCTTGCATCATACGCGGCGAATGTTTCGGGCGGCTGGTTTGATGAAATCATCACGGGGTCGCAATGCCGCCCGGCATTTTCAACGGCCATCGCAATCAGTGGGCGCCCGCCAATCTGGCGAAACGGCTTGTCCCCACCCATACGCCGCCCTTCCCCACCGGCCAGAACAAGACCGGCGATCGCGATCATAGGAAAGCGGGTTTTATCAGATTTCGTCACAACGTCAGCAAACCTTTGAATTGGGGCAATTAATTTGATGACCTCATCATAATCCAGAGCTTGGCAGCATGCATCTTTCATATTGTGACAAAGGCACATTCATGACCAAACAACAATGCTGCATCGCATCATTTTTAAATTGTCGCACTGCAATCATTGAATTAGACTGGTTACAGATAGTTCGACTTTCCACCTCGATACCGGACGACCGGTATTCCTGATCCGATCAATGGGGACGGCCCCGCAAGACAGGAGGCCCCCATGGCCTGGACAGCGTTGGTTATTGCCGGATTTCTGGAAATTTGCTGGGCGATTGGCCTGAAATACACTGAAGGTTTCACCAAGCCCATCCCAAGTGCCCTGACCATTACCGCGATTGCAGCCAGCTTCTGGCTACTTTCAATCGCCATGCGTTCCATTCCGATTGGAACGGCTTATGCGATCTGGACCGGTATAGGTGCCGCTGGTGCCGTAATTTTTGGCATCCTCATGGTCGGTGAACCGGCCAATGTCGGCCGCCTGATTGCGATCTGCATGATCCTTGGCGGGATCGTGATGCTGAAACTGTTCAGCCCGGCCTGATCGCGGTCGCCAACAGCACATCCATTTTCGATACATGCAAAACGGGGCAGCCACTGGCTGCCCCGTTTCTGTTTCAACATGCCCAATCGCGGCCTAGACGCCAGCCGGGATACCTTTGCGTTCGACCTTGCGCGGGGATGTGATTTCTTTCCATTTGGAAAGGGCCTTGTTGACCGCCGGATAAGGTTCGCGGGCAATGAATTCGCCGTCGCCGCATTTGGCCAGAACCACGCCTTCTTCGGCGGCAATGCGGCCACGGCTGATGGTGTAGCGCGGAAGACCGGTGACCTCGATACCTTCGAACACGTTGTAATCGATTGCCGATTGCTGATGTTCGGCGGTAATGGTTTTCGAGGCCTTGGGATCCCAGACCACAAGATCGGCATCCGCCCCGACCAGAACCGCGCCTTTGCGCGGATAAATGTTCAGGATCTTGGCAATATTGGTCGAGGTTGCCGCAACGAACTCGTTCATGGTCAGACGACCGGTATTGACCCCATAGGTCCACAGAAGCGGCATGCGGTCTTCAAGACCACCGGTACCGTTCGGGATCTTGGTGAAATCGCCAACACCCATGCGTTTCTGTTCGGTGGTGAAGGCGCAATGGTCGGTCGCCACCACCTGCAAGCTGCCCGATGCCAGACCGTTCCAAAGCCCGTCCTGATGTTCCTTGCTGCGGAATGGCGGGGACATGACGCGGCGTGCGGCATGATCCCAATCGGCATTCTTGTATTCGCTGTCATCAAGGATCAGGTGCTGGATCAACGGTTCGCCAAACACGCGCTTGCCATTGGCGCGTGCGCGACGGATGGCTTCATGGGCCGGTTCGCACGATACATGCACGATATAAAGCGGCACATTGGCCATATCGGCAATCATGATCGCACGGTTGCACGCCTCGCCCTCGACATCCACCGGGCGGGAATAGGCATGGGCTTCGGGGCCGTTATTGCCTTCGGCCAGCAATTTCTGCTGAAGGGTGGCGACCACATCGCCGTTTTCGGCATGAACAAGCGGCATCGCGCCCAGTTCCGAACAGCGCGAGAAGGATGCAAACATCTCGTCATCATCCACCATAAGCGCACCCTTATAGGCCATGAAATGCTTGAAGGTGTTGATGCCTTTTTCCTGCACGACGGTCTTCATTTCGTCAAAGACCTGCTCGCTCCACCAGGTGATCGCCATGTGGAAGGAATAGTCACATACCGCCTTGGAAGATTTGTTGTCCCAGGCCTGCAATGCTTCGAGCAGCGACTGGTTGGGGGCCGGAAGACAGAAATCCACCACCATGGTCGTGCCACCGGCAACCGCGGCCTTGGTGCCGCTTTCGAAATCGTCTTCGGAATAGGTCCCCATAAAGGGCATTTCCATATGGGTGTGCGGATCAATCCCGCCGGGCATCACATAGCAGCCATCGGCGTCAATCACCTTGTCCCCGGTCAGGTTGTCTCCGATCGCGGCAATCTTGCCGTCTTCGATCAGGATGTCGGATTTGTAAGTCAGATCGGCGGTAACAATGGTTCCGCCACGAATAACCATGGACATGGGTGGCTCCTTGTCTGTCTGTTTGGCGAAAAGTTGCGGGCCATCCCGGCATTTCACCCTTCTCCCGGACGGGTCCGGGCCTTGTTCAAACACAAAATCGGGAGGTCAGCCCGGCGGGTCACACATCGCCGCCGGGCCGATCATGATCGGATTACATCGACGCCTTGTCGGTCACGACATGGGTCCAGGCACCTTCCGGTTCCTTGGTGATGACCGGGTCAGACCCACCCGACAGCAGGCTGTCGACGGTGCGCTGATAGGCAGCTTCGTCAAGGGCAGCACTGTCGCCCAGAAGCTTGGCAATTTCCGTCATCATGCGGACCTGATGTTTTTCGGTCTGTGCACCGGTTGCATCATTGTCCAGAACGATGCCGGCTGCTTCTTCCGGGTTTTCTTTCGCATACATCCAGCCCTTCATGCTGGCTTCAACGAAACGCGCCATCTTGTCGACAAATGCCGGGTCCTTGAGATTGTCTTCAAGAACATAAAGGCCGTCTTCAAGGGTGGCGACGCCCTGGTCTTCGTATTTGAAGACCTTAAGATCGTCTGCCGAAATACCGGCATCAATCACCTGCCAGTATTCGTTATAGGTCATGGTCGAAATGCAATCGGCCTGCTTCTGAAGCAGCGGATCAACGTTAAAGCCCTGTTTCAGGACGGTAACGCCCTTATCTCCGCCATCGGTCGGAATGCCAAGTTTCGACATCCAGCTCAGGAACGGATATTCGTTGCCAAAGAACCAGACACCAAGGGTACGCCCCGGGAAGTCATCGGGGCTTTCGACACCGGTTTCCTTAAGACAGGTCAGCATCATGCCAGATTTGGCGAAAGGCTGTGCAATATTGACCAGCGGCACACCCTTTTCACGCGATGCAAGTGCGGATGGCATCCAGTCAATGATCACATCGGCACCACCACCGGCAATCACCTGTGGCGGGGCGATGTCCGGGCCGCCCGGATTGATGGTCACGTCCAGATCAGCTTCTTCGTAGAAACCTTTATCAAGGGCCACGTAATACCCGGCAAACTGGGCCTGTGTGACCCATTTAAGCTGCAAGGTTACTTCATCTGCTGCCATCGCCGAAAACGATGTCAGACCGAAACTCAACCCTAATGCAGTCGCAAACAATTTCTTCATTCGTCGATGTCTCCTCAGGTTGTAGTCAAGTCCTCCCGGCGGGTCGTCTTTGATTGTGCCTTTAATGGCGACGTACCCGGAATGATGGATGCCATGACGTCGCTTTTCTCTCAATATAAGCCACGGCCCCATAGAAGGCGGTCCCCGCAAGGGCCGCCAAAGCGATCTCTGCCCAGACCATGTCGATGTTCATCCGCCCGACCTCGGTCGAAATACGGAAGCCCATCCCCACAATCGGGGTGCCGAAAAATTCGGCGACGATTGCGCCAATCAGCGCAAGCGTGGAATTGATTTTAAGTGCGTTGAACACAAACGGCATGGCCGCGGGCAAGCGTAACCGGAACAGGGTCGACCAATAGCCCGACGCGTAGGTCGCCATCAGGTCGCGTTCAAGTTTCCCCGCCGCATTCAGCCCGGTCACCGTATTCACCAGCATCGGGAAGAAGGTCATGATCACAATGACCGCTGCCTTTGATTGCCAGTCAAAGCCGAACCACATCACCATGATCGGGGCGACCCCGATGATCGGAAGGGCCGAAACCATATTGCCCAGCGGCAACAGACCGCGTTTGAGGAACGGCACACGGTCAACGGCAATCGCCATGACAAAGGCCGACCCGCAACCAAGCACATAGCCGCTTAGCACCGCCTTCACAAAGGTCTGATAGAAGTCCGCCGCCATGATATCGGTCGAGGTCACAAACCGGACCCCGATCATGCTGGGCGGGGGCAACAGAACCTGTGGCACGCCAAAGCCCGATACCACAACTTCCCAGACAAACAGCAACCAGACCCCGAAGGCCACCGGCACAATCACATTGGCCGCCTGCTGTTTGGCCATTTCAAGCGAACGGTAATTGGCAATCACATCAATCCCGCGCCAGACAAAAGCCCACAGCGAAATGATGAACAACCAGAACCCGGTTCCGGCATATCCGGCCACCCCGTAATCATACAGGGTCGCGATCGCCTGGCTGCATCCAAATACCGCCACTGCCAGAATGACTGCCCCGCTGATGACGGTGCGCACGCCAAGCCATGTGAAAGCCGCACCGGCAATCACACACAGCGCCATGGCAATGGCAAGGCCGGGAATATCGCCGACAAAGGCAACCTGTTTACCGGTATCGGGATCAATCCCGGCCAGCGGAAAGATCAGCGCCAGAAGGGCTGCAATCGCGCCGACCAGACAGAATTTGTCAAGTTTCATCGGGGTCATGACTTTACCCCCATGCGGGCCAGAACCCGGCGTTCAAACCACCCGACAATCACCACCATCATCGCCGCAACAAAGGCCGCGGTCAGAAGGGCCGACCAGATCTGAATGGTTTGTCCGTAATAGGAGCCGGCAAGCAAACGCGCCCCAAGCCCCGCCTGTGCGCCGGTCGGCAATTCACCGACGATGGCCCCGACCAGACTGATGGCAATCGCCACTTTCAGGCTGGCAAACAGGTATGGCATCGCCGATGGCAGACGAAGCTGCCAGAAGGTCTGCCATTTCGAGGCATTATAGGTCCGCATCAGATCAAGCTGGATGACTTGTGGTGACCGCAGGCCCTTTACCATGCTGATGGTCACCGGGAAAAAGCACAAATAGGTCGAAATCACCGCCTTGGGCACCACGCCCTTGATCCCGATGGCGCCCAGAACCACGATGATCATCGGGGCAATGGCAAGGATCGGGATGGTTTGCGATGAAATCACCCATGGCATCAGGCTTTTTTCAAGCGTCATGACATGGACAATGCCCACCGCCAGAACGATGCCAAGAATGGTGCCAATGCCAAAGCCAAGCAGGGTCGAGGAAAGCGTTACCCAGCTGTGATAGACCAGTGAACGCTTTGACGTGATCTTGGTAGCGAAGATGGTTTTATACATTTCCTGGGCCACCTGATGGGGGGCCGGCAGGATCGGGCGTTCCTGTGCCAGGGTATCTTCGATCAGCTGGCTGGTGGTCCAGGTCTGATCGGCACGGTTATATTTGTCGATCTGGGTCGGCGCATTCATGAAGACCGCCCCGATATACCAAAGAACAAACAGCGCAATCAGAACAACACAGACCGGACCGGTCTGTCCCGCCATCATGCGCGACCAGATCGACGGTCCGGCAAGGGCCCCGGTCATGGTGGCGGTGTTACTCGTCATTGCTGTGCCCCGCGCGCAAACCTTCGCGAACCCGATGTGCAATTTCGAGGAATTCCGCCGTTTCGCGGATATCGAGATTACGTTCACGCGGGAAATCGGTTTCGATCACATCAATGATCCGCCCCGGGCGCGGCGACATGACGACAATCTTGGTCGACAGATAGACCGCCTCGGGGATCGAGTGGGTCACAAAGGCCACCGTCTTGTTGGTGCGCGCCCACAATTTCAGAAGCTGTTCGTTCAAATGGTCACGCACGATTTCATCAAGCGCGCCAAACGGTTCATCCATCAACAGCAGATCGGCATCAAATGACAACGCGCGCGCAATCGATGCACGTTGCTGCATCCCGCCGGAAAGCTGCCAGGGGAATTTCTTTTCAAAGCCGTTCAATTCAACAAGTTTAAGCGCGTCATGGGCGCGCTTGATGCGCTCTTCCTTGGAAATCTCCATGATTTCCAGCGGCAGGGTCACATTGCGTTCAATCGAACGCCACGGCAAAAGTGCCGGGGCCTGAAACACATAGCCATAAGCCCGGTTTTCACGCGCCTGTTCGGGCGAAACACCATTGATGGAAATATCGCCGCCGGTCGGCTTTTCCAGATCGGCAATCACGCGCAACAGCGTGGTCTTGCCACAGCCCGACGGGCCGATAAAGGAAACGAAATCGCCTTCATTGATCGTCAGATCAACATCGGAAAGCGCATAAACCGGACCATCGGCCGTCTGGAATGTCAGCGACAGATTTTTGATATCAACAACGGCGTCCTTTGATGCGGGCATCTCGGCAACATTATTGACGACTTGTTTTAGCGTCATGGGGTTTCCCCTGATCGTATGTCTCTCTCGGAACCAGAAATGTCTCTTCTGGAACAACTTTACGGAAGCCTCCCTCAGGGACGTTGCCCTGAACCTTGCCGACATCTGATCAGACGGATGTGTTGCGTCTGCCCGGTCATTGCCGGGATTGCGGGGCATTGCCCGCCGGTCGGTCAAAGCAAAACGGCGAGCAGGCCTTTGCCCGCTCGCCGGTATCATGAAATCAGTTTCCGTCCGTCAGGCGCGTATAGGTCGACGGCCGACGGTCCCGGAAAAATTGCCAGTTATTGCGAATTTCGCGCACCATCGACATGTCCATGTCATGGACCAGCAATTCATCCTTGTCGCGGGATGCCTGGGCCTCGATTTCGCCGCGCGGATTGACGAAATAGCTTTGGCCGTAAAATTCGCCAATATCCCATGGCTGTTCACGCCCGACCCGGTTGATCGCCCCGATAAAGCAGCCATTGGCCACCGCCGATGCGGGCTGTTCGAGTTTCCAGATATATTCCGAAACCCCGGCAACCGTGGCAGACGGGTTGACGATATATTCCGCCCCATTGAGTGCCAGCGCACGCCAGCCTTCCGGGAAGTGGCGGTCATAACAGATATAGACGCCAAGCTTGCAATACTGGGTCTCAAAGACCGGCCAGTCCGAAGCCCCCGGCTTGAAGAAGAATTTCTCCCAGAATCCGGCGACATGGGGGATATGGGTTTTGCGGTATTTCCCAAGATAGGTACCGTCGGCGTCAATCACGGCAGCGGTGTTGTAATACACCCCGGTAATGTCTTCCTCATAGATCGGAACAACGATCACCATTTTATATTTGGCTGCCAGTTCGCACATCAGCTGTGTGGTCGGACCATCGGGGATTTTTTCCGCCGCGGCGTACCATTTCTTGTCCTGGCTTGGACAGAAATAGGGCTGTGTGAAAACTTCCTGAAAACACAGGACCTGCACACCTTTTTTGCCCGCCTCTTCAATAAGGGGCAGATGTGCCTCGATCATGGCCTTGCGGATTTCTTCAGGCGTCTGATCGGTTGAACCTTTAAGGCTCATTTGAATCAGGCCGCCTCTCAGCATCGACATCCGAGATACCTCCTTGATCTGATATTTTATGTCCTTGCCACTTTTGTGGTCTGACGGACTTATGTCCGAACGCGCCCCCAAAGACCCTGTTTTGTTTTATGCGGGTCTATTCCCAGAAGCGACGCGATCGAAAAAATCGCGAAACAGATGTTTCCTCCGTGGCGTTGCCGAACCATTTGGTTTTTATCAGTCCGGCAAGCCGCCCTTCGCCCGCACGGGCGAAGGGGTATCAGTCATCGATGTTAGTCGATCTCTTTAAGCACTTCGCGCAAAGTTCCGAACAGCTGATCGATATGTGATTTTTCAATGATCAGCGGCGGAGAAAGCGCAATGATGTCGCCGGTTGTACGGATCAGGATGCCTTTTTCAAATGCCTTGAGGAAGGCACTGAACGCACGTTTGGTCGGGAAACCTTCGATCCCTTCGAGCTCGATCGCACCGATCAGGCCAAGGTTACGGATATCCTTCACACGCGGCAGATCAATCAGGCTGTGAACCGCATCTTCCCAATACTGGCCAAGCTCCTTGCCCTTTTCATAAAGACCTTCTTCTTCATAGGTCTCAAGGGTCGCAAGGCCGGCCGCACAGGCAACCGGGTTGCCCGAATAGGTATAGCCATGGAACAGCTCGATCATGTTTTCAGGACCGGTCATGAAGGTATCATGGATTGCATCGGTCGCGAACACTGCCCCCATCGGGATCGTCCCGTTGGTAAGGCCCTTGGCCGTCGTGACCAGATCGGGCTGAACACCGAAATAATCGACTGCAAACGGGGCGCCAAGACGACCGAAACCGGTGATGACTTCATCAAAGATCAGAAGAATGCCGTGCTTGGTGCAAATTTCGCGCAGACGTTCAAGATAGCCCTTTGGCGGGATCAGAACGCCGGTCGAACCGGCAACCGGTTCAACAATCACGGCTGCAATGGTTGACGGATCATGCAATGCGCAAATGCGTTCAAGATCATCGGCCAAGAACGCACCATGTTCGGGCATGCCACGGGTAACACCGTTTTCTTCCGGCAAATAGGTATGACGGATATGATCAACACCACCCAGCATCTGGCCAAATGTTTTGCGGTTGCCCGAAATACCACCGACCGAAATGCCGCCAAAGTTAACACCGTGATAGCCGCGTTCGCGACCGATCAGGCGGGTGCGCTGGCCATCGCCGCGTGCACGGTGATAGGCAAGCGCGATCTTAAGGGCGGTTTCAACCGATTCAGAACCCGAATTGGTATAGAAAACATGGTTCAGGTCGCCGGGCATGAGCTGCGCCAGACGGCTTGCAAGCTCGAACGCCTTGGGATGGCCCATCTGGAATGCCGGAGCATAATCCAGTTCGTCCATCTGTGCCTTGACGGCTTCGACGATTTTCGGACGCTTGTGACCGGCATTGCAGCACCAAAGCCCCGCAGTCCCATCAAGAATGTCGCGATTATCATCGGTTTTGTAATACATGCCATCGGCAGAAACCAGCATGCGTGGGGTCTGCTTGAACTGGCGATTGGCCGTAAACGGCATCCAGAACGCCGAAAGATCGTTTGGACGGCTAATTTTCGTGGTGGCTGTCATAAAAGGTCTCCCGTACCTTTTTTATTGCTTCCCTGACACCGGCCGGGTGGCGGGCACCCCTATTTCCGGCATCTGACATCTTTCATTCCGGCATCGTCTGGCAGGTCCGATCAAGTGACCAATATGTCGCACATTCAACACCCGGAACGGCCCGTTTCACAGGCACGCAAAAATCGTTAGCATGAGACACGCCCATGCACTAGAGCTTTAACACCACCGGGGAATTGTTTCGAATATTCGACCGTCAAACACCATTTCAGCGACCCTGATTTTTATTTACGGCGTCTATTTTCTGTTTATCTTTCACCGGTGCTGTTCGATATTTCGGACAAAACCGACTCTTGACCGCAATCAAGAACGACGCGCATAAAAAAGTTTCTTTTGCATATTTATGGTAGAGGTTATTTTAACCTGACCAAACGGTCAAGATAAATGACACAAATCAGAGAGCATGAATGACCTCAGTTAAAAGCGGCTCTAAACAGGACAATCAGTTTGGTGCGAAACCCGCAGCAAACGGGGCACACAAGGCCGCAATCCGGCAGGAAAACGAAGAACAAATTCTGGCCGCTGCCGAACGGGTTTTTGCCGATTACGGCTTCAAGGGGGCGACCACCGCCCGCATCGCCGAAATCGCCAAAGTTCCAAAAGCCAACGTGCATTATTATTTCAGCACCAAGGAAGCCCTTTATCGCCGGATCATGGAAGATGTCTGTGACCACTGGCTTGAAGCGGCAATGACCTTTGACAACAGTGCCGACCCGGCAGTCATCCTGCGCGGCTATATCGAAGCCAAGATGGATCTGTCGCGTGCCCGGCCTTATGGGTCGCGGCTTTGGGCCCATGAAATCATTCGTGGTGCCAAATTTTCGTCGGACTATATTTCCACCACGGTCAAGGACTGGCTGGATACCCGTGTCGGCGTGATCCGCGGCTGGATTGCCGAAGGCAAGATGGATGACATCGAGCCCTATTCGCTGATGTATATGATCTTTGCCACCACGCAGCATTATGCGGACTTTGGTCGCCAGATCGAGATATTCAACGACAACCAGCCGCTTAGCGAACAACAATTCGCCGAGGCCAAGGAAAATGTTGTTAGAATTATTCTAAAGGGCGTCGGACTTAACTGATATTCCCCTTCCTTCGGATAGTTGCATTCCCTAATATAAAATCAAACCTTAAGAAACTGGGTCACTGTTATCGCCTGAGGCCGGAAATGATACGCATCACGCACAGCGTGCGCATCGTCTCTAACGTGTTTGCTGCATTGCTGACATCTGGATTACTGCTTGCGTCGGTCGATGATCGCGCCAATGCACAAGGCGTGTCTGCCAGCGATGAATGCAAAAGCATATCGGTCGGCGGGGCGGATGGCTGGGAACCCGTTACCTATATCGACAAGGACGGGCGACAGGTCGGGCTTGGGATCGACATCCTTCAGGAATATGCCCGCAAGCATGGCTTTCGTCTTGAATTGCATCTTGATATTCCCTGGACCCGGTCCTTGCAGATGCTTGAAAAAGGCGAACTTGATGTCATTGCCGGGGCCTATTTCACCGAAGAACGCAATGATCTTTTCCGATACAGCATCCCGTTTGCCTATGACGAGGTCATGGTCTTTCAGCACAAGGACCGGCAATTTGCCTTTTCCGGGATTGAGGATCTGGTAAATCGGCGTGGTGCCCGCCCGCAGGGGGGCAGTTATGGTGACTTTGTCGACACCTATGCGCGCGATCATCTCGACATGATCTATTCACCGACCGGCAACAAGATTTTTGATGTTCTTTTGACCGAACGGGTGACCTATGTGTTGCTGGGGCGCTATGACGGATTAACCAATATCTATCGCGACAAACTTGAAAACGAGGTTTTTGCCGTCGAACCGCCGCTGGTGCGCAATGACGTAAGACTGATGTTTTCGCGCACAACCCCGTGCCTTGACGATATTGCCGCCATCAATCTGCTGATTACCGAACTTGAAGAAAGCGGCACCCTTGCCAGCATGACATCGGCACATTTGCACAAACTTGCCAGTGACAAGGAAAGCGGGACCTGACGCAGTTTGGCAAACGCCCGCCGCAATCACGGCAGTACCCGCGAACCGCAACAACCAAACTTCCCGAAAGCGCCACAAACAAAAAAGCGGGGCAAGATACCCTGCCCCGCCCCGGAACACTGCATGGTCAGTGCCCGCTTTGATTGTGTGTGATCGTTTGTAACGGATCGATGCCTAGTCCGATTTCTGCATCACGGTTTCATCGGCCTTGGCCAGAACCGCATGCAGCAAAACCTGACCACCGGCATCCGACCAGTGTTTGTGGACTTCTTCGATTTCGTTATGCGAAATCCCGTCCACGCACGGGATAAAGATCATCGCAGTCGGGCAGACCTGTGCGAGATAGCAGGCATCATGCCCCGCCCCCGATACGATTTCACGGGCCGAGAACCCGCCAAGTTCCGCGCCCTTGCGCACCGCATCGACACAGGACGGATCAAACGGCACCGGGGCGTAATAGAAAATCTGCTCCAACTCGGTTTTCAGGCCGATGTCATCGGCGATCTTTTCAACACCGGCACGAAGGGCCTTGTCCATATCGGCCAGAACCGCATCATCGGGATGGCGGAAATCAACGGTAAAGAAGACCTCGCCCGGGATGACATTGCGGGAATTCGGATGGATCTGCATCATGCCCACCGTGGCACAGGCCAACGGCGATCGATCCAGACCGATCTTGTTGACCAGATCGATCACACGGGCCGCCCCAAGAAGCGCATCCTTGCGTGTTTTCATCGGGGTCGGACCGGCATGGGCTTCGACACCGGTGAATTTGATTTCGTACCAGCGCTGCCCCTGGGCATCGGTGACAATACCGATATCCTTGCCTTCATCTTCAAGGATCGGGCCCTGTTCGATATGGGCTTCGAAATAGGCCCCCATCGGATGGGCATCAATGGTCGGCTCGTCCGGGCCCATATAGCCGATCCGTTTCAGTTCCTCGCCCATGGTTTTGCCATCGACGTCAGCCCGTGAATGACCGTATTCAAGGTCAAACACCTTGGCAAAAACGCCCGAGGAAACCATCGCCGGGGCAAAACGTGAGCCTTCCTCATTTGTCCAGCACACGACTTCAAGCGGGGCTTCGGTTTCGTATTTGGCTTCATTAAGCGCCCGGATCACTTCAAGTCCCGAAAGCACGCCATAAACACCATCATATTTGCCGCCGGTCGGCTGGCTATCAAGATGGCTTCCCATCACCACTGGCGGAAGATCGGGATTGCGGCCTTCGCGACGGGCAAAGATATTGCCCATCTTGTCGATCCGGATCGAGCATCCCTCGGCCTTGCACCATTTGATGAACAGATCGCGGCTTTCGCGGTCAAGATCGGTCAGCGCCAGACGGCACACGCCATCCTTTGAGGTTTTGCCGATCTTGGCCATTTCCATCAGGCTGTCCCAAAGGCGGTCACCATCAATTGACAGATTTCGGACACTGGGTTGAAGAGTCATTATTCAGTCCTTTTGGTTGGTGGCTTATTCCGCAGCAAGGCGCATCGGGTTCAACGGATGTTCCGGCCAGGTCATGGGCGGCTTGTCGGTTTTGACCGGTTCCATGGTGATGCAATCGGGCACCGGACAAATGTGATAGCAAAGGTTGCAGCCAACACATTCCTCGTCGACCACTTCAAACAGGCGGCCGCCTTCGGGCTTGGCTGTCATGGTGATCGCCTGATGTGAGGTATCCTCACATGCGATGTGGCAACGACCGCACTCGATGCAGTTATCGGGGTTGATCACGGCTTTGGTGTCAAAGTTCATGTTCAACTCGTTCCAGTTCGCCACCTGCGGCACGGCAGCACGGGTAAACTGTTCGACACTGGTGTAACCCTTGTCATCCATCCACTGGCTCATGCCGTCGATCAGATCATCAACCACACGGAAGCCATAGATCATGGCAGCGGTACAAACCTGAACCGCGTTGGAGCCCAGCGCCATGAATTCAACCGCATCTTTCCAGGTGGTGATGCCGCCAATACCAGAAATGTGAAGGTTCTTCGTTTCCGGCGTGCGGGCAATTTCAGCCACCATGTTCAGTGCAATCGGCTTGACCGCCGATCCGCAATACCCGCCATGCGTTCCCTTGCCATCGACCATCGGTTCTGGGACCATCTGATCGATATCGACCGAAATGATCGAGTTAACGGTGTTAATCAGCGATACCGCATCCGCCCCGCCCTTATAGGCGGCCTCGGCCGACCACAGGATATTGGTGATGTTCGGTGTCAGCTTGGTAAAGACCGGGATATCGACCGCATCCTTGACCCAGCGCGTGACCTGTTCGACCATTTCCGGCACCTGCCCGATCGCCGATCCCATGCCGCGTTCGCACATGCCATGCGGACAACCAAGGTTAAGCTCGATGCCATGCACGCCGCTTTCGGCGATCTGCTGGGCAAGGTCCTTCCAGGCGCGTTCTTCGATCGGGGCCATCATCGATCCGATAATGACGTGATCGGGATATTCCGCACGGCATTCGCGGATTTCCTGAAGGTTCACGGACAACGGACGATCGGAAATCAGTTCGATATTGTTGATGCCAAGCAAACGACGGTTCTGGTCATGATGGGCACCATAGCGCGACGATACGTTGACTACGGGCGGATCAATGCCCAGCGTCTTCCAGACAACCCCGCCCCAGCCTGCCTCAAAGGCACGAACGACGTTGTATTTTTTATCGGTCGGCGGTGCAGATGCCAGCCAGAACGGGTTTAGCGAATCAATCCCGGCGATTTTGCAACTTAGATCAGCCATTTTCTCTCTCCCTTTGACTGGCGGTTATGCGCTGGCAGATTTCAGGAATGCATCAATGGCAATGGCGGCCTGTTTGCCGTCCTCGACCGACTGAACCGTCAGGTCTTCGCCGCTTTTGATGCAGTCCCCACCGGCGAACACGCCCGGGGCTGTTGTCTGATAGTTTTCATCGACCACGATTTTGCCGCCGGCGATCTCCATTCCGGCAAGGTCATCGGTTTTGATTTTTTGTCCGATGGCTTTCAAAATCTGATCGGCGCGCACTTCAAAGGTTTCGCCGGTGCCAACCAGCTTGCCACTGGCATCAAGTTCGGTTTTTTCGAACTCCATGCCAATCAGCTTGCCATTGGCCTTGATCGCAACCGGCTTTGCCCAATAGCGGACAACCACACCATTGGTTTTCGCCAGATCCTGTTCGAATTCGGTCGCCGACATATGTTCGGCACCACGGCGATACACCAGGGTTACTTCATCTGCCCCAAGGCGCTTGGCCTGAACCGCGGCGTCGATTGCGGTGTTACCACCGCCAATGACAATCACCTTGTCACCAACCGGCATGTCGGTTTTGGGTTCGGTCTGACGGAGCTTTTCGATAAAGCTGATGGCGTCATCAATGCCGGGGAATTCTTCGCCCTTAAGGCCGAGATTGTTGGTCGATCCAAGACCGACACCGACAAACACGGCGTCATAGGAATCTTTCAGCGCCTCGATGCTGATATCGCGGCCAAGTGCCTTGTTGTATTCGATGCGAATACCACCGATGCCAAGCAGGAGTTCAACTTCGCGCTGGGCAAAGTCATTGGTCATCTTATAGGCGGCCAAACCATATTCGTTCAGACCGCCCGGTTTTGCCTTGGCCTCAAACACCGTGACATTGTGGCCCAGCATCGCCGCGCGATGCGCACATGAAAGCCCCGCCGGTCCGGCCCCGATCACGGCAATCGATTTACCGGTTTCCGGCGCACGTTTGAACGGATGGGGCAGATCGCGCGCCATCAAATGATCAACGGCAAAACGTTGCAAACTTCCGATTTCAACAGCCGTGTCTTCGGCGACGTTACGTACGCAGGCCTCTTCGCACAGCACTTCGGTCGGACAGGCACGGGCACAGGTGCCGCCCATGATATTGGCTGACAAAATGGTCTTTGCCGCACCATCCGGGTTGCCGGTGCTGATTTTGCGGATGAAGGTCGGGATATCAATCGATGTCGGGCATGCGGTGACACAAGGGGCGTCATAGCAATAAAGACAGCGGTTGCTTTCTGCCATTGCCTGAAGGGTGGAATATGGCGGATGCAGATCGGAAAAACCGTCATCTGCGTCATTGTGGCCGATGCCGCCATGATGGGCACCGGATTTGGAAACTTGCTTGGCCTGCAAGGTGGTCATTGGTTTTGTCTCCCTGCCAAAAAGGCGTCCTCTCCTGATGTCGTCGAGAGACAAAACAAGAATGCAAAAACAGTCTGACCGTTATCGGCACGGTAATCCCGTATCGGGATTGAAGATGGAATTATGGCGTGCGCGGACGGGGCGGGCCCGACCAACTCTGGGTCTTTCTGTTCTGAACATTCTTGGCGTATCCGTTCAGCAAATGCTGAACTGTTTCCCAGTATCTAATCTGTCGTGCGGTTATGATTTCGGGGTTATCCCCGGTTGATTACACGTACAGATGCCTCTCTCTGACGGTTACAGCATGTCCAATCCTGATCATTTGGTCAAGATTAAAAATCCGAATTGTTATTCCTGCGTCAAATCGGCTGATTTCCCCACGGAAACCGCCATCTGCAACCGGCTGGCACTTGGATTTCTTACTGCTCTGAAACATCCGCCATCACATTGATTTGGCGATATTTTACGCTGGCTTTAATCCGATGAACTAAAGTAACGTTATGTCATAAGCCCATTTCGGATCGCGCGTGATGACATCAAACGAAACTGCCACGGACACCCTTCCCGATCGTCAACCATCGGTTCGGGCCGTTGCCATGCCATCGGACACCAATCCGAGCGGCGATATCTTTGGCGGCTGGCTGATGTCGCAGATGGATCTGGCGGCCGGGACCGCGGCGGCACGCCGCGCCAAGGGCAGAACCGCCACGGTCTTTGTCGATACCATGTCGTTCCTGCGCCCGGTCCATGTCGGGGATGAAGTTTCATTCTTTACCGAAATCATCCATGAAGGCCGTACGTCGCTTCGCATCAATGTCGAAGCCTGGCGCCAGACCCGGTTTGAAGAAACATCGGAAAAAGTCACCGAAGGCGTCTTTACCTTTGTCGCACTTGATGACGAGGGTCGGCCGCGCCCGATTGATCCGGAGGCCGAAACACCAATCGCCTGAGCCTGTCCGAACAATAAAAACGCCCGCAAATCATTGCTTGCGGGCGTTTTGCTTTGGAATATCGGGAACGCTATTCCATGACTTCCATATGTTCGTCATCGGATGGCTTGGCCCGTTTTGGCCCCTGCATCAGCAACAGCAACGGCACGACCCCGATCACGATCCACATCATCGCCTGAAAATCATTGAGATAGGCAATCGTGCTGGCCTGTGCGGTGACAACCTTATTGAGCATCACCGCCCCGGACTGTGTGTGCCAGTCCCAAAGATCGGGCAACCACGGGCTTTGCAGCGCCATGCGGAACGGTGTCAGCTTTTCGGCCAGACTTGCATGCACCACCTGGGTATTCTGGGTCAGCATGGTGGTCATCACCGAAATGCCGATGCTTGATCCGATATTGCGCATCAGGCTGAACATCGCCGTACCTTCGGTCCGGTAATGCGGGTTCAGGGTCGCAAAGGTAATCGTGCTGAGCGGCACGAAAATGAAACCAAGCCCGATCCCCTGAATGATGCCGGTCCGGATAATCACGAACTCGCTGACATCGGTGGTAAATCCGATCATCTCATATAGTGACAAGGCCGTCATAAACAGACCAAACAGGATCAGAAGCCGGGTATCAATCCGCCCGACCAGTCGCCCGACCATCATCATGGCAATCATGGTGCCCACCCCGCGCGGGGCCAGCAACATACCCGCGGTCACCACCGGATATCCCATCAGGTTTTGCAAAAATGGCGGCAACAATGCCAAAGTCGCCAGCAACACCACGCCAACCACAAAGATGAAAAACAGCCCGACGACAAAGTTCCGGTCGGCAAACAGTCCCGGTTCCAGAAACGGGTTTCTTGCGGTGAACATATGGACGATGAACATATAAAGACACACCGCCGCCAGTGCCGTTTCAATGATGATTTCCCACGATGAAAACCAGTTCTGGCTTTCACCGCGATCCAGCATCATCTGAAGCGCCCCGATCGACAGGCTCAGCAATGCAAAGCCGAACCAGTCAAAGGACAAACCGGGTCTTTTATCGGTTTCGGGCACAAAGGCCATAATGCCAAACAGCGCCATCAACCCGATGGGAAGGTTGATGTAAAACACCCAGCGCCAGTTATAAAATTCGGTCAGATAACCGCCCAGTGTCGGACCCAAAATCGGCCCCAACATCACCCCCATCCCCCACATCGCCATGGCCGAGCCATGCTTTTCCTTGGGGTAGGTATCAAGCAACACCGCCTGTGACAGCGGCACAAGCCCCGCCCCAAACGCGCCCTGCAACAAACGGAACGCCACCATTTCTTCAAGCGATACCGCCGCCCCGCACAGCATGGAGGCAATGGTAAAGCCGGTAACAGAGACCAGAAACAGCTTCTTGCGGCCAAAGCGCGCGGCCAGAAAACCGGTCGGCGGCGTCATGATCGCAGCCGCCACGATATAGGATGTCAGCACCCAGGAAATCTGATCCTGGGTCGCGGCCATGCTGCCCTGCATATGGGGCAAGGCAACGTTGGCAATGGTGGTGTCGAGTGCCTGCATGATGGTTGCAAGCATGATCGAAACGGTGGTCAGACCGCGTTCAAGCGGCGTTGTCTCGCTGGCCGCCGTGGCGGCAGCACTCATTGTGCGGCCCCGGGCATCGTATGACCGGTTCCAGTTCCGGTTACGGTTTCAGTTCCGGCTTCGGCCTGATTGATGCCAATCCATGACATCATGGTGGCGGCAAATGCCGGGACTTCGCGCTGGTGATGGGTGTCTATTTCGACTTCGGTGCTCATGCCGGCGCGCAGCGGCGGCAAATCATCAGCACGATTGATTGCGATGCGCACCGGAACGCGCTGCACCACCTTGACCCAGTTGCCGGTCGCATTCTGGGCCGGGATCACGGAAAATTCCGCCCCGGTCGCCGGTGCCACGGAATGCACAACCCCGTGCCAGACATGATCGGGATAGGCATCCACCTTGATATCGGCTTCCTGTCCGGGCTCAAGATGGGTCAGTTCGACTTCCTTGAAATTGGCGTCAATCCATTGAACGTCACTTGAAACCAGACTTGCCATCGCCGAACCGGCTTTGACATAGGCGCCTTCTTCGGGCTTGTTGCTCAGCACACCATTAAACGGTGCAATGATTTCGGTGTGTTTCAGATCAAGCTCGGCCCGGGCCAGATCAAATTTTGCCTGCTGATATTGCGGCAGATTTTCAATCGGGGTATCGGCATCCCCACCCAGCTTTGACAGGGTGGTTTTCATCGCCCGCTGATTAAGGACAATGCGCTGCTTGGCGGCCAGAAGGGTGTTCTGAGCTTCGTCAAGGGCTGCTTGTGATGCCACATTGCTTTTGCGCAGCGCCTGCTGCCTATCAAATTTCTTCTGGGCGTAATCCAGATTGATCTTGGCCAGTTCAAGACTGCCTGCCAGTTCGTCATAGCTGTGACGCAGGGCGTCGACTTCCTGCTTGATCGCATTCAGATTGGCATGGGCGCGTTCAACCGCGATCTGATAGGGGCGCGGATCAATGCGAAACAGCACGTCGCCCTTGTGAACCTGCTGGTTTTCGTCGACCAGAATTTCACTGACCGGTCCGTCAATTTCCGGGGCGATGGCCACCATGTCGGCATGGACATAGGCATTCTCGGTGCTGACAAACCGCCCGCCGGTATAATACCAGTAGGCCCCGCCCACCACCACGGCAAGCGGCCCGGCCAGCAACAGCACCGGACGCAACCAGCGTTTTCTTGGTTTTGACACAGGATTTTCGTTCGCTGCCGACGGGGCAGCATTCTGATTTTGATCTGACATGATTTTCGGGGCCTTGATTTATGCGGTCTTTGAGCTGTCTGGCTTTGAGCTGGCTGGCTTTGAGCTGGCTGGCTTTGAGCTGGCTGGCTTTGGGTCGGTTGGCGCGTCGGTGTCGGTATACTTGCTGCCCTGTTCGACAGCGGTCAGGTTGTCATGCATCCGGCCCAGAACAGAAATCAGCATCTGCTGCATATCCGGGGTGATCCCGGTCATGGCATCTTCGCGCGCCGCAGCCGCAACCACATAAATGCGATCAAGCAGCGGTTTGGCCGCATCGGTCACGTAAAGCTGAAAGGCGCGCCGGTCATCGGGATCGGGCCGGCGTTCGACCAGCCCTTCCTCGACAAGCTTGTCAATCAGGCGTGCGGCTGTAATCGGCTGGATTTCAAGCATTTCCGCCAAGGCAACCTGACGCATGCCTTCGCCACGCGCGACATAGACAAGTGCCTGCATCTGGGCCTGGGTCAGGCCGAACTCGTCCGCGTGACGCATGAAATTGCGCCGCATCAGACGGGTCACGTCCTTCATCAAAAAGCCGATATTCTGTTTGGGGTCGGTGAATTTTGGCATCTGCCAACTCTGTCAAAGTCGCATGGTTGATATATAATAAGCAATATATACTATATCACCTTGGTGACTTCAAGTCAGTTGCCATCATCCCCGCCCTGCGGCAATGACATGGCTGCTGATCATCACGGGTCTCTATGCAAGCAGGGGCAAATATGCGATTTTAATCGGCACAGGCAGCAGGCTGTGATAGAAGCCGCGCCAGAGAGATTTCCCGCAGACGACCAAATAGAAAAGACCCGCAAGTGATGAGTGATCAATCGCGCCGTTCCGAATTGCTGATGCCAGCAGGTTCGCTCGAAAAACTGAAAGTGGCTGTGCTGTACGGTGCAGACGCCGTTTACATGGGCACGCCGGACCTGTCATTGCGGGTCAAAAGCCAGATGTCGCTTGAAGACGTGGTCGAAGGCATTGAATTTGCCCACAGCCACGGTGTTCGCGTTTATCTGACGCTGAACCTGTTTTCGCATAACAAGGATATCGACAAGCTGCCGGAATATGTCGATACGGTGCGCAAATGCATGCCCGATGGCCTGATCGTGGCCGATCCGGGTGTTTTCATGTTTGTGCGCGAACATGCGCCGGAACTTGATTTGCATGTATCGACCCAGGCCAATGTCTGTTCATGGCAGTCGGTCAAATTCTGGCAAAGCATCGGCGCCAAGCTTGTGGTCTTGGGCCGCGAGGTTTCCTATGCCGAACTGACCGAGATCCGCGAAAAATGCCCCGATATCAAGATCGAGGCATTCGTGCATGGGTCGATGTGCATGACCTATTCCGGTCGTTGCCTTTTGTCGAACTTCATGGCCGAACGCGGTGCGAACCAGGGGGCGTGCGCAAACTCGTGCCGCTGGAAATACAAGGTCCACATGAAGCTTAAGGACGGTACGGTCAAGGAACTCAAACTGACCGAAGAAAACCTTGAGATGTTCGATTTCTTCCTTGAAGAAGACATGCGTCCGGGCGAGCTGATGGAAATTCAGGAAGACGAGCGCGGGTCCTATATCCTCAATTCGCGCGATCTTTGCATCATGCCGAAGCTTGAGGACTATTTGAAAATCGGTGTCGACAGCCTCAAAGTCGAAGGCCGTGGCAAAAGCCCCTATTACGCGGGCCTTGTTGCCCGTGCGTACCGCATGGCAATTGATGACTGGTATGAAGACCCGGAAAACTGGTCAGCCGAAGAATATATGAAGGAACTGGCGACCATTCCGAACCGGGGTTACACCCTGGCCTTCCATGATGGCCGTCTGACCAATTATGCGCACGGCTATGACAGCAACACCAACGTGTCGGACTGGGAATTTGCCGGAATGATCGAGAAAGTCGAAGACGACGCCTTTATCATGTCGGTCAAAAACCGCATGCTGCCCGGTGACGTGATTGAAATCGTCCCGCCGCGGTCGCGCCAGACCATTTTCATCCGCATGTATGAATTCATCGACGCCAAAACCGGCAAGGTCGGCGAAGCGGTCCATGCCAATACCCATCCGCGCATCCGTCTTCCGTTCAGCCTGTTTGAACAGGAAGACCCGGAATTCCTGCGTCGTGAAGTGCTTCCGATGACCATCGTGCGCAAGGAAAAGGCCCTGTCTGAGGATGAATGGCAACGCCTGAAACTTGATCAGGAAGGCCACAAGATCGAAATGGGCAAAGGCAACGAAGACCGCTATGACGCCAAACGCGAAGCGCTTCAGACCGCCCTTGATGACCGCCAGAAGGAACGTTCGTTCCGCACCCCGCGCGTTGGGACCAAGGGGTGCTGTGGCCGAGGCTGTAACGGTTGCCTGATCTTCTGGCACGACCCGACCTATGCCAAGGCGCGTGAAATCCTTGCCAAACGCAAACAGGGCGAGATGCTGGAAAAAGACGGCAAGACGATTGCCGCTGAATAAGCAGCCCACTTGTCCAAACATGAAAAAACGGCAGTCCCATGGGGCTGCCGTTTTTGTTTGATTATTTGATTGCCTTTTCGGCCTGCTGTTCAAGCTTGTCGATGCGTTTAAGCCCGAACCAGCCAAGCCCGAGGAACACAATCAGCAAGACCGGGCTTAACAGCGTCAGATTGCGTTCAAGCAGTTCCGACATCCCTTCGCCCAGAACATACCCCAGCGCAAAATAGATCCCGATCCAGATCAGGATCGATGCGATGCTAAGCGGCAGGAACCGCATGAATGACATCGAACTCATGCCGACCGGAAATACGCTGATCGATCGGATGGTGTTGGGATACCGACACAAAAGGATATAGGCGACGCCATAATGTTCGAACAGGCGCAATGTCTTGCCCATCCATTTCGAAAGGGCGTCGGGCATTTTGCGGACAATCGCATCGCCATATTTGCGCCCCAGCCAGAACCGCAAAAGATCACCGGCCACAGACCCGGAAATCATCGCGATCATGGATGGCCCCAAAAGCAGGCTTTCAGACACCACAAACACACCGACGAAAACCGGCAGGATGCTGGCCTTGCTCACGCAATAGGTAAAGATCAGGCTATAGACCAGCTGCTGGTGATCCTGAATCCACAGATTGATTGTCTCGAACACGGCTTTCCCGCCTGAATGATGAAGATTGCAAGCCTTCTAGGTCAATCGACCTCAAGAGGCGAGTGTGCCGGTTCACAGTATATCTTCAGGCCAGTTCAAACCGGATCGGTTGCGCCCCTTCCCAGAGCGTCATCTTGCCGAGCTTTTCAAGGTCTTCAAGATTGCTGGTCACGGTGATGAAATGGTTGCCGGCAAGCTGGCCGACCTTGGAGGCGAAATGGACCCCGCCATAGGCCAGCAGGATTTCGGTTTCGCTGATCCCGCCGGGATAGAGGATGATCTGGCCCGGTGCAGGGAAGCTGGTGTGGTTTTCATAGCCAACACCAAACTGATAATCGCCCAGCGGCATCCACACACCCTCGCCACTCCAGCGCACATGGACGGCTTTGCTTTCAAACGGCATGCGTTCAAGAAACGCCTTGCAGGTTTCAGGGGCCTTGGCGGTTTCAAGCACACCGTCAAAGGTAAACGGGCCGGCGGTGATTTTAATCTTGGTCATGTTTGGTCCTACGCAATCAATAATATCCAGCCCAGCGCCATCCCCAGACTGATCAGGGTGACGGGCACGCCGATGCGGGCGTAATCGGCAAAGGAAATTACCGTGCCGGCCTTGGCGGCCTGTTCAACGGCAATGATATTGGCAACCGAGCCGACAATCAGAAAATTACCCGACAATGTGCTGAAAACCGCCAAGGCATGCAACATGCTTTGCGACCAGTCCGGCCCAAGGGAAAGCAACATCATCACAAGCGGCACATTGCCGATGGTATTGGATCCCGCCAGCGACACGCCAAGCAGGACGGCGGGTTGATCAATGCGAAGACCAATCAGCAGATCGCGAAAGAATGCGGCAATCACATCATCGCCCGACATCGCGCCGGTGACAATGAACAGGCCGCAAAACAGCGCCAGCAAATGCCAGTCAACACGTCCCAACACCTGATCGGTGCCCAGCTTGCGACTGAGCAACAGCATCGCAACAATCAGCAAACACCAAAGTGCGCGTTCTTCGACAAAGACAAAGATCAGGATCACCGCAATCGTTGCCACCACCGCCTTGGTCAGCATGGCACGATCCAGGGTAATTGATTGGTCCGCATCGATACGGGGCCCGGGATTGGCAAAGCGCAACAGGTCGCGCGTGGCCGGCCCGTAAACCAGCACCAGATAAACCACCACAAGCCCGATCAGCGCCGGCACCCCGCAGGCCAGCAGAAAGGCCATGAAATCAAGCTGGCCGAATTCGGCAATCATCAGGTTTTGCGGATTGCCGATCAGGGTCGCGGCCGATCCGGCATTGGCCGCACAGGCAACCGCAATCACAAACGGTTTGGGATCAAGACCGCGTGCCACCACCCCGGCAATCAGAATCGGTGTGACCGCCCAGACCACCACATCATTGGTCATCACGGCTGACAGGCCGCCACACACCATGATCACCCCGGCAAGCAACCCGCGCGGTGTCAGATCAAGATGAATGATGCGATCCCCGATCCAGTCAAAAAAGCCGCTGGCGGCATATTGCGATGACAACACCATCAGGGTCAGCAAAACCGACAGGGTGGCGAAATCCACCGCGGCAAGGGCCTGATCACCATCAATCGCCCCGGCCAGCAACAGGATCAGCGCCCCGATCACGGCAATGCCGGTACGATTGATCGCAAGTCCCGGCCAGCGCCCCAGCGCCATGCCGAAATAGACTCCCCCGAATACAGCAACAATCAACCAGTCCACACCAGGCCGTCCTGTTCAAATTGATGCGCGACGCGTGCGCAATTCAAAGCGATATGTATCGTCAAACCGGTCCGGGGACACGATCAATCGGGTGACAGGATATGCACAAATTGCAATGCCCCATACCAAAATGCGTTAACTCATGCCCCGGCCCGGTAAAAACACGGCCTTTTGAGCCATTTTTTGCGTTGCGGCATATGTTCTTCGACGATCCTGCGATTGTTTCAGGACAAAAGGGATGAAAATTTCACTTGCGCCGGGAAAGCAACAGGCGTAAATCCCGCCTTGCCCAAAGTCGCACGTGCCTGTGGTGGTCCTGCTTACTGGAACCCGTAGGACTTACTTAAAGCAACGACGGTGTAGGGCTTTTTTGGTCTCAGGTGGCGTCCAAATCCACCGACACTAAAGAGGCACACCATCATTGCCCACGTGCGGAACGGGAAATCCCATTCCATAGCGAGGCAGACTTAACTTCGCAGTTCCGGTTGGCCCCGGAGCTTATCAGCACGCAGGTAGTCCGCGTCACGCGCCTCCACCGCGCCCATACGCATCAGGTACCCGCACGCTGCCATATTCGTGGAATGGGAGAACGCCCCAATGGCAACTCAGCGTATTATTGATTTTCTCGCACAGAACCGACCGGAAGGCCCGTGCCTTGTTGTGGATCTTGATGTTGTTCAGCGCAACTACGAGACCTTTACCCGTGCGCTTCCTGACTCCCGCATTTTCTATGCGGTCAAAGCAAACCCGGCCCCGGAAGTTCTGAGCCTGCTTGCCGATCTTGGCAGCAACTTCGACACCGCATCCGTGCCCGAAATCGAAATGGCGATGGCCGCTGGTGCCACCCCGGACCGTATTTCGTTTGGCAACACCATCAAAAAAGAACGCGACATTGCGCGCGCTTATGAAATGGGTGTTCGCCTGTTCGCCGTTGATTGCGTCGAAGAAGTCGAAAAAATTGCCCGTGTTGCACCGGCATCGCGTGTGTTCTGCCGCATCCTGACCGATGGCGTTGGCGCAGAATGGCCGCTGTCGCGCAAATTCGGTTGCGCGCCTTCGATGGCGCTCGAAGTTCTTGAACATGCCCATCACATGGGTCTGGATGCCTATGGCGTGTCGTTCCATGTCGGTTCGCAGCAGTGCAACCTTGATGCCTGGAACACTGCCCTTGCAGAAGCCTCGATGATCTTCCGTACCCTGGCTGACAAAGGCATCGTCCTTCGCATGGTCAATATGGGTGGAGGTTTCCCGACCCGTTACCTGCGTGACGTACCGGCGACCGAAGCATATGGCTCGGCGATCATTGACGCGCTTCACACCCACTTTGGCAATCACATGCCCGAAACCATTATCGAACCAGGCCGTGGCATGGTTGGTGATGCCGGCGTGATCAAAGCCGAGGTTGTGCTGATTTCGCGCAAACACGAAGATGATCCGGTGCGCTGGGTTTACCTTGATATCGGTAAATTCGGTGGCCTTGCCGAAACCATGGACGAAGCAATCCGTTATCCGATCACGACCATTCATGACGGTGGCGATGTTGCTCCTTGCGTTCTGGCTGGTCCGACCTGTGACTCTGCCGACGTGCTTTACGAGAAAAAACCTTATGACCTTCCGGTCGCACTGACCATCGGTGACGAGGTTCTGATCGAAGCAACCGGCGCCTATACCACCACTTATGCATCTGTGGCGTTTAACGGCTTCTCGCCGCTGACCGCCTATATCATCTGACCCTATTCGGGAAAGACAGATCAGTGATCACGATTGATCGCGAAGGCCGCTTTGACCACGTCGAACGTGAAAAGCTGCTTGATCGCGTCATGGGTCCGGCGCGGTTTCAGAAATCGTCTGAAATCCTGCGCCGTGATCGGCTTCCGGCGGACGGTCTTGCGTTTGTCGCCCACGACGGCAAACAACTGATCGGCACTGTCCGGTTGTGGAATGTCAATGCGGGCAACGGCGGTAGCGCGCTGTTGCTGGGTCCGCTTGCGGTCGAAAAGATCTATAGCGGATCGGGCGTTGGTGCCGGTCTGGTTTACGCAGCCCTTAACGCTGCGCAATCGGCCGGTCACCGTTCGGTTCTTCTGGTCGGAGACCCGGACTATTACGCGCGCTTTGGCTTCCAGGCAGCCCCCGCCAACGGGCTTTTGATGCCCGGCCATTTTGATCGACACCGGTTCCAGGCGATCAATCTTGGCAATGAAGACGTCCTGAGCGGCACGCACGGCATGCTTTATGCCACAGGCCAGCGTACCCACTAAGGCAAGCCAGAATAAAACTTCAAAATCCCGCGGCAAATGCTGCGGGATTTTTTTTGTGCCTGTTCACTTGCAAACTACTGAAAAACAAAACAGTCTTGTCTTAAATCTACTGACAATTCATAGTGGACGTTCTGGTTGCACAGAGAAGATTTTTGCAATTGCATTGCAAGTTGAGACCCCACACACGACCTGTAATGCGTTGATCCTAAGCCGAACTGATGCTTTCGCTTTTGAAACACGAATGACCCGGGATTACTTTATGCTTGAAGGTTTGAAACAGGCACTCCTCCGTCGCAGCAGCATGCCCGTCACCCTTGCAGCCGCGGCAATCACCCTTCTGGTTCTCGGATTCAACTATTATGTGCATTTCCCGCTCAGTGAAAATGCCGAGCAGCGCGAACTGCGATCATTGACAAATCTCCTTGATGGCTATGCCAGTCAGGTCGAAGAACAAATGATCGGGGTGGAAACCACCCTGACCGCGCTTGGCAGCATCATTTATGACGAACGGTACTCGGCACGTGAAAAGCATCTTCTGCTCAAGCAGGCCGCCGACGCACTCGATATTGTCCGCGTGTTCGGTGTGACCGACATAAATGGCCGCATCATCCATTCATCGCGCAGTTTCCCGGCACCGGATGTCGATTTATCCGGGCGTGATTACGTCAAATATTTCCTTGATGGCGGTGATGCACCGCGGTTCCTGTCAGGACCGGTCAAGAACCTTGTAGATGGCCGCTGGCAGATTTCATTCGCCCGGGCTATCCGCAACCCATACGGCCAATTGGTCGGTGTGATTTCGACTGTGATCGATCCGGGTACGATGATTGACCGCATCGCCAAATCAACGATCCCGGTCGATTATGTCACCCTGCTGGACCGCAATTTCAATCTGGTTGCACGCAAACCGGCAAAAGATGACATGATCTCTAAATCGATGGCCGATGCAGAGATTTATGATGACCTGGCCAAGTCCGACACACCAATCGTTGCCAATGTCTATTCCAATATCTTTACCGGTGAGGCCCGGTTTGGTGTTGCCGAACGGGTCTTTAACGACGCATTGGTGATTTCCACGTCGCGTCCCTATGACTATGCGATGCAATACTGGAATGTATTTTCAACCGGTATCACTATTGCCTCGGTGATTTTGCTGGTGTTCATGATCGGCATTCTTTGGACGATCAACCTGCGCGCGCTGGCCACGCAGCGCTATAATGAAGAACTGAAAACCGTTAACAGCGAACTTGAAATCGCGCGCAATGACGCCGAAAAACTGGCACGGATCAAGGATGACTTCCTGGCCAATATGAGCCACGAAATCCGAACCCCGATGAATGCGATTTTCGGACTGACGCAGCTTTTGAAACGCACCCCGCTTGAACAGCAACAAAGTGAATATGTTCGCCAGATCGGGCTTTCGGGCAAATTCCTGTTGGGGGTGATTGACGAAATCCTGACATTCTCGAAGATCGAGGCCAATGAACTTGTTCTGGACCAGGAACCCTTTGTCCTGCCCGATGTGATCGACAATGTCGGGTCGATCATGTCGATGTCGGTCAATGACAAGGCCATCGAAGCGGTGATTGATGTCGCCCCCGATGTGCCGCGCTCGATCATCGGGGATTCCCAGCGCCTGCAACAAATTCTGGTCAATCTGATCAGCAATGCGATCAAATTCACCGATGCCGGAACCGTGCGCCTTGATGTTCACAAGGAACATGCGCCCGAACCGATCCTGTGTTTCCAGGTCACGGATACCGGCATCGGCATTCCTGAAAATCAACAACAGACCATTTTCAATCCGTTCACCCAGGCCGATGCGTCAACAACGCGAAAGTTTGGCGGAACCGGGCTTGGACTTGCGATTTCCAACCGGCTGGCAACTGCAATGGGGGGGCAAATTACCCTGCGCAGCAGCCCGGGTCGCGGATCGACATTTACCTTGAAAATACCGCTGCGTGCGGGTCCAAGTGACATTGCCCCACCGCTTTATTTCGAGAAGGTGGAAAACCTGCGTGTTCTGATTGTCGATGATCAGGAACCAACCCGCGAAGCGCTTCAGACCATTGCCCATTCGCTTTATGTCAAGGCCGACACCGCACCGGACGGTCAGACGGCGATTGACATGCTGCTTAATGCCAAGGTGCCCTATGACATCCTGATGATTGACTGGCAAATGCCGGGTGGACTTGACGGCTTGGAAACCATTGAACGCATTCCGGCCGACAAGCTTGAAAAAATGCCGGCGATCATCATGGTCACGGCCTATGAACGCGATCTTTTGTCGCAGACAAAAAATGGCAAGAACTTTGAATTGCTGACCAAGCCGGTAACCGGTTCATCATTCATGGATGCGATTACATCCGTCAGTGATGCCAGTGCGGCAATCCGTCCTGGCTGTGCCCCGGCCTATAAGATCACCGACAATGCCCTTGCCGGATTGAAGGTCCTGGTGGCCGAGGACAACATTGTGAACCAGCAGGTCGCAAAGGATTTGCTGACCTCGTTGGGCGCCAAGGTCCATATCGCCGATAATGGCATCAAGGCCGTTGCGGCGGTCGAAAAACATTCATTTGATATCGTCCTGATGGATGTGCAGATGCCCGAAATGACCGGGCTTGAGGCAACGGAACGCCTGCGCTCATCCTATCCCGATCTTGATTTGCCGATCATCGCACTGACGGCTGGCGTTCTGGAAAATGAACAGCATAAATGCCGCGAAGCGGGCATGAATGACTTTGTCGGCAAGCCTTTTGATTTCGAACTGATTGTGTCCAAAATCCTGAAACATGTGCGGGTCGGCTCAAAATCAAACAAAAGCAACCCAGCCCCGAAACCGGCTGACGAAACGGTGCAGTCAGCCGACAGCAGTCCCGCCGATGCCCCTGTCATTCCGGCTCAACAGGCGACGGGATCGGCATGGGATGACTTCCCCCTGCATGAGGAAAAGCTTGCAATCGAACTGACAGCAGGAAGTGTCGATCTGTATCATCGCCTTTGCAAACTCTATGACCCGCAAGCACGCGACTGCCAGACGCAAATTCATCAGGCGATCAAGGATAACGAAACCAAAACCCTGAGCGAGCAGCTTCATATCATGAAGGGGTCATCGTCGCAGGTCGCCGCAACCCGGATTTCAAAAATGTCGGCCGAAATGGAACGACTGACCCATAACGGAGAGATCGAAAAGGTTGCGGCAATGCTGGACGAATTTGACCGCGTTCTGGACGAGACGCTGGCGATCCTTGCTACCAAGGGCGACGAAACATCCAACTAGGATAATCGCCGCCCCAGGGAATACAGGGAATGAAGTGGAATGAATTGACCGAAGGGGACGATCAGACGGCCTGATATTCAGGCCTCTTTGCCCCCTTCATTGTCCCCTTCATCGCCCGCTTCTTCTTCCAACTGTTCAAGGAACTGTTCGGTTGCCGCGATCCGGGTATTGAGCAAATCAATCAGGCCGCGACCAACATCCTGCAAGGCATTGTCGATATTGGCTGGCCCGACAGTTTCGCCCCTCTGGATTTTTTGCAACATCTCGGCATGCTGTTTGAATTTAAGGGAATCTTCCACCGCCCCGACCACAGACAGCAATCCACCCAGCGCAGTCGTTTCACGCACAATGTCTTCCCAGACCTTGCGTCCGCGATCGATTTCAAGCTTGTGGGTCAACCGTTTTGCATCACGGACGAATGTCTTGAGCGAATTGACGTAGGTTGACGATTGTCCGTCAAAGCGCTGTTCGATCACATCAGCATTGAAACCAAGATCCCGACCAACCTTCCATGCCTCTACCGAATGTCTGGCGTTTTTATCTGTGTTCCTGAATTGCCGGGCCCTGCCAACATATTTGGACATGGCCATGACAATTTCGCGCATTACGAACGGCTTGATCACCACTTCGTTGGCACCCGATTGAAGGCTTCGGTGATGAAGTTCGGATGTGCTGTTGGCTGTCATCATCAGGACCGGAATATCCTGATACCCCAGTTCGCGGATACGTTTGACCGCATCAAACCCGTTCAGGTCAGGCATTTGCACATCCATCAGAACGATATCGATCTCGTCGCGGTAATTCTGCACTTTGCTGATCGCTTCATAACCGCCCGACGCGGTATAGACCTGTGCCCCGTTGCGGATCATGAATTCCTTGGCGACTTCGCGGTGCATCTGGTTGTCATCAACGATCAGCACCGTATTGCCCGACAGCGGTTCGGCGCTGGATCCTCGGTTATCTCTATCGGTGACCGGTTCATGGACATGGGCTGTTGCATCGGCAACCGCGTCAAGCAACATGCTGAGTGTCACCGGTTTGGTCAGGAAGCCATTCAACACCCGCCCGCGGTCCTGGATATTTTTGGACAGGAATGTCCGGTTATGGGCGGATATCATAACAATGATCGGCACCTTGCCACCATTCTGAAGCTTTCTGATTTCCTCGCTGGTTTGCCAGCCATCCATACCAGGCATGCGCCAATCAATCAGAATGACGTCATATGACTCCCGCATGCCTTGTTTGAACCGGATCATATGCATTGCTGCTTCGCCTGACGCCGCAACATCAACCGTCCAGCCAAGTGCAGATGTCAGCTGCTCAAACACGGTTCGGGATGTTTCATTATCATCAACAATAAGTGCCTGAAGGTTTTTAAGATGTGCCGGGACAACGAAGCCGGATCTGAAACTGTCAATCCCTTCGACACTTGCCTGGAAATGAAGACCCGTCATTTCCAGATTTTGATGATCAAGGAACAATTCACCACCAATCGCCGGGGCGATACGCCGGGCAATTTCGAGATCCAGGTGAATTCCGCCGGACGCCCCACCACCAATCTTGTCTTTGGTCAATACTTCGACACTGAGTTCGGGGAGTTTGTCCTCACTGTCGGTCATTCGAACACGGATCAACACCGTTTTGCCGACTTCACCGCCAATGACATGCAAAACAAGATGACAAACCAGCTTTGCAACCAGCTTTTTGTGGTATTTGATCGCCTTTTCGACACTGAGATCGGTATCAAACAGGATTTCGTTATCTTCGATATCCTTGCGCTGTCCCAGCGCGAAAGAAATATCGTTTAGCAGCTCATCGATACCAAATGTCTCGTAACTGCCTTCCTTGACCTGAAAATCCAGTTCAAAAAATGAAATCACGGAATCTGCGCGGTCTGCTGCTTCGCGGTATATTTTCTGCAACCCCGAAAAATAGCGTTGGGCATCGGGACCGACGGCGCTCATTTCTGCAAGATCAAGAATGCCTGATGCGTTTTGAAAGCGCGACCGCATGTCGTGACTAAGTTCACGCAACAACATCCGGTCATCATCATTCAGCTTCAAACTGCCCTGAACACCGATCGAAACAGGTTCGCGGATGCTGCCCAGGTCTTCTTCCGGCCGGATGATGACCAGCGCATCACTCCCCTCGCCTGTGCTGCTGCGAAGCGGAACCAGAATTACTGTTCCCGATATCGTGTGCCTGCCAATTTTCAGGGACTGGCGTTCCGAAACCAGCCAGTTTGGCCATTCATCGTCGTCCTGATCGCTCTCCCCGCCTTCTTTTCCGTTTGAAGGAAGATCAAATTTCAACCCTGATATCGTTTCGCTTGAAAGCCCGATGATCTCACGCAGATGACCGTTACAGCCGATGATTTGATGATTGCTGTCAATCGCCAATGCCGGGACCGGAAGCATGTAAATACATTCGACCAGCTCACGCTGCAAAACCGAACGTGTGTCTTTGTGTTCCCGTTCCGCACTTTGGGTCGTATTCCGGAAAATACAGTAAAATGCCAGTATCGTCAGAAGAACGACACAACCGCCCAGAACTTCATTCACAACGGGAAGTCCAACCACATATGAGCCCAGACCAGTCAGCGCGACAATCACAACACACACGCTGATCATAGCTTTGTCCGGTTTCATATCTTCCGACATCAACTAACTCCCCCAGGTACACAACCCTGGAAACATTATTTCGCGATAAATTGTTCCTTTGGGTGTATATAGATACAGCACCAACCTATTGTAAGTCACTCATAAGAATAGTTTTACTTTGCGATGAAGGCTATTGATGGCCAAACAAAAAAAAGACGCCCGAGCATGTCGTAGCGTCTTTTTGAAATGTCGGGAGCGACCAAGTTGGATCACAATTTCCTATGAACAGGAATCTTTTGACAACCAGCCCAGAAAGACCGCGCCATCTTCAAGCCGTTGATGGCTGAAACATTTTCCGTCGGGATAGGCACTGCTGGCCGGTGTAAAGCGGACTTCGTCCTCACCCGGTAGGATATTGGTGGTGGTTTCCACCAGTTCGGTATGAACCGTGCCCATGCCATCGGCCGGAACCAGACAGTCATAACGCCCGCCATTGCCATTCACCGTCCGCACCCCGACCATGCCGTGGTTCATCGGCCAGGCCTTGAGAACCGACACCAGATCGCCCGGATTTTCCGCAAGGCAGGCCGTAATCGCCGGTTGCAGATCGGCGAAATATTCGGTCCAGATACCTTTGCCCGCCGATTTCAGCTCATCAAGCTTGACCACCGGGAAGTTGCCCGGCGGCAATGCCAGGCCGACCGGTGCGGCAGACACGGCACAATGGGTTTCGCCAGACGGGGTTTGCCAGATCGCATCTTCGCCCTTGCCGCGCAGTTCATACAGATCATTGGCATAGCCATATCCCGACCCGGTCGGAATACGGGCCAACGATAGCGGTTCGCGACCGGGGAATTCGACGGTGGCGCGATCAATACGCTGTTCGAAGGTCACCGAAAAACGGCTTTGATCGTCACAGACAAAGACCTTTGACCCGCCAAGTTTTGCGGTATCGCTGTTCATCTGGGCCAGCATCGCGTCGATGCGGCTTAATGCCACCTTGCTTTGGGCAAGGGCACCACTGACTTCATGTTCGTCCGGATTGCTTTGCACGCCATTGACGGTCTTGGTCCCCGATGAAAAGCGGCCTTGCGCGAAATCAAGCTGCAAGCTGTATTCCAGCGGCGTGTCGCTTTGTGCCCCGTCATAATTGACGCGCGTGGCATTTTCCGAAAACCGCAACAGCTGACCATTGCGGTAATAAAGCTTCACATCCGAGGTGCCGTAATCACCAAGGTCGCGATGCTCGTCCACCATCATCGGTTCGCCTTCGGGCGAGACATATGCCTTATAGGTCACGGTATGATCGGATGCGACATACTGACCGGGAATAACCCGCAAGGATGGCAGGCGGGCTTCGATTGCGGCAATGTCGCGCGCGGTATCGGCACCGTCAAATTTGCGCGCCCCGTCAGACTGGGTATGTGACACCGGACGCACCGTAATTTCCACATCACTTGGCGCATCACCGGTCAGCACCCGATAGACCTGATCATTGCGAAACAGCGTATCACCGTCGGAATTGACGATTTCGGCTTCAAGCGCATAGGTCATGCGCGGATCGATTTTCGATCCGTCATAGGGCAGGACAAAAACCATCGGCGGGTTTGACACCGGCTGACGCAGGGATGCGATTTCCACTGACGGCGCATCGGCACGCGATACATCCCGCAGCCTGACAACCAGAAACGCATTATCAGGCGACAGCGCAATCCGTTCGCGATAGGTCACCGAACCGGTGACCCTGGTCGTGCTGGTTTGAAATGCCGCACAGGCCGATAACAACGTGACCATGCCAATGGCAAGTAACGTCCTTACCCACATTTTCGCGGACGATATTGAGTTCATTGAGACCCCGGTTTGCTCGTTTTTTTGGATTGTGCATTTATATGCGCACAATGTTGCCGCCAAAAACACCTAAAACCAAGGCCAAAAAGGGGCAAGGCACGTTATTTGCTGCTGTTTTGCGTTCAGGCTGCCCTGTCAGCAGGCGGATCAAGACGAATGCCGTCACCATCAAAAAGATGCCAGTTGTCCTGATCGGCAATCGTCAGGGCCAACTGATCGCCGATCGAAACCCGGACAATGCCCGCCAGACGCACATTGACGTCCATCTGTGACGGATCGCCAATCCCGCAATGAAGCTGAACAAACGTATCCGATCCAAGATGTTCGACTGCCAAGACCGTGCCCTTCAATGCGGCATTGCCTTCATCGCACAGAACCAGATGTTCGGGCCGCGCCCCCACCGTCAGCGACCGGTTGGCGGCAACATGATCGCCCATCGCCACCGCAAGCCCCGATGGCATCACAACACGCCCGTTCTCGTCACTGCGTGCATCCCAGAAATTCATCTTGGGTGATCCGATAAATCCGGCAACAAACCGGTTGGCCGGTTGCAGATAAAGATCAAGCGGCGTTCCCACCTGTTCGACAATCCCGTCACGCAACACCACAATCCGGTCCGCCATGGTCATGGCTTCGACCTGATCATGGGTAACGTAAATCATGGTCGCCCCAAGTTCGCGGTGCAGACGGGCAAGCTCCATCCGCATATCGACGCGAAGTGCCGCATCAAGATTTGAAAGCGGTTCATCAAGCAAAATGATTTTGGGATCCCGCGCAAGGGCCCGGCCAATCGCAACACGCTGGCGCTGCCCGCCAGAAAGCTGTTTGGGGGTGCGATCAAACAAATGAAGCAATTGCAAAACATCGCCGATTTCGCGGGTCTTGGCATCCATATCGGATTTCGCCCCCCCCGCCATCTTAAGCGGGAAGCCGATATTTTCCGCGACTGTCATATGCGGATAAAGCGCATAGGACTGAAACACCATGGCAATATCGCGATCAGACGCCGGAAGATGATCAACACGCTTGTCCCCCAGATGGATTTCACCAGCGGTGATTTCTTCAAGCCCGGAAATCATGCGCAGCAATGTGGATTTGCCACAGCCCGACGGGCCGACAAAAACCACAAGCTCCCCGTCCCTGATCGACAGATCCACGCCCTTGATGATGTCGGCTGTGCCAAACGACTTTGTGACATTGAACAAAGATACAGACGACATTTCAGCTATTCTCCACCTGGTCGAATGTCATGATTTCTTCGCCGGTCGGCACTGGTGCGGACAGGACCGCTGCGACATCAGGGCAAAGATCGGAAATTTCGGGATATTTGCGCGGGTTGCTGGCAATGGCCTTGCCGGCGACTTCGATCCCGGCGCGTAATGCATCGGGCAAAGCGGCCTGCATCTGCAACGCCATCAAAAAGCCCGCGTTAAAGCAATCCCCCGCCCCCACGGTGTCGACAACGTCAACCGGTCCGGGTACGGGCACATGCAGGATCTTGCCATCGGCAAAAGCCGTCGCCCCCGCCGCCCCGCGTTTGACCACAATGATCGCATCGGATGGCAGTTTATCGGCAATACGGGCCAGATATGTTTCGATATCGCGGGCAAATTCGGTTTGTGAAATGCCCAGAATGCCCGATGCCTCGGCATCATTGATCAGAAGGATATCCACATAGCCCAACCAGCTTTCAAGATGGGTCTGGACATCATCGCTCCATCCGCCGGTCGGCCATGCGGTATCAAGGGCAACAATCGCGCCGCTGTCATGCAGTTCCTTCATCAGGCTAGCGCAATCAGGCAGCAGGCCGGGCATCAAAAACGTTCCGACAAACAGTGCAATCGCACCATCAACCCGGGTTCCCGACAGCATTTCGCGCACCATTGTCGCGTCAAAGATCGAACTGTGCCCTTCGTTTGACAGGAACGTGCGTTCCTTATCGGGATGGGTCAGGCCAAACGTCACCGAGGTCACGGTATCGCTGCGATGCCAGTGATCGGCAAGCGGCCCGAACTGCGTGCACAGCCAGTCGCCCATGGCGTCCTTGCCGACATTGACGACGATATGCTGATGGGCATCAAGCGCCATCAAAGCCGCACCAAAATTACCGCAGCCGCCGCCGATCCGCATTTCATAATCGGGATAGACGGTCTCGGTCCCTGGTTGCGGCCAATGGGCGATGGGGCCCATCAACTGATCCACATTGATCGTGCCAATCGATATGATCGGACGTGCCGGATCAGGACGAACGCCCGGATGTGATTTTGTCATGGCATTCATCCCTTTACACTGCCGCTTGCAAGTCCGGACACCAGGGTTTTCTGCATGAAGAAGGCCAGAATGACCGGGGGGGCCGCCGCCAGAATTCCGGCTGCTGAAATCAGGCCGTAATCCGCCACACGCCCGGCCGCCAGATCGGCAATCGCCACCGTGATGGTTTTGGCCCGAATGTCATTGGTGAACAAAAGCCCGTAGAAAAATTCATCCCAGGCCAGCAACACCGCCATCATCACCGCCGCGCCAAGGGCCGGACGGGCGATCGGCAGGATCACATACCAGATGGCCTGCAAGCGGTTGGCACCATCAATGATCGGGGCTTCGTCAAGATCGCCCGGAATGGTGTCAAAGTTGCTTTTGAGAAGCCAGGTCGTGAAGGGCAACAGGATCGAGCAATAGACAATGATCAGGGCAAAGTGGGTATTAAGAAGCCCAAGCGCACTCATCACCGTATAAAGCGGCAAAACGATTGCCACAGGCGGCAACATAAAGATCGCAATCACCGCATAAAGCAGGTTCTTGCGCCGTGGTCCGGGCAAACGCGAAAAGCTGTAGGCCGCCGGAATGGCCGCAATGATCGAAAGACCGGTCGCGGCAAAGGCAATGATGATGCTGTTGCGGATGCCATAGAGGAAACTGGCCGACGGGCTGTTTTCGGCAAACACCAAAAGATTGCGATAATTTTCAAAGGTCGGCGCATCCGGCCACCATTGCAGCGGCAATGTGGTCAGATGGGTGGATGAGCTGATGCTCATGATAAACAGCCACAAAACCGGCACCGCAATCACGGTGGCAAGAACAAGTGCCCCCAGATAGATGCAGATCTTTTTTGTCAGGGATGCCTTCATAATCACACTTCTCCCTGCTTGCGGATCAGATACATGTATCCGGCAATCAGACAGGCACTGATCAAAACAACAATCAGCGCATAGGATGCCCCGGAACCGACGCGCATATAGGCAAACGCTTCCTGATAGACATAGAAACTGACGGTCTTGGTACTGCTGGCCGGGCCACCACGGGTCATGACATAGATGATGTCAAAGACCTTGAAGGCTTCGATCGTGCGCAAAACCAGCGCGACACTGAGCGGCCCCAGAATGGCCGGAAGGGTAATGCGCCAAAACCGGTTCCACACCCCTGCCCCGTCAAGGGTGGCGGCCTCGTACAAATCCTTGGGCACGGTCTGAAGGGCGGCCAGCGCAATCAGGGCCACCAGCGGGAAGTTTTTCCAGACATCGGCCAGAATGACCATATCAAGGGCGGTTGCCGGGTCCCCCAGCCAGGAGCGATAGGCATCAAGCATCCCGATCTGGACCAGAAGCGCATTCAGCGCCCCGAAATCCGGGTTATAGATCAACCGCCACATCATGGCGTTGACCACCGTCGGCAGCGCAAGCGGCAAAATCAGCATGGCGCGCAACAGGGTCCGCCCGGCAAAGGCTTCGTTCAGCAACAGCGCAACCAGAACACCGATCACCATTTCCGCCCCGACGGAAATGACGGCGAAATAGGTGGTGTGCCAGATGGCTTCAAGAAACTTGGAAGAAGACAGCGCACGCACATAGTTGTCGAAGCCGACAAAGATGCTGGTGACGTCGGGCGCAATCAGTTTCGCACCGGTCAGGCTGTAATAGATCGTCTTGATCAGCGGGTAGCCACTGACCCCGACGATGATCACGATCATCGGGGTCAGTAAAAGCCACGCCGTCACCGTTTTACGATAGGAAATCATAGCGGTGCATTCGGCTCCGGAGTTTGAACCCGGACAAGCATGGAGGAGGATCACACAAGTCCGGGTTCTGGATCGAAAAGACGCTTTCGCGCTTATTGCATGTCCGAGATGGTCTCGGCTGCGTCATTCAGGGCATCTGCCGGTTTGACCGAACCAAGCATCGCATTCTGAAGGGCTTCTTGCAGAACAGATGATGCTTCCTGATAGGATGCCATGGTCGGGCGCGGTGCCATGACAGCAAGGCTGGTTTTGGCCGCTTCGACAAACGGTTCCTGGCCTTTGATCACGTCCGGGTTGGAATAGGATGCTTCCCATACCGGCAGGCTGAGCTTGGCAAATTTGTCCTGCACATTCTGCGAGGTCAGGAACTGGATATATTTCCAGGCTTCTTCCTTGTGACCGCTTTTGGTCGGGATCCCAAGACCCATCGAACCGTTGACAGCCGATGCCTTCGAAACACCATCAGTCCCCGGTGCCGGTGCAATGCCGACCTTGCCGGCAACCTGGCTTTCGGCCGGGTCATTGGCAAGACTATACATATAGCCCCAGTTCAGCGCGAAAGCTGCCTGACCGCTGGAGAATACGCGACGAACGTCTTCTTCAAGATATTCACGGGAATTCGGGTTGGTCAGGCCGTCATCAAGGGTACCAACCATATATTCAAGCGCCTTGAGACCACCACCGGTATTGAAGGCCGGTTTGCCATCGGCATCAAGGAATTCACCGCCCATGCCCGAAAGGATGGTGGTATAATCACAAATGGCGGCTTCGGACTGCGACCAGGACCAGACCAGCGGATAGTCGACAATGCCCTTTTCCTTGATGGCTGCGGCCTGTGCGCGCAGTTCTTCCCAGGTTGCGGGCGGATTGTCAAAACCGGCAGCTTTGAGCATGTCCTTGTTATAGAACAGGAACTTGGTATCGGCGATCCATGGCATGCCATACAGCGCACCATCATATTCCACCGTGGTCCACGCACCGTCGAGAATGCCTGACCGGGTTTTGTCATCAATGCGTGACGTGACATCTTCAAGCAGCTGATATTGCGCAAATTCCGCCGGCCAGATCACATCATACAGAACAACGTCATAGCCATTGGCACTTTGCGACAGCACGATCTTGTCATGCAGGGCTTCGTATGGAACCAGTTCGGCATTGACCTTGATGCCGGGATTGGCGGCTTCGAACTCGGCCGTCATGTTGCGAATGTCATCTTCGCTATAGGCAGCCTGCGCCATGAACAGCGCATTGAGGGTCACATCAGCATGCGCGGCACCCGATGCGGCCAGCACGCCGATCGCAGCACCCGTCATGATATTCTTGATATTCATGATTTATATCTCCCTGATACATAGGATACGACTTGGATAGACGACAAGCCTGATTGAGGACAGGCTTTATTATTAATTCAATTTGATGTAATTAATAAGTCAAAAGAAAATGGGCGGCAATGGCAAAGATGAAAAAACAACCAAAGAGCGTCACGGGAACCAACCTTTTACACGCCAAGAATCACAACAGACGTGCGGTGTTGGACGCGGTCAGACGCCATGACGGATTGTCACGGGCAGATATTACGCGCATCACCAATCTGTCGGCCCAGACGATTTCGAACCTGGTCGGGGAACTCGAAGAAACGGGTCTTCTTCTGGCTGGTGAACCGATTCGTCAAAAACGTGGCCAGCCCGCCCGCCCCTATCGCCTGAACCCGGATGGCGGTTATGCCATCGGATTTCAGCTGACCGGAACACAGTTTGACGCGGTACTGGTCAATCTTCTGGGCGAGGAACGTGCGCGCATCAGCCAGCAATTCAACCATCCCAATCCCGAACGCGCGGTCGAATTGCTGATTGAGGCAACTCGTAAAATCATTGCCGATTGCGGACTTGATCCTGCACGCAATATCGGGATCGGCATTGCGATGCCGGGCCCCGTCGGCATTGCCGGTCCGACCGGCATCGCGCCGGGGTGGGAAAATTTCGATATTGTTGCCGCCATGTCGGAAAAGATCGATTGCCCGGTATTTGCCGAAAATGACGCCGATGCCGCCGCGATTTCCGAAAAGCTGTATGGTAATGCCAGAACGCTGGAAAATTTCGTTTATGTCTTTATCGGCTATGGCTTGGGTGCCGGTCTTTTCATGGATAACCAGATCATTCACGGCACCAACGGGGCGGCTGGTGAGATCGGCCATTTGCCGGTCGAACCCCATGGGCGCGATTGCCCGTGCGGACGCAAGGGATGCCTTGAACGTTATGTGTCGCTTTTGGCGCTGTATGATGAATTTGATGCGGCCGATCGCGACGCGCTTTTGAATGATACGACACTTAACCGTCTGGCCCAGCTGTCACCCGATGATGAACCGGTCAAACGCTGGATCAAACAGGCCGCCCCGCATCTGGCAACGGCGGTACAAATCCTTGGCAGCATGCTTGATCCACAGGCCGTCATGCTGGGCGGTTTGTTGCCCGCGTCAATCCTTGATGCGTTGCTTATTGAGCTTGGCCGTCTTGAATCTGCTGGCAGTCGCACCCCGCTTGGCAATGCGCTTCCGGTGCAGGCAGGCGTTGGCAACCTGCTGTCCGCGGCAATGGGTGCTGCGGCCTTGCCGATTTATCATGAACTGGTCCCGGACTTTCAGAACATGCTGAAAATCCGGGATGCCAAAGGATGAGTTAGCAGGAAAACGTCGTGCGCCCCTATCCGGCAAAGCGCGTGCAGGGCTGACCGGCGACATCTGTTTGGATCGATAACAGCGCGCCTTCCAGTTCGTTGCCATTGCCATCCAGCCCAACCGCGGCCGAGGTAATATAAAGCGTCTTAAGGTCCGGGCCGCCAAACACGCAACTGGTCGGCTGGGTCACCGGAAGATCAATGATCCGGTCGACGCTGCCATCCGGGGCAAAGCGGATCAGGCAACTGCCGCCCCAGCGCGCATTCCAGATATAGCCATCGGCATCCATCGCCGATCCGTCCATATTGCCGCGATCCTGCGGGCCAAAGAATACGCGCGGATTGCTGGGGACCCCGGTCGCCATGTCATAGTCATAGACATTCAGCGTATCCTTGATGGTGTCGCCAAAGAACATCTTCTTGCCGTCGGCCGACCAAAGCAGCGTATTGGAAATCCCGATATCAGACAGGAAACGGGTTGTTTCCCCGTCCGGCCCCACCCGGTTGAGTGTTCCGGTCGAGACCGTCACAGGAAGGTCTTCGCCATTCGGGCCGATATTGTTTTGCATGGTGCCGTGCCAGAACCGCCCCGCCGGATCCACCCGGCTTTCATTGGACCGGTTGCCCGCATGGTCGCGATCTGGCGCGACAAAGGGCGTTGTTTCCCCGCTTTCGGCATCAAGAAACGCCAAACCATCGGCAAGGGCAACCAGAAGCCCGTCATTTTCGCGCGGGACAATTGCCGCAACCGGCTGATCGAATGTCCAGCTGCGCGATGCGCCATCACTTGGACGCAGGGCAAAGGCGGTCTTTCCGACAATATCCACCCAGTACAGCACGCCATCCTTGGCATCCCAATGCGGGCCTTCGCCCAGCGTGCAGCGCAGGTTTGGCAAGACGGTTTTCACGTTGGCCATGGTTTCTCCCTGATATTTCATGCGGTTTTCCGCTTTGTTCCGGTAAAGGCGGGCTGTTTGCAAAGCCCTTCCCCCATACCGGAAATACCTGATCCATACTGCTACCCGGAATGGCAACTTCTGAAAAGTCATTTTGTATGATGATTTAATTTACCGCGAAGATTTTGAACAAATGCAATCGCAACTCGGTTGCATTTTCTGCAAGTAATTGATAGGCATTCTCACATTGGGACGATTGTTTTCAATCGTCCCGGGTCGATATCCCGGCCAGCAGGTTCAAGGACTTCGGCCCGATTACAGTTTTTACGAGTTTTCAGCACATGTTCGATCTGAAAGACGTCATCTTCAAGAGTGACGGCAAAAATCCCAAAACGCTGCTTGATGACATTACGGTCAATTTTCCGACCGGTGCGTTCAGCGCCATTGTGGGCCATAACGGATCGGGCAAAAGTACGCTTTTGAAGCTTCTGGCGCGCAAGAACAAAAAGCATGCCGGCACCATCACCCTTGATGATGCGGTTCTTGAAGATCATGGCACGCGCGATTTTGCCCGCAAGGTTGCCTATTTGCCGCAAAATCCGGTGGTTCCGCCGCATCTGAGTGTGCGCGAACTGGTGGCATTTGGTCGTTATCCCTGGCGCGGGGCATTTGGCCGTTACCGCGACGAAGACCATGCCAAGATTGATCAGGCGATGGAACTGACTCATGTTACCGGCTTTGCCGACCGTCTGGTCGCAAGCCTGTCGGGCGGCGAACGCCAGCGTGTGTGGCTTGCCATGCTGCTTGCCCAGGATGCGCCGGTGCTGTTGCTGGACGAACCGACATCGGCCCTTGATGTCGGCCATCAGCGCGACATTCTGCGACTGGTCGCCAATCTGAAAGACCAGAACAATCTGACCGTGATTGCCGTTTTGCATGACATCGACATGGTCGGGCGTTTTGCCGATCATATCGTCGCATTGCGCGGCGGGCGGACCTGCTGGCAGGGCAACGCACGCGATTTCATGCAGGGCGAAACACTTCGCGACATTTTCCAAACCGACATTGATGTCATCCATCTGCCGGACCATGACCGTTTCGTCAGTTATGTCGCCTAGTGCGCTGTGACGACAGGGTTACGGATCAGCCAACAGGGATCAGGAACATTCATATGCGCACCCGTCTGATTTGCAAGTTTGCGGCAAGCTGTCTTGTAACGATTGCCGCCATGTCATCGATGGGCGCCACCGCCCAGACCATGACCCATGAAATGGGCGACGTCACCTTTGACAGCACGCCGACCCGTTTTGCCGGATCAAACTGGGTGCTGACCGAAAGTTTCCTGGCACTGGGCATTGATCCGGTTGCCGTTCCCGAAGCGGACGGCTATCGCGTGTGGGTGGTTGAACCGGAACTTCCGGCCGAATTTGCCGATCTTGGCACCCGGCGCGAACCCAATTTCGAAGCCCTGCGCGAAGCCAAACCAGACGCCATTGTCATCAGTGCCGATGTGGCGATGGCCTATGACAAGCTGTCGGCCATTGCGCCGACACTGGTCTATTCGATCTATAATACCGGAAGCAGCGAACCCGCCATTGACCGGGCCGAAACACTGCTGCGCAATATTGGCAAACTGGCGGGCAAATCCGAGAAGGCCGAAGAAGTCATCACCTCGGTCAATGCCCGGATTGATGCCGCGGCCAAACGCATCCGCGACAAGGTCGGCAATGATGCCAAATTCGCCGTTGTCCGTATCCTTGACGAAGCCCATTTCCGCATTCACGGCAACACATCACTGTTCGGGTCGGTTCTGGCACGGATGGGATTTGCCAATGCCTGGGATGGCGAGGTCAATGGCTGGGCATTCCATAACGGCGATGTTTCCGATCTGGCCAAACTTGGCGATGTTCATTTTGCCTATGTCGAACCGATTGCCCCGACGGTCCAAAGCCGCCTCTTTGACACCGCAATCTGGAAGGCAATGCCGTTTGCACGCAATGGTCATGTTTATACCGTGCCATCAAGCTGGACCTTTGGCGGGGTCCTGTCGGCGGCACGCTTTGCCGAACTGCTGGCCGATGCCGTAACCGGCACCCCGACCACCGCAAGCGGATCATAAACCATGGCTTTGTTGCGTACTGTTCTGGGCGGGCTTTTAGTTGCCGCTACATTTTGCGTCGTAAGTGCGACATCGGCCCATGCCGATCCGATCCGCATTGAACATGAACGCGGAACGCTTGAACTGCCGGGGCCGGCAAAGCGCGTTGCCACCATCAACTGGGCCTTTACCGAAACCGTGATTGCACTTGGCCTTGATCCGGTGGCGGTTGCAGACCCGGTTGATTATGTCGAATGGGTCGAAGAACCGGCATTGCCCGATGAATTTGTCGATCTTGGGCAACGATCATCGCCCAATCTTGAAGCCTTGCGCGCGGCAAAGCCCGACCTGATCATTACCATTCCCGATATCGGGATCAATTATGAGAAACTGTCGGAAATTGCGCCGGTTTTGCAATTGCGGATGTTTGAAGAAAACCGTCCGGCATTCCAGGCCGCACGCGAAGTTTTTGGCAAAATCGCCAAGGCCACCGGTCGCGAAGCCGAAGGTGCGGCCTATCTGGCCGATGTCGATGCGAAACTGGCCGAATATGGGGCGCGCACCCGTGCGGCCCTTGGCCCTGATCAGCAACTTAATATCATTTATTTCTTTGATGAAAGCACGATCGGCATGTTCGGCGACACCAGCCTGCCCGGTTCGGTGATGGCCGCAATGAATGTGCCGATGGCCTTTCACGGCGAAGTCAACAAATGGGGCTTTGCCCGTGGCGGTCTTGAACTGATTGCCCCTTATGCCAAGCAAAGTGTCGTCTATACCAACCCGGTGCCCGATGCCATTCTGGACAAGATGTTCGCATCCCCGATGTGGAAATTCATGGATTTCACGCGCAACAACCGCGTCTATGAGCTTCCGGTTGTCTGGATGTATGGCGGGGTTCCGTCATCGCTTCGCTTTGCGAAACTTCTGACCGAAAGCATCGAGAACGGCCCGCATCAATGACCAACACCCGTTCGAACATTCCGGCTGCTTTGCTGGTCGCGCTTGGTCTGTCCTGTATTGGTATCCTGATCGCTGATTTCTGGCCGTTCCTGCAAAAGGGACTGGCAACACAGGTCATGTTCAGCCCCGATGAAACCGACTTTGACCAGATCCTGTTTCATTACAGCACCCTGCCCCGCCTTGTGATGGCGTTTCTGTGCGGGGCGGGCCTTGCTCTGGCCGGGGCGGCGATCCAGACTGTTCTGCGTAACCCGCTGGCATCGCCGACGACACTTGGCGTCGGGGCCGGTGTTGAATTTGCCCTGACCATTTTCCTGCTTGTCGCACCGGCATCAATGGCCATCTTTCAGGAGGCCTTTGCCCTGGCAGGCGGGATGATTGCGCTTGGTGCGGTCTATCTGATTGCATCAAAACGCGGCAATGCGACGCTGTGGCTTATTCTGGCGGGCATGATTGTCAATCTGCTGTTGCAGTCCGCATCCCAGATCGTGTTGCTGTTTAACGAACAATATCTGCAATCGGTCTTCATGTGGGGGGCGGGTGATCTGGCCCAGAATGGCTGGGAAGCCACGCAATTTATCCTGCCGCGCGTAATCATTGGCATGATTGCGGTGCTGGCCCTGTCGCGGCCGCTTGATTTGCTGGCACTGGGAGATGACACCGCCAATTCGCTGGGGGCCAAGGTCACGGTGTTGCGGTTGCTGATCCTTGGTTTTGCGGTTTTCATCACCGCATCGGTGATTTCAGCTGCCGGTTTGATCGGTTTTGTCGGTCTTGCCGTGCCCGCCGCCCTGCGGATCGCAGGACTGACCCGGTCACGTGATCTTATGATCTATTCGGTGCTGACCGGCGGGTTTGTGCTGATGATCATTGATTTCATCGTGCGACAGTTTAACGGTCTTGGCGGGGATGTGTTGCCGACCGGGGCTGCGACCGCGCTGTTCGGGGCACCGTTCATCATCCTGATCCTGCGCAAGGCACGGATCATGCCCGGCACCCAAAGCGAAGATCAGCACAGCGATCAGGAAATCGTTTCCAAGCTGGGTCTGTCGATCATTCTGGGCATCACGCTTGTTCTGGGTATCGGTTTCTCGCTGTTCATTTCGCTTGATGGCAACGGCTTTGCGGTGCTTGGTCTTGATGGTGACAGTTACGACATTCTGCTGGGCCGTTCGGAACGTACCTTTGCCGCGATGATTTGCGGGGCCGCACTTGCAGTTTCGGGCACGCTTATTCAGCGGGTCGGGCGCAACCCGCTGGCCAGCCCGGAAATCACCGGGGTCAGTTCGGCCACCGCCCTTGCCATGATCATCGCACTTGCGATTTTCGGCTTCGCACAGCGTGCCGAATTGATGGTGATCGGGGCGGCCGGCGGTATTGTATCGTTGCTGGTGTTGCTTGTTCTGTGTCGCAAATTTACCCATGCACCGCATTACATGTTGCTGAACGGCTTGGCGCTGACGGCCATTCTGGGGGCGATCGTGCGCATTGTGCTGACCCGAAGCGGCACCCAGACCACCATGCTGATGTCATGGCTGGCCGGGACGACCTATTTCACCAATATGAACGAGGTCATGATCGTTGCCGGGGTAACGGCGGTGTTGCTGATTGTTGCCATTGCCCTTCGCCGTCCGCTTGAACTGGCGTCCCTTGGCACCGATCAGTCGGTTTCGCTGGGGCTTGGCATTTCGGGGTTCCAGTTTGCCATGATGCTGCTGGCGGCAATCCTTGCGGCCAGTGCCACCCTGCTTGTCGGACCGCTGAGTTTTGTCGGGCTAATGGCCCCGCATCTGGCCCGGGTTGCCGGGTATCGGCTGGCGGGCGGGCATTTGCTGGGTGCGGTCCTGATCGGGGTCAATGTGATGATGGTGGCCGAATGGCTGGCACGTAACCTGATTTATCCGGCACAGCTTCCGACCGGACTGATCGCGGCCCTGATCGGAACCAGCTATTTCATGATTCTGGCTGCGCGCAAACGATAATCACCGCGATATCACACGCATCGAAACGCGCTAGATCAACCGGGTTCGGGCGGCCAGTTTTGCGCCAGTGCAAACGCCTGATCAAGGCTTGTCACATGTTTGACCGGGAATGGCAGCATGCGGGCAAAGTTGCTGTTTTCGACGTCATGGGCATCATCAACATGCAGATGCCCGTCGCCATGGTCATGGCCTTCATCGACGCGAATAAGGCCCTTGGCGAACATGCCAAGCCGGTCGCGATTTTCCTTGAACCAGGCAGCCGCCTGTTTGCGGGTTTCGTGATCCTGTTCGGTCATGCCGGCAACCCGCAGGATCAGGATTGCCGGGTCCTGACGCCGGGCAAGGTCGTGCAACGCTGCCAGATAGGATTTCCCGTCCGCATCACTTTGCCGATCAACCATTTCAAACAGCACGATGTCGGCTGCGGGCTGGCTTGAACGAAACATCGCCGGTCTCCTTGTGCAAAGGGCCCGGCGGGTATCCCGCCAGGCCGTAAAGGTCAAATTTTGCCGTAACCGGTCGCGATCAGAATTCGCGCCGGAAACCGATGGTCACTGTGCGTCCGTGCCCGGCAACCGAATACCCGCGAAGGGCCGATGCCGCCGGGTTTTCATAGCTGGCATCAAAGATGTTCTCGACCCCGAAGCGCGCCGTGCCGCCAAGCACCGGATAGTTGCCCATCAGATTGAAAACCAGACTGGATTTGACTTTCTTGTTGTCGATCTTGGTGCGTGGCGCAGTATAGGTGCCGTCAAAACGCATATTGAGATCGCCCCAGACATAGCTGTCGACATAGCCGGTAAAGCGGAACGGGGACGGGATGCGGTTATTGGGCAACCAGCTGTCAAGATCGCCATTCTTGTTACTGTCGTAACGACCTTCGACATAGGATGCCAGGGCCCCGACATAGGTATCTTCGGTCACATCATATTCACCGGTCAGTTCGGCACCGATGATGCGTTCCTTTTGCTGGCTAAGCGCATTGGTGGAGGCATCGAACGTATCGCCGCGTTCATTGGTGCTCATGTAAACGGCACCGGTCGTGCGGAAATCGGGCCCGTTATAGCGTGCCGCCAGTTCATAGGTTTTGACCTTGGATGCTTCGACATCAAGGGCGCTGAAATTCATCGGCACGCCGTTGAAACCGGCACGGCGGGTATAGGCCCCCACATCGGGTACAGAGAAACCTTCGCTATAGCTAAGCGACGTATCGATCCGGTCGGTCCAGTGCACCACTGCCGATGCGTTATAGGTCACCGCACTATAGGTCGTATTGCCACCGGTATATTGCGCCGCGGCAAGGATCGCCTGACCGACACCGGCGTTATAGCGCATATAGTTCGGACGCAGGAAATCCTTGACCGTCAGATCATATTTTTCATAACGCACCCCGCCCGACAGATCGACAAACTGCGTAACCGGCGCGCTGAGTTGGGCAAAGACAGCCTTGCCATCCTGCTCCATCGGTGCGCCGATATCGCGGCCACTGATCGTGCGGTATTTGATGTCATCATGGGTCAAATCCCCACCCCATGTCAGGGTCAGGCCGTCATAAACCGGATCAAGGCTGGTATCGGTCGAAAGCTTCACACCATATTTGACCGTATCAATTACCGACTGGCCCAGCGGGTCTTCGACAGCGCCACTATTGGCAAGTGCCACCAGTGCCGGGTTATAGCTGGCATGGTAATCGGCGCGTGCGGCCTGTTTGTAGCTGTCATTGTAAAACAGTTTAAGGTCGCCCGTCCCGATCTTGCCGAAATCATATTCATATCCGCCGGTGAAATACTGGCTTTCATCTTCCAGCGGCTGGGCAAGATAGGGATTGTCATAATCCACCGAGACCGGATCGGTGGTCAGGTCGGGATAATATTCGATATCCTGACGAAACCGGACGACTTCGGACGACAGAAACAGTCGATGACCCTCGGCAACGGTCAGCCCCGCCTTGCCAAACAGGTTGAGGTCTTCGGCATTGTCAAAACCGCCCTGCCCCAGCATCGCATCCGACGGCACCTGATTGCCATAACCGTCAAAGGCATCACCCGATTTCGATGCCGTGACGCTTGCGGCAAGATCGACCGCACCGACACCCCCACTGCCCGACAATGTCAGCGACGGCGAGAAACTGTCATCAATATCGTCGGCATAGCTGGTGACATGCCCGTCAACGACAAAGCTGTTATTTCCGACTTCGCCGGTTTTGGTGATGATGTTGATGGTCGCCCCGGTCGCGCCATCCCCGTTCAGCGCGTTTGACCCCGGAATGACTTCGATGCTTTCGACCTGGGCAATATCGATCATTGACAGGATACGGCTGGTATTTCGAAGCGGCGTGTTGCGCGACACCCCGTCAACCAGCACCTGGACATCACGCCCGCGGAAGGTTTCCGTGCTCGAAATCAGGCTTTGATCATCAAACATGAAACCCGGCACCGTGTTGCGGATGACATTGGTGATGTCGCTGCTTTTGGCCATCTGGGTTTCGATCTGATCCCGACCGATCACCACAACCGATGGCGACATGGATTTGATCGACCGGCGCGAACGGGTGGCACTGACCACCACTTCGGGCAGGACCGTGGTGCCGCCATTTTCAAGCGCGCCCGAACTTGCCGGGGCGATACGCACACTGTCATCGGTGATGAATTCAAACTGATACCCGGTTCCGGTCAGCAGCAATTGCAAGGCATCACGCGCGTCAAGCGTTGCCGATACATCGCCGCTGCTCATACCCGAAAGATCGCCCTGAACAATCAGTTGCAGACCAAACTGATCGGCCAGCTGATCAAGCGCGCCGCGCAGATCGCCCGCCGCAATCGTGACCTGTTGCGGTGTTGTTGTGCCTTCCTGTGCCGATGCCATCGGCACGGCTGCCATCATCAAGGTCGCGACAAGTGCCGTGGTTCCCCAAAGACGCGACATTCCAGAATTCTCAGCTTTCAAAGCTTACCCCCATCGTTCGAAGACAATAATGCAAATCACTATTATCCTCATGACGAACCGGGTTCCGATTTGAGGAGCACATTTTTTCTATTTTCTTGAAATTATTCTGAAACCGGCGGGAAACGCCCGTTCTTCAAGACCATAAGCAGCCAGCAAAGCATCATGTGCGCTGTGCGGTTTGCTGATATCAAAGCTGCCCGATACGGTGATATCGCCCAGACGCGGATCGCGAACAAAGGTCAGATCCCCCATCAGCGGCGCAATCCGCGCCAGCAATTCATCAATCGGCATATCATCAACAATCCAGCGCCCGCCACGCCATGGCGCAACCCGTTCGGGGGCGACTTCGGCAAAATGAAGGTCCCCGTCCGCGTCCTGCCATGCCGCCCGCCCGGCCACCAGGCGCGCCAAGCGCATCTTGCGGTCTTCCAGATCGACCGTGCCTTCGGATACTTCGACCCGCGCATGCCCGCCCCATTTCGACGCGCTAAAGGCGGTGCCAACCGCAATCGCCGTGACCTGATTAAGGTGAATGCGCAACGGACGTGATGCATCCTTTGCAACCTTGATGAAAATGCCGCCTTCCAGAACGGTAATGTCGCGCAGGGCGTCACTGTAATTCAGGGCAACCCGGGTTCCGGGCTCCATCCAGATGCTCGATCCATCGGGCAGGTCATGCATCTGACCAACCACCGATGCGTCTGCTTCTGCAACCAGATCGGGATCGGGCTGAAAGGCCGAATAGCCAAATAACACCACCAGCACCAGACAGGTCAGCACTGCCAGAACCGGGCGAAATGGCCGCTTGGCCGATCGCATGCCCGGTAACCGTCCACTGCCGCCTTCCAGCGCGCCCAACCGTTCAAGATCACGGCGCACACCGGCCAGATCAACCGGTTTCGGTTCATCATCGCGGGTGTCACGCGTGGCGCTATCGGATAATGCCGCGCCGTCCTCGGCTGCGGCGATTTCCATGCTTTGCCAGATCTGGCAAGCCCGCACCAAGCGTTGCGGATTGCCCGGATCGGCATCCTGCCAGGCGCTGAAGGCGACTTCCTCGGCCGGGGTCAAATCCGATTGATCAAGGCGGACCGCCCAGTAATCAGCAATGTCTTCATTGCTTTGGCAGTCTTCGGGATAGCGGAATTCTGTCATGGCAAAGTCGATACCCGGCTTCTGGCTGCGTGGTTTGTTATCTTGATGACGTTTAACGCAGTCATTTGAGGATGTTCAGTTTTCATGGCGCGCCAACACCTGTTTGCAATGTCTAAGCGCCTGACGCAAATGCTTTTCGACCATATTGCGGCTGACGCCGAGCTGTTCGGCGGCCTCGGTCGGGCTCAAATGGTCACGCTTGCACAGCAAAAATACTTCGCGGCACCGGGGCGGCAACTCGTCAATCGCGGCCTTGACGATATCAAGACGCTGACGATCGGCACTGATCTGTTCAGGGGTGACCGATTGTGCCCCGGCCCCTTCCATGTCGCTGATTTCGGCCGGATCGGTGAATTCAAGCGGATTGCGTTTATGACGCCGCAGCGCATCAATCGCCAGATTGGTCGCCATGCGCATCATATAGGCCGGCGGGTTGGCAATCTGGGCCGGATCGACATTGCGATGGCGCAGCTGCACATAAAGATCCTGCAATACGTCATGGCTTTCGTCGCGCGTCGGCAGGTATTTCTGAACCTGACGCAACAAACGATCATGATATTGCTGAAAGATGGAATCCCAAAAACGGTCATCGACCGCCATTTTGCCGCACCTGATCTTCGATAATGATAACCGTTATCATTTTCATCTTTGATTATCTTCGTTCCGGCACGCCGTCAATGCCAAAAGCAAAAAGGCCCGCAATTGCGGACCTTTTGCCAGAAGGAAAATGATCGAAGACGACGCGAAATCAGTCTTCGAAATGGCCCTTGGCGGCAAAGCCGCCGCCCTGATAGATCACCGCCGGATCGTGACGGTCTTCGGGGCCAAAGGCGGCTTCGATTTCCGCGCGGAACTGTTCGGAGCTGTCTTGCGGTTTCCAGCCAAGGAAATCGGCGTGATCGTTGCTCCACCACTTGGTTTTGTTGTCCGATACCCCGTACACCACCAGATGACCGGTCATCGGGGCATCAAAGATCGCCTTCATCAGCGACAGGAAGTCACGCGGGCTGAGCCAGGTCGACAGCATGCGGCGATCGCGCGGCTTTTCAAAGCACGACCCGATACGAACCGATACCGTTTCGACATCGAACTTGTCGTAATAATAGCTCGCCACTGCCTCGCCATAGCATTTGGTCACGCCATAGAGGCTATCGGGGCGCAGTTCGGATTTGTCATCAAGTTTGGTGGTGCGCTTGTGAAAACCGATTGCATGGTTGGAGCTGGCAAACATGATGCGCCCCACCCCGTTCTGACGCGCCCCTTCATACAGGTTATAGGTGCCCGCAAGATTGGCCTGAAGCAGATCATCAAAGGCCGCCTCGATCGAAATCCCGCCCAGATGAATGATGCCGTCGACATCCTTGGTCAGTTCGATCACGGCCGCACGGTCAGACAGGTCGCATTGCACGACTTCCTCGTTCGGGCCGGCCGGGTCCATCGGGGAAATATCGGACAGGCGAATGACATCGGCATAGCCCTTAAGCCCTTCGCGGCAGATTTTCCCAAGGTTGCCACCAGCACCGGTAATCAGCAAACGTTTCATCTTTATCCTCTTTGATATGCGTGTCTGTCCGCGATCAATTGGCGCCAAATACAAGATTGGGCAGCGTCATCGAAATCGCAGGAATATAGGTTGTCAGCAAAAGCGCGCTCAAGATCGCCAGATAGAATGGCCAGATCGACTGAACCGCCTTTTCGATTTTCACCCCGCCAATCGCGCAGCCGACAAACAGGCACGACCCGACCGGCGGCGTACACAGGCCAAGGCCCAAATTCATCATCAGCACCATGCCGAACTGGATCGGATCCATGCCGAACTGAACCGCCAGCGGCAGGAAGATCGGCGTGCAGATCAGGATCAATGCCGCCATATCCATGATCATGCCGGCAATCAGCAACATGACATTGATCAGCAACAACACCATGATCGGATTGTCAGTAATCCCGGTAATCGCATCGGCCAGCGCATCGGGCACTTGATAGAAAGCCAACATATAGCCATAGGCCGATGCACAGCCGACCAGCAACATGACAAGCGCCGTTGTCTTGGCCGATTGCTTGACCGCAGCAACAAACCCCGCCCAGCTGAGTTCGCGATAGACAAGCCCGGTAATGATCAGCGCATAGGCAACCCCGATTGCACCGGATTCCGTGACCGTGAACACGCCACTGAGAACCCCGCCAACAATGATCACGGCGGTAAAGAAGCCCGGAATGGCCCGCACCGCAGTCTGCCAGACTACCCGCCAGCCCGGGAACGGTTCAGCCGGATAGCCATGCTTGATCGCAACAAGCCAGGTGGCAAGACCAAGCAACAGGCACATGATAATGCCCGGTACGACACCGGCCATGAACAGCTTGGAAATCGAAATCCCCCCGCCTGCGGCCACCGCATACAGGATCATGTTGTGGCTTGGCGGGATCATGATGCCGGCAATCGATGAGGTCACGGTAACGTTGACCGCATAATCGGCGCGGTAGCCTTCCTTTTTCATCACCGGGATCAGGATCGAGCCAAGGGCTGATGTATCGGCAACGGCCGATCCGGAAATACCGCCAAACAGCATCGATGAAAACACGTTCACAATGCCAAGACCGCCACGCCGGCTTCCGACAAGGGCGGTTGCAAACTGCACCAGCCGTGAGGCGATCCCGCCATGAAGCATCAGCTCACCGGCAAAGATAAAGAACGGAATGGCCAGAAGCGAAAAGGCCGAGATACCCGACCCGATCCGCTGAAAGGCGATCAGGGTTGGCAGACCTTCGAAAAAGAAGGCCCCAAGGGCTGCGATGCCAAGTGCAATGGCAACGGGCATGCCAATCAGGATACCGATGGCAAATACGCCAAGAAGAATGGTCATGCCCATTTATTCAACGTCCTTGTTCAGCAAATCGTCGTGGTAAAAACGCGCATTGGAAATGGTTTTCCAGCGGGTAATGATCTTGAGGATGTGAAGAACGCTGAAAAATGCGATCCCCGCCCCGCACACCGCCATCGGCACCGAACGCCAGCCATCGGAAATATGGATGATCGGCATTTTCTTGGCCCAGTTGAACGCCACCAGATCCATACCGCCCATCAGCATCCAGTATCCGAACCACGCCATGGCCGCATAACTGATGGCAGCGACGATCGCGGCAATTTTCGGAGGCAACGCATCGCGAAAGAACGATACCGAAAGATGACTGTTGTCGCGCATCCCGGCTGCCGCCACAGGAAAGGTAATCAGAACGATCAGGATCAGAGAGATCTGTTCAACCCAGGTCGGCGTTTCATTAAGAACATACCGTCCGAAAACCAGCCAGGCGAAACTGGGAATAAGCGCCACAAGCGCCAAACCGCCGATCAGGTTGAGAACCCCGGCTATCCCGCCGCCCAGACGGTCGATCAAATTGATAAAGCTGGAAAACATCTATGCGCCGCCAGAAATTGATTAATCCGTATCCAAGCCGGATATGAAAGTAGCACAGACAGAAAGAAGGGCGACGATATCATCGCCGCCCTTTCAATCATTCATATTTTATTTCTGCGCATCCTGGATGGCTTTGACCAGATCGGCCAGATCCGGGTTGGACTTCAGGAAGTTGTCATAGACCGGCTGCATTGCGTCCTGGAAAGCCTGCTTGTCGGCGATCTCGTTGACTTCGATGCCCGCAGCAATGACTTTTTCCTTGGATTTTTCAGCACGTGCGGCCCATGCGGCACGCTGTACTTCAACCGATGCATCAGCTGCTTCGTGGACGATTTTCTTTTCGTCATCCGACAGGCTGTCATAAAGCGCCTTGTTGATGCACAGGCATTCCGGAAGGATCAGGTGCTGGGTCACGGAATAGTATTTCGCCGCTTCGAAATGGCCCGAGCTGTCATAGGACGGATAGTTGTTTTCCGCGCCGTCAATCACGCCGGTTTTCAGCGACTGGTAAACTTCGCCATAGGCCATCGGGGTGGCGTTGCCGCCAAGGGCTGCGACCATCTGAACATAGAGATCGTTGCTCATGACGCGGAACTTCAGACCCTTGAGATCGGCCGGGGTATTGATCGGGTGCTTGGTGTTATAGAAGGAACGCGCACCGGAATCATACCAGCCAAGCGGCTGAAGGCCGGCCTTGATCAGGCCATCGGCGATCTGCTGACCGGCCGGGCCGTCCATGACCTTGTGCATGGCATCGACGTTTTTGAAGATGAAGGGCAGCGAAACAACGTTCGCCTCGGGAGCAACTTCACCAAGCGGGCCGAGGTTGAACACAGCCCAGTCCAGACCACCAAGACGGACCTGCTGGATCGCATCAGGCTGATCGCCAAGAACACCACCATGATACACCTTGGCTTCAAGTTCGCCGCCGGATTTTTCATTGATGATTTTGGCAAATTCTTCCATGCCGGTCGAAACCGGATATTCCGGCGGATGGATGTTCCAGCCGCGCCATTCTTTTGCCTGTGCACCCGATGCCAGCGCCACCGACACAGCAGCCGCTGCAATCGTCAGTGTCGTGGTTTTGAGAAAGTTATTCATTTGGAGTCCTCCCGAGACATTTTGTCACTTGCGTTAAAGCCTTGTTTTCCCTGATGGGAACTTCTTATTGTCGTATAATCTTACAATTCCCAACTTGTAAGGACAACTGTAAGATTAGTTAACAACTAGTCTAATAGACCTTCCGGTCCAGTGCGCGCCCGATTTTTATTTTGGCGTCGCGAATAAGGATCCCGGCAGAACCACCTGCCGGGATATCTGGCAGGCCGTGAAGGCACCGCCATGCCTAGGCCATACGCAACGCACCATCGCCATAGGCATTGCGGATGACCTCTGCCAACATGTCATGTTCCTTGTCGGTCAAATCGGTCAGCGGGCTGCGCACCGGACCGGTATCGCGACCAATCACGCGCATTCCCGCCTTGACGATGGAAACGGCGTATCCTTTGCCGCGATTGCGGATATCGAGATACGGATAGAAGAATTCCTTGAGCACCCGGTTCATGGTTTCATCATCGTCACGGGTCAGCGCGTCATAGAAATCAAGTGCCTGTTGCGGCAGGAAATTGAAAATGGCCGACGAATAGGTGGTCACGCCAGCCGCCTTATAGGCCTTGGCAAAGACTTCTGCGGTCGGCATGCCGCCAATATAGGACAGGCGATCACCGATCAGCGTGCAGACCTTTGTCACCATTTCGATATTGCCGTGACCGTCCTTGAACCCGACCAGGTTCGGACAAACATCGCACAGCTTGGCCAGGGTTTCGGCGGTGATGATCGAATTGTCACGGTTATAGACAATCACACCGATCTCGACCGCATCACAGACAGCCTTGACCCGGGCAAACAGACCTTCCTGTTCGGCCCCGACCAGATATTGCGGCAACAAAAGCAGACCGTCCGCACCGGCGGCCTCGCATTCGCGGGCCAGTTCAACCGCCATGGCGGTGCCGTAACCGCACCCGGCAATGATCGGCGTGTCACCGGCGACTTCCTTGGCTGCACGCACAGTCTGAACGACTTCGGCCGGGGTCAGGGAAAAGAATTCCCCGGTACCGCCTGCTGCAAACAATGCCGTTGCGGGATATTGCGACAGCCAGCCGACATGCGCACGATACGCATCAAGGTCAAGCTTGCCCTCGGCATCAAAAGGCGTCACCGGGAATGACAGCAACCCGGCACCAATGGCCTTTTTCATCTCAAGATAATGCATCAAGCGTCCTTCAAGTCTTAAATAGGTCACAACAACTATGATGACTCTATAAATTCATCATATTATTTTGTCAAACATATTACATAGCGCAACTCGAAGCCCATAAAAACTGCGCAACACAAGGGTTTTAGAGTTATATTAGAACCACTGAACTTTGGTATGACGACTTCAATTTTCGGTCATTCTGCGCGAATCGTACCAATTGATATGATGACTTTGCCCTCAAAGCCGATTAGGGTCGGGTTATCAGATCGTTACACTCACAACCAAGAAGACCGGGAATGACCGATATTTCTGCTGCCAGCCGCATTCTGGCCGATGCCTTTGTCAATCACCGTCTGATTGATCCGCTGCCTGCTGACGTCGCGCCGACCGCGTTTGACGAGGCCTATGAAATCCAGGACGCCACCCTTGCACTGAGCGGGGCGAAACAAGCGGGATGGAAGCTTGCGGTTGCCACCCGCGCGGCACAGGAAAAAATCGGTGCTGACGGGCCGCTGGTCGGGCCGCTTCTGGATGGCCGCATTCTTTCGGACGGGGCGCAACTGACCACCAATGATCTGCATTTCCCCAATATCGAGGCCGAAATTGCCGTGGTCATGGACAGCACCCCGGCCCCGGATGCCACATCAAGTGACATCCTCGATCACATCCGATCAATGCATCTTGCGATCGAAATTGCCGACCGGCGCTATCATGAAAAGCAGGACCCGATCCAGACGCTGGCGGATCTGAATTCCACCGGCTATTTCGTGCTGGGACAGGAAATCGAAGGCTGGCGTGATCTTGGCTTTATCGGCGGCAAGGTCACCACCAAAAGCGACGGCGAAATCCTTGCCAGCAATGATGATCCCGATGCCTGGCCGGAAATCTTTGGCGGGCTGGAATATCTGGTCGGCTTTCTGGCCAAGCGGGGCAAAAGCCTTAAGGCCGGCGATGTGATTACCACCGGGGCCTGTGCGCTTCCGACCATCAGCCCGCATGGCAAGATCGAAGCGATCTTTGACGGGCTGGGCACGGTGACCGCCGAGATCAAAAAGATCTGATCACACGATCACGACCCGGTACAGAAAAAGCCATGCGGGGTGACCTGCATGGCTTTTGTTTTATCGGTTCATGGCGTCAAAGACCGGGCATCAGCACTTTTCGCGAAAGCGCGTAACCGCAACGCCGGGAACCTCGACGCGCAGCGACACCAGCTTGCCCGCATGGGGGAATTCGGCGCGTTTTTCCGCACTATAGCCTTCCTGATGGCTGGTGACATAAAGGGTTTTCATATCCGGCCCGCCAAAACATGGCATGGTCGGATTGGGCATCGGCATCGGAATTGACAGCAACAAAGTGCCATCGGGCGCAAAGCGGTTCAGATTGCCCGCCGACACCCCGGCCGACCAGTAACAGCCATCCATATCGACCGCGGCCCCGTCCGGGCGGCCCAGCGTATCATCAAGATCAAGAAACCGCGTGCAGTTGGAAATGTCACCACTGACAACATCGAAATCCCATCGATTGACCCACGGCCCGCGTGAATCAGAATGATACATCTGCGCCCCGTCCGGGGACCAGGCGATGCCGTTGGAAATCTTGAAGCCGGTTGCCTTTTGATCAATCACGCCATCGGGCGTAATCCGATACAGCGATGCGATCGGCTGCTTGTCGGGATTGTCATCCATCGTACCGACCCAGAACGCCCCGTCCGGGCCGATCTTGCCGTCATTGGTACGGCTTTTGATGCCATCTTCGATCCGGCACAAAGCAACACGTTCGTCGGTTTCGGGATCAAGGAACAGGATATCCTTGCGCAGGGCGACAATAATGCGCCCCGCATCGGTCAGGCCGAAACAGCCCAGTTCGCTGTCAAATTCCCAGACACGGCGCTGCCCCGATGCGACATCAAGGGCATGCAGCTTGCAATTCAGGATATCGGTCCAGTAAAGCCGGTTATTCCGGGCATCCCAATTGGGACATTCCGCCAAGGTAAAAGTTTCATCCAGCAGGATTTCCGGCTGATACAGCACCTGATCATTGCCCGACATTGTCACCCCTTAAAATTCATATGATCAATTTCAATGGATACTGGTGTGCCCATCCGGGGCTGTGCTTGTCAACATTATTTGCCAGCCGGGTTGGTACCCCGATCACCTGTCATGCGTTGATGCAGCAGTGCAGACGACCGGTATGCACCGGAAACCGGCCATCAGGCAGATCGCAATCGGGCAGGAAAATTTTACATGTCGCGGGCGTGGTCGGTGACACGCTGGCGGGCCTGGTGGAGGTGATAACGCATCATCAATTCGGCACTGTCGCCATCCCGGCCCAGAATCGCATCATAGATTTGACGATGTTCGGCAAGCACGCGTTTGGCGCGGTCCGCCGACCCGGAACGGGTGATATTCAACGCCACATTCATCGATTTCTGCATTACCCCATGCAGCGAATTCAGAATGGTCAGAAAGATTTCATTGCCGCTGGCGCGCGCGATTGCCATGTGGAAATCAAGATCGGCCTTATCGGCAATGTCACCGGCAGCCACCCCGTCTTCAAGCGTTTTCAGGGCATTTTCGATTTCACGGTGATGGCGCACACTCGCACGTTCGGCCGCCATGCGTGCTGTTGCCCCCTCGATCGCGATGCGGGCTTCAAAGCACCGCAAAAGCCCGGCCACATCATTGACCCCGCCAAATTCGATCAGCCCCTGGGGCGGACGTTTTTTGACAAAGGAGCCAACGCCCTGGCGCGCATAGACCAGCCCGTCGGACTGCAATTTGCGCAAGGCCTCGCGCACGACCGGTCGCGATACGCCAAAGGATGCGCAAATCTCGTTCTCGGAGGGCAGTTTCGTCCCCTCGCCCAGATTTCCTGAAACGATCTGTTCAAGAATTTGACCATAAAGCTGATCAGCAAGTTTTTCGCGCTTCTGGACCTTAAGCAGCAATTCGGTCATCCCGTCCCCCGGACGCTGTGAGTACTTGTCATCTTGTAAAACTTACTTGTAAGTTTTATCGACTATTCCCGCACGGGTAAAGCCCCCGAACCGATCACGGATCGGGGGATGATCGCGGCTTGAAAGTGACTGGATCAATCAACCAGTGAATAGTCGCGGCTTTGCGGTGTGATGATTTCGTCATCATCGACCAGACCACTGTCAGGCTGTGCCAGCAGGGTCGGAATCAGCGTCATGGTGCCAGACAGGGTCTGATTTTTATCGAGCACCAGCAAATCACCGAATTCCTTGAATTCCGGACGGTTATGGACGTTTGGTACATGACTTACCGGTTCGACACAGAATGTCTTGCCGTCTTCGGGGATATAGAATTGCAGGTTCGAAAACCGGTCACTTGCCAGCATCTTGAGACTGTAACCCGCATCTTCCCAGACCATATCGGCTTCGCGGTGCCAGCCGGTATAATGCACATCAAGCCCGCGGTTATGACGGATCATCTTGCCATCGGAAAAGTCCCGACCAAGATCAATTACCGTGCGCGTGGTCGGCAACATGTCCTCGTCCGTGCCAAAGCAGTCGGTGGCAATAAACGAGACCGAAACATCATCCCCACCCGGGAACCACGGATGCAATCCGATCCCATAGGGCATCGGGGTCCGACCCAGATGGCGCACACCGATTTCAATGGTGACATCATCGGGCGTTACCTTGAATTCCTGCCAGGCGACATAGACAAATCCGCTTTCGGGGTCGTCATGCTTGTGATTGAAGCGCAGGCTGTCGACGGTCGGACGTTCAATTGTCCATTCCGCAGCCCGGCCAAAACCATGGATCGCATGCGGGCTGGGCGGGCGGTTGGCCGGCACCTTGACGATGCGGCCATCAAATTCGAACTCGGCAAAGGCCAGCCGGTTGGCAAACGGCACCATCGGAAAACAGCCAAGACTTGACGGGTTTCCCGATTTCAGCGCCTGTTCGGTGACCGGACGCAACAGATTGATGGTGCCTTTGCCATCGGGACGGATCCAGTCGATCCGCGATATCGCCCCACCCTGGGGAACAATGCCAATCTGAAATGGGCCGCTGTTCCAGCGGTATTCCGGTTCGCCCTTTTTGGACATAAGCAGGTGCCTCAATTCCAACCAAAATCATATGATGACTTTAGGATCAGGTTTCATTAATTTGAATTCGATGACTACTCAAAATAATGAAACCTGATCCGCACACCATCCTCATACGACGATTTGAAGATGGTGTCGCCCAAAGCGCCAATTAAACTTTAACACTGAGCATCTTTTTTATATCCGGTTGTTTTATACCGGATTTATCGGACACGCAAAATGAACAAGACCAGTGCGTCAAATACGCCCCGCAAAGTTTCCCTGACCGAAAAGGTGATTGCAAGCCTGCGTTCCGAAATTGAAAGCGGACAGCGCGAACCGGGCAGCAAATTGCCAACCGAACCGGTTTTGACAGAGCGGTTCGGTGTCAGCCGCACCGTCATTCGCGAAGCCATCGCCGCCCTTAAGGCCGACGGGCTTCTTGAACCGCGCCAGGGGGCCGGTGTGTTTGTTCTGGCCCCGGAAACCCGAAGCAATGACAAATCGATTTTCGAAGTCGATTACGCCCAGGTATCGGACGTTCTGGAAATTCTTGAATTGCGTATGGCCGTCGAAATCGAGGCCGCCGGCCTTGCCTGTATGCGCAGTTCCGTCGCCCAGCAGGCCAAGATTTTCGAAGCGATGGAAAAAATGGAACGCGCCCTGGAAAAAGGGGAACCCACCGCCCCGGCCGATTTCGAATTCCACAGCGCGATTGCCGCGGCCACCAATAACCGCCGCTATGCCGAATTTCTCGAACATCTGGGCGACAAGACCATCCCGCGGGCGCAGCTTCGCCGCCGCCCGCCAGAGGCCGAAGACCAGAAATCCTATATGCAGATGATCCTGGGTGAACATCGGCGCATCTATGATGCAATCGCCGCCCGCGATGATGACACCGCCCGCAAGGCCATGCGCGATCACCTTAGCCTGAGCCAGACCCGCTATCAGAAACTGCTAACCCAGCGATAAGCCGATCAACTGCGCGTCATCAAACGATTTCGCACCACTGGATAAGGTCGCCCGATCAACGACCACACGCATCCGTCGATAGCGCCAGCGAATGAATGAAGCCCAGGCAACCTGATGCAAGGTGTCAGCGGCGCGATCCTTTGCGAACTGTCTGCAAATTCCGATCAGACCTTGCGCGGGCCCTGTCGAACCGGAGTGCAACTGATGTGTCTCGGGCATCGGCGGTTCGGTGACCGAACAACGCATGACGGCATTTGGCAAACACCACCACTATCAGCCAACCCGCTGCCCGGTCGTCAGGCAATCATTGGGACTGCCGGAAGTCTGAGCGGTCCTGTTCGGTTCAGTCAGGTCAGGTCCGTCCGGTACGATTGGTCAGACCCGATCCAATCAGTCGGCCAGAGCCGCAGCCAGAACCGTCATGTCCGAAATCACGATATCGGCCCCGGCATCGTAAAGCCGGTTGGTCGCGTCGGTTTCCTGACCGGCATAATGGCCGCCCCCGACAAATCCGATACATTTCATTCCGGCTGCCACCGCCGCGGTAACACCGGCAACGGAATCTTCGATGACAATGGTTGATGACGGCGAAAAGCCCATATCGGCACAGGCATGCAAAAACAGATCCGGGGCCGGTTTGCCGTTTTTGACAAAATCGGCACTATAAATCCGTTCTGCGAACCAAGGGCCAAGGCCGGTGACCACCATGGTTTTTTCCAGCCGTTCGACCGAACTGCTTGATGAAATGCAAAAGGCCAGATCACGGCTGCGCAGGGCCGAAAGCACCAGATCAATGCCACTGATCTTGGCCAGTTCCGTGTCATAGCGCGCAAACAGTTTCTGATAAAAGAACGGTTTGAATTCGGCACTGATATCGGTGCCGGTCTGGCTGCGGATATGATCGATCGGGGCCGAACTTGATCGGCCGGTGAACCGGTCGGCAACCTCGCGAAACGATAAGGGGGCGCCGAAATGATCCAGAACATCAACAAGGGTCGCAAGCGAGATCGGTTCGCTATCGACCAGGACACCGTCACAGTCAAACAGCACAACCTTGCAGCCGTCAAACAGCTTGGCTATTGATGAAGGTGACGCTGGCCCCTGTTCCGGGCGGCGTTGGTCTTCGTTTCCGGCAAAGCGTCCATCTTTGTTGCTGGCTTCGTTTCCATCTTTGTTTTCTTGTTCGTTTTCTTGTTCGTTTTCCTGGGCCATGTTGAACCTGGCTTGTTTCATTTGTCTGATGAAAGCAGCCTAGCCAATCACATGTTTCAGCGTCAACAAAAATGAACATTTGACCAACTATTGAACTTTTGATCAAATCGCGATCAATCAGACCATTCAAAACAACATCCGGCAGTCGCGGTCCCATCTGCAAAGCCGGGGAAATGCGGAGGAAAACCCGACCATGAGTCCCCAAGACACCTGTTTCATCGGCGTGGATGTTGGCACCGGCAGTGCGCGCGCTGGCGTGTTTGATGCCAATGGCAAGCTGCTTGGCAGTGCCGCCCATGCAATTGCGATGAACCGTCCCAAACCCGATTTTGTCGAACAGGACTCGGAAAATATCTGGCAGTCGGTTTGCCAGTCGGTCCGCGATGCGTTGAAAAAATCCGCTGTCGCCCCCGAAAAAATCGCCGCCATCGGTTTTGACGCCACCTGTTCGCTGGTCATCCGCGATCAGGACAACCGCCCGCTGGGTGTGACCCCGGGCGGGGCGGATAACTGGGATGTGATTGTCTGGATGGATCACCGTGCCGTGCGCGAGGCCGAAGAATGCACCGCGACCGGATCGCGGGTTCTGGAATTTATCGGCGGCACCATGTCCCCGGAAATGGAAATGCCCAAACTGATGTGGCTGAAACGCCATAACAAACCGGCCTGGGACAAGATGGGGGCGGCTTATGATCTGGCCGACTTCCTGTCATTCCGCGCAACCGGCAGCAATGCCCGGTCCTGCTGTACTGTCACCTGCAAATGGACGTATCTGGCCCATCAGGACGAACCATGGGATCGTGATTTCCTGTCGGTGATCGGCATGGAAGACCTCAATGACAAGATCAATATGCATGATCCTGCACTGGCGGTTGGCGAACGCATCGGCACCCTTGATGCACAAGGTGCGGCTGATCTTGGTCTGACCACCAATTGCGTGGTCGGGGCCGGATTGATTGATGCCCATGCCGGTGCGCTTGGCACCCTTGGCGAATATCTTGATGGTAATCTGGACCAGCATTTCGCGATGATTGCGGGCACATCGACCTGTCATATGGCCCTGTCAAAGGAACCGCGTTTCATCAAGGGCATCTGGGGTCCGTATTTCGGGGCGATTGCGCCGGGGCTTTGGCTCAATGAAGGCGGGCAGTCGGCAACCGGTGCGTTGCTTGACCATGTTGTCGCCATGCATCCGTTTTCCAACGGCATGGGCCGTGATGCCCACAAGCTTGCCGGGGAAAAGCTTTTACCGCTGATGGCGGATACCACCGACCTTGCACCGCGCCTGCATGTTCTTCCCGATTTTCATGGCAACCGGTCCCCGCTTGCCGATCCCGAGGCCCTTGGGGTGATTTCCGGTCTGACACTTGATCAGAGCGAGGAAAGCTTCCTGAAACTTTACTGGGCAACTGCCTGTGCGATTGCCTATGGCACGCGCCATATCATCGATGCGCTGAATGATACCGGATATGACATCACCCACATTCATCTGAGTGGCGGCCATACCGCATCCAAAGTGCTGGTCAAACTTTATGCCGATGTCACCGGCTGTCACGTTGTGATGTCCGATTGCGAGGAGCCGGTTCTGCTGGGTTCGGCAATGCTTGCGGCCGGAGCACTTGATGCCGATGGCGGTCTTGCCCGTGCCGCGCGCCAGATGGCGGGCAAGGAAACCCTGCATGCCCCCGACGAGATGGCCAAAGCCGATCACGACCGGCGCTATGCCATTTTCCATCAGATGCATGCCCATCGCCAGGCCCTTGATGCCATGAGCAATCCGGGTGCCAAACACGGCTGAGAATTCTTTTCCCCTGCCCCGTTCGTGGGACGCCCTAACCAAAAGGCGCTTGACGCAACTTTTGGTTAGGGTCAAAACAAAAGGGCCGATGCAAAAGCATCGGCCCTTTCTTACGCACGCGCGACGGCGGGGTCGGGGGATCATGCAGAAGATATTCATTTTCTGCACCGCCACGAGCACGATGCCTTACAAGGCCGGTCCGGTTTGGACCGGCCTTGTTTGTTCAGGTTACTCAGCCGGATGTTCGTGGGCGGCCTTGACGTCACCGCGCTTTGAACGGTTCTTGGCAAAGGTGCCAACAATCAGAACAAAGAACAGCGGCACGAAGAAGATCGCAAGCACGGTCGCCGCAATCATCCCGCCCATCACGCCAGTCCCCACCGCCACACGGGCAGCAGCACCGGCACCGGTCGAAATCGCCAGCGGCACAACGCCAAGGGTGAAGGCCATCGACGTCATGATGATCGGACGCAGACGCTGACGGGCAGCTTCCACCGTAGCTTCAAGAAGGCCCATGCCCTGGTCGTAAAGTTCACGGGCGAACTCGACAATCAGGATGGCGTTCTTGGCCGAAAGACCGATCGTGGTCAGAATGGCCACCTGGAAGTAAACGTCATCGGGCAGATCACGCAGCAATGCAGCAAGCACCGCACCAAGGACACCAAGCGGAACCACCATCATGACCGAAATCGGGATCGCCCAGCTTTCATAAAGGGCTGCAAGACACAGGAAGACCACGATCATGGACAGCGCATACAATGCCGGTCCCTGTTCGCCTGCTTCGCGTTCCTCATAGGACAGCCCCTGCCATTCAAGGCCGATGCCACCCGGAAGTTTCGCAACCATTTCTTCCATGGCCGCCATTGCATCACCCGACGCAACGCCCGGTCCCGATGCACCCTGAATATTGACGGATGCCAGACCGTTGAAGCGTTCCAGACGCGGCGAACCGTAATCCCAGTTCGTGGTGGCAAATGCCGAAATCGGCACCATTTCACCAAGACCGTTACGGACATACCAGTGATCAAGGTCTTCAGGCATCATGCGGTATTTCGCATCCGACTGCATATAGACCTTTTTGACACGGCCGTTTTCGATGAAGTCATTGACATAGCTTGACCCCCAGGCCGCAGCCAGGGTGCTGTTCACATCCGCCAGGTCGACAGCAAGCGCGCTTGCCTTTTCCTGATCGATATTGATGTTGAACTGCGGCATGTCATTCAGACCGTTCGGACGCACACCGGCCACGCGCGGATCCTGTGCCGCCATCCCCAGAAGCTGGTTACGGGCTGCAATCAGGGCGTCGTGACCATTGCCGCCACGATCCACAAGCTGAAGGTCAAAGCCGTTTGCAGTGCCCAGCTCGATAATTGCTGGCGGGGCAAAGGCAAAGACCATGGCTTCGCGGATCTGGGCAAAGGCACCATAGGCACGACCGATCACAGCACCAACAGCCTGATCCGGGCGGGTACGTTCCGACCAGTCCTTCATGTTGACAAAGGCGATACCGGCGTTCTGGCCGCTCCCGGCAAAGGAGAAGCCGGCGACCGTGAACAGACCCTGGACGTTTTCCTTTTCATTCTCAAGGAAGTGGGTTTCCAGCTTCTTGAGAACCTCGACCGTGCGTTCCTGCGAGGCACCAGCCGGAAGCTGAACCATCGAGAACATGATGCCCTGGTCTTCGTCTGGCAGGAACGAGCCCGGCAGGCGGAAGAACAAGGCCGCAAGGCCGCCGACAAGGATCCCGTACACAAACAGGTAACGCCATTTGCGATGAACAACGTGATCAACACTGCCCTGATAGAACCGGTTGGTCTTGTCAAAGCCGCGGTTGAACCAGCCGAACGGACCTTTTTTCGCAAGCGGGTCGGTATGGGTCGGCTTGAGCATGGTGGCACACAGTGCCGGGGTCAGCACGATTGCCACAACCACCGAAAGCGCCATCGCCGACACAATCGTGATCGAGAACTGGCGATAAATCGCCCCGGTCGATCCGGCAAAGAAGGCCATCGGCACAAACACGGCCGAAAGAACCAGCGCAATACCGATCAGCGCCCCGGTAATCTGCCCCATGGATTTCCGTGTTGCTTCGCGCGGCGGAAGCCCGTCTTCATGCATCACACGTTCGACGTTTTCGACCACGACAATCGCGTCATCGACCAGAAGACCGATGGCAAGAACCATGGCAAACATGGTCAGCGTGTTGATCGAATAGCCGAATGCGGCAAGGATACCGAATGTCCCGAGCAGAACCACCGGCACCGCGATCGTCGGGATCAGGGTCGCCCGCCAGTTTTGCAGGAACAGCAACATCACCAGGAAGACAAGAACGATTGCCTCAAACAGGGTGTGAACCACTTCTTCGATCGAGACCTGCACGAACGGGGTGGTGTCGTACGGATAGACGATCTCAAGCCCTTGCGGGAAGAACGGCTTAAGCTCCGCCAGACGGGCCTTTACGGCCTCGGCGGTGTCAAGTGCGTTGGCCCCGGTCGCAAGATAGATACCGATACCCGTTGCGGCCTGTGCATTATAGCGGGCCACCACGTCATAGCTTTCGCCACCGATTTCGATACGGGCCACGTCGCCAAGACGGACCTGCGAACCATCGGTTTCGACCTTGAGCAGGATGTTGGCGAATTCATCAACCGTCTGCAATTTGCTTTGGGCGGTGATGGTCGCATTGATCTGCTGGCCCGGAACCGACGGGGCACCACCGATCTGACCGGCGGTGACTTCGGTGTTCTGGGCTTCGACAGCCGAACTGATATCGGAAACCGTCAGGTTATAGGACAGCATCTTGTTCGGATCGAGCCAGATGCGCATTGCATGCTGCGCACCGAACACGGTGACCGAACCGACACCATTCACACGCCCAAGCGGATCTTCAACCGTGGAGACGACAAAGTCGGACAGATCTTCGGCATTCATCGAACCATCAGCCGACACAAAGCCGACAACCATCAGGAACGATCCCGATGACTTGCTGACAGTCACGCCCTGCTGCTGCACTTCGGTCGGAAGCGACGACATCGCAGCTTGCAGTTTGTTCTGTACCTGAACCTGTGCGATGTCGGGATCGGCTTCGGGTTCAAAGGTCAGCTTGATCGATGCCTGACCGTTTGACGACGAATTCGATGACATATAGCGCAGGTAATCCAGCCCGTTCATCTGTTGTTCGATGACCTGGGTCACGGTGTTTTCCACCGTCTGCGCGGACGCGCCCGGATAGGAAGCCGAAATCTCGACCGATGGCGGTGCAATTGACGGGTACTGTTCCACCGGCAACTGCCACAGGGAAAGTCCCCCCGCCAGCATAATCACCAGGGCAACAACCCAGGCGAATACGGGGCGGTCAATAAAGAATTTTGCCATTGAATAAACCCTTATTCGGCGGCTTTGGCGGTTTCGACAGGCTGGGCTGCAACGGGTGCGCCCGGCCCGATACGCTGAAGACCATCCACGATCAGCTGATCGCCATCTTCAACGCCAGCCGAAACCAGCCAGTTCTGTCCCTGGGATTGTTCGATGGTGATGTCTTTTGACGCCACTTTGCCATCGACCACGACATAGACATAAGCCGATCCATCCGGACGACGCATCACGGCCTTTTGCGGCACAAGGAATGCGTTTTCAAGATGGCCCTGGCGGACCTGACCGCGCACGAACATGCCCGGCAAAAGCGTTCCGTCCGGGTTCGGGAAGACCACACGCAACCGGATGGTGCCGGTGGTTTCATTGACCGTCACATCCGAGAATTGCAGCGTGCCCTTGTGCGGATATTCGGCACCGGTCGAGTCAATGATCAGGGAAACTTCGACCTGACCGTTTTCAACACCCTTGATGCGGCCATTCTGGATGGCCTGCTTGATCTTCATCAGACGTCCCCCGGCCTGGGTGACATCAACATAGATCGGATCAAGCTGGGTGATCGTGGTCAGTTTCGCAGTCTGGTTGGCAGTTACCAGCGCGCCTTCGGTGAAATCGGATGATCCGATCTGACCGGAAATCGGTGCGGTAACAGTGGTGTATGCCAGATCAATGCGGGCCTGTTCCAGTTCGGCACGGGCTGCTGCGACTGCGGCCTTGCCCTGTGCTTCGGCGGCGACCGCATCATCATAGGTCTGCTGGCTGACGGCCTGCGACTTGATCAGCGGATCGTAACGCTTGCGGGTTTTGGTGGCCTGATCAAAGGTGGCGATCTGACGGGCAAGTTCGGCCTGTGCGGCATCGACCTTGGCCAGATAGACATCCTGATCAATCATATAAAGCTGCTGACCGGCTTCAACAAAGGTGCCTTCGGTGAAGTTGCGTTCCTTGATGATCCCGTCGACCTGCGGACGGATATCCGCCTGACGGAAAGCAATCGTACGCCCGGGCATTTCTTCGACAAGACCGACGGTCTGGGCTTCAAGAGTAACGGTGCCAACCTGGGTTGCAGGTTGTTGCTGCGGTGCAGCGGCCTGTTTTTCAGCGCCTTCATTTTGCTCGCTGCAGGCAGCGACCATCAAGGCAAGTGCTGCCACACCGGCAAATTTCAAACAAGATCGCATGGACAAATTGCTTTTCCTTCTAAGTCCCGAGCAATGAAAACGGGAACGCTTTGTCATTGCTTTTCGAAATACTGTACGGTACAGTACACATTGTGCACTGCACGATCAAGAGCCAAAAACAACAGAATCAAGAATCATGAGTGAAACGCCAGAAAAGCTTGAAAAACAATCCACTCGCGGGTCTGCAAGACGGCGCGCCATGATGGATGCGGCCTGGAAACTTTTGCTGGAGCGGGGGTTCGCTGGCGTCACACTTAATGATGTCATTTCGCAATCGGGTGGCTCCCGTACAACCCTTTACGAAGCATTCGGCGGAAAGGACGGCCTTCTTGAAGCTGTCATGAAAGAACGCTGTCAGGAATTCTCCGCGGAATTACACATCTCGCTGGAAACCGATCTCCCTCCTCGTCACGCACTGACGGACTTCGGCACCAAACTGGCGCACAAGATAGTAACCGAGGAAGTCGCCCGCTTCACTCAAATTCTGTATTCCGAAGGCCAGCACTTTCTACCCCTGATCGAAAAATTCTTTGAAGTCGGCCCGGACAGCACACGCAAACATCTTGCCGATTACCTTTCGCGCCAGCAAAAGCTTGGCCGCATCAGCATCAATGATCCCGACCATGCGGCTGAAATGTTCGAAGCCATGGTGATCGGCGACTGGCAATCACGCATTATGAAACATCATCCAAGACCCCCGATGACCGACCGCGAGATTGAAGACCGCGTGTCGCGTGCTGTGCAGATTTTCCTGTGTGGCATCACCACCGACGAACATCGCCAAACGGTCGGATGTGACAGTTGATCACGACGGCTTTGCGATGAAAGTCAGCTACTTGTAACCTGCCCCTCCTGACAGCATCCTGTCAGCAATCCGGGTGACCGGATGGTAAACGCCCCGAACGGCGCCCTAACTTCACCAAAATTGACCTTCAGGATGCCTGACAAGACCGGATCCGGTTGCTTTGGCAGGGCGTGACAGGTGTGATGTTGCGCGCCATCGGATGCGTGTTTGGCGAACCGGCGTTGCGGTGCCGCAATCGGGGCATACCCCATGATTGATTGCAACCGTTCCAAACAGTTCACCAAAGATGCGCAAAACCGATGTAAACTGAATGCAACAGGATCGCGTTTGTCACCATTCCAGAAGCAGGGGTTTTCTGATGCCCGGACGTCGTGTTTTTGTCGGTTTTGGCTTGTGCGCCACCTTGATGCTTGCGCTTGCCCCGCGTGCGCAGGCCATCACGGTCGACAAGGCCCGCACCGCCGTTGAAGCAATCCTGATGCAATCGGGCATCACGGCAACCGAAAGCGACGCCCGCACGGTTGACGGCGACGGCGTGGTTTTGACCTATGATGGCGTCTATCTTGATCTTCGCGGCTATTCGACCGACCGCGCGCTGACCATGGACGGGGTCACGGTTACCGTGCGCGACACCGATCAAACCGATCAGATTGATCTTGATGTCAAATTGCCCGAACGCGCCCGGATGGAAGCCGAAGCCACCAGTGACCAGCGTGATCTGACCATGCGTAATGCGGGGGGCTATCTGCGCTGGGACGTTGCGCGCAACATCCCGGTGACCTTTGACGGCTTTGCCGATTTCCTGATCGGTGACGAACCGGTGACGCGCAAACACTGGATGATGAATGGCCTGATGATCCAGTGGCTGCCGGAACTGGCCCGCATTGCCTGGCAAGGTGCCGAATGGACCGGTCCCAACCGCGAAAAAATGGGGGCGGTCAAATCGGCAAGCTTCACCCTTTATCCCGGCGAAAACGGTGAAACCCATCTTGATTACGCCCATGACGGTTTATGGCTGCCCAGCCTGTTCCAGCCGCGCACCATGCGCGTCAAAAGCAGCAGCACCGGCCTGCCCTGGCGCGAAGCCAAACCGATCATTGAAAAAGGCTTCCACGATATCCTGACCGGCACCGCCCCCAGATTTGCCCGCCGCCAGATCGGTGATGCGCTTTGGCAAAAGGCCGCCCAGAACGGTGCCCCGGTCAAGGTCGAGGAATTCTACGTTGAATCCCGCGGGCTTGAGGCCCTTGGCTCCGGCGAATTCATGGCCCAGGCCGCCGCACGATATGGCTTTACCGGTGATTTTGATTTCAAATTGCTGGGCCAGGACAAGCTGGTCGACCTTCTGGGTACCCCTGACAGCCCGACCCTTCTTGGCGCCTTGCTGCCCTTTGCGGTGAACGGTCTTGCGGTTGGCCGCCCCGGCCCGCAAGGCACAACCGAATATGACGGTCAGCTGCTTCCGGATGGCCGGATCGTGGTTAACGGCCTGACAGTCTATCGCACGGCTGATGGCAGTTAGACCATGAATGCACCATCTGCCTCCGCCCCCTCGGACCTTGTTTCCGGGCCGTGCAATCGCATTGTGATCTATTGCCGGGATATCGAGGCAATGGTGTCATTTTACAGCACCTATTTCGGATATCAGGTCGTCGCGCGACCACAAGATCGCATCACTGAATTGCGCCGGACGGATGGCGGGTTGGTCCTGATGCTGCATCCGGCAAGCAAGGGGCAGAAAGAAGGTCAGGCTCTTATCAAGCTGGTCTTTGACGTGCGTGATGTTTTCGCGTTTCGCGCCCATCTGCTTGCAGCCGGACTGACTGTCGACCCGGTCCATGAGGCCGATAACTATCAGTTTGCCAATCTCAAAGACCCGGCGAAAAATTCGGTTTCCATATCAAGCAGGGCCTTTTGCACAGGCTGATCGGCTTTTCGGCCAAACCATGGATCGAAACAAGCCTGCATTTCCAACATGGCCCTACTCTGTGGCTTGAACACCCCATTCTGTGATTGCTGCACATTCATGCAGATTTTCTCGGCCGCGTCGGTTCGAAAAAATACATATTATTGACGTTCATCTCGGAACTTCGCATGATCCGCATTCAAGGTCGGCGCAGCGAATGCCGGCCCAAAAGAATCAGGGAGTTTCAGGTAATGAAAATGAACAAATCGGGCCTTCTTTCCGGACTGGTCCTGGCAGGCAGCCTTTTTGCGTCCGTCTCAAGCGTATCGGCCGAGGAAATCAAGGTCGGGATCGCCAATTTCGGCGAACATCCGCAGCTTAATGCGGCGATTGCAGGCTTCAAGGAAGCCATGGCTGAAAACGGCTTTGTTGAGGGCAAAGACGTTTCCTATTCCGAAAGCCACACCAACTTTGACGCATCCCTGGTGCCCCAGATGATCACCAAGCTGCAATCCGAGAATCCGAAACTGATCTATACGATCACCACCCCGGTTTCGCAGATCGCCAAACAGGCGCTGGCAGGGTCTGGCATTCCGATCGTCTTTTCGGCTGTGACCGATCCGGTTGCCGCCAAGCTGGTCCCGTCATGGGAAGCCGGTGACGAGGGCATGACCGGCGCATCCGATCTTCAGGATATCGCAGCGGTTCTGGAATTCACCCGCAAGCTTCTTCCGGATGCCAAGCGCCTTGCCCTGCCCTACAACCCGGGCGAAGCCAATGACGTGGCCCTTCTTGAAAAGGTCGAAGCATTGGCACCGGCTGCCGGTTTCTCGGTGGTTGCGGTCGGCATTGACAACGTCAATGACATCCAGCAGCGCATCACATCGGTCGCAGGCAAGGCAGACGTCATCTATACTCCGGCATCGAACCTGATTCAGCCTGCCATTGCCGCCGTGTCGGCCGCGGCCCGCCAGATCGGCGTTCCGATTGTCAACTCTGACAGCTCGGCTGTTGCTAATGGCACCGTTCCGGCCAGCTTCTCGGTTGATTACAGCCAGGTCGGACTGAATGCCGGCAAGATCGCAGCCGAAATCCTTAAGGGCAAATCACCGGCAGACATCCCGCCGTCCGCCCCGTCCTATGAAACCCATGCACCGATGATTTCAAAATCGGCTGCTGCGGCCTTCGGGATCGAAATTCCGGCTGAATTCAACGATTGCGGCTGCATCGTCGAATAATTTCGTCCAGACCTGAACACACATTGGCGCCGCAAGTGGTCATTCCCTTCGGCGCCAATGCCATTTCGCCATGTCACACATGGCCCAAGGAGAAGACGGATGCTTGAAATCCGATCTGCACGCAAAACCTTTTACGCCGGACAACCCGACGAAAAGGTGGCACTTGATAATCTTGACCTGACCTTGCAAACCGGCGAATTCGGCGTAGTCATCGGATCAAACGGGGCAGGCAAAAGCACGATGCTGAACGCCGTGTCTGGCGCGCTTCCCCTTGATAGCGGTCAAATCCTGATTAACGGGGACGACGTCACCAACACCCCGGTTCATAAACGCGCCACCCGGATTGCGCGCGTGTTTCAGGACCCGATGCTGGGAACTGCGGCCAGCATGACGGTTGCCGAAAACATGCTTCTGGCCGAATTGCGCAGCAAAAAACGCACCCTTGCGCGCGGGCTTAATGCCAAACGGCTTGCCGATTACAAGGAACGGTTATCCACCCTGGGGCTTGGTCTTGAAAACCGCCTGAACACCAAGGTGGAACTTCTGTCTGGCGGACAGCGCCAGTCATTGTCGCTGATCATGGCGGTTGGCGGATCGCCCGATCTGCTGTTGCTGGATGAACATACCGCCGCCCTTGATCCGCGCACCGCCGATCTGGTGATGCAGGCAACAGTTCGTGCGGTCGACAGCCTGAAACTGACGACACTGATGGTGACCCACAATATGCAGCACGCTGTCGATTACGGGCATCGCGTCATCATGCTTGATGCCGGCCGCGTCAAACTTCAGATCGGTGGCGAAGAAAAAGCAAATATCACCGTGGCAAAACTGGTCGATCATTTCGCGGTCAAGACCGATGCGATGATGTTGGGGGCTTAAGAATACTATGGAATTTCTGTCTTCGACCTTTACCAGCTATGTCGCGCTTGTACCGGTGACCCTTGCTCAAAGCCTTATTCTGGCCTTTGTGGTTCTGGGCATCATGATCCCGTTCCGCACCCTGCATTTCCCCGATCTGACCAGCGAGGGCGCCTATCCGCTGGGCGGATGTGTTTGCGGTGTTCTGATTGCCGCGGGCATGAACCCGGCACTGGCGATCATTGTGGCCCTGTTGTGCGGTTTTCTGGCTGGCTGCTGTACGGCCCTTATTCACCTGCGGTTCCGCATTCACACCCTGCTTGCCGGGATCCTGATGATGACGATGCTTTACAGCATCAATCTGCGCATCATGGGTAAATCGAACCTGTCGATCTTTGGCTCGGACAGTGTCTATAACTGGGCACCGTTCGTTACCCCGGGCTTCCCGGTCAGCAAGATCATCATTGCCGGGATCATTGGTGCGGCTGTGTTCCTGGCCCTGAACTGGTTTTTCAAAACCGAAAAGGGCACGGCCCTTCGCGCGGTTGGCTCCAACCCCGCCATGGCCGAGGCACAGGGCATTTCGGTCTGGGTTTCCACCATTGTCGGTGTCGGCCTTGCCAGTGCCTTTTCGGCAACCAGCGGCGCATTGATGGTCCAGTCACAGGGCTTTGCCGATGTGAATATGGGGCTTGGCATTCTGATCAATGGTCTTGCCGCCTTGATGATCGGCGAAGCCGTTGTTGGCAAACAAAGCGTGTTTCGCCAGCTCCTGGCACCCTTTGTCGGGGCGATCATTTATTATCAGCTGGTGTCGCTGTGTCTGGCGGCAGGCATGCCACCGCCCGATCTGAAACTGGCGACCGGGTTGTTTGTTCTGGCCATGCTGGCCCTGCCCAGCCTGAAACGCGGACGCGGCGGCGCACCCGCACGCGAGAAATTGCGCGAATAGCCTTCGCCCGGTCTGCGTCACTATGCAACCGGTCTGAAAACAAAACGGCCGCCCTCCCATCCGGAGTGGCGGCCGTTTTTCATATCAGTTCATCGCGGGCAGCATTCACGCTGCAAGCAGGAAAACACCCGCTGCTGCGATGGCACCGCCACCGGCACGCACGGCAAATGGGGCGGCCTTTTCGGCCAGCTTTTTAACCGACATGCCAAGACCAAGTCCGATGGCATGAAGTGCCGCCGTCGCAACAGCAAAGCCGATCCCGTATTCGATGCCGCTGGCGGTTGCCGGCATTTCTGTGCCATGGGCATGACCATGGAAAACCGCAAACAGACCAACCAGCGCCATCGCAGCACCGGTCGGCAGATGTTTGCCAAGGGCAATAACCGCGCCCAGCACAATGACCGAGCCGACAATACCAAGCTCAACAAACGGCAGGGCAACATTGGCAACGCCCAGAATACCGCCGACAATCATCATGCCGACAAAGGACAAAGGCAAAAGCCAGACCGACTTTCCCCCTTGCTGGGAGGCCAGAATGCCGACCGCAACCATCGCCAGCAAATGGTCAAGACCACCGATCGGATGTCCGAAACCCGATGCAAAACCCGAAACCGTGCCCGCCCCGGTATGGGCCAGTGCCGGCGTTGCTGCCAAAACCGCGATGGCAAAGGCAACAAGCGATGAATGCCGCATTCTGAAATCTCCTGTATGATCTGAAATTCGAAATTATGAAGTTTTTGAAAATTATCATACCGGTTACTCAATGCCAATATCCCAAACGAAAAGGGCGGGGAAAATGCCCCGCCCTTTTGCCAGAAGATAGGTTGGATCAGCTGTTACCAGCTGTATTTAAGGGTCGCCAGAACCGTGCGGCCATCACCGTAATAGCGGCTGCCAAAGGTATTGGAAGACACATATTCACGGTCGGTCAGGTTGGTGGCATTGACCGACAGGCTGACATCATCGGTCACCGCATAAATGACCGCAGCATCAAACAGGGTGTATCCGCCAAGCGTTTCGGTATTGCCGTCATTACGTGCACGTTCGCCGGTATAGCGCATACCACCGCCAAGGGTCAGATCCCCAAACCAGCCCTGCCCCGGAATGGTGTAATCAAGCCATGCGGATGCCTGATGTTCGGGAACGTTTGCCGGGCTGTTGCCGATATTGGCTGCTGTAATGTCGTCTTTGATTTCCGCATCCAGATAGGTATAGGCAAGCGTCAGGTTGGTCTGTTCATCAAGTGACATCTTGCCTTCCAGCTCAAGCCCGCGCGAATTGATTTCGCCGATCTGCTTATAGCTGCTGGTGCTTGAATTCCACTGCGACACGTTTTCCTGGGTCAGGTCAAACAGGGCCGCGGTAAACAGCGCATCAAAGGTTTCGGGCTGATATTTCACGCCGATTTCATATTGCGTACCTTCCTGCGGCTTGACCCCGTCGGGGCGCGACGCCAGACCGGAATAGACCGGCTGGAAGGATTCCGAATAATTGCCGTAAATCGAAACTTCGTTGGTCGCCTTATAGGTCAGACCAAGGCGCGATGTGAATTTGTGATCATCGCGTTCGGCCGTGGTGCCGCTGCTGATGGTGTCGGTGTCACTTTGAACATAATCAAAGCGCCCGCCAACCGTCGCAATCCAGTCATCGGCAATGGTCAGCTGTTCCTGCAGATAGGCACCATAGGTCGACTGGGTGATTTCGGTGTCGGAACTGCTTGTGAATGTGATGCATGAAAGCCCGCAATAGGACGGGTTGTACGGATCAATTGCCGATGCCGTACCGTCGCGGCGGAATTCGCGGTTCCGGTCACGGTTGAAATCGATCCCCATCAGCGTTTTGCTGTCAAAGGTATCGTTGATCGCCGTGTCATATTGCAGCTGGTTGTCGATCCCGAAGCGGTCAAGTTCACCATAAATCGCAAAGGCGTTACGATTGCCAAGCGGCGTGCTGTCATTGAGATAGATGGTTTCATAGGTCAGATCGACATGGGTGTAACGCGCGTTCTGACGAAATTCGAGCTTGTCGGTAATCTGGTGGGAAAGCGCATAACCGATATTGGTTTCTTCGGTGTCGAAATTGTTGAAATCAGGTTCCCCAAAGAATGCATCGCGGCTGGTTTCGATCCCGATCGGATAGCCATAGCCAAGGCCGCTGTCGCGTTCGCTGTAACTTGTCAGAAGGGTAACTTCGGTGCCTGCCTTGGGCTTGTAGGTAAAGGCAGGCGCGATATACAGACGGTCATCCTGCGAATAATCCTGGCTGCGTTCGGCATCCTGCCAAAGGCCGGTCAAACGGTATGTCCAGTTGCTGCCTTCGACCACAGGGCCGGTAACATCCCCGCCACCGCGCAGGTGATTTTCACCAAAGGTGGTAAAGACTTCGCCGCCGGCTTCGTCTTCGGGACGTTTGGTCGTCATATTGACCAGACCGCCCGGACCATTCAGGCCAAACAGGCTTGATGTCGATCCCTTAAGCACATCGATCTGCTGCAAACCATACGGTTCGGGACGGCTGTTGGTGAAGTTGTAGATACGAATGGGAAGACCATCGCGATAGCTGCTAAGCGACGTCTGGCCAAAGCCGCGAATGCGCACATAGTCATAGCGATAATCCGACCCGTATTCCGCGGCCTGGACACCGGCGGTATAGGAAACGGCCTGCTGGATGTCCTGAACGTTGCGGGTTTCCATTTCTTTCTGGGTGATCACAGACACGGCCGATGAATCATCAAGAATGGGCGTGTCGGTTTTCGATGCCGTGCGGCTGCGCGATGCGACAAAGCTTTCGGTAACGGCAACATCCGGACCCGATGCTTCTGCGCCATTCGCCTCAACCCGGATCGGGTCAAGAACTTCGCCCTGTGCGGCCCCGCCGGTATTGACCGCTTCGATCACCACGGTTTCGTCATCGGTGATGTCGTAGCTCAGTCCGGTTCCGCGCAGCAATGCTTCGAGTGCCGTATCTGCACGCATGGTACCGGAAACGGCACTGGCCTGCACATTGCGGGCAAGCGCGCCATCCACAGTCACCTGAAGCCCGGTCTGAACACCGAATTGCGCAAGCGCACTGGTCAGCGACTGGGCCGGAATGTCAAAGGCATATTGACCATCAATGCCGTTTGCCGCGACCTGGGCGGTCGCATCGGTTGCAAACATGACAGGCGCCAAGGCGGTCGTCATCATCAAGGCACTGGCTATAACTGCAACACGTCCACGATTACGCAGCGTGTCTGCACCCCCACTCTTCATTCGTCTTAATCTCCGTTTTACGTCATATGCCCCAACCAGACTGAGAATGCAAACGCTTCTCAATGGCGAGATATGAAACAAAACGGATCGGCTGAGTGTTTTTTCAAAAAAAGTTTCAGAAAATTCAAAATCGGCCTGAAAGCCCCGGCTTTACGCAAATTTCCCGGCGCGTTTCATGATCCTGATTTAATCAGGACGGCGACACGACAAGCAACCAAGGGGTGATTTCACGCACCGTTGCCTTTTGCGCACGGGCCATGCCGCGCAGGGCCGATACCGGATCATCAAGACGATAAACCCCGGTCACTGTCTGACGGGACAGTTCGGCATCGGTAATGACGATGGTGCCGGTATAATACCGGCGCAACCGGTCAACGATTTCGCCCAACGGCTGATCCTGGGCAATCAGCTGATTGTGCCGCCATGCGGCGATCTGGCTTGCCGGGGCGGTTGACCGGCGGACCTGTCCGTCGCGACTGACCCGGGCCTGTTGTCCGGCTTCAAGCAATTCCGACACCGGCGGTACGGTCGGGGCATTTTCAACACGGACCAGGCCATGTTCAACCGCGACACTTGACCGCCCCGCCGTATCAGACACATCAAATCCGGTGCCCAGCACGGTTACGGTCACGGCATCGGCACCGACGGTAAACGGTTTTTGCGGATCGGGGGTGACTTCAAAAAACGCCTCCCCGCTTAGCAATTCAACAAACCGGGTGGTGCCATCCATCCGCACCTTGATCGCGCTTTCAGGTGCAAGGGTCACCGTGCTGTTATCGGCCAGCGTCACCGTGGTAATTTCGGCTGTCTTGGTAAAATGATCGGCCTGCATTTCGGTTGCAATCCGCGGCCCGATTATTGCCGCAACCAGCGATGCGGCAATGGCAAGCCCGCCAAGACCAATCCCGCGCCAGGATGTATTGCCACGTTTTTTAAACCGGCTTTGGGCGGCGATGACTTTGGCGGTTTCTTCGGCCCGGGCTGCGATGGCATCTTTGCCAGCAGCGGTTCTGACATCGGCCAGATCGTCTTCGGATGCGCGTCTGGCATCCAGAAAACGCTGCCAGTCGGCCTTGCCGTCTTTGGCCTGATCCGCCCCAAGCGGTGCGATCCCCGCCATCAGATCGGCGGTGCGTCTGGTCGCATTCCAGGCATCAAGATGCAGCGGATCCTGCGCGCACCAGGCATCAAATTCTGCCTTGAGTTCGCGGTCCTCGGGCGCTTCGTGCAACCGGATAATCCAGTCGGTTGCTTCTTTTGCTGCCTTGGCTTGCGCCGGGTTTGTCATCCCTGTCATCACACCATTTCACCGTCCGGGCGCACAATTTGATCGGCCGTGCCACGGACATATCTTGTCAGCAATCGCATCTGATCACCACCCAGACGGGCAGCAATGCGATCTTCTACACTGAAAAGAATGACCGGGTCATGCATTACCTTCATGGCCAACCGCCCAGACGTTCGCGGCAATGGTCAATACCGTCCGCCACCAGCTTGTGGGCCAGCGGAACAGAAATATCGAGGAATTCGGCAATCTCGCGCAGCTTGGCCCCGCCAAAGCGATGCATTTCGCAGGCAATCCGCGTTCTTTCGGGAAGCTCGGCCAGGGCCTGCATCAGGGTGGCATAGTCATCCTTGTAAAGAACGATGGTTTCCGGGTCCGGCGTCTGTGCGGGCGAAATATTGGCGATCACTTCATAGTCAACCGCACCGGTAACACGGCTTTCCTGCGCATCACGCCGTTTGCTATCAAGGGCAAGATTGCGCACGATCCGGTAAAGATACCCGGTCGCGTCTTCCAGAAACCGGCCTTTGGACGCCTCGTCAAACCGCAACCAGGCTTCCTGCACCAGATCTTCGGCCAACACACGGTTGCCGATGATCGAACTGGCATAGTTCACAAGCGCCGGTCTTTGGCGCATGAACAATGTCAAAGATGTTGAATTACCGGCCAAACAGGCATTCCTTTATGCGCAGCCCTTTCAAGCTCCGTTCCCCACGGCTTGAGCCATATCGCAAGTGATACTGATTATCAATAACTTTTACTGGCGACAGCACTGTTGCTTTCAACAAGTTTGGCAATTTCACCAGAAAAGCTGGCCTTTTGCTTGTTGATTGGCAAACGGGTCTCTGGAGGCCCAAGTCGTTAACGCCGTTAGCAAGCTGGCCTATTTGGCAGTAACAGACTTATGAATTTCCGCTGGATGCCTTGGCCACAGCCGGGATCAACGCATTAAGGCAGACGACCTCCTTCACGATCGCGTCGCTGGCAGACAACACGCTCCCTTCGTTTAACAGGCGACGGCTGGTCTGCAATGCATCGGCAGGTTTTGCTGCGAGGCAAAGAGCATAGTCGCGGGCTGCTGCATGGACATCGACATCCGGTTTTACACATGAAACAAATCTATGGTGCAACGCCTCCTCTGCCGATATTCGACGGGCGCTTAAAAGCCAATCTCGTGCGACCATGTCCCCTACCCTGCGCGCCAGAAGCGCCGTTGCACCAGCTTCAGGAACGATACCGAGATCCGCAAAGGGAAACTTAAACACGGTACTTTCTCCTGCGACAACCCAGTCTGCGTGTAACAGCATTGTGGCGCCGAAACCCACGGCTGCCCCGGTTACTGCGGCCACCATCGGCTTGGATTGTTGAGCAAAGGCAGAAATGCAGCGACGTACCGCACCGTCTTGGGATTGGGGCCAAAGCTTGGCGAATTCAGCAATGTCGTGTCCGGCGCTGTAATGTGGCCCGACGCCCTGAAGTATGACGCAATGCACATTTGTATTTTGGTTTGCGTGGTTCATGGCGTTTGCGAGTGCATCGAACATCGCCTCATTAAGGGCGTTACGTTTCTCGGGACGATTGATGCTTATTGTGCAGATGTTATCGCTGGTTTCTGACGTGATTCTGTTTTCCATTAAGGGCCTCCCTCCTGAAACGGTATATCGCGAGAGCATTGTTTACTTTTACGTAAACGTCAACTTACATAGAAAACAGGAACCATCGCCCCAAAACAACCGTCAACATCTGGCATGCGGGCCGAGATTTCTGGCAACCGGCTTAGGAAATTCGTTACCAACCTGTGGTAAAGTCGATTGATATCAACAAGAAAACGGCCCGTTTCAGGCACGCCACCGGGGGAGATCCACCATGCAGAAAATCAGCCTTGTCATCCTTGTGACCGGGATCGTTGCCGCGGGCATGTGGGGAATCAGCGATTATCTGTCACGCAAGGGCGAAGAACATGGCGATGTCACGCGTGGTCAATCCATTGCCGAGCAGACCTGTTTGCGGTGTCACACCAAGTTTGACGGCGACCCGGCCCCGGATCCGGCCGTTACCGATGCGCCGTCCCTGGCAAGTTTCGGTCTGCGCTGGCCGCTTGAAAACCTCGAAGAAGCACTGGCAGAAGGCATCACCGTATCGCATGACAATATGACGATGCCGGAATTCACCCTGACACCGGAAAGCATCGCCGATCTTCTGGTCTATATGGAATCCTTAAGCCAGGAAGCCCGCGCCAAAGCCGGAAAATAACCGCGCACCTGACCCGCGTTGTCATCACGGATTTTACCCTGTCCGCCATCCCGCCTTATCATTGCCGGACCAAACCCGCCCGATTCCCCGCCGGTTTTGCGCCCAAGGCCCTAAAAATCCGGCGCATGATCAAACCTGAATGCGTGTGCGTATGTGCGGATCGCCCCGCATGCCTCACCCTTTGAAAACCGCGGCTTTCGCAATTTCGCGCCTGCACAAACCGGCCAACAATTACACTGAAAATCCTCCGATAAATCACCGGTTGGTTGAATTTGAACTTGACTTGAACCGATTCAACGCAAAAATTGGTCTGACGTCTGATGACTGACCAGATTGAACAGTTCACCCCGGCAGTCCGGACCTGTGATGACAAACAAGAAGGTGTGATGTGCCGCACGCGGACGGAGCGACCATTCGACCCATTGAAACATCGGGACGCCGTGATGCGATCCTTGAAGCCCTGACCGATTTCATCGTCAGTTCCAAACTGGCGCCGGGTGACCGGTTGCCGCCCGAACGCGAATTGATGGCGGGCCTGAAAGTCGGCCGGTCAAGCATCCGCGAAGCCATTGGCCATATGCAGGCATTGGGTGTTGTCGAAATCCGGCGGGGATCGGGCACCTATCTGAAGCGGCCGGTCAGTGAAAAGACCCTGTTCATGCCGCTTTCGATCGCCACCCAGCGCGACGGGTTGTTGCAAACCCTTGAAGTGCGCCGCGGGCTGGAAGTCGAAGCCAGCATGCTGGCCGCCAAACGCGCCACCGCACAGGACATTGACGAAATGCGCGCCGCCCTTGATGCGATGGAGGCCGAACATCTTGAATTCGGCACCGCTGGCGAGGCCGATCTGGTGTTTCACCTGTCGATCTACAAGGCATCGGGCAACCCGTTATTCGAACAGCTTCTGGGGCAAATGCGCGAAGCATTCGAAAGCTTCTTTGCCCAGCCGTTCAACCGCCCCGATTTCGCAAGTTCATCCTTTGAATTTCACCGCATGCTGTTTGACGCCATCGTTGCCGGCGATGCCGAACTGGCCCGCCAGCACACCCTTGCCATCCTTGAAGTCGTCGAGAACGACATCGTGAGAATGTCTGATGAAGAACAACAATAATCCGAACAATCACAAGCAAACTGTCAGCAGCCCCGAAAGCGTCGTGGCCTATGACGCGGAACATTTCGCAAATGCCGTGGTGCCGCCCATTTTCCAGAATTCTCTGTTCACATTCGAGAATTTCGACGAAATGGTCGAAACCTATGCCGGGCGCAAAACCCGACCGGTCTATTCGCGTGGGCTTAACCCGACGGTCCGTGCCTTCGAAGAAAAGATCGCCGCCCTTGAAAAGACCGAAGACGCCCTTGGTCTGGCAAGCGGCATGGCCGCCATTTCATCGGCGGTTCTGTCGGTGGTCAAACCGGGCGACCGGATTGTGTCGGTCGAACATTGCTATCCCGATGCGTTCCGGTTTTTCGAAATGTTCCTGCGCGACATGAATGTCAGCGTCGATTACGTCGATGGCCGCGACCTTGATGCGGTGCGCGCCATTCTGCCCGGGGCCAAGGTGCTGTATCTTGAAAGCCCGACCAGCTGGACCTTCCACACCCATGATATCAAGGCCCTGTGCGAGATCGCGCGCGATCATGGTGCGGTTTCGATGATTGATAACAGCTGGGCATCCCCGGTCTTTTGTCAGCCAGCCACCCTTGGCTGTGACGTGGTCATTCATTCGGCATCGAAATATATCGGCGGGCACAGCGATGTGGTGGCCGGTGTGATTGCCGGAAGCAACGATTTCATCGGCCGGGTGCGATCAACGATCCTGCCCTATCTCGGGGCGAAATTGTCGGCCTTTGACGGGTGGTTGCTGTTGCGCGGATTGCGCACGCTTCCGGCACGCATGCGCGAGCATCAACGCTCCGCCATGATCATTGCCCGCAAACTTGCCGATCATCCCAAAGTCACCGCTGTTCACTATCCCGGCCTGATGGATCCGGCCGCCCCGGGACTAAGCGGTTCTTCCGGACTTTTTTCATTCGAATTCGCCCCCGAGGTCGACATCCCGACCTTTGTTGATGCGCTGCGCTTTTTCAAGATCGGCGTGTCCTGGGGCGGACATGAAAGCCTGATTGTCCCCGCACTGGTTACGCGGGCGCAAGTGGGCGGGCCCAATTCGGCGATGCGCTTTGGCGTGCCCGAAAATCTGGTCCGCCTGCATATCGGTCTCGAAAGCGCCGACGACCTCTGGTCTGACCTGGCGACCGCAATCGAGGCAAGCCTGAAGTAAGAACACTATCGTTTAAAACAGGGAACTTCACCATGAACTGGAAAACAACGCTACTGGCAGGTGTAACGACTATTGCGCTAACAAGTCAGGCCTATGCCGACACCACATTGAAGCTGGTCGAAGTGATCACCAGCCCGGAACGCACCGAGACGCTCAAAGGGCTGGTCGCGGAGTATGAGGCCGCCAACCCCGGTGTGACGGTTGAAATCACGTCCCTGCCCTGGGGGCAGGCCTTCGAAAAATTCGCCACCATGGTTTCGGCCGGTCAGACCCCCGACATTGTCGAGATGCCCGATACCTGGCTGACGCTTTATGCCAATAATGGCGCGCTTGAAAGCCTTGAACCCTATCTTGCGAAATGGGACGGCGCGGAAACGCTGAATGATCGCGCCCTGGAATTTGCGCGCTCGGCCGGGAATACCGCCTATATGCTGCCTTATGGTTTTTATCTTCGTGCGATGTTCTATAACAAGAAACTGTTCGAAGAAGCCGGTGTGACCGAAGTCCCCGAAACCCTCGAAGATTTCCGCGCTGCGGCCCAAAAGGTATCGGATCTTCCGGGCAAATACGGTTATTGCATGCGCGGCGGGCCGGGTGGCCTGAATGGCTGGGTGATGTTTGGCGCGGCCATGGCCGGTTCGAACGACTTCTTTACCGAAGACGGTCAAAGCACCTTCAATTCCGATGGCTGGAAAAATGGTCTGGAATATCTGGTCGATATCTACAAGGACGGCCTGGCACCGAAAGACAGCCTGAACTGGGGCTTTAACGAAATTGTGGCCGGTTTCTATTCGGGCACCTGTGCGATGCTTGATCAGGACCCCGACGCCCTGATCGCCATTTCAAGCCGCATGAAAGAAGAAGATTTCGGCGTGACCACCATGCCAAAAGGCCCGTCGGGCAAGGCCTTCCCGACCATCGGTTATGCCGGCTGGTCGATGTTCTCAAACAGTGAACACAAAGACGAAGCCTGGAAACTGATTGCCCATCTTGAATCCAAGGACAGCAACCTGACCTGGAACAAGCGCATCGGTGCCCTTCCGATCCATAACGGTGCCGAAAGCGATCCGTTCTTTGCCAGCCCGCAATTTGCCGGATGGTTCGCCGAACTGTCCGACCCGGACGTTCACCCGACCGTCATGCCGACCCACCTTGAAGAATTTGCCTTCTTCAAGGACAGCCTGGTCATCCGCACCAGTCAGGAAGCCATGCTGGGCCGGATCACCCCGGAAGAACTGGCCAATCAGTGGGCAGAATATCTGACCCCGGCACAGAAAAACTGGATGCAGGCAAATCAGTGACCACTGTAACCCAAACCGGAAAACTCCCCGTCGAAAGACGGGGGGGCTTCTCACGGAAGATTTCCGGGATCATCGAACCGTATCTTTATGTCTCGCCGGCCCTTGTCCTGATCATCGCGGTGATGTTGATGCCGCTGATCCTTGGACTGAGCTACGCCTTTCGCGACATCCGCATCCTTAATCCGTTCAGCGGCGGTTTTGTCGGCACAGCCCATTTCGAAGCGCTGATTTCCGATCAGGCATTCCTGGGCGCGCTTGCCAATACCGCATGGTGGACATTCGGATCCCTGCTGTTTCAGTTCAGCCTTGGCCTTATTCTGGCACTTTTGCTGAACCGGCAGTTTCTGGGCCGTCGATTGGTGCAGGCACTGGTGTTCCTGCCATGGGCGGTGCCGACCTTTTTGTCGGGTCTGAACTGGGCATGGATGTTCAACCCGGTGGTCGGTCCACTGCCGCACTGGATGACGTCGCTTGGCCTGATGGCCGAACCGTTCAATATCCTGTCTGATCCCGACCTTGCGATGTGGGGGCCGATCATTGCCAATATCTGGTTTGGCATTCCGTTCTTTGCCATCACCATGCTGGCCGCCCTGCAATCGATCCCCAAGGAACTCTATGAGGCAGCGTCCATTGACGGCGCAACCACCCGACAGCAATTCATCAGCATCACCCTGCCCTTCCTTGCGCCCACCATTGCCATCACGCTGATGTTGCGCACCATCTGGATTGCCAATTTCGCCGATCTGATTGTCGTCATGACCAATGGCGGCCCGGCAGATTCCACCCAGATCGTTGCCTCCTATATCTTTACCCAGGCCTTCCGCCGGCTTGATTTCGGCTATGCCTCGGCGATTGCTGCGGTGCTTCTGGTTCTGTTGCTGGCCTATGCGCTCAGTGTGATCGCGCTGCGCCGTGCCATGACCCATGCCGATAATTAGGAACCCCGCCCCATGACCCTGATCGGACAAACTTCAACGCGCAAATGGCTCTATTGGGGCAGTCATTATCTGATGATTGCGGCCTTTGTGATCTTTGCGCTGTTTCCGCTTTACTGGTTGCTCAAGGTTTCGGTGACGCCCAACGACATCCTTTATACCGAAGGGGTCCGTATGTGGCCGTCGCGCACCACCTGGGAGAACTACACATTCGTTCTGACCCAAAGCAACTTTCCGCACTATTTCCTGAATTCCGTGATTGTCGCGGGCACGACCGCCATTGTCACAACGCTGGTGGCCGCCCTTACGGGATATGCGTTTTCGCGCTTTGCCTTTCGCGGCAAGGTGATCATCGTCGCATTGATGCTGATAACGCAGATGTTCCCGCTGGTGATGCTGATTGCGCCGATCTTCAAAATTCTGGCCCCGCTTGGCCTGACCGACAGCCTGACCGGGCTGATCATTGTCTATACGGCGTTCAATGTGCCATTTGCGACCTTTTTGATGCAGTCCTTCTTTGACGGCATCCCCAAGGATCTTGAAGAAGCCGCGATGATTGATGGCAATACCCGGTTTGAAGCATTCCGGGCCATCATCCTGCCGCTCACCCTTCCGGGTGTGGCCGCAACGCTTGGCTTTGTCTTTACCGCCGCCTGGAGCGAACTTTTGTTTGCCCTGATGCTGGTCAGCAGTGAGTCCGCATCGACCTTCCCGGTCGGGCTTCTGTCATTTGTTTCAAAATTCAGTGTCGATTTCGGCCAGATGATGGCTGCCGGTGTGCTGGCACTTATTCCCGCCTGTCTGTTCTTCCTGCTGATCCAGCGTTATCTGGTGCAGGGGCTTACGGCTGGCGCGGTCAAAGGATAAGAGGACGTTTCATATGGCTTCCATTCAAATTGCAAATGCGCGCAAAAGCTATGGCGCGGTTGATGTTTTGCACGGCATTGATCTTGATATCTCGGACGGGGAATTCATCGTCCTTGTCGGTCCGTCGGGCTGTGGCAAATCGACGTTGCTGCGCATGATTGCCGGACTTGAAGACATCACATCGGGCGATATTTCAATTGCCGGAAATGTCGTCAATGAATTGCAACCCAAGGACCGCGACATCGCCATGGTGTTTCAGTCCTATGCCCTTTATCCGCACATGTCGGTGGCCGAAAATATGAGCTACGCCCTGACCTTGCGCAAAACCGCCAGGGAAAAAATCGCCGATGCGATTTCAGGCGTTGCAGAAATTCTTGGCCTGACCGCCCTTCTGGAACGCCGGCCCAAGGCACTTTCGGGTGGGCAGCGTCAACGTGTTGCCATGGGGCGTGCGATTGTGCGCAAACCCCAGGCGTTCCTATTTGATGAACCACTCTCAAACCTTGATGCCCGGTTGCGTGAACAGATGCGCACCGAAATTCGCAAACTGCATCGCCGCCTTGGTGCCACATCGGTCTATGTCACCCACGATCAGATCGAAGCCATGACCATGGCCGACCGGATTGTCGCCATGCATGACGGCATTATTCAGCAGGTCGGAAGCCCGGTCGAAATCTATGACCGGCCGGCCAACATCTTTGTTGCCAGCTTCATCGGCTCACCGGCCATGAATTTCCTGGAAGGAAGCTATGAACAGGTCGGGGAAAACAGTGCTGGCATCCGCCTGACTGACGGTGCGCTGGTGCCGGTTTTGCCCGCGCGCGATGCCCAAAACAATCTGGCGGTGACACTGGGTGCGCGCCCGGAACATATCACCATCGTCTCTGACGGGGAAAACGGCCTTCCGGCCAAGGTTGAGCTGATCGAACCGATGGGCCTGTCGACCCTGGTCCATGTGACGCTGGCGGGCAAACCGATCAAGATTTTCACCATGGATCGCCCGGCCTATGCGGTTGACAGTTTCATCCATATCGCCTTTGACATGGCAAAGGTCCATGTCTTTGACAGCGCATCGGAAAAACGTCTTCCCCCGGCAAGCGAACCGCATGGCGATCATGCCGGTCAATGATCAACCAACGATCTGGCACCGTTAAAGACAAAGGGCGGGCAAACCAAGTTCCCCGCCCTTTACTTATAGCTCTGCCTTTGCCCGGGCCGTATCACTGATACTGACACTGACACTGACACTGACACCGGCACCGACCCCGGCACCGACCCCGACTTTGATACACGGGAATTGATCAAAGATTTTCAACCCACGCGCAATTTTACCGCAACGCACCGGTGAAATTGCGCCGGACAGCGGCCATATGTTTCAGATCGCGTTGTGTTTGAGACATGCTGATGATCGCCCTTATCCGATATGCGGTTGTTTTGATGATAGCCCTGTTTGCCCCGACCATCGCCGGGGCGAACCACAAGCTTGTCATCACCACCAACATCTATCCGCCCTATGTGCGCGACGATGTCGAAGAAAGCTTCCTGCCTGCCCTTTTTGAAGAAATCGGCAAGGAAATGGGGGTAACATTTGTTTTGAATATTCAGCCATGGAAACGCTGCGAACAATCGGTCGCCGATCTTGAGGCCTGGGGCACCTTTCCCTATACCCGCACACCCGAACGCGATGCGCGGTTCCTGTTTTCCGACCCGATCTATTTTTCGGAATCCCGGTTTTTTGCCTATCACGATCCGAATGAAAGCAAAACGAACCAGCCGTCCGATACCTATGAACAGCTATCGGACCTCAAACCCTGGATCATCGGCGGCATTCAGGGATATTATTACGAGCCGCTTTTTGCGCAGACCGGCCTTAACACCGACTATGCATTAAGCGAGAGGCAGAATTTTGAACGGCTGATGCTGGGCCGGATTGACCTTTTTCCGGCCGCAACCACGGTGGGATGGCATCTGATCAATCAGATGTTTCCCACCGAAATCGCCCGCAATTTCCGAACCCTTGATCCGCCGCTGGTTGCCAATGCGCCGCTGCATCTGATGACGTCAAAGGACTATCCGAATACCGAAACCTGGCTGGTGCGGTTCAATGAAGCCCTTCAGACCATCCATCAAAACGGCACCTTTGCCCGGCTGGTGGAGAAATATGGTCTGGTGATGCGCTATTAGAATAGCAGCGGCAGGGAACCGGGGTCCCCTGCCACGCTTCAACGCCAAACCGCAGACACCGCACATCCGCCCGCGGTTTCGGGCGCTATATCAACCGTGAAAAGGCGATTTTCCAACTTTCCTTGGGCGCGATGCCGAAAATGTCGGCCAGGGTCTGGGGAATGTCGCTAACTGCAAGTTTGTGTTGCTCTTCCTCGCCGGTGACAAGCCGGATCGTCAGGCGATTGTTCAGAAGTGTGAACCGCGCAAACGGGGCGGATCGCGCCACCATCAGGGTTTTGCAAAACCCGCTGTCGGGATGGTCGGATGCGTACCAGTTCATGACCTCGTAATCGATGTCGGCCACCGGTGCGATATCGACCTCATGCACGGCCTTCCACACACCATCACGTTCAAGTTCGACAAAATAGCTGTGCTCACCCTTGGTCACGCGATAGGTGTCATGCGGGGTGACCTGTGGCATGGCAGTATCAAGCAGCAAGGGCGCGGTCGGCACACAGCCGCCAAGACCGACATCGGCCAGCCATGCCTCGCCATCGATGGTCACCCGGTTGGCCATGTGGCAGCGCGGGCGTGGCAGATCGTTTTCGCCATAGCCCCACAACACCCGTCCGGCCAGACCTTCGACCGCAAAACCAAGGCTGCGCAACACCCGGCGGAACAGGGAATTTTGTTCGAAACAATATCCGCCCCGCCCGTCATGGATCAGTTTCTGATCCACATCTTCGGGCACGATGCTGATGGGTTTGTCATTGAAGACATCAATGGCTTCGAACGGGATATTGGCCGGATGCAGGGCATGCAGGGTTTGCAAGACCTCAAGGGTCGCTTCGCGCGGGCCGTCATAACCGATCCGGGCGAAATAGGCATCAAGATCGACTTCCTGAACCGGTATGCGGACCGGCTTTGCCCAACTGGCATTGACCCGGCTTTGCAAAAAATTGTGATCATTGGCGGGTGTGACGTCACGGCGTATTGGCTGGGAACTGTTCATCAATCGGCTCCATATTCCTGATGATATTTTCATCTCATGGAACAGGACGATAGAACCTCAACCAATGTTAAGGTCAAAAGGAAAAAATTGTCTTTTTGCTTTTTGGCTTCGAAATCGAACAATCTTCGACAATATGACGATATTCGGGACCACATCACAACAATGACCGACCATAGCCGCCCCACACAAGCAACAATCAATCAATTAGACGCATGATCCACAGCTTTTGCACGACAGCGCCCCTCATCCTGTGATAATCAGTAGCTAAATCGATTTTAGACGGTCGCCGGGATCACCCCGCCACGGAAAATGTCCGGGCAGACCGATGGAAACGTCGCCATATCAAACAAAGACGGATAGCCATATCCGTTCCTGACCCAGGAAAGTTGCCATGCGTACTGTTTATGTGAACGGCGAATTTTTGCCGGAAACCGAAGCCAAGATTTCGATCTTTGACCGATCCTTCCTGTTTGCCGATGGCGTGTATGAAGTGACCTCGGTGCTTGATGGCAAACTGATTGACTTCATGGGTCATATGAAGCGTCTTGAACGCTCGCTTTCCGAACTCAAATTTGCCTTCAAGCCTGATATCGATCAGCTGCTTGAAGCCCACCGCGAGCTGGTAAAACGCAACGACATCACCGAAGGCCTGATTTATCTTCAGGTCTCGCGGGGGTCGGCTGGTGATCGTGATTTCGCAATCAACCCGGAAACCACGCCGACCATCGTTATGTTCACGCAAAGCAAATCGCTGATCAAATCAGCCCTGGCCGAACGTGGACAGAAAATCGTCACCTTCCCTGATATCCGCTGGCGCCGGTCCGACATCAAGACCGTGCAGCTGCTTTATGCGTCGCTTCTCAAAACCGAAGCCGCATCCAAGGGTGCCGATGATGCATGGATGGTTCTCGATGGCTTTGTGACCGAAGGATCAAGCAACAACGCCTATATCGTCACCCAGGACGGCACGATTGTAACCCGAGAACTTTCGACTGACATCCTGCACGGCATCACCCGCGCATCGGTCCTGAAATGTGCCGAGGAATTGCAGCTCAAGATCGAAGAACGCCACTTCACGATTGAAGAAGCCCAGAATGCAAAAGAAGCATTCTCGACCTCGGCCTCGGCCTTTGTCTGCCCGGTGGTTGAAATCGACGACAAGAAAATCGGCGATGGCGTTCCCGGTCCGATCGCCAAGCGCCTGCGCGAGATTTACATCGAAGCCAACCGCGCCACAGCACTCTGATCGGCTCTTACATCTGCGTCCCAACGCAAACGCCGCCTGTAACCGGGCGGCGTTTTTCTTTGTGGCCTAACCTGTCCTTTTCCCCTAACACTCGAAGGCAGATGGCAAAACGCCCCAACAAACATGCCATCAAAAGGGAAAGCGCCACCAACCATGAATGCTCAACAGCCCCAACATAACATGACCGGCATCATTTTGATGTGCGCCGGTGTTGCCCTGCTTTGCGTCAATGATGCCCTGGCCAAGGGATTGATGGATCATTATTCCCCGATCCAGATCATCTTCATGCGCAATTCGATTGCGCTTCCCTTTGCCACCCTGCTTGCCATCAAGATGGTCGGTCTTGGCGGGCTTCGGTCCAACCGGGTTGGCGTGCATTTCATGCGCACCATCATCTGGATCACCGCCACCATCATGTTCTTTACCAGCATCCATCTGATGGGCCTGGCCGAGGCGACGGCCCTTGCCTTTGTCGCCCCGCTGTTCATCACGGCCATTTCATCGGTGCTGATTGCACGCGTTGGCTGGCGGCGCTGGCTGGCCGTCATGGTCGGGTTCATCGGGGTTCTGGTGATTGTCCGCCCGGGTGCGGCAACGTTTGAACCGGTGTCGCTTTTACCCGTCGCGACGGCCTTTACCTATGCGCTTTTGATGCTGAGCGCCCGTTTGCTTGATGCCCGCGAAAGCATGTGGACGCTTTTGTTTTATCTAAGCTTCACCAGCACGATCTTAAGCGGTGCGGCCGTCTGGTATTTCTGGACCCCGATCCGGGTCGAGGATATCGGGCTTTTCATCGCCATTGCCTTTGTCGGCACTGGCGGCATGACCATGATCACCCAGGCTTTCCGGGTTGCCGATGCCCCGACTGTTGCGCCCTTTGACTATACCGCGCTTGTCTGGGCAACCGGGCTTGGCTGGTTCTTCTGGGGCGAAACACCCGATCTCCTGACCTTTGTCGGGGCGGCAATCATTACCGCCAGCGGCATCTTCATCATCTTCCGGGAAAAGCGCGTGGCAGAGAACTGAACAAGGAAAGCCCCGCCTTGGCGCACCTGCTAATCGCGGGGCTTTACGCCATAACTGATCATCGCACCGGCCCGCATTGCGGCTTCGTCCATATCGGGATTAAAGCGATAGCTGGGTGCAAGGATTTCCTTGGCCTTGGTGACGCGCACATCGATCAGTGATCCGACGCGAAAGGCATCACCGGCCATGCCCTGCAAGATGGCATGACGATGGTCATAGCCCTCTTCGCGCGGTCGCATCAGAACGGCCTCGCCATAAAGCTGCCAGCCTCTTTGCGAAAACACATCGACAAAACTGACGCAGACACGCGGATCACGCGCGACATTCTGCACCGATTGCGGGGATGCGATATTGGCAATGATGACCCGGTCTTCGCCATAACAGGCAAAGATTTCCTTCGGGCTGACCGACGGCCCGTCCTCGGAATTGGTCGCCAACCAGCACAGGACCGCGCGGTTGGCATAATCACGGATTTCATCATTGAGCATTAAAAATACCGTTCGGCAAACGGGATACTATGTGACTTACTTTTAAGCTTTACAACTTCATCCAAGCGGCAGGAAATTCGCCGCTATCGCTCCCAGTGTCATGGGCATTTAAATCAACTCCGGATGCTAACATTAGTGCTGAATAGGCCTGAAGAATGTCGTCATGGATTCTCAGGAGGTCGTTCAACATAATATCGCAACCCTCCTGAGAATTACGTCTCAGGTTATGGTATCTATAAAATGAGTGGCTTAGAAAATTCCGCGCATCCAAGGCTTTTTCTAACAGAGCACTGGGAATGCGAGGCGCTCTACCTTGCTTATTAAGAGTTGTAATTAGCCGGCCTAGAGTCTGCTTGTTTACCTTATCAACTATCTCTGAAGCTTTCTCTGGATCTGGATTTTGGGTCAAGTTGGCATCAAGGCACTCATGAGTAAGTAGCATCGTGCCGAGCTCTGTCTCCAAAAGCTGCGCTGCCTCAGATACTTCGCCAAACTTCATATAGACTTCAGATAAAGTAGCCATTCGAATTCCCTGGTTTAGGAAGAATCTTGCGGCACATAACTTGAATATCGGAAACTATACAGTCACCAGCAAAAATCCCCAATCGCATAGGTGATGTGACGGCCCGTCGCCGCCAGAAGGGCATCAAGCTTTTCACGTTCGGGCAGGGTGCCACGCGGTGCGCCCAGTTCGGCGGCGTGGATGCCACCGGTGACAAGGGCGACATCAAGTCCGGCATTGTTTGACCCGGCGATATCGGTCGAAATGCTGTCGCCGACGACAAGCAATTTGGCATCCGGGCCTTTGTCAAACATTTGCAGACAGAAATCATAGGCACTGGCGAACGGTTTGCCTTCCCAGCGGACATCACCGCCCAGCTCTTCGTACCGTCCGGCAATCGCACCGGCGCAAATGATGCGCTCTCCACCCCGGATCACTTCGCGGTCCGGGTTCGGGCACAGGACCGGAAGGTCGCGCGCCTTAAGCGCATGCAAAAGGTCTTCATATTTCGAAACCGGATCATGGTCCTCGTTCGGGCCGGTAATCAGGACCCAGTCGGCATCTTCGACCGTTTTGACGATTTCGACATCCTGCTGCTCAAACATCGACATATCGCGGACGGGGCCGACCATAAGCACCTTGCGGCCCAGTTTCGCATACCAGGGATCGGTGCGATCCACCAGTTGGCGATAGGCGATCTCGCCCGATGCCACCGCCGGACCATAGAGATCGCGCGCAATGCCCATATCCTCCATCCGGCCCGTGACGACCGATGAACGACGCGGCGCATTGGACAAAAGCGCCACTGGAATGCCGGCTTCTTTCAGGGCCGTCATCGCCGGGATCGAACTTGGATACGGTGTGACCCCGTCATGCACCACCCCCCAAAGATCAAGGATCACGGCATCATATTTGCCGATCACTTCAGAAAGGCCATTGATCATTTCATAGGGGGCGGCTTTGCTCATTCCGGTCAGTCCTTTTTATCTTCTTTGTTGCCCGATTTGGCATCAGTTTTGGCTTCAAGTGCTGCCTTGGCGTCGCGGGCCTCATCGACCGGGATGCCCTTGCCCGAAATTTCCGGGAAGGCGGCACCAACCGCGTCGGACACATTGGCAAAACCATCCTTGCGCAGCCTGCGGGCAAGGTCTTCCTTGATCTCGGTCACAAGTTCAAGCCCGTGATAGACCAGCGATGAATAAAGCTGAACCAGTGATGCGCCATTCAAAATCTTTTCATAGGCATCCTTGCCCGATGCAATCCCGCCAACCCCGATCAGCGGCACCTTTCCCTCGGTCAGGCGGTAGAAATCGGCCAGAACCTTGGTCGATGGGGCCATCAAAGGCGGGCCGGAAAGACCGCCCTTTTCATCCTGGTCATAGGAATTAAGCCCGACCGGCCGATCAATCGTCGTGTTCGAGACAATCATGCCATCGATTTTGACCTTGAGCACAACACTCGCAATGTCGGATTTGTCTTCATCGGTCAGGTCCGGCGCGACCTTAAGCAACACCGGCACACCCTTGGCGAATTTGTCGCGTGCCTTCAGCACCGATTTCAAAAGCTTTTCAAGCGGGGCACGCCCCTGAAGTGCGCGAAGGCCCGGCGTATTGGGCGATGATACATTGACGACAAGATAATCGGCATAGGGGCCAAGTGCCTCTACCCCCTTGGCGTAATCATCGGCAGCATCTTCGGAATATTTGTTTTTGCCAAGATTGGCCCCAAGGATGCCACGGCGCGCACGTTTGCGCAGCCTGTTTGCCACGACCTCCGCCCCGTCATTATTAAAGCCCATGCGGTTGATTACCGCCCGGTCGGAATAAAGACGGAAAAGGCGCGGCTTGGGATTGCCCGGTTGCGGCAAAGGTGTCACCGATCCGATTTCAACAAATCCGAACCCGTGTGAAAGGGCGGCATTGGGGACTTCGGCATTTTTATCGAACCCCGCGGCAAGCCCGACCGGATTGGCAAATTTGCGCCCGAAAACTTCGGTTTCAAGGATCGGGGTCGCGTCCGTTGCGTCATCCGCACGCGGCACCAGATTGTTTTTCAAGGCCCATATGGCAAGACCATGTGCGGTCTCTGCATCGATCCAGCGGACAATCGGCAAAACCAGTGACTTGTACCACCCCACGCGACAGGCTCCTTCTGCGTTTGACAACCTGTCCTGTTCTTACGCGCCCCGGCCCCGATGGGCAAGGATCAATGCAGCATCAACCATACCGGCCGGCTTGGTCAGACGCCCTCATTCATCCGTTCGTCAAACGCCGCCCGTGCGGCTTCGACTTCGGGCATCTTTTCCTTGGTCCAAAGATAAAGCGCCTTGAACGGGCCAATAAGGGTGCGGCCCAGCGGGGTGATTTCATATTCGACCGCCACGGGTGATGTCGCAATCACATTGCGCGCGACAATGCCGTTGCGTTCAAGTTTGCGCAGTGTCTGGGTCAGGGCCTTTTGCGTGATGCCCTCAAGCCCGCGCTTGATCGCGTTAAAGCGCAAGGGCCCATCGGCCAAAACCGCCAGGATCATCATCGACCATTTGTCGGCGATCTGGTCAAACAGGCCGCGACACGGGCAATCGGCGCGGAATTCCTTGATCGAGCATTCCTTCATTTCCATGACCTGTCCTTTTCCCGTCCCTTTTTGCTTGTTCTTTCCGGGTTACCCTTCCGGCACCGGTTTTTGCGGTTCAACTTTTTGCGGCTCAACCGGGGATGTGCGGTTTCCTTGAGTATACCTGGTTTCGTTCAGGTGCCTCATTGACACCAGGTATATATCATATATCTAGTCACCATCATAGACTTTCAAAAGACGGAGATTTCCGCACATGACCAACACAGATGTTCTGTTTCAACCCTTCAAGCTTAAAACCCTTGAACTTCCCAACCGCATCGTGATGGCTCCGATGACCCGCACCAAGGCCGAAAACGGCATTCCCGGTGCGATCAATGCCGAGTATTACCGCAAGCGCGCCGAAGGCGGCGTTGGCCTGATCCTGTCAGAAGGCACGGTGATTGACCGTCCGGCATCGCGCAATGATCCGGGTATTCCGTTTTTCCATGGTGATGCGGCAATTGCCGGCTGGAAATCGGTTGCCGATGCGGTTCATGCCGCAGGCGGCAAAATGGGCCCGCAAATCTGGCATACCGGATCAACCCGCGCCTTTACCGAATGGGAACCCGATGCCCCGGTCGAAAGCCCGTCGGGCCTTCTGGCGCCGGATCAACCGCGCGGCAATGCCATGACGGATGCCGATATTGCCGATACCATTGCCGCCTTTGCCAAGGCCGCCCTTGATGCCAAGAATGCCGGTTTTGATACCTTTGAAATCCATGGCGCACACGGCTATCTGATTGATCAGTTCTTCTGGTCGGGGACGAACCTGCGTACCGATCGCTTTGGCGGCAAAACCATTGCCGAACGTGCAACCTTTGCCCGCGAAGTCGTGGCTGCGATGCGTGCCGCCGTTGGTCCGGACTTCCCGATCATCCTGCGCGTCAGCCAGTGGAAGCAACAGGACTTCACCGCCCGCCTTGCCACCACGCCGGATGAAATGACGTCCTGGCTGGCCCCGCTGGTCGAGGCCGGTGTCGATATCATCCACGCATCCCAGCGTCGTTTCTGGGAACCGGAATTCCCCGAAATTGATGGCGAAAAGGGCCTGAACTTTGCCGGTTGGGCCAAAAAGCTTACCGGCGCACCGACCATTTCGGTGGGCTCGGTCGGGCTTTCATCGGACTTCATCGGCGCGTTTTCGGGCGAAGCGTCCGAAAAATCCAACCTTGACGGTCTGGTCGAACGCATGGAACGCGGCGAATTTGACCTGATTGCGGTTGGCCGTGCACTGATCACGGATGCCCAGTGGCCCAACAAGGTCGCCAAGGGTGCGTTTGACGAGCTTGAGGATTTCAACCCTGCGGCCCTGGCCGAGCTCGTCTGATCAAAACATCCCCCGACCCCGCATATGCGTATCCCCCATACGCAAAAAGAAACCGGGCAGCGCCATCATCGGCGCTGCCCGATCTTTTTGAATGCAACCATCACTGCGGCTTCCATCCATCGGATTCGTTCTTCTCACCCCTGTCTCGGGGTCTGACGGTACTATACCTATCCTCATCAGCATCACCCTATACCATCACAAAACCCGCAGAAAGCTGCGATTTTTGGGCGAACTTTAATTTTTATAAATATACATTGGTATAGTTTTCTTGATCTTTGGGATAGTATTTGGTATTCCATAGATCAGGAACAGCAATCATCACAGCCGCCGGAACGGGCTGGGAACCGATAAAAAGAAGTTGATGGACATGAAGACAAACATGGCAACCCCGGAAAATACCAAAGAACGCAACCGCGTTTATCTGCCGGGAAACCGGCATCGTTGGGCCTCCAATGATGAGGTCGAAAAGCCGAGCGTTATGCTGCGTGGCCCCAACATTCTTGTTGATGACGACACCAAATATCAAAACCGCCTGAAAAGAAGCCCTTTTCCCAATCTTGCGGCTTTTACCCTGTCGGGTGTCACCGTGCTGGTGATCCTGGCCGGGGTCTGCTTTGAAGTTTCGACACTGCTGAACGGCTAGTCCAACACCAAAATAAAAACGACCAACGTAAAAACGATACGACGCAAACTGAACACAAGACAGAACGGGCAGTGCTGATCACAGCACTGCCCGTTCGCTTTTTGCGCATTTTCACACCCTATGATCGTCTGATCACTGCGTCTGTTGCAGATCTTCGGGCAGGATGTGAACACCGTTCGCATCAAGGGGCAAATCATCAACCCGCGTTACATGGGCAACGCCCAGCACATCATAAAGATGGGGGAACAGCGTACCACCACGGGCCGGTTCCCATTTCAGCTTGGCCTTGATCGGTGCGACCGGCACATGCAAAAGCTTCAACCCGTCGCGCTTGGTGTAATGCAGCGCAAGTGTTGCCGCCAGCGTATCAATGGTCGAAAAATGGATAAAGCCATCGGCAATATCGTGCGACGCACCGGCATACTGCCCGGATGCCAGGGCTTCCGCCCATTCATCCGATCCCAGCACGCGGTAAATGATTTCATGTTCTGTATTTGTCATGCGCGGAATTTAGGCAGGCCCGCCCAAAACGGCAAGCCTATTTCATCTGACTTCTAAGCCAGCCCAGAAGCGACGCATAGCGCTCCGTCCCGGCAAAATCGGAACCACACACCAGCCAATAGGCCGACTTCATCGCAACCGATGGCCCGACCGGCACAAGGAAGCCCTGGGCAACATCCCCCTCGACCAGCAGGGTCCGGCCAAGCCCGATGCCCATACCGTTTATTGCGGCCTGCAACACCAGATCGGCACGATCAAAGGCAATGTGCCGCGCATCCGTCTCAAAGCTCAGCCCCGCCTGATCCTTGTAATAGGCCCAACTGAAATCGGTATCATCCCGCTCCCCCGCGACGTCTTTAAGAAATGTGGTCGATGGCGAACCGGCGATCATTTCAAGGGTCGCACCGGGATCACAATATCCCGGCCGGGCCACCGGCAATATTTCAGCCTTTTTAAGCAGGGTCGAATGCAGCCCCGGATAGGGCCCGACACCAAAACGGATGGCGGCATCAATCACGCCCGCCCGGAAATCAGCCGGGCGATCATTGACATCAAGAGCGATTTCAAGCCCCGCCTCCGCCGCACGTCCCAAATGCGGCAACACCCATTTCATCGCCAGCGACGATGACACCGACAGGCGCACCGCCCCCCGGTTTTCGAACTTTTCGAGACGATCAAACGCCCCGTCCCAGACCGCCATCACCTCAATCGCCGCGGCACAAAGAATACGCCCATATGCCGTCGGGGTGATCTGGCGCGTGGTGCGATCAAACAGCGAAAAGCCAAGTGCCTCTTCCAACAGATTGACCCGGTGACTGATTGCCGATTGATGCACGCCCAGTATTTCGGCGGCCTTGCTGAAACTGTTTTCCCGCGCAATCGCTGCCAAAAGCGGGGCATTCTGATTGGCCTTGACCATCAGGCCCGCACGCGACTTTTCATGAGATTTCTTCATTTATATATGAATTCATAATCTGTGAATTGGCACCTAAAATCCGATCAACAAAGATTTTAGCAGGAAAAGAGTTATGAGCATACATCAAGAAACTACCCGGACCGTTCCGGTTCAGATCGTCAATGCCTTTGTCAAACATGGCGCGGGCGGCAACCCGGCCGGGGTCGTGCTGGATGCCGACCGCTATAGTGACGATGAAAAGCTTTTGATCGCGCAAAAGGTCGGGCTGTCGGAAACCGCCTTTGTCTCGAAATCCGAGACCTGCGGGATCAGACTTGATTTCTTTACGCCGACCAAACGCATCGCCCATTGCGGTCATGCCACCATCGCAACCTTTTCCTATCTGGCCGAACTTCAACGCTTTGGCGATGGCGAAACATCCAAGGAAACTGTCGATGGCCCGCGCAAGATCATCCTTGATCGCGGCATGGCCTATATGGAACAGCTTGCACCGACCTACACCCCTGCGGCCAACTGGTCTGATAACGGCGTCACACTTTGCGATGTTCTGAAATCACTCGGCCTGGCCAGTGATGATCTTGATGATCGCGCCCGCCCGGTTCTGGTCAATACCGGCAATAATTTCATCGTGCTGGCGGTCAGGGACCAAGCAATCCTTGCCAACATCACCCCCGATCAGGACGCCATCAACGACATCAGCGAAAAGCTTGATCTGATCGGCTATTACATCTTCACCACCGAAACCGGTGATGCCGATATCGATGCCACCACCCGCATGTTCGCCCCGCGCTATGGCATCGCCGAAGAAGCCGCCACCGGCATGGCCGCCGGCCCGCTTGCCTGTGTGCTGTATGATTTTCTGGACATGAAAAAGGACACCTTCCTGATCGCCCAGGGCGCATTCATGACCCAACCCTCACCAAGCCAGATCAAGGTTACGCTGGACCTCAAAGACGGCCGCATCACCGGCCTTCTGGCCGGCGGTCAGGGCAAGGTGATGAAAAACCTGAACATCACCCTTTGATCTGCCCACCATCCCGGGTGCTTCTGCCATCGTGGAAGCACCCGCATTTTACCCGTCGGTAAACATCCCCGAAACCCAAGCCACAAACAGCAATTATTTACCCGCAGGTAAACCTGATGGCGACGCTAACAGCCCAAGACAGGACATCATCGTTGACGACGCCCCACGCCGCTGCGACGATTGGCTGACACAATGCGGATAAGCAAGATGGATGATGAACTGACATTACCGCCGGGCATCGGCCCGCACGAAGGGCGCGAACTGGAATTGATGCTGGCCGGCACCAAGCCGATGGCAATGTTTTCAGACGCACTTCATGTCAGCGACTATTTCCCCGACGCCGATTTCGCCCCGCATGTCGCCGCAGGCACCATCATCCGTGTTGAAGAAATCATCCCGCGCCCGCCCTTTGAAATGCGCTACCTGTTCTTCGCCCTGCCCAGCGAAGAATGGCGGATCGAAGAAGCCCTGATCATGTCGCGCAATTTATGCGCCGGAACGGTCAAGGATCACGACGCGGACTCAGCCCGGATGGGCGAACTTTTGGGGTATGCATCCGAAGATATTGACACATTTCTAAAGCACACCAGATGACCTGGGTGACGATCACCAATATTGCTCATATTCCTTGAGCAAGAGCGCCGTCGACAGCAGACTACGGCTTTCCGCAAACTGAATGATCTTCCCCGTCGTAAGGGCCGGGTTTTGGTAGCGCGCCCGCATGGCTTTGATCGCACCGAACGCTGTCTGTTCATGAAGTGTGATCGTATCCGCGATGAATTCGTCAGATGACTTTAACTCGATTCCGAACTTTGCCAGTTCATCGGGCGGAAAATCCTTGAGGTTATCTGTCACAAGAACCTGCGCCTTGGTGTGAATTGCCGCTGCCAGAACATGGCGATCATCTGCATCTGGCAACGTCACCGCCGGGATGAGCGCTTCATACCCGGTCACGCAGGCATCCCGAAATGCCCGCTCAATTGCCGCACGCTGCTTTTTGCCATCAGCTTCACCCTTGGTAATTTTCAGGATCGCCCGTTCGGTCTCATCAAGGATTTGGGTGCTCCAGCGCGGACGAAAAAGCTCAGCTCGCGCCAGACTGAGTAGCAAGTTCCGCTTGAACACATCGGCCAGAACACAGGCATCAAGAAGCGCTGTAAAATGATCTGCCCGATATGTCATTCGCGCTCAGTATCCTTTCAGAAGAAGCTCTGCGTCCATCTTCGCCAGCTCAGACAAAGCCTCGTCGCGCTCTGCATCCCGCCGGGCTTTATAGGCAAACAAATCCTCTGCCTTGATCCGGCGATGCCGTCCAACGGTCGTATGCGGGATATCGCCCGCTTCAAGCAGCTTGATCAAATAGGGCCGGGACACATTCAGCAGATCTGCCGCCTGTTGTGTCGTCAGTTCTGCCGACAGCGGGATCATCTGAAAACCCTGACGGCCAGAAACAAGGCGCAACAAATTCATCAGGCTTTCTGTCAGGGCCGGGCTGAGGGTGATGGTTTCCGCCCCGCCCTCTCCACGCATCACAGTCAGCTTGGTATCCTCGCCCTCCTTTGCCTGAGAGGCAATAATCTGGCGAAGCTGGTCTGCTGTTGCGCTTTCGATCTGCGTTGGCAAGCGGCCACCAAAATCATCTTTTCGTATTGCCGACATTGCGCATTCTCCATTTCCCGCGACATCCCCCTCCTCCTCCTCTGGTCAAAGGGGGTGCCTAATATATAAGACAAGACCTCCATAAACGCAATATTCGAAACAATCGAAATACTCGAAACAATCGAAATATTCGAAATCACGTAATCTTCTTATCCGCACTCCTTTTCACCACACTCACCCCCAAAACACCCAGCGCAATGCCCCAGATCGGGCTGGTATTGACCAGTGCGGCGATGATCGCCGGGGCCTGAAGCGGGGTCAGGATGATCGCATAGGCGATGGCGCCCATGGTCATGATCCAGGTGAGTGCGACGGCATAGCCAAAGCTTGGCCGCCAGCGCCGCACGAACGCATCTTCGCTGGCGACTTCGGTTCGGATGGTGCGATTGACCGATTTCAGCGTTTCGGTATCGCGGGCCAATTCGATTTCGGCCATGCGTTCGGTGTGGCGGTTGGCTTCAAGGATTTGGGCCGGTGTGACGTCGCCTTTGCTGACAGCTTGTTCGACCTGTTTAAGGCCCTCAGCGGCGGTTTTGGCGATCGGATTGTCGATATGATCAAGCCCCGCACCCACCGCCTTGATCAAAAGCGGCAGGCCGATCTGGGCAAGCAATGCCGGGATCACGTGATACCTCCCCTATCCGATATTCTTGTAAAATATGTGATGGCCGATCTCTGCAACCGGCACCTGCCCGCGCGCCCAATAGGGATCAACCGCATGGGTGTGATAATGCGTCGCCCCGTCGGTCTGATCGACAAGCTCACCCGCCACGGCGCGCTTGGCGATGCGTTTGCACAACCGATAGGCCGGGTCGCGCGGATTGATCGCCAGCAACTTCTTGCGGTTGGGATCATTGGCGTTCCAGCAGGAAAACTGACCGGGTTTAAGGCACACCGATCTGATGTCATTGCCCCACCAATAGCGCCCGCGTTTGCGCGCAAAGGCCACACGGTTGAGGATCACCGATGCCACCGCCTCGATCCCGGCAAGGTCTTCGCCGCGGGCCTCGCCATAAAGCGTGCGGGCAAGGATTTCGGCATCCGGTAATGTTTCGGGCAAAGTCTCTGGCAAAGCTTCGGGTTCAACAATCGGGCGGGTCATAAGATCAGTCATGGACCGGTTCCTTTTTAAGCGGGCTGTCAAGTTTGGCCTCGATCCGGAGCAAATGCCCCGTCAGGCGTTTTTCAATGTCCTTGAGATACGGGATCGAGACATAGTTGCGCGCCACATCAAGCTTGAAGTCGGCAAGATCGGCGCGCAGATCGCCGCAATCGGCGTCATGGCGGCTGCGCTGATCCTCGATCCGGGTCAGCAATTCCGATCGCATCCGCCAATGCAGCCAGAACAGGCTGGCCACTGCCGGAATTTCGACCGCGGTGATCCACCAGATCACATCGACAGGCTGGGCAAGCTCGGTCATGTTCCGGGGCCTCGTGATTTCGATAAAAAAAAGACCCGCAAACCGGTTGGTTTGCAGGTCAGTTCAAGGAGGTCATCACGACCGGGGCAACACCCCCGGCTTAGATGATCGGCATAAAACTTGTATAGGCGGGGTGCACCGATCCGGCCGCACCATCCATGCGCAGTCTCTGTCCCGTTGTGGCATCACCCGGGCGCCATCCGGCGCCATTCCTGTGCGTGTGCCAGTACCAGTGCCAGTAACCGTACCAGTGACCGTGACTGGTTCCCAAGCCAAGGAAGACCGTTCATCACAGCCCCGAAAGGCAGAGGCAGTCCTAGGCAGCAGGTCCCTTGATCTTTGCTTCAAGATCCTGCCAGGCCTCGCCGGAGGCCACCAGGCAACTTGGCCCGGACGGATAGGTAAACAGGATCGTCCATGTCTGCCCGTCCGGCGCCTTGAGCACCTCGATCACACCACCGTTCGAGGTCACGCCAACCGCAACCGGTTCCTCGGAATATTTGGCACTCAGGCTGTCGATAACCTTGCTGCGGTCACCACAAACCGGAGACGCCTGTGTTTCCGGGATCGCAACTGCAACGGCACCTGCCATTACAGCCATCAAGCTTAGTTTCTTCCACATGGTCAGGCCTCCTGACAGTCAGGTGCGCCCACAGGGGCGTCTTGTTGTCCTGGACTGCTAAATTGATCAACAAATCGATCTGGCCGTTTCCGGGTTTATAAACTTGTTTTGCGCGGCGCACTCTACGCTTTGGTATAGGTTTAAAAAACTCTCTACTATTCTTTCATATAATAAACGTAGGGATCAAAGCTGAAAATTCCATGAATATTTCACAAATGTGATACACCGCCGGGCTAACTACTTGGCATTGCGAGAAATTTTTTTTCTCCCGTCAGGGTTTCCAAGCTGACCTTTACGGATTGAAACGGTTTTCCGCCCGGAAAGCCCCGCCATTTCGCCGCCAGTCGGCCCGAAGCAGCGGCATATCGACCCGCGGCAAACGGACCGGTTCGGCCAAAATGCATCCCGCCACCGCATCAAGCCCGTCATCATGGCCAACACTATTTTGACCGGCGCTGTTATGACCAGAACTGGCGGGATGCCATTCGCGCAACTGTCGCAGGAACGGCGTTTTGACCACAGCCGCCCCGACATGAAGCAGCCCCGCCCCCATCACCGCGCCAAAGGCATCCTCGATCCGGGTCACCTTGTTGGTGGCTTCATAATGTTCTACGACGCTTGCCGCCCAGCCGATCGCTTTAAGTTCGCGCCGCAGGATATTGGGCAAAAACCGCCCGATGCCATTGGTCTCGATCCGCACCGATGGCAAATGGTTGCGCGCCATGAATGCCCCGACCTGTGCACAAAGCTGGCTTGCCTCGTCACGCCACGGGGTATCGCCGTTTTGCCCGCCCTCATGCGGGCTGGTTGCCCGCAACCAGGCGATATCATGAAGCCAGTATTCCCCCTGATCACAAATATAGACGCAGGCCACCACCGCCCCGTCGCCCTTGGCCGCGCCGAAGCTCGGATCAAAGTGGCAGGCACTGGCGACCATGGTGCGATCCCCGATGCCAAGCCGCATCCGGCCATTGGCATATTCGATTTCGGCCAGATCGTCGTAATAGTGCAAACGCGCCGGATCAAACGGCCCGGCATTGGGGGCAACCATTTCAAGCATCATCTGGCTTTGAAACTTGTGGGCTGGCGTGCGCGCCCTGATCGCGGCGATTGCCGCCTGATCAAACCGTTCGGGCCAGTTTGATGCCCCATGCTTATTGACGATGGGCAGCACAAAACGTGAGAAACCATTTAAAAATGGCGCGACTTCGCCGGTTTCCGGGCGCACTTCATCGGCATAGATCGAATAGTAACTGTGCGGCGTCCCGACATAAAGCTGTGCGCCGCCGGGCGACAGAACATAGGCAATTTCGGATAACTTCTCGCGAAGCTCGCTGCGTTTATGGGCGGTATCGCTGTTTTTGGGAACTTCGACATCATCGCAAATCACGATATCGGCGCGCGATCCGGTGATATTGCCGCCAATGCCAACAGCCTGCATGGACGGATCGCGCAACACACCGGGCCGCGCCACGGTGAACCGTTCACTGCCCCAGTCGGTCAGACGGTCGGGCACAATCCCCGCCAATAACGGGTGGCGTTCGACAATGCGTTTGACGTTGCGCACCATCTTTTTGGCCAGATCAAGGTCGGCCGCCAGAACCAGAATGCGCAAATCGGCATCGCGATAGAGCAACCAGGCACAAAACAGCCCGACAATGGTTGATTTCCCCGAATTGCGAAACGCCATCAGCAACATCTCGCGCCGCCCGGCGTTCCAGCATTCCTCCAGCCAGTCGGCCATTTTCCGATGATGGGATGGCAAGCCAAGCCCCAGAACCTGATCCCAGATCCAGACAAATTCCGCAAACCGGGCAGTTTGAGTACTTGGTATCATCCCACCCTCCTGTCGGCACTATAAATCAGCGCGTCTATCGCGCGTCTGGCAAACAGCCATGACCAATCACGCCGCCGGCTCAACTGGCCGGTGACCTTGCCGCTCGGAGGCAGCAATATCTGAATTTTCTGAGAAAAACTGACCGGCAAAAAAAGTCAAAGATGCCGGTTTACATCCATCCGCCCATGCAGAACGCGGACAACCTCAATGGCATCACTTGCCTGCCGGTAATAAATCACATGCGCCCCAACCGGGGTTTGGAAATAGCCTTCTCGCACATCGCATTTCTGCCCGATGCGCTTTGATGCAGCCAGCTCAGAAAACACACCCAGGAAATCGCGGATATATTTATCGGCCTGCGTCACCGACCAGCGTCGATGCGTGTATCGCCAGATATCTTCAAGATCGGCCTCCGCCCGCGGTGTAAGGCGATATCCCGCATTAACCGCCATGCTCGGTCTTCATCCGGGTCAGAAAAGCATCCCCGTCAAACGGTTTGGCGGGCCCGGATTGTTCGCCATCGATCAAGGCTTCCTGAAGGGCTTTAACTTTCGCCTCATGCTCTTCCAAAAGTCGCAATCCCGCCCGCACAACATCACTGGCAGACCCGTAACGCCCCGATTTGACCTGCCCGTCAATAAAACCGTTAAAATGCTCACCCAGCGAAACTGATGTATTGCGCGCCATGATCGACCTCCTTGATACCAATATGTATTATATATTGGTATCAGCCATTTCTGCAATCGCGATATCATATCGCGCGTGTGGAAATCACCCCGTCTCGCTCCCGCGACGGCGGGATCCCATCTTGCCTCGCCCCTCCAATCCCACGGATGCCCCGCAAGCAGGGCAGATGATCACGATGGCCTAAGCGTGCGCCGGGCCTCGGCAATCAGGTTTTCGACCGCGCTGCCACTATCCGGATCGCCAGATTCATCACCTCCCGCCTGATCCGCCCTGTCACATGCCCAGCGCAGCAACTTGATCAGGCTTTCAAGATGCCCAAGGGCGGCTTTGCAGGCCGCTTGATGGGTGGAAAACTCCTTGGCATCCATGATGCCTGCGGCCTCGCCAGCCAGCCGATGATAGGCATCACGCGCCTGTGCAATATCATCGGGGAGCTCGGCCAAAAGGCGGGCGCGAAGGGTGGCAAGCGGGTCAGTTTTACTGGCCATCCCCATGGCCTAAACTACCGAAAGATCAGACAATCGCGCATCAGAAAGCCTGACCGGCCAGTAGGCCAGATTGCGCAGATACCCGTTGATATGCTTGTCCGTTCCGCCAAAGGATCCCAGCACAATATTGGAAAAATTGCGCGGCATGGCAAAGCCCGACGGGGTTTTCAGAACGCTGCCGCCAAGGGCCACTGCAATAACATCATCCTCCCAGGCCAGCGCAATGCGATGGCGGGTATCTGGTGACAGCGTCCCGTAAAGCGACTGGGTAACGATCGGCACGCCATCCCGGCGCAAGGATATGCGCAACTGACCGGCATCGCTGTCATAACCAAGATCAAGATGATCATCATTGAGACTGCCGGCATAAAGCTGTGCGATCCGCCAGATGCCAGCCCATGCCGGGGCAGTATGCAAATCAAACACCATTGTCCCGGCCCCTTGGGCAAACCAGTCAGCCGGATCAAGCGTCACATTATCGGCGGCCCGCGATGCCGGGATGCCGTTGCTGATGATATCGGATGTCGGCGCGGGTCCGGCTTCAAGCTGCCCATTCCAGATCAGCACCGATGCCGGAAGGTTCGAGATCGCCGTACTGATTTTCGGATAGCGCGTGCTGCCCGATGCCGGTTCAGAGATCCACACACGTTGCCAGGTTTCATCAAGACTGATGTTATGGCTTGATGGCCCGTTGATCCCGCCAAGGGTGACATCAACCGTTCCCGAAACCGCCCGCATCCAGATGGCAAAGCAATAGACATCCCCACTGATCAGCGATCCGACATTCTGATAAAGGCCATCCGCCCCGCCCGGAAGGTCAAGCAACATGGCGTCCGAACTGCCATCCGGGGCGGCAACCGCACTTGGCGCAACACTTACACCGGCGTTCTTTTCCCAAAGTGCATTGGAAAAATCGCGGGAATAGCGCAGCAAGTTGGTTGCCGCCCCCTCAATCAAAAGCCCCTTGCGTCGGCCAAGCCGGTCATGATCAAACCCCGGCTGATCATTGCCAAGGGTCGTTATCAATCCGTTTTCACCGCCGATCATTTTGCTTGATGCCCGCGCCACCGTCATGGCGGCCGCAAGCGGCTGATACCGCAATCCCATTGGATGCATCTCCTTGAAATCGAAATCAGGAATTTCTGCCCGGCACCCAGGCAAACAGGTAAGCAGGCAAGCAGTCACGCCACCAAGGCTTTGCTACCCGCCAATGCGGTGCAGATGCCACCAGCTTAAAAGATCACTGGCCGCGATCATGCGGGTCACATCATCGCTGTGGCGCAACCGGATCCTGAGCCCGCTTGCCCCGCCCGGGGCAATGCGCACCACACCGCCAAGCCGCAAGCTGTGATTGGCACCGCTTCCGGTCGCGGTAATGTCATTGGATTGCAGATGGATGTTCCAGTCCTTGCCATTGAACCGTTCAAGTGACAGGGTGGTCATCACCGCTTCGCTGGTGACCGGGAAACTTACCCCGACATCGATATGGTAAAATCCCGGCGCCATCCCGGTCAGGCCATGACTGGCGGCGTCATAAAGCCCGTGGCTGTCTTCGACCACCTGATCCCATTCAATCAGGAAGGCACCCCCGGCCGGGATGCTTTGCGATGCGGTGCGCAACAGCTTGACGACCGGTCCGCTTTCGCGCACCGGACAGGCAAACCACCGCCCTCCGGTGATCCCGTCACAGACAAGGTCAACCATATCCCCCCGGATCGGCAGCGGATAAATCCCGCCTTCTGCCCCGCCATGAACCGGTGCAATCACATCCCCGCTGGCCGCTGCGATATCGACCTGTGTGCCATCCCCGTTAAACAGACGATAACGCACCCCGTTGCGCGCAATCGATGCGTCGGGCAATGTCACCCGCGCCCCGTTTGACAATCGCACCAGTGCACCGGTTTCACGGATATCCATGATCCGGTTCAAGGGTGCATCAATCACCGGCTGGCGGCGCTCATCCTCCCAGCTCAGGGCATTGCCGCTGCGAAAATCAAGATCAAGCATCGCACCGGCATGATCACGCCCAAAGGATGCCAGGGCTGTTTGCGACCGGACATCGGCGGCATCGGCCCGATTGGCCGCGGTCTGGGCAAGGGTCGCATTGCCGGCCACATTGGCGATATCCTTGGCATCCGGGCCATTGGCAAGACCATCCCCCTCGTCATTCCAGATCAGAACACGCCCCGGCGCGATCCCCGGAAGTTTCGCAGATGCCTGATCGCGATCGGCCGCATCAAGGTGCAAGGCCCCCGAAAGCGCCCGGTCAATATCGCCGATTGCCACGGTCACAAAATCAAGATCACGGTCAATCGCATCGCCGCGCGGTACCGACATGGCGTCATAGGAACTCAGGCGGCGCAACCGCAAGGACCGTGCGATATCGACCCGAACACCCGATGCCGGTGCGGTTTCAAATTTGACGATGCCGCCCGCCCCCCTGGCCGCCGCCGATCCCGACCCCGTCCCGGATCGGCCAAGGGTGACGTGAAACCCGGTCTCGACAGTTTCGCCATCAAGGCTGATTGCGACATCGCCGCTGTCAAACACGTCGAAATCGAATGGAAATTCATCGCGCGCCCCATCGCCTTCGAACTGGCGTGATGCGGTAATCTGATTGGTAAAGACCGTCCCCATATCCTTATCCCCTCAACCCGTCACGCCGCGCGAACCAGGCACTCAGCCGGGCGGTCGTATCATCCTGCGCGGTGCGCAACAGCGACTTTTCGCGCCAGCTTGCACTGGCATTGATCTGATTGCGTTTGCGACTGGCCTCGGACGCATCTGCCTGCTGATCGTCGCGCGCGGCCTTTTCATAACCGGCCAGAACCGCACTGGCAGATCCGCTGCCACCGGCCATCAGTCCCGATGCCCCCTGTCTGGCACGCAGGGTCGCCTGCCTGCGACGCAGGGCATCTTCGCGGTCGGCATCCTTTTGTTGTTGGTTTGCGTCAATTTCGGCCAGTTCCGCCTTGCGATCGGCATCAAGCATGGCAATCCGGCTTTGCGTACTGGCCTGATTGGCCTGGATCTGTTGTCCGGTCTGCAAGGCCGATGCCGCCATCGGCACGATTGATGTAAAGCCACCCATCAGTCATTCACCCCCATTTCCGATGCACATCCCAGCAATAAAAAAGGCCGGGGAAAATCCCCGGCAATCCGCCATAAACCCGAATGGATGGTCCCCCCGCTTCCGCGCCGCCATCCAAGACTTCGCAATGTGATATCCCCGCTATAAAGCCCGTCCGGATCATCCGGCGACACCGGCGACACCGGCGACACCGGCAATGCGACATCGCGCAGACCGCGCCCGGTATCCACACGAAGCTGCCCGCTTTGTTGCAGCCGCAAGGTCAGCGACACCAGACGCACCGCATTGCCCCCATGCGGGCGGCTGCCATCCGATGCCGCCGGTGGCAGGGCAAAGATTTCATGAGCAAAGGCCAAACCGGCATCAAGTGTTGTGACCGCCCCGACATCGCCGGGCAAGGTCACCGTGCCGCCCGCCACTGCAAGCCCGGGGATCAGAACACCATCGCCCCAGGCATTGATTTCCATCCCTTCAAGCGCGCCGAGCTGCCCCCAATGCCGGCGCGGTTCTTCGCCCGCTTGGACCGACTGGCTGATTTGCAGATCAAACCCGCATGCGTCATCAAACAGGGCCAGAAAATACCGATTCCCGCATTTCAGGCTGACATAAACATCCCCGCCCGACACCGCGACCGATGTAAAATCACACCCCGCCACCTGCTGTGCCGACCAGGCGGTAATGGTCTCGGAGCGGTAAAGGGTCAGGGTGGCAAGCGATCCATCTGCCATCACCACATGCAACAGCCGTCGATTGGCATCAAAGGCCTGATCAATCGGGTCCTTGACCAGATGATGTGACAGCAATGCCAGATCGGCCGATCCATAGGCCTGCTCGACATCGGTAAACAGGAATTCGCGAATTTCACGCCCGCTGCGCCCGGCAAATACCGTCGCCCCGTCAATATTGACCAATGGCACCGTGCGATGGCTTTGACTGCCGATCCGGGTTTGACGGGTGACCTGAATATTGGCCGGTGTCAGGGGATCCCCCGTCACCATCCATTCCGATCCGCTGGTAAAGACCTGAAGATGGCGACCGGCAAAAATCCCGGTGATCGCATTGACCTGATCGGCCAGAAGGGCGAATTCAATCGCCTCGTCATCCAGCCCCTCGCCCAGTTCGAAATTGAACAGATCCCCCGAATGCGACATCCACAGCCGGTTGGGCAAATCACGTGACCCGCCAATCACCAGTCGGTCCTGATGGAATGTCACGCTGCGCGGCCAGCCACGCACATCCGAAAAGGCCTGCTCGGCAAAATCGACCGTGGCATTGCTATCCGCCAGGCTGCCCTTAAGGGTCATGGTCGCAGTTTGGGCGTCGCCAACGGCGGTTATTTCGCCCTCGATCCCGGCAATCCGCCACAGGGTTCCGACATGGTTGGCGTCAAACATATCCATGCTGGCAACAAGGGTCACCGATCCGCTGGTGGCTGATGGTGTGATGGTCGCTGCCGGGTCGATGAATTTGTAAAACGGCTGGCTTGTGACCTGATCGGTTGCCCGCCAGGCCCAGGAAGTTACCTGCCAGCTTCCGGCCTGGGTGCGGCTGATGCGCACCGGCGGGGCATCGGGATGAACCACCAGAAGCGTATCGGCACTTTGCGTCCAGTTCAAAAGATCATGATGTTCCGGCCCGAACGGGGTTTCAAACCATACGGTATTGACCCCGTTTTCAAACACAAAGGCCTTCTGATCGCCAAAGGCCAGGATATAGGTCTGTTCGGTATTGAATTCGAACTGCACAAGACGCACCGGCCCGTCAAGCTCGCCAACAAGGCGCGTGCCCGGACGGCGTCTTACCCCGCCGGACGGCTCGATAAACACATTGCGCAAACGTGCCGCCCCGTTGGCATAGGCATTCAAATCCGAACGCCCCCACAATTCCGGTGCCAGCTCCCCGGTCGAAAAGGTGTTTTTCTCAAGAACCCTGCGGGCCATTGGCCGCTCCCTGCTTGACTGTCGCGTGTGATGATGAATTTGCGGATCAGGTTCCCCGCCCCTGCCGAACTGACATTCGTTCCATGTATCGGTTGTGGCCCCTGTCATCGCCGCGCAAGCGATCCGTGCCTGCTTTTCCCCCGGGACTATCCCCGGGCCGATATCAGTGAAAAATCATCAATCGCATGCGGGGTCGATTGCTGGGCATCGGCAAGGCGGGCTTCGCGAAACTGGTCTTCCGATCGCTTGAACAGATATTCCGCCCTGGCACTGCTTTCGGTCAGTGGCAGGCAAAATTCCGCTGCCAGCCGCGCAATCAGGGCCAGATCAAACCACGGTGGAAAACTGCCCTCGGCCAGTCGGGCGACATAGGAAAGGTGCGCCGTTTCCCCCGCACACAGCACAGCCCGGTCGCGCAGTTCGAACCGGGTGATTTTCCCGCCCTCATTTTCGAGTGACAGCAACCGGATGAAATCGCGTGGCAGGGCAAATAACGCGCTGCCATCGCCGGGATCGCGCCGGTCATTCGCCGTTGCCAATCGCGCAAGCCACGCCCCGCGCGCGGCAAACCGCCACGGATAGCTTGCCAGCATCCCGTCGCGGATCGTCGGATAGAGCAGCCGGGCAATTTCGGCCTCGGCACTGTCTTCGTCAAAGGATGAGACCGGACTTGCCCCGATCATCACCATGGCGCGCGCACAAAGCGCGATATCACCGAGTGCCATGAAAAAACCTCCGCAAAAGAAAACGGAGCCCGGAAAACCGGGCCCCGCAAGGCTTGTCACTCTCGTGCGACAATCACACCTTGATGATGTAATTGATCACTACAAACGGCTGCATGTTGTTGTGCGGCTGATCGCCGCCCTCAACAATTCCGTTTTGATTGGATGATGAGCCGGCATTATTCCCCGATTGTCCAACTGCGGCATCGATATGACCACTATGAGCAGGCATTTCCTCAATGCTCAACTGATGCATTTCCGCGCCACCAATCGCGCCGATGGCACGCTCCGTCAGGCCATCGCCCTGCCCGGCACCGACCGGAACACGGCCACGCAGATCGGGAAGCTTGAAACTGCCGGCTGCCTGACCGGTGCCATAGGTAATACCGATCGCTGAAAACAGGTTTTCGAACTCGCTTGCCAGCAATTCGGAACCGTCACAGATCAAAAAGCCGTCCGGCGCTACAGCTCCGGCAAACGGCAACACCGTCGCCACCGGAACCGAACCGCCACCCGACATACCACTGCCAAACAGGGCTTCCAGCGCCTGCAAGAGCTGGGTGTCATCCATGCGGTCAGGAACAATGTCCGCAGCCAGAACGACATTGAGAACTTCACTTTCAACCGGGCTCAAACACTGCATATAAATTCTCCAATCGTGGGGCAAAAAGAACCCCGGCAAGCAACGCCTGCCGGGGCGGAAAAGGTTGAAGACCGACGCTTACTGACTTGTCGCAGCCGTCGGATAGAACGCCTTGATCGCATAGGTCATCGCCACGTTGCGCGGGCGGGTTTCTTCCCCAACTCGTGCCCCCGGACTGTTGGCACTATCAAAATTCAGCAGTCCTGCCGGGCGAAAAATACCATATTCGGTTGAGGTCTGGTCCGACCCACCTGAACCTTCCGTGCCCGTCAAAGCACCGTTCGCAAATGTTCGATTAAGAGCGGCGTAAGTTGTATCCGTTTGCCCCGTAATTCTTTGCATCTGGTCGAGTTGAGAAGATCCGAACACACGCCCGGCATCCACACCGCGACCATCATCAAAGCCACGGACAAATTCGCCGCGAAGATCCGGGAGATTGAAGGTGGAAATCTCGTCACCGGCACCCCAGACGGTACCAATCGTGGCAAACAGATCGGCATAGTCGGTACGCGAGATGGCCGAGCCATCACAGACCAGCCAGCCTTCCGGGGCCGTCGGCATGGCGAATGCGGAGACCGTGCCGATTTCGCTGCCGATGATAACGGTGTTACCACCGCCATTGCCGCCGCCGGAAATCAGGGTATTGATCGCCTGAAGCAGCTGGGTTTTGTCATCGCAATCGGGCCAGATGCCGACCCCCTGAATGACATTGAGGATTTCACATTCGACCGGGGTAGTACCCTGCATGGGCAGTCTCCTTGCTTGGAAAAAGAAAACCCCGATGGCCGATACCACCGGGGTCGCGTCGAGGGAGGAAGATGGAAAAAGATGTTGGCTCAGTCGGTATTGGACGTGCCGACCGCAGTCATGTCGCGGACATCAACGCCCGCCGCACCGGAACTAGCCACCACGAACAGGCCGCCCGACATGGTGGCGTCGCGATTGGTGTTGGCGATGATGAAATCACCGACGCGCAGCATGTCGCGCGCATCAGCAAAATAACCCGATGTATCAATATCGGCGGCAAGATCGGGGGTGATGTAATGCCAAAGGGTAAAACCGTTGGCATAGGCCAGAACACTGAGGTTTCTGGCTTTGAAACCTTCTGCCATTCAGGGGCTCCTGTGTTTTTCAATGTTAAGAAAAGTTAAGGTTACTAAAGCACCTGACGACCTATTCCTTGGCCTGCAGGCAGGTCACGCCATCCCCGTCAACAAGGCCTGCCCCCTGGCTCATGGAGTTATTGACGAAATGGGCCGCATGATCGCCATGCCAGGTGATATCGGACTGCACTTCGGACCCGATGGCATGACCAATCGCGGTACGGTGATACCAGAAACAGGACCGAATGCCGCTTGCCACCGGAAGGCCCGAATGCGGCATCCACAGCGTCCCGAGCCATCGTTTGGCCTGCGTTCCCTTCCAGGGAAGGTCATCATCCCCGATATAATCGGCATTGGAAAATTCATCGATCTGAAGCAGTTCCGACCACTGTTTCCAGCCGACAATCGCATAACGCTGCCCGTCATCGGGCACATCGCGTTCGCCAAGTCCTTCGAATGCCATCATGACTTTTTCAAGTGTCATGCCCTCGGCGTTATCGGGAATCAGATCATCGGTCTGCACCAGGGCATTGATGATCAGTTCGTCGGTTTTGCGGCCCAGCGCATAGGCCCCGGCATTGGCCAGAACCATCTTTTCATCATGGTTGATTTTAAGTTCATCAAGCGCATCAACCCAGTCCCCGGCATAGTAATCACGCAAATCGCAGCGCACCGCTTCGTGATCGACATTCATCACCGGCACCTTGCCATGGCGGGCCTTGGTGGTTGCCGTGCCCTTGCCGACTTTCTGGAAAACCGTGGTTGCGCCTTTGACCGCGTTCTTGACCCGCACCGTGTTGCGCAGTTTCGAGCCCATGCGCTGATAGGCCTGATGCACATCGGCCTGAAAATGATCAATGAAACTTTGATCGATCGTATCGCTCATTATCACTAACCCCCTGTATCAAATGTGAGATATCCCAAAACAGGATCCGTGGAATTCATGATCGGGACACAGAGCCCCGACCACCAAAGGCGTCTGCCCGTGATGTTGTTTTCAACCCCCGTCAAAGCAGGTAACGGATCAGGTATTGTTAAGGCGGGCGAACCCCGCCTGGACTTCGGCAATCAGGGCCGGATCACGATCCCGCCAATAGCGCGGATCATTCATCTTGGCCCGGATTTCCGACCGCAAATCGGACGGATCACCATCCCCTGCCCCCTGCCCCAGACGGGCCTCACCGGCCTGTGTCATCATGCGATGAAGGGCCAGCACCCCGTCACGGGTCTGACAGAGCGTATCAAATGCCGCATCGGGCAAATTGGCCCGCCCCCATTTTTCGATCCGCGGGGCCAGCTTTTGCCATTGCGCCGCACCGCCAAATTGCTGGGCAAGGGCCGCGCGATCGGCTGCCCGCCGGGTTGCCTGATCCATATCGGCCATCATCGGGCCGAGGATTTCACCAGCCAGATCATAAACCAGCTGGGCCTGATCATTGCTGAACCCGGCCGCATGCAATCGCGTATTCAGATCGGCATCCACACCGCCAAGCACATCATCGACCGAAATCACATAATCCTCGGCACTCGCAGGAACATCCGGAACACCTGCCCCATCAGGCAAATCTTGCGGTTCATCCCCCAATAACCCCGCATTGGCCGGGTCTGTTTGCGGGCTCAAACTTTGTGATGCGGAAAGATCGGTTGCGCCGGAACCGGCATCCGAACCGTTATCGGAAACATCATCCCTTTCGGGCATCCGGGTGTTTGATGCTGTGTCAGTCATCTGCGATTTCCCCTTTTATCTCGGTCCTGGCAAGACGTGTGATCTGCAAGACCAGCGCCCTTTGTCCTTCGCGCATCCAGATCGCACTGGCCGGGACATCCGGGCCAAGGGCGGTTTGCAGGATCTGACGTTCAAGTTCACGGATGACCTTTTGCCCGGCATCAGAGGCAAAACACGATTGCCAGTGATCGCGACCATCTTCTGCCAATCCGTCATCTTGTGGTTCGAACCAGTCCCAGCCATTGATGCGGCTCATGCCAGTTCCTCCGTCACAAGCGCGGGTAAGGCAGGCTTTAACAAATGGTCGGGCACGCCAAACTGATCGGCAAGCCAGCGCACCATGACCGGCAGATCGACCTCGCCCAGCGCATCCGGGCCAAGGGTTGCGATCCGTGATAACCAGTCAAGCGCCTGGCCCGCCTGTACCCGTCTTGGCAATTGTGCCAATGGTGCGGAATGGCGCAGGACCACCACATCACCGTCAATCGGAATGTCGGGCAATTCCCCGGTTCGGCTCAGGATGTAAAGTGCCCGCCGGATCAACGGATAAAGCAATTCCGCCTGCAACCGGCCATAGGTCGCCCCCAGAAGCCGGGCATTTTCCGATGCCCGTTCAAGCACCTCGGTCGCGGTCATGCCCGGTTGATCCACCTGTCCCAACCGGTCGGCCAGAAGGCATCGACGAATGCGATCGCGCAAATCAGACAACACCAGATCGGACACATCAAACCGGCCCGGCGCATCAAGCGGCTTAAGGCCCGCTGACCCGACGGCCTTGGGGATGATGCTTCCGGGGATCAGTCGAATGGTGGCGGGATTAAGCACCCCGTCATCATCAGCCTGCCAGATGCCGGTTACCGCGATGGAGGCATTTTTAAGCACCAGCTCGACCACCTTGTTGGCGGTCTTGATATCAGGAAGCGCCTTTATCACCGGCGATCTGCCATAAATCTCGCCCGGCGCCTTCATCCAGCGAAAGGCGATATAGGGCGATACATCAAACTGCCCGCGATAGATCAGATCGCCATGCGATGCGCCGCCTTCTTCGCGAAAGACACAAATATCGTATCCCGATTGCCCGTTTGCGGCCGGAATAACCGCCTCGATCACGGCAAAGCGTTTCTGGCTGTCGGCATCGTCCCGGGCGGTTTCGTGGTCGGGCATATTCACCGCATCCGGCCAGTTGGTTCTGATTTCGTCGCGGGTCAGTGACAATTTGCGAAATACCGCATCCATCTTGCCGTCTGATCGTTCTTCAAACGCCAGATCGCGCAACGGTACTGCGGTAAAGCGAAAGGCCGACGGGCTTTGCAAATCGGCCTTTTCAAGACGCAGGCACGCCGTTCCCGCCGTCACCAGATCCAGAAAGGCCTGATGCATTTCGACCGCGAAGTTTGACCGGTCAAAATGCCCCTGAAGAATACGGACCGCACGGCCAAGCTGTTCGGTCAGAACCTGTCGATCATCGCCAGGAACATTGCCGCCCGGTTCCAGATCAAACCAGCCACCGGACGGCGGGGTGATTTCGGCCATCAGGCTTGCGGCAAGCTGTTCAACCGCATCGGGCGCGGTTGCATCAAACACCCGGTCAAGGCGCTTGCCCCCGCTTGTCTGTTCGGCCGCGCCATTGCGTTGCGGCAGGGCAAATTCATAACATTCCTGCCAATGGGACAACCAGTTGCGCCGTCTTGCCACGGCCTTCTGATAGCGGTTGCGCAGGCCGGAAATACTGATCTGTCCGCCACCATTGTTACCCGCATCCGAACCGGCCCCGGACATATGCGCCAGGCCCGGGTCATCGGCCAAACCGGCATTCGCGGTTACGTTGCTGTGCGTGGCTGGCGGCACCGCGCGGGCCCGCCGTCCTACATGTCGCGATCTTTTTGCCATCCCTATTCCCCCAACAGATTTTTGCCACCGCCAAGCCGGCTGATCCGGTCATTCAAAAGACCGCGAAAACTTGTGGTGATCAGGCTCGAACGCCCATATCGCCGCCGTTCAAGGGCTTCCTTGCGGGCGTCACTGGCCGCTGTTTCGGCACTGGCTTGCGTATCGGTCCCGGTTTCACTGCTGGTTGCTGCGACCGGGTTGCCAAACGCTGTTGGCTTTGGCGTTGAAAACAGGCTTCCCATTTCTTGTCTCTCCGCTTGATGGATGCATCAGGAATTGCAACCGTATTTAGTTGCAATTCCTCGTCCGGGATATATATTGATATCAGCACCAATCACTGAGGACCGGCATGGGACGTCAGGACAAGCTGATTGCACGCTTGAAAGGCAAACCTAAGGATTTCAGCTGGGATGAGCTGGTTCGATTGCTGACATCTCTTGGTTACCGGGAGGTCAAAACAGGCAAAAGTGGTGGATCACGGCGCAAGTTTGTTCATGGAACGGCACCGACCATAGCCCTGCACAAACCCCATCCCGGCAATATTGTGAAATCCTATGTCATTGATTATGTGCTTGAATTGCTGATCGAGGAAAAACTGATATGAGCACGATGCTGGAATATAATGGTTATCTCGGATCGGTTGAGTTCAGCGATGCAGACGAGATTTTTCATGGCAAACTGGAATTCATCCGCGACCTTGTGACCTACGAAGGAACCGATGCCAAAAGCCTGAAAGCTGCCTTTCATGAAGCGGTTGATGACTATCTTGAACTTTGTCAGGACGAAGGTCGCACGCCCGATACCCCGCTTAAGGGCAGCTTCAACATTCGTCCCGGCCATGATTTGCACCGGCGCGCCATCTTGCTAGCAAGCCGACGCGGGGTGAAACTGAACAATGTCGTTACGGACGCCTTGCGGGCCTATCTTGATCGTGAGGATGTTGTTGCCTGACTCCTTTAGGATGCAACTTGCGGCGCGAGCCCCCGCCTTTGCGGGGGTATAGCTGCCCAAAACAGCTGCGCGAAGGGAACGAAGACCCGCCCGCAAAGAAGCAAGGCCCGATCCAGAATCTTGTGGCCAAAATCTTGCAGCCAAAAGCATGGGGCCAAACACAAAAACGCCCGCAAGGGTCGGAACCCTGCGGGCGCAGTTCTGGCGTTGATTTGTTTCTTATAGCACCACAAAAAGAACAAATCAAGAACATTTTTCAGAAAAATAAACCTGACCGGTTCCGGCTGCCTGCTCACCTTTTTGCAACAGATATCGATAAAGCTGCCAGGGCGTGACAATCCAGAATGCCGAAATGCCCAGCAATCGCTTGACCAGTTCGACACAGCTCATCGGGCCGAACCGGACCTTGCGCGGGACGATTTGCGGGTAATGCGCCCAGATGCAATGATGTCCGATCCCGCGGTAATAGGCTGCCGGATCAAAGATCGGGGAATAGCACCAGCTTTCGCATTTCACCCGGTGGCTTTGCGGATCAAGACAAATCCATTCCCCGGCCCGCAGCCCCGATACCAGAACAAAGCAATGGCGAAATCCGGGTTTCAACATCCGCAAGAACCGCTTTTCCGGGGCATCGGCAAACACCACCAGAACCGATACTTCACGCTCGGATGTGGATTGGCTAACCCATTGATCAAGTGACGTTCCGACGTCTGCGCGCCCGTCGATTGACACCCCGGAAATCCCGGCCGTCCGGGCCTGTTCAAAAATCAGACCCCGCATGGTGACAAATCCCCGCCCAGTTCGACCATCACCTCGTCATGATGGAAATCTTCATCCCGGCGGCGCGTCACAATGCCCCGGCTGATCAGCACATTTTCAAGCGCCGCCATCGCATGGCGCCAAAGACCATCCTTGCCCTTTTCGCGCGGGTCACGAGGATCGGGTTCACGTTCGACCAGCCCGAAATATTCCAGAACCTGCAAATGCCGGTCGGTCAATGTTCCGGTCTGTTTCAGACGCATCACCGCATTATAGACATCATCGGGATCGCATGGACGGACCACCTCGCCGGCATCGGCCACCACGCGCGCCCCTTCGATCCGTGCGGTTTGACATCGCACGAACCAGAACCACGCCTGCCGGGCACTGGCAAAGGGCGTAATTTCACGTTCTGACAATGGTTTGGGAAAAAGTCGTTGTTCGGTCACGTCGCCCTCCTGCTTGCTGAATTCTCCTTGCAACGCCGACCATGCAATCCCCCGGGTGCCGTCCCAGACCCGTGCCGGACCCCTGATCGGGCCGTAACCGGCCTGAAAAAGGCAAAGACATCCCATCGCACGCACAAGACGTGCGCATCGCATCGATGGATACAGGTTTGTGATTTCCCCACAGACGGTCAAACCGCCCAATTCCGGCAACGGTTCAAGCCCGTTGCATTTTCAAAGCTGCCCTGTCCGTCAGATCGACAGTTCAGCCCCTATTTCTGGATGCAGTTCCGGTGTTGATGCACAAGCTATAATCCTTTTTTGTTCTCATTGCAAAGGATTAATTTCCTATTCAAAAGAACAGACCTCACTACCGGATCGGAAATACCGATGCCCGCAAATCCATCAACCTGTTGAAATAAAGATGAAATTTCCCGTTCCCCAAAAAACCCGAAGAAAGGCAAGGAAAGGCATCGTATCGGGCATTCGCACAAGACAGGTGCGGCACAATCAGTCAAACCCGGCTTGCGGATCTGCAAGCTTGGGCTGGCCGTCGCCTTCTAAATCTCGATTTGATGTAGCTTGTATGCGACACTTGCGTGGGAAACCATGTCAGGCGGGGCAGTTATGAAAGCATTCGTCTTTGTTGTACTTCTGGCTTTGGCAAGCTGCACCAGCCAGGCCATGAACGGTTACATTGGCGGTTCGATCACAGAACCGATTCTTGATTACGGGCCGCCGATAAATATTCTGGAACTTGACGACGGGCGACGCGCCTATCAGTGGAATGTGATCACCAGCGGCTATGTCCCGGTGTCAGGATCAGGCACAACAACCTATGTCCCGTATTCTGATTCGTGTATCCACACATTGACCGCACGGAAAGTCGGGGAAGACTACATTGTCGATGGATATCGCAGGACCAGCTTTTTCTGTGATTAGGTAAGGGCCAGCAGTTTCACACGGGATTGCTGGCAATCACGGCAGGTTTTCCTTGACCACCACTTCCATGGTCAGTTTGGCGACGTCGCGGTCGGCCGGATGGCCGGCGCGCAGGTTTTCAAAGATTCGCAGCACATTCTGAACAATCACACCCGGGCTTTGGGTGATGACGACATCCATGATGTCTTCAAGCAGGAAGCGGCGTGTATCGGGTGTAAGCCCATGACCGATAAAGACAATATCGCGCCCCCGACCACTTTCGCGCAAGGCGCGCGCCACCCCGTCAGACGCCCCGCCAACGTTATAAATCCCGACCAGATCAGGATATTCTTCAAGCAGGGATTTGGTGTGCAGGTAGTTTTCGCTGCGATCATCATGGCCTTCGCGGGCCGCGACCACGCGCAGTTCGGGAAATTCTTCTTCCATCAGGCTTAAAAAGCCCATTTCACGTTCTTCATGGGCGCGATAGGTGCGACTGGCTGCAATCATCGCCACCCGTCCGCGTTTCTGGCCGTTAAAACGGCCCAGCAAGTACCCGGCTGTCCGCCCCACCGCACGGTTATCAAGCCCGACATAGGCCGCGTGCGGCACCCCCGAAATATCGGAAACCACCGTAATCATATGCTTTCCGGCATTCTGAAGTTCGGACACGGTTTCGCGCACCAGCGGATGATCAATCGCCATAAAGGCAATGCCATCGGCCTTTTCGCCATGTTGGCGGAGTGCCTCGGACAGAAGTTGCGGATTGAAACTGTCGATGAAAAAGCACTTTGCGCGGATGTTATAGCCCGTAGTTGCCTCGGCCGCGGCCTTGATCCGGTCGCCCAGCAATTGCAGATACGGGTTCGTGCCCGACGGTAACAGAAACACCACGCGCATCGGTTTGGGCCGGAACACTTCAGCCATGTCATTTTCGGGCAGATAGCCAAGTTCGCTTGCGGCCTGCAAAACCCGTTTTGCCGTGCGTTCACGCACCCCCGGACGTTTGTTCAAAACGCGGTCCACCGTTGCCGGCGAAACACCGGAAAGGTCAGCAATATCCTTGATTACAGGTCCGGTTGTCTTTGGCATTCCATCCTCAAAAACATCAAAACGCATCATTTTATGATGTTTGATGAGGCAAAATGTTTCACGTATTCTGCAACTATTCAAGGGAAAACAAAAACACACCCGAGCAGATTCAGGTTAAAAGCACTCATAGACCATCACGGGAGGAAACCATGGTCATCCGGAAAAAGTTTCGCCATTTCGCCACGACCCTTGCGGCTGCCGCATCCTTTACGGTCATGGCACATGCCGCACAGGCGCAGGAATATGAACTGAGCTACGGCCACATGAATTCCCCGACCAGTGTTGTCGGCATGCAGGCCGACTGGCTGGCCGAAGAAGTCGCCAAAAACACCAATGGCGCGGTCAAGATTGATGTCTATCCGTCATCCCAGCTTGGCAAAATCCAGGAACTGGCCGAAGGCGTTTCGATGGGTTCGATCGCGCTGTCGCACAATACGGCTGGTGCGATCAGCTCGCTTTACGAGGATTTCGGCGTTCTTGATACCCCATATCTGTATCGCGATTACGATCACCTGATGAAAGTGGTCGATATCAATTCCCCGGTGATGGCCGACCTCAATCAGGGCCTGATCGACAATACCGGCATGCGCGTTCTGTATGCGTTTTATTTCGGCACCCGTCAGCTGACCGCCAATATGGCGGTAAAAACGCCTGCTGATCTGTCGGGAGTGAAAATCCGCGCCATTCCGTCCCCGGTTTACCTGACCGCGGTCGAAGGTCTGGGTGCGGCACCGGTTCCGGTTGACTGGTCGGAAGTCCCGACCGCCCTTGCCACCGGCATCGTTCAGGGCCAGGAAAACCCGGTAAACGTTGCGGTTGACCACAAACTTTATGACGTTCAGACACACATGATGCTGACCGGTCATATTTCGGCGGCCGAAATCGTCGTGATCAACGAAGACCTGTGGCAGAGCTTCCCGCAAGACATCAAGGATGCCATCAACAAGGCGGCCGAAACCGTCCGTCAGAAAGCATCGAAAATGATCCTCGAAAACGAGGCAAGCGACCTTCAGAAGCTGAAAGATGCCGGCATGACCATCATTGGTCCGGATGACGGACTTGATGTTGCGGCCTTCCGCGCAGGTGTGGAGAAACTCGTCCACGAGCGCTTTGACGAAAAATACAGCAAGTATTTCGAAGAAATCGCTGCTGTAAAATAAGACGATCAGGGCGACGTCAGGGAACCTTGTGTTCAAGGATGTCGCCCGCCCTTTTCCCGCTTTTATTCAGGTATCGTTATGCCGTACAGGAATTCCCCGATCTACCGGGGACTGGACCGCATCTGTCGGATCATGACCGCTTTGTCCATGCTGATGCTGGGTCTGATGGCAGTGCTGGTGGTCGGTCAGGTGATCTTGCGCAATCTGTTTGATCTTGGCCTGCCCTGGGCGGATGAACTGTCGCGCATTTCCAATATTGCCCTGGTGTTCTTTGCCGTTCCGGCCCTGATGCTGCACAACCGCCATATCGCGATTGATCTGCTTTATAGTGCGCTGCGCCCGGCCGGAAAGGCTATCCTGCGGTTTTCGAACTATGCGCTGATCACCCTGTTTGCCGCGATTTTCACATTCGGTCTTTACAAGTTTCTGATCCGTGCGGGCAAATTTTCCACCCCGTCGCTCAAACTGTCGAACTATGCGGTTTATGCCCCGGTTCTGGTTGCGATTGTGCTGCTGCTGGTGATTGCGATCTATCGTCTGGTCACGCGTACCGAACCGGCAACCGATTATGAAACCGAAGACGCAAGCAACCCGATTGCCGATGCCATCGCCGAAGAAATGGCCGATCACGTTTCGGCGAGTACGCCTTCTGGGGATTCCCGCAAATGATGAGTGCAACCCTTCTTATCCTGTTTCTCGCACTCATGATCATCCGGGTGCCAATTGCGGTCTGTCTAGGCCTGTCATCGGCGGTTGTCATGATCCTGTTCAACCTGCCAATGGCGGTATTGGCCCAGCGCACGGTCAATGCCCTTGATTCAACCCCGCTTCTGGCCGTGCCGCTGTTTATCTTTGCGGCCAATCTTTTGAGCTTGTCAGGCGTGACCAACCATCTGTTTGAACTGGTGCGCATGATGGTCGGCTGGATCCGCGGCGGCACCGCACAGGTCAGCGTTCTGGTCAGTCTGATTTTCTCGGGCGTGTCGGGTGCGGCCCTTGCCGATATCGGGGCGCTTGGTGCGGTTCAGATCAAGATGATGCGCAAACAGGGCTATTCGGCCGAATTTGCATCGGGCATCACCATGGCGGCTGCGACCATCGGCCCGATTTTCCCGCCCAGCATTCCGATCATTATCTTCGCATCCGTTTCCAACGTATCGGCGGTCAAGCTGCTGATCGCCGGGATCGTGCCCGCCGTTCTGATCACCATTCTTTTGATGGCGCAGGTTGCGGTCATGGCGCGCATCTACAAGCTGCCGCGTGACGAGGTCAAATTCAACATTGCCGCCTTTGCGCGCAAATTCGTGATTTCGCTGCCCGCCCTTGCCGCCCCGGTTCTGTTGATCGGCGGTCTGGTATCGGGCTATTTCGGCCCGACCGAAGTTGCCGGTGTGACGGTGGCCTATGCGCTTCTGATCGGCAAATTCATCTATGGCCAGCTTGATCTCAAACGGGTTCTGACCGCAGCACGCGACAGTGTCGATGCCACGGGCAATGTTCTGTTTATTGTTGCCACTGCGGCCCTGTTTGCCTGGGTTCTGACCATGGACCGCCTGCCCGCGACGGCAAGCGAATTCCTGCTCGGCCTGTCAAGCGATCCGCTGGTACTGCTTTTGATCGTCAATGTGTTGTTGCTGGTGGTCGGCATGTTCCTGGAATCGATTGCCGCCATCCTGATCATTGCACCGATCATAACACCTGCCATGACGGCCGCCGGTGTTGATCCGCTTCAGCTTGGCATCGTGTTCGTTCTCAACCTGATGATCGGCCTTCTGACCCCGCCGGTCGGCATGAGCCTTTATATGGTCAGCATCATCGCCAAGATGCCGCTGCACCGGGTGATCCGGGGTGCCCTGCCCTTCCTGTTACCGCTGTTTTTGTCGCTGCTCGCAGTGACCTGCATACCGGCAATCTCTGTGTGGTTGCCCAACCTTCTGGATTAAGTGAGGAAACATGAGCAGATTTCTCGGCGAAATTCGCCAGCTCGGTTATGTCGTACCCGATATCGAAGCGGCCATGGAATACTGGTCGACGACCATGGGTGTCGGCCCCTGGTATTATAACCCGCGCGTGCCGATCGAGGATTATCAGTATGACGGCAAGTCCCATGACGTGCACAACTCGGTCGCGCTTGCCAATTCCGGCTATGTCCAGGTCGAACTGATCCAGACCCGCAATGACGCACCGTCAATGTATCGCGACTTCCTGCAAGCCGGTCACACCGGTCTGCAACATGTTGCCTACTGGACCGAGAAGTTTGATGACGACCTTGCCCTGATGGAAAGCAAGGGCTTCAACGTCAAAATGAGCGGCAAGGTCGGTGACAATGGTCGCTTTGTCTATTTCGACAAGGAAATGCATCCGGGCACCGTGATCGAACTGTCCGAAGTGGTCGGCCCGAAAGGCCGCCTGTTCAAGTCGATCTACGAAGCCTCTATTGACTGGGACGGTTCCGATCCGATCCGTCCTTTCCCGTCGCTTTCGGAAATCTGAGCCATGGATTTGATCGAAGCCCGCTATCTTATCGAAACGCCGATGGACCCTGAAAAGATCGCCACCATCATGGCTGGCGAACAAAGCAGCGGGACATTCGTGCGCGTGGCTGGTGAAACCGATGAATTGCGCGAACGCTTTGCGGCACGCGTGTTGTCGATCCGCGAACTGACCCCGGTCAATCATCCCAGCCTGCATAGCGCCTATCTGGCAGAACGTGGCGTCACCGGCCCGTATCGCCGGGCTGAAATCCGCATTGGTTTCCCGACTGGCAATATCGGTCATAACCTTGCGACACTCGCAGCAACGGTGTCGGGCAATCTGTATGATCTGGGCGAAGTTACCGGGCTTAAGCTGATTGATGTCACAGTGCCCAAGGCCTATCGCGATCTTTATGATTATCCGGTTGCCGGGACCAAAGGCACGCGCGATCGCATGAATGTGCAGGACCGCCCGTTCTTTGGCACCATCATCAAGCCGAATGTCGGCCTGCGCAGTGACGATATCGCCAATCTGGTCGATCAGCTTTGCGAAGCCGGTGTGGATTTCATCAAGGATGACGAAGTTTGCGCCAATCCGGCATCGGCCCCGCTTGCGGAACGCATTCCCGCCGTCATGGACCGGGTGCGCCGGTATCGGGATCGCACCGGCCGTGATGTGATGATTGCCTTTAACATCACCGATGAAACCGATGCCATGCGACGCCATGCCGACCTGATTGAAAAAGAAGGCGGATCATGCGCCATGGTCAGCATGAACTGGGCGGGTCTTTCGGCCCTTCAGACCCTTCGCAAATCGACAAGCCTTGTCCTGCATGGGCATCGCAACGGGTTTGGCGCATTGTCGCGTCATCCGATGATCGGCATGGCGTTTCCGGCCTATCAGACGCTGTATCGTCTGACCGGGATGGATCACATGCATGTCCATGGCATGGGCGGCAAATTCTGTGACGAGGACAGCGAAGTCGCATCTTCGGCCCAGTTGTGCGGCGAACCGCTTGCCGCTGGCAACGGCGATGAAGACCGCGTTCTTCCGGTCTTTTCATCAGGTCAGTGGGCTGGCACCGTTCCGGCCACATACAAGGCCGTCGGGTCGGCCGATTTCATGTTCCTGGCCGGCGGCGGCATTCTTGCCCATCCGTCCGGCCCGGCTGCTGGCATCACCAGCCTGCGTCAGGCATGGGAAGCCTGCGAAGCCGGTATCGGCCTTGAACAACATGCCAAAACCAACCCGGCCCTGTCAGAAGCACTGGCATTTTACGGGGCACGAGGCTGACAATGACCAAACTCGTTTTCTGTGCCGATGATTTTACCGGGGCGTCCGATACGCTGGCAACACTTGCCCGTGCGGGGCTTTCTGCGCGTCTGTATCTGAATGCGCCCGATATGTCTGACCACAAAAACGATGATGGTCACGGGTCGTCGGGTTCTGACCCGGACAGCCTTGATGCCTTTGGTGTTGCAACGTCGCTTCGTGCTATGGGGGTCGAAGACGGCGTTGCCACCATCGGCGAACTTGCCGGTCAGTTGGCAAAAGCCGATTGCGGCCTCTATCATTTCAAGATCTGCTCGACCTTTGACAGTGCGCCCGAAACCGGCAATATCGCCGCTGTTGCCGATCGCTATGCGCAATCGGTCGGGGCACGCTGGAAGGCGATCATTGGCGGGCAACCGTCACTCAGACGTTATTGCTTTTTGGGCAACCTGTTTGCCGCCATGGGATCGGGGCAAATCCACCGCATCGACCGCCATCCGGTGATGGCGAACCACCCGGTCACCCCGATGCGCGAAGCCGATTTGCCACGCCATCTTGCCAATCAGGGTTGGGCAAAAGTCGGGTTGATTGATTTTACCATCATCGCGCAGGGGCGCGTGGCCTTGATTGCCGAAATCAGACGCCGCATCGCCGATGGGGAAACCGAAACCCTGTTTGATGTCACCACTGAAAACGATCTTCTGACCATTGGCGAAGCCCTGCGTGACATTGCACGGTCCGAGGTCATCCTGTGCATTGGTGCCAGCAGTGTCGCACAGGCTCTTTTCCCGTCCTTTGCCCCGACACCCCCGTCGCCAAGGGCGCTTCGCCGCGATGGCCCGGTCTTTGCCTTTGCCGGAAGCCGATCACCCCTGACCGCTGAACAGGTCGCTTTGGCCACCAGATATGAAAAGATCGAAATAACGCCATCCGATCTTGGGGACCCCGATGCCCGCAATCGCGCCCGGACCGACTGCCTGTCGGTCCTTGAAGCTGGCAAGAACCTTTTGGTTGCGGTGTCCGATGATCGCAATCACCAGATCAGCAGCCACGATCTTGCCCGTGCCAGTGCACAGTTCATAGCCGATATCAGCCGGTCGGTATCGCTTGGCTTCTTGCTGATTGCCGGGGGCGATACATCAAGCCTGGCGGTTCAGGCACTGGGTATTGAAAGCCTGTCCTTTGTGGCAGATTTCGATGCCGGCGCACCGATCATCCGCGCCCATGCCGATCAGAAAAACCTTGATCAGCTGCCCATGCTGCTCAAAGGCGGACAGATGGGAAAACCGGGTCTTTTTGATAATGTCGCCGGTCTTGCCACCGCCCGCGCCTAGCCGCGAAACGCCCGTGAAATCAGGAATAAATTCCTTCGACGCGATGCTGATCCCCTGTTAGGATGGGCCATGATCCGACATCAACAAATATGGGCCGCCCTTGACCAGATTGCCGAAGACCACGGTTTGACCCCGTCGGGACTGGCGCGACTGGCGCAGCTTGACCCGACCACATTCAACCGGTCCAAACGCACCACATCGCAAGGCAAGGCGCGCTGGCCTTCGACCGAAAGCATTTCCAAGGTGCTGTCGGTCACCGATGTCAGTTTTCGCGAATTTTCCGAACTGGTCGATGGCAACGGGGCCGGACGCATTCCGGTAATCGGCTTTGCCCAGGCCGGAAATCAGGGATTTTTTGACGATGCCGGTTATCCGGTTGGCGGATCGTGGGAAGATATCACCTTCCCGGCCCTGCATGATCCGACGGCCTATGGCCTTCGCATTTCAGGTGATTCAATGGCCCCGGTTTTCCGTGACGGCGATCTGATCATTGTCAGCCCGGCATCAAATATCCGCCCCCATGACCGCGTGGTTGTCAAAACGATCGAAGGCGAAGTCATGGCCAAGGAACTGGTACGGCGCGGCGCACTTGGCGTTGAGTTGAAATCATTCAATCCCGCCTATGAGGACCGTTTTGTCCCGGCCGATCAGATTGACTGGGTGGCGCGTGTTTTGTGGTGCAGCCAGTAGAACCGGCTTTCCCGATATGTTCATGCCGGATGTTTGGCAGGGTCACGTCAAACGCCCGGTTTGGTCGCTTTTGCGTGATGCGCACCACATGGTTGCAGGAAAAAGACCTTTGATTACACAAAGGTCGTCTTCAAATTCGCGTTGCACGTCCTTACATTATGGCAAAAGGCACACATACGTGCCCCTTATGGGGAAAAGGAACATCGTTTGACGCTGCAACGCCAGTATATTTTACGCACCTTGGTGATTGCACTTGGCTATTTCCTGACAGGCTATGCCGGTTTGCAACTGCCATTCTTTGGCAGCAGTGTCACGCTTGTCTGGCCGCCATCGGGCATTGCGCTTGCCGCATTGATTGTCTGGGGCTGGCGCTATGCGCCTGCGGTGTTTATCGGTGCCCTTCTGGTCAATCTGGCAACGTCGCCGTCAGTGACCGTTTCAATTCTGATTGCCGCGGGCAATACGCTTGCCGCCCTTGGTCCGGCGCTGATTATTCGCCAGATTTGCGGCAACTATCCGCTTGACCAGTTCCGCAAGATGGTGGTGTTCCTTGTGCTTGGCGGGCTGTGCAGCCCGGCCTTGTCGGCATTGCTTGGCACCACATCTCTCAGCCTTGTGGTCATTGGCGATTTCAACAAATTCACCGATATCTGGCAGGGCTGGTTCCTGGGCGATCTGGTTGGGGCAATTGTTGTCGGGCCGCTTGTCATGCGCCTGATGCAGTGGCGGACATCGCCACGCTCAATGTCGCAATACTGGGAATTGGCGCTGATCTGTATCGCATCCATTGTCATTGCCTCTGCGGTTCAGACCACGCCGCTGATTTCCAAGCCGGAATTTCTGTTTATCTTTGTCTCCCTGCCCTTTGTCATCTGGGGGGCTACCCGGTTCGGGTTACTGGGCGCGACATTGATCAATGCGATCATTGTCGCTGATATCATCGTTTTTGCCGCCTTGGGCAACAACACCTTTGCCACGGTGGGCATCAATGCCGGGCTGCGCAATCTGTATGGCTATGTGATTGCAATTTCGGTTGGCACCCTGTTCCTTGCCGGGGGGATGGAACGGATATCATCGGTCACCACCCGGGCCCGTGACGGGCGGCTATCTGATGATGTGCATCGCATGCGCCGCACCCTGTCGGTGGTGATCGGGGTGATCGGTTTTGGCGTTTCGGGTCTGGCATCCTGGTACACCTATAACCAGCTTGTCACAGCCGATCGCATTTCGACCGAACAATACCGTCTGGCATTTGAAGCATCCCTGCGCGAGGAACTGGGCCGCGCGACCGATGCGCTGATTGCGGTCAAGACGCTGTTTGATGTGCATGGCAGTGTGTCTGCCAATACCTTTGATGCGATGATCGCGCCCTGGATCAATCGCCGTCCGGGTGTTGCCGCCCTTGAATGGGCGCCGTTTATCGAAGGAAGGGCACGCGCCCTGATCGAAGAAAACGCGGCACTGCGCGGGGTTGAAAATTTTGCCATTCGCGAAAAAGTTGACGGCGAAATGCAACCTGCCGCACAGCGCGACGGTTATTACCCGATATTCTTTGTTTTTCCGCGTTCGGGCAACGAGGCAACCGTCGGGTTTGATCTTGCCAGCGAACCGACCCGCCGGCGCGCGCTTGAAACCGCCCTTCATACCGGCAACCTCACCCTGACCGAGCCGGTCCGGCTGGTGCAATCGTCATCGGCGGTTGTCACATCGCTTGCATTCCTGTCGGTGGAAAACCGCCGCAACCCCAATGGCCCGGCGCTTGGGCTGGCGGTTGGGGTGTTGCGCCTGACCGATATGATCAACCGCGCGGCCCGGGTTGCACGGATCCCGCTTGGTTTTGAAATTCATCTGGCCGACCTCAAATCCGAAGGCGCCGATCAGCTGATCTATACCAACCGTCAGGCCGATTACGCCGCGGAGCATATCCGATCGGAACTGGAAAGCCCGTTCAATCCGAATGTCTCGAACTTCACATTCGGCTATCGCGACTGGACGATTGTCCTGCATCCGTCCCATAGCGGATTTGCCAGCCTGTATTACTGGCAGCCCTGGGCGATCTTTGTCTTTGGCAGCATGGTCAGCATCCTGTTGCTGATTTATCTGCGCTCGCTCAACCGCACGGAAAAATACGTCGTTGATCTGGTCGCACGCCGCACCAAGGAACTTGAAGACGCCCGCGAGGCCGCCGAACGTGCCATGAACCAGGCTCAGCAGGCCGACCGGGCAAAATCCGAATTCATCGCCCATATGAGCCACGAATTCAGATCGCCGATGACCTCTATCCTTGGCTATACCCAGCTTGCCAGCGACAATCTCGACAAGGACTTCTCGGTCGATACGCTGCGTGATTATCTGGCAACCATTCGCGGGGCCGGGCGGCATGTGCTGTCGCTGATCGGTGATATTCTTGATATCTCCAAGATCGAGGCCGGGCGTCTTATTCTTGAAGAAGTACCCTTTGATCTGCACCGGATTTGCGAAGAAGTCACCTCGATGATGCTTGTCCCGGCACGGGCACAGGAAAACCAGCTGCATCTGGAAATCCCCGCAGACATTCCGCGCTGGGTGATTGGCGATCCGGTTCGCTTCAAACAGGTTCTGACCAACCTTGTTTCCAACGCCATCAAATTCACCAAGTTCGGCAACATCCATCTGACCGTGACCCCGAAATCGGTGACCGATGATGAATTGTCATTCCGCATTTCTGTGCGTGATGAAGGCATCGGCATTCCGTCGAACAAGCTTGAAACCATTTTCGAAGCCTTCGCCCAGGTCGATACATCGACCTCGCGGCGCTATGGCGGCACGGGGCTTGGACTGGCGATTTGCCAGCGCATGGTCAAGGCCATGGGTGGCAAGATCAAAGCCGAGAGTATCGAAGGCCGCGGCAGTGAATTCTGGTTTGAACTGACGCTTCCGCGCAGCTCGGCCGAGGCGGTCGCCGCCATCGAAAAAACCGAAGATCAGGATATTGACGGTCAGGACAAGGAACGCGTGATCGGCTGGAACCTGCTTCTGGTTGAAGATATCGAAATCAACCGCATTCTGGCCCAGAAGCTCCTTGAACAGCAGGGCCACACCATCACCCCGGCCGCCAACGGGCAGGATGCGCTTGAAAAACTCGCACAAGATGATTTTGACGCGGTCCTGATGGACATTCACATGCCCGTTCTTGACGGTGTCGAAGCCACCCGCCAGGTCCGCGCCTTTGAAGACCCGGTCAAGGCAACCATCCCGATCCTTGCGCTGACGGCCGATATTTCCAACGACAATCTTGCGACATTCCGGGCAGCGGGCTTTGACGCCCACTGCACCAAACCGCTTGATATCAAGGCAATCAATCGCGAACTGATGCGCCTCGAAAGCCGAATGCTGATCCGCCGCCGGGAAGCACTGTCCTCACAAGACGAATAGCAGCCATTCGCACGCAAGGTTTTCTTTGACCCGCCTTGGGCAAAAACCCTATTCTGACGCCCGGATTTGACCGCCCCACAGGCAAAGCCGGGCCAGTCCCCGGCTCCCACCAAGAATAATCAGGAGTACAAGAATGGGTCACGCCGCCACAGACAGCACCCCCACCACCTGGACCTGGTATAACGGCGAATGGTACGAAGGTAACCCCAACATCATGGGGCCGCAGACCCATGGTGTGTGGATGGCATCGACCGTGTTTGACGGGGCGCGCCGCATGAATGGCAAGATGCCCGATCTTTATCCACATTGTGCGCGTGTGCTGCGTTCGGCGCAGTTGATGGGGCTTAAACCGTCGATCACCACCGATGAAATCGTTGCCCTGGTCAAGGACGGCGTTCAGAAATTTGATCCGGAACTGGCCCTTTATATCAAGCCGATTGTCTATGGTGGCGACGGTTTCCTGGCCCCGAACCCTGATAGCGCGCAATTCGTTCTGTGCATTTCGGTATCCGAAATCCCGGCCGCCATCGAAACCGGCTTTACCGCGCGCAAATCAAGCTTCCGCCGCCCGTCACCCGAAAGTGCACCGACCGAGGCAAAGGCCGCCTGTCTTTATCCGAACGTCGGTCGTGCCGTGACCGAGGCCACTGATGCCGGTTTTGACACCGGTGTGATGCTTGATCCGATTGGCAATGTTGCGGAATTTTCCTATGCCAACCTGTTCTTTGCCAAGGATGGCACGGTTTATACCCCGGCGATCAATGGTACGTTCCTCAATGGTCTGACCCGCCAGCGCGTGATCACGCTTTTGCGTGAAGACGGTGTCGAGGTGGTCGAGAAAACCTGCAAATACGAGGAACTCGAAGCCGCCGACGAAATCTTTGGCACCGGCAACTATTACAAGGTCGCACCATGCGTCAAACTTGATGATCGCAACCTGCAGCCGGGCCCGATCACGCGCCGCGCGCAGGACCTTTACATGGCCTTTACCGCCGCCAGTGCCGACTGATCATCCAGCGCCGACTGACCACAAGGCGGTATCGACAAAAAAAGGGCCGGTTTTCCGGCCCTTTTCTGTTTGGTGGTTCTTCTTGGCAATTTGTCGGCGAACAGTTGGATCACTGTACCGGTGGCACGGCAACGCCACTGCCCGCGACATAGGGATATTGCGCAAAGATCGATGCCACGGCGTTGCGCACCGTTTCGTTCGGGGCTTCGCGTACCGAGCTTGTGACACGCGCAACAGCCGTGCCTTCCCAGACCATCTGATTGGTGCGGCGATTGACCATATCAACTGTCAGCGTACCCTCGGTATAGGTATCGACATAGCCTGGCTCGACATAGCCCGGCCAGCCGACATACATGCCGCTGCGATATCCGTAATAGCCGCCAACATAAACCGGCGGGGAGCTTCGGGTTTTTTCCTGGGTCTTGAGATGGAAGTTGATCAGGATATCGGGATTGTGGATATCCACCCGATAACCGCGCGCCTCAAGGGCGGTGCTGATCGCATCCTCGATCCGCTGTCCCGATAGGGTCTGATACTGGGCCTCGGCGTTTTTGCCCGCTTCTTCCATGAAGGCGAATGTGCGGAACTGGCTGAAATCCGCAGCCGGATCAACATCGGTATAAATCCGCGGACCGCTTGCGGCACATGCCGAAAGCATCAGGGCCATCACGCCCGCGATGACAAGTTTCATCTTTGTCATGTCCCGTATCCTTTGTCCTGTTGCGGCCTTTTCTGGCTACTTACTATGACGTTTCAGAACAGGAATTACACCATCATAAATTGCCAAAATAATGGTAAGCGCATGCTGACAGTATGTGTTTTTCGATCAATTGCGCCCGCTTCGACGCGCCCACCCAACAGCCCTGCCATCGCCCGGGCTTGATGCCAATCGGCAAGCCGGGTGACCGGCGCAGTCAGATAAACATTCCGGATCCGGCCATAAGGGCGCACGCTTTGGGCGTGGGGCATGTGATGCGTGAGGCTTGGGGCCTCAAACTTCTGGCTTCGCGCTTCCGACGGCGAGCTTTAAGCGTGGACGTGGACGTGGGCGTGAGCTTGGGCTTGGGCATCCGACATAATCGGTGCGCGGGATCCAACCGGCTGTAACCGCCCGGTGTACTGTGCAGGCCATCCCCGGCCACTTCGCCGTCTTGGCTCAGGGCATGGAGACGCTGCGGCATTGCGGTGCTGTGGTGCTAACGTGCGTGGTGCTAAGGTCCCGAGGCGGTGATGCTCCGCAGCACTACGCCCCGGGCAGTCGGTATCCTTCAACAGTAACCTGCCGCGTCCACCAGCCCCTTTACGCCCCGTCGATCAGCCGGTTGGCGGTATCGCGCAGGTCACGGATTTCATCATCAAGGATCGCGCGATCGGCCATGGAATGGGCAAGGATGATCGCCCCCTGCCAGCGCAGGATCATCCGGCGGCCTTCGGTCCTTGCGCGTTCATCGGCCATGCCGGCCCTGGCGAGTTGCCCGGCGACCCAATTGATCAAACCGTCAAATACCGCCTGCCCGGTCTGACGGGCCGGGTCAAAGGCCCCGTCAGCCGGAAGGTCAAGCATCAATCTTGCCAGCGGGCAGCCATGGCTGACCCGGCGCGGGGTCATCGCATCGAGATAGTCAAAAAAGATCGACAGCCGTTGGCGCACCGTGCCATTGGGCGCGATGCTGGCCAAAAGCGGCGTGAACTCGTTTTCCATGGTTTCAAGGGCGGCCTGGGCAAGATCGTGCTTTTTGGGAAAACGATAAAACACGCCCCCGGCCGGCAGGCCCGCCTCGTCAGCGACGGCCTGGATGGTGGCGGCGTGATACCCGTCACGCCAGATCACATTCATCGCCGCACGCGCCAGTTTCTGACGCTTTTCCCCGGAAGTCAGTTTGCCTGCCATCAATCTCGCCCCAGTAAAGTCAGTTAACTGACTTATGCACGAAATCAATAAAAAATCGTCAATGCCGACCATCCGGTTGCGCGACGCAGGCAGATTGGTCGATGCCGCGCTCCCCAAACGGCCTCAAAGACGATGCCTTTGAAAACCACGCCCAAAAGACGGTACCAAAAAACGATGCTCCGAACACGGTGTTCCGGGAACGGTGCTCCGGAAACGATGCTCTGGAAACGATGTGCCGGAAAGAACATCCCGAAGGCGCCCCCAGAGACGGCACCCCGGCAACGGTGAGCCATTAGCGATGCTTTGGAAACCATGCCCACCCGGCGTTGCGGCGAAACCGCGCTGCAACCACAGCGGAACCGCATCACGTGAAATTGCGATTTTTCTGATATTTCGTAAAAATTGATCCCGTCGGCATTGGGCGCTATCAACAAGGCGTCCGGACTTTAAAAAACCAACGGAACCACGCGCCCCATGAAAAACCGACAATTTTCCATCGCTGAAATCAGGAACGCCATCGCGGCTGGCGTCATCAGCGAAGAATCCTTTGCCAGACTGGAAAGCTTCCTGATCGCGCAATCGCACGAAGCCGCCGAGACCGAGAAATTCACCCTGTTTCGCGGCATGAATGACATTTTCATAGCCCTTGGCGTCGTCGCACTCAGCATAGGCTGGTTCATTCTTTGGGGCATGCTTGCCGCAAGTCCGGCATTCTGGGTGGCACCGCTTGTCGCGATTGCCGGTTACGTGGTGCTGGCGGAATATATTGCCGGCAAGCTCAAGGCAGCCCTGCCATCGATTGCGATCATGGCATCGCTTGGCGTAACCATCATGCTGTATGCGGTTGCGATCTATATGTCGCTGACCAGCACGCCCGATCAAATGTCGGGGCTGGATGATGTCGTTGATTTCGGCAAACGGTCGATCAATGTTCTTGTTGTGGTTTCGGTGATCGGCTTTGCCTTTCAGGTCGGCTTTTTCCTGCGCTACCGGTTGCCGGTTTCCTTTGCGCTGATTGCCGCCGGCATCCTTGGCGTCCTGTGGTCGGCATTGACCGCCGCCGTCGGCCCGGCCATCAGCAGCTATTTGCATTACCTGATCACCGCAACCGGGCTTTTGCTTTTGGGGCTTGGGGTTTTCATCGACAGTCGCGATCCCGATCGCATCAATGGCTGGGCGGAATGTGCATTCTGGCTTTATGTCATGGGGGCCCCGATGACCATCCATTCGGTCGCCATTGCCTTTGACGCATCACCCTGGGTGATGGTGCCGGTCATTGTTCTTGCCATGCTGTTTTCGCTGATTGTTGATCGCCGGTCCCCGATCATCAGCGCGCTGATCTATGTCGGCTACTTGCTGCAATCCGGGTTCGAAGGCGTTTCCATCGATCCGTCAATCACCATTGTTCTGGTCTGCTTTATCATTGGCGGGCTGGTCATGGCATTTGGCGTTGGCTGGCACAAAGCCCGTCAGACCATTCTTGCCCCGTTCGAAACCCATGCCTGGCGGCGCTATCTTCCGCCAAGTTAGGCATTGCAAACCAAAGGCCCGCCTCATTATGAAGCGGGCCTTTGTTATCTGGCATATCGTAATCCCGATTGGCAAAGCGGCATCACTTGATCGCCAGAATGTCATAATTCCGGACATTGGCAACAACCCCGTCCGTCCAGCCACCCCGGACAAGATCGCCCGATTTTTCCATCAGCAGTCCCGCGACCTGCCCGTCAAAATGCGCTGCACGGCCGGCTTCATCCGCGAAAATGTCAAAGATGGCAAAGGTCGTCTTGTCGATCTGCAACCCCGCCCAGAACAAGGTGCCCGGTTCGGTTTTGGCAACAATTGGCCCGGCCGCGCGCAACAGGGCCGCCAGCTGGTCACTTTGTCCCGGTGCTGTTTCGATCATGATGAATGTTGCGGTTTTTGCGCTGTAAAGATCGGTGGCATCCTTGGTCGAAAGCACGTCGGCATTGCGGATATTGGCAACAACCCCGCGATCCCAGCCACCCGCAACCAGATTGTCAGCATTGTCTTTGAGCGCCGCGGCCACAGCACCGGCAAAATGCGCATCGCGCGCCGATGCATCAACAAAGACATCAAAGATCGCCAGCTTGTCCTGTGACTTGTCTTGTGGCGTGTCTTGCGCCTTAAGCGCAAACCAAAGGGCGGTTCCCGGTTCGCTCTGTTTCACCAGTGGCGCGGCATCGGCCAGAAATTCGGCAAAGGCATCGGCCTGACCGGGTGCGGCCGGCATTTCGATAAAGCTGGCGGTACGGTGATCGGCGGCATTTTCCTGTGCCCGAACCGGCAGGCCGGCCACAACAAAGGCCAAAGCCGAAACGATTGGAAGGATGGCAGCTTTCATGGTCAGATCTCCTGAATATTGCTGGTTAACCGGGGCCTATCCCGTGCCACACTTGTCCCATGACGTGCCGGGTCTGCGCCAATTCCGATGCCCTATTTTACGATAGCCATTGACTATGCATATTGATCGGAAGACCCTGTCAAAGGTGACAAAAGCGGGAGACAGTCATGGAGATGAACCAGATCCGCTATTTTCTGGCGGTATGCGAACATCGCAACTTCACCCATGCGGCAAATGCATCGAATGTGTCGCAACCGTCCCTGACCACTGCGATCAAAAAGCTTGAAGATGAATTGGGCGGCCCTCTGTTTATCCGTGACCGGGCCGGGTGCCGGCTGACACCGCTTGGCAAACTGGTCAAACCGCGCCTGACCCGGGTTCTTGCCGAAACGATCGAAGCCAAGGCCGACGCAATCCGCCATACCCGATTAGACAGGGTCCCGATCAGCATCGGCATCGGCGAAACCATTGGCCATAGCAGGGTTTCCAGGGCGGTCGAACGGTTCAGAACACGCATCCCACAGGCCGAAATCGAACTGATCATCGCACCGGCTGACGGGTTGTTTTCCGGGTTGCGTGATGGTGATTTCGACATTGTCATCACCGCCCAACCGGCCAGTCCGACGCTGTATCGCATAGATACTCTCTATCGTGAGGACTATAAACTTGTCGTCGCCCCCCATCATCCGCTTGCCCGGTGCGAAGGCGTTTCACTTGGCGATCTTGCCAATATCAACATGCTGGACCGACCCAATTGCGAAATGCGCGATACCCTCCATGCCGCCTGTGCCGATCAGGGGCATGTGCTGTATGCGGCCTATCGTTCCAATCGGGTGGATTGGCTGATTGAACTGGCGCGTCAGGGATCCGGGGCCGTGATCCTGCCGGCAACGGCAATTCCGGCGGGGGACGGTCTGGTATCGTTGCCGATCCGCGATATGGAAATCGCGCGCGATGTGGTCGCCCTGCGCTATCGCCATCAGATATCAAGACCGGAAACCAATGAACTGATCGCTGAATTCGCCCGGTGCTGACAACCACACCTGAAAACAATTGCCATTAGGTACAGGCAACAAGCGACAAGCCCGCCCCCCAAAACAAAAAGGCCCGCATCACCACGATGCAGGCCTTTGTCATGCTTGGTAACGGTCGACCTGTAATCAGGCCCCCAGATCTTCACCGGCCAAGGCGCGGTCGATCAGGGTAACGCTTTCTTCAAGACCATAAAGGGCAATGAAGGAGCCCATGCGCGGGCCCTGTTCCTGACCCAGCAGGATTTCATAAAGCGTTTTGAACCAGTCACGCAGGTTCTCGTAATTGTGGTTTTTGCCAACCGTGAAGACTTCGGTCTGGATGTCTGACGGATCGGTGCCCGGTTCGATTTTCGACAGCGCATCGCGCAGATCGCGAAGGGCTGCTTGCTCGGCCTCGGTAGCAGGACGGTATTTCTTCGTCGGTTTGACGAAGTCGCGATAATAGTTGATCGCATAGCCGACCAGCTTGTCGAGATACGGCGCGCTTTGCGGGGTTGCACCGGTGGCATAGCGCGAAATGAACTTCCACAGCAGATCACGGTCATCGGTGTTACACACCGAAACCAGGTTCAGCAAAATGCCAAACGACAGCGGAATGTCGCGATCCGGGGCCGTACCGGCATGGATGTGCCAGGCCGGGTTCTGAAGGATTTTGGCCGGATCGGTTTCGGTTTTGAGCTTCTCGGCAAAGGTCAGATATTCATCCACGGTTTTCGGGATGACATCGAAATAAAGACGCTTTGCGGTTTTCGGCTTCTGGAACATGAACAGCGACAGGCTGTCTTCCGGCGCATAGGTCAGCCATTCTTCAACCGAAAGGCCATTGCCCTTGGATTTGGAAATCTTCTGGGCATTTTCATCGAGGAACAGCTCGTAATTGAAGCCTTCCGGCGGGGTACCGCCAAGCGCCTTGACGATCTTGTTGCCAAGTTCAACCGACGGAATAAGGTCCTTGCCGGCCATTTCGTAATCCACACCCAGCGCATACCAGCGCATCGCCCAGTCGGGCTTCCACTGCAATTTGCAATGACCGCCGGTGACCGGGGTTTCGACCAGCTTGCCGGTTTCGGGATGTTCGTAAACGATGGTGCCGCTTTCGGGTTTCAGTTCGGTGACCTTGGCCATCAGGACCTTGTTGGTGTCCTGTTCGACCGGCATGAACGGGCTATAGGTCGCACGGCGTTCTTCGCCAAGGGTCGGCAGCATGATTTTCTGGATCGCGTCATACCGTTCCAGAACGCGCAGCAATGCATCGTCAAACATGCCCGAACGATAGCATTCGGTCGAAGATTTGAATTCATATTCAAACCCGAACCCGTCAAGGAATTCGCGCAGTTTGGCGTTGTTGTGATGGGCAAAGCTTTCATGGGTGCCAAACGGGTCCGGAACGGATGTCAGCGCCTTGCCAAGATGCTGGGCGACCATGTCCTTGTTCGGGATATTGTCGGGCACCTTGCGCAGGCCATCCATATCATCGGAAAAGCAGAAAAGCTTGGTCGGGATATCGCACATGGTTTCAAACGCGCGGCGGACATAGCTTGTGCGCGCGACTTCGCCAAAGGTGCCGATATGGGGCAAACCCGACGGACCATAACCGGTTTCAAAAAGGACATAGCCCTTTTCAGGCGCCTTCTGTTTATACCGCTTGACCAGCTTGCTGGCTTCCTGAAAAGCCCAGACGTTGCTGTTAAGTGCGGCATCTCGAAGATCGGCTGTCATTTTTGAAACCTTGTTTGTCAGTTGGATCGTTAAATTAACGTGGAAAACCAATGCACGGCAGATCACCCGGATCGCGTGCGTGCGCGAAGCTATACCTCACCACCGCCCAAGATCAAGCATCTGTTGCGCATGGCTGCCAAATAATCGCGGAATTCATCATGCCTGCGACCTCATGCAAACCCGTTTGCCCCGTCCCTGCCCCGCACCAGCCCCGCCCGCCCCCGGGCGCAACAGCCATGTCGGTCCGGCTTTGCCAAACCTGCCCGATAATTGCCGCACATTCCCGATAGATCATTGCAAAGCCCCGATCTTTTCGGGGTGGCCAGCGTCCCGATACCGGCATTTTGTTGATAGCAACCCGAATGCATGGTTGTATGGGACGTGATCTTTGCATCCTGTGCCATCAGACAAGGAATTTGCCAATGCTGCCCCTTCCTGTGACCGTCTGTACCGTTGCGATTTTTGCCCTGATGCTTACGGGGCTGAGTTTGTTTGTGTCGCTGCGCCGCCGTGATCTGGGGATCGCGACCGGTGATGGTGATGACCGCATCCTGCGCCGGCGCATTCGTGCCCATGGCAATTTCATTGAAAATGCACCGCTTTGCACCCTGCTTGTGCTTGCGCTTGAGGCCGTTCTGGCAACGTCTGACATTATCTGGGTGGTTGCGATCATTCTGATTGCCGCGCGCATCATGCATGCAGTCGGGACCCTGAACTGGTCAAGCAAACGGCTGATCCCGCCGGCCATGGTGATGCAACATGCCACCATGGTGATTTGCGGTGTCTGGTTGCTGGTTCAGACATTTGGCAATCTGACCATGGCTGCTGGCATGTGATGGGCATTGACCAAAAATCGCCCGCCATAACGGCAAAAATCGCACATTTCCCCGCCCCGGCCCGCGACAAGATCAGCCGGATCCGCGACATGATCCATGATCTGGCTGCCGGGCTGGACGGGGTTGGTGCGATTGAGGAAAGCCTGAAATGGGGGGAACCGGCCTGGCGCCCGATATCGGGATCGGGCACCACCATCCGTGCCGACTGGAAGGAAAGGACACCCGATCAGGTGATGATCTTCCTTGATTGCAAAACCGACCTGATTGACCGCGCCCGCAGCCTTTTGCACCCCGAACTGACCTGTTCGGGCAATCGCGCGGTCATCTTCGCCCTTGATCAGCCGCTTCCTGAAAATGCGATCAGGACCCTTTTGGGATGGGCGCTGACCTATCATCTGGACCGCAAAAAGCGCGCCTGATGGCGGCGACATGCCGCCGGTTTTAAAAAAATCAGCCTGAAAAAACACCCCAAAAAACGCCTGAAATACCCCTGAAACGCCCGTGTGCCGCACGATGGCGGTACATGGTTGTATGAGTGCGGACAAATACCTCCCCATATGAGGGTATATTCCTATCTTATGGTATTATATACCTATGGGTAGTTCCCTATACTTTTACAGATAGAACTACATCGGGGATAAAGGTCAATGCCAAGCGTTTTCAGGAATTTACGTATTTCGCACCGGCTTTACAGTCTGGTTGGAATGCTGGTCGTGTTCATCGGCATTCTGGGTGCCGTGGGTGTCTATACCATGTCGGTTATCGGCCATGAGCTCGAAGAAGTCGCCCATCGCGACCTGCCGCTGAATGGTATTCTGGAAAAAATCACGCAGCATCAGCTTGAACAGGCCATCCTGATGGAAAAGGCATTGCGGATCGCCAATATTTCCGCCCATGACAAAAGCGAAACCTTTGAGTCCGTGCGCGCACATTTCACCGAAGTCGCTCACCTGACCGACAACGAAATCGCCACCGCCCATCAGATGGTCAAGGATTTCCTGGCCGGTGATCTCAGTGATGCGGCGCGCACGGAATTTGAAAAAGTCCTGATCGCGCTTGAACGGATCGAAAAAGAACATCTCGATTATGAACTTCATATCGAGGAAATCTTTGATCAGGTCACCACCGGCAATTATGACGCCGCCACGTTCGAGCAGGCCGTCATCAAGGTCGAGGAAGAACAAAACGTCCTTGATCACGAAGTCGAAGCCCTTCTTTCGGAAGTTTCCGCCTTTACCCGTGCCTCGATGGAAGTTGCCCTTCAGGATGAAATTCGCGGTCAGACCATGATCGCCATCCTTTCAAGTGCGGCGACCGTGCTTGCCATCATCTTGTCGGTTCTGCTGGGACGCAGCATTTCCGGCCCGATGAAGAACCTGACGTCGGCACTCGGTGCGCTGGCTGATGGCAAACTCGATACCCCGATCCCGGCCAGCAAGTATCGCGACGAGGTTGCCGATATCGGCGATGCGATGAAAGTTTTCCAGGCCAACATGATCCGCGCCCGCAAACTTGAAGAAGAACAAAAGAAAATCGATGCCCTTCAAATGCGCCGCCAGGATGAACGCAACCATCTGGTCAACGTGTTCGGATCCTCGATCGGGGCGGTTTTCGGCCGTATCCTCAACAGTTCCGAAAGCATGGTAAACCGTGCAAGTGGTGTGCGTGACAATTCGGGCCGGACCTATGACCTGGCCCTGACGGTCGCCACCGAAGCCGAACAATCATCGGGCAATGCAAGTTCGCTAAGTTCCGCGGTCGAGGAAATGGTGGCATCGATCGAAGAAATTTCGAACCATGTTTCGAACTTTACCGATGTGTCGCGTGATGCCGTGCGCCATTCCGAAGTCTCGCGCGAAGAAATGAAAAACCTTCAGGAAGTGGCAAGCGAAATCGGCGAAGTGGTCAGCCTGATCACCTCGATCGCGCAACAGACCAGCATGCTGTCACTCAACGCCACCATCGAAGCCGCCCGTGCCGGTGAAATGGGCAAAGGCTTTGCCGTGGTCGCAGGCGAGGTCAAAACCCTTGCCAAGCAAACATCAAACGCCACAGATGAAATCGCCCAGCGCATCACCCGCATTCAGGAAGTCGCCGACCGTTCGGCCCGTGCGATTGACGATGTTGCCGCCGTGATCGAAAGCATCGACGAATATGTCACCGGGATCGCCGGGGCCGTCGAACAGCAAAATGCCGCAACCCGCGAAATTTCGCGCAACGTGACCTTTGTATCGGAAAGCGCGACACGGGTGGCCGGCAATATGGGTGAAATCCGCGGTCAGGTCGAAGATGTCAGCGGCAATGCATCCGAAGTCCACACCGTTGCGGAAACCACCGCCAAAGAAGCCGCCCTTCTGAGCCGCGAGGTCGATATTTTCCTGGCTGCGGTACAGAATTCCGACATTCATGACGATACCTACAGCGTCCATGACATTAATGTCGGCGGCAGGATCACGTTTGGCGAACAGGCGATGAACATCACCCTGTCGGAAATTTCCTGTGCCCATGTCCGGATTTCGCCGTCACCGGATCTGCGCCCGGGCGAAGTGGTCGAACTGGTGATTGATGGCATCAATCAGCCGATCAATGCCCGTGTTGCCCGCCATGAAGACGGACACAGCATCCTGCAATTCCCGCTTGATGGTGACCATCTTGCGGTGATGCGCGCCCATATCGATACACTCACCACACACAACAAACAGGCTGCATAATCATAAAATGAATTGGGAGTGGTGGTGAAACGGGGCGGCCATATGACCGCCCCGTTTTGGTGTGCCGACACTTGCGCAGACCAGATGATCAGGCGCGGCGCGGTTTTTCGATCTGATCGCGCAATGCCCGCAAGTCGCGATTAAGGCGCTTGGCAGTTTCGATATCAAGGCCGGTGGCCTCAAGAATGCAGGTCGGAATTTCCTCGGCCTTTTCGCGCAATGCCTTGCCTTGTTCTGTCAGGCGGATGCGCACAGACCGTTCGTCATTGGGATCACGGTTGCGCATGACCAGACCATTGGCTTCGAGCCGCTTAAGCAACGGTGTCAGGGTGCTGGATTCCAGATACATCTTTTCACCGATGCTGCGAACCGACTGGTCGTCTTCCTGCCACAGGCTGACCATCACCAGATATTGCGGATAGGTCAGGCCAATCTGGTCAAGCAGCGGCTTATAGATCCGGTTAAAGGCATGGCTTGCCGAATAAACCGAAAAGCACAGAAACTTTTCAAGCTGCAAAAAGTCTTCCTTGGACGTGTCTTTCATCGGTTCATCCTGTCTGAAACTGGCGGGCATCGCGTCTTTGTCAGATCACCACACGGTGTCCTGACATCTATATATATGGTGCCCTGACATATATCGGGCAGCGGTTATGGTCAAACCCGCGGCCCGGCATTCGGGCGACATCACAGGATCACCTTCGGCTTTCTTGCCGGTGTCCTGCGGGTTTTTCTGCTTTTTTCTTAAGCTTTCTGCTGTCTGCTTCACGAAACCTTCGGCGCAATCCGGATCGGCGTGAAACACAAAGCCCGATAATTTACATCGCGCACGATTTAATTACAAGAGATTAATTTGCATGCCTGCTATTTCAATTTTTATATCGTGCGCGATTAAATTGTGTGCGATACATAATTCCACACAGACACACAGCGCCCGCTACCGGGCCGATCAAAGGAACAGACCCATGAGCCCATTGAAATCAAGAATTGCCACCGCCGCAGTATCTGCCGCACTGGCCTTTTCGACCGCGATTGCCTCTTCTGCTGCTTTTGCTGAACCGGTTCTTGAACCGACCACCCGGAACTTCATCAATGCCCTGGAAGCATCGGGCGGCCCGGCGATCTATACCCTGACCCCGACCGAGGCCCGCAATGTTCTGTCCGGTGCCCAGTCCGGCAAAATTGCCAAACCGGCCGTCGATATTACCGATACCGTCTTTGGCGTCGGTCCGACCGGCCAGACAAAAGTCCGCATCATCCGCCCGGCCGGAAATCAGGATCGCCTGCCTGCGATTGTCTATTTCCACGGCGCTGGCTGGGTAATGGGCGATACCGGCACCCATGACCGCCTGGTTCGGGAACTGGCCGTGCGCGCCAATGCCGCCCTTGTCTTTGTCGATTACGAACGTTCACCCGAACAGCGTTATCCGATCGCCATCGAACAGGATTACGCCGTGACCAAATATGTCGCCGAACATGGTGAACAGCTTAATATCGACCCGACCCGCCTTGCGATTGCCGGTGACAGTGTCGGGGGCAACATGACCGCTGTGGTCTCGCTTCTGGCCCAGGAACGCAAAGGTCCGGCCATCACCGCCCAGGTCCTGTTCTATCCGGTGACCGATGCCGATTTTGACAATGGCTCCTATCGTGCCTTTGCCAATGGCCCATGGTTGACCAAGCCGGCAATGGAATGGTTCTGGAACCAGTACCTGCCCGAAGGCGTTGATCGTAAAGACCCGAAAATAACACCGATCCATGCCAGCACCGAACAGCTTTCCGGACAGGCACCTGCTCTTGTGATTACCGCTGAAAATGACGTGCTGCGTGACGAAGGCGAAGCCTATGCCCGCAAACTGTCCCAGGCTGGCGTCGATGTCACGGTCACCCGATATAACGGAACGATCCATGATTTTGTCATGCTTAATGCCCTTGCCGATACACCAGCCGCCAAAGGCGCGATTGCCCAGGCAGCCCAATACCTGCACACGGCCCTTCATGGCAACTGATCACCCGGTCTGACACGAAACCTTCACACTCTCTTTCGGGTAGGCGCGGTTGCGCCTGCCCACCCCCGGCGACATATGCAAGAAGATGCGATGGACAGCCGGGTCGTCAACCAGAACTGAAATACGGTTCAAACAAAGGATGAAAACCATGTCTGTAGATGTCAAATACACCGCACAAGCTTCTGCAACCGGTGGCCGCGATGGTCGCGCCAAAACGGCTGATGGCTCGCTTGATGTCAAGCTGACCACACCCAAGGAACTTGGCGGTGCGGGTGGCGACGGCAACAACCCCGAACAGCTGTTTGCCATGGGGTACTCGGCCTGCTTCATCGGTGCGATGAAATTCGTATCTTCTCAGGGCGGCCCGAAAATCCCGGCCGATGTTTCGGTAACCGCCGATGTCGGGATCGGTCCGCGTTCGGCCGGCGGCTTTGGCCTTGCCGTCACCCTGACCGTCTCGCTTCCGGGCCTTGATAAGGCCGAGGCTGAAAAACTGGTCGAAGAAGCCCACAAGATCTGCCCGTATTCGAATGCAACGCGCGGCAATGTCGATGTCAAATCGGTCATTGCCTGATCACAAGGCTCCCCCCTGCTGATCGGCACTCCCCCCGAAAGCTGATCGGCGTTGCAAGGCCCGGTGTCCCCCGCACCGGGCCTTTTTTATGGCGCGCTCAGGCAATCATGCGTTCGATCAATGCTTCGTCGCCAAATCCACCGGATTTCGTCACGATATCGACACCGTCAAACTGCCCGCCCAGAATGCGCGACACCGGCAATCCCGGTCCGACTTCGCCAAAACATTCCATTGATTGTGCGCCGCTGGCCGCAAGAATGGCCGACAATGTATCCCCGCCAATCACCATAAGCCCGGTTCCCGGATGCACCGAAAGTTTCGGGACTTCTTCCATCAGTGCGGCGACTGTTTCCTCGGCGTTTTTTGCCGTCGGCACCGGATCAAGCAGGACCGGCCCGTTCGCGGCGGATCCAAGACCGTGACGCACGGCATTTGCAATCTGTTTTCGGGTCACCGGATGGGCCGTACCCGCCACAATGACGGATAACCGCGGTTGCGGGCGGCTTGTGAATTCCGGGGTCAGTGCCTGTGCAAGTCCGCGACTTCCCGCCCAAAGGATGTCGGGCACATCGCGACAGCGCGCCACCAGCACATCAAGATCTGATTGCGTCACCGCATTGCCGATCACAACGCCCTTGACCGGGTTCCCGGGTGAAAATATCTGTGCATCGGCACCGAAATCGGCAAACGCCTGGCGCAAATCATGGACCGATGCCGGTTCCCAGTCATTGCCGGACCGTACTTCATGCATGCCATCGCGTGTCCGGCGTCCCATTTCGGGAAAGGCCGGCGCAAAGATACAGGTCGAAAACGCCCCGCATCGCATCATCTCGATGGTTTCCAGGATCGAATTGCCGCGCAGGACACTGTCGACCTTTTTAAACCACAGGGCCCGATCCTGACCCGTGCGGTTCACATTATCCCCGCCATCGCCAAGCAACTGAAAGGCTCGCCCGACCGCGGCCCGGCTTTGATCTTCGGGCAGATCGCGGCTTTCGCTGCTGATCGTCACCTTGGCGCCAAGCATTCCGCCATCCGACAAAATCAGGCGCACCGGCGCATCAGGCGATGCAAACGGGGCAGCGGCATCAAGTGCACCGGTCAAATCATCGGCCAGAATACGCACGTCACTCATTGGGCACCTCTTGTGATACCGTTTCGACCGGTATGTTTCTTTGTTTCAGTTCCTTGAGCATGTCCGGGCTGATCCGGTCATCGGTAATGATCAGTCCGATTTCCTCAAGACCGCCAAACAGACTGAAGCTGCGGCTGAAAAACTTGCTGCTGTCGACCAGCAGAACCACGAATTCCGCCGCCGAAATGATTGCGCGTTTGACTTCGCACAGCTCGATTGAACTGTCGGAAAGACCATCGTTTGAAACCGCGTGGGCCCCGATGATCGCGACATCGGCGCGAAGCTGTTCGATCATGCGCACGGCCGACGCCCCCAGCAATGTCGATGACCCGGGGCGCACATTCCCACCCGCGACAAAGGTATTGATCGTGTTGCTTTGGGAAAAAACCGACGCGATCGAAAGATCGTTCGTAAAGGCGGTGAAAGGCACATCGCGTTCGACCATGGCATGTGCCGCGGCAAGGGTGGTTGTTCCACTATCTACCAAAACGGTCTGACCGGGCTGAATAAGTGCAGCCGCGCGTTGGCCGATGCGGTTCTTGGCATCCCTTTCCAGTTCGGATGAAATCGCGGCTTCGGGTTCGAACCCCTTGCGGTCGCTGACATTCATCATCGCCCCGCCATGGGTGCGTGTCAGATGCCCGGTGGAACACAGATATTCCACATCGCGCCGGATCGTGGACACCGACATGTCCAGCCGTTCGGCCAGTTCCTTGAGTGACGCCATTTCCTCCCGGCGCAGGAATTCGATAATTCTGGCACGTCGCTTGGCTGGCAACATGAACGCCTCCTTGGTTTTTTCTTTGTGTTAGCACATCTCCGCACGCCAAGACGAGCCAATATCTTCCAAAATCACCCAACGGATACAAATTTTGGATATTTTTATGAATATTTTCTTCCAATAAATTCCATTTAGTGTCAATTTCTCCCACGATCAATCAAAATCAATCGGGAAATTAATTTCCCCACAGCGGTCCTTCGGGAGGAACCCATGAAAATCAAACACACACTCGAACGCATTCCTGGCGGCATGATGATTGTCCCGCTTTTGCTTGGCGCGACCATCAATACCTTTGCGCCGGACCTGCTGCGCATCGGCAATTTCACCGAAGCCCTTTTCGTCAATAGCGCGGGCGCACTGATCGCACTTTTCCTGCTCTGTGCCGGTGCACAGATCACCCTGTCAAATGTCGGAACGGCGGCGGCCAAGGGCGCGACCCTTCTGGTTGTCAAATGGATTGCCGGTGCTGCGGTCGGTCTTCTGGCCTATGCCATGGCCGATAGTGGCGGTCTGTTCTTTGGCATGGTGCCGATTGCCATCATCGCGGCAATGACCAACTCGAACGGCGGACTTTATGTCGCGATTGTCGGTCAGTACGGACGCGCCGATGACAAGGCTGCCTATTCGATCCTTGCGCTGAATGACGGTCCTTTCCTGACCATGATCGCGCTGACGGTCTTTGGTGCGATGGGCTTTGTCGAAGGCTTCTTCTCGATCATTTCGTTTGTTGCCGTGTTGCTGCCGATTGTTGTTGGCATGGTGCTTGGCAACCTTGATCATGAACTGCGCGCATTCCTTGCCAAGGGCAGCGACATGCTGATCCCGTTCTTTGCCTTTGCGCTTGGCATGGGCATCAATTTCCAGGCCATCATCGAAGGCGGCCTTGCCGGCATTCTGATCGGTATCCTGACGGTCTTTGTCACCGGTACTGCGGGCTATATCGTGTTCCGTGTCATGAAATGGAACCCGATTGTCGGCGCGTCCGAAGGATCGACTGCCGGTAACGCTGTTGCCACGCCGATGGCGATTGCGGCGGCCAACCCGCTGTTTGGTCAGCTGGCCGACCTTGCAACCGTTCAGGTCGCGGCATCGACCGTGACAACGGCCATTTTGCTGCCAATCTATATCTCGTTCCTTGTTCGCCGCACCGACTTGACCGGGATGACCGACCAGCAGGCAGAAACCACAACCGGGTCGGGCGAAACCACCGCCTGATCACCCGGCACGCAGATAAAAGAAGGTAAAAACATGAAACCGATCGTAGCAATCACCATGGGCGATGTTTGCGGTGTAGGTCCGGAAATCGTTGCACGCACCGTTGCCGATCCGCAAACTTACGAAATGGCCCGCCCGATCGTTATTGGCGATGCAGGCAAACTGGCCGTCGCCCGCGATATCGTCGGTGCAAAATTCGACATCAAGACGTTCCTGCCAACCGATCCGGTTCCGCAAGAACCGGAAATGGGCACCGTTCTTTGTGCCGATCCGGGCTTTGATCTTGCCGATCTTCCGTTTGGCGACGTCAATGCCAAGGCCGGTCATGCCGCCTTTGAATATCTGAGTGCCGCCATCGATATGGCCAAGGCAGAGCGCGTGGCAGCAATTGTCACCGCTCCGCTCAACAAGGAAGCCCTGCATGCCGGTGGCCATATCTTCCCCGGCCATACCGAAATCCTGGCGGAACTGACCGGGACCGAAAGCTATTCGATGATGCTGGCGACCCCAAAGATGAAGGTCATTCATCTGACCACCCATGTTGGTCTGATCGAAGCCATCCGCCGCATCAACCCGGAACGGACCTATCAGGTGATCCGGCTGGCCCATGACACCCTGTCAAAGGCCGGTCAGACATCGCCGCGTATTGCCGTTTGCGGCATCAACCCGCATGCCGGTGAAAACGGCCTGTTTGGCGAGGGCGAGGAAGAGGAAAAACTCATCCCCGGCATCGAACGCGCCCAAAAGGAAGGCATTGATGTTCAGGGCCCGCTTCCGGCCGATACCCTGTTTTACCGTGCGACACGCGGTGATTTTGACGTCGTGGTGGCCTGCTATCACGATCAGGGCCACGGCCCGGTCAAGGTGCAGTCGATTGACGAAGGTGTGAATATCACCGTCGGTCTTAAGGGCGGAATTATCCGCACGTCGGTCGATCACGGCACCGCATTCGACATCGCCGGCAAGGGCATTGCCCGTTACGAAAGCCTGATCGCGGCCATCCGTTATGGGGTTCAGCTGGCACCAAATGATCGCGCTATCGGTCCTGCGGCATAATCTGTTTTTCAGATTATCGCTTCTGGGGGTGGACCGACCAAAGCCCGGCGTCAATGCGCCGGGCTTTTTTATGTCTTCGATGCTGGACCGCGGTGCAAAAGCAGGCTAATCCGGTGCGATGACAACCGATATCGCCCTTTTTGCCGGGTTATTCTTTTCTGCCCTGACCTCGGCCACCATCCTGCCCGGCACGTCCGAGGCGGCACTGGGCGCCCTTGTTGCCAAGGGGGATCACGCGGTCTGGCTGCTTGTCATGATTGCGACTGCGGGCAATGTCATCGGATCGATCATCAACTGGGCGCTTGGCCTTTATATCGACCGGTTTCGCGATCGTCGCTGGTTCCCGGTATCGGGCGCGGCACTTGATCGTGCGGCACGATGGTTTTCGAAATACGGGCTGTGGTCACTGCTTCTGGCCTGGCTTCCGATCATTGGCGATCCGCTGACCCTGTTTGCCGGGGTGATGCGGGTCCGTTTCATCCCGTTTCTGATCCTGGTCACCATTGGCAAGGCCGCGCGCTATGCCATGATTGCCGGCGGGGCATCGGCACTGGCATCGATGCTGTCATAATGCCATCACCTCATACCCTGCATTGATGCGGACCATCGGCTGGGGTCACCGGTTTGAGAAATCCGCATGAGCAATAGGCACTGGCAATCCGCTTGGGCACGGCATCCGCCGGGGCAAAATTCCCGACAGGGCAATATCGTTCAATAAATCACGGCAAAACGGCCTCATTCTGCCTGCAACGATTTAACCGCTCCGGCCCCACAAAGCGGACACCAGCCAGCAGGAAACATCCGATGACCGCCACCCTCAGCCTTTATCTTTCCATGGCAAGTTTCGCGCTCGCCGCCTCGATCACGCCGGGCCCGGTCAATATTCTGGTGCTGAGTTCCGGCGTCCAATACGGGTTTCGCCCTTCGCTTCGTCTTGTCTTCGGGGCGACGGCGGGCTTTTGCCTTTTGCTGCTTTTGATCGGGCTTGGCCTGCATCAGTTGCTTGAAACCTTTCCGCAGCTGACCACGATCATTCAGTGGGCCGGTGTTGCCTTCTTGCTGTTCATGGCCTGGAAGCTGTTTTCATCAAATGGCGAGTTGGGAAAATCCGATGCCGGCACGGGCCCGTCGGTCATGACCGGTGCGGTGATGCAATGGCTTAACCCCAAGGCGTGGCTGGCATCAATCGCCGGGATGGGCGCCTATGCCGCGTCCGGCGCGCCGACCCTGATCTGGGAATTTACCGCGATCTATTTCGTGATCTGTTTTGCTTCTGTTGCCTGCTGGGCCTATGCCGGTGCGTTTTTGTCACGCTTTTTGGGGGATCCCGCCCGCATCCGCATTTTTAACCGCATCATGGCGGCCCTGCTGGCGGCAAGTGCGATCTATCTGACACTATAAGCCGACCGTGCGGCTACTGGGTGTCGTCCTTGTTGCTGTAGGCATCCTCCCCGATAAAGTGCGGCTGAACAATCGGCAGATCGCCCAGCACCTTGTCCTGGGTTAGTGACACCAGATAGTGATAGACAACATTGCCAAGGTTATAGAAATCAATCGCCACCAGCCCGTCGACCATTTCGTCGCGCAGGATCGACACATGTTCGGGTGTTGGCGCGCCTGTCCCGCCAATCAGGATCAACGGCCGGTTCTGGCGTGCGTCTGCCGGCAAATTGCGAAAGGTCTGCACATATCGCTGTGGATCATGCAACGGCCATGATCCGACCGTGATAAAGGCATCAAGCCTGTCATCCAGCATGCTTTGGCGGAACTGCGTCATTGCCAGATCAAGATTGTCCTTGTTGAACCACGGACAGCGCGGGCTTTCGAACCAGCCGCCACTGCCATTTAACGGCGGCTGACTGCCCAGATCGGACGTCTTTCTGATTTCGCTTCGAAACCCGTTGATCCGTTCATTCAGATTGGGGTCATAAGGCCCGGCACTCATCAAACAGACATTCCCGCCAAATGGCAGGCGGCTTTGCAATTCACGGGCAAGCATCCGCCCGATCAGATGGTTTTCCACACCGATAAACGCCTGTCTGAGATGGTGAAACGGCGCAATCAGATCGGAATCAAACGTAATGACCGGCACACCGGTTTCAATCAGCTTGGGCAGCCCGTTTTCAGCAATGAATTCCGATTTGGTGACCGAAATGGCAACCCCGCTATAACCTTCGCCAACCGCATCTTCGATCGCGCGGTTCTGGGCCCTGAAATATCCCAGATTGTCGCCGCCCAGATGCACACACCGATCCCCCTTGATGCGCGCAGCATCATTGCATCCGCGCCAGGCCTCGATGAAATTGGGATCACCGACATTCTTGGTGATCAGGGCAAAAACCCGCTCGGCCATGGCATGCCGCGACGGGCCAGCAAAAATGCTGATTGTTGCAACCACCAGCAATAAGGACTGAAGACCAAAACCGGCCCTGACACAGGAAATCATTCCAAACGGTCTCCTTTTCGGCGCGGCTGGTTTTGGCACCCCGATCCATGCCAAAAGCCGCGCCCGATTTATCTGCTCGCCCCTTCTTTAAAATAGAATAACTAAAATGAAACACGTTTTGGTTGATTAAGATCAATGAGATTTAAATCAAAACAAATCACATACTGAATCCAACCCTGACCGCATCCGCGCCGACCCCGGCCTCATCCGGGACCACCGGGCCACAACGGATTACACACGAACACACAAACGCGCACCGGGCTTGACCGGGTGTCGCGTCAACGGGTCATTGCGGCGGAAGATCAGGGAAAATCAGGCGGCCTGCACGCGCGCATATTGGCGTGGTGTGGTTGCCATCAGGCGTTTGAACATGCGTTGAAAATGCGCCTGATCGGCAAAGCCGGTTTCAAGCGCGACATCAACGATCTTTTCCCCGCGCCTGAGCGCATGCCGGGCGCGCTGCACCCGGCAATTGATCAGATAGGCATAGGGCGTCATGCCAAAGGTCTTTTTAAACGCCCGCACCAGATAGGACCGCGAATAGCCCGCCAGTACTGCAAGATCGTCCAGACTGATGGTTTCGGCATAATGGGTCTGGATATAATCGCCGACCCGGATCATTTTGCGGTCATGCACCGACCCGCCCGTCCCGTCCAGCACCCCGCGCCGGTTCAGCCGCACATGCAGATCGCCAAAGAACGACACCAGTGCCGTTTCCTTGCCAAGAATATCAATATCCGCATTGACCAGCGTATCGGCCAGATCAAGCAACCCGCCATAAAGATGGGGATCATGGCTTAGCGTATCGGAAAACATCGCAAACTTGCCGGCCGCATCGGCATCGATTTCAACCTGCAGACCCAAAAGCCAGTCGGGATCGACAAACAGCATGTCATAGCACCAGTCCGCCCCCTTGACCGGGTTGCAGCCATGCAAATCCTCGGGGTTCAGAATAACCACTGATCCCGCCTGCGTTTCATGGGTTTTGCCCCGGTTCCAATAGGTGCTGTGACCACCATTCACCGTGCCGATGGAAAAGGTATCGTGGCTGTGACGCTCGTAACAAACCGCCCGCCCGTCCGCCACACGCCGAAGCTCGACAAACGGCAATGCGTCGTCGCGCCAGAAATGCTGATTTTTGATCCATGCAGCCAAGTCAAATGATCCGTTGCGACTCCCGAAATAAAAATAGGCTTTTGCTTACTTGTTTGCCACCTTTTAGCGGTACTTTTGCAAACAACTTCATCAAAAAAGTATCATTGCCCTACAGCACCACTGTCAGAATCCAGCATTAGAGAAGCAAGTTAAATTCACATAACAGTTTGATAGCAAATGAGAAAATTTTAAATTTGATCTTAGTAAACGCTCAAAATGAGCCGGCATTCATATGAGACAAAACAACTTGTCTGATGACTGACATCAGATTATAGGATTAAATATCACAGGGTAAAATCGTGTCAAAATCGAACAGCAATACGCACATGCAATTCCATTCCTTGGGCAAACCGCGCCGTCGCTCGGATGAGGTCGCTGAACAGATCTCGGAGATGATCTCGTCTGGCAATCTGAGTGCAGGCGATCAGTTGCCAACAGAAATGACCCTTTGCGCCGAACTTGGTGTCGGGCGAAGTGCTGTGCGCGAAGCAATTGCCAAACTGCGCGAAGCAGGCTTGGTAACAACCCGTCAGGGTGTGGGCGTTTTTGTTTCGGAAAACCCGGCCCGGCAGTCATTCCGAATTGAAACCTCCGATCTGGAGTCAATTGAAAGCCTGCGACAGATCCTTGAAATACGCCTTGAGATGGAAGTGGGGGCTGCTGCGATGGCCGCTCGCCGCCGGACAAGGGCACAAATGGAACTGATCGATCAGGCGCTCGAAAACTTGCGCATCGAACTCCGCCACGGCGGTCAGGCAGTCAACGAGCAAACGGAATTTCACCGGGTTCTCGCAGCGGCAACCGGCAACTCGCATTTTCGTGACTTCATTCAGTTCCTCAGTCACCGGATCAGTGAAAGTCTCGCAGCAAGCAACCGGCATAAGCCGCTCGATGAAGTCGGAAAACAAAGGTTGATTACTGAGTATGAGAATATTTCGACTGCAATCCGGGTCGGCGACCCGGATAAAGCGCGTCGCGCAGCCTGGCAACATGTTCTGCGTTCTGCCGACCGCCTGGGACTTCGAGGCCTTCAAGGCTGGGAGGAAACACGGATGACTCAGGTCGGTGAGAATCTTATCCCTGTTTGTGACGCCGCAGATCCGAACCCTATCGCCCCACGTTTCACACCACCGCAGGGTGCCTGTGACTGCCACGCACATATATTTGGCCCTCAGGCAACGTATCCACTGACGATGCCACGCACCTATACCCCGCCAGAGGCAAGCCTAGGCTCCTATCAGAAAATGATGGGCGTTCTTGGCCTGCAACGTGCGGTGATCGTACAGCCAAGCGTCTATGGCACCGATAACCGTGCGACGCTCGATGCTGTGCGTGCGGCGGGGGATAACTTCCGCGCCGTGGTTGTCGTGGACGAGGACGTCACCGAAAAAGAACTTGAACAGATGCACGAAGCCGGTGCGCGCGGTGTGCGCATCAATCTGTTGTTCCGCAGCGGCATCGAAGTTTCGGACGTGCGCCGACTGGCTGAAAAAATTGCCCCTTTCAAATGGCACCTGCAACTGTTGATTGACGTCTCGGAATTCTCAGATATCCGGGACACGCTCGGTTCTCTGCCGATTGAAACCGTATTTGATCACATGGGCCACATGCCGACATCGGCGGGCATCAACCACCCGGGTTTCCGGGAAATGCTGTCTCTGATCGCTGATGGAAAATCCTGGGCGAAGATTTCCGGTGCCTACCGGATCACTTCTGAAAATGATACCCCCTACAACGACGTTGCCCCGATTGCCCGTGAAATCATCAGGACCAACCCTGATCGTATCGTTTGGGCCACGGACTGGCCGCACCCTTACGTAAACACCAAAATGCCAAATGACGGCAGCTTGCTTGATTTACTTGATGACTGGTGCCCCAACAGCGAAACCAGAAACCGCATCTTGGTCGACAACCCGGCAAAACTTTACGGTTTTTCGGACTAACTCTCTCACATCGTAAAAAAACCTCATAAATAGGGAGGAACAGGAATGTTCTTGAAAAAAATTGGTCAAACCGCCCTCGCTGCCACCATGGCGATCTCCATGATGTCGAGCGCTGCCTCTGCCTTGGAAATGCGGGTCGGCTGGACGACATCTGATGGTGAAAAAGACCCGTACGCAATCACAGTACGCAATTTTGTCAAGGAATTGTCAGGTGCATTGGGTGAAGAGGTTAAGACTCAATACTTCCCCAACAACCAGCTCGGCGACGAGCGTGAAATGCTAGAAGCCATGAATTTCGGCATCCTTGACGCGGCCGTCATCACCAATGCTGCAATCGCCAACATTCAGCCCGGCTTCCAGCTCATTGACATGCCTTTCATGTTTGGCTCCGAAGAACAGGCCCACACCTTCCTTGACGGCGAAATCGGGCAGGACCTGATGGGGCGCCTCAGCCAGAACGGGATCGTTGGCCTTGGCTTTTCCGAAGGCGGCTTCCGCAACATGATCAACAACGTGCGCCCGGTCACACAACCGTCAGACGTCGAAGGCGTCAAGTATCGCGTCATGCAAAACCGCGTGTTCATTGATATGTTCCAGTCTCTTGGCGGCAACGCCATTCCGCTGGCATGGGGCGAAACCTATACCGCCACCCAGCAGGGCACCATTGATGGTCTCGAAATTCCGCTTGCGGTGATCTGGGCCAACAAATACGCCGATGTCACGAAATATCTGTCTTTGACCAAGCACACCTATTCTGCACTGGGTCTTCTGGTATCGCAGAAATTCTACAACGGCCTTTCTGACACCCAAAAGCAGGCCGTACACGAAGCCGCAAAGAAAGCCATTGCCGACCAACGCAAGGAAGTTGCCAAGAACTCGGCTGAACTTGTTGAAAGCCTGAAAGAGGCAGGTATGGAAATCAACGAGGTAAAGAACCCTGCCCAGTTCCGCGAACAGGTTATGCCAGTTTACGAGACCTTCAAATCGTCGATTGGCGAAGACTTGATGGACAAGGCACTTACCCAACTCAAGTAAGCGACCAACCCCTCATGCCCGGCATTCGTGCCGGGCAGTTTCCCATAGCCGGACGAACCAATATGTCGCGTTTCTTTGACAAATTCGCAAACCAAATAGCCCGCGCAACCAACCTTCTGGTAGTTATTCTGGCTACCATCATGATGTTGGCACTCGTTCTGCAGGTTTTTTCCCGTTACGTGCTGGGCGCAACCTTTATCTGGACCGAAGAGCTGGCCCTTTTCTGCTTTACCTGGTGCATTCTTCTTGCTGCCACCTCGGTATTGCGCGACGGCTCTCATGTCAGCCTTGATTTCCTTGCAAACGCATTGCCCGAACCACTTCGCTCGCTTTGGCAACGTGTTATCAGCATTGGAATTTTTGCCTTCTTCATCATTTTTGCGATTGCCGGGACCCAGTATCTGCAATCGACAATCGGACAGGTGACCCCTGCGCTACGCTTGTCAATGGGATGGGTCAACCTTGCTGCGCCGGTTTGTGGCGCGCTTGGCTGTATTCACGCATTCTGTCGACTGATTTCACCACGGACCGAATAGGAGTTCCCCCCATGAGCGTTGCTGCAATCACGTTGCTCGCTGTCTTTATTGGCGGCCTCCTGACTGGCATCCCGATTGTCTTTTGTATCGGCCTCGCGTCGGTCGCGACCCTTTATGTCGCAGATTTCCCGCAAATGATCCTTGCCCAGCGTGTTCTTTCGGGCACCAATGTTATTTCTCTTCTCGCCATTCCGGGCTTCATTCTTGCCGGCGATCTGATGATGCATGGCGGCCTGTCCAAACGCCTGGTGCGCATTTGCCAGACGCTCGTACAACATGTCACCGGCGGACTTGGCATGGTCACGGTACTCGCGGCAACTTTCTTTGCCGCCATTTCAGGGTCCGCCCCCGCCACCACCGCCGCAATCGGCGGCATCATGATCCCGGAAATGGAAAAGCGCGGCTGGAAAAAACCATTTGCCGCGGCATTGGCCGCCGCCGCAGGCCCGATCGGCCAGATGATCCCACCATCCATTCCGATGATTATCTGGGGTGTTGTCGCCGAAGAATCCATCAGCCAACTTTTTCTCGCAGGAATCATTCCAGGTGCAATGATTGCCGGAGGCCTGATGATACTGTGCTATTTCTCCGCACGTCGTCAGGGTATTTCTGCGGAAACCTCCCGCTCCACCAAATCTGAACTGATCGCCGCGATTAATGATGGCAAATGGGCGCTTCTGGCACCAGTCTTCATTCTTGGCGGCATCTATGGCGGCATCTTCACTCCGACCGAAGCAGCAGCCGTCGGCGTCACCTACGCGCTTGTGATCGGTCTTTTTGTCCATCGCGAACTGCGCATAAGCGAACTTTACGCCATCACTTTAAAATCAATGAAAACAGCCACGGTTGTCTGTTTCATTATTGCAGTTGCTTCGGCATTCGGCTGGCTGGTTGCCATCGAACAGCTCCCTGCCACGATTGCCAACGGAATCTTGTCGGTTTCGTCAAATCCGTATGTGATCCTGCTTTTGCTTAACCTGTTCCTGCTCTTTGTCGGTGCTATCATGGACAATATTGCGGCCATGATCATTCTGGGCGGAATTCTGCAGGCAATTGGCGTACATATCGGACTGGACCCGACCCATCTCGGTGCAATCGTTGTAATCAACCTTGCCATCGGCATGGCTACCCCACCCTTTGGCTATTCTCTGTTTGTGGCAGCAGCAACCAGCAAACTTTCAATCGAGCGCATTACAACGGCTCTGTGGCCAATGCTCTTGGTACAGTTGGTTATCCTGATGCTCGTGACCTATGTTCCGTTCATCACTTTGGCCCTGCCATCGCTAATCCGATAGCTGGCGCTCCTTTCAGGCAACCAGATCCGAAGGACGTCCACAATGGCCGGCAAACATTTTTGCCGGCCATTTTTTATCAACGAACCTAGACCTGTCCCGGGCCTTCCTGTCTTGATTATCAAGGCTTCCTGTTTTTCTCCGTTCCTGATACAGGCGTCAAACATTACCAACCTCGAATGATGCTCGGATTTTGAAAACAAAAATCTGTTTCCCCGGTAGCGCCACTGCACGTGCGCCCTTATAGTGCCCCAAATGTTCGATGATCGTTCCGAAGAAGCCCAGCCGCGTTTCATGCCGCCCAATGCACCTGTCATGGTCGTTGGATTGCGTCATGCTGTGTTTCTGTCGCCCGATGGCGAGATCGAGGAACTGCCGCACGGTGCGGCGGCCAAGCGGGCACGCGCAACGCGGCCCATTCTGGTCCATACCCCGGCCTGTGCGCGGCGTTTGAAAATTGATCCGTTTGCCGCACATGATTTGCTCGAACTGTTTGCCTTTGTCCGCCCCGCACAGTTTTGCGTGCCGACCCCGCGCGGTATTGCGCTTGCCACCGGGCAAAAGCCCGCCGATGACCTGATCGGTCAGGCCGAGGCCCTGGCGGAAGCCATGAAACGGCTTTTGCAGGAACTTGCCACCCTTCACCGTAACAAACGCGGCCCGGCCCTATCCATCGCGTGGCCGATGGCACGCGGGCATTGGCCGTGGGGCGTTTCGGTTCTGGCCGCCCTTGGCGCGGATGGCGATGGCCCACATCGCTATGCGGTGTATGAAGGGCTAAAAGTCTGGAAAAAGCTTGGTGAATGGGCCGAACATGCCCCGCCACCGCCGCCCGCCAACTATCCGGTTGATCCCAAGGATGCGCGCAAGCGCCTGAAAGAACTTCTGGGCGAAGGGGCCGAGGAACGCCCGCAACAGGCCGATTATGCATCGTCTGTCTGTTCGGCCTTTGGCCCGCGCCTTCATGATGGTGCGCCCAATATCGTTCTGGCCGAGGCCGGAACAGGCACCGGCAAGACACTGGGCTATGTCGCACCGGCATCGCTTTGGGCACAAAAGAATGACGGGGCGGTGTGGATTTCGACCTATACCCGCAACCTGCAACGTCAGATCGATCAGGAACTGGATCGCCTCTATGACGATCCCAAGGACAAGCGCCTTAAGGCCGTGGTGCGTAAAGGGCGTGAAAACTATTTCTGTCTTTTGAACTTCGAAGAAGCCCAGCGCCCGCTGGCCCAGCAACCCCATCAGGCCACCCCGCTTGGCCTGATTGCCAGATGGGCATCGACCACGCGCGATGGCGATATGGTCGGTGGGGATTTCCCCGCCTGGCTGACCGAACTTCTGGGCAATCGCTTTACCGGGGCGCTGGCCGATCAGCGCGGCGAATGCATCTATGCCGCCTGCCCGCATTATTCGAAATGCTTTATCGAGAAGACCGTGCGCCGCGCCCGTTCGGCTGAAATCGTGGTCGCCAACCATGCCCTTGTCATGGTGCAGGCAGCTCTTGGCGGGCTTGATGACAGTTCGATGCCGACGCGATACGTCTTTGACGAAGGACACCATCTGTTTGATGCCGCCGACAAGGCATTTTCATCGCACCTGACCGGACAGGAAGGGCAGGAATTGCGCCGCTGGCTGCTTGGGGCCGAGCAAAAAGGATCATCGCGGGCGCGCGGTCTTAAGCAGCGTCTTGAAACCCTGATCCATGATCGTGATGAATTGCGCGATGCGGTCAATGCGGTCATCGTTGCCGCACAATGCCTTCCCGAACAGGGATGGCTTGGCCGTATTCACGACGGATCGCAACATGCCAAGGGCCCGGCAGAAGTATTTCTGGCCCATGTGCGCGCACAGGTGATGGCACGGTCCGCCGATGGGGATCGCGGCTATTCGATTGAAACCGATTGCAAACCGGCCTTGAACGAAGTTCTGGCCAGTGCGGCCGACCTTGACCGCGCACTTGAAGCCATGGAAAAACCGGCCAGATCGCTGATCAAGATCATCGCCCATATGCTTGATGAAAAGGCCGATGAACTTGACAGTGCCGAACGCCAGCGCCTTGATGCCGCCATCCGGTCCCTTGAACGCCGCGCGATCATGCAGGTCGCTGCTTGGCGTGAAATGCTGGCATCCCTGGTCGAAGAAACGCCGCCAACCTTTGTCGACTGGTTTGCGATTGAACGCCAGTTCGGCCGGGACTTTGATGTCGGCATGCATCGTCATTATCTTGACCCGACATTGCCGCTGACATCGGCACTGGCCCCCACCGCGCATGGCATGGTGGTGACGTCCGCGACCCTTCGCGATGGCACCGGGGACGAAGATTTTGACTGGGCCGTGGCCGAGGACCGCACCGGGGCATCGCACATGCCGCTTCCGGCCATCCGGGCGGCGATGAAAAGCCCCTATAATTACCGCGAACAGACCCGCGTTTTCATCGTCAATGATCTGGGCCGTGATAACCCGGACCACATTGCCGCGGCCTATCGCGAACTGTTTCTGGCATCCGGCGGTGGCGCGCTTGGCCTGTTTACCGCGATTTCACGCTTGCGCGCGATTTACGAACGGTTGACCGGGCCGATGGATGATGCGGGCCTGCAATTGCTGGCCCAGCATATTGACGGCATGGATGTTTCGACCCTGATTGATATTTTCCGGGTTGAACGCGATGCCTGCCTGCTGGGGACCGATGCGGTGCGTGACGGGGTCGATGTCCCGGGTGACAGCCTCCGTCTGATCGTGTTTGACCGCGTGCCATGGCCGCGCCCCGATATCCTGCACCGTGCGCGCAAATCGGCCTTCCACGGCGCACGCTATGACGACATGCTCACACGCCTGCGCATGAAGCAGGCCTTTGGCCGGCTTGTCCGCCGCGCCGAGGATCGCGGTGTGTTTGTCCTTCTTGATAACCGCATGCCATCACGGCTTCTGGGCGCCTTCCCCGAAGATGTCGAAGTCCAGCGTGTTGGCCTGCGCGAAGCGATTGAACAGACCCGCCTTTTCCTTGGCAATGTGCAGAACAGCGAAAACTGATTATCCGTCCGACCGCCTTTTCACTGCCGGAATTGCGTATTAAAGTCTGTCAGGCTTCTGATCCGTGAACCGCTTTTGCGAACGGCAAAAAGGATAGATCATGCATGTCATGCTGATGACCTATGGGACACGCGGTGATGTGCAGCCCTTTGTCGCCCTTGGCCGTGGTCTCATCGAAAACGGGCATCAGGTCACACTTGCCGCCCCCGAACGCTTTGCCGGTTTTGTTACGGGTCACAATCTTGAATTCGCTGCCCTTGGCGATGCGCTGATCGCGCTTATGGACGATCCGCACTTTGGCCGGGCGTCCGATCCCAAAGCATCATGGTTGCAAAAACTGATTTCTCTGTTTGCGATTGGCAAAAAGGCGCGCCGACTTCAGGACGGGCTGATCGATGATATTTTCCGCGCAATTGATCAGAACAGACCCGACGTCATTGTGTTTCATCCCAAGACCTTTGGCGCATTTCCGATTGCCAATCATTTCGGCATTCCGGTGGTCATGGCGCAACTGATCCCGTGCTTTATCCCGACCGGCGATTATCCCCATATGGGCGTCCCCGATACTGGTCTGCGAAACCGGTTCGCACGATGCTATAACCGTCTGACCGGCAAGCTTGTTTACAGGTTGTTGAACGCAACATTGCGTCGGCAATTTTGTCGCTGGGCGGCCCGACGCAAGAACGGCATTGATGGCAGGTCTTTGGACATCGTGAAATCATGCCAGTCCGGTGCCCTTCGGATCATTCATGCCTTTGGCAACGCCGTGATCCCGCGTCCGTCCGACTGGCCGAAACATGCCCGTGTCACGGGGTACTGGTTTCTCGATACCGATCCCCAAACCGGCATACCCGATCGCGCGTTGCAAGACTTTGTCGAACGCCACAAGAACCTGATTTATATCGGGTTTGGATCGATGCATGGCAATGATCCGACCGCAATGGCACAAATGATTTCAAATGCCGTTGCACAAACCGGCAAACCCGATCTGGCAGCCATTGTTGCAACCGGCTGGGGTGGTATGGATGACATTGACTGGCCATCCAATATCCTTGCGGTGCGCGAGGTCCCCCACGACTGGCTGTTTCCCAAGGTCAAAATCGTTCTTCATCACGGCGGCGCTGGTACCTGTGCGGCGGCCCTTCGCGCCGGTCGCCCGTCAATCATCATTCCGTTTTTTGGCGACCAACCATTCTGGGCCAAACGCCTTTGGACGCTGGGCGTTGCGCCAAAGCCGATAAAGCCCGCAAAACTCGATGCCGCAATTCTGGCAGACCGGATCAAGACCGTTCTTCAAACGCCGTCCTATCGCGCCAATGCCCAACATCTCGCGGGCAGGATTGCGGCCGAAGACGGGATCAACACAGCAATTGCCGAAATCATCCGTGCGGTCGAAGAAACCGACCACCCCCGGACTGCAAGCCTTTGACAGCAGCGCCCAAACCCCATAAACAGCATCATGGTCAAACCGTGATGGAACGCGATACGTGCGACGCTGCTGGCATATCAGCCTGATCTGCAGACAGTGCCTTTTGGCGCTGGTCAGCGTCCTGTTCCTGGCCAATACCATCATGTTCGGCTTCATGCATATTCCGATGGCCAAGGCCAACGGGGCGTCGCTGGCATCCATGATGGATGGCGTGGTTCGCATTCCGATTGTGATTTGTACCGGCTCCACCTTCAAAACCATTCTGGTCCGTGCCGACGGCCTGCCCGATGAACCGGCCCAAAATGCCGATACGCCTGATGGTTATGAATGTGCACTGTGTGGTTTGGGCAATTATGCCTTTGGCATGCCCGTCGCACCGGAATTGCCCAAGCTTGCCGCGATCGAGCTTAGCAACGCCGTCACCGCCCTTCATATCACCGCGACAATGCATGGCTTTTGCGCCATTGCCCCGTCGCCGCGTGCCCCGCCTGCTGTTTCCTGTCCTGTGACCAAGCACGCCTGAAAAAACGCACCCGATCGGACCAGATCCATCGGTCGCGGCGTTTTCCGGTCTGCTTTTCCTGAAATTCAAGTGCCTTTGCCGGGTCGACAAAGCTTCGACCGGGAATGCACGCATCTGGACAAGAAACATGACCAACAATTCCCGATCCTCTGAAAATCAGGGGAATACAAGCCTCTATCGCGCTGTCTGGCGCTGGCATTTCTATGCCGGTCTTTTGATCCTGCCCTTCATGATCCTGATGGCGGTCACCGGCGCGGCCTATATTTATCGCGATGAAATTGACGACTGGTATCACGCCGATCTTAAGTTTGTTGAGGCATCCGGCAATACAGCCCTTCCGATCAGTTCCCAGATCGACGCGGCCCTTCTTGCCGTTCCGGGCACCCCGGTCAAGGTGATGCCGCCCGCCGATCCGACACGCAGCAGCGAGATCGTGATTGCCGCCGATGCCGGCGGACGGCAGGCGGTTTATGTCGATCCCTATCGCGGGGATGTTTTGGGCCACATGCCCGATCGCACCACTTTGATGTGGGTGGTTCGGCGTATCCACAGTCTGGCCGAGTTCGGCACCGTCCCGAACTATGTGATTGAAATTGCATCGGGCTGGGCGATCTTGCTGGTGCTGACCGGTACCTATTTGTGGTGGCCTCGTGGCGATCAAAAAGGCGGTGTTGTCACACTCCGCGACACGCCAAAACGTCGTCGCTGGTGGCGTGATGCCCATGCGGTGACCGGTATTTTTATCGGCATTTTCATCATCTTCATGGCTGGAACCGGCATGTTCTGGTCGGTCTTCTGGGGCAAATATGCCAACGAATTTGCCAATGGCACGCCCAATGGCTATCCATCCGGGGTGCGGGTGGATGTGCCGCTTTCAACCATCCCGATGATCGAGGCCTTTGGCGAAACCAGCTGGACCAATGAAAACATCCCGCTGCCGCAATCGGTTGATGGCGGAAATGGACAAACCGCCACTCCGGGCCCGATTGGCATTGATCGTGCGGTGTCGATTTTTAACGAAATGGGCCTGACACCGGGCTATGCCATCTCGCTCCCGCGCGGGGAAACCGGCGTTTACTCTGCTTCGATCTATCCTGATGATCTGTCCCTGCAACGGGTCATTCACCTTGATCAATATTCCGGGCGACCGCTGATCGACATGGGATATGACGATTACGGCCCCTTTGGCAAAATCATGGAATTTGGCATCAATGTCCATCTGGGACAGGAATTTGGCATCGCCAACCAGATCCTGTTGCTGGTGATCTGTGGCCTGATCATTTTCATGTCGGTATCTGCGGGCGTCATGTGGTGGAAACGCCGCCCGGCTGGCGCACTTGGCGTCCCGCCGATGCCGCGTGATACCCGCAACCTTACGGTCGTAACCGTGATCCTTGCCATTGGCGGCATCATCTATCCGATGGTCGGCGCATCCATGATTGTGATCTGGCTGCTTGATTACCTGTTCGTTGTCCGTCCGCAACGCAGGCAAAGAACTGCCTGATCCCGCACGAAAACAGGTGCAGCCCGGGTCACATTCGGGCTGCACATCGCACCATCAAAATCTGGTTTCCTCGACAATATCGGCATCAATATCATGCCGGATTGCCAGTCTGAGCGCATTGAGGATCGCGATCACGTCAATGCCTTCCTGCAACAGCGCACCGGCGACCGGGGTGATGTGGCCTGCGGCGGCAAAGCCCATGGCAAGGATGGACAAAACCATACCGCCAATCACGCTTTGCAAAAGGATGCGGCGCATTGCCATGCTGATGTGAAGAAGCTCGTCAACGGTCACAAGCGATGCTTCGGGGATGACCGCCCCGGCGGCATCGGCGGTCACCGCACTTTCCTTGCCAAACGCGATACCGACCGTGGCGACCGCCAATGCCGGGGCGTCATTGATGCCATCGCCCATGAATAGGGTCGGGGCCTTGGCGGCCTCGGCCCGGACGATGGCGACTTTCTGTTCCGGGCTTTGCGAGGCAAGGCTGTCGCGGATGCCAAGCAGGTCGGAAAGATAGCTGACCTCGCTTTCGCGGTCGCCCGACAGCAACATGACTTTTTTGAAATGATGGATCGCGCCCAGATGCCCGACGAAATTTTCGCCCTCGGCCCGCGGGGTATCGCGGAAACGAAAAGTCGCGCCATACTGCCCGTCAATCAGCACCACGCATTCCAGCCCCGCCGCCGTTTCCGGCAGAAGGGCCGCGATTTTCGGATCGGATTTCACCAGCTTGTTGCGATGGGTCACCACCACATCATGGCCGTCGACCTGCCCGCTTAGACCCTGTCCGGGTTTTTCGGATGCGTGGGAGACTTCATCAAGGGGCAAATTTCGGAGCCGGGCTTCTTTGAGAACCGCCGATGCCAGCGGATGCTTGGAATAACGTTCAAGCCCGGCCGTCAAACGCAACACCAGATCGGCATCAAAACCCGGCCACGCCAAAACATCAACCAGTTCAGGTCGGCCATAGGTCAGGGTGCCGGTCTTGTCAAAAATCGCGGTCTGACAGGTCGGCAATCGTTCAAGTACGGTCGGGTCGCGAATGACAATGCCCCGCCGTGCGGCAATCGAAATCGCACTCATCACCGTGATCGGAATGGCAATCAGAAGCGGACAGGGTGTCGCCACCACGAGGACCGCCAGAAACCGCGATGAATCCCCGCTCAGATACCCGACAATAATGGCAAACAACAATGCCGCCGGGGCAAACCACGCCCCGATCTGATCGCCAAGGCGGCGGATATGCGGGCGTTTTTGTTCGGCCTCGGCCATGACATTCATGATCTGGGCATAACGGGAATCACGTGCGCGTTTTTCCGCCCGGATGATCAGGACCGCCTCGCCATTGATCGCACCTGACAGGACTGCCGTTCCCGGTGCCTTTGACACGACATAGGGTTCCCCCGTCAGATAGCTTTCATCCATCGTGCCATGCCCGTCGACAACCGTGCCATCGACCGGGGCGGTTTCATGGGGAAAGACCGCAATCAGGTCATTGATTGCAATATCATCAAGGGCAATGTCGGCAATTTCGCCATCGGCATCCTTGCGGTGCGCGACACTGGGCATGCGGCGTGCCAGCGCATTCAGGGCAGAGGATGCCTTGCGCATGGCAAAGCTTTCAAGAACCTGCCCGCCGGTCAGCATCAGAATGATCAGACTGGCCGCCAGATATTCATCCAGCACAATGCCCGTGACAAAGGAAATCGCAGCCAGAAAATCCGCCCCCATTTCCCGTCTGAGCAACTTGATGGCAAGCTGCCCGAGGATCGGCAATCCGCCCAATACAAACAGGATAAAAAGTGGAATATCGGCCGTTCGATATGCCCCGATCTGCTCGGGTGCGCCCCACATCAGGACAAAATGCCCCGCCATGGCAATCAGCGTCACCGCCAGAATGGCCCGGTTCAGCGCGGGCGCAGACAGGGCGTCATCAATCCGCGCAAGAACCCTGTCAATCGCGTGATCCGTCATGCCGCCTCCGAACATCATTACATTATCATGGCGTAAAATGAATGATAACGCCAGCGTTCAGGAAACAGCCAAAAGGCGGTCAGAGACGGATCAAAGACCGATCAAACCCCGATCAGACGCGCGCGACCTTGCCCATTGCCATCGACACCATCAAATAGCTGAAGCCCGAAGACAACAGATTGATGCCCAAAAGCAATCCGATCGCCCAGGTGGCCGAACTTGGCAATTCGGCAAAGATCAGGATACCGGCAAGAATGGCGATCGCGCCTGAAAACAGCATCCATTTCCAGCCGGGAAACTGTTGCAGCCACATCCCCATGACAAGCTCGAACAAGCCATGCAGGATAAAGCCGATCGCCAGCAACACAGTAAGCGTCACAATCCCGCCAAGCGGCAGGAACGCCAGCCACACACCAATCACGCCAAATACAAGCCCCTGAATGATATCAACACCGCGGCGTGTCGGGGTATCGGCATTCCAGGCCCCGTAAAAATGGCCAAGTGCGCCGATGATAAACAGCCAGCCAATGATCGTCTTGAACGCAATCGTGGTCGCAAACGGAAACGCCACCGCAAGGATCCCCAGCACCAGCATGACCACGCCAATATTGCGAAGCCGCTTGCGGCCCTTGTCAAGAAGTCCGCGCATTTCCGGGGTGCCGTCATTTACGATCTGGGTCATTGGCTTGCTCCTGCCTGACTGCGGTTTGTATCAACAGCTTCAACTCAAAATAGTTCATTTTGTTCCGACTGAATACAAAAGTTTATGAATTGCAATATGTTGGGAAGCTGTGATTGGCGGTGTCCCTAACCAAGGCCGGGATGAAAAACCGGTTCTGAAACCGCCCCGGCAAGGTCTTGAAACCCGGCCTTTGGCGAAAAAATTTCACCCCTGTTTTGCGCCGCCTGATGGTCATCCGGATGCACAGGGCACGGGTGGCCTGCCATTGCGGGACTTTCTGGAAGTATTATAAAGAAATAGTGATAACTGGTTCACAAATGCAGGCTTTGACAGGCCGGTTTCAAAGGTCTATTGAAAATCCGTATCTTTCCAATCTGGATAGAAAGCCGTGAGAACCACCCGAAACACCATACCGGTCGTTCGACGCACACTGTCACTCTTTGTCGGGTGGCTGTTGCTGGTGAACGCCCTGATGTTCGGGTTCATGCATGCGCCTGTCGCCCTTGCATCAGTTCCAAGCGGCATTGAAACTTCCGATGTGACCTATGTGCCGTTGATCATCTGTACGGCAAACGGCATCAAAACCATTTCGGTTCCCGCCGAGATCGCCAAGGATGGCGGCACATCGCCGCACAGCTCGGACGCTTATGAAGGCTTCCAGTGCGCCAGTTGCGGTCTTGGCAATCATGCCGTGGGCATGCCCGTCGAACCGGAACTTCCGCAAGTTCACCGCATCCGGCTGTCAAATCAGGTTACGGCCCTTCATATTACGGCCCGCCTGCATGATTTCTGCCCGATTGCGGCATCACCGCGCGCCCCGCCCGCTTTGATCTGATTTTGTTTCGGCTGCGTTGGGCGGTTTTGCGCCACTGATGTATCCAGACGCCCGGAATCCGTGCCTGAAACAGTTGTCCTTGCCCATCCAATCGGGCCATCCCGGATGCCATGCCGGGTCAAAAGACTGGTGTCGATACGCGACCCCGCACTTGCCGCGTATCCTGATTTTGCCAATGGGGGACAACCCATGAACAAACAAGACGCCTTTGAACTGCTTGAAAAACTGGCGGAGCCGGCAGCTCTTAACCTGCCCGCAGATGCCAGCATCGGCCACCATGCCGAAGATCAGACCTATATCTATCTTCTGGCAAGCGGCCTTGCGCTTCGGTGCAAATATACAGAAGACGGTGAAAGACAGGTCTGCCGGGTCTATCGTCCCGGTGACTTTATCGGGCTTGAGATGCTCGCAGTCAGTGATCCGTCACTGGTGATCGAAACCATTGCGCCATCGATCATCAAACGCCTGCCGATCCAGCGGGTGCAAGCCGCCCAGCAAAAGGATCGGCATATACAGGCTGCGGTCATGTCACTGCTTGCGACCGAGGTCATGGACGCCCAGCAGCTTAAAATAAGCTTTGGCACCGGATCGGCGATGCGGCGCATCTGCCGGTTCCTGCTTTGGGCGTCGCACAAGGATCAGGTTGCCCTGCCCAACCGTGAAAAGCTTGGCAATATCATTGCGACCACGACCGAAACGGCCAGTCGCATGATCGCCAATCTCAAACGTGAAGGGGCCATTTCCAAAAGCCCGGCCTTGCCAACCGTCATGCAGATCAATCGTGACAAACTCTGCAAGGGGGCGGGCGAAGCCCCGCAACAATCCGCGGCCTGAAATGCCGATCCGCGCGATCCAGGCCGATCCGGTCAAACCAAAAGGTGCATGGCATTTTGTCATGCACCTTTTTTCATGGTTTTCGGGAAATGGCCCGCGGCACTATTGGCTTAGCAGGCCAAAGGGCTAGTGGGCGGTATTGCCATGACCGCTAAGCGGGAAGTGGGTCGGCGCGATTTTGTTGGCCTTGAGCAACGCTTCCATGTCGGTTGCCGAAACCGGCTTGCTGAAATAGAAGCCCTGAACTTCGTCGACACCCTCGGATGCGATATGTTCAAGCTGGGTTTCGGTTTCGATGCCTTCGACATTGACCGCCATGCCAAATGACCGCGCCAGGAACACCACCGCACGCACAATCGCGGCATTGCCGTCTGAACTATCGATATCAATGATAAAGGACCGGTCGATCTTGATCTTGTCGACCGGGAACCGTTTCAGATAGGCCAGCGACGAATAGCCGGTGCCGAAATCATCAATCGCGATCCGGATACCCTGATTACGCAAAATGCCCAATGTGATGGCCGCTTCGCGCGGATTGTCCATCACCGCACCTTCGGTGACTTCGAATTGCAGCTGACGCGGATTAAGCCCCGACCGCGACAGAACTTCTCCGACACTTTCGATCAGATCTTCATGACGGGCCAGTTCAAGCGGCGACAGATTGACCGAAATCGTCAAGTCGCCATATCCGTCATCGCGCCAGGCGCGGGTCTGTTCGCATGCACGGGTCAAAACCCATTTGCCGATATCGCCGATAATGCCCATGCGTTCGGCCACCGGGATGAAATCGACCGGACTGACCGGCCCGCGCGACGGGCTGAACCAGCGTACAAGTGCCTCCATCCCGATGATGCGATGCCCGCCCATATCAATGATCGGCTGATAGAACAGTTCAAGTTCGTCATTTTCGATCGCATGGCTCAGATCGCGTTCCATCGCCTTGCGTTCCTGGACCTCGACCTGCAATTTCGGTTCAAAGAAATGATACCGGTTGCGGCCTTCGGCCTTGGAGCAATAAAGCGCCAGATCGGCATTGCGCAAAAGGTCCTTTTCGTCGCGACCATCTTGCGGATACATGCAAATCCCGACCGATGTCGATGCCTGCACCTCGTTACCATCAAGCATGAAGCGTTCGGACACCCGTTCAATCAGGCGCTGGGCAACAAAGGTGACTTCCTCGACCGAACCCGGTTCATGGATCAGAACCGCAAATTCGTCACCACCAAGCCGGGCCACCACATCCTCGTTGCGCAGGCAGACGCGCATGCGCTCCCCCACCCCCTGTAAGAGTAGGTCGCCGATAGGATGACCAAGCGTGTCGTTGATATCCTTGAAGTTATCAAGATCGAACATCATCAGCACAAAATTGCGCCGTTCGCGTTTGGACCGTTCGACCGCCGCGGCAAGGCGTTCCTGGAACAGGGTGCGGTTGGGAAGCCCGGTCAACCCGTCATGATGGGCCAGAAACTGAATGCGGGCTTCGCTGCGTTTGCGGTCGGTAATGTCAGTGATCGATCCTTCGATCAGGCTCGGCCGGCCCTTTTCATCGCGGACCAGACGGGCATTTTCCTCGACCCAGATGATCTTGCCATCCGTGCGGCGCAGTTCGGTTTCAAAACCGTGGATCGCACCATCGCGCATCAACCGCCCCGTAAGGCGCAACCGGCTGACCGGATTAAGGTAATGATGCTGAAGTTCCTCACCCTGGGCCATCAATTCATCAACGGATTCATATCCCAGGATCGACACAAAGGCCGGGTTGGCCGACAGGACCGGGCCAAGTGGCCGGCTTTGATAAAGGCCTTCGGCGGAGTTTTCGAAAATCCCGCGGAATTTTTCCTCGGCATGGCGCAGCGCGCGTTCAACCGCAAGCTTTTCGGTCACGTCCTGCCCGATACAGATCACACCGGCAACATCGCCATCCTCGCCGAAATGCGCACGCGCATTCCACTGCAACAGGCGGATTTCCCCGTCGCGTCGTTTGAACGAAAACACTTCATCCTTGATGATTTCACCCGATAACAGGCGGCGCACAGCCATGCGCACCCGCGCTCGGTCGCTTTCGATCAACAGGAAATCAAAGAAGTTCTGACCGGCGGCCTCCATCCAGGAATAGCCAAAGGTCCATTCGCATTCGCGGTTATATTCAAGAATGCGTCCTTCGGAATCCAAAAACAGGATCACGCTGCCCGCAGTCTGGACCAGCGCACGATAGCGTTCCTGACGACGACGCAGATCATATTCCGCCTGCCGACTTTTGGTGATGTCGGTAATTGTGACGCTATATCCCAGAAGCCCGCCGCCCTCGCCGCGGATTTCGGTTGCGTTGAAGCGCACCCAGATCTGACTGCCGTCCGAGCGGCGCATTTCAATATCGCGGGCCTGAACACCGATGCCGTTCGCCAGATCACGGCGCAACTGGATGCGGTCACTGTCCTGTGCATAGAAGGATTCCGGACGGCGCAAATAGGCCTGCATGACCTCGCGCACGGAATCATAATTAAACAGGCTCGCGGTTTCTTCGTTCACACTGGTAATGGTGCCATCGGCACTCAGTTCAATGATCCCGTGAACCGCATGTTCAAGTGCGCGGCGATAGCTTTCCTCGCGGGTGCGTTCCTGTCCAAACAGAACCACGAAATCGGCCCCGAACAGCGGCATGCATTGCCATTGGAAGAAACGCTGTCCGTAATGGACCGTGCGCGAATTTTCCGCATCAAATTGCGGTCCGTCATGATCGACAAGGGCGCGCTGATCGCTGGGATGGGCCAAGGCAAACGGGGTGACAAACCCCATTTCAAGCGCAACCTGTTCTGCCGCACTGTTGGCACAGCGCAACGCACCGCCACGTTCAAAAATCAAAACCGGTTGCGGCGATATCAGGCTGCCCATGCCCGATGACACATCATCATCCATCACCAGCAGACGGATGTAATCATGTCCGCCCACGGTTAATTTCCAGCCAAACAGAACCCTGTCGGTGCCTTTGACCTCTGATGTGCGGCTGTGATAACCGCCTTTTTCAAGGATTTCGTCTGCCAGATCGGGCAACAGTTGCGCCAGGCAGCCAAGATCATCGATCTTGTGCCATTCGGACTCTTCCAGGGACTTGTCGAACCAGGGAATCCATAACGAATTGACAAGAAGTCGCTTGCGGACAGGATCAAACAATCCAGCCGGCATACGCAGGTGGCTGATCAATGCCGCCAATGTGTCGACGGAATTGATTGCTTTGATGTCTCCCATATCCGCTTTAATCGTCATATTCGTTATCGCTGCGAGACCATAACTGCTACCCCATGCACTGCAAAGGCAATTTTTCCCCAAAGAGAGCAGGCAGCCATTTTATTTCGCTATTATTTTGATCCGACGTGTTTTTTTATTTTGCCCGAGACACGTGCGTCATTCGACGCATTTTTAACCCCCGCGTGACCGGCGCAAACAGATTGCGCCAGATTTTCCTACGCAATCATTAAAATCCAAAAAATTTAATTGCTTAACTGTTGCCCGTAAATTGTTATCAGCTTACCATTTGAACGCCTAATGGTTGTCACAGTTTGGCGGTATCCCCGTCAAATGTCCGCAGAGACGCGTTTCTGACACCCATATTGGAAAGGAGTAACCAACGTGATTTCGCATCAGGACGCCTTGATCTACACAATGGTTATGGTTTCGGCCGCCGATAACGACATTACCGATGCCGAACTTTCTGCGATGGGACGCCGGGTGCGTTACCTTCCGATTTTTGCCGGGTTTGACAATGACGGGGTGACCACGGTTGCCCGCGATTGCGCAAGTCTGCTTGGCGAAGAAGACGGGATGGACCGTGCCCTGACGATGATTCGCGACGCCCTCCCGCGCAAATTGCGCGAGACCGCCTATGTCTTTGCCTGCGAAATTGTTTTGTCTGACGGTGAAATCAGCCAGGAAGAATTGCGTATCCTTGAACTCCTGCGTCACCGGCTTGATATCGATCGGCTTGTGGGTGCGGCAATCGAACGGGCCATGGCCGCCCGCTATGTCCGCCCCGGCGATTTTTAAGACCGACCCGGCACACCAGACTGTATGCTCACTGTTATGCTCAATGTATGGTCCGGATCGCCCGGCTCTGCCGACCGTAACCGTCCCGCACGGGACAACACAAAACACAACATTATAAATCAGCATTACCTGAAAGAACGAGGCCCGTCTGATTGAAGTTGTGGCATAACAAGCGCATTTCGGGCATGGTCCCCTTGAAATCGCAGCTTTCATCCATGCCGCAATGTGATATGGCCTTGCCAACATGTTTTGCCGCACATGCGCCCGTCCGGCGCAGGTGCGGTTGCGTATCGACGTAACTGTTTTCGCCCACCGCCAAAAAGGGACTGCTGTCATGACTGCTCTTTCCGGGGAAAAGATTGCCTTTATCGGACTTGGACTGATGGGGCGCCCGATGGCGCTGAACCTTGAAAAGGCGGGTGCCCACCTGACGGTCAATACCCGCAATCCCGAAACGCTCAATGCCTTTGAAGATCTTGGTATTGCAACGGCCGGCACACCGGCCGATGCCGTGTCCGATGCCGATATCGTCATCATTTGTGTTGCCAACACCCCGGCCCTTGAAAACGTCCTTCTGGGCGAAGACGGGGTTATTGACGGCATGGAAGAAGGCACAATCGTCATCGATATGGGCACCACGGCAGTTGATGCGACACGCCGGTTTGCCGATGCGGTCGAAGATGCCGGTGGCAAATGGATCGACGCCCCGGTGTCGGGCGGAACCCATGGTGCGGAAAACGGCACATTATCGATCATGGTCGGTGCTGATCCCGAAGATTTCGAACGCGCCCACCGCGTCTTTGAAGTTCTGGGGGCCCGCGTGACCCATGTTGGCGATGTCACATCGGGTCAGATCGCCAAGGCCGCCAACCAGATGATTGTCGGCATTACCATCGGCGCCGTCGCCGAAGCCTTTTCCATGGCCGATGAAGCCGGTGTCGATCTTGGCAAGCTGCGCTCGGCATTGACCGGGGGCTTTGCCGATTCTGCGATCTTGCAGAAACATGGCGAACGTATGATCGAACGCAATTTCGAACCGGGCGGCAAGGTCGTCACCCAGCGCAAGGACCTTTATCAGGCGCTTGATTTCTCCGAAGGCGAGCTTGGCCTTGAATTGCCGATCACCCGTCTGGTGATGGAACTCTATGACGAAGTCATCGCCATGGGGGACGGTGATCTTGATCATTCGGCCCTGATCAAAGTCTATGAAGAAGACTGACGAAAACCGCATCGAACTGACATCGGTACTGACCTGTCCGGAATGCGGTCATGTCAGTACCGAAACCATGCCGACGGACGCCTGCCAGTATTTCTATGACTGCACGGGATGCGGTGCAGTTTTGCGCCCCCTTCCAGGGGATTGCTGTGTGTATTGCTCATACGGCACCGTCCCCTGCCCGCCGGTGCAGCTGCATGGCAAAAATGCCGATTGCTGCGCCCCGACCCGATCGGGTGTTCCACCGCACGACTAGGCTGTTACCGGATTTTCCCCGCCATCATCAGGCCGGTTTATGTTTGCCAAACCGATACAGGTAAAGGCGATCGGTGCTGGTTTTCATCGGCACTTCGCCAAACGCCTGCCATCCGGGAATGGCAAAGCCGCGCGATATGACAATCGCCCCGTCGCCCAGACGCTGCGAACAGACATCGCCAACATCGGTCATCACGCGCGGATCAATAAAACACACCACAACATCCCCGGGATCGCGATCAAGTTTGCGAAAATCGCCACGGATAAAGCGCAGGTTCGGCTTACCCGCCAGAACCGCGCGCATCCGGCTGATCGCATAGGGAACAGGCGAAAGTTCAATCCCGGTGACCGAAATATCGGGACGGGCCCGCGCAATCGCGATCGCCAGATCCCCCCAGCCCGATCCGAAATCGGTCACCGATCGGATATCGGCGGGGATATAGGCGATAATTTCATCGGCCGCAGAACGCAAAGTCGGCATCGGCACCGATTGCAGGCGAACCGAATAGATCGCAATCAGCGCCAGAATGATCACAACAAAAACAAGTACCGATAAATCCGTCATATATCCGCGAAATATGTTACTGTCCGCCATGGGTTCCGACCCAGGTTCAATCACAGTCCTGCCATATGGCGGCATCCAAATCCAGAAGATACAAGCATGCATAACGACGATACGGAAAACCGCATCACCGAACTTGAAACCCAGCTCGCCCACATGGATTCCGTGGTAAGCGACCTTTCTGACATGATCAAATCCCAGTGGGACCGCATCGATCTTCTCGAACGTCAGAACAAACTGATGTCTTCTGATATTAAACGCATGATCGATTTTCTGCGTACAGCCCCCGAAGACGACGCCCCGCCGCCACATTATTAAGGCCGGGCTTCGTTTCGCGCGATCTTTTGGCTGTGCCCTGATCGATCGCGCCCCGCCACCGAGCTTGCGAGAAAGACGTGACCAACCCCAACCCCAACCCTTATCTCGACATTCCCGTCTTTGACGACTTTGCCAAGGTTCTTGACGGGTCTGTCTATCGGTCCATTCCCGATGACTGGTGGGTTGGTACATCCGATATTGTCGGATCGACCGGGGCCATTGCCGCGGGCCGGTTCAAGGATGTCAATATGGTCGGGGCATCAGTGATCTGTGCGGTTGGCAATGCGCTGGGTCATTCCGACTATCCGTTCATGTTTGGCGGCGATGGTGCAAGTTTTGCCTGTGCGCCCGACCGCATTGATGCGGTCGGTGACGCAATGGCGGCAACCGCGACGTGGGCACGCGAAACCCTTGGCTTTGAATTGCGCATCGCGCTGGTGCCGATTGCCGATATCCGCGCGACCGGCCGCGATGTGCGGGTGGCGCGCTTTGCCGTTTCACCGCCGGTATCCTATGCCATGTTCAATGGCCGTGGCCTCAGATGGGCCGAAGACCAGATGAAATCAGGCCATAACATGATCCCGCCAGCCCCGCCGGGCACCCGACCCGATCTGTCGGGTCTGTCCTGTCGCTGGTCACCGATCCGCGCAACCGGCAGCGACCATATCCTGTCGATCATTGTCCATCCCGCCGATGACCGCGCCCGGTTTGATCACGTCGTCACGGGCCTTTTTGACATTCTCGATGACAGCCCGCGCAAAAGCAGCCCGATCCCGGCGCGCGGTCCCGACTTTTCCTTTCCGCCCAAGGGCCTGAAACTCGAAGCCCTGGCGACCCAGCATAAGGAAGGCGGCTATATCAAGGCCTGGCTCAAGGCGCTTTATATTTCGCTGATTGCGCTGGTTCTGATGAAAACCGGCTGGAAACTGGGGGAATTTGACCCCAAACGCTATCGCGATTTTACCGGCTACAACACCGATTTTCGCAAGTTCGGGGATGGACTTTGGATGACGGTCAATTGCACGGTACAGCGTAGCGAAGAAATCGATGCCTTTTTGTGGGCAGCCGAAGATCGCGGTGATATCCGCTTTGGCCTTCATCGTCAGCGCACTGCAATCATGACCTGTATCGTGCCGTCCATCACCAATGATGCCCATTTCCATTTTCTGGATGGCGGCGAAGGCGGTTATGCTGCCGCCGCATCGGCCTATAAAGCCAAAATTCCCGATGCCGACCCCTCATACCATGCATGAAATGCATCAATCATTTCGAACCAATAGATTGATTGCATCGCGATAAAAAATCCATGACACTGTCGCGACCCTTGGCAGCTGTGGATATGAATCATGGATACCCGCGAACTCGAAGCATTGATTGCTGTTGCCGATGCCCAATCCTTTCACGGGGCGGCAAACCGGCTGGGCCTGACCCAGCCTGCGGTGACCCGGCGTATTCAACGACTTGAAGAACGCATCGGCACATCGCTGTTTGACCGTTCGACCAAGCCGCTGCAACCCACCCCGGCCGGTCATCGCGCCCTGACCGAGGCCCGCGATCTGTTGCGCAGGCTTGACGGGTTCAGTGATTCCGTCACCGGCATGGCGCGCTGTCATGGTCCGTTCCGCCTGGGCGTCAGTCACGGTGCCGCCCCGCTGCTTGCCGCCCGCGAATTGCGCGATCTCCATCAGGCATTCCCCGACATGTCGCTTACGATCAAAAGCGGCTGGTCGGCGGAACTGCTGCCGCTTTTGCGCCGGGGTGAAATCGATGCCATGCTGTCGCTTGATGGGCCGCACGGCATTGTCGGCGGTGTTCAAAGCCGCGACCTTCCGGCAAGCTTGCTGCCGGAAACCCTGCTTGATGATCATATCGTTGCCATCGGTCCGAAATCGGCGCGTCAGCACCCGACCACCATCGCCGAACTTGCCAGACACCCGATGGTGCTGATGCCCGAAGGATGCACTTTTCGCGCCCTTGGCAATGCCTGGGCCCACAAGAACGGGGTCGAATTCAATTCCGTTCTCGAAGTATCGGCACTTGAACTGCAAATCGAAATGGTCGCTGCCGGGGCCGGTTATGGCATCATGGCACTGCGTTTTTGCATGCACAGTCCCGCCCATGACCGCATCCGCATTCTTGATATTCCCGGCATGAACTGGGGCATGGCGATCACGCTAATCCGGCGGGCCTCCAGCGGGGACCTTAACGACATTATCGACAAGGTTGGTGAAATCGTCATTCGGGCTGGCGAGATGTCCAACCTCGATCATGCACGAATGTTATCAGCATCATGAACCGAATGAATTGGACGCATTGACGGTCCGCCGCCACAATCGCCACCAACTTGCAATCTGCCTTTCGGAGGACACCTGATGAGCCCCACCCAAAGCCCGCAAAACAGTCCGGGACGCATGACCATCATGCGCGCGACCAAATGGTTCCCGTGGCTGGTTCTGCTTTGCGGCTGCCTTGTTCTGTCGCTGAACCTTGGCGTGCGACAGTCGCTTGGCCTTTTCATTCCCGACATGCTCAATGATACCGGCTGGAATGCTGCCACCTTTGGTCTGGCCTTTGCCATCCAGAACCTGATGTGGGGGATTTCGGCACCGATCGCCGGGGCGCTGGCCGACCGGTTCGGCACCACGCGTACCCTGATTGGCGGATCGGTATTATATGGTCTTGGCCTTTATATGATGGGCACATCATCATCGCCCGGCGAATTGCACCTGACCGCGGGCTTCCTGATCGGGACCGGGGTTGGTGCCACCAGCTTCCCGGTGATCCTTGCTGCCATCAGCCGGGTATTCAGCCCGGAACGTCGAAGCTTCGCCCTTGGTCTGGCATCGGCCGGTGGTTCGGTTGGCCAGTTCATCATGGCCCCGACCGCACAGGCGCTTAACGGATCGCTTGGCTATGTCACGACCCTTGCCATTCTTGCCGCGATTTCGATGCTGATTGTTCCGGCCGCCTTTGCGCTGACCGGCAAGGCCGAAGGCAACAGCCCGACCGCGGCCCCCGATCTTGGTCCGCAAGGATTGGCCGCGGCTTTTCATGAGGCCCGCAAACATCGCGGCTTCCTGCTTTTGAATGCCGGGTTCTTTGTCTGCGGTTTCCATATCGCCGTGATCGCCACCCACCTTCCGACCTTTACCGAACTGTGCGGCTTGCCACGTTCTGTCGCCGCCGAAGGTCTGGCACTGGTCGGGCTGTTTAACATCTTTGGCACCCTGACGGCCGGTTGGGCCGGTGGCAAATGGCGCAAGAAAAATGGTCTGTCGGTGATTTACGGCATGCGGGCCCTTGTGATTGTCGCCTTTATCTTTGCGCCCAAAACATCTGAAACCATCTTGCTGTTTTCGGCATCGATGGGGGCATTGTGGCTTTCGACCGTGCCGCTGACCAGTGGCCTGATCGCACAGGTTTTCGGCCCGCGCTATATGGCGACCCTGTTTGGCATCGTCATGCTGTCCCATCAGATCGGGGCGTTCTTTGGCGCCTGGATGGGCGGGATTGTCTATGACCTGACCGGCAATTTCGATGCGGTCTGGTGGGCATCGGTTGCGCTTGGCATCTTTGCGGCCCTCGTCCATATGCCGATTGATGACAAGGAATTGCGCAGCACGGCCAAAGCGGCCTGATCGCTGCGTGAATATCTGAAAACCGGGGCGATCTGTTTTGGCAGGTCGCCCCTTTTTTACGGTCTTTTCTCGTCAGGTTCTTTGGGGTAAAAGCCGGTCATGGACAGACCGATTTACATCACGCCCGAGGGCCTCGACGCCCTTAAATCCGAACTCGACCACCTTTGGAAAAAGGAACGGCCCGAAGTGGTTGCCGTTGTGCATTGGGCGGCGGGCAATGGCGATCGTTCGGAAAATGGCGATTACATCTATGGCAAAAAGCGCCTGCGCGAGATTGACCGCCGGGTGCGCTATTTGCGCAAACGGATCGAGGATGCGGTGGTTGTCCGCCCCGAAGAACAGCCCGATCATTCCCGTATTTTCTTTGGCGCGACGGTGACTTACGTCAATTCCCGTGACGAGGAAAAAACCATCCGTATCGTCGGCGAGGACGAGGCCGACAGCCTGAATGGCAAGATCAGCTGGATTTCCCCGGTCGCCCGCGCCCTGATGAAATCGGGTGTCGGCGATGTCGTAACGGTCCGTACCCCGGCTGGCGAGGACGAACTCGAAATCCTCGATATCCGCTATCCTGCCTGACCGGCAAGAATTTCTGCATCAATTGCCCGTAATCGGCACATGCAGGCCCATGGTCAGCCTGTCGCTTTTCTGGCCACTTTTCCCGGCATCTTTTTCTGGCAAAAGTTGCATATCTTTTGTCAGAAAAAGGCGTCATGAATGGACGTCAATTCGTTACTTTGGCGGGCAGGATGAAACAATTTGTGCTGAGAAGTCTTGCGCAATCAATCAATTCGCGCCCATGATTGGGTCGTAAAACGCGGCGGATTGAAGATGGATTTCTTCCCCCGAAACACGTGATTTCTGACGAACTTTATCGACATTCAAGAAAACGGCCGGAAATTGAAAATGAGTGATTCTACGTTCCCGATTGGCATGAAACTGCGCCATGCACGCAAGCTCAAAGGAATGAGACTGTGCGATCTTGCCGATCAGGTCGAATGCTCCGAAGGCTTCCTGTCAAAACTTGAAAACGACAAGGTCAAACCGTCACTGCAACTGTTGCATCGCATTGTCGCAGTACTGGAAACATCCATCAGCGCCCTGTTCAGCGAAGCCAGTGACAGCATCGTTTCGCGTGCGGGAACAAGACAGGTCCTGCATACCAGCAACATCCGTCCGGGCGAAGGTGTCAGCCTTGAAACGCTGGTTTCCCCGTCATCGGGGCATCTGTTGTTTGGCACGATCCATATTGTCCGCGCCGGTGGCGGCAGTTCGGGCACCATCGTTCACGAAGGCGAAGAACTTGGCTATGTGCTCGAAGGTGAACTTGATCTGAATGTCGATGGCGTCGAATACCATCTGATGCCGGGCGACTCATTCTTCTTCCCGTCCAGAATGCCACATGGCTATCGCAATCCGACCGATAAGGAAACCCGGGTTCTCTGGGTCAACACCCCGCCGACCTTCTGATTTTTCAGGCCTAAGTAAAATTACTTGCGTATTAGGCAAGTGACTTGACCAATAGGAAAGACTTGGTCAGTATGCCCCCTGCTGGCTAACTCGCAAACCCACCGCACACAAGGTGGCCAGGTCAAAATGACCCAGGTTCGGGAAGAAACATAACTCTCGCATCGATGTGGCTGGCGAAACCTCGGAACCCTTTTCAAAGGGTCTTTCCGGGCTGTTTTCAAAAAAGCCAACAGGGGGCTTATCTTTATGAAATTTCTAAGCAAATCGGCTGTTTCTGCGATTGCATTCTCGATGGCGCTGACCGCTGGCGCGCATTTCGCCGACGCCAAAGACAAGGTAAAAGTTGCCTTTATCGGCCCGCTGACCGGCGGTGTTTCCGCGGTGGGTGTGGGTGGCCGTAACTCGGCAGAACTGGCAGTTCAGCTTCGCAATGCCGACCCGAATGCCAAATACGAGTACGAGCTGGTTGCAATGGATTCCGAATGCAAACCGAACGTTGGCGTTCAGGTCGCAACCAAAATTGCCGCAGACAGATCGATCATTGGCCTTGTCGGACATTATTGTTCGGCGGTCGCAATGGGCGCGGTTGATATCTATCACAAATTCAACCTGCCAATGTCGGTCTGGGGTGCGGTTCTGCCTGATGTCACCTATGGCAATGACTACAAGGAAATTCACCGTGTCAACGGCACGATGATCAACCAGAACGATGTTGCGGCAAAGTTCATGACGGAACAGGGCTACAAAACCTGGGTCATCATTCATGACACGACCGATTACGGCAAAGGCCACGACAAGTATTTTTCTGAATACCTGACCCAGAACGGTGGCGAAATCCTTGCTGATTTCGGTGTTCCGGCCGATCAGCAGGACTTTACCGCCGAACTGACCAAAGCCAAGCAGCTTAACCCGGATGTCATTTATTTCGGTGGTCTGACCCCGCTTGGCGTGCGCATCCGTGCCCAGATGGAAAAACTTGGCATCACTGCACAGTTCCAGGGCGTTTCGGGCATCAAGTCTGACTCCTTTATTGACGGTGTCGGTGCCGACCTGTCCGAAGGCGTGGTCAGCTTCCTTGAAGGTGCACCGGTCGACAAACTGCCAGGTGGCCAGTATTTCACCGAAAAATACAAGGCAGCCGGTTTTGCTGAATCCGAAGAAGCCTATGGACCGTTTGCGTTTGCGGCGATGAACCTGATCCTTGATGGTATCGAGGAAGTCGGCCCGAACCGCAAAAAACTGACCAAATACCTTGGTGACATCCACGGGTATGAGTCAATTGTCGGCGAAATCTCGTTCGATGATCACGGTCAGAACACCGTTGCGGCCATCACCAAATATGTCGTCCAGGACGGCAAATGGGTTGTCTGGGAAGACAGCGAATACGCAACAGGCAAGCGCAAGCTCGCAGGCAAATAAGCCGGTTGAAACGCTCCCTTCCCTGTCGGGTTGTTCCTGACGGGGAAGGACGGGCTGTTTTCTTCGCAAGAAACTCAACTAATCAAATCAAAGAGGTAGGTTGGCCATGGATGTGGGCCTTCTGGGTCAGTTTGTTGTTAACGGCATGATGCTTGGCATGATGTATGCCCTTGTTGCTGTTGGCTTCACGCTGTTTTTCGGTGTGCTTGATGTCATCAAGTTTTCTCATGGTGATGTCCTGATGGTCGGCACCTTTGCGGGTTTTTCGACCTATCTCGGTATGACCGCGATCGGGATCGATAACGCGTTCATTCAGCTTGTCGGTGTTCTGGTGATCGCCGTCGGGTCGATGGCCATTCTCGGGGCCATTATTGCGCGCTATCTTGTGCTTCCGCTTAAATCTGCACCGCCGCTCAATACGCTGCTGGTGACACTTATGCTTGGCACCGTTCTGCGCGAAGCGATCCGTCTGTTTTATCCCGACGGTTCCAACCCCAAACACTTCCCGTCGCTGTTGCCGACGGAATCCTGGTCTTTGGGATCTTTCACATTGCGCGCTGACAGCGTGATCCTTCTGATCGGCGGGCTTCTGGTCATTATTGGCGTGAATGTGCTGATCAATCGCACCCGTCTTGGTCTGGCCATCCGTGCTGTGGCCCAGGATGAAGAAACCGCCAAATGCATGGGCATCAATTTCAAGATGATCGTGCTTCTGACCTTTGCGCTGGGGTCCGGTGTTGCCGCCTTTGCCGGGGTGATGAACGGTCTTTACTACAATGAAATCAACTTCGGCATGGGCCTGCTGCTTGGCGTGATTGGCTTTAGTGCCGCCATCGTTGGTGGTCTTGGCAACATTTATGGCGCCATTCTTGGCGGCTTCCTGTTTGCCGGATTGCAGACCCTTGGTGCCGTCGCCCTGCCCTTTGCCAGTGCATACAAAGACGTTTTCGCGTTTGCAGTGGTCATTGCCATCATCGCCTGGCGCCCGACCGGCCTGATCGCCGAAAAAACAAGCGAAAGGGTCTGATCAATGACGCAATCGTTTAAAGACAAGGCCGTGATTGTTCTTCTGGCCGCTGCTGCGGCGGCGTTCACGATCACATTCATCGCCATCGAAGAACAGGCCGAGATTTTCGCACTGATTTTATTCGCCGCTGCCCTGGTCTTTGCCGGTGCAAAGTTCGGCTTTACCCGGTCAATCGCACAATCGCTTTCGCGTAATGAACGGCTGATGAATGCGGCGGTGATTGCTGCAACCCTGGTGGTTATTTTCTGGTTCCGCGAAGACCATTTCCCGTTGCTGATGATCGCGACTGTCATGCTGTACGTGATTGCCTGTTGCGGGCTGAACATGCAGTTCGGCTATACCGGTGTTGTGAACTTTGCCGGTGCGGCCTTCTTCGGGGTTGGCTGTTATACCGCCGCTGTTCTTGGCGATACATCCATTCCGCTTTTGCTGGTCATCATTCTGGGGGGCGTCATCGCCGCCATTGTCGGATCGGTGCTGATTATTCCGGTTCTGCGCACACGTGGCCATTATGCGGCGGTTGTTACCATTGCATTCGGGCTTCTGTTCCGCACCTTCCTTGAAGTCAATGACACGCTTGGCGGTCCGCAGGGACTGGGCGTTTCGGGCATGAACCTGTTTGGTTGGGATTTCAACAACAACATCGAAATCACCGAAAACATCGAACTTTCATTCTATCTGAACTACGTGATCCTGGCTCTTGTCATGGTCATTCTGACCTTTGTTCTGATGCGTCGTATCGAACGGTCGTGGATCGGGTTGAATTTCGATGCCGTACGTCTTGATGAAACCGCTGCTGCCTGTTTTGGCATCGACATCAAACGCTGGAAAATTGTTGCCTTTACCCTTGGCAACTTCCTGGCCGGAACGGCTGGCGCGCTTTACGCCATGATGCTTGGCTTTATTGCACCATCGAACTTTGCATTTTCGGACTCCCTTATTCTGGTTTCGATTGTTCTGCTTGGCGGGATGGGAAGCCTATGGGGCACGATCCTTGCTGCCGGTCTTGTCGTTCTGCTGCCTGAAAAGCTTCAGGTCATTCAGGAATACCGGTTCCTGATCTATGCGGTGGTGATGATCCTGATCCTGCTGTTCCGTCCGCAGGGCATCCTTCCGCGTGGTTTGCGTGCATATATTCCAGGCTGGAGAGGTTGATATGGCCCAGCAACAAGAAACCGTATTGGCCTTTCGCGAACTGACCCGGCGTTTCGGCGGTGTCGTCGCACTCAACAAGTTCGACATGGAACTTACCAATGGCCAGATCCTCGGCCTGATCGGGCCGAACGGATCGGGTAAAACCACGTCGTTCAATGTTTTGACCGGCATCTATGAAGCCAATGGCGGCAGCATCGAATTTCTCGGACAGGACATCACAAGCTGGCCTGCCCAGAAAGTCTACGAAGCCGGCGTTGCCCGCACGTTTCAGCGTTCGCGCCTGTGCCTTGAATTGTCGATTTTTGACAACATCATGATCGGCAATCACAAGCGCCTTGATCAGGGATTGTTGTTCAACATTTTCAAGCGCAAGGCCCTTCGCGAACAGATCCGGGAAAATCACGAAGAAGCCCGCAAGCTTCTTAAGATTTTTGATCCGGCCCTGGCCGACAAGATGTTCGATCCGGTCGGAAGCCTGCGCATGATTGATCGTCGCCGCATTGAAATTTGCCGTGCGCTGATCAGTCACCCGCGCCTGTTGCTTCTTGATGAACCATCCGCCGGCATGACCCACGAAGAAACCCGCGAATTGATGGATGATATTCTTGAAGTCCGCGAAATGATCGATGGTCTTTCGATCATTCTGGTCGAACATGAAATGGGCATGATCGAACGTGTGACAGACAAATGCATTGTCTTGAACTTCGGACAGAAAATTTGTGAAGGCGCCTATCGTGACGTCGCCTCGGACAAGCTTGTCCAGGAAGCCTATCTGGGGGGAGAATAATCATGGACACGGCAAGTGCACTTGAAGTCAAAGACATCTATGCGGCCTATGATTCCGCCGACGTTCTCGAAGGCGTGTCGCTTAAGGTCCCGGCAGGCAAAATCACCTGCCTGCTGGGATCAAACGGTGCGGGTAAATCGACCATCATTCGCGCCATTCTTGGCCTGACGCCACCGCGTTCCGGTGACATCCAGATCGATGGCCAAAGCCTGATCGGGCTTCCGACCCACAAGATCATCTCGGCGGGCATCGCTTGCATTCCCGAAGGCCGCAAGGTATTTCCGAAAATGACGGTGGTCGATAACCTGCGTCTTGGCGGCTATCAGGAAAATACCGAAGCCGTCCTGCGCGATCGCATGGATCAGGTGTTCGAGATTTTCCCGCGTCTCAAGGAACGCCGAAATCAGCTGGCCGGTACGATGTCGGGTGGTGAACAGGCAATGGTGTCCATCGGGCGTGGCCTGATGGCCGCCCCCAAGGTCCTGTTGATCGATGAACCGTCCCTTGGTTTGTCGCCGCTGTTCGTCAAAGAAAACTTCAACATCATCAAACGGATCAACGATCAGGGCATCACCGTGTTCCTTGTTGAACAGAATGTGCACCAGACGCTGGCCATCGCCCATTACGGCTATGTGATGTCGCAGGGGCGCGTTGTCGCCGAAGGTACGGCACAGGAACTGTCGGAAAACAAGGAAGTCCACGAGGCTTATTTCGGCTGATCCAAATTCGAAATTCAGCGCCCAAAGAACGCAGAGGAAACAACGTGCCCAACACCAAAATTGATGCGGTCGAACTGACCCGTCAACTGATCCGGTTTGAAACCGTCAATCCGGTCAATCCCGAAAAGGATTGCGTCGAATATGTCGGCAAGCTTTTGGCCGAAAACGGTTTTGACATTTCCTACCATGACTTCGCACCGGGTCGAACCAATCTGATTGCCCGGATCGGCGGGTCGGAAACCTGTCCGCCGATCTGCTTTACCGGCCATCTTGATACCGTCCCGCTGGGTCACTCCGAATGGTCGATGGCGCCATTCGATGCCGATATTGCGGATGGCAAACTTTATGGTCGCGGATCAAGCGACATGAAATCGGGTGTGGCGGCATTTGTCGCCGCCGTGATTGAAATTGCTTCTGATCTGGCCAAGGGTCCCGGTGTGGTTCTTTTGATTACTGCGGGCGAGGAAACCGGGTGCGAAGGTGCGGCCTATATCGCGGGCCTTGGCGATGTAATTGGCAAGGCCGGGGCCATCGTTGTCGCCGAACCGACATCGAACTATCCCTATGTCGGGCACAAGGGGGCCTTGTGGATGAAGGCCGTGACCGATGGTGTTACCGCCCATGGTTCGATGCCCGAACTTGGCGTTAACGCCATCTATAAGGCATCGCGTGCGATCACCAAGCTTGAAGACTATGACTTCAACGTTGCCCGCCATCCGGTCATGGGTCCTGCGACCCTGAATGTCGGGACGGTTGATGGCGGCATTAACGTCAATTCCGTACCCAACCGGGCCGAAATCGGCATCGATGTGCGCACCATCCCCGGTCAGGATAATGATGTCATTCTGAAACAGCTCGCTTCCTATCTGGGGGACGAGGTGACCTTGACCCCGACGGTCAATCTGGAACCGGTCTGGACATCGCCGGAACATCCCTGGATGCAGTCGGTATTCGAGGTGGTTGCACCGCTTCATGACGATCCCATTGTCAACAAGACCGCGGCCTATTTCACCGATGCGTCGATTTTCACCCGTGCCTATGACTTTGCCCCAACTGTCATCCTCGGCCCGGGCGAAGCCGCCATGGCTCATCAGACCGACGAGTTTTGCTATGTCTCGCGGATCGAAGAGGCGGTTGGCATATACCGCACACTGGCCGAAAACTGGAACAATCAATGATGTCACAGCCAAACAGGTTGTCGCTTCTCGATGCGGCGAGTGCGATTTCCGACGGTCAATTGACGCCGCAAATGCTTTTGGCATCCTGCCTTGATCGCATTTCCGAACGTGAAGGCGATGTTGGCGCATGGATGCATATCAATGCAGACAGCGCCAAGGCACGGGCAGGCAATCCTGCGACCGGCCCGCTTTCGGGCCTTCCCATCGGGATCAAAGACCTGATTGATACCGTCGATATGCCCACCGGCTATGGATCATCGATCTATGAAGGCCACCAACCGGCACAGGATGCAACCTGCGTTGCGACCATTCGCAATGCGGGCGGGATTGTTCTTGGTAAAACCGTTTCGACGGAATTTGCCTATTTCCAGCCGGGCAAAACAGCCAACCCCAATGACCTTGGCCGTACACCGGGCGGGTCATCAAGTGGCTCGGCCGCCGCAGTTGCCGATTATCATGTTCCGGCCGCCTTGGGCACCCAGACGGCTGGTTCGATCATTCGTCCCGCATCCTATTGCGGGGTTGTTGGCTATAAACCCAGTTACGGCTTCTTGCCGTTAACCGGCATCCGTCCCCTCGCGCCATCGATGGATCACCTCGGGGTTATGACCCGTACGGTGAAGGATGCCGGTTTCCTTGCTTCTGTTCTTGGACGTCGTCCCGAACTCGCCATTCATCAGGATAGCGATGATTTCGTCCCCACCATCGGTTTTTGCCAGACACCGCAATGGGACGCGGCCGAGGCATCGACACAGTCGCTTCTTGAAGATGCCGCAACCAGATTGGGCAAGGCCGGCGCGAAAGTTTCCAGCTTCGCACTGCCCGACATCTTTGAAACGCTTGCCAATGCCCATGGCATTGCGATGGATTACGAAGTCAGCTTCACCGGCCTTTATGATGTTTCAAACCACCCCGATCAGGTCAGCGCAAAATTCCGCGAACGGTTTGATGCCGGGATGAAGGTTTTGACATCTGAATATGACAAGGCACTGGATCAGGCCAAACAAAGCCGCACGGCCCTTGCCGATGCCATGGGCGATTATGACATCCTGATCTGTCCGAGTGCCCCGGGCGAGGCCCCGGTTGGCCTGAACGCCACGGGTGATCCGGTGTTTAACCGTATCTGGACATTCTCTGGCGTACCCTGCATCAACATTCCCGGTCTGTCTGGCCCGAACAACATGCCGGTCGGCTTGCAGGTGATTGGCCGCGTTGGCGATGATGCCCGCATGCTTAAGGCGGCGGACTGGATTTCCCGCCATCTCTGATTTCGGGCAGGAACCTACATGCGGCTTTTGACCCGGCGTGTCGGTTCCGCCTGAAGCGGGTCATCGGGCCAGTAATGTTTGGGATAACGTCCCTTCATCTCGGCTTTGACCTGCGCATAGGACCCGTTCCAGAAGCCCACCAGGTCACTTGTCACCTGGATCGGGCGCTGGGCCGGGGACAGAAGATGCAAGGTCACGGCAACCTTGCCACCGGCAACCTTGGGCGTTTCGGTCGCGCCAAACATTTCCTGCATCCGCACCGGCAAGGCCGGGGTTTCGCCGCTATAATCAATGCGGATATTTGATCCGGTCGGCACTTGCCAATGGGTGGGTGCCAAACGATCAAGTTCCTGACGCTGGTTCCAGTCGATCCCGGCCAGCAATGCCTCGGACAGATTGATCTGTTTAAGCTGCCCGCGCTTGGTAATCCCGGTCAAATAGGGCGCGATCCAGTCTTCAAGCGATCCCAGCAACCCGTCATCGGACATATCAGGCCAATGATCGCCATCGACCCGATGCAGGAAGGATAACCGTTCGCGCAGACCTTCCGATGCCTTATCCCATGGCAGGCAATGCAGACCGATCTTGCGAATGCCTTCGATCATCGCGGTTGCAATCGCATCGGGATCGGCTTCGTCATGGGTGGCTTTTTCATTCAGCACCAATGCACCGATCCGGCGTTGCCAGCGGGCCTGTACCGCATCTGATTGCGTGTCCCAGAAAACCTCGGTGCCTTCGGAAATCTGATCGGTGAAATGGGTTTCAAGGGTTGCGCGCGCCACCGGGGCAGCAAGATATATCTTGGCCTCACGTGCCTGCCCGTCCAGTTCGGCAACCGCGATATAGGCTTCATTCGCAAGGCTGTCTTCATTGGGCAAAACGCCGCCGCGCCCGCCCGACAGGCGATAACGCGCATCGGCCCCCTTGCGCCGTTCCCCAATCCGGTCGGGATAGGCAAAGGCCAGAAGCAACCCGACCTCGTCAGCGCGATCAACCTTTGTGTCCTTGCCTTTTGGAAGGTTGGCCTGGCGCATGACATCGCCCAGCCTGCGGGCAAGCTGCCTGGCGGCCTCGCTGATCATTTTGGGTGCATGGCCGCGCAGGATGGCATCAATCCGCAACCGCAAATCCGCCCCGCGCCCGCGCATGAAATCCCGATCCGAAAGAAGGGCTGCCAGCGCACAGGCAACCTGATCAAGGCCCAAGGCCGCCCCGCGCAACATCATATGCGCCAGTCTGGGATGGACCGGGATGCCCGCCATCGCCGTTCCCATCGCGGTGATGCGGTTTTCATGATCAATCGCTTCCAACCCGCGCAGGATATCGCGGGCCTGATCAATTTTGGCGGCTTCGGGCACATCAAGCCACGGCAGGCTTTTGGGATCGGTGACACCCCAACGGGCCAGTTCCAGCGTCAATGGTGCCAGATCAGCCTCGGCAATTTCCGGCGCGGTAAAGGGCGCACGGGCACGTTGTTCATTTTCCGCCCACAGACGATAACAGATACCCGGTTCCAGACGTCCGGCACGACCACGGCGTTGTTCGGCACTTGCCTGTGATGATTTCACCGTGATCAGGCGGGTCATGCCCGATGCCGGATCAAAACGCGGCAGGCGTTGCAGCCCGCTATCGACCACGACCCGGATACCATCAATGGTCAGCGACGTTTCGGCAATCGCGGTTGCCAGAACCACCTTGCGCTTGCCATCGGGTGCGGGCTGGATCGCGATATCCTGTGCCTTGGCATCCATCGCGCCATAAAGCGGGGCGATGATGATATCGCTACCAACCGCTTCCTTAAGGGCTGCCTCAACCCTTGTGATTTCCCCCTGACCGGGCAGGAAGGCAAGGATCGATCCGCTTTCCTCGCGAAGGGCGGTTTTGATCGCGGCGGTCATTTCTCCGTCGATGCGGATATTGCCCCATTTATCGGGCTTGGGCGGGAAATACCGGGTTTCGACCGGGAAGGCGCGCCCTTCGGACGTGATTACCGGACAATCGCCCATAAGCGATGCAATCGGCCCGCCATCAAGGGTTGCCGACATCACAAGGATGCGAAGATCATCACGCAACGCGCCCTGGGTTTCCAGTGCCAGCGCCAATCCAAGGTCGGCATCAAGGGATCGTTCATGAAATTCGTCAAACAGGATCGCGCCAATGCCTGAAAGCTCCGGGTCATCCTGAATCATCCGAACCAGAATACCCTCGGTCACGACCTCGATTTTGGTTTTTGCCGATACCTTGCTGTCAAACCGGACGCGATAGCCAACCTGCTCGCCAATCCCTTCGCCCAAAAGCTGCGCCATACGGCGCGCAGCCGCACGGGCGGCAAGCCTCCGGGGTTCGAGCATGATGATCTTCTGATCACCAAGCCATCCACTATTGCGCAACGCCAAGGGCACCTTGGTCGTTTTACCCGCGCCCGGCGGGGCCTGCAAAACCACATTGGTCCCGGTTTCCAGCGCCGCACACAGATCGGGCAGGACGGTGTCAATCGGAAGGGCTGGAAATTCGGGCATGTTGGCTTTCATCAGTCAGCAGGGTTCTGGCTGTTTATGACGCAAAGCCGCCCTACCCGCAATATCAGCGCGCGGGACTAGTTTCCGTCTTCAAACGTCTTGACGACTTCGGCTTGCCCCATCTGATCAAAATCACCGGGCACTTCAATCCCCGCCCCCTTCAGAAAGCCGATGCGGGTTGCTTTAAGAATGATCCCGCGTTCCCCGCCAATCCGTTGCAACGTCTTCATGCCACGGGTCAGGCCATAAAGGGCTTCCATATCACCGGCGGCTTTCATGCGCGTGGCTTCGGCCCGCGTGATTGCATAAAGGGCGCGAAAGGTATCCTCGGACACGGCGCGCAAAGCCGCCTCCTTTGCCGGGCGGTCCGGATCGGGATGGGCAAATGAAAGTGGTGCGGTTGGATCAAATTCCGGCATTGGTCATTTTTGCTGCGTGGGTTTCATTGCTTCTATCACGATTGACAGCCCCCAGACCATCCAGGCCTGTGTCCAGCGCATATAAACGCGCCTATCGCGCCCCAATCGCCCAATCCCGGCATAAAACACATCCCGTTTGCGATCATAAAGGGTCTGCACCGCCCATTCTGCCACATGGATTGCCCCCCCGAGATCACCAAACCTGCACAGGCTTGCCATTGCCTGCGCGACCGCATGGGCATCAAGATATCCGCCCCGGCCGGCATAGCTGCGCGGGATGCCCGCATCGTCAAAGCAGGCTTTGCGATAAAATGCCCATCCGCGTGCAATCGCGTCATCAAGGCCATCTACACCCACTGCCCGAAACCGGTCCAAAAGATCAAGCACATAGCCAGTGTGAAACCCGTCAACAAAGCCATGATGGCCACGCGTGCCATAAGCCCAGCTGCCATCGCGTTGCTGGGCATCGACAACCCGGCGCAACGCGCTTTCCGATTTCGCATTTCCCGGCCTGATGTGGTTCAGGGCAAAGGCCGCCCACAGGCTGGCATTATGGATTTCGGCATCATCATGGGCGAAATAGGCAAAATACCCGTCCCGCCAAAGGTCCCGTTCGATGAAATCTGCCGCCCGGATCAGGGCGGGGTCATCGGGTGTGACGGCGCCCTTGCAGATGCCATCCATGATGCTGTCCATGACAAAGCTTGTAACGATTGCGTTGCTTTGATGTCGTTTGGCATGAAAGGCGCGCGCCTGCCATTCAAATGGATAAGCCCACCCGCCATCGGCTTGTTGCATGGAACGCAACCGGTCTGAAAAGTCACCAAGCCTGATCCCGTCGCCTGCCCCGTTCAGCAAGGCCAGTGTCTTGGGATTGATCATCGGGGCAATATCGGCCAACAGGCGCAAAAAGCGTGGTCCGCGCTTGATCGTCTGAAGCCAGATCAGTCGACATACCCGAAACCGGCCAAGCCCGCTTGCTGCAAACAGGCGGCTTTCAAGCCCGTCAAACGGATCGGCACCGGCAAAATCGCCTTGCGCCATTCTGGCCAAAACCCGATCGCGGATATCAATCATTTCGGACCGGTTCACCGTTCTTTCCTTCTTGCGCGCTGATCCCGGCCGCAATGGCACAACAGATCAGATAATGCCCGTAATTCAGACTGTTGTCCGTAATCATGGTGACGAAAACCGACAGCAAGATACAAACCGCCAACCGCGTCTGGCGCACCATCAAAATCACGACAGCCCATCCCGTCCCCCACAGCAACGCGCCGACAATCCCGGTCTCAAACAGAATACGGAAATGATCGTTGTGAAGTGCGCCAAATGATCCGAACGATGCGGTCTGAGACAGGATTTCTTCCACCGACCCGGCCCCGAAGCCAAGCCACCTTTGCCCGTCTGATCCGTCACGCCAGATTTCAGCAAACATCTTCCAGAATGCCAGCCGTCCGCTGTCATGGGTCATCACAAGACGGGGCAGATACGCCATCACCCCCTCGGCCGCAATGCCGGCAACGATCAAGCCCGCAATCCACGTCATCGCCCGTGAAAACCGGATCATACCAACGGCATTGATCAGCATCGCAATCACGGCAATCCGGGTTTGGGACAGAAAGACCGCACCCGCAGTCGCCATCATCAACCAGCGCCGATGGCCAAATTTGCAAACAGAACAAAGGGCAAAAAATCCCAGAAACAAAAAGGCGTGATTAAGCCTCGTACCTTCATGGGTCAGATAAAACGAACTTGAAAGGATCAGGTAAAACAGCATGGCGGGCATCAGGATGCGCAAACAATCACGCCCGATCAACGCCCCGGCCACAAGCCCGACCGGCACCATCATCAGATTGCCGATCAGGCGGATCTTTTCATCACCTGCACCATTCCCGAACATGATCAGCCCGGTCAATCCGGCAAGGACCAGCAAACCGCTCAGCAAACCGGGGCCAAGCCGGATCGTGCGGAGCGAACCCGCCACCATCAGCACCCAAAAGACCAGCAAAACCAGCTTGGCCAACATCCCCCCGGCTCCCAGCAACCAGAATGATGTTGCCATCACCCCGTTGCCCGCAATCACCACCCATATCGGCAATCGACGCCGGGCATTCTGGCCGGAATGCCGATCGGTTTTGCCAAGGTGTGGTTTGCCAATGGGTGGTTTGCGTGGTCCTGTTTTGCCAATTCCCGGTTTGGCAAATGATACGGTCTGCCTATTGCTGTTCATGGCAATCCCCGCGCTGCTTGTGATCAGGATTGCCGGTTTGGCTGGCGACAGGCCGATCAAATTGGGCTAGGGTCATCTCCTTAATTTTAAAGCAGATTGGCACAGGTCGATGGTGCGACTGGCGCAGTTTTGTCTGATGGCGGAATTCATTCTTGCCCCCGTGATGCTGGGTGGGGCGCGGCCTTGGGCGATTGCGGTTCTCGCCATCCTGACCGGGGTTGGGTTGATCGCCATATGCGGACGAATGCACACCATATCCCTGCCCCGCTACGTGATCGGTGTCTGGCTGTTTGCCGCCATTATGGTCATTTGGATGATCATACAGGCATCCCCGGTCTGGCCGGATCAATCCTTTCCGTTTGATGTTCCCTTTGTTGCGCTTTATCCCGCGGCCTGGATCAATCAGACCTTTGATATCATCTGGCTTTGCGCGACCGTCACGCTGATATCCCTGATCGCGCAAAAGGCCCCCAATGGCGGGCTTTTGCCAATTTTGCATGCCATCATCATTGCTTGCACCCTTCAGATGGTGCTGGCGCTTGGCAATGCGGTTTTTGACGCACAGACAACATTCTGGTTTGCCAAGACCGCCCATATCGGGGACTGGACCGGAAGCCTTGCCAATCGCAGTGCGTTTGGCGGATTGATGGGGATCGGATATATCGCCAGCATCTATCTGTTTATGGTCCCCCATACCAATCACCGTCATGCTGGCGCTGATGCCGATACCCGCCATCATATGCCGATTGGACGACGCCTTGATCAGTCGGGCGGCTATCTTGCACTTGCCATTCTGTTTGTCGCAGCCCTGACCCAAAGCCATTCGCGCCTGGCATTTGCCCTGGTTCTGATCGCGACCTTTTTCATGATCGGCTTTGCCCGGCATCCGGGCAGATCGACGCGCGCGCGGCATTGGGGAAAGCTGCTTTTTGCCGGTTTCTGTGTGATCGGCATCGGGCTTGTCGCATCGGTTAGCGTGCCTGAACTGGTATCGCGGTTTCATGATCTGACGCGCTTTGACCTGATCCAGCGCGATGATGCCTGGGCGACGGCCCTTCGGGCCATTTCCGATCGACCATTCACCGGCTTTGGACCAGACAGCATTGCCCTTGTAATGGGTCATTTTGCGACCCCGGAACTCAATAAAGATGCCAACTGGTTCAGTACGCATAACCTGTGGCTTGATGGTGCAATTATCTTTGGGGTGCCGGTCGTTTTGGCACTGGCAATTACCGTGATTTTCAGTGCAGCCTTGATCATGCGCACCACATGGAACCAGCCATTTCGGGGCCTTGTGATAGCCGTGATCAGCCTGTTTCTGACAAGCACGATATTTGACTGGGTCATCGGGATTCCGGCCCTGATTTTGCCGGTTGTCGCCATTCTGGGGGCCGGGTTTGAAGCATCAATTGCCCGGCATCGCGCATCTTCCTTATCCGCCGGTCATGCGGGGCAAGCAACAAGGCCCGGTCAAACAGGGCCGCACGCCGTTGCAGATCACGGTCATCCCTAACCATCCCCGAAAGGGCGGAAACCGCCACTAAAAACGGATCGAACGGGGCATGACTGCGCTGATCGGTGATGATGTGATCAAGGATTTTCGGGTCCCCCGTCGCCAGTGCCTTGTGCAATGCCTCGGTGCGAAGGGCGGCTTCAAATCCGTTTGCATTGGCAAATCCGGCTCGCAGGTCATCAAGTTTGCGCAATGCGGTCGCTTCTGTCGCCAGTTGCCAGCCAGCATAAAGGATCACGGCCAGTGCCCCGGCCATCACAATGCCCCGCATCATGCCCCGCATCATGCCCGGTCCCCCATCGTTTGGGGCATATCGGCCCGTCCATAGGCCGGTCGTGCAGGACCGCCATTCAAGACGATGCCGCTGGCAACAATCCCCGCCGTGGCAAGACGATCAAGCGCGTCCTTGGCGTCGCGCTTTTTGCTTGATCCGTGTCGCAAAACAAACAGCCTGACATCGGCAAGCCCCATGGCAACCAGCCCGTCCGCAACCGACAGGATCGGCGGCGTATCAAGGATGATGTAATCAAACTGATCGCGCAATTGATCAACAAGCGGTCCCAGATGTCGCTCAATCAGTCCGGTCGCGATGGATCCGGGCACTGCCATCCTTGCCCCCAGATGCCAATATTGCCCGGTGTGCCCGTCGGCCTTGGCAGCGGCGTCTTTAAATCCGGCCACATCCGTCTCGCCGGAAAGAAGGGCGACCAGATCGGCAAAGACGCGGTTGGTATTTTCCCCGCCGGTCGGATCATGAAGGTCACCATCAATCAGCAGGGTTTTGTGACCAAGCCCGGCAAAGCGTGATGCAAGTGCGTGGGCGATGTGGCTCTTGCCTTCGCCGGTTTGTGCCGATCCGATGGCAATGATCTGCGCGGTTGATCCGGTTGGCGGGGGTTTTCGGTTCTGATCAACAATGCGCATCAAAACCGCCAGATGGCCGGTTGCTTCATCCCCCCCGGCATCCATTGCAAGGCCCCTGCCATCCGTCAGGTTGCGGGCGGGGATGCGCGCATAAAGCGGCACGCCCAAAACATCTTGCGGTTCGAAATCATCGGCAATGGTTTGATCGAAATAGTGCCGCAACAAAGCGGCAATCACCGCGGCAAACAATGCCACCATGATGGCCAGCGCCATCAGATCGCGTTTGGCCGGAAATTCCGCCGACACCGGAAGGGTCGGTGATTGCAGAATTTCCAAATCGCCGCGAAAGGATGCCAGTTCACGACGCAATGTCTGAACGTGCCGGGAAAGTTGATCGACATTGTCACGCGCCAGTGCCACCGCACGCTGCAATTGGCCCTGACCTTGTGTACGGGCATGGCGGTCATTCAATCGGCTTTGCCAAAGATCACGTTGCCCGGTGATCAGACGAAGCCTTTCCCGCGCACTGGCAAGCGCATCACCCATTTGCCCCGATACCGTCATTGCCACATCCACCAATTGCGCATAAAGATCATCAAGCACCTTCTGGCGGCCCTGCATTACCGGGTGTTTGGGCCCATAACGCTGATCAAGCCTGTCAAACTCCTGACGTTCGGTTTCATAGCGTTGCGAAAGTTGCGCGACCATCGGATGCCCGGCGATATCGGGAATGGCCAAAAGATCGTCAAGCCCGTTTGCCATCGCCCGGCGACGGGCCGCCAGTTCAAGGGTTGCAACCTCCTGACCGATTTTTTCGGCCTGCTCGTCAAGCGCATAGATCCGTTCAAGCATCAATGCGCCTTCTTCCTGATCAAGCATCCCGGCCTGTTGTTGCCAGGCCAGCAAATCACCTTCGCGGGCAAAAAGGTCGCCTCGGGCGGTGGCAAGCTGATTGTCCGCATCCTCAAGACGGGATCGAATGACATGTTTCTGGCGATCTTCACGCTGCCAGACATAGCTTTCGACAATTGCCTGAAGGGCGACCTGACTGACGGTCGCATCCGTTGCGACAAAGCTTGCCTCAATCACGGCGGAATGACCGATCCGTTCGGCCCCGAACCGGGCACGCAACCAGTTGATTGCACCCGTTTCAGATGTCCCTGTTCGGGGCGCAGGATCATTTGCCAAACTGTTTTCGACACCAACCGGATCGAAACCGATGCCCGCACCGCGCAGGACCGCCGTGGCGGTCGCCAGGGTTTCCTCGCTGCGCATTTCAGCAATCACGGTTTCTATTTGCTGGGCGGTCAATTCACCGGCGCGGGGGCCTGCACCGTCACTGGCGCGATCACCAGACGCCGTGACAACCGGTATCAGGCCGACTTCCGCCGTCGCACGATATCCCGGCTGCCAATTGGCAATCACGCCAAGCAACGCCACCAGCACAATGACAAAGGCAAGAATTGCGACACCACGTCGCCGCCACAAGATCGCAACCAGTTCACGCAAGGACGGGTCAAACTGTTCAAATGATGGGCCCGTCATCTTGGACTGACATCCTCCTGCTGATATGTCGCATCGCCAAGCTCGTCCACCAGATCCTGCCAGACCGGGCTGGCCTGCCCGCCTGTCTGCACAACGCGGTAAATCACGTCATAGGAAACCGCCTGGCGGACTTGGGCGGGCGGGACGGTTATGCCCGATGACGGGGTGATTATCCCTGTTTCGACAACTACGATATCATCATCAAACCGGTCATCGCCCGGTACAAACCGAACGGCCCCGTCACCGAAAAAGCGTGATGCAAGGGTCGGCACATCATTTTCAATCATGCGGGTCAGGCGGCTTGGCTCCGGATGCAGACCAAGAAGCTGCTTTAACACGCCGCCAAAAACCGCCTCGACCAAAAAGCTGTTTCCCCCCGCAGCACTCAGGATCACCTCCATCATTTTAAGCACCGCCGAAATCGTTGCATCCGCACTCTGCCAATCGACCTGACGGTAATCGGTCTGACGGGCATCGGCCTTTTCGGTCACTTCCACCGTCTCGCCAAACAGCGCCAGATCAAGCAGCCGATCAATCATGTCCCGGACGTCCTGCGGGGTGGTAAGGGCGCTGATCTTTTGTGCGATCTGCGTGCGCATTTCCGGGGTTTCAATCCCGGGGGGCGCATCGGTGGGCGCATCGGTGGGCACAGCGGGGGGTACATCGGGGGCAGGTGTGATGACCTGGGAACCGGCATCACGCGCAAACAGGATCACCGGTGTTGCCAGTGTGATCATTGCCGCCAGCCTGACCCAACCGGGCATGTGTCCGACGCGATGGGCAATGATTTTCGGCATCACCAGCCGCGCAAACGCCCAAAGCCCGCGCCCGTAACGCGGCAACATGTATCGGGGCTGACAGGCAATCCGCCACAAAAACTCCAACCCGGCCTTTTGCATGAAAACCGGCGCCCGCCTTATTTGGCCCGACAGAACATCAAATGCCCCGCCAACCCCCATGATAAAACCGCATCCGGTCTGATCACCAAACCGGTCAACAAAGATCTCCTTGCGCGGCGATGGCAGGGCAACAAAGACCGCATCGGCCCGGCTTTGCCGGACAATCGCAGCCAGTTTGGCGTCATCGGGATCAAATCCGTGATGAATGCCGGCAATTTGAAGATCGGGATAACGGCGCATCAAGCCCACCCGAAGTTCGCGCACAACATCGGGGCGCGCCCCAAGCAGGAAAACCCGCACCCCCTGTTTTTCAAACAGGGGCAACAATGCGGTCATGACGTCAATGCCGGTCACCCGTTCGGGCACCTTGATGCCCAAAAGCCGCGCAGCCCAGACAATGCCCATGCCATCGGCATTCAGGCTGTCGGCATTTGCCAATGCCCGGAACAACCGGGCGTCACCTCGTGCCTGTGGCAATTTCAATGCATTCAGGGATTGCTGTCGAAAACAGGGACCATTGGCATACCGGTCACGAGATGCCAGCCAATTACAGATATCTGCGCATAGTTTTTCGCGCTGCCTGAGATCAAGACGCAACCCGAAAATCGCAGCTTTCCCCTGTCGCATTCATCGTCCCCGCCAGTCCAGAACCAACTGCCCGGAAATCCAACCAGATCACATTTTTTCAGCATCCATAGATACTTATGCCCATGGCTGCACTTTTGTATCGTTGATGGAAAAGGTAACTTATGATTGATTAAACAGCAACAACAGCATCCACGGATGAGCTTCTGGTGAAAATAGCGTTGCTGACCAACATTGTTGCGCCGTACCGGTTTGACAGTTACAGCGCCCTGCATCACCACGCCCGAAATGCCGGTGGCGGCCTGACCGTCATTTGCACCAACCGCACCGAACCGCAACGCAACTGGCCCGACCTCACGCCCCCCTTTGCGCAGATCAATCTTGCCGGTTTGAATCTATATCTCGGTGAAAACCGCAATCTGACTTTTCCGGTTGGCGTCAAAAAGGCCATCCGGAAAACAAGGCCCGATATCGTGATCCTTGCCGGATTTGGCATGGCGCAGTGGCGGGCGCGAAATCTGGCCGCACAATCAGGGATTCCCGTCATTGTCCAGTTTGACGGATGGTCCGCATCGGACGCCCTTTATGACAATCCGGTACGTCGTTTCATCCGACGCCAGATGGTCCGCACGGCTGATGGCCATATTGCTGCCAGCACACGCAGCAAAGACTGGTTTGCCACCCACGGCGCCAAAACCGAAGATATCCTTGTCTCGCCGATACCCGCGTCCTTTGGCAATGATGCGATCCCGGTCGGCCTTTCCAATCGCGGCTTTTTCGAACGCCCCTTTGATCTTGTGTGGTGTGGTCGGACAACCCGCCGCAAGGGCTTCGACACCTTCCTTGAAATTGCCGTAAGACTGGTGCGATCAAACATTGTGCATAAGATCGGCATTGTCGGATGCACCGATACCCGGAAGATCAAGGATCGCCTTTGCCATACAGGTCTTGCAGACATTACCCAAACATGGGGTCAACTTCCCCCGGCACAGCTTCCCGCACATCTTGGCGCGGCCAGGCTTTGCCTGTTTCCAAGCCACAATGATGCCTATGGCCTTGGCGTGGTTGAGGCGATTGCATGTGGCGCGGTCGCACTTGCCAGTGATGCTGTCGGGTGTGCCCCCGATATACTCGATCCCGATGAAACCCTTTTGACGAACGCGCCATCGGCATGGGTATCGGCTTGTTCAAACCTTCTGCGCAATCCTGATCTTTGGCGTCAAACCCGGCAAAGACAGGCAAGCCGGATTACCGCCAACACCGCCCGACATCATGCCGACACTCTGTGGCAGGCCGTTTGTCACGGCATCGCCAGGAACCGGGGTCATTGCCAATGGAATTGATCCACCCGGTTCCGACATCGTCCAAAACCGGCCCATCTGTGTGGATGGTCAGCCGGGTTGATCAGTCGGCAATTCTGGCAGGTTACCTTGCCCGGCAGAACCGCCTGATCCGTTGGGACAGTTTCTGGCGCCATGACGGGCATGGCTTTCCAACCCCGCCATCGCGCGCGACCGACCCCGTCCTTGCACAAATTCCCGGTCGGCATTTGATGCCCGATCTTATGGGGCAGATCGCCCGCAAATTGCGCCTGCCCGCCGCCAACCTATATTCCGACATTCCGTTGTCGGTTCTGGCATCGCTTCACAATCCCAAGGCCGATATTTTCCACGGTCAGGGCAATTACAGCCTTCCTGCCATGCGCCGCGCCAAGGCACGCGGTATGGTGACCATTGCCGATATTACCGGCCAACTGGCCCCGATCCGGCATCGCCAACTTGCCGCAGAATATCAGTCACATGGTCTGACATATCGCGAAATTTCCGCATTCCTTGCCCGCCGCAGAACCCGTGAAGCACAGTTTGCCGATGCGGTTCTGGCACCATCCGATGCGGTCGCATACGGTCTGCAAACATGTGGCATCAATCCGGACAAGATTTATCTGGTGCCCTTCATATCCCCGCAATGCCAGGAACTTGTCCACCGCGCCCGCCCGGCCCACGCCGGGACGGTTATCCGGCTGCTTTATGTTGGCAATCTGTCATTGGCCAAGGGGATTGCGCACCTTCTGCGCGCCTGGTCGACCCTTCGGGCCAAATATCGCCTGCGCATTTGCCTGACCCTAATCGGGCCGACGCAACCTTGTGCCAGACCACTTTTGGCCAATCTTCCAGACGGCTGTGAATGGCTTGGTCCCCAACCCCGATCCGCGGTCGCCGACCGGTTGCTGGGCTCTGACATCTTTGTGTTTCCCAGCCTGTCAGAAGGCAGCAGCCTTGCCGTGATGGAGGCCATGGCAGCCGGTTGCGCCATTGTCACCACCTCTGATGCCGGAAGCCCGGTAATCAATCACATAAGCGGCCTGATCATTACGCCACGCGATGCCGATGCAATGACAACCGCCCTGTCGGCCCTGATTGAAAATCCGGCCATGCGCAAAAACCTGTCGCACGCTGCCCGGGACCAGATCAGCCGGGATCTTGTCACCGGCTATGGCAATCGGGTTGATCTGGCCTATGAAGCCGTGTTGTCACGCCATGGATAAAGCCATCGATAAAGTCATTGATAAAGTCATTCTGGCAATAACGGCCAATCTGTTTCCGTTATGGATGGTCGGGGCGAACCTGATCGCCAGACTGGGTGGCATGATCATTCTTTTGCTGATCGGGCATGGTTTTGCACCCGACATCCTTGGCGGGTATTTTGCGATACTGGCAATGACCGGACTTGCCGTTACCGCGACACAGGCGGGCACCGGTCCGCTTTTGATCCGGCTGGTTCAGACCGGGGCGCACACCACCGCTATTCTCGTTGTCACTTTCAGGCTTTTGGTCGCCTTTGCCGCGATTGCGCTGCTTGTGACCCGACCGGAATTTGTCCTTCCAATCCACTGGCCGTTCGTGATCATGCCGATTTCTGCGGCCCTGTCGCCCGACTGGATCATTACCGCCCGGACCGCATTTTCCCGTCTTGGGCAGATTGCCGTGATCGCCCAGCTTGCCGGTATCGGGGCTGCATTTTTGGCCGTCGCAACGAACAACAATTTCATTTTGTTTACCATCGCACCGACGATCTCGATCGCGGCCTTTATTGCATCAATCTGCTTTGCGGTGCGCTTGCGCAGCAAACCGCAAATGCTTTTGGTCGCGCCCGCACCTGATATCAAACAGATATGCGGCCTGATCGGCTTTACGCTTCTGGCCGGCTTCCTGCCCAACCTTGATTTTGTGTTGTTGGGGGATGGATCGCACGCGTTGTTCCTTGCGCAACGTGTTTTTCTGTTTTGTGCCGGTTTGATAACTGCGATTGCGGCCACCCTGTTTGCCAAACGCCAGGAAGGGCTGATACGGGAATTCTGGCTGTTTGTACCGATGGCATCTGTCACCATCTTGCTGCTGTTTTTCCCCGACCTGATCGCACATCTGATCTATGCAGCGCCAGACACGCATCTTGTCGCAATCCTGCGCACCGGCGCGTTCTGGCCGCTTCTTTTGGCTGTCATTATTCGCCAATGCCTTGTCTTGCAGGAAAGCGGTCGGGTGATCTGGCTGGGGTGGCTTCTTCTGATCTTGTTGTTTGTAACGCTTCCGCTGTTTTCCGAACCAATGAAAACACCGGGCTTGTTGGCAAACCTTATGATCATTGCCCAGATCAGGCTCGGCGTGTTGTGCGTCATATTGGCAGGCTGTCAGGTCTGGCTGATGCGCAAGGATGTGCGCACATGAGCAAACTCGACGTCACGATTACCGATAACCGGGTTATGGATGGCCAATTTGGCGATATCTCGTTTGCCGATTGGGGCATTGAATGTTCGGATCGGCATTCCTTTGTCACCCTGACCGATACCCCGCGTAATGCCCATAACACCGGCAATATCTGGCATCTGTCGGGCGGGCGGTTAAAGATTGATCTGAAAACGCATCTTGTGGCCCCCCGATGCCTTGCCGTGTCGGCAAGTTTCACTGCGCTCGATGACATCATGCTTCAGGATGCGGTGATCCGGTTTGTCTTTGCCAAAACCGGTATTGATCACGGCATAATTGCCGATCAATCGTTTAAACATGTCAATAGCGACAAATATCGTCTTTACCCTGTCAGGCAGGCCGAACTGGTCAGCCATGCCAACCATCGGGCAGTCCTTACCCTGACCCGGTCCGATGGCGCGGGGCGGTTTGATCCTTATCTTTATCTGCGTGATCGCGATGATCACTGGATCATTCATGCCCGCCTGCTGCCCTCCGGCCCGGTTGATCAGGTCTGGCTGCGCTGGGCCAACCGGTTCTTTACCCTTTCCGCCCCGGACTGGGCTGCCAAACGGCTTTGGAGGATGGGACCGGTTCGGCGATTTTTATGGCGACTTCGCGAACGTCGGGGCCGACATTGCCCGGAAATTCAGGCCGCACCTCTCAACCGGCTCAAGGCTGGTCAGACACTCGGGATGGAGGTCACATGTCACTTCCACTGACCCATGCCGGGATGACCGACCGCTGTCTCAGACTGGCAAAAATCATTGCCGATGAATTGGTTCGCCGTCAGAAACCGGATGGCGATTTCGTGCTTCCCGATTTTTACGGCAAGGCTTTTGCCTGCGCGCTTTGGTCCGGGCTTGATCGCGATCAGTATCATCGACAGATAACCCGTGCACAAATCGCCCTTCAACGCGAAATTCCCGACAAAACCTATCACCGTGAATTCATCGAATATGCCTTGCTTTCAATGCCGGGCATATCGGCATCCGCCCGTCGCGCCATCCTGAAAAATGCCCGCAATCAAAATCCCGATGTCGCAAACTGGCAGATCCTGCAATTGCGCAACCGTCAGGCAAATACTTCGGCCGCATTCAGCCGGTTGTCTGCTTCCTTGCACCGCTGCTTTATTCGCATGCGTTATTGGCGATCCGATCTATTTCTTGATCGACCCGGATGCTTTTCCGCGCAATATCATGCCTTTTGCGCGGCCCTGCTGTCGCAAAGCGCTAACCGGACCGATCAGGCACTGGCACGCAAGGCAACGCATCTGATTGCCACCATATGCCAAAACCACGGATATGCGAATTTGGCTGGTCGCGGTGCGGGGCAAAGTTTCGGGGCGGTCTGTGCGTTTTATGTTCTGTTGAAATACGGTTTTCATGACGCGGCCGATGCGGTTCTTTATCGCATCGAAGATGCCATGCTAAATGCCGCGACCTTGCCGCTCAATCTTCTTGCACCGTGCCCCGTTCCCGAAAATCCCGGTCCGACCAACCGCTTAACACCGGGCTGGTATGGTTATAACCGTCATGACGATTATCTGGCTTTTGGCGGTTACTGGCTGTTGCAGGCAGCCGGACTTTCACCAGAAACGCCGCAAAGCACGCCGACCAATCATCCACACCAAACCCGGATGCTGTTTACCACCACATCGGCACATTATGACGCACAGATGCTTCTTTCCGGCGCCCGGATTTTTGATGTGACGCCCGCCCCTGTCATTGTATCGGGAAAGGGGAGCGGTGCGATGCTCCTGTTCCCGCCAACCGGCGGCGAGCAGGATCAGCCTAGCCTGTATGTCCCGGCGACCATACCGCTTCCGGCGCCCCGGGATGGCACGGTCGCACGTTTTATCACTGCCACGTGCCAATCGGACCGGCGGGTTGTAGTAACCTTTCAATTGGCGGGAACAACAGGGCAGCGGATCATTGATTTTGACGATACCGAAATCCGGATTGCAGACAGTTGCGATGAACGCCTTTCACCAAAACCCGATTTGCTGCGCGTTCTCATCACCGCGGATGCAAAGCTGAACCGCGTTTCCGATACCGAACTGGCCATCGCGCAAACCGGCATTCGTTTGACGTGCGATCAGCCGATCGTGGTTGATGACAAGGACGCGTTTACGGTTGCAGGCCCGGCCCAGCGCATCACGGCCCCGAAGACAAACAACGCAACCCTCATCATCGGGTGGGAGAACAGGCAAAATGACTGATCCGGTCACGGTCATCACAACCATCTATAACGGATCGCGTTTTATCGACGGATTTGCCCGCAACCTTGTTCAAACACTGCGCACGCAAGATCGCGCCATCCTGCTTGATGATGGATCAAATCCGCCGCTTGTCTTGCCAGAAATCCTTCGTACAGATACCCGGATAAAGCTGGTCACAGCCAAACGGATTGGGCGCGGGGCGGCCTTAAATCTGGCCATCAGCAATTGCAAAACCGGCCTGATTGCCATTCAGGACATTGACGACCTGTCACTTCCCGGTCGTCTCGCCGCACAGGCGGACTTTCTTGTCGCCCGACCGGACGCGCTGTCATTCACCCCGGCGCAATCGGACCGGCCAATCATCCGTTGTAAAGGATCACGGCAAATTGCCCCGTCCCGCCTTTATGTCAGCAATCCGTTCCATCACTCATCCCTGGCATTTCACCGCGATATCTGGGTTCGTGCGGGCGGCTATGACACCAACCTTCCGTGCTGTATCGATCTTGATTTCTATTTGCGCGCGGCCTGCCGGGCTGGCGCATCGCTTTGGCAGCTCGACACCCCATTCATGACCCGCAACTTTGATCCGGCCGAACGTTTTTATGCCGCGATCCCGTCTGATATCTATCGGACGACCTTGCAGACTGTTCTGGACCGTTATCGGGCCGATGTCGGTTTTTCACACTGGATGATACTGGCGATGATGCATACAAAATTTGGCTTTGCGCGGGGGACCGGGTGATGACAAAACGCAACCGGCTTGTTGCCATGGTTCAATTGCCCCCACCCATGCACGGGGCAGCCAAAATGAACCGGCATGCGATTGATGCGCTGTCGGAAAAGTTCGACACGCATGTCATCGAAATGCGCTTTGCCAACAAGCTTTCAGACATCGCCCGACCAACTGCTGGAAAAATCCTGCGTGCGCTTTGGCTTGCCATCCGGCTTGTTTTTGCCCTTCCCGGTCGGGATGCCCTTTATATCTGCTTTGCCCCGACGGGCGGGGCCTATTACCGTGATTGCCTTTATGTCTTGCTGGCCAGATTGTTTGGCGTTCCCACCATCATCCATCTGCATGGCCGTGGTCTTTGCGCCATGCGCCAAACCGCGGGGTCAGCATGGTTTCAAAAGCGAGTCTTTTCGGGCCAGACCGCCATTTTGCTTGGCGAAACGCTGCGTTCTGAAATTACCGGCCTGGATTGCCGATCCGCTATCATTGCCAATTGCCTGGATAATGATGCCTTTGCCAGGCCACCCGGCCCTGATTGGTGCCCGGCATCGCCTGTGCGCATTTTATGGCTGTCCAATCTGTTTCGCGCCAAGGGGATTGAAACCCTGATCGCGGCGTGCGCCCTGCTCGGTAAACGTGGTGTTTCCTTCAACCTGACCATTGCCGGGGCACCGGGTGATATGACCACGGCCGAACTCGACACCCTTCTGGCATTCTATGGGATCAGAACATTTTCAAATTATGTCGGTCCGATTGCCCCGAATGCGCGCACGGCCCTTTATCAAAACTGCGATCTGTTTGTGTTGCCAACCAATTATGCCAACGAAGCGCAGCCGCTAGTCGTGATTGAGGCCATGGCAGCGGGCATTCCCGTAATTACCAGCGATATCGCCACATTGCCGGAATTTGTCATCCCGGGTCAAACCGGCTGGCTATGCCCGCCAGACGATCCCGATCTGCTTGCCCGTGCTATCATCGACGTGACCCGTGATCCCGCCCGCACCGACATGATCCGTCGAAATGCCTGGACGCTGTGTCAGAACCGCTTTCACCGCGCGCGGTTTGCCGATCAAATCCAAATGACGGTTATGGATGTTTTGCAAAACACACTTCCCATCACCGGCACCACCCATCAGAATGCCGGGAACCCCAATCCGGATGACCGCAAATGACCCGCGAAGAATTCAATGCCTTTTGCAAATCACTGCCCCACACCACGCATGTTGTGCAATGGGGTGGTGCCGATGTCTGGAAGGTGGGCGGCAAGGTCTTTGCCATTGCCGGATGGACCCGGAACGAAACCCTTGGCATCACCTTCAAGACATCTGAAATCGGCTATGAGGTGCTTAAAGAAATGCCGGGGCTGCGCCCTGCCCCCTATCTGGCATCAAGGGGCATGAAATGGATCCAGCATCATGATGCACCGGGTCTTGGTGATGCTGATCTTTGCGATCATATAAAAAGCTCGCACCGCATTGTCGCCAAAGGTTTGACGAAGAAAATGCAGCGCGAGCTTGATCTTTATCAGGATGACGCTGATTAAGGCCGGGCTTACAGACGCCAGAGATCAATACCGGCCGGAACCGCGTCGCGCGGCAGAACCGCACGCACATCGGCGACAAAGCCCTTGCCGTCTTTCAGAAGCCCCGAAACAAGCGGCCAACCCTTGGTGACATATTCCTTGTGCGACACGGCAAGGACAAGCGCATCTGCCGGTTTCAGATCATCATCACCACACAGTTTCAAACCGTCAAATTCGTGGGTGACTTCCTCGGCATCGGCGTGAACGTCGTGGACCTGAACATTGATCCCGGCATCTTCAAGCGACCGGATGATGTCAATCACGCGTGTATTGCGGATATCGGGAACATCTTCCTTGAAGGTCAGGCCAAGCACAGTCACGGTCGGGTTCTTGGTCGCCCCTTCGCGCAGCAATGCCCGGATCACCTTGTTGGCGACAACTTCGCCCATGCCGTCATTCACGCGACGACCGGCCAGGACCACCTGCGGGTAATAGCCAAGCTCTTCGGACTTGTGGGTCAGGTAATAGGGATCGACACCGATGCAGTGACCGCCAACCAGACCCGGGGTAAATTTCAGGAAGTTCCACTTGGTCCCGGCGGCTTCAAGCACATCACGGGTATCAATGCCCGCCCGGTCAAAGATCAGCGACAGCTCGTTCATCAGCGCGATATTGAGGTCGCGCTGGGTGTTTTCAATCACCTTGGCGGCTTCGGCGGCCTTGATGGTCGGCGCCTTGTGAATGCCTGCGGTGACGACACTGCCATACACCTCGGCGACAATATCAAGGGTCGCCTGATCCTGACCCGATACGACCTTGGTAATGGTGGTGAAACGATGTTCACGATCCCCCGGGTTGATGCGTTCGGGGGAATAGCCGACCGTGAAATCGGTCCCGGCCTTAAGGCCCGAAAGCTGTTCCAGGATCGGAACGCATTCTTCTTCGGTCGCCCCGGGATAAACCGTGCTTTCATAGACCACGATGTCACCCTTTTTCAGGATGGCACCAACGGTTTTCGATGCCGAGCGCAACGGCGAAAGATCCGGGCGGTTCGACCCATCAATCGGGGTCGGCACGGTAACGATATGGAAATCGGCCTGGCGCAGATCTTCGGGATTGTCACTTAACAACAGGTCGGCTGCCGCCAGTTCGTGATCATCGACTTCGCCCGTCGCATCATGTCCGGCCTTGAGCTGGGCAATACGGGCCTTGTTGATATCAAAGGCAACAGTGCGCCCGATCGACGTTCCGAATGCAACCGCAACCGGCAACCCGACATAGCCCAAACCGATAACAGAAATCTTGCGCCCGTGGCTCATTACTCAACCCTTACTAAGATATGCTGAACTGACTTCTAGCCAGCCTCATCTCAACCGTCAATAATCGAGATCAAAAAGCAACAGGGCACCAGAATTTCTGATGCCCTGCCTTGAAATCGCTGCGTGAACGGGACTTACCCCTTCACGACAATATTGACCAGTTTCGGTGTCGGCTTGGCGACATAGATCACCTTGACGATCTGCATGCCTTCAAGATGGCGCGCAACATTCGGGTCCGCCTTGGCAAGGGCTTCGACCGTTGCCTGATCGGCATCGGCGGCCACCATGACAGAACCGCGTTTCTTGCCATTGACCTGAACCGGGACTTCGAATTCGTCATCCTTGGCCTTTTCGGCATCGAATTCCGGCCAGTCGAACTTGATCACCGACTTCTTGGCGCCGAATTCATCCGAAGCCATCCGGCTCATCAGTTCCTCGCCCAGATGCGGCGCAAACGGTGCAACCATCAAGGCCAAAGCCTTGGCATGGTCATCGTGAACCGCATTCTGTTTGGTCAGCGCATTGGTCAGTTCGATCAAGGCGGCAATCGCCGTATTCAGACGAAGATCGGCAATATCGCCGGTCACCTTGGCAATCGTCTTGTGCACAAGCGTTTCGATCTTGCCGTCAACGCTGTCGGTGCGTTCCATCTGGGTAGTAACTTTCCAGACATTGGACAGGAACCGCATCATGCCGACAATCGCATCGGACTGCCACGGCTTGGAACTGTCAAGCGGGCCCATATACATCTCGTACGTTCTGAACGTATCGATGGTGTACTGCTCGCAGATTTCCTCGGGCGGGATGCCGTTTTTATACCGTTTGCCCATCTTGCCCGGCACGGTCGTCAGCTGTTCGTCCGTCTTGGCATTGAACGGGACTTTCTTGCCATCGACATCGCGCATTTCGACATCATGAATGTCGACATAAACACCGCGCGCATCGGTATAGGCATCAGCCGTGATCATGCCCTGGTTAAACAGCTTCTGGAACGGCTCGGGCGTTGCGACATAGCCAAGATCAAACAGAACCTTGTGCCAGAAACGCGAATACAGCAGATGAAGTACTGCGTGCTCCGCCCCGCCGACATAGAGGTCAACCGCCCCCGGAAGCGCCTTGCCATCCTTGTCGGTGCTGTTCGCCCAATAGGCCGCCGCATCGTCTGATGCGAATTTCGCATCGTTCTTCGCATCGAAATAGCGCAGATAATACCAGCACGACCCTGCCCAGTTCGGCATGGAGTTGGCGTCGCGTTTGAACGCACGCACTTCATATTCCGCACCGTCATGGGCGTATTTTGCCCCCACAGCCGCATCAACCGGAAGAACCGAACCATCGCCAAGGACGATACCGGTGACTTCCATCCATTCCTTGGCGCGCGCCAATGGCGGCTCCGGCTCGGAATTCGGGTCTTCGTTCGATTGCGGTTTGAAATCGGTCATTTCCGGCAGAACAACCGGAAGTGCGGCCTCGGCAATGCCGTGAACCTGATCGGTTTCCTTGTCAAACAGAACCGGGAACGGCTCGCCCCAATAACGCTGGCGCGAAAACAGCCAGTCACGCAATTTATACTGCACGCGACCGCGCCCAATGCCCTTGCCTTCCATCCATTCGATGATTTTGGCCTTGGCATCGGGGGTCGAAAGACCGTTGATCGAAACCTCGTCATTGGCGGAATTGATCGTTTCGCCAATTTCGGTCTGGGCTGTTTTGAAGCTGCTCGGATTTGCTTCATAAAGGGCCGCCAACGCAGCCCCGTCAAGATCACCCGCATCGGCCGGTGCATTATCCTTAAGCCAGCCTTCGGACGGCTTGGTGGTTGCCTTGATCGGCAGGCCGAATTTATGGGCAAATTCAAAGTCGCGCTGATCGCCGGCCGGGACCGCCATGATCGCCCCGGTGCCATAGCCCATCAGGACATAATCGGCAATCCAGACCGGGATTTCTTCACCCGTCACCGGGTTGGTCGCATATGCGCCGATAAACACACCGGTCTTTTCACGTTCGGCATCATCCTTGGCAGAAACGGCCTTAAGCTCGGACGCCTGCGCGCGATAGGCAGCAACATCGCCCTTTTTATCCTCGGCACACAGCTTGTCCACCAGCGGATGTTCCGGTGCCAGAACCATATAGGTCGCACCAAAAATCGTATCCGGACGGGTGGTGTAAACCGCAATTTTCTCGTCCGCACCATCAACGGTCTTCACCGGGAAATTGACCCGCGCGCCAACAGAACGACCAATCCAGCCCTTCTGCATCTCGACCACGCCATTGGGCCAATCAAGCCCTTCAAGATCAGCCACCAGACGATCGGCATAATCGGTAATGCGCAACATCCACTGTTTCAGCGGACGTTTATAGACCGGGTAATCACCACGTTCTGACTTGCCTTCGTTGGTGACTTCCTCGTTCGACAGAACCGTACCCAGCATCGGGCACCAGTTGACCGGCACCTCATCGACATAGGCCAGACGCCCGCGATCAATCGCCCGGTCGATCTCCTTGCCTTCGGCTTTGACACCTTCGCCAATCACGGATTTCGGCTGCGGCACGCCATCTTCGTCAAGCAACCATTCACCGCTTTCCAGAAGCGGGCGCAGCTCGGCAATCGGGCGGGCACGGCCGGTGATGGTCTGACCCTGCGGGCCTTTCCATTCGACAGTCGGGTCATAGAAGCTGTTGAAAAGCTGAAGGAAAATCCACTGCGTCCATTTGTAGTAATCCACATCGGTGGTGGCGAACCGGCGATGCGGATCATGGCCAAGACCAATCACCTGAAGCTGACGCAGCATATTTTCGATATTGGCTTCGGTCGTGATGCGCGGATGCTGACCGGTCTGGATGGCGAACTGTTCTGCCGGCAGGCCAAAGGCATCAAAGCCCATGGAATGCAGAACATTGTGCCCGCGCATGCGTTCGAACCGTGCCTTTACATCGGTCGCGATATAACCCAGCGGATGACCGATATGCAGGCCAACCCCGCTTGGATAGGGGAACATATCAAGGATGACGCTTTTCTTTTTCGAAGCATCAAAGTCGGCATCACCGGGATTGGGGGTACGATAGGTATCGTTTTCCCGCCAATATTCCTGCCAGCGCTTTTCAAATTCCCGCGCACTTTCCTGATAGTTCGCCACGCTCTCTCAACTCCTGCCTGTCACACCCGTCGGTGGCCCGGGCACCGCTTCGCATCGCGCCCGCCATCCCGAACCGGGTTTTAAAATAATATTGGGTGCCAAACTCTTTCACATCATGCCGATCCGTTTGCGCGACCGTCATGTGAATAAGTTTACGCCCTCAGCAGTGTTCATAAGCGCGCTTTGATCACTGTGCAACATCAGATCGACTGAAATCAGCGGAAATGCAGACGATTTTCGCGCAACAGCCATGACAATCTGCACAGCCCCCTTGCGCCCCCATCAACCCCGACTTGTGTGTCAGGACTGGATTTTTCACCCATACCATGCCATATTAGGGGGTGAAATTCGCCAGACAGCTGATCGCGCGTGAAAAATTGTGCATTTTCTGTCTGGCAAAAGTGCTGATTGCCAGCACAGCTCTCAAAAGACTTCGTCCAGGGAGGACGATTATGGATATCACCATTGGCGGCCTCACGTCCCAGCAATCGGGTGCCCAGTCCGGAAACTCGGTGCGCTCGGCCCAATCCTTTGTTCCGGGTCAGAGTGATTCTGAAAAAACCGGCAATAACGGAACCTCGGCCTTTGCTGCGGCAACGTCGGTTTCCCTGTCATCCGGGTCGGCCAACCGCCTGACCACGGATCAGATCGTCTCTGCGATTAATGAAAGCCTGTCTTCGACCGGCATTTCAATCGGCAATGTCGATCCGGGCGAATACACCCCCGAAGCCGTGGCCGACCGCATTCTTGCCCGGGTTGGCGACCTGATCGCATCAAACGCCGATTCAGAAGCCGAAGCCCGCGAGATTTTCGACAAGGCCAGCGAAGGCATCCAGAAGGGTCTTGATGACGCCCGCGAATTTCTTGAGGGCCTGGGCGCCCTTAACGAAGAAATCAACGGCAACATCACCGAGACCGAAGAACGCCTGAATGAAGGCCTCAAATCGATCGAGCAGCGCCTGACCGAGCTTTATAACTCAAGCGCGTCAGAAGAAGCCGCCGAATCCATAACCCCTGAACGCGATGAACAGGTCCTGCAATCGCAGATCACCCAGACCGCACAGGCAAGCCAGGCCTACGCCGAAGCCGGCACCAACGCCCAGCGCAACACCCCGCGCTACGGCACCACTGGCTAACCCATCCAGACATTTGGTTCTTACAAAAAACCCGGCTCCTTTGGAGCCGGGTTTGTTGTTTTCCGCCAGCGATCCACCGCGCTTACATGCCAGCTAAATCAACCTTCCGGCTTAAACGCTGAGAAAATGCAACAATTGGTTGATTAAGGCTATATTGATAGATATCGTCAGAGAGTACTGATCAACCTCAGAAAACATTCGATATCAAGCGTATAGATAGCCTAGTCAAATGAACCAAATCACCACGCTGCTAGAATGCTTATCAAAAGAAATTAGTGCTGACGAAAAAGAAGCAATTAAAGAATTTGCCAGCGACCTCTATCTCTACGTTCACCAGCGCGATGAAGAAGACCCTGACACGCTGGATACAAAACTAGAGAGCGCCAATCGTCAGGAGGAGTTATCACATGCCAACAGAACGCTAGAGCGATTCACTATGCTCTTGGAAAAGTATCAACACTTTCCATCCGGTCAAAAACTGCTGGCATTTTTCCTTTCGCATATTCACGACGTTTTTACATTTCAGATTAAAGGAAAGAACCTGTCGGATAGCGAAATAGATGACGTGATCCGCACGCAAATCGTCGAGAAGATCATAGCAGACATGGGCAATGGATCGGTTCATTTTACGATCAATGCCAACCATGTAAGAGGAATGGTCTACTTCTTAGCAGACAGATGTTACGTAAGGTGGGATGACAAGTGTTCAGCTTAACATACTCTGCAGCTTACGACCCCTATCATACAGTATTTAGAATGTTGGCGCTAACCATTACCATTGAAAAACCTGTAACGTTACCTGTCGAATCTCTAAGAATTATTGATTTTTATCACAAATTTCCGTGGCTTCTAGATGACTTCAAATCGACAAATAAAATAAAAGGATTTCAAAAAGAAAAGAAAGCTGCTTTAAAAAATTCGGCAACAACACAATTCGAAATAATACCTGACAAATTTATTGTTTTTCAGCGGATGCACTCAAGCCAATTGTCGTCAATCAACGCTTTAATTCGAAAAAAATATTTTATTTAAACGAAGATGAGCAAATGATAACGATACACCCCCAGCATCTTGATGACGGACCGCTCGCGTTACGTCTAAATGAATATTCAAAATCCAATATGGATTTGCTGAACTTCTTGGTTAGTAAGTTAGCAATTGTCCCACTACTTGGCCCCGGCGGTTTGAAGGACAGGAGCGGGTTGGGAGAGTTTAGATATGATATCATTTAAGCCGTCACTTAAGGTCACTGACCTCACCGTTCTACGCGGGGAAAATACTGTTTTTTCTGAACAGTTCCACTCCGGGCTGAATATTATCAGCGGTGAAAACAGCTCCGGAAAATCCAGCATCATGGATTTCATCTTCTATGGATTGGGTGGCGACCTTGCTGAACACCAATGGAGAGAGACATCACTACTTTGCTCGGATGTCTTGATAACGGTTCAGTTAAGCGGCAACACACTGACGCTGAAAAGGGGAATTGAACCAAAGAAGTTCCGACCTATGGAAATATTTTTTGGAGAACATTCTGAAGCACTTTCGGCGCCTATTTCGCAGTGGGAAAACTATCCATATTCCCGCGGTGGAGGGACCAACAAAAAAGAGAGCTTTAGTCAAGCCATTTTCAGACAACTCGGCCTACCGGAAGTACGAATTGAAGAGCAAAACGTAAAGATCACTATCCATCAGTTACTTCGCTTGCTCTATTCGGACCAACTAACTTCGGTTGAACGTATCTTTAGACAACAACAACCCGATGATGCCACGACTAGGTCCACCGTTGGAGACATACTGCTCGGAGCATATAGCGATGATTTCTACTCCGCGACCTTAAGAATCAAGGAAGCAGACGACGAACTCAAAAGTATATTGGCGCAAATCAAATCAATACGTGATCGCTACCAAGTGAATGGCCACCCACTTACCTCGGAGTGGCTAAGCTCTGAGATTTCTTCACTCAACGAGGAAATATCGCTCATCACGCAAGAGATCGAAGCCCTCGAAGATCAAATATTTTCGACACAGTTTGAAGATCGCCTGACATTGAATGATCAGGAGAAAACTTATGAAGCGTTGGTAAAGTTACAGACACAGCTTGGAGACATTCGAAGCAAATTGGATGCGACTGAACTCGATATTTCCGAAGCAGCTGAGTTCATCGCAGCAATGGAGCGAAAAGTAGATGATCTGACCAATGCAAAAGCAGTAGTGGAAGAGTATGAATACCTTGACTTCGATATCTGCCCTGCTTGCTTGGGACTAGTCGATGATCAAAAACTTGAAGGTGGCTGCTCCCTCTGCAAGCAACCTTTCCAACGCAGTGCGGTAATCGACAGGTCCGCCAGGATGTTAAACGAAGCTATCAGACAACGGGATCGCTCCATAAACATCCAGAATGAAAGAGTAGCCGAGAAGAAGAAACTAATACAAAAACTGGAAAAAACTCGCTTACTTTGGGAAGATGCAAGTCGTCACTATAGCATTGCCTTACGCTCCCCGACCACAGAACTCAGATCACGGCTCCGCGACCTAACCAGAAAGGCCGGCTATAAAAACCGTCAACTGGAGGAAGTAGTCACAAAGCAATCAATTGTCGAAGAACTTAGGCAACTTGGAGAAACTCGCAGTGACCTTGAAGCGGAAATTTCAGCTTTACGATCAGTAATCGAGAGAGAAAAACGTCAGAATATTGAACGGAAATCGCTTGCAAGGCAGAAAATTGAAGAGATTGTTCTAGGTTTTCTACATGACGATTTGGACCGTCAATCAACATTTAAGAACGCTACCAAAGTTGATTTTGATTTTGAAGGAGACCGGCTATCGGTTGACGGGGAAAGCTTTTTCTCCGCAAGCTCGATGGTATATCTGCGTAATAGCTTTCTCGCAGCCTTTCACTTCGCCTCTGCCTTAGATCGCAACTTCGGTCATCCACGATTTCTATTGATGGACACAATTGAAGACAAAGGCATGGAGCAAGAACGAAGCAAGCACTTCCAGCGACTACTTGCACATCGATCTAAGAATACAAATAGCGATCACCAGATCATTATTGCGACATCAATGATTGCAGAAGAGCTCAACACCCCAGAGTTTGTAATAGGACAACATTACACTCACGAAAACAGAACTCTGAAAATTAAATCCTGAGTATTTACAAAATGTCGCTAAAATCATTTTTTCGAAAAAAAGGCACTGATGAGAGCTTTCTCCAAGAGAAGGTAAATTGGCTAATTTTGAGAGGATTTGGCTCTTCCAAGTTAGCCTCTGCAACAGCAATAATGCCTTTCCTTGGCTATGTGATTTTATACAACACAGAGATTTCAAAGTACTTTGGAGAGTTGGGCGGCTTACTCAACCAACAACAAGCTTCTGAAAGCTGCCCTCAATACATATCGTTATTTAGCAAAATCAACTTAATGTACTTAGGATTATTTTTTACCGGCTTGTCAGCCATACTTTTTAAAGCACTAGCCCCAAAAGAGATACAGATGTATCCGAGCGCAAACGAGTTCATTGAGAATGAACGAAAAAACCTTACTGCGAGACGACTTAGGTCAATGTATCGCACGATTAACTCCAAACGCCCTCGAATTGGGGGTGAAATTCAATCAAGCGCACCTTGGGTGGATAAATCCATCTCAATAAAACGAGCATCAGTTGAATTCAGCAAGAATGACAACGAAGACACTATACTCGATATACTCCGCAATTTCTTTCAGGTTCAAAGCAGACATCAAAACAGAGGCACAGTATTAATGTCCGCATTATTCCTGATCCTCGGCGCAATTTTGCTCGCAATTCCTTCCACTGCATTTACACTCAGAGTTATGTGCACAATTTTCCACAGTTAGTGCCTTCCTTTCCAACCCCTTCTACTCCAAACGTCTCTAACCCGGCCATCGATCAGCCGTGACCTGAAACAACTTCTCGCCCGCAAACTGAATCCGCGCAAACGCATCCTCGGCTATGAAGCCTGAGACGAAGGTCATGAATATGACAAGAAATGGTTGGATATCGATCTGGCCCAAGCCGTCCGGGCCGCCTTAGCTAACCATCAACATCCCAGCCTCGGTAAACAGGAAAATCGCGATTGCGGTAGCAATCTCCTCCCCGGTCGGGACCAGCAATCGGGCATCTGATGCCCCGCGCAATAAGACCACCATATCCCCCATGGAACGCCAGCTTTGGCAGTTATGGATTTCACGCGGCCTACACTCAAGAATAGCCCGAAATTAAATCATTAAAAATCAAAACCTTATACTGACACCTTTGAAATCCTATACACTTGTATTCCCGAACAAAGTCACGTAGGGTCTAGATGCGAAAACGCTCATGTAGGGCGTTGCGCGTTATTTATCGTAATCTTCTTTACGCCTTGCTTGTTCAGGTAGGAACTGCGTCATGGCTTTGAATATAATATCAAACTATGCGGCGAACCTTGCCCATCGGAACCTTACGGCGTCCGATGCTGCGGCAACCCGTTCGCTTGCCAAACTTTCTTCGGGAACGCGTGTGGTTTCCGCGCGTGATGATGCGGCTTCGATGGCAATTGGCGCACGCCTGAATGCCACGGCCCAGGCCCTTAAAACTGCCACCGTCAATGTCGGTCAGGCCAATTCGATGTTGCAGATCGCCGATGGCGGCATGGCCACCATTGACGACATTCTGGTGCGGATGAAGACGCTGGCGGTGCAGGCATCGTCGGGCAACCTGTCCGATACCGAACGCGGCTTTCTCAATGACGAATTCACCCAGCTGCGTGACGAAATCGACCGTATCTCGTCCTCGACCAATTTCAACGGCATTCAGTTGCTGGGCGATGGCGGCGATGTGTCGCTTGACTATGCCAACCTGAATTCGGGCAACCAGGGCGAAGACATTTCGCCGGCCAACGGGTTTGATGGCATTGCGATTACCGACAACAATTACTGGGCGACGGATGCCAACAGTAACGGTGTCAATGACAACTCATTCAAGCTTCATTTCGTCAAGGTCGGGAATTCGGCACTGATCAATGTCATCACGACGATTGATGGCGTGAATGACCGGGTGCAAAGCATTGATGTCACCGATTTTGCCACCGGCGGGACCAAGGCCCTGTCGGCCGGTGAAAAGACAACAGTGACCTTTGACGAGCTGGGGTTAAGCTTTGATCTTAACAACAATATCAGCACCATCATCGCCAACACCATCACCCTTGGTTCCGACGGGGCCGGGGCGGACGGTTTTGCCACCGCACAGGTGATTGGCGGCGGTGCGACGCCCGGCGATAACAGCACCGTGCGCATGCTGGCCGATAACGGACAGAAACTGCCGACCAATATCTCGTTCCAGATCGGGGCGGGCAATACGTCCAATGACCGGCTGGCGATTTCGTTTCAGTCGGTTGACAGTGCCGCCCTTGGCACCGGTGCGGCTGGCACCGAAGACGGGCTTGATGATCTTGGCGTCAATGCCATTTCAACCGCGGCATCGGCCCAGAACGCGGTCGAGGTCGTCACCCGAGCGATTGACGATTTGCAACGCGCGCGTGCCAATGTCGGCACCTATCAGAACCGGCTTGATTTCGCGGGGCAGAACCTTGCCACCATGCTTGAAAATGTCGAAGAAGCCCGTTCCACCCTGCTTGATCTGGATGTCGCAGCCGAAATGACGATCTTCACATCAAAGCAGATCCTGGTGCAGTCCGGCGTTGCCATGCTGGCCCAGGCCAACCAGATGCCGCAAAATCTTTTGCGCCTGCTGCAAGGCTGATCGCGCCGTTTTTCGACCGGTTTCTCGCCCCGTTAAAGCGTGCCTGCATTTATCCAACGAAACTTCAACCGGCGTCATTGCACGCCGGTTTTCTTTTGCCTTATGGCGTTGGCGCGTCGGGCTTTTTGGGATCGTGATCGCCTTCCCCGCCGGGCATGCGAAAGATCTTTTTGCCGGCAAACTGAATGCGCGCAAAGGCATCCTCGGCCATAAAGCCCGAAACGAACGCCATGAAGGTCACCAGAAACGGGCTGATATCAATCTGTCCGGTGCCGTCCGGTCCGCCCTGACTGACCATCAGCATCCCGGCCTCGGCACACAGGAAAATGGCCATGGCGGCAGCTATGCCTTCTCCGGTCATGACAAACAATCGGGCGGCGGGCAACACCCGTTCCCCCAGATGTGTCCAGCCCTGTCTTTGCACATCCGTCCGGCCCGTATTGGCATGTAGGGCATCGGGATTACGGGCATTGGCGTCATTGATTCCATTATCCTGACCCACACCGAAACCGGCGGGATATGGCGCGACCGGGCGGCCGAAATTCTGCCGGGTAAAGGCCACCACCGCACCAAGCCCGCCTGCGGCCACGGTGACCAGCAAGGTAAGCATGATGGTCGGAAGCTGGATCAGATAGGAAAGGATACGCCCGACCGGATGTTGAAACAGCGCGACAAGCGACTGCATTTCAAGACGCAGATCATCGCTTTGATGGATGAATTGCGCCTGTGTTTCTTCAAGTTCGTTTTCAAGACTTTTGCGCAAAAGTGCCGCATGCCGGTTTTCCGAATGAATATTTGCCCATTCGACCTGTGCGCGGGCATTTTTCTCGTCATAACGGATCATCGCGGCACGAATGGCATCGACTTGCAGATTGACCTGTTCGACAAGGGCCGGTGAGGCATCCTTGGTAAATTTCGGCTTATCAAGCAGCACATGCAAACTGGCCATCACTTCGGCGGCCTCGGCCTGGCGCGTTGTGTCGGTTGTGATTTCATCGACCAGAAAATCCGGTGGTGCCACATTCCCGCCGGATTGATCGGTACTGCCCGCACTATCAGCATCACTAACGCCCGCGCCAGCGCCACCAATGCCAGCGCCACCAGCATCAGAAGCACCAGCAGCAAAAGGATTGCCGGCATTCCCGGCAATGCCGCTGCTATTGACCCTGTTTTACGGGGTTGGCACCCCGTCCATGGTGACGGCCGATTTCTGGTCCGACACCAGCTGATAGGCGGAATTCATGACATCGGAAAAGACTGCGGTGAAGTCGCTATCAAAGGACGCCCGGTGTTTTGTCACGGTCGCTGCCAGTCGGGAATAGCCGTCAAAGGCTTCCCACCAGGCAAGTACCGCGTCCTTTTGCATGATCAGGCCGTTGCGTGTGTCCTGAAGGGCGCGGGCGTCAAGTTCGCGGATGCTGGTGCGCAATCTTGCCTGTTCCTCAAGGGCGACGGCCTCGTGATAGGCCTGAAGCACCAGCCGTTCCAGCGTCCCCGGGGACGATGCCCCCAATTCCCGGCGCAGGGCATCGCGCTGAATATCGGCGGTAAACCCGGCAAAAAGCGTAATCACAAAGCCGAAATAAAAGGCGCTGGTCAGCGCGATCAGAATGATCGATCCGGCCATTCTCCAGATATTGAAACCATCCTCTTGTGCCTGACCCATCTGTTACCTGCCATCGCTGCGAACCTTTTATCGACGGGCAGGCGAAATGCTTGTGAGGGCACAAAAATCCCGTTGCGGGCTTTGCGTCCGGCAGGATTTGATCCTATTGTCAAAACCACAATCAGAAAAAGACCGGATCGACATGACCAACAATTCCCCGAACACCTGGCAGCACCTTTCTTCTGACTGGATCAACTGGGCCGACCGGCTTGCCCCGGCAGCCGAGAAAATCAACCGCCATATGATCGAGGCGGCGCATCTCGATACCCTGGCGCGGTTGCGCGGTGATGCGCCGCTTGATGTGCTTGATCTGGCGTCCGGGGTTGGGGAACCGGCCTTTTCCTTTGCCCGTGCACTCGCAGCACTGACCGGCGAAACGACGACGGGTGGCGGGGCCGCGAATGACGCAGGACCGGCGAACAGCAACGATGTTAGCGCTAACACGCCCCGTCTATCAGGGCATGTAACCGCATCCGATATCGTGCCTGAAATGTGTGACGGGCTGGCCGCGCGCGCAGAAGAAGAAGGCATCGCCAATATTTCCGTGATCCCGGCGGATATGGAAAATCTGCCATTTTCCGATCAAAGCTTTGATGTGGTGTCCTGTCGGTTTGGCGTGATGTTTTGCAATGATCCGGATCGGGCATTGCGGGAAAGCCACCGGGTGTTGCGGCCCGACGGACGGGCGGTTTACATGGTTTGGGCACCGATGGTTGATAACCCGCTTTTTGCCGCGATGGATGCGGTTCTGGGCAATATTCTGGGCATCGGGTTTGATCAGGCCGGGCTTGATCCGTTTTCGTTTGGCAATATTGATCAATCCATGGACCGGATGGAAACGGCGGGCTTTACCGGCATCACCGCCACCACCCACAGCCCGGCCGGACGCATCCCCGAAAAGGTCCCGTTCTGGAAACCGCAAATGGACATGCTGTTTGGCAATGTGCTGCGCGATGCATCGGATATGGATCGCGGCGCGATTGATGCGGCGATGTTTGAAACACTTTCACCCTATATCGAAGACGGCCATTTTCAGGTTCCGATTTGTTTTCATGTGCTTAGCGCCAAGCGGGCCTGACAGACACCCGCCTCCCATCACATGACAAGGCCAAAATCACAGCATTCCTGCGCCAAACGCGTGGTTGCATGCGGTGATTTTTGCTTGCCTTTTGGCGGCCATCATGGCACATGCCCGCCCTGAAGCGATGATTGCTTCCCTGTCGTAGCACCAGGTTAAAAACACGAAAGACATATGATTATGAAGACGATTGTCGTCTGCTCTGGCGGACTGGATTCCGTCACGCTGGCCTATAAGGTTGCAGCCGAGCACAATTTGCATTCCCTGATTTCGTTCGATTATGGCCAGCGCCATAAAAAGGAACTCGATTTCGCGGCCCGCACCGCACGCGATCTTGGCGTCAAACATCACATTGTTGATCTGACCCCGGTTGGTGCCCTTTTGACCGGATCGTCACTGACCAGTGATGATATCGATGTGCCCGATGGCCATTACGCCGAAGAAACCATGCGCGTCACCGTGGTGCCCAACCGCAATGCCATCATGCTGGCGGTGGCCTTTGGTGCGGCGGCCAGTGCCGGGGCCGATGCGGTTGCAGCCGCCGTTCACGGCGGGGATCATTTTATCTATCCTGATTGCCGTCCCGATTTCATCAAATCGTTCCAGGCCATGCAGGACCACGCCCTTGAAGGGGTTCGCGACGTCACCCTTTATACGCCGTTTGTGAATGTCTCGAAGGCCGATATCGCGCTTGAAGCCGGTCGGCTTGGCGTGCCGGTTGATCTGACCTGGTCATGCTACAAGGGCGGGGAAACCCATTGCGGTCGTTGCGGTACCTGTGTCGAACGGCGCGAGGCCCTTGAACTGGCCGGGATCAAGGACCCGACCGTTTATGTCGATCGCGAATACTGGAAACAGGCCCGCGCCGATCACCGTGCGCGTCAGCTTGCCGCACATGAAACGGCATCTGCATCCAATAACGCCGCCGAATAATTCCTGAAATACCGTGATTTGACCGGGCTTGCGCCGATGGATTTCCATCCGGCATGCACCCGGCCTGTCGCGCCATGAAAGACAGATTGATGTTTACCATCACCAAACAATTCGCCTTTTCCGCCAGCCACCAACTGGCCGGGCTGGAAGCCGATCACCCCTGTTCGCGCCTGCATGGCCATAACTATATCGTCGAGGTCGAACTTAAAGGCGCAAACCTTGATGCCCGCGGCTTTGTGCGCGATTACCGTGAACTCGGGCCGCTTAAACGGCTGATTGATGATGAATTTGATCATCGTCACCTGAACGAAGTTCTGGGCCATGATCACCCGACGGCCGAAAAGCTTGCCCTGTTCTTTTATCAATGGGCGCATGATCGCTGGCCCGAAGTCAGCGCAGTGCGGGTTTCCGAAACACCGAAAACCTGGGCGGAATATCGTCCATGACGGTGATTGATCGCAATCTGGCAGCCATGTCGGACACGGCCGAACATCGCGGCAAAATCCGCATATCCGAGATTTTCGGCCCGACCGTTCAGGGCGAAGGCGCGCTGATCGGGGTGCCGACCGTGTTTGTGCGTACCGGTGGCTGTGATTTTCGCTGTTCCTGGTGCGATACGCTTTATGCGGTTGATCCAGCCTTCCGGGCTGACTGGAAACCGATGACTGCGGCCGAGGTTCTGGACGCGGTCAAAAAACTTTCAGGCGGCAAGCCGATCCTGGTCACCCTGTCGGGTGGCAACCCGGCGATCCAGCCATTGGGCGCCCTGATTGCCATGGGCAAGCAGGAAGGTTTCACCTTTGCCATCGAAACCCAGGGCAGCATCGCCAAGGACTGGTTTGCCGACCTTAATTACCTGACGATCAGCCCGAAACCGCCCAGTGCCTCAACCAGTTTTGATGCCGATGCCCTGGCCGCCTGCATTGATGCTGCCCAGTCCCGCGGGATGCTGGATGGTCCTGCAATTACGTTGAAATTCCCGGTCCGTGACGAGGCCGACCTGATGTTTGCCGATTATGTGAGGAACCTTCACATTGGCATTCCGGTCTGTGTACAGCCGGTCAACACAACCCCCGCCGAACCGCATCCGGATGGCAAAGACGGCGTTGATATCGAGGCCCTGACCGCCCGCTATCGCTGGCTGGTCGATGAAATCGCCAGACGCCAGTGGTTTGATGTCCGTGTCTTGCCGCAATGGCACGTCCATGTCTGGGGCAATCTGCGCGGGGTGTAAGCCGACAACTTGTGACCGCCATGCTGTGCCCGGAAACGGCGCAACGCACCCGGCACGCCAAGCCCGGCATCTGTTTACTTGTCACCTGTCACTCGGCACCGAATACACAGACACGGCATACGGCACACAGCACACGGGACACTTGCTGAACCTCAGCAAACGATGACGGAGGCATCAGCATCGTACATGATGCATCGTGCTTGGGGCGTGGGAGTGGACGTAAGCGTGGGCCCGGCGGGGCGTAGCTTGGGGCTTGTTGGGCGCAGGCCTAGCTTGGAGCTAGGAACTTGGGGCTTTGGCTTTGGCTTGGCTTGGGCTTGGGCTTGGGCTTGGGCCTTGGCTTGGAAACACCACAGCGCCAATTTGCGTTTTGGCAATCACCATACCATATATAATATGCAAGCCCGGTTGTGCCGGAACGGTGCGCGGGTCTTGCAGGTGCTTTATCATCAACCCGACGGTTTGAGCAGCCGAACGGTCACAGCACCCGGTTTCATTGCCGGACCCTGATCGCCCGCAAGGGGGCGCATTCACAATAAAAACCAGATCAGCCCCGCACGCGGTCATCTTCCGGATGCTCGCAGGAGCCATGATCATGAGCATTACCCGCACAACCCATCGCACGGTGACGTTCTTTCATCCGTTCCATCTGTCCTGCCATGACGGATTGCTGCCGGCGGGTGAATATGACGTCGATACACTTGAAAAGCTTGATACAGAGGCCGCAACGCGCAGCTATATCAAACTGGAATGCCATCTGCATCTTTGGTCGGACGGCGACACAAGGCGGACCGGAAAGCAGGATCAGGGCGAAAAGGTCCTGACGGTCAATCCGCGCGAACTTGAGGCGGCCCTGGCCCTTGATTCCGATCCGCTGCGCGAAGATGAACGCAAGAAGATGATCAAATCATTTGGCGGATTGCCCGAAAATGACGCGGCGTAACACGCCCGCACGATACAGCCTATCGCGCCATCGCCGTCATCACTGAAAACTGCGCCATCGCGTCCCGGCGCATCCCGGCTGATTTTTCGCAGTCATTTCTGGCCATTTCCCGAGTTTTTCGGACTTTACCAGTCCAAAACCGCCCTCCCCCTAGGGCACATGAATGACCGGCACGATCCAGCCGTGATCCTGCAAAATCTTGATCCCTTCAAACACCGGTATTGCCATCAGGAACCAGAGCGCATCGCGCGTGGTCGTTAGAAAAAGCGATGGCCGACATACCAGATCGGCCTCGTCACGCCAGCGATGCCAGGTCGGGCGAAACCGCGGTACAAGGTTTTTATAGCGCGTGAATGCAACCCCGAACCGGGCGGCAAGATGGGCCTCTTCGCGCAGGACAACCGCCCGAAATACCAGCCAGCACAAAATCGCAAACAGCACCCCGATCACAAGGCTTCCGGTCTGAGCACCAATGCCAAACGCGCCGATGATGCTGAAAAGATACAGCGGATTGCGACATATCGAATAAGGGCCGGTTGTCACCAGCTCGGTCTTTTTGCGCCCGCCAATATAAAGCGAACACCACCCCCGCCCGAAAATACAGATCGCAATGGCCGCAAGGCCGATGGCCTCGACCCCGTCATGGGCGGGACTGTCCACCGGAAGGACAGACCGGCTGAGCAACACAAGCAGCAAAAGCCCGCCGATCCCGACCCGGATCACGTTTTTGCGCCGACGCTGAAGACGTTGCAAATCGGCATCCCCGGCGGATCGGTTTGCCATTTCGCGGTGATGGGCGTCGCAGCAGGCAATGGGTGGCAACGGCAATGGCGTTTGGCACGACAAGGCTTGTGCGCGCTCGTCGATTGTGACCGGGGAAAATGACGGCGGGGAAAATGATGCCGGGGACATTTGCGGGCTCCTGTGAATTTATGACACAGAATCCCTATCCCCTGCCCGGTCCATCTGGCGTCCGGTGCTGCGTATCCGGTCGTTCGGATGCCGGTTCGGTCGCAGGCAACGGCGTTGATTGCGGATTTACCCGCCAAAACCACCGCCGCCTTTTTGGGGCGGACAGCGTTATCCGGCGGTATTTTTCAAAGCAGCATCGCGCACCGCACTTGGCGTTTCGCCGGTAAATTTCCGGAATGCCAGATTAAAGGTCGATTTGGAATTGAACCCGACACTCAGCGCGATATCAAGGATCGTTCTTTCCGGTTCCAGCACAAGCACCGCACGGGCTTCTTCGATCCGGGTCTGATTGACGAAATCAAAGAAATTCTGCCTCAGATGCCGGTTCAGAACATAGGAAAGCTGATTGGGTGACACCCCGACCGCACGGGCAAGCTTTGGCAAGGATACCAGCGGATCAAGCAACAATTCCCGCCGTCCCCGGATATCGGCCAGCTTGGCAAGTGCGCGTTCCACCCCGTCATCATCAAGCAGCGATCGCGCGGCGTCCAAAGGTGTCGGCCGGATGTCAGATGCCGTCGCACGTTCCAGGCCACCAGTCAGGCCAGCATCCGGGCTGTCATGCACCTCATCCCCGGCGTCATTGCCCAGATTATCATCCGGGTTTGGCGATGCGACTTGTGCACGGCCAGTGGTTGCGGGGATTGCGGGTCTGGGTGCAGGTGCGGTTTTGCCTGCGTCACCATCGGGCCAGTCGGCCATGACAAACAGCGCCGGTCTGGTGGCAATCACATAGGTCATGGCAAACAGAACCAGCACAAAGGCAAGGCCGGTCCCGGTCATTGCCATGGGTTCAGGAATGTAAAACGCGATGATGCGGCTCAACAGGACCGTCACGAAAATCAGGCAAACACCGCCCAGAATGACGGCAATCCAGCGCCGCATGGCCCGGCGGTCTGCGCCAAGCTGTTGCTGGGTCTGACGGAAATAGGTTTCTGACAACCGCCACAGGCGATGGATATAAAACGCCGCCTGCACGAAAATCGCCAGCCAGCACACCGCCTTGACCGTTTCGACAATCACCGACTGTTCGTTTGTTGCCGGAACCGCCCCGAAACCATCAATGGTGAACAGCCAGGCCAGCAGATTGAAAATCACCGCAGCCGGAACAAAATGGACCCACGCACGACGATCCGGGGTCCCGGACAGCTCCCGGAAATAAAGATAGATCGCCGGACCAATCACGAAATTGGATGGAAAGAAAAACAGAACAATCAGGTCCTGTACCTGATCCGATCCGAATGTGTCGCCAACATCAGCCAGAAGATTGAGCATCAGACAACACAGAAACAGCATCATCCAGCGGTTGGCAGCAAGTGCGCGGACGCCTTCGGATCTGAGCAAAAGGCACAAAAACCCGCCCTGCAACAGCCCGACCACGGCAATTGTCACATCAAGATAATCCAGCACCCCGTTGCTCATGATTTGCCAACTGCACCTTGTGCTGTGTCCCCGTTGCCGGGATTGGGGCCGGAACCGGGATTGGCAAGCACAGCCGCCTTTTGCGCCAATGACGCGGCAATCTTGGTCGCAGCTGGCTGATCGGCCGGTTGATCGAGGGTCTGATCCGCGGGGGGTGCAACAGCATTGTCGCGCCCGGCTTCGCGAAATGCACTTGGCGTTTCGCCGGTGATTTTCTTGAAGGCCAGATTAAAGGTCGATTTCGAATTGAACCCGACACTCAGCGCGATATCAAGAATGGTGCGATCCGGTTCGAGCAACAAAACAGACCGCGCTTCGGCGATGCGCGCCGCATTGACGAAATCAAAGAAGCTTTGCCCGATATGATGGTTCAGAACATAGGACAGCTGATTTGGGGTCACCCCGACCGCACGCGCAAGCTTTGGCAGGGAAACCAGCGGATCAAGCAATATGTCACCGCGATTTTGAATGTCCGTTAAGTGGGCAATGGCACGTGTCAGCCCCTCCTCGTCCAGAAGCGGACGCACCGGACTGGTGACCGGGCTTGTGACTGGGTTTGTGACTGGGTCATCGGTTTTTGGGGCGGCGTGCCCCTGCTCCGACGTAGGTGCTGATGCCGATACCTGCGTCGATGCCGGAGCCGGAACCGGATCGGGATGGCCGGATCGCAAGAAGCGGTCCTGACGGATGATGACAGGCCCGTCATCGGCATCATCGATGTCGGTGTCAGATGGCCAGTCAGCCATCACAAACAGGGCCGGCCTTGTGGCGATTTCATATGTCATGGCAAACAGAACCGCGACAAAGGCCATTTCGGTGCCGAACATTTCGGTACTGCGCGGCAGATAAAGACCCACAATCTTGCCAATCGCGACCGTGACAAAAACAAGCGTCAATCCGCCAAGAATAACCCCGATCCAGCGCCGCATCAGATCACGGTCAGCCCCGAGCTGTTCCTGGGTTTGCTGGAAATAGCGGCATGCGACACGCCACAGCAGCGCAATATAAAGTGATATCTGGACAAAAATCGCCGTCCAGCAGAACACGGCAATCAGTTGCCGCACTGTATAGCCACCATCAAGGGCAATGGTCCGCCCGCCATCATGGGTGATGATCCAGGCAATCAGGTTGAACACCACCATTGGCAAAATCGCATGGATCCATGGCCGCCGCGATGGCTTGCCCGAAATTTCGCGGAAATAAAGATAGATCGCCGGGGCGATGACAAAATTGATCGGACCGAAAAACAGTTCAAGCGCCCGATCGACATCGGGGGAGACAAAATGTTCGATAACGTCTTCGATCAGGTTGCAGGCAATCGCAAAGATGAAAATCATCATCCAGCGGTTCGCCCCGAAGGCACGCGCACCTTCCGAACGCAGAATAAGACACAGGAAAACTGCCTGTATCAATCCAACGACGGCCACGGTGATACTTATATATTCCGTCCAACCGGTCATTCCGGTGTGCTCCTGATCTTTGCTGCGGTCTGCTGTTATCCGGGTTTGGCGCAAGCTTACCGCACAAACCGACTATATCGTTTCAATAGACACAATCGGACACAAAAGGCGTCCGACTATGCACAGACGGACGCATCGCACACCGCTTTGCGTCACATTCCCGAACAGACACCGACCCGACGCGGCTGGTTGATGCAGCGATCCTGTTATGTAACAGATCGCCCGCACCAATCGTCCAGGTAGAGTCCGTGTCATAAAAATTTCTATCATATTCGATTGACTGTATCGAACTGATATATGATAGTCCGACATATATCGGACTGATATAACGATTTTGGCACCTTCCCCCGCCATGTCGTGATCAGTCCGGGGGAAGAAACAAGGACACAGAACAGAAGATGGACGTACGCACACTCTGTCTGGGCGCCCTGATGGGTGGCGAGGCAACGGGATATGAAATTCGCAAGATGTTCGAGGATGGCACTTTCAGCCATTTTCAAATCGCATCCCTTGGCTCGATCTATCCGGCCCTGACCAAACTGACGCAGGATGGCCTGGTTACGTTTGTCGAACATGAACAGGAAAACCGCCCGGACAAGAAGGTCTATCAACTGACCCAGGAAGGCCGCCGGACATTCCTGCGTACCCTGTTGCAAACACGCCCGGCCGAGGATCGCTATCGTTCGGACATTCTGTTCATGCTGACCTTTGCCGAAGAAATGCCGATCGAATTGACCGAAGCCCTGATTGATGAATTTGCCGCCCGTCATGAATTGATGAGCCACCAGATCGATCCGGATAACGAAGACAAGCAAGGAAGCCCGTCAACTTATGGCCGTGATGAAAATGGCAATCCCAAACCGGGATGCTGTTTTGTTGCCGGACTGGGACAGGCGATGTGTGACGCGACGTTGAAATTCATCCGGGAAAACAAACAGGGCCTGCTTGATGAATTGCGAAACTTCAAGGCGCGGAAACCCTGATCGCCATATCTGATCGGAAAACAGCCCGACCTGCTGCGAATTGACGCAAAAAGACGTGCCTGCCAAGTGCCAAGGACGCATTCCGTCACCGGAATATTTGAGGGAACAAGAACATGAACGCTTCACGCCTGATCGCAATTTTACTGGTCTTGGGGACCGTTATTTGGATCGGCAGCGCCTATCTCGGTGAAGATTCCGCAGAGGCCGCAAACCCGTCCGAACAACACGCGACCGAGGAAACCGCCAAACCGCGCGCCTCTGTCCGCACCATTACCAGCAAGGCGGTCGATCATGTCGATTATCTGCGCATTTCCGGGCGGACCGAAGCGGTCATTTCCGTTGATATCCGTGCAGAAACCGAAGCCCGCGTGATCGAAATCGGCGCCACCAAAGGCCAGGCTGTCAAAAAGGGTGACCTGATTGCCAAACTTGCCGTTGATGACCGGCTGGCACGGGTCGAAAAGGCGCGCGCCCTTGTCGCCCAGCGCGAACTTGAACATTCGGCGGCCAAAAGTCTGGCCGAAAAGAACTATCGCTCCAAAACCGGTGTTGCCCAGACTTTGGCATTGCTCGAAGAAGCCAAGGCCGATCTGACCATTGCACGGACCGAGCTGAACAATACCGAAATCCGTGCGCCGTTTGACGGTATCGTCGAAACGCGCCCGGCCGAGGTCGGCGATCTTTTGTCGATCGGCGATGCGGTTGCGACCCTGATCCAGACAGACCCGATGCTGGTGGTTGCCCAGGTTCCCGAACATTCGATCGGTGCCATCGAGCTGGGCCAGCTTGCCAGTGTGACGCTTTATGACGGCACCCGTCATGATGGCATTGTGCGCTATACCGCGCGGGTTTCTGACAACAATACCCGCACATTCCGGGTCGAAGTCGAAATCGACAATCGCGATCAGCATATCCCTGACGGCATGACTGCCGAACTGCAAATCCCGGTCGGCACCAAGCGCGCCCATCAGGTTTTGCCATCGGTTCTGACCCTTAATGATGCCGGTGAACTTGGTGTGCGGGCCGTGACCGACGGCAACAAGGTCGTTTTCCTGCCCGCAGAATTGCAGGGCGGATCGCGTGACCGCGTCTGGATCGGCGGCCTGCCCCAGGAGTTCGAGCTGATCGTGGTTGGCCATGACTGGGTCAAGGAAGGTGCGATTGTCGATGTCGTGCATCTGGAAACCGATGAAAACGGTCTTCCGATTGCACCGGCACCGGCGGCGGCATCCGCGACCGGCAATGCCGATACCGGCACGACACTTTCGGAACGGACCGCGCAATAAGCGCGTGCATGAGGAGATAGAAAATGTCCCTGATTGATCACGCGTTAAACAGGTCGCGAACCGTTATCCTTGTTCTGATCCTGCTGCTGGCGGCGGGCTGGGTTGGCTATAACACCATCCCGAAAGAAGCCGATCCCGACGTCCAGATCCCGGTTCTTTATGTCACCATGCATCATGACGGTGTTTCGCCCGAAGATGCCGAACGGCTGTTGCTGCGCCCGATGGAGCAGGAATTGCGTTCGATCGAAGGTGTCAAGGAAATGAGTTCCCAGTCCTATCAGGACGGGGCATCGGTGACGCTTGAATTCTATTCCGATGTTGAAATCGACGAGGCATTGGCAGATGTCCGCGAACGGGTTGATATCGCCAAATCCGAACTGCCCGAAGATACCGACGATCCCGAAGTTCACGAAGTGAACCTGTCGCTGTTCCCGGTTCTGGTCGTGACCCTTTCGGGGGATGTGCCCGAACGTGCGCTTCTGCGCATGGCCCGTGACCTTAAGGATTCAATCGAAGGCATCCCGGCGGTTCTCGAAGCCAATCTTGCCGGGGACCGCGAAGAACTGGTCGAATTTGTCATCGACCCGATGAAGGTCGAGGCCTATCGCCTGAACGGCATCGATATCGTATCGCTGGTGCGCAATTCCAACGCGCTTGTCGCCGCCGGGGCGGTCGATACCGGCACCGGACGGTTCAACATCAAGGTGCCCGGCCTGTTTGAAAGCGTGTCCGACATTCTTGACATGCCGCTGATTGTTGACGGGGATTCCGTGATCCGGTTCCGCGATATCGGCGATGTGCGCCGGACCTTCAAGGATGCCGAAAGCTTTGCCCGCCTGAATGGCGAACCGGCAATCGCGATCGAGGTTTCCAAACGTGTCGGTGAAAACATCATCGAGGTCATCGATGCGATCAAGGCTACCACGGCCGAGGCACAGCAAGCCTTTCCGCCCAACCTGACGGTCAGCTATTCACAGGACAAGTCATCTGACATCCGCACCATGCTGACCGATCTTCAGAACAGTGTGATTCTGGCGATCCTTCTGGTGATGGTGGTGGTAATCTGGTCGCTGGGCTGGCGGTCGGGACTTCTGGTCGGACTGGCCATTCCGGGATCATTCCTGACGGCGATCCTGATCCTTTGGGCGCTGGGCATGACGGTCAATATCGTCGTTCTGTTCAGCCTGATCCTTGCGGTCGGGATGCTGGTGGATGGCGCCATTGTTGTCACCGAATATGCCGATCGCAAAATGATTGACGGCCTGCATCGCAAGGAAGCCTATCCGCTTGCGGCAAAACGCATGGCATTGCCGATCATTGCATCGACCGCCACCACGCTTGCGGCCTTCCTGCCGCTGGCATTCTGGCCCGATATCGTTGGCGAATTCATGAAATTCCTGCCGATTACGGTTCTGTTTACCCTATCGGCATCGCTTGTCATGGCGCTGATCTTTGTCCCGACGGTCGGGGCATGGTTTGGCAAACCGGGCAGTGAAAGCAATGAAAGCCTCGAAGCCATTGCTGCTGATCATGCCGATGACATTCACAAGGTCAAGGGCGGCACCGGGCTTTATGTCCGGATGCTCAGGACATCGCTTCGCTTCTATTGGCTGGTGGTGCCTGCGGCCTTTGTCATTCTGATTGTGGTCTGGGGTGCGTTTGGCGTGCTGGGCAAGGGTGTTGAATTCTTCCCGGCGGTCGAACCGGAAGTCGCCGTTGTCCAGGTCCGTGCGCGCGGCAACCTGTCCTATTATGAACAGGATGCGTTGCTCAAAGAGGTCGAAGACCGCATTCTTGACCTTGATGCCCGTCACGAAGGCGAACACTGGTTTGATACGGTCTATGCCCGGTCGGGCAAGAATGCCGGTGGCAATGAGGCGTCCGAAGATGTGATCGGTGTCGTGCAGCTTGAATATGCCGACTGGCAGAACCGCCCCAAGGCAACCGAGATCGAAAAACGCATTCTGGCCGAAACGGCCGATCTTGCCGGGATTCATGTCGAAGTCCGCGCCCAGGAAGCAGGTCCGCCCCAGGGCAAGGACATCCAGATACAGCTGCGTTCCTTCTATCCCGAACTTCTGGATGAAACCGCGACCATGCTGGTCAACGGTTTGCAGGAAATGGGCGGCATGTATAACTTCGAAGACGGCAAATCGCCCCCGGGCATTGACTGGGAATATACGGTTGACCGTGCCCAGGCGCTTAAATTCGGGGCCGATATCAACCAGATCGGCAATGTCGTCAAGCTGGTGACCAACGGCATCAATTTCTCGACCTATCGTCCGGATGATTCAACCGAGGAAATCGATATTGTCGGGCGCTATCCCGCACAGTACCGGTCACTTGATGAACTTGAAAACCTTCAGATCGTGACCGACAAGGGTTTGGTGCCGCTGTCGAACTTCATCACACGCACCCCCAAACCCAAAACCGGGACCCTGACCCGTGTGGACAGCCGCCGTGCATTGACCGTCAAGGCCGATGTTCAGGACGGGGTGCTGGTTGATACCAAACTGGGCGAGGTCAAGGAATGGATGAAGACGCTTGATATCGATCCGCGGATTTCGGTCGAATTCAAGGGACAGGACGAAGAACAGAAAAAGTCTGCGGACTTCCTGATGAATGCCTTTACGGTCGCGCTGTTCATCATGTTCATCATTCTGGTAACGCAGTTCAACAGCATCTCGAGCTCGCTTCTGATCATGATCGCAATCATCATGTCGACGGCGGGTGTGTTCCTGGGGCTTATGATCACCGGGCAAGCCTTTTCGATCGTGATGAACGGTATTGGCGTCGTCGCACTGGCCGGGATTGTTGTGAACAACAATATCGTTCTGATCGATACCTTTGACCGGCTTAAACACACCGCCGGAAGCATCGAGGCCGCCATCCTGCAAACCGGTGCACAGCGTTTGCGCCCGGTGATGCTGACCACGGTGACCACCATTCTTGGTCTGGTGCCGATGGTGCTTCAGATCAATATCGACTTTGCCGCCCGGGATGTTTCAATCGGCGCGCCGTCGACCCAGTGGTGGGTACAGCTTTCGACCTCGATCGCATTCGGTCTGGCCTTTGCCACGGCCCTGACCCTGATCTTTACGCCCTGCGCATTGATGATGCGTCACAAGCTTGGCGGCAAGTTCCGCCATCTTGGCCCGTGGGTAAAATCGGTCAGTGCGACCTGGCTTGGTCGTGGTCCCAAAAATCAGTCCGGCCCGACGGCCTGATCCGCATAGCCGCGCGACTTTTTCCCCCGACCCCGCCGCGCGGTTACACCGGCCCCCTTCCCCGGGGGCCGGTGATTTATTTGGTGACTTATTTTGGTGATTTATTTTCCGGCCAAGAAAACACGGACCCTAACCATTTGCCTTCAAGACAATATATCGAAATATACGTATAAACGAATTCACACGTGCAATCAGGGTTCTGCCTTCGACAAAAGGCGTAGACAGGCCGTTATTGCAATGCAATGCCGGGCAAAGCTAATACACACTTTGCTAAGGAAGTTGCGTGTATCGTTAAACAAAATACAAAAAAGAATTCGTAATCGGGAACAGGGGATTGCAATGGCGAGGGGTAAACTCGGCCCGACCAGCTTGTGCCTGCTGGCTGGGGCATGGCTGTGCATATTGCTGGCATCCGGTGATGTTCGGGCGCAAAACAGTCCGACATTCACATGGGCTGTGCCGCCCTTTGCCCCGGCCTTTATCACCGATCAGGACGAACTGACCGGATACGCCGCCGATACCCAGAACTGGTTTGCCCAGCGTCTTCCGCACTATCATCACGAAATCCTGCAAGTGCCACTTGCCCGGTTGTTGGCCGAAATGAAAAGCGGCGATGGCGAGCTGCGCTGTTCGGCGACCCTGATCCCCACCCCGGAACGCCGCGAATATATTACCTTTGCCAAGACGATCCTTTTGCATCTGCCGATTTCGGTTGTCATCCGGGTCGAAGACCAGGACCTGTTTGCGCCCTATCTTGATGATGCCGGCCATGTCGAACTGTCGCGTCTTGTCTCGGATCAGCATCTTACGACGGCGATCCGCATCGGCCGGGCCTATGGCACCCAGGTCGACAAACAATTGATGGCCCATCGCAATGATGTCCATGTCATGCAGGTCGCCGATGACACCAAATTCCTGCGCATGCTTGAACTTCATCGCATTGACTGGACGCTGTATTTCCCGTCAGAGGCCGAATTTTACCGCCGCGACCAGACCCCGGACCTTAAAATCAAGGCGCTTCCGATTGCCGGCAGTACCACCTTGCTCGAAGCGACCATCGGCTGTGCCAACACCCCGGCCGGACGCAAAGCCATTGCCGAAATCAACAGGATTGTCGATGACCACCCGTCCATGCCCTGGACCGATTTCTATACCGAATGGCTAAGCCCGCAGGACCGCGACTGGTTCAAGGCCGCGCGCGATCAGTTCATCAATCCCAACCAGTTCGAAGCCCGGCTGCAATATCACCACCGGCCGGAAAAATAGAATTTTACCAATAAATATTTGCATTTAGCGCCCCGAATTCCCTTATAAGTAAGCAGTTGAATTTCCTGCTTGAACGGGGAGAAATGATAATGCGCCCCATCGGGAACCGTCATGTGCGCCGGGTTGCGCGATCCAGTTTTGCTGTGCTGTTTTTGGCAATCTGCCTGACCTTGGTCGGGGCGGGAATGTCCGCCCATGCCCAGACCAAACAACCCGTCACCTGGGCGCTGACACCCCTGCCGCCCGCGATGCTTGAAAAGGACGGGGCGATTGTCGGTTACGGGGTGGACATTCTGGACTGGTTTGCCGCCCGCCTTCCCAACTATCAGCATCAAAAGGAAATCATTCCCCTACCCCGGCTGGTCAAAACCATTACCGGGCCGGGCACCTATTGCAATATCGGCATGAACCCGACCGAAGAACGCAAAAAGTTCCTGCATTTCAGCGAAGCGGTGCTGCCGCATCTTCCGGTCAGCCTGATCACAAGCCCGCAGCGCGAAGAACAGATCAAGCCGTTTCTCAATCCAGACGGGGAAATCGATCTTGAACGCATGATCACGTTTGGCAAGCTTAATGGTGCCTTGCGCTCGCAGCGCTCCTACGGGGCGACGATTGACGCGATCCTGCGGCGAAACATCACCAACCCGGGCCTGAGCTTTATTGGCAATGACGCCAATTTCTTGCAGCTTATTGCGCTTGGCCGGCTGGACTGGACGCTGTATCTGCCCGCCGAAGCAGAATATTACCGCCGTACCAAACTGCCCGGTGAAATCTTTTCAAGCTGGCATATCGCGGGCAATGACCATCTGATGCCGGCATCGATTGCATGCAGCAAAACCGTGGTCGGCGATGCGATTGTTGCCGCGATCAATACCCTGGTCAAAGACAATCCCGGCATGCCCTGGACCCGGTTTTATGCCTCGTCCCTGTCCGAACAGGACCAGATCCGCTATCAGCAAAAACTGCGCAACTATCAACGTGCGCCCGGTTCAAGCCTGTCACAGGTGATTGATCAGTAAGGCGGATGACGCCTTTGCGTCCCGATACGTTTCAGCCTTCCCGCACAGCCAGCACAACCTTCCCAGCCGTCACAAACAAAAAAAAGCCGACAGACTGTCGGCTTTTTGCGGATCAATTCGGATCAGTTCTGATGGACGCGATTAAGCCCCTCGTCGGGGTCGTCATCGGGTTCGCCATCGTCATCTTCTTCGTCCGGGGTATCCTGTTCCTGCTGATGTTCGACACCCATGCGGCGATAGGAACGATAGGATAGCGGGAAGGTGATGAAATAGATCGCGGCAATCGCCGAAAGCGTCAGCCACGGCGAGGACACCAGAAACGCCACCGACGCCCCGAAGGCCAGCATCAGAGGCAATACCCATGCGCGCGGGACCTTGACCTTCTTGAAGCTGAAGGTCGGCAGGCGCGACACCATCAGACCGGCAATCAGAACACCATAAGGTGCGACGATATAGGGGCTGTCAAAGATGCCTTCGCCAAACTGGAAGGTCAGGACAATCGGCCACATGGCAAGGGCGGCTGCCGCCGGGGCCGGAACCCCGGTAAAGAAGCGATAAGCCCATGTCGGCAGTTCCGGTTCACCCAGCATCTGGGTGTTAAACCGTGCCAGACGCAGCATCATGCAAACCGCAAACAGCAGCGACAAAGCCCAGCCGATGCCACCGAATTCATGAAGCGACCAGAAATACAGCATCATCGCCGGTGCAACGCCAAAGCAGACAAAGTCCGACAGACTGTCGAGTTCGCCGCCAAAGCGGCTTGATGCGTTAAGCATCCGGGCCAGACGGCCATCAAGGCCGTCAATGATCCCGGCAATCAGAATGGCGGCAACCGCGGCTTCCCACCGATCCTGCATCGCAAAGCGGATCGAGGTCAAACCGGCACACATACCCATGATCGTCGCCACATTGGGCACCAGCCGCGTAAGCGACATCGCCTTGAAACGACGCGGACGACGGGTCGGTTCGATGCCGCCAGCCATTAGCGGATCTCCCCGACGGCGGCTTCCTTGCCCTTGACCGAAACATCGGCAAGAACAGTTTCACCGGCAATCGTGGTCTGACCGACAATCACGTTCGGCGACACACCTTCGGGCAGATAGACATCAACGCGCGAGCCAAAGCGGATCAGGCCGAAACGCTCACCAGCCTTAAGCTGCGATCCGGTACCGACATCACACAGAATACGACGCGCGACCAGACCGGCGATCTGGACAACACCGAATTCGCGGCCTTCCTTGTCACGGACAAGCAGGATCTGGCGTTCGTTGTTTTCCGATGCCTTGTCGAGTTCGGCATTGACGAATTTGCCCGGCACATAGGCCTCGCCAACGACTTCGCCATTCACCGGGCAACGGTTCACATGGACATTGAAAACGTTCATGAAGATCGAAACGCGGGTGCGCGGGGTCTTGTCGTCAAGTTCCAGTTCCTTGGGCAGCGGCGCCTGCGAAATCATGCAGACACGCCCGTCGGCCGGCGAAATCACCAGATTTTCATCGGTCGGGGTGATGCGGTCCGGATCACGGAAGAAATAGGCACACCACAGCGTCAGGATCACGCCGATCCAGCCCAATGGTTCCGCAATCAGGAACAAGCCCACAGTAATTGCCGCGAAAATCGCAACGAATTTCCAGCCTTCAGGATTGATCGGTACAAGAACGGATTTCAAAGTCTTAATTCCCTGGTTGCCATGGATCGGGCATATCAAATCGATACCATCGGTATCATGCGGGCGCGTTCTTAGCATCTAGTGATGACAAAGGGCAACGCAACCCGACAAAACTGTTCGCCAAAAAATCGAAAGGCGCAAAACACACTTATCATGTGTTTTGCGCCTCGAAAAGAAAAGCGATGCTTACTGAGCTTTTTCTTCGTTGGGCAGGGCGAAAATCTGGCCCGGATAGATCAGGTCAGGATCGCGGATCTGCTTGCGGTTCTGGTGATAGATCACCCAGTATTTCAAACCGTCACCATAGGTGCGCCGTGCAATCCGCCACAGGCTGTTGCCCGGCTGAACGACATAGCGTGACCCCGGCTCAAGAATTTCATCAGGGCGGGCACGTTCAAACGGAATTTCAACACGCGCTGTCACCTTGCCGGTATCATCAAGCTGATCGGCACGCATGGTGTAATTGCCCGGTTCAATCGGCTCGCCAATGGTCAGCGCCCAGTTGCCGTTTTCATCGGCGGGCGCGGTCCCGACATGCTGGTTATCAAGATAGACCTGAACGCTGTGGTTCATGTCAGCCTTGCCCGACATGGCAACGCGGCCCTGTTCGTCATAATCGACAACATCGATCGACAGGCGCGGCATGCCCGGTTCGTCAGTACCGACATCTTCGCTTTTGGCATCGACCGGTTCTTCAAGCTTGGCCGGGCCCTGAAGTACGGTTGCGGCACCATCGCCTTCGGATGGAACCTTAAGGGCGATGATCGGAGCGCTTTCTTCCTTGGTTTCCGCCGTTTCAGCGTTACCTTCCGGTCCGCCGTCCGCCGTTGTGGCATCGGGTTTGGCATCGGGGATCAGCACCACGACCTTGTCGTCGGCCTTGGCAACCGTGCCGCTGGCATCTTCGGATTCAAGGGAAAGTTCGCGGTCGCCACTTGCCAGCGGCTTGCCCGGCAGAACGACCCATTCGCCACGCTCGTCAGCTGTTGCTTCGCCGATGACTTCTTCGCCTTCGCGGATGCGGACCTTGCTGTTGGGGGCGGCACGACCGGCGATCACGGCATTGCCATCCGGACCGATGCGCACAACATCAAAACTTGGATTGGTGATTTCCGGTGCCGAAGATTCCGGCGATGCTGCCGGTTCCGGAGCCTTGACCTCAGAGGTATCTGTGGTCGTAACCGCGGGCGCCTGTGTGACCGGCGCAGTGACTTCATCTGCACTTTGGGTCAACATGTAATTCAGCGCAATCGCCGCAATGATCAGTACAACGCCGACAATGACGAGGATATAGGGTCGTTTCACCGGAAATATCCTTGAACGATGTTTATGTTATCAGGGTTTTACCCCCATGGTCGCGGCCAAATCGTTGGAATTGCTTGCCATATTCCCCTCAAACAACCCCTTTGGACGCGTTAATTAGAAACTTGTACTACTTTCAGATCACAGTTTCCATAACGTAACGAACAAACGATATCGCGCAACCGTTAGGTAAAGATGAATAGAATCAGTCTGTTTGCTTAAATAACAGAATGCTTAATCAGTCAAATCGCCACAGCAATCATCAATCGCCGGTCACGCGCCACCGCCCGGATCCCGATTACAGGCTGCTGGCCATCTGGGCTGCGACATAGGCAACCAGTGCTGTCATGATCAGGGGCAGAACCAGCACCCCGAACCGGATCACGCTGCGCACCAGCACGGCCTGTGCCGGATTGGCATCAGGCACCAGCGCGCCAAGCCGGGCCGCACCGCGCCCGGCCGACACCACCAGCAACAACACCGCAAAGGCAAAGCATGATGCCGGCATCAGGATCATCATCGCCGCCGCACTGGCCATCAGGGCCCCGACAACGCCCAGCCACACCGTCGCACGATATTGCGGGGCGGCCTTTTCCGACACCAGGGCAACCACCAGTGCGATCCATAAGGCGGCCTGAAACACCACATGCTGGCCAAGGCCGAATTGATGGGCAATGATCCCCTGCCCCAATGCCAGCGTCATAAGCATGGCAACCGGGCCGGGCTTGGCATCGCCCGCGGGACCCGCACCGGCATCCTGGGTCGATGATTTGGTATTTCGGGTTTTGGCCGTCTTGGATTTTTTGCCCCTTGCCGGTTTGTCGGAAGGGTCGTCATCCTGATCAAAGTCCGGGCGTGTCACCCACAGGAAACAGCCGCCAATAATTAGAAAGGCCAGCCATGCGAGGATCTTGATCCCGCCCGGATGATAGGAAAGCCCGCTGATCGGGGCCGCAAGCACAAGCCATGCCCCCAACAGCAGCAATACCGCCGAAACCACCAGACATACCCGTTCGGACAATCGCGAAAAATCAAGGATCGCGCCACAGACACCGCCCAGAACCAGCATCAGCAACGCCGCCCCGACACCCCCGCGCGCAGTATCGGGCAGACCGATTGCGGCTGGCACGGCAACCGCGACTGCCGGAATAATCGCGCCCAGAACAAGACGGCGCGCCACCGCCCGTTCAAGGCCAAGCCACAGCGCAAGCATCAGAACCGCGGCAATAATGCCCGATACCAGAATGGCAAGTAATAAGGGATTGTCGACAAACACGGTGGGCGATCCTGCCTTCTTTTCGTTGGTTGGTTATCTGTTGCTTTTGCCGGGCACGATGATGTGCACAGCATTACCCATCCCACAATCAGGTTCATAACTTGTTAACTCTCGTGCGAATTCCGCACAGCACAAGCAGCGCGCGTGATCAGCCCGTTATGCAGAACGGTTGGCCCGATCACCGGATCGTTTCATCAGATTGCCGGATGGCCGGGCCGTTGTGACAAACAAAAGCAACGGAAATACGGCGCAATAGCGTCATTGAAATTTAAATTGCTGTCATGCGGAAATTCCTGACCTCTTGGCGATTTGATCGGCTATGTTCAAATTCCGTACGGGGCGACAGCACCAAAATCGCCCCGCTACCTGCGAAACAAGAAACAAAAGGCAGGTCGCCATGACTAAAGTAAAATCAATCTGTGTATTCTGCGGCGCTTCGAACGGGGAAAATCCCCAGCATATGGAAAATGCCATCACCTTTGGCAAAATGATGGCTGAACGGGGCATCGCGCTGGTTTATGGCGGGGGCCGTATCGGCCTTATGGGGGCTGTTGCCGATGGCGTCATGAAAAATGGCGGCGAAGTGATCGGGATCATCCCCGAACATCTGCATGATATCGAAGTCGGACATACCGGGCTTTCGGAACTGATTGTCTGCAAATCCATGCATCAGCGCAAAGTTGAAATGTTCCGTCGTTCCGATGCCTTCGTGACGCTGGCCGGCGGTCTTGGCAGCCTTGATGAAGCATTCGAAGCCATGACCCTGCGTCAGCTTGGCATTCATGACAAACCGATGGTGTTCCTTAATGCGCTTGGCTATTGGGACAAGTGCTTTGACATGATTGACGGCATCATTGACGAAGGCTTTGCCCGCGAAAGCCACAAGAATCTTTATACCGTCGCCAACACGCTTGATGAAATCTTTGAACAGCTTTCCGCCGAACCGGCACCGAAATTCGACCCGCGCGAAAAGCTTTTCTGATCCGGTCATGTCAATGGGCCGTTTGCGGTCCATTGGCAATATCCGTGATATTACAAGAACAAGACGTAAAATTTCGATTTAGTCAAATTTCAACTAACTTGTTGATATTAAATAATTTTCTGAATCTTGATGTAAATCACCACACGCCGACGTAGAATTTGATCTTGTACTTTCTCCACCAATTGGGAGAGAGAACATGAGACCGCATCAATTTCTCGCGACGATCCTGATATCTGGCGGCACACTGGTTGGCATCAGCAATGCCGCATTTGCCGTTGATCCCGCCCAGCTCCGTGAAAGTGCCAAAGACTATTTCGAAGTCATTCCATCGATGGTTCCCGCCATCGCCGGAAATGCCGTGACCCGCGAAAAAGTCGATCTGGGCAAGAAGCTGTTTTTTGATCCGCGCCTGTCGGCCAGCGCGATCATTTCGTGCAATACCTGTCACAATCTTGGCATGGGCGGCGATGACAATCTTGAAACATCGATCGGGCATGGCTGGCAGAAAGGCCCGCGCAACGCCCCGACCGTTTACAACGCCGTCTTTAACGAAGCCCAATTCTGGGATGGTCGTGCCGAGGACCTCAAAGCACAGGCCAAGGGCCCGGTTCAGGCCGGGGTCGAAATGGCCAGCACCCCCGAACGGGTTGTGACGGTTCTGAATTCGATGCCCGAATATGTCGCACAGTTCAATGCCGCCTTCCCCGGGCAAAACGACCCGGTCACCTTTGACAATATGGCAATGGCGATCGAAGCATTCGAGGCAACCCTGATCACCCCGGCATCACGGTTTGACCAGTTCCTTGAAGGCAATGACACCATAATGACCGAAACCGAGCTGGCCGGGCTTGAACTGTTCATCGATACCGGCTGCGCATCCTGTCACAACGGGGTGAATGTCGGCGGCACCGGTTATTATCCGTTCGGTGTTGTCGAACAGCCCGGGGCCGAAATTCTGCCGCCCGATGACAAGGGACGGTTTGCAGTCACCCAGACGGCGACCGATGACTATGTCTTCCGGGCCGGACCGCTGCGCAACATTGCCCTGACCGCCCCCTATTTCCATTCCGGCAAGGTCTGGAACCTTGAACAGGCGGTCGCAATCATGAGTTCGTCCCAACTGGGCACGGAACTGAATGATGCAGAAGTCCAGGCCATTACCGCCTTCCTGCATACCCTGACCGGGGAAACGCCAAGCGTTGAATATCCGGTTTTGCCAGTCAGCAGCCCGACAACCCCGAAACCCGCAGCGATGATCGCGAACTGATCATCACGTCCCCCAGAGCCCGGATCGGTTGTCATCCGATCCGGCAACCTCAAGGCCGCCCGCAGCAAGGCGGCCTTTTTTATGTTCACCTGCACAATCGGCAGGCGAATTTGCACAACAGGCATCAAAAGTCCGCATAATTCCGCCAATTCAACGGGTTCTGGCAACATTCATATGAATGTCATGCTTCTGAAATCTTAGTGACAACGAAGCCGCGTATGATCGTTTTCATGTTCAAAGCAACAAATTGAACGATCAAATGAATATTTCTGCACGACAACGCGACATCATCGACATTCTGCGCCGTGACAGCTTTGCCTCGATCGACAAGCTGGCGGCCCATTTTGACGTCACGCCGCAAACGGTCCGCCGCGACGTCAATATGCTGAGCGATGCCAATCTGGTGCGTCGCCGCCATGGCGGTGTTGAATATGCCGGGGAACCGGGCATGAACCTGTCCTATGACAGTCGCCAGGTCACCAATATCGCCGCCAAGCACGCCATATCGCTTCATGTCGCCAATATGATCCCGGACGGGGCATCGATCCTGATCGGGATTGGCAGCACGCTGGAACTCGTCGCACTAAACCTTGTTGAACATCGTCATCTGACGGTGATTACCAACAATCTCAATGCGGCCATGGCCCTTGGCAACAATACCGGCAACCGGATCGTCATTCCCGGCGGGACGCTGCGCCTGCCTGATCGTGATGTCATCAGCCCCGATGCCGAAACGATGTTCAACAATTACAAGGTCGATTACGGCCTGTTCGGGGTTGGCGGCATCGAACCCGATGGCACGCTGACCGACTTTGACCATCGCGAAGTGTCGTTGCGTCAGGCCATTGCCGGCAATTGCCGCAATTCCATCCTTGTTGCCGATCAATCGAAATTCGGCCGCCCGGCCCCGGCCAAGGGCGGACATATCACCGACCCGGACGTGATTGTTGTCGATGGCATCCCCGGCGGGGTGTTCGACCCGCTGTTCAACCGTCAGGACGTCCGCGCCCGTCTGCAAATTGCAAAAAGCGAAACTTCAAAATGACTGCCCAAACGCCTTTCATCCAGATCAGGTCCGTCTCGCGCGTTTTTAACGGCGGCAACGGGGTCCATGATCTGTCCATCGACATTCCGCGCGGCAGTTTTGTCGTGTTGCTGGGGCCGTCGGGCTGCGGCAAATCAACGACACTTCGTCTGATTGCCGGTCTTGAAACCGCCGATCACGGCACAATCGCCATTGATGGCAAGGATGTCACAAATGTTCCGCCATCCAAACGCGGCCTGTCGATGGTGTTTCAATCCTATGCGCTGTTCCCGCATCTGAGCGTTGCCGAAAACATCATCTTTGGCCTCAAGGTCCGCAAAACCGGCAAGGACGAAATCAAGTCCCGCCTGACCGAGGCGCTTAATGTCACCGGTCTTCAGGGATATGAAGACCGCAAACCAGCCGAACTTTCCGGCGGCCAGCGCCAGCGCGTTGCCCTTGCGCGTGCCATTGTTGCCGGGCATCCGCTGTGTCTGATGGATGAACCGTTATCAAATCTTGATGCCAAATTGCGCCATTCGGTGCGCAAGGATATCCGCGATCTGCAACAGCGCCTTGGCATTACGGTTGTCTATGTCACCCATGACCAGACCGAAGCCATGAGCATGGCCGATATCGTCATCCTGATGAAGGATGGCCGTATCGAACAGGCGGGCAATCCGGCCGATCTTTATCTGCAACCGGCCACGGCCTTTGCCGCCGGCTTTGTCGGAAGCCCGCCCATGGCGTTGCTTCCGGCCTCTGCACTTCCCGATGCGGTTATCCCGCCAAAAACCGATGCCGGACGCCTGACATTTGGCATCCGCCCCGAAGACCTGGTTCTGAGCACAGACACCAGCACGAAGGCGTGGGGCATTTCAGCCACGGTGACCGGCAGTGAATTTCTGGGCGCAGAGACATTTGTCTATGTCGCGATCCCCGGAACATCCGGGGCCACCGCCCGCCTGCCCGGTCAGGTCCATATCGCACCGGGCACACAGGTTTCGCTCAGTTGGGCTGGCGCTGCGGCCCACTGGTTTGGCGAAGACGGTCAACGTCTTGCACCGACGGCGACCCGCGAAGCAGCGCGCGAACCAAATACCTCCTTCGACACTGACACTGCAATTCCGAGTTTGTAACAGGGAAAACAAATCCATGCGGAACATCGTAACCAGTGCCGCCTTTGCGGCCGGACTGATGGCAACGGCGGTATCACCGGCCTTTGCCGCAACCGAACTGACCATGTATTACCCGATCGCGGTCGGCGGCCCGCTGACCGACGTTATTGACGGCATGATCGAAGGTTTTGAATCCGAAAACCCGGATGTCAAAGTCAATGCCATCTATGCCGGCAACTATGACGATACCCGCCTGCGTGCGGTTTCCGCCCTTAAAAGCGGCGACCCGGCACAGCTTTCGGTCATGTTCTCGATCGATGTCTATGACCTGATCGAACAGGACCTGATTGTACCGTTTGATGATGTTGTCAAAACCGCCGAAGACAAGGAATGGCTCAACTCGTTCTATCCGGCACTGATGGCCAATGGTGAAGTTGATGGCAAAACCTGGGGCATCCCGTTCCAGCGTTCAACCATTGTCATGTACTATAACAAGGACATGTTCCGCGAAGCCGGTCTTGATCCGGAACACGCACCGGCCACCTGGGAAGAACTGGTGTCGGCTGGCAAGGCCCTTTCAAAGGACGGCAAATGGGGTCTTATGGTGCCGTCGACCGGTTATCCGTACTGGATGTTCCAGTGCTTTGCCATTCAGAATGGCAAGGAACTGATGAGCAAGGATGGCACGGAAACCTATTTTGATGATCCGGCCGTGATCGAGGCGCTTGAATTCTGGCGCGGTCTTGCCACCAAAGAAAAGATCATGCCCGAAGGCACGATTGAATGGGGTACGCTGCGTCAGGCCTTTGTTCAGGGCCAGACCGCGATGATGTGGCATTCGACCGGCAACCTGTCGGCTGTCAAACGCGAAGCCAAATTTGATTTCGGCGTTGCGATGCTTCCGAAACACAAACAGCCGGGTTCTCCGACCGGTGGCGGTAACTTCTATCTGTTCAAAAACTCGACCGATGCACAGAAAGAAGCATCCCTTGCGCTGATCAAATACATGACCGCGCCGGAACGTGCGGCGGAATGGTCGATTGCCACGGGCTATGTCGGTGTCACGCCGGACGCCTATGAAACCGATGCCCTGAAATCCTATGCGGCCGAATTCCCGCAGGCCGTTGTTGCCCGTGATCAGCTTGAAGTCGCGATCCCGGAATTCTCGACCTATGACACGGCACGCGTCCGCGAAGGTCTGAACAACGCCATTCAGGCGGCTTTGACCGGTGAAAAATCACCGAAAGAAGCCCTTGAAGGTGCACAGGCCGAAGCAAACCGTCTTCTTCGGGCGTTCCACTAACCCGATCTGCACGCCGAAGCAGGCCCCCAATGCCTGCTTCGGCACTTTTGTTTGTGATTTTGCTTAATCCATTTTGACGGACGTGCCGACCATGAATGACATGGCAAGACTTCAAAAACAAAGGCTTGCGCTTTATGGCTGGATGCTTGCGGCACCGGCCCTGGCATTGATGAGCCTGTTTGCCTTTTACCCGGCCATTGCAACATTCTGGCACAGCCTGTTTACCCGGGGCACAACGCGCCGCCCGTCGGTTTTTGCCGGGTTTGAAAACTATAGCGACCTGTTTGCCGATCCGACATTCGCGACCGTGGTGTGGAACAATCTGATCTATGCCGGGGTGACCATTCCGGTCTCGATCATCTTTGCGCTGATCATGGCGCTTTGGGCCAATGCCCATATTCCCGCCCGATCATTCGTGCGCAGTGCCTATTTCACCCCGACCATCCTGCCGATGATTGCGGCGGCCAATTTGTGGCTGTTTTTCTATACGCCCGATCTTGGGGTTATTGATCAGATCACCGGATTTTTCGGGGCGTCGCCGACCAACTGGCTGGGGCAGCCCGACACCGCCCTTGCCGCGGTGATTGTGGTGACGATCTGGAAAGAAGCCGGGTTTTTCATGATCTTTTACCTGGCAGCCCTTCAGACCATTCCGCCTGATTTGCGCGAAGCCGCCCGGATCGAAGGGGCTGGTCGCTGGACCTATACACGCCGTGTGCTTTTACCGCTTTTGATGCCGACCACGATCTTTGTGTTCGTCAATGCGATGATCAATTCAGTCAAACTGATCGACCATCTGTTCATCCTGACCAAGGGCGGGCCGAACAATGCATCCAAACTGATCCTCTACTGGATCTGGGAAATGGCATTTGCCTATTTCGACAGCCCGCACGCAGCCGCCATGACCATCCTTGTTCTTCTGGGACTTGGCCTTGTTGCCGTCGCGCAGTTCCGACTGGTTGAAAAACGGACCCATTACCGATGAATACTGCATTTGCTTCGCATCCTGCCAAACGCGCCCTGCCCGATTTTGACAAGGTTCTCGATGCCCTTGGCGCCTGGGTTCTGGCGATTGTCTGGATTTCGCCGCTTCTGTTTGCGACATGGGCAGCCTTGCAGCCATCGGGCACGGCACTTGGTCTGGATTTTTCCAATCCGCTGACATTCGAGAATTTTACCTATGTCTGGAATGCAGTGCCGTGGATTGGTTATTTCACCAATACGGTCATTCTGGTTACCCTGATCCTTGCCGGGCAGCTGGTTCTTTGCACGCTGGCGGGATTTGCCTTTGCGCGCTTTGAATTCAAAGGCCGCGATACGATCTTTATCCTCGTTCTGCTGCAACTTTTCATCCTGCCCGAAGTCCTGATTGTCGAAAACTATGCCATCGTTTCCAAGCTTGGCCTGTTTGACACCGCCCTTGGCATCGGGTTGCCCTACATGGCCAGTGCCTTTGGCATTTTCCTGTTGCGTCAGGCCTTCAAATCCGTGCCGGTCGAACTTGAAGAAGCCGCCCGGATCGAAGGATGCAGCTGGATGGGTGTTTTGTGGAAGGTCTATGTCCCGGCGGCAAAGCCGGTCTATCTGGCCTATGCCCTGGTCTCGATCGCCACACACTGGAACAATTTCCTGTGGCCGCTGATTGTCACAAATTCACCCGACACCCGGCCTTTGACCGTCGGCCTGTCGCTGTTTGGCGCGCCGGAAACCGGGGTCGATATTTCGGTGATCAGTGCGGCGACCATCATGACCATCGCGCCGCTTTTGATCGCGTTTTTGATTTTCCAGCGCCAGTTTATCCAAGCCTTCCTGCGTGCAGGCATCCGGTAAGGGAGCCTGTTCCCCCGACCCCGTCAAACAAACAGGACACAACACCCCGTCGCGTCGCAGAGGCACGGCGGGGTTTGCTTTGATCGCGGCATCGTTTTGCGCCACAGGATTCTGGCCGGACTTCTGCTCAGGCTTCTGGTCGGGTTAAATTTCCGTCGTCAAAAACGTGCAATTCATGCATCATGACCCTCGCCATCATAATTTTTAAAAATTCTTCATATGCCTGTCCTGTTCCTGCTGTTTGGCACCACATTCATCTGGGCCATGCTTCTGGTATGCAACCGCATTGCGCTTACCAGTTTTGATATTGATCCCTATGCCATGACCTGCTGGCAGCTGGTCTTTGGCGGGATCGCGCTTGTGCTTCTGGCACCGGGGCGCAGCATCCCGTGGCGGCAATTCACCTTGCCGATCAATTGGGCATATGGATTTCTGCGTGTCATGACCGGGGTTACCTGGACCGCGTCGCTTTTATATATCAGCGCACCGGAAAGCGGCATTTTGTCCCAGACCGGGATGCCGTTGGCCGCCCTTGCCGCGACCTTTGTTCTGGGCCGGGCGCCCGGGCGATATGAATGGTTTGGTCATACGACCCTGATTTGCGGGGCGCTTTGGCTGGCCTGGCATCTGCCGGGCGGGTTTGGCAATCCTGCGGTGTTGCTGATGCTGGCATCCGAGGTCACGGCGATTTCATCATCGGTTCTGGCCGAACTTCATCCCGACAACCAGATCAAGGATACCTGGGCGCATCTGCGCTTTACCGGGGTGCTGTTGCTGATTACTGCATCGATCTTTCTGATTGTGCCGCCCCTGATCGCCCTGATCAGTCCGGTGCCGATCCCCTATATTTCGACCAGCGGATTGTTTGGCACCGAAACGCTGATTGCCGGACTTCTGATCGGGATCCTGTTTCGCGGTCCGGCGATGGTGCTGTCGCTGCGATCGATAAAAACCGCCGGCATTGAAAAATACATCCTGTCGACCAGCGTTCTGCCCTTTGTGCTGCTTGGTCTTGAAATGGTCGCGGCACAGTTCGCGCTTACCCCGATGCCGACCCATGACAGTGTGTTCTGGATCTCTTCCCTTCTGGTGATGATCGGGATTATTCAGATAACAGTATCGAAACATCGTCATGCGGCCAAACGCAGGGCACAGGACCGGATCGCGGCGGCGGCCGCAACACCGGAAAATGCAGGCTAACCCAAATATGCCGGGGCCCGATCCCTTTGCATTTTTTGCGCGTTCTTTGGCACGATTTTTGGCGCAGTTTTGACCTGTTGCTTTTTGTGCTGTTGATCCCTGCAAGATGCGTATCGCCTTGTCCCAGGGTGGCACCAAACGACTTCCCCGGTCGTTACGTGCCGATCGCATCTTGTCCCTTTCGGAGTCTCCCCCGAAAGGTCGAAACGCCCGGGTCCCCACCCGGGTGTTTCCATTTCCAGAACAAAAATGCCGGTCCCCGGGGGACGGGGACCGGCCAGGCCGCACTCGAGCGGGAAAAGCTCGCGGGGTCGGGGGAATGCTTGTGCGGCCTGATTTCGGCTTTTTGGATCCTTTGTGATCAGTGTGCGCCACCACCGCCACCCGCAGTTGCCCGTGGCGGGCGGGCAAGAGGCAACAGCAAGAAGGCAATAAAGAAGGTAGCCGCCATCGCAAGATAGACATCGTTGAACGAAATGATCGAAGCTTCGCGGGTCACCAGATTGACGATGAATTTCATAGCAGCGGCCTTGGGATCGGCGATGCCCATTTCCGAATAACGCGCCATCATGGTGGCCAGATATTCCTTGAAGGCGGTGCTGGCCGGATTGATATGTTCGGACAGAAGCGAGAAATGATAATCAATGCGCTTATCAAGCAGCGTATTGATCGCCGCCATCCCGATAGCCCCGCCAAGATTGCGCATCAGGTTATAAAGCCCGCTGGCATTTTTGATCTTTTCGGGCGGCAAGGTCCCAAGGGCCAGATTGGTCACCGGCAACATGCAGAACATCAAAGCAGCACCGCGCACGATCTGCGGCAGGATCAGTTCATTGAACGACACTTCGCTGTTATTGAAACCATGCATGGCAAGGCCGGTGGCAAACAGACCAAGCCCGATGCCAAGAACCACCCGCGGCGGATATTTGGCTGTCATTTTCCCGGCGATCGGTGCCGACAGGAACTGCGCAATCCCGGTCACCGCCATGATCATGCCGATTTCCAGACTGTCATAGCCGCGCACCCGGCTTAGCATCAGCGGCATGATATAGACACTGCCATAAAGCCCGACGCCGAGTGTAAAGCTGAATACACAGCCCATCGTAAAATTGCGATCGGCAAAGGATTTCAGATCAACAATCGGCTTGTCATAGGTAAACATCCGCCAGAAGAAATAGATGCCGGCAATCACGCATACGATGGTGCCATAGATGATCGCGGTTTCATCAAACCAGTCATCTTTCGGGCCTTCATCCAGCACATATTCCAGACTGCCCAGAAACACCGCCATCGCCAGAAGCCCCCAAAGATCAAACCCCTTGAGAAGCGAAGGGTCCCCGCGGTCAACGCGCAACGTCATCGCCACCACAGCGGCAATCGCAAGGCCCGGCAACACATTGATCAGAAACAGCCAGTGCCATGGGTCAAAAACCCGCCAAGGGTCGGACCGATGGTCGGCGCCATGGTGGCAATCAGACCGATCATCACCGATGCGGTGTTCCGCTTTTCAGGCGGGAAAATGATATAGGTCGTGGCAAACACGGTCGGGATCATCGCCCCGCCAAGGAACCCTTGGGCCGCGCGAAACCAGATCATGCTTTCAATCGACCAGGCAAAGGCCGAGGCCACCGACATCACCGTGAACCCGATGGCCGAGATCACAAACAGCCAGCGCGTCGACATCAGCCGCGACAAGAACCCCGAAAGCGGGATCATCACGACTTCGGCAATCAGATAGCTTGTCTGAACCCAGCCGATTTCATCGGGGCTTGCCGACAGGCCGGCCTGAATGTTTTCAAGCGAACTTGCCACGATCTGGATATCAAGGATCGCCAGAAACATACCGACAACCATTGCCACCCAGCCAATCAGCTTGGCCCGGTCGACATGACCGGCATGATCGCCCGCCTGGGGCATGGCAGTCGGGTTACCGGTATTGGTGGCACTGCTCATCAGTTAAGCTCCGATACTTCCGTTGCCGGAAGCACATTCTGCGCAAGACCGCTGCCCGCCACATGCTGCGACCCGTCAGGATCACGGGTATCGACATCGACCACCACCGAAAGACCGGGGCGCAGGGCAGCCGCCCATTTGCTGTCATCAAGCGAAATACGGATCGGCACACGCTGGGTGATCTTGGTGAAGTTGCCCGTGGCATTTTCCGGGGGCAGCAGGCTGAATTGCGCGCCGGTTGCCGGGGCAAAACTTTCGACTGTGCCGGTGATATCGGCATTCGGGAAGGCATCAACCGATACCTTTACCTTCTGGCCATGGGCCATGTGTTCGATCTGGGTTTCCTTGAAATTGGCGACCACATAGACACCGGGCAGCGGCACCAGTACCAGAAGCTGTTCACCCGGCTGCACCAGCGCACCGGTCTGGACCGACCGGTTGCCGACAACCCCGTTAAACGGCGCATAGATTTTGGTATCTTCAAGCGCCTGCATCGCGACATCGCGGGCAGCCTTGGCCTGGGTTACAGCGCGTTCGGCCTCGATCTTTTGTGCGCGCAGCACACCAAGCCGGCCTTTTTCAACCGACAGGGTCGCATTGGCAGCCGCAACCTGTGCCTGTGCCTTTTGGCGGTCGGCCTTTGCATAGTCGAATTTCTGACGGCTGGCGGCACCCTTTTGCACAAGATCCTTGTAGCGTTCGTAATCTTCGGTCGTGCGGTCGAGTTCGACCTGGGCAATGCGCAGATTGGCCTCGGCCTGCGAGATTGCGGCTTCCTGCAAGGCGATCTGTTCATCCATGGTCGTAACCGCGGACTGGCGGGCTTCAAGCGTTGCGGTCGCCTGTGCGACTTCAAGCCGGTAATCTTCGTCATTGATGGTCAGCAACAGGTCGCCCTTGCGCACCGGCTGGTTTTCGGCAACCGCCAGCTCACCGACATAGCCCGATACTTTTGGGGAAATGGCGACTTCATCGGCCTGCAAATAGGCATTGTCGGTACCTTCGAAGTACTGACCCTCGGTCACCCAATAGAACCCGTAATATCCACCGCCACCGATAATCGCCGCTGCGATCAGGGGCAGAATGATTTTCTTCACACTCATCGTCTTGGTAAATCCTTTTGGTATTGATCAGTACCATTTGTGCCTTTATGGTACCAATCAGTACCAACCGTCAAGTGCCGAATTGGAACAAACGTTTGTCTGAAGCCAAAAAGATCGATCCCAGAACGCTCAAACGCCGCGAAGCCATGATCGAAGCCGCGCGGGAATTGTTTTGCGAACATGGGCTTGCGGGCACGACACTGGAAATGATCACGGCCGAGGCCGGCGGGTCACGCCGCACGATCTATGAGCTGTTTGGCAACAAGGACGGTGTGTTCGAAGCGGTCATTCGCGATTGCACGGGACGAGTCACATCGATCATGGCGGATCTGGAACTGTCGCAATTGCCGCTTCGCCAGGCATTGATCCATTTTGGCGAAACATTGATGACGCTTCTGACCACGCCCGACACCATCCGGTATATGCGGCTGTTTTTATCGGAAGTTCCGCGTTTCCCGCATCTGGGCAAGGTGTTTTATGAAAGCGGCCTGATGACCGGTCGGCGGATCATCACATCCTTTTTCGAACGCCAGATGGCAGAAGGTAATTTTCCGAAAAACGATCCGAAACAGGCGGCTGTGTTCTTTACCAGTCTGCTCAAGGCGGATTACGATTTCCGGCAGATGACCTATGTCGGCTGGGAACCGCAGGCCAAGGATTTGCATGCCCATGTGATTGCCGCAGTTGACATGTTCCTGCGCGGTTACGGGCTTGATCCCCAAAAAATGGAATAACCCCAATTGCGGGTTTGACATTCGGGCCAAGACATCCGGCAACATGGCCCCCCGACCCTGTTTTGCCATCTGTTGTGTGCCCTTTTTCTGATTGTGCCTGGCTGATTGTTCCTTGCGGGCTGTCCGGCTCAGAACAAGGTCAGCAAGCGATAGGCAATCGGACCCAGCATGGTGACAACCCCAACCCACATCAGGGCAACGCCCCAATTCTGATTGCGGTTGTTAAAGCCGAACCCCAACAGACAAAAGCCGATCACACATACGACAAGAATGATGATGTTTTCGGTCGTCATGATCATGTCTATCCCCTTTTTTTCTGATGTGACGATATCGGAGTCTTGGTCTGTTTCCCGTCACGCCATCACTTTAGACCTGTTTAAAGGACGGCTTCCTTGATCCTGATCACAGGGGGCGTGAAAATGATTGCACGACACATTTTCAAATCCCCCGAACCGGTTTTTGAAAAAGAACCGCGTAAATCACGGACAAACTTACCCTTTTTCACACGCTCAAAGCGCGCAAAACCGGCGCTTCCGCGCGCAGAAAGCGGCGATTTCATCAAAGAAAGTAATGATGTTGCGTCGCCCTCTTTGATTTTCTGGTGGCTTCCTGTATGTTGCGGGCTCCCGACGCGGCCAGGGCGCTCCCTCGCGCGCCGGAAGACAAAGATTAACCATCTTGAATGGCAGCCGCGCTGCAAGTCGGCAGCGGCCAGCAAGGGAGTATTCTATGAGCAAGATTCAAGTTAAGAATCCGATCGTCGAACTTGACGGCGATGAAATGACCCGGATCATCTGGGACTTCATTAAAAACAAACTGATTCTGCCTTATCTCGACGTTGACCTGAAATACTATGATCTTTCGGTTCAGAAACGTGACGAGACCGACGACCAGATCACCATTGATGCGGCAAATGCCATCAAGGAACACCGCGTTGGCGTCAAATGCGCAACCATCACCCCCGATGAACAGCGCGTCGAAGAATTCGGCCTGAAAAAGATGTGGAAGTCGCCGAACGGCACCATCCGTAACATCATCGGCGGTACCGTTTTCCGTCAGCCGATCATTTGCTCGAACGTTCCGCGTCTGGTTCCGGGTTGGACCCAGCCGATCGTTATTGGCCGTCACGCATTCGGTGACCAGTACCGTGCGACCGACTTCAAGGTTCCGGGCGCAGGCAAGCTGACCATCAAGTTCCAGCCGGCAGACGGCGGCGAAGCCATCGAACACGAAGTCTTCGACTTCCCGTCTTCGGGCGTTGCGATGTCGATGTATAACCTTGACGATTCCATCAAGGGCTTTGCACGTGCTTGCATGAACTATGGTCTGTCGCTCGGTTGGCCGGTTTACCTGTCGACCAAGAACACCATCATGAAAGCCTATGACGGCCGCTTCAAGGACCTGTTCGAAGAAGTCTTCCAGGAAGAATTCAAAGACAAGTTCGAAGCAGCAGGCATCACCTACGAACACCGCCTGATCGACGACATGGTTGCATGTGCGATGAAATGGAACGGTGGTTTCGTTTGGGCTTGTAAGAACTATGACGGCGACGTTCAGTCCGACACCGTTGCACAGGGCTTCGGCTCGCTCGGCCTGATGACCTCTGTTCTGATGACCCCGGATGGGCAGACCGTCGAAGCAGAAGCTGCACACGGCACCGTTACCCGTCACTACCGTCAGCACCAGCAGGGCAAAGAAACCTCGACCAACCCGATTGCGTCGATCTTTGCCTGGACCCAGGGTCTTAAGTACCGTGGCGAGTTCGATGGTACCCCGGAAGTCGTCAAGTTTGCCGAAACCCTTGAAAAAGTTTGCGTCGACACCGTCGAAGCCGGCTTCATGACCAAGGATCTGGCCCTGCTGATCGGCCCGAACCAGAAATGGCTGACCACCACCCAGTTCCTCGACAAACTGGACGAAGGTCTGAAAGCTGCAATGGCCTGATCCATCTGATCAGACTGGCAGTTTGCCAAAATAAAGAAGCCCCTGCCGGGAAACCGGCAGGGGCTTTTTCTTTGTCTTGTCCTCTTGCGCGCCTCAGCCTCAGTCCCAGCCCAAGACCCGGCCCCGGCCCCCACTCCGGCCCCGCTTGCAGCAAGTACGTTTGCGCGCAATGGCGGAACGAAGCGATTGCGTCATTTATAAAATCAATCAACAATAGATTATTACGTTACGAAAGACTATCATCCGCATATATTCATCGACGGGCAACACGAGCCTTGAATGCGCTGTCATCGGCATGATGAACAATTGTTTTGGGGTATGGACGTCGGGGGACGGCGATGACCTATCTGCAAAATCATACGATTTTGTCTTCGGGCGATCTTGACGAGGTTCGTGAGTCGATAAAGAACCTTGCGGCGCGACACGACCTTGACGTCAAGGGACGGCAGGCGGACTTTCATGCGCGTGTTGCCGCGGTGGAACGTGACGACATCAATCTGATGCATGTCACATTTGGCAATGCACGACTAAGTGTTGAATCCTCCGAAGAAGATGATGACGGCCTGTTACTCTATCTTGTCACCAGTGGAACGGGTGTCGCACAACATTGCGGCGAAGAGCTGGAATTTTCCGCCAATGCGGGCTTCATGCGTGATCTGGCTGTGCCGGTCAGCGCCACAGAAGACGATTTTGGCGCAGTCGTCCTGCGCCTTTCCAAGAACAAGCTGAAAAACCATGCCCGTTCGCTGGTTGGCGACGATGTCGATTTGAAAGGATTGCGTTTCAATCCGGCCATTGATCCGGCGACGCCGGGATGGAACGTGTTTCGTCACACAGTTGATTATGTGGCCCACAATCTTGATGGGCCGTTACGCGATGTGCAAAACCCGTTCATAACCACCCAGATGAAGGACATGCTGTTCACCCAGTGCCTGAGCCTGTTGCCCAACAGCTATCAGGATGTCATGAACGGGCGCGCGGTAACAGAAATCGTTCCCTATTACGTTAAACGCGCGCGCGACCATATCCATGCCCATGCACACAAAAAACTCGGCCTTGCCGACATCGCGGCAGCCGCCGGATGCGGGTATCGCGGATTGCAAAAGGGCTTCATGGATGCCTATGGCAAGCCCCCGATTGCCTATTTGCGAACCGTTCGGTTAAAACGCGTCAGGACCATTCTCAAGACGGAACTGAACGGGAAAACCGTCGCAGAAGTCGCCAGACAATGGGGCTTCTCGCATATGGGACGATTTGCCAAGGATTATCAGCGGGAATTTGGCGAACTTCCATCCGAGACAATTCGCAAATACGTCTAGAACCAGTCCGCTATATCCAAAAAACGTCCGGCATATCCCCAAAGCGCATCAAACGTATGACGGCGCTGATTTGCATATTCCATTCTCGGTGATGCTGTTCAATTCTCGGTGCGGGGGGTGAGGCATCTTTTGTTCATTCAAAGGTTTGATCGGTCTTTGACCGGTCTTGGGGTGTCTTTGCTTGACGGAAGTTGAAGCATCAACAAAGACGTGTCTGACGGCGCTCATTTCTGCGTTGACCGGGGTTTGAAAAACCCTGGGATGTCGCAATCTGATGGCGCCGTCAGACCAGAAAACCTGACGTGGAACGCCTTCTCATCCCCAATGCAAACCATAGGGCAGCCCTTATGGCAGTTGCACCATGACCTTGTCTGCTTTGACCGCAGTCAGGGGACAACAGTGATATCGCGCGCGTTGTTTGCTTGAGGATGGATCCATGGAAAGCTGTTTCAAGTCTGGTCACATAGTGTGGCGGGCATTGCTTCTTGTAACTGTGTTTGCCGCCAGCATTCTGGCAAGTTCATCAAATGCAGCAGCGCAACAAACCCAAGCAGCCTTTTCTGAACCGGGTCATGCCCTTTGCGGCGCACTGGATTTACGCACAAATACCCTCTTGCCTCCCTGTGAATTCAGCAAAGCCACCAAAACTGGCAAGGCCGTTGGCGAGTGCCCGCGTGGATCATTCTTTGACATCGGGACCTGGTCGTGCTTCTCATGCCCGGCCGGTTATAATCGGACCGGTTTTGCCGTAGATACGCCCAAGGCCTGTTCAAAGCAGGTATCAACCCAATACAAACCGGCAACGCGTATCGGTTCACACAAATCCTGCCCGTCCGGTTCGTTCAAAGACCTGCGAAATGGTGGCGAATGCTGGTCGTGCCCGGCAGGCTTTCGCCGTACCTGGTCACCTGTGGATGCATGGGATGCCTGTGGCAAGTTTGGTCAATCGGCCCGTCGTGCAGAATTCATTGACCGGGTGTGCCCGGAAGGCACGATTACCGACCTCAATGGCAGTTGCTATACCTGCCCCGAAGGTTTTCTCCGTACAGCAGCGGCTGTAACGGCCGGCAATGCATGTTTACGAAATGAAAGTTTGATGCCCGCTGAGAAAACAGCGGCCCTAACCTGCAAAGCGGGTGAAATTTTCGATTTTATTGATGGCGGCACCTGCTGGACCTGCCCTAAAGATTCAGTAAGGTCCATTTTTAGTGTCAAGTCGAACGAAGCTTGTGAACATACGACCATGCGTTGGCAAGCTGCCGAACGTACCCCGAACGGCCTTTTTGGGATCCCAGGTGGACACGAGATCGCAGCAGAGGTCATTGCTGAACGTAAGCGCGTTGATGCGGCAAGTGAAAAGTTCATCTCAGACTCGAAGATGAACAAAAGCGATGCCGAAGCATATCGGATTGAAGTGTGGAAACAGATACAAGATGCACCTGAAACATCCCCGGAGCTTAAAGGGGCTGTGTACGATCATATATTCGAAGTGATCCAGCGTGGCGCGAAGACAAAACCAGAAAGGGACATGGTCGCCTATATTGCAGCTTATGTGCAAGACACCCGCAAGTTATCAGCGTCCGAGATGAAACTTGTAATGGAAAGTTGGCAAAAGGGCCTGAGAGCCAAAATAGAGTCACGTCCATCGGTCGGCTCGAACATATACGATACCGGTATTGCACCACCTGACCTTCGTATTGCCATCAGTTCGATCATGCATCTTGGGCCGGCGGCAGGATTCACTTTGCTTTATCTCGGAGGCACCGCGGCAGAAGCACTTTCGCCTGCATTCAAGCAGCTGGCCGGTCGCATAGCCCTTCAAATGCTGCCTTATCGCGCCAAAGAAATCTTTCAAGGCGTTACTATCGGTAGCTCAGGGTTCATGGGTGCTGCACTCGCCCCATTGGTAGGCATGGGCGTCGCATCTGTCCTTGTATCAATCGCGACGGACATCGCGATTGAACAAAACAAGCAGGAAGCGCTCGTCAATGATGCACTCGCCGTCGCACAGCGTCCGGTCATTCTTGCCCGCCTACTTAAAACTGACGACGGACGGAACGAAGTTGCAAACAACTGGGCTTTGATGACCCAGGAGCCAATCAAGCCGAATACTGCGCTTTGGGCACGCTTGATGCCGAGCAAGACCTCGACGAATACTGTGCCGAGGGTTGTTCTTGACGGTGAAAAAGTGATCGTAGGCGCGCCCGACATCCCGGTCATCCCGATGGCGCAGATTAATGCAATCACGACGACAACCACCGCCGGTACAAATGGCAGCGATGGTTGGGAAAGCGTGTCAGGCAAAGCCACCGACATTGCCATTGGCACCGATGGCACGGCCTATGTAATTAGCCCGACCAAAGTCAACAGTAGCGGCTATCAGATATATAAACGCGAGAGCACGGCGAATAAATGGACCAAACTTCCAGGGGCCGGATACCGGATTGCTGTTTCAGATACGACGGCCTGGGTTATCAATCTCCGCGGTCAGATCTACTCCCAGTCCGGTTCCAATTGGCAACATGTTAGTGGCCCGCAAGCCAAGGATATCGGTGCCAGCGCCAAAGGCGTGTGGATCGTCGATTTCAAAGGGAAAATCCATAAACGCGAAGGCAATGGATGGAAAAACGTTCCCGGAATAGCGTCGCGTATCGACATTGATCAGGATGGTCGGCCATGGGCGGTCGACGAGAAAGGGAGTATCTGGGTCCACAGCAACAACCTGCAATGGCAAAGATTGCCAGGCCAGGGCATTGATGTGGCCGTCGACGTCCCCGGCAAGGCCACGGTGATTGATAAATCTGGCAACATCTTTGTCTATGACGGCACGAAACGAAATTGGGTTGCGACTTCCCGGGAAGAGGACGCCCAAGCAATCGGTGCCGGTGGTGGACAGGTATGGCGGGTTACCAAAAATAACGACATTTACCGACTGCGCTGACGACCACCGGCAAGAGTGCCGACGCGATCTCGGCTTTGGCACTCTTGCCGGTTTTCAACTTTACATTTTTGGATCATCCGGTGCGGATTGCCTGCTTTCACCGAAAGGCAGTGCGTCTGACATCGGCCATATCCGGGACAATTGATCGGGGCACATCGGTTTTGATCACACATCGTCTGATTTTTGTGGGGAAATGACGGTTGCGGGACTTAACGAAAAAATTCAAGCGAAGCCAGTTGCTTGGGACATCGCTTCGCGGCGCATTGATTTTATCAACAATTCTGGTCGCGGGGTGTCAAACTGCGGGTTTGACACCGGGTCACTCTTTGGGGTTCGGCACTGCTGCGTCATCGACGCATGACCGCACGCAACAATCATCCTTTACACAATCAGCTGCTTCGCAAGATGCCGTTCAGGTTTTGGTACGCCAAAGTATCGAGGCACTGGAAGCCCGAAAGATGGATGAAGCTTCACGGCTGATCAATCTGGCCCTGAAGCTTGATGTCACCAACCCGGATTTGCAGTTTCTGAACGGACTAACCTATCACCTGATGGGGGTTCAGGGTGACGCCAGCAAGTTTGATCTGGCAGAACAGGGTTACAAGCAGGCGCTGAAATTTGATCCGGGAAATCTTTCGGCGACATATCAGCTGGGCCTTCTCTATATGGATCAGCGGCGCTATGGCCTGGCACAGGGATATTTCGCAGCGGTCGCCCTTCATCGCGATGACGACCCGTCCGTTCTCTACAGCCTGGCCTCTGCATCCTATTACGCCCGGGACCCGAGAACTTCCGAAGCTGCCCTGAAGCGATTGCTTGCAGTCGCACCGGAAGCAAGACAACAGCCCGAAATTCTCAAGGCAACGGCCTTGTCCCTGGCGGCAATGGATGATCGTGCCGGGGCATCGGCCTTTGTCTCGGCCTATCGCGACGCAGTCATGGGACCGGAAAGCGTTGCCTATCTTGAACGTCGTATTCAGGGCTGGCAGTCGTTTTATGACAGCGACGCCAAAATTCTGATGGCCCAGTACGGGAATGATCCGTATGGCAGCGATCCTTACGGATCAAGCAACCCATATGGTCAAAGCAGCCCGTATGGCGCGGATCCCTATGGATCGTCATCTGATCCCTATAGCGCACCACAACCCGGGCAATACAACGCCAACGACCCGATGCAGCAGGGCTTTGCCGATTCCAGCATGGTTGTGGTGGATGTCGTCCTGATCGGCACGCAGGAAGACGTGCGCAATTCACGCGGCATCAACCTTCTGAACGGTTTGCAGCTGCAATTCGGGGATCCGCTGACCGGGACCGCCGGTTTTGGCTATGGATCAACCAGAACCAAGGATTATCTTGATACCGGGCTTGAACAAAGCACCCAGACAATCACCCGGGCCATCAGCATTCCCGCCGTCACATATTCACTGAACATCGCCAATTCCGCCGATGCCAACAATCAGGTTCTGGCAAAGCCGAGTTTGGTGGCCCAGGCCGGACAAACGTCGGAATTTTTCTCTGGCACTGAAATTCTGGCCGCTGCGGTTTCGGGGGGGAATGGTGACAGTGTTTCGGTGCAAAAGGAGGTCGGCGTCAAACTGGCGGTGACGCCTGAAATCCTGCCCGATGACATGATCCGGTTGCATGTGGTCGCAGAACGGACCTTCCTGACGGACCCGTCCAACTCGGTTGTGTTTGAATTTCGTCTCGACACCACCAAAACCAATGTCAATTCGACCGTCACGATGAAATTCGGTGAAACCCTTGTTCTGGGCGGGCTGAGTGAACGCGAAACATCGAAATCTGCGGACGGTGTGCCGGGATTGATGGATGTGCCGATCCTTAATCTGTTGTTTTCGCAGCGTGTCGAACGCCAGTTCGAAAGATCGGTCCTTATTCTGATGACCCCGCGCCGTCCCCATTACACCCGCCGCGCCCAGGCAGATCGCGATGTCACGATCGAGGAAATGTCGGATCTTGAACGCGATATCGAACGTCTTCAGCATCGCCACAAGGACTGGTTCACCCCGCGTGCGACGTTCAACGAAGTGATCGAAAAACTGCAAGGTCGCGAATTCTTCGAAGAATTCAGGTCCGGGGACGTCAAAGTTCATTCCTGGCAAAATGACGCCAGCAACCAGAAACACATCGCGATGGTGCAGAACCGATTGCTTGGTGAATAGCATTTGTTTTCGAAAACGGTGATGCGAGGTTACCCAATGACGCTGCTGTTCATGCGGTCCTGTGTTGTTCTGCTTTGTATCGCATTTGCGACCATTCATCCGATATCGCACCTGCATGCGCAAAACAGCCCCGCATCCCAAAACTGGACCCGTTTGCCGGGCACAGCTGTCGATATATCGATCAACAGCGACGGGCAGGCCTATGTCGTTGCCCCGGATGGCACACCATGGCGCTGGGATGCCGAGGAACAGCGCTGGCGTAAAATGTCGGGGGATTTTGTCCGGATTTCCGCCGCAGAAGGAAACCGGCCCTGGGCTGTCAGTTCTGACGGCGTTGTTTATCGCTATAACGGGCTGTGGTGGGAAAACAAGGATACCGACGTTGTGGATGTGGCCGCCGATACGCTTGGCAATGTCTATATTGCCAAGGTTGATGGTGCGCTCAAAAAATGGAACCCGTTGCGCAGCGAATGGCGACAGGTTGACGGGACAGCGTATCGCATTGCGCTCGACATGACTGGCAATCCCTGGGCAGTTGCCCGGGACGGGCGGGTTCGTTCCTTTGACGGCAAGGACTGGATCAACATGCCCGGCCGCGCAACCGACATCGCAATTGGCGGCAACAATGCGGTGGTGATCGTCGATGCCGAAGGCCAGATCAGGATGTGGGACCCTGCGCGACGCAGTTGGCGTATTGTCGCCGGGGTCGATGGCGCAAAAGCCACCGCCGCCGCCCCTGATGGCGGCCCATGGGCCGTTATCGAAGGCGGTGCCATCATGGCGACAACCTTGCTGGTCGCCCCCGAAAAGATCAAGACCGAAAAAGGACGGGCACCGCAAAGCCGGGCGCCCCAGGCCGTTGCCCCTGTCGAAAACGCCCCCGAAGCCGTCGCATCCGGGGTTGCCGCAACACCAATATCACCACCAGGTGCCGTGCCCCCGCCCCCGGCTGTCGCGGCACCGTCAAGCGCCCCTGTTCCGGTCCCTGGCATCGTAAGCGCATCTGATGTGTCCGCCGATGCTGCGGGAAATGGGGCAAGTCAGGGCGCTAGCAGAACAGTCGCCCCGTCAGGCGGCAATGATCCGGTGCTTGATCCGGCAACCATCACAACCAGCGAAGATATTACTTTTACCGATACCCGGCAGACCGCAAAGGTCGTTTCAATCGGACGGGACGGAAGTGTGTTTGGCCTTGATGCTGGCGGAAGCATTTATCGCTGGTCCAACAGTCGTCGCCGGTTTGAAGATTTTCCGGGAACGCTGGTGCGCATTGCTGTTGATGCCGATGGCAACCCGTGGGGCATTTCCACCTTGGGCCGGGTATTTCGCCATACAGGAAATCTTTGGAAACAAATTCCCGGTGCGACCGGGTCAGACATCGCGATTGGCGGGGACGGATCGGTGGTGATCGCCGATGCCAGCGGAAATTTATCCAAACTGAATGACACAATGACCCGGTTCGATCGCATTCCCGGCCAGGGTATTTCGGTTGCGGTTGCCCCCGAAGGAACCCCGTGGACCATCCGTTCTGACGGGCTGGTACAAAGATGCGATACATCGCCATGCAAGATCATCCGGCAACGGGCCAAAAACATCTCGATCGGTCCGGATGGCAGCGTCTATGTGGTGTCAGATACCCAGTTTCTGATGCGACTGGCTGCGAATGGCGAAGATTTCGAAGTTGTCCTGACGCCGGGCCATATTCCGGAAAGTGTCGCGGTCGGACCGAACGGCTTTCCCTGGGTGGTGACCAAAGATACCCATGTTCTGGCCTCGAAATTCTTTGACCGGGACGAACAGGCAGACCGTCGCATTGCCGCATCCACCGCCGGGGATACCACCGGCAGCGGCAATACAGCCGCCGTTGTCGATATCCCGTCAGACAACGCTTTTACATTTTCAAAAAACATAACCTTTGAAACATTTACCACGGACCTGAATACGGTTGATGCAATGACCGTCGGACAAAATGACGGTTTCTACATATTTGGCTCGCCACTTTCGCAAGGGGCGAAACAGTTATTGAAGTTCAACACCAAGACCAAAAAGTTTGAGCAAGTTTCCCTGTCATTCAGTCAGGACCTGATCGTGTTCGATGTGGCAAGTGATGACAGCATCTGGACCAATGGAAACAGTTCGAGTTCGATTTACAGACTGTCATCGAACGGCACTGTCCAGCGCACCTATTCCGTCACATCAGGCAATATCAGAGACCTTTCGATCGGGTCGGATGGCACGGTGTATGTCGTTATTGACGACAGGCTTTATCACCTTAAACCGGGAACAAACGCGTTTACCAAATTCAACAATGATGATGTCCGCAAGGTTGCCGTTGGCCGCGCTGGTGATTTGTGGATTGCCGATGCCAACAACATCGTACAGCAATTTACCGGAACCAGGTTCGAAAACCGCCCGTTGGGCCAAAGCACCAAGATCGAGGATATCGGCGCCGGGTCGGACGGCAGCATCTATGTCACGGTGTTGGATGGGAACGCGTATGTGCTGAAAAAATGGAATGCCACCAACAGCTCGTTTGACAAGGTCAACAACATCAATGCCGACAAGGTCGACGTGCTTTCCGATGGCCGCCCCTGGATCACAGATACCAACAGTAATACGGATGCAAAACGCGCCAAGGACTAGGTGCGGTGTTTCCAACCAATTTATTGTCAACAAAATCATTACCCAATTGCAGATCAACCCAACCTGAAAATGGCTGAACTTATACTGGTCCATCGACAAACTGGATGAACGTCCGGCAGCAGTAGAGGTCTGATCAATCCGGTTCTGTCTGTTTGGTCCGAACAAAAAGGACCCCGTCGGCCGGGGGACCTGACGGGGTTTCCAGTTTTGCGACCCGGATACGGGCCGCGGCGGTCAAAGCAGGATCAGCTGCCTTGAATGGGATTATTATGCGGCAGTTTCGCCGGTATCTCCGGTGTCACCGGTATCTCCAGTGTCACCGGTATCGCCTGTATCGCCCGTGTCTCCCGTATCGCCGGTATTCCCAGTATCCCCAGTATCCCCAGTATCGCCGGTGTCACCCGTATCACCAGTGTCCGGTTCGCCATCGTCTGGCGTATCGACATCATCACCAGCGTCGGGACGGGTCAGTTCTTTCCAGCCATGGGTAATGATTTCCTGTTCGACATCAGGATCAACGTCAGGACCAGCCGGTGCGCCAAAGACACGCTGGATACCGGGAGGAAGCGCACCCGCAAGACCCGGTGCGTTGGTAATGCCACGTGGCATCGATTTTCCATTAAGCTCGGCTTCCTCGCCTTCTTCACCTTCGTCGGTTGTCGCAGCACTACGACCTAAACCATTGGACTGAAGACCCAGGCTCTTTGCATTGGACCGTGCAGCGGCACTGTTGCCCGGACCATCCGCGCTATCGCCATTTCCGTTACCACCGCCATTACCATTGCCACCAGCATTGCCGCTGTTACCCGGACCATCGGGGCCGCCAGAACCGCTGTCGCCATTCGCGCCACCGCCGTTGCCGCCACCATTACCATTTCCGTTGCCGCCGCCATTGCCACCGGAATTACCGTTGCCATTGCCGCCACCGTTTCCGTTTCCACCGCCATTACCGTTGCCGCCGCCATTGCCATTACCTTGCGCAAAGGCTGCGTTATCGGTCAGATCCATTTTCGAGAGATCAAAAGAGACCGGCGCGGCAATCAACGCAAAAGCGCCAAAACCAAGGATTCCGGCCGTCACAATCTTGGTGCGAAGTGATTTTTTCATTTCGGTCGTCATCTTCAGGCTCCTGTCCATTGTCCGGGATTTCGCATTGTTTGCAGGGACAACGCACCGGCTGAACAATTTCTTCCGCCCCCCGGCAAATAATTTCCAAATATTTTTTTTCATCTGTGACGGAAGAAATAGCCACATGCGGGCGTTATCTAGACAACAGGACCACAAATTCGGAAATGGGACTTTTGGTTTGGAGACTGCACTTCGCTCAGAATTGACCGGCCTACTCCCGCGTGCCATGCGATTTGCAAGGTCTCTGACTCGCGATACGGTGGCTGCAGAGGATCTGGTGCAAACTGCTTATATCAAGGCCGTCGAACGTATTGATCAGTTTGAGCCTGGCACCCGGCTTGACAGTTGGCTGTATCGCATCATCCAGACAAGCTGGATCGATGAGAAACGTCGCGACCAAAGACGCGGCAATGTTGTTTCATTTGAAGATGCCCGTGACACCGTCATGCCCATGCAAAAACATGGCGGAACCGACCGGATCTTTTTGCAATCTGCCATGGCATCACTGGTCGAAGATCAGCGTGCGGCCATGACACTGGTTTTGATTGAAGGATACAGCTATCGCGAAGCTGCTGACATTCTGGGCGTGCCCGATGGAACCGTGATGAGCCGTGTTGCACGGGCCCGCAAGACACTTGCCGCCCTGCATGACGATGATAGCAATTTGACAAATAATGACGGCATCCAAAGAGGTTCGCCATGACCACTGAACTTATGGAACAGGACTACATTCTGTTGTCAGCCTATATCGACGGCGAACTTGCACCGGCCGAGTGCCAAAAGCTTGAAGACCGGATCGCCAATTGCCCGGAGCTGAGCCGCCAGTTTAATATCATGGCCGGACAGGCAGTTGTTCTGCGCAACCAGTCCAATCGACTTCTTGATGATCACGTCTATCCGGAGCTGAGCAAAAGCATCCAGGATATCCTTGATCAGAAGCCGGTTGAAAAACGTGGCACCATGCATGACGCAGGCAATGTGCATCCGGGACCACGTGCCGCGAACAACAATAATGCAATCTGGACCGGTATCGGTGCGGCCGCCGCTGTCCTGATCGCATTCGTTGGTGGTAACTGGTTTAACGAAAATCTTGTCAATGACCCGCAGGCAAGCGGATCACAAAACGCGGCACAAATGACGGCCTTTTCCCCGATCGGCAATCCGGTTCTTGATCAGGAAATCAGCCTGACTTTGGAAAAGACACTCAGCGGTGAAATTCGCCATGTAGCACTGGATAGCGACCAGAAAGGCGGTTCCGAAACTTTGATTGAGCCCCTTCGAACCTTCAGACAAGGAGGCCGTTTCTGCCGCGAATACCAGGTCAGCTTCGCCGGTGACCGGATAACGGGCAGTGAAACAGCTTTCTACGGGCGGGCATGTCGTACCGGCGAAGGTCAATGGGAAACGGTTTATCGCCTGATCCCGGGCGTTGATTTGCCTGATCTGGAGCCGCCCGCACCAGATCATAAATTGTAATTGCCCGGTTGGGACGAAGGCTGGGCTTCGTCCTTGTCTGTCATGCTCAACGACACAACAAAACACGACGCAAATATCGACCAAAAAGAATAAGCAGGATCAGGACTATGAAGATGCCGACACTTTCGCGTCACTTCGGGGCGCTTTCATGCGTTTTGGGCCTTTCATCATTGGGGGCCTGTCAGACCCTTGATGATTTTGGTGCCAAGCTGAATGAACTGAATGACGGCATGGGGCAATATGCCGAGAAGACGGTAAATACCGGTCCCGCACTGGCGCCTGCCACCCTCCCCGATTTCGGAATTGGTGATGCCTTTGTCTTTGACAGTGGTCGTGCCATCTATGTCGAAAAAATAAGCGGCGATAACTTTGTCTGGAATGGTGGTGGCGACTATCGCTTTGAAACCAGTGCCGATTTCACCGGCCCCAATCTGGAATGGTCCTATACCGACAAGGAAGACCGCAAACGGTCGGGTACCACAAAGATTAAGGAGGGCTCGCAATCCCTGTGGCCACTTGAATATGACAAGATGGTTCGGATTTCGACCAAGTCGGAAAACATCGATCCTGACACCGGCAAAGTCAACAGCTATGACCAGTGGCTGACCTGCAAGGTGCCCGCAACCGAACGGATCGAAGTCCCTGCCGGCACCTTTGACACCTATGTCATCGAATGTTCGCGCTATTATAAGCAGTGGTGGATGCAAACCACCAAATGGTGGTATGCGCCCGAGATCGGCTTTTATGTCAAACGTGATCGTTCCTGGAATTCGGGAACCGATCATAGCGAGGAACTTCTGACCTATGGCCCCGCACCAACAAAAATAGCGAAAAACGCACAGGAGCAGTTGGCCAAAACCGTTCAAACCGCACTTGAGAACAATAACTCGGGCGACGCAGAAAAAACGCATGCCGGATCAATCGAGATTGTGGTCACCCCCATCAAAACCGTTCAAACCGACAAAGGCATCTGGTGCAGAACGTATCGTCAAGAATTGACCGCCCGCAAACGCACCAGCCAACAGGTCAAATCGGCGTGCCGTACGGAAACGGGTTGGGTGATTGAAGATCAGGTTGCTGAAGTCAAGACAACAGAGATGTGAAATCGGCCGGTGCCTTGAACTGGATGGAAGCCGGATCAGGCGCATTTTCGACTGCCCTGCCCGTCAATATTCCGCCGTGGCCAGGATGCTGTCCAGTTCGCCGCTTTGACGTAGTTGCAACAAGCCAACATTGAAATCGGCGATGATTTTTGCCGCATCTGCATTGTTTTTGCCGACAATGAAATGAAGCGGCATGTCCGACAGGCCTTCTTCGATATGGCCGAAATCGTCAAAGGACAGTCCGGCGGCCTGAATTGCGCCCAGGGCTTCGGGGATCGGGCTGATGACGCTGTCAACGCGCCCGGCATCAAGCAGTTTGAAACAGGTTTTCATATCGGGTGGCGACACGCGTTTTGCCTGTCCATTGCCAAAAAGCCGCCCGGCATAGCCAAGTTCGGCATAGCCCAGCGGCAGGCACAGGCTTTTGCCCAGAAGATCGACCTTGTCATCAAAACGTACCCCGTTGCGCGAATACCAGCCATAGGCCTTAAGGCTGGTGATCGGGTCGGAAAACAGCACCGATTTGGCACGGGTACGGGTAAAGGCATAGGGGAATGTACCATCGACATTTCCCTCGACCGTCAATTCATATCCCTTAAGCCATGAACGCCAGATGATGGTGACGGTTTCATATCCGGCGCGTTCGAACACCGTGCGCACGATCTCGGTAACAATGCCGCCACCGGCAATATCGCGGTCGGTAAAGGGGGGAAAGGCATCGCCGGTGACAAAGCGCAACTCCCTGGCCTGGGCGGAGACGGCAAGGATGCTCCCCCACAGGATCAAAACCCATTTCAATGCGCGCCAGAGCGACCTGTTCATGCGGATCGCTATCCTTTTGTTGCGTTCCTTTTACAGGTTAGACAGCAGGGGCGCGGTTTCAAGGCAACGGCCCCGCACCCGATGCTATCCTTTAGCCGCATGCAAAACGCCCTGATCACGAAAATCAGGGCGTTTTGCGTTGAATTCATCGGGAAATTTTTTCGATCAGCGCATCATCACGATGCCGCCTTGCGCACGAAAGTGCCGCGCTGATAATCGTCAAAGGCCTGCATGAGTTCCTGTTTGCTGCTCATGACGAACGGGCCATAGCGGACCACCTGTTCATTGATCGGACGGGCGGCAATCACCAGCATACGCCCGCCGTCCGAGCCGCCCTTAAGGGTCACGCCATCACCATCGTCAAGAATGGCCAGATGATGGGTCGGCACATCCTTGCCGCCAACCACCGCATCGCCGATAAAGACATAAACCACCGCAGTGTGCCCTTTGGGCAGCGGCACGGTGACTTCGGCCCCGGCATCAAGTTTGGCATCGACAAAGACCGGATCGGTCGAAATGCCGTTGATCGGCCCGGTTGCCCCATGCATCGATCCCGCAAGCAAGCGCAATTGCGCACCCGCCACCGGTTCGATTTCCGGTAATTCATCGGGTTCCATATTCTGATAGCGCGGATCAATCATCTTGTCCTTGGCCGGCAAATTGATCCAAAGCTGGAAGCCCTGCAAAAGACCATTTTCCTGTTCGGGTGTCTCGGAATGGACGATGCCGCTGCCGGCTGTCATCCATTGTCCGCCGCCCGACCGCAGGATGCCTTCATTGCCCATGCTGTCCTTATGGCGCATGGCCCCTTCGACCATGTAGGTCACGGTTTCAAAACCGCGATGGGGATGTTCGGGAAAGCCCGCAATATATTCATCGGGATTGTCGGTCGACAGGGAATCAAGCATCAGAAACGGATCAAGCATATCAAGCTGCGGCGTTCCGATTGACCGTTTCAGCGACACCCCCGCACCATCAGATGTATCCATGGCGCGCAAAACCCGTTTGACGGCGCGTGCATTTGCCACTGTGTCAGACATGTCAAATCTCCTGTGCGTGCCGGTGCAGCCACCGGGTGAACTTCATATCCATCACTGTCGCACAAAACTGTCGCCAAACAAGACGTAATCAGGCATCTGATTGTTTACCAGGCGGCAACAAAAAAAATGGCAGCACCGGAATCCGGCACTGCCATTTGATCGTGATAAAACCGAAAAATCAGCCTGCCAGCTTGGCAGCGAGTTCGGCAACGTGTTTGCCCTGGAACTTGGCAATATCAAGTTCGTTTTCAGACGGCTGACGCGATCCGTCCGCCCCGGCAAGCGTTGTTGCACCATAGGGCGAACCACCGGTAATTTCGTCCATATTGGTCAGGCCCGAACAGCTATAGGGCACACCGACAATCACCATGCCATGATGCAAAAGCGTCGTATGGGTCGAGGTGATGGTGGTTTCCTGACCGCCATGCTGGGTGCCGGTCGATGCAAACACCGAACCGATTTTGCCAATCAATGCACCCTTGGCCCAAAGACCGCCGGTCTGATCAAGGAAATTGCGCATCTGGGCGGACATGTTGCCAAAGCGGGTCGGCACGCCAAAGATGATGGCATCATATTCCGGAAGATCGGAAACGGATGCGACCGGTGCCACCTGATCAAGTTTCGCGCCGGCGGCCTTGGCCGCATCTTCGGGCATGATTTCAGGAACGCGTTTGACATCGACCTGCGTTCCGGCAACGCCACGTGCGCCTTCTGCCACGGCATTTGCCATGGTTTCGATGTGACCATACATCGAATAATAAAGAACCAGTACCTTTGCCATTTCTGCCTCCTTGGTTGAATTTCATGAACAGCAATGATGACTTGCCTGTGCCTGTCTGATAACGCTCAGATTGGAAACAGACTGCTTCGAAAATCGAAAATATCGAGCGAACCGGCGCGCCGACCGGTCAGGATGCCGGATTGCGCGCCAGGAACTGGACAACCTGATCAGGGAAATCGGTGAAAATGCCATTGATCCCGGCATCGTCAAAAATCGCGGTCAGGGCAATGTTCATATCCCCCGCCCATTTCGGCAGCTGATCGGCACGCAGGGTATAGGGATGAACAAGCAGTTGCGCGCGCTGGGCGGCAATCAGGGTCGGGGTCATGGTGGCCTTGCCATTTTCACCAAGGCCTGAAATCACTTGTGGCAACCACGGACCGATACCGTCGACCACCTTGGCCATTTCAACAATGCCTTCGCCCGATTTCAGATAGTCATAATCGGTTCCCGCCGGTGCGCCCCAGCGGTTCTCGCCCAGAAGCTGCACCAGCTTGCCCTGGTAATGCAGTTCGTTGCGAATACGCTGGGTCTCGGCCCAGTCAAAACATTGCACAAACGAATTCGAATTCGGGTTGTTATAGCCCCATTTTTCAAGAACCGAGATCACGGTTTTGGCAATATCCAGACCTTCGCCACGATGGAATGCCGGGTCCTTGATTTCCGGATAAATGCCGACATCGCGGCCGGTCGAATGATTAAGACCCTGGATAAGTTTGATTTCTTCTTCAAGGGTCGGGATTTCAAACATGGCGAAATCACCGGGGAAGCGGTTTTCATAGACCTGCTTGCCGCTATCGGCCTTGAACCGTTCGGTCACCGTCAGGGATTTGAGCTCCGCCAGGGTGAAATCAATCACGTAATAGCGCCCGTCATCCCGTTTGCGATCGGGGAATTTGCGGGCAACGTCGGTGGTTGTATCAAGATGAATATCATGCAGGACCACAGGGACCCCGTCCTTGGACAGCACCACATCCTGTTCGATGTAATCAGCCCCCATGCCATAGGCCAGTGCCTTGGCCGGAAGTGTATGTTCGGGCAAATAGCCCGATGCGCCACGATGGGCGATCACGACCTGCTCTGCCTGAATATCCTGCGCCTGGGCCAGGCTGACAGAACCAGCCATCAACAGCCCGACGGCCAGAACACTCGACTTGATCAAATTTTTCACCGGCATCCCAGATTTCCTTTTTATCACGGCCCCTTTTTCGGGGTTTCTGGACTATAGGCGCGGTTTCACGGCTCAGAAATCCCTGTCGGGCATCCCGAGGCAATCTTCATGAAACTGTTACTCTATCCGGGTAACGCGGGCCTAGCGGTTAAGTTCCCCGGTCATGCGATCCAATCCATCAAGCGTCAGCGGAAACATCCGGCCTTCCATCAATTTATGCATGATCTGGATCGACTGATGATGACGCCACCAGTTTTCCGGTTGCGGGTTGATCCAGGCCGCATGGGTGAAATGTTCAAGCAGTCTTTGCATCCAGACCGCACCGGCTTCCTCGTTCCAGTGTTCCACCGCCCCGCCGGGATAGGTGATTTCATAGGGGCTCATGGTTGCATCCCCGACGATCACCAGCTTGTAATCGGCACCATAGGTATTGATCACATCCCATGTTGAAACCTGTTCGTTCCAGCGACGGGCATTGTCCTTCCACAACCCTTCATAGGGGCAGTTGTGGAAGTAGTAATATTCCAGATGCTTGAACTCGGTTTTGACCGCGGAAAACAGTTCCTCGCAGACCTTGATGTGATCATCCATCGATCCGCCAACATCAAACAGCATCAGCACCTTGACCGCGTTATGGCGTTCCGGGCGCATTTGCACATCAAGCCATCCCTGACGTGCGGTTGATGTGATGGTACCGGGCAGATCAAGCTCGTCCGCCGCCCCGGTCCGCGCCCATTTGCGCAAACGACGCAGGGCCACCTTGATATTGCGCGTGCCGATTTCGACACTGTCATCAAGGTTCCTGAATTCGCGCTTGTCCCAGACCTTGACCGCGCGCCGATGCCGGGATTTGTCCTGTCCGATCCGCACCCCTTCGGGGTTATAGCCATAGGCACCAAACGGCGATGTTCCGGCCGTGCCGATCCATTTATTGCCGCCCTGATGGCGGCCCTTTTGTTCTTCAAGACGCTGTTTAAGCGTCTCCATCAGTTTTTCCCAACCGCCAAGGGCTTCGATTTCGGCTTTTTCCTCGTCAGTCAGGAATTTCTCGGCCAGTTTGCGCAGCCATTCTTCGGGGATATCAGTTTGGGCAACTTCGTCCATGCCCGCAGCCAGATCGGCAATGCCTTTGAAATGTTCGGAAAACACCCTGTCGAACTTATCAAGATGGCGCTCATCCTTCACCAGGGCCGCACGCGCCAGATAATAGAAATCCTCGACCGAATAGCCCGCCAGTCCCTTTTCCACCGCCTCAAGCAGCGTCAGATATTCGCGCAGCGACACAGGAATACGGACATCCTTGAGCTTATAGAAGAAGCTGGTGAACATTACTTACACCCCGATCCAGCAGAAGCAAAAAGGCGCGACTGAAACTTTTGCGATACAAAACATCAATCCATGCAACCCACTTCTGGACAAGTCAGTCCCCATCGGGCACTTTGCGCCCGCACATACCGGGCGTGATTGCCGCGGCTTATCAAAAACAAACGCACGAGCATTCTTTTCATGACTGATTTTCTGTATGGCTTTGTTGCCATTGCCATCATTGCCCGATTGGTTTCCTTGGCCATTTCCAAACGAAACGAAGCGCGTTTGCGTGCGGCCGGCGCCACCGAATATGATGTTGCCACCACACGCATTCTGACCATCGCCCATGTCGGATTTTATGTTGCCTGCATTATCGAAAGCGAATTCAAAGCAGCCCCGATCAGCACCATGACCTATGCCGGAATTGCGATCTGGACGGTTTCGATCATCATGCTTGCAGGCGTGATTGCCACGCTGCGTGACCTTTGGACGGTCAAGCTTTTCATCTCGCCCAATCACGAGATCCGCACCAGCATCCTTTATAAAATCTGCAAGCATCCCAATTACTTCCTGAATATCGCCCCTGAGCTGATCGGCTTTGGCCTGGCCCTTCAGGCATGGGGAACACTCATTGTCGGTTTGCCGGTTTACGCCGCCATCCTGTGGCGTCGTATTCGGGCGGAAGAAGCGGCAATGAAGGCAACCTTCCCGGCCTATTAAGGCCGGGAACCACCGCGCATCTAACGTCCTTCGCGACGCGCCATAAAGGCCAGCCGTTCAAACAGATGCACGTCCTGCTCGTTTTTAAGCAACGCCCCATGAAGGGGCGGCACGGCTGTTTTGGCATCCTTGGCGCGCAGGGCCTCGGGCGGAAGGTCCTCGGCCATCAGAAGCTTCAACCAGTCCAGAAGCTCGGACGTTGACGGCTTTTTCTTGAGCCCCGAAACCTCGCGGATGTCATAGAAAAGGTTAAGCGCCTCGGCGACCAGACGTTTCTGAATACCGGGATAATGGACCTCGATAATCTCGGCCATGGTATCGGCATCGGGAAAGCGGATATAATGGAAGAAACAGCGTCGCAGGAAGGCGTCTGGCAATTCCTTTTCATTGTTTGACGTGATGATCACGATCGGGCGATTGGTCGCCTTGACCGTTTGCTGGGTCTCGTAAACAAAGAATTCCATGCGATCGAGTTCCTGCAACAGATCGTTGGGAAACTCGATATCGGCCTTGTCGATCTCGTCAATCAGCAGAACCGGGGCTTCACCCTCGGCCTCGAATGCTTCCCACAGCTTGCCCTTGACGATGTAATTGGCAATGTCATGAACGCGTTCGTCGCCCAACTGGCTGTCGCGCAGACGCGAAACCGCATCATATTCATAAAGCCCCTGCTGGGCGCGGGTGGTGGATTTGATCGACCAGGTGATCAGTTTTTTGCCCAGTGATTTGGCAATTTCTTCGGCCAGCACCGTCTTGCCGGTACCGGGCTCACCCTTGACCAAAAGTGGACGCTGCAACGTGATCGCGGCATTGACCGCCACCATCAGATCTTCGGTTGCGACGTAATTTTCCGTACCCTGAAACTTCATTTTTGCCCTGCAACATAAGTTGACGTTTACGTTAACCTAGGGGGTTAAAGCGACTTGAGCAAGAGGGCAAAGATATGCGGGAACCCCAGAACCACAATCACCCGCTGCTGCGGTTAAGTGCCTGAGCGGGGCTTTCGCCGTACCAGTCACGATAGGATCGTGAGAAATTGCTGACATGGTTAAACCCGACAGCGGCTGCGACCTGTTTGACGTTGCTATCACCAGTTGCCAGAAGCTCCTTGGCCCGCTCCATACGTTTGGAACGGACGAAATCAGCGCATGTCTTGCCGGTTTCCAACTTGAACAAGCTGTTCAACCGGCTTTCGGTCATGCCTGCGGCAATTGCAAGTTGCGCAACGGAAAGCGGAGCTGCCAGATCATTGGTGATCTTTGAAATTGCCTCTTCCGTAACAGTCTGCTCAAGAACACTTGGTTCCGGCGTCTTTTCACTGCCTGCGCACAGCAGGCAATAGGCATCAATCATCTCAGCCAGAAACAGGGTCGACAAACCTTCAAGCTTGAACTTGCGGCCCAAACCGGTCATTTGCGCCGAGAACATTGCACTGACGATACTTCTGATCTTGTTGTTCAGGGCAAGCGGTCTGACATCAATTACATCGTGACTATCAGAAAGAAACGGCGTTAGGGCATCTGGCATCCCGTCACCAAATCGGGCACGCAATGCATCAAGGTCAATGGTCACCCCGGCATGGCGGATCAATTGCCCACCGGGTAGGAAATATCTGGTGCCGGGCGGGTCTACCCGCATCATCAATCCGGTTTCGGGCGACATGGTATGTTTCTGGCCATCCGGACATTCAAAATCGTGACGCCCCAGAATGTTAACCGACCCGGCCAACCATCCGGGTGGCAAGGCATTTTGCACATCAAATCTGGAATCATCGCGGACATTGATCTCCGCACGGTGCAAACAAATGCCATTGCTAAAATCAATGCGTTCAAGACGCCCGCTGACACCGGGCAATTCGAACAAATCACCGTCGGCAAGACGTAGCTCACCAATATCTGCATCCGGTTCATGGCCCGATACAAAGCCAAAACCGTCTCCGGCCTGTTCGTCCATCCGTCCCATCCCCAACCTGCCCTTACCAAAATTGTCGCCAGATCACATACGTGCCAAACGATCATATCGTTGATGTTGTTATCATTCCCGGACAGGGTTACTTGTGACTACTGTCACGTCAAGCATCAGCGTTCCATGTTCCCCGGACGACAATACACCTGTCTTCAACCTGCCCGTTTGGACAGTTTTTTATTTCTTTTCATGGCATTAGTATCTGGCAAAACAGGATCAGGGGACAACAAACGATGCAAACGAAATTACTGGCGATCGGGCTTGCGATGCTGCTGTCAGCCTGCCTTGCCACAGTCGACAACCAGTTCCAGAACGATTTTCCAGTCGGGAAAGTGGTGCAGGACAAAGTAACCATGCCACAAGGCGATGTGGTACTGCCGCCCGGTGACTGGACTGTTCTTGCCAACGAACTTTACCGCAACAACAACTACCATCCTTTCGGGAACATGGTTTTGGGCCGGATTGACGATCAGAAGTTCTTGCGCGGTTTTATCACCATCTCCAGCCCGCTCAGCGTTCCGATCAGATATTCGTTCTATTCTTCGTCCTTCTGTAATCCAAATGTGACTTTGCTGTATCACCAGACCAATGCCAATGTCGATTTGGGCAATCAGAGCTGCTTTAGCGTCAAAAAGAAAACCATCAGTGCCTTTGCCAATTTCGATGATTTTGTGAAAGTCGGCACAAGCAATCTTTACGCGATGGATGTTGATCGCCCCTATGACATGATCAGCGCCGAATTCCGCATCACACGGCGCAATAAATTCCTGGTTGTCGAGTATGGCTTTGACTACCGGCAGGACGCCGCCGAAATGGCACCTGGCTATGAAACAGGCGAAGAAATCTCGCTACCGCGTGCATTCTCTCCCAAAGAGAAAACCGAAAATGCTGAAGCTGTTATTCGTTGGGCACGGGCCAATGCCGAACGGATCGAAACGGAATTTCTCGACTAGGATCAGGGGATAAAAACGAAAGCCGCTGCCTGTATTCACGTAACGCTTTTAACCCTGATCAATCCACGCCACCACCGCGTGAAACCGGCACCACAACCGGCGCATTCTGACGGGCGACTTCGGCCCAAGGCCATGTATCGGATTGCCAGCGTCATCAATCAGGTCAGGTTAACCTCGGAGGTATTTGCGCGCAGATGTCTGGCAGTCCGGTGAGTGCGCACTCAAAATCCCCGGCGCGCAATCATCTTGCGGACACCGGCGACGTGTTTCACGCCGCCGGTGTCAAAGATGCGTCTGTATCAAATATACCGGTTTGAGATGCCCCATCCCTAGAATGCAAGAGTGATATTGATCTCTGCGACTGTTTCGCGAGACGAAACCGCATTGGTGTGGGTCAGGTTAACTTCGGTGCTAAATGCTTCATCTTCGGCGGTGAAGGTAAAACCGGTCCCGAATGTCTGACCGCTGTCGGGGGTGAAGTTACTGCGAACATAGGGCGAAACGACACCAAGTGAAGCGCCCTCGCTGCCATTGACGCTAAATGCATACGCGATCAGGCCACCAATGGTGTATTCGCTATAATCATCGGTGCCCAATTGCTGTTCACCTTCGATAGAACCGGAAAGCCCGGTTGCACCGGATATGATGCGAAGCCCCCCGCCCAGATTGAATGCCGTCTTGTCACCGTTTGTTTCATCAGTCATGTCATAGACGAAATCTGTTTTGGCGAATGGCTGCAAGATTGTCTCTGCGGCATCAAAGCTATAGGCCGCCTCGATCCCCGGCTTGAGACGGCGGGTGTTGGACACGGTTTTGCCGACCTGTGTGCTGTCACTTTCGGTATAGGCATCAACGGTTTTGCGCGCCGCCATGAAGCTGACATTGACGGTCACATCCAGTGGCAATGTTTCTGACGGACGCATGGCATATGCCCCGCTGAGCGACCCGAACCACATATCTGACTCTGTATCGCCCGTGACCGAACTATCGCGGCTAAGGTCAATATCGCCAAGGCTGTAGCCAATAATGCTCGAAAGCGTCACGCCTGCGGCCGGCTGATAGACAATATAGGGCGAAAGCGTCCAGTTGGTTTCATCGTAATAACCGGAATTGTAGGTCGTGGTCAGGGCCGTTTGCGAATATCCCATCGAGATACCGCCGACCAGTTCCGGGCGCAAACGCACATCAAACCCCAGATTATAGCCCCACACATCCCCGTCATAGCGGCTGTCGCCCGCGGCATTGTTCCGGTCATTGTTAACCGAGGTATAAGACCCGTGTCCCCAGACCGTATAACCCTGCTGTGCCAGCAGACCCAGGCTTTGCTCGATCCCGCGCAGCGGATCATCGCCCGCGTTTGCATCACCGGCCGCTGACAGCGTGGTTTGCGAGCTGTCAAACGAGGCCTGCATGGCCAATTCACGCAGCGAGGTGCCACGCGACTTCATCACCATCGCTGGCTTGGCCAGGGTCTTCGAACCGGTATGGCCCGAGAAACTGCTGGACGAAGGTTGATCACCGGTCGTCGGAGCAGGCACACCACCCGTATTGGGTGCTGCGACACCACCCGTGGTGGGGGCCCGCGAAATGGCAAGAACGCGTGCCTCGAAATTCTTGCCAACAACCGCCGCCTGAGACCGCGATACAGAAGCCTGCAATTCGTGGGATATAGATTCGTTCGATGACGATGACGATGATTCGTCATCAGGAAGCGAAACACTGGCAGAGGTAATATCAACGTCAGTCCCGACAACCGTGAAGTTTACCGTCATTGTGGCGACAACACCGGCGGAAACATTGGCCTTGAGAGTGTTTGCATAGGTTCCAGGGGCCACAGACCCGTCATTACATGTCCCCCCGGCCGTCACCGTACCCAAATCACCGATGGTACATCCGAGATGATCTGTAAGCTGCGGTATCTCATCTAAACTGCTATCGCCAAAGAATTGGGCGTTATTGACTCCGCCAGATGTCACAAACAGAATATCACCTGTGTTCTGGGTTTGCGTATTATTGGCAATGGTGCACGTCTTGTTCGCAGCAGAATAAAGAACAGATGTTACGGTTGACGGGTTATCGGCAGCGGCACCGGTGCAAGTAACGGTTGCGGCATGAACGCTGCTTGGCGCCATGCCGAGGCCGGCAACAAGACAAAATATTGTCAGAACAAACAAATTCCGGACGAAATCCCCACCTCGACCGGACATGCTTTGCATGCTTGATGCCGCTTTCACGCGACGCACAACATGCTCTTTTACAACTGGCAAAAGAGACATTGCATAAGTACCCCCTTGAATAATATCTATTTTTTAGGGGCAACTATTTATATTAGCAAGATAATTCACGATTTCCCGCAAAACATGCAAAAGAAATTGGCTGTGCTCCGAAGGCCGGGATAACGAATTGGTTTAGCGAAAATTTTCCGGTCAGGCGCGGATAACACCGAAATCGGTATGGAAATCTGCGCCCATTCGCCAATGCGATGCATTGGAGAAGGCCGATGATTTTCCGGACGAACTTAATGGCAGGTCAGTCAGCACCAACAGATATCAGCGATGCCACAGGCAAATTTTGCTTTGCCACGCTTGCCTTCAGGCCATCAACATCCATCTCCTCGTCTTTGACAAACTCGATGAACATCATGTTCACATTGTTAAAGACAAGCTCGCCCAGTGCGGTGCAATCGACATCCTTGCGGACAATGCCGCGATCCTGCAACGACCGAAAAAGGTCGCAGACCTGTTTGGAAAGCCGGTGGTCAAGCGCGGTATAGCGTTTGGAAAACGGGGTTTCGGGCTGGGCAATTGAAAGCGACATCGCCGTTCGCCACATTTCCTTGGACAGATAGGTCAGGGAATGGTCGTAATATTTACCGATCAGATCAAACAGGGCCGACGCGACCTGATCATGCTTTTTGGCAATGATCCCCTCGCCCGCTGCCAGCACTTCCTCGACCTCCATCGAGACCGTCGCCATCAGCATGTCGCCCTTGTTTTTGTAGTAATTATAAAACGTTCCGACCGATACCCCGGCCATTTCGGCAATGTCTTCGATGCGGGCACTGTCATAGCCGACCTTGCGAAACAGCGTTGTCGCCGCCTCGAGAATACGGCGGTTCTTATCGGCTTTCTTCTGGGCGCGCAGACCTGACATGGTCACTCCGGAAAACTGAACGGGTTCAAAAATTACATTGACTCAAAAAATGAACGCGTTCAATATTTTTTCAACGGTGCCAGAATGAGTGCCGAGTTACCCAATAAAAGGGAGGCCTCAATATGAAATCAGGGAGAGCCTATGTTTCGTCACGTTTCCACGGGGAAAACCCGCAATAAGCTTTTGGGCGGTGCTGCGACCTTCTTGCTTGGTGCCATTGCCGTTGCAAACAGCGCACAGGCCACAGAAGAACTCAACGCGCTTGTCTGGTGCGATCATACCGACCCGGCCTTGATCGAACCGTTCGAAAAGAAATACGACGTCAAAGTCAATCTGAAGGAATATGAAGGCACGGGTGCGGGCCTTTCGATCATCGAACAATCCCGCCCGGGGGACTGGGACGTGTTCGTGATTGACGGCGTTGATGTCCATCGTGCGGTTGAAATGGATCTTCTGGCCGAAATTCCGGCCGATGCCCTTCCGACTTCCGATCTTTTCCCGGAAGTCGTGATGGCCGAAAACAATGTGGTTGATGGCAAAACCTATGCGGTTACCGAAAAGTTCGGCTACAACACCATTTCGTTCGACAAGACCAAGGTCGATCCCAAGGACATGGAAGACATGTCGGTGATCTGGTCGGACAAATACGCCGGGCGCATCGCGATTTATGACTATTACCTGCCGGTTATCGGCCTTGTCGGGCTGGGACTTGGCATTGATACGGCCGATCTTGGGGCGGATGATATGGACGCCATCAAGGAAAAGCTGTTTGCGATGAAAAAGGTCTCCAAACAGGTTGGCGAAGTGGTTTCCTCCCAGACGGCTTTGGCCACGGGTGAGGTCGATATCCTTGTGGGTGGTGGTGAATGGATCACGGCGGTTCTGTCCGAAGACAAACCGAACCTTGATTGGGTCATCCCGAAACAAGGCGGCCTGCGCTGGGCCCAGTCGATTGGCGTGATGAAGGAATCTGCCAAGCCCGACCTTGCGCTGAAATTCGTGCAATACATCCTGAGCCCCGAAGGTCAGGCGCGTCTTGCGACATCGTCCTGTTACTGGGGCATGCCTGCCAATTCCAAGGCCGGGGAAAACCTGTCCGATGCGCAAAAAGCAGCCCTTCGCTGGGATGATCAGCCCGAATATCTGAAAAACTCGCAGCTTTATCCGATCCCGGATGCCGATCTGGACGCCCAGATGCAGGATGCCTGGGTCGAGATGCTCCAGCAGTAAGCATCCCTTGCTTATTGCCACCCGCCATTGCCCCGCTTTTTGCGGGGCAATGGTTCTGCTAAGCTTGCCAAAACGGCGACCAACCTTCCACGACACCAAGACCGGTAACCGGGCAAAATGCCTGTGTTGCAACAAAGGACACCGTGATGGCCCAAGCCACCCTTGAAACACGCGAAAATCGCCGCGCATGGGGATTTGTCACCCCGGCACTTTTGTGGACGGTCGCGTTTTTCGTCATTCCGTTTGTTGTCATGGCGGCGATCAGCCTTGCCACCCGCAAGGGCCGCGACATCGTGATGGCCTGGAATCTGGATAATTACATTACGTTTTTTGAGAAGGCCCATCTGCTCAAGGGCCTTTTTGTCTCGCTGGAAATCACGTTTACCGTCACCATCATTTCGGTGATCCTGGCCTATCCGCTGGCCTGGATCATTGCCGAGCGCGTCCCGCAAAAATGGCAGCGCATGGCATTGATTCTGGCGATCCTGCCATTCTGGACCAGCTATGTGGTGCGGTCCTATTCCTGGCTTCTGGTTCTGGCCAAAAACGGCGTGATCAATAACGCGCTTTTGCATGTCGGTCTGATTGCCGAACCGCTTGAACTGGCGAGCACACGCACCGCCACCGTGATCGGGTTCGTACATTTCTTTGTCATGCTTCTGACCCTGACCATCTATGCCAATCTGGTGCAGATGCCGCCAAATTATCGCCGGGCGGCGGCCGACCTTGGCGCCAACGGGTTTCAGGTATTCTGGCATGTGGTCTTGCCGCTGACCTTGCCGGGCATCATGGTTGGCGCGTTTCTGACATTTGTGCTGTGTATCGGCGATTACATCACGCCCCAGATTTTGGGCGGCAATAATGAACTGGCCCTGCCACAGGTCATCATGTTGCAACTGGGCCGACGGGCCGATTTCCCGATGGCGGCAACGCTTTCGATCATTCTGATGGTGGTGGTGACGCTGGCCTATATTGCCTGTGCCCGATGGCTCAAGATGGAGAGAACATAAAATGATCTCTTCACGCCTTTCCAAAATTGCTTCATGGGCTTATCTGGCGGTTCTTTACAGCTTTATCTTTTTGCCGGTCGCGGTCCTTGTGCTGTTTTCATTTCAGGACGGGCGCCTGCCCGTCCCGCCATTTAACGGCGCGACCCTTAAATGGTATGGCGAGGTTTTTACTGACAGTCGCCTGATGTCCGCCCTTGGCAATTCACTAATCGTGGCCATCGGGTCGTCACTTGTTGCCTGTGTGCTTGGTTTCTGTGCCGCTTACGGGCTGGCGCGCTTTGTTCTTCCGGCATCCCGGCTTCAGCGCGGGCTTCTGGTGGCACCGATGACGGTCAGCTACCTGATCATCGCCCTTGGTTTGCTGTCGACCTTTAACTGGGTGGGGGTTTCGCTGTCGCTGTGGACGGTTGGCATCGGGCATGTGGTGATCAATTTGCCGCTGTGCTTTGCCATCATTTATGCATCGATGGGCGATCATCAAAAAAACATCGAACGGGCCGCGCGCGATCTTGGGGCGGCTGAATGGCAGGTGATGACACAGGTGTCTGCCCCGATGTTGATGCCATCGATTTTGGCGGCATTTTTCCTGTCGGTCACGTTCAGCTGGGATGAATTTATCATCGCGTTTCTGCTGTCACGGTTTGACGTCACCCTGCCTGTCGAAATCTGGAGCATGCTGCGATCGGGCCTGAACCCGAAAACCAACGCGGTCGGAAGCGTTGTCTTCCTGGTATCGGTTGCGCTGCTGCTTATTCTTGAACTGATTGTCTTTAGAAGGACGGCAAAGAAATGACCGCCCCTGTTTCCATTCGCAATGCCACCAAAACCTTTGGCGATTTTACCGCACTTGATGATGTCAGCCTTGAAATCGCGGCGGGTGAATTCATCGTTCTTCTGGGCCCGTCGGGCTGTGGCAAGACCACCTTGCTGTCGCTTCTGGGCGGGTTTCTGTCGCCAACCCGCGGGGTGATTGAAATTGACGGGCGCGATATGGGGTCAGTGGCACCATCCAAACGCCCGACCACCACGATGTTTCAGGATTACGCCCTGTTTCCGCATATGACCTTGCGCGACAATGTCGCCTTTGGCCTTAAGATGCGCAAGGTCGGCAAGGCCGAACGCCATGCCAGGGCCGAAGAACTTCTTGATATGGTTGGCCTTAAGGCGTCGGCATCCAAAAAACCCCACGAGCTTTCCGGTGGGCAGCGCCAGCGCGTTGCCCTTGCCCGTGCGCTTGCGGTTGAGCCAGATGTGCTGTTGCTTGATGAACCGCTTGGCGCGCTTGATCTGAAACTGCGCCGCCAGATGCAGGATGAGCTGAAAGCCATCCAGAAACGCGTTGGCACCACCTTTGTTCATGTTACCCATGATCAGGAAGAAGCCATGGCAATTGCCGACCGCATTGTCGTGATGAATGCAGGCAGGATCGAAGATGTCGGTCGCCCCGAAGAAATCTATATGCGGCCCAAAACCGTGTTTTCGGCAAGCTTCATGGGCGAGGTCAATTTCATTCCCGGCACGGTTGATGCCAAAACCGATGACGGCATTCTCGTCAATACGGTTCTGGGCGCGGTCAAACTGCCCGAAACGGCACTGGCCGATCCGGCCATTTCCGCCGGACAGAAAATCACCCTGGCCATTCGCCCCGAACATTTCCGCGCCAGTACGGGGGCAGGCCCGCGCATCACCCTTGGCGCTGCCAAGGTCGAAGACGGGTCGTTTTTTGGCACCCATCACCGTGCGCATCTAAGTCCGGCTGATTATCCCAACATGACGATCACCGCCCATATGCCGCAATCGGCAACGATCGAGCCCGGCGCATGGATTGACCTGACCATTGATCCGTCATCGGTGGTAATTCTGCCCGGTCACGCCACCCCCGCCCAGCCGCAGGAGGCCGTGGCATCATGACCCTTGAACATGCCAAACCCGAAGACTGGTACAGCACCAAATCCGTTGGCGATGATGTCACCTATATCGGTGAACCGTTTATCGAGGAATTTTATCGCTGCAATATCTGGCACATTCGCGGGCGCGATGGCGACATGCTGGTTGATAGCGGCATGGGTGTGGTGTCATTGACCGACTGGGTGCCGCTGGTCACCGAACGCCCGGTTCAGGCGGTCGCCAGCCATACGCATTTTGACCATATCGGCTGCCATCACGAATTTGAAAACCGCATCTGTCATCGCTGCGAGGCAGACCTTCTTGCCCACCCGACGCGCCAAAACACCCTTGCCGATCCCTATGTCACGGACGAGATCTTTACCAAATTGCCACCGCTTCCCTATACCTCGACCACCTATGCGGTCAAGGCCGCCCCGGCGACCCGGATTGTCGAAGATGGCGACGTGATTGATCTTGGCGACCGGCATTTCGAAGTCATCCACACACCGGGCCATTCGCCGGGCGGCATTGCCCTTTGGGAAGCATCAACCGGCATCCTGTTTTCGGGCGATATTGTTTATGATGGACCTTTGATCGAAGACACTTATCATGCGAATGCAAAGGATTACGTGCGATCGATGGAACGGCTTTATGACTTGCCGGTTCGTGTCGTCCATGGCGGACATTTTGCCAGTTACAGCGGCGAACGCCACCGCGAGATTATAAAAAGCTGGCTGAGGGAACGGACCTGAAGATACCGGTTTGATGCCGACCGCATCAGACCGCGCCAGATACACCCATACGATCAGGAAGGCTTCCTATGGAAAACGCAGGCAAATTTTACATCAATGGCAAATGGATTGATCCGATTTCGTCCGAGAAAATGGATGTGATCAACCCGGCCACCGAAGAAGTCATCACCCAAATCACGCTGGCCAGCGAAGAAGATGTCGATCTTGCGGTTGCCGCGGCCAAACGCGCCTTTGCAACCTATAGCCAGACCACCATTGAACAGCGCCTTGGCTGGCTTGAAAATCTGCTTGCGATCTATAAGCGCCGCTATTCCGAGGTCGCCGATACCATCACCGCCGAACTTGGCGCGCCCACAACCATGGCCCATGAACAGCAGGCCGCGGCCGGAACCGACCATCTTGTCGATTTCATTGATGTTTTGCGAAAACTCAAGCTCGAAGAAACCCTGCATAACGGGGAAACGCTGTTGCGTGAACCGATCGGGGTTTGCGGCCTGATCACGCCCTGGAACTGGCCGATCAACCAGATCGTTCTGAAAGTCATTCCTGCCCTTGCAACTGGCTGCACCTGTGTTCTCAAACCATCCGAGTTCACCCCGCTTAATGCAACGCTTTATGCCGAAATGATCCACGAGGCAGGCTTCCCCGCCGGGGCCTTCAACCTTGTGCAGGGCGCGGGTCCGGTGGCCGGTGCGACGCTTTCACGCCATCCCGATATCGCGATGATGTCCTTTACCGGATCGACCCGCGCGGGTAAGGCCATCACCAAGGATGCGGCCGAAAACGTCAAACGCGTCACCCTGGAACTGGGTGGCAAATCGCCAAACATCGTGTTTGACGATGTGGATGTCGAAGACCGCATCACGTTTAGCGTTCTTGATGTTTTCAACAATTCCGGCCAGACCTGCGATGCACCGACCCGGATGCTGGTTCAGCGATCGATTTATGACGAGGCGGTCAAGGTTGCCAAACGTGTCGGCGATGCCGCCAAGGTTGGCGATCCGCGGGTCAAAGGCGATCATATCGGCCCGCTGGTCAGCCACATCCAGTTTGACCGGGTGCAAACCCTTATTCAGGCCGGCATTGACGAAGGCGCAACCCTTCTGGCTGGCGGGGTTGGCAAACCCGACGGGGTGAATGAAGGCTATTTCGTCAAACCGACGATCTTTGCCGATGTGAACAACACTATGCGCATCGCCCGCGAAGAAATCTTTGGCCCGGTTGTCGCCATGATCCCGTTCGACACCGAAGAAGAAGCCATCAAAATTGCCAATGACACGCCCTATGGCCTGGCGGCCTATATCCAGACCCCCGATGATGCCAAGGCCGACCGCGTTGCCCGCAAACTGCGTGCGGGCATGATCCGCATCAACGGTGCCTTCCCCCGTCCGGGAAGCCCGTTTGGCGGCTATAAACAATCGGGCATCGGGCGCGAAGGCGGTCTGTTTGGTCTTGAAGATTTCATGGAAATCAAAATGCTGCATAAACCGTGATCTGCACGGCACGCATTCCGGCACATTGCACATTGGAGAGGGCCCCGGACAATTCCGGGGCCCTGTCTTTTTTGCAACCAGCAGGTGCCATCGCCGTAAAAAGTTCCCAAATGACATAATAGTGGCAATGCCCGGCCCGGCCATTATAATCCCATCGTAAATCGATAAATCTGATGATCCGGGGAACGGATGTCGTATGGATTGGGAGACGAAAAATGAATGCCATGTCCTTTGCTGACATGGGGCTTGCTGCCTTGAAAAGGCGGCAATATAACGCCGCCATCAATATGCTTCGTCAGGCACTTGGCGAAGATATGGATAATCTTGAAGCACGGTTTGGTCTGGCCCGTGCCCTGCATGAAAAAGGTTCGATTACCGAAGCACTCGGTGAGTATCGCACGGTGCTGCAATCTGATGGGGACAATGCCGATTGCCTCTATCACATTGCACGCGCCCTGCTTGAAAACGGTGATGCGCGCGACGCGCTTAATCATGTCGACATCGTTTTGCGCGCCAAACCGACCGACCCGGAACTTCTGACCCTGCGCGCGCAGGCATTGCTTGAACTTGATCAAAGTGACAATGCCCTTTCTGCCCTTCAGACCGCGGCACATCACAGTCCGGGATCGGAAACCATTCACCGGCTGATGGCGGCGTGCTATCGCGCAAGTCGCGATCTTGAAGGGGAACGACGCGCTGTTGAACAATTGCTGCGCATTGATCCGTCGTCACTGACCGCGTCAAACGATCTTGGTGTGATCAATCTGCGCGAAGGTCACCTGATCGCAGGTTTTGAAACCTTTGAACAAATCCTGTCGCAAGATCCCGAACACCGCGAAGCCACCCTTAATCGCGCCATCACCCTTACCGTGATGGGCGGTATGGATCATGACGCAATCTGGGGGCGGGTCATGGAAATCTGTGGCGATATGGAAGATCTGGACGATATCCGCGCCCTTGCCGATCAGGTGGCAAAGCTGCCCGATAAAAACCGTCAGGAAAATGATAGCGCACAGGCATTGATCCGGCGTGCCGCACTGGCCCCGCATGATCCGACCGATATCTGAATTGAAAACGCCCGCATTGATGTGCGGGCGTTTCATTTTCCGGATATCTATTCGGCTGTGCCATCCGCGCGGGCCGGGATCAGGGCGGATGACTTCACCCAGCCCAGAATGCCGATCACGCAAATCAATGCCGCGATCCCGCCGACCATGAAGGGTGATGTATTATCAAGCCCGGCCAGAACCCCGCCGGTCAAAACTGCTGCGGCTTCGGCCAAAACGTGCACGGATCGGTAAATGCCCAATGCCTGCCCCTGCTCGTGGGCACCGGCCCCGTTTGAAATGAACAGGCTGGTGGTAACTTCGCACCATGCAATCCCGAAGGCAGCAATACACATCGGTACAAACACCCAGACCAGCCCGTCAGGCAGGACAAAGGTAATCAAACCGATGGCCAGCAACATATGCCCAAGGGCCGCCACCCCGCGAAGGCCCATCGGGCGCTGCGCGCGTTCCACGGTCAATCCGGCCAGAATAAGCGGGATCGAAATGATCGCCGAGCACATGCCAAGGAAACTGCTGGTCACATCGCTGGTCTGTACCAGGTAAACCCCGAAGAAGCAGAAAAACAGATAGATCGCAAAATAGCTGGCAAATGAAACCGCGTAGCCCGGCAACAGCACAGGATCGGTCAAGGTCGCCCAGACAGTCCGCCCGGCAATCGCCTGATCATCCTTGGTCCGTCCGCGACGGCGGGCATATTCCGGAATATGCAAGACCACCGCAACGACCAGAAGGTTGAAGCCATACATGCCCGCGGCAAAGAAGAACGGCCAGGACACGTTAAAGGACGGATGAATGGACGGGTCCGAGAAAAAGCCCCCCATCAACGGCCCGACGATCCAGCCGACATTGATCGCCACCGTGATCAGGCCGAAATTGCGGACCTTGTTTGCCGGGGTGCTGATATCCGATGCAATCGACTGGGCAATTGCCATATTGCCTTCGCACAGGCCCGATACAAACCGCCCGACCAGAACCAGCGGCAAATTGGCGCTCGCCACCCCGATGGCAACAACGATATAGCCACTGGCCGCCCCGAACAGCGATGCCATCAAAACCGGTTTGCGCCCAACCCGGTCCGATAACCGGCCAAGCCATGGCGCACCGATAAACTGCCCGATGGGATAAAGCGCCATGGCAACGCCCAACAGGATGGTGCGATATTGTTCGGGAATGGATGGATCAAGAAAACCAAGTTCAGGTTTCAGAAACATGGGTCCAAAGACCGGATAGGGCAAACTGAACCCGGCAAAGCCGAACAGAACGGTCAAAAAGACCGCCGACATTGCCTTGTTTTCTTGCGACATGGGGAACTCCGTGGGGCGCTGCGCTGGTAAGCGACGGTTGTTAGGGGCTATTGGCGGGCAAAAGGGCGATAGAAGTTATTTCAATTCATTGATCAAAACCGGGGGCATCGACATAGGTGGCGGCAAGGGCACGGACCTTGGCCCTGGCATCATCGACCTGCCACCCGGCCCCGATCATAAGATCGGCCAGACCGTCGCACAGGATACTGACCGCATTCTTGCGCAGTTCCTGTCCATAATGACGGTCGGTAATTTCGGATAGAACCAGCACATTGATCCCGTAACCAAGCCCCCAACTGCCAAGGTTAAGGTTGCGGCTTCGGCTGGTCATATCCGGGGCAATGCCAAGTTCATCCTCCCCCTCGGTCAGGAAGGTCTGAAACATCGTGGTGATGGCATTGATCTGATCAAGCTGGGCCTGATGGCGGGCCGGGGTTGCGCGTTTCCAGACCGACGGCGCAAGGGCAAGATATTCCGCCTCGAACAATTGCGGATGATCGATGGAAAAACCCAGATCAAGCAGATTGGCGATGATGTATTTTTCAATCGCGCTGCCATCATGATTGCGTGCGATATCAAACTTTTCGGCGCGTTTGGCACCGGCCATGACCGCAAGCCCGATCAGCAAATCTTCCTTGCTGGCGAAATGGCCATAAAGGGTACCGACCGAAATGTCACAGGCCCGCGCAATATCCGACATCTTGAGCTCGAAAAAGCCGACTTCTGAAATCAGTTTCCCGGCGGCATCAAGGATCATTTCTTCGCGTTGCTGGCGTTTTTCCATGCGGTTTTGCGCAACCATGCCAATGCGGCCTTCTACCCGTTGGATCATTTTTGACGTAAAATCGAATTTGGTTCATTTTTCAAACACGGGCAATCGTGATTTTTGCATAGGTGTCATTCCCCCAAAAAGTCAGGAGACATTGACCGCAATAACCGGCAAAAATGATCTGCGCGATATCGACCCGGACCAGCACAACAGCAAACCGGGAACCGGCCACAGTTCCAGACGTTTATATGTTGATCGCTGTCCCGGTCCGGTCTTGCCGACGGGCGGCATTTGTCGCCCGGGCACGCATTCACAACAGGATCACGGCACATGTTTCACCGCTTTATCCGAATATGGGAATTTGTCGGCCACAGCCTGTGGTTCACCCCGTTGCTTTATGCGATTGGCGGTGCGGTGCTTTCACTGTTGGCCATCCGGTTGCCGGGCGAAGATATCATTGCCAGCCTGCCCGATTTCTGGCCGCGCTTTGAAACGGTTGAAACGGTCCAGGACCTGACATCGACGCTGCTGGCGACGCTTGTGACGATGACCACCTTTGCGCTGTCGGTCACCATGGTGGTGCTTACCCTTGCGGCCGGGTCGTTGGGGCCGCGCACCATTCGCAACTTCATGGGCGATCCCAAAACCCAAAATGCGTTGGGCAGTTTCGTCGGCACGATCCTGTTTCTGATTACAGGTCTGGTCCTGATGGGCGGGCAGACCGGTGATAGCGCGGTCCCGCAGATCGCCGCCATGACCGGCATTGCGCTTTTTGTCGTCAGTCTGTTTGTGCTGATTTTGTTTGTCCATCATCTGGGACGTTCCATCGTTGCCGACCACGTGATCCAGAAGGTCGGGGCCAATCTTGAAGAAACGATTTCCTCGTCGCTTGAAACCCTGTCGGGGCCGATTGACAATGCCGCCAGGGAAAGCTGCACCCTGCCCGATGCGGGTGCCAACACGTCGGATCGCACGATCACGGCAGCGAAATCGGGCTATGTGCAGGGCATTGATTATGACGACCTGCTTGATGTTGCCATCAAGAACGATATTCGTGTCGCACTGACTGTCCGCGCCGGACAGCATGTGATTGCCGGTGATATTATCGGTGAAATCGGCAAGGATGAAAACAACGACACCAAGCCCTCTGACACCGGGCCTTCTGACACCCGATCTGATGCAATACATGACGCCATCGCCCAACAAATCATGATCGGCAGTCAGCGCACCGCCATGCTTGATATCGAATTTGCCCTGCGACAACTGGTCGAGGTCGCCTTGCGCGCCCTTTCGCCCGGGATCAATGATCCGTTCACCGCAATTGCCGTGATCCATCAGCTGGGTCGCGCCTTGCCACAGGCGATGGATTTCCATTATCCGATGGGGCTGTGGCGCGATGATCAGGGACAGGAACGCATCTGCGCCCATCTATCGGATTTCGGCGGCATGATGAACGCGGCATTCAACCAGATCCGCCAATCGGCCAGTGCCAAACCCGACGTCCTTTTGCCGATGGCAGAGGTCCTTGAAAGCCTGACCGGCCTTGCCAAACATCCAAAACATCTGGAAATCCTGCGCGAACATGCACGCCTGATCGGTCGGGCCGCTGCGCGCGACATTGCGGACGCCACCGATCGCAAGGCCGTCGAACGCGCCGTTAACCGCGTCTTGCGCCAACAACAGGCCAAGGATGATTATTCGGTTTCCTGAAGCACCCTGACCAACATGCTGTCAGCTCGGCACAGGGCCACATTCCCGTTTTTCCGCCCCCCCGAAACAAGTCCGCAAGATCGGTCAGGTATTGGGCAGCGGATTTGTGCATGATGGCACAGGATCAAGCCCGCAATCAGCAATCGCAACCGTCAGGCCACGCCATCATGAATGCCCCGGCAAAATCAGACATCGCCCGCCGTTTTGACCGGGTCATTACCCATATTGATACAAGTCTTGATACCTGTCTTGATACCGGCCCTGATGCCAGTCCCGAGGTTCGGGAAGACAAGGCCTTGTCGCTTGAAACTCTGGCCGGCATTGCTGCCTTTTCGGTCTTTCATTTCCATCGGCAATTTGCGGCATTTTACGGGATGAATGTCGGACAATATATCCGCCTGATCCGGATGCGCCGTGCCGCCCATATGCTGGCCTTTCGCCAAGATGTCCCGATTTTGCAAATCGCCCTTGTTGCCGGGTACGAGGGACCGGAATCCTTTGCGCGCGCGTTTCGCCAGATCCACGGGATCGCCCCGCGTGACTTTCGCAAATCCACCGATTGGGACAATTGGCAGGCCCCCTATGACGGGTTGCTGAAAATCAGGAGAAACACGATGACCAGCCCTGATCACACCGCCGTTTCAATCATCGACTTCCCCGAAACACCCACCGCCTGTCTGGATCATGTCGGCCCGCCTGCGCGCATCGGCGAGACCATTCAACGTTTTATTGCCTGGCGCAAAATCCATCATCTGCATCCGTCAAAACACACGACATACAATATTGTCTGGTGCAATCCCGATGATACGCCGCCCGATGAATTTCGCATGGGGCTTTGCGTTGCCACAAAACGGCCCCTGACAGCCGAGGATGAAAAAGCCTGTCTTTATCCCCTGATAATCCCGGCCGGGCGATATGCGAAATTGCGTCATGTCGGAAGCGACCAGACACTTGGTGACAGCGCGCTTGCGCTCTATCGCGACTGGTTGCCGCAAAGCGGTGAAACGCCCGGCGACTTCCCGCTTGTTTTCCAGCGCGTCGCCTTTTTCCCCGACGTCCCGGACCATCAGGCCGTTACCGATATCCTGCTGCCACTGGCATAGAACACCGTGCGCACAGGCAACGCATGAGGCATCACACATCGCACGTGACGCATGGCGTTTAGTGTATGCGAATGGCGAATGGCACCGGATGCCTCGCGCAAGGCCGCACACTCATTTCGGCGAAAGTGGCGGCATCCGGCGTTCGACCGGCTTGGATTTGACGATGGCGGTGTTGGTTTCGGCCTTGTCGACAATCTGGTCAAGCAACCCGTCCAGCTCCTTCATCGACCGGATATAAAGCCGCGCGACAAAGCAATCATCGCCAGTCACCTTGTCACATTCGCCAAATTCGGGAATTTCGGAAATCAGTTGCTGCACGATATGCAATTTCCCGGGCAACGGCCGAATGCGCACAATCGCCTGCAACGGATATCCCAGGGCTTCAGGGTCAATATCAATGGTGAAACCGCGAATAACCCCGCGTTCTTCAAGCCGCCGGACCCGCTCGGCTACACCGGGGGCGGAAAGTCCGACCTTGGCGGCCAGTTCCTTTTGCGAAATCCGGGCATCACGCATCAGGATTTTCAGAATCTTCTGATCGATCTCGTCCATGACTTTACAAATTCCACAAAATTGACGATCCGGCCTTGAATAAAAAGGCTACATGCCAAATTCACCTTTCACAAGCCATATAAAACCCGGCCTAAAAAGCGGAAAGTAATCCCATCAAATGACTTCCTGAACGGAGCTTTGCGATGAAAGAACAAGTCCGCGGCACGGTCGAAATGACGGCTGCCATGACAATTTTGGGCACCATTGGCTGGTTTGTTGTGATGTCGGACCGCCCGGCCATGGATGTGGTTTTCTGGCGCTGCTTCTTTGGGGCGCTTTCGCTTTTGGTGATCTGTGCGACCATGGGGCTTTTGCGCGGGCTTTTGAATGTGCGCATGCTGGGCTGGGCCGCCCTTGGCGGGGTTGCCATCGTCACCAACTGGTACCTGCTGTTTCAGTCCTATTCGATGGCCTCAATCTCGGTCTCGACCGCGGTTTATAACACCCAGCCCTTTATGCTGGTGTTGTTTGGTGCGGCTTTTTTCGGTGAAAAACTGACCGTCAACAAATTCGTCTGGCTTGGCATTGCCTTCGCCGGTCTGCTTTTGATCATTTCTGGCAAATCCCGGGGCGGCCTTGGCGGATCGGATTATGCCGGTGGCATTCTGATGGCGCTTGGGGCGGCGTTTTTCTGGGCGACAGCGGCCATCATCACCAAAAAGCTCAAAGGCACCCCGCCCCATCTGATCGCCCTTGTTCAGGTCTGTATCGGTATTGTGATGCTTGCGCCATTTGCCGATTTTGAAAATCTGCCAACCACGGCAATCAGTTGGGGTTCCCTGATCACGGTCGGGGTGGTCCATACCGGGATCATGTATGTATTGATGTATGGCGCAGTTCAGAAACTGCCGACCCACCTGCAAGGATCGCTCAGCTTCATCTATCCGGTGGTGGCGATCATTGTTGACCTGATTGCTTTTGGCTATCGCCCCGATACCGCTCAGATCATCGGTGCCATCGCCATCCTGATTGCGGCATCAGGCATGAACCTTGGCTGGCAAATCATCCGCCCCCGCACACAACGCAATGTAGCGCCCTGACAATCCCTGCCCAAATCGCAATCATCAGACAAAACAAAAGGGCCCCGGTCGGGGCCCTTTTTTATTCTTCATACTTTTGATCGCGTCAGCCGGCGATATGTGCCTCGATCGCGGCCAGTGCGGCATCGGCCTGCGACGGGTCGGAACCACCGCCCTGTGCCATGTCCGGACGGCCACCGCCGCCCTTGCCGCCGAGTTTCTCAACCCCGATACGGACAAGGTCAACCGCGCTGAATTTCGCGGTCAGGTCTTCGGTCAGGCCAACCACGATGGATGCCTTGCCACCATCGCCCGAAACAAGGGCAACAATACCAGAACCCATCTGGTCGCGCAGTTCGTCAACCATGCCTTTGAGTTCCTTGGCCGGAATGCCGTCAAGCGAACGCAGGGCCAGTTTGACGCCATTGACTTCCTTGAAGGCATCACTGCCCGATGCACCGCCGGAACCGGCAGTCGCAAGTTTCTTGCGCAGGTCGGAAACCTCGCGTTCCAGACGACGGCGTTCTTCCTGAAGCGCCTTGACGCGTGCCGGGACATCTTCGGGCACGGCCTTAAGGTCGGCAGCAACCGTTGCCAGCACGTTTTCACGGGCCGCCATGTAATTGGCAGCATCGGCACCGGTCAGGGCTTCGATACGACGAACCCCGCTTGAAACCGCACCCTCGGACACGATTTTGAACATGCCGATGTCACCGGTGCGTTTGACATGCGTACCACCGCAAAGCTCAAGCGAGTAGGCATGTTCGTTGCTTTCGGGAAGGCCCATGGAAACAACGCGGACTTCATCGCCGTATTTTTCACCAAACAGCGCCATCGCACCCAGTTCAATCGCCTCATCCGGGGTCATCAGACGGGTGGTGACTTCGCTGTTTTCACGGATCAGACGGTTGACGTCTGCTTCGATGATTGCGGCTTCTTCGGCTGTTACGGCCTTGGGATGGGAAACGTCAAAACGCAGGCGATCCTGTGCGACCAGCGAGCCCTTCTGGGTGACGTGATCGCCAAGATGCTTGCGCATCACCGCATGCAGAAGATGGGTTGCCGAGTGATTGGCACGCAAGCTTGAGCGGCGGGCATGATCAACACGGAATTCAGCCGCATCGCCAACCGAAACGTCGCCTTCGACAATCTTGCCCAGATGCACATGCAGCGCGCCGAGCTTTTTCTGGGTGTCGGTGATTTCAATGATCGCACCCTTTTCGGTTTTGATCACACCGGCATCGCCCTGCTGACCACCGGACTCACCAAAGAAGGTGGTCTGGTTGGCAAGAACGGCAACCTCGTCACCTTTTGATACGGTTTTGACTTCGGCACCATCCTTGATCAGGGCGGTGATAACACCTTCGGCGGTTTCGGTTTCATAGCCAAGGAATTCGGTCGCGCCATCACGGTCATTGATGTCAAACCAGACTTCTTCGGTCGCTGCTTCGCCCGACCCCGACCATGCGGCACGTGCCTTGGCCTTCTGTTCTTCCATGGCGGAAGTAAAACCGTCTTCATCAATGCCGATTTTGCGTGCCTTGAGCGCATCGGCCGTCAGATCAAGCGGGAAGCCATAGGTGTCATAAAGCTTGAAGGCAACCTCGCCCGAAAGGGTGGCGCCTTCGTTCATGCCGTCGGTCGCGTCATCAAGCATCTTGAGACCGCGATCAAGCATGGTTTTAAAGCCCTGCTCTTCGAGCTTGAGCGTTTCTTCGATCAGTGCCTGGGCACGGACCAATTCCGGGAAAGCACCGCCCATTTTGCGGACCAGTGCCGGAACCAGTTTATACATCACCGGATCCTGGGTGCCGACCATGTGCAGGTGGCGCATTGCACGGCGCATGATACGGCGCAGAACGTTACCGCGACCGGCATTGGACGGCAGAACACCATCGGCAATCAGGAAGCTGGTCGAACGCAGATGGTCGGCAACCACACGGTGCGACACGTTATGCGGACCATCCGGGTCGGTATTGGTGGCATCGGCCGATGCTTCGATCAGGGCGCGCATCAGATCGATGTCATAGTTGTCGTGCTTGCCCTGAAGGACAGCGGCAATACGTTCCAGACCCATGCCGGTATCAATAGACGGCTTGGGCAGATCAATGCGATCGCCATTTGCCATCTGTTCATACTGCATGAAGACGAGGTTCCAGATTTCAATGAAACGGTCGCCGTCTTCGTCGGCACTGCCCGGAGGGCCGCCCCAGATGTGATCGCCATGGTCAAAGAAGATTTCCGAACACGGACCACACGGGCCGGTATCGCCCATCGACCAGAAGTTATCGGAGGTCGGAATGCGGATGATGCGGTCATCAGACAGACCGCCAATCTTTTTCCAAAGACCATGGGCTTCGTCATCGGTGTGATAAACCGTGACCAGAAGCTTGTCTTTGGGAAGACCATATTCCTTGGTGATCAGGTTCCAGGCGAATTCAATCGCGTTTTCCTTGAAATAATCGCCAAACGAGAAGTTGCCGAGCATTTCAAAGAAGGTGTGATGGCGGGCGGTATGACCGACATTTTCAAGATCGTTATGTTTGCCACCGGCACGCACGCATTTCTGCGAGGTGGTCGCGCGTGAATAATCGCGATGCTCTTGACCGGTGAAAACGTTCTTGAACTGGACCATCCCGGCATTGGTAAACATCAGGGTGGGGTCATTGCGCGGCACCAGCGGGCTGGAGGAAACGACTTCGTGGCCGTTCTTGCGGAAGAACTCCAGAAACGTGGTGCGGATATCGTTAACGGTCTGCATATCTCTCCAACCCGGAAAACGCGGAACAATTTCATCCGCCATGTTGGCGGACGGACTGCCCTATTTAGCGGCTCGGCCCTGCCCTGTCCAGTCAGGCGAAGGGCTTGGGCGGCAAATGTATCAAGTTTTATGAATTGCGTGATTGCAACAAGGCAAAAATCGCCGCGCGCTAGGCCCGGTCAATCATCAGGCGAAACCGCTTGCGGTTCATTGACGCGACAAAACCGATCTGCACAAACCCCAATCGGGACAATAGCTTGGCCGATGGATGATTGTCGGGATGGGCAAAGGCACCCAGCATGCGGCAGGATGTTCGGGCCCGCGCAAAGGCGATGGCGGTTTCGGCAAGTTCACGGCCAAAGCCGCGACCATGATGGTCGGGATGAAGGAAATAACCGATTTCCGGTCCCCAGTCGGGGTCGAACGGGTCGATATAAAGCCCGCCCCAACCGATGATTCTGTCGGTTTCCCTGTGCCGTACGACCCAGGGGGCAAAGCCATCCTGATTGCGACGTGCTTCAAAGGCCAGCAATCTGGTCTGGCAATCTTCAAGCGATTGATCGCAATGGGTAAAGCGCATTGCCGCAGCATCCCCCAGAAACACAAAAAGGTCGCCAAAATCGGCGACCTTTACCGGGGCATAATATAACCGTTGGCTGGCAAGGGCGCTTGAACGGTTACTCATTCACGCTTTCCTGGATCTGCTGGCCCAGCTTTTCCATATCGCGGCCAAATCCTTCGGCGGTTTCGCAGGCCGACAACGCCATGCCAAAGCCAAGAACCATCGCAACTGCCAACAGACGTTTTGTGATCGTTACCATGTTTGTTGAATGCTCCAACGCTGTGCGGTTCGGATACCGCCTTTGAGTATATACGCCATTTTGGCGCGACCGGTTTTTGGTTGCAACCGATATCGCCATTGCCCGGCCCCATCCAGACACAGCAAAAGGACGCCAATATGGCGCCCTTTTGTGTGCTCGTCGGTTCGGTTTTTTATCCCAACCCTTTTTTGTCTTTCGTTGCCGGTTACATCGGCGGGCGGCGGCCACGCAATGCATTCACCAGAAGTGAAACGGCAAACAGCACGATGAAGACAAAGAACAGAATCTTCGCAATGCCAACGAAAGTCCCGGCCAAGCCGCCAAAACCCAATACGGCGGCAATCAGGGCAAGGATCAGACAGAATACGGCCCAACCAATCATGGGAATTCTCCTGCAGTTATTGGGTGCTTTGAGGGTAAAGCGACCTGTTTAATCAGCCCGGATCACGAAGCACTGTCCTGGATGGCTTCACCGGCATCTTCGACGTCTTCGCCGAAACCTTCGGCGGTTTCGCAGGCCGCAAGGCCAAGACCAAGACCACCAATCATCAGAACGGCGAGAATTTTTTTCATCAGGTCTGACATGTTTGTTCTCCTGTTTGCTCGTGATGTGTTGCTCACAGGATATCAAACGGGGACAACTCAAAATTGTTCCGCCCCCATATCACTAAAGGGAGTTTTTCACCCCATTCGACACCATTTAATGATATATTTTTCATATAGTTATGCGAAATCGTGATCATTTTGGGGCACCAGAAAGAAACCCGTCATACGGGCCGCTTTCCGGGGAATGATCCGTGATATCCGTCATCAGATGCGCCAATCAGGATGGCGACATGCCAAGGTCGAGAAACCGGCTGATTTCATCAATGATCTGTTGGTGGATATGGCCACGATCGGTGCCCGCCGGGTCCGAACAGACCGGATCATCATCCATCCGCGCCAGAAGTTCGGCCGCACCGGGCACACATTCCGCCAGAAAGGTCAAATGGTCAGCCGGGGCAAAAACCGCATAGGCCGGATGATCAAGCTTGCCCAACAAGTTGCTTCCGGTCGCCTCAAGATCAGCAGCCGGCCAGCCATGTTCTTTGCCAAGCCGGATGAACAGCACATCCTGATCGGTGTTTTTCAGGCTGTTGTCATCAACCGCATAGGTCATGCCGGGCTCGATCGCAACAAATCGCGAAATCCGGGGATCCTTGGCATCGATGGCAATGTCATCAGACAGATGATCGAAATCGACCCCGCCACGTTTCAAAAAGGCGCAATCCTGCATCACATCGCCATGTGTCTTGCAAAAATCACGATACAGGTCGCCATCAAATCGCACCCCCGCCAGATTAAGAACCGTTGTCCCCCCCAACGAAAAGCCGACCGTCGAAATCCGGTCCCGGTCGATATAGGGGGCGAAATCCGGATCGGCGAGAACCTGATCAAGCAGGGCCGTGATATCGGCCGCACGCGGCGCCAGATGAATGGTGCGCCGGGGCGATGAATCCCCCGATGTCGTGCCGGGATGATTGACCGCAAGCACCATTGCCCCGCGAAGTGCCAGTTGCGATGACAACCAGCCCAGCGCATCCATATTGCCGCCCGATCCGTGCGAGAGCAGGATCAGCGGGTGTTTTCCCGGTGCAATCGCCGCCCCGATATAGGCATCCGTGCTTTGCCAGATCGCGCTTTTGGTGACCGGCGCACGATAGATATAAGTCCCGGCCGGATACCAGATGGACGCAGCAAGCGGCGTGGATCTGTGTGATGCGGTGACATCGAACCGGTCATAACCCGCCAGTTCATGTGCCGCAGACGGGGTCGCCATGCAAGGAACGCTGGCAAGACCAAGTGAAAGCAGGGCCGCAGAAGTTACATGTTTCATGATTTCAATCCGTGTTTTAATCTTCACCGGGTTGAAATTGCTCCTGATTTCGGGGCTTTGCGTCCTTGAACCGGTTATAGGACGTGCAAAACCGGTTTTCGGACGTTTTATGATCGGATCGCCACAAAACATGATCGCACTTCCCGTACCCATGATCGTCGCCCTGTTGCTGGGTTATCTGTTTTTGCGGGCAATCCTGTTTGAAAAGACCAGCCGGTTGCTTGCCGCCTTGCTGCTGGCCTGCGCCTGTCAGAGTGTGACGGTGTCGCTTGTTCATTATTACGGGTTTGATGCCATCCGGTTGTTGCAGCCGGTCATGGCATCAATGATCCCGGCGCTGGCCTGGATGGCCTTTTTGCAAAGCAGTGTGCGGTCGCGCCTTGTCGCCACCGATCTTTGCCATTTTCTGGCCCCGGTGGTGATGGTGATCGTGATCCTTGCCATGCCGGTCCTGATTGATGCCCTGCTTGGCGGGCTGTTTGTCGGCTATGCGTCTGCCATCCTGATTGCCCTGCATCGTCAGGGCAATGATCTGGCCCATTCGCGTCTGGCATCCGGGCATGTACCGGCATTGATCTGGCGGGTGATTGCCATTGCGCTGATTGTTTCGGCCTTTAGCGATCTTTTGATCGCAGCAGCCCTGCAATTCGGGGCAGAAGGCGCAACCGGTGTGATTTTAAGCATCTTTTCGTCGCTGGCAGTGCTGACCATCGGGTTTCTGGCGCTTTCGCCCGATCTTGCCATCGGATCGGGCGATGATGACAACGGGGGTGATGATATCGAACGGTCAAGCGCGCCTGACAAAACCGCGCCCGATACGCCCGATATCCCGGTCGATGAAATCATGGCGGCAGTTGAGCAGCTTATAAGCGGTCAGAAGCTGTTTCTTGATCCCGATCTGACGCTGGCGCGGATTGCGCGGCGGCTGGGCTATCCGTTGAAACAGGTATCCACAGCGATCAATCAAAGTACCGGGGAAAATGTGTCGCGCTATATCAACAGGTTCCGAATTGATCATGCCTGCGAAGAACTCCTGCGCGGACAGAATGTCACAACCACCATGCTTTCAAGCGGCTTTAACACCAAATCGAATTTCAATCGCGAATTCCTGCGCATTACCGGCCAAACACCCAGCCAGTGGCAACAGCAGCAAATCCCGGCAGCGGCAGTGGCGACGACCGCAACGCGGCGCGGATCATAGCCCCGCCCGCCCCTAGTCCAGGACCGGGCGCATGAAACTCCGTTCATAGGAAATGATGCTGCGATTGCGGATTTCCATATTCAGAACATCCTGACATTCGCGATCGTCAGCCATGCGATTGCGGTAATCCTCATACTCGGCAAGGCTTGGAAAACTGAACAGCGCATAGGCAACATTACTCGCCCCTTCATGGGGCAGGAAATAGCCGTGATGGGTCCCGCCCATGCGATTGACAATCGGAATCCAGCGTTTGGCATATGCCTCGAACTCGGGAATTTTGTGACTGTCAATTATGTATTTCAAATAACAGGTAATCATGGCTGCACCTTTGAACGGGGTGAAGGGTTTGATGGCCCAAACAAAAAAGACGGGCCGAAATCACGGCCCGTCTTTTTAAAATCATCGTACAAAAACAGCGCGATCAATCGTCATTGACCGGGTCATCTTCGCTCATATTCGTCATGCTTTCGGCGATCAGGCCGGCACTTTCGCGAATGCTGTTTTCGATTTCCTGGGTCATTTCCGGATTCTCGCGCAAGAAGTTCTTGGCGTTTTCACGGCCCTGACCGATCCGGGTCGAGTTATAGGAGAACCAGGAACCGGACTTTTCAACGATGCCTGCCTTGACACCAAGATCAAGGATTTCACCCATCTTGGAAACGCCTTCGCCATACATGATGTCAAATTCGACCTGTTTGAACGGCGGGGCCATCTTGTTTTTGACGACCTTGACGCGCGTCTGGTTGCCGACAACTTCGTCACGGTCCTTGATCTGGCCGATACGACGGATATCCAGACGAACAGATGCATAGAACTTGAGCGCGTTACCACCGGTGGTGGTTTCCGGGCTGCCGAACATCACACCGATTTTCATACGAATCTGGTTGATGAAGATCACCATGCAGTTCGACCGCGACACCGAGCTGGTCAGCTTACGCAAGGCCTGGCTCATCAGGCGGGCCTGAAGACCGACATGGGTGTCGCCCATTTCACCTTCGAGTTCGGCCCGCGGAACAAGGGCCGCGACCGAGTCAACGACCAGAACATCAATCGCACCGGAACGCACCAGCGTATCGGCGATTTCAAGTGCCTGTTCACCGGCATCGGGCTGCGAAATCAGAAGTTCGTCGGTATTCACGCCAAGCTTGCGGGCATAGCCCGGGTCAAGCGCATGTTCGGCATCGACAAATGCACAGGTCCCGCCAAGTTTCTGTGCCTCGGCAATGGTGTGCAGGGCCAGGGTCGTTTTACCGGAACTTTCCGGACCATAGATTTCGATGATACGGCCACGCGGAAGACCACCAATACCAAGTCCGATATCAAGACCGAGTGATCCGGTTGAAATGGCTGAAATGTCAACGGCGCTTTCCCGCTGACCCAGCTTCATAATCGAACCTTTGCCAAATGCCCGTTCGATCTGCCCAAGGGCGGCTTCGAGTGCCTTCTGCTTATCCATAGTATCCTTATCCACCAAATGCAGCGCGGTCTGAATCATTGCTCGAACTCTCTTATTCCACAGGGCCGGGTAGGATGCAACGCAGGCGGTTCCCCGGACCTAAATGCGGAACGCCACCGCTTGAAGAACCTGCTGCCCAGACAGAATAGTTTCCCTGTTCACGTCAGCAGCCGAATTGAGAACATAATGTGAACATTGTCATAAAATTTTGGATGTTGCAAGTTTGTTCTCATTTCTCAGATCAGAAAGACGCAAACAGGAGTCTTTCTGCCCTACAACACCCCATCCATCCTCAAGGATCCGGGTATCTATTCTAACAGCTTAGGCATCATAACTCTGGGCTGCATAAGACCCGGGACAAACATCTGATTTTGCTCGTAAATCTGACACTTACTGACAAGTTTCCGCCCAAGCTTGACGTGGCATCCCGGGGATGTGATCCGACCCCAAAGCACAAAATGTCCGGGCACTGATTTTCATAAACCTTCTGTTTTGGACCTAAACCAACGCTATGGATCGGGATTAATGAAACTATCTAAATTGGCAATTTCATCAGCTTTATTTCTTGGCATTTCTGGCGCGCTTCCACTGACCACAACACCTGTACATGCCGCGACCAACTATGACTGCACGTCTATCAACGGCCTTATCTCGAACCAGCCACCTAGTCAGAACAGCTCAAGTTTATACCGAACTGCCACGCTAAACTTACAAGCCGGCGATAAAGTCACGTATCTGTGGCAAAACAATTTCTCGGTAGATGCAACACCGAACCTGACCATTTATAATATGGATACGAGCACGAGTGAGAACACTGTACAGACAACCGTTTCGGCAAACGGCGGCACTGGCCAATTGGTGGTCACAGCCCAGTCCAGCGCAGAGTACCAAGTATCATCGTACTTCTCAAAAAATGGAGCAAGCGCAGCAGACTTTCGCGTGACAATTAGCTGCGCACAGCCCACAGCCAGCAATGAGACTTCCTCCGAAACCACGTCCAAAGCCGTCACCAGTGCGGTTTCGCGGTCCCAGACCTCTGTCATTCAACAGAATATCGGGGCCCGCGTTGCAACGGTGGTCGGCAGTGCCGGTGCGGGTGTAAGCAGTGGCGGCGTCGGCGCACCTAGTGGTGCTGGTGCCGGTGGTACTGGAACCGGTGGCTCAACGGGCGGGGCATCTGGTGGTGTACCGGGGGCTGGAAATGATGAAACCGCATCCTTTGCGGACAACCGATATGGGGCGGTCTCTCGTGGCGGATTTGCATATCGCGACAGCGCCGATGATATGCGGGCTGTCATGCGCAAACTGGCGATGAATGCTGCTTTCGATAGCTCTGTTATTGCAGCGGATCTGGCGCGCGATCATGCATTGGCCCTTGGCCCGACCGATGAGGGTTCTGTTGGCGGAGCTGCCGGGGTTGATGGCCGTGCTGCCCTTCAGTCCTATTCGCCAATCACAGTTTGGGGCCATGGGTCTTACACATCGGTCGACAACGATTTCAATTCGGGCGGTCAGGACAACCGATATGACGGTGATGTCTGGGGCTATAACATTGGCGCGGATTACCGGTTTGAAAATGGTCTGATTGCCGGGGCGTCTGTTGGCTACAACGATACCAACCTGACCACGTCCTTCAATAACGGCAGCTACGATGAAAGCGCATGGGTCATTTCGCCCTATGCCATCTATCAGCCGATTGCCAACCTTTCGGTTGTTGCCGAGGCGGGCTATTCACAAGGCGATATTGACGTTACCCGCAGCAATGGCAGCATCAATGGCTCCACCAACTCCGCCATGTGGTATGCCTCGCTCAAAACCAGCTATTTCTATCAGCCCCTTGCCGATTATCCGGTCTCTATCAGCCCGTCCGTATCGTTTTTGGCCGCACAAAAAACGATTGATAGCTATGTCGAGAGCGACAACACATTCGTTGAAAGCTCCCGCTCCAACACCCGTCAGGTCAAACCGTCGCTCGAGGCTGCTTACGATTTCGAGCTGCACAGCCTGAAACTGACACCGTTTGTCGAAACCGGTCTGATCTATGACTTTACCGATGAACTCAATAACGACAAATCAGCTTTCAACATCGGCGGCGGCCTGCGGTTGTCGGATGCGACGACGGGGTTGAATGCCGCACTTGAGGCAAGCTACCTTGCCGGTCGTACGGACTATAATGAATATACCCTTGCCGGAACGCTGAGCTATGGTTTCGAACTGCGCGACCTTACCGGTGCGTCCGTCGGCTTCATGTCCCCGTTCTTTGGCAGTGATGTTGATGAATATGGCAACCAGTCGATGTCGACCGGCTTTGGCTTTGACACTGGTCCGATGTCGAGCCGCCTGTCACTGGCCCATGACATTTCCCAATCGGGCAATGCCGCCAGTGTTGCGCAAGTCAACATGACACTCGCGTTCTAAACAGCATTATCCCTAAACAAAACCATAACAGCCGCCCTGTCACCGGGGCGGCTGTTTTTTTATGGCGCATGTCTGCAAAGCCAGGAACGATCAGGTGGTAATTTTGAGATGTTCGTGGGTATGGGCCGCGCCGTGGTCTTCATCCCCGTGGTGATGGGATTCAATATGCAGTTCTCCCGGAACGGAATAAAGCTGCCCGTGGCGCACACCGGGCTGTGCCAGGACCTTGTCGGCAAAGGCGCGAATTTCGGCAAGCTTCCCGCGCAGGGTCACGCTTTCAAGACAGGTGTCATGATCGATGTGAAAATGCACGGTCGAGACCGTCAGATTGTGATGTTCATGCTGGGTGCTCATCAAACGCGATGCCAGCATGCGTTCCTCATGGTCATAAACATAATTCAGAACGGCAATTCCCACCCCGTTGGGGTCTTCGTCAAGCTTGGCATTCTGAAGCTTTTCGCGGATCAGATCACGGAATCCTTCGGACCGGTTGGTATAGCCCCGCCCTTCAAGGAAGGTGTCGAACGCTTCCATCAGATCATCTTCGATTGATACCGTCACGCGGGTCATATCAATTCCCTTTCAGAATCATCAGCTTGACTCGTATGAACAATTTTGAAAAGTTCATACCGCCATTTCATAGACCTAATTTCCCAAAGGATAGCAGATGTTTCAATCAAAGTTCGCACGCGCCCTGATAATTGGCGTGACCGGGTGCCTGATCAGCAGTGCGACAACCGCCCATGAATTCATCGCCAGCACCGCACAAAGCACCATTGCGCCGGGCCAACCGGCAACGATATTCCTTGATTCGACCCATCAGTTCGGCGCACCTGAAGAAGCCGAAGCCATCGAAAATGTGCGCGCCCGCCTGATCACCGGTGCCGGGCAGAGCGAACTTGATGTCACACCAAATCCGAACGCCCCGAACCTTGTTGCATCTGTTGACGATCATGCGCAAACCGGCTGGATTGCCGCCCACCGTTTGCCGGTTGTCTGGTCACAGACGCCCGATGGCTGGCAGGAAGGCGGGCTTGAACAGCATCCCGATGCCCTGACCGCTTCGCGTTACGAGAAATTCGCAAAACATCTGATCGGCCCGCAAGCAACTGATGACAATGCCGTGCTCACAACTCCGCTTGGTGATCGGCTTGAAATCGTTCCGCTTGGCGATCCGCGCCGGACCAAAATCGGCATGGACGCCGAATTCCGCATCCTGCTTGACGGGCAGCCTTCGACCACCACCGTTCTTGCGACCTATGCCGGGTTTACCCAAACCCCGTCTTCCTGGGCCTATTATACCGAAACCCTTGCCGATGACCGCGGCAGTGCCATTGCCAAGGTCCGCATTTCGGCACCCGGCCTGTGGGTCGTGCGGGTTGCAACCGATATCCCCGATACCGCAGACGGGGTGCGGGTTCATAACCTTCGTGCGACGCTAAGCTTCCATGTGGACGGCTAGGAAAATGCATCTAGCGGGTATCAGCCGGGTGCCGGTTCTTGTGGTTCTTGTGGCGTTGTCGGTTCTGATCATATCGGAACCGACAGATGCCCGTGCCCACGGGGCTGGCTGGCAGGCTGTTGGCAATGAGAATACGGTTCGATACCGGTTTGGCTATACCGACAGCAGCCCCATGGGATTTGCCGAAGTCATCGTCACCGCCCCTGATGGCAAGATCTGGCAAAAGGCGCACACCGATCGCAGCGGCCATTTTGCCTTTGCCCCGGATCAGCCGGGCCATGACATCACACAACCGCAAAACTGGCACATCCGGGTGGGTGATGGCATGGGGCATGTGGTGCAACTGACCCATCAGAGCAAACCCGACATAACGTCCGGTCCACCAGCCCCGACTGCCCCGACCGTGCGAGTTGCCAACACAACAATGCGTGGCACGGCGGCAATATTTGATTTGCCGGTCTGGGCGGGGATGTTGTTCGGGTTAAGCTTGCTCGCGAACCTTTATGGCGGGTTGCTGTTGTGGGGACGCATGCGAAAGGCGCATCAGTCCTAGTTGCCTAAATGCCTAAACACCTTGATCTCTTGATCTCTAATGCAGGAACAGTAACGCCACCCCGGCAAAGGCAAGGCAGGTCCCGATAACGGCCTGCCAGCCCACAGGCCGGCGCAGGATCACGCCTTCATAGACAATCAGCAAAACCGGCGGCAAGGCCATCAGGGTCGATGCAATCCCGACATTGGCATTCTGAACCGCCAACATCGAAAGCCAGACCCCAACCGCAGGCCCGATCAAAGCCCCCAGCAACAGCCACTTGCCCACATCCGGGGCAAGGCACGCAGTCACCGTGCGGCGCACCCGCCCGAAGACAAGGGCAATTCCCCACATGGCAATCACCGCAACAAGGGTACGGATCCAGGTCGCGGACAATGCGGAATAGCCATCAATCAGCGCATATTTCGCCGTGATCAGATTGGCGACCTGACCGATGGCACCACCCAGTCCGAACAGGATGCCGATCACATAGTTACGCCCGACCAGCCCGACCGGGCGGCCCTTTTTGCCCAGAATGACAATCAGAACCCCGCCCACTCCACAGGCGATGCCCAGAATTTCAATCGGGCGGAGCGTTTCATCAAACAGCACCCATGCCAGTACCGCCCCCATGATCGGCACTGTCGACATCAACAACATCGACAACCGTGCCCCGATCAGGACAAAGGCCTGAAACAGCATGGCATCACCAATCACCAGCCCGACAATCGATGACAGGCTAAGCCAGCCCAGCTGTTCCCAGGTAACTGATTCCGGCCATGGTGTTCCCAAAAGAAGCCAGTGCAGAACCGTCAGACAAAAAATCGAACAGGCCAGACGCCCGCGATTGACCGTCTGCGCACCGGCCTTGCCGCCAACATTGGAAAAGATCATGCTTGATGTTGCCCAGCACAGGGCGGCGGTAAAGGCGGCGGCCTCACCAAACAGGGGGATCATGGGGCGCGTTTCCTGTCATTGTTGTTGTTCCGGCGATGTACCGGTTTGTGGCCATGGTGGCGTGGCCAATTAATCTATAAGCGCAAATTTTCAGGCGTTTGTAATCAGAATTATCGCCGGTCAGAATTCGAAAATTTGCAACTGCTTGCGATTTTTTGCCCGCACCGTATGTTCATGAAATTGCGTGCAAAAGGAAACCGGCATGACCAAGGCCCAGCAGACCGACAATAACGGCAAACCGTTCAAGGGAATTCGCCGCTATCTTCAGGATGGTGAAGTGGTGATCATGGATTTGCCGGTTGCCCCGGTATCGGTGCTGGTGCCCGGCCTGATCAAGATTGTCTGGATCGTGGCCCTGATTTACGCATCCTATCACTGGCGCGAAATTTACAATTTCCTGATGCCGCAATTTCGAAATCTTTTGACCGGACCCGAAGCCTTTTCAGCCCTTGATGAAATCTGGGAACAGTATGAATTCGTGTTTTCATTTGCGCTGATCGGCTTGATCCTGGCAGCGATTTCGATTGTATGGAGCCTTCTGCGCCGCGTGCTTGGCGCATCGACACGCGCGGCAAAGGACAGTCTTCTTTTGCCGCTGACTGCGATCCGCGATCTGTTCTTTTTTGAACGCGTGATTACCAGCAACCGCATCATCACGCGCAGCGGCGTCCTGCGCAAGGATCAGGATGATCGCGGGTTCGAAGCCATCAAATCAACCCGCATCAGCAAAAGTATCGTTGGCAATATCTTTGATTATGGCGATCTTCATATTACCGATCGCATCGGCCACAAATTCACCCTGCATCAGGTCAGCCAGCCCGAAGATGTCGCCAAGAAATTGTCGGACTTTTTCGGGCGCGTCTATGCCAACCGGGATACAAACACGCCGATCGACATCACCCATCTGGGATCGGATCAGGCCATTGAATCCCACGTCCAGACACCGGACAAGACAGACCTTTGATCCAGGAAGGTCTGGTCACACACAGGCTGTGTGCAAAGTGTTAGGTGCCAGGTCCCTGGTGCTTTGTCCTGTTGGCGATAACCGATTTCCCAATGCAGGCCGTCGGCAGTTATTTCTGAACCCAGGTAATGGTTTTTGCCTGCTGGTTTGCGGCATCGGCCTGAGCCGAGGGCAGCAATTCAAATGACAACAGCAATGCCGTCACGAAAATAGCAACCACCATACAGGATCGCACGATCCCGGTTGATTTGCGTTTTACCATTCAAACCCCCAAGCCGATATCACGCCTGATTCTTTGATGAACCTTGTGCCGATACCGGGCCTCGCCTGTTGTGCCGGTCACCTTGTCATGACCGGAATTCTTCATTGTTCATTTTAACGCACAGCCACCGTTTTTCCGTCTGCTGTGCTGATCAACTATAGATAAAAAGAAAAGACATATACAAGAAATCTAAACAAACATTTTCGAATTTTTCGTCCCCGTCACGCGCCGGGCATCATGATGCCTTTTTCCGCCATTTCTTCAGGATATCGACATAGGCCTGATTGCCTTTTTCAATAAGTGGCAAATAGTCGGAAAATTCGGCACGCAGCCAAGTATAGACTTCAAGTTCCATCACCGGGATCGACACAAAGCCATCGGGCAAGCCGCCCGTCAGGATCAGCGAAAATTCATTGATCAGCATGGCATCAAGCCGCCCGGCACGCATCAGTTCCTGCATCATTTCGGGACCGGCCGGACAGCGCATCACATTAGGGTAACCCGCCATCAGCTTTTCAGCCCAGCTTGAACCAAGCCAGATCCCCACCGCCTGATCGGTCAGATCATCAAGCGATTTGATATCGCCGTCGCGTACAACCAGCACGCCAGATACCGCCCCGACCGGAAGATCCCCACGGATCAGCGGACGACCGACCTGTTCGGCAAAATCATCAAGACCGGCAAATACACCATCGACTTCGCCATTGCGCATGGCAACCACGGAACGCGCATTGGGCATTGATACCGGAATAATACAAAGCCCGGCATCGGCCATGGCCCGGCGATAGGCTTCGACACCAACGGCATCACGGGTGACTTCGGGCATCGCCATGCGAAGACAGAATTCATCAGCCCGCGCACCGGATGACATCAACAAACTGCTAAGCCCGGCCAATCCGAAGCCGACGGCAAACAGACAGGCCCTGAACACCTTGAAATTCAGATCACGCGCCATTCCTACCCCCACGGCTTTTTGGATTTTCCGCAAATATGCCGGGTGTCAAACACCGGCACGCGGGCGGCATTTCTTGTATTCTGGTGATCCGGTCCGGTTGTTTCACATCACGCATGGCCTTGCCTATTCTTCTTCCTGCACAGCCTTGAGATAGGCCCGCGTTCCCTGATCGAATTTCGGGATATGTTCGGCAAATTCCGCACGCAGCCAGCTGTGAACCGTGATCGTTGCCACGGGTATGGCGTTATAGCCATCAGGCACCCCGCCAGCCCAATTCAGGGAATAACCATCAAGCAACATCGCATCGATCCGCCCTTCGCGAAGCATTTCCTTTAACATTTCCGCCCCGCGCGGCACCCGGACAATATTGGCATAGCCCGCAATCAGCTTTCTGGGCCAGGTCGCGCCAAGCGGCACGCCCAGAACTTCATTGGTCAAATCATCAAATCCGGTGACCGGGCCTTTGCGCACAATCAGAAGTCCCGGCAATTTCCCAAGGACGACCTCGCCGGGGACCACCGGAATATCAACAAGTTCGGGGAAATCATCCTGTCCGGCAAACACCCCGTCAATCTTACCCGCCCGCAGGGCCGCAACCGCCCGGATCTGTGGCAGTGATGCGGGTTCGACACACAGTCCGGCATCCGCCATCACGCGGCGATATTGCGCCATATTCTCCGGGCTGACATGAATTTCGGGCATTGCAATCCGAAGACAGGCATCCTTTGCCTGTACGGACGGGACCAAAAGAACGGACAGGATAAATCCGCGCAAAAGATGCGCGCACAAGCCCCAAGGTCGATGCGACCCATCGCAAATGACGACTGCCATAAATTCCCATTACGGCACCCGATACCGGTATGCCGCCCACTCCGCAATCGGTTTCCATTCCGGATGAAAACCTTGTTTGTCAGACCTTTTTGGTCTGTTGTCTGAGACGATACTCAGGATTGCCCGGTTTGCCTATAGGCTTAAGGGAACTTTTGCATCCCGGACGTGCATTTCGCGCTTGACCGGAAACGATGCCGGTCGCACCATCAGGCCCGCGGTCAGCCGGAATATCGGGCCTCCGCGCCACCTGCTAACAGCCACCACCCGATTTCCCGTCAACATCGCCTGCGCATCGACAAAGGATGCCCACGCCCCGTTTTAAGTACATCACAAATGAAACCAGGGGATATCGCCCGCTATCTGTTCCTTGCCGTCGTGTGGGGACTTTCGTTTCTTGTCGTCGTAAAGGTTGTTGATGCCTTTGGCTGGGTCGGGGCGGTAACATTCCGCGCCCTGATTGCGGCCGGGTCGCTTTACCTGGTTGCCAGGCTTTGCCGTCGCAAACTTGATTTCAGTGCGGGCTGGCGGCCCTTTGCCATTGTCGGGGCGACCACCGTTGCCGGACAGCTGATCGGGTTGTCCTATGCCGCACCGCGCATCGGAACGGCGATGACGGCGATATTTGTCGCGGCCATCCCGCTTTTTTCCATGATCATCAGTCAGTTCTGGGGCATTGAACGCGCAAGCAAACAAGGTTTCGCCGGTCTGGCACTTGGCATTGGCGGGATTGTGCTTCTGGTCGGGTTTCCCGCGGTTGCCGTCACACCGGAATTTGTCCTTGGCTGCGTGGCATCGATCCTGTCGGCCCTGTGCGCGGCCTTTGGCAGCAATTATGCCAGCCGTCATTTGCGCCAAAGCGGCAACTGGGAAACCACAATCGGTGCGTTTCTGTTTGGCGGGATCGTGACCTTGCCGATGATCTTTGCCGTGCCACTTGAACGCATTCCGGTTGCCATGGACTATTTGTATCTGATCATTGCCGCCTGTTTGATGAGTGTTTGCACCTATATCGTCTATTTCCGGCTGGTGGCATCAATCGGTCCGACCCGCGCGATCAGTGTCGAATTTCTGGTTACCGTGATTGCGGTGCTGATCGGTGCCACGGCATTGGGCGAAAGGCTTTCGCCTATGCAGCTTGTCGGCGGGATCACGATCATGGCGGGATGTGCGCTTGTTCTTAATCTTGTGCCGGCCTGGATGCGGCCGCGGCCAAGCGTTCCTGAAATCCCCTGAGCCAACGCAAAGACAGCAGCCGTGGAACAAGCTACCCTGTCGGAAGTTACATATTGTAGTCTTCTTTGATCACGGAAAGCATTGCATGCCCTTTGACCTTGGTCAGCAGTCGCTCGGCGTTATCGTCGCGACCTTTACGGTCTGCACATTGATCATCATTTTTGCCGGTACCCGACTGGCCAGTATCGCCGTCAAACTGGCTGAGCGCACCGGCATGGGACAAATCATCGCCGGTGCCCTGTTTGTCGGCATGTCGACCAGCCTGCCGGGCAGTGTGTTATCTGTGACCACCGCCTGGCAGGGGCATACCGATCTTGCGATTGGCAATGCGCTTGGCGGGATTGCGGCCCAGACGACGTTTCTGGCGATTGCCGATCTGTTTTATCGCAAAGGCAATCTTGAACATGCCGCGGCCAGCGCCACCGGCCTTGCCCAGACCACCCTTTTGCTCAGCATGCTGTCCTTGCCGCTTTTGGCCTATGCCGGGCCGGACTGGATGATTTTTCACATTCATCCGGCATCCATCCTGCTTCTGGTGATCTATCCGCTTGGCCTTAATCTTTTATCGGCAATCCGTGATGAACCGATGTGGCTTCCCAAGAAAACCGATCTGACCGAAGAAGACGCCAAACATGACAGCGCCGATACCCACCCCGAAAGCACCGCGCGACTGTGGGGCGAATTTCTTGCCTTTGCGCTTGTAACAGCCGTTGCCGGCCACATTATCGGTCAGGCCGGGCTTGCGATTGTTGCCGTGACAGATATCAGCGAAACCGCTGTTGGCACCTTCCTGACCGCAATTTCAACGTCCTTCCCGGAATTTGTCTCTGCAATTGCGGCGGTGCGCATGGGGGCGGTCAATCTGGCTGTTGGGGACATTATCGGCGGCAACGCCTTTGACGTACTGTTTCTGGCGGCATCAGACATCGCCTATCGCGAAGGATCAATCTATGCGGCCTTTAGCCAACAGCACGTCTTTACCATCGCACTGGTCATATTGATGAGCGGCGTGTTGCTATTGGGGATGCTCAACCGCGAACGGCGCGGCATTGCCAATATTGGCTGGGAAAGCTTTGTGGTACTGGCCCTTTACGGGGCGTCGGCATTTTATCTTGCTGCGTAATTATATTCGTTTGCAGCCTCTCCTTGCCTCGCAACTATCCCAATCTATTATGATTGTTCTCTTTTTTCAGTACCTGACAGTGGAGACCAAAGCATTGTTAAAACTTGTTTGGGATAGCTCTGCAATCGTTAACATTAAAGAAGGTAATGAGAGCGGTTACTCTCCGGCATACAGTTTGTGGAGAGATTTATCTGACGAGGTTTTCACCGAAAAATACGTGAACATTATTCCGTCAATCGCGATCTTTGAGGTCAATGCGACAGCTTCATCAAAAAATAGAGACAATCAAAGGTTTTTGCGCGAATTTTACATGCTCGGCGACCACGAAGAGATATACCCCATTGATGAAAATCTCATTTCAAAGGCATATCCACTTTTCGCAAAAAAAGGCTTCGATAGACTACGCGGGGCTGACCTGATTTTTGCCTGTATTGCGAAAATCGAAAATGCATGTCTAGTAACACTGGACAAAGCATTTAAAGAGTATCTGTCCGAAGAAATCAAAGTGATTGACCTAAACGATAGCAGGCAAACAGCTATGTACAGGGATCAACTTTGGGCTTTCGCTAAAGCACTTCCTTGACCTTGGTGGCCAGATCCTTGAGCGAGAAGGGCTTGGGCAGGAAGTGAACACCGTTTTCTTCGTCCAGTTCGTCGCGATAGGTATCTTCGGCGTAACCGGAAATGAAGATGACTTTGAGTTCGGGTTTCTTTTCACGCAGCATGCGGACAAGTGTCGGGCCATCGATGCCCGGCATCACGACATCGGAAATCACCAGATCAATCGTCTTGTCGGTGTTATTCAGGACCTCAAGCGCGTTGTCGCCGTTATTGGCTTCAAGCACGTCATAGCCCTTGCTGCGCAGGGCGCGCGCGCCGAATGTGCGCACGGCATCCTCATCCTCGACCAGAAGGATCGCACCGGTTCCGGTCAGATCGCGTGACGGGGCTTCTTCGGTGACCGCCTGGGTTTCGGCAAGTTCCTGTTCGGTTGCCTCATAGCGCGGCAGATAGATGGTAAAGGTCGTGCCTTTGCCTTCTTCGCTGTTGACCGCAATAAAGCCGCCGGTCTGCTTGACGATGCCGTAAACCGTCGAAAGACCAAGACCCGTTCCCTCGCCGCGTTGCTTGGTCGAGAAGAAGGGTTCGAAAATCCGCGTCAGGTTGTCCTTGGGGATACCGATACCGGTATCGGTGACCTTGATGCCGATATAATCGCCCGGCGGGATGATTTCGGTGCCGGTTGCGGTCGGTTCATCAACAATTTCGCTGCTGGTCTGAACCGTCAAAGTTCCGCCTTCGCCGGCCATGGCATCGCGCGCATTGACGACAAGGTTAATGATCACCTGATCAAGCTGGCCCGGATCGACCTTTACCAAACCGATATCGCGCCCGTGACTGACCTTGAGATCGATCTTTTCGCCGATCAGGCGGCGCAGCAGGTTCGACATTTCAGCCAGCGCATCGGTGATATTGATGATTTTCGGCTGAAGGGTCTGACGACGCGAGAATGCCAAAAGCTGCCGGACAAGGTTGGCAGCACGATTGGCATTCTGTTTGATCTGCATGATGTCGGCAAAGCTCGGATCACCCGGCCCGTGGCGCGACAACAACAGATCACAGAACCCGATCATCGCCGTCAGAAGGTTGTTGAAATCATGCGCCACCCCGCCGGCAAGCTGGCCGACAGCCTGCATTTTCTGGGACTGGGCAAATTGTTCCTCAAGATTCTTCTGTTCGGTCGTATCAAGGAAGTTCAGAAGCAGCGCGCCTGCTTCGCCCGAACGACCCGCAACCCGTTGCAGATAAATCTGGGCTGCAACGCCGCGCGCACCCGCAAGACGGGCTTCGATCTGACCGCCCTTGCCCATGCCCATCACGGCCTTGGACAAATAACGCGCCACTTCGTCGCGGTCTTCGGGAACAATCAGTTCAAGGATCGAACGCCCGACCACATTGGCATGGTTCTGCCCGGCGGTTTCGATAAAGGCGCGGTTGGCGTCGGTAACCGTGCCCGACATGTCGGCCAGAACAATCGAAAGCGGGCTTTCATCAAAGAACCAGCGCACCCGACGTTCGGTTTCGGCCAGGGCATGTTCCCATTCATGGGCGGGCATCGGATCAGGGAAGATCACGGCCTGACTGCGAACCGGACCAGTGCCCGGCGCATTGATCGAATGGGTGACAAAGCACCGGATCGGTTCGCCCCCGGCAACCTTGAATTTGACCTCGCCATTGATGCCGTCACCAACGATAAGGTCGGCCAGTTCCACGGTGCCGTTATTGAAGTCTTCGGGTTCACCGCCAAGCCAGCTTGCCAGACGGCGGTTGAGATAAAGAATACGGCCTTCTTCATCAAGGCCACAGACCCCGACCGGCAGCCGTTCGATCATCTGATCGGCATGTTCAAAGCCACCAGCGGCCGCCGAGACCGGAAGATTGGCAACAAGGTCCGGTGCAACCGGTGCCGAAAGCGCGAATGCAGACGGGCTTTCCCCCGATGGCAACAACATCGATGCATCGGCATCCGCCATTACCGACGGATCGACACCGTCAACAGTCCATAACATCTGACCGGCACGTGCATTGGCCTCGGCCACGGAAATGCGCAAACAGGTTGCCCGGGATGGTGTTTTATCATCCGAAGCCGCGTCATCACCGAGGGCGGGATTTTCGGCCCCGTCAGTTGCCGGGGCTTGCGTTTCACCATCGGGCTGGCTTGCAAATTTTTCGGAACGCGACAGATCGACAAACATCTGACCGCCTTCACCGCGCATCGCACGGGTGCGCAATTCGGCCAGTTCTTCACTGCCAATGCCAAGGAAGGACAGGCGCGCTTCAAGTGCGGACAACATGTCCGATCCCGGTTCAATACCAAGTTTTCGTGAAAAGGCCGGGTTGGCATAAATCGTCCGGCCATAGGCATCAATCAGCGCAACACCGATATCAGATTTGCCAAGACCGGCGATCAGCGGTCCAAGTTCGGAATGCCCGCCATTGCGCCAGCGCGCCGACAGTGAAAGGGCTGCGACGGCAATAATTGCCACACCGGTAACCATTGCACCGATGATCCACATTAAACGCGCATCAAGGCCCGCCTTTGCCAGAACATCCATCAGGACAAAGACAAACGCAACGAATGCGACACTTACAGCAAGGATGAGCCCCCGAAACAGCACGCGACCGCCTTTAACGACAATAACTTATCAATATAGTCTATACTTTTAGCTGGTTATCACGCGACTGGCTACCGACAAGTTTTGTCCCCCGCATCGGGCGGGTTTTGTACCGGGTCGACCATAAAAGACACCCTGTGCGGACTGCCATCGGCAAAAAGGCAGGAACCGTTTCCGGCCCTGCCTTTTGTTCAGATTGTTTGGCAAACAGGCTGTTTCAAGCCCGGCCAGATCATGCGCCTAGCGGGCCATCCGTTTGATCTGTGCCTCGTCAAGTGTGGTGCCATCGAATTCAACGCTGACATTGCCATCCCCGACATTTCGCACAATTGCCCGAACCGGCCCCGGAATCCCGGGCAGATCAAGTTCGATCCTGCTGCTTTTGGCGAAGTTTTCATCGGTATGGAGCAACGCCCCTTTTTCCGAGACGTTTTCAAGACGCACACGGCAAGAATTGCTGCCTTGGCGTACCACGGCCTCGATCGCGGTGCGATGGCGTTTTGACCGGCGGCGATCGACATCGGATGTCGATGTACGAACGACTTCGACCAGAACAAGCCGCAGGTCACGCACAGCACCGGCAACCTGATCGGCAAGTGTTCCGACCTCGGCGGCCATTCGGCCGGTTTCCGATGCCTCGCTTGAAACTTCGCTGATGCGCAGGGAAACTTCGCGCGACGCGGCGGCCGTTTCGCTGACATTGCGGGCAATTTCGCCCGTGGCAGCACTTTGTTCTTCAACCGCGGCTGCGATTGCTGTCGATACTTCGTCCATTTCGTGGATTTTTTCGGCAATCGTTGCCACCGCATGCACCGCAGAATCGGTGACCGACTGAATTTCCGCGATCTGACGGGTGATTTCATCGGTTGACCGGCTGGTCTGGGTCGCCAGATTTTTGACTTCCTGGGCCACCACGGCAAAGCCCTTGCCCGCATCCCCGGCGCGCGCGGCCTCAATCGTGGCATTAAGAGCCAGCAGGTTGGTCTGTTCGGCAATTCCGGAAATAAGTTCGACCACCTCGCCAATGCCACGCACGCTTTCGGCCAGTTGGGAAACCGTGCTTTCGGTTGACCGGCTTGCCTCGACGGCGTCTTCGCTGACACGGTTGGCGCGCGCGATCTGGCTGTTGATTTCACCCAGCGACGAATTAAGCTCTTCGCCCGCGCCAGCGACGGCTTCGACCGTTGCCAGTGCCTGGGTTGAGGCCGACGCCACGGTTTCGGAATTGCCCTGCACCAGATCGGCAGATGTCGACATGCGCTGTGCCGCATCGGCCAGTTCGTTGGTCTGCCCCGAAATGGTATCGACAACGCGACGGGTTTCGCTTTCGACACGTTCAGCCATCTGCATCAGGGATTTCTGACGCTGTTTTTCGGCTTCTTTCCGATCGGCTTCCTGCTGATCGCGCATCTTGATGTTATTCACGCCGGTCTCGCGGAAGATATGCATCACCCGCACAAGATCGCCGATCTCATCACCGCGGTCGGATTTCTGAAGTTTCAGGTCGTAATTGCCATCGGCAAGCTTGGCCAGAATGCCGACACTTTCGGCGACCGGCTTGGAAATCCGGCGATGCATTACCCAGGCAATCAGCGCACAGATCACGATCGATGCAATCGTCACCCCGGTCGTCAGCCAGAAGATCGACTGAACGCTTTCATCCAGGGCCACCAGCTTGTCGACCAGTTCGGTCTCGACCGAGATCGCATAGGCATCGGTGTTTTCGACTGCCACTTCCAGGGCTGAGGCAAGCTTTGCCGCTTCGGCGTCGAAATTCGCCATCATCTTGTTGCCGACTTCCGGGCCGCCATCAATGTAGCCCTGCGCCATTTTCTTGCCTGCGGCGTAATATGCCGGGAAGGCAGCATCGACGGCCTCAAGCGAACTGAGAAGTTCGGACTGCCCCAGTTTGCCGGCAAGCGACTTTGCGGTCGCAAGGTTTTCAGCCAATCCCTTTGCCGCGGCCTCGGCTTCGTCAAAGCCGTCATTCAGCCCATCAAGTCCGCGTGTGGCCGAAATATCGGTCAGCCATTGCTGAACCTGGATCACATTATAACGCGCACCTTCGATGCTTTTGATCAGGCGCGGAATATCGGTACTGGCGACAACCCCGATTTCGGCGGCTTCGTGCGTTGCCTTGCTGCCATCCGAGTTCAGCACCCCTATACTAACAGCGACCACGATCAACATAACCACAATGATCGCATTCGACAGGGCAATTTGCCCGGCAATCCTTAATTTCATTACATAATCCCCGTTAGTCCCATTACCGCCCCTGCACAGAAGGACAACATCCCTTGCCATTCGTATAATATCTGCACGAAACAAAGGGAACTCTATTTTTCAAACTACACCGCTAATTTGCCAACCGGGTTGATCGGGATCGTCGCGGACTGGAATTTCAAACGACTTTCTAGAAGAAAAAGATGACAGGCAGCTGAAAGAAACCGGCAACACGCCGGTCGAATGAACAGCCTTAGCCCAGCTTCTTGCCTTTTTGGCGGAACACGAACGAAATGATTTCGGCAACCGCCTTGTAATGTTCAGGCGGGATTTCCTGATCGACCTCGACGGTTGCAAACAGCGCACGCGCGACCGGCGGGTTTTCCATGATGGTGATGTTGTGTTCTTCGGCAACTTCGCGGATTTTAAGCGCGATATTGTCCTGGCCCTTGGCGACACAGACCGGGGCGGCCATCGCACCGACATCATATTGAAGTGCCACCGCATAGTGCGTCGGGTTGGTGATCACGACGTCGGCCTTGGGAACGTTTGACATCATGCGCTGCTGGGCGCGCTCCATTCTGATCTGGCGGACCTTTGCCTTGATTTCCGGGCTGCCTTCGGTCTGTTTGTATTCGTCCTTGATCTCCTGCTTGGACATTTTCATCTGTTTGTTGAACTCGTATCGCTGATAGGCGAAATCGAGCCCGGCAATCACCGCCGTCAGTGAAATTGTCGCGATCAGCAGGATCACGATCATGTCGTAAAGCCGTTCAAGGGTCAGCCCCAGCGACATCTGGGGATAGAGTTCGATATCAAGCATTTCGGGCATGATGACCAATGCCAGAACCACCCCGACCAGAACGATCTTGCTGACATTCTTGGCGAATTCGACCAGCGTCTTGAGAGAAAACTGGTTTTTCAGCCCGTTCAGGGGATTGAGCTTGTCAGGTTTGGGTTCGATACGTTCAACCGCAACAACGATGCCGTTTTGCACCAGATGCCCGGCCGCGGCAAAAAACACCAGCAGCACAAACGGAATGCCCAGCACCCAGAGCATGCCGATAATGATATCCCTGAACAAAAGAGGCAGCCCGGCATCGGACACATCATACATGTGCGGATGTTCGATAAAGCCGACAGCAAGATCACGGACGCTTTCGGCCATGGTCGGGCCCATCATCACTGTGACAAGACCACCACCAAACAACAGCATGAAGTTGCCGACTTCCTTGGAAACCGGCACCTGACCCTTTTTTCGGGCATCCTCAAGCTTTTTACTTGTGGGGTCTTCTGTCTTTTGGCTGTCGTCTTCTTCTGCCATTGGCTAACCCGTGCTTGACGGACAGTCGCGCTTTGCTGCGCGGTACCGCCCTAGGGATTGAGAAACGCCTCAAGCCCGTTCTCGAAATAACCGAGATAGACCATCATCATGGATGGCAGGGCCAAGGTCAACAGAAGCAAGGCCAGCGCGATCTGAATCGGCATGGCCACAAAGAATACCGGCAATTGCGGCATCAGCTTGTTCAGCAAGCCGAGCGCAATCTGCAAGCAGATCGCCACAATCAGAAACGGCGCGGATAACTGGGCGGCGATGATGAAGCTGTCATTGAGTGCATTGGCGAAAAATTCGCTCATATCCCCGACCGGCAGCACCCCGCCCGGCGGAAACAGTGAATAGCTTTCAAAAACCGCCTGGATCATCAGATGATCCATCCCGGTCGCAAACAGCAAAACCAGCCCGACCTGCATCAGGAAATTGCCGGTTACCGCACTTTGCGCACCCGATAATGGATCGGCGGTAAAGGCGTTTGCCATTGATGACAAATAGGCAATGATCGACCCGGCAGTCTGAAGCCCGGCCATCATGACCTGACCAAACAGGCCAAAGAACAGGCCAACCGTAACCTCATAGCCGATAAACAGCAAAAGCGACGGCGCATCGGCCGGTTGCGGCGGGAAAAGCGGCCCTGCCAGCGGCGAGATGACCACCGCAACCCAAAAGGCAAAAATCAGCCGTGCGCGCGCCGGAACCGTGCGTGCCCCGATGCCCGGCATAAAGGCAAAGGCCGCCCCGACCCTGGCAAATGCCATCAGGACAACATAGACATTAAGAGTAAGAAGCTCCTGAAGATCCATATGTCTTCGACCGCCTTACATCAACGCGTCAGCCCGGCGTTTCGCCGCTAATTGGGCAGGCCAATGAAATGGTCCACCATACGCCCCATGAATTCGGTCATTTCCGTAATCATCCAGGGCAGCAACACCAGAAGTGCAATGAAAATCACAAGGATTTTCGGAACGAAGGTCAGGGTCATTTCCTGAATCTGTGTCAGGGCCTGAAACAGCGCGATGATCAGACCAACCCCAAGCGCAATCAACATCAGCGGTGTGGTCACCTTCAGCAGCGTCCATACTGCATCATAGGCCACATCCATGATTTCAGCTTGATCCATTGGTCTTCCCGCCTTCACATTCACGCAGTACCTTGAAGTACCACTGTTATTCATACAGGATTTGGCAAGGCCATTGCCATGATTTCCTGATCGGCAAACCGGTATCGGCAAACAAAAAACCGCACGAATTACGTGCGGTTTCGTTATCAGGCCGGGATCACAGGGATCAGACCGGCATGTTCAGGATGCTCTGATATGCTTCCACAGCCTTGTCACGGACCGAGACCACCGTGCGCAGGGTGACTTCGGCGGCCGAAACGGCGGTCACCACTTCATGAAGTTCCGCATCCCCGGTAATGGCCTTCTGGGTCATCTGTTCGCTATTGACCATGGTTGCGTGGGCATCATGTGCCGCACCGCGTACCATGTCGGCAAAACTTTCCCCCGGGTTCACCTTCGTGCCGGTGCCGGTTACGGTTTCCGCAACGGTATTGGTCTTGCCCGCAGCCGCATTGCGGTAGGCAGAAATGGCATCGTTGAAGCTGGAGACCATGGGTATCAATCCTTAAACTTCTTCAGTCCTGCTTGATATCGCGTGCTTACTGCAGAATATCAAGGGTCTTGAGCAACATGCTGCGCGATGACTGGATCACATTGAGGTTGGCCTCATAAGACCGCTGGGCTTCGCGCATATCCATCATTTCGACAAGCGTTTCAACATTCGGGGTCTGAACATAGCCCTGATCGTTGGCTGCCGGATGGCTTGGTTCGTATTTCATACCAAAATCGGAACGGTCTGGCATTACCTTATTGACCTTGACCATTTCAACACCGACTTCGCGGTCCATGACATTCTTGAACGTCAGAAGCTTGCGGCGGTACGGGTCCTGGCCCGGTGCGGTCGGAAGGCTGTCGGCGTTGGCAACGTTTTCCGCGGCAATGCGCAGACGGGTACCCTGGGCACGCATGCCAGCAGCAGAGATTTTGAAAGCCTTGTAAAGTTCCATGTTTCTAACTCTCTATGCTTGGATTACACGCGGCCAAGGGCCGAAATGAACATTGATTTCTGTTTGGCATACAGACGGGTCATGGTCTGATAATCGACCTGGTTCTCGTTCATCTTGACCATCTGTTCTTCAAGGATGACGGCGTTTTTACCCGGTGCGACTTCGTAGTTCTTGCGCACTTCCTCGTCCTTGAAGTTCTGCGGTTTGTTCAGACCCTGGCTGTGGCCCGGCGTGGTCGCCTGCATGGCCAGAATGAACTGGCGGTCACGGCCGATATTGTCCGGATCGAATTTCTTGAGATCATTGGCGCGGTAGTTCGGCGTATCGGAGTTGGCGATATTCTGCGCAATGACTTCCTGGCGCTGGGTGAGCCAGTCCATCTTTTCCTTGAGATTGGCGAACATGCCAAGTTTGCCGATATCCATTTCCTGCTCCTTGTCTGCGCTTTCGAGTATTGATCGCGCGGGTAAAGCCGACGTTAACGCCATCGCCCTGATCGGGGCCGGATCGCCCGGACGGTTGATTTTGCCGCCCCTGATGATCCTGCCAAATGAGATGCATGAAGCGTGCCAAAGAATGAAAGAGCTTTGAAATCCCCCGGATTGCGGGCAATTGACGGCGGGTACTAGACCCCGCGTTTGAAAGCAGGCATATTGTGACCGATCTGGCAAATTGAGGTTGCCATCTATCGAAACCGGGACACTGTATGCTCTATCTCACACGAAAAGTCGGCGACTCCGTTGTCATTGACGACAATATCGAAGTCACCGTCGTTGAGGTCCGTGGCAAGACCGTCAAGCTTGGCTTTACTTTCCCCGAAGATGTTCAGGTTCTTCGACGCGAACTTTATGACCGTATTCAGGAAGAAAACCGTTCGGCTGCGGTCAGCGAAGACATCATCCGCCATCTCGGAGGATCAAACAGTCCTGCCAAGGGCAGCAGCGACAAGGAATCAGATACCGACGAGAATGTTGGTAACAGCTGATTAATCCACGCAATGCCGGGATGTCCGGTGCGCAAGACAAACATATCGCCTGATTTCAGGCACCGTCATCTTCCAGGCAGGTAGCCCGGATATTGACCTTCATCTCGCTCTCACTTGGCATTTATCACTGATTTTGTTGTGGCTGGCGATCTGCTGTGCCGACAACGATTTGTTGACCATCTTTGATCTATGGTCGACGCTTGATCATGACAGCCAGGCACCTGTGTCCTGAATTGAAGGGCCTTATGAGCGGGAAAAAGCCCACCTATGACATTACCGATACACCGGCAAGCAAGACGGAAAATCTTGCCGCACCGGGCGAGCACGGCCAGAAGGCCGTTGCACTTCGGTATGCCCATGGGCGTGACAATGCCCCCATATTAAGTGCCAAGGGCGAAGGCAGCGTTGCGGAACAGATCTTGCAAGTCGCCTTTGCCAACGGGATCAAGGTCCGCAAGGATACGGATCTGACGGAAATTCTGATGGCCGTGGATGTCGACAGCGAAATCCCGCTGGAGGCCTTTGCCGCGGTCGCCGAAATTCTGAACTATATCTACCGGATCAACCGCATTTACGGTGGTTCGTCACGCAGCCAGACCGAGCCGAAAGACGAGGTCGCGGCAACGACATCATTTGATCGCAACGGGGAAGGCCAATCATGAGCCCTGAACAATTCAAGCCCGATCAGTTCAAGAAAGATCTCAAGCGCGTTCTGTCCCTGATCCGAACCGGGCAGCGTTATCTGGAAGACGGCAAGGTTGTCGAACTTTCGGCCCTTGAACACCGGATTGCCGATCTGTGTGATCAGGCCCGCGCGATGGGAACCGAGCAACGCCGTGAAATTGCCCCGTTGCTGGCGGCTCTGACAGATGAACTGGGCCAGCTCGAAAGCAACATGCAGCAGGAATATTCCGACATTCAACGCCAGCTGCGCGGCATCAGCAATACCGCACAGGCAACAAATGCCTATGCACAGGCTGCACGCACGAAATAACCGCTATCAGGCCGCAAAAAGTCCGCCAAAGGACTGATTTCAAACGGCCCGGCCAAGCCATTTGTGCCGATGGCAACTTGCCTGCGTGCAAGGGGCACGGTAAACAGAATGATCAAAGGCAGCCAATGGTCATGATATGGCCCGGCAGTCGGGCCTGATGGCCTTTACAGGGTGTTGACGGGGAAAGATACCTGATGGAATTAAGCGCCTATTACCGGTTTGTTGCCGCCCTGGTGTTTGTGCTGGGGATCATCGGTATATTCGCGCTGGTGGCGCGGCGCATCATCCCCGGTGCGCGTAACATCAACCGGCGCGGGGCAAAGCGCCGGCTTTCGGTGGTCGAAGTTGTTCCCGTTGATACCAAAAGACGACTGGTTCTGTTGCGGCGTGATGACACCGAACATCTGGTGATGCTTGGTCCGCAGGGCGATACTGTGATTGAACGCAATATCGGCACACATTTTGTCGATCTGATCGATAGCGACATAGCCCCCGATCACACCACCGACAGCAACAGCACACAGGATTCCGATCCCAACGACAGGAAAAACCCTGCATGAGCCGCACCGAGCAACATTCCCCGTCACCCCCCGCCCCGCGTCCGGCCAAAACCGGATGGCGCGCGCCGCGCTGGTTGACGTTATGTGCGATCTGGTCACTGATCCCCATGATCGCATTGCTTGCCGGTGGCGACACGGTTCAGGCCCAGACATTCAATTTTGATCTGGGCGATGGACCGGGGGTTACATCCTCCGGGCGCTTGATCCAGTTGATCGGCCTGATCACGGTTCTGAGCATCGCCCCGGCCATCCTGATGATGGTGACGTCCTTTACCCGTATCATCGTGGTCCTGAGTTTGCTCAGAACGGCATTGGGTATTCAGCAATCCCCGCCCAACCAGGTTCTGATCAGTCTGGCGATGTTTTTGACCCTGTTCATCATGATGCCGACCCTTGAACGCGTCTGGGACGAGGGGCTGGAACCGATGATCAATGGCAATATTGACGAATTCGAAGGGTTCGAACGGTCCGTCAAACCGGTTCATGATTTCATGATGACCCAGGTTCGCGAACGCGATCTTCAGCTGTTTGTCAATCTGGCCGGGGTTGAAGTCACGACACCCGAAACCATTCCGTTGCGGTCGCTGATCCCGGCCTTCATGATCAGTGAATTGCGTCGCGCCTTTGAAATCGGCTTCCTGTTATTCATTCCGTTCCTGATCATCGACATGGTGGTGGCCAGTATCCTGATGTCGATGGGCATGATGATGTTGCCCCCGGTCATCATTTCCCTGCCCTTCAAGCTGATTTTCTTTGTGATGGTTGATGGCTGGTATCTGATTGCCGGATCGCTGGTCGAAAGTTTCGGCCGTTAGCGGGCGCATAGCCCCTGCCAACCACAGACAAGACACCGGAATTATAAAAGCCGCCAAGCACAAGCTGGCGGCTTTTTTGCGGGCTTTGCCCATTGGTTCCCTAGACTCAGGCACTCCGGCTTTTGCCAGATGGCGGTGCGCACAATCTCAATGTGCGAAACCTGTCAGGACCGCCGTTTTGCAGCCTTGAACACATCCTGTTCAAGCGGCTTCAGGCCAAAGCTGCCCCGGCGCGGCCCCGGGTTGTCGGCAACAAACTTTTCGGCGATCTGGCGTTCGCGTTCGGTCATGCGGGCATGGATCGCCCCCATTTCACGCTGGGCCTGACTGCCTTCGGTCGGTGAGGACATGCGCAGCCAGTAATAAGCCAGAATATTATCCTGCTCGACACCGCTTCCGATCGCATAAAGCCGACCAAGTGCGGCCTGACCATTCGACGATCCCTTACGCGCGGCACGTTCATACCAGCTTGCAGATCGCGCCATATCAACCGGCACACCAAGGCCATGTTCATACATGACCCCGATCAGGTGATAGCCGCCCGGATGGCCAAGTTCGGCAAGATCCATGGCAAGATCAAGCGCACTGGCATAATCGGGTTCGCGATGCGGCACCCCAAAGATCAGGATTTGCGTCATCTGATATTTCGCAGATGCATCGCCCTGATCACAGGCATTCATCAACATCGTCCAGCCCCGGTTGAACAGTTTCAGTTCCGGGGAATGACAGAAATACATCGCAAGATTGGCCTGCGCATAGGCATCGCCTTCGCTTGCGGCCAGTTCAAACCAGCTGATGCTTTCGGCAATATTGCGTTCCGCACCAAGCCCGACACCCAGCGCATAGCCAAGGGCGGATGCGGCTTCGATGCTGCCGGCACGGGCGGCACGCATGTTGAATTCAAATGACTTGGCCGGATCACGGTTCACACCGCGCCCTTCAAGATAAAGATAGGCAAGAACACTGGCCGCGGACGGATCGTTCAGATCGCTTGCGCGCTCGAAATATTCGATGGCCTTTTCATCATCCTGTGCAACGCCCCAGCCATTGAGATAGCAAACACCAAGATTATAAAGGGCTGCAACCGATCCGTATTCGATGGCTTCTTCGAACCAGTGCGCGGCGGTCTCGGCATTTTCCTGAACACCAAGGCCCTTGGCATAGAGATAGCCAAGATTGTTGGCCGAAATCGGTTCGCCCGATGATGCTTCTTCGTGGAACCAGTAAGCCGCTTCGCGGTACCATTGCTGGCCTTCGCCAAGGTCTTCGGAAACCCCGAGTCCCTTGCTGCGCATATAGCCATAGCAAACGGCGGCAAACGCACGGCTTTGACGGTGAATCTGGTCAAGAATACGACGGGTCGCGGACTCGTCACGCGGCATGCCATCGCCCTGAAAATGCTTTTGGGCAAGCGAAAGCTGCGCGAAAATGTCCTTTTCGACATTCGCCTCATCGTAATAGACCATTTTAAGAGCACGATCCATCACAGCACGACACTCGCAATCACACGTTCAAACCAGCAGAAAACGGGCGCAAACTCCACAGTTTGGCGAAGCTCACCCACGTTACAGATTTATCGAACGTTAATTTATAGCACTAAGCTGCGACTTTTCCAACTGATCGCGATAGGTCGCAAGGAAGCCCTGGAAGTTTTCGACCTCATCCACCTTGTCGGCAAGGGTGCGATAGTCAATCAACCCCTGCGTTGGTGATGACGTGATCAGGTTGAATGCCTCGGCAAACGGGCTTTGTGCCATGCCCTCGCCATAGCGGCGTTTAAGCATGTTAAGCGTGCGTTCCTGCCCCGCCATGGCAAGGTTGACCGCCCAGTTCAAAAGATAGCGCGCCCGTTCGTCATTGATTTCGCCGGTCGGGCTTTTTTCATCATCGCCAACCAGACGCTGGAAGGTTTCCGCCGCAGACATATAGTCACGGGTTTGGCGGTAATAATCGACGCGCAGCAATTCCGCATTCTTGGAAAAATCACCCTCAAGCGATGCGATGGCCTCTGCCCCGCGATCGGTATCAAGCAAGGCACGCGCCTTAAGATGGCGGCGCTGGGTTGCCAGTTCTTCGGATATCGCCGGATCGTCGGTGTTATCAATAACGCGAATGGTTTCTTCGGGTTTGCTGTCAAGCAGATAGACAAGACCAAGGCGCGCGCCCACCCGGGCCTTTTCCACCCCCTGAAGGCGGAAATCGACCTGATGTTCCAGAAGGCTTTCGGCGCGTTCAAACAGTTCGACATCCACCATGCGATCGGCAAGACGCCGGATCAGTTCATCGCCCTTGTCGCCAGCCGGGGTCAATTCGCGGAACTCGTCATACAGGGCAACCGCCTTGATCGCCGAGATATTGTTGATGTCCTCGCCAAGGTACAGATTTTCAAACGTCTTGTGCATCAGGTCGGTGGCCTCGGCCGCGACCGGCTTGTTCGGGAAGAAGATCGCCACCTGACGAAGCGTATTCAGCCCGTCGCGGAAATCCTTGTTCTCGATCTGAAGTTCACCAATCCGTTTGAGCAACGCCATCTCGAACCCGTCACCACGCCATGCAAAACGCAGTTGCTGAAGCTGTTCAATCGCGTCTTCCACCGTCAGGCGCTGCAAGCGCATTAGCAATTCCGTGCGGTCAAAGATCGCATGGGCGCGGGCTTTGCGGTTGTCGCCTTCGGCCACCTGGTCCCAAGTTGCGACGGCCTGTTCAAGTTCGCCGGCTTCTTCTTCGAAGAACCCCTTGAGATACTGCACATCCATGATTTTGGATTCTGATAGCCCGTCGGTCACCAGCATCTTTTCAATCAGATCCATACCCGCATCCGGGTTGCCGACAATAAGCGCCTGTTCGGTCGCAAGCGGCCCCAGCCGTGACAGCAATTCCGGCGGATAGAAATCAAGAATATGGAAACTTTCAAGCAGGTCCCGCGCCCCTTCGTTGGGACGACCAAGGGCCGCAAGGGTCACCGCCCGCCACAGCTTCATTTCCGGTATGGCACGCAGGCGCTCGTCCTCAAGCAACCGGGCCGCTTCGGCATAATCGCGATCCAGGAACTTGACCGCGGCCTTAAGGGCGCGGAACTGCAATTTCTGGGCAATCAGCGGATCGTCACCTTCCATGGCCGATACAACCGCGTCGGCCTCGGGACCAAGGCCATTGGCCATGTAATACTGCGCCAGATCAAGCCGGGCCTTGTTGCGGTGTTCATCCCCGCTTTCTGCAATTTCACGGCGCAACTTGCGGATCGATTTATTGAAATTGTCAAGGCCGCCCCGGCGCCAGGTATCCAGATCAAAGATCAGGCCTTCGCGCCCGTCACCCGTGCTGGCGCGGACCCCGGTGGCCGATGCCAGCAACCGTGCGCCTTCGGGCGAAATGTTCAAACCATCGGCCGCGGTCACAATAACCGCCTGCCCGTCGTCGCGATCAGCAACCTGAACACTTTCATTCATCGGGGCAACGACCACGCCCTGCACCGATGGCAGAACTTCAAATTCCGGATAGCGCAGGGCAACTTCAATGCCGTAACCCGATTGCGTGGTGGTCACGACCCGCAAGGTATCGCCGACTTCGGGATCATCGATCGGAATGATCGGTCCGACATCTTCAAGCGGCACAATCAGGCGCGCCCGGGTCTGGTCATCAAGTTCGATCGACGGGCCAAGTTTTTCAACCGGCTGCATGGTGCCCTGTTGCAGGGTCACACGCCAGTCCCCGGTCGGGGTTCGTGTGGTGTAAAGGCCAATCCCGTCAGGGATGGTCATGCGCAATACCGTGGCATAGGGGCTGTCGATCTGTTCGATCACGCCGATGATCTGGGCAGCTTCCTGACGGACAGTATCAAGATCAAGATTTGCCCGCACATCAAAGGCCATCCACAGGAACCCGGCGCGCGACCAGACAGCCGCCCCACCCTGCTGCCCGAACGGGAAGCCAAGGGTCATTTCCGTTGTCGTCTGCTCGACCGTTACCGACAGGTCGCCAATGCTTGCCTGTTGTTGTGGTTCGCCATTTGCGCCCGGGGTTGCGGTCTGTGCGGCATCGGCTGCCTGTGCCTCGACGGGGGCTTCGGCGGTATCTGATGTAGCTGTGCCGGTCCCTGTCGCGTTCTCTGAGGCGGTTTGGGTGGCAGGTTGTGGTGCCGGTGCGTTTGGTGCGGCAGGGGCGGCTGGCGCATCCGTCCCGGTTGCCGTGTTATTGCCGCGCGTCTGGTTTGTCGGACGCGTCTGTGCCGTTTCCGCCGCCGGGGCGCGCTGCGCGCCCATGATATCGACCACAACCTTGTTACCGGACCGGAAATGGCGCAGTGGGCGGGCCGGATTTGTTTCAATCACAACATCAAGCGGGTTGGTGGCAGCCTGACGGATGCGGACACCTTCGGGCAGACGGCGTGACAGACCGGTGGCATCAATCCGCGCCGGGGCGTCAAAGGCAATGGTTTGCGCCCCCTGATCGCCCTCAAGGGCGTAATCGGTCCGGTTCGGCCAGTCAAATACCAGCCGGTAAAATGTCGGATGGCGGCCGACCCGCACATCAAGAAGGTTCGCCGCTGCATCTGATGCCGCCGGTGCCGTATTTTCGGTCGCAACGGTTTCAACCGGACTGACCGGGGCCGGGGTGATTTGCGGTGTTTGATCGGGACCGGGCCGGGTTGGCGGTGTGGGGGCCGGGGCTGGTGCAGCCTGTGGCTTGTCAAGAATATCGAGTACGACGTTGCTGCCGACATTAAAGGCGCGCACTTCGTAATCGTCACTCAGCACAAAGGCAACGGTCCGGCCATCCGGATCAAAAAAGCCGTCCGAAACATATTTGGAAACCGGGTTCAAAACACCGCGCAAGGATGCCACAAGCGGTTCGTCGAAACGCACGACAAGCTGGTTGCCGATGATTTCAGCGCTGTAATTGACCGGCTTGTTCCATTGCAGAACAATTCGTCCATAACCGCTATGCAGCCCGGAGCGGATGATAACAGGATCCACTACCTGGGCCATTGCAGGGCGCATTCCGCTAACGGGCAACAACATTGCCGTGGTGGTCGCGACTACAACCGCCAGCAGGACGCGCACGGCAAATTTTGCCATACTTACGTGCCTCCGATACCGCTTCCACCATGCGGCTCGATGACAATATCAACGCGTCGCGCCATCACAAAGCGCGCCTCTTCATCAAGCAGCTTCGGAAGCTGGTCGTACCTTGATGCCGCAAATCCGTAAATATTTATGTAATCTGTGTAGCCCGATCTTTTCAACTCGTTGGCGACTGCCCCGGCACGGGCCAGTGACAGTTCCCAGTTCGAGGCATATTGCCCCCGCCCGCTCAGCGGTCGCGGATCGGTATGGCCCTGCACACCAATGCGGTTGCCGATATTGCGCAAAACACCACCAAGCACGAACAAGGCCTGCTTTGCCTTGGGGGTCATATCCGAACTGCCCGAAACAAAAAGAATGTCCCCAGGAAGGGAAATGACCAGTTTGTCGGCATCGCGCGACATGCGCGCATCGCCAAGTACCGGGTTGTCATCAATCGCGTCGTCAATCACCGCACTGAGATAATCAAGGTTCATCGCCGGTTTGCGATAAACACGCGGGATGTTCAGACTTGCCATCGGCTCGTCATTTTCTTCCTTGGGGGCGGGTTTGATGCTTTGCGACAGCGCATCAACAACCTCGTCCCAGCGGTCGATCTTGACCTTGGACATGGCAAACAGCATCACAAAGAATGTCAGCAGCAGCGAAATCAGATCCGCAAGGCTGAGCATCCAGACCGGTGGCCCGTTGGGTCCGGTATCCTTTTTGACTTCATCGCTCATCAGCCACCTCCTCCGGCCTGCGGTCCAAGCGGAATAGGCTGGTTCACGGCGGGCTGATTGTTACCCGGCAGCGGAATGGCCATTTTCGGCGGGATCATCATCTGGCCCGGTGTACCGCTTGGCACACCGTTGCCTGCACCGTTTGACGAACCGTTGCCGTTGCCCGACCCGGCGGGCAGGTCCGATCCATTGGCATTGGTGCGTTCAATCGGCGTTGGCGGCTCTTTCGGGCCGAAATTCCAGAAGAAACGGAATGTGACAATGAACGGGTCCGCCCCGGGATCAATGCCGACATAAAGATGATCTTCGGGCGCGCCGACATCAATCAGTTCGCGGGCAAACGATCCGGCCCGCGCGATCTGAAGATTGTTGTCGATTTCGATCACGCCCTTTGATTCGATCTGGCTGCCCATCACCATTTCCATCTCGTAGGAGGCATAGCCTTCGTCATCGGCCAGAACCGCGGCAAGCTGTTTCATAAAGCTTGCCTGGCGTTCGCGGATCAGAATGGAATTGGGATCAAACAGCTGATCGACATGCATGATGATTTCCATCAGTTTGCCGGGCTGAATGACTTCAACCCGGACAACCTTGATGGCGGTCTCAAACAATTGACCAAGCTTTTCCTGCACGTCCTCGGCGGCAACAACCGGACCTTCGATCGAGGTCACGGTTTGCAGGCTGGTGGTTGGTGGCAGGATGGCCGCAAAGGCAGAGGAAAGGCTTTCCTGCACCTCGCGGGTTTTGACCTCTTCAAAGGTCGAAATGGTATTGAGCAGAATGAAGAAGGCGAGCAGCAAAAGATAGAGAGCCAGAAACAGCGCCACCGCCCCGTTCGCAGGGGGGGATGGTGGTGTTGGTCCGTCGTCCTCTATCTCCGCCATGTCAACGCCACTTAATTGAACATCGCGTCGATGTCAGCCTGCGAAACGCCTTTGCCCTCAAGCTGCGGCCCGTTGAGCAATGCTTCTTCGCCTTCCGGTTCTTTTTTCTGCTTTGGATTGGCCGCGGCATATTTGGCAATTTCGTCGCCAAATGCGGTCACCAGACCCTCAACCCGTTCTTCGATGGATTTCAGCGCCTTGATCACCTTGGTCGTGCGCTGACCGGTGATGTCCTGGAAGTTACAGGCTTCATAGACACGCATTGTCGCATCGGTAACGACTTTGGCCTGTTCGGGCGGCAAGGTCGTGGCGAATTCTTCCAGCGCATCCATGGCGTCAAGGATTTCATGCGTGGCGCCGGCCGTCGCATCCACGATGGCATCAAGCTCATCGGTGGCGTTCGGGATATATTCGGCCTTGATGTCATCGGGACGAAGCGATGCGATTTCGGACTTCATCTTGCGGATGATGCCCGACAATTCATCAAGTTCACCAAACAGACGTTTCTGATCGTCGGACGGCGCATCCCCCATAAAGCGGGACAGCTGATCCATCAAATCAGACAGTTGCTCGACCTTCAGATCGTCACCATCAAGGCGCGCACGAAGATCGTTAAGCAACTTCCGGAGTTCGTCCTTGGACGCTTTGGACATAGCGGTATCGCGGGACACAGGCCCCGCGCTCCTGATCAGAAATCGCCAATAACCGTTTTCATTTTGCCTTTCAACGTTTCAGCGTTGAACGGCTTCACGATGTAATTGGAGACACCGGCCTTTTTCGCCATAACGACGTTTTCGGTCTTGGCTTCGGCGGTAATCATGATGAAGGGCATATCCTTCAACTTGGCATCGGCACGGACTTCCTTCAACAGCTGAAGGCCAGTCATCGGCTCCATGTTCCAGTCGGAAATCACAAGACTGAACGGAGCTTCACGCAGCTTACGAAGCGCCATGCTACCATCGGTCGCTTCTTCAATATTCGTAAAGTTGAGCTGCCGCAGAAGGTTACGGATGATACGCAACATCGTTTTGTAATCATCCACAATCAGGATCGGCATATTCGGATCGACGGCCATTCACAACTCCATCAGCTATCTGATCTCTCACCCTTGCCGCATATTCCTACGAATACAGACAAGGCCCCTAATAATCGTGATGTACATATTTAATATTGGTTAATCAAGGTTTTTAACCAGAGATCAAATCATCTCATCACATTGACTATTCTCGAAATTTTGGCTGGTTCTTCACTTGAAACAGGCGAAGATCCACCCCAACGTCTTCTCGTTTGCCCTATTGCAATGGCAGCATATTGATATCTTGCTTATATGCCAGTTCGGCTGTCAATGCCCGCGCGCGTTCCGGCGTCATCTGCGACAAAACCGCCGCAGTATTGGCTTCGCGCATGCCAAGGGCAACCTGCAACAGGATATCCATATCCAGATCGTTCCAGATCCTGGCCGCGTCTTTGGGTTTCATCTTTTCATAGACGCTGATCAGTTTCTTGATCCGATCATCTTCCTGGGCTTCCTTGGTTTCGACCAGTCCTTCGATGGCCGTTTTCAAGGATTTCATTTCTTCGATCTTGGCATCGATCCGGGCTTCGGCGGCGGCAATCAGGCTTTCGCGTTCATCAAGACGCTGTTCCTTGCGGTCAAGCTCGCCACGACGCACCGACAGATTCTGAAGCAGATCAATCTCTTCCTGGGTGAATAGGGTCGGGTCACCACCGAGGGTCGGCGCGATATCGTTCGGGCCGCCTTCACCTTCAAGCGGGGTTCCTTCCATCGTCAGTCCGGCCGGATCATCCAGCCCCGGACCCGCAGCAGACACATCTGCCCCCTGGCCTTCCGGGGTTGCGCCCGGGGTCGGTGCCGGTGCCTGGGCCTGTGCCATCTGGACCATGCTGACACCAGCAGGCTGTGACTCAGAAGTTGTCGCAACTTCCCCGCCGCCGGAAAACAGGTTTACCACCCGCATTGACAACACCATCAGCCCAACCAGGACAACCAATGGCAAGATACGCACACCAGACATCTATTCACCTAAGCAATGCGGCACCTTGTGCCCATGCTCCTTCACGCTCGAACTATCTTTATTCTGTCAGAATGACCGATCACTCTTTAGATATAAAGAAATGTCATGATCTCAAGACCGGAACCGCAATCCCGGCCAAATTCCGTCTCTTATCGAACCGAGCGCAAGGCTGCGAGAAGCTCGCGCTCGGCCTCTGAACGACCGGCATCTTCGTCCTGATCATACAAATCAGACCCGCCATTGCCGTCGCCATAACTTCCCGAACCATTGCCAGCCGATGCCGGACGCGATCCATCTTCACGATCGGTCATGGCATTGCCGCTGCGTTCAAATTCGCCAACCATGCGCGCAGCCAGTTCCTCGGCGCGCGTTTCAACACCGACACGATCACGATCACGATCATCAATCACATCAGGACGATCCGCACCACCGCCCATCATGCCCCCTAGCCCGGCACCGCCAGACTTGCCGGCACGCGCGCCATCAGATGCACCAGCCCCCGCACTGGCAGAAGCCGCCGCCCCCGAAACACCGGACCGGCGAACCGCGTTGGCGTCACTGGCAGCCTTTTCAAGACGGTTGGCAATGCTTTCGCCGCGATCGACCATAAAGCTCAGATCTTCGTTCAGGCCGCTGGCCTTTTCGATATTTTCGCGCAGTTTTTCGCCAGACTGTTCCGCCATGTCCTTAAGGGCGGTGATCGAGCTTTCAGCCCGTTCATTGGCCGCGTTAAAGGCGGTCAGGAAATTCTGCATGTCTTCACGGCTGCGGCGGAATGCCGCGAGCTTGCGGTTCAAAATGATCGCATAGACGATCGTCACCACCAGCAGGACGATCATCAAAAGATCCAGGTAGAACGCGAAGTCCATCACTTGTCTTCCTCGGTTATGCGCGCACGATCACGCACCTGAATGGCGATACGATCACCTTTACGTCCCATCATGCCCTTGAACAGCGGGACATCGCCACACCGAACCTCAACCGGCGAGGTCGGACTGGTATTAAGAACCAGACGGTTGCCAACTTCAAGATTGAGCACATCCCCAAGTGACATCACCTGTTCGTCCAGCACTGCTAACAGGTTAACATGGGTTTGCCACAGTTCGTTTGCGAGGTGGTTTTCCCAAATTGAGTCACGACCGAACTTTTCACCCATGAACATCTGAAGCAGAAGTTCACGAACCGGTTCGAGCGTCGCATACGGGATCAGCAGTTCAAGCCGCCCGCCACGGTCTTCCATATCAATGCGCAACTTGGCCACGATGGCGGCGTTGGCATGACGGGCAATGGTGGCAAAACGCGGGTTGGTTTCAAGTCGTTCAAACCGGAAGGTCACCGGGCTTAGCGGATCGAACGCAGCCGAAAGGTCCCCAAGGACCACATGGATCATCCGTTCGACAAGGTTGCGTTCAATCGTGGTATAGGGGCGGCCTTCAATACGCATTGCCGCCGTACCGCGACGCCCGCCCAGCAACACGTCCACGATCGAATAGATCAGGGCCGAGTCAACCGTCAGAAGCCCGTAGTTGTCCCATTCTTCCGCCTTGAACACACCAAGCATCGCAGGCAGCGGGATCGAGTTCAGATAATCACCGAAACGCAGCGACAGGATGTTATCAAGCGACACTTCGACGTTGTCGGATGTGAAGTTACGAAGCGATGTCGACATCATACGCACAAGGCGGTCAAAGACGACTTCGAGCATCGGCAGACGTTCATAGGCCACCATCGACGAGTTGATGATCGCCTGGATGCCCGATTGGTCACCCGCACCAGAACCATCGTCAAAGCCAAGCAGGCTGTCGATTTCGTCCTGGTTCAGAACACGCGCAGAACCGCCGCCCATTTCGGCGGCCATGTCATCGCCGCCACCGTCGTCTTCATCGTCATCGCCGAGCATGGATTCCCATTCGGCGGCCATATCCTCGCCGCCGTCGTCTCCACCCTCGTCATCTCCACCCGCCATGGCTTCCCATTCAGCGGCGAGTGCATCATCATCTTCTTCATCAGCCATCAGCGATTGCTTCCTGATTTTGGCATTCGCGCCGGTACAGGCTTATTGTACCAGCATTTCCTTAAACAGAACGTCGTTAATTTTTGCAGGCTTTGCCGCCGCACTGACCCGGATCAGCAATTCTTCACGCAACCGGAACATGCCTTCGGAGCCCGACAGATCTTCGGGCCGCAATTCCCGAAGATAGACCTGAAAATTGTCAACAATGCGCGGCATCATCTGTTCGACCTGCGGCAGCATTGCCTGATCGGCAACTTCGAGGCTGACACGAATCTTCAGATAGCTTTGCTTGCCTGCGCCAGTATTGAGGTTGACCAGAATTTCCGGCAAATCCACAAAGCCGACATTCTCGGGAACGCCCGGTGCTTCTTCGATGGAATCTTCAGAAATCACCTCTTCGGTCTGCGCGCCGTCACCGCCGGTCAGCATATCAATCACCGGCTGAAGCAGCCCGGTAAAATAGGCCGCAGCCGCACCACCAAGAAGCAGCAACACAAGCAGGATCACCACAACAAGCATCTTCTTGCTGCGGCCACCGCCACCTTCATCCATATCGATTTCGTCGACGTCGTCGCCCATAGCTTCGCAAATTCCTGCGCTTGAAGTTATGCCGTTATATCCAGCAAACACTGTGCCGGAATACCAGCCATAACGCTATCACGTTAAAAATCCGTTTCGTTTCCCATAGCTTAGACCGTAAGTTGCATCACGGTTTGGCCCCATGGTTCGGCTTTGTCATTTCGCTTTCCAAAGCCGTCATCAGGTGAAATTTGCCGATCGGTCACTGCCATCGCCAAAAGGTCAAGCATACCGACCAACAATCCATGCCATCCAGCCCGGGAGCCCGATGACCTGATGGCGACCATAGGACCACCAATCGACCACGATGCCGTAAGGGAGGATGCCATAATCACACACGCGTTCGGTCGCCCAACGCGACACCGGGCCCATCGAACCGCGCAGTCTTACCGCGCCATCTGGCCGCACCATCTGACCGCTACCATCAATATGGGCATGCGTTCCTGCTGATTTGAGCGGGCCCGGATAAACAAAATACCGTTCCCGACCCCGTTCCTGCCCCTTTCCGGGCGACGTCCGGGCGACACCGGAAAGAACTGCCGCGCGGCCACCCGGAAAACTTTGTCCCTGCTTGTCGTCCTGATCACGGCAGTTTCTGCCAGACATGGTGAAATCCACCCCGGCAACAAATGCCGAATTCAAATTTAATTGTTTGTTTTCATATACTTAATAACTCTGGCACGGCTTTCGCATTTGTGTTGGGCAAATCACTGCCCCCAAATGGGATACTGACTATGGAAAACGTTTCATATATCGCGCTGTCTCGTCAGAAGACACTTCGCAGCATGATGAACAACATTTCGCAGAACCTGGCGAACATGAACACGACCGGGTACAAAGAAGAGCGCATGATGTTCACCGACTGGATTGCGAAAAACAAAGACGCTCCGTTCCGCGGCGAACGTGAAATTTCCCTTGTTCAGGACATTTCCCAATATCGCAATACAACGGTCGGCAATATTGAACATACCAACCGCCCGCTTGATGTCGCACTCAGCCAGCCGGACATGTTCTTTGCCGTCGAAACCCCGTCGGGCGTTCAATATACGCGCAACGGCAATTTCACGCTGGATCCGGGCGGGCAGCTGATCACCAATGACGGCTATCCTGTTCTGAGCGATGCCGGTCAGCCGCTTTTCTTCAATCAGGCGGATGGCCAGATTGAAATCAAGGGCGATGGCACCGTTTCGACCGATATCGGCCAGATCGGCAAATTGCAGGTCGTATCGGTTGATAACGTCCAGCGCATGGTGGTTACCGGAAACACCCTTTATCGTGCCCCCAGCCTGCAGGCTGGCGATGACCAGGAAGTCACCATCGAACAGGTCGACAATGCCGGCATTGTTCAGGGCGCACTTGAAAAATCAAACGTCAATCCGATCAGCGCCATGACACAGATGATCGACGTTTTGCGGACCTATCAGTCTGTTACCCGCTCTCTTGAAAGCGAGAACGAGCGCATGCGTAACATGATCAGCAAACTCGGGGATGTTCGCGCCTGATCCGGTCGCTGAACCCCTTTTACGGAAATTAAGCGCACAAACAGCGCAAGCCAAGGAGAAGACAGATGCGGTCACTTGATATCGGTGCTTTGGGGATGCAGGCCCAGTCCACCAACGTGGACGTCACATCGCACAACATCGCCAACATGACCACCACCGGCTATAAACGCCAGCGCGCCGAATTCCAGGACTTGCTGTATCAGGATCTGCGCCGTGCCGGTTCGCCGTCATCTGATACCGGCACCATCGTGCCCACCGGCGTCCAGGTCGGTCTGGGTGTCAAGACCGCGGCAATCGGCCGCTATATGGGTCAGGGTACTTTGACCCTGACGGAAAACGAACTTGATATCGCCATTCAGGGCCGCGGATATCTTCAGATCGACCTGCCAAGTGGTGAAACCGCCTATACCCGTGACGGTACGCTGAAACTTGATGCCAATGGCGCACTGGTCACCAAGGATGGCTATGCGGTTCAGCCCGGCATCACCGTGCCCAGCAACGCAACATCCGTAACCATCAATACCAACGGCGAAGTCTATGCCGAGATCGATGGTCAGGTCGCGCTTTCCAATCTGGGTCAGATCCAGCTTGCGACCTTTATCAACCCGGCCGGTCTTGATGCGCTGGGTGACAACCTTTTCCTTGAAACCGAGGCATCGGGTCAGGCCAATACCGGCGCACCGGGTGATGTCGGATATGGCACGGTCCAGCAGGGATATCTTGAATCATCGAACGTCAACGTGGTTCAGGAAATCACCAACCTGATCAAGGCACAGCGTGCCTATGAAATGAATTCCAAATCCATCTCCACGACCGACGAAATGATGAGCGCAGTCAGTAACCTGCGTTAATTTCGCGATATCGGTAATGCAGTTTGTGTGCGCAAGTCGCGGTCTGATCCATCGCGTACTTGCGCAAACTGTATTTACGCCACGTATACTGTTCCATGCTATAGTGGCAAGATCCGATGCCATCCGATGCAATGGCAACCGTTATGTTTGCAAGCCTTGGCACGTTGCCCGGCCACGCCCCGAATACGGCACAAAACCGGGTTTTCAAACATAATGGCTGTCTTCAAAGCCGGTCGGATCGGTACGGGTTGACTGGTCGCAAGATCCCAAAAGTTCATATCTTTTTTGCGGTTTTGCTTTTTAAGTCAGCGCAAACCTGATTGACTGTCACACGAAAACAAACAGGCCCTGACCCTAGGCGCATGAAAATAAAGAAAATAATCCTCTCGCTCGCGATTATGTCGCTTATTGTTCCGGTCGGGACGGCCTTTGCGCAATCCTCGAACGGTGGCAATTCGCGCAATAACAGCCAGCAACTCGAAGCCAACATCCTTCTGAAACCAGATGCGCTGGTCGAAGGACAGTATGTGACGCTGGGGGATTTGTTTACCGGCATTGATCCGCAACAGGCCGATATCGCCGTTGCCCATGCGCCGCAACCGGGCAAGCAGGTTGTTCTTGATTACCGCTGGCTTTATGGCATCGCCCAGCGCCACAACATCAACTGGCGTCCGCGCACCACCGCCGATCAGGTTCTGGTAACACGCGCAAGCCAGATCATCACCATTGATGAAATCCGCGATGCGGTTGAAATCGCCCTGGTTGACCATGGCATCCAGCGCCCGTTCACGGTTGACCTGTCGAGCGAGAATTTCCAGATCCATCTGCCGGTTGATGCGCTGAACAATGTTGATGTGACCGCACTTGAAGTCAATTCGCGCACCCAGCGTTTTGTTGCCAGCGTCACGGCGGCCGCCCAAACCGCCCAGCAACGCACATATCGCATCAGCGGCAAATATTACCCGCTGTCATCCGTGCCGGTTCTGGTCGAACCGGTGTCACGCGGCCAGATCATTCGTCCCGACCAGGTCGAATATCGTGATTTCCGATCCGAACGCGTTCCGTCCGGGGCGATCCGCGATATCAATGATGTGATCGGCAAGGAAGTTGTGCGGGCCGGCACACCGAACGAGCCACTTTTGTTCCGCGATCTGACCAATCCGATCCTGGTGCGCCGCGGTGCATTGGTCACCATCCGGCTGGTCACGGCCAACATGTCATTGACCGCACGCGGCAAGGCGCTTGAAAACGGGTCAAAAGGGGACGTGATCCGCGTGGTCAATCAATCAAGCAACAAAACCATCCAGGTTGAAGTTGTTGCCGAAAACGAAGTCCGCGCCCTGCCCGCCATGTCGCAATAGGGCGCACCTGCTCCGCACTCCCCGTCCCGTCGTCTACTGCCCCGTTGTCCCTGCACCACCCGGCAAGCTTTTCCCAGATCAGGGCATGCGAACTGGCATGATCCTTGCGTAAATAGGCGTAGGAACCCAGGAGGACCTCATGCCTAGTAAAACCACACAGAATTCTTGGCGGCGCCTTGCGCTTGTCACCGGCCTGATCGGCGCAACAGCGCTGCTTTCGGGCTGCAATGCGATGAAACGTCTTTCGGAAGTCGGCGAACCGCCGAAGCTGTCCTCGATCGACAATCCGACCCAGTCGGAAAGCTATCGTCCGGTCAGCCTGCCGATGCCTGCACCGCAACTTGCCGAAAGCAACCCGAACTCGCTGTGGCGGGCCGGGGCACGGTCATTCTTCAAGGATCAGCGCGCCAATCAGGTTGGCGACATCCTGACCGTTGTTGTCGACATGTCTGACAGTGCGGCACTGGCCAACACCACAACCCGGTCGCGCACCAACAGCGAAGACCTGGCAGTGCCGAACCTGTTCGGGCTTGAGTCCGAATTCACCAAAGTTCTGCCCGAGACGATCGATCCGAGCAACATGTTCAATATGGACAGCAACACGTCCAACCGTGGTACCGGGTCGCTTGACCGAACCGAAGCCATCGATCTTCGCGTTGCAGCCATCGTGATCCAGATCCTGCCCAACGGAAACTATGTCATCCACGGGCGTCAGGAAATCCGGGTAAACAGCGAAGTTCGTGAAGTCCAGATTGCCGGGGTCATCCGCGCTGCCGATATCAGTTCGGCCAACGAAGTCAATTATGACAAGATCGCCGAAGCCCGCATTTCATACGGCGGACGCGGCACCATTTCCGATGTCCAGCAGCCGCGCTATGGCAGCGAAGTGCTTGATATCATTCTGCCGTTCTAAGGCAGCGTCTATGATCCCTGTCTGATCCGCATTCCCGGGTTCCTGTCAGACAGGATATAAAAGACGACCACGACATCCAAAAAGACCGCCCCTTACCGGCGGTCTTTTTTTTGTGTCCGGTTCAAAAACGGGAAAAGCCCGGCCAAAGGGCCGGGCTTTTGAATTTGGTTATCCCTAACCAGTAATCTCCCACAAGACCATGATGTTACATGGTAAGGGCCGACTTTGCGGCTCCTGATCTTTTGGTCACCCGGCGCGATCAGTCGTCGCGACGCGTGCGCTCCATCCGTTCGTGGCGTTCCTGGGCTTCAATGCTCAGGGTTGCAATTGGACGAGCTTCAAGTCTTTTCAAGCTGATCGGCTCGTCGGTTTCTTCGCAGTAACCATATGACCCGTCTTCAATTCGACGCAAAGCAGCATCAATTTTTGAAATAAGCTTGCGCGCCCTGTCACGAGTGCGAAGCTCAAGCGCCCTGTCCGTTTCAGCCGACGCACGGTCGGTCAGGTCAGGTTCTTGCAGCCCGCCATCTTGCAGGTTCGCTAATGTTTCCGAAGATTCGTGCAGAAGTTCTGCCCGCCAGGTCAGAAGTTTCTGCCGGAAATATTCCCGCTGGCGCGGGTTCATGAACTCTTCGTCCTCAGCAGGACGATAGTCAGGTGGTAGTGTGATAGTCATGTATGCCCTCTATACAGGACTCATCGATCGCGCGGCAATATAGAGGGAGCCAGCGGGTGGTGCAAGCCGATTGAACAAATAAATCGTAAATTGCCACCAAACGGGCAGAAAACTGCGATTTTCAGCTGAAAAATACTGTAAATTAAACAGTCAGATCAGGCCTGAAACCTCAAGTTTTGCAAGTTCGACCCGTGCCCGCAGGTCAATCTCGTCGAGAACCGCGGAAAGTTCAGGATCATCAATCATTTCGCGCTGTTGATCCATCAGACCGACAAGTTGCTTGAGACGCGGACCAGAAAGCGCCCCGCTTAGCAAACCGTCCCGAACAGCTTCGAGCTGTTCCAGCAGACTTTTGGCACGCAGCACGGCGGCCTTGCGCGGGGAGTCCAATGCATCCCCGCTTTGCTGAAGCGCAAGCAGGGCATCAAGGGCGCTGACACTGCCCGTACTGTGGACACCGACAGAACCGCCGGCATCGCCCGACGAGTCAAGCGAACGCATGGTATCGGCAAAACCGCTGCCGCCAGATGACCCTGACGCCTTTTTGCGTGATGTTCCGCTCGTCCCGGTTGCTTTGGATCCGCTAACCTTCATGACCCGTATCCGTCTCGTTGTGGTAAGATCATATTCACTATCGCAAACAGGCACCCGGTTTCTGCCATATCGGCTTTGCCCGCCCTGTTCGCCAGACTGAACATAACCGTTTACCGTTCAGTTCACTGGAAACGTGGAGTCTCCCTCAATCGCGGGACGCGCGCAACGGGAAAAAAATGCCGGGTTGGACGAAACAATCGCACCGGCGCAGGCCCATATCTGCATATGGACATGTTTTGCCGCCATTTTCTGCGGGCTTGGTCCGATAGCGCGCGGAAAGCCTCACTTGGCATGATTTTCGCAAAACAGCTGACAAACGCGGTTCACATCTTCAATCGCACCATTTGCCGGATGCAGTTGCATCCCACGTCAAAGCGGAATTGAGAATATGATCACAGGTCTTGGCAAAACAGCACGCAAAGCGACAATGGTCGTCGCACTTGGCTTGTTCGCCGTCTTGCAGCTTGGCACTGCACCTGCACAGGCCCAGTCACGTATCAAGGATATCGCCGATTTCGAAGGCGTACGTGACAACATGCTGGTTGGTTACGGCCTTGTGGTTGGCCTGAACGGCACCGGTGATGATCTTGGCGATGCCGACTTCACCCGTCAGAGCCTTGTGGCCATGCTTGAACGTCTTGGCATCAATGTGCGCGATCAGATCGACGACCTTGATTCTGACAATATCGCAGCTGTTATGGTAACCTCGACCCTGCCGCCATTTTCCCGTCAGGGATCGCGCATCGACGTTAATATCAGTGCAATTGGCACGGCTGAAAGCCTTCAGGGCGGTACACTTCTTGTGACCCCGATGGTTGGTGCGGATGGCGAAGTTTACGCCGTTGCCCAGGGCAATCTGGCGGTTGGCGGCTTTTCGGCCGGCGGCAATGCCGAAACGGTTGTCAAAGGTGTTCCGACCTCGGCCCGCATCGCCAATGGCGGTATTGTTGAACGCGAAATCGATTTCAACCTGAACTCCATGCAGGACATATCTGTTGTCTTGCGCAACCCTGATTTCACGACTGCGCGCCGCGTATCAGATGCAATTAATGCCTATCTGGGCGAAGTTGCCGCCCGCCCGAGCGATCCGGGCACCGTGCGGCTGAGCATCCCGGAACGCTATAATCAGAATGTGGTTTCGCTGCTGACCGATATCGAACAGCTGCGTGTTGAACCCGACCAGATTGCCCGCGTGGTGATTGACGAAAATACCGGCACCATTGTCATGGGCGAAAATGTCCGGATCAACCGCGTTGCCATTGCGCAGGGCAATCTGACCATCCGGGTCACCGAAACCCAGCAGGTGTCCCAGCCGTCGCCCTTCTCGCAAACCGGCACCACCCAGACGGTTGATCGCACCAATGTTGCGGTTGACGAAGGCGAAGACAACCAGCTTGGCATCATGGATGGCGGTGTCAGTCTTCAGGAACTGGTCAATGGCCTTAACAGCCTTGGCGTCGGGCCGCGCGACATGATCACCATCTTGCAGGCGATCAAGACGTCGGGCGCCCTTCAGGCCGAAATCGAGGTGATGTGATGATGACCGACGGCGCAACTGCCCTGATGGCGCAGGCCCAGGCCAGCGCACAATACGGCACCCAGAACAATATGGCCGCGCGGATGAATTCGCTTACGGATGGTCACATCAAGACCGAAGCCGAAGCCCGCAAAGCCGGTGAAGAATTTGAATCCATGTTCCTCGGCCAGATGCTGAGCCACATGTTTTCCGGGATCGAAACCAACGAAATGTTTGGTGGTGGTCACGGCGAAACGATGATGCGCTCCATGCTGGTTGATGAATATGCCAAAGAAATGACCCGCGCAGGTGGCATCGGAATTGCAGATGCTGTCACACGCGAGATCCTCAAAATCCAGGAGGGGTAAAAAATGACCACTCAAGAGTTGGTTACAGAACTGAAAAGCGTCACCTATGACCTCATGTCCCTGCTGGAACGTGAAACCACGGGGCTGCGGACGCTGTCACGCGGCGAATATGAGCAGTTCCTGTCGGAAAAATCTGCCCTGTCGATGCAGTATGAGCAGCTGGTCGTGAAATTGCGCGGCCGCGGTGAAGAACTTCGTGCCATGCCCGAAGAAGACCGCGCTGAACTGCGTGAACTCCAAGCCGAGTTCCAGGAAGCCGCCCGTCGCAACATGACGGCACTCCAGGCAGCCAAGGCCACCAATGAACGTGTCGTTCAGGCCATTGTCCGCGCTGTAAATGACAAGGCCAAGGAAGACTGCACCACCTATAACCGGTCGGCGAAAACCAGCAAGGCATCGCTTGGCGGTTACGGGCGTACGTTAAACAAATCCGGCGGCGCATACAGCGTCAATGAAACGCTCTAAGTGTAAAGGCGCGTATCATGTCACTGACCCAGGCACTCAACACTGCGATTTCCGGCCTCAACACGGCCCAGGCACGCATAGCCATCACGTCTTCGAACATTTCGAACGTGAATACCGAAGGCTATTCCAAAAAGATTGCCGGGCAGGAAACCCTGACACTCGATGGCACGGGTGCCGGGTCCCAGATCGCCGACATCTATCGCAACGTCAATGAAGGCCTTCTGCGCGAAGTTCGCGGTGAACTGGGCAAAGCCGGTCGTGAAGAAGCGCGCTACGAGTTTTTCCAGCGTGTCCAGACGCTGTTTGGCACGGTTCAGTCTGATGCAGCGATCAGTCAGCGCATCAACGATCTTGCAGACGCGTTTGAACAGCTTGGTGTCACCCCGGACCAGAACTCACCCCGGATCGAGGCCATCGAAAGCGCCATTCAGGTTGTTGAATCCTTCGAGAAGCTGTCAAGTCAGCTTCAGGATATGCGCGATGACATCGACGACCAGATCACGGACGAGGTCAATTCCGCCAATACGCTGCTCAGTCAGATTGCAGATCTGAATACCGGCATCATCCGCCTCAAGAACCTTGGACAGCCGACCACCGAGCTTGAAGACCAGCGCGACCAGAAACTCAACGCGCTATCCAAGATCATTGACATCACCACGTTTAGCCGCAGCGACGGTTCGATGGTGATTTATTCGGCTGCGGGTGCAAATACCCTGCTTGATCGCACGCCCAACAAACTGACCTTTACCCAAACGGCCGGCTTCGAACCTGGAACCGGTGGCTCCGGTATCACCCTAAATGGTGAAGACATCACAGACACCCTGCGTACCGGTACGCTGAAGGGTCTGTTTGAAATGCGTGATGCTGAAATCCCGGCCATCAACGATCAGGTGAACGAACTTGCCGGCGAATTGCGTGATGCCCTGAATGAAGAGCATAACAAAGGCACCGCATTCCCGCCCCCGGCCAACCTTTCCGGTAACCGCATCGTCGCAGCCAGTGATCCGCTGACTGCAACCGGTGCGTTTCGCGTGGCGGCACTGGATGCCGACGGGCAGCTTGTCGCAAGTGACAGCTGGGCCGATATCGCGTTGCCGACGACCCCGGCGACAGTTCAGGGTATTATTGATGCCATCAACAACTCTGATGCAGGCAGCTATCTGACGGCGTCGCTGATTGACAACAAGCTTGTCATCGAAGGCACAGATGGCAACCGTGTTGCCATCAACGAAATGGACAGTCAGATCACCACCGGTGACGGTCGCAAACAGGGCATGTCGCACTATTTCGGCCTGAACGACTTTATCGCGACCGTCAAGCAATCGGACACCATTACGACGTCCGCACAACGCAGCTCGACCGACGCGCTGAATATTACGGCCAATTCCTTTACGATCTCGGCAGGGTCCGGCGTGCTGGTTGGCGGGGTCACCGTCAATTACACGGCAACTGATTCCCTTGAAGACATCCGTGACAATATCCGTACGGCCCTGCAGGGGGCCGGCATGACTGTCGCGGATTCAGAGTCTACAGCCTTTATCGTCGAGGATGGTGATCGCTATCGTCTTGTCATTGAATATAACGCCAACTTGACGGTTACCGATTCCGGTACCCTGTCAAGCAAGCTTGGCCTGACAGAGGACCAGCCGAACCTTTCCGGGAATATGAGCGTTTCCTCGGCCATTCAGAACGACCCGTCACGTATTGTGCGCGGTCAGATGAATGCCGACACCTATGAAACCACGACCGCAGTGGTCAATCCCGACAATGCCATTCCCAACCTAGGTCCGCTGGTGCCGCCGCCCCTGAACTATACCCTTACGGTCAGTGGCGAGTTCACCGATGTCAACATCACCTATGACAGCACATCTTCGCTTCAGGATATCGCCGATGCGATCAATAACAGCGCGACCCTGACCGATAACAACATTACCGCCGAAGTCGTGTTTGACAGCCAGATCGGTGGCTACAAGCTTAGCGTCACCGATGCCGATGGCGATGCATTCTATTTCACCGACAGCGGCCTGCCGAATGCGGACGCCCTGACCACGGTGCTTGGGCTTGGCATTCAGTTCGGTGTCCATGAAGGCGACAACAGCGCGGCCCTTTCGCTAAGCCACACCTTTGAACGCACCGATATCGATTTCGAAGCAACCGACGGTCTGTCTGGTGAACGCACGTCGCTGACCGATTATGCAGCCGGCATCGTTGCAACTGCTGCGACCAAGACCAAGGTGGCTGAAAGCTCCTATGAATTCCAGTCCGGACTGGTCACGGATCTGAGCACCCGCATCCAGAACGAAGCAGGCGTCAACCTTGATGAAGAGATGTCAGACCTCATCATCTTCCAGCGCGCCTATACAGCATCAGCCCAGGTGATCTCTACGGTTGATGAAATGTTTGATGCATTGCTCAATGCAGTTTAAACTGCGGCTTATGAAGTGAGGATATCATGGTATCTCGTGTCGCAACCTATACAAACCATACCTTGTTGTCGGATCTGGCGATCCGGAACGCGGCCAAGGTAACGGATTTGCAGAACCAGGCATCGAGCGGTTATAAATCGCGCGACTATGCCGGTATTGCCGACAGTGCACAGCGCCTGCTCAATCTTGAGGGCGAATATACCCGTACCGAGCAGTATCTGCGCAACACGACACAGGCCAAGCTGCGTTTGCAAAGCATGGAAACAGCTGTTGACAGCATGCTGGAAATTGCAACCCAGATGAAGACGCTGCTTATTCAGGCAAGTTCGGCCCAGCAGGCCGACGACGTCAACATCATGGACGAGGCCGAACAGGCCTTGCAGCAGATCGCCAACCTGCTCAATACCAATCTTGACGGGCGCTATTTGTTTGCCGGTGGCCGTTCCGAAGATCCGGCTGTCGATATCGACAAGATCGGCGCGCCGGACAACTATATGAGCGATCTTGACGTTGCGCTGACCGGCACGACGACCCTTGCCGCACTTGGCGTTACCACCGGACAGCTTCAGATCGTCAGCACCGATGTTGATGGCAACAGTGTCACAACCAACGTCAACTATAACGCTGCGACCGATGACATTGACGATATTCTCGATGCCATCAACAGTGTCACGACCAATGGCGCGATTGCATCGCTGCGCGGTTTTGGCGGTGAAGGCAATCCGTTGCTCAATATCGAAAATGTCGGCAACGGGACAATCACGATCACCGAAAGCGGTGCGGGTGATTTCCTGACCAAACTGGGGATGGAAAAGATCCCGAACCCGCGTCCGGATGCCGATTATTATGACGGCGACAAGCAAATCCTCGAAGTGCGTGTCGATGAACAATACAACGTCTCTTACGGTATTCTGGCCGACAATCCGGCATTCCAGAAACTGATCCAGGGGCTTGGCATTGCAGCCGGCACCGAAGATCAAGATGCAATGACGGTTGCGATCGGCTTTATCAACGAAGCCATCAACGATCTGCCCAATGTTCAGGGCCAGATCGGGCTTGATATCGCCAATGTCGAACGGTTTGAAACGCGCCATCAGGACTTCAAGGTTTTTGCTGCCCAGGCGATCAGTGACATTGAAACTGTTGACGTGCCGCTGACCCTTGCCGAACTGTCGCAGTATGAAACTGCCCTGCAGGCAAGCTTTATTGCCATTTCGCGGGCGTCAGATTTATCTTTGGCTAACTATTTGCGTTGATTATTCAACGGGTCAGACCTCATTAACATGAATGTGATGACAACCGCTATTTTCGAAAACATGGCACTGTTTCACGGCATCCGGGCGATCATTCCGGGTTCACGGATGGTGGCAAAGGTTTCGAAAAGTGCAGTTGTTCTTTGAGATGACGGGGGAATTCGGGGGAACATTCAATTGCAAGTTTTTGAAAGAATGCGATCTTTCTGATATCTTGCCTGAAGCGTCTTTTGAATTCTGACCTGCCATTGCAAGCATGTTAATGGGGGCTGGGCCTCGATATTTAATTGCTTCTTTAACTGTTTTGTCCGCTTAATAGCGCATAACGTGCAAGCAGACAGAACTTTTCGACCGCCGGAGTATAACGGGAATGGATACCGAAAACGTCGCCGAAAACGGAACACCTGAATCCGTCACAGTGGAAACACGCTTTGGCGATATCGAATTCAGTTGGGACAAGGGCATTTATATGCCGGTTGGCCTTCTTGGCTTTCCTGAACATCATGTCTTCGGTCTGGCGAATATCCCGAACACGTCGCTTGATCAGTTCAAACTGTATCAAAGCCTGACGGACGCCAATCTGTCCTTCATCGTCGCACCCTATAATATGGAAAGCGGCGTTTATGCTGAAAAAGACCTTACGAATGCGCAAAAAAGCCTGGCGATTGACAGCGCGGACATGGCCATTCTGATGGTTGTGACGATCCGCAGCGCACCGGGTGGCCAGGGCATCACGATGTCAACCAACTTGCGCGCCCCCATTCTTGTCGATACCGGCCGTCAGGTCGCCTGGCAGCATATTCTGCCGAACGAGAAATACTCCGTGCAGCATGACCTGTAATTTTTGCCTAGCATAACTGGCACGCGCATTGCTTTGATGTTCCACAAGGCAATGTAGCCGAGAGATCGAATGGCCGGGCCATTCAGTCTTATCCGTGTAGGAGGAAAAAAATGGCTCTCAATATTATTTCCAACTATGCAGCGAACGTCGCCCATCGCAACTTGACCAATTCGGACACGATGGCGACACGGTCGCTTGCAAAGCTTTCTTCTGGTACCCGTGTTGTTTCCGCACGTGACGATGCAGCGTCGATGGCGATTGGCGCCCGACTGAATGCAACGACACAGGCGCTTAAAACGGCAACGGTTAACGTCGGCCAGGCCAACTCGATGCTGCAGATTGCAGATGGCGGCATGGCAACCATCGACAACATCCTTGTGCGTATGAAAACGCTGGCCGTTCAGGCATCGTCCGGCAACCTGTCGGACACCGAACGCGGCTTCCTGAACGACGAATTCGTTCAGCTGCGTGAGGAAATCGACCGTATCGCCTCCTCCACCAACTTCAACGGCATTCAGTTGCTCGGTGATGGTGGTGACGTTGCACTTGAATACGGCGACCTTGCCGCAGGTCAGGGTGGCGAAGCCCTCGTCCCGGTGAACGGCTTTGACAACTTTTCCATCACCGACAACAACTACTGGGCAACCGACACCGATACGGACCTCACCGATAACAACTTCGAGGTAAATATCAATTATGGTGCAGGCGACCAGGTCATTATGACCGTCACCAGCACAATTGATGGCGCTGCTGACCGCACCCAGTCGATTGATATCACCGATTACCGCACGGGTGGAACGACTGCGATCGGCGCCGGTGAGAATGCGACACTGAACTTCGATGAACTTGGCCTGACATTCACGGTCAATACCAATTTCTCAGCTTCGGTTGCGGCAATCCGCGCTGATAACACCGGCGCATCCGACTTTGGCACCGACACAGACTTCAATGGCTCGGGCCTTGACTCTGCTGCTGGCAACGTCGTCACTATGGCGGCTGACAACGGGCAGAAATTGCAACAAACCGTTGACTTCCAGGTCGGCGCTGGCAATACGGCAAATGATCGCCTGGCAATTTCGTTTACCGCAGTCGACTCTGAGACTCTTGGGTCCGGTTCCGCCGGCACACAGGACTCTATTGCAGATCTTACCGACAACGCGATCGATACTGCTGCAAATGCACAAAGTGCTGTTGAAGTTATCGGACGCGCAATTGACGACCTGCAACGCGCGCGCGCCAATATCGGCACCTATCAGAACCGTCTGGACTTTGCTGGTCAGAACCTTGCGTCCACGCAAGAAAACACTGAATCGGCACGTTCCACCCTGCTTGACCTTGACGTGGCTGCGGAAATGACTGCTTTCACATCCAAGCAGATCCTGGTTCAGTCCGGTGTGGCCATGCTCGCACAGGCAAACCAGATGCCGCAGAACCTTCTGCGTCTGCTTCAGGGATAACATCGCACTTAGTCGTAATCGACCTTACAAAGGGGGCGGTCATAACCGCCCCCTTTTTCATTTTCATGATTAAATGATCAAAAGTGACTGTTAAGGGTTACTTAATTTTTTCGTAGACAGTACATCAACCTTAAGTATAGCATGATAAAGCTAGGCTTTGCTTGGTGCAGTCAGGATGACTGTGCAGGCTGCAATTGCAGCACTGGCGCTTGCCAGACTCTTTTGGTGGACATGTCCACCAGAGCTATCCATGTAGGAGTTACAATATGGCTCTCAATATCATTTCGAACTACGCTGCGAACGTTGCGCACCGTAACCTTTCCGCATCTGACGAGATGGCGACCCGTTCGCTGTCGAAACTGTCTTCTGGTACCCGTGTTGTTTCTGCACGTGACGATGCCGCTTCCATGGCGATCGGTGCACGTCTGAACGCAACCACCCAGGCCCTTAAAACGGCAACCGTTAACGTTGGCCAGGCAAACTCGATGCTCCAGATCGCTGATGGCGGCATGGCAACCATCGATGACATTCTGGTTCGCATGAAGACGCTGGCTGTTCAGTCTTCTTCGGGCAACCTGTCCGATACCGAACGCGGCTTCCTGAACGACGAATTCACCGAACTGCGTGACGAGATCGACCGTATCGCATCTTCCACCAACTTCAACGGCATTCAGCTGCTGGGTGATGGTGGCGATGTCGCCATCGAGTTCGGCGATCTTGCTGCCGCAGGATCTGGTGAAGCCCTCGTTGCCGTGAACGGCTTTGACAACTTTGCCATCACCGACAACAACTACTGGGCGACCGATACCGATACGGACCTCACCGATAACAACTTCGAGGTAAATATCAATTATGGCGCAGGCGACCAGGTCATCATGACCGTCACCAGCACCATTGATGGCGCTGCTGACCGTACCCAGTCGATCGACGTGACCGACTTCCGTACGGGTGGCACCACGGCGATTGGCGCAGGTGAAAGCGCAACCCTGAACTTTGACGAACTTGGTCTGAGCTTCACGGTTAACACCAACTTCTCGGCTTCGGTCGCCACAATCCGCGCTGACAACACCGGTGCATCCGACTTTGGCACCGACACGGACTTCAATGGCTCCGGCCTTGACTCTGCTGCCGGTAACGTCGTCACCATGGCGGCTGACAATGGCCAGCAGCTGGCAAACAGCATCGAGTTCCAGGTTGGTGGCGGTAACACCGCGAATGACCGCCTGTCGATCAGTCTGACATCTGTTGACTCCGGATCCCTTGGAACCGGCGTTGGTGGCACTGAAACAGCTCTGAATGACGCAACTGTTGACATTGCAACCGCTGCTGCTGCTCAGAGCACTGTTGAAGTTGTCACCCGTGCGATTGACGACTTGCAGCGCGCACGTGCTGCTGTCGGTACCTCGCAGAACCGTCTGGACTTTGCTGGTCAGAACCTTGCTTCGACGCAGGAAAACACTGAATCGGCACGCTCCACCCTGCTTGACCTTGATGTGGCTGCGGAAATGACCGCTTTCACCTCCAAGCAGATCCTGGTTCAGTCCGGTGTGGCCATGCTCGCACAGGCAAACCAGATGCCGCAGAACCTGCTGCGTCTGCTCCAGTAATCCTGGCTACTTGAAAATTCACGAAAAGGCGGCCAACAGGCCGCCTTTTTTGTTTACTACCTATCGAAGGCCACTCATTACACACAGCCGCCATCACTGGGCACCCCGACCATTCTAAGCCAGGCAAAGAAATGGCAGTTGAAAAACTATAGGTTCGAGTCTCTTCGATTCGGCCTGATCCTACCCTACAAGCAGAGATGCTCGATTTATACGACCTCGATTTATAAAATTTATTTATTTATTTTCAATATGTTAATATCAATATCAGCCGTAGTTTGAATTTTTTGTAGACGCCAAAAGAAATTCGATTATCAATATCTAACAGGGTTCCCATAAATGTTGTTCAAGAAGAACTTCAGGGTTCCATTCCGCTGTTACATGTCGTTTCAGCACTCATTCCAAGTAGGAAGATGAAAAATGGCTCTCAATATCATTTCAAACTACGCCGCCAACGTTGCGCACCGTAACCTCACCGCATCTGACGAGATGGCGACCCGTTCGCTGTCGAAGCTGTCTTCTGGTACCCGTGTTGTTTCTGCACGTGACGATGCCGCTTCCATGGCGATCGGTGCACGTCTGAACGCAACCACCCAGGCCCTTAAAACGGCAACCGTTAACGTTGGCCAGGCAAACTCGATGCTCCAGATCGCCGATGGCGGCATGGCAACCATCGATGACATCCTGGTTCGTATGAAGACGCTGGCTGTTCAGTCTTCTTCGGGCAACCTGTCCGATACCGAACGCGGCTTCCTGAACGACGAATTCACTGAACTGCGTGACGAGATTGACCGTATCGCATCTTCCACCAACTTCAACGGCATTCAGCTGCTGGGTGACGGTGGTGATGTCGCTATCGAGTTCGGCGATCTTGCAGCAGCAGGATCTGGTGAAGCCCTTGTTCCGGTAAACGGCTTTGACAACTTTGCCATCACCGACAACAACTACTGGGCGACCGATACCGATACGGACCTCACCGATAACAACTTCGAGGTCAATATCAATTATGGCGCCGGCGACCAGGTCATCATGACCGTCACCAGCACCATTGATGGCGCTGCTGACCGTACCCAGTCGATCGACGTGACCGACTTCCGGACAGCCGGCACCACGGCGATTGGCGCAGGTGAAAGCGCAACCCTGAACTTTGACGAACTTGGTCTGAGCTTCACGGTTAACACCAACTTCTCGGCTTCGGTCGCTGCAATCCGCGCTGACAACACCGGCGCATCCGACTTCGGCACCGACACCGACTTCAATGGCTCCGGCCTTGACTCTGCTGCCGGTAACGTCGTCACCATGGCAGCTGACAATGGCCAGCAGTTGGCAAACAGCATCGAGTTCCAGGTTGGTGGTGGCAACACCGCAAACGACCGTCTGTCGATCAACCTGACATCCGTTGACTCCGGATCCCTCGGAACCGGCGTTGGTGGCACTGAAACCGCTCTGAATGCCGCAACTGTTGACATTGCAACTGCTGCCGCTGCTCAGAGCACCGTTGAAGTTGTCACCCGTGCGATTGACGACTTGCAGCGCGCACGTGCTGCTGTCGGTACCTCGCAGAACCGTCTGGACTTTGCTGGTCAGAACCTTGCTTCGACGCAAGAAAACACTGAATCGGCACGCTCCACCCTGCTTGACCTTGATGTGGCTGCGGAAATGACCGCTTTCACCTCCAAGCAGATCCTGGTTCAGTCCGGTGTGGCCATGCTCGCACAGGCAAACCAGATGCCGCAGAACCTGCTGCGTCTGCTCCAGTAATCCTGGCGACCTGAAAATTCACGAAAAGGCGGCCTCTTGGCCGCCTTTTTTTATTTCGTGGTGACCAATACCATCTTCTGGCCTTGGCGCGCATGAGCTCCGCAGAGGATGACTACAGCTCCTCGCTCCACGTTGACGTTACACCATCACCGAAGACGAAACTGCCCTGCTGCTTGCCTCGAAATTGTAAACCGACTGCAACCACACGACACAGCACCCACAACCAGAACAGCCACAAGCATACCTATACGAATGACGTCTCCCGCACTGCAATATACAGTATCCGAGTAAATCCAGCTCGGATTCGCCTTGAAATCTGCGACTTTGGCAACAGGACAATATTTTCCGACCCACTAACCTTTTGTTTTTTATGATTAACTACAGATTAATTTTTTCACTGGACAGGCAACTAACCTAAAAGTATATTTCATCTTACCTGTAGTTTCGCTTTTGTTGCCATGTAGAACAGCAAAAGCAATTCTGGCAAATGTGCCGGATACGAACAGCAAGATGTTGTTCAGAGCTGTCCAAGTAGGAGATGCGTCATGGCTCTTAATATTATTTCGAACTATGCTGCGAACGTAGCACACCGTAACCTTTCGGCTTCTGACACGATGGCGACCCGTTCGCTGTCGAAATTGTCGTCCGGTACGCGTGTGGTTTCCGCGCGCGATGACGCAGCTTCCATGGCCATCGGCGCCCGCTTGAACGCGACGACCGAGGCCCTTAAAACCGCTTCTGTAAACGTTGGCCAGGCCAACTCGATGCTCCAGATCGCCGATGGCGGCATGGCAACCATCGATAACATCCTTGTGCGTATGAAAACGCTGGCTGTTCAGGCATCCTCTGGCAACCTTTCAGACACTGAACGCGGCTTCCTAAACGATGAATTCGTTCAGCTGCGTGAAGAAATCGATCGTATCGCATCTTCCACCAATTTCAACGGCATTCAGCTGCTGGGCGATGGCGGTGACGTGGCACTTGAGTTTGGTGATCTGGCGGCTGGTCAACAAGGACAGGCCCTTGTTCCGGTAAACGGTTTTGATAATTTTGTCATTACCGATAACAATTATTGGGCAACAGATACCGACACCGACCTGACTGACAACAGCTTCGAAGTCAATATCAATTACGGTGCGGGCGACCAGGTCATCATGACCGTTACCAGCACCATCGACGGTGCCGCTGATCGCACGCAGTCAATTGATATCACCGATTATAGAACAGGCGGCACGACCGCTATTAGCGCCGGCGAAAATGCGACGCTTAATTTTGACGAACTGGGTCTGACTTTCACAGTCAACACCAACTTCTCGACGTCTGTTGCAGCTATTCGCGCTGACAATACCGGCGCATCCGACTTTGGCACTGATACAACCTTTGGCGCGAGCGGCATCAACTCCGCAACCGGCAATATCGTATCCATGGCAGCCGATAACGGTCAGCAGCTTCAGAGTTCCATCGAATTCCAGGTCGGTGGTGGCAACACCGCAAATGACCGTCTTTCGATCACCCTGAACGCGGTTGATTCCGACACCCTGGGTGCCGGTGCGCTGGGAACCCAGACATCGTTGCAGGACCTTGGCGCGACTGCGATCAGCACCGCAGCCAATGCGCAGTCTTCGGTTGAAGTTGTCACCCGCGCGATTGACGATCTACAGCGCGCACGTGCAGCCGTGGGTACATCCCAGAACCGTCTGGACTTTGCGGGACAGAACCTTGCAACCACGCAGGAAAACACTGAATCTGCGCGTTCGACCCTGCTTGACCTTGATGTTGCGGCCGAGATGACCGCCTTCACCTCCAAGCAGATCCTTGTTCAGTCCGGTGTAGCAATGCTTGCACAGGCAAACCAGATGCCGCAGAATTTGCTGCGTCTGTTGCAGTAAGCACGCTGTCTCACTTGGGCACGTCCATGTTGGATTGCCTTTGTAATTCAACAAGACATCCTGCTGTCACAGGATGGCGGCTTAGGAGCTTAGGAAAATGGAAGTTGTAAACAACAGTTATAGTTCACCAGGTTCAGCGGGCAGCAGTTACGCTGCTGCGTCGCCTGCACCTGCCCCGAAAATCGACACGACCGCGGCAAGCACTGCTGCGAAGTCGGCAGAAAAGCAGTCTGCTGTTCCCAAAGAATTGCAGGACGCGCTGGCAAGCCTTGATCTGCCTGATGTCGCTGACGGATCGGCACGTGTCGAGCTGAACTTTAATCAGGACACCGGTCGTGTTGTCGCAAAGGTTACCGATCGCGTAAGCGGCGATGTCCTGCGTGAAATCCCGTCCAAAGAGTTGCAGCAACTGTTTTCCCAGATGCGCGAATATCTCGGCAGCTTCGTGGACGAAGAAATTTAACGGGACCAGCGGGCACATCAGGCACGGTTTTTGCAAACATTTCGGACAGATACGTCCGCACATAGGCAAAATCGACCGGGCGCGCCCAAGGAGCTAAACCAATGAGCAGCTTGAATTTAAATAACATCTATGTTGGCGATAACGGCCGCGTCCAGTTGTCTGGCGGCTCATCCAACATCGATTTCGTCGACACTGTCGACCAGATGATTGCTGCCCGTCGTATTCCTGCGGACAATCTTGAAAAACGCATCGAAGCAAACGACGAAAAAATTGCCGCCCTGAAAGAGCTGCAAACCCTTGTTGGTACGCTCAAGGATTCCATGGCGAACCTTTATGGTGCGACCAGTTTCGACAAATCGAAGAACATCTTCGAAGCAAAACAGATTTTCGCCGCCTCGAACGGCAGCGACGCCGGGTCCCTGATGGGGGTTACCGCGACCAATGCTGCGGCGACCGGCAGCTATAAGTTTGAAATCGTCGATGTCGCAAGCAAGCACAAACTGTCCAGTGATACCCAGGCCGTCGCGGCAAGCGCAGACGTCACCGGTCTTACCGGCACTGGCAGCTTCACCATTACCGGTGGTGTGGGCAGTTCGTCGATCACGGTTTCGGCTGGCGATACGCTTCAGGATATTCGCGACAAGATCAACAACGTCAAGGACACCACCGGCGTTCAGGCGTCTGTTATCAAGGTTTCGGCGACCGAAAGTACGATCATCTTCACCTCGACCGAAGAAGGCGTTGATAACCGGATGTCCTTTAGTGACGATACCGGTAACGTCCTGCAAAGTCTGGGCATTCTGACCGATCCGACCACGATCAACGCCGCCAATGTGATTGATGATGGCAATGATGCCTCCATTACCCTTGACGGCATTACCGTTACCCGTGGCACCAACGAATTTTCCGATCTGATCGATGGCCTGACCATCAGCCTTTATGATGCCGAACCGGGCACCGAAATCACGATCGAGATCGAACAGGACCTGAACCAGGCGAAAACGGCAATCCTTGACTTCGTCGATGCCTATAACGCGGTTCAGACCTTTATCAACGAAAAGACCTTTGTCGATCCGACTACCGGCGAAGCATCCGAAGACGCGATTCTGCTTGGCAATACGTCTGTCAAAAGTATTGAGTCCGCACTTCAGCAGATTGCCGGTTCCTTTGCCAATGGTGTAACCGACCGTGCAGGCGAGGATGACTATTCGGTACTGGCTGAAATCGGTCTGGATTTCGTGGCCTATGGCTCGAACGAAGACCCGCTTGTCAGCAAAACCATCGAAGTCGATGAAGCAGCCCTGAATGCGGCCCTGCTCAATGAGCCCGATGAGGTGATGGAACTGTTCCTGTTCCGCGGGAAATCGAACAATTCCGACGTCACCATGACCGGCTTTAGCAACAAGACCAATGCCGCGACCTATGATTTCAACATCAATGCGTCCGGCGGTGCCATCACCAGCGTGACCTATGACATCACGGTTGATGGCGTGACCACGACGGGCAAAAACGCCGTTGTGACCGGGAACAGCATTCGTACAGCCGATGGTCTTCGCCTGATTTATGGTGGCGATGGTCTGGCAAACGACACGGCCACTGTGACCACATCTGTTGGTATTGGTGCGCAGTTCTATTTTGAACTCGACTCAATCCTGGATGATGAAAACGGCACATTGACCCAGGCAATTTCGGATCTCGAAACGCAAAACACGTCCTATGACGAAAAAGTTGAGCGGATCGACGACCGCCTTTCCCGACAGCGAGAAGTCCTGATGGATCAGTTCATTGCGATGGAATCTGCCCTCGCACGGATGAAGAACATTCAGAGCTCTCTCGACGAATTGATGGCTGCAGGTAAAGATAGTAGTTAACTTTTCCATGCCATACATGCACACTAAAGAGACGCGTCGCATACCAAGGAGTGTCGCATGAATGAACACGCCGCCCAAACGTACAAGCACCAGCAGGTCAATACAGCTTCACCCGCCAAGATGGTGTATATGCTGTTCGAAAAGACCCTGTCGCGCTTGCAAGAGGCAAAGAACGCGATTGAGCGCAACGACATTCAGGGGCGCTGCAACGCGAATTGCAGCGCACAGGAACTGATTGCCCATCTTTCAAATACGCTGGATATGGAACAGGGTGGCGAAATCGCCGCCAATCTGGAGCGCCTTTATGCGCATTGCCTGATCCGCTTGATGGATGTTGATCGCAAGAATGACCCGGCACCTGCCGATGAAGTCGCCCGTCTTCTGACACCGCTTCGTGATTCGTGGGCTGCCTTGGCTGAAAAAAGCGAAGGCGAACTGCGTCAGGCCATCATGATTGCCCAGCAGGACCGCCCGGCACCCGCCGCATCGGAACAGATCGAAGCACCGGATACGGCATCGGGCACCGAAGAAGCGCCCGCACCGGCAAAATCGGGCCTGTCAATTTCGGCCTGATCCGGATCGCGGAAACAAATTCGGTCATTTGCCCCGCATAAAGGCCCCGGCATATTTGTCGGGGCCTTTTGCATGTCTGAGCCAAGCCATTCGTTGCGGCCCTCCCGAAACAGGATCATTTTTGCCCGGTTCCGGGGGGATAGACAGGTCGGGCAAAAATTTCCCCTGCCGGTAACAGCCCGCTAAGGCGCTGAAATTCTATACAATTTGTTAACACCTGAAACTGGCCCGGCGCTTGCAAATGTTCTGACACTGTTTCCAAAAGGACCAAGGTCATGAACAGCTCTGCGATTACAAACAGCACCATGCCAACCATCTCCATTCCGGGCTCAACCGCCAATGAAAGTGCGGGTTCGGGCTTTGGCGATGTCATGGCATCGATCACGGAAAACTGGTCGGAGCGCAAAAGCCAGATCAAATATGACACGGCAAAATCTGCCCAGAGCACCTGGGACGATAGCCGCGCAGAGAGGCATGCCGATCGCAGCATTGAAAATGACGATGCCAAAAGCGCATCACGTTCCGATGACAAACGCGATGATGAACCGATGCGCGCAGAGCGCAATGACCGCGACGATCATGGCAAAACCGATGATCGCAAGGCCGATGACAATCGCGATGTCGATACCGGCAGCCGTGATGCCGACCGCGCTGAGGATCAAACCCAAAGCGCAGATAGCGATCAGCCTTCTGACGGAAATGTCGCGGCCTCTGATGATGATGGCGCACCGTCGGAAGATGGAAAATCTGCCGCTGGCGATAAAGAAACTGCCGAAGGTAACGACACCCAGGTCGAGCTTGCCGTAACCGATCCCAATCAGCCCGCCCAGACCGTCCCGCTTCCGGGATCGCAGCAGGCGATTGATCTGGCCAAAGCACAGGCCGCCGCATCGCAATCAATCAATGCAAATGCCGGCACCAACGGCCAGAACGGCACACCGGCAAACGGTCAGGTCAATCCGGGAATGGCCGCCAATGCAGCTGCCAGCGATGGCACGACCGACGGTCTGATGAGTTCAACAGCACTCTCGCAGCCGGCCGCCGCTTCATCGGCAAAAATGGCGATGAATGGCGTGGATACGACCGCCGGTGATGACGTCTCGTCTGATAAATTCCTGTCGCGCATTGTTGATGCAATGAGCGCCGATGGCAAAGCCAAAACCGACGCAACAGGCATCACCAACGCAACGGTCAATGGCCAGTCGGCAAACGCCAATGGTGCACAGTCAACCGCAACCAACCCGGCACAAACCGCACAGGCAGCACAGCAAGCCATGGCCGCAGCAGCCGGTGCCCAGAACATGCAAAATGCAGCTGGCAGCCCGCAGGCACAGGCGAATGCCGCTGCAAATGGCACGGTAACAGCAGCCGGCGCAAGCGAAGCAACCGCCCAGACCGCGCCGGGACAGCTTAATAGCACCAACAGCCTGCATCAGACCAATACCGGTGGCCAAACCGCACAGACCGCGCGTCAGGCCCCCGCCCAGCAGGTCCAGCAGCAGGTTGCCGTGTCGATCAAAAACGCCGCCAGTGACGGTGTTGATAAAATTTCGGTCCAGCTTCGCCCTGAACATCTTGGGCGGGTGGATGTGAAAATGGAGATCGGCCACGATGGCCGTATCCAGGGTGTCATTCAGGCAGATACACGCGAAACACTGGACATGTTGCGCCAGGATTCCCGTGCATTGCAGCAGGCTCTTAAGGATGCCGGCCTGAATGCAGACAGTCAGAGCTTCACCTTTGAACACAGAGATCAAGGTGGCCGGGGTCAGGAAGGCCAGAGCCAATCTCGGATGACCGCCAACCAGGGCAGCAGCCCGGGCGATGGCGACATCCTGAGCGGAGCCGAACTCGCCGAACATGTTGGCATTGGCTATGGGATCAATCCCAACGGCCTTGTCGATATTCGGATCTAGGAAAGGTAGAGGGAACTTCCCATGGCCATTTCATCCCTAACCAACGTTGGTCTGTCCCAAAGCGATACCAACGCCGCGTCCAGCAGCTCGGCAAGCCAGCTTGCGCAGAACTTTGATACGTTTCTGACGCTTCTGACCACCCAGCTCAAGAACCAGGACCCGACCTCGCCGATGGAAAGTGATAAATTCACCGACCAACTGAGCCAGTTCGCCCAGGTTGAACAGGGTATCCAGAGCAACAAGAACCTCGAAGACCTGATTGCGATGCAAAGTCAGCAGCGTCAGCTTTCTGCCCTGTCCTATGTCGGGGCCGAAATCGAAGCCGTTGGTGATACCAACTGGCTCGAAGAAGGCGGCGAGCTGAAATACAAATACAACGTTTCGCCCGAAGTTCCGCGTCTGCAACTGCAGATTCAGGATCAGAGCGGCAAAACCATCTATTCCGAAGAACTTACCGATGTGTCCGGTCTGCAGTCCTTTACCTGGGACGGCAAAAACAATAGCGGCGTCGAACAGGCAGCCGGGGCCTATACCCTGGTTCTCAAGCCGATGGCCGCAAACGGCGACACATTCCAGACTGACAAAGGCAAACCTGCATCTGTTGCCATTGGCATCATCGGGTCTGTCGATAGTGTCGATATCGACGATAGCGACATCTATCTCCGCATTGGTGACGTCTCTGTACCGTTCTCGACCCTTACCAACGTCAAGCTGGGTGCGAGCTCTACAGATACGAACACGGGCGGCAATGATACCGGAAGTGACGAACAGGACGAAGCAGCCTGAGGGCTTTCTTCCGATTTTGATCAACACCCTGTAAGTGCAGGAGAAGAAAAATGAGCCTTTTTGGTGCAATGATTTCCGGTGTATCCGGCCTGAACGCGCAGTCGCAGAACCTGGGCGTCATTTCGGACAACATCTCGAACCTTAATACCATCGGGTACAAGGGTACGGTTGGTCGTTTTTCGACCCTGGTGACGGAATCCGCCACCAACACCCGTTACACCCCGGGCGGTGTCTTGTTCCACCCGACTGCCCTGATCAGCAAGCAGGGCTTGCTTCAGGCAACGTCATCGACCACGGCGGCCGCAATTTCCGGCGACGGTTTCTTTATCGTCCGCGATAATGCGAACCCGGGCACGAATGACGAACTGTTCTTTACCCGCGCCGGTGACTTCAAGCCTGATGATGACGGCTATCTGCGCAATACGGCGGGCTACTATGTTCAGGGTTGGGCAACCGACCGTGAAGGTACGCTTCTTGATGCAAATGGTAACACCACGACATCAAACAGCTCGGCTGTTACGGATCTTCAGGTTCTCGACATCAACTCGATCCTGACGGCTGCGGCTTCGACGACCTCGATCGAGTTCGGTGCGAACCTTAACGCTGACGAAACCGCTGTGACAGGTGGCACCGCCACCTCGACCACGACCGGTATCGACTATGACACCACCGACCTGACCACCCTTGCCGGTATCAACAACGGTGACCAGTTCAGCATCACCCATAACGGTACGACAACCAACATCACGATCAGTACCGGTGACACGCTTGAAGATCTGGCCGCTGCCATCAGTGCCGTGACCGGGATCAATGCGACAACCACCACAACCGGCACCAACGATACCCTGACCCTGACTGCGGCCTTTGCCGATCAGGGCGTGACCTTTGCCAACGTGACCGGCACGCCATTCAGTGCAACCGGCATCACGGTTCCGGGTGTGCCGGGCACCCTGGCACCGACCTATGTTGCTGGTAACCTTGCAACCGGCACTGTTGCCGAAGACAACACCATGCCTGTCACGATTTATGACTCGCTGGGTTCGGCCCATACGGTCAACCTTCAGGTCGTGAAACTTGGTCAGAACCGCTGGGGCTTTGAGCTGACCGGCAACACCACAGCTGGTGAACTCGACGCGACAGATCACCCGAACGGTCTTATTCAGGCTGGTATCATCACCTTTGACGGGTCGGGCAACCTTCAGACCTTTACTGGTGTTGCAGCAACCATCGGCGGTGTAACTGTCGGCACGACCGGTGACCTTGACGATGCCGATATTTCTGCGGAATGGACCAATGGTGCCGATGACAGCACCTTCAGCCTTGATTTCGGGACCATCGGCCTTGGTAACGGTATCACGCAGTTCGCTGCCGGTGCCGATGCAAACGGTAACCTTGTCAATTACACCACCCACTTCATCAACCAGAACGGCGCACAGGCCGGGACCATGGTGAACTACGCCCTGACCGAAGAAGGCTTCCTGCAAGTCGAATTCGCCAACGGTGTGAAACGCCCGGTCTACAAGCTGGCAATCGCCACCTTCGAGGCCCCCGATGAAATGGAAAACCACACTGGCAACGTTTACCGCCAGACACGTGAATCGGGTGACTATCTGCTGCGTGAACCGGGCCTGAACGGTGCCGGTAACGTTGTGGCATCCGCCCTTGAAGGGTCGAACGTCGATCTCGGTGAAGAATTCACCAACATGATCGTGACCCAGCGTGCCTTCTCGGCGAACACCAAGACGATTACCACGACCGATGAAATGCTCGACGAGCTGATCCGGATCAAACGGTAATTGATATCTGTTGCAGGGCGTTAGCCCGCCCTGCGATGTTCTGCTTTTACAGGGACTCGCCCGGCACTTGTGCCGGGCTTCTTTTTGGCACAATGACTCACTACATTAAACGCAGGCCAAACCGGTCAACAAAGATACAAATGATTCAAATCACTGGTGAATTTGAATCACGCAACTGGGCAAAAATTGCCGGTTGTTAACCTGTTCTTCAGCATGGAGAACTATTCGTTGTTGATGCTGGTCGAATTCCGTATGGACCGACCCGCATCGGGGACAGTGGTTAAATTTGGTTTCGGAGCAGTCGAACGTGGGCGGCTTGTTGCAAACACTCAAGAGTCTTGGACCTACACGCCTGATGGCCATCAGCGGCGTGGGTGTGTTGCTGCTTGTATTCTTTGCCTTCCTGATTTTGCGTGTATCCGCGCCGAATATGGAACTGCTCTATCGCGATCTGTCGCCGGCTGATGCCAGCCAGATCGTTAACCGTCTCGAAGATCAGCAAGTCCAGTATCAGCTTCTGAATGGCGGCACGGAAATTCTGGTTCCCGCCGATCAGGTCAACCGCATGCGCCTGAGCATGGCCGAAAGCGGCCTGCCCGCCGGCGGTTCTGTCGGCTATGAAGTTTTTGACAATTCCGACGGTTTTGGCGCCACCAGCTTTGAGCAGAATATCAACCATGTTCGTGCCCTGGAAGGCGAACTGGCCCGCACCATCGCATCGATCCAGTCGATCCAGCAGGCCCGTGTGCATCTTGTTCTGCCAAAACGTCAGATGTTCTCGCGCGAAACCCAGGAAGCCAGTGCATCGATCGCAGTCAAGATGTCCGGTGGTGAACTCAAACCCGAACAGGTTGTCGCCATCCAGCATCTGGTCGCGGCCGCCGTTCCGCAGTTGCAGCCAAGCAAGGTTTCGATCATCGACGAACGTGGTCGCCTTCTGGCGCGCGGCGATGGCGAACAGCAATCATCGACCTTCCTGACCCAGACGGCCGATGAAATGCGCATCCGCACTGAAAGCCGCCTGCGCAATACGATCGAAGATCTGCTGTCACGGTCGCTTGGATATGGCGAAGTGCGTGCCGAAGTTTCCGTTGAAATGGACTTCAACAAGGTCACCACTGCCGATGAACGGTTCAACCCGGATGAACGTGTGATCCGTTCAAGCCAGACGATCGAAGAAAACTCGACCAATTCCGAGACCGAAGGCACCGATCCGGTTACCCTGCAAAACAACCTGCCTGATCCCAACCTTGGCGGGGCCAACGGTGCCGGCGCCCAAAGTCAGGAAAGCCGGTCCGAAGAAACCGTAAATTACGAAATTTCCAAAACCACGACGACCCAGGTCAAGGAAATCGGCGAAATTTCGCGCGTTACTGTCGCAGTCCTTGTCGACGGGACCTATACCACCGACGAGAATGGCGAACGTCAGTATCAGGAACGCTCCCCCGAGGATCTCGAAAAGATCGCAGCCCTTGTGCGCAGCGCGATCGGCTATGACCCGCAGCGCAGCGACCAGGTCGAAGTCATCAACATGCAGTTCGCCGATGCCGGTGATCTGTTCCCGGATGAAGAAATCGAGACCTTCCTTGGTCTGGACAAAGCCGAAATCTTCCGCATTGCTGAAATGCTGGTTCTGGCCATTGTCGCCATCCTGGTCATCCTGCTGGTGGTTCGCCCGCTTCTGACCCGTGCGTTTGAAACCCTGCCAAGTGCAGCGGACATGGCCCAGCGTCAGCTTCTGGCAGATGACATGACCGCCGAAGGCACGCCGGCCCTTGAAGGACCGGCACCGGTTCCGATGGCCCCGGGCATGGATGACGGCGAGGAACTGATCAACCTGTCGCAGGTCGAAGGCCGCGTTAAGGCATCCTCGGTCAAGAAAATCGGCGAGATCGTGGAAAAGCATCCGGAAGAAGCTCTTTCGATCATTCGCAACTGGCTGTATCAGGAAAATTGATGTTCCGATCAGTCGACGGCTCACTGGCAGCCCTTTGGCTGCCTTCCTTTTGTCGCTCAAGGCGGTTTAACAGTTCGATATGACGGCCATTGAAAAGTTCACTTTTGCCCTAAGCTTCGACGACGCAGACAACGTGATCCGTTCTGCCGGCGATGATGATGAGCATTACGAGCTGGGCAAAAAGAAGAAAAAGAAAAAAGACGACACGCCACCGCCGCCCCCGGCCGTCTATACCGAAGAACAAGCCGCCCAGATGGTTGCCGAGGCCGAACAGAAAGGCCACGAGCAAGGCTATGCCGAAGGTCACGCCAAGGGGCTTGAACAAGGCTATCAGGAAGTCATGGCATCTGTCGAAAAGGCCATCGGCGATGTTGAATCCGTAATTGCCGAGAAGCTGGGCCAGATCGACGAACAGCAAAAACGCGCCAATGCCAAAATCAACGAAGACGCCATTCACGTTGCGCTTGGGGTCATTCGCAAACTGGCTCCGGCCTGGTCAAAGCAATATCAGCTTGTCGAAATCGAAGACATCATTCGCCAATGTCTGGCCAATCTGTTTGACGCCCCGAAAGTGATGATCAAGGTCAATCCGGGGCTTGAAACCCAGTTGGTCGAAGTCGCCCATCGCATTGCGGAATCGCGGGGCTTTTCCGGCAAGGTCGTCGTTGTTGGCGAACCCGATGTCGCGGTTGGTGATTGCATGGTATCGTGGGGCGACGGTACGGCTGTGCGTGACAGTGCGCGCGTCTGGTCTGAAATCAATGGCATTATTGAAAATGCCCTGAGCCTGCATGCCAGTGAACACGACCTGCCCGAAAGCGACATGGGTGACCCGGAAATTCAGGCCACACCCGCGCCGGAAAAACCGGCATCCCAAAACGCGCAGTCCGCACCAGATCAGGCGTCGACACCAACGCCTGCGCAAACATCTGCGCAAACCCCGGCAACAGCCGCACCGGAACAGGCAGCCACGGCACAACCCACCCCTGCCACAGCGCAGCCTACTCCGCCCGCCCCGGCTAGCCAGCCTTCGCAGCCCGCGGCAACCGCACCCGCGCCACAACCGGCACCGCAATCCGCCAATCCGGGCCAACCGGCAAATCCGGGGGCACAGGCAACACAATCAAACAGTGCGCCCGCATCGCCCCAAACGGGACCGGCGGCACAGCAAGCCGGACCACATAACGGCCCGGCTGCCACGCCAGCGCAAACCACGGTACAAACCCCGGCGCAGCCCGCCCCGCCCCAGGTTTCTGGCAATGCGAAACCCGATATGGCAGCCGCGAATGCCGGTCCTGCACAAAATAGTGCAACAGGCCAAAACACCGCGCCCAAAGAAGGCGATGGCACCGACGCGCGGAATGTGCAAACATCGACAGATAATGCAATGCCGAAACCTGACAACGCACTGGAAAACCCGGCAGATCAGGCAAAAGCACCCGCACCTGGTACCCAACCGGCATCAGGATCCGCGGGCGAGACAAAAAACAACGAAGGGCAACCCACAACCGGACCGCAGGGCACTGGGGACACGACCGCCATGCAATCCGGACCGCAGGCCGCGCCACAGGTATCTCAGGGGCAGAACCAACCGCCTCGAAATGCTGCAACAGAACCGGCTGCGACGCCGACCGACGCCGAGAAGCAGGCTGCTGTGAAGCAACCGACCAAAGACGCAGGAGACGAAAATGGCTGATGATGACGATCTCGAACTCTCGGAACTTGACGACGATCATATCGAGTTGGAGGGCGAAGGTACCGAACTTCTTGCCGCTGCCGAAGCCGGAAGCGAGCAAATGAAGACATCCAAGGACCTTGAAGCCGTCTATGACATTCCCGTCCAGGTTTCTGCCGTCCTTGGAAAAGCAACCATGCAGGTCAGTCAGTTGCTGAAACTTGGTCGTGGTGCTGTCGTAGAGCTTGACCGCAAAGTTGGTGAAGCTATTGATATCTATGTGAACAACCGTCTGGTCGCACGTGGCGAAGTGGTGGTTGTGGAAGATCGTCTTGGTGTGACCATGACGGAAATCATCAAATCTGAGAAAAGCTAACGTAAGAGAGGATCTGCGACTATGGCCGAAGGGGGGACTAAAACGTCGTTTGACATTGCGACAGTCGGGGGACTGATCATCGGTTTTGCGCTGGTGATTGCCGCGATTATTTTCGGCGGCTCGCCGGGTGCCTTTATCGATATCCCTTCTGTGCTGATTGTTATCGGCGGTACGGCTGCGATCACCGCGGTCAGTTTTGCACTGGGCGAGTTTCTTGGCTCGGGCAAAATCCTGATGCGGACGATTTTCCATAAGTCGCGCAATCCTGCGGATGCGGCGCTGCAAATCCTGCAGCTGGCCGAAATCGCCCGTAAAGGTGGCGTGCTTTCCCTTCAGGGGCATCTCGACAGTCTGCAAAGCGAAGAATATCTGTGGAAAGGCCTGTCGCTGGTTGTTGACGGCACGCCGGCCGAAGAAGTCGAAGCGATCATGCGCAAAGACATGAACGCTACCATCGGCCGCCACCAGAAAGGTGCGAACATCATGAAAAAGGCCGGTGACGTTGCCCCGGCCATGGGCCTGATCGGGACGCTGATCGGTCTGGTGCAGATGCTTGGCAACCTTGATGATCCATCGTCAATTGGTCCGTCCATGGCGGTTGCGCTTCTGACGACCTTCTATGGCGCGGTTCTGGCCAACATGGTGTTCATGCCGCTTGCCGGTAAACTTGAACGTAACTCGAGCGACGAAGAACTTCTGAATTCGGTCTATATGGTCGGCGCTGTTTCCATCGGCCGTCAGGAAAACCCGCGCCGTCTGGAAATGCTGATCAACTCGATCCTGCCGCCGTCAAAACGCGTCAGCTATTTCGATTGATCTGAAACGTGAATATTCCGGCCCCGAAAACCGTCCATATGGGCAGGTCGCCGGGGCCATCTGGAAATGATCGGAAAGAGATGAGACTATGCAGGTACTGATCGTTGGTGGACTGGGCGGACAGATAGGCGCAGCCAGCAAGATCGCAATGGCGCGCGGCGCATCGGTCCAGTTGGCCGAAAGCGTCACGACTGCGCTTAATATCCTGCGGGCAGGCAACCGCATTGATCTGGTGATGGCCGATATCGCCCTTGATGTGGCTGCCCTGATCGATGCGATCAGCAAGGAACGCATCAATGTTCCGGTGGTTGCGTGCGGCATTGGCAATGACGTCAATGGTGCGGTCAATGCGATCAAGGCCGGTGCCCAGGAATTCATCCCCCTTCCGCCCGAAGCAGATCTGATTGCGGCCATCTTCGAAGCTGTGACCGAAGAAAGCCATGCGCTGATCCATCGCGATGCGCGCATGGCCGAAACGCTGCGTCTGGCATCCCAGGTTGCCAACAGTTCGGCCTCGATCCTGATCACCGGTGAAAGCGGCACCGGCAAGGAAATCATTTCACGCTATGTGCACCGTAAGTCCAACCGCGCGGACAAGCCGTTTGTTGCGGTCAACTGTGCTGCCATCCCTGATAACCTTCTTGAATCCGAATTGTTCGGTCATGAAAAAGGGGCCTTTACCGGCGCACAGGCGCGGCGTATCGGCAAGTTTGAAGAAGCCAATGGCGGGACCCTTTTGCTTGATGAAATCAGCGAAATGGATGTCCGTCTTCAGGCCAAGCTTCTGCGTGCGATCCAGGAAAAGGAAATCGACCGTCTGGGTGGCAAAACCCCGGTCAAGGTCGATGTCCGAATTCTTGCGACCTCGAACCGCAATCTCGAGGCCGAAGTCAATGCCGGCAACTTCCGCGAAGATTTGTATTTCCGCCTGAATGTCGTCAATCTTGATATTCCGTCCTTGCGCGAACGTCCCGATGACATTCCGGTTTTGGCCGAATTTTTCGTCAAGAAATACTCCGATGCCAATGATGTGCCGATCCGCCCGATCAGCCCGCTGGCCATCCAGCGTCTGCTGTCCCATCACTGGCGCGGCAACGTGCGCGAACTTGAAAACACCATGCACCGTGCCGTTCTGACCGCCGGTCCCGATGAAATCGGGCCCGAGGCCATCATGCTGTCGGGCACCGGCAGCAGCGAACCCGCACGCACCCAGACAAGCCCGGATACGCAATCGCCCGCACCGGCGGCCCCTGTTTCCCCTGCTTCCCCGGCATCAGCACGCGCAAGTTCGGCCTACGCCAATGCGAATGCGGCCTATGGGGCGGCATCATCGGCCTATCAGTCCGGCACACCGGCACCAGCCCAACCAACGCCACAGGCCCCGGTCGAACCGGCACATGCCACATCCGATGAAAATGGGTCCGATGCGAATGACACCGACACGGGTAATGGCAATGACGGGTCCATAACCGCCGCCCTTGTCGGGCGTACCGTGGCCGATGTTGAACGCGATCTGATCATTGATACCCTGAAACATTGCTTTGGCAACCGTACGCACGCGGCCAATATTCTGGGCATTTCGATCCGCACATTGCGCAACAAATTGCGCCAATATACCGACGAAGGTCTGGCAGTTCCCGCCCCGGGTGATGGCCAGGACTGACGATGACATCCGGCTTTGCGCGCCCCATATCAAGGGGAACCAACAAAAGCGCAAGCGACACAGAGCAACCAACAGGATAACAAGCAAACACCATGGCCGAAGGTCAAGATATCACACCGACTGGTTCTGGCGGCTCTGACGGCCAGGGTGGCGGTGCGTCCGGAGGCATAAATTTCGGCGCCGTGCAGTCGCGTGTTGCATCGGCAATGAAGCGTGGCGATATCGCCATGGCGCTTGGATTTATCATGATCCTTGTGGTCATGATGTTCCCGATGCCGCCATGGCTGCTTGATTTCATGCTGGCATTATCGATCAGTTTTTCCGTGCTGATTCTGATGACGTCGCTGTTCATTCAAAAGCCGCTTGAATTCAACTCGTTCCCGACCATCCTTCTGGTCGCGACATCGCTTCGACTGGCCCTGAACATTGCGACCACACGCCTGATCCTTGGTCATGGTCACGAAGGCACACATGCCGCCGGTGCCGTGATCGAGGCGTTTGGCAGCTTCCTGATTTCGGGCAATTTCGTCATCGGGATCATTGTTTTTGCCATCCTTGTCATCATCAACTTTGTCGTGATCACCAAGGGTTCTGGCCGTATCGCCGAAGTTGCCGCCCGCTTTACCCTTGATGCCATGCCCGGCAAACAGATGGCGATTGACGCCGATCTGTCATCGGGCCTGATCAACGAAGAACAAGCCAAGGCACGCCGTAAGGAACTCGAAGACGAAAGTTCGTTCTTCGGTTCCATGGATGGTGCATCCAAATTCGTTCGTGGTGATGCGGTTGCGGGTATTCTGATCACCTTTATCAACGTGGTTGGCGGCATCATCATCGGTACCGCACAGATGGGCCTGTCACTGGGTCAGGCAACGGAAACCTATACCATCCTGACGGTGGGTGACGGTCTGGTATCACAGATCCCTGCCCTGATCGTCTCGACCGCGGCCGGTCTTCTGGTCACCAAGGGCGGCCTTGATGGCGCAACCGAAAAGGCCGTCTTTGGCCAGGTCAGTAACTACCCTGCTGCCCTTGGCGTTGCCGCAGCCCTGATGGCGGGCATGTCGCTTCTGCCGGGCATTCCGATGGTCTGGTTCCTTGGTCTGGCGGTCGGCCTTGGCTATCTGGCCTATTACATGGGCAAGCGCCAAAAGGCCGCCGTCGTCCAAGAACAGATGAAGGAAAGCCAGGCCGCCGCAGAAGCCGCCGCCCCACCGCCCGAAGAACCGATCGCCAATGCGCTTCGCATGGATTATGTGCGGCTTGAACTGGGCTATGGCCTGCTGTCGCTGATCAGTACCGAACGCGGTCAGAAACTGACCGACCAGATCAAGGCCCTGCGCCGTCAGCTTGCCGGTGACATGGGCTTTGTCATGCCCTCGGTCCGTATTCAGGACAATATGCAGCTTCCGGCCAATACCTATGTGCTGCGCGTCAAGGAGATCGAGGCCGGCCGTGGTGATCTGCGCCCGAACATGTTGCTGGTGATGGACCCGCGCGGCGAGGAAATCACCCTGTCGGGCGAAAAGACCATGGAGCCGACCTTCAACCTGCCGGCCATGTGGATCGAACAGGGCATGAAGGAAGAAGCCATGTTCCGCGGCTATACCGTGGTTGACCCGCAAACCGTGATCACGACCCACATTACCGAAGTGATCAAGGACCACATGCCCGAATTGCTGTCTTATGCCGAAACGCAAAAGCTGCTTGATGAACTTGATGAAGATCAGAAGAAACTGGTCGAAGACATCGTTCCGGGTCAGGTATCGGTTGGTGGTGTTCAGCGCGTGCTTCAGAACCTGTTGACCGAACGCGTATCGATCCGCGATCTGCCGACCATTCTTGAAGGGATTGCGGAATCCACCGCCTTTACCCGCAACCCGACCTTCATGACCGAACATGTGCGTTCGCGCCTTGCGCGCCAACTGTCGGATGTGAACACCAATCAGGATGGCGTCATTCCGCTGGTGACCATGTCACCGCAATGGGAACAGATCTTTGCCGAAAGCCTTGTCGGTTCCGGCGAGGAAAAGCAGCTTTCCATTCCGCCAAGCCAGCTTCAGGAATTCATCAACAAGGTCCGCACCACGTTTGAACGGCTGGGCATGATGGGGGAATCACCTGTTCTTTTGACCAGCCCGGGCATTCGTCCCTATGTGCGCTCGATCGTTGAACGCTTCCGCCCAAGCACCGTGGTGATGTCGCAGAACGAAATTCATCCCAAGGCACAATTGAAAACATTGGGGCAGGTCTGATGATCAACAACATCATGACCACCGGCATTGTGGTCAGGGAAATGACAGGGGGGATTGATGCGTCTTAAGACCTTTACCGCCCCGACAATGACCGAGGCCATGGCCCTTGTAAAAGAGCACATGGGCGCGGATGCCATCATCGTTTCGACCCAGGACATCCCGGGAAGCGGCGTGCGCCTGACCGCGGCCCTTGATCGCGATCCTGATTTTGATGACGATATTGCCCCTGCCCCGGCCTTGCAGGAACAGCTTGAAACCGCAGAAGCCGCCTTGACGCGGCATAATTTGCCGGAACGGCTGCGCATTCGCCTGTGTGACATCATGGCACGCGAAACCGCGGCCGCTTCTGCGCAGCAACTTCTGGCCGGGGCGCTTGATGAAATTTTTGATTTCTCACCGCTGCCTGAAAAAAACACGCCGCGCGCCCTGGCCTTTGTCGGTCCACCCGGTTCGGGCAAGACGCTGGCCGTTGCCAAAACAGCTGCGCGTGCGGTGATGAAAAAACGCAAAGTTGCCGTTCTTTCAACCGATTACAAACGGGCTGGCGGCATCGCGCAGCTTGAAGCTTTTACCCGTATTCTCAAGGTCGAGCTGCTTCAGGCTAAGTCACCCGATGAACTTAAATCGCGCTTTGCCGATATCCGCGAAGCCGATGTGATCCTGATCGATACGGCAAGCTGCAATCCGTATCTTGAAACCGATATTGGCACGCTTTGTGAATTCATGAAGGCAATTCCGAGTGAACCGATACTGGTTAACCCGGCAGGGATTGATGCCTATGAGTCCGCCGATATCGCCAATGCCTTTGCTGATGGGGGGGCGACGCGTGTCATGATATCGCGTCTTGATGTTGTCGCCCGCCTTGGTGGTGCGCTATACGGTGCGGATTCAGGAAATCTTTCCCTTTGCAATGTCAGTATGACAGCCCAGGTTGCGGACGGCCTGACCGCGCTAAGTCCCCTTGCCTTGGCTAAACTTCTGATACCGTCCCATCGCGCTGACACCGCAAAACCGAGCTTCTCCGAGGTCGTGAAATGACTACCAAGTCTGATGCTGTACCCAAAACTGCCCCGCGCACCAGAGGCCGCAATGTTCTTGCCGTCGCGTCTGGTAAAGGCGGCGTGGGCAAGACCTGGTTTTCCATTACGCTCACCCATGCAATGGTGCTCGAAGGGCATAACGCGCTTCTGTTTGACGGCGACCTTGGTCTGGCCAATATCGACATTCAGCTTGGCCTGATGCCCAAGCATGATCTGGGCGGTGTCATTTCCGGGCGCATCAGCCTGAAAGACGCCATCACCCATTTCCCCGATGGCGGTTTTGACATCATCGCCGGTCGCAGTGGTTCGGGCAGTCTCGCCAACCTTCCGGCCAGCCGTTTGCAGGCCCTTTCCGACGATCTTCTGCAAACCGGGAAATCCTATGACAAGGTCCTGATTGACCTTGGTGCGGGCGTTGATCAGGGCGTGCGCCAGATGACCGGCCTTGCCAATACCGTAATTGTCATCACCAATGGCGATCCGACGTCACTGACCGATGCCTATGCCTTTATCAAGATCACCCATATGGCCCGTCCGAAAACAGATATCCGGGTGGTGATCAATATGGCCAAGGACAAAAAAGAAGGTCAGGCGATCTATAACAAGCTGCTCAAGGCGTGTGAGGGCTTCCTCAAAATTTCGCCACCGCTGCTTGGCGTTATTCGGGCCGATGCGCGCGTTTCGGAATGCATTCGCAATCAGACGCCGCTTTTGACCCGCCATCCGAATTGCGATGCCGCCCGTGACATAGAAGCCATCGCCCAGACCCTCCTGGACGAGGAGTAACCTTGTCATGACCCTCCCGCCACAGGCTATCTCGCCCGGAACCGCGGTCGGTGGGCAGGCCTCGGCGGGCGGAACGACAGGACAGGCATCCCAGGGCTCGGTCCCGGCCCAGGTCACGGCAACCGTGACCAGCGCGACCTCGCAACAGGTTGCCGCTGCCCTTGCAAAGCTGCCGGTTGAAACGCTGCTTCAGGCATCCGTCCAATCACAATCGGGCAATCAACTGACCCTTGTCACAGCACTTGGGCAGGTTACGGTCAAACTTCCCAGCGCCTTGCCAACAAATCTCGGTGATCTGCTTTGGGCGCGCTTGCCGACATCAAATGCCGCCACCAGTTCGGCAACAATGGGTGCGACCAATCCCGGTGATGGCTTGCGCCTGCAATTGCTGCCGCAAACGTTGATGCCCGGATCATCGGCTATGTCGGGCAGTCTGGCATCTGGCAATATCGGTGCGACCACCCTTACCCCCGGCCAGACATTCAATGCGGTTACCACCTCTGTCCTGACGATGCCGAATGGCACGCAATTGCCCGCCGGCAGTCAGACACAGGTGATTTTTCTTGGTCAGGGCACAGTCACAGCCCAACAGGCTGCCAATGTTCTGAATGCGGCCAGTGGAATAGCGGGTGGAGTGGCCGGTGGCACGGTTGCCGGGGCAACACCGGGGGCTGGCATCGCGCCGACAATTGCTGCACAAACCGCAGCCGGACAGGCACCGGGCTTGTTGCTGAGCGGGACGGTCTTGCCCCCTGACAGTGCCGAGGCCCGCCTGCTGCCACAGGGCGTTACCGCCCTTCGGACGTCAGCCGGGATTGTCGGCATCAAATTGCCGGTTCCGGCACCAACCGGTGCGACCCTGTCATTCAGTGTTGATGCTGCGGGCAGCGGGCGCGTTGCCACATCCATGCCGATGACCGAGGCCGACCTGATCCTGCGCGGGCAAAATGCGGCTTTGACCCATGATTGGGACAGCCTGCAAAAGGCGGTTCATGCCCTGCAACAGCATGACCCGGGTGCGGCGATGAGCCTGTTGAACAATCTGCCACAACCCGGCCCGAAATTGACAACCACGATGATGTTCTTTTTTGCCGCGATGACCGGCACAAAGGGCGGTTTGCGTAGCTGGATCGGGGATCGTGCCGCCAACAGCCTGTCATCCCTGTCAGAGGCCGATGGCGGCGGGTTAAAACGTCTTGAAGGTGACTTTGGCCAGTTGCGTACCATGGCAGCCGACGAACGCCCCGATGGCTGGCGTGTCATGGCGATGCCGTTCAATATGGGTGGCAAAATCGAACAGTTGCAATTTGGCTGGCGCCATGGCGATCGCGAAGACGATCCCGAGAAAAAGGACGATCAGGGCACGCGTTTCCTGCTGGATCTGTCCTTTAGCGTCGTGGGACATACCCAGCTTGACGGCCTTGTCAAAGGCGAAGACAGCAAGTTCGATCTGATCATTCGTACCGAAAATCCATTGCAGTCACATAACCGCGATGACATTCGCGGCATCTTCCGCGAGGCACTTCAGATTTCCGGTTATAGCGGGCATATCCTGTTTCAGGACGGATCGCGTTTTGTCCATATCGCCCCGCCTGCCGACAGCAGCGGCCCCAATTCCCACAGCGGGATTCAGGCGTAATTCACGACAAGCTTATGAAATGAATGCTTTTACTGCCCGGTGCACAAGCGTATCCTGATCGCCTGATTTTCATATATAAGAACGGTTAAACGTCATGCTTGAAATTTATCAACGTCGCAATCTGATCCTGACCGAAGCCAACCCGGGACCACAGGTCGATTATGTGGTGACGTTGCAAAGCAACCTGACGGGTGTGGAAAATGTCTTTCCGGCACGCATGACGCTGCGCTATGTGCCCGACAGGCTGATCCTGAAAACCGATTGTCTGGCGGATTATTACGCCGAAATTTCCACCATCACCTTCGAAAGCTTCGAGGCCGCGGCCGTGTTGTTGATGGATGATTTCAACAACGAACTGGTGCCGCGCTGGATCAGCCTGCGTCTTGATAAACAGACCGCGGACAATGATCAGGTCTTCCATCACGAAACCGCCCTTGAAGACCGTCAGCCGAAATGGGGCAACCCGCGCCTGCTCGATCGTCTGGAACGCTACTGATCAGCGGAACGGGTTTCCGTGCACCCATTGGGTCAGCGAATAGCGCAGACCCGCGGTTGTCGGTGCAACACGGTGCAGAACAAAGCTCGGGAAAAAGATCGCGGTTCCGCGTTCCATCGGCGCATCCAGGAAATTCCCCGCCGGGTTAAGCTGCAACTGACCGCCTTCATACTGGTCGGGTTCGGACAGCTGGATCACCATGGTCAGTTTGCGCCGACGGGCGACTTCGGATGCGCCAACATCACTGTGCCAGTCATAATGACCGCGCAAGTCGCCGGCATAACAGGCGATCTGGGCTTCTTCGGCAAAATCGGTCAGGGCAAAGTCAAACACATTGCGGTTCACATCGGCCACAAGGTCGATGATCCTGCGGCAAACAACCGGTTCCTGTTCTTCGTTGAACCAGGTGATTTTTGACCGGCGGATATGGGTTGCGGTTTGCCCCTGTACGAGGCCGCCTTCGTCCATTTCATGCGCAAATCCCGCGATCAGACGGTCACAGGTGGCTGCGTCCAATGCGTTCGGGATGATGGCAAACATTTCTTCTGGAAACATTCACGACATTCTCCATGCCGCACAGGACCGGTATTGGTTGCCCCGGCCCCAAAGACAATTCTTTGCGGTGAATTGCTATTACGACCAAACTCCCCCCAATACCAGCAAATTTGCCGCTATTGGCCATGACATAATTCACAGGGATCTATGCAAGATTGATCACCCTTCCGCCCGCGGCACTGCCGTCTTCGGGATCGTGGGTGACCATCAATGTCGGAAGGCGGTTTTTACGGCATTGTTCAAACACGAATGACCTGAACTGACCGCGCAATTCGCTATCAAGTTTCGAAAACGGCTCATCAAGCAACAGCGCACAAGGTTCGGACAACAAGACGCGCAACAAGGCCACACGCGCACGCTGCCCACCCGACAGGGTTGCCGGATCGCGATCGGCAAACCCGTCCATATCCGCATTTTTCAGGGCGTTCTCAACCAGCATGCGGCGCTTGGCTTTGCCCTTGACTGATGCCGGTAGCGCAAAGGCCAGATTGCCGCCAACAGACAGATGCGGAAACAATAAATCATCCTGAAACAGAATACCGACATGGCGATCCTGGGGCGGGCATCCATCAAGGGATCTGCCATTCAGAACGACCTGTCCTGAAACATCAAACTGCGCGGGCAAGGTGCCACAGATATGGCCAAGAAAACTTGATTTGCCAGAACCGCTTGGCCCCATCAGGGTGACGATTTCACCAGGCGCAATCACAAGATCAACCGCAAGCAATTCCTGCCCGTCCAGACGGATACTGACAGTGCGAAGTTCAAGCCCGGTTTCGGAATGATCCGATGGCATTTTCTATCCCCTGTTCTGTGCATTCATGCCCCGCCGATGGCGGAACAGGATGGCCGGTATCAGCAATGCACAGGCAAATCCGGCAAATGGCAAAACCATCTGCAACAATCCGTATATCCCGATCATGCGGCGGTCGCCCCCCGATGCCAGTGCCACGGCCTCGGTCGTGACGGTGGCAAACCGCCCCGCCCCGATCAGAAGTGTTGGCAAATATTGCCCGACCGTCACCGCCAGCCCAACCGCCATCGCGGTCAGAACCGCACGGGTCAGCAATGGCAAACGCACGTGCCAAAATACCCGCATTGGTGATGCCCCAAGACAAAGTGCCGTCTGCCCGTATCGCGGATCAAGTGCCCGAAACGGATCAGACAGCGACAGGAACACATAGGGCAACACAAACACCAGATGCGACAGCACAACCGATATCAACGTCCGTTCAAGCCCGATCAGGGTAAAGAATACCTGCAATCCGAACATGAAGCTGATCTGCGGCACAATCAGCGGCAGGTAAAGCAGCCAAATCGCCCCGCGACCGGGTTTGTGACGGCTTCTGGTTTCGTGCTCCAGACATCCAAGAACAAGCGCAATCGCAATCACAACAGTCGGCACCGCGATCAAAAGCGTGGTGACAAGGCTGCTTCCGATCGCATCATATTCGCGCTGCCAAAGACGCAGACTGAAACTGCGGGGCAAAATATCGGGAAATCCCCAGAACCCGGCAATGCTCCAGATCAGAAGGACCACAAGCCCCAATATCAGTGCCCCGGCCGACAATCCGGCCAAAACCGCACTTCCGGCACGCATGCCGCCATCATGGCGGAACCGCTGGCCGTTTGCGGCGATCTGGCCCCCGGCCAGTGCTATGATCCGTTCCCCGGCCACCCAGATCCCGATGGCCACCACAACGACAAGCAACTGCAAGATTGCCGCACTTGATGCCATGAACCGCAATGCAAGATCAGGATCGGACAACCACCCCAATATCCGAACCGCCAGCGGTGCCGGTGTTGTCGGGCCCAGAATGATCGCAACATCAACAACCGACGTCGAATAGGCCAGAACCGCCAATACCGGCAATCTGATTTGCGGGTAAATCCGTGGCAATGTCGCCTTGAACCATCCGGCAATCCGGCCATAGCCCAATGTGGCGGTAATCTGGGCGGTGCGGTCGGTATCGGCCTGCGGCAAGGCTGCAAGGGTCATCAAAAACAGAAACGGGATTTCCTTGGCCACCAGCCCGGCAATCATCGCAATCCCCAGCGGATCGTGAATGATCGCGATATCGGGCGGACGATCCCATCCGGCAAACTGGGCAATCAAACGTGCAATCCAGCCCGACGGCGCAATCAGAAACGCCAGTCCGAATGCCGCGGTCGCGTGCGGAACCGCCAGGATCGGTGACAATATCCGCTGCATGGCTCGAAAAATTCGGGTGCCCTGCCAGGCGGCACAAAACAGCATGACAATCGCAACCGAAACGAAACTTGCAATCAGGCCGTTGATCAGCGACAGCCGCACCGACTGCCAGATCCCCGGTTGCGCGAAAATTGCGGCCCACGGATCAAGTCCGGGCTCAGTTCCGCCAAGTGCTGGCAAGATGCCAAATGCCGGCAATAAAGTGCCAATCAGCCCGGCAGATACCGGGCCGATCATAAAGGCAATCGTGATGATGGGGACAAATCGCAACATGCGCGATTATTGCACCACGCCGTAATGTTTCTGCCATTCGGTTTCGACCAGCTCCATCCAGCTTGGATGGGGTTCAGGCAAAACCGTGCCACGTTCGGCCGGTGCAAGGGATGCAATACCAAGATCAAGATTGGCAAAGGCTTCCTGCATGTCGGCAGGCAGCTTATCCATCGCAAGAACCGTATCAGCGCCCCAATATTGCGGGTCCTGTTTGCGCAGCTGGGCTTCCGGTGACATCAGGAAGTCGGCCAGTACGACCGCACCGGCCTTTGCCGATGCGTTATAGGGGATGGCCACAAAGTTGGTATTGCCCAATGTGCCATTGTCAAACACATAGGATCGCACCGTATCGGGAAGCTCGAACGCTTCGATCGCCGATGACACTTCGCCCGAGCTGAATGAAAACGCGATATCGATTTCGTTATCGCCAAGCAGGGTCCGCATCGCCGCCCCGTTCTGCGGATAGGCCTGACCATTGCGCCACAATAGCGGCTGCAAATCTTCAAGATATCCCCAAAGCGGTTCAAGAACCGCCTTGGCATCAACTTCGTCAGCCGGTTGCTGCAAGACCTTGGGGTCTTGGACCAGTTCGGTCAGGATCTGTTTCAGGAAGGTCGATCCCATATAGTTTGGCGGCTGCGGATAGGTAAAGCGCCCGGGATTTTTTGCCAGCCATTCCAGCAAGGCTTGCGCGGACTTCGGCACGCTATCAAGTTTGGCGGTGTCGTAATAGAAACTGACCTGTGCCATGCCCCACGGCGCTTCAAGCCCGTCGGTCGGAACGGTGAAGTCGTTGACCACCGTGGGTTTGCCTTCAACATCGACATATTCGAAATTTGGCGTTTCTTCGACCCACGGACCAAACAGCAATTCATTGCGCTTCATCGCGGCAAAGTTTTCACCGTTAATCCAGATCATATCAACCGCACCGCCATCATTCACCCCGGCGGTCTTTTCCGACAGCACCTTGGTCACGGCATCGGCGGTATCGGTCAGTTTGACCTGAACGACCTTGACCCCGTAACGTTCAAAAACCTGATCACCGGCCCAGGCGATGTAATCATTGATGCGCGGCTCCCCGCCCCATGCATGCCAATAAACGGTCTGCCCGCGGGCCTGATCAAGAACCGACTGCCAGTTCCCGACATCGGGGGCCGGGTCCGCATATGCCGGCAATGACACCGATGCTGTTGCAATGCCTGTCGCCAGGGCCAACGCAGAGACAAAAGCACGCATTCTTGAACGCATATCGGACAATCCTTTTCACCTGATGACCTGTCATCATACCCCATTTTGATATGGGCATGACCATGGTTAGCCGTTTGATTTTAGTGTTGGCATTTTTTTAAGCCGGCCTTGGGTAAAATCAATTCACGCTTGCGTTAGAACACGATGAGCCACACCTTATCTGCGGTCAATTTTTGTCTGTGCTGCCTGTTACGGGGTTTTGATGATGTTTGAATGGATGAGCGACCCGCACATGTGGATGGGTCTTGCCACCCTGACCGCGCTGGAAATCGTTCTCGGGATCGACAATATCGTTTTTCTGTCAGTGATCGTTTCCAAACTGCCCCCGAACCAGCAGGCACCGGCACGCCGGGTCGGATTGCTGGCCGCGATGGGCATGCGGCTTGGACTTCTGGCCGGGATTGCCTGGGTCATGCAATTGACCGCCCCGCTGTTTTCCGCCTTTGGTCAGGAAATCAGCGGACGTGACCTGATCCTGATCATTGGCGGGCTGTTCCTGATTGCCAAGGCATCCAAGGAAATTCATCACACCATTGACGAACCCGAAGAACACGGGCCGGGCAAAATCATGTCGGGCTTTGCCATGACCATCGTGCAGATCATGCTGCTTGATATGATTTTCTCGCTCGACAGCGTGATTACCGCTGTCGGTCTGGTTGATCACATCTCGATCATGGTGATCGCCGTCATCCTGTCGGTTCTGGTGATGCTGGCCGCGGCCAAGACCATTGGCGACTTTGTTGAAAAGCATCCGTCGGTCAAAATGTTAGCGCTATCATTCCTTATTCTTGTCGGGTTTGTGCTGTTGCTTGACGGTGTCGAAATTCACGTCCCCAAAGGGTACATCTATTTCGCGATGGTCTTCAGCCTTTCGGTCGAGACGCTTAATCTTCTCAACCGCAAACGCAAACTGAACCGTCGCGCACAAGAGACAGGCCAATGAAAAAAGTTTCTCCGCCGCAATGTCTGCAAAATGCGTTTGATGCCAACAATCTTGGTCATATTGACGTATTCGAATTCCCCGATGGCACCCGATCCGCGGCCGACGCGGCAAATGCCATCGGCTGTGACATCAGTGATATCGGGAAATCACTGGTCTTCATGACCGAAGCCGGCAAACCGGTCCTGATCATCATGAACGGGGCCGATCAGGTTGACCTGAACAAGGTCGCAAGCCTGATCGGACTTTCGATCCGCAAGGCCGATGCCAATGAAGTCCGCGAACATACGGGTTACGCCATTGGCGGCGTCCCGCCCTTTGGCCATGTCCATCCGGTTGAAACCCTGATTGATGCCAAATTGCTGGCAAAGAAAACCATCTGGCTTGCTGCGGGCACACCAAAAACGGTCTTTGCCCTGAGCCCGGATGAATTGCGCAACGTTACCGGCATTGAAACCGGGGTCACGATTGCCGCGTGATCAACGGACGGTATTTGCAAACAAGCATATGCGGTTTTTTGAAACCCGCCTGATCGTCACCTGACCGCTTTGATATTGTTTGGCTTTGGGTGGGTCGGATGTTTTCCTTGCCCACCGGTCAAGGAACGCGGCCTCAATGCCGTGTGCTTTGCGTTTTGTTCCTTGTCAAAGCGCGTTCGCCAGGCACCGACACAATCGTTTCAGGCGCATTAGCCCGGGCCTTAGATCAGGTGTTAAATCACGCGTTAAATCAGGCCATCATCGCGGGTTGCCGAACGGGTGCCGATTTCATCAAGTTCGTCCTGTTCTTTCTTTTCTTCTTCTGCGCGTTCGGCTTCGGCCCGGTTGCGTTCGGCGATCTCGGCCGTTTTCAGTTCCTTGAAGGCATCGGCAACTTCATCGCGAAAGGCATCAATCTTTTCTTCCTGCTGGGCGATCATTTTTGAAATTGCTTCGCGCTCGGCAATCACCGCATTGGCAAACCCGCCATAGGCAAATCCGGCCAGTTCGGGATTTTCCGCTGCAATTCGCTGTTCGTTGATCACTGCCTGTTCAAGTGCTTCTTTCTCGGCTTCCAGTTTGCCAAGAACACCCAACATTTCACCAAGTTCACGCTGCTTGTCATCAAGCGCCCATTTGCGCATGCGCACCAGTGTTTTGAAATCCTTGGCCATGGATTATGTCCTGCTGTTCAGGCTGCCCAAGCGGCCCTGACGGCCGCGCCTGTCATGTGGCATCCCCATCATCGGCGCACTAGCCTTCTTTTTTGTCGCGGCGCAGGGCGCGTTTGGCATCATTGAGTTCGCGTTCGCTGCCAGCGCGTGACCGACTGTTGACCTTTGGCCCCCGATTGATTTTCGGACCGATGGACGGCGGCGGTGCCGGGGCGGGTGCGGGCATTTCATCGGGGATACCCTGTGGCGCACCACCAGCCTGGGCGTTTTGTTGTGCGGCCTGCGCCTGTTGGGACTGGCGCCCCTTGGCGATACGGGGGTCTTCGGGTTCTTCGGCCAGAAGATCCAGACGGCGGGCCAGTTCGACATATCCTTCATTCAGGCGCGTGCATTCTGTTTTGCGCTGTTTCAGGAATTCCTCGATCAGCGGGAAATAGTGGATCGCCTCGTCAACTTTGGGATCGGTCCCCTGGCGATAGGCCCCGAGCCGGATCAGCTCGGCCATGTCTTCGTAGGTTGCCAGCAGTTGGCGGGCACGCGCCACGATCTGGTTTTCTTCCTCGCTGTTACAGCCGGGCATGGTACGCGACACGCTGCGCAGAATATTGATCGCCGGATAGCGCCCCTGTTCGGCGATCGATCGATCCAGCACCACGTGCCCGTCAAGAATGCCGCGCACCGCATCGGAAATCGGTTCGTTATGGTCATCGCCGTCAACAAGCACGGTAAACAGGCCGGTAATCGATCCCTGCCCCGGGCCACCGGGGCCGGCACGTTCCAAAAGACGCGGCAATTCGGCAAACACGGTTGGCGTATAGCCCTTTGATGCGGGCGGCTCGCCAACCGATAGACTGATTTCGCGCTGGGCCATGGCAAAACGGGTCACGGAATCCATCATGCACAAAACATCACGCCCGACATCGCGGAAATATTCCGATATCGCCATGGTCATATAGGCCGCCTGACGACGCATAAGCGGTGGTTCGTCCGATGTCGCTACCACGACCACCGACCGGCGCAGGCCTTCTTCGCCCAGATCGTCTTCGATGAATTCGCGCGCTTCGCGGCCACGTTCCCCGATCAGCCCGACCACCGACACATCCGATGTCGTATGGCGTGTCATCATCGATAAAAGACTGGATTTACCGACACCGGACCCGGCAAAGATGCCCATACGTTGCCCGCGGCAACAGGTCAGAAACGTATTCATCGCCCGGATGCCAAGATCGATCTTGCCCGCGACACGCTGTCGCGAATGGGCCGATGGCGGCATGTTGCGGATCGGATAGGCCTTGTTGCCCTCAGACAGCGGACCTTTGCCGTCCACCGGCTCACCAAAGGCATTGACCACCCGCCCCAGCCAGCTTTCATCGGGATAGACCTGTGGTTGGGTATCCCCCAGTTCGACTTCGCAACCGATCCCGATCCCGTCAAGAATGCCAAACGGCATCAAAAGCGCGCGTTCATTGCGGAAACCGACGACTTCGCAAATCACCGCCTTGCCGTCGCGTCGCTTCACCTTGCAGCGGTCGCCAACCGACAGAGCCCCTTCGACACCGCCGATCTCGACCAGAAGGCCGAGCACCGCGGTTACGCGCCCGACAACCCGGTAATCGGGAATGCGTCTGAGTTCTGCGATGATGTTGCGACCAATCTGAAACACGCCCCGGACCTTCTCAGCCAGCAGTTGATTTCAATTTTTCCAAGCAGGCGATTTTGCTCCCCGAACATGACATGGGGGTGGCAAATCGCGCCGCGTCGTACCAAATATATTGGCATAATCGATGTTAAAAAGCTGTGTAGACAGCAAATCGCAAATTTTTTTGTTTGCGCGCCCCATGACGGTTAACGCCGCAAACCGTTGGGAAAACTCGCATTCCGGCCCCGAGTCGCTTCTTGTGATGAAAAAAAGTTAACGAGATGCGACTCGCCTGCTTGCCACGAGTCGCAAAGCAACGTATCGTTAACGGAATGGGAAAAAATTTCCCACCGACAAACGTTGGGGCGCTTGTCAAATATCCGGATTAACACGGACTTATTGCGGAACACGGTAACGGAGCAGAAACATGCGGGTGCTGCTTGTTGAGGATGACAACACCTATGCTGATAGCATCGAACTGATGCTTAAGTCGGAAGGCATGGTGATTGACACAACCGACCTTGGGGAAGATGGTCTCGAGATCGGCAAGCTGTATGATTACGATATTATTCTTCTGGACCTGATGCTGCCAGATATTGACGGCTATGAGGTTCTCAGACGTTTGCGCGACGCACGCGTCGACACGCCGGTCCTGATCCTGTCGGGTCTGACCGAAACCGAAGACAAGGTCAAAGGTCTTGGCTTTGGCGCTGATGACTATCTCACCAAGCCGTTCGACAAGGTCGAATTGCTGGCACGCATCCAGGCGATCGTCCGTCGCTCGCGTGGGCATGCCCAGTCGATGATTTCGACGGGCAAACTCAACGTCAACCTTGATGCTCGCACCGTCGATGTCGACGGATCGCCGCTGCATCTGACCGGCAAGGAATATGGCATCCTTGAATTGCTGTCGCTGCGCAAAGGCACGACACTGACCAAGGAAATGTTCCTCAACCACCTTTATGGCGGTATGGACGAGCCGGAACTCAAGATTATTGACGTCTTTGTCTGCAAACTGCGCAAGAAAATCCAGTCGGCAACCAAAGGCGACAACTACATTCATACGGTTTGGGGCCGGGGCTATGTCCTGCGCGATCCCGACACCAACAGTGCTGCGGCCTGATATCTGACCTTTCCTGTCCAAGCGCCCGGAAACGTCACAGCAGTGCTCGTTACACAAAACGCCCCGGTTCTGCACCGGGGCGTTTTGCATTTGCCCCCTCAGGGCAAATGCACAAGGGGATGAACAATCCCGCTGACCTGCAACCAGTCAAAAAACTCAAACAACGGCACCGCCAGGAAAAAGGCCAGCCCGTCGCGCAAGGTCCGCCATAGAAGCTTCGGACGCACTTCGATGGCGTCCATATCCCTCCATGCCGAAAAACGCGGGCCAAACCGTGGAACCCGGGCCTGATAGCGTTCGAATTGCAGACCGAACAGCTGCGCTAGGGCCCGTTCCTCGCGCAGGATGACCGGCAGGAAGACCGCAACTGCGCCCAGAACAAAGATGGCCGAAATCACAAGGCTTCCGGTTTGCGCACCGACACCGGCTGCACCGATAAAGCTGAAGACATAAAGCGGATTGCGGCTGATGGAATAGGGACCACGATCGGTAAGCTGCTGTGCCTTGCGCCCGCCGATATAAAGCGTACACCAGGCGCGGCCGAAAATCGCCACCGCGATCAGGCCAATACCACCCAGCTCGATCCCCTCGTGAAGCGACATCTGAACTTTGGCAACAGACTGGATCAGCGGCAATGTACCAAGCAACACCAGCGCAAGCGCCGCAATAACCAGCTTGCGGCGGCGCTGCAAAACAGTCAGCGCCTGACGCGGGGCTGCGACGGTCTCGGTCAATTGTGGGATCATATTCATTCCCGACGTTTCGGTTTAACGGAAACAGTCGGGGTCACACCGGCTGCCGACTACTTTTTGTCGTCCGGTTTGCCAAAACGTGATCGATCAAAGGTCGTGGACGGGCGTGTCGTTCCGGAAGAACCGCTTGTATTCCCGGTGCCTGTCGTCGGCCTTGATGTCGTGCCACTGCTACCTGTGCCGGTACCAAGCGGCCGGCGATAGGTCGAACCGGTGGTACCGGTCGTTCCTGTTGTCCCCGGACGGGTTGTCGAACCAGTACCAGTCGAACCTGACGGTTTGCTGAACGAACTTCCCGTGGTGCCGGTCGGACGCGTAGTCGACCCTCCTGCCCCGCCCAGCGGGCGCGGCGTTGTCCCGGTGGTGCCACCTGCCGTGCCGGTGGACCCGGTCGTTCCGGTGGTGCCAGGACGCGTCGTGCTGCCAAGTCCGGACGTTCCGGTTGCAGAGATCGGCCGAATGCCGGTGGTGCCAGTGGTCCCGGTTGTCCCCGGGCGTGCCGGAGTCGTCCCCGCACCAGCTGTTCCGGTGGTCCCGGCGCCGGTTTGCATATGTTTCGGTTTCGGGAAGGCAAAGCCCCCCGCCGCAGCCCCGCCGGCCGCAGCAGCCGCGGCACCGCCTGCCTGCACCTTTTCAAGTGCGGTCAGATCGACATCCGGCGCGCCGGGACGGTTCAGCTGGTAAATACCGCGCTGACGGGCAAGCGGCTTGAATTTATCGGAAATGCCAAGAACCGTTTCCGCCCCGCCAAGGAACAGGAAGCCGTCATCAGGCATCAATGCCGAGACACGCGCCAGCACATCGCTTTTGGTCGGCTGATCAAAATAGATCAGCACGTTACGGCAATAAACCACGTCAAACTGGCCGAGCGGACGGAAGTCCTCAAGAAGGTTGAACTCCTTGTATTGAACCTTTGACCGGATTTCCGAGGAAATCTGCCACTGGTCTTCCTTTTTCTGGAAATACTTGACCAGAAGCCCGATCGGAAGGCCCCTTTGGACTTCGAACTGGGAATAAAGCCCGGCCCGGGCCTTTGCCAGAATTTCACGCGAAATATCAGTACCGATGATTTCAACCCGCCAGCCAGACAGCTGGGTTTTGAATTCATCAAGGATCATCGCCAGCGAATAGGGTTCCTGACCCGATGACGCCGCCGCACACCAGATACGCAGGTGGCGCTTGGACGCGCGCTCCTTGATCATGTGCGGCAAAACGACATGACGGAACTGGTCAAACGGCTTGGTATCGCGGAAGAAGAAACTTTCATTGGTCGTCATCGCATCGACGACTTCTTCGACCAGATTGCGGTCACCGCCACGCAATGCGCCAATCAGTTCGCCCAGATCCTTAAGGCCACGCTTGCGCGCAATCGGCATCAGCCGGCTTTCGAGCAGATAAGTCTTGTCCTCGCTCAGAACGAGCCCGGACTTGGACTTTATCAGTCTGCTTACGAAATCGAAGTCTTCCGGCTTCATCATTGTGGGTTAACGACCCCCCGCAAATTTTTTGATATAGGCCGCAATTCCGCCAACCGGCAGAACAGCAGAACAAATGCCCGCATGCGCAGCAGCACCAGGCATCCCCCATACAACACTGCTTTGTTCGTCCTGCGCAACGACCATGCCCCCGGCATTCACAACGTCACGGCCTCCCAGCATACCATCCTGTCCCATTCCGGTCAGTATCGCGGTTAGAATATTTCCACCATAACTTGCCACCAGACTGCGCAACATCGGATCGACAGACGGGCGACAGAAGTTCTCTGGCGGGTTCTGATTAAGCATAAGATGCCGTGAACCGCCACGTCCTTCTACTGTCATGTGGTAATCGCCGGGCGCAAGATAAACCTGTCCCCCCACAATCGGCATGTTGTTCTTGCCTTCCTGACACTTCAACCCGGTCAGGCGGGTGATATGTTCGGCAAGAATTGTGGTGAAAGTTGCAGGCATATGCTGGGTAATAAAAATCGGCTGACGCACGCCATTCAGGCCGCGCAAAACTTCAAACAATGCCTGGGGGCCACCGGTCGAACTGCCGATCGCGATGGCTTCGACATTGACCCGCTTTTCCGGCAACAGCGAAATCGCCCCGCGTGACGCCTGTCGACGGACCGGCGCCGGTGCGGAACCACCCCGTGCGGTTTTTGCACGGGCTGCTTTCGCGCCTTCCGGGGCATTGCTCGCCGCCCGTTTGGGAGCCGCAACGGTTCTTGCCGCTGCCGCAGTCGGCGAACTGCGTGTTGACGTTTGTGCCGCTGATTTGTGACCGCCACCCGCGGCAATCGCCGCATCGCGGATCAAACGCCCCGGATCACGGGCCGGTGTCTGCGGGCGGGTCGGCATCGGATTGGCTGCCGCCGCACTGCGTGCCGTGCGCGGGGCCTCGGCCGCGTTGCTGTCTGCTGCGGCCTGGGATGGCGGTGCAGACTGGCTTTGCGCGGCCGGGCTTGGCTGTGGCTGGGCCGGACGCATCTGGACCTGTTGCGGACGCGGATGCTGTTGCATCGGACGCGGGCGCAATTCGGCGGTAAATCTTTTACGCTGGATCCGGCCAGGCTTATGGAGCTGCTGATGTTCGATCGACATTTCAGCACGGAAGGTCGTCGACTTTCCGTCCTGATCGCCGCCATCGCCGTCACCATCGTGCTCTGGCTCCGGTGCGGCTTCTGGCGCGGCCTCAGCCGCTGTCTCAACCGCTGTCTGTGCGGCTGCGTCCTGCGCAAGCTCTTCCTCGTCCTCAAGCTGGGCCTCGGCAGCAGCAGCGGCAGCTGCCGCCTGCTCGACTTCCAGCATCTTGCGACGCTGTTCGGCCCATGCCTTGACCTTGTCCAGAAGCTCGGCCCGGAAGCCTGCCCCGACATTGAGGTCCTTGGACGAACTTGGTTTGGGAATGTAATCCACCGCCCCAAGGGTCATGGCCTGGAAGCTGATATCGGCGTTTCGCTTGGTCAGGGTAGAGGCCATGATCACCCGAACGGTCGGATCGATTTCCAACAGTTTGGGCAAGGCGGTCAGGCCATCCATGACCGGCATTTCGATATCCAGAACAATGACTTCGACGCCACCCTGTTCCATTACCGATAATGCTTCTTCGCCATTATTGACCGATCCGACGACGTCAATATCGCTGTCTTCGGTCATCATGCGTGTCACAAGTCCGCGCACGATGGCGGAATCATCCACGATCAGAACTTTGTATGGCGAATGGATAGGCGTGTCTTCCACGTAGCAGCGTCCCCGCTTGAGTCACGAGATCAATTTCAAAGTCCCGGCATGGCACAGAATCTGTGCCACCCGGACTAGATCAGGCCGACCTGTTCGAACTTCGCCTGAATGATCTCGCTGTCGAACGGTTTCATAATGTATTCGTTCGCACCAGCTGTGATTGCTTCCTGGATATGTTCCAGGTCGTTTTCCGTTGTACAGAAGACGACGACTGGCTCATCTCCTCCCGGAGTTGCGCGCAGGTCACGCAGGAAATCGATCCCGCTTTTGACCGGCATGTTCCAATCAAGCAGAACTGCATCAGGCATGGATTCGAGACATTTGTCCAATGCCTCCTGTCCATCCACCGCCTCTACGACCGCAAACCCGATTTCTTCGAGGATACGGCGCGCCACCATTCGGATGACTTTCGAATCATCGACGACGAGACAACTCTTCATCGACTTCCTTCTCGTTTCTTTAGGTCGTTAAGCCACTAACGGCAGAATACCGGGCGCATTGCGCGCCCGACATATCAAGATATCGGTTACCCAGCCTGCTTGATCGATGAGGTAAAATCAAGCAGACGCGTAACGTCCAGAATAACCAGAAGTTTTTTATCCAGACGGAAAATACCGTCGGAAAATTCACGCCAACGCGGATCAAGCGTTGCCGGATTCTGCTCGAACGCCTTCTTGGGAACGCTAAGAACCTCGCCCACCTGATCAACCATCAGGCTGTAAAGTTCCCCACCCTGATCGACAACGATGCTCATACCCGGATCATCGTCATCCTTGTCGCGCAAACCAAGACGTTTGCGGACATCAATCGCCGTCACAATACGCCCGCGCAGGTTAAGCGACCCTGCGACTTCGGGCGGAGACAGCGGAATACGGGTGATACGCTGCGGACCAAGAACGTCCTGAACCGTCAGAACCGGAATACCGAAAAGCTGTTTGCCGATATTCGCGGTGACGAAATCCTGGCTATCACCGCCAAGATCCAGTGCGCCGCCTCTATCGTGGCTCGGGACGAGTGCGTTACTATCGCTCATTGGACTTTCTCCCGATTAAACGTTGCTCAAGGTCTGGACCAAGGTCGAGACAAGGGCATCACGATCAAACTTCGCGACATAGTCGCTGAAACCTACCTGACGGCCGCGTTCGAAGTCTTCTTCGCTGGTGTGCGAAGACAGGGCAATGATCGGAACTTCGCCCCACAGCTCGTCATTCTGAAGCGCCTCGGCGAATTCAAAGCCGTTCATGCCCGGCATTTCGATATCGCTGATGATCGCATCAAACAACTGGCCACGGTTCTTGAGTTCCATCGCCTGTTCGGCGGTCTCGACTGCCGTTACCCGGAAACCTGCAACCGACAGCATCGGTGTCAGCAGGTTGCGGAAGAACGGGCTGTCATCGATCAGAAGAACACGCTTCTTCTCGCCGCCATTGTCTTCGGTCCCGAACCAGTCACTAAAGGCCAGTTCAAGATAGTAACCGGCATCAATCAGGTCGGTCGCCTTGCCGTCGATCACGGCCGAGCCAACCAGCCCGTCCTGATCTGCGGTCAATTCAACATTAAGCACGTCATCGACAATGTCGACGATCTCGTCCACCACAAGACCCATGGTCCGTTCGCGATCCTGGAAGACCAGGGTCGGCTGGCGGCCTTCGGCCTTCATCTGATAGCTGCCGTCAATAAAGACCAGCGGCATCAGTTTGCCACGATACTGAACCAGCGGACGTCCGTTGGAATGTTCGATATTCTCGACATCGATTTCTTCAAGACGGGCAACAAGGGCCAGCGGAACCGCACGGACTTCGCTGCCACCGGCACGGAACACCAGCATCGAGGTGGTTTCACGATCGGACGCGTCGGTTTTGGCCTTGCCTTCAACACCTTGCGAACCACCAACGGTGATTTCACCTGTACGGGTCGCGATGCCGTTCGGATCAAGGATCATGATCACGCTACCGTCGCCCAGGATCGTGTTCCCCGAGAACAGCGACAGATCACGCAGGATCGGTGCAACCGGTTTGACAACGATTTCCTCGGTGTCGAAGACGCGGTCAACGATGATGCCGAACGAATAGGTCCCGACCTGCGCCACAACGATGAATGCTTCTTCATCGACACCCTCGTCGGTGGCCTCCTTGGTATCGAGACCGAGGATCTTCTTCAGTGTCACCAGCGGCAACAGACGGTTACGCAACCGCAGGACCGGGGTGTCGTGAATGCGTTCGATCGAATGTTCGGAATTGTTCGATGCACGAACAAGTTCCAGAACGCTGATCTGCGGAATGGCAAAGCGTTCGCCGCCACTTTCGACAATCAGGGCCGACACGATGGCCAAGGTCAGCGGGATCTTGATGATAAAGGTCGAACCACGGCCTTCGACCGATTTCAGTTCAACCGTACCACCGATCTTTTCGATATTGGTACGCACAACGTCCATACCCACACCACGACCGGAGACCGAGGTGACTTTTTCTGCTGTCGAGAAACCGGCCTTGAAAATGAACTGCTGGATCTGCTGATCAGCCATCCCTTCCAGTTCGCTTTCGGTGGTCAGGCCGTTGGCAATTGCCTTGGCCTTGATGCGTTCAAGGTTCAGACCGCGACCGTCATCGGAAATCTCGATGATGATGTGACCGCCTTCGTGATACGCATTAAGGGTAACCGTACCGGTTTCAGGCTTGCCGGCGTCACGACGGCCCGGGATATCTTCCAGACCATGGTCGGCAGAGTTACGTACCATGTGGGTCAGCGGATCCTTGATCAGTTCAAGAACCTGGCGATCCAGTTCGGTGTCGGCACCGATCATCTGAAGATCGATCTTCTTGTTCATTTCAAGGGCAAGGTCGCGAACAATACGCGGCAGCTTCGCCCAGGCGTTGCCGATCGGCTGCATACGGGTCTTCATCACGCCTTCCTGAAGGTCGGTCGTAATGTGCGACAGGCGCTGCAACGGAACGGTGAATTCACTGTCATCCTTGCCGCGAACCATCTGCAACAGCTGGTTACGGGTCAGAACCAGCTCGGAAACCAGCGTCATCAGGTTTTCAAGCAGCTCGACATTCACGCGAATGGTCTGGGCTGCAACCGAGCTTTCCTTGGCTTCGCCGCGCGGGGCTTCTGCCTTTTGCTCGGCCGGTTTCTTAGCCGGTGCGACTTCCTTGGATTTTGCAGCAGCAGGCGGTGTTGCGGCTGGTGCCGGGGTTTCCGGTTCGGAGGAAGTGGCAAATTCGGGATCAACTTCTGCGGCATCGAATGCCGCCTGAAGCGCGTCGCTATCAACAGCGCCGCCTTCGGAAACTTCTTCTATCGGCGGTTCTTCAACCGGTGCGGCTGCGGGTGCAGCGCCGCCCATCATCGTGCCGGTATCGGCAAAATGGTTGAGACGTGCAATTAACTCGGCATCATTGCCATCCGGCTCTGCCTCGTTCTGCTCAAGCTCGCCCAGCAGATATTTGATGGTGTCGATGGATTCAAGAACCAGCGTCACGGCTTCCGGTGTGACCACCAGTTCACCGTCGCGGATCTTGCCCAGAACGTTTTCGCCGGCATGCGCGACCGCTTCGAGGCGTGGCAGGCCAAGGAATCCACACGTCCCTTTGATGGTATGCACCAAACGGAAGATGTTAGACAGAATGTCCGGATCATTCGGGTTCTGCTCGAGCTTCACCAGCTCAACGTCAAGCGTCGAGAGACTTTCCGAAGTCTCGGTCAGAAATTCACTTAATAGATCGTCCATATACCCCCTCCAAATCTCCGGCAAAGCTAGATTTACCGGAACCGGAACTCCCATTTAACACGCGCATGGCGAGAAACGTATGTTACATCGGTTACTTACGTAGAAGCTACCACACGTTATTACCAGACCCACAGGTCAATTTTTTATCCATAGATCAATGCAATATTTGCATCCTGTTGCAAGACCGAAAGCGCCCCACCCGTCCGATTGGCAAGATTTCTCACGAAGAATCCGTGCACTGTGCGTGGATCAAGTGCATCTGCCGACACGTCTTTTTCCAACACCTCCATGACTTCCGGACGGAATGCGGCACGTTTGCCTTCTGCCAGAACGGTCGTGCGACCGGATTCGTGCGAAACAGTGATCGTCCCCCCAAATGGCAGAGCCTCGCGGGCGAGCATCACCATATTCAATACGACTCGTCCATGAGCTGGATCAATCGGAAGATCCGGCCAGTCCAGGCTGACCTTGCCTTCGGCTTCATAGGTCTGGCGCGCAGCATCGCGCATGGACTTGGTGTCCACGCTGTTGCCCGCCCGGCCAAAGGCCAGCCGGAACAATTGCAGACGGCGGGCTGCCTCAAGGCCGCTTTTGCGCATCAGCGCAAGCGCCTCGTCATCGGCAACACCGTCTTCGCCCATCAGTTCCGCCCCGGCATTGACGGCCCCGACCGGACCGACAAGATCATGACAAATGCGCGAACTGATCAACTCGATCAGCGTCATTTCAAGGGCGATGTCCTGAACCATTACGCGGGTTCTCCAAGGTATTTCTATTTATTCTTCAAAGCATCACATCCCCAAACATGATGCCCGGTCTCTGTCCCCCGCCCGATTTTATCACCGGTGGCGTTCCGTGACGGGACGACGAAATATCGCGCCCTCAAAGCGGGTCTCTGATGCCCAAGATTGACCGTGATATGTTAAGAGCTTATTTAGCCAGAACGAAATTTAGACCCGACCCATCGCGATTTTGCCATTCCGGCCATCGACATGGCAAAGAAGCCCGCACCCATCGCACCCAATCCCCCATCCGGTAAAACCAGTTTGACTTCTGATCGAACCGACGCCTTGATGACGAAGGTATTTGAAAAATGCCGGTCGCATCCTGGCGATTGATCCCGACCACAGAAAACACCCGCACCGGCCCGTCAGGATGTCTGGTGACAGACCGCCATCCGACCCGGCAATTTTTGCCGACTGACGACCGAAACACCGACCGGATCAGGTTTTGCAATCTGTGAAATTGTGGATCGGCGGCGTTTGACCTATATGTAAACAAGATACACTGAACACAGAGCACCCCATGGATTTCTTGCTGACACCGGGCACCATCGTTCGCCACCCCAACCAGCCCGATTGGGGTCTTGGCCGCATTCAGGCTGTCGATGGTGACAGAATCGCCGTCAATTTCGAGGAAGCCGGTCGCCAGATCATCCGGCCCCGCCATGTCGTGCTTGAGATTGTCGAGGCCGCGGTCGGTTACGAATAAGGGGCCGTTTCCCCCGATCAGTCCCGATCAGGCGGATCACAGACCGGTTTGGCCCATGCCTGGCTGTCCTTGGCACACGATTTGCTGACATCAATTTATTAATAAATTCGGCGTATGCAGAATCAGGGCCGCATGGATTCCATCCCCGCCGATGGATCTGCCTGATCATGCACAACCGTCATAATCAAGGTCTGGACACTTCATGATTGCAGCCAACAAACCACCCCAAGACACCTTCAAGCAGCGCCACCATGTCGCCGCCTTTACGGTACTGGAACAATTTACCCAGGGGCTGATCCATTACGCGCGCAACCACGGTGGTTCGATTTCCGAAGAACAGATCATCAAGGCCATCGACGGCATCCGCGAAAAGGAAGACCTGTTTGATGCGGCCTGGGCCGTGCTTGAAAGCGATCTCGAAGCCATCAAGGCCCGCGAACATGCCGCCGTCCGCCACGATCCGTTCGGGCGTTTGCTGGTATCGCGCTTTGACCACCTTCTGGAAGGCAATGCCGCAGGCAGCATCGAAGACGGCGCACTGTCGCGTGAAATCCTGCAACCGTTCTTCAAGGTCATCCGCATGATGGTCGGCATGGACATGCTTCAGGAAATCGACCGCGAAATTCACGAAATCATCGAAGCCCATGCCGAAGACGAGGACGAGCTGCGCAACCCCGCCGAATATTGGGATCATCTGGCCAAGGAACCGGCGGTCAAGCTGCGCATCAATCTGGTATTTGCGCGCATGGCGCTGCATTTCCGTGAATATGAACGCCGCAAGAAATGGTTGCTGCAACTGGTCAATGACAATCTGCCATCGGGTGAAGTGCATTGGTCCTTTACCGAGGCCCATTGTGTGCGCCTGCTCGATGCCTTGTTCAGCGACGTGCGCGAAATCCTGACCGTTCCGCAACATTCGGCCGAACTGGTCGCCAAAATGGGCAGTGAAGATGTCGCAACCCTGCGCGAAGTCATGAAATCAATCGACGCCGACGTCGCCGCCCACGCCAACAGCTGACCGGCGCAGGACAACCGCCAGGCATTTACCCGACGGTTACCCGGTAAACAGCAATAGTCAAAGCCGCATGGTCGATATCTTCGGGTATCGCCTGCGGCTTTTTGTTTTCATCTGACGGAAAGGTGATGTGCCGCGATCTAAACAGGCTGGTCAAAACCCGGTCTGCTGTGCCACAGTCACCTTGCAAGAAACAACGCCCCGCGACAACCACGACACTGTTTCAAATCAACGCCATGACCAAACCACTGATCGACAAATATGGCCGGCATGTCTCCTATCTGCGCGTTTCGGTAACCGATCGCTGCGATTTCCGCTGCACCTATTGCATGGCGGAAAACATGACCTTCCTGCCAAAGGCCGAAGTTCTCAGCCTTGAAGAACTTGATCAGCTCTGCACGGCCTTCATCAATCGGGGTGTGCGCAAATTGCGCCTGACCGGGGGGGAGCCGCTGGTGCGCCGTGGCATCATGGATCTGATTTCCGATCTGTCGCGGCACCTTAAAACCGGCGCGCTTGATGAACTGACCATGACCACCAATGGCAGTCAGCTTGCCACCTATGCCGATGATCTGGCGCGGCTTGGCGTGAAGCGCCTCAATATCTCGCTCGACAGTCTCGATTCCCGGAAATTCACCGAAATCACCCGTCGCGGCCGCCTTGAACAGGTTCTGGCCGGGTTGGAGGCCGCAAAGGCCGCCGGCATCAGCATCAAGATCAATACGGTCGCGCTGCGCAACTTCAACGAAGATGAAATGTCGCGTCTAGTGTCATGGTGCGGGAAAGAAGGCTTTGATCTTTGCCTGATCGAAACCATGCCGCTGGGGGATATCGACGGTGATCGCACCGACCAGTATTTGCCACTGACCGTGGTGCGCGAACGCCTGGAACAGGAATTCACCCTGATCCCGTCCGACCATGTCACCCCCGGCCCGGCCCGCTATACCACGGTGGCCGAAACCGGCGGACGTCTGGGCTTCATCACGCCGCTTACCCATAATTTCTGCGAAGGTTGCAACCGCGTGCGCGTGACCTGCACCGGCACGCTTTACATGTGCCTGGGCCAGGAAGATCATGTTGACCTGCGCGCAGCGCTCCGCACCGGCGATCCGCGTTCGCTTGATCAGATGCTTGATGCCGCCATGGACCTCAAACCCAAAGGCCATGACTTCGTCATCGACCGCAAAGGCCAGAAACCGGCCGTCGGTCGGCATATGAGCATGACGGGCGGCTAAACACCGCCTGCTAGTGTGATCATAATGTCGGTTAGATCACGGGCAGACCACCCGATCAGGTGCGACTGACAGCTTGCGCAATCACTGCTCCCAAATCCGGGCGCAGGAATACCGCCATCAGGCCCTTGCAAACGTGCGCGAAGCTCGCACTCATTCCCGCCCGGCACCACCAGCACCGAAACAACCCGCCCGGCCCCGTTTGATGTCAGTTCATCGACATGCCAGTGGGGTTTCTTGGTTGCCTTGCAGTGGCGTTTGACGCGGGCCGCAATACCGCCGGGGCCGTTGGCCGAGCCACAATAAAAGTAGGTGCCTTTGCGCAGGATTGTTTCGGCAAAGCGTTTGTTTTGAAGGGTCAGGTCCGCGACAAGCTCGATCACCAGAACATACGCCCCGGCAACTTTTGGAAGCTGCCGGAGCGTTTCGTCATTTATCGTTTTGATAAACCGGGTCACTGGCCGTCTTGATCACGCAAAAGCAGATCAATCGAAAGCCCCGGTCCGGCCATACCGTTGGTCAGAACCGGTTCGCAATGTTCGTTGATCCGGGCTGCGATGCGTTGGCGAAAGCCGGTAAAGCGTTTGGATTCCACCACATCAACCGGTTCATCAAGATGCACCTCGACCCGGAACACGCCCGGTGTCGGGGTCGCGGTCACAGAACGGATCAGGCCGGTCACCGCATGACCAAGGTATGATCCGGCAAACCGTTTGCCGATCCCAAGATCGGAAACATTGGTCGGGATATTGCGACGTGCCATGGCAACGGCGGTGTTCCAGTCGCGAAAGCCGTGGCTTTGGGCGAGAAGTTCAAGCGACCCGGCATGTGATATCGCAACATCACGCCCAGCCAGGGCCTTGCGCAGGCGTTTTGCCTGTGCCTTGAAGCTTTCGGTCGGGTCGGTTTCGATATCCGCACGACCGATATTCAGACTGTTTGAAGTCATTTTCGTCTCCACACAGGAGGCCGGGTGTCCGCATTGCCGGGCCGTACCCTGATCGGGAAACGGGTCCGAAAGATTTCAAAACACCACTTTACCAAAGGATCGACCTTGCGGACGGCAGGTGTGGGCAACCCAGGGCAGGCTAATTACCGCAATATCGGGCGCAAGACAAGCCTGCGCGCAACTTTGCGAGATGTTTGGGCAGTGCTGTTGCGCAGAAATTGACAGCCCCCGGGACAACAACATATACCAGAGAAAACAGGTTTTACCGGGCCCGTCCGGGCACCGGTCCATTATAAGGAATAAACGCCATGGCCATGGAAGCCTATGAAATCGAAAGCATGATCAAGGAAGCTCTTCCTGATGCTGAAGTCCGGATCGAAGATCTGCGCGGTGATGGCGATCACTATGCTGCAATTGTGGTGTCCGAACAGTTCCGCGGCAAAACCCGCGTGGTTCAGCACCAGATGGTCTATTCCGCGTTGAAAGGCAAAATGGGCGGTGATCTTCATGCCCTTGCCCTTCAGACCTCTGCACCGGAATAAGTCCCCGATTGCCCTGATTACCAGACGCGCAAGCCACCCTTTGATGCGCGATGATGATTTTTTCGGGCGCCGACCAACCATCGGCGCCCGATCCCGTCAAGACCGGATTTGCCGCCACCCGACGACATCCGGCATGACCAGCCCCATTAACTGACCACGGCTCATCAAATGTCATCACAAGATAAGCCGGCCCTGATCGGTGCCGGACCGCTCGCCGGACTTGGTGCCTTCACCATCTGGGGCATTTTCGGGCTGTATTTCAAAATGGTATCCTTTGCGGTGCCGCTTGAGATCCTGTCCCACCGGATCATCTGGTCGGCGGTTTTGACATTTGCGATGATCATTGCCCTTGGCCGGCGCAAGCAACTCTGGGTGCTGATTTCATCGGCCAAGACAATTGGCCTTCTGTTTCTGAGCAGCCTTCTGGTGGCGGGCAACTGGGTGATTTACATCTGGGCGGTCAATACCGGCAATGCGCTTGAAGCAAGCCTTGGCTATTACATCATGCCGCTGATCATGCTGATCCTGGCGCGCATTTTCTTTGCCGAAAAGCTTAACCGCGTTCAAATCCTGTCTGTGGGTATTTGCGCACTCGGGGTTTTGAACCTTCTGGTTTCCTATGGGCATCTGCCCTGGATCGCGCTTAGCCTGTCGTCGCTGTTCGGGTTTTATGGCGTGATCCGCAAATTTGTTCCGGCCGATCCGATTGCCGGTCTTTTTGTTGAATGCGCGCTGATCACGCCGATTGCCCTTGGTTACATGGTCTGGCTTGGCGCGCAGGGTGAGATGGCATTTGGCCATACCGGCATGACCAACGATCTGTTGTTTATCGGACTTGGGGTCTGCACCACCATTCCGCTGGTTCTGTTTGCCTATGCCGCGCGCAATATGAAGTTTTCCGTGCTTGGTCTGATGCAGTATCTTAACCCGACCCTGCAATTCATTGTCGCGGTTCTGGTATTTGGCGAAACCTTTACCAGCGCGCATATGGTGACCTATGGGCTGGTGTGGTTCGGACTTGGCATTTTCACGTGGGATAACCTGCGCAATGTGCGCAAAAACCGCCGCAACAGTTGACAGAACCACAGGTTCCAGCCATATCTTCGGCCATAAAAGTTTAACCCGTTTTTCGCGGCCGAGAGATCGCCGCCCAAGCCAAGGACAATCATTATGACCGACAATCCGGTTTTCGATCGCATCCAGAAGGACATTGACGATAACGATATCGTTCTGTTCATGAAGGGTACTGCAATGTTCCCGCAGTGCGGTTTCTCTGCTGCTGTGGTTCAGGTCATGGCTGAACTCGGTGTTCAGTTCAAAGACGTGAACGTTCTGGTCGACCCGGCAATCCGTCAGGGCATCAAGGACTTCTCCAACTGGCCGACCATTCCGCAGCTTTACGTCAAGGGCGAGTTCCTTGGTGGCTGTGACATCGTCCGTGAGATGTTTGCATCGGGCGAACTGGCCCAGCATCTTAAAGACAAGGGCGTTGCCGTCGCTGCCTAAGGCGCGACCAGCCCGACATCAAACGCGCTGCGCGATGATCGCCAGCGCGTTTTTTTGTGCCTGCGATCCATCCGTGCATATCCCGGAAACATCCCGGGCACATCTTTTGCGTTCATTACAGGCATCCTCGTAAAACTATTTCTTGATGCTTGGCGCGCTCTCCCCCATCCTTGAGGGATGCTATTCTTCGCGCAACAGGGGAAGTGACCGGGGATGAAAGCAGCAATCAAATCAATAGCATGTCTTTTGCTATTTTCCGGCTTGGCTTGGATTGCCAATCCACCGGCCCCCGCACAGGCACAAATGGCTGCAATTGCCGCCATCAGCGGATCGGACGATGCCCAAGCACCGGCCCCGGATGCCACGGCACCAGATGCTACAACCAATCGCGCACCCGACACCGTTGTTGCCGAAACGTTTAGCTATTATGCCTTCCTTGACGAAGGCATTAACCGCACCCAGGCCCATATCGACGCGACCCTGCGCGGGCTTGAAGCGTTTCCGCATGAAGTTGCCGCCACCCTTGATCTGATATCATCGGATGTCGGCAAGACCGGGTTGATGTGGATTGCCCTGTTTACCGCGATATTTGTTGGTGTGGGCATTGTCGCCGAAGTGATATATCGCCGTTTTTCGGCATCGATATGTGCCTATCTTGAACGCCAATCCCCGCAAAAGTTTTCCGACCGCCTCAAACAGATGGCGGCCCTTTGTGTTTTGTCGCTGCTGTCACTTGGTGTGTTTGCCATCGGGTCGGTGGGCACGTTCCTGATATTTGATTGGCCTCCGATCATGAAGGCCGCGATCATGTCGTTGCTGACAGCATTCTTCCTGCTGCGCATCATCATGATTGTCCTGCAATTCCTGTTCGCGCCAAAGGCCGACGGCCTGCGCATGATCAATGTCGATCCGCAAACCGCAAGCGCCCTGACCGGAAGCCTGGCCTGGGCGGCGGGGATTTCGCTGTTTTCATTTGGCATTGCCGGGGTTTTCAGTGCCGCCCCCACCATGGTTCAGGGCGATATCATCCTGTTTGACCATGCCGTGGTGATTTCGGTGATTTCGTTTTGTGTTGCCACCTGGTGGCTGGGCCGGTTCTTTGCCCGCCATCAGTCCGGCGACGGGATCGAAAAGATCGCCCTTCCGACTTCGATTGCGCGGCTTTGGCCGGTGATTGTTTCGGCCTGGATCATCCTGATGGGCGGGGCTGCGATCATTGGTGCGGAACGCATTCTCAAGGCGCTGATCGCCATCGGGCTTGCCTGTGTGTTTGATGTGGTGTTTCGCAACATCATCGAAGGCCAGCACCGCCTCAAGGTCAAAACAGCACAGCAGGAAGCAGACGAACAAAACGCCATCGCACAGGCCGCGGCCCTTGAAAACGATACCGAATTCGAACCGGTCGCTCCCAAACTTCCGGTCTTTACCAAGGTTCTCAAACGCGGGGTAAGGTTGCTTGCCCTTGTGTTTGTTCTGGGCAGCATGTGGCGGATCTGGGGACTTGACCGGCTGGCCATGGCCGAGGATGCCGGCATCGTTGCCCGCGTCATTGATGCGTCGACCGAAATCATCATGATCCTGCTGATTGCCGATCTGATCTGGTCATTGATCAAGGCATTCCTTGACGAACGCATGAGCGCGTCAAACGCCGGGCATGGCGGGGATGAAGGCGGCGGATCGGGGCTTTCGCGGGTTGAGACCCTGTTGCCGTTGCTTAAAAACTTTGCCCTGACCGTGATTGTCATCATGGTGGCGATGGTAACCTTGTCATCGCTTGGCGTTGATATCGGGCCACTGATTGCCGGTGCCGGTGTGGTCGGCCTTGCCCTTGGCTTTGGCAGTCAGGCACTGGTGCGCGATGTGGTGGCCGGGGTTTTCTTCCTGCTTGATGATGCCTTCCGGCTTGGCGAATATATCGAAGTCGATAACCTGCGCGGGCGCGTTGAAAACATTTCAATCCGGTCCATGCAATTGCGCCATCATCGCGGCCCGCTTCAGACCATCCCGTTTGGCGAAATCAAATCCATCGTCAATCACAGCCGCGACTGGGTGATCGTCAAACTGGAATTCCGGGTGCCGTTTGATACCGATGTGAACAAGATCAAGAAACTGGTCAAAAAGCTGGCTGCGGAACTTTTGAATGATCCGCTGATCGGTGACAGCTTCATTGAACCGTTGAAATCCCAGGGTGTGCGCCGGATGGAAGAATTCAACATGGTGATCGGCCTGAAATACACCGCCAAACCCGGCGAACAATTCACCATCCGCAAAACCGTCTATCAAAGCGTGCTTGCGATGTTCAAGGAAAACGGCATCCAGATGGCATCGCGCAACGTCAAGGTCGACGTCCCCGCCGATGCCACCCCCGAACAGAAACACGAAGCCGTTGCCGCGGCCGCCCAACAGGCGTCCGAGCAGCTCAACAAGCCATAGGCCACAAGAAAAGCCAAAAACAATAGACCGGCCCGCCCCGAAAAGTGGCCCCAAACACCAAAACCCCCGATGCCTGTTTCGCGTCGGGGGTTTTATGGTCGGTCAGCGGCAATTTTACCAACGATCCGGACAAACAAAAACGCCCGCTGTTTCCAGCGGGCGTCTTCGTATCGTTTCGTCGCGAAATCCGTAAGGATTAACGCGAGTAGAATTCGATGACCAGGTTCGGCTGCATCTGAACCGGGTACGGAATTTCTGCGAATTTCGGAACGCGAACGAAGGTACCTTTGAAGGCTTTCGCATCAACGTCGAGATATTCCGGAATGTCACGCTCTGCAAGGTTGGCAGCTTCGAGAACCATCGGGATTTCACGCGAAGCGGATTTCACTTCGACAACGTCACCTTCTTTAACAAGGTAGGACGGAATGGTTACTTTCTTGCCGTTGACAAGAATGTGGCCGTGGTTAACGAACTGACGTGCGGCGAACACGGTCGGAACGAATTTCATGCGGTAGATAACTGCGTCAAGACGCTGTTCAAGAATACCAACCAGATGCTCGGAGGTATCGCCCGGACGACGCGATGCTTCTTTGAAGTAACGCAGGAACTGTTTTTCGGAGATCGAACCGTAGTAGCCTTTGAGCTGCTGTTTAGCGAACAGCTGGGTACCATAGTCGGTCGGCTTCTTACGACGGGTTGCGCCATGCATGCCCGGTGCGTATTCGCGCTTGTTCAGCGGCGATTTTGCACGACCCCAAAGGTTCACGCCAAGGCGGCGGTCAATCTTATGCTTTGCAGCAATACGTTTCGACATTTTGTAACTCTCTTTTTTTAAAGATCACTTATTGTCCCGATAGTTTCCAACCGCCCGAATAACGGACATGCGGAACGGGGACGAAAACACCTTTTTCGACCCGCTTTCTCGGAAGTGAGGCGCAATATAGAGATGATTGATCAAGAGTCAAACATTAATCGCCGCACCGGACCTGCATGGAAGCCCTGCATTTCTGCGATCTTGGGCGATCTGGCAGATCGGGTCGATCACACTGCCCGCTCCAACCGGGCCGTATCGCGGCTAACCGTCTGGAAGATATCGGCTTTGGCCTGATCAATCCTTGGATTTGTATTTGCCACCGCGCATGGCAACAATCATCCCGCGCAGGGTTTGCACTTCCTGATGGGTCAGGTTGGCACGGTTGAAAATGTTGCGGATATTGCGCTGCATGTTCGGGCGCTTTTCCTCGACCCGGAAGAATCCCGATGCATCAAGCTCGGCCTCCAGATGCACAAACAGGCGCTCCATATCATCCTTGGTCGCCGGGAAGGTGTCATTCATCATCATCTGATAATCGGGCACGTCGACACCGGCCTGCCACCATTCATAGCCGATCAGAAGAACTGCCTGTGCCAGATTAAGCGATGTGAAACCGGGATTAAGCGGCACGGTCACCACCGCATCGCCCATGGCGATATGTTCGTTACGAACGCCGGTCCGTTCCGGGCCGAACATCACGCCGACCTTTTCACCCCGCGAAATCACATTGCGCATTTCCGGTGCCAGCCCCTTGGGGGTAAAGACCGGTTTGATCGCATCGCGCGTGCGTGCGGTTGTCACATAGACACGGTTCAGATCGGCAAGCGCATCTTCTTCGCGCTCGAACACCTTGGTGTTATCAATCACGATATCGGCACCCGATGCATTGGCTGTTGCCCGTTCATTGGGCCAGCCATCACGCGGACGGACCAGACGCAGGTCAACCAGACCACAATTCAACATCGCACGCGCCGCCTTGCCGATATTATCGCCAAGCTGCGGTTCAATCAGAATGATTACGGGCGGGTTGGCAATGCCACCGGTTTCGGGTTTGGCACTCCCTACGGCGTCGCTCATCGGGTCAGATCTCCGGTCGTGATATGCGGGTTGGTGACGGATATTCCCGTCCATATTGGCGCTTACTTAGCAAAAGCCAACCGCTTGCGCCAGTCTCCTTAAGCCGGTCTTATAAAGCCAGTCGCCTTGCCCCGTCGCCTGACGCCAGTCCGCAAGCATCACGCCCCTTGGGATGCAGAGGCTGAACTTCCCAGCCCGGCCAAATCAAAACGGCCGGGGCATTTACCCCGGCCGCCATATGCATCATGCCATTCCAGACCGCTCAGCCATGCTGGCTGCGGACGCCGGATTTGAACAGCTTATAGGTAATGGAATCCCGAAGCGCGTTATAGGATGCCTCAATAATGTTGGTCGAAACGCCCACTGTCGCCCAGTTATTGCCATCGGCATCGCGGCTTTCGATCATGACACGGGTCACCGCACGCGTACCGTCGCCGCGCGTTATGATGCGGACCTTATAGTCGATCAGTTCGATCTGCTCGACCGCTTCGCGATATTCCGGCACCGTCACCAGAACCTTGCGAAGCGCCGCATCAAGGGCGTTGACCGGGCCGTTCCCTTCGGCGACCGACATATATTGTTCGTCACCGACCACGACCTTGACGGTGGCCTCACTCATGGTGATGACCTGTTCGTCCTGCTCATCGACCCAGCGCCGTTCGTCAATCACGCGGAATGATGTCACACGGAAATAGCGATCAAGTTCGCCCATGGCCTTGCGCGCCAGCAATTCAAAGCTGGCCTCGGCCCCGTCATAGGCATAGCCGTCAAATTCACGCTGCTTGACCGTTTCAACCAGTTTGCCGACTGCTTCGGATTTCGGATCGACTTCAACACCGATCTCGCGGAACCGGGCCAGAATGTTTGAACGCCCCGCCTGATCCGATACCAGGATATGGCGCTGATTGCCGACCAGTTCCGGTTCGACATGTTCATAGCAGGCCGGGTTCTTTTCCACCGCCGAGACATGCAAACCGCCCTTATGGGCAAAGGCACTGTCACCGACATAGGCCGCCTGACGCAGCGGTTCACGGTTCAGGCGTTCGTCCAGAATATGGGAAATCCGGCGAAGATGGGTCAGTTGTTCGCGCGAAACACCAACGTCATACCCCATCTTGAGCATCAGGGTCGGGATGATCGAAATAAGGTTGGCATTGCCGCACCGTTCACCCAGACCATTAAGCGTCCCTTGCACCTGTCGCGCACCGGCGCGGACCGCGGCCAAGGAGTTCGCAACCGCATTCTCGGTATCGTTATGGCAATGAATGCCGACATTCCCGCCCGGAATGACCGTGCAGACATCGGTCACAATGTCAAAAATCTCGTCGGGCAATGTGCCGCCATTGGTGTCACACAGCACCACCCAGCGCGCCCCGGCATCATAGGCCGATTTGATTGCCGAAATCGCGTAATCACGGTTGGCCTTATAGCCGTCAAAGAAATGCTCGGCATCGAACATGACTTCGGAAACCTTTGATTTCAGATGGGCAATGGAGTCCGAAATCATCGCCAGATTTTCATCAAGCTCGATCCCGAGTGCCTCGGTCACCTGAAAATCCCAGCTTTTTCCGACCATGCACACAATCGGTGCATTCTGCGCCAGGCTGGCAAGCCCCGGATCATTCGATGCCGAACGACCGGCACGACGGGTCATGCCAAAGGCTGTCAGTTTGGAATTTTTAAGTTTGGGCGGATTGGCAAAAAATGCATCATCGGTCGGGTTTGCCCCGGGCCAGCCGCCTTCGATATAGTCAATCGACAATTCGTCCAGTGCCTTGGCAATCGCGGTCTTGTCCGCGGCCGAAAAATCCACGCCCTGGGTCTGCTGCCCATCGCGCAAGGTACTGTCATAAAGATAGACGCGCTTGTCTGACATATTCATTCCAACTGATCGATCATCTCTCTTCGGGATCCGGGCTTTACGTTACGGCAGCCCTGATCCGCAAACGGGTCTGGCAAATTGCCGCAAAACACCCCACAGCGCAACAGCATTACGCAAAATGGGGTTTTCGGGCAATTTCACCCCCTATCCCCTCCCTAACCCATCTTTAGGATAGCGGACCTGTCCCCTTGAATGATTGTAACCCCCACCTATCAATGCTTAACTCTACTATACATTGCAAAGTGGCCGGGGACTGCTCCATAAATTGAAGTCGCCCGGTTGCGGTCTAGGGACATCGACGATGGCACATGAAGCCACCACCAGCGTTGATTTAATGATGCTTGCCGGACTTACCTGGGAACGTACGGGTAAGAATTGCTGGACAGCTTCTGACAGGTTCGCCCATTACACCATTTTCCGCGATATCGACGAACGTTGGTACGGGGAATGGGAACGCGATGGCGAACGTATTCGCGCGAACTGGTCCTGTCCGATCCTTGAAACCTTTGCCGAATATATGGTCGATCACGCCCGGCGCAGCCCGACGGACGATCTGGACTGACTTTTTCCTACTTCACCTTATTTATCCTGCGTCTGTCAGGCGGATTTTTTGGGCGCCAATCCGGTGATGTTTGTGCCCGCGTGATCCGGGGCATTTGGCATGCTGTGCCGGCCCGTTTTCTGACAATCGATTGCGATCAGTTCTTGCGTTTGAAGGCGGTTGCATTATGTGATGGGCAGGATCACACGAATAAACGCAAGGCTTACCAATGACGAACGCCATTCCCATGCAGATCGACATCGTTTCGGACGTTGTCTGCCCCTGGTGCATTATCGGGTATAAAAACCTTGAAGATGCCATCAGCCGTCTTGATGGCGAGATCGACGTCAAACTGCGCTGGCATCCGTTCGAACTGAACCGCGACATGCCGCCAGAAGGCCAGGACCTCGCCGAGCATATCAAGGAAAAATACGGCCTGACCGCCGATCAGAGTGCGGACAACCGTGCGCGCATCACCATGATGGGTGAAAATGTCGGCTTCCCGATCCATTTCAGCTCGGACAGCCGCATCTATAACACCTTTGACGCCCACCGCCTGCTCTATTGGGCGGGCAAGGAAGGCGAGTACGGGCAGCAGACCGCCCTTAAACTCAACCTGTTTGCCGCCTACTTCCAGGGTGGCGACAATATGGCTGATCACGGTGTTCTCAAACGCGCAGTCGAGGAAGTCGGGCTTTCGCCGGACCGTGCCGCAGAAATCCTTGCCAGCGACGAATTCGCCAAGGAAGTCCGCGCCGAAGAAGACGAGTTTGGCGAAGCAGGCATCAGCTCCGTCCCGACCTATGTCGTCAATGGCAAATTCGCCATTTCCGGCGGTCACCCGCCCGAAGTCTTTGAACAGGCACTTTCCGAAATCGCCCGTCAGGGGGATGAAATCCTCGCAGAAGCCGAAAGCGAAGCCTGATCAATCAGCACAACAAAGATCAGACACATTATATAATGCACAAAGCCCCGGTCATTTGCCGGGGCTTTGTCATTTGACAGGCGCTGACAGACCGCCTGCAAGTATCCAACGAAAACTCAGGCCAGATAATCGGCCATTTCCGCATTGAAATAGGTTTTGGTGCGCGGACCGGTGATGATCGGGTCGATGCGGCGCACGCATTCCTTGTAATGATCCGTCTGGCGATGGGCCTGAAAATCGTCTTCGGAACGGAACACTTCGTAAATCATGAATTTATGTTCGTTTTCCGGGTCGCGCAGCACGTCAAAACGCAGGTTGCCTTCCTCGTTCTTGCGTGTGCCTTCGTAATTGATCCGGAACGCTTCGATGAATTCGTCGACATGTCCCGGTTTGACTTCGATATGCACCATTTGTACGAGCATGATGTATCCTTTTTAACTTAATTCACTTCGATAAAATCATTCCGGATCAGATACCCGGGGCTTTCCACATAGAGGTCGTAACCCCCTGATCGACCAGTTGGCGCTGCGCGGCATAGGCCCGCGCCCAGCGTTCCCCCAATGCGTCATAGTCAGATTTGACCTTGTCATTTGGTTCAAACATGCCGTCCCAACGCACCCATTCCCGTCCAAGGGCCGCAAGATCATCATGCAATCCGCCACCAACAGCCGCCGCAGCGGCACAGCCAAGTGCGGTTGCCTCCTTGATCACGGGGGTTGCAACAGGAATGCCGGTCACATCGGCCAGCATCTGTGACCAATGCGGGCTTTTTGCCGCACCGGCCGCAAAGACGATCTTGTCAGGGCGTTTGCCACTAAGCTTGAAGATCGCATCAAGGTTGCGCGCCGCGACAATACAGGCATTTTCCTGCAACGCCCGGAACAGCACGGCCTTGCCCGATTTTTCCGGATCGATGCTAAGATTAAGGAACGACGGGGCTGCGTGATACCAGCTACCATAGCGCATCACGTCCGAGAAAATCGGGATAACCCCGTGCGCCCCAAGCGGGACATCCTTCGACAGATTTTCCAAAAGTGTATAGGCCTTGCCCGGGTCATCGACCTTGGCCAATTCTTCCTGACCAAAGGCATCGCGGAACCAGCGCATGACCGCACCGACAAAGAAACTGATCGCCTCGGCCTGATTAAGCCCGGTGATGACATGCGGATTGATGCGCAAATTCATCGACGGATCGGTCAGGGTTGCATCAACATTGACGATCTGTTGCCAGAAAGTGCCACCAAGAACCGCACAATCCCCGATCCCGGTAACACCAAGCCCGGCCGTACCCAGCTGACAATCACCACCGCCGACAACAACCGTTGTTCTGGTCGAAAGTCCGGTTTCCACGGCTGCCTTTGCCGTCACATGACCAACGGCGGTCCCGGTTTCATAGGCCTGGGGAAAGATATCATCGCGAAGCCCGACCGCGCGCATGGCTTCAGGCAGCCAGTCGCGTTCACGCAGACCGAAAATCCCGGTGGTTCCGGCATTTGACGGATCAGATGCGATCACACCCGAAAGCCGTGCCACCACCCAGTCAGACAGCATCGCGATGCGATCAATCTTTTCATAGATGTCAGGCATCTGTTCGCGGATCCAAAGAAGACGCGGCAAGGCACCAAGCGCAAAGGTCTGCCCGGTTTTGCCATACAGATCCTTTTCAACAGCAGGGAAGCTTTCCTTAAGCGCGCGCACCTGATCAACCGCGCGACCGTCCACATTGGCACAGGCCCAGATTTCCTTGCCATCCGCATCAAAGGCAACAATGGCCTCGCGCATTGATGTCGCACTGACGGCCGCAATATCATCACCTGAAACACCGGCTTCGGACAGGGCACCGGCAATACAGTCGCAAATCAGCTTCCAGTTGCCATCAACATCAAAATCCATCGACCCGGGAAAACGCGGATCCTCCTTGTGCCACCATTCGCGCTGACAAGCGCCAAGCTGATGACCATCCCGATCAAACACAACTGCCCGACCGCTGCCGGTACCGGCATCGATCGCAAGCAGGTAATTTCCTGCTGCCATTCCCTAGACGTCCTCCAACAATTTTTCTGCCGTTTTTTCATCCGTAATCAGGATGTCGACATATTTTCCTTTAAGCGCGGCACGAATCGCGCGCACTTTGCCGTCACCACCGGCAGCGGCGATGACATTCTTTGATTTATTCAGGGATTCGAGGCGCGCACCGATCACGCGTTGATGCAGCGACAGATCAAGCACATCGCCATTGTCATCGAAAAACTGACACAGGATGTCACCGACAGCCCCCTTGCGGCGCAAAGGTTCAACCTCGGCCGGGGTGACATATCCGCTACGCACAACGGTCGACTCGTTATTCAATTCGCCAATACCGACCAGCTGATAGGCCGCATTCAGCGCCATTTCCAGAACATTGGAAATGCCCGGTTCGCCCATAAGGGCGGCTGCAACCGCATCCTCGGACACAACAAGTGGCGCGGGCAACAGATGCACACTGCTGCCCCAGTTTGCCGTGCGCATACCATCAACATAGGTCGCGACCCCGCCAGTAAGGCTGACCAGCGACACATTGCGTTCATTGGCCATATGACCAATGCGCTGGATGGTGTGACTGACAGTCGCCCCCCAACCAACAGCAAGCAGGTCATCATTACCAAGGCGCTGCATCAGAAACTGTGCAGCCGCCTGACCAAGGCGTTCATTCAGATCGCCATTTTCAAGATGGGGAACCACCCGAACTTCGCGCAGACCCCAGGCATCCTGAAGGCGCTGTTCATGTTCAAGGCATCCCTGATAACGGGAATTGATTCGCACCTGAATGATGCCGGTGCGGCGACCACTTTCAAGCAAACGGGAAACCTTGATCCGCGAAAGACCAAGCTTTTCGCCGATCTCGCCCTGGGTCATGCCATCGTTATAGTAGTACCACGCAATACGGGTTAGAGTTTCCTCCTCCGCATCCGCATAACTCCAGTCGTTTGCATCCGACGCCATATTTCCAGTCCCTGAATTTTCTGTATCGCTGTTCATTTGATTATCTATGAAACAAATGATCACGTCAACAGGTCCGCGCACAGCGTAAAATTGCAGCCTTCCATACTGCAACGCGGCATATATATCGCCATTTATTCGTAAATATACTGATCTTCATTCGAAATCATGGTTATTGACGAATTTGGAATCATATGATCAAATGTTTTTCATAAAAACAAATGAACAGGCTCCCAGGGATGGAACAGAATACAACACCCCGGACCGCGGTCCGCGTCGCCGACATATGGAAATCCTATGGCGGAACACCGGTTCTTAAGGGGATCAACATCGAATTGCTTGCCGGACAGGTTCATGCCCTTCTGGGCGGGAACGGTGCGGGCAAATCCACCTTGATGAAAACAATTGCCGGGCTGGTGGATGCCGATCAGGGCAGTGTCGAAATCAACGAACAGACACTGGGCACTGCGTCACCGTCAGCTGCCCAGTCGCTTGGTCTGTATCTGGTCCCGCAGGAAGCGCATATTCTTCCGAACCAGTCCGTGCTTGAAAACATCTGCCTTGGCCTGAAAGCCAAGCCGCGCGCCCTTCGCGCCGAGGCCGAAGCTCTGCTGCGCGATCTTGCGGTTTCGCTTGATCTTGATGCGCAGGCCGCCACCCTTGAAATTGCCGACCGCCAGATTGTCGAAATCATGCGCGGACTTATCCGCAAGGCCAGCGTGCTGATCCTTGATGAACCGACATCGGCCCTGACACCGCACGAAGCCAACGCCCTGTTTGATCGCGTCCGTCAGCTCAAGGCCCAAGGTGTCGGAATCTTCTTTATTTCGCACAAGCTGCGCGAAATCCGCGAAATTTGCAGCGTGATCAGCGTCCTGCGCGATGGTGCGATTGTCCTTTCCGGTCCTCTTTCCGATTATGACGACAATCGGATCGTCGAAGTCATGACCAAAACCGTGCAGTCCGCCCAGCCGGTGAAACGCACAGAAAACAACATCGATTTCACTACCCGCGACGTGGTTCTTGAAATCGACCGTTTCAGCGGCGAAGGCTTCCACGACATTTCCTTTAATGTACGGGCTGGTGAAATTGTCGGTCTGGCCGGTGTTGTTGGTGCGGGTCGATCGGAACTGGCCGAAACCCTGTTTGGACTGCGCCCGGCACGCAGCGGCAACCTTAATCTTCTGGGCACGCCGCTTACCAAACGCTCCCCGCGTGATTGCGTTGATGCCGGTCTGGTTTACCTTCCCGAAGACCGTCAGCAAAACGGCCTGTTTCTTGAAGCATCCCTTGCCTGGAACATGTCGGGTTATACCATGCACCGTCTTGGTTTCTTCCCGAAACGCAAGGATGAGACATCGGCCTTTGACACGTTCCGTCAAAGTCTTGGCATCAAGTGCGAAGGCGAAGGCCAGCAAGCCGGTCGCCTGTCGGGCGGCAACCAGCAAAAAGTTCTTTTGGCAAAATGCCTTGCCGCCGATCCGCGGGTTCTGATCCTTGATGAGCCAACCCGCGGCGTTGATGTGGCCGCACGCAACGACATTTACCGTCTTATTCGCGAATTGGCCGCCAAGGGATTGGGCGTGGTTCTCATTTCGTCGGACTTTGACGAAATCGAACAACTTGCCGACCGGGTTGTCGTCATGGCCCATGGCCTGCAATGCGGTGCGCTCGAACGTGACGCGGTGACGGTTGATGCCATTGCCCATCTTGCCTTTGAATCTGGGAGCCCGGCACATGCTTGATTTTTTCGCACGTAATCGCGTGGCGACCCTGTGTGCTGTCACCATTCTTGCCTTTCTTCTGATCGGGGCGGCGGCACCGGGATATCTGTCGCTGTCGACCGCATCGGTCGTGATGTCCAACAGCCTTGTTCTGATGTCGGTCGCACTGGGCACCATGCTGGTGATCCTGACCCGTAATATCGATGTTTCAAGCGGCTCTGTGCTGGGACTGAGTGCCGTGGTGCTTGGCATGATGCTCAATGACGGGCACAGCCTTGGCCTTGCGATAGCCGCCTGCCTGTTGACCGGGGCGGTTGCCGGACTGATCAATGGCCTGCTTGTCACCATGCTTAATGTGCCGTCGATCATCGCAACCCTTGGCACACTTGGCCTGTTTCGCGGTGTGATGCTGATTTTGACCGGCGGCAACTGGATCGAAGAACTTCCGCTGTCGCTTAAGGCATTGGCTGATAACGGCGCTGTCGGGTTTTCGGTTCTGACCGTCATTGTCATTTCGTCCCTGATCGTGGTTGGCCTGTTTGTCCGCCAAACCCGTTTCGGGCGCTATTTCTATGCCGTGGGCGATAACCGCGAAGCCGCCCGCCATCTTGGCATTCCGGTCAAACTGGTACAGATCGCGGCCTTTGTTGCGGCTGGCGTTCTGGCCGCCATCGCCGGCATGATCTTTGCCGCCCAGATCGGCTTTATCCCCAATCAGGCCGGTAACGGGCTGGAGCTGAAAGCCATTGCTGCAAACGTTCTGGGTGGCGTCAGCCTTCTTGGGGGCAGCGGCACGGTTCCGGGCATTTTTGTCGGCGTCATTTTCCTGACCTCGATCGACAGTGCACTGGTTTTCCTGAAAATCCCGGCCTTCTGGAACGATTTCATTGCCGGTGCGGTGTTGCTTTTGGTCTTGCTGCTTGATGGTCGTGTGCGCATGGCCGTTGATCGTGCCATTCGCGCCAAACGCTATGCGGTGCATCACCACACCAACCCCGACCAGTCAACCGCGTCCAGCCCCGAAACCATGTCCAAACCCCGCACCCAGGAGGCAGGTGAATAATGAAACGTTATCTTCTGCGTTGGGAAACTGCCCTTCTGGCCATGCTGGTCGCTGAATTTGCGATCTTTGGCATGATCAATCCGCGTTTTCTTAATCTGTCGAACCTGCTTTACAGCACCAGTGACTTTGCCCAGATCGGGATTGTTGCCCTGCCTCTGACCATCGTGATTATTGCTGGCGGGATTGACGTATCGTTCGCCTCTGCGGTTGGCCTTTGCGCCATTGTCTTTGGCATTGCCAACTTCTTTGGCATGCCGTTGCCGGTATCGATTTTGGCATCGCTTGCGGCGGGTGCGGCGGCGGGCCTGTTTAATGCCACCGTCATTCATGTGTCCCGCATTCAGCCACTTGTTGTAACGCTTGGCAGCTTGTACCTGTTTGGCGGTGCGGCGACCGTGCTTTCGGGTGTTGTCGGGGCCAGCGGTTACGAAGGGATCGGCAACTTCCCCGATGCCTTTACCGCCTTTGCCTATTTCGAACTGGGTGGTTTGCCCGCCCCGTTCCTGGTCCTGCTGGTCGAAGCGGCAATCCTGTTTGTTGTTTTGCATTATTCGCGCTTTGGCCGGTCGGTATTTATGTGCGGACTAAGCGAACATGCCGCCCGTTATAGCGGCCTTCCGATCAAAACCATTCAAACCATCACCTATGTCATGACCGGTGTCTTTGCCGCGATTGCCGGACTTGTTCTGTCATCCTATTTCGGATCGGCACGTGTGGACCTGGGCACCGCGACATTGCTGCCTGCGATCACCGCAGCGGTCCTTGGTGGTGCATCCATTTACGGCGGTCAGGGGTCGATCATCGGCACCCTTCTGGCCACCCTTGTCATCGGTTATTTGCAGCAGGGCCTGCAAATGAGCGGTGTCCCCAGCCAGATTTCCAGCGCGCTCTCAGGTGCGTTGCTGGTCGTTGCGGTCGCATTGCGCCACGGAAGCGCCGTGCTGGCCGATTTTGTCGCTGCGCGAATAATGGCGATGAACCGGAAACGCGCAGCATCATAAGGAGGAAGAAATGTCAGGAAGAACGTTAAAACTGATGTCAGCCGCGGCCATTGCCGGCTCGCTTCTGGCAGCAGCACCGGCATTTGCCGAAAACCAGATCGCCTTCATTCCGAAACTTGTCGGTGTCGGCTTCTTTACCAGTGGCGGCAATGGTGCCACCACCGCTGGCAAGGAACTGGGCATTGATGTGACCTATGATGGCCCGACCGAACCAAGCGTTTCCGGTCAGGTCCAGTTCGTGAACAACTTCGTGAACCAGGGTTACAACTCGATCATTCTGTCGTCGGTTTCCCCGGATGGTCTTTGCCCGGCCCTGCAGCGCGCCATGAAGCGCGACGTTCTGGTCATGACCTGGGACAGTGATGTCAAACCGGAATGCCGTTCGTACTATATCAACCAGGGAACCCCGGAACAGCTTGGCGGTCTTCTTGTCGATATGGCAAATGACGGCGTGAAAAAGGAAAAGGCAAAAGTTGCCTTCTTCTATTCCAGCCCGACCGTGACCGACCAGAATGCCTGGGCCAATGCCGCCAAGGCCAAAATTGCTGCTGAACATCCGGGCTGGGAAATCGTTACCACCCAGTATGGCTATAACGATGCGCAGAAATCCCTTCAGACTGCCGAAAGCATCCTGAAAGCCTATCCGGATCTTGATGCCATCATCGCCCCGGATGCCAACGCCCTTCCGGCATCGGCACAGGCTGCCGAGAACCTTGACCGCGCTGGCAAGGTAACCATTGTCGGCTTCTCGACCCCGAACGTGATGCGTCCTTATGTCAAACGCGGCACGGTTGAGCGTTTCGGCCTTTGGGACGTCACCGAACAGGGCAAAATTTCGGTCTTTGTTGCCAACCACGTTCTTGATAACGGCCCGATGAATGTTGGCGACAAGCTCGACATTCCGGGTGTCGGCACCGTCGAAGTTTCCCCGAACAGTGTTCAGGGTTACGAGTACGAAGCCGAAGGTAACGGCATCATCCTGCTGCCGCACCGCACCGTCTTTACCAAAGACAATATCGACAATTTCGATTTCTGATCTTTGGCACCACGGGTACGGCGATCCTGGGGGTTTGCCGTACCCGGATTTCTTCAGACCAGCTCCCCCTTGTTAACCCTACGGATTTTTTGATGGAAAACCTTTGGAACGATAACGACGCCGCGCGCTATGCCAACCAGGCCCGCGAAGCCGGCCAGCCCGAGGCCCTTGGCCTGCGCGTTTATACCTCGCGCATCATTGGTCAGGTCGCCGATCTTGTCCTGCATGGCGGTGGCAATACATCGGTCAAGGTTACCGATACCAACGGCGACGCCATCATGCATGTCAAAGGCAGCGGCTGGGACCTTGAAACCATCGAAGCCCCCGGCTTGCCGGCGGTGAAGCTCGCCCCGCTTCATGCCGCACGCAAAAGCAAAAAGCTTTCCGATCCTGAAATGGTCGCACTTCTGCGCAGCAACCTGCTTGATCCGTCCGCCCCGAACCCGTCGGTCGAAGCATTGCTGCATGCCTATCTTCCGTTTGATTTCGTCGACCACACCCACTCCACGGCCGTCCTCGCGCTCGCCAACCAGGACCATTCCGAAGAAATCATGCGGGAAATATATGGTGATCGCCTTGCATTCCTGCCCTATGTCATGCCGGGTTATGATCTTTCGATTGCCGGTGCGGATCTGTTTGACCAGTTCCCGAATTGCGAAGGTCTGTGGCTTAAAAACCATGGCCTGTTCACCTTTGGCGATACCGCCAAGCAATCCTATGACCGCATGATCGATTTCGTCACCGATGCCGAAAACTATCTGAGCGCCAAGGGCATTGCCCTGCCCGGTCCGGAAAGCTCGGACCGCGACATTGATCCGGTGCTGGCGAAGAATATTGAAACCGTTTTGCGCGCTGGTAACTCCCCCTTTGCCGGCGGCATTGCCCTTGATTTCCGCAGCACCCCCTCGATCCGGCGTTATCTTGAAAATGATAACCTTGAAACCATTGCCGCACGCGGCACGGCAACGCCCGATCACGTGATCCGCATCAAGCCGTTCCCGCTGATCATCGCCGCCAATGCAGGCATTGATGACATCGCCGCCGCACTGGCTGATTTCAAAACCCGATATGCGGCCTATTTCGAACGCAATGCCCCGAATGCCAGTGAACCGAAAGTCATGCTTGATGCCTGGCCGCGCATGGTTCTGGTCAAGGGTGTCGGCCTGATCGGTCTTGGTGCCAATGACAAGGCCGCACGCATTGCCGGTGATCTTGGCGAACAGACCGCACGCATCATCAATGCCGCCGAAGAAGTCGGCACCTTCGCCCCGATCAACGAAGCCGATCTGTTTGACATGGAATACTGGTCGCTTGAACAGGCGAAACTCCAGAAGAAATAACTCCCTGTTGCTCCAATGCTTTTCACTCCCCCACTTGGTGTTGGAACAACCGCAAGCTCAACTCGCCCCTGTCTTTGACAGGGGTTTCTTTTTGCTTGCTCGACATTGGGTAGCTGGCGACTTACTGTTCTTTTGCCACCAGCAAAGGAACCTGCCCCATGCCGTCACTTGCCGAGATCGGGCTGTATTTGCCCGGAATATTGCTATCCTATGCCGCCCTTCTGGTCGGATTGATCAGCCCCGGCCCTGCTCTTTTGGGCCTGATGGGGGTATCGCTTGAACAGGGACGCTTCGCCGGACAGCGTTTTGCGCTGGGAATTGGAACCGGGTCGTTTTCCATCGGGCTTTTGACCCTGACCGGGTTGTCGGCGGTTCTTGCCGCCTATGCCGATGCCATGACCGCCATTCGCATTTTTGGCGGCCTGTATTTGCTTTGGATGTCCTATCGGGCGTTTCGCACCGCCTTTCGCAAGGCGCCATCTGCCGATCCACAAGGGACAGGCAACGCGACCGATGGCACGTCACCACGCCAGATTTCCGGACGCGGATATTATTTCCGCGGGCTTGCGCTTCATCTGACCAACCCCAAAGCCATCCTGACCTGGATTGCGATCATTTCGATCGGCTTTCACCAGGGCGCACCCTTATGGGTTGGCGCAGCCATCGTGATCGGATGCGGCATGATTTCGACCAGCATCCATTTGCTTTATGCCACCGCCTTTTCGACGGCCCCGGCCATATCGATCTATCGCCGGGCAGCCAACTGGATCAACGGGGTGCTTGGCGTGTTTTTTGCCGTGGTTGGATTGCGGCTGCTGGTCAATCGCTGATTGGCGGGGGATCGGCCAGTTCGGCCTTGGTCAGCCGACGGGTCGTCACCCCATTTTTAAGATCAAGCCAGCCCGAAAAGATCGTCAGCCAAACAGCAATCAGCATGACATAGGCAATCTGCTGATCCATCACCCAAAGCGTGGCCGCGGCAAAGGCACACCAGATCAGCGGCACCGGCAGAAGCAACCAGCGCCACGTGCCGCGCGCCATCAGAACAAACCCCAATGTGCCCAGTGCGGTCGGATCGGCAGCACTGCCAAACAGTTCCGCCTGTATCAGATCACGCCCTTCAAGCAGTCCGACAAAAGGATAGATCACGATTGCCACAACCATGATCGCCGCCCCGACATAAGATGTCAGATCCCCGCGCCAGCCAAACCGCAACGGCAACGGACGGGCGGCAAAAACCAGAAGCAACAGGACCTCGATCACAAAGCCCGGCAGGATATAGGCCACCGCCCAGTTGATCGGCTGATAATATTGCCAGACAAAGCCATAGCTGGCCCAAGCCCAGATCAGCGACAGCAAAACAAGGATCACCCGGTTGCCGCGATGGCCATGGCGCATCGCCATGCCAGCCGCCACCAGACCGGCAACAAAGGCCGCCAGTACCGCCATCCACCACACGCTGTTCATGGTTTCAAACAAACGGTAATAAACACGCGGCGAAAACAGCAGAAAATCCGCCAGTCCGTAATCCCACCATTCGGTCATGCCAGCTTTCCCATATCCTGTTTCCTAGATCAGAACGCCGATAACCGCTGCGATCTGTTCGCGCATCTTGTCATCGGGCAAACGTCCGGTTGCTGCGCGCATGTTTTCCGCCGCATGGGCCGGGTTGGTCGTTGCCGGGATCGGACAGGTCACGGACGGATGGGCAATCAAATATTTCAAAATCAGCTGTGCCCAGCTTTCCACTTCAAGCTCGGCGGCAAATTCCGGCAAAGGTTCACCTTCGAGCTGATCAAGAAGACTGCCACCGCGAAACGGACGATTGACGATGACGGCAATGCCCCGGTCATAGGCCAGCGGCAGCAAATATTCCTCGACCTTGCGGTCGACCGGGTTGTACGTCACCTGAACGAAATCAAGCCGTTCATTTTTCATCACCGCAATCAGGTCTTCGGTCCGCCGCCCGTGGGATGTCGTCACCCCGACATAGCGCAACTGCCCTTCATTCTTCAGACGGAAAAGAAGCGGCAGATTATCATTGATCCCCAAAAGATTATGGACCTGCAAAAGGTCAAATTTTCGGGTGTTCCAGCGTTTGCGTGTTTCGGAAATCTGATCAAGCCCGTCCCCGGACGTCCAGACCTTGTCGGTTGAAAACACCCGGTCATGGGCACCAAGTTTATCAAGACAATAACCGATAACCTCCTGGGCCGATCCATACATAGGCGAACTGTCGATCATCCGCCCGCCGGCATTGAAAAACGCCGATACCACATCCGCGCACTGATCACGCAGGGCCATGTCATTGCCGACATTGAACGTGATCCAGCTGCCAAGTCCGACCGCCGGAATTGCTTCGCCGGTGGACGGTACCTGTTTGCGGATAATGTCAGGCACATCCTTGCGCAGGGCGCCATGCGCCACACCGGGCATCAAGGCCCCCAAAGAGGCCGACAGGCCAAGCGCACCGGCCCCTTGCATAAATCTGCGACGGTCAATTTCAGACATGAAAGACGTTGCCTTCCTGTTGGGTCCAATCCGTTCCGAACTATGATCCAACATGAATTGGGCAGAAATCTGCCCATGCGCAACCTTTGGTATTTATTGCCCGACTGTTGCCCGCCCAAACAAAAAGGCCGCAGTCGATGCTGCGGCCTTTTTCATATCGCCACCTACAAAATCACTCTGTAGCGGTTGTGTTTGTATCAATATGCTTTATTGCGCTGTTAGGCGTAGCAGTTGCCAAGCCAATACACACAGCAACCAGCGCAAGGCCAACCAACATGTAGGTGGAATTTATCTTGTGTCGTGAGTGAATGACCATTCCTCCAATCTTGCTGGGACTTTCCTTACCGATTGCAGTTGTCAAACCAACATTAGGAATGAAAGGCTTAAGTATTTTCTCAGAGTATAACCCCTGCTTCACAGCTCCTGTGAGGAAGTTATGATACCAATACCTATCCATCAAAAAAAACACGAACCAAATAGGAATCACACCGCCGACAATTAAAGCGGAAACAGGAAACTCTTTGCCAAAAAGATGAACAAAAACTTCATTCTTTATCGCTAAACCAGCACCACCCATGAAGGCGCCAACCACAGCAATTGCAAAACTTCGCACCTTCATCTGTAAATCGTTAAAATGCTTCTGCACGTCTACAATTTTATCCCAGGTACGAAACATCAATTCAATCCGCTTTTCGTGATCAACTGGTCTTCGGAACCTTACAAAATTGACGTGGCTAAGAAGTTCTTTCATTGAAGCTGTCAACTTAACTGTCGGTCTTACTGTTTCCCCCTCAAGAATTGCTTTCTCGCGGGCAACATCAGCATCCGTCCAATGAGTAACTTGCTTCAGCAGATCGTAGGCCTCTCGGTCCTGTGCTTTGCCATACTCGGCATGCACGTCGAGCACCCCTGCCCCTTGCGCCATAGCGATGTCTTTCATCAAACTATCGCCGATGTAAACGCATTCCTCGGGTGAAACCGCCAAGTCGACGAGAATACTGTTCAGAACATCAACACTTGGCTTTAGCTCATGCTCAGGAGTGTATCTATGCTCAGTATAATTAAACTCGTAGCTATCTTCAGAATATTTCCGGATCTCTTGCCGGCTAAGATTATTCGGAATTTTATGGTCTGGTGGAGAATATAAGTAATCTACTAAACCATCGAGTTCCAACTTTCTCATTCGATAGTTTGAGTAAAACGCTTTGGACTCTGTGTATCCTACTATTAGGACCCCGCGTTTTTTTAATTCTATCAGAGTCTCTTTCACGCCATCATAAAGTTTAAGGTGTTCACGCCTCTTCTCTCGGAAGGCATTGATTGCAGGTGCAAAAACTTCAAGGAGATTCTGGTCTGGAAACTTTTTCCGTAAGCACTGAAGCTCTTCAATCAGAAACGCATATTCCGAAGTACCATGTTTTTTGTGTACTTCTTTTATTTCTGGCAGCAACTCATCCAAACCAATATCGCTGATCCGCGATATCTCCTCCACCATTGCCTGAAAAGAAGCATGCCAAACATCAACCCAGTCAAAAAGTGTATTGTCCAAGTCTGTAATCAACACACTAGCCTTTGGAGATAAACTCACTGACATAATCTGCCCTTCCCATGCATCTTTGTTTCTGTCTGCCTATACCCGCTTCCAGCTAGTACCTTCCTTGAAGTCTTCAAGGATGATGCCGCGCGCCAGAAGATCATCACGGATCTTGTCAGCAGTTGCGAAATCCTTGTTCTTCTTGGCGTCCGCACGCTGGGCAATCAGGCCTTCGATCTCGGCGGCCTCATCCGCATCGGCAGAACCGGTAAACCAGGCTTCCGGATCACCTTCAAGAATACCAAGCAGCTTGGCCGCGGCCAGGATTTCGCCCTTGGCCTCGGCGCGTTCATACTTGGTTTCCGCCTTGTTGAAACGGGTCACAAGGTTATGGAACTCGGCAATCGCAAGCGGCGTATTAAGATCATCACACAGCGCCTCAAGAACCGCACGCGGCACCGGCACATTTTCCGGGGTCACGTCGGAACTCTGGCGAAGGGCTGTATAGAAACGATCAAGCGCCTCTTTGGCCTGACGCAGGTTTTCTTCCGTCCAGTTGATCGGCTGATGATAATGGGTGCCCATCATCGCCAGACGGATGGCCTCGCCCGGCCATTTTTCCAGAAGCTCATGCACGGTGACAAAGTTGCCAAGCGACTTGGACATCTTTTCACCTTCGACCATCAGATGGCCGTTATGCATCCAGTATTTGGCATAGCTCGAACCCTTGTTCGCGCAGCAGCTTTGCGCCAGTTCGTTTTCATGGTGCGGAAACACCAGATCCGAACCGCCGCCATGAATGTCGAAATTCTCGCCCAGATAACGGGTCGACATGGCCGAGCATTCAATATGCCAGCCCGGACGACCACGGCCCCACGGGCTGTCCCATCCCGGAATGTCATCTTCGGACGGTTTCCACAGAACAAAGTCCGCCGGGTCCTGTTTGTAGGGGGCGACTTCAACGCGGGCACCAGCGATCATTTCCTTGCGATCGCGACGCGAAAGCTTGCCATAGTCGTCAAACTTGCTGACCGAAAACAGAACGTGGCCTTCGGCGGCATAGGCAAAGCCCTGTTCGATCAGGCTTTCGCACATGGCGATCATTTCGGCGATATGTTCAGTCGCACGCGGTTCGATATCGGGCTTGGCGGCATTAAGCGCGCCCATATCATCAAGATAAGCCTGATGCGTGCGTTTGGTGATTTCGGAAATCGGCTCGCCGCTTTCCTTGGCACGGGCATTGATCTTGTCGTCAACGTCGGTGACGTTCCGGACATAGGTTACCTTGGGATAGATATGGCGCAAAACGCGCACCAGCGTATCAAACACCACCACCGGGCGCGCATTGCCGACATGGGCATAGTCGTAAACGGTCGGGCCGCAGACATAAAGGCGCACGTGATCGGGATCAATCGGCTCGAATACCTGCTTTTCGCGGGTCAGCGTGTCATAGATACGAAGGGTCTTGGTCATGTCAAAATTGTCCGTTTGGCTGTATTGGCGATTGAATGCGGGCATTTCCGGCGATCAAAGCAGATGCTCAGACCGCCTTCCCACACAACCGCGCACGCGCCTTTTCAGACCCGATCAGAACCAGCATCGCCGACATTTCCGGGCCATGTTCACGCGCGGTCAACGCCTTGCGAAGCGGCATGAAAAGCTGTTTGCCCTTGCGGCCCGTCGCCTCCTTGAGCGCGCCGGTCCAGGATTTCCAGCTGGTTGCGTCAAGCTCACCTTCAGGCAGCATATCGGCCGCCTGTTTGACGAACTCGGCATCCTCGGCATCGATTTCCGGGATCACGGTCTGATGAATAACATCCCACCATTCCAGGGCCTCGGCCACGCGCCAGCAATTGCCGCGCACCGCATTCCAGAACATCTCGTTGGCATCATTCATGCCCGCAGCAACCAGTTTCGGCTGTGCGATTTCAAACGGCATGTCATGGATGACTTTTTCGTTCAGGCTGGCCAGTTCAGCCGGATCGAATTTCGGCGTTGAACGGCCGTAATGATCCAGATCGAATTTATCAAGAACCTGGGTCAGGCTGGCCGGTTCGATTTTATCGGACGCCCCAAGACCTGTCAGAAGACCGACAAGGGCTTCGACCTCGAACCCGTCATTGCGCAATTCACGCAGTGACAGACTGCCCAGACGTTTGGAAAGCTGCGAACCACCCGGTCCGGCCAAAAGCGGCATATGGGCAAATTCAAGCGCACCCGGCTTACCGCCAAGGGCAAGATACAGCAAAATCTGCGACACGGTGTTGGTCACATGATCTTCGCCGCGAATGATGTGGGTAACCCCCATTTCAAGGTCATCCACCACCGAGCCCAGCATATAAAGCAGCGATCCGTCTTCGCGGATCAAGACCGGATCAGACACATGTTCGGTGTCAAACGAGCAAATCCCGCGCGTCAGATCATCCCATTCGACCATGCCGTCGGTCAGAAGGAAACGCCAATGCGGTTTGCGGCCTTCGGCTTCGAGTGCCTTGATCTCGTCAGCCGACAGGGTCAGCGCCTTGCGGTCATAGATGAAAGGCTGGTGACGCTGGCGGGCGGCCTTGCGTTTCCAGTTCAGCTCACCTTCGGTTTCATAGCACGGATAAAGCAATTCACGCTTTTTCAGGTCGGCAATTGCCGCATCATATTTGTCCTGACGAAGCGACTGGCGTTCTTCGCGGTCCCAGTCAATGCCAAGCCATTCCAGATCTTCACGGATGGCATCAACATATTCATCCTTGGAACGCTCCGGATCGGTATCGTCAAAGCGCAGAATGAATTGGCCACCCGATTTACGGGCATAAAGCCAGTTCATCATGGCAACGCGGGCATTACCAACATGGAGAAGCCCGGTCGGGCTGGGGGCAAATCGAAGGACAGGTTTTGTCATATCTAACTTTTCAGTTCACTTGAATCACGTAACAAGGTTCGTGAAGCCATTGGTGATCGGATAGCGGCGGTCACGGCCAAAGGCGCGCGGGGTGATCTTGACCCCCGGCGGTGCCTGACGGCGCTTATATTCCGCCCGATCCAGCAACCGCCAGACCCGGCGTACTGTGGCCTCGTCGTGACCACTATCCACGATATCGCGTACTGACCGCTCGCCTTCAATCATCTGATGAAGAATATCATCAAGAACATCATAAGGCGGCAGACTATCTTCGTCTTTCTGGTCCGGGCGCAGTTCGGCGGATGGCGGTTTGGTAATGATCCGTTCGGGGATCACCATGCCATCCGGGCCAAGTGCCCCGGCCGGTTTGTGTTCGTTGCGCCAGTGGCACAGGGCAAACACCGTGGTTTTATAAAGGTCTTTCAGAACCGAATAGCCACCACACATGTCGCCATAAAGCGTGGCATAGCCGACCGACATTTCCGACTTGTTGCCGGTGGTCAGCACCATGTGGCCAAACTTGTTTGAAATCCCCATCAGGATGATCCCGCGCGAACGGGCCTGAATGTTTTCTTCGGTGATGTCGGCATCACGCCCGTCAAAGGCCGGGGCCAGCATCTGTTCGAACGCAGCCATGGCCGGACCGATATTGATGCTTTCAATCCCGGTTTTCAGCATCCCCGCACAAATTTCCGCGTCTTCCAGGCTTTCGCGCGACGTATAGGGCGATGGCATCATCACCAGACGCACCCGATCCGCCCCCAGTGCATCAACCGCAACCGCGGCCGAAAGCGCACTGTCAATGCCGCCCGACATGCCGATCACGACACCGGGGAACCGGTTTTTATTCACATAATCGCGCAAGCCCAGAACAAGGGTCTGATAGATCGCATCAAGACCAACCGGGTAATCGGCCTTGGGCGCATCATCGCCGCAACGCCATTTGCCGTTATCGTCCTTCGACCATGTGGTCACGACGACGTCCTCGGCAAAGGCCGGCAGGGCAACCGCAAGCGATCCGTCGCCATTAAGCCCGAACGATCCGCCATCAAAGACCAGCTCGTCCTGACCGCCAACTTCGTTGCAATAGATCATCGGCGCGCCGGTTTCCGAAACGCGGTCCTCGATCAGTTTGCGGCGCAAATCGCCCTTGTCTGCCTCGAACGGTGATCCGTTGGGCACCAGGAAAATCTCGGCCCCGGCTTTGGCAAGATGGCCGACCACATTGGGGGTCCAGACATCTTCACAAATCGGAACGCCAAGCTTCACACCCCTGAACGAAACCGGTTCGGGCATCAGACCGGCTGCGAAAACGCGTTTTTCATCAAACACGCCATAATTCGGCAGATCCTGCTTGGCCCGGACATCAACGATCTTTCCCTGATCAATCAGGAGAACCGCGTTATGACGGATACCGTCAATTTCCCATGGCGTGGTCAACAGCAATGCCGGACCATTTTCGCGATTGGCTGTCTGTTCGCAAATGCTGGCGACTGCTTCATGCAGGTGACGCATGAAAGCAGGCTTCATCACCAGGTCTTCCGGCGGATAACCCGACAACACCAATTCGGAATACAAAACAATATCAGCGCCCAGATCGGCCGCAGATTCCCAGGCAGCCACAACCTTGTCCCGGTTACCGGCAACATCGCCGACAATCGGGTTAAGCTGGGCAATCGCAATGGCAAGCATATTTGTCATGATGTTGGAATAGGAGCCGCCTTACGCGGTGTCAATTGCGGAATACGCAATATCCCATGTTTCAAACGAGATTGCCATTCCTGCATGGCAGAATTGCAGCACCTCGAATCCCGCTAATTGACTGGGATCGCAGTCTGTTTCTGCATCTGTCATGATTTTTTCATGTTGATAATGACTTGCAATTCCGCAAGCAGCCCGGTCTATTTCACCCGACCGTGAACACACGGCAAAAAACATAACAATTGATACGAGCAAACAAAATGGCCAACAGCCCCACCTCTGCCGCCGAAATGGCGGTGGTAACCATTTCCCATATCCCGGGTCGGGAGATCAGCGAAAATCTTGGTATCGTTTTTGGCAGTTCGGTGCGCAGCCGCAGCTTCCTGTTTGATATTTTCGCCACTTTCAAAAACCTTTTCGGTGGCGAAGTCCGATCCTATACCCGACTTCTTGAAGACGCCCAGCACGAAGCCACCAGCCGTCTGGTCGCCCAGGCACAAAAAATGGATGCCGATGCTGTCGTTGACGTCCATTTCGCCACATCCCAGGTTGCCTACAAAGCCGCCGAGATTTTTGCATACGGCACGGCCGTAAGACTGAAATAAGGAACAGGTGCATTTATCATGGAAGACCTGTTTCTTCCGGGAATTGCACTGACCATCCTGATCGGAATCGCCTATTTGACCGGCCGTCTGGCCGACAGGGCACATGAACGCGCGCTTGTGCGCGACGAAGCATTGTTGCCCCATCAATATCTTGATTCCGGGGATGCAGTTCCCGACACAGTTTCAATACAGCAATCCCGCATGGTGACCGGCAAGGTCGTCATTGCCGAAGACCGTTTTCGCAATCTGCTGGCGCGCTTGCGCGTTTTTGTTGGCGGACGTCTTGCCGCCCACGAGGCCGCCGTTATCCGCGCCAAACGCGAAGCCGTCCTGCGCCTGCGCATCAATGCCAAGGGGGCAAGCCACATCATCGGGCTTCGGTTCCAGTCGGCCGAAATCAGTCGCGGCATGATCGAAATGATCGCATCGGGCACCGCCCTTTATACCGATCATCGTCCAACGGGTGGCAAACCGGCCTCCCTGCCCGATGACGGGGTGAATATCAGTCACCGCAATCTGTTGACCGAACTGGCATCGGCCAGCATGGCATTTCTTTTAATCTGCTGGGGGATTTATACGGCAAGCGGCTTTGCCATCGAATGGGCGGCAAGCAGCATTTCGGTAAAGGACGAAGTCGCGATCTGGTCTGAACTTGAACCGGAAATCATTGACGGCCATCGCGTCGGTTCCCAACGCAATGTGTTTGAAAACTATCTGGTTGATCTGATCAATTCTGTCCCCAAAGAGGCCCTTGGTCCGGCACGTGATTATGACTTTGACGTCATGATCATTCCTGATTCGTCGCCAAATGCCGCGGCCCTACCCGGCGGCCTGATCCTGGTCAATAGCGGGATGCTTGATCTGGTCGAAAGCGAGAACGAGCTTCTGTCGATCCTTGGTCATGAAATCGGTCACTATAACGGCCGCGATCATCTTGAAGGACTGGGACGCGAAATTGTCGGTGTCGCCTTGTCCGCCATGATGTTCCAGACCGATGCGATTTTGACAACATGGGTCGCCGGATGGCCGAAATTGCTGGCTGACCGGGATCATTCACGCAGTCAGGAACTCGATGCCGATGACTGGAGCCTCAAGATCCTGATGGCGAAATACGGTCATGTTGGCGGCGTATCGCGGACCTTTGAAAAACTGGCCGCCATGCAGGGGGATCACAGCGTCATGGACTATCTGTCGACACATCCCCACCCGATGGACCGCGTAAACCGGCTTGATGACATGGCCCGTGAACGGGGACTTCCGATTGGCGAGACGATCGATCTGCAAACCGGGTTTGATAACTTTCTTAAAAAGTTTGACGAAATCCCGGCCCAGTCTTTGGAATTCCAATAAACAACAACTTTCCGACACAGGATATTGAACAATGCGTGGACTTTTCGCCCCGTTCCGCTTTCTGAGCGTCAGCGGCCAGCCCAATACCGAATTCTGGCTGACCCAGTGCATCATTCTGGCATCAACCGTTCTGGGTGTGTATCTGGCAAGCTTTGCCGGCTTTGAGATTGCCGTCGATTTCGACCGCTATCAAAGCACATCGGATGTCTATAACCTTGAACGATCGCTCGAAGCGGAATTTGTCGACAATATCGAAAAAGTCGAAACCTGGATTGCCGAATATCCGGAAGGCCCCATGACCTGGCATGCCCCGCAACTTGCACCGCGCGAACGCCACAAACTTGATGATATGGTCTGGGAAACCATGCGCTATTCCCCGCGCACTTTCGAGGTCGATCCGCAAATCATTACCGGTGTGCGCCGGTTCTATTCCGACATTGACGCCCAGATGACCATCATGTTCATGCAGCAAAATGCCAATGGCATGGCACGCAATGCCCTTAAGAATATGGGGGAAATCGTCGCCACGGCACGCAACGGCGTCCTGCCGTTGCTCAGATCGGAAATCGAACGTCTGGACGGGGAACTGGCAGACATGACGGACTGAGTATCATCCGCCATATCCGATCATCACAAAGCCGGGGCAAAACTGTCCCGGCTTTTTCTTTCGGTGGATCCGGGAAAGCAGGCCGAACGACGACTGACGCCCCGCCAAGCTGCACGCCAAAGTGACCGCTCAAAGCGCAAGTGCGGCGTCAATTTCATCCTGGCTCATGGTTTTGGCCGAACCGTGGATAATGCCACTGGCGACATCCATGAATTTTTGCAGCGATACGGTGATGGCATGCGCGGTTTCGCGCAACAATGCCTCGTTCCCGTCCGCAATGATGGCTTCAAGCTGGGTTATCGCGTGGGCAACAATGGTATTGAGGTGATTGATCGTTTCTTCAAACGGTTGACGGAATCGCGGCGGCACATGTTCATAGGCCTCGATCGCCAGTTCCTTGTCGGAAAAGGTGCTATCGCGGAAATGGTCCTGATAGCTTTTCGGTGCCCATTCCTTGCAATCCTCGATCATGTCAGGCATGTCCGGCACCATTTCGAGAAGCATCACGATCTCATTGAAATGATTGAGATAATCGGTCGCCAAAAGCGTGGTCGAGGAAATATTTGTTCCCTCTACTTTCTGTTGCCATTCGGTGAAATCCGCTTCATCCACCATCCGCGTTGCGACCTCTTGAATTTTGTTCTTGTGCAGGATTGCCCTGAATTTCTTTATACTTAAGGATATTTCTTGGCGTTTGGTAGAGGTTTTTTTACAGCCAGGCCCCTTGATTGCACGACGAAACGTTCCTGTAACGCAATTTAACCCACAAAATACTGATATTCAGCCCCCAAACGGGATTCAATTTTGTGAAATTGCCTGCATCACCAACCATCATCACCCCGAACACACCAAAATCGCAAGAAATTCGTCCGCAGCAATGCGGCTGCGATGTTCGTTTCTTGTCGATCACGGTCCTTATTGGCCATCGGGGCCCCTTATAAAACAAGGCGCCCGGTTTCCCGGACGCCTTGCTGATCGACACGCATGTCGAAATATTCGAAATCAGATCAGGCAGAAGCCGCAAGCTGCTCTGCGCGGATGCTGTCGCGTTCTTTTTTGATCATTTCGGCCATCAGGAAGGCAAGCTCAAGCGCCTGACCACCATTAAGGCGCGGATCGCAATGGGTGTGGTAACGATCCGAAAGCGCGTCTTCGGTCACTTCGCGTGCACCACCGATGCATTCGGTCACGTCCGTTCCCGTCATTTCGAAATGAACGCCACCGGCATGGGTGCCTTCGGCCTTGTGAACGTCAAAGAAGTTTTTGACTTCCGACAGAATCGAATCAAACGGACGGGTTTTGTAACCGTTCGCGGCCTTGATCGTGTTGCCATGCATCGGATCGCACGACCAGACGACCTTGCGGCCTTCGGCCTTAACACGTTTGACCAGACGCGGCAGATGATCACCAACCTTGTCAGCACCCATACGGGCAATCAGGGTCAGACGACCGGCTTCGTTCTGCGGGTTCAGACGATCAATCAGTCGGATCAGGTCATCTTCATCCATGGTCGGGCCGCATTTCATGCCAATCGGGTTTTTGACCCCGCGCATGAATTCAACATGGGCCCCGTCAAGGTTACGGGTACGATCGCCAATCCACAGCATATGCGCCGAGCAGTCATAATATTCGCCGGTCAGGCTGTCCTGACGGGTCAGGGCCTGCTCATAACCCAGAAGCAATGCTTCGTGCGAGGTATAGAAATCGGTCTCGCGCAGCTGCGGGGCGCTGTCGGCGGTAATGCCGCACGCCTGCATGAAGGCGACCGCCTCGTCAATCTGGGTGGTCAGCTTGCTGTAACGCTCTGCCGCCGGGCTGCCATCAACGAATGACAGGTTCCAGCGATGGATTTTGGTCAGATCGGCAAAACCGCCCTGGGCAAACGCACGCAGCAGGTTAAGCGTCGCGGCCGACTGGTTATAGGCGCGAATTTGACGCTGCGGGTCGGGAATGCGGGCTTCTTCGGTGAACTCGATCCCGTTGACCACGTCACCGCGATAGCTTGGCAGTTCGACGCCATTGATGGTTTCGGTATCCGCCGAACGCGGCTTGGCAAACTGGCCGGCCATACGGCCGACCTTGACCACCGGGCAGGACGCGCCAAAGGTCAGAACAACCGCCATCTGCAACATGACCTTGAAGGTGTCGCGAATGTTGTTCGGATGGAATTCCTTAAAGCTTTCGGCGCAGTCGCCGCCCTGCAGCAGGAAGGCATTGCCTTCTGCGACTTCACCAAGCTTTTCTTTAAGTGCGCGCGCTTCGCCAGCAAATACCAAAGGAGGATAGCTGCCGAGCTCTTGCTCTACGGCCTCGAGGGCCTGTGCATCTGGATAAGTCGGCACCTGCTTGATCGGCAGGTTGCGCCAGCTATCAATGCTCCAGCTCTTGCTCATTTGCTTCCTCTCAATCCGGCATGTTCTTGATCATGCCGCCATTATAACACAAATCCGGTTTTTCGGCGGATTTCCGCCCTGTGGTCCGGTCATTGAACCGGGCCAAACTTGATACGGGTTTTGATCACGCATTTCCACCCCTTCTAGACTTAAGGACGATAAAAACCCGCAATTTTTTGCCAACACACCCAAAAACCACGCAAAATTCCACTCATTCCCGCCAGATTATCCGGATGGCGGCGGGCTTGACCAAACAGTCATAGCAATCAACTAGGTGCGAATCCGCCCATGCGCAATCGCCGGACGAGTTATCCCAACCAGTTACGCCACCCAATTCCGCTGACCCACAACGCTGATCAATTGCACAGTCTGGCAAATGCGGGCACACTGCGCACGCGTCACACCATTGTCCGGACCCTCCATGCCCATTGAAACCATTGCCATTATTGCCTGCGCCTATTTTGTTGCCGCCTTCGTAAAGGGCGCAACGGGTCTCGGGTTTTCGACATCGGCCCTGCCGATCCTGGCCCTTGGACTGGGGTTAAAGGCCGGCATGCCGCTTGTCATCATCCCGTCGCTTGTCAGCAATTCAATCATCATGGTCCAGGCCGGGCATTTCCGCGAAACCGTCAACCGGTTCTGGCCAATGTTTCTGGCGACCATCCCGGGACTTCTGATCGGGCTTGCTGTCCTTGAAATGGTCGACAGCATTGTGGCGGGTGCGGTTCTGGGGCTGGTTCTGATGAATTACGGGGCGATCACGCTGTTTCGCCATGGCAAGCCGATTTCGGACAAGATCGCACGCCGACTGGCACCGATTTCCGGTTTTTCCACCGGGCTGGTCAATGGCATTACCGGGTCACAGGTGATGCCGGTTCTACCCTTTCTGCTTTCCATGCGCCTTGATCCCAAACGCTTTATCCAGGCCATCAATATCTCGTTCAGTCTTTCAAGCATCGTAATGGCTTTTGGCCTGAGCCGGATGGGCTTGATGACGCTTGAAACCATCTGGATATCACTTGCCGGACTGGTTCCGGTTTATATCGGAACGAAACTTGGCAGTGCTGTGCGCAACCGCATGGATGCCGAAACATTCCGCAAGGTCGTTCTGATCATGCTGATTATTTTTGGCGTGATCCTTGCTGCGAAATTCGTGACCAACTAAGGCAATCACACATCCCCCGCACGGGGGATGTGGCAGAAAAGCGCGTGCAATCAATCGCATGGAATTTATAGTGGATCAGTAATCCCGAAGCACACCCGCACAGCGCAAAGCCCGGAAACTGATTTGATGACACGCATTTTGACGATCGCCATTGCGGCGGCGACCCTTTGGCTTGCCACTGCAGCCCACCAAACCGCACATGCCCAAAGTATCACGGCGATGGATGCGTTTTTGCGCGACTTGAAGTACATGCATGTACAGGCCTTGCAGTTCTGCGACAGCAACCGCAACATCATGTCAGCCAGCGACCTTTCCAAGGCAACCAAAGAAAATGACGTTTTCGAGCTGCTGTGTATGCGCGCGCTGAAAGGGCGCAGCATTGCCAATACCGGATGGACGTTTTACCACGAAGGCGAACGGATTGAGGGCGGCACATCGGATTTTCTGGCAATGTTGAAGGGCTTTAATATCGAAGGAAAGCTGTTCTACACCGTCATTGGCCATCGCAAGATCAAACAACATATCGGCCAACCGAACGCGCGCGTATTCTATCAACCCCGCGCGACACTTTATCGCTATGTCGATGGCGAAATGCAGCATGTCTTTGAATTCATCGATCCGCAAACCATGAACTGGAACAGCCCGGCCCCCGAAAAGCCGGATTTCTCGGCGGCAAGCAAACAGCATTCTGTGGCGATTGATGACGTCTGGAACGCTGTCCTGCTCGAAGAATTCGGTCAGACTGTCAGCTTCATCTCCGCTACCCAATAGCAAAACCGATCCTGACTGGTGATCGCTGAGGGATTTTGATATCAACGCTTCAATGAAAACCATCGCCCGCCCCGCTTTTGCCGAAACCGAAGAAAAGAAATCACGCTTTTTGGCCGAACTCGTTTTTCATGACGATCTGGCCCGGCGGATTGACGCGTTGCGCGCCCTTCATCCCAAGGCCAACCATCACGTAAATGCCTATCGCTACCTCAATGAGGAAGATCAGCTGATCGAGCATGGCAAGGATGATGGCGAACCGTCGGGCACATCGGGCATCCCGTGCCTCAAGGTTCTTCAGGGGCATGATCTGATCAATGTGGCGGTGATCGTTACCCGCTATTTCGGCGGCACAAAACTCGGCACCGGCGGGCTGGTTCGCGCCTATAGCGGGGCGGCCAATGCGGTTTGTGACGTTGCGGAAATCATTGATTATATCCCGCAGGGCGAGGCTGATCTGTTTGCCGGGTTTTCCGATGCCGGCACACTTGAACAGGCCTGTGCGCAGGATGGCATCACCATCCTTGATCGGCAGTTTGACACCCAAGGCACGCGCATCAAAATTGCCGGGCCGCGCGAGATACTTGGCGACCTTACCAAACGTTTCCCGTTACCCGATGCCGATTAGGCCAGTGACAAATCAGGCGTGCGTTACTTCTGGCGTGACGTGCTTTCGCGTTGCTGAAGCTCAAACCCGAGATCGACGATCTTTTGTTCGGGCACTTCGCCGTCAAGTTCGGCCTTGATCATTTCGACCGCACGTTTGCCAATGGCATAGCGGTCGGTTCGGATTGAGGTCAGGGACGGGTGACTTGCCGCCATCATTTCAAGGTCGTTAAACCCGATGATGCCCATGTCATCAGGCACGGAAATACCGGCCTTCTGACATCCGAACAAGGCGCCAAGTGCCATGTCATCATTGTTGCAGAACACGGCATCAAGATCGGAACGGCGCGCCAACAACTGACCAATCAGTTCCGCACCAAGCGACACACTGGATGAAACCGTGGTGGTCATGATCAAATCGGGGTCATAACGCCCGCCTGATTGCAGGGCGTCCTTGAAACCTTCAAGCCGGCGATGGGACCTCGGGTCCATACGTGCGCCAAGGAACCCGATCCGCTTATAGCCCTTTTGCACCAGATGACGACCCGCCGCACGCCCGCCTTCAAAATGAGAAAAGCCGACCATCATATCAATCGGGTCATCGCCGATATCCATGACCTGCACGACCGGACAACCGGCATTTTGCAAAAGTTCACGTGCGGTATCGGTCTGGTCAATGCCCGCAACAATCATCGCGGATGGCCCCTGCCCAAGGAAGGTCCTGATCAGGCGTTCCTCATCGGCGGCCACATAACGCGAATTCCCCAACTGGACCTGAAACGGTCCTTGTTCAAGGTCGTCATAAATGGCGCGCAACGTGTCAGCAAAAACGTTGTTGGTCAGCGACGGCACAATCACACCAACAATGTTGGAACGAGTCGACGCCAGCGCACTTGCATGGCTGTGCGGCACATAATTGAGCTTTCTCACGGCATTGTTGATCTTCCTGCGCAGGTGATCGGACACCTTTGAAGGATCGCGCAAAGCACGTGAAACTGTAATCGTGCTGACCCCTGCCTTGTCGGCAACATCAGCAATGGTCGGCCGCCCGGCCCCTTTGCGTTTTCTCATGCCATTAGATTTATTACGTCTTTTCAATATGGACAAGAGCCTTGTGAATTAGGCAGTTGACTCAATGTTAGCGCTAACATTATGTTAGCGCTAACATTGCAAATCACAGGGCGAAACAACGTTAAAAACGACCCTGAAAACAATAAACGGGCGGAAATATCTTGATGGATCGACAGGCGCGATATGTCGTGGTTATGGGGGTTTCAGGTTCGGGAAAAACTGAAATCGCCCGCCGTGTGGCAACGGAAACGAATTGCCCGTGGCTTGATGCAGACGACCATCATCCTGCCAACAATGTCGAACATATGCGCCGCGGACAGCCATTGAATGACGAAATGCGCTGGCCATGGCTTGAAGCTGTGAGCCGGGCTGCACAGGCCAAAGCCGATCAGTGCCCCCCGGGCAATACAGCAAACACCATTTTCATTGCCTGTTCCGCGCTCAAGCGCAGTTACCGCGATGTTCTGGGCCGGAATTTGGACCCGGTCACATTTGTATTTCTGGACGGCACCCGTGACGTGATCAAATCAAGACTGGAACGTCGCGTCGGACATTTCATGCCTTCCGCACTCTTGGACAGTCAGCTTGCAGATCTCGAAACGCCGGGGCCGGACGAGAATTGTGTGACTGTCTTTGTCGATGCCCCGATTGATGCTGTTGTTTCGACAGTCATTACCAGACTGAAAAACTGCGAAAACGGCAGTTCCTCTTTTGTCAAAGATAACATCACCGGAAAAACGGTATGCCAGGGAGAAGAACGATGACCAAGACTTTCAAATCGCTCGCAGGAGCAACCTTTATCGCAACCCTTATTGCAGCAGCGCCCTTTGCCGCTAATGCACAGGAATTTACCCTTAAAGTGCAATCAAGTGACGCCGCAGGCGTTCCCAACTTCGAACTGGAACAGGAATGGGCCAAACGCGTTGGCGTCATGACCGGCGGCCGTGTCGAAGTGGAAATGCTTCCGGTTAACTCGATTGTCGAACATGCCGAAACCCAGGACGCCATCGCCGCAGGTATCCTTGACGGCCACATCACCGACACCAGCTATTTTTCTGGCAAAGACCCGGCATTCGGCCTGATTGCCAACCCGGTCGGTGCATGGTCGGCACCGTCTGAAATGCTGCGCTTTGTTGAATATGGTGGCGGCAAGGAACTGATGAACAGCCTGCTGAACCCACGTGGCCTGCAATTCATTGGTGCGGTAACACCGGGCCTAGAAGCCTTTGTCTCCTCGGTGCCGCTTGATGGTGTTGCCGACCTTAAGGGCCTTAAAATGCGCGCCCCGGAAGGCATGGTCCAGCAGGTCTTTGCCGCGGCTGGTGCCGCACCGGTTAACATCCCGCAGTCCGAGGTCTTTACATCGCTTGATAAAAAAGTAATCGATGCGGCCGATGCGACCGTGTTCTCGACCAACCAGGCAATGGGCCTGCATGATGTTGCAAAACATCCAGTCTATCCGGGTTTCCATTCCATGCCGATGCTGGAAGTATCGATCAACAAGACCAAATGGGATTCCATGCCAGAAGACATCCAGGCCATTCTGGAAATGTCTGTTCGTGATCTGGCACAGGACATGGACGCACGCCTTGCCATGAAAGACATGGAAGCCGTGGCCAAGGCCCGTTCTGAAGGTGGCGTAACCATTCACAACTGGTCGGCAGAAGAACGTGCCAAATTCCGTCAGATTGCCACCAGCCAGTGGGAAAAAGTCGCAGCACGTTCCGACGATGCAAAACGGGTTTATGATACCCTTGTTAAATATCTGACCGCACAAGGTTTGATCTAAGCCCGATATCATAACTGGATCATCGGTGGCGATGCCCAAACATCGCCACCGGTAACGACCTGAATACAATCCGGAATCCCCGTTATAAGAGACGATAACGGGGTGCAACCTCCCTGTTGCCGGATTGTATTCTCTGCATCGCAAGGAATGCTGAGTATGGCTACCAGTCCCATTGATAACACGCGTGACACCCCCACCCCGTCTATAGACCCGCCAATAGAACCGGACGACAGAACCGAGACACTCCCGGCTGTTTCCGGACGGCTTGGATCGGCTGTAAACAAAATCAGTCCGGTATTTGCATTCGGCTTTTTACTGGCGATGGGCATTCTGATTTTTGAAATTTTCATGCGCCATGTTTTCAACAGCCCGACCCTTTGGGCCCATGAAACAACCACTTTTCTGTCTGCTGTCGGCTTTGTGTTTGGCGGGCTTTACTGCGCATCCAGGGATAAACATATCCGTGTCGTGATCCTTTATGACATTGCCGGGCCAAAACTGCGCAAGGCCCTTGATGTCGGCATTTCGATTGTCTGCATGATCGCATCGGGCTTCTTTGCCTGGGCGGCCTGGCTGATGGTCAAACGTGCAACGATGACACCCGCCGGTGACATTCATTTTGAAACCACGGGGAGTGCATTTAATGCCCCCTATCCCGGCATATTGAAGGCTTTCCTGCTTCTGACCCTGATTGTGTTGATGGTCCAGTTTTTCTGGCAGGCCATCAATTATATGCGCAGCGCGCCGATCACCGGTTCGGAACAGAACGAATAGACCGACCTTCATTTGATGCACCGACAGCCGGAACGTCATTTTGAATGCGACCGGCGCGACAGGATAACTTTTGATGTTTGATTTACAGTCTTTGGGCATTGAATACGGCACCCTTGCCATGTTCGTCATGCTGCTTGTTTTTTTGATTACCGGCATGCCATTGGCGTTTGTGACGCTCCTGATTGCCCTGATTTTCACCCTTGGCTGGTTTGGCCCGATGGCCGTCCCCCTGATCACCAGCAGGGTTTATTCATTCGTTTCATCCTTTGTCTTTGTCTCGGTCCCGATGTTCGTGCTGATGGCAGCCATCCTTGACCGATCGGGGATTGCGCGTGATCTGTTTGATGCTATGCGGCTGTTTGGCGGGCGTTTGCGCGGTGGTGTTGCGGTTCAGACGATCTTTGTTGCGGTCATTCTGGCCGCCATGAGCGGCATTATCGGCGGCGAAATTGTACTGCTGGGCCTGATTGCCCTGCCCCAGATGCTGCGTCAAGGCTATGACAAGAACCTTGCGATCGGTGTGGTATGTGCGGGCGGGTCGCTTGGCACCATGGTCCCGCCTTCGATCGTTCTGATCATTTACGGCCTGACCGCCAATGTTTCGATCGGTGATCTGTTTACATCGGCCTTTGTGCCGGGCTTCATGTTGGCGGGCTTTTATGTCGCCTATGTCCTGTTCCGGTCCTATACCGGCAACAATATCGCCCCGCCGCCCCAGACCGAAAAAATCCCACATGCGGAAAAGGTCCGTCTGCTCAAGGGCCTGTTCCTGCCCATTCTTGTGGTGATTTGTGTTCTGGGTTCGATTTACGGGGGGATTGCATCGGTCACAGAGGCATCAGCTGTTGGTGTTGCCGGTGTGATTGCATCGACCATCCTGCGTCGTGAATTCTCGCTTTCGATGCTTAAGGCCGCGGCCATTCAAACACTTTCGACCTGTGGCATGATTGTCTGGATCGGGATTGGCGCATCGGCCCTTGTCGGGGTATTCAACCTGATGGGCGGGATCAAGTTTGTTTCGGGCCTGATTACCGGCATTTCCGATGATCCGACCATGATCATCCTGTTCATGATGCTGATCCTGTTCATTTTGGGCATGTTCCTTGACTGGGTTGGTATCGCACTTCTGACCATGCCGATCTTTGTCCCGATCGTGAAACAGCTTGGCTTTGACCCGGTATGGTTCGGCGTTCTGTTTGCCATGAACATGCAGGTCAGCTTCCTGTCACCGCCGTTTGGTCCTGCCGCATTTTACCTTAAATCCGTCGCGCCACCGGACATCACACTTGGCGATATCTTCAAGGCCCTTTTGCCCTTTATTTGTCTTCAAATTTTGGCAGTCGGACTTTTGATCCTGTTCCCGGGACTTGCCGGCGGATAACAAAACAGGCGGTGCCATACAGCACCGCCTGTTTAAGTTTCAGCTTGTCCAGTCAGTTTTATTCGCCAACCGGGAACCGCATTGTGACGAATTCCTCGGCCGCGGACGGATGAACTGCGACGGTTTGGTCGAACTGGGCCTTGGTCGCACCCATGCGAACCGCAATGCCGATGCCCTGAATGATCTCGGCCGCATCCGGACCGACCATATGGGCCCCAAGAACGACATCGGTCGTTTTATCGACAATCAGCTTCATCAGCGTTTTTTCATCACGCCCCGAAAGCGTGTGGCGCATCGGTTTGAAGGTTGATTTGTAAATCACGACCTCGCCACCCTTGGCACGTGCTTCTTCCTCGGACAGGCCGACGGTGCCGACCGGCGGCTGACTGAATACGGCGGTCGGGATCGCCTGATAGGTCATGTGCCAAGGCTTGCCGCCATAAACAGTATCGGCAAAGGCCATGCCTTCCTTGATCGCAACCGGGGTCAGTTGCACCCGGTCGGTCACATCGCCAACCGCATAGATGTTTTCGGTCGTGGTCTGAAGGCCCTGATTGATTTTGACAGCACCGCGTTTATCGGTTTCAACACCGGCTTTTTCCAAACCAAGGCCCGCCGTATTGGGGGCGCGCCCGGTGGCAAACATCACCTGATCGGCAATCATGGTCGAACCATCGGTCAGGGTCAGTGACAGGCTGCCATCAGCCTGTTTTTCAATCGCGGTGACGTTGATATTCACGCGCAGATCGATGCCCTTTTTAACGATTTCCTCGGCCAGATGGTTGCGGATGTCGTTATCAAAGCCGCGCAGGATCTGTTCACTGCGATAAAGCTGGGTCACGCGGGATCCAAGACCGGCAAAAATCCCGGCAAATTCAACCGCGATATAGCCACCGCCAACCACGACAACGCGTTTGGGCAGCTCATCAAGATAGAATGCCTCGTTCGAGGTGATGGCATGCTCCGCCCCCGGAATGTCGGGCTTGGTCGGATGGCCACCAACGGCAATCAGAATGCGCTCGGCCGTGACTTCGCGGTCGCCAACGATGACGGTGTGGGCATCCTTGAAAGTAGCGCGATGTTCAAACAGTTCGACATTCGAGCCAGCCAGAAGCTTTTTATAGATGCCGTTCAGACGGTCAATTTCGGCATCCTTGTTGGCGATCAGCGTTTTCCAGCTGAAGGTCGGCTCCCCCGGAAGGGTCCAGCCATAGGCAGATGCGTCTTCGAAATCCTCGGCGAAATGTGCGCCATACACCAGCAGCTTTTTGGGCACACAGCCCCGGATGACACAGGTGCCGCCGACCTGGCTTTCCTCGGCGATGGCGACCTTTGCACCATATCCCGATGCCACGCGGGCTGCGCGCACGCCACCCGATCCGGCACCGATTACAAACAGATCAAAATCATAGTCCGACATGCGGAAATCCCTATTTTCGGTCAATTGACAACATGGCGCCAAATGTAGGGCGATAATTCCCAAAGTCGAGGTAAAACCAAGCAAAGTGGCCGTAAATTTCGTGTGAAGGGCCGTGAAGATCAAAAAGGATGATCAGATTAACCAACCCGAGATAGCATTTTTAAACTTTCGCGCTATATGATGGGCAAGACGCGATGGGGATTGCGATGAATAAAGGAAAAACTCGATGAACGACCATATTCAAGGTCAGGACGCGTCTTTTGACAATGCACCGCATTATGCGGACGAGCGTGGCGGCAATACCGCCCTTGTCTGTTACGGGCTTATGATCGCAACCCTGTTTACGGCCTTTGCCACCGGGCTGATTGCGCTGATCGTTTCCTATATCGCGCGCGAAGATGACAATCACTGGACCAACAGCCATTACACATTCGTGATCCGCACATTCTGGATCAGCATCCTTTATGCCATCATTCTGGGCTTCTTTACCTTTGTGATTGGCTGGGTTCCGCTTCTGGGCTGGGCGATTGTCGGCCTGATGGGCCTTTATACCACTGCCTGGTTCATCGGGCGCAATGTGATCGGGCTTTTACGTGCCCTTAACGGGCGTCCGATCGACAACCCGCAAAGCTGGTTCTTCGGCTAATTCCGCACTCCAAAGATGCTTTAAATATGGTGCAATCGGCCCGAAATCACTTTGCCCGATTGCACCGGACTCCCTCGCCCGTTAAAGTCAGTCGGAACACAAGACATACGACACGGACAGGGGTAGCACCGCCATGACATTGGCGTCGTCTGCGCAAGGGTCTGGCGATAAAATGCGCTGGGAAAACCTTCTTTCATCTCATCGGCTTGAATTTCGGGATGGCAAAATCCGCCTGCCCGAAGGTGCGCCCTATCCGACGCCAGATGGCAGAAGCCCGTTTCAGATCGATGTGGATCGGGTGATTTTTTCCTCCTCGTTCCGTCGCCTTCAGAACAAGACACAGGTTCATCCACTTTCCGATAACGACCATGTCCATACCCGTCTGACCCATACAATCGAAGTCGGATCGGTCGGGCAGTCACTTGGCCTGATGGCCGGGGCACATATCGTCAAAAACCTGCCCGAAGGATCGGAAACCACGGTCGCCGATATCGGCTATATGGTTCAGGCGGCCTGTCTTGCCCATGATATCGGCAACCCGCCCTTTGGCCATTCCGGCGAAGATGCCATCAATGAATGGTTCACCACATCGCGCCTTGCCAAGGATGAGCTGACATCGCGTCTTTCCGGGCCGGAGCTTGAAGACCTTCGTCATTTCGAAGGCAATGCGCAAGGGTTGCGCATCATCAGCCAGCTTGAAATGAAGCGCTTTGACGGCGGGCTTAACCTGACATACGGAACGCTTGGCAGTTTCATCAAATATCCGCGCAGCACGTCGGTCCCCGATAGCCGCCGCCGCGAATATACCGGCCTTAAAAAGCCCGGCTATTATCAGGCGGAACGCGATATCGCCTTTGCCATTGCGCGCGTTTGCGGGCTTAGCCCGCTTGACGGGTTTGACGGGGCATGGCGGCGCCATCCACTGGTTTACCTTGTCGAGGCGGCGGACGATATTTGCTATTCGGTGGTTGATCTTGAAGATGGCTGGGAACTGGGCTGTGTCAGTTTCGAGGAAGTCGAACGTGCCCTTGCCCCGATTGCGCGCCATCCGGAAAAATATCAGGGTGATGCCGAACAACGCTGGAAAGACCTTCGCGCCGAGGGCTGGTATGCCGAGAAATCGGAAAATGACCGGATCGGGTTCCTGCGCGGCAAGGCGATTGGCAATCTGGTCAAGGCCGCGGTTGATGCCTTTATCGAACATGAAGACGCGCTTCTGGCCGGCACACTTGAAGGCGATCTGTTGGCCAACACCCCGCTTGGCCCGCATGCCAAGGCCTGCAAGAAACTTGCGGTCGAAAAGATTTACAATGCGCCCCATGTCCTGCCGATCGAGATGGCCGGGTTCGAGGTCATAAACGGTCTTCTCGACAGCTTTGTCCGTGCTGCCATCGACATTGACGAACATAAAAATCATGGCAAGCGCTTGCCGCCCCAGGCGGACCGGATTGACAAGCTTCTGTCGGGCAAACTGTCCGAGGCGCCCGATCTTTACAGCCGTCTGATGCGGGTGATGGATTACATATCTGGCATGACGGATCGCTATGCCGTCACCCTGTTTCGCAAGCTTCAGGGCATTACGATCTGAATGAAAAAACCCGGCCACATGGCCGGGTTTTCGTTTCAAGCAACAATGTGCCTAGATGATGTAGTGGATACCGCATTCGGTCTTGTCCTGACCGGCCCAGCGACCGGCACGAACATCGGTTGAATTGGGATCAACGCGGTCCGTGCAGGGCATGCAGCCGATCGACAGGAAACCTTCGGCCTGAAGCGGATGGCGTGGCAGCGCACGATGTTCAAAGATATCTTCGATATCTTCGCGCTTGTAGCCCGCCAGCGGGTTGATCTTGATCCGCGTGCCAGCCGGTTCGATCACCGGAAGGGCATCACGTTCCCCGCCATGGAACCGTTTGCGACCGGTCAGCCAGGCGTCATAGCCTTCCAGTGCACGTTGCAGCGGTTCGACCTTGCGCAGGTAGCAGCATTTCGCCGTGTCCGAGGCAAACAGCATCCCGTTTGGGTCTTCGGCTTTAAGCTTTTCCTCGTCCGGGCGCATGATCCGGATATTGGTCAGGCCCAACTGATCAACCAGCTGTTCCCGGTATTTGTGGGTTTCACCAAACAGCTTGCGGGTATCGAGGAAAATCACCGGCAGATCACGATCCACCTCGGCAACCAGTGCGAGCAAAGCCGCGGCCTCGGTCCCGAAGGACGAGGTCATGGTCACGCGGCCCTGGAATTCTTCATGCACCATCGGTTCGATAAGGGCAACGCCTTGAAGGTTGCCATATCTGCTCATCAATTCCGCCGCACGATCGGTTGCTTCCTCAACTGACATGGAGCCACCGGAGACGATGTCCTCTTCTCGCATGACATTCATGGCAACCATCCGCGACGGTCAATATAGTCGTCTGTCTTTTCAAGCAATTGCTTCATGTCCGCACCATTTGCTTTCCATTTCTCGCGTTCAGCAGCGAGCATGGAAAGACGTTCGGACCAGTTAGGGTCCAACCAACGTTCTATCGCACGTCGAATACGTCCGGCAAGTCTCGGACTTTTACCGTTGGTCGATACCGTAATCATCAGGTCACCGCGCTGTACCCGCGCTGGCGAAAAAAAATCACAGTATTCTTTGACGTCTTCGACATTGGCAATGGTGCCGACGGCCTTGGCAATGGCGGCAAGTTCGGCTGCCTTTTCTTCGCCAAGGTCGACAATGAACATGATCGATGCCGCATTGACATCCGCCGAATTCGGCAAATAGCGATGCAGACGATCACCGGCCTGATCGACCAGTTCGGGTATCGGGTTTTCTGAATAAACGGTGACGTATTTTGCCCCATCACCGTCAAACTGGCGCAAACGGTTCAGGGTTGCCTGACCGTTCCCAACCAAAGCGACCGAAAGTCGCGTAAGGTCCAGATTGATGGGAAACATCGTCGATCCTCTAAACGTAGTTTCTGTTTGTTGTCCATGACTATGGGTGTGGAAATGGAAACATTCAATACATTTTTTATGTGTTTTATATTTATACAACAGTTTATTTTGTGTTTATTAAGCGCGGTGATTTTTGATCCGAAAGGCCACCTGCGCCCGTAAAGCTTTTCCTGCAATTTTTCGAAAAAGCCCCTATATTGGGCCAAATTCAGGCACATCTGTGCCCTTGAGAATAACGACCAAGAGAGCGTCCCGATGCCAAGCAGTGCCGCCCCTGCCCTGTCCGATCACCCGACCACCACCCCTGTTGCCCACAAGAATGTTGCCATCTGGCTTTTCGGATGTGCGGCGATGGTCTTTATCATGGTGGTGATCGGTGGCCTGACCCGCCTGACAGAGTCGGGACTTTCAATCGTTGAATGGCGTCCGTTCACCGGCATTATCCCGCCGCTGAACGAAGCAGACTGGACCGCCCTTTATCAGCAATACAGCCAGTATCCCGAATTCCAGAAAATCAATGCCTGGATGTCGGTCGAAGATTTCAAATCGATCTTCTGGCTGGAATTCATCCATCGCCTTTGGGGTCGATTGATCGGGGTTGTGTTCTTTATCCCGTTCGTCTGGTTCCTGGCCAAAAAGTCGATTGATGGCACCACCAAGTGGAAACTGTGGGGGCTTTTCATTCTTGGTGGTCTTCAGGGACTGATGGGCTGGTACATGGTGATGAGCGGTCTGGTCGACCGCCCCGATGTCAGCCAGTACCGCCTGACCGCACATTTCGGGCTGGCACTGGTGATTTTCATCGCCCTTCTGTGGGTCGGGCTGCAACAGTTTGCACCGCGTGTGATTGCCACAAATGCATCAGGGCGCAGTTGGCAGCTTTTGGGGCTTATTGTCTTTACCGCCCTTTCCGGTGGTTTTGTTGCCGGGCTTGATGCCGGATATGCCTTTAATACCTTCCCGCTGATGGACGGGCAACTGATCCCCGACGGGCTTTATGTGTTTGATCCGGTCTGGCTGGCCCCGTTCGAGGACCATATGACTGTGCAATGGGATCATCGCTGGTTGGCGAAACTGACCTTTGTCATGGTTCTGGTCTTCTGGTGGCGTGCGGGCAAATGGAACCTGACATCTGATCAGCGCTTTGCCACACATCTGGTTCTGGCTGCGGCCTGCCTTCAGGTTGCGCTTGGCATTTCGACCCTGCTCAGTGTCATCTGGCTTCCGCTTGGCGTTGCACATCAGGCCGGGGCGGTGGTTCTGGTCGGCACGGCAACCTATGCCGCATACCGGTTACGTTCCGAGAACTGATCAATATCGAACAAACAGTGCCGCGGGCTTTCATAATCGTGCTTTGCGGTCTATATAAAACGCTACGGCAATGGTTCTTTGCCATTGACCGAAAAGTACCTTTGACGGCACCGGTCGGCACGGATGGATACCCGGACATTTTTCGGGAATATCTGGCGTCACAGCCATTTGCCACAAAGGGAAAGTCAAATTGCCCAGGCTGAAATTTTCAGCCCCCAAGGAGGTTCCATGACCGATCTTCGCACCACTGATAATCTGTTTTTCGCCAAGGGCGATCTTGATCGTGACCGGCTTGAATCACAGGTCAATGACGCGCTGGGTACCGCCGAAGACGGGGAACTGTTCCTGGAATACCGCCAGTCCGAAAGCCTTGTCTGGGATGACGGACGCCTGCGCAGTGCGAATTTCGATACGGCCCAGGGTTTTGGCCTGCGTGCGGTTGCCGACGAAGCCACGGCCTTTTCCCATTCCAACGAATTGTCCAATGATGCGGTTGCCCGTGCCGCCGAAACCGTCAAGGCGGTCGGATCGGGTCGTTCGGGCAAGGTCGATCTGGGATCAATCGGCACCAATGTTTCACTTTATTCCGATGTGAACCCGCTTGGCGAAGCAACGTTCGAGGCCAAGGTTGATCTTCTGGCCCAGATTGATGCCTATGCCCGGTCGCGTGATCCGCGCGTTGTTCAGGTTTCCGCATCGATTTCCGGCAACTGGCAGGCCGTGCAGATCTGGCGTTCGGGTGGGCAGCGCATTGGCGATATCCGCCCGCTGGTACGTTTCAATGTCTCGGTCGTTGTCAAACAGGGCGACCGCATGGAAACCGGATCGCATGGCGAAGGCGGCCGGATCGGCTATGACGGTTTCTTTGATGAGAAAACCTGGAAAAAGGCCGTTGATGAATCGCTTCGTCAGGCTGTTGTGAACCTTGATTCCGTTGCCGCCCCTGCGGGTGAAATGACCGTGGTGCTTGGCCCGGGCTGGCCGGGCATTCTGCTGCACGAAGCCATCGGCCATGGGCTTGAGGGTGATTTTAACCGCAAGGGCACATCGGCCTTTGCCGGGCTGCTTGGTCAGCGCATTGCATCGCCGGGTGTCACAGTGGTTGATGACGGCACCATAAATGATCGCCGCGGGTCGCTTTCCATTGATGATGAAGGCACCCCGACCCAGCGCACCGTTTTGATCGAGGACGGTATCCTCAAAGGCTTTATGCAGGATCGCCTCAATGCGCGCCTGACCGGGGTAAAATCAACGGGTAACGGCCGTCGCCAATCCTATGCCCATGCGCCAATGCCGCGCATGACCAACACCTATATGCTGGGCGGTGACAAGGAACCCGAAGAAGTATTGGCGTCCGTCAAAAAAGGCATCTATGCCGTGAATTTCGGCGGTGGCCAAGTCGACATCACGTCGGGCAAATTCGTATTTTCCGCATCGGAAGCCTACCTGATCGAAGACGGCAAGCTCGGCGCCCCGGTCAAGGGCGCGACCCTGATCGGCAATGGCCCTGACAGCCTGACCAAGGTTTCCATGATCGGCAATGACATGGCCCTTGATAACGGCATCGGCACCTGTGGCAAGGATGGACAGGGTGTACCGGTTGGCGTTGGTCAGCCGACCTTGCGCATTGATGGCCTGACAGTGGGTGGGACCGCTGTCTGATAATCCGACCCGACTCATCCGGATGCAGGGGTTTTCGCCAATTCCTGCATCCGCAAGTATAAGAAAACTATACAGACAAATCCAATCTCACCGGTCACCTGAATGGCTTCCATCGGCCCGTCATAGTTCATAATCTGTCTAAAGAAGATCAATAAGGTTTTGACGCGTCAGGGTTGAAGTTTGCCACCCGGCTTGATTGTCATGATCAAGTCGAGGCGGCCGTCACGATCCGAGAACATTTGGGGGAAAGCTTGAAGACAAGCCGATGGCGGCACGGTTCTGCAATTGCAACCGTACTTGGCACACTGGTAATGGGGGTTTCCGGTGCCAATGCCCAGCAAAGCGTTGATGTGCGCACAGATGAAGCACGTCAGCTTTCGGACGATTTTGACCGCCTGCGAGACGCCACGGAACGTGCTAACCTGCTTTTGCGCACCGACGATGGCGGCGACATTACCTATGCCGATATTCTTGCCAATCCTGACGACATTGTTCTGAATTTCCGCTGGGCCAAAGCGCAATTGGCGCGCGGTGAAGTCCGTGGCGCTTCGGCAACCCTTGAACGCATTCTGGTTCTTGACCCGGATCTTGCGCCGGTGCGGCTTTACTACGCTATCGTGCTGTATCGTCTTGATAGTCTTGATGAGGCACGCGCACAGTTTGACCGTTTGCGCCATATGGACATCTCGCCCGAGGTCGCCGCCAGTATCGACAGCTATGTTGATGCCATCGAAAGACGGCGCCAACGGCTTCGTCAGGCACTGACTGTCACGCTGGGTTCGCAAGTCGATAGCAACAGAAACTCGGCCCCGAATGATAAACAGCAGTTGGTGACCGGCACCCTGACAAACATCACAGCAAGTGGTGACAAACCGCAAAACGACATCGCCTATATCGGGGCGCTGCGTTACGACATCAGCTATGACCTGGGTTATCAGGAAGGGCACGAAGTCTTTGCCAGCGTAACCGGTTATGGCAGTGATCAGGTCAGGCTTGATTCCCTTGATCTTGGTTCGTTTTCTGTTGACGTCGGAACCCGTCTGCGCGGCGGTTACTGGATGCTGACACCAAGTGTGAACCAGACCGTCCAATCGCTGAGCAAGGAAAAATACCTGACATCCCGTTCAGGACGGCTGCGCCTTGACTGGAACCCGCGCCCGTTTTTCAACCTCAATGGCGAAGTCAGCTACGCTGATGAGCGCTTTCAGAATACGAGTGAATCCAGTGCATTGCGCCTTCATTCCGGTCAACGTTATGGCAGCAGGCTGGGCACGAATTACAGCTGGACCCCCAATAACCGCACCTCGTTTAACCTTTCTGCAGGTAAAAAGGAGGCTGCGCGCAACTATTACAGCTATGACAGCTTGAGTGGCGAGTTGATCCATGCTTATCTGTTTGGTGGGGGAAGTTACATAAGTGGAAGTTTCCGCTATGGGATCGACCGGTATCGCGATCCGGATTATCTGGTGACGGGCAATTCACCCCGCCACCGCATGGATCGCAGCGCACGGACAAGATTGACCTATGGCGCGCCTCTTTCACAAATACTGCCATCGGATTTGTTTGGGGATAGTAATACGGCAAATCAGATTTATGACCTGCTTGCGCCAATCAACTGGTCGATCACAGGTGAATATCTGAACACTAAATCGAACATTCCCAACTATGAATACCACAATGCCAGGGCGCAGATTTATCTGACCCGGCGATGGGAGTTCTAGTGATGCTGAACAATGCGACCACCACCCTTCACTACCGGTTCAAACGCCTTGTGCGCGGTGCTGCGCTTTGTGCCGTTTGTGCCGTTTGTGCCCTGCCCCTGATGCAAACAGCACCGGCCCGGGCCGAAGTCACCGTTGAAATGGCAGGCGTATCCGCCGCTGTTACCGGTGATGTGACACTTAACAAGGTAACAGGCGAAATCGGCATCCTTGTCGAAAGCGGCATGCCGGTCTATCTGGGCGACCGGGTCATCACATCCCCCAATTCGGGAATGCAGATCCTGCTGCTTGACGAAACCGTTTTCACCATTGGTCCGGACAGCGACGTTGCCATTGACGAGTTTGTCTATGACCCGGCCACGGGCGATGGACGGATTGTTGCCGATATGGCGCGCGGGGTCATGCGGTTTGTCACCGGCAAAATTCCGCTAAATAACCCGTCGAGCATGGATATCAACCTTCCGGTCGGCTCAATCGGCATCCGGGGAACCATCGGCCTGATCCGGTCGGTTTCGGTCGAACAGGCCAATGCAATTCTGCCGGGTTCTTTTGATACATCCGATCCCGACACCGCCAATCAGCAGATCTTTATGGCGGTCAATCAGGGCCCCGGCCTTGCACGTAACGACACAACATCGCGCCCGGGCGCCTTCGCTGTGACCGATCAGAATGGCAACAGTGAAAACATCACCGGGGAAAATTTCGGGGTGTTTGTTGGCAGCAACGTGGTGACAGAACCATCACGCTTCCCGCTTGGTGCAGCGAGTTTTGATTTCTCGACCAACCTTGTTCGCACGGCATCGCGCAGCGATGATGAAAGTGACGGCACCAGCAGTGGCACATCAACCACACAAAATGCTGCATCCCCGCAACAAACCGGCCTGACCGCCGGCCAGGCCCAACAGGCAAATGCACAAACCGGCTCGAACATGGCCGGCAGCATCGAAGTGGCCATGGCGCAACTTGGTGCAACAGCAGCATCGGGCTCACAAGGCGAAATCACGTCAATTCTTGGCAATGTTGATACTGCTAGCAGCAATAACAACAGCAGCAATGATCCGTTCACCTACGATGCTTTGCGCCAGATCACCAGTGGTTCCGTGTCGACCGGTACGATCAATATTGACGGAGCAGACGTGGATTACAGCTTCAGCTCGACAGTCGATTTCGCCAACCGGACAATTGCCGTCCTGTTTTCGAACATCACCCAGACTGGATCGGGCCTGACCGGCAAGGCTGGTATTCTGGATGGCAGCTTCAATCCAACGACCCTCGATTACACCAGCAGCTCGGGCAATGTTGAGTTTGCAAGCGGGGATTTCTCGTACGATCCGAACTGCTCCTCACTCGGATGTAGCGCGACTGCCACGTTCAAGGACGCCTATAATGTCGAATTCAATTTGTCGACCACGACCTACACTTCGGGGACGGACGGCAGCGCGACACTGAACTAGGCTGATGCAGGCTGTAATACGAAAACAGGACCAGACATGCGCCTGAGCAAAAACAGCCTGCTTCGCGTTCTTAATTATCTGATTCCATTGGGCATCCTGCTGACTTGCATCTTTTTGCGGTGGCAGGATGTTCCATTCGTCGATCAGATGCGGATGAGTGTTTTTGACACCTATCAACGTATTGCACCGCGTCCTTTTGAAGATGTCGGGGTGCGCATCATTGATATCGACGAAAAAAGTCTTGAGGAACTGGGCCAATGGCCCTGGCCGCGCACCCGGCTTGCCGGGCTGGTGTATCGGTTGCGTTCGGCAGGTGCACGGGTTGTCGGCTTTGATGTGGTCTTTGCCGAACCCGACCGGACGTCGCCGGCGCGCGTGGTAAAGGACTGGCCCAAGGGTCGTGAGATCGACGAAATCACGGCACTGGCCGAAAGCCTTCCTGATCATGACAGCCTATTTGCCAAATTCATCCGCGGTACGGGGCAGGTCGTCACAGCCATTCAGCTTAGCACCAAAAAGCTTGAAACCCCGCCGCGCCAGATTGGCAATTTCAGTGTTTCCGGCGAAGCCGGGCGTCAATTATCCGATTTCATCGCCGTATTGCCCGGGGCTGCGAAGAACCTTGATGTCATAGAAGACGCCGCAAGCGGCAACGCACTGGTCAATGTTTCACCCGGTCAGGATGGGGTGGTCCGGCGGGTTCCGTTGCTGGCCGCCCTTGACTATGACCTGCCCGCGATTGGCATGCCGATCTATCCGACCCTGTCGATGGAGATGCTGCGCGTTCTGCAAGATGCCCCGCGAACCATGAATGTCCGTCTTTCGGGTGCAAGCGGCAGCGCCCGCTGGACCCAGTCCGAAGGGGTCGAAGCCATCCGCGTTGGCGCGGTCATCATCCCGACCGACTATGCCGGATATATGTGGGTGCATTTTACCGGTCATAAGCCCGAACGTTACATTTCAGCCGTTGATGTCATGACCGACAAGCTGCCAGCCGACAGCCTGCGCAACACATATGTTCTGATCGGCACCAGCGCAGCCGGCCTGCTTGATTTGCGCTCGACCCCGCTTGACCGGGTTCTTCCCGGTGTCGAGGTCCATGCCGAAATGCTTGAACAGATGCTGCTTGGGCATTTTTTGACCCGCCCCTATTGGGCCGCGGAAAGCGAAAGCCTTGCCCTGCTTTTGATCGGTCTGTTTTTTGTGTTTGCGGTTCCGCGACTTGGTGCGGTCTGGCCAGCCGTGATTGGCGGCACCCTTGCATTCGGTGCGGCCGGCATTTCCTGGTGGGCATATGATGCCAAACTGCTGCTGATTGATCCGGTCTATCCGCTGGTCAGTTTGCTGGCAGTGTATCTTGCCACCAGTTCAATCGGCTTCATGCGGACCGAAGGCGAACGTCGCCAGGTGCGCACGGCATTTGGCAACTATTTGTCCCCGGCACTGGTCAATGAATTGTCGCGCCATCCCGAACGCCTGAAACTGGGCGGTGAAACCCGCGACATGACATTGATGTTTTGTGATGTCCGCGGATTTACATCCATTTCCGAAGGTTTCAAATCAAATCCGCAAGGATTGACACGCCTGATCAACCGGCTTCTGACACCTTTGACCAAATGCATTCTCGATCGCGAAGGCACCATCGACAAATATATGGGCGACTGCATCATGGCCTTCTGGAATGCGCCGCTTGATGTGGAAAACCACGCCCACCATGCGTGTGACAGCGCCCTTGCCATGCGACAAGCACTTGATGTTCTCAATACCGAACGCCTTGCCGAAGCCAAACGCGACAATGAACCCTTCCTGCCGCTGAATATCGGGATCGGGATCAATTGCGGGGATTGCCTGGTCGGCAATATGGGATCCGATCAGCGGTTTGATTATTCGGTGCTGGGCGATGCGGTCAATCTGGCGTCGCGCCTTGAAGGTCAGTCAAAGAATTACGGTGTTGATATCGTTCTGGGCGAAGAGGTCGCCAAACGGGTGGAAAACGATTTCGCCACCCTTGAACTTGACCTGATTGCAGTCAAAGGCAAAAGCGAAGCTGTCCACATCTTTGCACTGCTTGGTGATGGCAAGCTGTGCCAGACTGACGCATTCCGCAACTGTGTGACACTTCATAAATCCATGCTTGCGGCCTATCGCCAGCAACAGTGGCAAGAGGCCGAAAACCTGATTGCGCAATGTCGTCAGGCATCACGCGGTATTGGCGCGCTTGCAGGTCTGTATGACATGTATGCCGACCGCATTGCCACATTCCGCACAAGCCCGCCGCCCGCCGACTGGAACGGGGTGTTTGTGGCAACCAGCAAATAGCTGGCTTGCCAAAAGGCCGGTTTCGCAACACTGTGAAAGAAAACAGGCAGTCTTGATGGTGGCTGGAAAATACCGACCACTATCGGATTGATTGCCACCTGCCTTGCGCCCCACCAATGTAACGAGGCCCTGATGAATTTCTCGTCTGATAATGTGTCGCCAATCTGTCCGGAAATATTGAACGCGATTGCCGCCGAAAGCGAAAGTGCCGCCCTTCCATACGGGGCAGATGATAAAAGCAGGCAACTTGATGCTGCCTTTTCCAGATTGTTTGGCACAGATGTCTCGGTGGTGCCGGTGGCGACCGGGACGGCGGCCAATCTTATCGGATTATCCGGGCTTGTTTCCCCGTTCGGCGGGATTGTTTGCCACCATCACGCCCATATCAATATGACGGAATCAACCGGTGTGGCCTTTTATGGCAATGGCGCCAAACTTCTCGGCATTGACGGTCCGTCAGCCAAGATCGAGGCCGAAACCCTTGACCGGTATCTGAGCACCCATATTTCCAATGGCATGCATTCGGTTGATCCGGAATGTGTTGCGATCACCCAAAGTACGGAATTCGGAACCGTTTATGACGTTTCCGAAATTCGGGCGATCGGCAAGGTCTGCCAGAAACACCAGACCCGTCTTTTCATGGACGGGGCACGTTTTGCCAACGCGGTCGCAGCCCTTGATTGTCATCCGGCCGACATCACCTGGAAGGCTGGTGTTGATGTTCTGAGCTTCGGGGCGACAAAGAATGGCGCATTGGCGGTTGATGCGATTGTGCTGTTTGACCCGGCCTTGCGCCGTCACACCGAAAAAAACCGCAAACGTGGCGGACACCTGTTTTCAAAGCACCGCTATCTTGCCGCACAATTGCTGGCATATCTGGAAGATGATCTTTGGCTGCGCAACGCCCGCCACGCCAATGAAGCGGCCAAAGAACTGCAAAAAAGCCTTGAACAGCTTGGTGCAACTGCGGCCTTTCCGCCACAAGGCAACGAGCTGTTCATGCATATGAATGACGATCTTGCCAAACGCCTGGGCGACAATGGCCTGGTATTTCGCCCGTGGGGATCCATTGGCCCGGATGCCTATCGGTTTGTCTGTGCCTGGAACAGCCCGATTGAGGCCATCCGCGATCTGCCACGCACACTTGCCTGATCCGCGCTGTTTGCCAAAATAACGCCCGCCATGTGATAAGCATTCAAAGCCCGCCTGCCCGGTTGCACCCGATCAGGGTTCACCGGACTGCCACCAGATAACTGCGAGATAGAAGATGAATTTTGCCTCTGACAATGTGTCGCCCTTTTGCCCGGAAATCCTTGAAGCCCTGAGCGCAGAAGCCAAAAGCAACGCCCCGGCCTATGGTGGTGATGACATCAGTCAGCAACTTGACCATGCCTTTTCCGAACTGTTTGACAAGGAAGTGGCCGTCATCCCGGTTGCGACCGGCACAGCCGCCAATTGCATCAGCCTGTCGGCACTTGTGTCCCCCTATGGCGGCATCATTTGCCATCACGAGGCCCACATCAACGAAGATGAAAGCACCGGGGTTGCCTTTTTCACCGGCGGGGCAAAACTGATTGCGATGGACGGCCCGACCGCCAAGCTTGAAGCAGATGCCCTTGACCGCTTTGTTGCCGGTCAGGTCAATCGCGGGGTGCATTCAGTTGCGCCGGAATGCGTTGCCATCACCCAGGCCACCGAACTTGGCACGGTCTATCGCCCGGACGAGGTTGCGGCCATTGGCGATGTGTGCCGCAAACACGGTCTGCGCCTGTTCATGGATGGCGCACGTTTTGCCAATGCGGTTGCCCATCTTGATTGTTCCCCGGCAGACATCACCTGGAAAGCCGGCGTGGACGCCATCAGTTTCGGCGCCACCAAAAATGGTGCAATGGCGGTTGATGCCATTGTGCTGTTTGACACAAGCCTGAAACATCGGGTCGAGCAGGCCCGCAAACGCAGTGGTCATTTGCATTCCAAACATCGCTATCTGGCGACCCAGCTTCTGGCCTATGTCAAAAATGACGTGTGGCTCAAGAATGCCGCGCATGCCAACAAGGCCGCCGCGACCCTTGGCGACATCCTGATCGGGCGTGGTGCAAGCCTGGCCCATCCGGCCGATGGCAACGAACTGTTTGTCAAACTGTCGCCTGAACTGGCTTCGCAATTGCGGGACGCCGGGGTAATGTTCCATCCGTGGCCGTCACTCGGGGCGGATATCTATCGCTTTGTTGCGGCCTGGAACACGGATATCGGGCAAATCACCGAATTGAATACTACCCTGGGGTAGTAAACTGGCTTTCGGACCGGCTTGCGAATCAAACGAATCATTAAAATTCAACGGATTATGAATCGTTTAAAAGCACATCTGAATGACGTGATATTCATCCTTGCCGGTCCGAGCCCCGAAAAAAATGCACATCTCCCATACGTAAATGTTGGGGTGATTTTCATAAAAATAACAAACACTTGACATAAATTCATCATTCGGATGTCATGTCCAAACTACGTAGAACCACGCAGCAAGCGTTGACGATACGTAGAAACCCTGATTATTTTCCCTCGTCGATTGCCAACATAAATTTCTGTTGGATCGGGTAAACCCCGTCCGTTCCAATATGGCGAAGTCAAACATGACCTGAACAAGATCATGCAGGCCGCCTTGATTTGCACGGACCAGCCTTGAGGGAGGCATTTAATGAAAGCGAATTTCGTCAAAGTGGCGATTGGTGCAGGCCTGCTTGCGGCCACTGCACTTGCTGCTCCGACCGCCGCTTCGGCAAAAACCCTGGTATATTGCTCGGAAGGTAGCCCGGAAGGCTTCAACCCGTCGCTTTACACCGCAGGTACCACGTTTGACGCTTCTTCGCGTCAGATCTACAACCGTTTGGTACAGTTCAAACGCGGCACCACCACCATCGTTCCGGGTCTTGCGACCAGCTGGGACGTTTCGGCTGATGGTCAGGAATATACCTTTAACCTGCGTAAAGGTGTGAAGTTCCACACGACTGACCTGTTCACACCGACCCGTGATTTCAATGCTGATGACGTGATCTTCACCTTCATGCGTCAGTTTGACAAAAATCATCCGTATCATGGTGTTTCCGGCGGCTCGTACGAGTACTTCAACGCAATGTCCATGCCGGACCTGATCAAGGACATCGTCAAAGTTGACGATTACACCGTTAAATTTGTTCTGAACCGTCCGGAAGCACCGTTCATCGCCAACATGGCAATGGATTTCGCATCCGTTCTGTCGGCAGAATATGCCGACAAGATGATGGAAGCCGGCACGCCGGAGCAGGTTGACCTTGAGCCGGTCGGCACCGGTCCGTTCCAGCGCATTCAGTATCAAAAAGATGCGGTCATCCGTTACAAGGCATTCCCGGAATATTGGGAAGGCAAAGCCGCAATCGACAACCTGATCTTTGCCATTACCCCGGACAGCACCGTTCGCTACCAGAAGCTTAAAGCTGGCGAATGCCATGTTATGCCGTACCCGAACCCGGCTGACCTGACCGAGATGGATGCAGATGCGTCGATCAACCTGATGAGCCAGGAAGGTCTGAACGTCGGCTATCTGGGCTACAACACCCAGAAAGAACCGTTCACCAATCCGAAAGTCCGTAAAGCACTGAACATGGCGATCAACAAAGACGCCATCATCGAAGGTGTTTATCAGGGTGCCGGTGCTGCTGCCAAAAACCCGATCCCGCCGACCATCTGGTCTTACAACAACGACACCGTTGATGACCCGTATGATCCGGAAGCTGCAAAAGCAATGCTTGCAGAAGCAGGTTTCCCGGAAGGCTTCAAAACCGACATCTGGGCCATGCCGGTTCAGCGTCCTTACAACCCGAACGCACGCCGTATGGCCGAGCTGATTCAGGCTGACTGGGCGAAAATCGGTGTTGATGCCGAAATCGTGTCTTACGAGTGGGGCGAATACCTTGAGCGCACCAAAAAAGGTGAACAGGGTACCTTCATGCTCGGTTGGACCGGTGATAACGGCGACCCCGACAACTTCCTTGCTGTTCTGCTTGGCTGCGATGCAGTTGGCGGCTCGAACCGTGCACAGTGGTGCAACGAAGAGTTCGACAAGCTGATCCAGCAGGCAAAAACCACCTCGGACGTTCTTGAGCGTACCCGTCTGTACGAAGAAGCTCAGCTGGTCTTCAAACGTGAAGCACCGTGGGCAACCATCGCACACTCGATCGTTTTCGAACCGATCCGTAACGAAGTCGTTGACTACAAGATTGATCCGTTTGGCGGTCACATCTTCTATGGCGTCGACATCAAAGAATAAGACGACCTAAAACCTTGTCGAAGAGGCCCGGTCTTCCGGGCCTCTTTGCAATTCCGCAATAGAGAGAGACGTCCACCCGTGCCGAGAACACGCGTGGATGCACAAAAAGGCCCGATGGCATGCTAGGATTCCTGTTTCGCCGTTTGGGGGACATCATCCCGACCTTCTTCGGTGTCACCCTTCTGGTATTCTTCCTGATACGCCTCATTCCCGGCGACCCGATTCTGATGATGGCCGGTGAACGTGGTGTTGATGCAGCACGATACGCAGAACTTCAGGCACAATACGGTTTCGACCAACCGATTATCGTTCAGTATTTCGATTACCTGATGGGCGTATTCCAGGGTGATCTGGGCAAATCGTTTGTCACCAAGAAGCCGGTCATTGAAGAATTCCTGACTTTGTTCCCGGCAACGGTTGAACTCAGCATCATGGGGATCCTGTTTGCCGTTATCCTGGGCGTGCCGCTCGGTGTGCTGGCTGCCATCCATCGTGGAAAATGGATCGACCATCTGACCATGTCAGTTTCCCTGACCGGGTATTCGATGCCGATTTTCTGGTGGGCGCTTCTTCTGATCATGTTCTTTTCGACAACACTTGGCTGGACCCCCGTTTCCGGGCGTCTGTCGGTGCTGTACTACATTCAGCCAACCACGGGCTTCATGCTGATCGATACCCTGATCAGTGATGAAAAAGGTGCCTTTATCAGCGCGCTGCGCCATATGATCCTGCCAACGGTGGCGCTTGGCACCATACCGATGGCCGTGATCGCGCGTATGACACGTTCTTCGATGCTTGAAGTTCTCGGCGAAGAATATATCCGCGTTGCCCGTGCCAAAGGTCTGGCACCGATCCGTGTCATCATGGTCCACGCCCTGCGCAATGCCCTGATCCCGGTTATCACCGTCATCGGCCTTCAGGTCGGTGTGTTGCTGGCCGGTGCGATCCTGACCGAGACGATCTTCTCCTGGCCGGGCATTGGCAAATGGATCATCGAAGCCATGAACCGTCGCGATTATCCGACCATTCAGGGCGGCATTCTGATGATTGCCTTCCTGGTTATGGGCGTGAACCTGATCGTCGATCTTCTGTACGGGATTGTTAACCCCCGTATTCGTCATAAACGCTAAGGGGACTGCGAAAGATGAGCGAGAATACCACCCCGTCCGCAGCCCCGGCAGCCAATGTCGCAGAGCCGATTGGTGCTCCGCCCAGCCCGCTGCGCGAAACCTGGGACTATTTCCGTAAGAACCGTGGTGCTTATGTCGGATTGATGGTCATTGCCTTCATCCTGTTCCTGGCACTAACCGCCCAATGGATTGCACCGTTTGATCCGATTGCACAGGACCGCACCGCGTTCCTGAAACCGCCGGTCTGGATGGAAGGCGGTGACCCGCGTTACCTGCTTGGAACCGATGCGGTTGGCCGCGATATCCTGTCGCGTCTGATACATGGTGCACAGCTGTCGGTGTCCATCGGCGTGTTCGTTGTGATCCTGTCGATGATTTCAGGCATTTGCCTGGGCATGGTTGCGGGTTATTTCCGCGGCTGGGTCGAAGTTTGCATCATGCGCCTGATGGACATCATGCTGGCCCTGCCCAGCCTGATCATGGCGCTTGCCATTGTCGCCATCCTCGGCCCGGGTCTTGAAAACGCCATGCTGGCCATCGCGATCGTCCAGTTGCCGCATTATGTGCGTCTGACCCGTGCATCGGTGGTATCCGAACTGAACAAGGAATATGTCATCGCATCGCAGATTGCCGGTGCCGGACATATGCGCCAGATGTTTGTGAACATTCTTCCGAACTGCATGGCGCCCCTGATTGTTCAGGGCACCCTTGGTATTTCGAGTGCGATCCTTGACGCTGCCGCCCTTGGCTTCCTTGGCCTTGGCGCACAGCCGCCGCTGCCGGAATGGGGCACCATGCTGTCCGAAGCCCGTGAATTCGTGGGTTCGGCCTGGTGGGTGATCACCTTCCCCGGCCTTTGCATCCTTGTCACCGTGCTTGCCTTCAACCTGATGGGTGATGGTCTGCGCGATGCCCTTGATCCCAAGATGAAACGGTAAGTCATGGCTCTTCTCGAAGTAAAAAACCTGACAGTCGAGTTCGGCTCCGAAGACAAGCCGTTTCGTGCTGTTGACTCAGTAAGCTATTCCGTCGATCGCGGCGAAGTCCTTGGCATCGTCGGTGAATCGGGTTCCGGTAAATCGGTATCATCCCTGGCCGTTATGGGCCTGATCGACTTCCCCGGGCGTGTCACCGCAGATGCCCTGACCTTTGATGGTCAGGATCTTCTGGGCATGCCCGCCAAGCGTCGTCGTGAAATCACCGGCAAAGACATCGCCATGATCTTTCAGGATCCGATGTCGGCGCTTAACCCATGCTTCACGGTCGAAGCCCAGATCATGGAGGCCCTCAAGGTCCATGAAGGCGGCACCAAGAAGCAGCGTCGCGAACGCACACTCGAACTTCTTAATCAGGTTGGCATTCCCGATCCGAAGTCGCGCATGACCGCCTATCCGCATCAGCTGTCGGGCGGCATGAGCCAGCGTATCGTCATTGCCATGGCGATTGCCTGCAAGCCGCGCCTTTTGATCGCCGATGAACCGACCACGGCGCTTGATGTCACCATTCAGGCCCAGATCATTGATCTTCTTCTCAAGCTTCAGGAAGACAGTGACATGGGGCTGATCCTGATCACCCACGATCTGGCACTGGTGTCCGAAGCTGCCAACCGCATTCAGGTCATGTATGCCGGTCAGCTGTTTGAAAGCGGCCCGGCCGACAGCATCTTTGCCGCCCCGCGTCATCCCTATACGCAGGCGTTGCTCGAAGCATTGCCGGAACGTTCAGAAGGCCATGACCGCCTGCGCACCATCCCCGGCGTGGTACCGGGTCAGTATGACCGCCCGACGGGATGTCTACTGGCACCGCGTTGCCGCTACGCCAATGAAAGCTGCATCACTGCCCGTCCGGAAGTCCGTGACTTCAACGGACGCGATGTCCGCTGCTTCTATCCGCTAAACGATCAGGGCCAGCCCACCGGCCTGACTGCCGATATGGCCACCGGGGAGAATGTATAATGAGCTTTCTGGAAACCAAACCCGGTGTTCCGCTTCTGGAATCCGATAATCTTGTCCGCCATTACGACGTCAATCGCGGCTTTGGCAAACCCAATGCCACGGTCAAGGCGCTTGATGGCGTATCCTTCACGCTCGAAGCCCAGAAGACCCTTGCGGTTGTTGGTGAATCGGGTTGCGGCAAATCGACCCTTGGCCGTCAGTTGACCCTGATTGAACAGCCAAGTGCCGGCGAACTGAAAATCAACGGCAACACGGTCGGCAACCTGTCGGACAAGGAAGCCAAACTGTTCCGTCGCACGGTTCAGATGATTTTCCAGAACCCTTACGGGTCGCTGAACCCGCGCAAAAAGGTCGGTCAGATCCTGGCCGAGCCGGTTTTGCTGAACATGGATCAGCTGGGCCGCAAGGAACGCGAAGAACGTGTGCGCGAAACCATGGCCAAGGTTGGCCTGCGCCCCGAGTTCTATCAGCGTTATCCGCACATGTTCTCGGGCGGGCAGCGTCAGCGTATCGCGATTGCCCGTGCGCTTATTCTTGAACCAAAAGTCATCGTTGCCGATGAACCGGTTTCGGCCCTTGATGTGTCGGTCCAGGCACAGGTTCTCAACCTGATGATGGACCTTCAGGAAGAGATGAATGTCGCCTATGTTTTCATCTCTCATGATCTTTCTGTCGTCAGACATATTGCAGATGACGTCATGGTGATGTATCTCGGGCGCGTCGCTGAAAAAGGACCGACCGAAGAAATCTTTGCCAAGCCGCTGCACCCCTATACACGGGCGCTTCTGGCATCGGCACCGAAGATCGACCCGGCACATCGTGTAAAGGCAGAACCGCTTACCGGTGAATTGCCTTCGCCGATCAATCCGCCTTCGGGCTGTGCGTTCCATAAACGCTGCCCGTTTGCGACCGAGGAATGCGCAAAAGTTCGACCCGAACTGCGCACATTCGAAGGCCGCGAGGTGGCATGCCATCGGGTCGAAGAAATCGCCTGAGAACAGGCGATCACCCGGATGTCCGGGTAGACAAGGGAGCAAGGGGGCGCGCTTTAACGAGCTGCGCCCCTGCGCATTTCTGAATGAAAAACGGATTGAACGCGGTGCGCCCATTTGCGGGCATTCCGCCCTTTGCCTAGGCGGCTGAGCGCGTCCGGTCGGTAAAGGCCAAAAGCACACCGGCCCCCACCAGAAGCGTTCCCGACACCCGATTGAGCATCCGCATGTGGGTTGCCGACCGGATCAGACCTTTGACCTGGCCGCCAATCAGGCCATAGGCCAGCAAAACAGTCGCTTCCATCGCAATAAAGGTCGTACCCATCACGGCGAATTGCGGACCGTAAGCCACAGCCGGATCGAGAAATTGCGGGAAGAAGGCCGTAAAGATCAGGATTGCCTTGGGATTGCCGATTGCCGTGATGAATTCCGTGCGCGCCAGATTAAGCGCCCCGGGATTGGTCATAAGCGCCATCTGGCCATCGGTTTCATCGGTATCATTGACCTTGGCAAGCCAGCTTTTGACACCAAGCCATACCAGATAAATCGCCCCGACCCATTTGATCACAAAGAATGCGGTTTCACTGGCCGCAAGAATAACACCAAGTCCGGTCGCGGTAATGGCGATCATCAGTGCAAAGGCGACAATGCGCCCGATCCCCCCGATTGCAGCGGACGAGACACCAAAACGCGCACCATTAAACATCGCCAGAAGATTGTTTGGTCCCGGGGCCATCGCCAAAGCGATCGCAGCCCCGGCAAATAAAAGCCAGGTATCGAACTGCATGGGGCAAAATCCTGTAAGGCGGGATCGTATTGCGTAAATACATCCCGTTTGGGTGACCGTGTGATTTCGCCCGAAAATCAGTCGCGCGTCAATGCCGCAATCATATCCGCCGCCGCAGGCCATTTTGCGGTCAGCGCGGCGCGTTTGCCCATGGAGAAATCGGCAAAATCAAATCCCGGCGCGACCGTGCATCCCAACAAGGCATATTTCCCGCCCGGTTTCAGACGCGCCCCCTGCCACACATTCTTGGGCACGACCACTTGCGGTTTTTGCCCGGCCAACAGGTCCTTGCCGATTTCAACCTGTTTGTGGGTGCCGTCATCAAACAGCTGAAGCTGTTCAACCGCATCGCCCAGATAATGGTGGAAAATCTCGTTGCTGGTCAGAATATGCATCCCCGAAAAGGTATCGGGTGTCAGCAAATAGTAAATCGCGGTACCGGTGCTGCGCACACCGAGATAACGGTTCCCGGGATTGCATGTTTCAAAGGCGCGAAACGTTTCGGTGTAATAGCCGCCTTCGGGATGGGGTTGCAGGCCGAGTTTGGTAATCAGATCGTCGATGGTGATGTTTTCTGACATGACGGGCTCCCTCTGACCGGCGCGATTGTTTTTCCCATCATGACGAAAAACGGGAGAAGGCGCAAACCTTCCCCCGCAAAATAGTAGTATCGATCCGAAGATACGGACCCGATCAGTTGGCGTTGTGGTTCATGCCGCCATGGTCCTTTTGACCATGTTCCGTCTGGTTGTGGTCCATTTGGCCATGATCCATGCCTGCCGGACCCTTGGCCATGGCATCCATCACATGGATCATCACCGGAATGTCACCGGCCTTTTCAAATTCCAGCGTCACCTGAACCATCTCGCCCTGTTCAAGCGGCTTTTTCAGGCCCATCATCATCACGTGATAGCTGCCCGGTTTGAAAAGAACTTCGCCATGCATCGGCACCTCAATGCCGCCTTCGACCTGGCGCATCTTCATGACATTGTTGGCCATGATATGGGTATGCAGTTCGGTTTTATCGGCAAGGTCACTGCGTACACCAATGATGCGGTCCGCACCACCATGGTTCACAACCGTCAAAAACGCCGCGCCATTGCGCACCTGTCCAAGGGATGCCTTTGCCCAGGCATCCTTGATTTCGATATCAGCCGCAAAGGCATTGGTCACAACAAACAGCGACGCCAAAGTCGCCAGAACAGCAAACAGCTTTTTCATGAAAATTCATCCGTCTTTTGCCCGCCACATGCGGGTCCGATTTCATCAATTGAGTGGGAATTGAAAATCAGACGACGGCTGGCGGGGCGCGCGAATGACGGATGCGTGGCCATTCATGCCCGTTGGCCACGCCATTTGCCGCGGCAAAGCGAACATCATGAACAACAGCAACCAGCGCAATATCGGGCAGTTCGACCGCAACCACCGCCCCGTGATGGGTCGCGCAAAGCGAACAAAACGCATGTCCTGCGGGTGACGGTATCCCGTCGGGTGCCGACGCGTGTCCGACATCCCCGTCGGCCATAGTCACCGACTTGATGCCGTTTGGCGTACAGATCAGAAGAACATCACCACCCGGAAACACATCAGTCGCGCTGGCCCGGGCAATTCCGCTTGCCTGCCCGCCAAGCAAGGCCGGGATCAAACCGGACTGGGTAACCCCGGCAAGCAGGATCACAAACGCCATCAGCCACGTTTGCAAAACGCGGGTGATTGATGGTCCCGGATCATGACGGGTATGGCGCCGGATTGAGATCATCTGGTTGATATGCCCGAATTCATCATCACCTGCAATGACATTGATCATTGCCAAGATCACATCTTGCGATGATGATGCGATCCTGTCGCCCCACCGGGAGTCCCGCGATGCACCACCCCGCCAGCACCAATGCAAGTGCCCGTCCCGTCAAACTGCCCCACCGCGCCCTTAAAGATGCAGACTGGGGGGATTCATTTGTCATTACGGTCGACAAGCCCGGGCTTGGCGCCCGTGAAGCCGCCCGTCACGTCATCAATTCGGCACCGCGCTGGTATTATCATCTGCTGGCACTGCGAAACGCCATTGTCAGGCCGCTTGGACTGAAGACCGACCTTGATACCGCCGCCATGACCAAGGTCGATACGATCGGCGTGTTTCCGGTGATATCGGAAACAGATAACTGCGTCATCCTTGGTCTGGATGACCATCATCTGAATTTCCGCATTGTGTTCGAGACCGAAGCACTGGAACGCAATCGCACCCTTGTCCGCAGCATCACACTTGTCCGGCGCAACAATACCCTTGGGCGGATCTATCTTGCAGCGGTCCTGCCGTTTCACAACCTGATTGTGCCGGCGATGCTGAATGCTGCCTATGGCCGCGGATAACTTGTTCGGGCACGCAAAAAGGCCGGACAAACAGTGCCCGGCCTTGGAAAATCGGAATGGATCGGATCAGTGTGATCAGATCATGTCGCGGGCCTGAACCAGTTCATCGAACTTTTCCCCGTCAAGGAAACCAAGCGCCATGCAGGCTTCCTTAAGACTGCTGCGATCCTTGTGGGCCTTTTTGGCAACGGCGGCCGCATTATCATATCCGATATGCGGGGCCAGCGCGGTTACCAGCATCAGGCTTTGCTCGACATAGTGGTCGATCTTTTCCTGATCGGCTTCAAGCCCGACCACACAATTATCAGCAAAACTGACCGACGCATCGGCAATCAGGCGCACCGATTGCAGCAGGTTATAAATGATCACCGGCTTGAACACATTAAGATCAAGATGCCCGTTCGAACCGCCAACCGTCACGGCCACGTGGTTGCCCATCACTTGTGCGCAGACCATGGTCAATGCTTCGGCCTGGGTCGGGTTCACCTTGCCCGGCATGATGGATGATCCGGGCTCGTTGGCCGGCAGGATCAATTCGCCAAGACCACAGCGCGGTCCCGATCCCAACAAACGAATATCGTTGCCGATCTTCATCAGGGACGCGGCCAGCACATTCATGACACCCGACATTTCAACACAGGCATCATGTGCGGCCAGGGCTTCGAACTTGTTTTCAGCGGTTGAAAAATCAAGTCCCGTAATCTCGGAAACCTGTTTGGCAAATTCAACGTCAAAGCCCTTGGGCGCGTTCAACCCGGTGCCAAGAGCAGTCCCGCCCTGCGCCAGTTTGCGCAGCCGTTTCAGCGCATCTTCGATCCGTTCCAGCCCCAGTTCGATTTGTGCCGCATAACCGGAAAATTCCTGTCCCAATGTCAGCGGGACGGCGTCCTGCATATGGGTTCGGCCGATTTTGACAATATCGGCAAAGGCCGCGACCTTGTCATCAAGCGCCTGTTTCAGATGTTTCAGGGCCGGTTTAAGCGCCCGTTCAATTTCCACCACCGCGGCGATATGCATCGCAGCCGGGAAACTGTCATTGGAGGATTGCCCGCGATTGACGTGATCATTGGGATGAACCGGATCGCGCATGCCCATCGGTTTGCCAAGGATTTCACACGCACGGTTGGCAATCACTTCGTTGGTGTTCATGTTGGTCTGGGTACCCGACCCGGTCTGCCAGACAACCAGCGGAAAATGATCAAGCAATTTGCCATCGGCAACTTCGAGTGCCGCGGCCTCGATCGCCTTGGCCAGTTCCGGGTCAAGATTGCCAAGGACGGCATTGGCACGTGATGCTGCCAGCTTCTGAATGCCGAATGCCTTGATCAGGGCATCAGGCATCCGTTCGCCACCAATGCGGAAATTCTGTTTTGAACGCTGGGTTTGCGCCCCCCAATACCGGTCTGCTGGCACCTCGATTTCGCCCATGGTGTCCTGTTCAGTACGGGTGGTCACTGTTGTAGTCACGATAGATATCCTCCGTGTCAGACGTCAAACTGACCGGGGCGGGAAACCCGGTGCAACAATCCCGTGCGCTTCAACGCGGGACGTCGCCCAGAAATATGGTTCGGAACATGCGCAAAGGCAAATGCAAATAAGATTTGTTTGCATTTATTGCCCGATCGGCCTAGCCCGCCTTTTCCATCTGCTCCTGCCAGGCCAGCAATCTGATGCCGGCCCGTTCAAGCTGGGATGCGATTTCCGGGGCCGGGGCACGGTCGGTTATGATCCCGGTCAGATCTTCGAGTGGTGCGACATTTTCAAGATAGCGCTGATCGAACTTGGTGTGATCCACCATCAGCCAGGTTTCGTCTGAGCGTTCCATCATGGCGCGCTTGACCGCAACTGCGCGACGGTTGACGTCGCTAAATCCCTGGCGCGATACGCCCGATGCCCCGATAAAGGCGATATTGGCATGAAAACGGCGCAGATATTCAACCGTATCCGTCCCGTAAACCGCATTTTCACGCCGGTCATACTGACCCGGGCACATCAGGACGTCATCATAATCGCAAAGATCAGCCATGCCCTGCACGACCGCATAGCAATTGGTCAGAAAGGTCCGGGGCAAGGGGCTGCGCCGTGCTGCAAGAAACGGGGCGATCTGTGCCACGGTTGATCCGGCATCGATCATCGCAACATCGCCTGAACGCACCATATCCGCGGCCAGCATGCCAATCCGTTCAAACCCGGCAACGGCGGATAACTGGCGTTCGGCCAGATCGGGTTGATGGCCCATCGGTCGGGCAGATGCCCCGCCAAACTCGCGCTTGATCAGGCCTTCGTTGCTAAGCGCATCAAGATCGCGGCGAATTGTTTCGGTCGCCACGTCGAATCGCTCGGCCAATGTGGCAACTCTCACATGCGGGTGAACCTGAAGTTCATGGAGAATGCGTTGTTGGCGTTCTTTTTTTCCCAAACGCAAAGCCATATCCCCTTTGAATATTGGCGGCTTTCATGATGATACAGGCATTCTAGCAACCTCTGCTGAAATCTTTTGTTACAGTTTTATGTTGATTTCTCAACTTTTCCGAACCCATAATGTTGTTAAAAGCAACAATAAAACCAACAAAACCACATCACAAATGGCTGAAATCCAGCGTTCACAGGGAAGAAAGGTTCGGTAGCCGTGTTTTCACATCCGAAAAAAACTGACGTTTTGAAACTCACCACACTGCTTGCTGCGGTTGGTATGTTTGGCTTCGCCGCCAGCCCGGCAGCTGCGGCTGACGACTGCATCGCGCGTGGCGATCTTGATCCGATTTATTGCGACATGGATGGCGATCTGGTTGCCGATGCACCGCCCGCCGATCAGCTTGTTGATCCCGACACCCTTGTCTTTGCATATACCCCGGTCGAAGACCCGGCCGTTTATGCCGACATCTGGGAGCCGTTCCTTGAGCATCTTGAAAAAGTAACCGGCAAGGACGTTCACTTCTTTGCGGTTCAGTCGAACTCGGCCGAAGTCGAAGCCATGCGTTCCGGCCGTCTGCATGTTGCGGGCTTCTCGACCGGTCCGACCCCGTTTGCCGTCAACCTTGCCGGTGCGGTTCCGTTCGCCCTGATGGGTGGCGATGATGGTCGTTTCGGTTACACACTTCAGCTTTACACCCGCGTTGACAGCGGCATCAACACCCCGGCCGACCTGAAAGGCAAGCGTGTTGCCCACACTTCGCCGACCTCGAACTCGGGCAACCTGGCACCGCGCGCCCTTCTTCCGGGTCAGGGCATTGTTCCGGAACAGGATTACGAAGTCGTCTATTCCGGTTCCCACGATCAGTCGATCCTCGGTGTTGTCGCCGGTGACTATGACGCAGCCCCGGTTGCCTCCGAAGTTGTCGAACGTATGGCCCAGCGCGACCTTTATGATCCCAAAGAAGTCAAGATCATCTACGAAAGCAAGCCGTTCCCGACCACTTCGTTCAACTATGCCTATAACCTGAAGCCGGAACTGATCGAAAAGATCAAGGAAGCCTTCTTTACCTTCGACATGAAGGGCACCGCCCTTGGTGAAGAATTCAAGGGTGTGTCGAAGTTCCTGCCGGTCACCTATCAGGAAGACTGGGCCGTCATTCGTGAAATCCAGGCTGCCAACGGTGTCAAATACACCCCGGACAACCTGAAGTAATTCACCTCAATCAATTGACGAAAACATCACAGGGCCCGGCTTGCCGTGGCCCTGTGTCGTCTCCCATTCAAACCGGGGTAACGCAATGCTGCGTATCAAAGAACTTGTAAAACGCTATGGCGACGAAAAGGCAGTGTTGAAGAACCTGAACCTTGAAGTACCTGGCGAAAGCGTGGTTTCGATCATTGGCGCATCCGGGGCGGGTAAAAGTACCCTTCTGCGCTGTATCAACCGCCTTGTTGAGCCATCATCGGGCTCCATCGAACTCAATGGCACCGAACTGACCAAGCTTGAAGGAAAGGCGCTGCGTCTGGCGCGCCGCCGTATCGGCATGGTGTTCCAGGGCTTTAACCTTATTGACCGCCTGACGGTCATGGAAAATGTTCAATCCGGGCGCCTTGGCTATCTTCCGGCCTGGCGTGCCGTGACCCGCAAATATCCGCAAGAAGACATCGACCGTGCATTTCATCTGATGGAACGTGTCGGGATCGCCCATTATGCCGACAAACGCGCCGACGAACTTTCCGGCGGCGAACGTCAGCGTGTTGGCGTTGTCCGCGCCCTGATGCAGGAACCAGAAATCCTGCTGGCCGACGAACCGACTGCGTCGCTTGATCCGAAAACGTCGCGCCAGATCATGGAACTGCTGCGCGCCCTGGCGTCAGAGCTGCATCTGCCGGTTCTGATCAACATCCATAACGTCAACGAAGCCAAGGAATATACCCAGCGCATCGTCGGCATGCGGTTTGGCCGCATCATTTTTGACGGCGAACCGACTGATCTGAACAATGACGCGATGGATGAAATCTATGCCGGTGTTCCGGCCGAAGAACGCGGTGGTGCCGAAAGCAACACCCACCTGCGCGAGGTAGCAGCACGATGAGCAGCACCGTTCAATCAACGGGCCGCACATGGAAGAAGCCACCCTTTATTGCCAACCCTGTGTTGCGCTGGGGTCTTCTGATCGCGACTGTGGCCTATGTCTGGTGGGCTTTGACCAGCCTGCCCTTTGACTGGGACCGTATCCAGGATGGTGTTCCGCGCGCCATTCGCATTTTCAAGGGTGCCTTCCCGCCAAGCTTCATCCGTGGCGAGTTGCTGTTTGACGGCTTTATGGAAAGCATCAAGATCGCCATTGTCTCGACTCTTTTGGGTCTGGCACTGAGCGTTCCGATTGCCTTTGCATCGGCATCGAACATCGCACCGAAATGGCTTTATACCATCGGGCGTGGCGTGATCATCGTTGCCCGTTCCTTCCACCCGGTCATTGTCGCCATCCTGTTTGTCAAAGCAGTCGGTTTCGGCCCGCTTGCCGGTATCCTGACCCTGACGGTCTATTCCATCGGTTTTGTTGCCAAAATGCTGGCCGAACGGATCGAGGAAATCGACTGGGGACAGGTCGAAGCCATCCGTGCTGCGGGCGGGGCGACCTTTGTCACCCTGCTTTATGCCGTCATTCCGCAAATCATGCCCCGTCAGATCGGTCTTTCGATCTATCAGCTTGATAGCAACCTGCGTGCGTCGGCGATTGTCGGCATTGTCGGTGCGGGCGGCATCGGATCGACGCTTTTGAATGCGTTTGGCCGATATGACTATGACTTTGCGCTGGCCATCACCCTTTGCATCATCGGTGTGATCCTTGTCAGCGAGGCCATCAGCGGCCGGATCAGGAGGAACCTATGGTAGCCACCACTCAACCTACCGGACCGGACGCAATCGCCCATCGCGAATGGTCACGTTACACCACCAAAGAACGCTGGCGCCGCTATGGTGTCATGGCACTGGTTGCACTGGCTGTTGTCTGGTCACTGTCGACCATCAACATCATCTGGCCGTGGCTTTGGGATGCGCCCGAACAGATGGGCGATCTGTTTGCACGCATGTTCCCGCCATCGCTGGATGGCTGGAAAGACATTGCCTGGACGCTGCTTGAAACCGTCAATATCGCAACGATTGCGACATTCTTTGCAGTGTTCCTGTCCTTGCCAATTGCCCTGATCGCCGCCCAGAACACGACGCCGAACCGCTTCACGCTGTGGCTTGGCCGGTTCATTCTGGTGTCATCGCGTTCGGTTAACACCATCATCTGGGCATTGCTGTTTGTGGCGGTGTTCGGCCCCGGTGTGCTTGCCGGTATTCTGGCAATCATTTTCCGGTCGCTTGGTTTCCTTGGCAAATTGCTGGGCGAAGCGATCGAGGAAATCGACCGCGCACCGATCGAAGCCCTGGAATCTGTTGGCGCGTCGCGCTTCAAGATTCTGATCTATGGGATCATTCCGCAAGTCATGCCGACCTTCTTTGCCGTGTCCATTCTGCGCTGGGACATCAACCTGCGTGAAAGTACGGTTCTGGGTCTGGTCGGTGCAGGCGGCATCGGGATCATCCTTCAGGGGGCGATTGACACCTTTGCCTGGCAGACGGTTGCCACCATTCTTCTGGCGATCATCGGTCTGGTGATTATTGGCGAGGCCATTTCAGCTTACCTGCGTAAAAAGGTGATCTGACGTGGATAAAACATACGACCTTCTGGTCGTAGGCGGCGGCATCAATGGTGCAGGTATTGCACGTGATGCCGCCGGTCGCGGACTTTCTGTTCTTCTGGTCGAACAGCGCGACCTTGCCTCGGCCACCTCTTCTTCTTCGACCAAACTCATTCATGGCGGCCTGCGATATCTGGAACATTATGAGTTCCGTCTGGTGCGTGAAGCCCTTCAGGAACGCGAAGTTCTTCTGGCTGCTGCCCCGCATATCATCTGGCCTTTGACGTTCGTTCTGCCCCATCACAAGGGTTTGCGCCCGCAATGGATGCTGCGTGCCGGTCTGTTTCTGTATGACCATCTGGCGAAACGCAAACGACTGCCGGGCTCAAAGGCCCTGTCACTGCCCGGAACCCCGGAAGGCAGCCCGTTAAAGCCGCAATTCACCCGTGCCTTTTCCTATTCGGATTGCTGGGTTGATGATGCCCGTCTGGTGGTTCTCAATGCGCAGGATGCCATGGCGCGCGGTGCCGAAATTTGCACGCGCACCAAATGCACAAGCCTGTCGCGCCAGATTGACCACTGGACGGCCGAACTGGCGCAGGCCGACGGATCGCAACGCACCGTCAAGGCGCGCGCGATTGTCAATGCGGCGGGACCATGGGTAACGCAGATGGTGGAAAATGCCGGTCTTGGCGACAAGGCCGCCGGTCTTCGACTGGTCAAGGGCAGCCATATCATCGTGCCGCGCATCCATGACCATGATCATTGCTATATCTTCCAGAATGACGATGGCCGCATTGCCTTTGCCATCCCCTATCAGCGCGATTACAGCCTGATCGGCACGACCGATGTGCCCTATGACGGGGACCCGGCACAGGTAAAGATCAGCGATCAGGAAGTCGATTACCTGCTTGATCTGGTCAATGGCTATCTGGCAAAGCCGCTGACACGCGATGATGTTGTCTGGGATTATTCCGGGGTCCGGCCGCTTTATGACGACAAGAATGCCAATGCATCTGCCGTGACCCGCGACTATGTGTTTGATCTTGATACCGGCACTGGTGGTACCGCGCCTGCCATCCTGTCGATTTACGGCGGAAAGATCACGACATATCGCAGACTTGCCGAACATGCGATGCAAAAACTGGCCCCGGTCCTTGGCAACAAGGCCCCCGACTGGACCGCATCGGCAACCCTGCCCGGCGGGGATATGGCAGATGGCGACTATGACCGTTTCCTCGGTGATCTTCGCGCAGAGTTTGACTGGTTGCCGCAACCCCTGCTTGAACGCCTTGCACGCTGTTATGGCACAGCAATCAGAACCGTTCTGGGTACTGCCACGTCAGTGGCGCAATTGGGTCAACAGGTTGCCCCAAACCTGTATGAAGCTGAACTGCACTACCTGATTGCCAATGAATGGGCCTGTGACGCAGACGACGTCCTGTGGCGCAGAACCAAGCTTGGTCTCGGGATGCAGCCTGATCAGATCGATGCTGTCCATCATTGGTTTGCCACCCAAGCCCGACTTGGTCAGGCTGCACAGTAAGCCGTCGTATCGACAATCGACACATGAAAAAAGGGCAGTGATTTCACTGCCCTTTTTTGCCGATACCGGGATAGCGCCCCCCTTAATAGGCGTATTCCTTAAAGAGCGGATCGACCGACCCGTTCCATTCGGTTTCGTATTTATCAAGAAATTCCTCGGCCAGAGTCCGGCCGCTTTGGGCGACATCGTCAAGACTGTCAAGGAAGTGGCTTTCATCATCGCCATAGCCATCCATGCGGCCACGCGCCTGAAGACCCTGTCTGGCAACCGCCAGAACATCCTTCGACAGGTCCTGCACCGTGCCATTCTTGAACCTGGTGGCAAGGGCCGTGCGCGGCACATCATTGCGAAGGGCTTCGCGTTCCTCAACCGACAGGTCCTTGACCAGTTCCCAGGCCGCATCAAGGGCCGCATCATCATAAAGAAGCCCGACCCAAAGAGCCGGCAAGGCACAAATGCGTTTCCACGGACCACCATCGGCCCCGCGCATTTCCAGAAACTTCTTAAGGCGCACTTCCGGGAAAGCCGTGGTCATGTGATCGGACCAGTCATTCATGGTCGGACGTTCGCCCGGAACAACATCAAGTTTGCCATTCATGAAGTCACGGAACGACTTGCCCGCAGCATTGATGTATTTGCCATCGCGATAGACAAAATACATCGGCACATCAAGCATATAGTCGACATAACGTTCAAAGCCGAAACCGTCTTCGAACACGAATGGCAACATGCCGCAACGATCCGGGTCGGTATCGGTCCAGACATTGGATCGCGACGACAGGAAACCGCTTGGCTTGCCATCGACGAACGGGGATGCGGCAAACAGCGCGGTCGCAACCGGCTGAAGTGCCAATGACGTTCTGAACTTCTTCACCATGTCGGCTTCCGAACTGAAATCCAGATTGACCTGAATGGTCGAGGTCCGAAGCATCATATCAAGACCAAGCTTGCCGACCTTTGGCATATAGTCGCGCATGATCCCGTAACGCCCTTTGGGCATCCAGGGCGTATCTTCGCGCGACCATTTCGGCTGATGACCGACACCAAGCATGTCGATGCCAAGATCACCGCAAATTTCGCGCAATTCATGAAGATGGGTATGAACTTCACCACAGGTCTGGTGAATATTCTTAAGCGGGGCACCCGACAATTCGATCTGACCGCCCGGTTCAAGCGACACAGAACATTTGTCCTTGGTCAGGGCGATGACATTGCCGTTCTCGATGATCGGTTCCCAGTCATAGCGTTCGGCAAGGGCATTAAGCAGGGTTTTGACACCGCGCTCCCCCTTATAGGGGATCGGGCGAAGATCATCGCGGGTGAAGGCGAATTTTTCGTGTTCGGTGCCGATGGCCCAGTCACTTTTCGGTTTACAACCGGACTCAAACCATTCGACAAGCTGGCGCCGGCTTTCAATAACCGGGCTGTCGCCAGTGGAGGCGCTGACAGTCATAAGGGCTTCCCCTAATCTCTCGTAACTGGCCGGTGCGACCAATCGCCGATGCGATCCTGAAATACCGCCAATGCAGCAATTGCCGCTGTTTCGGCACGCAGGATACGCGGGCCGAGACTGACAGGCGTTGCAAAAGGCTGTTTGCGGATACGTTCAAGTTCGTCGGCGCTAAAGCCGCCTTCAGGTCCAATCACGAGTGCATGGTTAACAACATTGGTATTGTCGATAACCGAGCCAGCGCCCTTTGCCAATAGCTGACTTAACACTTCACCAATTGGTGACCCGGTTCCTGTTTCGTCACAGAACAGAACATGGTGATTTTCAGCACCGTTTGCGACCCAGTCAAGCAACCGTACCGGGGCGGCAATTTCGGGCACAGTCAGGCGTTCGCATTGTTCGGCGGCCTCGATCACCTGTGCCTGCAACCGGTCAAGGCGCACCTTGTCGGTGATGCCATGCTGAGTGATGATGGGTTGAAGTTTTCCGACACCCAGCTCAACCGATTTTTCAATCAGGAAATCAAGCCGCTGCTTTTTGATCGGTGCAAAGACAAGAGTCGGTCCGGTTTCGGTCCCCTGTTCACGCAATCGGGTCTCTGCGGTGATGCGCCCCTTCTTTTTGCGAAGTTCGCTGATCGTGCCTAGCCACTCGCCGTCCAGACCATTAAAAATCTTAACAGGCGTTCCGGGCTTGAGACGCATCACATGTTCAAGGTAATGAGACTGTTCAGGAGCAAGTTCGATCTCGCAACCGGCCGTGATAGGATCGTGAACGAAAAGGCGTTGACGGGCGCGGGTGGCGTCTGCGGTCATGGATGTCCCCAAAGATGCCCGGGCAATGGTCGCGCCGGGATTTTATAAGATTAAATCGTTAGATAGGCCAATTATGACACAGGTCAACCAACCAATACAGAATACCAAAAACGACATGCCGGCAGATGGTTGGATTGACCGCTATATGCCCGTACCCATACGGCCGTATCTCAAGCTGCTGCGTCTTGATCGCCCGATCGGCACCTGGCTTTTGTTATTGCCGTGCTGGTGGTCAACAGCCATGGCAGGCGGCATCACACCGGACGTCGATGCCAAACAGATCGTGATCATGATGGCCCTGTTCGGGCTTGGTGCGGTGATTATGCGTGGTGCGGGCTGTGTCATCAATGATCTGGCCGATCGCAATTTTGACGGCAAGGTCGAACGTACCATCACCCGTCCGCTTCCCAGCGGTCAGGTCAAGGTCTGGCAGGCCTTGCTGTTTCTTGGGTTCATGATGTTGCTGGGCCTGGCCATTCTGGTGCAATTCCGGATTGAAGCGATCATTGTCGGACTGTGTTCGATCCCGATCATCATCGTCTATCCGTTCATGAAACGATACACCTACTGGCCGCAATCGGTTCTGGGACTTGCGTTTAACTGGGGCGCGCTGGTTGGCTGGGCGGCGGTTACCGGCACGGTCGAACCGGCTGCGATTGCCATGTATGCAGCGGGCTTTTTCTGGACGCTTGGCTATGACACCATCTATGCCCATCAGGACAAGGATGATGATGCCAAGATCGGGCTCAAATCCCTTGCCCTGCGTCTGGGGGATGACACCCCGAAATGGGCCAAGGGTTTCTATACCCTGACCACGCTGTTGCTGGGCATTTCCGGGATGCTGGCCGATCTGCACTGGTCCTATTTCATCTTGCTGGGTTTGGCGGGCATTCATCTTGGCTGGCAGGTTGCAACCGTCAAACTCGACGATGCGGCCAATTGCCTGCGGCGTTTCAAATCAAATCGCGACTATGGACTTCTGGTGCTTGTGGCCATCGTTCTTTCGCATCTGATTGCTGCTGCCTGATAGCGTCACAGGTTTGTAAGGATTACACACCGTCAAAAGATGCTAAGAAAACTGTGGGCGTTTGCCTGCGGGATGATCGGGCGCAACCGGATCGAAAGTTTTTGTGCAATTTCAGCCAATTGAATTGAACGCGCCGTATAGGTTTTTGGAAACCAGACACCATCTGTCTGAAACCTTTTTCGATTAACTGATACCAACAACAGAGGCGCATAGATGGCCGCACCGATTGCCTTGATGATTGCAAGCTTGATCCTGGCTGGCGTTGGCGCACAGTGGTTTGCCTGGCGCGCAGGTGTGCCGGCCATTGTGTTGCTGTCTGCACTTGGGCTTATTCTTGGACCGGGGACCGGGCTTCTTGATCCGGTTGCCGATTTCGGTCCGTTATTGCAGCCCCTTGTTGCGGTTGCAGTTGCCGTGATCCTGTTTGAAGGCGGTCTGGCGCTTGATTTCCGTGAATTGCGCCACAGTGTCAGCGGCATATTGCGCCTGACGACGATTGCGCCGCTTCTGGCCTGGCTGCTTGGTGCTTTCGCCGCCCATTATCTGGCCGGGCTGAGCTGGCCGGTCGCGGCCCTGTTTGGCGGCATCATGATTGTGACCGGGCCGACCGTGATTGCCCCGTTGTTGCGTCATGCCCGTCTGGCAAAACATCCCAGCACACTTCTGAAATGGGAAGGCATCGTCAATGACCCGATCGGGGCGCTGTTTGCCGTTTTGGTCTATGAAATCATTGTCGCGACCGAACATGGCAACGGACTAAGTGGTGTGATCGGCCATCTGGCCTTTAACATCCTTGTCGCCATCGCCATCGGCCTGATTGCCGGCATTTGCACAGCCCAGGTGTTTCGCCGGGGCTGGATACCGGAATTTCTCAAGGCGCCGCTGGTTCTGGGCGTGTTGCTGACCTGTTTTGCCGGGGCCAATATCGTTCAGGAAGAAACCGGTCTTTTGGCCGTGACTGTTCTTGGTCTTGTCATCGGCAACGCCCATTTGATGGCGATTGATGAAATCCGCCGGTTCAAGGAAACCCTGACGGTCATTCTGGTTTCAAGCGTCTTTATCATTCTGACCGCCACCCTGAAATGGTCGATGGTCGAAGAACTGACCCTGGGGCATGGCCTGTTTGTGGCGGCAATGTTGTTGATTGTGCGCCCGGTTTCGATCATTGGCGCGCTCAGTTTTTCCAAGATTGAATGGCGTGAACGGTTGCTGGTCGGCTGGATCGCACCGCGCGGGATTGTCGCGGTTGCTGTTTCCGGTCTTTTTGGCGCCGAGCTTGTCCATCTTGGGTATGCCGATGGGGCGCTTCTGATCCCGCTTGCCTTTGCCATGGTGTTTTCAACCGTGGTTCTGCACGGATTTTCGATCCGGCCGATGGCCCGTTATCTTGATCTTGCGGTCAATGGTCCGCCCGGCGTTCTGATTGTCGGTGCCCATCAATGGACAATTGACCTGGCCACCCGCCTTGATGAACTTGATATTCCGGTCGTGGTGACCGATTCACGCTGGCACGCCTTGCGCCCGGCACGTGAAGCGGGCCTGACGACATTTTACGGTGAAGTCCTGTCAGAGGTGTTTGAACATCACCTTGATACTAGCGCATTGGGCAAACTGATCGCGGCCACCGACAATGATGCCTACAACACGCTGGTTTGCACCGACTTCGCCCCGGAATTCGGGCGACGCTCGGTCTTCCAGACCGGCATTCATCGCGGGTCGGATGATCGCAGCCGTCATAGTGCCAGCCAGACGCTTGGCGGATTGCCGCTATGTGCCAAACCGCTGACCACTGATGACATCCGCTATGATTATCGCAGCGGCGTTTCCGTCCGTCAGACACGGTTCACCGACAGCTTTGGCTGGGATGATTTTATTGCCCTGCATGACGAAGCGCCCACCGTTCTTGCCATGGTGCGCGGCAACCAGCTGTTTCTGGGAACCGAAATTCCCAAAGCCAAACCGCGTGACGTGATCCTGTATCTCGGGATGGCTGAAACCGAAACCGCATCATGAAGAACTGCTTGCCCAAGATCGGCAAAGCCGTTACTCCGGCGCAAATGTTCATAGTCAAAGCAGCCCAGCATGACCGATAACGTCTTTGCCGATGCCCTGGTGCCAAATGTCGATGATCCGCAATTTGCCGATCTGATCGAAACTTTCACCGTGCCCGCGCGCGTGCCGCTGGCGCCGGAAATCGAAATGTATCTGGCGACCCATATCACGCCACTGTGGCAGGCGACCGAGGATATTCTGGGCATCCTTGATATCCCGCCCCCCTATTGGGCCTTTGCCTGGCCCGGCGGGCAGGCAATCACGCGCTATATTCTGGACCACCCCGAACTGGTGCGTGGCAAGCGGGTGCTTGATTTTGCTTGCGGCGGCGGCATGCAGGCGATTGCCTGTGTGATGGCGGATGCGGCGGACATCACGGCAAATGACATTGATCCGGTGGCCATCACTGCCACGCGCCTCAATGCCAAACGCAATGGTGTCGAATTTGCCACCACGACGGACAATTTTGTCGGCACCAGCGCCCCGCAAAAACGCTGGGATGTGATTTTTGCCGGTGATGTCTGCTATCAGCAGGATATGGCAAATGCGGTTCTGCAATGGCTGATGGCCGAAGCCCGTCTTGGCACCCGGGTCATTCTGGCCGATCCGGGCCGGACCTATGCGCCGACCCACAATATTGACGAGCTCGAAACATATGATGTGCCCGTCGATGTCGCGGTCGAAGATGCCGACACCAAATTCACCCGCATCTGGCAACTGTTGCCCGATCGCGGCTAGGGCAATTTCTGTTTCGTTAGATTGAAGCGTTTCGGTCGTGTTTGGCGAATTGTTTGACAAGGCCCTGTGCGCAAGGGCGATGGGGGGCACCGTTCAAGCGGTGTAACGCCGCAAAACATTGCCAAACTGAAGCCTGCGGACCTTGCGGACCCTACGGGCCGGGGCATCCCAAACGGAAACGGCTCTGGAACACATTGCATATCGCCTGAAAAAAAAGCCCGACCGTCTTTGGGACCGTCGGGCTTTTGCGTGATCAGGGATGTTTGTTGTGCGTCAGCTTGCGATGCTTTTCACACAATCATTCAGTTCGGAAATCCCGTTAAAAACAAACTGGATATTCTTGGAAATATCCTGGGTGACGCTTGTTTGTTCCTCGACGGCTGATGCGATGGAATCGACATAGCTGCTGACCGATTCCGCCGATGTCGAAATCCCGGCGGTCGACGCAACAACCCGCTTGGTAATATTCATCATCGCTTCGATCTGGGTTTCGATTTCATCGGTTGCCTTGGCGGTCTGGTTGGCAAGGTTTTTGACCTCGCCTGCGACCACGGCAAAGCCCTTGCCTGCTTCACCGGCGCGCGCGGCTTCGATCGTCGCGTTAAGCGCAAGCAGGTTCACCTGTTCAGCCAGATCACGGATGATCTGAACCACGCCCGCCATCGATTCCGACGTGGTTTCCAGATCGGCACGTACTTCGTTGGCTTCTTCGGTCTTGGACACGATATCGTTCATCGCGATTTGTGACCGGTGCATGCTTTCGCTGATTTCCTGAATGGCTGCCAGCATTTCCTCGGATGCGCTGGCCACGGCTTCGGCACTGGTGCTTGATCCTTCGGCCAAATCCTTGGCCTTGCGGCGGGCATAGATCTGCTTGGTGATGTCGGTCGCATATTTCACCACTTTGATCGGACGCCCGTTCATATCCATCACGGGGTTATAGCTGGCCTGAATCCAGACTTCCTTGCCGCCTTTGCCAAAGCGTCGGAATTCGGCAACCTTGTGCTCTCCGCGCCGCAAGGCATCCCAGAATTCCTTGTATTCGGTGCTTTGGGCTTCGGCCGGATCCATGAAGATGCTGTGATGCTTGCCGATCACCTCGTCATAGCTATATCCCATCGCATTAAGGAAATTGGCATTGGCATTGCGGATGGTGCCATCCATTTCAAACGAAATGACGGCTTGTGATTTGTGGATTGCTTCGATCTGTCCGGCAAAGTTGGCCGCCTGAAGCTTTTGCTCCGTAATGTCGGTCGCGTATTTCACCACCTTGAACGGCCGCCCGGCCATATCAAAGATCGGGTTATAGCTGGCCTGAATCCAGACTTCCTTGCCGCCTTTGCCAAACCGCTGATATTCGGCCATCAGATGCTTGCCCGCGGCAAGCTGTTTCCAGAAATCCTTGTATTCGTCGCTTTTGGCATAGGCCGGATCAACAAAGATCTGGTGATGCTTTCCTTTGATTTCCGACAGCTTGTAGCCCATCGTCACAAGGAAATTCTCGTTGGCATTAAGGATATTGCCCTTAAGATCAAATTCGATCACGGCTTGCGACTTGCTGATGGCGTCAATCTGCCCGGCATAGTCGGCGGCCTGCAATTTCTGCGCAGTGACATCACTTGCAACCTTGAACACCTTATAGGGTTTGCCATTGCTGCCTTTGACCGAATTATAGGTCGCCTGGATCCAGATTTCCTTGCCACCCTTGCCGAACCTCTGAAATTCGGCGGTGAAGGATTCTCCGCCCTTCAGGCGATCCCAGAAATTCTTGTATTCCGCACTTCTGGCGAACTCCGGATCAACAAACATGCTGTGGTGATTGCCACGCACCTCTGACAGATCATATCCGACCAGATCCAGAAAATTCTTGTTTGCATCAAGGATTTTACCATCGAGCGTAAATTCGATCGTACCTTGTGACTGCTTTATAGCCTGAACGATATGACGGTCATCAGAACCAGAGCCAAACATTTAGTTCTCCCTTAATCACGAAGCGTGAAACACGCACGCGAACACATAACGCACGCAAACCGCGTCGTCGGCATTCTCCCAGATTGATTCACCCAAATTTCGGTACCCTTGCTGCACAATTGGTACCTTTGAAATTACAATTCAACCGTTCATTCCGAAATTAGCCGGTTGAATACACCGTTCTTTGGACGGCTTACCGGATTTTACAGAAGCATTTAATTTTCAAGTACTTACCGAAAATCCTGACACAATTTCAAGTATCAAAACACATTTCTGGAATATATATAGGGTCACACCAATGGCAATTACAGGGTCGGCGCTATTTTGTGTGATCCAGATCGCCAAACGACTTTCTGAAGGCCGGATCGTCAATAAGCCGGATCACCAGATCAGGTCGAAAAACCTGCCCTGCAAGGCGCGCGACATGTGCGACCATCTGCCACTGTTCCAGGGACGGATATCTGCGCCCGGTTGCCTCAACTGCGTTCAGGGCAAAGATTTGGCCACATGCGAATTCAAACCCGGCAACCGACTGATAAAGACCGACATGGTCGGTCGTAATACCGCAATCAAGGTCAAGATCACGGCCATGCAATTGCTGATAACGGTAATGTGTCGGAACGCTTTCGGTTACATGCATATGTCCAAGCTGCGCCGCCGTAAGCCAGGTCACCGCAACCCGGACCCGTGTCCCCGGTGACGGGGCAAGGGTTGCCGGAAAGGCACCATACCCGGTGACATGTGCCGAATAGACAATATCATGATGGCGCATCCATCCCAGTGTCACCGGAACATCATCGGGCAGATTTTGATGGGTGAATTTGCGCGTCAACTGAACCGGTGCACGGTTTGACCCGACGGCCAGAACCGGGACCCTCCCGGCGATGGCGTCGCCGACTTCCGATGCATCAAGCGGCGTTACCGATCCACCACGAAACAGGAAATCCCGGTCCGGGGCGGCATAGGGATACAAAAACGCGCGCAGAAGATCCTGCGCGCGTGGATGATGTTCGATCTGTTCACGGAGTACGGGGTCACTGATCGCCCGCACATCGGATATCGAAAACATTGTCTGGTCGATCCGGCTTAGCCTTCAACGACACGGTAGCGGAAGTTGCAGTCATCAACATGCTGCCAGGCCAGTTTCGACCATGCTTTTTCAGCGTCGCTGAATGTGGCGAACGGACCATGGCGTTCTTCGGAACCGCCAACCGGCTTTTCGAAGTCGGTGCTTTCATATTCACCGCCAACGACCCAGTATTCTTCAAGGCGTTCGATGCGATAGCGCGAATTCGCGTCATCGACCGACTGCCAGGCCATTTTCGACCATTCCTGTTCCGCGTCTTCGAAGCTGCCAAACGGACCGACTTTGGTTTCTTCGCCGATCGGCTTGTCGAAACCGGTATCCTGATAGGTGCCCCCGATAACCCAGTATTTGGCCATCTGTGCGTCCTTCATGCTTTTGGTGAGTTGCCATGTCGCGTGTTGTGGGCCACGCGACTCAATTCTAAGCCAATGTATAACCAAATGATGCGTCAACCAAAACCGCAAAATTATGCAACGCAGCATCCCGGTTTCATGTAGGAAGCGATCGGTCCAGTTACAAATGGCGTATTTGATAACAGCAAGGTTGTCCAAGCCCGCGTGCACGCGTATGAAGACAATCAGGTTTCAAAGCTTTGCAGATGACAGGTGCCATGCCCTATCAATCCCTTCGTGACTTCATGGATGCGCTGGAAAAGTCCGGCCGTCTTGTTCGTGTCACTGAACCGGTATCCCCCAATCTTGAAATGACGGAAATCCAGACCCGACTTCTGGCCGAAGGCGGCCCGGCGGTTCTGTTTGAAAACGTCGTTGGCGATGACGGCAAAAAATATGACATGCCGGTTCTGGTGAACCTGTTTGGCACGGTGGACCGGGTTGCCGCGGGCATGAACCGCAAACCCGAAGAATTGCGTGAAGTCGGCGAAACGCTGGCCTTCCTCAAACAGCCCGAACCACCGGCAAGCATCCGCGAAGCATTTTCGATGTTGCCACTGGCCAAGACCGTCATGGCGATGAAACCCAAAACTGTTTCCAAGGCCCCCTGTCAGGAAGTGGTGCTTCAGGGCGACGATATTGATTTGTCCAAAATCCCGGTTCAGTCCTGCTGGCCCGGCGAACCCGCCCCGCTGATCACCTGGCCCCTGGTTGTGACCCAGGGCCCGACGGCCGGTGAAAAAGGCGGCGACAAGCGCGATGTGTTTAACCTTGGCATTTACCGCATGCAGGTGCTTGGCAAGAACAAGACCATCATGCGCTGGCTCAAACATCGTGGCGGGGCACAACATCATGCCCGCTGGAAACAGGAAAAGCGTGATCCGCTTCCGGCTGCCATCGTGCTGGGCGCCGATCCCGGTACGATCCTTGCCGCGGTTACCCCGGTGCCCGATACCCTTTCGGAATATCAGTTTGCCGGGCTTCTGCGCGGTGAAAAGGTTGAACTGGTTGATTGCAAGACCGTGCCGCTCAAGGTACCGGCAACGGCCGAAATCGTGCTTGAAGGCTATGTCTCGCTTGATGAATATGCGCCCGAGGGACCGTATGGCGACCATACCGGATATTATAACTCGGTTGAAGATTTCCCGGTCTTTACCGTGACCGCGATCACCATGCGCAAGAACCCGATCTATCTGTCGACCTTTACCGGGCGTCCGCCAGACGAGCCGTCGGTTCTGGGCGAGGCACTCAACGACGTGTTCGTGCCACTCCTGCAACAGCAATTCCCCGAAATCGTCGATTTCTGGCTGCCGCCAGAAGGATGCAGCTATCGCATCGCAGTTGTATCGATGAAAAAGGCCTATGCCGGTCACGCCAAGCGCGTGATGATGGGTGTGTGGTCATTCCTGCGTCAGTTCATGTACACCAAGTTCGTCATCGTCGTGGATGACGACATTGATGTGCGCGACTGGAAGGACGTCATGTGGGCGATCTCGACCCGGATGGACCCGGTGCGCGACATCACCACGGTTACCGACACCCCGATCGATTATCTTGATTTCGCATCCCCGGTTTCGGGCCTTGGCGGCAAGCTTGGCCTTGATGCCACTAACAAATTCCCGGGCGAAACCGACCGCGAATGGGGCGAAAAAATCTATATGGATGATGACATCATCGACCGGGTTGATCAGAAATGGGAACGCTATGGCCTGCCCGGATCAGGCAAGAAAATCTGGCGGGATTAGTTGACAAAGGCGGGCTTCTAACCCGCCTTTTCTTTTCAAGAACTCACGATCAATTTCGGAAAAAGAACCAGTGGTCGCCATTGTCCGCCGGTTGTTCGGAATAGAAGAATTGTGGCGCGTCGCACATGAAGTCATCCACCCGGATGGCGAAATTGCACATCTCTTTCGATCCGATGACTTCTTCCATGAATTCCGGGCTGTTTTCCTGCCAGCTCATGACCGGCGGGGCGGTTTCATCATGGATGCAAAGTGCATATTGTTCGGACTGCTCGAACGGCAGGTAGCGGATTTCGCTTTGTGCCTTGCCGCCATGGTTGGTGACAAACAGCATGGCAAATTTCGGACCGTCCGGACTGTCAAGATCGACCCAGCCCGCAACCCGGTCGACCACATCGTCACAGGTAAAATCCCCGGTCAGCATCTGATGCCGGTAATTGCGCGCATATTGGCCACCCTGAATGCGCATTTCGCTATAAAGCTGCGCGCTTGACACCGGGTCGGCATTGCCATTGGGATTCAGTTCCCAAACGCCATTTTCATCGGGACCAGACGGATTACCCGGCTCATCTGCCAAAGCCGGATGGGAAATTCCCAAAATCATTGCCAAGCCGATTGCGCCCGACCTTATGTTCCGCATTTGCATTTTATCCCGTGTGCTTTGTCTGGCGGCATCACCGCCAATTATTTGCTGTTTTCCGGACTATAGCAGAAACAGGGATGAAAACAGAACGTCCAGCCCCTTGCCCCACAGATACATTCACGCCACCTTTGGGAACAAGACCAAGGGCACCTGCAATGCAGATGCATCAAACCGTTTCTGTTCTTTGCGAATACGTCCCTGCCGCCTATAACTAGCCGATAGATACATTCCGAAATAAGGGAGCTTCCATGCCCAAGACCGACATGACACTTGATCGTATCAATGATCTGCTGGCGCGCGCCAAGAAAGCCGGTGCTGATGACGCAGATGCCGTCTATGTCGAAGGAACATCTCTTTCGGTTGCCCAGCGACTGGGCAAGATGGAAAAGCTAGAACGATCCGAAGGCGCCGATCTTGGTCTGCGCGTTCTGATCGGCAAAAAGCAGGCTGTCGTGTCATCATCGGACACCAGCGACGCCGCCTTGAACGAACTGGTCGAACGGGCCGTTGCCATGGCCAAGAACGCCCCGGAAGACCCGTATTGCGGTATTGCCGACCCGTCCGAACTTGCCGCAAGTTTTGATGTCGACGCGCTTGAACTTTGTGAACCGGGCGAAGTCAGCCAGGACAAACTGATCGAATGGGCAAGTGCCTGCGAGGAAGCCGCCCGTTCCGTCGAAGGCATCACCAATTCCGAAGGATCAGAAGCCGGCTGGGGCCGCCATCAGATCACGCTGGCCGCGACCAATGGCTTTGCCAATTCCTATGCCGGTTCGGGCAGTCACATTTCGGTTTCGGTGCTGGCCGGGACCGGAACGGCAATGGAACGCGACTATGATTATGACAGCGCGGTCTTTTCGACCGACCTGCGTGACCCGGTCGAAATCGGCAAAAAGGCCGCAGAAAAAACCCTGCGCCGTCTGAACCCGCGCAAAGTCAAAAGCACGCAGGTTCCTGTCATTTATGATCCGCGTGTTTCATCCTCAATCGTTGGCCATCTGTCCGGTGCGATCAACGGATCAGGCATTGCGCGCGGAACCAGCTTCCTGCTTGATGCGATGGGCAAGGAAATCTTTGCCCCGCATATCAACATTGTCGACGACCCCCACCGCAAACGCGGTCTGCGCTCAAAACCGTTTGACGCCGAAGGTGTCGCCAATGAAAAACGCTACCTGATTGAAAACGGCGTTTTGAAAACCTGGATTCTTGATTTGCGCTCGGCCCGCCAGTTGGGGCTGAAATCAACGGGCAACGCATCGCGCGGGGCCGGAAGCCTTCCGGGGCCGTCAACCACCAACCTTTACATGGAACCGGGCACCATTTCGCCCGAAGACATGATCAAGGATATCAAATCGGGTCTCTATATCACCGAAATGATCGGAAGCAGCGTCAATGGCGTTACCGGCGATTATTCGCGCGGTGCGTCGGGTTACTGGATTGAAAATGGTGAACTGGCTTATCCGGTATCGGAAATCACGGTGGCCGGGAACCTCAAGGACATATTCAAATCCGTGGTTCCGGCCAATGATCTGACCTTCAAATACGGCACCAATGCACCGACCTTGCGCATTGATGGCATGACGCTGGCCGGTCAGTAACCTGACCGACACCAACAGACATCCCGATACAAAAACGCCCGGACTTGAATGTGCCGGGCGTTTTTTTTTCGGATCTTTTGTAATCGTCAGATTACCTCACCGATCAGCTTGCGCGGATCGTGTTTACGAAATTGTCCGTGGCACCTTTCAGGGTCGTGAAGTTTTCCGAAAGCATACTGACCGCGCGCAAGACATCCCCGGATGCTGTTCCGGCCTCATTGACGGCCGAACTGACGGTTGCGATGTTTGAACTGACCGTGGTGGTGCCGGTTGCCGCCTGTTCAACGTTAAAGGCGATTTCACGGGTTGCTGCGGTCTGTTCTTCGATCGCCGATGAAATGGTAGCAATAATTGCATCCATTTCACTGACGGTTTTGCCGACTGCCTCGACCTGATTGACTGCACTTCCGGTGCGGGCCTGAAGGTTTTCGACATAACGGGTGATTTCCTCGGTCGCCTTGGCGGTCTGATCGGAAAGATTTTTGACCTCATTTGCCACCACGGCAAAACCACGCCCGGCATCACCGGCCCGTGCGGCTTCAATCGTGGCATTAAGGGCCAGCATGTTGGTCTGATCGGCAATATCGGAAATCAGTTTCAGCACATTTGAAATATTTTCCGATGCTTCGACCAGTTGCTGAAGGTCCGCCTGGGTCTTGTTGACCTGCCCGACTGCACTGCGAGCCACATCAGATGAATGGACAACCTGCCGGTTGATTTCCTCGATCGAGGAATTGAGTTCCTCTGTGGCCGAGGCAACAGAATGCACATTGCCGCTGGCTTCTTCGGTTGCCGATGCCACAGCCACCGTCTGTTCGGATGCCGAACTTGCCAGCCGTGACATGCTGTCTGCGGTTGCCTGCAATTCCACCGCAGCCGCGGCAACGGTTTCAATGATTTGCCCGACATCGGAATTGAACGTGTCGGCCGTCTGGTTCATGAATTGGCGCTGGGCTTCCTTGGCGCGTTTTTCATCTTCGATTGCCTTGGCTTCAAGTTCGTCATTGCGAATGGCATTTTCCTTGAAGACCTGAACCGCGCCGGCCATCTGGCCGATTTCATCGCGCCGTTCCTGCCAGGGTACATTGACCGTCAGATCATGATCGGCAAGCTTGCGCATGATCTGGGTGATGGCAATGATCGGCTTTGACAGACGATCACCGATCAGAAGGGCAATGACGATGCCAAGCCCCATACCGATCAGCGACGCGATCAGGATTTCGGTTTCCGCCAGACCGATTTCATCAACAACCCGTTCAAAAATTGAATGTTCGGTCGCCGAAAATTCCGCCATCAGATCGGCTGCTTCGGACAGCAACAGACTGGATGCCTGTTCCATATCGCCATTGACCGTTTCAATAATGACCAGTTCATTTGACCTGATCTTGTCAAATGCATCACGGTAATCATCAAACAATGTCATGACTTCGCCGATGGTCTTTTTGTATTCCGCATCGGGTACTGTCTGGTTGATTTCAATCAGCCCGGTCTTGAGAAGGCCGAACTCGCTGGCTGCCTTTTCGCCAAAGCTGTCATCCTGACGCCCGATCAGAATATTGGAATAAAGACGCGCCAGAAGCGCATGTTCGCGCGCGGCCACCGCCTTTTTCAGGGCATCGATATTCTGAGTGGTTTCTGCACGTGCGATCAATGCATTGAGATCGGAAACGACCTTGATCCCGTCGGGCTCAAGCCGGTCCGTGATCAGGGCGTGATATTCATCACTCAGATCACGGACTTTTTCGAAATCCTGCATGTAGCGATCAAGTGCCCCTGATATTTTCTCGATCCGGGCACGATGTTCAGCTGATTCGAAACTTTGCAATGCCTTGTCAAGAATTGGGCGGATTTGATCGGCGATGACGAACACCTGTTCCGCGTCATGGGCGCTTGCCTTGTTGGCAAATTCGCGGGCATGACTTTTGAAACGCAAAAACCGCGTTTCAATCTGGGCAACAAGTGCGGCCTCTTCGACCCGCAACGCATATTCATCAACATCATGTGCAACTTTGGTGAAGCTGTAGAATGCGAATGCCAGCGCTGAGACAAGAATGACCAGCACTGCTGAAAACCCCAATAGAATCTTTGTCTTAACACCCAAGTTTTCCAAAAACGCCCCCGTCGGCGCAGAAGAAACACGCGACACCATCATACCCTCCGTGTTCGCAGCACCGCGCTACGATCTCTTTGATTACCAAGGTATCTGCTCATGACAGTCACTACCCTCCCCATATGGGGAGTACACAACCCTTGTTTTAGATAATCACAATATTGCAACTAACTTAAAGGTTTGGCGTAACATGCGAAATTACAAGGAAAAGTAAGGCCGACCTATCCAGAAGACCTGTATACCTGTCCTTTCGAATATGCCCGGCAGATCGGCCCAATTCGGCGGATCAGTTTCCCTGTTTGACAACACCAAACACCGTAATTTCCAGACAAGCTGGCAAACGCTGCAAAGCAGGGCAAACGCATTGGACCATCCCCTGCTATCAACCCAAGGGCATCAATAATCAGCCCCGGCACACCGGTTGATAAAACGCTGATTTACACGCGGAAAAACCGCGAAATGACGAGTAAGATCATGGGGATTTTCAAAGAATGCCTGATCTTTGCTTTGCAACTTCCAAGCGTGATCACATGCCTTCTGATATCCCGGCCGCAAACAACCGGGATATCGTGCATTTGCAATAAAGATTTAGCTATCGGGGTTAACCGCTGGTCAGGCGAAGTGGTTCCGGACCGGTTTCAACCACACCACCCGCGGCCATTGCATAGGCCTGTGGCACCATCAGCCGCACCGGATAGGGCGACAGACTGATTTCGCATGGCAGTTTTCCGGCACTTTCACCGTCAATCTGAAGCGGAGCCGGGCCACAATGGCTGGTGATCGTGATGCGTTCAGACCGCACAACCGAGACATCGCTTTGTTCATGCAACCTGTTTAACGTCAGGGCCAGCCCATAGCGCGACAATGCACCGATACCGTTGCCGGGCATCAGAACAACATCAAAACCGTTATCGGTCAGCTTCGCCGTCGGTGAAATAATGAATTCGCCGCCGTAATGCTGCGCATGGGTCACCACAACCCCGGCCACCCGATAGTTTTCCCGCCCGATATTGACTTCAAAGTCGCGATGACGCGGGAAAAAGATGTTCCGCAACCCTTCAAGAACATAGGCACCCTTGCCGATCATCCGCTTGAGCTTGAGCGACACATTGGCAACCGTATCGGCATCGGCCCCCATTCCGACCATCAAAAAGAAGGCCCGCCCATTGACCAGTCCGGGCCGGATCCAGACCTGACCAGGATTATTGATATAGTCGGCAATTGCCTTTGCCTTGCGTTCCAGCCCGACTTCGACGGCCAGAACATTCGCCGTCCCGAGCGGGATCACGCCAAGTGGCGGGACTTCGTGACCATCGATTTGGGCATCAAGAAGACCATTCAGCGCCTCGTTCAATGATCCGTCGCCGCCGGCAACAAACAGGCGTTGATGGGCACGCACCTTGCGCGCCAATTCACGGGCATGGCCGGGATGGGTGGTCTGCAACAATTCCACCCTGATCCCTGCATGTTGCAAAATCTTGGACAGAAACCGCTGTTTGTTCCCCCCCGCACGGGGATTGAAAATCACAGTCACATCGGCATGGGTCATTCAGAACATACTTCCGAAATAAAACCGAAATAAATCACACACACGCACTACCATATGAAAGAAAAAATGTAACAGTTGCTTTACAGAACGACGAAATTTCTGTGAACGGGTTATAAAATCACGTTTTTTATTTTAAACCGATACTGGTTGGGGACAGTATTCGGCACCTCGAAACGCCGAATTCCAGCCATCCTTTTGGCAGGATACGGAGGAGCGGCAATGACAGCGATGACGCTGCAACCGCATTACCGCACGGTCTGGATTTCAGACGTCCATTTGGGGACACGTGGATGTCAGGCAGATCTTCTTTTGGATTTCCTCAATGAAGTAACAGCAGATACCTATTATCTGGTCGGTGACATTATTGACGGCTGGCGGCTCAAGAAAAGCTGGTATTGGCCGGAAAGTCACCATGCTGTTATCACGACAATCATGGATAAGGCAAAAAATGGCGCCAAAGTCATCTTTGTCCCCGGAAACCATGATGAATTTGCCCGTGAATTTGTCGATATGACCTTTGGGCATGTCGATGTCAAAATGAACGATATCCACGAAACAGCCGATGGCAAACGCCTGCTGGTCATTCATGGCGATGAATTTGACGGGGTTGTCAAATATGCCAGATGGCTGGCCTATCTTGGGGACACGGCCTACAACCTGGCCATCGCCCTTAACCGTTACTATAACGGCATTCGCCGCCGCCTTGGATACGGTTACTGGTCGCTTTCGGCCTATCTTAAAAACCGGGTCAAAAACGCCGTTCAGTTCATCTGCAATTTCGAAAATGCCGTCGCCCACGAAGCCGCCAAGCGCAAGGTCGATGGCGTGGTTTGCGGTCATATCCATCATGCCGAAAAACGCATGATCGGTGATGTGCTTTATTGCAATGACGGAGACTGGGTCGAAAGCTGCACCGCCCTTGTCGAAGACAAGGATGGCAAGCTTGAACTTCTGCACTGGACCGAAATGCGCCAGATGGCCATGAGCCATTCCAGCCCCAGCCGGGACGCTGCAAGCACCCCGTCACTGGGTCTTGGCAAACTGATCTCCATGTTCCGCATTGCCCATGGCACGGACAATTCCGCATCGGGTGCGTCCAAAAAACGCAGCGATGCCCCGATTGGAAAGACTGCATGAAAATACTGATCGTAACCGATGCCTGGTATCCGCAGGTAAACGGTGTTGTCCGTACCCTTGAAACCGTACGTGGCGAGCTGGGCGCGATGGGACATGATGTTCACATCATTTCGCCCGATCAGTTCAAAACCGTTCCATGCCCGACCTATCCGGAAATCCGTCTGGCCCTGTTTGCCAAACGCAAGATGGCCAAAATGATCGAGGCATTGCACCCGGTCGCCATCCACATTTCGACCGAAGGCCCGCTGGGTCAGGCGGCCCGTTCCTATTGCCTGAAACACGGCTTGCCGTTTTCAACCGCCTATCACACGCGGTTTCCGGAATATATTCATGCGCGCTGGCGGCTGCCGCTGTCGATTTCCTATCGCGGGATGCGCAAATTCCATTCCAAATCACGCTCGGTCATGGTCGCCACCGAAAGCCTGCGTCAGGAACTGTCCGACTGGGGCTTTGAAAACCTACATATCTGGTCGCGCGGGGTGGATCTTGATCTGTTCCGGCCCCGACCAGACGCCTCATTTGGCGATTTCCCGAAACCACACTGGCTGTTTGTCGGGCGGGTTGCGGTGGAAAAGAATATCGGCCACTTCCTTGACCTTGACCTGCCCGGGACAAAGTTCGTGGTTGGCGACGGCCCGCAACTTAACGAGCTTAAGGGCAAATATCCCAATGCGCAGTTTCTGGGCAAAAAGGTTGGCGAAGAACTGGCAACAGCCTTTGCTTCGGCGGATGTCTTTGTGTTTCCAAGCAAGACCGACACCTTCGGCCTTGTGATCCTTGAAGCACTGGCATCGGGCACCCCGGTTGCTGTCTTCCCGGTTCAGGGACCAGCCGATATCGTGCGCGGCACCAAGGCCGGTGCGATTGATGCCGACCTGCGCGAAGCAGCCCTGGCTGCACTAGAGCTGACATCCGACGATGCCCGTGCATTGGCTGAACAATATAGCTGGCAGAATTCCGCCACCCAGTTCCTGCACAATCTGGCACCGTTTTCCGGTGGGTTTGACGGGATCGAGGCCGTCCGGATTTCGGTCGACGATGCCACCCGCCACAATGCGGGCACAAACCCGGCGACATCCCCGGATCAAGATCAGGAAAGCCTTGGCACAACTCCGGTCGGTCAACCCGCCCAGTAAGTGGCAAGCCCCGGGGAAACCGACGGAAAGCGTGGAACGGGTGAAGTTCTATTTGCGATAAAGGCTTTTGCGCAAAGTGCGATAAGCCAGAATACCATTCAACGCGTCCGTTCCCAGCCATCTGCGGAACGGACGCAAAATCATGTAAACCGGTCGCAAAAGCCTGATGACCTTGCGCAAAGGGACAAGTTGCCCGGCAGTCTCGCCCGCTGTGGCAACATAGGTTGCCCATCCTGACCGCAACAATTCCGGACGTTTTTTGAATTCGCGCTGAATGGAAAATACGAACAACAAAATGTCGCGGGCCTGCGCATCTTCCAATGGCATACGTGCATTCGGGTCTTCTTCAAAATCAATGAAGCCGATCTGGCCATCATCGCGTATCGTCATGTTTCGCAATAACGGTGCACCGTGCGACACACCCGATGCGTGCAGTCGCGCCAAAGCGGATGCAGCAGCAGTGATATGCTGTTTGACCCAGTCTTCATTGCCGGACCGAACATCATCTTCGATCCTGGTCTGAAGGATACCGCCATTGTCACCGATTGCGATCCAGTTCGCCCCTTCGCCAATCAGATCGGGCACAAGTACACCATGTGCAGCCAGTTTGCGCAGGGTATTGGCTTCATTCACAAGCCCCGCCTTGCCGCCGGGCGACACCGTTGGACGCAAAAGCGGAATGCCCGTGACATTGGCCAGAAAACGCTGCAACCGATGCCAGACTTTTTCCTTTGCAGGCACCGCCTGTTTGACCCATATCCGCCGACCATTCCAGCTTAACGGGAAAACGCGTGCGCCCACGCCCTGGGCTATTGTGTGCTCGACAAGTGCGTGCAGTTGCTCGTTCATTATTTTGTCTTATATGTCGCTCTTTGTGACCTGCTGATCTACAGATCAGTTTTGTGTCCGTATGAAGCTTACTGCGGCTTGCCGCTTATGGCTCGGCGTGCTAGCAACAGCGCGTACATTTGAATATTTATTTGAAGCCTAATCCATATAGACAGTATCAGTTCGATACAATGTGGAAATGGCCTAAACGACCAGGAAGAAGCAATTGCCCAAGAACTCCTTGGACCACACCACAGAACATTGGGGCACATGGCCGTTGGTCAAGCGCATCGTTAAAGATGCCGTTGCTCCATACTTCGGGAAAATTCTTCTTGCTCTTCTGTGTATGGCTTTAATGGCTGGTGCAACCGGCCTTTATGCGCTTCTGATGGACCCCATTATCAATGATGTCTTCATCAACAAGCGCGAAGCGATGCTTGTTCCTGTCGGCGCCGCAGTTCTTGGTTCCTTTGCCCTGAAAGGTTTCGCCAATTACGGCCAGACCGTTTTGATGAGCTATGTCGGTGGACGTATTCTGGCCGACATCCAAAACCGTCTGTACGAACATGTCATTCGTCTTGATATCGGCTTCTTCCACAGCACCAATACCGGCAAGCTGATCACGCGCTTTACCAACGACATCACGGCAATGCGTGCGGCCGTTTCCAACTCGCTGACCGGATTTGGCAAGGATTTGTTGACTGCCATCGTCCTGATCAGCGTCATGTTCTACAAGGATTGGCTGCTTGCCATCATTGCATTCACGGTCTTTCCCGCTGCGATCTACCCGATTGCGCGACTGGGTCGCCGGATGCGCAAGGTGTCGGCCAACACCCAGCAGCAAATTGGTGAATTTGCCACCCTGCTTGAACAGACATTCCAGGGCATCCGCCATGTAAAGGCATATGGCATGGAACCTTACGAATGCTCACGTATGGGCAAGCTGGTTGAGACAGTCTTCAAACTGAGCTTCAAGGCACAAACCGTCAGTGCCCGTTCATCCCCCATCATGGAAACGCTTGGGGGTGCGGCGATTACAGCGATTATTATTTATGGCGGCAGCCGGGTGATCGACGGTGCCAGCGATCCCGGAAGCTTCTTTGCCTTTATCACGGCCCTTTTGCTGGCCTATGAGCCGGTAAAACGTCTGGCAAATATCAACATCACCCTGCAGCAAGGTCTGGCAGCATCACAGCGCGTTTTCACAGTTCTTGATATAGAACCCGAAATCAAGGATGCGCCGGATGCCAAAGCGCTGACGGTTTCAGGTGGCGATATTAGCTTCAAAAACGTCGCCTTTTCCTATAATCCGGAAATCACCGCCCTTCGCGATATTGATCTGGATATCAAGGCCGGGGAAACCGTCGCACTTGTTGGTCCGTCCGGTGCAGGCAAATCCACCATCCTGAACCTGATCCCGCGTTTCTATGACATTGATGCCGGTGCGATCACCATTGATGGTCAGGATATCCGTGACGTTACGCTTGAATCCCTGCGCAAGGCAACCGCACTGGTCAGTCAGGAAATCACCCTGTTTGACGATACGGTACGCGCCAATATTGCCTATGGTCGCGCCGGTGCCAGCGACGCCGAGATCGAGGAAGCCGCCCGTCACGCCGCCGCCCATGACTTTATCCTTCAGCTTGAACACGGCTATGACACCATTGTTGGCGAACATGGCGTGAAGCTTTCAGGCGGGCAGCGTCAACGTATTGCAATTGCGCGCGCGATGCTTAAAAACGCACCGATCCTGCTTCTGGACGAGGCAACATCGGCCCTTGATACGGAATCCGAGCGCCATATCCAGGGCGCGCTTTCCGAATTGATGAAGGGCCGCACCACACTTGTGATTGCGCACCGTCTCTCGACCATTGTTGATGCCGACAAGATTTGTGTCATCAATAACGGGCGCGTCATTGAACAGGGCAAGCACGAAGAATTGCTTGAACTTGGAGGGGCTTACGCAAACCTCTATAATCTGCAATTCTCAGAAGAAAACGGAAACTGATCCGGGCAATTTCGGGATAATCGGGCGTGCAGTGGCATAAGCGGATCATCAAAAGCGACACGATGCGCAGCACCTTGTGCTGGATAGCAGCGGCCTATGTGCGCCTTGTCCGCGTGACCGGCCGCTGGAAAACAGAAGGCGGCGACTTGCCCGCGCAATATTTGCGCGACGGCAAACCATTCATCGTTGCGTTCTGGCATCAACGTTTGTTGATGATGCCCTATACCTGGCGTGCGGTTGGCGGTGATTTGCCGTTTCATATGCTGATTTCTTCACATCGCGATGGTGAAATCATTTCGCGCACCGTGGCCCATTTCGGCATTCAAACCATCGCGGGCTCCACCGGGGTTGGCAAAGGCGGTGCTGCGGCCCTGCGTCAGATCATAAAGGCACTCAAGGCCGGTGATGTTGTCGGCATGACCCCCGATGGCCCGCGCGGCCCCAGAATGCGGGCATCCGACGGGGTCGTACAGGCAGCCCGCATGGCCGGCGTTCCGGTCTTTCCGCTGACCTATTCCGCATCAAGCCGCAAGATTTTCAAAAGCTGGGACCGTTTTGTCCTGCCCCTGCCGGTGCCATTTGCCCGCGGTGTCTTTCATTGGGGGGAGCCGGTTTTCGTTGAGCGCAAACTCGATGATGCCGGTCTTGAAGCAAAGCGGCTTGAAATCGAAAACGCCCTGACCAAACTGACCCAGGATACCGATCGCGGTCTTGGACTTGACGTCATTGCACCTGCCGGGCCCGATGAATTGCCCAAACAGAAACGGTCCGAAATCGCAGCGGGGGAAACCGGCAAATGAGCCTGTTTTACGCCTATCGCGCGGCGACCCGCCTGCTTGGTCCGGCACTTCATCTTTATCTGAACCGGCGAAAAAAACGCGGCAAGGAAGATCCGGGCCGTATTGGCGAACGTTTCGGTCATCCAAGTGCGGTTCGCCCCAAGGGTCATCTTGTCTGGATCCATGGCGCCAGTGTTGGTGAATCATTATCTGCCTTGCCGGTGATTGATGAAATTCGCCGTCGTTATCCCGGCCTGTCCATTCTGGTGACGACGGGGACTGTTACCTCGGCCGAACTGATGAATGCCCGCCTGCCGGAAGGTGTGATCCATCAATTCATTCCAATCGACCGACAGGTCTGCGTTGCCCGTTTCCTGCATCACTGGAAACCCGATGTCGCACTGTGGCTTGAAAGTGACCTTTGGCCCAATATGCTGACCAAGGCACAAAAGGCCGGTGTGAAACTTGCCCTTCTTAATGGCCGGATTTCGGAAAAAAGCTTTAAGGGCTATTCCCGCTATCCGTCATTCATTCGCCCGGTCATATCGGCGTTTGATCTTGTCCTGACGCAAAGTGATGACGAAACAAATCGGTTTGCCTCACTAGGCGCTGGCAATGTCAAAACGGTCGGGAACCTCAAATTCGCTGCCCCGCCGCTGCCTGCCAATGAAAGCGCACTGGCAAAGCTTCAGGAACAGATCGGACTGCGCCCGGTCTGGCTGGCATCAAGCACATTCGCCGGTGAAGAACGCATTGCCGGGGACATTCACAAAAAGCTCTCAGCCGAACAGGTCGGGCTTTTGACCATCATCGTGCCCCGCCACCCGGACCGCGCAAACGAGATCGAGGCCGAGCTGATCGCACAAGGGTTGCAAGTTGCCCGACGCAGCCTTGGTCACATCATCACCCCGGGCACGGATATCTATCTTGCCGACACGATTGGCGAGCTGGGCCTGTTTTACCGGATCGCGCCGGTCTGCTTCATGGGCAAGACGCTTTGCGCATCGGGCGGGCAAAACCCGCTTGAACCGGCCCGCCTGAATTGCGCCATCCTGCATGGCCCGGATATGAGCAACTTTGCCACCATCAGCGAAGAAATGCGTATTGCGGGTGCATGCCGCCCGGCATCGGATGCAGATGATCTATGCCGTCAGGTCGGCGCCCTGCTGCGTGATCGCGAAACCGCGCGAACGATCGCCGAAGCCGCCCTGCACTATGCCAATTCAAAGGCCGAAGTTCTTGACCGAACCGTTGATGCGCTGCGCCCGCTGATGGCGCAAAAAGCAATCGACGAGGCCGATCATGCGTGATCCCCGCTTCTGGCAGAAAGATGGTCTGGTTCCGAAGCTGCTAAGCCCGTTGTCATTGCTGTGGCGTGCCGGGGCATGTCTGCGCGCAAAAACCACAACCGCGCGCCATCCGGGCTGCCCGGTATTTTGCGTTGGCAATTTCACCGTCGGCGGTGCGGGCAAAACACCGACATCCGTTGCCCTGTTCGACGTTCTAAGCGCATTGGGTCGTCACCCGCATTTTGTCAGCCGCGGCTATGGCGGTTCCATTGCCGGTCCCCATCGCGTCGACCCTGATCTTGATGACGCATCAAAGGTCGGGGATGAACCGTTGCTTCTGGCGCACCATGGTCCGGCATGGATATCGCGCGAAAGATTTCTGGGTGCGGAAATGGCCCGGGATAACGGCGCGGATGCGATCATTCTTGATGACGGATTGCAAAATCCGTCCCTGATCAAGGATTGCAGCTTTGCCGTTATCGACAGCAATTATGGCATCGGAAACGGTCGCGTCATGCCCGCAGGCCCCATGCGCGAACCCCTGATCAGCGGCCTTGAAAAAGTGCATGCGATCATTCTGATCGGCGATAAGACCCCGGACTTCATCACCAATCTTCCGGCATCCGTACCGATCCTGCGCGCGCGGATCGTGCCTGTTAACGGCGACCGCTTTGCCGGCAAGAATGTGGTCGCCTTTGCCGGCATTGGCCGCCCGCAGAAATTCTATGACAGTCTGGCGTCGGTCGGGGCACGGATCGTCGCCACACAGGATTTTGACGACCATCATGTGTTTGCGCCCGATGAGTTGACAGCTTTGCGCATGACAGCGGCAAAACTCGATGCGGAACTTGTGACCACGCAAAAAGACCTGATGCGCTTGCCATCCGACAGCCGGAACGGCATAAACAGTCTCGACATTCGACTGGTGTTCGAGGCACCCGATCAGCTTTCCCAGATTGTGAAGACAGTACTCGCCGATGGATAAAAACAGCGACCTTTACCGGATGCGCCAAAAATACCTGTCCCACCCGTTGCAAGGGTTCGGGGCCTATCTGCTTTACTGGATGTTCGCCATCATGCCGATCGATATGGCATCGGGATTTGGGGGCTGGCTGCTGCGAACAATCGGCCCCAAACTGGGACAGTCCAAAAAGGCCCGCAACAATCTGGTCAAGGCATTCCCGGAAAAGTCACCGGCCGAAATTGATCAGATCATCGTTGATATGTGGGACAATCTTGGCCGGTCGGCCGGGGAAATCCCCCATCTTCACAAATTGCGCCCGGGCGGACCTCGCATCGAGATCGTTGGCGTGGAAAACGGCTTGGCGCTAAAGGACGATGGCAAACCCGGCCTGTTCTTTACCGGTCATATCGGCAACTGGGAAGTCACCATGTGCATTGCCACCGTGCTGGACATGGAAATGATGAGCGTCTATCGCGCGCCCGACAATCCGTGGGTCGATAACCTGTTCATGCGCGCCCGCAAGACATTCCGGGGCGAATTGGTACAAAAAGGTCCAAGCGGCGCCCGCAAACTGACGCGTTGCCTGAAAGATGGCGGCCATGCCTGCATGCTGGTCGATCAGAAAATGAGCGACGGCATCGCGGTCCCGTTCTTTGGCCGCGATGCAATGACGGCCCCTGCACTTGCGCAATTTGCACTTAAATATGACGCGCCGATTGTTCCGGTGCGTTCAGAACGGATCAATGGTGCGCATTTTCGCATGACGTTCTATCCCCCCGTTACGGTCACCAAAACCGGCGACCGTCACGCCGATGTCGCCAAAATCATGACCGATGTGAATGCGATGATGGAATCCTGGATCCGCGAACGCCCCGCCCAGTGGCTTTGGGTCCATCGGCGCTGGCCAAATTAGCATTTGCAAATTTTCGGGCATTTATTAACGCATTGAGAACATCATTGCTTCAGACTTGCGGTTCTGAAATTTGAACCCCGGGGTCAGGAGCTACCCTTTCTTGCGCCGCTTATTGATCATTCTGACTTTGATGATCGCCGGATCGATGTTTGTCGTTTGGCCAAGCATGGCGCTTGATCATGACATTGCCGATATCCGCGAAACCGCCCGTGAAATCCGGCTGCGGATATCCGAACTTGATCAGCAGCTCAAGGAACATCTGCGCAAGGCCATCGAGGAATATGGCGACCGCCCGGTCGAATGTTCGGACGAAAATCCACGGTCCACACTTGCCGAATGTGTCGAAGCCGACGCCAATGACCTGACCCGAACGGCAATCACGATTGCACGTGCGGGCGATACTGAAGACGACCTGACAGGCGATCTTGCCGATACCGAAGAACGGTTTGCCCTGTTTACCCAGCAAATGAACAAGACCAATGATCTTTTGGCGCGTGCTGGCGCCAAACTTTACATGAACAGTCTTGATGTCGGCCCCGAAATGGATCAGTTGCGCCACAATGTCATTGCCTATATCGAACTGAAACAGGCCAATGAATTGCGCACCAAGCAGGCCTTACTGATCGCAACAGTGGCGATTATCCTGCTTGCGATCTTTTCGCTGATTTTTGCCGTGATCCAGCGGTTCAGATAGAATTCAACGCCCCATCGCGTTTGTCACAGGACAATTGGTCTTGATCAATCACGCAAAGGTCGTTACCCGGTAACTCACACCTTCACACGCCCGAAACGTCAAAGGGAACCGTCATGACCGAAGCCTATTGGCAGGACATTCTTGTCGCCTTGCGCCAGATTATCCGGGCGACGGATCTCCATTCCAAACGTGTGATGAAGGCATGTGGCCTGACCATCCCGCAAGTCATGGTGTTGCGCGCCATTGACGAATTGCAGAATGTAACGGTCAAGCGCATTTCCAATCACGTGTCGCTTAGCCAGGCGACTGTGACAACCATTTTGAACCGTCTTGAGCAGCGCAACCTTGCCGAACGCCGCCGCAGTTCAACCGACAAACGGGTGGTAAACACCTTTTTGACCGATGCCGGGCGTGACGTTCTGGCAACGGCGCCGACCATGCTGCATGAAGAATTCATTACCCAGTTCGAAGCCCTGCCCGACTGGGAAAAAACACAGCTTTTGTCGTCAATGCAGCGCGTGGCAACCATGATGGACGCAGAACAGATTGACGCCGCCCCAATCCTTGACGTCAAGGCCGCCGACTGGGTGCCGCCGCAAAGCGGCCAGAACGGATAGACCGCACAACCACGCCCAAGTCCGGTCGCGATCAGACGCCTTGTTCGGGCGAACCGATGATCTGGTTTCCATTGCGTCTGGCATCGCCAACCGCCGAAAATCTGGCGCCATCCGCGCTGACCTTGGCGGCGTGAACCCCGCCAAAGAACATGTCTTCGCGGTCCCAGCGGCTTTGATTTTCAAGACTAAGCTGATCAAGCAACGCATCATCAAAGCCCGGTTCCACCGACAGAAGGCTGTCTTCGACATGCATGCGCGGCGCGGATACCGCCCCGTGCAGGGTCATGTCAAACGCATCAATATTCAAAAGCACCTGAAGCATGGTGGACCGGATGCGATTTGATCCCCCCGATCCAAGCGCAATCGCCCCGCCATCATCACCAAGATAAAGCGCAGGCGTCATCATCGATGTCATCCGCACCCCGCAAGGCCACATATGGAACCCGTCGGGCGAAAGATCGGCTTCGCCAAGCATATTGTTCATCATGATGCCGGTTTGCGGCACGATCCGCCCGGAACTTGACCCGTTTGAGATGGTCGCAGCGGCAAGGTTGCCGTCTTCATCGACAACCGAAATATGGGTCGTGCCCTGCTGACTAAGCGGGCGTTCCCCAATCATCAGACGATAGCGTTCGCAAAGCTCGTCCGACAGGATCGCCGACGTCGCGCCATATTCCCCGCGCACCAAACCGGTTGCGTGGATGATCTGTGAAATTGCTTCAAGATGGCGGGCCGACCCGAAACCACCCAGTGCCATTTCCCGCGCAAGCTTAAGACCAAATCCCACCAGCACCCCGCCCGATGCCGGGGGCGGGTTCAGGACAAACCGGCCCTTGCGCCCGCCAACCAGAAGCGGGTCCCGCACTAAAACACGATAAGCCGCAAGATCATCCGCCCCAAGATATCCGCCGAATTCCCGGCATTCCCGGATCAGCGCATGTCCAATGTCACCGTGATAAAACCCGTCGGCACCGGTCCGCACCAGATATTCAATGCTGTCTGCAAGATCGGACTGAACATGGCGGGTACCCGTTTCGAGCAGTTCAAACCCGGCTTCGTCGGTATGGCCCGGCTTGCCAAAAACGGCACGGCTTTGCGCCGAAAAGCCCAGCAACGGTTCGACAATCCCCATCACATAGCGTTGAAAATCATCCAGAATCACGCCATTGCGGGCCGCGTCAATTGCCGGTTCGGCCAGTTGCGCCATTGGCAATGTCGCCAGATCATCATGAATTTCATACAGGCCGGCAACAACGCCCGGCATTGCCACCGATCCATAACCGCCGTGGAATTCCTGGGTGACACCCCCGGCAAAAGTCGCAAGACGGCTTTCGAATTCAAGATCTTCGCGGGATCGCTTTTCAAGCGGGGTTTCAACAAAGAAATCATAAAGACGCGGCGGTTCACCGGCCGGGCGTGCCATCACAAACCCGCCACCGCCAAGGGACGCCAAAACCGGTTCGGCAACACAGGCCGCCCACATGGCCGCCACCACCGCATCGAACGCATTGCCACCATCATCAAGCACACGGGCGGCGGCGCGTGCGGTGACTTCATGTCCTGCGGCGACGGCCCCGTGCTTTTTCATGGCTTGCGTTTCCCGTTAATTATTGGCGTTTGCCGCCTTTTGGGCTTGGTCCATCGGGGGCACGAGCAATTGGGCATCAACGCGGGCCGCCCCGACATTGATCCGCCAGTCCAGATGCGGACCGGTTGCCCGACCTGATGCGCCCACCTTGGCAATCACATCCCCCTGTTTGACGACATCACCAACTTTGACGTCGATTTCAGACAGATGCAAAAAGGCCGACACCATGCCAAGCCCGTGATCGATAAACAGGGTGGCACCCGAAAAATACATATCGGGATGGGCAAGGGTCACGATCCCGTCAGCCGGGGCCACCACCGGGGTTCCGGTCGGAACGGCGATATCCACCCCCCAATGCGGCGCACGCGGTTCGCCATTCAGGATACGCTGTGATCCGTAAACCCCGCTGATCGGGCCAAGGGCAGGCCAGATAAAGCCGTTCTCAAGAAAATTCTCGGTAAAGCGTTCGGTGCGGGCTTCGCGGGCCTGACGGCTGTCATCCTTGATCCGGTTCATGACGTCGGGATCGGGCGTGACCATTTTGGGCGGCAGACCGTCAATGCGCTGAATATCAAATTCGCGATCGGCAATAGCATAGGCGAATTCTTCGGTGCTGCCATCTGCATGGCGAACCGTTAGTTTGGCCGGGCCTTCATAATCGCGGGGAAATCCGATGATGAACCGCCCGTCCGGGGCAATGGTATCAATCGCATCCCCGTCAAGCAGAACAACATCACCGGCATTTGTCTGACCAAAAACAATCCCGCCCTGAACAAATTGCCCCTGATAGGTCGGCTCGGCCGCCTGTGCGGTGATGCTTGCGCCCAAAAGACCGGCAATTGCGATCACGGTTTTAAATGCCAAACGCATTACAGAAGGCTCCCCTGCCTGTCATCGTCCTGTGGACGCGGATTTTTCTTTTTCGCCGGCTTGGGTTTGGCAGGCTTTGGCGCCACGGTTGCGCCAGCTGTCTCAACCACGATGTTAGCGCTATCATCCTTGCGCTGTGCCGGTTCTGCCGGTTCTGACGGTTGTGACCGTTCTGACGGTTTCGCGCCCTCCGGCCCCGACGTCGCGGTACCCTCGCCGGCGGTGACGCGGGTGATGCCATCGCCCATTTCAAGATCATAGGACTGCCCGGTAACAAGATCGCCCGACTTGCCAACAAGATTGCCCGCCCCATCACGGACCACGGCAAAGCCGCGTTTGAGAACATTACGATAGGAATAGCTTTCCAGAAGCCGGTCATAACGCGCCAGTCCTTCGGCCTCGCGTTTGACGATATTGCCAACCGCTGCCTGCATCCGGGCACCAAGATCGGCAATCTGTTTTTCCGCCCGCACAACATCGCGTTTGGCATCACCGGGGCGCAAGCCCGCAGCCGCGCGGTCAAGACGCGCTTGCTGGATCTGAAGGGCGGATTTCATCGCCCCGTCCAGACGAAGGGCCGCATTTTCAAGACGCCCGCGCTTTTCCGAAAGCTGTTCACGCGGACTGACCAGTCGCGCACTGGCCTCGTTCAGGCGCGCACGCGCCTGCTGCGTCAGGTTAACAGCCGCACGCGGCAAACGATCCGCCCAGTTATCGAGTGTCTGTGCGCGTTCTTCGAGCATCCTTTTGGGATCCCCCAGACCACGTGCAAGACTTTCAAGCGCGGTTTTCTTTTCAAGTCCCAGACGACGGACGGCCTGGGCCAGTCGAAGACCGTCTTCTTCGACCTGCCCGATCAGGTCCATGCGCACCGGCACGGCCTTTTCCGCAGCCCCGGTCGGGGTCGGGGCGCGCAGGTCCGACACGAAATCAATCAGGGTGGTGTCGGTTTCATGCCCCACCGCCGAGATGACCGGAATATTGGAATCCGCCACTGCACGGGCAACGATTTCCTCGTTAAAGCACCACAAATCTTCAAGCGACCCGCCACCACGCGCCACGATCAGAACGTCTGGTCGCGGGATCTGGCCATAGGGCAACAGATCATTGAAACCGCGCACGGCCTCGGCCACCTGTTCGGCGGCACCCTGGCCCTGAACCAGCACCGGCCACAAAAGAACCCGGCGCGGGAAACGGTCACGCAGTCGATGCATGATATCGCGGATCACCGCCCCGGTCGGCGATGTCACAATGCCGATGACATCGGGCAGGAACGGGATCGGCTTTTTGCGATCGGGGTCAAAAAGCCCTTCGGCAGCGAGTTTCTTTTTGCGTTCTTCAAGCAGTTTCAGAAGCGCGCCTTCGCCCGCGACTTCCATGCTTTCAATCACGATCTGATATTTCGAACGGCCCGGGAATGTCGTCAGGCGTCCGGTAACGATGACTTCCATGCCGTCTTCGGGCGCCAGACCAAGTTTGGCCGCCTGCCCGCGCCAGCACACGCCATCAAGAACCGCCTTGTCGTCCTTGAGTGCCAGATACATATGGCCGCTGCTGGCCTGTTTGAAGCCGGAAATTTCCCCGCGCACCCGGACAAAGGAAAAGGCATCCTCGACCGTGCGTTTGAGTGCATTGGACAGGTCGGATACCGAAAATTCGGGCGCATTTCCCGATTTCACAGGGGTTTCCGGTACCGGGGCATAAGGGTCGAACAAATCTTGCGTCATCAAGGGCACTTTATGCTAAAAGCCCGCACATTGAATCATTCTGCGGGATGGCGTTTGGGTCTAGCCTAGTTCATCGCGCATGGACCATCAAGCAATCGGACAAGTCGAAGGATAAAGTCATGAAGGTTCTGGTCGTTGGCGGCGGCGGACGTGAACACGCACTATGCTGGGCCATTGCGCGCAGCCCGCGCATTTCCAAACTCTGGTGCGCACCGGGCAATGCCGGCATTGCGGATTCCGCGCAATGTGTCGCGATTTCTGATGGCGATATCGACGGTCTGGTAACCTTCGCCAAGGACAATGCGGTTGATCTGGTCGTTGTCGGCCCCGAAGCCCCGCTGGTTGCGGGCCTTGTCGATGCACTGGACGCCGCGGGCATCAAGTCGTTTGGTTGCTCCAAGGCGGCCGCCCAGCTTGAAGGCTCCAAGGGTTTCATGAAAGACATGGTGGCAAAGTTCGGTGTCCCGACTGCTGCCTATGGCCGTTTCACCAATCCCGCTGATGCCAAGGAATTTGTTGAAACGCACGGTGCGCCGATTGTCGTTAAGACCGACGGCCTGGCCGCAGGCAAAGGTGTTACGATCTGTCAGACCACGGACGAAGCATTTGCTGCGATCGATGAATGCATGGTCGGTGGCAAGTTCGGCGATGCCGGGGCGGAAATCGTGATTGAAGAATTCCTCAAAGGTGAGGAAGCCTCATTTTTTGCGGTTTGTGATGGCGAAAACGTCATTCCGCTGGTTGCAGCCCAGGATCACAAGGCGGTTGGCGAAGGCGATACCGGCCCCAATACGGGCGGCATGGGTGCCTATTCCCCGGCCCCGGTCTTTACCGATGCGGTCGAAGCCAAGGTCATGGAACAGATCATCATCCCGACCGTCAAAGGCATGGCCAATGAAGGCCACCCGTTCAAGGGTGTGCTGTTTGCCGGCCTTATGATTGACAATGAAGGCAACCCGAAACTGATCGAATACAACATTCGTTTCGGTGATCCGGAATGTCAGGTCCTGATGACCCGCCTGAAATCAGATGTGCTTGATATCCTTGATGGTGCGGCCACCGGCACGCTTAATACCGTCAAACCGGAATGGTATGAGGAAACCGCGATGGTCGTCGTTATGGCCGCCAAGGGGTATCCGGGGTCCTATGAAAAAGGGACCGAGATCAAAAACGTCCCGGCGGCCGATGCCATGGACAAGGTCAAAGTCCTTCATGCCGGCACCAAGATGGATGGTGACAAACTGGTTGCGACCGGTGGTCGTGTTCTTGGCGTCACCGCGCGCGGTGCAACCGTCACCGAAACCCAGAAACGCGCCTATGAGGCGGTTGATGCGATTGACTGGGAAGGTGGTTTTTGCCGCCGTGATATCGGCTGGCGCGCCGTGGCCCGCGAACAGGCATAAGCCCGCATCCAAACCGATTTTCAAAAGACCGGGTTACGCAACCCGGTCTTTTTTTATGCCCGACTGGCCCGATATACCGACCTGATAGCGGATATGACAGCGGCCCTGATCATCGCGTTCGATATCGGCGGCAACCCCGAAAACATCACGCAGGTTTTGCGATGTCAAAATCTGTTCGGGCGTGCCAATCGCAATCAGTTTGCCGCGATCCATCATCGCAATCCGGTCACAGAACATCGCCGCATGGTTCAGATCATGCAGGGCCGCCACCACCGTCACCGGAAGGGTACGGACAAGATCAAGCAATCCCAGTTGATGATGGATATCAAGATGGTTGGTCGGCTCGTCCAGCAACAGGAAATCAGGCTGTTGCGCCAATGTCCGGGCGATATGAACGCGCTGTTTTTCACCGCCCGACAATGTTTGCCACATCCGGTCAGCCATCAGATGCATCTCAACTGCTTCCAGCGCCTTTTGGACAATTGCCTGGTCATCTTCCGACCAGGGTGACAGCAAACTCAGATACGGTGTTCTGCCAAGCGCCACCGCCTCGCGCACGGTAATGCGGTCAATGGTGTCGGCCTGTTGTTCGACAAAGCCGATCCGTCGCGCCAGATTGCGACGCCCGACTTTTTTCATCGCCTGCCCGTCAAGCAGGGCCTGTCCACGAGACGGGGCACGAATACCGGCCAGAACCGACATCAGACTGGTTTTGCCAGACCCGTTCGGCCCGATCAGGCCAAGGAATTCCCCCGGTTCAACCCGCAACGACACGTCAGTGATGATTTTCTTGAAACCGGCATTCCAGCCAACATCGCGCAGTTCCAATGTCATCGCAGAACCCTTCCATGACAAAGAATAAGCGCAAAGGCCGGTGCCCCGATCAGGGCCGTAATAACCCCGATGGGAAGAACCTGACCATCCAGAATGATGCGTGAAACAATGTCAGCCGCAACAAGGAATATCGCCCCGATCAGGGCCGAAACCGGCAGCAAAAGCCCATGCCGGGTCCCGACAAAGAACCGTGCCGCATGCGGGATGACCAAACCGACAAAACCGATCGAACCGATAAGACTGACCATCACAGCCGTCATGGATGCCGCCACCGCAATCAGAACCACATAAACACGGCGCACCGGCACGCCAAGCGATGCCGCCGATTCCACACCAAAGGTAAAAGCATCAAGTGCGCGCGCATACCAAAGACACACAACCAGCCCGCCAAACGCAACGGGCAGCGCAAGATAGACATCGTCCCAGCGCACACCACTCAGATTGCCAAGCAACCAGAACATGATGCCGCGCGCCTCGTCCGCGGTTGCTGCCTTGGTGACGATAAAGGATGTCAGGGCGTTGAAAAGCTGTGATCCGGCAACCCCGGCCAGAATGATCGCGCCCGCACCACGACCGGCCGGAATGGCCAGAAGCGCGACAAACCCGAATGCCACCAGTGCACCGACAAACGCGCCAATTGACAGCGAAACCATCCCCGCCCCAAGACCAAGAATGGCAACACTGACCGCGCCGGTAGATGCCCCCGCCGAAATGCCCAGCAAATAGGGATCGGCCAGACTGTTGCGCAAAAGCGCCTGTAATACGGCCCCAGACAACGCAAGTGACGCCCCGCAGGCCGCAGCCACAAGTGCACGCGAAATCCGGTAATTCCAGATGATCCCGGAATCGATTGGATCAATCTCATAACCCGCCTGCCACAGATGATTGGCAATGGTTTGAAGAACCGTACCAAGGGGAATGTGTGTCTCCCCCTTGGCAGCGGCAATTGCAACCACAGCGGCAAGCAGGATCAAAGCCGCCACGGCGGCACCGCTTCGCGCAAGATATGCCCGCCCCGCCCGCGATCGTGCGGGGGGCTGAGGGGGTGCTTTTTCAAACATTGAAGTCTCCGGGCATATCGAGCGCCATCGGGTTACGCAATCAGTTCGAGGCACTCAGGCGTTCGACAGCCTGGGCAAGCGTTTCAATACCGTCAATCAGACGAATTGTCGGGTCCATCGATTGTGCATCCATCACAACGATATTGCCGTTTTTAACTGCTTTCATCTGGCGTGTAACCGGATCGGTTTTCAAAAAGTTCATTTTGACTTCCCAATCATCTGCCGGAAACCGGCGACGGCCCATTTTACCGATCACAATGATATCGGGATTGGCGCGCGCAATGGTTTCCCACCCCACTGTCGGCCATTCTTCGTCGCTGTCGATGATGTTTGTTACGCCAAGTTTTTCCGCGATATAGCCAGCGGCCCCGTTTTTGCCCGCGACATAGGGATCGCTTTTAATCTCGGCACTGGAAAACCAGAAGACGGTCGAAACATTGCTGTTCCCGCTGGCATTGACCTGTGCCAGGGACCGGGCTTCACGATCTTTCAACCTGGCAATCAGGGCCGCGCCGCGATCCTCGATATCGAAAATCTGCGCAAGGTCGGAAATTTCCCGATAAATCAGGTCCATTGAGAAACGGTCATGGCGCACCCCGTCGCCGCCGCCGGCATTGTCTTTGCCCACGCAATCGGCAGGCGCGGTATAGACCGGAATGGAAAGTTCATTGAACTGTTCGGTGGTGCCGACAATCCCCTTGGGGCCGACATGCCATTGATACTGGGTGGCGACCAGTTGCGGTTTTTGGGCAACCACGGTTTCAAAACCCGGATCATTATCAGCCAGACGCGGCACGGACGCATTCACATCCCTGAATTCATCCATGACCGGACCAAACCAGACCCCGGTGCCTTTGACCTTATCGGCCAGCCCCAGCGAATAGAGGATTTCCGTCGTGCTTTGTCCAAGCGACACAACCCGTTCGGGGGCTGCATCAAAGTGCAGCGTGCTGCCGCAATTTTCGATGGCAAGCGGATACTCCGTCGCAGCCGCAAACGGGGCCGAAATCATAAAACCGGCAGCAAACACCCCGACTGCCAGCGCATTTTTATAGTGACTGATCACTTTGACTTCCTTTCAAAGACATACCGGCAAGGGTCGGCAATTACCGGCCACTGCACAGCATATCGCAAATGTTATGTTATAACATAACATACACTTTACTATCGTCAAGGGACTGGCAAAAGTGTCGGGAAATGGCGGAAGATGTCAGGACCGGTATTCAGGCGCATTTACAAAAAACTGCCGGAAACCGCGACATATGCCGACATTCTCCGGGGCACCCCGCCCGGTCCGTCGCATTCATGTCGGCAGGTCTCCTGGCTCGCGGGTCAAAGCACTTTTCCTGGCCTTCCCGGGTTCATCCCAGTGGCATTGGTCAGAAAAACGCTCACCGCCTACAGTTGCGGGGGCAGCTTCGGTTGATGGGCATGCAGCCCAGATCGAATTCCCTTTATCCGATATCCGGATACCGACATCTGACCGTTAGATTAAAGCCCAAACCCGGTCAAGGAAATTGGCAGATGACCAGAGGCATTTACACAGGGGTCCATGCAGAAATTGCAGTCGACACGACCTTGAATTTGCCATGTTTCATCCCGATTACCTCCACACTGTCTGGTATGCTTGCCGACAAATGAAACCATTGGAACATGATGCACATGACGACTTCTGTTGAACGCAGACGCTTTTTGAAATCCATCGCGGCAGCCGGTCTTATCCTGCCGGGAATGTCGATCTATCAGCATGCATTGGCAGAAGTACCGGGGCTTGACCTTGGTGCGGAACAGCCGTTTGATTTTGCCGATCTGATTGCGCGTGCCGAATCGATGGCGCAGGCCGCCTATGAGCCGCCAGTCGCCCCCAACCCGGAAATTGTCGGGCGGATCGATTACGACACCCATGGCAAATTGCATTACAAACGCGACCATTCGCCGTTTTCCGATGGATCAGGCACCTATCCGGTGACGTTTTTCCATCTGGGCATGTATTTCGCCAAGCCCGTGCACATGTATCTTCTGGAAGACGGCACGGCACGCGAAGTCATCTATAAACCCGATTACTTTGACATGCCAGCCGACAGTATTGCCCGCCAGCTGCCCGAAAACAGCGGCTTTGCCGGGTTCCGACTTCATGAAGAACTGTCGCGCGATGACTGGAAAACCCAGGACTGGGCGGCGTTTCTTGGCGCTTCCTATTTCCGTGCCATCGGTGATGAAGGCCAGTATGGCCTGTCCGCGCGCGGGATTGCGGTCAATACCGCCACATCCCAACCCGAAGAATTCCCCGATTTCCGCCAGTTCTTTATCGAGCCGGCCAAAAATGCCGAAGACCCGGTCACCATCTATGCGCTGCTTGATGGCCCAAGCATTACGGGCGCATACAAATTCCTGCTCTATCGCGGGCAGGGTGTGACGATGGATATCGAAAAACACCTGTTTGTCCGTCGCGATATCGAACGGCTTGGCATTGCGCCGCTGACCAGCATGTTCTGGTATTCCGAACAGAACAAATCATTCCGGTTTGACTGGCGCCCGGAAGTCCATGACAGCGATGGCCTGGAACTGTGGACCGGCAGTGGCGAACGCATCTGGCGGCAGCTGAACAACCCCGAAACCATCCGCGCATCGGCCTTTGCCGATCATAATCCGCGCGGTTTTGGACTGATGCAGCGCGACCGCGATGTGAAGAACTATCTTGATGGTGTGCGCTATCACCGTCGCCCAAGCCTGTGGGTCGAACCCCAGGAAGACTGGAATGACGGTGCCGTACAGTTGATCGAAATTCCGACCGACGATGAAATCCACGATAACATCGCGGCATTCTGGGTTCCGAACGCCCCGGCCAAGGCCGGGAACAGCTATCAGTTCAAATATCGCCTTCACTGGCAGGCCCATAACCCGTTCCCGGTTGCCGAACTGGCAAAGGCAACTTCGACCCGCATGGGACGCGGCGGCGAACCGGGCACCAACCGCCCGAAAGACGAGGTCAAGTTTTCCGTCGAATTCGAAGGCGATGTTCTTGGCACCCTTGCCTATGGCGAGTTCCCGGAAATCGTCGTATCGACATCGCGTGGTGAAATCACCCGCACCAAGATCGAACCGATCATGGATACCCGTATCTGGCGGGCGGCCTTTGACCTGAAGGCGGCCGGCACCGATCCGGTTGATCTGCGCATGTATCTCAAACGCGGGGACGCTCCGCTCAGTGAAACCTGGATGTTCCAGCATCTGCCGGCATTGGGTAATCAGCATCAAGGCTGATCAAAACCCGGCAAGAATGATCAGGGGGCGGGCAACACCGCCCCCTGCTTTTTTATGTTCACGACGCCATGCCTTCGCCCGGGCGCGCTTGGGCCGATTGTCCAAGGATTGCCATGACATCACGCATCGGTGGTGCACCAAACATGCGCGCATATTCGCGGCTGAACTGCGATGCACTTTCATAGCCGACCGCATAGGCCGCACTGGCCGCGTCCTTCATTTCTGCGAGCATGATCTGACGCGCCGTCGTCAGGCGCAGGCGCTTTTGATATTGCAGCGGGCTCATCGCGGTGACCTGTTTGAAATGATGATGGAAGGATGACGGGCTCATATTGGCGAAATCTGCCAGCTCCTCGATCTTCAGCGGCTTGTCGAAATTATCCTTCATCAACCGCAACACCGCCGATATCCGCTGCATATTGCTGCCACCAATCGCAAGACCGGCAATCAGCGCGCCCTTGCCGGTGCGCAACAGTCGGTAATGCACTTCGCGCATCAGAAGCGGCAACATGACCGCAATGTCATCGGGCCTTTCAAGCAACTCGACCACGCGCAACACCGCGTCAATCAGGCTGTCGGTGGTTTGTTCGACAAACAGTCCGCGGGCACTTTCGCCTTCTGCCCCGATCTTGAGATCCATATGCGTGACCAGCTCGCTTAAAATCTTGCCATCAAGATCAAGCGACAAACTGCGATAGGGTTGCTGATCACTTGCCAGTGTCACATGCCCGACAAGGGGCAAATCCACCGATGCCGCAAGAAGCTGTCCGGGTTCATATCGATAGAGTTCCTGACCCAGCGTGACTTCCTTGGCCCCCGACACAATCAGACACAGGCAGGGCTTGTAAATCGTTGGCACCTTAAGGCTTGGTGCGGTCGAACGAAACATCCAGACAGGTTCGATCGCGGTGCGCACCGATCCATCCGCATCGCAGTATTTATCAATCAGTTCGCAAAGCCGCCGATAACTGTCCATGGCCAAATCCCTTTGATTTCCTTGGATGCAGTATACACACCCAGCACACTGGAAAAAGCGGACTTTGCCCGAGTTGGAGGATCAGGCAATCCAATTCGAGTTCTGTGTATTCAACAAATACCCATTGATCGACACAGTAAGCGCCATGACACAAACCAAAGGAGCATGTCATGACGAACCCGATCAATTATCTCGAAAACAAGACCGTCATCATCACCGGCGCCAGCAGCGGCATCGGGGAGGCCACCGCCCGGCTTCTGGCATCGCGCGGGGCCAAGGTTGTCCTTGGCGCACGGCGTACCGAACGCCTTGATCAGATTGTTACTGAAATCGAGGCTGCCGGCGGGACTGCCATGGCCCGGTCGGTTGATGTCACCAATGCCGATAGCGTCGAGGCACTGGTTTATAACGCCCAGAACCTTTTCGGGCGCGTCGATGCGATTTTCAACAATGCCGGTGTGATGCCGCTTGCCCCGATGTCGGAACTTAAAACCGATGAGTGGGAAAACATGATCAACGTCAATATCCGTGGTGTTCTGAACGGGATTGCTGCTGTTCTTCCGATTTTCAAGGCACAGGGCGGCGGCCATGTCATCAATACCGCATCTATTGGCGCACATGTCGTTGTGCCAAGTGCGGCGGTCTATTGCGGCACCAAATACGCCGTCTGGGCCATTTCCGAAGGCCTGCGCCAGGAAAGCGAAAATGTCCGCGTCACGACCATTTCGCCGGGCGTGGTTGAAACCGAACTGGGCCACGATATTTCCGATCCGACCAGCAAGGAATTGCTGACCCAGTTCCGCCAGATCGCCCTGACACCCGATGCGATTGCCCGTGCGGTTCTTTATGCGCTTGATCAACCTGCCGATGTTGACATCAACGAAGTCATCGTGCGCCCGACGGCATCGGCCTTCTGATGGGGAAATCCGTCCTTTCATCCGGCTTTGCAACTTTGCTGATGATGCTGGTGGTGCTTGCACCATCAGCATCGGCCCAACAGGAGACCGAGATGCGCAAAACCACCCAAACCGCCCCGCATCCCTATATCGGCATGTGGGTGACCAAGGACGGCCATGTCCGTCAGGAACTGCTGCCCAATGGTCGCTATGACGAAGCCCGTGGCACCCGTCAATCGGCCTATCAGGGCGATTATCAGGTATCGGGCAATTACATCACCTATCAGGATGACACCGGCTTTACCGCCGATGGATATTTTGAAAATGACGTTCTTTATCACGGCGGTATGGTGATGTTCCGCGAGGCGACCATAAACTAGATCAGCCTGCCGACCCCCGGACAACGCGGGCGAGCATACGGGCCCGCCCGGTTTTGTCTTACTCAGATACGTTCAAGTGCAATGACCGTATCAATGACCGAGCCCTTTTCACCCTTGGGACCGGTCGCCATGCGTTCGAAATTATCCACCGTGACGGTTTTCCACTGGCTCATATCAAGCCCCAGCGCATCGCGTGCCTGTTCAGGTGTCGGGAACACCAAGTCTTCGGGGGCCGATGACCATGATGGACGTGATCCGTGGGTGGTAATCAGCAACAAGCCGTTTGTCGCAACCTGCTGTGCTGCCCGGTTCAAAATCCTGTCGCGGGCAAATTCGAGTGGCGATTGCAGGAATTGCGCAGTTACCAGATCAAACATGCCATTGGGCATGCTTGCGTCCAGATCATGGGCCGCGAAGGTAATATTATCCTGCACGCCACTTCGCAGGGCATTGGCCCGCGCATAGCCCAGTGCCGTTTCCGAAATATCGACAGCTGTCACTTGCCACCCGCCTTTTGCCAGCCAGACGGCGTCATCGCCCTTACCACAACCAAGTTCAAGTGCGCGCCCCACCGGGCGACCGGCAACAAACCGCTCAAGAACAGCAGACGGCTTGCCGCTGGTTTGCGGGGACTGCTTTTCATAGGTTTCTTCCCAAAAGGTTCTGGCGTCCATTTTGGGATCAACATTGGGATCAAATTTCATCGGGGTTCTCTTGATAAAGTCGGGGGATATCCGTGATTGCGAATCACGTAACATTAAAAGTTACATGATTTGTCGCACCTGTCAATTTCATGTATCTTTGATTGTTACATGTGATAAAAATGACGGAACATCTGATCGACGAACAGGACCGCCTTCATGCGTCAGGACAACCGCCTGCCCCGGGTTTTGCATGCGCTTTTGCATCTGAGCGACATGAAAGACCCCGCCACATCCGAACAACTGGCCGGGATGCTCAATACCAATGCCGCAGTTGTCCGGCGGACAATGGCGGGGCTGCGTGATCGTGGGATATTAACATCCATCAAGGGCCATGGCGGCGGCTGGCAACTGGCACGGCCGCTGGAAAAGATCACACTGGCGGAAATTTATCAGGCGCTGGGCGCACCGACCCTTTTCGCCCTTGGCTGCGGGGACGAAGAGTCTCAATGCTTGATGGAAAAGGCGGCCAATACGGCGACTGCGCGCGCATTGCAATTGGCATCCGAGACATTCATCACCGCACTATCATCCGTCACCATGGCCGATCTGGCCGTTGATTTTGAAAAGCGGCTGGCGGAATTGGGATTAAGTCCGGATAACCTGCATCATTTTGCTGACCAGCACCACTGAGTCAGCGCAGGCTGCCAAAGAATTCCTTCAGAAGGGTTGCAGCCTCCACCTCGCCAATCCCGCCGTAAACTTCGGGCCGGTGATGGCAGCTTGAACTTTCAAACACGCGCGGGCCGTGATCAACACCGCCGCCCTTGGGGTCGTAGGCCCCGAAATAGACGCGCCGAAGGCGGGCAAATGAAATGGCGGTCGCGCACATCGGACAGGGTTCCAGCGTGACATAAAGATCGCAATTGGGAAGACGTGGTTCGCCCTTTGCCCCGGCGGCGGCCCGGATCACCAGAATTTCGGCATGGGCCGTGGGGTCGTTCATTTCTTCGGTCAGGTTTCCGGCGCGCGCCAGAACTTCGCCGGTATCGGCATCAACCAGAACCGCCCCGACCGGTACTTCGCCGCGACGTGCGGCTGCGCGGGCTTCTTCAAGGGCCATGTCCATATAGCTGTCTGCGCTCATAGTCTTTCCATCCCGATGATCGAACCAGTGACAGACCGGCGTCATCCCTGCCGGGTCCGGTCTTTTAGTTTATTTCAGGACATTTGGTCCTTTTTGGGTTCATGACATTGTCCTATCACTCCACAGGGTCGGTCAAGCCATGATCACCGGCATCGGCGGATCAACACACCCTTGCCCGCCTGCGCAGAACGCATAGACTGTCGGCGTGAATTGCCGTTGCCCTTCACGGGTTAGAAAGGTAGTTTCCGCCAAACTTGTTTCGCCATCCCGTCACCAGCATCAAGGTTCGCATCGTCATGACCACGCGCAAGCCGATCATTGGCATTACACTCGATTCCGAAGAACCGGGCGGATATTCCAAATTTCCGTGGTATGCGCTGCGTGAAAACTATGCCGGTGCGGTCACGGCAGCCGGTGGCATTCCCATGCCCCTGCCCCATGAAATTGAACTGGTCCCCGATCTTCTTGATCTGATTGACGGGCTGGTGGTGACCGGTGGCGCGTTTGATGTTGATCCCGGTCTGTTTGGCGCGACCGAAAAACACGACACGGTTGTCACCAAGGATCGACGCACCAAATTTGAATGGGCGATGGCCGAAGGTGCGCTTAAACGCGACATGCCGGTTTTGGGCATTTGCGGCGGGCAGCAGCTTTTGAACGTTATTCTGGGCGGATCATTGATCCAGCATATCCCAGACGCGATCGAAAACTGCCTTCCCCACGAACAGCCAAACCCGCGCGACGAGGCCGGTCATGCCGTCACGGTCGAGCCCGATACGCTTCTGGCCAAAATCGTTGGCGATGTCAAAACACTGTCGGTCAATTCCGCCCACCATCAGGCGGTTGATGGGGTTGGCCCGGATGTGATCATCAATTCCTATGCGCCTGATGGCGTGATCGAGGGGATTGAACATCCGAAATACCGCTATTGTCTCGGGGTCCAGTGGCATCCCGAATTTCATATCAGCTCGGGCGATGCCAAAATCTTTGACGCCCTGATTTCCGAGGCCCGCAAATGAGCGACAAAAACGACACCCAGAACGACAACAAACCCGAACGCATTGCCAAACGCATTGCGCGATCCGGTGTCTGTTCCCGGCGCGATGCCGAACGCATGATCGCCGAAGGTCTGGTGCGCCTGAATGGCAAAAAGCTTGATAGCCCCGCCGTAACGGTCACCGACGAGGACGAAATCATCGTCGATGGCAAGCCATTGCCGGAAAAGGAAAAGCCGCGTCTGTGGCGACTGTTTAAAAAGCGCGGGCTGGTCACCAGCCACCGCGATGAACAGGGCCGCGATACGGTGTTTGAACATCTGCCAAGCTATGTCCCGCGCGTGATTTCGGTTGGTCGTCTTGACCTTAATTCCGAAGGGTTGCTGTTGCTGACCAATGACGGGGAACTTGCCCGTTATCTGGAACTTCCGGCAACCGGATGGGCGCGCCGGTACCGTGTGCGCGTGCATGGCCGGATCGAGGAAGAAAAACTTAAACAGCTTGAAGAAGGCATCACGGTTGATGGCGTCCATTACGGATCGATCCAGGCCGAAGTTGACGTTCAGAAAGGCACCAATGCCTGGATGACCGTTACCCTTCGCGAAGGCAAGAACCGTGAAATCCGCCGGGTGATGGAACATCTGGGCTGGCCGGTAACGCGCCTGATGCGCGTATCTTACGGCCCGTTCCAGTTGGGCAGTCTGGCCCCGGGCGAGTGCGAGGAAATCACCGGCAAGGTGATGAAAGAACAGCTCGCTGCGTTCTTCCGCGGTGATTACAGCAAGGTTTCCGAAAAGAAATCGGTTGCCCGTGGCGGCACCGGTCGCCCGAAGGCACCGCGTACCGTATTTGGCCAACCCGCCCAGCGCAAACGCCCGCAAGGCAATCAGGGTGGCCCGGCAGGCACCACCCAGAACACCAGTGATGGCGAGGATGCGCGCGACAACCGCACGGCTTCCCGCCCAAGTTCCGGTGCCGCCCGCAAGGGCCCGCGCATTGGTGCTGCCCCGCGTCCGGGTGGACGTGGCAAGCCCGCCGCCCAGAATACCCGCCCGGAACGCGAAGAGCGTGATGAACGCGGTGCAGCACGTCCGACCAACAAGGGTCGCGGTCGTTACGGCACCGGCGGCAAGGCCGGTGCATCCGATGACCGCAATGGCCCCGGCAACGGGCGCGGTCGCGGCCGTGGTGCCGGTTCTGGTGCCGGTGCGGACAGCCGATCGAATGCAGGTGCAGGCGGTGGTCGTTCCGGCAACCGTTCGGGTGGCAACTTCAACGATGTCAGCAACAAGCCGGTCGGTCGTTCAGGTGCACGCGGCGGCAAGCCCGCATCATCGGGCAATTCCGCACCGGGTCGCAAACCCGCAGGCAACCGCCCGCGCGGCAAAAAGGACTGACCATAAATGCGGATTGTTGGCGGAAGTCATCGTGGACGGGTTTTGAACGCACCAGAAGGGCGTGACACCCGCCCGACCCTTGATCGTGTGCGCGAGGCCCTTTTTAACATCCTGTCGCACGCATCACGCTGGTACGAGGATGACTTCCATCCGCTTTATGACGGCGTGGTGCTTGATGCCTATGCCGGGTCTGGTGCCTTGGGTCTTGAGGCCCTTTCGCGCGGGGCGTCAAAGGCCGTGTTCTTTGACACCGACCGCAAGGCCATCGCCATTGTCGAGCAGAATATTGACACCCTGAAGGTCAGCAATCAGGCCAAGGCACAGCGCGCGGATGCCACCAAACCGCCCCGCGCCATCGAACCGGCCAGCATGATTTTCCTTGATCCGCCCTATGGCAAGGATTTGCTCGAACCCAGCATCACCGCCCTTGCCGCTGCCGGATGGATTGATGCCAATACCCTGATCATTGCCGAACGTGATCCCCGTGATCCGCAAATCGGCCTTGCCGGGTTTGAACTTTGTGATTCACGCAAATATGGCCGCTGCCAGATTGATATCGGCCGCATGGCAGGCTGATCATCGCCCAAACGCGACTTACAAGTGCCACTTACAGGCACGATTGAAATGATCGCGCAGATCAGCCATTCCCACCCGCCTGCTGCCAGATTGCGCAATTTGTGATACCGTTCAGACAGCATTGAAACGGTTGATGATCATGAAAGCCCTGTCGACACCCGCCCCGGACAAGGAATTTGGACGCCTGTTGCGCCAATGGCGCCGCATGAGCGACATTAAACAATCGCGTCTGGCCGATATTCTGGGTGTTACACAGGCAACCGTTTCGCGCTGGGAAAACGGCACACAGCGCCCCGCCCCGCTGCAATATGATCTGATCCATCAGATGATGACGCGCAAACGCAATTTCCGTCTTGATCATGCGATCAAGCGGCTGGTCACCCATTCCAGCCAGCGGGTCCACCTGATCGAGGACCGGTCCCACAGACTGCTATGCGCATCCCATGCCCGGGCCCATGAATGGCAGCGCGACTGCACCGAACTGCTTGGCACATCGCTTTGGCGGTTTGCCACGCCGGAAATCGCAACCGCGGAAAAAAGCCTGCATGACATGGGATGGCACGAAGATCAGGCCGATCATCTGACCTTCGAGACGTCCCGACGGGACGGTGCGCCGATGCGCATCGTTGACAGCTTCATCCTATGGGAACGTTTTTTCCTGTCGGATGGAACGGCGGTGCGCCTGACCACCGGCTATGACCAGGCACCGAACCACATCTAATCCGGTTCGACTTTCCCATCCACACGCATATTTCATACGTGGTCACCGGCCCCCGATTTCGGGTAGTCATAGCGACACCGGAATTGCCGTGCATTTGAAGTGCCGTGCATTCCCGGCGATCTGCCATTTCAAACCATAAAAAAACACCACCTGACGGAAACGCCACATGCCACCGATATTCGCCATCATCATTCTGTATGGATTGGGACTGACTGCATCCATGCAGGTTGGCCTGATCGGGCCGATTGCCCCCGATTTGCGGGCGGGCTTTGGCCTTAGTCAGGCGGAATTCGGTCTGGTTGCATCCCTGATCACCGCGGCCGGGGCACTTGCCGCCATTCCAACCGGTGTGTGGGCTGCGCGCGCCGGTTTGCGCAAATCACTGGTCCTGGGCGGGCTTATGATGATTGCCGGTGCCGTGATCTTTGCCACGGCCAATGCGACGCCACTGCTTTATGCCGGGCGGCTGGTGACATCGATCGGCTATTTGCTGATTGTGGTCGGTGCGCCGAGCTGGATGGCGGGCTTTGACAATCCGAAAATGGTCGCCATGGCCATGAGCATCTGGGGCACCTTTATTCCGGTGGGCATTGCATTGGGCAACTGGATCAGTGCGGCGATGGTTGTGTGGCTGGACTGGCGTCTGGCGGTTGCGGCCTGCACGGTTCCTGTTCTTGTTTTATTGCCGCTTCTGGCATTGATGGAAAAACCGCCCACCCCGACCGTGCGCAAATCCCTTGGCAGCGGGGTTATGGGGGTTCTGAAATCACGTTCCGCGCTGAAAGTCGCGCTGACATTTTCCGCCTTTGCCGGGGCAACATCCGCAGCCCTTGCCTTCATGCCGGCAATGATGGTCGACAATCTTGATATCGGGATCGCACCGGCAGCCGGGATCATTGGAACGACCGCGATTGTCGGCAATATTATCGGCAGTATCGGTGCGGGCGTTGCCCTTGGCCGTCAGGTTGCCGGGCGGCGCATTCTGATCGCGTTTTTGCCGATGATGGCAGCCGCCATTGCGACCTTGTTTGTCAGCATGGACATGGCAATCAGCCTGATCGCGCTGGTGATTTTCAATATCGGTCAGGGGGCGGTTGCCGGCACCTGTTTTGCCCTGTTGCCGGCCATCGCCAAGGACAGTCTTTCAATGCCCGCCCTTCAGGGGATGCTTGCCCAGTTTGCCGAGATTTTTGTGGTCATTGTCCCACCGCTTACCGGGGCCATGATTGATTTCAATGGCTGGGGTGGTGCGGCGGTGATCCTTGCCGGTTTCTATTTTGCAGGCTTCATGATCTCGGTGATCAGGTCCCCCATACGCCGCGTAACCGCCTGACCTATACGATACGATGACTTGACCTATCCTGCGAAGCAGGCGACCCTCCAATCCCCTCAATCAAAGAGGCAATGACACACAGGGCAGGGAAGCGGGATGCAGTTGATCAAGGCCATCTTTATCGGAACGATATTGATTGGCCTGTCTGTTGTTGCCGCGTTCTTTATCTGGCTTGCGCCGGTCGGTGCGGCCTATAGCGCAAAGATCATGTGTTCGGCAATTTTTGTAAACGGATTGCCTTCCAGCCGTGCGCGCGATGAAGACGTTCTTGCCGACAACAATGCGTTGCTGTCACTGATCACCACCAATGTCGATCTGCGCAACCAGACGGTCAGCGCCCATGCTTTCGGTTTCCGGAAACGGTTTGCGGTTTATCGGCCGAATCTGGGCTGCACGCTGGCCGATGATCAGGCCCATATTGCGCGCCTGCGCAATTCGACACCGGTGATCAAACCGATTGCCGCCAAGCCGCTTCTGACCACAAGCCTTCCGGCCGAAGTCGACCGCCGCGCATTGAACAATATCCTGTTTGATGTCATGGACGAACCCGGTGTCCGCCCCGAACGGCGCACGCGCGCGGTATTGATCCTGTATCGCGGCAAGGTCATTGCCGAACGATATGCCGACGGCATTACCGCACAGACGCCGCTTCCGGGATGGTCGATGACCAAAAGTGTCTGGAACACCGTTCTGGGCCGCATGCAGAACGAAGGCATGATGCCCGACATTCATGATCCGGTTCTGATCAATGAATGGCAGGCACAGACAAATGATCCGCGCGCGGCCATTACCTATGACCAGTTGCTTCGGATGCGCAGCGGCATTGAATTTAGCGAATCCTACTGGAACCCGCTTTCCGATGTGGTGCAGATGCTGTTTGTCCAGCCGGCCGCCGCGGGCTATGCCGTGTCCAAACAGCTGGAACACAGCCCGGGTGAAGTCTTTGCCTATAATTCCGGGGCATCAAATATTCTGTCGGCTGCTGTTCGCAATCTGAGCGGTTCACGCAGCACATATCTTGCCCGCCCGACCGAACTTTTGTTCCGGCCGCTTGGCATGAAAAGTGCGGTGATCGAAACCGATCCCGAAGGATATTTCATCGCATCAAGCTTTATGCATGCAACGGCGCGTGACTGGGCCAAGATCGGCCAGCTTTATCTTCAGGATGGCGTTTGGGAAGGACAGCGTTTGCTGCCCGAAGGCTGGGTCGATTACACCAGCAGCCCGGATGAAAGTGATCCCGACGGCATTTACGGAGCGCATTGGTGGCTTGATCTGCCCGGCGACCGTGATGACGAAGGCAACCCGCGAAACGGCATCGCCGAACTGCCCGATGATGCGTTCTTTGCACTTGGCCATGATGGCCAGTCACTTAGCGTCATCCCGTCCAAGGAACTGGTCATCGTGCGGCTTGGCGTTACCCGCAAGCGCGAAGCATTCAGCCTGCGCAATTTCGTATCCGATATCAGCAACCTGTTTCCCGATGCCCCGACTGCATCGCACAACAGCCCGGACGGCGAAGACATCCAGGATGCCACCGGGCCCAGCACTGATTGATTAGCATCGATTGATTTGTGGGGGCCGAACAAGGGCCAGAACATTCAATCGGATTCAGATCCTAGGCCAGCAGCGCCACAACATACCCGGCACCTGCCCCGGTCCCGACCAGCGCCCAGACCGGCATGATCCGCCATTGCAAAACAACAAAGGCGATCGCGACACAGCCGATATCAAACATGTCATGGATTGCACCGGTCCAGATCGGGTCATAAAGAACCGCCGCCAGCAACCCAACCACCGCGGCATTAACGCCCAGCAACCCGGCCCGCATTGCGCCGATATGCCGCACCCGGTCCCAGAACGGCAACAGTCCGACAACAAGCAACCAGGCCGGCAAAAAGATCGCCACCAGGGTAATCATCGACGTCACCGCACTGATCACGATGCTGCCATCCATGGCCGACCCGTTATGCAAGGCAGCACCAAGATACGCCGCAAAGGTAAAGATCGGCCCGGGAACCGCCTGGGTCGCGCCATAACCGGCAAGGAAGGTCTGTGTATCGACCCAGCCCGGATCGACCACAGCATTTTCCAGAAGCGGCAAGACAACATGCCCGCCGCCAAATACCAGCGCCCCGCTGCGATAAAATCCGTCAATCACCGCAAACAGCCCGCTTTGATCAAAATGGGCTGCCAGTGGCAAAATGACCAAAAGGGCAAAGAAACAACAAAGTGCGACAATCGCCCCCGTGGCCGAACGGGGGGCCATCGGCGCCATCGGATGGTCATCGACCTTGGCGCGCTGCATCACAAAACCGGCCAGCATCCCGCCCAGAATGACCGCAAACTGCGCAAGGACCGTGCTGCTTGCGATCATGATGGCGGCGGCAACAATGGCCAGAACCGCACGCGCAATATCGGGACAGAGGCTTCGTGCCATGCCAAACAAGGCATGGGCAACCACGCCCACCGCCACCAGCTTGAGACCGCGCAGAACCCCGTCAACCGATGCCAGATCAAACCCGACAAACGCCATGCCAAGAACCGCCAGCACAATGGCCGACGGCATCGTAAAACCAAGCCAGGCCACAAGGGATCCTCGCACACCGCCAAGCGCCATGCCAATCCCCATGCCAACCTGTGAACTGGCCGGTCCCGGTGCGAACTGACACAGCGCAACCAGATCGGCATAGGCCGCATCACTTAGCCATTTGCGCCGGGCGACGAATTCTTCGCGGAAATAACCGATATGGGCGACCGGCCCGCCAAAGCTGGTCAAACCAAGACGCAGGAAAATCATGAAAATCTGCCACAGCCCCACACCATTTTCCGGCAGTGAAGCAGGTGAGACAGATGACACCGGCGCAGGGTCAAAGTTAGGGTCCGAGTCAGGGTTTGTCATGTTGTCAGACATTGCGGGTTATTGCCCCATGATCACGTTCGTCAGGATCGTTTTGCCTGAACTTACGCAACCGGGCAGCACCTGCAAAGTCAAAAGCAGCCCCATGCCCGTTCGTCATCAAACCATAATAAAACCCCTGCCACCGGCGTGATGCGGTGACAGGGGCAAGATCAAAGCGCCAGACCGGAAATCCGGGTTTTAGCGGAATGCCGGTTCGTCAAGCGAACGCAATTTTCGTGAATGCAGCTGATTGACGTCCTGACGCAGGGTATCGATGGTATCGAGACCAACCTGAAGATGCTGACCGATCCGCTGACGATAGAAATTGTTGGCCATGCCCGGCAGTTTCAATTCGCCATGGACCGGCTTGTCGGAAACACACAGAAGCGTGCCATACGGAACACGGAACCGGAAACCGTTGGCAGCGATTGTCGCACTTTCCATATCCACGGCAATTGCGCGTGACTGGTTCAAACGGCCGAACAGTTCGCTGTAACGCAGTTCCCAGTTACGGTTATCCGTGGTTGCCACCGTGCCGGTTCGCATGCGTGCCTTCATCTCGCGGCCTTTAAGACCGGTGATTTTGGCAACCGAGTCGGCAAGCGCGACCTGTACTTCGGCAATCGGCGGGACCGGAATCCACAAGGGCAAATCCGAATCCAGAACATGGTCATCACGCACATAACCATGGGCCAGCACATAGTCACCAAGCAACTGACTGCGCCGCAGCCCCGCACAGTGACCAAGCATCAACCAGCAATGCGGACGCAACACAGCAATATGATCCGTTGCCGTTTTTGCATTGGACGGCCCGACACCGATATTGACCAGCGTCACACCAAGCCCGTCTTCACGGATCAGGTGATAGGACGGCATTTGCGGCAGTTGCTTGACCGCCTCGCCCGATTCCTGCCAACCCGTCGGGGCGTCTTTGCGCACATGGACCTTCGGCCCCGGTTCGACAAAGGCGACATAGGGGCTTTGCGGATCTTCGAGCTGCAATTTGGCGAATTCGATGAATTCATCGACATAGCGCTGATAGTTGGTGAACAGCACGAACTTCTGGAAATGTTCCGGTGCAGTCGCCGTGTAATGGCGCAAACGTGCCAGTGAATAATCAACACGTTCCCCGGAAAACAGCGACAGCGGTTTGGGGCCGTCACTGTTGCCGTAATGCACGCCATTGGCGATATCATCATCGGTACGGGCCAGATCGGGCATGTCAAAGATCAGCTGCATCGACCGGATATCGGTCGGACCGATACTGTCGGTTGCCGATTCGACCAGGAATGGCAGCGGGATCGGGCGATCAGACACACCAACCACAACAGGCACGTCGTGGTTCTTAAGCAGAAGTTCGATCTGCTCGCGGTAATATTCTTCAAACAGGTCCGGACGGGTCAGCGTCGTGCCGTAAATTCCCGGATCGCGTGGTGCGCCGAACGAAAGCGTGCTTTCGACATGCAGCTTTTCCGGCGGCACTTCGATGCCAAGATACGGGTAATAGGCGCGTACGGGGGAAGATTGCTGACCTTGACCGAAACGGTTAAAGGCCTCCTGAACGGCATTGGCACCGGTCGCATAGATATCCTTGATGCGCGCAAGTGCCTTGTCAGCGTCAGTGAATTCAAACAGATCGCGTACCGATCCGTGTACTCCAGAAACCATAATGGATGCTCCTTTTTGTTATTGTTGTTTCAGAACCCCTGTCTGATCAAGGTGCGTGAAATCACGCCCGATCAATTACAAAGGCCCTTGGAGCGAGAGATTTATCACCGCCCGCCCGCCTTCTGACAACCGAAAACTTTTTCATCCCGTTCTATCCCTGGGTGAATATCCTGAAATACAGGGAACCGGCTGTGCCGAAACAACCCGCTTTTCCGGCGGTTTCAGATGCTTATGACTTATATGTCGGATTTATTTTCAAGAATTCCAAATGACAGTTTTGATGCGCGGCCCATAACAAGGCCGGTCTCAAATATTCTGCGCACCGGTGACGTTATCGCGGGTGCCGGAATCCGGGCAAAAAAAGTGCCGAAACCGGGGGACGGTTTCGGCAATTTCAGGGAGGTGCCTTAGACGTTGAGGGAAAAGACGGTCAACCCTGATGTGAGTTTTATATGACCATTGGTCATTAATGTCAATTTTAATCGACGCGTAGCATCCATTCGCCTGACGCATATCTCATGCTAATATATCGGCGTCTTCGGCGATCTCTTGCAGGTATTCAAGCCTGCGCTTCGCGCCCTGATCAAATGCCCACGAGTCACCTAGATGGGTCATTTTCAAGTCACTTACAATTCTGGCGGCACGCGGGTCACTTTGGACCAGGCTTTCGATTTCGTGTTTCTCTTCGTCGTCCTGAAGTGTCCCGCGTACATAGCCAAGAATGTGCTCCTTGCCATATATCGCAAGAACCGGGCTCATATTATGCGGCCTCTGAGACGTAGCGTGAGGCGTGCTCGCGCGCTTCGATTCGACCAACCGACGCACGCAGTTTGCGGCGTGCACGTCCAACACGCGATTTCACGGTACCGATTTCAACAGACATCTGATCGGCAGCATCCTGATAGGATACTTCTTCAACAGCGGTCAGCAGGATGGCCTGGCGTTCCTGTTCGGGCAATTCTTCAAGAACACGGTCAGCATCACGCAATTGCAGACGCGCCATCTGGTTGCTGCCATGACCATACACATCACCAAGATCATCCCAGTCGACCTGCGGGCCGCGGGTTTTTTCACGGCGCTTGCTGGAAATAAAGGTGTTGAACAGGATCCGGTGCAACCAGGCCTTAAGGCTCGTGCCTTCTTCGAACTGGTCCTTCTTGCTGATGGCTTTCAACAAAGTGTCCTGAACCAGATCCTGCGCAAGATCGGTGCTGCCGGTCAGGCGATATGCATGACGGCGCAGTGCTGGCACATGGTCTTCGATTTCGTTCATCACTTGAGTAGACATCACAACCTCCTTGTTCGGATGAACTTACCGTAACAAAAGAAAATGAAATTTAAAGTAAAATCGTATAGTTAACTTAGGCAATACAATGAACAAACAGCACATACACAACATTATCAAAACACATACCTGACACAATGTAGTTAAGTGCATCACGTTACATTATTTACTGCCTGTAATTACTTTACATTACTTACATCACTGCTCGAACTTACCGAGAGTCAGCAAGATGGTTGTCTTATGGAGGAAACGGAGGTAACGTAAGTTACTCCAAAATTTTTGAATGCCTTGATTTTCAAAGGCTTCAGGGGCTAATTAAAGCTCCTGAAATTGACAGGAAACCCCACGTGCCAACGCCGAAAAGAACAGAAAAGCTCCAGATCATGCTGGATGACGAGGAGCTTAAGGTCATTGATGACTGGCGCTTCGATCATCGAATGCCAACGCGTGCCGCCGCAATCCGTGAATTGATCCGCCGCGGTCTTATCGCCGAGGACGTCGAAGAACCGGAGACAGAAGGCAAAAGCACGACAGATTTTCGTGTTGAGCCGGAATAAAACAAATCTTCCATGAAAAAGGCCCGTCAAAAGCGGGCCTTTTTCATATCTATTTTTTCCCAATACAGGACTTATTTTCCGGGAACGGAAATGTTTTTGGGTTTCTTTCCTTCGAAAATGCGGGCGATTCCCGCGCCGAATCCCAAAACCATTGCCCACAATCCGTAATATCGCAAAGCCCGCGATATCGTAATGGCAATCAGAAACAGCCAAACCGGATAGGACGCGGCCCCGGCTGCCAATGCGGCAATCTGCATGGGAACGGGTGTGACACTGACCAGAAAGACCAGCCAGAACCCGCCATCTTCGAATTTCGACTGAAGTTCATCAAACTGTTGCTGACTGCCCATCATGTCAATCAGGGGCTGGGCCAAATCATCAAATAATGCCCAGGCCAGGAAATAAAGCCCGACCGCGCCGGCCACACTGCCGGCCAAAGTCACCGTGGCGACGATAAAGCCGCGTGCACGCGATGCCGCCATCACCGGAGCAATCACGATTTCAATCGGAATCGGGATGATGGTTGTTTCAAGAAACGACGCCCCGGCAATACCGGCCAGTCCCTTGCGCCCGGCGGCAAGTTTTGCCAGCCGTTCCTGGGCTGCACGGAAAAAATCCCCGAGCCGTCCGAAAGAACGATTTTGATCGCTTTTCAAGATGATGTCCTTCCTGCCGCACAAAAAAGAACAGCCCGCCCAAAACGGGCGGGCTGTCACCCTCGGACGTCAATCGCCGAGTTCAGGTTGTGACGTCTTATTCGGCGGACTGACTGTCCGAGATGGCTTTCTGCGCATTTTCAAGCGCGTTCAGCGTATCGCGTTTGACGTCTTCCCACGTATCTGCCGATGCGTCCTTGGCCGATGCCATGGCATCGCTCAACTCGTCGGTAGCGCTATCCCAGGCTTCTGCCAGTTCATCAACAGCGTCTTCGCTGTCATCTTTCACACGGGCAGACACGTCGTCATACTGATCACCAAGCTGGTCGGATTTTTCATCGACCCACGCCAGGAAATCTTCTTTCTGTTCAAAGGTGAAGTCTTTGGCTTCTTCATACTGGGCCGCAATCTTGTCGCCCAGCTTGTTGGCGTCCGACTTCATTGCATCATCGGTCTTGATCGTGCCCGATGCGTCGGTGGCATTCGCCGAACCGGCATAGGCCGGAACCGCAACACCCATCGACATAAGTACAGTACCAATCATCAGCGTTTTCTTGCTCAACATCACAACCTCCTTATTCATAATAGGCAGCACAATTACTTGCGCGCTGCTTACACTGACAAACGGATGGTGCAAAAGAATGTTCCAATTATGGTGATTTTATTTCATGGAACTTTTGAAAAAGGCCAACGTTTATATGGTCAAAGCGGCCCCGCCAAATCGCAATAAGGCACATGACATATATATATCGTGCCGTGCGGGGGCGCCTCAAAACCAAAGGAGTTTTAAAATGGCACATAGCAGTATGCAGACCGTTGCAAAGGAATTTCCCGTCGAAACCGGCGTGAACCGCAAGGATCGCCGCGAACTGGCCACGATGCTGACCCAGATCATTGGCTCGTCGCACGTACTCTATGCCAAAATGCGCGGTGTTCACTGGAACGTGGTCGGCCCGGCCTTCTATTCGCTGCATAAAATGACCGAAGAGCAGTATGAAGACCTGCATGCCGCCATTGACGATATGGCCGAACGTATTCGCGCCATCGGCTTTGCAGCACCGACCGGTCTTAAGGAAATGATGGAAAATTCTGTCATTTCTGATCAGGATAAGCTGCTTGAAACCAATGACATGGTTGCCGAGCTTGTTGATGACCACGAAAAAATGGCCCGCCTGATCCGTGACGGCGTTGCCGCAGCCGAGGAAGTCGATGACGTAAAAACCGCCGATCTTCTGACCGAACGTATCGGCGTGCATGAAGAAGCAGCCTGGATGCTGCGCGCAACGATTTCCTGATACATATATTATGAACCGGCGCCTGGTGGCGCCGGTTCGCCCCCAGCCCCTCTCATCTTGTGAAAGTCCATTGCCGTGAAAAGTTCCGATCTGACCGGTAAGGTACATTTGCTGTTAACCCGCAAAAAGTTGCCTGATGACTGGCGTACCAATGGCGCAGAACCCCTGCGCACCGTGTTCGAAGATGCCGGTTATCAGACCGATCTTACGCTGTGTGACAATCCGGATGATATTTGCAAACACCTGAAATCCACTGCCAAACCCGGTGACATTGTCGCTGTGGGTGGCGGGGATGGCACCATCAATGCGGTTCTTGAAACCGTCATTGAAACCGGGACCGTTCTGATCCCCGTACCGCTTGGCACGGCAAACGACTTTGCACGGACCCTTGGCCTGCCCGATGATCTGGTTGATGCCGCGCGCGCTGCCATTCATGGTCAGATCAGGATGCTGGATGTCGGGCGGGTCAATGACCACAGCTTTATCAATGCGGCCAGCATCGGTGTTCCGGCCGATGCGCGCAAACGGATCAATCCCGATCTTAAGCGTACCCTGGGCGCAATCAGCTATGCCGTTGCCAATTGGCAAAGCTGGCACGAAATGGATCCGCTGGATCTGACGATTACCTGCGGCGATGAGAAACCGCAAAAAATGAAGCTGCGCCAGCTGACCATTACCAATGGTCGGTATTTTGGCGGCGGCCTGCGTCCGAGCGAATCCAAAAGCCCGGAAGACGGTCTTTTGCACATGTTTGCCATTCGCGACAGTGTCGACACACTTAGTGGTCTTGATATCGCCGCCGAACTTTTATTTGGCTCGGTCGATAACAGCAGCTATGCGCTGACCATGGAATGCGACGACATCACGATCGAGGGCGAAGATGGCGCGCCGATCCTTGCCGATGGTGAAATCATCGGTAAATTGCCGGCCCGCTTTACCCTGCGCGCCGGTGCGCTGCCGGTTTTCGCCCCGAACAGCTATGTCGCTGAAGAAAAACGCAATCGCAGCGACATGCCCGAAACCATCGACCAGCAAAATGAAATCAATGACGTCGTGCGTGACACGGTTGATTTCACCTTGCGCCTTGAAGCCATCCTGCCGGTTGTTCATGACGGCCAGCTCAAATCGCTTTGTCATGACAGCACGCGCACATTGCGCGACCTGTATCGTCAGCTGGAATTAAGCTTGCGGCCCTTCGGGATCACCGCACCGTCACCCGATCCGGATTTGCACAGCCTTGAAGAACTTCGGGACCGCGTGATGGAGTGGCTGTTTGACAATGCCGACCAGCGCCTTGCAAACGGGCTTGATCACCGTGCAAAGGAACTTGCCGCCGAACTGGACCATCTTGACCAGAATGCATTGCCAGATGAGCTGAAAAAGCAGATTGCGACCCTGACACAGGAAATCGCAAATTTCCGAAAGTCGATCGGCGATATCATCGCGAAATTCTGACGCAAAAAGGCAGCCCCGCGGGGCTGCCTTTTGATTTGGGAAACAGTGCGTTTAAATCAGTCGGAAAGCCCGGCCAAACTGCGGGCGAATGATTTGGCTTCGAACGGACGCAGATCTTCGGCCGCTTCGCCAACGCCGATGGCATGAACTGGCTTGCCGAATTTTTCAGCCAGCGCGACGACAACGCCGCCCTTGGCCGTGCCATCAAGTTTGGTCACGATCAGGCCCGAGACATCGGTGGCCTCGCCAAAGGTTTCGACCTGGGAATGGGCGTTCTGACCGGTCGTTGCATCAAGCACCAGAAGCGTGTCATGCGGCGCACTGTCATCACGTTTCTTGATCACGCGAACGATCTTTTTAAGCTCATCCATCAGATGTGCCTTGTTCTGAAGGCGACCGGCAGTATCAATCAGCAACAGGTCGTAACCTTCACGCTGTGCCTGATCGATCGCGTCAAAGGCAAGGCCCGCGGCATCCGCGCCGGTATCGCGCGCAATCACCGGGCAATCGGTGCGTTCGCCCCAGACTTTAAGCTGCTCGACCGCGGCGGCACGGAATGTATCGCCCGCCGCCATCATGACCTTGAGCCCCTGATCCTTATAGGTCTTGGCAAGTTTGCCGATCGTCGTGGTCTTGCCCGATCCGTTGACCCCGACAACAAGAACCACATGCGGCTTCTTGGTCGCGTCAATAACCAGCGGCCTGGCAACCGGATCAAGGATTTTGGCGACTTCGTCGGCGATGAATTCCTGGATTTCAGCGGAATCAACTTCCTTGTCGAAACGGGTCTTGGCCAGTTCCGCGCTCAGCTTGGCAGCGGTCGTAACACCCAGATCCGATGTAATCAGAAGATCTTCGAATTCTTCAAGCGCATCGTCGTCAAGACGGCGCTTGGTGAAGATATCGGCAATCCCGGTGGTCAGTTTTGAGGAGGACCGCTTCAGCCCGTCTTTCAGGCGGCTAAACCAGCTTTTCTTCCCCTCTTCACTCATCCCACAAGCTCCGCTATCAGTTTTCCATCTTCAAGGCCGGTTACCTTGGCCTTGGCTATTGAGCCCGGTTCTATCACGCGATCAAGCAGAACGGGAGCAAAATGCTCGGTATGACCGGTATTTTCCTTTTCGACCAACACATTCTCGATCATGCCGATGCGTGATTGCAGGAATTTGTTGAGCTGAATATCACCTGCTTCGCGCAGTGCACTTGCCCGTTCCTTGCGCAGGTCTTTGGGCACCTGGGGCATCCGTGCCGCCGGGGTCCCCGGACGTGCGGAATACGGGAAGACATGCAGATAAATCAGACCGCACTCATCAACCAGACGCAGGGTGTTATCCGCCATTTCGTCGGTTTCGGTCGGGAAACCGGCAATGATATCGGCGCCGAATGTCACATCCGGGCGCAATTGGCGAACTTTTTGACAGAAATCGACCACATCCTGACGCAGATGGCGGCGTTTCATGCGTTTGAGCACCATGTCATCGCCTGCCTGCAAGCTGATATGCATATGCGGCATCAGACGCGGTTCGGTTTCGATCAGACGAAACAGGTCTTCGTCCACCTCGACCGGGTCAATTGATGAAATGCGCAAACGCGGCAGTTCGGGCACCTGTGCCAGAAGCCGGCGCGACATCTGGCCCAATGTCGGCTGCCCCGGAAGATCATGCCCATAGGACGTGATATCAACCCCGGTCAGGACGACTTCGCCATACCCGTTGGCGACCAGTTCGCGCACCTGGCTGACAATTTCACCCATCGGCACAGAACGCGAATTTCCACGACCATAAGGGATAATGCAGAAGGTGCAGCGGTGATCACAGCCGTTTTGAACCTGTACGAAGGCGCGTGCGCGGCCCTCGAACCCCGAGACCAGATGACTTGCCGTTTCTTCGACCGACATGATGTCATTGACGACAACGCGTTCATGTTCGGGCATAAGGAACGTTTCGGCCTTCATCTTGGCGTCATTGCCAAAGATGCGGTCGATCTCGGTCATTTTGGCGAATTTGTCGGGATTGACCTGAACAGCACACCCGGTCACGAAGATCTTGGCATCGGGGTTTTCCCGGCGCAGGCGGCGGATGCTTTGCCGCGCCTGACGTTCGGCCTCGGTCGTGACCGCACAGGTATTGATAATGATCGCATCATCAAGGCCGGCATTTTTGGCATGGTCGCGCATCACCTCGGATTCATAGGTGTTCAGGCGACATCCAAATGTAACTACGCGCGGCTCTTTGGTGCTTTGCATTCTGCGATCTGTTGTTGGTTCGGGAAACTCTGCGCCTGCGCAACATTGTTGATGACTGCAAGTGCGGAACGCCCGGCACAGTCATCAGACCATGCCGGGCGCTGGTTACATACGCTTTTGAACGCTTCAATGCAAGTCTGCCACCGTCATGGCACACATGCATTGAAGTGCAAAACCACGCCCATTGCCCCAATCGACAGTAGAACCCGTGTCACTCGGCGGCGAAATTCCGGTTCCGGCCATTCTTCTTGGCGCGATAAAGGGCACTGTCGGCACGATCAATCAGCTTTGCACCGCCTTCATTGGCGATATATTCCGCAGCACCGACCGAAATGGTCATCTGGCCATAGGATGTCCCGGAACTCTTGGCCTTGATTTCGCGTGCGGCGATGCGTTTGCTCATATCTTCGGCCAGCGCCATGGCATCGCCAAGCGGCGTCTGGGGCAGCAGGATGGCAAATTCATCACCGCCATAACGCGCAACAATGTCCCGCCCCTTGATATTAGCCTTCAGCATCGAAGCAATCAGAACCAGAATTTCATCCCCGATGCGATGCCCGAACCGGTCATTAACCGATTTGAACTGATCAAGATCGACCATCATCACACAAAACGGTTCGGGATGATCAGATGCATCATATTCCGCCGCCAGCAAGGTCAGCTGTTCTTCGAAATACATGCGGTTGGACACCCGCGTCAGGCCGTCGGTATAGGATCGCTCGCGGGTTTCATCGAGTTCACGCTGCAACATGGCAACGCGGCTCAGATAGCTATCAAGGCGCTTGTGCAAACCGTCGATCGTCTGGCGCATCTGATCGGTTTGATCGATGACCTCGGTCAGGATCGGGCTTAGTTCGCGGTGATCCTTAAGGGTCGCAAGTGACCGGCCAAGAAGATCGCCATATTTGCCAAGACCGGCACGCGCCGTACTCAGACATTCGTCGCTGTTTTCCACCAGCTCGGAAAAGTCTTCCATGCCACGTTGCAGGAAATCGGCAGCCTGACGGTCAAAGATATAACGGTAATAAAGCTGAAGCAGGGTGTCTTCGGCAAGTTGGTCGCCGCTGGCCTGGACCGCATCAATGACGCGCAAGATTTCGGGATTTTCTTCGGCGAAATAGACGAACCATACATGGTACAGCTCTGGCGTGGGGCGCAGGCCGCGCTCGCGCAGAGCCCTTAAAGTCGCATCCGCATATTCCCAATGACGGGTTATCTGTTGGTCCGTCGTCGTCACCACGGTTGCTCCGGCTCGTTTTCGGTAATCATGTCAATGCACTACGCCAGAACGGCGTAAATCTGCGCATCAACATATCACGGAACCCGATATCCGTCGCGGGAAACTATACGAAAGTGGTGGTTCATTGCAGGGATCCGGTCCCGCCCGTCCGGCTGATCATTCAAGCCAGATTGACAGGACCGGTACCCGTTGATCAGTTCCCGCGGATCATGGTCCCGGCACCGCGTTCGGTGAACAGTTCCAGCAACACGGCATGGGGGGCACGCCCATCGACAATCACGGCGGCCTCGACCCCGTTCTGTACCGCATCCATGCAGGTTTCGGTTTTCGGGATCATGCCACCCTGAATGGTGCCATCGCCAATCATCTCGTTGATGTGGTCGGTATCGGCATCCCTTACAAGGTTTTTATCCTTATCAAGAATGCCCTTCACATCGGTCAGCATATAAAGACGACGCGCACCGACCGCCTTGGCAATCGCCCCGGCCGCCGTATCGGCGTTGATGTTATAGGTCTGACCATCCTCGCCAACACCGATCGGTGAGATGACCGGGATAATGTCGGTATTGATGAAGCAATCAAGCACATGCGGATTGACCTTTGCCGGTTCACCGACAAAGCCCAGATCAAGCACCTTTTCGATGTTGCTTTCCGGGTCGCGCTTGGTCCGGGTCAGTTTGCGCGCCGTGATCAGATGCGCATCCTTGCCGCACAGACCGACACCGATACCGCCAGCGGCATTGATGTTGGAAACGATTTCCTTGTTGATCTTGCCGGCCAGAACCATTTCGACAACGTCGATGGTTTGCTGATCGGTCACACGAAGACCGTCGACAAATTCCGACTGGATATTGAGCTGCTTGAGCATCTGGCCGATCTGCGGACCACCGCCATGCACCACGATCGGGTTCATGCCGACCTGCTTGAGCAACACCATATCCTGGGCAAACAGGCGGGCCAGTTCCGGGTCACCCATCGCGTGGCCGCCATACTTGATCACGATCGTCTGACCGTTAAATCGTCGCATATAGGGAAGAGCCTCGGAAAGGACTTTGGCACGTGCCAGCGTCCGGTATGCGCTGGATTCCGATTGGTCTTCTTCAGAACGGATTTCTTCGTTCATCTCACTTCCCCATAATTAAGCGATGAACCTGACGATGTTACAGCAGCGTGGATATTTCTGCCCGCAATTCCGCAAGTCCGGTATTCTTCTCACTTGATGTCGCAAAAATCTGTGGCAAGGCGGCCGGGTGTTTCACCAGGGCATCGACCACTTCCTTGATGCGTTTTTCAAGCTGTCCCTTTTTTAGCTTGTCCGACTTGGTCAGCACAACCTGATAAGGCACCGCTGACTCATCAAGCAGCTTCATCATGTCCAGATCGGCCTTTTTGAAGCCGTGCCTGGAATCAATCAGCACGAACACACGACGCAGGGTCACACGCCCGCGCAGATACTGTTTGATCAGTGCATGCCAAGTATCGACGATATCCTTTGGCGCCTGGGCAAAACCATAGCCCGGCAAATCGACGACATAGCACGCGCCATCCAGATCAAAATAGTTCAGCTGCTGGGTACGTCCCGGCGTGTTTGACGTCCGGGCAATGTCCTTGCGGCCCGTGATCGCATTGATCAGGCTGGACTTGCCGACATTGGAACGTCCGGCAAAACAGATTTCTGTTTTTTCCTCGGGCGGCAACTGTTCGAGCTGCGCCACACCAAGAACGAAGTTAACCGGGCGGCTAAAAAGCTTCCGCCCGGCTTCGATTACTGAGTCTTCATGCTTCGGAATAGCAGTATCCGAGGGCAAATTTTCTTGTGTCATTGTCATTCCTTCCCCGAACTGGCGGGGATTTTCCCCCGAAGGGAAGATAAACCCGTAAAGGGTAGATGGGGGTTAAACCCCCATCTTGTACATGATGTAGCGCTGCTGAATGATCGACAGCGTGTTGTTCCATGCCCAGTAGATCACCAGACCAGCCGGGAAACTTGCCAGCATGAAGGTAAAGATGAACGGCAGGAACATCATGATCTTCGCCTGGGTCGGATCGGCCGGTGCCGGGTTCAGTTTCTGCTGCAGATACATGGTAAGACCCATGATCAGCGGCCAGACACCAATCATCAACATCTGGGGCGGATCCCACGGGATCAGGCCAAACAGGTTGAAGATCGTGGTCGGATCCGGTGCGGACAAGTCCTGGATCCAGCCAAAGAATGGCGCATGGCGCATTTCAATGTTCACAAACAGGGTCTTGTAGAGCGCAAAGAAGACCGGGATCTGAACAATAATCGGCAGACAGCCCGAAGCCGGGTTGATCTTCTCGCGCTTGTAAAGCGCCATCATTTCCTGCTGCTGACGTTGACGGTCATCCTTGAACTGTTCGCGCATCGCCGTGATTTTCGGCTGAAGCTTTTTCATCGCACTCATGGATTTGTACGACTTGTTCGCCAGCGGGAACATCACGGCCTTGACCAGAACCGTCAGCAGAAGAATGGCAACGCCGAAGTTGCCAACCAGATGGTTGATCCACTGCAGCATTTCAAAGAACGGAATGGTCAGGAACCAGAACCAGCCAAAGTCGATCGCACGGTCCAGAAGCTTGATCGAAAATTCATCCTGATATTCGACCAGCAGGTTGTATTCCTTGGCACCCGCAAACAGGCGGCTTTCCGAGGATGCGGACGCACCATCGGCAACCGTGCGGGCCGAACCAAGGTAATCAGTCTGGAACTTGTCGGTATTGTTATCGATATGGTGGCTAAAGCGCGTGGTCATCTGTTCATCAGATGCCGGCGCCAGCGCGACCAGCCAATATTTGTCCGAGAAACCAAGCCAGCCGCCGGTGGTGGTTTCTTCAACCGCACCATCATCGGCAAGGGAATCGTATTTGTATTCCTCAAGGCTGCCATTGATGACGCCAATCGGGCCTTCATGCAAAACGGCAAAGCCCGATGTATGGGGCATGCCCTTGCGCGAAATCAGACCATAGGGATGCAGGGTAACTTCCGCACCGCTATTGTTTTCGACCGACTGTTTGACGGTGAACAGATAGTTCTCGTCAATGGCGATTTCACGTTTGAAGGTCAGGCCCGCACCGTTGTCCCAGGACAGGACAACCGGGGTTTCCGAGGTCAGCTTGTCGCTGCTTGCCGTCCAGCGGGTGTCGCTGTTGGGAAGGGCGATGTTCCTGTCAGCGCCGACCCAGCCGAATTCGGCGAAATAGGCATCATCGCTGCCGGTCGGGTTCAGAACATGGATCAGCGGGCTGTCGGGTTCTTCGGTCTCGCGATAATCCTGAAGCTGGATATCGTCGATCACGCCGCCAACAAGGCGAATCGAACCTTCGATGCGCGGGGTATCAATCGCGATGCGTGGCGATTTCGCCAGTGCATCTTCACGTTTGACTGTCGGCACTGCCGGTCCACCGCCCGGTACACGCGGTGTACCGTTTGATACCTGCGGCGTGTTGGTGCCGTTTGCATCAAGCTGTTCACGAACTTGCGCCTCACGAACCTGGGTATCAGGCTCCGGCGCAAAGAAGAATTGCCACCCGATAAGAATCACAACTGCCGATGCAATTGCCACCCACAGGTTACGTTGTTCGTTCATCGCCTCTTTCCGCTTTGCTCAGCCAGCACGCGCCGACCGCTTATTCTATTTACATGACGAAAGCGCCGGGGACCGGTTTTCACCGTCCGACGACGCTTTGTTTTGTTCGCAGCCACATCCGGGCACGGGATCATAACCATGACCACCCCATGGATGGCAACGCATTATCCGTTTAAATCCCATCCAGCCGCCTTTTATTGCCCCGTGACGGGCCAATGCTTCTATCATAAATGCCGAACAGGTCGGCTGATAGCGACAGGACCACCCGATATAAGGCGACAAAAACAGCTGGTAACCGCGAACAGCGATTTGAAGAAGACGGGCTACGAAACCGGGTGCGGGAGTCCGGGAGGTCATTTTGACTGGCCTCCTGCCTTTGTCTGGGCACTGGACGGATTGCCACCGCGACCCTTGCGGGGACGGCGCGAATCCGGTGCTGACGGTTTGGCATCAGGAACCCGACGCAGAGCAAACTTCATATCATCAATCAGCTTGTCAAACGGCCGATCAATGGTTTGGGCACGACCGATCACGACATAATCCCAACCGGGTAATGCGAGTTCGCTCATCAATTGCTCTGCCACAGCACGCAAACGCCGCCGAACGCGATTGCGGACGACGGCCTTTCCCACCTTTTTGGTGACGGTAAATCCGACTCGTGCGAATCGATCTTCACCGGCGTATTCTGTATCCGGCTTGATCCCCGGGCGCGGTGCGCCCTGAAGGATCAACCCTTGTGTAACCCATTTTCGGCGGGTGCCCGCAACACGGAGGAATTCCGCACGCTTTTTAAGGCGTTCCACCGAAATGGTCACAACATTAGGCCGACAGACGCTTGCGGCCCTTGGCGCGGCGTGCGGTCAGCACACGGCGGCCACCGACGGTCGCGCTGCGGGAACGGAAGCCGTGGCGGCGTTTCCGTACGAGTTTGCTTGGCTGGTAGGTGCGCTTCACTGCACTTACTCCGTTCTAAATAAGGTAATCCGATAAAATTCGAGGTCCGCTGTATAGGGCTTCACACAATGGCTGTCAACTCGTGACAGGGTGATTCCCCCCAGAAAACCGGCAATGCCGCCGGGATTTCGTCCCGACGGCACCCGAAATGTGAATTCGTTACCACTCGATACGTTCGACATTGGAGAAAGTCAACTCAGAACCATCCGAAAAGACGATGGTTCCCGACGAATCGGTGGAAAGTTCAAGCGAGTGTTTCTTCGAATCGGTGATTGTCCCTTCATCAAGAATCAGGGTCCAGTCACACGAATCGAGATGGCCACCCCCAACACCATGCAATTCGATAGTATCGGTCGTCCAGCCGTTGGCACCACCATCTACATGGTCCTTGCCATCGCCCATATTAAAGATGAACAGATCCGAACCGCCGCCGCCATACAGGGTATCATCCCCGATGCCGCCTATCAGCGTATCGTCGTCATCCCCGCCAAGCAGAAGATCGTTACCGTCCCCGCCACTTAGCGTATCGCGCCCGGCACCGCCCGAAAGGGTGTCGTCGCCTTCTTCGCCATACAGCTTGTCGTCACCGCCACCGCTATCGAGTGTGTCGTTGCCCGACCCGCCATAGAACGTATCCTTGCCCCAGCCCCCGGTCAGGGTGTCATTGCCAGAACCACCATCGAAATAGTTGTCACCACCATCGGCATTAAGAATGTCATTGCCATCGCCGCCAAGGAAGGTGTCATCGCCCCAGGCCCCATGGATGGAGTCGTTGCCATCCCCGCCCCAGACGGTGTTTTTGCCGCTGCCAACGTCGATATTGTCGTTGCCCGACCCGGCCGAGACCGTGTCATTGTCACTGCCCGCCGTGATGGAGTCATTGCCGCTGCCGGTTTCGATATAGTTGCGACCCTCGCCAGCGCCGATGGTGTTGTTGCCGTCTCCGGCAAAGATTTTGTCATCGCCGGAACCGACACTGATGCTGTCGTCTCCTGCGCCGGTCCAGACGGTATTGCGCCCCTCACCGGCAGAGATTTTGTTATCTCCGCCTTCGTCATAGATGATGTCGTCGCCAGAGCCGCTGCTGATCGTGTCATTCCCGGTGCCGGTCCAGACGACATTGCGGCCTTCGCCCGCACTGACAAAGTTGTCACCGTCGCCGCCAATGATCGTGTCATTGCCACCGCCGGCATACAGGGTGTCCTTGCCGTCACCGGTTTCGATATAGTTATTGCCTTCATTGGCATAAATGATGTTGTCACCATCGCTGGCAAAGATCTTGTCATGACCGCTTCCGGCCGTGATGTAATCATTGCCGGCACCGCCATAGATGGTGTTGTTGCCTTCGCCGCCATGCACCGTGTCATTGCCGGAACCGGCATCTATATAATCATGGCCGTCATCACCGGTGACACTGTCATCACCGTCCCCGGCATAGATCACATCATTGCCATTCCCGCCCCAGATCGTGTCATTGCCGACATTGGTCGATACCGTGTCATGACCGCCACCGGCACCGATGGTATCGTTGCCCGAACCGGTTTCGAAGGTTTCATTGGCATCCGTCCCCCACAGGGTTTCGTTGCTGTCTGCCAGTTCTTCGATCGTGACTTCCAGAATGGCCGTTGTCGTTGCCGTATCGTCACCATCCCGGGACTGAACAGACACCGTCAGTTCGAACGTACCGGAATAGTCGCTTGCCGCGGTGATGGTCAGCCCGACCAGCTGTGCAGCCCCAAGCGTCCAGCTTCCATCGCCGTTATTGGTTCCGGCCGACAGGCGTGCGCCATCGGGTACACCGGAAATCGTCACCGACAGGGTTTCACTGCTGTCCGTAACCGCAGCATCAATATCAAGCGGAACACTGTTGCCTTCATCCCCGCTGGCGTCAGACACCTCAAGCGTTGGTGTATCGGCAACGCCGGCAACGTCCACAGTAATGGTGTCATTGACACTTGCACTGTCATTGCCATCGGTTGATGTCACCGTGACGTTCAGATCGAACGATCCGGAATAGTCATCGGGCGGCGTGATGCTCAGACCGTCAAGATCGCCTGCCGACAGGGTCCAGGTGCCATCACCATTATCGGTTCCGGCCGACAGGGTCGCCCCATCGGGTACACCCGAAATCGTCACCGACAGGGTTTCGGATGCGTCGCCAAGCCCGGCACTGATATCAAGACTGATCGCGCTGTCTTCATTGCCCGATGCGTCGGAAACCGCAAGGTCAGGCGCATCGGCAACCGCGGTCACACCAACCGTGATGGTGTCACTGATGCTTGATGTGTCATTGCCATCGGTCGATGTGACCGTCACATCCAGATCAAACCCGCCGGAATAATCTTCGGGCGGTGTGATGGTCAGGCCGTCAAGATCGCCTGCCGACAGGGTCCAGGTACCATCACCATTATCGGTTCCGGCCGACAGGGTTGCCCCGTCGGGTACACCGGAAATCGTGATCGAAAGGATTTCGGACGCGTCGCTCAACCCGGCACTGATATCAAGGCTGATCGCGCTGTCCTCGTTGCCCGATGCATCGGCAACCTCAAGACTTGGCATATCGGCAACCCCGGCCACATCAACCGTGATGACGTCACTGGTTGATGTACTGTCAGCACCAGACGTTGAAACGGCGGTAACCGACAGATCAAACGACCCGGAATAATCATCGGGCGGTGTGATCGTCAGACCTTCAAGCTGGTCCGAGTTCAGCGTCCAGGTGCCATCACCATTGTCGGTTCCGGCCGACAAAGTCGCCCCGTCCGGAACGCCCGAAATCGTGATCGTCAGCGTTTCGGTGCTGTCATTCAGCCCGGCAGCAATATCAAGCGAAATGCTTGTATCTTCATTGCCGCTTGCATCGGCAACCGACAGGGTCGGGCTTTCTGCAGACGGGTCATAAAGTTCGCCATCGACATAGATTTCAAGATTTTCGACATTGTCGACTTCAACACCCAGTGCCTCAAGCGTAAGGCTGCCCTCACCGCCAGATGCAATGTGGTCCTGCAAATCCTGAAGCGCATCAAGGACACCATCGCCCGAAAGCTGTTCCGAGGTCAGATACAGCTTCAGGGTATCGGTCTGGCTGCCACCATCAACAATGCCCGTCCCCTCGCCGGTCAGATCGACCGTATAGCGGATTTCATCCGATCCGGATTCGCCATACAGCTTGTCATCGCCCGACCCGATCAGGATATCGTTCGAATTCCCGCCATACAGCGTATCGGTGCCCTCACCGCCATCAAGGGTGTCATGACCGCTGCCGCCAAGGATGGTGTCGTTGCCCGCACCACCATCAACAGTGTCGCTTGAACTTCCGGCATCGATGTAATCATCCCCGGCACCGCCGGTAATCGTGTCTTTGCCGCCGCCGCCAAAGATGGTGTCATTGCCTTCACCGCCATCGACAGTGTCATGCGAACCACCGGCATTGATGTAATCATCCCCGGCACCACCGGTAATCGTGTCCTTGCCGCTGCCGCCAAAGACCCTGTCATCGCCGCCGCCACTATCGATGATGTCATTGCCGCCGCCACCATAAACCGTGTCGGCACCTCCACCGGAGCTGATGGTGTCGTGCCCGCTTTTGGCGTTGATGTAGTCATCGCCATCACCGGTCGTGATGCGGTCGGTGCCGTCCGTGCCAATTACGGTCTCGTTCGGGTTATCAATGACCTCAACCTGAAGGTTCTGCGAAATGCTTGCACTGTCAGCTCCATCAACCGAGGTCGCGGTCACCGTCAGATCAAAATTGCCCGAATAATTGTCCGCGGGCGTGATCTTCAGCCCGGAAAGCTGGGACGCCGACAAGGTCCAGGTGCCATCACCGTTATCGGTTCCGGCCGACAGACTTGCGCCATCGGGCACACCGGCAATCGTTACCGACAGAATTTCGGATGCATCGGTTAGCCCTGCTGCAATCGCAAGGCTGATGGCACTGCCCTCGCCACCACTGGCATTCGAGACCGTCAAAGTCGGCGCGTCCGCCACACCCGCAACATCAACCGTGATGCTGCCCGTGGTCGTCGCTACATCTTCGCCATCCGCTGAGGTCGCGGTCACACCAATCTCGAACGATCCACTGAAGTCCTCAGCCGGCGTGATCGTCAGGCCTTCCAACTGGTTCGGGCTCAGCGTCCAGGTGCCGTCGCCATTGTCCGTACCCGCCGACAAAGTCGCACCGTCCGGAACGCCAGAGATCGTTACACTCAGAACTTCCGAGCCGTCCGTCAGGCCTGCATCAATATCGAGTGCAATGGCGCTATCTTCAGAACCAGAGGCATCACTCACATCCAGCGTCGGTGCATCCGCAACGCCCGCAACATCAACCGTGATCGAACCGGTCGTAGTTGCGACGTCTTCGCCATCAGCTGAAGTCGCCGTCACACCGAGATCAAACGATCCGCTGAAGTCCTCCGCCGGGGTAATCGTCAGACCTTCCAACTGGTCCGGGCTCAGCGTCCAGGTACCATCGCCATTATCGGTACCCGCAGACAAGGTCGCACCGTCCGGAATGCCGGAGATGGTGACGCTTAGAACTTCCGAGCTGTCGGTCAGTCCAGCGTCGATATCAAGTGCAATTGCACTGTCTTCCGAACCGGAAGCATCAGCGACATCAAGCGTCGGCGCATCCGCAACGCCCGCCACATCAACCGTGATCGAGCCGGTCGTCGTTGCGACGTCTTCACCATCAGTTGAAGTCGCTGTCACACCAAGGTCAAACGACCCACTGAAGTCCTCAGCAGGCGTGATCGTCAGGCCTTCCAACTGTTCCGGGTTCAGCGTCCAGGTGCCGTCGCCATTGTCAGTCCCAGCCGACAGGGTCGCGCCATCCGGAACACCACTGATCGTGATCGACAGAACTTCGCTGAAATCCGTGAGACCAGCGTCAATATCAAGCGCAATGGCACTATCTTCGTTGCCCAATGCGTCGGACACATCAAGTGTCGGCAGATCAGCATCCCCAATGACATTGACCATCACGGTGTCTGTCACGCTGGCGATATCCACACCATCCTGTGTGCTTGCCGTGATTTCCAGATCGAAACTGCCGCTGAAATCTTCCGGCGGGGTAATCGTCAGGCCTTCAAGGTCGTCTGAGGTCAGTGACCAGGTGCCATCGCCATTATCGGTACCGGCCGACAGGCTTGCCCCTTCCGGCACACCGGAAATGGTAATGGTCAATGTTTCGGAACTGTCGGTCAGGCCCGCATCAATATCAAGTGCAATGGCGCTGTCTTCTGTACCCGACGCGTTCGCGGTCTCAAGTGTCGGTGCATCGGCGACACCGGCAACATCAACCGTAATCGAGCCAGTTGTCGATGCCGCGTCTTCGCCATCAACCGACGTCGCCGTGACGCCAAGATCAAACGTTCCGCTGAAATCTTCCGGCGGCGTGATCGTCAGACCTTCAAGTTGATCCGGGCTCAGCGTCCAGGTGCCGTCACCATTATCGGTTCCGGCCGACAGGGTTGCTCCATCGGGCACGCCCGAAATCGTGACGGTAAGTGTTTCCGCGCTATCGGTCAGGGCAGCATCAATATCAAGCGCGATCGCACTGTCTTCATTGCCCGAGGCATCCGAAGTCTCAAGCGCCGGGGCATTTGCGACATCATCTACTGCGATGCTGCGGCTTACCGATACCGAATTGGTGTCCGTACCATCGGTTGCCGTTGCCGTAACAACAAGATCAATGCTGCCTTCAAAGTCCGACGGCGTGGTCAGCGTCAGCCCCTCAAGATCATCAGGATCAAGGCTCCAGCTGCCATCTTCATTTTGCGTACCGGCACTCAGGGTCGCACCTTCAGGGACCCCGGTGATGGTAATGCTCAGGCTTTCCGAACCATCGGCATCATTCAGGGCTGCTTCGATGGTTACCGGATATGAAATGCCGCCTGTTTCAGGGGCCTGGACCAGATCGGCATTTCCAACCACGACGCCGTCACCAAACGAAATCGCCTCGATCTGATTGACGGTCAGGGTTTTGCCGGTATCCAGATCAATGATCTGTGTATTGATGACGCCCTGATTGTTGGTGAAGTTCTGCAGGGAATAGGAAGTGGATGCCTTGCCAAGATACAGGACATCACTACCCGAACCGCCATCCACGGCCGATGTCTCGCCGATATCGCCCTTGATTGTCAGGCTGTCATTGCCATCGCCAAGACGGATATTGTTCCCCAGATTGGTATCGCCATTCAGGATGACCTGATCATTACCGCCCTGCAGATCAAAATTCTCGTTCATGTTCAGGTCACGGTCGATGACAAATGTATCATCGCCACCGGTGCCCTGATGATTGGAACTGCCATTATCGACAAAGTCGTTCTGGCCCCCGCCAGTCCCCCCACCGGTTGGCGTTCCCTCCCCAATCGAAACAGTCAGGGACGGCGCATCCGCTATAGCGGAGACATCAACGGTGATCAAGCCGGTGGTAGTTGCAACATCGTTACCATTGGCGGAAGTCGCGGTAAGACCAAGATCAAACGATCCGCTGAAGTCCTCTGCCGGTGTGATCGTCAGACCTTCCAACTGGTCCGGGTTCAGCGTCCAGGTGCCATCGCCATTGTCCGTCCCGGCCGACAGGGTCGCACCATCCGGAACACCGCTGATCGTAACGCTGAGAACTTCACTGGAATCCGTCAGACCCGCATCGATATCCAATGCAATTGCGGAATCTTCATTGCCGGAAGCATCAGCTACGTCAAGCGTCGGCGCGTCCGCAACACCCGCTACATCAACCGTGATCGACCCGGTCGTCGTTGCAACGTCTTCACCATCTGCAGAGGTCGCGGTCACACCAAGGTCAAACGATCCGCTGAAGTCCTCAGCCGGTGTGATCGTCAGACCTTCAAGCTGATCCGGGCTCAGTGTCCAGGTGCCGTCTCCATTATCGGTACCTGCAGACAAGGTCGCACCATCCGGAACGCCACTGATTGTTACCGTCAGAACTTCCGAGCTATCCGTCAGACCTGCATCAATATCAAGCGCAATTGCGCTGTCCTCGGAGCCGGAAGCATCAGCTACGTCGAGCGCCGGCGCATCAGCCACACCGGCCACATCAACCGTGATCGAGCCGGTCGTGGTTGCGACGTCGTCGCCATCGGCGGAAGTCGCGGTAACGCCAAGATCGAACGATCCGCTGAAATCTTCAGCTGGCGTGATTGTAAGGCCTTCCAACTGATCCGGGTTCAGTGTCCAGGTACCGTCGCCATTATCGGTACCAGCCGACAGGGTAGCACCGTCCGGAACGCCGCTGATCGTAACGCTGAGAACTTCACTGGAATCGGCAAGGCCCGCATCGATATCCAATGCAATTGCGGAATCTTCATTGCCCGAAGCATCAGCCACATCAAGCCTCGGGGCATCTGCGACGCCAGATACATCAACCGTAATGCTGCCCGTGGTCGTTGCAACATCCTCGCCATCGGCAGAGGTCGCGGTAACGCCAAGGTCAAACGATCCGCTGAAGTCTTCAGCCGGCGTGATTGTCAGACCTTCCAACTGATCCGGATTCAGCGTCCAAGTGCCGTCACCATTGTCGGTACCAGCCGACAGGGTCGCGCCATCGGGAACGCCGCTAATCGTGATCGACAGAACTTCCGAGCTATCCGTCAGACCCGCATCGATATCAAGCGCAATTGCGGAATCTTCGGAGCCCGAAGCATCAGCCACGTCAAGCGTTGGAGTATCCACAACACCCGCAACATCAACGGTGATGCTGCCCGTGGTGGTCGCAACATCTTCGCCATCCGCTGAAGTCGCTGTCACACCAAGATCGAAGCTGCCAGAGAAGTCATCAGCTGGCGTGATCGTCAGACCTTCCAACTGATCCGGATTCAGCGTCCAGGTGCCATCACCATTATCGGTACCAGCCGACAAGGTCGCACCATCCGGAACACCGCTAATCGTGATCGACAGAACTTCCGAGCTGTCCGCTAGGCCTGCATCAATATCAAGCGCAATTGCGCTGTCCTCAGAGCCAGATGCATCAGACACATCCAACGTCGGGGCGTCTGAAACACCAGCGACATCAACGGTGATCGAGCCGGTGGTCGTCGCAACATCTTCGCCATCGGCGGAAGTCGCGGTAACGCCAAGATCAAAGCTGCCGGAGAAGTCTTCAGCCGGGGTGATCGTCAGACCTTCCAACTGGTCCGGGTTCAACGTCCAGGTGCCATCACCATTGTCCGTACCCGCCGACAAGGTCGCGCCGTCCGGAACACCACTGATCGTGACACTCAGAACTTCACTGGAATCCGTAAGACCCGCATCAATATCCAATGCAATTGCTGAATCTTCGTTGCCGGAAGCATCGGACACTTCAAGCGTCGGTGCATCCGCAACACCAGCAACATCAACGGTAATCGACCCGGTCGTCGTTGCGACATCTTCTCCATCCGCAGACTGAGCTCTCACACCCAGATCAAAGCTGCCAGAGAAGTCATCAGCCGGCGTAATCGTCAAACCTTCAAGCTGATCCGGGTTCAGGGTCCAGGTTCCGTCACCATTATCCGTCCCGGCAGACAAGGTCGCGCCGTCCGGAACACCCGAGATGGTAACACTCAGAACTTCCGAGCCGTCGGTCAGACCGGCGTCGATGTCGAGTGCAATCGCTGAATCTTCGTTCCCGGAAGCATCGGACACATCAAGCGTCGGTGCATCGGCAACACCAGTTACATCAACCGTGATCGAGCCGGTGGTGGTGGCAACGTCATCGCCATCAGCGGAAGTCGCGGTCACGCCCAGATCAAACGATCCGCTGAAGTCTTCAGCCGGTGTGATCGTCAGACCTTCGAGCTGGTCCGGATTCAGCGTCCAGGTGCCATCACCATTATCGGTACCCGCCGACAAGGTTGCACCGTCAGGAACACCCGAGATGGTAATCGTCAGCGTCTCGCTAGAGTCTGTAAGCCCCGCGTCAATGTCGAGTGCAATTGCACTGTCTTCCGAACCGGAAGCATCAGCGACATCCAAAGTCGGCGCATCAGCAACGCCAGCCACATCAACCGTGATCGAACCAGTCGTCGTTGCAACGTCTTCACCATCGGCGGAAGTCGCTGTAACACCGAGATCAAAGCTGCCGGAGAAATCTTCAGCCGGCGTGATCGTCAGACCTTCAAGCTGGTCCGGATTCAGCGTCCAGGTGCCGTCACCATTATCGGTACCGGCCGAAAGGCTTGCCCCGTCCGGCACACCGGAAATGGTGATGGTCAATGTTTCGGAACCGTCGGTCAGGCCCGCATCAATATCAAGTGCAATGGCGCTGTCTTCTGTACCCGACGCGTTCGCGGTCTCAAGTGTCGGCGCATCGGCAACGCCGGCAACATCAACCGTGATCGATCCGGTTGTTGATGCCGCGTCTTCGCCATCAACCGACGTCGCCGTGACGCCAAGATCAAACGTTCCGCTGAAATCTTCCGGCGGCGTAATCGTCAGGCCTTCAAGCTGATCCGGGCTCAGCGTCCAGGTTCCATCACCATTGTCAGTCCCTGCCGACAGGGTTGCACCATCCGGAACGTCACTGATCGTGACACTCAAAACTTCAGAGCTGTCTGTCAGGCCTGCATCGATGTCGAGCGCAATTGCGCTGTCCTCGGAGCCAGATGCATCAGCAACATCAAGGGTCGGGGCGTCTGCAACGCCCACCACATCAATGGTGATCGACCCGGTCGTGGTTGCGACATCCTCGCCATCGGCGGAAGTCGCGGTAACGCCAAGCTCGAACGATCCGCTGAAGTCTTCAGCCGGCGTGATCGTCAGTCCTTCGAGCTGATCCGGGCTCAGCGTCCAGGTGCCGTCACCATTGTCCGTACCAGCCGACAAGGTCGCGCCGTCCGGAACGCCGCTGATCGTGATCGTCAGAACTTCCGAGCTATCCGTCAGGCCAGCGTCGATGTCGAGTGCAATTGCAGAATCTTCAGAGCCACTGGCATCGGACACATCAAGGGTCGGTGCGTCAGCAACACCCGCAACATCAACCGTAATGCTGCCCGTGGTCGTTGCAACGTCTTCACCATCAGCAGATTGTGCCGTCACACCAAGGTCAAACGAACCGCTAAAGTCCTCAGCCGGCGTAATCGTCAGACCTTCCAACTGATCCGGGTTCAGCGTCCAGGTCCCGTCACCATTATTCGTACCAGCTGACAAGGTCGCGCCATCCGGAACACCCGAGATGGTAACACTCAGAACTTCCGAGCCGTCGGTCAGACCGGCGTCGATGTCGAGTGCAATCGCTGAATCTTCGTTCCCGGAAGCATCAGACACTTCAAGCGTCGGGGCATCGGCAACACCAGTTACATCAACCGTGATCGAGCCGGTGGTGGTGGCAACGTCATCGCCATCAGCGGAAGTCGCGGTCACGCCCAGATCAAACGATCCACTGAAATCATCAGCCGGTGTAATCGTCAGACCTTCCAACTGGCCCGGGTTCAGCGTCCAGGTGCCATCACCGTTATCCGTACCAGCCGACAGGGTTGCGCCGTCCGGTACACCACTGATCGTAACGCTGAGAACTTCACTGGAATCCGTCAGGCCTGCATCAATATCAAGCGCGATGGCGGAATCTTCATTGCCAAATGCATCTGCGACATCAAGGGTCGGAGCGTCCGCAACACCCTCAACATCAACCGTGATCGAACCAGTGCTGGTGGCGACATCCTCGCCATCAGCGGAAGTCGCCGTCACACCAAGGTCAAACGACCCGCTGAAGTCCTCAGCCGGTGTAATCGTCAGACCTTCCAACTGGTCCGGGTTCAGCGTCCAGGTGCCATCACCATTATCAGTCCCCGCAGACAAGGTTGCGCCGTCTGGAACACCGCTAATCGTGATCGACAAAACTTCCGAGCTGTCCGTCAGGCCTGCATCAATATCCAATGCAATTGCGGAATCTTCATTGCCGGAAGCATCAGCTACGTCAAGCGTCGGCGCATCAGCCACACCGGCCACATCAACCGTGATTGAACCACTGGTCGTTGCAACATCCTCACCATCAGCAGATTGTGCTGTCACACCAAGGTCAAACGAGCCACTGAAATCTTCAGCCAGCGTGACCGTCAGACCTTCCAGCTGATCCGGACTCAGTGTCCAGGTGCCATCACCATTATCGGTACCAGCCGACAAGGTCGCGCCATCCGGAACGCCGCTGATCGTGACACTCAGAACTTCCGAGCTGTCCGTCAGGCCTGCATCGATATCGAGCGCGATGGCGCTATCTTCGTTGCCGGAAGCATCGGACACATCAAGCGTCGGGGCGTCTGCAACACCCGCCACATCAACTGTGATCGAACCGGTCGTGGTCGCAACGTCATCGCCATCGGCGGAAGTCGCGGTGACGCCAAGGTCAAACGATCCACTGAAGTTGTCAGCAGGTGTGATCGTCAGACCTTCCAGCTGAACCGGGTTCAGCGTCCAGGTGCCGTCACCATTATCGGTTCCAGCCGACAAGGTCGCCCCATCCGGAACACCGGAGATCGTTACCGTCAGCGTTTCGCTGGAATCCGTCAGACCAGCATCAATGTCGAGCGCGATGGCAGAATCTTCGGAGCCAGAGGCATCCGCAACATCCAAAGTCGGCGCATCGGCAACACCCGCGACATCAACCGTAAAGCTGCCCGTGGTCGTCGCGACGTCGTCACCATCGGCAGAGGTCGCGGTCACGCCCAGATCGAACGATCCACTGAAATCTTCAGCCGGTGTAATCGTCAGCCCTTCCAACTGATCCGGGCTCAGCGTCCAGGTGCCATCCCCATTATCGGTACCAGCCGACAAGGTCGCGCCATCTGGAACGCCGCTGATCGTTACCGTCAGAACTTCAGAGCTGTCCGTCAGGCCTGCATCAATATCGAGCGCAATCGCACTGTCTTCAGAACCAGAGGCATCTGCGACATCCAAGGTCGGTGCATCGGCAACACCAGCCACATCGACCGTGATGCTGCCGGTTGTCGTCGCAACGTCATCGCCATCAGCGGAAGTTGCTATAACGCCGAGATCAAACGATCCACTGAAGTCTTCAGCCGGAGTGATTGTCAGCCCTTCCAGCTGGTCCGGGTTCAACGTCCAGGTACCGTCGCCATTATCCGTACCTGCCGACAGGGTCGCACCGTCGGGAACACCGCTAATCGTGATCGACAGAACTTCCGAGCTGTCCGTCAGGCCTGCGTCGATATCAAGTGCAATGGCGGAATCTTCGTTACCGGAAGCATCGGACACATCAAGGGTCGGTGCGTCAGCAACACCCGCTACATCAACCGTGATGCTGCCGGTTGTGGTCGCAACATCCTCACCATCGGCAGAGGTTGCCGTCACTCCGAGATCAAACGATCCACTGAAGTCATCAGCCGGCGTAATCGTCAGACCTTCCAACTGATCCGGGTTCAGCGTCCAGGTGCCGTCACCGTTATCGGTACCCGCCGACAAGGTCGCACCGTCCGGAACGCCGCTGATCGTGACACTGAGAACTTCCGAGCTGTCGGTAAGACCAGCGTCGATATCCAATGCAATAGCGGAATCCTCAGAACCACTGGCGTCAGCCACGTCAAGCGTTGGGGCGTCTGCAACGCCCGCCACATCAACCGTGATCGAGCCGGTCGCCGTTGCGACGTCATCGCCATCAGCGGAAGTCGCGGTCACGCCAAGATCAAAGCTGCCCGAGAAGTCTTCAGCCGGCGTGACCGTCAGACCTTCCAATTGGTCCGGATTCAGCGACCAGGTACCATCACCATTATCGGTCCCAGCAGACAAGGTCGCGCCATCTGGCACACCACTGATCGTTACCGTCAGAACTTCGCTGGAATCCGTGAGACCAGCATCAATGTCGAGCGCAATGGCAGAATCTTCGGAGCCAGAGGCATCCGCAACATCCAAAGTCGGCGCATCAGCAACACCCGCAACATCAACGGTGATCGACCCGGTCGTGGTTGCGACGTCCTCGCCATCAGTTGAGGTCGCGGTCACGCCCAAATCAAACGATCCGCTGAAATCTTCAGCCGGTGTGATTGTCAGACTTTCCAACTGATCCGGGTTCAGCGTCCAGGTGCCATCACCATTGTCGGTACCTGCCGACAAGGTTGCACCGTCCGGAACACCGCTGATCGTTACGCTCAGAACTTCCGAGCTGTCGGTCAGACCGGCATTGATATCCAATGCAATCGCTGAATCTTCAGAACCCGATGCATCGGCGACATCAAGCGTCGGAGCATCAGCAACACCCGCAACATCGACGGTGATGTTACCGCTAACACTGGCAACATCCTCACCATCGGCGGAAGTCGCTGTAACACCGAGATCAAAGCTGCCCGAGAAGTCCTCAGCCGGTGTGATCGTCAGACCTTCAAGCTGGTCCGGGCTCAGCGACCAGGTACCGTCACCATTATCGGTTCCAGCCGACAGGGTCGCGCCATCCGGAACGCCTGAGATGGTGATCGTCAGAACTTCCGAGCTGTCCGTCAGACCTGCGTCGATATCGAGTGCGATGGCCGAATCTTCGTTGCCGGACGCATCAGCCACGTCAAGCGTCGGAGCATCAGCAACGCCAGCCACATCGACCGTGATCGAACCGGTCGCCGTTGCAACGTCTTCACCATCGGTTGAGGTTGCCGTCACACCGAGATCAAACGATCCGCTGAAGTCTTCAGCCGGCGTGATCGTCAGACCTTCCAACTGATCCGGATTCAGCGTCCAGGTGCCGTCACCATTATCGGTACCAGCCGACAGGGTCGCGCCGTCCGGTACGCCCGAGATGGTAATGCTCAGAACTTCAGAGCTATCGGTCAGACCAGCATCAATATCCAATGCAATTGCGGAATCTTCGCTGCCCGATGCATCCGCAACATCCAAAGTCGGTGCGTCCGCAACACCCACAGCATCAACCGTGATCGAACCGGTCGTGGTGGCAACGTCTTCGCCATCAGCGGAAGTCGCGGTAACGCCAAGATCAAACGACCCACTGAAGTCTTCAGCCGGCGTGATCGTCAGACCTTCGAGCTGGTCCGGGTTCAGTGTCCAGGTGCCATCACCATTATCGGTACCCGCCGACAAGGTCGCGCCGTCCGGAACGCCGCTGATCGTGATGGTCAGAACTTCAGAGCTGTCCGTCAGACCCGCATCGATATCAAGCGCAATTGCGGAATCTTCGTTGCCCGACGCATCGGCGACATCCAATGTCGGCGCATCCGCAACCCCAGCCACATCAACCGTGATCGAACCGGTTGTGGTCGCAACATCTTCACCATCGGCGGAAGTCGCGGTAACGCCAAGGTCAAACGATCCGCTGAAATCTTCAGCCGGTGTGATCGTCAGACCTTCAAGCTGCTCCGGATTCAGCGTCCAGGTGCCGTCACCATTGTCAGTACCAGCTGACAAGGTCGCGCCGTCCGGAACACCGCTGATCGTTACCGTCAGAGCTTCGTTGGAATCCGTCAGACCGGCATTAATGTCGAGCGCAATTGCACTGTCTTCCGAACCAGAGGCGTTCGAAGTTTCGAGGGTTGGCGCATCGGCAACACCAGCCACATCAACCGTGATCGAACCGGTCGTCGTTGCAACGTCTTCACCATCGGCGGAGGTCGCCGTAACACCGAGGTCAAACGAACCGCTGAAATCTTCAGCCGGCGTGATCGTCAGACCTTCAAGCTGATCCGCGTTCAGCGTCCAGGTGCCGTCACCATTGTCCGTCCCGGCCGACAGGGTTGCACCGTCCGGAACGCCGGAAATGGTAACACTCAGAACTTCCGAGCTATCAGTCAGACCGGCATCGATATCAAGTGCAATCGCCGAATCTTCGTTGCCGGAAGCATCGGACACATCAAGGGTCGGTGCGTCAGCAACACCAGCTACATCAACGGTGATCGAGCCGGTGGTGGTGGCGAAGTCTTCACCGTCCGCTGACTGAGCCGCCACACCAAGGTCAAACGACCCACTGAAATCTTCCGCCGGTGTAATGGTCAAACCTTCGAGCTGATCCGGGCTCAATGTCCAGGTGCCGTCACCATTGTCGGTACCAGCCGACAAGGTTGCACCGTCCGGAACGCCGCTGATCGTGACACTGAGAACTTCCGAGCTATCGGTCAGACCAGCATTAATATCCAATGCAATTGCGGAATCTTCGCTGCCCGAAGCATCGGAGACTTCTAAAGTCGGCGCATCGGCAACGCCGGCAACATCAACCGTGATGCTGCCGGTTGTGGTCGCAACGTCTTCGCCATCGGCGGAAGTCGCGGTGACACCAAGATCAAACGAACCGCTGAAGTCGTCAGCCGGCGTGATCGTCAGACCTTCAAGCTGGTCCGGGTTCAGCGTCCAGGTGCCATCACCATTGTCAGTCCCTGCCGACAAGGTTGCGCCATCAGGAACGCCACTGATCGTTACCGTCAGAACTTCGCTGGAATCTGTCAGACCGGCATCGATGTCGAGCGCAATTGCGCCGTCCTCGGAGCCAGATGCATCAGCAACATCAAGGGTCGGGGCGTCTGCAACGCCCACCACATCAATGGTGATCGACCCGGTCGTGGTTGCGACATCCTCGCCATCGGCGGAAGTCGCGGTAACGCCAAGCTCGAACGATCCGCTGAAGTCTTCAGCCGGCGTGATCGTCAGGCCTTCCAGTTGGTCCGGGTTCAGTGTCCAGGTGCCGTCGCCATTATCCGTACCTGCCGACAGGGTTGCACCGTCCGGAACACCCGAGATAGTGACACTCAGAACTTCACTGGAATCTGTAAGACCCGCATCGATATCAAGTGCAATCGCACTGTCTTCAGAACCAGAGGCATCGGACACATCAAGCGTCGGTGCATCGGCAACACCAGCAACATCAACCGTGATTGAACCGGTCGTGGTTGCGATATCGTCACCATCAGCAGATTGTGCTGTCACACCGAGATCAAACGAACCGCTGAAGTCTTCAGCAGGCGTGATCGTCAGGCCTTCGAGCTGATCCGGGCTGAGCGTCCAGGTGCCATCACCATTATCGGTACCAGCCGACAAAGTCGCACCGTCCGGAACGCCCGAGATGATAACACTCAGAACTTCCGAGCTGTCGGTCAGACCGGCGGCGACGTCGAGTGCGATGGCAGTATCTTCATTGCCAGATGCATCTGCGACATCCAAGGTCGGTGCATCCGCAACACCAGCCACATCGACGATGATCGAACCGGTCGTCGTTGCGACGTCATCGCCATCAGCAGAGGTCGCGGTCACGCCCAGATCAAACGATCCGCTGAAATCCTCAGCCGGCGTGATCGTCAAACCTTCAAGCTGATCCGGACTCAGTGTCCAGGTGCCATCACCATTATCGGTACCAGCAGACAAAGTCGCACCGTCCGGAACGCCAGAAATGGTAACGCTCAGAACTTCCGAGCTGTCGGTCAAGCCTGCGTCGATATCAAGTGCAATTGCAGAATCTTCCGAACCGGAAGCATCAGCGACATCCAAGGTCGGTGCATCCGCAACGGCAGCCACATCAACGGTGATCGAACCGGTCGTGGTTGCGATATCGTCTCCATCAGCAGAGGTCGCGGTCACGCCCAGATCGAAGCTGCCGGAGAAGTCCTGAGCCGGGGTGATCGTCAGACCTTCAAGCTGGTCCGGGTTCAGCGTCCAGGTGCCATCACCATTATCAGTACCCGCCGACAAGGTCGCGCCGTCCGGAACGCCACTGATCGTAACGCTGAGAACTTCCGAGATGTCGGTCAGACCTGCGTCAATTTCTAGTGCTATGGCCGAATCTTCGTTGCCGGATGCATCGGCGACATCAAGCGTCGGAGCATCCGCGACACCAGCAACATCAACCGTGATCGAACCGGTGGTGGTTGCGACATCCTCGCCATCCGCCGAGGTCGCCGTCACACCAAGGTCAAACGACCCGCTGAAGTCCTCAGCCGGTGTAATCGTCAGTCCTTCAAGCTGGTCCAGGTTCAGTGTCCAAGTGCCGTCTCCATTGTCGGTCCCGGCCGACAGGGTTGCGCCGTCAGGAACACCACTGATCGTTACCGTCAGAACTTCACTGAAATCTGTGAGACCTGCATCAATATCGAGCGCAATGGCACTGTCTTCAGAACCAGAGGCGTTCGAGGTTTCGAGGGTTGGTGCGTCAGCAACGCCCGTGACGTCAACCGTAATGCTGCCCGTGGTCGTTGCAACATCCTCACCATCGGCGGAGGTCGCGGTCACACCAAGGTCAAACGATCCGCTGAAATCTTCCGCCGGGGTGATCGTCAGACCTTCCAACTGATCCGGACTCAGCGTCCAGGTCCCGTCACCATTATCGGTACCCGCCGACAAGGTCGCGCCGTCCGGTACGCCGCTGATCGTGATCGACAAGACTTCCGAGCTGTCCGTCAGACCTGCGTCGATGTCGAGTGCAATCGCTGAATCTTCGTTCCCGGAAGCATCGGACACATCCAGCGTTGGTTCGTCTGCAACACCAGCTACATCAACCGTGATCGAGCCGGTCGTCGTTGCGACGTCTTCGCCATCAGTTGAAGCTGCCGTTACACCAAGGTCAAACGACCCGCTAAAATCTTCAGCAGGCGTGATCGTCAGGCCTTCCAACTGTTCCGGGTTCAGCGTCCAGGTGCCGTCGCCATTGTCTGTCCCTGCCGACAGGGTCGCGCCATCCGGAACACCACTGATCGTAACGCTGAGAACTTCCGAGCTATCCGTCAGACCCGCATCGATGTCGAGTGCAATTGCGGAATCTTCATTGCCAGAGGCATCTGCAATATCCAAAGTCGGCGCATCGGCAACACCAGCAACATCAACCGTGATTGAACCGGTGGTCTTGGCAATGTCCTCGCCATCGGCAGAGGTCGCGGTCACGCCAAGATCAAACGACCCGCTGAAGTCCTCAGCCGGGGTGATCGTCAGGCCTTCAAGCTGATCCGGGTTCAGCGTCCAGGTGCCGTCACCATTATCTGTCCCCGCCGACAGGGTCGCGCCATCTGGCACACCACTGATCGTTACCGTCAGAACTTCCGAGCTGTCCGTCAGACCGGCATCGATATCAAGTGCAATGGCAGTATCTTCGTTGCCGGAAGCATCGGACACATCCAAAGTCGGCGCATCTGCGACACCTGCAACTTCAACCGTGATCGAACCGGTGGTCGTCGCGACGTCTTCACCATCAGCAGATTGTGCCGTCACACCAAGATCGAACGACCCGCTGAAGTCCTCAGCCGGAGTGATCGTCAGGCCTTCGAGCTGGTCCGGGTTCAGGGTCCAGGTACCATCACCATTATCAGTCCCTGCCGACAAGGTCGCGCCGTCCGGAACGCCGGAGATGGTAACCGTCAGCGTCTCGCTGGAATCTGTCAGGCCTGCATCGATGTTCAGCGCAATCGCGCTATCCTCGGCGCCCGAAGCATTTGAAGTCTCGAGCGTCGGGGCATCTGCGATGCCTTCGACATCGACTTTGATTTCTTCCATCACAACGGCGGTGTCGTCGCCATCGGTGGTCGAGACAAGGACCGAGAGGTCAATTTCGCCGCTGAAATCCGGTGCCGGGGTAATGGTCAGGCCTTCGAGCTGATCCGGGCTGAGCGTCCAGCTGCCATCGCCATTGTTGGTCCCGGCCGAAAGTGTGGCGCCGTCCGGGACACCGGTAATCTTGACGGAAATGCTTTCGCTGCCATCGAGAAGTTCGGTATCGATATCAAGTGCAATCGCGCTGTCTTCGCGTCCGGAAGCATCCGAAACATCAAGCGTCGCGCCGTCGGCAACACCGGCAACATCAACCGTGAAGCTTGAAGAGGTCGAGCTGGTGCTGCCATTTGCTTCGCGGCTGGTTGCGGTCACGGTGAGGCTGAAACTGCCGCTGTAATTTTCCGGCGGCGTGATTTTCAATCCGCCAAGCTGCCCTGCCGGAACAGACCAGGTGCCATCGCCATTATTGGTACCAGCCGACAAAATAGCACCTTCGGGCACGCCGGAGATCACCACCGAGAGTGTTTCACTTCCGCCATCAAGGTCATTAAGCGCAGCAGACACATTGAGCGAAATGGCACTGTCTTCCGACCCGGTGACGCTGCCGGCCGACAGTGTCGGCGCGTCGGCGACTTTTTCAACTTCGATCACGTCATCAGTGATCGCATCATCGGTGATCTCGGACTGGACGGCATCATCTGCAAGGGCGGTTGCATCCGCATCGGTCGCAGGTGCTTCTTCCCCGGACGGGATGAAATCGGGTCCGCGTTCGCCGCGGCCGGTGCCGCGCGGCTGTTCGCGATCACCACGCAACTGGTTGGTGTCGCTGGTCGAAAGCGGAATTTCAGGCAGCTCGATCGTGCTGGGATCGGATTTCAGCGAAATGTCGTCATGACCGAAGCTGTCAAGATTGCCGTCAAAGGTTCCATCGACCGTATCAAGATTGTTTTCAATCTCGGCATTTATCGCCTGTGCGATTGACTGCTTTTCGGTCGCTTCTTCTGCCTGGACGCGTTCCTGGCGCTGCGTCGCGGCATTCTGTCGACGGAAGGCCTGCTGGGCTTCGGCCTGGGGGTTGAAAACCTGGTTGCCATAATGGACAGAGCCAAGCTCCTCTTCCGGCGGACGCGCAGTATTGTTCAGGTCGTCATGAAGTTCGACCAGTTCATTACTTTCCCCATCCTGTTCCTCCACGCGCATCAGCTCTTCTGGCGTCGCTTCCTCATTGACGCTGCTGATATCTTCACTGCGTGAATTTTCCGTATCGCGAGGATCGTCCGCCATCTAACCCATTCTCCGTGAAACGCAAGACGGGTATAACCCGACTCACACTTCTATACCTTAGTATAGACACCCTGACACATGCCAGAGTTTTGTGCGGCCAGGCAGTAGAAATGGTTTCGGCATTTCCAGCGGGACCAAATGAAAGCTCATCGTTCTTTGAACGCCTGATCAAGCGAGACATACACAGGTTTCAGCAAATACTGAAGAAGGGTACGTTCCCCGGTCTGGATGTCTGCCTGCACAGTCATGCCCGGTATGATCCGTTGAGCCGAAGCGCCTTCACCAACCATGTCGGTATCAAGCGCGACCTTTCCTTTATAATATGGTTGTCCTTCCTCATCAATAAAAGTAGATGCAGAGATCGATACCAATTCGCCGGAAATACCACCATAACGTATAAAGTCAAAGGCGCTGATCTTGACCGTCACCGGCTGCCCGAGATGGACATGACCGATATCTTCGGTCGAGATGCGGGTCTCAGCAATCAGGTCATCATCAACCGGCACCAGTTCCATCACGATCTGGGCCGGGGCAATAACCCCGCCGATCGTGGTGAATTGCAGGCCCTTGATATAACCGCGCGTTGGCGCAACAATTTCAAGGCGGGCAACGCGATCACGCAGTTTGCGCAATGCCTCGCGGGTCTGGGCAATTTCACCGCCCAGTCGGCCAAGCTCGGTAATTGCTTCTTCGCGCTGGCTTTTTTCAAGTTCATTCAGACGCAGCTTGGCCTCGGCAATGGTTTCGCGGGCCCGGGCCTGTTCGGCAACGACCCCTGAAAGATTGCCCTGGGCTTCGTTCAGTTCACGCTGGATATTGAGGAACAGCACCTTGGAATTCAGCCCCTGCTCATAAAGCGAACGGCGCATGGTGACTTCCTGGCTTAGCAAATCAACCGATTTGCGAAGCGTTGCTTCCTGTTCACTGAGCTGGGCGAGTTCGGCGTTGCGTTCCTTGATCTGAACCTGAAGGATTTCGTTCTGGTTGCGATCAAGTTCGGTCTGGATGTTATAGATTTCCTGCTGATTGCGTGCGAGTTCCGGATATTGCTCAAGCAGGCTGGCAAAGTCCGGGTCGCGGCCTTCGGCAAGCGCACGATAGCGTTCTGCTTCGAGCTGAAGGTTGCCAAGCTTGGTTTCCGTCTGGGACAGTTCGGCCTGCGCGCCGTCGGCCTTGAGCCGGACAAGAACCTGGCCTTTTTCAACAAGATCGCCGTCACGCACCATGATCTGTTCGATGATGCCGCCTTCAAGATGCTGGATCTTGTTGACTGCACCTGTTGGCATCACCTGGCCAAATGTAATGGCCGTTTCCTTGATCTCGGTGGTCGCAGCCCAGGCAACAAGCGCCAGAAAGCCCACCGATAGCAGCACCATGGCCGAGCGGATAAAGACCGAAATGCCGCCTTCTTCAAGCAGCACGGCATGCGAAAGATAACGCGCCATGCGACGGGACCGGCGGAACCGTTCAATCGCAGTATTCTGCACAGCTGCATCACTCATAGGTAGCCTCCGTCTATCACCTGTTGCTTGATCCGTTCGGGCGGGCCGTCGCCGCGCAACTGTCCGGCTTCAAGAACAAGTATGCGGTCGGCCAGATCAAGGTGACTTGGCCGATGGGTAATCAGGAAAATGGTCGACCCGCCACGCAACCGGTTGATTGTGTGCTGGAAGGCGCGATCGGCGCGCTGATCCAGACCGTTGGTCGGTTCATCAAACAAAATGATCGGGGCTTCACGCACAAAGGCGCGCGCCAGTGCCAGCCGTTGCAGGAAGCTTGCCGAAAACCGCGAGGAATGCTGATCACCGACACGGGTATCAAACCCGTCGGGCAAGGCTTCGACTTCCTGCAAAATGCCCGCAGACATGCACGCCATGCGCAGGTCATCAGGCGATGCGACCGGATTGGCCAAACGCAGGTTCTGGGCGATCGATCCCCGGAAAAATTCGATATCCTGCGGCACATAGGAAATGGCCTGACGCAGGGTTTGCGGATCCATCTGGCGGATATCCGCCCCATCAATCAGGACCGCACCGGCCTGGGGCTGATACATGCCTGCCACCAGCTTGATCAGGGATGACTTGCCCGCACCATTGGCCCCGACCACGGCAACGACCTGTCCGGGTTTGATGTCAAAATTGACCCCGACCAGTGCCGGATCGGAATCCGAGCTGTAGCGGAAACTGACGCGCGAAAACGTAATCGCACCTTCAAAGCGGCGCTGTTCGACCGAGCGCGGCACAAGGTCACCTTCGGGCTGAAGGTTCATCAGCCGGTTGATCTGGCGGACACTTCCGCGCAGCTGTGCCAGACGCGGCAAACCAAGGAAGGCCTGGTTGATCGGCCCCAGAACACGCCAGGCCAGCATCATCGAGGCCACAAGCGCACCGACACTCATTTGCGCATTCATCACCTGGTCCGCACCAAAAGCCAGAACCAGCGCACCCGCAGAAATCATCAGGATCTGGGCCGATGTGTTGATGATATTATTGACCATCGATACCCGGAACCCGGCATAGGCCGTATCGGCCGATATGTCGCGGAACCGCGCCAGCCAGCGTTTCTCGGATGCGGTATATTTCAAAACCGACATCTTGCCGACCGTTTCGACCAGGAATTCCTGGCGGCTGGCCCCATGACGGCCAAGCTCGACCACCCGGCGCGAAACAACCGGAAAGGCAATAATCCCGATCAGCAGGAAGACCGCCATCAGGACAATCGGAATGACTGCCAGCCAGCCCCCGAGATAGAACATGGCAATCAGGAAGATCGGAACAAACGGCATTTCAAGCATCACCATGGCCATCGGCCCGGTAAAGAATTCACGCACACTTTCAAAGTCGCGAATACGCGAAATCTGTACCCCGACCGGAGCCCGTTCGGTAAAGGTCGGCGGCAACGACAGCAACCGTTCAAAGATCGCGCCACTGACCAGCGTATCAAGACGCGCCCCAAAATGACTGACGATCTGACTGCGCAAGGATCGAAGGATCCAGCCCAGAACCATGACAATCACGATCCCGATTGAAAACTGGATCAGCATCGGAATGGACCGGGTTCCAATCACCCGATCATAAATGCTCATAACAAAAACCGGCGTTGCCAGCGCCATGATATTGAGAACAAGCGTAAGCAGCAGCAGCTGATAACCGAGCGAGGAAAACCGCGCAGCAATGCCACCAAACCAGCCGCGCTTGTCATCTTCGAAATAGCGGGCGCGGCGATCGGCCATTGTGAACTGATACAGCTTGCCCGGCAGTGAAGATGACCGGATGACCATTTCACGATCCGTTCCGCCATCAAAAACCCGGATACCGTTATCTTCGGGGCGAATGACCACCAGTGCGGTGCCGTTATCGGGCACAAACAGGCAGGGCATCATGCGTTCGTCAATCTGATCGAAGGTCGCGTCAATTTCGCGCGACTGATAGTTGAGATGCGCAAGAACGTTGCGGAAATCCGTGATATCAAGCGTCTGGTCCAGATGCGGCAGGGCTTCTGCGACCTGGCGGGGCAACCCGCGCCAGCCAAGCGCCTGAAGCAACGGCCAAAGACAGGCATCGAAATCCGACTGGGCATCAATGCTTGCCATCCCCATGCGATAGCCCAGCGCATAGTTCATGTTTTCGAGCTGTTTCATTGTGCCCCCGTCTCTACTGGTGCACTGAAATTCGATTCTGCACGGGTAACGCGGGCATTGCTGCGTTTAAGAACCGGCACAAGATGATGGTCGACAATCCGGTATTGCTTGTTTGCCAGCGCAATCAATGACGGTCGGTGCGACACCATGACAAGGGTGCAGTGCTTTTTCAGTTCCAGCATCAGGCTGGCCATGATGTTGTCACCAGCCATATCAAGCGAACTGTTGGCTTCGTCAAACAGCACGATGCGCGGATAATCAATCAGTGCCCGCGCAACCGCGATACGCTGTTTCACGCCACGCGGCAGTGTTTCGGATGCCTGTCCGCCGACTTCGGTGTCATAGCCTTCGGGCATGCGCATGACAATGTCATCAAGGCCAAGACGACGGGCAATTTCAACCACCCTGTCCACACCGATTTCCTTGCGGAAACCGGTAATGTTTTCAAGAATGGTGCCCTTGAACATCACGCCATGTTGCGGCAGGTAGGCGATCTGGCGGCGCGTTGATTCCGCCGTATAGTCGGACGGATTTTTACCATCGAGCAATATGTCACCGCTGTCAGGGCGCAGTGCCCCCATCAAAAGCCACAGCAACGTGGTTTTGCCGGTCCCGTTATCGCCGGTGATCGCCACTGAATCCCCCGGTTCAACCACCAGATCAAGCCGGTCAAAGATCTTCTTTCCGTCGGCATGCGAAAAGCCCAGATTGCGCAATTCGATCTTGCCTTCAAGCAGCGGCATTTCCGCGGTTACCGCGCTGTCTTCGGGTTTGATTTCAAACAGTTCATTCACGCGCTGACGGGCAACACGGATATTCTGGAACTGTGTCCACAGGCTCATGGCGCGCTGCAATGGCTGGATCGAGCGCCCCGACAACATGGTGCAGGCCGCAAGTCCACCAACGGTCAGATCACCATTGATCACCAGCACACTGCCGATCGCGGCAACCATCACCATGGTCAGCATCGAAAAGGTTGCACTGGCATTGACCGCTGCATGGGCCGAGCGCGCCGCAATCAGGTCATCACCCGAACATTGTTCCTGAAGCTGTTCATGACGGCGCACCATCAGGTTTTCCATCGCCATCGACTTGATGGTGTGAATGCCCGTTAGGGTCTCGATGATAAAGTTGTACCGGCGTTCGTCAGACTGGCTGCGCTTGTCCAGGGCGGCACGCAACTGGTGCCCCAAAATCATCGCGGTCAGAAAGAAGGCAAGCAATATGCCGACCGGCACGGCAACAAGCACCCCGCCAATAACCGCAATCAAGGCCAGAAACAGCACGACAAACGGAAGGTCAACGATCGCGCCAATCGCCTGACCGGAATAGAAATCGCGCAGCAGATTAAGACTGTTCAAACGCTGAAGATGCAGCCCCGGTGCGGTTTTGTCATAGTCGATCAGACTTGCCGAAAGCAAATGACCGACGGCCTTTTGCGAACTTTCATGTTCGAATTTCGCCGCCGACAACGAAGAAATATAGGCCCGGCCAAGACGCAGCACAGCCTCGATCAAAAGAGCGCCAAGAACGCCCAGGATCAGCAAGGTAAGCGTCGGTATGGAATTATGCGGCAGGACACGGTCATAAACCTGAAGCAGGGTAATCGGCAGCGCAAGCGACAGCAGATTGATCACCAGTGCGGCAATCAACAGCGAAAAACGGCCGGTGCGCAGATGCGACAATGTCCCGATATTCAAGCCCGGACGACGTGTCATAAAGCGGGGATGCTCCAGGTTATGCAGAAAATACCATCCTAAAGTGGTGATATTATACCATCAGATAGGATACATAGCCGATCACTAATCCCAGTGCAAGAAATTCGTGCACCAGACACAACCGGATAATTTTGTATTCTTGCCATCCTGGCGTTAAGTCGCAGAGATCGCCTAAATATCAGAAAAAACTTAAAAAGTCCTAGCCGACATCCCTGTCACCCCGCAGCCGGTCAAGCGCCCGGCGCTCTGCCTTGGTCGGGCGTCCGGCACCGGCTTCGCGTTCCGCAACCGGCGCGGTTCGTATATCTGACGCAACTTCCTTTTTCGGTAATCTTGGGGGGGAATGGTCCACATACAAGCCCTGGGCTTCCGGGGCGGGCCCGCGACGTTCGCCAAGGGCGATGACTTCGACCACACGCAAATGCGGCCCCTGAAAGAACTGCAACCGGTCACCGGCGACGACCGTGGCACTTGCCTTGGAGACGGACTGACCATTCAGAACGATATGCCCGGACTGGCAGGCTTTGCTGGCCAATGACCGGGTTTTGTAAAACCGGGCATGCCAAAGCCATTTGTCGACCCTGAGCTTTTCTGACTGTTCGCTCACAACCATCCGATCCTGCATCAAGTGATTATAAAGACATAGAACGCAGAACGGCGACCCGCAAGGATCGCCGTTCAATTCCGATTTCCAGGATGCTATCAGCCTTTGGCTTCGAGCATCTCCTTAAGTTTGGCAAACGGAGAATCTTCGTTGATCTGGTTGCCTTTATCCGGGGCCGGGCCACGTCCGCCCGGCTTGCCACCGCGACCACCCTTGCCGCCATGGTTCGGACGGTTGCCGCCCTTGCCCTTGGGACCGCCTTTGCCGCGTGCATCCTGACGCGGACCGCGCTGCTGACCACGACCGGCACCGCCACGCTTGCGGCGATCGACACGGACAAAGTATTTGACCTCGACCAGTTCATCGCCATCCGCATCGGTTTCCGCGGCTTCGGCCGGGGTTGCTTCTGCGGTGTCGGTGGATGCGGCGTCATTTGCCGGTGCTGTTTCGGCACTTTCAGCCGGTGCAGCTTCTTCGGTTTTGACTTCGGCATCGGTCTTGGCGGTTTCTTCGGCCTTTTTCTCGGCTTCCTTGGCAAGAAGTTCGGATTTCTTGACCTTGGTTACCTCGGCACGCCAGCCAAGAGCGGTAAATACGCCTTCGGCCTGCTCGACCGTGCAGCCCAGAAGTGACAGCAAATCGGGATCAGGACGTACCTTGCCATCGTTTTCACGGGCCTTCTGACGCAGAAGGGCTGCGAAACGTTCAAGCATGTCCACACGTGCCGCAAGCGGACCAACTGGCATATAGCCAGCAGCAAGGTAGAAGCCCTTGGAATTGGCACGATCATTGGGAACCGATGTCCGGCCTGCCGGCGGCAATTCCGGAAGCGCATCCAGTTCACGGGCAACCGCCCAAAGAATGCCGCGCAGCTCAACCGGATCGGGTTTGAGCGCATCAAGCACATGGACGGTTTCAACACCCAGACGCACGCCAAGTTTGGCAAGTGCCTTGCGGTCCTCGTCCGACAGGTCCTTGACCAGGCTTTCGAGTTCCGAGCGCGGAACACAGCCCAGACCTTCGTTCAGCTGGAACAGAAGACCGCGAATCGGACCGGACAACTGACAATCGCGCAGGCGGGTCAGCATTTTAAGGCGCGCTTCGATATGGGCATTGACGAAATTCTGCAAACGGGTGCGCACACGCTCACGTGTCGGACCGTCAAAGAACTCGCTGTCGATCACCTGAACTTCGGGCGACAGAACTGTGTCACCTTTTTTCAGCACGCCAACCTGCGCACCGTTCCAAAGGACATCAAGCTGCCCATTCACCGCGAACTTGTCGTCTTCGTCGGTTTCAAGTTGTTTGACACGCTGGGCGATTTCGCCGGTCAGCGCGCGACGTGCGGCACTGGCAATAGCCTTGCCTTCGAAAGCAGCATCGGTTTCATCAGGGATGAAACGGAATCCATCAAGACGGCCGACAAATTCACCTTCGACCTGTACTTCACCATTCGCAGTGATGGTAGACATGAGTTCAGACTTGTCCTTGAGACTTTTCAATAAAACCGAGGTCCGTCTGTCAACGAACCTTTGGGTCAGGCGTTCATGTAGCACATCTGAGAGCTTATCCTCAATGGCCCGCGTGCGTTCCTGCCAATGATTGGCATCTTCGAGCCAGTGATGCTTGTGCGATACATATGTCCAGACGCGAATACCTGCCAAACGTGATGACAACTGATCGATATCACCATCATAACGATCCAGACGCAAGACTTGTTCGCCCAACCAGTCGATGGGCAGTTTGCTTCCGGGTTTCGCAAGATAGCGATAGATAGATGTTAGCAGCCTTGGATGGGCATCGGTATGGATATTTCTGAAGTCGGGAATCTGGCAGACTTCCCACAATAACTGTACCCGATCCGGGGCCGAGGCAATGCGTGCGACATCTTCGTTATGCGCCAGATGATCGAGCATGATTTCATCAACAGGCTCGCGCGCCAGAATAAGGGTCGGGTCATCCGATCGCCGGCGCAAGGATTTCTGCAACGCATCCACAGACCGGAAATCAAGCCGCGCATTCCGCCAGAACACTTTGGCAAGAGGTTCGAACTCGTGGGCCTCGATCTGTTCGATGATATCGGGATCAATGCCCGAAAGGTTGCCGGTAACACCAAATGTCCCGTCATTCATGTGACGGCCCGCACGCCCGGCAATCTGCGCGGTTTCAGCCGCCGTCAAACCACGATTGAACTTGCCGTCAAACTTGGTCAGCGCGGCAAAGGCTACGTGGTTAAGATCAAGGTTAAGACCCATGCCGATGGCATCGGTCGCAATCAGGTGTTCGACCTCGCCATTCTGGAACATTTCGACCTGGGCATTGCGGGTGCGCGGGCTTAGCGCGCCAAGAACCACCGCTGCCCCGCCCTTTTGACGGCGCACCAGTTCGGCCACCGCATAGACTTCCTGTGCCGAAAAGGTTACCACAGCCGACTGGGCCGGAAGGCGCTGGATCTTCTTCGATCCGTTATAGCTTAGGGTCGAAAACCGTTCGCGCCGATCAAATTCGACATTATCAACCAGCTTGCGGATCACCGGGCGGATGGTTTCCGCCCCCATGAACATGGTCTCTGAGCGCCCGCGCGCATGCAACAGCCGGTCGGTAAAGACATGCCCGCGTTCGGGATCGGCACACATCTGGATTTCGTCAATTGCCAGGAAATCGACCTGCTTGGCCACGGGCATGGCTTCGACGGTACACAGGAAATAACGTGCGGTTTTCGGCAAGATACGCTCTTCGCCGGTGATCAGCGCCACCGCCCCCTTGCCGACCTTGGCCACTGCGCGATCATAGTTTTCACGCGCCAAAAGCCGCAACGGGAACCCGATCATCCCGGTCGTATGCGCCAACATCCGTTCCATGGCCAGATGGGTCTTGCCGGTGTTGGTCGGCCCCAATATGGCAAGGATACGAGGACCGGTTCGGGTTGAAATCTGCATCAAACTTTTCCAATCGACAGCCCATTGATCAGGACCATCGCAATCTTTGGGCCTTTCAACACGCGAACCGGCGCAATGTCAAGCTTTCTGCCATATCGAAACACCTACCAACTTCACAAAGCGAGACGTCCTGCGTCACTCCCTATGAGATACACAGACACTGCAGGCATTCCCATGACCGATGATGACACACAATCCGACAATGGCTGTGCGGCCCCATGGCCGAAAACAAAAGCCAAAGCCATAAAACGGAGTCCACAAACAATCTGGGAAGCCACGAAAACTACCGAAGAAATAGACCCAAAGCATCCCGATATTCCACCGGACTACCCCCACGACTGTCCACCGTCGGACTATCAATGGCGCAAAGCGCTCAAACCACCCTCGGAACAACACAAACCAGGCCTTCCGAACATAGGCCTCGGGCCATTCGACAAACCCCTGACATATTGGCAGTTGTTTAAGCGTCTTTCGGACGAGGACGCGAAGGAAACTTTATGATCATTTTTTCATCCAGCTCGCGAACCTTCAGGCCAGTTCTTCCCGCACCAGAGACAGCGGCGTGGTTTAATAATTGGCGATTTAACAGCCCAATAAGCGAAAACAAGAATTTCGGGTTTGGCGAGGAGAATGTTTTTACTTGTCCCACTTGCAAACGATTGCTGCCAACGGCGTATGCCGAGGCCGATCATATGTTTCCTCAAAAGGCATTGCGCCGCGTTATGGGGAGTGTGATCTTCTCTTACACAGACTGGACAACTTTCTCTGCTGCAGCCCGGTCTGCCAACAAGAAACGCTTTGAAGACGATGATGGTTGGTCGGTTCAGTTAAAAAATTCTGCTTTCAAGTTACCTGACTACGAGAAATTGAGAGTTTTCGAGGTGGACGCATGGGATGGCGGTTACGACCAAATCAAGATGATTGCCCAAGACGTTGACGCCTTGGCGAGGGGAAGTTTCGAGGTCACAGTAGAGCAAATCCGCGTTGACGACATGGCAGACAATGCCGTCAGAGTCCACAGGGGCGATAATTTAACCTTTTATTACGATCTCGCCCGGTTCGACGTGACCAACATTGCATTTCTATGCTCTGTCTGTAACCACGCGAAAGCTCAGCAGATATACCCTGCTCACAAAGGCTTTGTCACTTTGATCAATAGGCAGAGGTATTTGGAACACATTACAGAAGAAAGTTATGGCCCCAGATTTCTAGCTGACAACACGGGCCCGACTTATTCCGAACAACGTGACATGACGTAGTGCGCAAAGCGCACTCTCAAGTGATCAACAGGTATCTCCGTCAGATTGTTATTCGTGTTCCAGCTCCAGCAGACGCGCGCCTGGCCCATCACCCGAAAGCTCATCTGCCGGGTTGCGCAGCGGGCAATCTGATATCGACAGGCATCCACAGCCAATACATTGCCCCAACTGATCACGAAGTCGGGTCAGTTGATCGATCCGCTCGTTCAAGTCATCGCGCCATTGCGAAGACAGTTTTTCCCAGTCCTTGGCATTGGGGACCGTGTTGTGGGGCAACTTGTCAAAGGCTTCTGCAATTTCAGAAAGCGGTATCCCGGTTTTCTGGGCGACCTTGATGATGGCGAGCTTGCGCAACACGCCGCGGTGAAACCGGCGCTGATTGCCATCGGTGCGGATCGAACTGATCAGACCTTTGCGTTCATAAAAATGCACAGCCGAAACCGCAATCCCGCAGCGGCTGGCGACTTCTCCGACGCTCAGATAACGCTGTAATACACCGCTTCCGGCCATTTCCCCCTCCTGCATCCTGCCTTCTGACAGGTATCGAATTTCGTTGTTGACCTTAACATTAGTTGAGGTTCTAGAAGCTTACGCATTGAAGCGAAATTATCAAGGAGTCAAATCCGTGAAAGAATCATTCAATGTCGCCGTCATCTATGGCAGTGCACGAGAGGGGCGGCTTTGTGACATGGTTGCGCGCTGGGTACTGACAACACTCGGATCGGATCGCGATCTTTCACTTGATACGATTGATCCGGCTGTCCTGAACCTTCCGGCGGCACATACGCGTTCAGAACATCCGGGCATTGATGAACTGCACACCGCCCTTTCAGAGGCCGATGCCTTTATCGTCGTGACACCCGAATACAATCACAGCTTTACCGGCGAGCTGAAATTGCTGATTGATGCTGCCAAACAGCCATGGCGTCGCAAGCCGGTCGCCTTTGTTTCCTATGGCGGGATGTCAGGGGGATTGCGCGCAGTCGAGCAATTGCGTCTTGTCTTTGCCGAACTTCATGCCGTGACCATGCGCGATGTGGTGAGCTTTGCAAACGTCTGGGACCGTTTTGACGAGGACGGAAAACCAATCGACCAGGAAAGTACAAACCAGGCACTGCATCACATGGTGGGCGACCTGAAATGGTGGGCCGGTGCATTGCGTGATGCCCGGTATCCGAACAGCAGCCAGCAGCTTCGAAGCGCTGTTGCATCCTGACCAATAAAAACAGCCAAAACCCGGCAGGCGAAAGCCCGATATCCGTCCGACTGCGACTTTTGTGCATTGCCCTTCGCGCGCCACCACCGCATTTGCCGGAAAACCGCAAGATCAGGCTCAAACAAATCAGACCCCAAAAGCAAAACGGGGCGACCATAAAGTCGCCCCGCCAATCAATGCCGGTCGGTCATCATCATTCGACCATCACCGGTCGGGTCATTAATGGTTACGCATCTTGTCCGCATAATCCTTGAGCTGTCGGCGAGCGGCCTGGAAACTGTTTTTAAGCGCGACATAAACATCTTCATGGGCATGATCAGCACTGTCACGCTTTACCATGATTTCCTTGCCCGGCACATTGATCCCGAAATGCACGGCGAAACGGTTACCGTGGTTATGGGATGCTTGGGGTCGTTCCACCACAACATGACAACTGGTCATGCGATCGAAGGTTTCTTCCAGTTTTTGCACCTTGAAACGGATACGCTCGTCAAGCGCATCAGACTGATCAACATCACGGTAGGTGATTTGAACGGGAACCTTCATGATACGGCCTCCTGTTTAAAGCCTTGGACGCAAAGCAGGGCGTTGCACCCTGCCGTTTACCCCCGGTCCATTTGCTGTCCCGGGAAATTCAGGAACGCTTGGGTTTTGGTTTCGCGCCCCTTTTGAAAAACCGTCTATATCTATACTTAGGATACAGGACTTGCGCTGCAAGGTGCGTTGACGCATATCAAGCGCGGTCAGTAGCAATAACAGGTCACATTGCTATTTCGTGTAGCCCGTTGAAGTGTTGCAACTTCTGCCGATTGCGGGGAAGTTCAACAGACGCTTGAAACAAAGGAGAATAAAGAGGTCATGACGGAAGAAAAAATGCGGTTCGAGGCCGAGGTCAGCCGACTGCTCGATATCGTTGTCCACTCGCTGTATTCGAACAAGGACATCTTCCTGCGCGAGCTGATCTCCAACGCTTCGGATGCGTGCGACAAACTGCGTTACGAAGCGATTGCCAAACCGGAACTGCTCGCAGGGGACGCTGAATTCAAGGTCCGCCTTCTGACAGACAATGTCCGCAATGTCCTGACGATTGCCGATAACGGGATCGGGATGAACAAGGAAGACCTGATCGACAATCTTGGCACCATTGCCAATTCCGGCACTGCCAAGTTCCTTGATGCGGTCTCCAAATCCGACAATCCGAAGGATGTCGACCTGATTGGTCAGTTTGGTGTCGGTTTCTATTCCGCCTTCATGGTGGCAAACCGGGTTGATGTCGTAAGTCGAAAGGCCGGCGAAGACCAGGCATGGAAATGGTCATCGGACGGCAAGGGCGAATACACCATTTCCGAAGCCGAAATGGAAGGCCGCGGCACCCAGATCACCCTGCATCTGACCGACGAATTCAAGGAATTCACCGAGGAATACAAGCTCCGCCACATCGTCAAAACCTATTCCGATCATATCGGCATTCCGGTGGTTCTGATGAAGGCCGATGGTGACGAGACACTCAATGAGGCATCCGCCCTTTGGACCCGTCCGAAATCCGAAGTCACCGAGGAACAGTACAAGGAATTCTACAAACACAATTCGCATGCGTTTGATGATCCCTGGAAAACCATCCACTATCAGGCCGAAGGCGCGATTGAATATACCGGCCTTCTTTACCTTCCGACCATGCGGCCGTTCGATCTTTATGATCCGCAGCGCAAAGGCCATCTGAAACTTTATGTCCGCAAGGTCTTCATCACCGAAGGTGCAGACGAATTGCTGCCGCCATGGCTGCGTTTTGTTTCCGGTGTGGTCGACAGTCAGGACCTGCCCCTTAACGTCTCGCGCGAGATGTTGCAGCACAACCCCGTCCTGACCAAGATCAAGAACGGCCTGACCAAAAAGGTCCTGTCCGAACTGGAAACAGCCGCCAAGAAGGACGCCGAAGGGTTTGACACCTTCTGGGAAAACTTTGGTGCCGTGGTCAAGGAAGGGCTTTACGAAGACCAGTCCAACCGTGCGCGCATCCTCAAAATCGCCAAGTTCCGTTCGACCCATGGCGATGGCTGGACCACGCTTTCGGAATATGTCGAACGCATGAAAGAAGGCCAGAAGGCCATCTACTATATCAGCGGCGAAGATATCGAAGCCCTGAAACGCAGCCCGCAGCTTGAAGGCTTTGCCGCCAAGGGGATCGAGGTCCTGCTTCTGACCGATCCGGTCGATGAATTCTGGATGCCGTCAGTTGGCCAGTTTGAAGAAAAGGACTTCAAATCGGTCACCCGTGGCGGTGCCGATCTCAATGACGTCAAATCCGATGACAAGGATGACGCCAAGGACGATAAAAAGGACGATGCCGCCAGCGACGCGTCACTTGATGCATTGATCGCATCGATCAAGATCGCCCTTGGCACCGGTGTTAAGGACGTTCGGGAATCTGATCGTCTGACCAGTTCGGCCTGCTGCTTGATTGCCGATGAAACCGGCATGGATCTGCGGATGGAACGGTTGATGAAGCAGCATAACCGCGTTGATGAAATCAGCCCGCGTATCCTTGAAATCAATCCGAAGCACAGCCTGATCAAAAAGCTGTCTGACATTGCCATCAAGGATGCCAAGGCACCGATTCTTAATGATGCCGCCCAGTTGCTGCTTGATCAGGCCCGCATTCTCGAAGGCGAAGCCCTGCCCGATCCGGTCAGCTTTGCCCGTCGTCTGGACCTGATCATGGAAAAGGGTCTGGGTGCATAAACCCGACACACCAACCAATATTGAGAACGGCGCGTCACAAGATGCGCCGTTTTCTTTTGGAAATCTGCGAAATTTAAAATGCTTATTTACCAACAACGGGCATAAAGGCCCCACATGTGAAAGAAGCTCGGAACCGACGGGAAGGCCCAAAACACCATGACTGCGATGATGAACTGGCAAAAACTGTTGTCACCCGCACGCCTTGGCACCCGTCATTCAAGTGTCGGCGCTTTTGGCCGGTCCGATTTTCACAAGGATTATGACCGCATCATTTTCTCGGCCGCGTTCCGGCGCCTGCAACGCAAGACCCAGGTTCACCCGTTGCCCGAAAATGACAATGTCCATACCCGCCTGACCCACAGTCTCGAAGTTTCCTGTATCGGCCGGTCGCTTGGCCTGATGGTTGGTCATCGTCTTTCGGAAAAGGGCAGCCTGCCTGATACCATCGACCCCGATCACATGGCCGCCATCGTTCAGGCCGCCGCCCTGTGTCATGATATCGGCAACCCGCCATTTGGCCATGCCGGTGAATATGCCATCCGCCAATGGTTTATCGATGCCGACCCGGCCTTTACCGGCAGCCTGTTCCGTGAACAGTTTGCCGATCTGACGACCTATGAAGGCAACGCGCAAGGGTTCCGGCTTTTGACCAACAAACGGACTGGTCTGTATGATGGGGGGATGCGGCTGACCTATGCGACGCTGGCAAGTTTCCTGAAATATCCGTGGTCGGCATCGGGAAGCCCGTTTCCCCAGAAAAAGAAATTCGGGGCATTCCAGAAGGAATTCGCACTGCTTGAGGAAGTGGCCGATGCCACCGGTCTGATCCGGACAAGCGACCAGGCATTTTGCCGCCATCCGCTGGTTTATCTGGTCGAGGCCGCCGATGATGTTTGCTATGCCCTGATTGATATCGAGGACGGGGTCGAGCTTGAACTTGTGGAATTCGAAACGCTGGAAAAGATGCTGCGCCCCTGTATCGAAGGGGACCTTCCCGCCGAATATCACCGCGAACAGAATATCAGCCGCAAGATATCCTTCCTGCGCGGCAAGATCATGTCGGGCCTTCTTGATGCGCTTGTCGATGCCTTTGTCCGCCACGAGGAAGAACTTCTGGCCGGTGTGTGGAAAGGTGATCTTCTTGCCTGTGCCGATGGCCCCTATAACGAGCTGATCGCCACTGCCAAGTCATTTTCGGAAAAACAAATCATCCTGAACCGCCGCAAGGTCCAGATCGAGGTCGGCGCCTTTGCCCATCTTGAAACCCTGCTTGAGACATTCTGCAAAACCGCACTTGAAGTCCACAAAGCCCGATCAGAAGCAGACATTCCCTATCGGGCCGGACGTGTTCGGGAACTGATCGGCAATGATGCCATGCCGATCGGTGCGTCGCTTTATGATCTGTATCTGGTGATCCTGGATTATGTATCGGGCATGACCGATGATTTTGCCGCCCGCCTTGCGCGCGACATTGGCGGCGGTCAGCACTGATCAATGTGGACGCTGGGCCCCTTTATTGCGCGCTATCGCAGACGGACCGCCTTTATTGCCGCAAGCGCAATGGCAGCCGTCATTTACGGGCTGGTTGATCAAAGTACCCGTCCGGAAGTTCAGGCATGGTATTGGCCCGCCGCCCTTGCCGCGACGAGCTTTATGATCACCCGGCTGGTTGTGTCGCGCCTGATCGGGCGTTTTGTCGGCGGGGTCAGACGCCATCTGCGTTGATGCCAGCGACCCCGACCACACGTCCGGACAATCAAAAAGGCAGGCCCGAAGGCCTGCCTTTATTCTTGGGAATGTCTGTTTGGCCCATATGGAGCAAACACAGTCAGTTAGTCCTGACCGCCACCCATGGCACTGCTGATTTTCTTGTCAGTATTGTACTGACTAAGCGAATAGACAGCCCAGATCGCCGCCGGTACCCAGCCGATCAGGGTAATCTGCAAAATCAGGCAGATGACGCCTGCGATTGGGCGCCCGATGGTAAAGAACAGTAACCAGGGCAGAAGAAGTGCGATCAAAAGACGCATGGATGAAATCCCCTTGTTGCGTTGACGTGCTTACATGCTGTCTTTGAAGGTGACAACAACGACACGGTTACCCTGTTCGGCCACACCGTCTTCGGTTGCGACCGGAACATTGGCTTCGCCGCTGATGCTGATCGCAAGCTTGCTTGCCGGAACACCACCATCACGAAGCGCCTTTACAACCGCATCGACACGCGATTTTGCAAGAATATCGTTATACATTGCATCACCGGCACGGTCGGCATAGGCAACCAGGCTGATCGCAGCCGGGTCGTATTTGCCATATGCTTCGACAATCCCGTTAATGACCGACATAGCTTTGCCGTCAATTGTGGCACTGTCAAAGCCGAAATAGACATTCATCGGAACCGGCATTGCCATCGCGGCAACCGGGGCCGGTGCGGTGTCGATTTCAGCCTGAACAATTGCCAGCGCCTGATAGAAGGCGGCACGGCAATTGTCGATGTCTTCCTGCTGGATGTTTTCTTCGAGTTCCTGCAACCAGCAATCAAAGCTTGCCTGTGCCCGTGCAGCAGCCGTTGCGGCCTTTTCACGGCCACCGGCATCAAGTGCTGCCAGAAGGTCGCTGCGCGCGACTTCGACTTCACCGGTGCTGCCTTCGGGCAGGGAACGTTCGGAAATCATCTGTGGGCCGGTATCCTGGCTCATCGCAGCCATTTTGGCACGGCTGGTGAAGTACCGCGCATCCGCCCAATCGGCTTCGTCATATTCTGCCTGGGCAAGGTCGGCGTAATTCTGATGGAGGGCTGCGTCAAATGCCGACCCTTCGTCAGCCATCTCACGTACCCCTGGAATGTTCATATTTGCACACGCGCTCAAGAAGGCAGCGGCGGACACAACAGCGAGCAGTTTAGCTTTCATCGGTATTACTCCTTGTCTGACCGACATTTTGATCCCAATCCCAATTTTTTGACGGTGATGTTGGCGTCATCATGTGACGGATTTTTACATGCACCTGACAGGTCGTTTTTGCCTGTCTGTTTTTCCATGCTCTGTTTGCCATCGATCAGATCCCCGGAACCGACCCCGAATAGAAGGATGTGAAACCAGTTCATATCCCGAACGCATCATCACAACATGGACGGGGATATAATTACCCCTATCCAAGGATATATAGAAGTCAATTTCATGAAAAAAAGCAGTGGGATAGAGAAAATTCACAATCTTCATACTTCACGGTCGAACATAGACCGTTGATCCCGCGCGATTTTGTCCCACCCCATTTCCCGAACGGGTGACAAGCTGTTGCAAAACGCATAAAAAAGCCTGACCGGGCATTTCACCCGATCAGGCCATGATTGATTATATGTCCCGGAAATCCGGCAGAAAGAAAAGATCAGTCGGACGATCCGCCAAACAATCCTTTGACAGCCCCGCCAAGCGCATTGGCACCGTCTTTAAGTTTCTCGCCACCTGTTCCGGCAGCACCACCAACGGCACCGACCGCACCGACAACGCCCTTGCCAAGATCACCAACTCCTTGCAGCAGGCCATCAACATTAAGGTTGGAAACTGCCTTGAACACCGATGCGTTGATCGCGGTCAGGATTTCACCGGCAACTTCGGCCGGGGTTGCGCCGTTATCTTCCTTGCCAACGTCCTTGAGATGAATTTCCGGAAGATTGGCCGACAGTGACTTGCCCTGAAGCAATGCTGCGGAAACACCGACATTGCCGTTGCGTACATACACATTATCAATGATGATTTTGGGTCCCGACGCGCCGTCTTCGCCAGCAGCACTGTCATCTGTGCCCTGACCACCGGACGGACCGGAAACACGATGGACAAAGCTTTCCACGTTGCGCTGAATGGTCGCGATATTGGAACTGCCATTGCCAAGTTCATAGGTCACACTTGGCGCATCCACCACCACTTCGATGATGCGGATGGTGTCGCTGGTCAGCGTCGATCCATCAAGACGTACCGAAATATTGCCAAGTGAAAAGGCATGGTCGGTTTTGTAACCTTCGGGATTGCCGATCACCAGCCCCTTGATGGCCGCAGTATTTTGCGTTGTCTCGATCGATACGGCATCAACCGTGACATCCGCAAGGGTCACCCGCGTTCCGGCCTTTTCGATCGTCGTTTTCACGATGTCATCAAGATTGACATAGACATAAACAAGCCCGCCCACGACCAGTACGATGATCGCTGCCAAACCAAACAGTATCTTTTTCATTGCCCGTATCCTGCGTAATTAGTCATCGAAACGGTGCGACATTGACCTTATGGGCACCTGTCCTGCTTCATGCTCCCCAAAGAGTTGCGCTGATTGGCAGGACAATCAAGTTATTTCAAATGACAAACAGCGGGCCGGATGACCCGGGCCCGCTGTTTGGAAGTGTGATGGTCAAGCCGTGATTACAAATTGAATTCAACAACCACCGGTGCATGGTCGGACGGCTTTTCCCAATCACGCGCAAGGTCATAAACCGATGCGGTGCGGACCGTTCCAGCCATGTTCGGTGTCATCCAGACATGATCAAGACGGCGTCCCTTGTTGCTTGCACGCCAGTCGCGCGCCCGGTAGCTCCACCAGCTGAAAAGCTTTTCGGGTTCGGGCACGACTTCACGGACCGAATCAATGAAATCGCCGGACTGACGGAACTTTTCGAGAATTTCGACCTCGATCGGGGTATGGCTGACGACACGCAGAAGCTGCTTGTGCGACCAGACATCATTTTCCGACGGCGCGATATTGAAATCCCCGACCAGAACCGCCTTGCGGTTCGGATCTGCGGCACGCCGATCGGACCACCAATTGGTCATTTCATCGATGAAGGACAGCTTGTGGGCGAATTTTTCATTGATCGCCGGATCGGGCTCATCACCGCCAGCCGGGATATAGAAATTGTGAAGCTCGACACCGTTTTCGAATTTCGCCATGCAGTGGCGGCGATCTTCCTTGCCACAGAAATGAGTGATGTCGGTTTCAACGAAGGGCAATCGCGAAACGATCGCCACACCGTTATAGCTTTTCATGCCATGGTTATGGCGATGAACATACCCGGCGGCTTCGAATGCCTCATGCGGGAAATGTTCATCCGGGCATTTCAATTCCTGAAGGCACAATGCATCGGGTTGCTGGTCTTCGAGAAACCGGACCACCTGTTCGATGCGCAGGCGCACGGAATTGATATTCCAACTTACAATCTTCAAAACGGGCTCCGTTCAAGTCTTGTTGGGGAAAGGCCCCTGCCCCACAACCCCGGAAAGTCTATAAAAACCAAAAGGCTTATTTCAGCGTTACCGACAGTTCCGCAACATCGGCAATCACCAGATCCATACGGTCACCGCGCACAACCTGACCGACACCTTCGGGCGTACCGGTGAACAGAAGGTCACCCGGCTTCAATTCGATCAGTGTGGACAGATGCACCAACGCATCGACAACCGGCCAGATCATTTTCGCAGTGGTGTCATTCTGGCGCACATCACCATTGACCGAAAGTTTCAGATTGGTGGCATGCGGGTTACCGGCATCGGCTTTCGGCTTGATTTCCGAAATCGCCGCACAACCGTCAAAGGATTTAGCCATGTCCCACGGCAAACGGCGTTCCTTGAGACCTGCCTGAACATCGCGGCGTGTCATATCAAGTCCGGCCGCATATCCGAAAATCGCATCTTCGACCGCCGCACGGTCAAGATCCTTGCCCCCCTTGGACAGGGCAACCACCAGTTCGCCTTCGTAATGCAGGTCATCGGTTGCCGACGGATAGGGCAGATCACCATCGCCAACCACCAGGCAATCGGCCGGTTTCATGAAAACACATGGCGGGGTATCAGACGGGTCCGATCCCATTTCACGCACATGTTCGGCATAGTTCTTACCGATACAGAAAATGCGGTTCACAGGAAAAACCTGATCCGAACCGGTAACCGGAACCGTTGTATGCTGACCTGGTTCAAAGACGCTGCGCATTCGAAATCATCCTCAAAAAATCATGTTTGAGATAGTGATAGTCGCTCTGCGTCTAAAAGAAAATGGTCACGTTTTGCCAATTCGATCCGTAACAACACGGATCACCAGTTTTTCCAGTTCGAGAATGACAAACAGCCCGATCCCGGCCCCAATGATCCCGATGCCCGCAACAATGCTGACCGGTCGGGTTTCAAACAGGAAATGCATCACCGGCACATAGGTAAAGATCAGTTGCAGGACAAAAACCGACGATATGGCAATCAAAACCGGTCGGGTCCCGACCATGCCGCGCAAGGTCAAGGATGTGCCACCGAGATAACGCACACTGAAAAGATAGAAGACCTCCATCGCGACCAGAACATTGACCGCAACCGTACGCGCAGTTTCAACAGATGCCCCTTGCATCAGTGCCAGTTCGAATGATCCGAAAATGCCCGCCATGAATAACAGCGACACAAACACAATACGCCAGACCAGAAATCCCGACAAAACCGGTTCGGCAACATTCCGTGGCTTGCGTGCCATCAGATCGGGTTCGGCCTTTTCAAAGGCCAGCGACAATGCCAACCCGATTGAACTGACCATATTGACCCAAAGAATTTGCAACGGCGAAATCGGCAAAACGACGCCCATCATAAGCGCAACCAGAACACCAAGCGTTTCCCCGCCATTGATCGGCAACAGGAACGTGATCGATTTTTTCAGGTTGTCGTAAACTGTGCGTCCTTCGCGTACTGCATTGACGATAGAGGCAAAATTATCATCGACCAGCACCATTTCGGCGGCTTCCTTTGCGGCCTCGGTGCCCGATATGCCCATGGCAATGCCGACATCGGACCGTTTGAGTGCCGGGGCATCATTGACGCCATCCCCGGTCATCGCCACCACCCGTCCTGCGGCCTGCAACGCCATGACCAGTTGCAATTTGTTTTCCGGGCTGGTGCGGGCAAAGATGTCGGTGGTTTCGATGGCCTGTTGAAGGTCGGCCTGGTTCATCGCATCAATTTCGGGCCCGGTCAGGTAGCGTTCGGTATTTTCAAGGCCCAGCTGTGCCCCGATCGCCTGTGCGGTAATGCCGTGATCGCCGGTAATCATTTTGACGCGAATGCCGGCCTGACGACAATTTGCCACCGCGCTGATTGCTTCGGGGCGTGGCGGATCAACAAGCCCCAGCAACCCGATCATCACAAGCCCGCTTTCGACATCATCAAATGTCAGTTCCTGATGGCTTGCGGGCATTTCGCGAATGGCAATCGCAAGAACACGCATGCCCTGTGCGGCAAGTCCGGCAATCCCGGCAGTCCATTTTTCCCGATCAATTTCATGATCATGGCCATCGCTGTTGCGTTGATGGCTTGCCATGGCAACCAGACGATCCGGCGCACCTTTGACAACAATCAGTTTATGCCCCGCATGATCATGATGAAGGGTCGCCATGTATTTGTAGCTGGAATCAAATGGCAGAACATCAAGACGCGGAACAGTTTCATCAAGCCGGTCATGATCAAACCCCTCCTTCATCGCCAGAACCAGAAGCGCACCTTCCATCGGATCGCCAAGAACGTTCCACGCATCGTCCTTGCGCACCAGTTTGGCATCGTTGCACAACATGGCCGCGCGGGTCAGAAGCGCCAAGCCCGGAATGTCATCGGCATCCTGTTCGACCCCACTGACAACAAAGCCGCCATGCGGGTCATAGCCGATCCCGGAAACATTCACATTGCAATCAGGCATCCAGACCGATTGCACCGTCATCTCATTGCGCGTCAGCGTCCCGGTCTTGTCCGAACAGATTACCGATACCGCGCCCAGCGTTTCCACCGCCGGCAATCGCCGGATGATGGCGTGCTGGCCGGCCATGCGCTGAACACCGATCGCCATCGCGATGGTCAGAATGGCGGGCAAACCTTCTGGGATGCCGGCCACGGTCAAACTGACGACCGCGACAAAGGTGGCGTCGATGCTCATGCCCTGCACCACAACGCCAAAGGCAAATACCATCACCGCAACCAGCAAAATGACGCCGGTCAGGATCTTGGCGAACTGGCTCATTTGGCGCAGAAGAGGCGTGGTCAGGGCCGCAACATCGCCCAGAAGACGGTTGATCTTGCCGATTTCTGTCTGGAATCCGGTTGCCACCACCAGCCCCTGGGCCTGACCGGTGGTAACCAGTGTTCCGGCATAGGCCATCGATTTGCGATCACCAAGGGCTGCTTCCCGGGCCACCGGATCGGCATTTTTGGTAACCACCAGGGATTCCCCCGTCAGGGCAGATTCAAGCACCCCGAAATTCTTGACCATGAAAAGTCGAATATCCGCCGGGATGCGATCCCCTGCTTCGAGACGCACAACGTCCCCCGGGACGAGTTCGGTGGTCGGAATTGTCTTGCGCTGTCCATCGCGCAGCACCGATGCGCTTGGCGAAAGCATGTTCTTGATGGCGCGCAGCGTTTCTTCGGCCTTGCCTTCCTGAATGAAGCCGATAGTCGCATTCAAAAAGCACACCGCCAGAATAACCACCGTGTCGATCCAGTGCGCCATCATCGCGGTTACCGATGACGCAATCAGCAATACATAGATCAAAAGATTGTTGAATTGCCTGGCAAAACGTACGAGCGCGCTTTTGGGTTTGGCCGTCGGCAGGCTGTTTGGGCCATATTGGCGTTGGCGGGCAATAACGGCGTCATGGGAAAGTCCGGTGCGATCGCATTCTAGCTGATCACAGACCGCCTCAATGGCAAGACCATGCCAGGCTGCGGGTGCTGTTTTGTCCTGCGAAGACTGACCGTTGTTGGAACCATTGCGTGACGCCATCAAAGCACCTGCTGCCGAATTCGAACCCGGCATCAATCATAACCATGCTGCACCGCAGCGCAATTACAGACTGTGATCATGAACGCAATTGGCAACGTCACCACACGTTTCAAATGTGGTGACGTCCCGAAATTTGTTGGTCGGATTTTGAAAAACCGGACTGTAACCGGGTCACAGAAGGCCTTCGATCACCCGGTCTGGCGGCGTGTGACCATCAACAAAGGTCTTGATATTGATCAGAACCTTTTCGCCCATATCAACACGGCCTTCGATGGTCGCCGATCCCATATGCGGCAACAGAACCGCATTTTGCAGTTCCAGCAATTTGGGATTAACCGCCGGTTCGTGTTCGAACACATCAAGACCGGCACCGGCGATCTCGCCATCGGCCAGCATCCGCGTCAGGGCCGGTTCATCAACGATTTCCCCGCGTGCCGTGTTGACCAGAATGGCGTGCGGCTGCATCAGTTTAAGACGGCGTGCCGACAACAGATGATAGGTTGCCGGCGTATGCGGGCAGTTGACCGAAACGATATCGACATGTGCCAACATCTGATCCAGGCTTTCCCAATAGGTCGCATCAAGTTCGTCTTCGATCTCGGGATGAACACGCCGACGGTTATGGTAATGCACAGACAGACCAAACCCCTTGGCACGGCGCGCCAGGGCACGGCCAATACGGCCCATGCCGACAATCCCCAGACGCTTGCCCCAGATACGATGCCCCAGCATCAGGGTCGGGCCCCATCCGGCCCATTCGCCTTTGCGGATAAGACGTTCGCCCTCGGCAAGGCGGCGCGAAACCGACAGGATCAGCGCCATGGTCATGTCAGCGGTGTCTTCGGTCAGGACATCGGGGGTATTGGTAACCGTAATCCCGCGCGACCGCGCTGTTTGCAGGTCCACATGATCAACACCGGTCCCGAAATTGGCAATCAGTCGAAGGTTCGGCCCCGCATGGGCAAGCACGGCCGCATCGATCTTGTCCGTCACGGTCGGCACCAGAACATCGGCCTCTTTGACGGCATCAATGAGTTCCTGTTTGCTCATTGCAGCGTCATCAATATTCAGACGCGCATCGAACAATTCCATCATGCGGGTTTCAATCGCTTCCGGCAGTTTCCGGGTCACGACGACAAGCGGTTTTTTCTTGGTCATCTGCCGATCCTATGCGGTCTTTTAACTCTTTTTCTGACAAAATGTGGCATGACGCGCTTTTGTGCCCTGCCGCATTGCAGTGATGCCACGCTCAAAGGTACAAAAGCAAGGATTTTGACACAGTTTTTGTAATTTTATTACACAAAGAAGAGTTCTGGCAGGACGCTGTCAGAGAAAATAAACGAAGGAATACCAACACGATGCCGCAGATTTTGCGCAAATTTCTGTATCGCTTCATGGCTTTGGCGATTTTGGGCAGCCTGACCACCCCGATCGTGGCCAGCGCACAAGAATCCGGCTTGCCCATTCCGCGATTTGTCGCACTGCGGTCAGACAAGGTATTTCTGCGTTCGGGCCCGGGTTTGCGATACCCGAAGGTCTGGATCTATCACCGCCGCAACATGCCGATGGAAGTCGTTTCGGAATTTGATACATGGCGCAAGGTCCGCGACTGGGAAGGCAGCGAAGGCTGGGTTCATCAAAGTCTTCTGGTCGGGTCGCGTCATGTCATCGTTACCGATGACAGCATCACGCTTTATTCCGCAGCAGATGAAAACGCCCGGAAAATCGCCATGGTTTCGGCCAGTGTCATCGGACGCATCGAAGATTGCCCCGCCAACATTAACTGGTGTCAGCTGCGCTTTGGCGATTTTGAAGGCTGGGCGCCCCGCCACGGGTTCTGGGGCGTCTATGAGGATGAAACCGTCGAAGGCTAGGCTCCATGCCCAGTCCATTTCCAAAGCACGTCCCGCTCAATCACCTTCGCAGCCCGGGATGCACGTGTCATCGCAATTGACCGACTGATTGTAATCACCTGAATACGACCCAATGATTGTGGGCAATTAAGGGTGATGATTTCCGATGTCGTCATTGCCCCGTACCCAAAAAGCTCACTGGTTCAGGGCAATAACCCCGCCATAGCCCGGTGCGGCATCAGGCATCAGGCATCAACAGACACCCGGCTTGGGCGCTGTGTATTGCCGCCACCGCCACTTGAGGTCGCCTGACCACCACTGTCATAGCCGCCAAAGACCGGTGTGCTGGTGGTGCGTGTGCCTGCGGGGCTATTTGGTGTCGTGCCGCCAAATCCGGTTTCAAAGCCGGTGTCATCATCAGCATTCGGATCGAAGGCCGCCGTGTCATTCTGTTCAAGGAACGGATCAGGTTGCGGTTCCGGCAGGGCAAAGCCACCGACCGTCACGGTCTGGTTGGCAAGCTGACTGGCGATATCCCCCAGATAGGCCTGAAGGTTTTCAGAAATTCTGGCCTGCACATCGTCAGTTACCGAAGCATCATTTGCCGCCAGCTGTGCCTGGACAATGTTGTCACCGGCAACCTGCGAAATACGGTTCTGATCGCGGGCAATCGATATGCTGCTGCTATCAGCCGCCAGCGAGATTTCGCGATCACGAAGGGCCTGCTGTGCCTCGTCAATGCGGGTGCGCGCATCGGTGACGCCCGCCGCATCCGACAGGTCAATCGATGACAGCCCCGCTGCCAGATCATCGGCCGATGACGCATACAGATCGACATTGATCCGGTTGTCCGACGAGGTTCCCGAACCGGCCTGAACGGTGATGGTCTGGTCTTCGGCCAAAAGATTGCGACCGTCATAGCTGCTGTTTGCCGCGATATCGTCGATTGAGGTCAGATAATCTTCGATCTGGGCGTTAAGCTGGGCGCGTTGTTGTCGAGAAAGGGTCGGGTTTTCTTCGGCGGTTTTGATCAGCGCATCTATTTCATCAAGCGCATCGCCGATCCGTGACAGATCATTTGCGGCCTGCGAGACCAGATCGCTGGCACTGCCAAGTGTGCCACGCAGTTTTTCAGATGTGTAATTTGCGCCGCGCACCGCATCGGTATTGCGCCCGGCCGATCCGGCATTGGTGGCAGACTGGTTCGCATCGCCCGCAATCAACCTGTTCTGCGGTGCGATTGCACGCGCAGTATTGGTATAGATCGTAAGCTGGCTGGCCAGTGGTTCCATCGCTTTTCCGCACAAACAAGCCGGCGAGGCAACTACATGCTGCGCGGACAAAGAATTTGAATTGCTTTCAAACTTTTGCCCGCCTGACCTTCCTGGTGTCCGGCGGAAATACCAGCCATTAGTATAGATTATTCGGCGTTAAACATTAAGCGCAAATGCACAATCAGCGCGCGATATCGGGATTTCCGGCCTGATCGACCCGCATCAATGGTGATGCCGGACCCAACCGCACCATAAATCGGCGCCGAATCGATCCTTGATCAAGCGGCCTTTGTGCGTCGCAATACTGCAAACAGTTCAAGATGCGAAGACCACAGGAACTGATCGACCGGGACAATTTTCTGGATTTCATAGCCGCCATTGCGCAGAACCCGCATGTCACGGGTGAATGTCGCCGGATTGCACGACACGGCCAAAACCCATTCCGGACCACCAATCGCCAGTTCCTCGCACTGGGCAAGCGCCCCGGCGCGCGGCGGGTCAAACACAACCAGATCAAATCCCGCCAATTCGGTCGCGGTCAGGGGCTGTCGGAAAAGATCCCGTTTGACGACCTTGATCGGGCTTCCTGATTGTCCGACCGCATATTGCAGCAATTCAACTGCACGCGGATCGCTTTCAACCGCGGTGACCGAACGCCTTTTCCCGGAAAGGGCCAAGGCAAAGGTGAAACTGCCAACTCCGCAAAACAGATCGGCCACCTGTTTGGGCGCAATATCGGCCAATGCGGCCTTAAGGGCCGTGACCAGTGACTGTTCACCTTCGCGGGTGGCCTGCAAAAAGCCGCCCGGGGCGATTGGCACATCGACATTTTCAAAACCGACCGTTGGCGTATGACGGGCCGCAACCGGTTCATCAGGGCGATCACCGACCTTCCAGCTCAGGCGGGCAATATTCAGGCTGTCTGCAAATTCCGCCAGGTCCTGACGCATATCAAGATCAGGATCGGCTGTCGCATGGATCAGAACATCAAGCCCGTTATCGGCATGCGTGACAAAGACTTCCTTGATGTCGCGCGCCTGATCGGGCGGACAGGAGGACAGAAACGTCACGAATGCTTCGCGAAATGCCATCTGTTCAGGGCGCAAAACCACGCAATCCGGCACATTGAGAACAGTATGGCTGAACCGGCCATGGAACCCGACAAACACGCCAGCCGCCCCGACATGTACCGAAAAACCGGCCCGTCGGCGACTTGCCGGCGGGGAGATTTCAACATCGGCAATCAGGTCATCGGCATCTTCAGGGTCAATCCCGGCCCGCAAAACGGCCGTTCTGGCCTTGTCATGTTTCCAGGCGCGGTAATCATCATCATTCATATGCTGAAGCGCGCAGCCACCGCATTCCTTGAAATGCGAACAGCGCGGCGGATTGAATGCGGGGCTTCTTTTCAGTTCCTCGATGACTTCGGCGCCATAGCCATCACCGCGCTTCTGACGCAGGGCAACACGCACCTCGTCCCCGGGCAAAACGCAATCGACATAGACCAGCACGGACTTGCCGTCTGGCGCCTGGACATGGGCAATACCATCACCACGCGCCCCAACCTGTTCGATTGTGACCGGCGCTTCAAAACCAATCAACGGATCGCGCCGCGACGGCTGACGCTTGCGTCCCCCGCGGGCCCGGGGATTGCGATGATGATGTTTCATAAATTCTCTCTCGGGGGTGATCTTTGTCACGCTTTGCCTGACAGATCGACGCCACTGTCAGATGCCTGCCTGAGATACACCAGTTGACGCACCGCGAACAGGGGCGATCAAAGATTTATCTCCCGATCATGTCGCGCAATCGCCTGACAGGCCGGGGCAGCATTACCATGACGCGAAAATTTATCCGCAAATGAACGCGACCAAACCCTTAAAATCGTGTAAGAATAACACCATAAAACATACAGGGAACTGTTAATCGGCCGCGTGACACGACACCATTTGTGCGACATCATGGGTTTGATGATCAGCGCAAATGGCGCGACGGAAACGTTTTCTGCGCGTATTGACAGGTCGGGGGGACCTGTTTGGCGGGTCACGTATGGGGGAGATATGGAAGAAGAAAACAAGCAAGCCGACGAAAACACATCCACGCAAACGACCCGTTTGAAAAAGCGGGCCTTGGTGGCTGGTTTTCTGACGGCTCTTTTCTTTGCCTCAGTGACATTCTTTTTCTGGCAGACGTTTGAAAACAACCGCCGGACCATTTTGCTGTCTGCGGCCCAGATCACCGCCAATGCCGTTGCCCAGCAGGTCAATCAGATCGTCACCAGCAATCTGGCTGTGCTGGAAAGTTTTGCCGATAACTGGCAGGACGGCGCACCGGAAGACGAACGCGCATATCTGTCGATTGCAACGCCGTTACAAAGCCGCTTCCCCGCACTTCAGGCCATCAACTGGATTTCGCCCAACTACATCATTCTGTATGTCGCCCCGATCAAGGGCAATGTGCCCGCGATCGGTGCCGACCTTAAACGTCACCCGGTTGCCGGTCCTGTGCTTGATATCGCACTTGATCAACGCCGCACCCAGATCACCCCGACACTTGAACTTCTTCAGGGCGGGCGCGGTTTTGCTGCCTATAGCCCGGTCCTCGGGCGGGATGGGGAAATTATCGGCGTGATCAACGGTGCGTTTCGCATCCGGTCCATGCTGGCAGCAGTGATCAATACCGAACAGGTCGAAGATTACACCGTTCGCGTCCGCGAAGGTGACACCGTCCTGTTTGAAATCCGCGGCGAAGGCGACAATGAATTGTTGCAGCGGACCGTACCGGTCGAAATCGTCGGACGCCAATGGCTGGTTGATGTGATTGCCGATCCGAAACTGGCAACTCAAAGCACCATCAATCCTGAACTGATTCTTGTGTTCGGCGGAACGGCGACCGTCATATTCACCGTTCTGATCTTCATGCTTTGTAACCGGCAAAGACCGGCGGGCCGCCGGACCATGCATCACATCAATGCCGGTGATGACATCAATGATCTGGCGCTGTCGATTACCAAGCTTGATGGTCACCTGAAATCGATGTCGCCCGAAACCGCCGAATTCTTTGACCTGCGCGAAGAAGATTACGGCTTTATCCGGTTTTACAATCTGGCCCCCGAATTCCAGTCGGACGGCACCGCATCGCGCCGGTCACAGGAAAAGATGCTGCTTGCGATCAATCGCGGTGACGAAGAATTGCGCCGTGAATGGATTGTGCGCAGCGCCGAGGGCGTTCATGTCGTCTGCAATCTGTCGATGAAGCCATCGACGACCAATGCCGATTGCGTCGATATCACCCTGCATCACAATCCGGCTGCCAATGCGTCGGTCAATCGTTTGCGGTATCTGGCAACCCATGATCCGCTGACCGGATTGCCAAACCACGCACTGTTTGAAGACCGCCTTAATCAGGCGGTTGCGCATGCCAAACGCTATGAAAAGCTGTTGTCGGTTCTGGTGGTCGATATCGACAATTTCCGCGCAATCAATGATCGCTTTGGTGCGGATATCGGGGATGAAACCCTTCGGACCATTTCCGGGCGTCTGCGTGCGACCGTGCGCGAAAAGGATACCTGTGCGCGGTTTTCCGGCGACATGTTTGCAATCATCGCAACCGACCTGTCAGAAGCCGAGGGTGCCGCACTGGTCGCCGAACGTGTCGTCGAAGCCATGTCGCAACCCATTCAGACCGCAACCGGCGATGAAATCCGCTTGCATGTCAGTGTCGGTGTTGCCCTGTATCCCAATGACGCACGTGCGCCGTCGCAATTGCTGGCCAATGCCGATGCGGCAATGTATCGCGCGCAAAAATCGGCAGAATCGTCTTATTGCTTCTTTGTTGAAACAATGAACAACGTCATGCATGCGCGCCTGTCGATGGAAACGCAGTTGCGCCGTGCGGTGGATGAAAAACGCTTTGTGCTGGAATATCAGCCGCGCTACCGGACATCGGATCGCAGCCTGACCGGGTTCGAAGCATTGCTGCGCTGGATCGATGACAGTGGCAAACGCCGCCTGCCGCCCGACTTCATCGCGGTTGCCGATCGTACCGGGTTGCTGTCCCCGCTTGGTCAATGGATCATTGAAACCGTGTGCAAGCAACTGTCCGACTGGCGGGCACAGGGATATGTCCCGGTTCCGATTGCGCTGAACGTTTCAAGCCGCCAGTTCATTCAGGCCGATCTGATCAAGAACATCATGGATCTGACCACAGAACATGAAATTGATGCGGCCATGATCGAGATCGAGGTGTCCGAAGACATCGCCATGCGCGAACCCGAACGGGCACTTGGCCAGTTCTATCGCTTTGCCGAGGCAGGCATTGGCCTGACACTTGATCATTTTGCGGCCGGCAACACGTCCTTGCGCTATCTGAAACGCTTCCCGGTTCAGCGTATCAAGCTGTCAAAATCGCTGTTTAATCTTTCACTCGATGAACAGCCCGAAAACAGCATTTTGCAGCCGGCAATCCGCCTGTGCAAAAGCCTGAACCGCAAAGTCGTTGCCGTGGGTGTTGAGACCGAAGAACAGTTGGCGGTCCTGCAAGCCGCCGATTGCGATGAAATGCAGGGCTTCCTGCTTTCAGCTCCGCTTGATGCGCAGGACACGACCGAACTCCTGACCCGTCAGAAAAGCTCGACGCGGGCTCAACCCAAATCAAAACCCAAACAGGATGAACAGTCCGGCAAGTAAAGCTGTGCTGGCTGTGCGCCCCCCTGCGGTTCCTGTCACGCGAAATGATAAAAGCCCCGCTCGGACTGAGGCGGGGCTTTTTATTTATGCTGTGCGATGTCCGGTCCTAAAGCAGGAATGCCGCGGCCAGTCCCAGAAAGGCAAAGAAGCCGACCACATCGGTAATCGTCGTCAGGAACACCGATGACGATACCGCCGGGTCAATGCCTGCGCGCTCAAGCCCAAGCGGGATCAGCGCTCCGAACAATCCGGCAAACAGCAAATTGACAATCATTGCCACACCAATCACAGCGCCAAGCATGACATCACCAAACCAGAACCAGGTCACCGCCCCCGAAAGCACGGCAAAGGCAAGCCCGTTCAGCCCGCACACGGCCACTTCCTTGCGGATGACGCGCCAGGCGTTGGTGCTGGTCAGTTCACGGGTGGCAATCGCACGCACCGCAACGGTCAGGGTCTGGGTGCCCGCATTGCCGCCCATCGATGCAACAATCGGCATCAGAACGGCAAGTGCCACCAGCTGCTGAATCGTTCCTTCGAACATCCCAATCACAAGCGACGCCATGATCGCGGTGCCCAGATTGACCAGAAGCCAGGTAAAGCGCGACCGCGTGGTATCAAGGATGGCACTGGAAAGGTCATCCTCCTCGCCAACACCGGCAAGACGCATCATGTCTTCTTCATATTCCTCATCGATAACGTCAACGACGTCATCGACCGTGATCACACCGACCAGACGGCCGCTGTCATCAACCACCGGTGCGGAAATAAGGTCGCGCTGACGGAACAGATGGGCGACGTTTTCCTGTTCCTCGGTGACCAGAACCGTGCGCATTTCTTCTGATTCCATGACATCGCGCACCAGAACCGGGCGGTTGGTGCGGATCACACGCGACAGCGGCACGATCCCGACCGGGCTATAGCGCGGATCGACAACAATGATGTCATAGAAATCATCCGGAAGGCTTTTGGCCGAACGCAGGAAATCGATCGTCTGGCCGACCGACCAGTAATCCGGGATCGCCACCAGCTCGCGCTGCATGATACGGCCGGCGGTATATTCCGGATAGGACAGCGCTTCTTCAACACGCGCACGTTCGATATCGGACAGTGCACCCAGAAGTTCGCGCTGTTCGTCCTCGTCGAAATCCTCGATGACCTCGACGACGTCATCGGAATCCAGTTCGGTGATGGCCTCTGCCACCACATCGGTACCAAGCAGATTGATGACTTCTTCGCGAAGTTCGTCATCAAGCTCGGTCAGGAATTCCGGATCGAAATCGGGACGGATCAGTTCGACAAGCTGCGCACGCTGGTTGGAACTTGCCCAGCCAAGCAAGTCGGCAATATCGGCAAAGTGAAGTTCCGAAAGCAGTTCGGATGCGGTGTTGCTGTCATCTTCACCAAGCGCGTCGAAAATCTCGCGCGCATATTCAGGTGTCAGATCGACATATTCATCGCCAGTCGACGTTTCCGCCGGACGGTCCAGTTCTTCAACCTGACCTGTCATCTGCCCCTCCCTGAATGATGTGCTGCTTTTTGGTCCCGCACCAGATTTCGACTGCGCCAAGAAAACGCCGCGCCGGGAAGTTGAGAATCAAAATCCCGACACGGCTGTTTCTGCGCTATCACATGGCCCCGGTCAAGGGCCCCGATAGAAGATTAAAGTCTGAACCCCGCCGAATAATTCAAGTGGGGTTCAGGCTATTTTTTATTGGCCTTCCTGGCTGCGCGTCACCGCGTCAACAACGGCAATCGCCGTCATGTTGACAATACCGCGTACCGTGATGGACGGGCTGACGACGTGTGCGGATTTTGCCGCACCCACCAGAATCGGACCAACCGGCAAACCGTCGCCCAGCATCTTGACGAGATTGTACGAGATGTTGGCGGCATCAAGGGTCGGCATCACCAGAAGGTTTGCAGAACCCTTAAGCATCGAATGCGGGAAGATACGATCACGGATCGGCTGCGAAATTGCGGCATCGGCATGCATTTCACCTTCGACCTCAAGATCAGGGGCCTGGGTGCGGATCAGCTGCAACGCATCACGCATTTTGCAGGCCGACTTGTTTTCGTGGCTGCCAAAGTTGGAATGCGAAATCAGCGCGGCTTTTGGCGTGATGCCAAACCGCTTGACCACATCGGCTGCCATGATCGTGGTTTCGGCCACATGTTCCGGGGTCGGATCCACCGACACATAGGTATCGGTCAGGAAGAACGTCCCCTGTTTCATGATCATCATGTTGACGGTCGAGAAATCGGTGACACCTTTGCGCAGGCCCACAAGGTTGCGGACATAGCGCAGATGACGCAGGAAACCGCCCTGACAGCCGCACAGCATCGCATCGACTTCGCCACGACGCAGCATCAGGGCCGCAATCACGGTCGGACGGGTACGCACGATGGAACGGGCATATTCCGGGTTGATCCCGCGACGGCCCATGATGTTGTGGAAATCCTGCCAATCCTGTTCGAAATGCGGATTGTCATCGGGATCGTGAATTTCGATCTGTTCATCAGGAACAAGACGCAGGCCAAGCTCGGCAATCCGGTCAAGGATCACTTCACGACGACCAATCACCACCGGATGGCACACACCGTCATCGACCAGCACCTGGCAGGCCTGAAGCACACGGCGCGATTCGCCTTCGGGATAGACAACGCGTTTCTTGTGCGCACGCGCCATGTCAAAGACCGGCTTCATCACCAGACCGGACCGGAAGACAAAGCCTTCAAGCTGCTGACGATAATGATCGAAATCCTCGATCGGGCGTTTGGCAACACCGCTGTCCATCGCGGCCTTGGCAACGCGCGGCGGAATTTCAAGCATCAGGCGCGGGTCAAACGGCTTGGGAATAAGGTATTCCGGACCGAATTTAAGCTCCTCCCCGCCATAGGCGGTCGCCACCACGTCCGATACTTCGGCGGTTGCCAGATCGGCAATTGCCTCGACCGCGGCAATCTTCATTTCCTCGTTGATCTCGGTCGCGCCGACATCAAGGGCACCTCGGAACAGGAACGGGAAGCAAAGAACGTTGTTCACCTGGTTCGGGTAATCGGTACGCCCGGTTGCCATAACGGCATCGGGACGGATTTCCTTGACCAGTTCCGGCGATACTTCCGGGGTCGGGTTGGCCAGCGCCATGATGATCGGGCGTTCGCCCATCTTGCGCAGCTCGTCCTCGCCCATGACATTTGGCGCAGACAGACCAAGGAAGATATCGGCACCTTCGACCACATCGCTCAGGGTGCGGGCGTTGGTTTCAATGGCGTATTCCGCTTTCCACGGATCCATTTCTTCCTGACGGCCCTTATAGACCACACCAAACCGGTCGGTGACCGTGATGTTTTCCTTGGGCAGGCCCATCGACACCAGAAGGTTCAAACATGCCAGTGCCGCGGCACCGGCACCCGATGCCACCAGACGGACCTTGTTGATATCCTTGCCGGTCACACGCAGACCGTTCAGGACGGCCGCGGCCACACAGATTGCCGTGCCGTGCTGGTCATCATGGAAGATCGGAATGTTGCAGCGTTCGCGCAATGCCTTTTCGATGATGAAGCATTCCGGTGCCTTAATGTCTTCGAGGTTAACACCCCCGAAGGTCGGCTCCAGCGCTGCGACAATGTCGATAAATTTCTGCGGGTCCGTTTCGGCGACTTCAAGGTCGAAGACATCGATATTGGCGAACTTCTTGAACAGAACCGCCTTGCCTTCCATCACCGGCTTGGATGCCAGCGGGCCGATCGGACCAAGACCAAGCACAGCCGTACCGTTGGAAATCACACCAACCAGATTGCCGCGTGCGGTAAATTCCGCCGCAGTATCGGGGTTCTTGACGATTTCCTCACATGCGAACGCAACGCCCGGCGAATAGGCCAGCGCAAGGTCACGTTGGTTGGCAAGTGTGGTGGTTGCCGTTACGGACAATTTCCCCGGGGTGGGATACCGGTGATAGTCCAAAGCTGCTTCGCGCAGCTTGTCATTTCTATTTGCCATTATAATACCTTTTAATTTCAGGTATTTACATTAATTAACCACGAAATGGTTAAATCCTGATAATTCACTCTAGCGGGACGCCCAGACTAAAGCAGTTTTCCCTGCGATAGAAGCACTCAGTGTAACGCACGGCCAATGGGCTGCATTGCATAATTCTCAACGCGGCACTGCACAATAAATCAATCAGTTGTATCGCAACTGCGTTGATTACCGGACATCGCCCGACACCGCCTGACCGGAACATTGTAGGACATATATGGGGAAGGTCCTGAAACGAAAAAACCCGCCATTTCTGGCGGGCTCTTTTTCGTGGCTTTCCCGGTCGCCCGGGTGGGCCAGATAATGGTGCGGTCGAGAAGACTCGAACTTCCACGGTATTTCTACCACAGCGACCTCAACGCTGCGCGTCTACCAATTCCGCCACGACCGCATATTGTCTGCAGCAAGTCCCGTGAGGTTTCGAAGTGGGCTTGCCTTGGCGCGGAAAGGGAGATAGCAAATTGATTACCCCTGATCAAGGGATCTTTTCACTTATTTGACAGGAAAAATGCAAAGCATCGCCCCAACCGCGCAAATCCTAGAGTGGCGCACCACCTCCGAGTTGGTTTCCTACCCCGAAGCCCTTGCCGAAATGGAAGCCCGTGCCGAGGCCATCCATGCTGGCGAAGCCAATGAACTTGTTTGGTTTCTTGAACATCCGCCACTTTATACAGCCGGCACCAGCGCCCATCAGGAGGATTTGGTCGATCCGGATCGTTTTCCTGTCTATGACGCAGGCCGTGGCGGCCAATATACCTATCATGGACCGGGTCAGCGCACGGTTTACCTGATGCTCGACCTCAAGAATCGCGGTCGTGACGTGCGTGCCTATGTCCATAATCTTGAAGAATGGGTGATTCGCACACTTGCCCTGCTCGGGGTCAAGGGCGAACGCCGGGACGGCCGTGTCGGCATCTGGGTGGTGCGGGCGGATGGTCGTGAAGACAAGATTGCCGCCATTGGCGTACGAGTGCGCCGCTGGGTGACCTTCCACGGCATTGCCATCAACCTTGCCCCGGATCTTTCGCATTTCGGTGGCATTGTTCCGTGCGGAATTTCCGATCACGGGGTCACAAGCCTTGCCGACCTTGGGGTCGATATTACTATGGATGAACTTGATCGCCTGTTAAAACAGACCTTTACCGAAGTATTTCCCGGGCCAGCTGAATGAATGACACGTCGCAACCAGCATCGAATGCCACCCGATCGGCGAAAGGCAACAGCAAGGGCCACAAAATGCCCGAAAGCGTTGCCGAGGGCGGCATGGCCGATGCTGAACGCGACATTCTGGCCGAGCTCGAAAAGGCACTTGGCGAACATATCGCACTGATATTGCGCTGGAATCGGAAGCTGATGTTTCCCGATTCTCCGCATCCGTCCGAAATGGACGATGACGAACATGACTGCGATTTTGGCGCCTGGTACGAACTTAACCGCAATAACCGCCTGATTGATCAACCCGCCATGCATGCGCTGGCAGCCACCCATCAACAATTGCACGATTCGGCCAAACGACTTTTAAGTGCGCGCGCTGTTGATGGCGAAATCGATTCGGCCGAATTCGATATGATGGCCCTGCGCGCCGAATCGTTTTTTGCCCAGTTGCGTCGTCTGGAACGCGCATTTCGCACGGCGCGCTCCGATGTTGACCCGCTGACCGGGACCTATAACCGTCAAACCATGATGGGGGATCTGAATTCCGAACGCGAACGTGCGATTCGAACCCAGGTCCCGACCGCCATTGCCCTTGTTGACCTTGATCACTTCAAATCGGTTAACGATACCTATGGCCATCAGGCTGGCGATCTGGTGCTGCAATCGGTTGCCGGCATCCTGCAATCCCATGTCCGCCCGTTCGACAAGGTTTACCGATATGGCGGCGAGGAATTCCTGATCTGTCTGCCCAATGCAGACATGAAACAATGCGCGCGCGTGCTGGAACGTCTGCGCCGGGTGATCGAAGCATCCCCGGTAACAATATCCGATAGCACCACCCTTCCGGTCACTGCCTCCATCGGGGCGGCCCCGATGACCAAAAGCCGCACAATCGAACAAATCATCGAAAAGGCCGACAGGGCCCTTTATGCCGCCAAGGAAGGCGGTCGCAACCGGGTGCGGGTCTGGCGCAGCCCCGACACAAAACCGGCCCCAAAACCGTCTAAATAGCGCGCAAGGCGCATTCCCGATCCCTGAACAGTGACCAAGTGGATGCGATTTGCGCATGCAGACGTGTTTTCATGGCGCCATGATCGGGTTTGCATCGGGTTTATAGGGTGATCATCGCCTTTTGCCGGTCTGTCGATTTTCACGGAAAAACAGACACCTGGTGCTTTGGTGCGATGCATTTCACACACAGGAATAAAAAATTCTTTCGGTCTGCAATCTTGTCTTCACAAGTTGGAAACATATCTGCAAACTATAATAATAAAAGGCAGCATGGCTTCGGCCCCGACGCCGAGGTGAGAGAGAAAAGCTGCCAGCTTGGGAGGGAATTCGGTTCTATCTGAACGGAGGCCCCTGAATGTCCAGTTCTATGGATTTTGCACCTGGCGATCCCGCGCTGATGCTCACGGTGTTGCGCAGTGCCGAAGCAAATCTTGACCGCAACATGCTGTTGCGGCGCGTTTTATCCCTTTTCTGCACAGACGATGATGGCAATCAGGTTGCCATTGAAGATGGTCCGGATTTGCAACGGCGCATCGACACCGCCATTGCCAATCTGCAAATGGCCGGGCTTATTCGTGTGACCACCGGTGACGAACTTTCGATCACATCCCTTGGAACAGCCATGATGATGGCCTATCCGCTGGGCATTGATGATGGTGTGCTGTGTTCGCTGCCGGCATTTCGCAACCGGGTCTATGAAACCAATGCCCCTGTGATGCATGAACGTCATCTGCCCAATTCGGCATATGGTTCCGGCTTTTCCGCCGGGCTTGATGCGCATCGCCTGACGGAAAATCCCTATCCGTCAGATTCGCGCGATCATGAAGACTGGCTTATGGGCTGGGACGAGGCACTTGATCAAAGCAAACGCGAAGCCGAAACGCTTCTGAACTGATTTCCGGTTCATCCGGAATATCCGCCCAAAAGACCTGTGACCGGCACCGGATCAAAAATGGTTTTGGTGCTGCGATTTGAATTCCCGGCATATCGCCGGTACTGCCGTGCTCATCCGATGTAACGGTCCGAATTTGCCCGCGTGTTTTGCAGTGATGGCATCAGGCCCCTGACACTGCATTTCCGACCCGGGTGACGGTATTCTGCCCCCTGCTTCCCAGTTCAATGTCCCTATTCAATGTCCACGCTCAACGACAATGGCGCCCTTAACCGGTCAAAAGCGCGCCAGTGATGCCTTGAACGTCCAACATCGCCTCCACCACCCAGCAGGCAGACACGACTGCTGACTGCCCCCATGAAGAAGCACTGCGGGGCACCCCCATCACACACGAACGCGAACATGAACCACCATCACGCTGTCACACGCGACGACAGGATTGGAAAATTATCTATGACAGGAAGGCTGATCAGGCCGGATCATTCCCCGGTTTGCCGTGACCGAAAATCGATACGACATTATCCCGCGCGGTTTCGTCTGATTGGCTTTTTGTCAGCGCGGCCTCGGACGGCTGCGGGCTTTGATCGGCATCATGGTCTTTGACAGCCGCATCCCGGGCATCAGTCACATCGGCATTATCCGGTTCATCGGACACTTTGGGCCCATTGGGCGCATTGGACGCATCAGGATCATCACGGCGATGACCATCAAGATGCTTGCCCGCCGATTGTTTGCGGGCGTCATTCAGATCGCGTTCATGCCGGGTGCGCCCGTGGAGAACCCGGTTCTCGTCGGCTTTTTTGGCCTTTTCATTGCGCTGCTTACGTTTGCGCACCTGACGCAAATTGACGAGATCACCCATCACACTTCTTCTTTGGAACATTATCAAACCGACAGGGGATCTGTCGGGTCACATTATCCAAAACAAACGGGTGCTTCGATTTCCCGAAGCACCCGCCATAGCCGTTCTTAAAATCCGTATGTCAGCCGGACTTAGCGCACGAAGACATGCACCTCGTTGGCCGAAACAGATGCGCTGGTGGCATCCGATGCACGCACGCGCGAACTCGGCATGCCCATATCGGTGAGCGAGCGAAGAACCGCCTGCGCATTACGTTTGGATTTGTTGGAATTCAACGCAACCTGCGCCGGGGTACCACGATTCGGGGTCACGGCAACCACGTCAAAGCTTGCCTGCGGGCGGCGTTCCAGAACACGGTTTACCGCGTTATAAAGCGCCTGCTCGTATTTCACGTTGGCATTGTCAAACCGGATGACCACCAGCGGACGGTCGCTGGTTGCGGCCATGCGCGGGCTGCTCGATGCCGGTGCGGCCTGTGACTGGAAGACACGCTTGGAAAGCGAATCCCCGAAGATTTCACCGTTTTTGACGGCCAGTGCCAGGGCGTTCAGGTTTGCACGTTCGGTGCTGACATAGGATGTCTGACGCGACAGGCTTTCGCTGATTTCATTGAGAAGACGGTCAATCAGCACCGTGGTGCGGTTGGTTTCGTCTTCAAGCAGCGCGAGCTGACGGTGATCTTCGTCAACAGCACCCGATACCTGATAAGCCGAACGAACCGACTCAAGCAGGAAGGTCGAAAGCGTGCTGTCGGCGGCAACCTTGTTTGCCAGCGAATTCAGCGCGGCGATATCGTCATTCACACGATCCAGTTCGGACTGCGCCGTGTTCCACTGCTGCACCAGAACCGGGTTACCCGGGGTGGTACCAACCTGCAGACGCGCGCTGATTGCCGCCACAGTGCCGTGATAGGCCTGCGAGTGCGAAACAGTCTGTGCCCGAAGCTGTTGCAATTCGTTGTTGTGTTCATTCAGAGCCGCCTTCAGGCGGTTGAGTTCCTGCTGCATGTTCTCGACTTTGGAACCGACAAAGGTCCCGGTCTGAGAAACACCGGTCAGCGGCTGCGTGCTTGCAGCAACATCGTAACTGGTGGTGGCATTGGCACCAACCGGCTCGGATGCGACCACATTGTTCTGGGTCGTATCTTCTTCACCAGCAAGTGTCGGCCAAAGGGCCTCAGAAGAAAAAGAACATCCCCCCAGCATAAGGGCGGTGCCGATTACGGCAAGGTAGGTTTTACGAACGGCCATTTCGATCTATTACCTAAGTAGAAATATGCGAATCTCCCTGGGCTTGCCTTTTTATGTGGTGAAACAAGCCCCTGCTCCCCCGGGATTGAAAGCATCTTAGTCCACGACCACTTATGGAACAAGACGCATTTGCCCCTTTTTTGCCGAGTCTTGTCCATAAGTCCGACAAACCGGACAAAGCCGGGCAAAACAAGTGCGTAGCAGTCCTGTAAACGGTGGCTTGTGAAAAAATACCTTTTTTTGAAATTTACTGCTTGCAATGCCCTGCTCGTTTGCATAAGTTCCGCTCCGCCGACGGGGAGCACACCCAAGCAAACCGCCGGAAATTAAGGCAATGCGCCCGTAGCTCAGCTGGATAGAGCATCTGACTACGAATCAGAAGGCCGGAGGTTCGAATCCTTCCGGGCGCGCCAGTGAAAGGCTCGACGTTACCGCGTCGAGCCTTTACCATTTACATAAGCTTTAAAAAGCGCCCGTAGCTCAGCTGGATAGAGCATCTGACTACGAATCAGAAGGCCGGAGGTTCGAATCCTTCCGGGCGCGCCAGTCAAAGGCCCGACGTTACCCGTCGGGCCTTTGTTCTTTTGGGGCCTTTGTTGTTTTTGCACTTTGCCACTGCCCTTCGATCACAATCCCCAAAAGAAAACAGCCCGCCGCAATTGCACGACGGGCTGCACGGGTGCCAATTATGGCAAATTACATCGATGGCATGATCACGCTGTCAATCACGTGAATGACACCGTTATCGGCTTCGATATCGGCCGTTACGACCGATGCGTCATCGACCATGACGCCACTGGTGGCGTTCACATCAATAGTGTCGCCCTGCACACTGGCAACCGCCATTTCCTTGCCGGCGATGTCACCCGACATCACCTTGCCCGGCACCACGTGATAGGTCAGGATCGCAACAAGCTTGTCCTTGTTTTCGGGCTTCAGCAGGTCTTCGACCGTGCCCGCCGGCAATTTCGCAAAGGCATCATCAGTCGGGGCAAATACGGTAAACGGTCCGTCGCCCTTAAGGGTATCGACCAGGCCTGCTGCCTGTACCGCAGCAACCAGCGTTTTGAACGAACCGGCCGAAACGGCGGTATCGACGATGTCGGCAGCCTTGGCCGATGCCGCGCCAAGCAAAAGGCCCGCAGCGGCGCTAACAGCAATAAGCGAAGTTCTGAAAGCAGTCATGTTTCAATCTCCTTGGAACGTGATTACGGAATTTTGCATTCCGCATTTCGCTGTCAGAGATCGCTTACGCTCACGGTTTGACGGTTGGTTCAATCATATAAATGTGAACCCGGATGCCTCATCGGATGTCTGATCCCGCACGTACTGACCTTATTTTTCTTTGTTTCGAACAATCGACAAAAGACCGTGCGAAGCGCATATAGCTATTGATAGGATGGCAATTCAAAACAAAGCCTTAGGGAACTTCCACAATACGGAGCGCGACAGATGAACGCCAACGCACGCATTATGATTTCTTGCGATGACCGCGTCGGTCTTATTTCGGACATTACCGGACGCCTGTTTGACATTGGAGCGAACCTTGGCACGACTTCCTTCACCATGAAGGACGCAAAAGCGATCTTTGAAACCGATTGCGAACTGCCTGAAAGCTGTTCCATTGCCGAATGCAAATCCGCTGTCAGCGAACTTCCGATGACCAATGCCGACATTGTTGTTGAACAGATCGCGGCTGCCCCGGAACTGACCACCGCCCCCGGCGCGACCCATCTGATCGAATGTTCCGGCATTGATCAGCCGGGCCTGATCGCCCGGCTGTCGGAAATTTTCATCGAATATAATGCCAATATCGTTCGCATGGCGGCATCGGCAACCGATGAAAAGGATGCGCGCATCTATACCACCCGTTTTGCTGTCGAAATCCCGGCCGAACGGGCGGCAAACTGCCTGGCGACCCTTGCCAATACGGCGGGTTCCATGCGACTTGTGTTCAAATTTGATGAGCTTTGAGCAGCAAGGCAGCCAAGCCTGACACCGGCCCGAACCGATAGTTTTGTTGTCTGATCAAGCAACCACGCGGTTACGGCCGGCCTGCTTGGCTTCATAAAGTTTCTGATCGGCGCGTTTCAAAACGCCCCATGGATCGGTCGCATCATCGTCGCGTTCGCAAACCCCGACCGAAATCGTCACGGAAACGGTTTTGTTCTTTTCAGGAACGGCAATTTTATTTTCAGCAATCCGTTTGCGCAGCGCTTCGAGCGGCTCTGTGGCCTTTTGCGCGGTCCGGCCGGCAAACAGTACGGTGAATTCTTCGCCGCCATAACGGAACGCTTTGCCGCCCCCGCCAACACGTGACAATTCACGCGCCACCTTTTTCAGAACAATGTCACCAACATCATGCCCATAGGTGTCGTTGAATTTCTTGAAGTGATCAACGTCAAGCATCGCAACCGTGTATTGATTGCCAAGTTCGGCCATCGCATGGCCAAGCGCGCGCCGCCCGGGCAGCCCCGTCAGATCATCAACAAATGCCATGCGCCAGGCTTCCTGGGCCAGCCCCGCCAACACCACCCCGGTGGCGGCAAGATATCCATACTGGATAATGCCCGCCCCCATGACTGTTGCGACATCAATGGCAATGATCGCCGCCGCAAAACTGGTTTCAAGCGGCTTGTGACGGATCAGCAACAACACCACGGCGACAAACGAGATAATCATGGCCGGGTGAGGCATTGCGTCAAGGAAACCGGCACTGACGAAAAACCGGGTATCAAGCAGATGATACAGTGCCGAGCCGACATCGGGCTGCCCGGCAAGCATCAGCATGACAAAAATCTGCAATCCCAGAACCAGCATCCGGGCGATGCCCCGCGGGTTCAAAACACCACGTTCCGCGGTAAAGCCAAGGATCAGCAGATTGATCGGGATCAGATACAGCGTCGCAATGCGTAAAAAGGCCAACCCGTCGGGCGAAAACCCCGCCCCGTTACCGACCAGAAGCCAATAACAGATCAGCAGCAATAGCATCACAAACACCGCGCGCCCGCGGTTGAACCACCACGCGATCGCACCGCCCAGAACCGCCAGCAAAAACGGACCATACCGGACAAGCCCGGCCAGTTCGTTCGGTACAAGGTTTGGCGAAATCGCCAGAACCAGACATGCCCCCATGATCAGGACAGGTGCCATACCGGCGGAAACAATGATGGAATAAGCGCGACGCATGGGTCGATTTTTACTACCTGCTGATGTGACCATCGGGAATGGCTGCAGTACGCCGCCCCCGGATATCGGCGGTAATCTAGCGGCTGAGCTGTTAAGGGGCTATTGCTTTATCGGGCTTATCTCCACTTTTTCTTATTAAACACCCGTCTGCGTCGAAAGCACAATGGAACGCACGCTTTTTAAGCTTGCCAGCCTTCGCATATGCACCATAAATTGAGATCAGGACTACCGCGACGCACAATGATCGCGGACCACATAACTGTCACGGCGGCCACGGTACGATCCCGAAAACGGGACGCAAAACACGCCAGCGACATTCACGGGATTGCTTGCCCGTGAAGTCCACTTGAAATGACAGGTTCTGGAGAGACGTTATCATGAGCTTCACCACACCGACCCCGGCGCCAGCACGCCTGAACAGATCGGAACTTGCCGTCCCCGGCAGCCGGATCGAGCTGTTTGAAAAGGCCGCCAAATCCAAAGCCGATGCCATTTTCCTTGATCTGGAAGACGCGGTAGCGCCCAGCGACAAGGAACAGGCCCGCAAAAACATTATCGCGGCAATCAACGACATTGACTGGGGTGACAAGGTTCTGTCGGTCCGGATCAACGGTCTTGATACACATTATATGTATCGTGATGTTGTTGATGTCCTTGAACAGGCCGGCGACCGGCTTGACCTGATCATGATCCCCAAGGTCGGGACCGCGTCCGACGTCTATGCCCTTGATATGCTGACAACCCAGATCGAAACGGCCAAAGGCCGCAAAAAGCGGATCGGGTTTGAACTGATCATTGAAACCGCCCTTGGCATGCAGAACATTCACGAAATTGCCGCGGCCTCCCCGCGCAATGAAAGCCTGCATTTCGGTGTTGCCGATTACGCGGCCTCGACCAAGGCGATGACGACCGGCATTGGTGGCCCGAACCCGCATTATGGCGTTCTAACCGACAAGGATGGCGACAATCCGCGCGACTATCACTGGGGCGATATGTGGCATTATGCCATTGCGCGTATGGTGGTGGCCGCACGTGCCAATGGTCTGCGCCCGATTGATGGGCCGTTTGGTGACTTTTCCGATCCCGATGGCTATCGCGCCCAAGGGGCGCGCGCCATGGTTCTGGGCTGTGAAGGCAAATGGGCCATTCATCCAAGCCAGATCGGCCTTGCCAATGATGTCTATTCACCGTCCGAGGCCGAAGTGACCAAAGCCAAACGCATCCTCGAAGCCATGGCAAAAGCCCAGACCGAAGGTGCTGGTGCTGTCGCCCTTGATGGCCGCTTGATCGATATTGCATCGATCAAACAGGCCGAAGTCATGGTCAAGCAGGCCGAAGCCATTGCCGCGCGTGATGCGGACTAAGCCAAAAGCCCGGCGACGTTAAAACGGCAAAAGGGGCGCAGATCACTGCGCCCCTTTTGGTTGTAAAACGCGATTTTTCAGGCGTTCCTAGTCCGGGATCGCATCAAAGGTGATCTTGCCAATCGCCTTTCCGCTTTCAAGAAGCGCATGGGCCTTTTGCAGGCTTTCCGGTGTCAGCGGGCCAAAGCTTTCATTTGCGGTATTGGCAATCACACCGTCATCGACCAGCTGTGCGACAGTTGCCAGCAACTTATGCTGTTCAATCATGTCATCGGTCTGGAACATCGAGCGGGTGAACATGAATTCATAAGAGAAGCTGGCAGACTTTGCTTTCAGAAGGTCAACATTATGATTTTGCGTCGCTTCGGTGATGGTCACGATCCGGCCCTGTGGCGCGATCATGGATGCCTTCACATCGAAATACTGATCCGTTTCCGACGTGCAGAAGATGTAATCGACATTCGACATGCCAAGGGCAGCCAATTCTTCATCAAGCGGATTGCGATGATTGATGACATTGTCCGCGCCGAGTTTCTTGACCCAGGCAACAGTCTCGGGGCGCGATGCGGTCGTGATCACTTTCAAACCGGCAAGTTTTGCCAACTGGATCGCAATCGAGCCGACACCGCCTGCACCGCCAATGATCAGGATGGTTTTTGCGCCATTGGCTGCCACCGCATCGCGATCAATCAGCAAACGGTCAAACATCGCTTCCCACGCGGTGATGGTGGTCAATGGCAAGGCCGCCGCTGCTGCGAAATCAAGTGATTTCGGTTTGGGCGCGACGATGCGTTCGTCCACCAGTTGCAACTGGGCATTCGATCCGGACCGGGTGACATCGCCCGCATACCAGACTTCATCGCCCGGACGGAACAGGGTCACATCTTCGCCGACCGCTTCGACAATACCGGCCGCGTCCCAACCCAAAACCCTGAACGCGCCGTCATCCTGTTTGCCTTTGCGAACTTTGAAATCAACCGGGTTAACCGCAACACCCTTGACCCGCACAAGAATGTCGTGACCGGTCGCGACCGGTGCTTCGGTTTCAATCCGGGTGAACAGCCCGTCGGTATCGACCGGGGCGGATTTGTAAACGCCAATGGCTTTCATCGTATGTCGTCCTTTTCTTCAAAGGTTTGATTTGTGAATGCCAAAGAGTTAGCGCATAATGACCAAAGTGATAAGTACGCACAATTTTTGCATATAGTGACAATTTGTATACTATTGTGGATTTATGCGGTTTTCGCCAACAGTGCTCGCGTTATTTCGACCATGAAGGAGTTTCACGATGACCATCTGTCCGCCCAATCGCAGTCCCGGTTGCCCGGTCGAAGGCGCACTTGATGTCATTGGGGGCAAATGGAAAGGCGTGGTGATGTTCCATCTGCTTGATGGAACAAAACGGTTCAACGAATTGCGCCGCATGATGCCCGGCGTGACCCAGCGCATGCTGACCCGCCAACTCCGCGAGTTGGAGGCCGACGGTCTTGTCCATCGCGAAGTCTATGCCGAAGTTCCTCCGCGGGTCGAATACAGCCTGACGGCCAAGGGCGAAACGCTTCGCGACATTATCCTGGCCCTTAAGGCATGGGGTGAAACCCATGTGCCCTATTATGCAGTGTCAAAACAGGGACTTCCGGAAACACAGACCGCCTAGACCAAAAGACGCCTGGCCATTTTCCAGAATGTCGGGCGATCATATCCGTCGTGAATGCCCTCGCCCGCAATGTCAAATCCGCGGGCGCGAAAGAACGCGATATTGTCGCGCAGTTCCACACGAACATGCAGGCGCATCATCTCCTTGCCGTTCTTTGCCGCGAACGCACAGGCCGCCTCGACCAGCGCACTGCCGATGCCCCCGCCCTTGATCACGGGGTCCACCGACAATTTATATAGATACGCATCCTTGCCGATATCTTCGATCCAGACCTGTCCGACCACGGTGCCGTTTTGATCATGGGCCAGAATCAGGGTATCGCGGGCAAATCGCCACTGAAGCTCGGACACATTCACCGACTTTGCCGAGCTTGGCGGATCGACGATGCCATCCTGAAAGGCGAATGCCGCCAGAAGAATTTCCACAAGCCGATCAAACGGAACTTTTTCAGGTACTTGCGCGACTGTGATCTGGATACTGGACGTCATGGCAACCCGCGTGCAAAATGTCACTGGATGAAGTGCGAACCTTACGCCATAAACGGAAAATATGGATAGCTTATCGGTCAACTCTTGACGTAGCGGGTTGATCAACTATGTTCCGCCCCATTGTTTCCCAGTCGGATATGATGCCCTGATGCATAACTTCCTCGATTTTGAAAAACCGATCGCCGAACTTGAAGGCAAGATCGAAGAGCTCCGTCACCTGACGGGCAATGACGAAGTCAACATCGCAGACGAGGTTGCGCGCCTGCAGGACAAGCTGACCAAGTTGCTGCAAAGCACCTATGGCAAGCTGACTCCGTGGCAGAAGACGCAGGTCGCCCGCCACCCGGATCGTCCGCACTTTACCGACTATATCGCAAACCTGTTTGACGATTTCACCCCGCTCGCCGGCGACCGCCAGTTTGGCGAAGACGCTGCAATCATCGGCGGTTTTGGTCGTCTTCAGGGCCGTACCGTAATGGTGATCGGCCATGAAAAAGGCCGTGATACGGAAACCCGTGTGAAACACAATTTCGGTTCGGCCCGTCCGGAAGGGTACCGCAAGGCCATCCGTCTGATGCGTATGGCTGAACGTTTCAACATTCCGGTTGTGACCCTGGTTGATACGGCCGGCGCCTTCCCGGGTGCCGATGCCGAAGCACGCGGCCAGTCCGAAGCCATCGCGCGTTCGATCGAAGCTTGCCTTGATATCAAGGTTCCGCTGGTATCGGTCATCATCGGCGAAGGCGGTTCTGGTGGTGCGATTGCGCTTGCGGTTGCCAACACGGTGCTGATGCTTGAAAACTCGATCTATTCGGTGATTTCGCCAGAAGGCTGTGCCTCCATTCTGTGGCGTTCGGGCGACGAAGCCAAAACCGCTGCCGAGGCTCTTCGTCTTACCGCACAGGACCTTCATCAGCTTGGCGTGATCGACGATATCGTGCCCGAGCCGCTTGGCGGCGCACAGCGCAACGCCAAGGAAGCCTGCAAACGTGTCGGTGATGCCATCATCAAGGCCCTTGAAAGCATGGATGACGTCGAAGGTGGTGTTCTCAAGGCACGCCGTCGCGACAAGTTCCTTGAAATGGGCCGCAAAGGCCTGAACTGATTTTAAATTCAGGGCGCGATACTCATGGTTTGACGTGTCGCGCCCTGTTTTGCTGATCTCCGGCGCAATGTGTCCGTCGGTTACATCCCGGCAAGAACAGGCGCCCATTTTCTCCCCTTTTCGGTGTCATCATACTCATCGAACGGAGCCTAGACCTGAATGGACGCTCTTCGCCGGATCGTAGAATCCAGTCGCTTTAAAAATTTCATCACCATCGTCATTGCTGTGAATGCCGTGATTCTGGGGTTTGAAACCTCTGAAACGGTCATGGCAAAGGCCGGAACGGTTTTGCATGTTCTCGACCAGATTGCTGTTGCGATCTTTGTCGTCGAACTGCTGATGAAACTTGCCGTTTATCGGCTGGCCTTTTTCAAGCGCGCCTGGAACGTCTTTGACTTCACCATTGTCGCGATCACACTGCTTCCGGCCGGACAGGGCATTTCAGTATTGCGGGCATTGCGAATCCTGCGTGCGTTCCGCCTGATTTCGACCGTGCCCTCGATGCGCAAGGTGGTCGAAGCCCTGATGCGTGCCATTCCGGGCATGGTGTCGGTGCTGACATTGCTGTCGCTTGTTTTCTATGTTTCCGCGGTCATGGCAACCAAACTGTTCGGTCAGGGTTTCCCCGACTGGTTTGGTACAATCGGCGCGTCGCTTTATTCGCTGTTCCAGATCATGACGCTCGAAAGCTGGTCGATGGGGATCGTCCGTCCGGTCATGGAGTCTTACCCGCTGGCATGGCTGTTTTTCGTTCCTTTCATCCTTGTCACGACATTTGCGGTGCTCAACCTGTTCATCGCAATTGTGGTTGATGCAATGTCGACCCATGTCGATGTCGAAGAAAACAAAACCCGCGACGAGATCGAATTTGATCATCAGGAAATCATGCAGGAACTCCGCGCGTTACGTCAGGAAATGAGCAAACTTTCCGCCGCCCAATCAGCGGCAAACACCGGCCCGAATTCCGATCAAAACAGATCATCCGACACCTAAAAGACAGGTGGTCAGAGCACCGTCGACAAGAAAAATTCAAGCTTTGCTCATAAAAGGGGGTGGTTAAACGCCCCGAACCTCGTCTAATCTTTCGACAAAATATCGGGAGAACGGGGAATGAAGCTTACGTTTGCGGGGACGGGCTCAGCTTTTTGCATGGCAGCCGACAATTTTCAGAGCAACATGGTTCTGGAAACGACCCCGTCGGGTAACGCACAACCGCATCGCCTGTTGATTGACTGTGGTTCAGATGCGCGCCATTCGCTGCGCAATCTTGGCTACATGCCCAACGACTTTGATGCGGTCTATATCAGCCATCTGCATTCGGACCATATTGGTGGTCTGGAATGGATGGCGCTTGCCAACTATTTTGTGTTTGACGGACATCGCGCCACGCTGTTTGCGGTTCAGGAACTGCTGGAACCATTGTGGGAACATTCCCTGCGGGGCGGCCTTGAAACCAGCGACCATGGCAACAGCCAGCTGTCATCCTATTTCGATGTTGCCCCGCTCAGCATCAAGGACGGCTTTGACTGGCAGGGACTGCATCTTGATGTCATCCCCGCACCGCATATCGTGACCAATGAAACCACCATGTATTCCTATGCCCTGTTCGGGCATGGAAAAAAGCAGTCCTTTTTCCTGACGACAGATGCGATTTTCAATCCCGACGACCATATGTCGCTGTATCAAAAAGCAGATATCATTTTTCAGGATTGTGAACTTGGCCCCAGACATTCCGGCGTCCATGCCCATTACAAAGAACTGGTCACGTTGCCCGACGCGGTAAAAGCCAAGATGTGGCTTTATCACTATCAGGCCTATGACAGACCCGATGCGATTGCAGACGGATTTTGCGGTTTTATCGAGCCAGGACAAAGTTTCGATCTTGGCTGATCGGTATCCTTGCGCATAATCTGCACTGCACCCAATAAAAACGAGCGACAGGAACAAAAAGTTCCAATGCAACAGACGGGACGTGCGAATGCCCAAATCGGTCTTTGCCTATATCTGGCGCCATAGTCGCCTTCAGCAGATCATCCTGACCGTGGTGACGCTGCTTTCATTCCCCTTCCTGTATTATTCGCTCGACCTGCCAAAGCAAATCGTCAACGAAGCCATCGGTGGTGCCGGCGCGCCCTATGATATTCTTGGCGTGCCGCTGAACCAGATTGAATATCTGTTTGCCCTGTCGGCAATTTTCCTGTCGCTTGTGTTTGTGAATGGCGGGTTCAAATATTTCATCAACGTCTATCAGGGCGTGATGGCAGAACGCATGCTCAGACGGATGCGCTATGAGCTGTTTGACCGTGTCCTGCGTTTTCCCCTGCCGCATTTTCGCAAAACCAGTCAGGGTGAAATCGTTTCAATGATCACCGCCGAGGCCGAACCGCTCGGCGGCTTCTTTGGCGAGGCATTCGCCCTTCCGCTTTATCAGGGCGGCATCCTGATCACGATTTCGGCCTTTATCTTTATCCAGGACCCGCTGATGGGCCTTGCGGCGGTCGCATTTTATCCGTTGCAGGGATATCTGATCCCCAAACTGCAACGCCGGGTGAACCTGCTTGGCAAACAGCGCGTGCAAAACGTGCGGCGCATGTCCGAGCATATCGGCGAAACCGTTGGTGGTGCGACCGATATTCGCGCCCATGAAACCCAGGGGTTTGAGCTTACCCATTTCACCCAGCGTCTGGGCCGGATTTTTGAAATCCGCAAGGAAATCTATTACCGCAAATTCTTTATCAAGTTTCTCAATAACTTCATTGCCCAGATCACGCCGTTCTTTTTCTATTCGATTGGCGGTTATCTGGTTATTACCGGTGATCTCAGCTTCGGGGCGCTGGTCGCGGCCCTTGCCGCCTATAAGGACATGTCAGCACCGTGGAAAGAATTGCTGGCCTATTACCAGCGTCTGGCGGATGCCCATATCAAATATGAACAGCTGCATGAACAGTTCGAACTGCCTGATCTTGCACCCGAACATCAGCTTAGTGCGCCTTTGTCGCCTTCGCTTTCCGGCCCGCTTGATGTCAGCGCCCTTTCATGGATCGACGAAGACGGCACCCGCGTTGTTGAAAATGTTTCCTTTAACATGGCGCTTCCGGGCAACGCCCTTCTGACCGGCTCCTCCGACAGCGGCAAGTCCCAGCTTGCCCGTCTTTTGGCGCGCATTCTTGATCCCACCAGCGGACGCATCCAGTTCAATGATCTTGATGCAACCGCGTTGCCGCCCGCGGTCATTGGCCAACGTCTGGCCTATGTCGGGGCGGATGCCTATCTGTTTAATGGCAGCATCGCCGATAACCTGTTTTACGGATTGAAGCACCGCCCGGTCATCATTGATCAGGATGCGGAAAACGATAATTCGGACCCTGAAAAATCCGACGTTAAAAACGCGCTTGCCCGCACCAGACAGGACGCGAAGCACCAAACAGACGATCCTAAATATCCGCTTCCGAAATTCGTCGAGACCATCGAACTGTCAGATCCGGCCGATCTGCCCTGGAAGCTGACCCGCGAGATGTATGACGAAATCAGGATGTCGGGCAACATCCCCTATGATCCGTCTGCCGAATGGATTGATTATATCGGGCCGGGCTATCAGTCGCTTGATGAATTGCGCAGCGAACTTTTGCGCCTGCTTGAAGTTGTGGGTCTGGATCGGGACATCTACCGGATCGGCCTGTCGCGCCGGATCAATGCCGAAGAACGCCCTGACCTTGTCGAGGCCATCCTTGATGTCCGCCCGCGCCTGAAGGCGATCCTTGAAGAACGGCAATTGTCCGATCTTGTCGAACCCTATGACATCGAAAAATACAATGATAACGCGCCGGTCGGCGTGAACCTGATGTTCGGGTCGCCATCGCGTACCGATTTCAAGCGTTATGAATTCCTTTCTCATCCTTACATTCAGGAAAGCCTGCGGGAAAACGGCCTCTATGACAAAATGGTCAAGATGGGTCGTGAAACACTTGATCTGATGATCGAACTGTTTACCGGATTGCCGCCCGGGCATGAATTTTTCGATCGTTACAGCTTTGTCTCGGCCGATGAGATTGCCGATGTCAAAAACATCCTGAAACGCACAGACGGCGTTGCTGTCGATGACATGCGCGAAGAAGACCAGCTTCGTCTTCTTGACGTTGCCATGCAACTGACCCCGGCCCGCCATCGTTTGCGGGTGATTGATGATGATTTCCGTGACCTGATTCTCAAGGCGCGCCCGAAAATTCGCGCCAACCTGCCAGAAGAACTGTCACAACATATCGACTTCTTCGAAGCAGACGGTTACGCCCCGGCTGCCCCGATCATTGACAACCTTCTGTTTGGTCGCTTTGCCTATGGCCGCGCGCACTCAGAAGAACGCGTTGGCGAAGTCCTGTTCGAAATCGCCCATGAAGGCCGCCTGTATGAAGGGCTGGTTGCACTCGGCCTTGAAAGTCAGGTCGGTGTCGGTGGCAGTCGCATGTCACAGAACCTGCGTCAGAAAATCGCCCTTGTCCGCGCCCTGATCAAAAATCCCGATCTTCTGGTTGTCGACGAAGGATTGTCGGCACTTGATCGTGAAACCCGTGAAAGCGTCATCAATTATCTGACCGGGGAAAACGACAATACCAGCCTGGTCTGGGTTGATGGCGATGATCAGGACAATGACAAGTTCGATACATTACTGCATATGTCGAACGGCAAACTGGTCAAACGCCGCAGCCATACCGACGATGACAGCAGCGACACCACCGAAACCGAAGACGATGCCGCCATTCTTGCCGATGGCAATATCGAACAGGAAGTCCGGCTGCTGCGCACCATTCCGCTGTTTGCCGGCCTTGACCCCAGTGTCGTCAAGCTGCTGGCCTTTACCAGCCCGCGCCTGACCTTCAAACATGGCGAGGTCCTTGTCAAACAGGGCGACCCGGGCGATGCCGCCTTTATCGTGATTTCCGGTCGCGGTGAAATCTGGCTGACCACCGAGGAACAACAAACCCTGAAACTGCGCGATGTCCATCCCAAGGAAGTCATCGGCGAAATCGCCCTTCTGGTCGATGCACCGCGTTCGGCAACCATCCGCGCTGTCGAGGACATGACGGTTCTCAAACTCGACAAAACCGAATTCCTTGGCCTTGTCCGACAGGACCAGGCCGTCGCGGTACAGCTGATCCGTGTCCTTGCAGACAGACTGGATCAAACCACCAAACAACTCAGCAGTCGGACAAGCGACTAAATGTGCCCTGAATTGCTGAAATAGCCGATCATGAACAAAGTTGTTTCCATATTGCTTGCTGCCGTGATGGCCATTGTCATGCTTGGCGGGTTTATGGCCCTGCTGGGCGGCAGCATCGTCGGGGCGCTGGTTTTCATCCTTGGCATTCCCTTTGCCTTTCCGATGTCGAGCAGTGTGGTTGTTCTGTTCTTTTTGGTGATTATCATCCGTACCGTGATCGAAAAGCGCCGCCAGAAACGCGAAATGCAGAAATACCTGACATCGCCTGACGACTGAAAACCGGGCGTTTTGTGCCCGCGCAGAAAAAACATCCGGATTTGACCATGGCGGACCAAAAAAAACGCATCATTTGGGTTCGAGTTCGGAAACCTCCTCTGAGAAACTGCTGATAGCTTCCTTGCAGTTCAACAAACAGGCTCGACCGGAAGTGTCGGCTGGTTCTCAAGGAGGTCAAAATGACGGCACAGTCAAAAGAACAGCGTTGTGTGTCGTTAAGCCAGCTTGCCGATTTGCGGCTGCTGCGCGAACACGCCTATATCGATGGACGCTGGTGCTCGGCCGATAATCTTCAGGTTATCGAAGTCACCAACCCGTTCGACGGAAGTTTTATCGGCACAGTCCCGAATATGGGAATCTTTGAAACCCGCAAGGCCATTGCCGCGGCCCGCGCGGCCTTTCCGGCATGGGCCGGGTTGCTGCCCCAGGAACGTGCATCGGCACTGCGCCGCTGGCATGATCTTCTGATCGAGAACAAGGAAGATCTGGCTTTGCTGATGACCCTTGAACAGGGCAAGCCGATCAACGAAGCGCGTGGCGAAATCGATTACGCGGCAAGCTTTGTCGAATTTTACGCCGAAGAAGCCAAACGCGTGAATGTTGAAAACATCACGTCCCACCTTCCCGGCCGCAATATGAGCGTCAAACGCGAACCGATCGGCGTTACCGCAGCAGTCACACCATGGAACTTCCCGTGCGCAATGATCACGCGCAAGGCCGCTGCCGCATTGGCAGCCGGTTGCACCATGATCGTCCGCCCGGCAACCGAAACGCCGTTTTCCGCCACCGCCCTTGCCGAACTGGCCGAACGGGCCGGTATCCCGGCGGGTGTGTTCAATATCGTTACCGGTGATCCCAACCCGGTGGTGGGTGAGCTGTGCGGCAATCCGCTGGTGCGGGCATTGTCCTTTACCGGTTCGACCGAAGTTGGGCGTTTGTTGCTGTCACAAGGGGCACAGACCATCAAGAAAATGTCGATGGAACTTGGCGGTCATGCCCCGTTCATCGTGTTTGATGATGTTGATGTCGACGAGGCAGTTGCACATGCAATCAATGCCAAATTCGCCACCAGCGGACAGGATTGCCTTGCAGCCAACCGCATCTTTGTCCAGCACGGCATTTATGAAGCGTTCCTCGACAAATATGCCAAGGCGATTGCTGCCCTTCGGGTTGGAAACGGCATCGAGGAACATGTCGAGATCGGACCTTTGATGCATGATCGCGCCATTGCCAAATGCGAACAGCATGTGGCGGATGCCCGTGCCAAAGGTGCGCGCGTTCTGACCGGCGGCAAAAAGATGGGTGGCTTGTTCTATGCCCCGACACTTCTGGCCGATGTCACAAGCGATATGCAAATCTATCGCGAAGAAACATTTGGCCCGGTCGCACCGGTCATGGCCTTTGACCATGAAGATGATGTCGTCCAACAGGCCAATGACAGCGAATATGGTCTGGCCGCCTATCTGCTGACCAATGATCATGACCGTGCAGCAAGGGTTTCCAACGCCCTGGAATACGGCATGGTCGCGCTTAACTGCGTCAAGATCACCGGCGCCCCCATTCCGTTTGGCGGGATCAAACAGTCAGGCCTTGGTCGCGAGGGATCGCGTCACGGTCTCGAAGAATTCACCGAACTCAAATATGTCTGCGCCGCCTACAAGGCCTGATGCGCCAGAACGACCACCGCATTCACATGGGAGAAGCAAAATGAATGTCATCAAAAACACCACCGCCGACTTGCAGGAGATGGATCGGGCGCATTTCATGCATCCATCCACCCATATGCGCCAGCACGCCGCCGGGGAAACCCCGAACCGCATCATCAATGGCGGCAAGGGCATCTATATCCATGACACCGAAGGCAAAGAAACCCTTGATGCCTTTGCCGGTCTTTATTGCGTGAATATCGGTTATGGCCGCACCGAGGTCGCCGATGCGATTTACGCCCAGGCCAAGGAACTGGCCTACTACCACACCTATGTCGGGCACAGTAACGAGCCGATCATTCGTCTGTCGGACCGCATTGTCAAAAGCGCCCCCGAAGGCATGCAGCGCGTCTATTACGGCATGTCGGGGTCGGATGCGAACGAAACCAACATCAAGCTGATCTGGTACTACAACAATATCCGTGGCCTGCCGCAGAAGAAAAAGATCATCTCGCGCTGGCGCGGCTATCATGGTTCCGGGATCATGACCGGCAGCCTGACCGGTCTTGCGGCCTTCCACAATGCGTTTGACCTTCCGCGGGCACCAGTTTTGCACACCACCTGCCCGCACCATTACTGGAACGCCGAGGCCGGCGAAACCGAGGCCGAATTTGCCAAACGTTGTGCCGATGATCTTGAAAAAATGATCCTACGCGAAGGTCCGGAAACCGTGGCCGCCTTTATCGGCGAACCGGTCATGGGTACGGGCGGCATCATCACCCCGCCAGAAGGCTACTGGGATGCCATTCAGGCGGTTCTGAACAGATATGACGTTCTGCTGGTTGCCGACGAGGTTGTCACCGCGTTTGGTCGTACCGGATCCTATTTCGGGTCCCAGCATTACGGCATGAAACCCGACCTGATCACGATTGCCAAAGGTGTGTCATCGGGCTATCTGCCGCTTTCGGGTGTGATTATCGGTGAACGCGTCTGGAAGGTCCTGGAACAGGGATCCGATCAGATGGGTCCGATCGGCCATGGCTGGACCTATTCCGCCCATCCGGTATGTGCGGCTGCTGCCAATGCCAACCTTGATATTGTCGATGGTGAAAACCTGACGGGCAATGCGGCCGAGACCGGTGGCTATTTCCAGCATCTGCTGCGTGAAACCTTCAAGGATCATCCGCTGGTGGGCGAAGCCCGCGGTGTTGGCCTGATGGCGGCCCTGGAATTTGTTGCCGACAAAACCAAAAAGGAACGTTTCGATCCGAACGCAAAAATCGGCCCGCGTGTGTCAGCCGCCTGTCTTGAACGCGGCATGATTGCACGCGCAATGCCGCACGGTGACATCCTTGGCTTTGCCCCGCCGCTTTGCATCAACAAGGCGGAAATCGACAAGGTTGTCGATATCGCCAAACAGGCGGTCGATGCCGTTGCCGACGAAGTCGCCGCGGGTAAATAATCCGGCGGAACATAATCCCCGCCGCGTCCAACCTTCTTCCCGACGCGGTGCACGAACAGGGGCCGGGCCCATGACCGGCCCCTGTTTTAATTTTTGTCATTGATGGTCACGGCACCGCTGATCCGGGGATCCGGATTACTGACAAACCGTTTCAAACTTGCCAGACGCCCCTTTTTTTGACGACACAGCGCAACTGCCGGTCACACTGCCGGATGCATTGATGATTTGAAGTTTGATTTCGGCATTGCCGCCATTTTCCGCCGGCCACCAGATCGAACCGGCACTGTCAGAACCTGACAGGTTCAGATAAGGCGCAGCATTGCTGTTGGTCACCCCTGAAACGACAGTGCTGTTTGCGGAATTGCTAAGCGCATCACGGACAGTCACCGCCGCAGAATCAGGCGACTTTTCCGACCATTCAGCCGGCGACACGGGCACACCATTGGGGTTGAGGACCTCTGCCTTGGGCGAGGTCACAAATGTTCCAAGCGCCATCAACGCAAACATCAGCACCGGAAAAATAGCATCACGGGCACATTGAAGCAGGTTGAATATATTCACGGCCAGTTCCTTTCACGTCAGTTTCAACACCACAGACCGGTTATCGGAATGGGCACGTATTAGACGGCTGACCCCCGTTATTGTGAGGTTTGCAACATCGTCCGCCCCGCCCGTCAACACATCGATCAAGCACCCGCGCATCGAAAACAGACCGGGCATCCGCGATGCATACGTCATTTGCGGCACAGGTTTGAAATGCACGCCAAGATATCAACTATCAAAGAATACAACTTTTGGTATTAAATCTCAAAATACAAAAAACCCCGCAGCAAAGTGCTGCGGGGTTTTGTCAGATCACCGTTGAAGACGGCGAGACGTTATTACATCTCGGTGCCGAATTCCTTGCGAAGTGAGTCCAGAACTTCTTTGGTGTCGCCACCGACTTCCTCGACCAGGCTTGCGCCAATGCCTTTGGAAGCGTCTTTGAACGCTGCGCGCTGTGCATCGTCAAGACGGATCACCTGGATGTCCGGCTTGGCTTTCTTGATGCGATCAAGTGCTGCGTCGTTGGCTTTTTTCTGGGCTTCATAGATGAAGTCGTCGAGTTCGGATTTCACCTCTGCCAGCATTGCCTTGCGCTCGTCAGACAGACCTGCATAGAAGTCGGCATTCGAGACCACCGTGGTGGTGTATTGCTGCTGACCGGCATAAATCAGATAGTCGGTAACTTCATAGAACTTGGCACTTTCGATGAAGAAGATAGGGTTGACCTGTGCGTCGATCACGCTGGTCTGAAGGCCCGAATAAACTTCACCCCACGGCAGTGCGACCGGATCGGAACCGAACGATTTATAGGTCTCGATCAGGATCGGCGAAGTCATCACACGGAATTTCACACCATCGAAATCAGCCGGTTTTTTGACTTCTTTCTTGGTGGTCCAGACCATTTCGCCTTCCGGGTACATGGTATAAAGCTTAAGCCCCTTGGACTCGAAATCCTTGGAAAGACCTTCATAGATGGTCGGGCTGCTCGACAGGACCTTTTTGTTCACATCGTTGTCCTGCGACAACAGATACGGAACACCAAAGACCTGGATTTCCGGAACAAAGGTACCAAGGTGACCCGGTGACGCGTTCGAGAACTGAACAGCACCTGCCGCCGTCAATTCGGTAATGTCGTTTTCCGTGCCGAGCTGACCATAGGTGTAAATGGTAACCGTCACATCGCCATTGGTCTTTTCTTCAACAAGGCGTTTGAATTCCTTGGCATAAAGATCCTGAACATCACCCGGGCTTTCCTCGTGGGCGAATTTCCATTCTTCGGCATGGACGGCGGTCCCGGCTACTGCGAACAGGGCGGCAGCAGACAGGGTTGCCTTGAAGAGTTTGTTCAAACTCATATCGAAGTCTCCCTTATTGTTACGCGCAACGACCGAGTTTTGACCCGGATTCAGGGGCGTTTGGTTGGCACATCAATGTCATGAACGCGCAAAGTGTTGAAATGTTCCTGCATCAGGTCAATGCTAGTTTTGTTTCATGACAAAATAACATTGACGTCTACACATTAACCCGCAGCTCATGTTAGGGTTCGACAAAACAACGAGGGTGGAAATCGAACAATGTGGCTGCCAGACATCAATCTCAGCGGCGAAACAGGTCCGAAATACAAGGCACTGGTCGAAGCAATCATCACCGATATCGAGTCGGGCAGATTGCGCCACGACGTTCGCATGCCAACCCATCGCGAACTGGCCTATCGCCTGAAAGTCAGCGTGCAAACCGTCAGTGCGGCCTATAAGGAAGTCGAACGTCAGGGCTATCTCAGATCCGAACGCCGCCGCGGCACCTTTGTCCAGGCGCGCCTGACCGACCGGGCATCGACCTTTATCCTCGACAGTCGGCAACCCGACCTGATCGACCTGTCAATCGTGCGTGCCGCCTATACCGATTTTCACAATGATCTGTCGCGTCAGATCAATACCCGCCTGTCCGAAGAACCGCATCACAGTTGGATGGAAAGCTGCCGTCCGGTCGCCGGGTTTGAATATCACCGTGACATCGGCCGCACCTGGCTTGCCGGACATGGTGTTGATGTTGCCATCCCCAATCTTTTGATCACCAATGGCGCGGCACAGGGGGTTTTCACGGCCCTTGCCACCGTTGTTCAGCCCGACGACGTGGTTCTGACCGAAAGTCTGACCGACCATGGGGTCATCGGAACGGCGAGTATCCTGCGCTTTAAACTCGGCGCCCTGCCCACCGATGACGAAGGCATCCTGCCCGATGCCTTTGAACGCGAATGCCGCAACCGGCAGATCCGCGCCCTTGTCGTCACCCCGATATTCACCAACCCGACCAACTGTCTGATGGGGCTGGAACGGCGCAAGAAGATCGCTGAAATCGCCGAACATTACGGTGTGTATGTCATTGAAGATGACGTCTATCGCCCGCTGCTTGAACAAAACCTGCCCCCGATCACAAGCTTTTTGCCCAAGCTCGGCTTCCATGTTTCAAGCCTGACCAAGATTGTCATGCCGGGCCTGCGCACCGGTTTCCTGACAGTTCCCCAGCACTTGTCGATTCGCGCCAGCAGCGTGTTGCGCGTCACCGGCTGGATGGGGACTCCGATGATGGCAGAGATCGGCGCACGCTGGATTGTCGATGGTACGGTCGAACAGGCCGTTACCGTGCAACGCGCCCTGATGCGCGAACGCCAGGCCCTTGTCGCCGATATTCTGGGCAGTGCGGTCGTGCGCCATCACCCGACATCCCTAAGCGCCTGGGTCCGTATTCCCGCCCATTGGCAGGAAGAATGGTTTGCCTCCGAACTGCGTAAAAACGGCATTGCGGTTACGATTTCCGACCCCTTCATGACCGTAAAGGTCCCCCGCCCCAATGCCATTCGCATCTGCCTTGGCGGGGCACCCGACACCCCGACATTGCATCACGGGCTGATGCAAATCCGCCATACCATGGAACAGATGCCCGGCGTTCATGCCTTCGACGTTATGTATTGATTTTTGTACCATGACAAAAATCTGATTGAACCGTCACAAAGCGTTTTTATTCTGACCAGACCGGCGCGAAGCGAACGGCAATACTGTGTGGGAGGGAACCATTCACCGCACATCACGTTCTGCAACAATGTCTCGCACGCGCATCAAGGAGGTCGTATGTCAGGTTCAAACGGGGAGACCCCCGCCCCGAGTGGTGGGGTGTTGGGCATTCTGAAACGTCTTGATGACGGGTTATCCGTGATCGAGCGTCAGCTTCTGGGGTGGAGCATCGTGATCATGGCGGTCAATACCGTCGCCAACGTGATCATGCGTCTTGTCTTCAGTTCGAGCATCTTCTTTTCCGAAGAACTCAATCAGTTTCTGATCATTCTTGTCACATTCGTCGGCATCAGCGAGGCCGCCCGCATGGGGCGCCATATTCGCATGTCCGCCTTTACCGACATGCTCGGCCCGACGACCAGCAAGATCATGATGATCATCATCACCACCGGGACCGCCTGCCTTCTGTTTCTTCTGGCCTGGTATTCCGTCGATTATGTGATGTCCCTGATCAAGTCGAACCGCCTGACCCCGGCCTTGCGCATACCGTATTACTTCACCGTCCTCTGGGTTCCGTTCGGTCTGACCGTTACCGGCATCCAGTTCCTGTTTGCCGCTGCAACGAACATCTTCAAACCGGGGACCCATCTGTCCTATCGGGTCGAAGACACGTTCGAAGCCGAAGATCATCACCTGTAAGGAGGACGGAAAAATGGATCTTGGAACCTCAATCCTTCTGGTGATGCTGGTCCTGCTGGTACTTGGCTTCCCGATGATGGTACCGCTGGCAACCGCCAGCGTCGTTGCATTTGCCTTTTACATGCCGATCCCGGAACGCATCCTGATTCAGCAAATGGTCACCGGCATTTCGCCCGTGGCCCTGATCGCGGTGCCGATGTTTATCTTTGCCGCCGATATCGTGACAAAGGGCCATACAGCCAACCGGCTGATTGACCTTGCCATGACATTTGTCGGCCATGTGCGTGGCGGTCTTGCTGTGACCACCGCCCTTGGCTGTACGCTGTTTGGCGCGGTATCGGGCTCGACCCAGGCAACGGTGGTTGCCATGGGGGGACCGTTGCGTCCCAAGATGCTCAAGGCCGGCTACGAAGACAAATTCGCCATGGCCCTGATCATCAATGCCAGTGACATTGCCTTTTTGATCCCGCCATCAATCGGCATGATAGTGTTTGGTGTGGTTGGCAAGGTTTCGATTGGCGAGCTGTTCCTCGCGGGGATTGGTCCGGGCATTCTGATCCTGATCATGTTCTCGCTTTACTGCATGTATTACGCCAAAAAGAACAATATCCCGACCATCCCGCGCATGACCTGGGCGGAACGCGGACGGGCCGTGATCAATGCCGGTCCGGCGATCATGTTCCCGGTTCTGATTGTCGGGGGCATCTATCTGGGTTGGGTCAGCCCGACCGAGGTCGCAGCCGTCGCCGTGGTTTATGCAATCATTCTTGAAGTTCTGATCTTCAAATCGGTCAAATGGTCCGAATTGCTTGAAATTGCGCGCTCTACCGGCCTGATTACCGCGGTTGTGTTTATTCTGGTTGGCGCTGGAACGACATTCTCGTTTGTCATTTCCTTTGCCCAGATCCCGCAGCATGTCATTGGTGCGCTGGGTCTTGAAGGTGCCAACCCCTACATCATTCTGGCCGCCATCTGCATCGCGTTCTTTATCGGTTGCATGTTTGTCGACCCGATTGTCGTCATTCTGGTTCTGACACCGATCTTCATGCCGCTGGTCAATCAGGCCGGTCTTGATCCGGTTCTGGTCGGCACACTGGTCACGCTTCAGGTCGCGATCGGATCGGCCACACCACCATTCGGGTGCGATATCTTTACGGCCATCGCGATCTTCAGGCGACCCTATGCCGAGGTCATTCGCGGGACGCCACCGTTCATTTTCATGCTGCTGCTGGCAGCGGTGATTCTGATTTTCGTTCCGCAGATCGCGTTGTTCCTGCCTGAACTGGCGTTCCGTTAACCGACACCAGTCTGGCAGAAACCGGGCACTGCCCCGGAAACAAATTCGACAGCATGTGAAACCCGGGGCGGTCCCGATCAAAACATAAAGACAGCCCCATCCATGGAGTTCAGGACGATGTCCGTATCCCCAGCGGTCACGCCAGAGCCGGTAGACCTGCCCTATTTTCCTGATCCGGTCGGACCGGCGGGCAAGATCGGGCTGATCACACTGGCGACTGACTTCAACAGCGAGGATGACCTGCGCGGCATCCTGCCAGCCGATATTCGTCTGTTCACCACCCGGATTGAAAATGCCAATCCGGTCACGGTCGAAAACCTGCGTGCGATGGCCGATGACCTGCCACGCGCGGCCCGCACCTTGCTGCCGGGATACGGGGTGGATGTCGCGATATTTGGCTGTACGTCGGGCACGGCTGTCACCGGTTCGGAACGGATTGCATCCCTGATCCATCAGGGGATGCCCGGTGTAAAGGTCACCAACCCGCTTCTTGCCGGTGAATTGGCCCTGCGCGCGGTAAAGGCGCAAAAAATTGCCATCCTGACCCCCTATGTTGCCGACGTTACCCGTTCGGTCGCCGACGGCTTTGCCGCACAGGGTTTCGAGGCCACCCGTCTGATGGGGTTTGGCCTTGATAGCGATCAGGACATGACCGCTCTGCCCCCGGGCATTCTGCTTGAAGCAGCCCTTAAGGCCGACACACCCGATGCCGATGCGGTTTTCATTTCCTGCACGGCCATTCGGTCAGCCGAAATCGCCGCCGAGGCGGAAAAGAAGCTCGGCAAGCCGGTGATCACCAGCAATCAGGCCCTGATCTGGCATGCGCTGCATCTGCTTGGCTATGACAAACCGGTCACGGGGTTCGGAACCCTGTTTGACCATGCCCCGCAACCCGAAGAATAAGTCGAGGTCGCCATGAAAGACCCCATCACATTTGCTGATGTTCTTTCTGCCCGCAAAACCATTGCGGGTCATGTGATCCATACGCCATTGCGTCCCTCTACCGCCCTGTCCGAGCGTGTCGGGAGCCCCGTCTGGCTGAAATGCGAACACCAACAATATACCGGAAGCTTCAAGCTGCGCGGTGCTGCCAACGCTGTCTTGCGCCTCAACGATGATCAGAAGGCCAAAGGCGTGGTTGGCGTTTCGACCGGCAATTACGGTCGTGCCCTTGCCTATGCCGCGCGCAATGCCGGGGTGCGGTCGGTCATCTGCATGTCCGAACTGGTGCCAAAGAACAAGGTCGATGGCATTCGCGCCCAAGGGGCCGAAGTCCGCATTACCGGACAGTCCCAAGATGAAGCCCAGCTTGAAGTCGACCGTCTGGTCAAGGAAGACGGCATGACCATGCTGCCGCCCTTTGATCATGCCGACATCATTGCCGGTCAGGGCACGCTTGGACTTGAAGTCATCGAAGCCCTTCCGGATGTCGATACCCTTCTGGTGCCGTTGTCTGGCGGCGGGCTTCTGGCCGGGGTTGCGTTGGTGGCGAAATCGATCAATCCGGCCATCCGGGTGGTTGGCATTTCGATGGAACGCGGCTGTGCGATGATCACGAGCCTTCAGGAAGGCAAACCAACCGCTGTTCGGGAATTGCCGACATTGGCCGACAGTCTTGGCGGCGGCATTGGCGAAAACAACCAGTACACCTTCGATATGTGCGCCGATCTGACCGATGACTTTGTTCTGGTCAACGAAGCCCAGATCGCAGACGGCATTCGTGCGGCCTATCACGATGATCAACAGGTGATCGAAGGTTCAGGCGCCGTTGGCATCGCCGCACTGCGCGCCGGTCTGGTGGATAACCCCGGACGGACGGTTGTCCTGACCACGGGCTGCAACATCGATATGGAATTGCACAAACGCATTGCCGGCGGCGAAAACGTCGACCTGATGGCGGAGTAACCGATATGCCCAAAATCAGAATTCTGACCGAAAGCGATCTTCGCAACGTCATCGATCTTGATCGTGATGCGATCAAATGCGTTGAAGATGCCTTTGACGCACTGGCGACCAAGGATGTGCGCATGCCACCGATCCTGCGCCTTGATATCGAAGATCATAATGGCGAGGTCGATGTCAAAACTGCCTATGTGCCGGGCCTTGACAGCTTTGCCATCAAGATCAGCCCGGGCTTCTTTGACAATCCCAAACTGGGCCTGCCGTCGGTTAATGGCATGATGAACCTGTTTTCATCAAAAATCGGCATGCTTGAGGCCGTCCTGCTTGATAACGGCTATCTGACCGATGTGCGAACAGCAGCCGCGGGCGGCGTTGCCGCGAACCATCTTGCGCGCAAGGATGCCAAACATGCCGCCATCTTTGGGGCCGGTGTGCAGGCCCGCCTGCAACTCAAGGCACTGACACTGGTGCGTGATATCACCTCTGCCACCATTTGGGCCCGTGACATCGCCAAGGCCGAAGCATGTGCCAAAAAGGCATCGCTTGAACTGGGCATCCCGGTATCGGCCAGCGATGATGGCAAGGACGCCGCATCGAACGCCGATATCATCGTCACCACAACCCCGGCCCGTGAACCGGTTTTGATGGCCGACTGGGTTGCACCGGGCACCCATGTCACGGCCATGGGATCGGATGCCGAACATAAAAACGAAATTGATCCGGCCCTGATCGGCAGGGCGGATCTTTATGTCTGCGACAGTCAGGCACAGACCAGCATCCTTGGCGAACTTCATCACGCCTTGGCTGCCGGGATTGTTGCCCCTGATGCCGCATTCCCCGAACTCGGTCAGATCATCGCCAAATCGGCAACCGGCAGGACATCTGCCGCGCAGATTACGGTCTGTGACCTGACCGGAACCGGTGTCCAGGACACCGCAATCGCCACCCTCGCCCGTCAACGCTGCGACTTGGTCGCTGCTGGCGTCGAGATTTCGTCTTAATAACACAAGGACAATGGGTCAGGAAAAACTGAAACCCGCCTTTTTTGGAGGCCTGCGATGAGCCAGGTTGAATTGAATTTCACGCGCGAGGAATATGCCGAGCGTCTGGAGAAAACCAAAAACGCCATGGTGGAAAGGGGCATCGATCTTTTGATCGTCACCGATCCGTCAAACATGGCCTGGCTGACCGGCTATGACGGCTGGTCCTTTTATGTCCATCAATGTGTGCTTGTCCCGATTGAAGATGATCCGATCTGGTTCGGGCGATCCCAGGATGCCAACGGGGCAAAGCGCACGGTCTATATGACCCATGATCGCATCATCCCCTATGCCGATTACTACGTGCAATCGACGACCCATCACCCGATGGATTATCTGTCGGAGGTCATCGAACATCGCGGCTGGGCAAGTCGCCGTATCGGCGTGGAAATGGATAACTACTATTTCTCGGCCAAGGCGTTCCTTCAACTTCAGACCCATCTGCCCAATGCCAAGTTTTCCGATGCCACCGCACTGGTAAACTGGCAGCGCGCGGTAAAATCCGAGACCGAAATTTTCTATATGCGTCAGGCTGCCCGCATTGTTGAAAACATGCATGAACGCATTTTCGAAATTGTCGAACCGGGCATGCGCAAGAACGAACTGGTTGCCGAAATCTTCCGTACCGGGATTGCCGGGATTGACGGTATTGGCGGCGATTATCCGGCGATCGTGCCGTTGCTGCCATCCGGGCAGGATGCCAGTGCGCCGCATCTGACCTGGGATGAAAAACCCATCCCCGGCGATGCCGGAACCTTTTTCGAGATCGCGGGCTGCTACAAACGCTATCACGCGCCCTTGTCACGCACGATCTTCCTTGGCGATCCGGATCAACGGTTCCTTGATGCCGAAAGTGCACTGATCGAAGGCCTTCAGGCCGGGCTCGAAGCCGCCAAACCAGGAAATGTTTGCGAAGACATCGCCCTTGCCTTCTTTGGGGTGCTTCAGAAATTCGGCATCGAAAAAGACAGCCGCTGTGGCTATCCGATCGGGCTGTCCTATCCGCCGGACTGGGGCGAACGCACCATGAGCCTGCGCCCCGGCGATCGCACGGTCCTTGAACCGGGCATGACATTCCACTTCATGCCGGGTCTCTGGTTTGATGACTGGGGGATCGAGATCACCGAAAGCATGATGATCACGGAAACCGGCAGCAAAACACTGACCAGCTATCCGCGTCAGCTGTTTGTAAAGAACTAAGCCAAAAGCCGCACCGGGCCGCGTCATCGACATACGATGCGGGGCCCGGTTGCCCGATATCAAAGCCCGTACAAGACGGTCGCAAGACCAAGGACACGACCATGACAAAACCATCCCCCATCAGCCCGACGATCCCCCTTGATCAGGATGGCGTGCATCACGGCTTTTTAAAACTGCCCTATTCGCGCGATGATTCCGCCTGGGGCGCTGTGATGATCCCGATTACCGTTATCCAGAACGGCGATGGCCCGACCGCCCTTTTGACCGGCGGCAACCATGGTGACGAATATGAAGGGCTGGTTTCGCTGTTCAAACTGGCAGGATCGCTTCAACCATCCGACATTACCGGTCGCGTCATTATCCTGCCGGCTATGAATTATCCGGCCTTTCGCAATGCATCGCGCACGTCGCCCATTGATGCCGGCAATCTCAATCGCAGCTTCCCGGGCAAACCCGACGGAACCGTGACCCAAAAGATCGCCGACTACGTTTTCCGCCATCTGGTGCCGATGGCCGATATCGTTCTTGATATCCATTCCGGTGGCAAGACGCTTGATTTCATTCCGTTTGCAGCCGCCCACGTCCTGCCTGACAAGGAACAGGAAGCCCGGTGTGTTGCCGCGATGAAGGCATTTGGTGCCCCCTATGCCATGATGATGCTTGAACTTGATGCGGTTGGCATGTTTGACACTGTGGTCGAGGAAGCCGGTAAAACCTTTGTCACCACTGAACTCGGTGGGGGTGGTTCGACCACGGCTGAACGGGTGGCGATTGCCGATCGCGGGGTGCGCAATCTTCTGATCCATGCCGGGATCATGACCGGTGATATTGAACCGGCCCCGTCGGGGACCACCATGCTCGATATGCCCGATGACAGCTGCTTTGTCGCATCCGAGGCCACCGGGCTTTTCGAACCCTGTGTCGATCTGGGTGCAATGGTCAAAAAGGGCGATCTGATTGCGCGCATTTATGATGTTGAACGCACCGGCACGCCACCGCGCGACTATCACGCGGCCCGAGACGGCATTCTGTCATGTCGCCATTTCCCCGGACTTATCAAGACTGGCGACTGCCTGGCTGTGATTGCAAAGGTACTCTGACATGATCAGGCTGGATGAGCTGGATCTGAAAATCCTTAAAACCCTGCAACGCGAAGGGCGCATCACCAAGGTCAAACTGGCCGAGGCGGTGAACCTTTCGCCCAGCCCGTGCTGGGAACGTTTGAAACGCCTTGAAGACCTTGGCGTTATTTCGGGGTATCACGCCCATCTCAACCTTGAAAAGCTGGTCAAACCGACACTGGTGATGACCGAAGTCACCCTGCGTCATCATCAGCATGCCGATTTCGAAATTTTCGAAAAGGCCGTGCAGGACATCCCCGAAATCATCGAATGCTATGCACTTGGTGGCGGGGTTGATTACATGCTCAAGGTGCTTTGTCATGACGTTGATGCCTATCAACGTCTGATCGACCGGTTGCTGGTGTCCGATATCGGGATTGACCGGTATTTCACCTATATTGTGACCAAAAAGGTCAAAACCACCACCATCATCCCGGTCGAAAATCTGGTCGAGCCCCCCGAACGGCGATAAGTGCGTGAATATTCCTGGTTATGGGCGTTTGAAACGTCTTAACAGTCAGGGATTATGATATCGCGGGCAATCCCCCAACCGGATTGCCCGCATACACGCATTTGGCAGGATAAACCGATGAAAGAAGTAATCGACAGCTGGCAACTCTGGGCCGGGCTTGCGGCGTGTTTTGCCGCATTAACAGCAATCTTTGCCAAGGTCGGGGTGGCCAATATCAATTCCGATTTCGCAACCTTCGTCCGTACCATCATCATATTGATCATGGTCTGGGTGATCATGCTGACCAAGGGGGCTTGGGAAAATCCGGCCACCATATCGGCGAAAACCTGGTATTTCCTGATCCTGTCGGGATTGGCGACCGGTGCGTCATGGCTGTGCTATTTCCGCGCTCTTAAAATCGGTGAAGCCGCCAAGGTGGCCCCGATTGACAAGCTCAGCGTCGTGCTGGTTGCGGTGTTTGGCGCGATCTTCCTGGGTGAAAGACTGACCATGGTCAGTTGGCTGGGTGTCGCCATGATCGGTAGTGGTGCCGCCCTGATCGCCTGGCGGGGATAGCGTCCCGCCCCCCCAACCAAAAAGCTTCAACCACAAAGCGCTACCCACAAAAAGAGAGGCAGGAACACCTTCCTGCCTCGTCAGTTTGCTCACATCTATCTGTGATCTTCAGGGTGTTGGTATTCCCCTGAACAAATCAGTGTTTGTCTTCGGAATGGCCCATGGCGACACGCCAGATGTCCCAACCGGCAAGGCCGATACAGATCGAAACCATGATGGCAAGATCCCAGCGCGGCACATAGGCCACCAGAATGCCGACAAACCCGACCAGAATGACAAACGCCAACAGCGCCATGACACGATTTAAAAGACCGCTTTGCATTACGCGTCCTCCTGATTTTTGAGGAATTTTTTCAACCAGTTTGCCGTGCGCATCAAACGCGCATCATCGCCAACCCGGCCAACAAGCTGAATGCCCATCGGCATGCCGTTCTGTGACCATAACAGCGGGATGGTAACCGCCGGGGTGCCACAAAACGTCCAGAGCCCGTTAAAGATCGGATTACCGGTTGTCTGAAGATTTTTCGGTGCCGGTCCTGTTGCCGCCGGCGTGATGATCACGTCACACCGGTTAAAGACTTCCTCAAGCCCGGCATTAAGCACCGTGCGCCAGTCAAGTGCCGCAAGATAATCGCGCGTCTTGATGTCGTTGCCCTTGTCGATCGCCTCAAGGATTTCGGGCGACAATTGTGCGCGACCGCGCTTTTCATAATCGTAGTAATCCTTGGCCATTTCGGCAAAGTTGATGCGTGCGCGCAACGCATTGGCATCATCAAACGCCTTTGGCAGCGGGGCCTCGAAACATTGATCCCCCAGCATCCCGGTGATTTCCTGAAATGCCATGACGGTTTCTTCGTCTGCAACTTCTTCAAATTGCGGCGGACGAACAAACGCAAACATCGGGGTCACCAGCGGATCGCTTTTTGCGATTTCAAGCAATCTTGGCGCCGGACTTGGCGTCGTTGCAGGATCCTTTGGATCATAGCCAAACAGGCTTTCGGCCACCAGCGCCGCACCATTGACCGAATTGGAAAACACTCCGATCGTATCAAGGGTCGGGCTTTGGCTTAGAACGCCGGTCCGGGCAATGGCCCCGAAGGTCGGCTTGAACCCGACGACACCGCAAAACGATGCCGGACGGATCACCGATCCCCCGGTTTGGGTTCCCACGGCAAGTGGCACCATGGCCGCGGCAACTGCTGCGGCCGACCCGGCAGATGACCCGCCCGGGGTATGTTCCGGGTTATGGGGGTTGCGGGTTTTTGACGGATGCATAAAGGCAAGTTCGGTCGAAACCGTTTTGCCCATAATGATCGCACCGGCAGCCTTAAGGCGCGAAACCAGCACGGCATCTTCTTCGGGCACGCGTCCCTCATCAAGAACCGTGCCGTTTGACGTCGGGATTTTGGCCGTATCAATCACATCCTTGAGACCGACCGGAAGCCCGTGCAACGGTCCGATCGGTGCACCGGATTGCCGCCGGATATCAAGCGCCCGCGCCTGGGCAAGGGCATGATCCCCATCCAGCCACGCCCAGGCCTGAACCTGGGGTTCGACCTCGGCGATGCGGGCAAGACAGGCCTCGACATATTCGACTGCACGGACCGCCCCGCTGGCAAGGCGGTCGCGCAGTTCAATAACATCAAGTGTCAGTAACGGGTTGATTTCAGTCATCTGAATGCCCCCGTTACCGTGCGCCATAGAACAGGTCAGGCAGATGGAACACGATCTGCGGGAACGCGTACATCAGAACCATGCTGACGATAACCATGAACAGGAACGGCATGATGCCCTTGAAGATATCGGTCAACAGGATGCCGCTTGGTGCAACCCCCTTCAGATAATAGGCCGACATCGCCATTGGCGGGGTCAGGAAGGATGTCTGAAGGTTCAGGGCAACAAGGATACCAAAGAACAGCGGATCGATATCAAACAGCGGCAGCAGCGGCAGGAAGATCGGCACGAAGATGATGATGATCTCCGACCATTCCAGCGGCCAGCCAAGCAGGAAGATGATCAGCTGTGCCAGCAGCAGGAACTGAAGCGGTGTCAGGTCCAGTCCACCGACAAATTCCGCAATCACATGTTCGCCGCCAAGATAGGAGAACACAGACGAGAAAGTGTAGGAGCCGACAAACAGCCAGCACACCATCGCCGATGTCCGCACCGTCAGATAAACCGACTCACGCAGGCGATCAAAGGTCAGCGCACGATAAGCCGCAGCAAGGATCATCCCGCCAAGTGCACCGATCGATGCTGCTTCGGTCGGGGTAGCCAGACCAAACAGGATCGAGCCCAGAACCGCCAGAATAAGAAACGCCAGCGGGAAGAACGATGTCGCCAGCATCCACAGAACCTGTGGCAACGGAACTTCCGGGATTTCGTCGCTGGTCGGACGCGGTGCGGCTTTGGGCTGCAACATTGCACGGCCCATCACATAAAGCAGATACAAACCGACAAGGGTCAGACCCGGCAACAGCGCACCGGCATAAAGGCGCACGATCGACACACCCGATGCGGCGGCATAAACAATCAGCATGATCGAAGGCGGGATCAGAATGCCAAGCGTACCACCGGCACAAATAATGCCCGCAGCAAAGCTTTTGTCATAGCGTGCCTTGAGCATCGCAGGCAGTGCCAGCATCCCCATAAGGGTCACAACCGCACCGACAATACCGGTGGCCGTTGCAAACAATGCACAGGTGATCAGGGCTGCAACACCGAGTGATCCGGGGATATTGCGGGCCGCGATATTCAGGGTCGAGAACAACCGGTTGACGATATTGGCACGCTCAACGATATAGCCCATGAACAGGAACAGCGGTACTGCGGTCAGCACCTCGTTGGACATCACCGTGTATGTCTGGTTGATAAACAGATCGAAAATTCGGTTATTGAACGCCCCCTCAAACCAGGTCAGCGCAGAGGTAAGGGTATCGCTGTCTTCGGCAAGCCGGTTAAAGGCCCGCCACATACGACCGGCATCAAAATAGGCGTAGTAGCCAAATCCGATCCCCAGCGCCATCAGGGTAAAGGCAACCGGGAAACCCAGAAATACCAGTATAATAAAGATGCCCAACATCATAAGGGCGACATGTGCGTCAATCACTTTGGAAGCTCCGTTCGGGGGCGTGTCTTGCGCGTGTATGACAAAGGCTGATCATCATCAGTCTTCTTTGGTCACACGCTGTTTGATCAGCAGTTCTTCGGTTTCTTCAACATCATCCTCTGCATTGCGCCAGTACCCTTCACGGATACACAGAATGCAGCGCATCACCTGTGCAATGCCCTGAATGAAAAGAAGAATTCCGGCCGCGACCATCACCGCCTTGAATTGGAAAATCGGAACACCCGCCGGGCTGTTCACACTGACTTCGCCATATCCCCACGACCGGATGGCATATTTGCTGCCAACCAGAATGAGCGCCGTCACCCCGGGGAAGAAGAAGAAGATATAAAGTACCAGGTCGACCATGGCCTGTGTTTTGGGTTTCCAGAGACGATACAGGAAATCCCCACGGACATGTCCGCCGCGTGACAGGGTATAAGCCCCACCCATCATAAAGAGCGTGCCATACATGATGAATGAAACATCAAGTGACCAGGTCGTCGGCGCGTTAAAAATATATCGCGCAGCAACCTCATAGCTCATGCCCAGTGTCATCAAAATGATCAGCCAGCCAAAAGCCTTGCCAAACCAGCCCGAAAGCTTGTCCGCGAATTCAATAAATCCAATCATGAAACCCTGTCCGTTAGCATTGACCGCCCCGCCTGATGCACGGGCACCAGACGGGGCAGTCAGATTCATCGCAACACTGAACAACCGTTAATGGTTGATCAGAGTTTCAGCTTGCCCGGGAAGTAGTGATTATAAGCAAGCTGATAATCAGGCGAGTTCATCAGTTCATAATAGGTTACACGCTCGACCCAGGCGCGCTGGCTGTCGAGAACCTTTTTCATGAACGGATCTTCTTCAAGCGTCGGGATCAGTTTGTCCCACGCATCAAGCTGTGCACTCAGGATTTCCTTGGACGTACGATGTACTTCGACACCTTCGGCCTGCAGTTTCTGCAAGTCAGAGGAATAGTTGTCCATCGCAAGTGCGGTGTTCGAGGTCGAAGCTGCTTCAACCGCGTGACGCAGGATCGCCTGCAGATCCGGTTCCAGATCTTCCATCAGCGACTTGTTGAACAGGAATTCAAAGCTTTCGGAAGCCTGATGGTACGAAGACAGATAGTAGTTCTTCGCAACGTCCTGTGCGCCGAAACGCATATCCGAAGACGGGTTGTTGAATTCGAACGCGTCAATCACGCCACGTTCCATTGCCGGTACGATCTCGCCGCCCGGAAGCTGTGCAACAGACATGCCCATCGACTGCAGAAGGTCTGCAGCCAGACCGACAGTACGGTATTTGAAGCCCTGGATGTCGGCAACGGAGTTTACCTGGCCCTTGAACCAGCCGAACGGCTGAGCAGGCATCGGGAAACCAAGAAGACCGACAATATCAAGACCCATCACGTCCTGGATCAGTTCGCGATAGAATTCTTCACCGCCACCGGCATAGAACCAGCTCAGCATGGTGGTTGCAGAACCGCCAAAGACCGGACCGGTACCGAACAGCGATGCTGCCTTGTTCTTGCCGTACCAGTAAACCGGCACGGAATGGGCGATGTCGATCACGCCATCATTGACACCGTCCAGAACCTGGAAGGCTGCGACAACCGCACCAGCCGGCAGAAGGTCGATTTTAAGACGACCACCCGACATTGCTTCTACGCGGTCAACATATTGCTGGGCAAACGTCATCCAGATATCGGACGACGGCCAGGAAGTCTGCATTTTCAGCACCATCGGTGCCGGCTGCGCATGAACTGCCGGTGCGGCAAACAGCCCTGATGCTGCTGCACCGCCGGCAACCACCCCGGTCGCACCTTTGGTAAGGAACGAACGACGGGATACTTCCTTGGACTTCACGTCTTCAGACTTGGTCTTCATATCCATTATTTCCTCCCAGATTTACCGTCTTTGACCAACAACCATTGCCGGAAAAAGAACGATAACTGTCAGCCTTCAAAAGCCCCTGACTTCAGTATTGAAGATCGTAGATCATGCGCTTATCCCGTTTCGGGACCTGAAAAACGGCACGCATTTTGTTATTATTAGAATTACGAACTAACTGAATTACGACGGTTTTCCCGTCTTGTTATGCCACCCGGTCACCCGGTTCGCGGCCTGCAAAATAGGCATCAAGATTATCAAGTGCGCGAAAGCCCATCGCATCGCGCGTTTCTTCGGTGGCGGAGCCTATATGTGGCAACAGAAACACGTTTTTCAACGCGTTAATTCGTTGATTTCCACCGGGTTCGTTCCGAAAAACGTCCAGACCGGCAGCAAACAACTTACCACTTTCAAGCGCATCCACCAATGCGTCCTCATCGACAAGATTACCACGTGCTGTATTGACCAGAATGGCCCGGTCCGGCAGCCAGCCGATCGTTTCGGCATTGATGATGCCGGTCGTCTCGGGCGTTGACGGACAATGCAATGACAACACGTCGGAATTGGCAAACAGGCCTTCAATCGTGTCGTGATAAATTGCCCCCTTTGCCAGATGTTCGGCAACCGGCTGACGATTATGGTAATGAACAGTCATTCCAAAACCGCGCGCACGTTCGGCGGCAACCTGACCGACACGGCCCATGCCAAGCACACCGAAACGCTTGCCGGTCACCTGACGCCCGACCATAAAGGCCGGCGACCAGAAATCCCAGTTTCCTGCACGGATCATGGCGTCACCCTCGGCCCCGCGGCGCGCAGCACCAAGCATGCACAACATGGCGATTTCGGCCGTGGCATCGGACAATACGTCCGGCGTATTGGTCACGACGATGCCGGCCGTCTTGGCAGCCGCCAGATCAACATGATCAACCCCGACCGAATGGTTGGCGATGATTTTGAGACGATCGGGCAATGCCGCAATCACATCGGCAGAAAAATGTTCGGAATGACACGGCAGAACCGCGTCAACCTGCTGACATTTTTCAATAAGCTCATCCCGGGTAAATACCCGGTCTTCGGCATTGGTAAGCACCTGATAGTCGCGCGCCGCGCGTGCCTGTACGGCATCGCGAAGACGTCGGGTAATCAGAAGCTTTGGTTTCTCGGGCATGCGGACGCTCCCGGTTTTCCCTGATAGGTAGATTTATTTATTATGCTTCAAGGAAACACCTATACGAAAAAACCATCAATAGGCGATCAACCAACCGGTAACTCTTTTTCACTTCGTGGAAAACCATCAGGTTGACGCCCATCGCGCCGCATATGCGTAAATTTAACTATCACATTGATTTTAATATATTAAATACCGATTTCAGGTTCCTGTACGGCCAATGTTGCGGCCATCGAAATCCGGACCTCTTCCACCATCCAGAAGTATAAAATCAACAGATCCCCGATCGGGAATCGTTACATCAACATTGGTCATTTACCGCACTGCAAGACTCTGATTCGCGGGAAATCGTGGTCAAAATTGACCAATAAAAAAGCCGCTGCCAGATGGCAGCGGCTATATGCCGACATGGCTGTCGGTCGGGAAGAATCCGTTTCAAGGATGTTTCGCCATGGTTTGGCGATCCCCAGAAACACCAAACGATGTCAACGAATATGAGACATTCTCACATTTTGACCCAAACGGCCCCGTCCCGCCCGGACCGCACGACGGCCTCGACAAATTTCATGCCCTTAAGGCCTTCGACCACACCGGGCACCAGAAGCGCGCCGTCATCGGGCTTGGTGCCGTTGATATGGGCCGTCAGTTGATCGGCAAAATCGGTGTAAAGGTTGGCAAAGCCCTCAAGATATCCCTCCGGGTGTCCCGGCGGGACGCGTACACCACGAAGCCCCTCGGCACCGATCCCCGCACCACCGCGGGTCATCAGTTCCGGGCGACCATCAAGGGGACGGAAATGCAATTGATTGGGATGTTCCTGGGCCCATTCGATGCCGCCCTTGTCGCCATAAACACGAAGACGCAGACCGTTTTCATGTCCGACCGCAATCTGGCTTGCCCATAACATGCCACGCGCACCATTGGCATAGCGCAACAGGATTTGCACATTGTCATCAAGCTTGCGGCCCGGAACGATCGCATCGACATCGGCACAAAGCTCGCTGATCTCAAGCCCGGTCACGAACTCGGCAAGGTTATGGGCGTGGGTTCCGATATCGCCAAGCGCACCGCCCATACCGGCCTTGGCCGGGTCGGCGCGCCAATGGGCCTGTTTGTTGTCGGTATCTTCAACCCGGGTCGCCATCCAGCCTTGCGGATATTCGACCTGCACCAGACGAATATCGCCAAGCTTGCCATCCGCCACCATTTTGCGGGCCTCGCGGACCATCGGATAGGCGGTGTAATTATGGGTCAGGGCAAACAGAAGTCCGGTTTCCTTGACCTTGGCGGCGATCTTTTCGGCTTCTTCCACTGTCAGGCAAAGCGGCTTGTCACAGATCACGTGAATTCCGGCATCGAGCATCGCCATGGTGATGGGAAAATGCAGATGGTTCGGCGTGACAATCGCACAGACATCAATGCCGTCCTCGCGGGCGGCCTCGGCCTTTGCCATGGTTTCAAAACTGTCATAGCTGCGATCCGGGGCGATGAACAGTTCGGCCGCGGATGCCGCCGCCACATCGGGCTTGGATGACAATGCACCGGCAACCAGTTCATAACGATCATCAAGACGGGCGGCGATGCGATGGACCGCACCGATAAAAGCCCCCTGACCACCGCCAACCATGCCAAGGCGGATGCGACGACCGGGATTGGAAGAATTGCTCATGTCTGTCTCCAGATGTCGTTGACTGTTTTCGAACCGCGAAAGTCTTTTACGACGGCCTATCCAAGGCCAAGGATGCGGCGATTGGCCGCCTCGTCGGTGCCGCCATCGGCAAAATCGTCAAAGGCCTTTTCGGTTACGCGAATGATGTGATTCTTGATGAATTCGGCCCCTTCGCGGGCACCGTCTTCGGGATGTTTAAGGGCGCATTCCCATTCCAGCACGGCCCAGCCATCAAAATCAATGGCCGCCAATTTCGAGAAAATCGCACCGAAATCGACCTGTCCGTCGCCAAGCGACCTGAACCGGCCTGCCCGCCCGACCCAGCTTTGATACCCGGAATAGACACCCTGGCGTCCGGTCGGATTAAACTCGGCATCCTTGACGTGGAACATGCGGATACGATCAGCGTAAATATCGATAAAATCAAGATAATCAAGCTGCTGCAAGACAAAGTGGCTTGGATCATAAAGGATGTTGGCACGCGGATGGTTCCTGACGCGTTCCAGGAACATCTCGAATGTCACCCCGTCAAACAAATCCTCGCCCGGATGAATTTCATAGCAGATATCAACCCCGGCATCCTCGGCAGCATCAAGGATCGGGCTCCAGCGTCTGGCAAGTTCATCAAACGCGGTTTCGATCAGACCGGCCGGGCGTTGCGGCCACGGATAAACATAGGGCCAGGCAAGCGCGCCCGAGAATGTCGCATGGGCCGAAATACCCATATGGTTTGATGCCTTGATCGCGGCCTTGACCTGATTGACGGCCCATTCCTGACGGGCCTTTGGATTGCCACGGACTTCGGGTGCGGCAAATCCGTCAAACATTTCATCATAGGCCGGATGAACGGCAACAAGCTGTCCCTGCAAATGGGTCGAAAGTTCCGTTACCTGCACGCCATGCTGCGCAAGTGTTCCGGTAATTTCGTCGCAGTAATCCTTGCTTGATGCGGCCTTTTCAACATCAAACAGGCGCTTGTCCCAACTGGGGATTTGCACCCCCTTATATCCAAGCGACGCAGCCCAGCGACCAATGGAATCAAGGCTATCGAACGGGGCTTCATCGCCTGCAAACTGTGCAAGAAAGATTGCCGGTCCCTTAAGTGTTTTCATTGCTGGCCTCTTTAACTGCGTCCTGACGGGATATCGGGGAAAGATGGATGTGTCGGGCGGACAACCGCCCGACACGCAAGTGTGCTCGTCTCAACCAAACCCGCTTAGAACGGGCTGTCCGGGAAATAGAAGTTCTCGGCATTGTCCTGGGTGACAACCGTGGCGCCAAGGATGTAACGGCCTTCGACCGGCGCGTTCGAGGTAAACTTCATCACCGTGATATCAATCGCGGTTGCGATCATTGCCGGCGGATAAAGCACATCAATCGGCGTCAGCTTGTCGCCATCCATCACGCGTTTGATGATGTCTTTCATGCCCGCACCGCCAACGATGAACATCTCGTCGGTACGATCGGCCTGTTTGACCGCTTCGATCACGCCAAGGGCAATGTCGTCATCCTGTGCCCACACCGCATCGATTTTCGGGAAGCGCGACAGGAAGTCCTGCATCACTTCATAGCCGTCATCGCGATTCCAGTTGGCATGTTTCATATCAAGGATTTCGATCTTTGACCCATCAAGCGTTTCGACAAACGCATCAACACGTTCGGTATCAACCGTGGTCGGAATGCCGCGCAAAACAACGATCTTGCCTTCGTCATTCAGACGTTCACGAATATATTCACCCGATACACGGCCCAGTTCCGGGTTGTTGCCCGCAACATAGACATCCTCGATCCCCGGAAGCGAAAGACCACGGTCAACCACCGTGACAAACTTGCCGGCCTGTTTGACCTGCTGGACCGGAACGGTCAGCGGATCGGATTCAAAGGGCAGAACCACAAGCGCGTCGATATTCTGAACCGATACCAGATCTTCAAGATCGTTGGCCTGTTCGGATGCGCCATTCGCGCTGACCACGATGATGTCGATATTCGGATAGGTTGCCTCGATCCGCTTTTCAGCCTGTTCGGCATGCCAGTTCAGACCACCGGCCCAGCCATGGGTTGCCGCAGGAATGGAAACCCCGATCTTGATTTTATCAGCCGCCAAGGCCGTCGTGGATGCAAGGCCAAGACCCAGCACACAAGCAGCCCCCAGATATTTTGTAAACGTTTTCATCAACGCTTCCTCCTGATCAAAAAATGATGCGTTTTCACATTCTTCCCGGACGTTGATCGCCGGTTATTTGCTCTTTTTGCGTCGCCAGTCCCCGCGTTGCAGGAACACAGCCACGATAATGATCAGCCCCTGAACCGCTCCGTTCAGATAGTTACTGATCGCATCCGTCAAATTCAGGATATTGCCAATGGTGGTCAGCATGATTGCACCAACAACCGTGCCCCAGATCCGGCCATAGCCACCCTTAAGCATCGTGCCACCAATGATCACTGCGGCAATCGCTTCGAGTTCCCAAAGAACGCCCGTGGAACTGGATGCCGATCCCAAGCGCGGCACATAGATGATGGTGGCAAGCGACACGCAAAGCCCCTGGATCACATAGGTCATGGTCTTGACCCGGTCGACATGGATTGCCGAATACCGTGCGACCTGCTCGTTTGATCCGATGGCAAAGCATTTGCGGCCAAACGGCGTCATGTTCAGCAACACATAGCCGGCAACCGCGACTGCAAAGAACACCAGAACCGGCACAGGAATGCCCAGAACATCGCCGTAATAGACCGGGCGATAGACACCGCGTACTTCGAAATCAAGCGACAGCGTCCCGCCATCAGCCATATAGGTCACAAGCGACCGGTAAATCCCCATGGTGCCAAGGGTGACGATGAAAGCTTCGATCTTGCCCTTGGTACTGACAAGCCCGTTGATCGCACCGGCCCCGACACCCAGAACAATGCTGAGCACAACACCGATCAGAACCGTTTCAATCCCGGCGCCAAGGGTTGCGACCAGCGTGTTCATCACAACAATCATCGCACCCGATATAAAGGCCGCCATCGACCCGACCGAAAGATCAATTCCACCAGCGGTAATCACAAAGGTCGCCCCGACCGCGATGATCCCGATAAAGGCCGCACGGGTAAAGATATTGGCAAGGTTGCCACCACTCAGGAACGCCTCGTTGATCGCGGTTCCCAGAATGAACAGGCCGACAAGGGCCAGAAACGGCCCCAATGCCTTGAAATCAATAGTGAACCCGCTTGAAGCCGATCTTTCGGTTCGCTCAAGGCTATTCATGAACAGACACTCCCTGCTTGCCTGAAATTCCTGTCGCATGCCGCATGATTTCATGTTCGTTGCGGTCGCTTCCTTCAAGAATGCCGGTAATGCATCCGGCTGCCATCACCGCAATACGGTCAGACAGGCCAAGCATCTCGGGCATTTCAGACGACAGGAGGATGACGGATTTTCCGCGATTGGTCAGATCGCCGATGAAATGATAAATCTGGCTTTTGGTGCCGATATCGATGCCGCGCGTCGGCTCGTCGATAATCACGATTTCCGGGTCGGTTTCCATGACCTTGGCCAGCAACAGCTTTTGCTGATTACCGCCGGAAAAATCACCGACCTTGGATTTGCGATCGGCGGCCCGGATGTCGAATGCTTCAATCGCGGTTTCAAGGGCGGCTTCCTCGGCCTTGCGGTCAATGATCACCCGCCCGAATTTCTCCAACGCCAAAAGGGTCAGGTTCGGGCGCATTTCCATATTCAAAAGAAGTCCGCTGCCTTTTCGATCCTTGGTCAGATAGGCAATCCCGCACGTCTTGGCATCCTGAAGACTGTTGATCGCGACCCGATTGCCATTGCGTTCGATTTGGCCTGAACTGCGTTCGCGAAGCCCGATGATCGCTTCCATAAGGGCGGTACGCCCGGCACCGACGATCCCGGCAAAACCAAGAACCTCACCACGTCTAAGATCAAAACTGGCGTCACGGACTTGCCCGTCCACCGACAGATTGCGCACCGAAAGCGCAACATCGCCCGCATGTCCGGGCGTGCGATCGGGGAACATCTGTTTGATGTCACGACCGACCATCAGGCGCGCCATATCATCCTTCTCAAGACCAGCGACCGGTTCGGTCGTGATATGGCGGCCATCGCGCAGGACCGTTACCCGGTCAGCAATGGCTTTGATTTCATCAAGTTTGTGGGAAATATACAGGATCGCGACACCCTGATCGCGCAGGCGCCTGATCTGGTCAAACAGGATATCGACCTCGCGCCCGGTCAGAACCGCGGTCGGTTCATCGAGGATCAGGATATCGGCCTTTTTCGAAAGCGCCTTGGCGATTTCGACCATCTGGCGATCAGAAACCGACAGATCGCGGATACGGGTTTTGGGATCAACATCACATTGCAACTGGCTCAGAAGCTTTGCCGCTTCCTGTCGCATCGTGGCTTTATCCAGGAACCAGCCACGCTTGATCTCGCGCCCCAGAAAGATGTTTTCTTCAACGGTCAGCTGTTCGGCAAGATTGAGTTCCTGATGGATCAGGATCACACCATGATTTTCACCGGCCTCGCTGTCATGAAAGGTGACTGGCGCCCCATCAAGAACAAGTTCGCCGCTGCTGGGCTGATGATAACCGGACAGGATTTTCACAAGTGTCGATTTGCCAGCACCGTTTTCCCCCAACAGCGCATGAACTTCACCGGCCATCAGGTCGATGGAAACATCAAAAAGGACCTGTGCCGATCCAAATGACTTGCAAATCTGCCGACCGGACAGGCGTGTGCGCACCTGTTGATCGGGATTAACGGCGTGAACGGCCGCATCCGTCATGAATGTATCCTCCCTGGCGTCGCATTTTTTGCGATCAGCTTTTGGCACCGCGTGCCGCGATAAATGCCCCGGCCGGGCGCATTGGGCGCCAACAGACCGGCCATTCACCTGAACTGGCGGTATTTATCACTGTGTAAACGTTTTCATTTTAAATGTAAACCTTTACATTTTCATGATTGTGACCAAAATCACCACCGACAACGATGTATCGAATGCCGCTGGACAGGTTTTATCGGGCGGAGTAGGAAGAAGCATGAGTGAAAAAATCGCGACGATTGAAGATGTTGCCCGCCATGCAGGGGTATCTATTGCCACTGTCAGCCGGGCCTTGCACAAACCTGATGTGGTTTCCGAAACCACACGTGAAAAAGTGCAAACTGCGATCGCCGCGACCGGCTATACCGCCAATGTCATGGCCAGAAACCTGCGCCTGAACCGTTCGGGCATGATCCTTTTGCTGGTGCCTGACATCGGAAATCCGTTCTTTTCGGCGATTCTGTCCGGGATCGAAAAAGGTGCAAGCCAGGCGGGCTATAATGTCCTGATCGGTGATACACAAAACGATCCCGAACGCGAAGCCACCTATGCCGCCTATCTGCGCAGCAATCAGGCCGATGCCATGATCCTGCTGAACGGGCGTCTTCCGGCATCGCTTGCCAATGCACCGGCCAATGCCACGCCGCCGGTGGTGGTTGCCTGCGAACGGATTCCGGGCTGCGCCTTGCCAACCGTGATCATTGACAATGACGAGGCATCCTTTATCGCCAACCGTCACCTGACAGAGCTTGGCCATACCCGCATCGCCCATGTCAGCGGCCCATCCACCAATATCCTGACCACGGACCGCGTTGCCGGATATCGCCGCGCGCTCGAAACCGCCGGCATTGCCCATGACCCGGCCCTGATTTATCGCGGGGATTTCTCGATTGATTCGGGTATTGCAGCAGGTCGGGCGCTTCTGGCCGATCCTGAAACCCGGCCGACCGCCGTTTCTTGTGCCAGTGATGGCATGGCCATCGGCGTGATTGTTGCTGCCAAGGAATATGGCCTTAGAATCCCCGAAGATGTATCGGTGGTCGGCTTTGACGACATTCCCCATGCCGCGGCCTATGATCCGCCCATCACCACCGTTCGCCAGCCGCGCCGCCGCCTTGGCGAACAGGCAATCAGCCTGCTTCTTGACCGTCTGGGATCAAAGGGGATGTTTGAACATCGCGAACCCGGTCCGGTCATTATCCCGACCGAACTGATCATCCGCCAAAGCAGCGGCCCTTGCCCGGCATCCTGACATATCAAAACGGATCACTGCCCGAACCGGTCAGCGATCTTTCATCGGCAGAACGCCCGATCAGTCACCGGAAATCTTTTTCCATTCACCAATGACCGCACGGGCATTGCCTTCGTGATCATGTCCGGACTTGGCACTTTCGGATGCAAAAATCTCGAACCGGATGCCATTGGGATCGCGAATGAAAAGACGCCGCGACTGTCCGTCATCTTCGTTGTGATAGACGACCTTGTGCTGGAACAGATGGTTTTGCCAGGCAATCACATCGCGTGGTGCGGCACAGCGCAACCCGATATGAAAAACGTCATCTGGCATATGCGGATCATCGGGATAAGGCCCGGTATCAGCCGGCCAGTCATAAAAGGACAATCTGGTCCCGTCAGGCAGCGCATAGGTAATCAGCAGATAATCGCTTTTCCAGGACGGGCTGTAACCGCTTTCGGCATGGACAAGCTTGGCCGCCAGCACCTTGGAATAAAAGTGGTCGGTTGCTTCAAGGTCGCGGGTTGGAAACGCAAGATGGTCTACACTGACTGCTGCAGGTTGCATGGTTTCCTCCGTCTTTGTGGGTCCCTACCGCCCCAACGCCCGTGATCGGAAAATGATCCGTCACGGGGTTTGCGTTTTGCCGGTGCATCGGGTTCCGGTCTGGCGGGGGTGCAGGCACACCCGTCCACGAACATTATTCCACCATCACCTTTACCGGCGTCACATTGCGGGGCCGCTCCGTTGGCGGGCGGGTCATGATCGATCAACCCATGCGCACCGCCCATAACTATCAGATAGGCAATGGCAAACCGAAATCAATGCGACCAAATACCAGATGCCCGCGCGCACGCATGACATATCCCGATGCGCGATACCCCGCGCAAAGCCGCCCTGCATCGCGAAAGTCCGGTGGGGCCGCCAACGAAATGCACATCAAAACAATAACATCGCCCCCAGGATCACCGCATCGCATCACGGCTAAGCACTTGGTTATTTTGGCGAATACACATCGGTCCGGGGTGTTTTGCAAATCCCGGCAGTGCCGTTACAATCATGTTAAACAGTTCGGACTTTGGAATGCGGTATTGACCACCCTGCCCCCCGCTGCTATTGGGTCGCGGCAGATACGCAGAAACACGCGCAGCCCTTATCGGCTGACTTTGGCAACAACTCAAATGACGGGGACGAAGTGATGAATGAATACAGTTTATCTGTCTCTGTCTATTGGATCACGCATCGTCTTGCTGATCACTAGTTGATCCGGTTGTTTTCCACCAGATTGGTGACTGCCCGAAACCCGGAAACTGGCGCAAACCGCCACGTATCGCGTTTCATCCGCATTTTCCCGTGACATAGTTGTAGAGAGCCGCCTATGCCCGCAACGCCCTATTATCTGATCGACAAATCCAAGCTGCTGCGCAACATGGAAAAGATCGCCTATGTGCGCGAACATTCCGGTGCAAAGGCGCTTTTGGCGCTCAAATGTTTTGCGACCTGGTCGGTTTTTGATTTCATGTCCGATTATATGGATGGCACGACGTCTTCGTCGCTTCATGAAGTCAAACTGGGTCGTCAGAAATTCGGCAAGGAAACCCATGCCTATAGCGTGGCCTATTCCGACAGCGAAATCGCCGAAGTCATCGAAAATGCCGACAAGATCATTTTCAATTCGATCAGTCAGCTGACCCGGTTCAGTGCTCAGGCATCGGGCATTGTGCGCGGCCTTCGCCTTAATCCGCAGGTATCGACATCAAGCTTTGATCTGGCCGATCCGGCGCGCCCGTTTTCGCGCCTGGGCGAATGGGATGTCACCAAGGTCGAAGCGGTGATGGATCAGATTTCCGGCTTCATGATTCACAATAACTGTGAAAATGCCGACTTTGATCTGTTTGACCGGATGCTTGGCAATATCGAGGAAAAATTCGGATCCCTTCTGTCGCGTGTTGAATGGGTCAGTCTTGGTGGCGGCATTCATTTCACCGGTGATGACTACCCGCTCGATAAATTCTGTGCGCGTCTTAAGGCCTTTTCCGAAAAATTCGGCGTGCAGGTCTATCTGGAGCCGGGCGAAGCATCGATCACCAAAAGCACGACCCTTGAAGTCACCGTGCTTGATACCCTGTTTAACGGCAAGAACCTGGCCATCGTCGACAGCTCGATCGAGGCCCATATGCTCGATCTTCTGATCTATCGCGAAAGTGCAAAGGTCCTGCCCAACAAGGGCGACCATCATTACATGATCTGCGGCAAGTCCTGCCTTGCCGGTGATGTCTTTGGCGAATTTGATTTTGAAAACGAGATCAAGGTAGGCGACCGTATCTCCATTCAGGATGCGGCCGGTTACACCATGGTCAAAAAGAACTGGTTCAACGGGGTCGGCATGCCGTCCATCGTGATCCGGGAACTGGACGGAACTGAACGCGTTATTCGCGAGTTCACTTTTGATGACTACGTATCGAGCCTTTCGTAAATCGAAAGCGCACTTTTCATAGCGAACCGGAGCACGGGTGCTCCACCTCTCAAAACAAGGGAGTTTTTGGCCCGACATGAAAAAGAATGTTCTGATTATCGGCGCAGGTGGCGTCGCACAGGTCGTAGCACATAAATGTGCGCAGCATAATGACGTGCTTGGCGATATTCATATCGCTTCGCGTACTGCTGCGAAGTGCCAGGCAATCATCGACAGCATCCATGAAAAGAAAAACCTCAAGAACCCTGGCGTTCTTGAAGGTCATGCACTTGATGCCACGGATGTCGATGCAACCGCCGCCCTGATCGAAAAAACCGGCAGCCAGATCGTCATCAATGTCGGGTCTGCTTTCATCAATATGCCGGTCATGTCGGCCTGCATCAAAACCGGTGTCGCCTATCTCGATACCGCCATCCATGAAGAGCAGGACAAAATCTGCGAAACCCCGCCATGGTATGCCAACTATGAATGGAAGCGCCGCGAAGAATGCGAAAAGGCCGGTACCACCGCGATCCTCGGTGTCGGCTTTGATCCGGGCGTTGTGAATGCCTATGCCAAACTGGCCGTCGAAGACTATTTCGACAAAATTGACTCGATTGACATCATCGACATCAATGCCGGCAGCCACGGCAAATATTTTGCCACCAACTTCGACCCGGAAATCAACTTCCGCGAATTCACCGGCACGGTCTATTCCTGGCAGGATAACGAGTGGAAATCGAATAAGATGTTCGAGATCAAAAAGATCTGGGACATGCCGGTGGTTGGCGAAAGCCAGACCTTCATGACCGGCCATGACGAAGTCCATTCCCTGTCCCAGAATCTTGACGTTCCGAACGTTCGTTTCTGGATGGGCTTTGGCGATCACTACGTCAATGTGTTCACGGTTCTGAAAAATATCGGCCTTCTGTCCGAACAGCCGGTCAAAACCGCCGAGGGCCTTGAAGTTGTACCGCTTAAGGTCGTAAAGGCCTGCCTGCCGGACCCGAGCTCGCTTGCACCTGATTACACCGGTAAAACCTGCATCGGTGATCTGGTCAAGGGTACCAAGGATGGCAAGGAAACCGAGGTCCTGATCTATAACGTGGCCGATCACAAGGACGCCTATAACGAAGTCGGAAGCCAGGGCATTTCCTATACCGCCGGTGTTCCGCCGGTTGCTGCCGCGATGCTGATCGCAACGGGCGAATGGGATGTGAAGAAAATGGCCAATGTCGAAGAACTTCCGGCCAAGCCGTTCCTCAACTTGCTTAATGGCATGGGTCTTCCGACCCGCATCAAGGACGCCAATGGCGACCGGGCACTCGACTTTTCCTAAGTCCGGGTGACATCAGAAATACAAAGAAAATGGCGGGTTTTGGCCCGCCATTTTTCATTTCAGCGATCCGAGAACCGCAAGACTTTCATATCGCTTGATATAGGGTTCATGAAACACCCGATCGACAAAGGCACTGTATTCTTCCATGTCACCGACCTGAATGCGCAGCACAAAGTCATGGGCACCGGTGACGTGATGGCACTGCACGACTTCGGGCATTTTGGCGAATTCTTCGCGCATCAGCATGTACCGGTCCGGGCGATCACGTTCCATGGTCAGCAGCACGATCACGGTCATGCGCTTGCCAAATACCTTGGGCGATACCACCGCAACATCACGTTCAATCACGCCGGTTTCACGCAAACGCTGAACACGGCGCAGGCATGCCGCCGACGAAAGCCCAACTTTCCCCGCCAGTTCATTGCCTGTCATGCGGCTGTTTTCCTGCAACAGCTCCAGCAGGCGATAGTCGAATTTATCGAGTTCCGCCACGTTTCGAATTCCCGGCTCGTGATGATGCCATGTTAACCCATCAATCGGGTTCGGCCCCTAACACCCTGTAACCAAACATGGCGCAGGCCGCAAACGAAAGAAAATCGTTTTTACAGAATTTTTGCGAAAATCTCGCACGAATTTGCGAAGTTTGCGCGCCAATTCACATAAGTCAGGCGTAAATTGTTTTCGGGTTCAGAGGAAACTCTGCCCCTTATTAGCAAACAAACTAGCGAGCCAGCATCATGCCAGCACAGTTTACGAATGACTCCCTCGTCGCCACCACCAATGTAGCGCCGGTTTCGGGCGCATCCATCTGGCGCTGGCTCGTCCTTTTGCCCCGCAAATGGGCCCATGCCCACAAGGTCGCGCGCGACACCGAAATGCTTCGCCATGCCCCGCGTGAACGCCTTGAAGATATCGGCATTGCCCGCAGCGACATTGACTTTGCCTGCGAACACGGCCACGCCCCGCGGTAATTCACATCCCCCCAAAAAAGATGGCAGACACGTGCCCCACACAGTCTGACCAACTAAAAAAGCCTGTCCATGCACACAGCATCGACAGGCTTTTTTTTTCTGGCAATGCGCGAACTGCCAAAACAGTAAAACCGCCGCTCTCCTTGCTGTCGGAACGCGGAAATTCCTGCCCGAAACACCCGTCGCGACCAGCCTGTTTTTGGCCATTTGGAGAAGTTGATCACCCTGTTCGCAGCCGACGGGAAATAGGTCAAATACCCGTTTACCGCTTGGTTACCTGCGCCTGCGTGATGATCGCCCATAACAAGCCAAAAGAGAGAGATGAGGCGGTCATGCAATATCAGCTTAAAATCAATGGCGAGACCCGCACCGTTGATGCCGAACCCGGCACACCGTTGCTTTGGGTTTTGCGCGATGAACTTCAACTGACCGGGACCAAGTTCGGTTGCGGCGTTGCCTATTGCGGTGCCTGCACCGTGCATGTGGACGGTTACCCGACCCGTTCCTGCCAGACCTTTGTCGAAGACGCGGTAGATAGCGAAATCACCACCATCGAAGGCGCAACCGACAAGGTTGCCCAAGCCGTCCAGGAAGCATGGCGTGAAAAAGACGTCGTGCAGTGTGGCTGGTGTCAGTCCGGTCAGATCATGTCGGCCATCGGTCTTTTGACCGAAAACCCGAAACCAACCGATGAGGACATCAAGGATTACATGAATGGCAATGCGTGTCGTTGCGTAACCTATGTCCGCATCAATGAAGCCATCAAGCTCGCATCCCAAAAGCTGGAGGCCTAAGTCATGAACATCAATGTTTCACGTCGCGGTTTCCTTAAGGCATCTGCTGCGGGCACCACCGCACTTCTGGTCGGGATCAATGCCAAGGGTGTTCTGGCCGCCGGTTCAACAGCGGCTGCCGCAACCGATCTCAACCCGTTTGTCAAAATCGATGCCGATGGCACCGTTACCGTCATCATCAAGCATTTCGAAATGGGCCAAGGCACGACAACCGGCCTGACCACACTGGTCGCCGAAGAACTCGATGCCAATTGGGATACGGTTGTTCCCGAATTCGCCCCGGCCGATGTTGAACGCTACAAGAACCTGTTCTTTGGTGCGCAGGGCACGGGTGGATCGACCTCGATCGCCAACTCCTTCATGCAGTATCGCGAAGCCGGTGCGGCTGCCCGCGACCTTCTGGTACGTGCTGCCGCCCAAAGCTGGGGGGTGGATGCAGCAACCATCACGGTTGAAAACGGCATGCTGTCATCGGGTGGAAAATCCGGTCATTTCGGCGAATTCGTTGCCATCGCCGCAACGCTTTCCCCTGTCGAAAAGCCCGCGGTCAAAACCCCTGATCAGTTCAAGCTGATCGGCAGTGACAAACTGCACCGCAAGGACAATACCGGCAAAACCAATGGCACCGCGATGTTTGCCATGGATGTCAATCTGCCTGGCATGATCTATGCCGCCATCATGCGCAGCCCGAAATTCGGGGGCACGGTGGTGTCATTTGATGACAGTGCGGCCAAGGATGTCGGTGGTTTTATCGCTGCACAGGTTCTGCCCAACAAGGCCGGCGTGGTTGCCTTTGGCAAAAATACCTGGGCGGCGTTTCAGGCCCGTGATGCCCTGTCGGTCGAATGGGATTTCAGTGCGGCGGAAACACGCAGCACCGATGCCATGATTGCCGATCATGTGGCATTGCTTGACGCCCCGCAATTTGATGCCAATCACGAAGTGCCGCTGGCCTCGGTTACGCCGATCCTTGAAGGGGCTGCCAAAACGATTGATGCACAATTCACTTTCCCGTTCCTGGCCCATGCGCCGCTGGAACCGGAAAACTGCACGATTGAGCCGGTTGGGGATGGTGTACGCGTCCATGACGGCTGCCAGTTCCCGACCCTGACCCGTCCGATGGTCGCCGCAACCCTTGGCATTGATCCGTCCAAGGTCGAGATCAGAACGCTTTATGCTGGCGGATCATTTGGCCGTCGTGCCAATGCGGCGTCGGATTACAATGTCGAAGCCGCCATGGCCTTTGCCGTTTCCGGACGCAAGGTTCCGGTCAAACTGATCTGGAGCCGCGAAGACGATATCAAGGGCGGCTATTACCGACCAATGTCGGCCCATCGTGCCAAAATCGGCCTTGATGCCGATGGCAAGATTGTCGGCTGGGATCATCGTCTGGCAACCAAATCGATCGCCAAGGGTGGCCCGTTCGAAATGATGGTTCAGAACGGCGTTGACCCGACCTCGGTCGAAGGGGTCGCCGAAAGTCTTTATACCCTTCCCAATATGGGGATCGGCCTAAGTGACTTTACCACCGCGGTTCCGATCAACTGGTGGCGGTCAGTCGGTCATACCCATACCGGCTTTGTCATGGAAAGCCTGATGGATATGGTCGCGACCGAAACCGGTCAGGACCCGATTGACATGCGTCTTGCCATGCTTGATCCGGCGGGTGCCAATCAGGCCCGCATGATCGAGGCGATCAAACTGGTCCGCGAGATTTCCGGTTGGCAAAAAGGCGACAAGCGCGGCTTTGCGGCCCACTTCTCGTTCAATACCTGTGTGGCAGTGGTTGCCGATGTCACGGTCGAAGACACCACTGTTCACGTCAACAAGCTGTTCATGGCGGTCGAATGCGGGGTTGCCATCAATCCCGATGTCATCCGTGCCCAGATGGAAGGCGGGGCGGGCTATGCCCTTTCAGCCATCTTCCGCAACGAAGTCACCCTGACCGACGGCGAAGTCGATCAGTACAACTTCCCGGACTATGAATTGCTGCGCAATCCGGAAATGCCGGAAATCGAAGTCGCCATTGTTTCATCGAACAATGCACCAACCGGTGTTGGCGAACCGGGCGTTCCCCCGACCGGTCCGGCTGTTGCCAACGCCATCTTTGCCCAAACCGGCAAACGGATCCTTGATCTTCCCATGACCAAGGCCGGTTTCGATTTCGTCTAAGGTATCGTCGGCATTGCCGGCATCGCTGCCCGGGGGACCAAATTTCTTCCCCTTCCCCGGCTCTCCGGGCAGCTCCCCTTTTATTGAAAGGGCGTGTGACTGATGAATAACCAACTTTCCGCCATGCTGTCGGCCTGGCAGGAAAACCGCAACAGCACCGAATGGGTGCTGGGCACGGTTTACCGCACCGAAGGATCGGCCTATCGCAAGGCCGGGGCCATGATGCTGATTAACGGGCACGGACAGCAGTTCGGCCTGCTGAGTGGCGGTTGTCTTGAGGCCGACATTATCCGCAATGCCCGCAAGGCCATGCTGACCGGTCGCCCGGTCATGCTGACCTATGACGGCAATGACGAAGACGACCTGTCCTTCAAGCTTGGTGTTGGATGTGGTGGCACGGTCCATATCATGCTGCAACCGGTCAGTGCCGAAAACGATCTTGGCCTGTCGGATTTGCACCGCGCCCTGACCCGACGCCAAGGCGGCCTTTATTTTCAGAAAATCAACGCAGTCGAAGGCTATTTCCAGACCGGTGAAATTCACGCCAACCCGCCCGCCCATATCGAAAATCGTATCGATGGCGACTGGCTGGTTACGCCGATTTCGCCCGAACCCCACATCCTTGTGGTGGGGGGCGGCATTGATGCCCGCCCGGTGATCGGGATTGCCCGTACCATGGGCTGGAAAACCACACTGGTTGACCCGCGCCCCGCCAATGCGCGGCCCGAGCATTTCCCGCAGGCCGATATGATCCTGCGCACTATTGACCGGGACCTTACGGCCTATGTCCGCGATCAGCGGGTCGATGCCGTTATCCTGATGGCGCATAGTGTCGGCATTGATGCCAATGCACTTGGCGTTTTGTGCGACACCCCGATCCGGCATCTTTCGGCCCTTGGCCCGCGCCATCGTTTTGCCGATGTGCTTGAACGGGCCGGACTTGAACGCCGTGATCTGGGTTTTGACATTTCAAGCCCGGCGGGCCTTGATATTGGTGGCCAATTGCCCGAAAGCATTGCGCTTTCGATGTTGTCGGGCATCCATCACGCCCTGTTCAAGCAACGCGCCGCACCGGCCATGGCGCAGGCTGCGGAATAAGACTGATGCATTCATGACCCCGCAGACAAATCATCCCGTGCCCAAATGCGCTGGCCTTATTCTGGCTGCGGGCGAAAGTGCGCGTTTTGGCGGCCGCAAACAGTTGGCTGACATTCATGGCGTTCCGATGATCCGCCACACAATCGATGCGCTTGCCAGTTTGCCAGGGCTTGATCGCTTTGTCGTACTGGGTGCTTTTGCCGATGAAATTCGCCCGGTCATTGGTACAGATTGCCATATCGTTGACAATCCGGACTGGGCATCGGGGATGGGAAGCTCGATCGCTGCTGGCATTAAGGCCATTGCAAAAAACGGGGATTATGACGCCGTTCTGATCGCGCTGTGTGATCAGGTCAGGTTAGGCCATGGCGATTATCGAAAACTGATCGGATTCTTTGACGGCGAACACATCATTGCCACGCGCTATTCCGGCGGCTTTGGTGTTCCGGCCCTGTTTCCGGCGCGTCTGTTTTCCGAACTTGCCACCCTGTCCGGGCCATCGGGGGCGCGCGCAACCCTGAACGGGGCGGATCATGACGTGATCGGTCTTGAACTTGAAGCCGCGCGTTTTGATATCGATACCCGTGACGATCTGAACGCCGTTCTAAGCATGCCCGCTGGCTCGACCGTATCTGGCAAGCCGGGTATTTCCGGCTGACCTGCGGGTGGAAATGCGCCATGGTAACCCTGCGCGCTGTTAACGAGATGACGTGAATGAAAGCAACCGCCAACATCATGGTCCTTCTGGTCGAGGACAATATGGATATCGCCGCAACCGTCAGTGACTATCTGACGATTGAGGGGGTCGAATGCGACCATGCCTATGATGGCGAAACCGCGTTCAAAATGGCCCTGACCGGGGAATATGACGTTATCTTGCTTGATCTGATGTTGCCATTTCGCGACGGCATCAGCATTTGCAAGGCGCTGCGCGATGAAGGGGTTGATACCCCGGTCTTGATGCTGACCGCGCGCGATACCCTTGATGACAAGATCGAAGGTTTCCACGCCGGTGCCGATGACTATCTGGTCAAACCGTTTGCGCTTGAAGAACTTTTGCTGCGGACCCGCGTTTTGTCACGTCGGCGCAGTGGCGAGGTAAAGCGTTTCTCGCTTGGGGACCTTCGGATTGATTTTGAAAACCGTTCGGTCGTGCGGGCCGGGCAAAATATCAACGTATCGCCAACCGGTTGGACGATATTGGAAGTTCTTGCGCAAAACAGCCCGCGCGTTGTCACCCGGTCGCGCCTTTCAATGGCATTGTGGCAGGGCGATCCGCCTGATACCAATGCGCTGAAAACGCATCTTTACAAATTGCGCCATCGGATCGACAAACCGTTCGAGCAAAATCTTATTCACACCATTCCGGGCCAGGGCGTGGCCCTGCGCGAGTAACTGTTATGTCGTCACCCTGCTGTGCCCCCAAGACCCGCTCCTTTTCGCGCTTTGTGCGCAATTACGTGTTGCTGGGTCTGATCATCACGCTGGTTCTGTATACCGCCGTGCTTAATTTCTACATGCTCTATGGCAAGTGGATGGTCGCAGCCTTTCAGCTTCAGCTGATTGCCGAACAATATGACGATCAGCTTCTTCGTGACCCGAATGCGCCCCTGCCCAAGGGGTTCAATATTGAATCCTTTGAAAATTTTGATCAGTTGCCCGCGGAATTGCGCGCCCATGTCACACCCGACGATCTGGAAACCGGCGAGCTTTTCTACATCAATACCGATCAATATACCGATCAGAAAACCCCGGAAAATCCGATCTTTCTGGTCTTTCCCCATCAGCTTGTCGATGGGCGCAACATCCTGATTTTGCAGACCTATCACGTGGGTGACGGTGACAGTGTGTTTTTCGAACGCCTGCATAATCTGGCATGGCTGTCTGTTCCCTTTGCCCTGATCGTGATCTGCATCTTTGCCTGGTTCCTGTGGATCATTGGCAAACGCCTGACCAAACCGTCCGAAGATTTGCAAAGCTGGGCCAATAACCTGACCGCTGACAACCTTGGTGCGCCGATCCCCGATTTCGGGTTCGAGGAACTGAATGACGTTGCCCACGAACTGCATCGGTCCGTTGACCAGATCGACAAATTCGTTGCCCGCGAACGCGAATTCCTGCGTCAGGCCAGCCACGAATTGCGCACGCCTGTCACCATCGTTTCGGGCAATGTCGAACTTCTGGAAAAAAGCCCGCTGAACACTACCCAGTCACGGGTGATGGCACGCATCAAACGCGCAAACCGCAACATGCAGCAATTGCTTGAAACGCTTTTGTGGCTGGGTCGGGAAAACGCGCCGCTGGGCGAAACCGAACATATCCATTTTTCAAGCTTTATCGAACAGGAAATCAGCGATCTTTCCTATCTGACCGAGGGCAAACACGTCACATGCCACTTCGTCCCCGATAGCCGGGAAACCGAAATTGCGACATCGCGTGCGGCCCTGATGATTGTGGTGTCCAACCTGATCCGCAATGCGTTCCAGCACACCCCAAAAGGCCAGGTCACCATCACCCTGACCGGCACCGAACTGACCGTTGAAAACACCATTTCGACCTGTAACGGCCAATGCACCACCCCGCAGGGCGAAGGCATCGGCTTGCAGCTTGTCCGGCGCATTTGCCAACGGCTGGACTGGCATTGCACATCGACACATCTGCCCAATGGCGGCATGTCGGTCAGCTTCGATCCCGGTGCCAGAACACTGGTCAAACCGACGCCCGAACTGTTGGAAAGCTAAGTCCATCTGCATTCCTTGTCACGGTATCGAAAAAACCGCGACAAGGTAACTGCCATCGCCTATCGTGATGTCATCATGGCATTTACCATTCGACAGCTTCAATATTTCGTCGCCGTTGCCGAACAGGGAACTGTATCGGGGGCGGCCCATATTCTGTCGATTTCGCAATCTGCCGTGACCGAGGCAATCAAGGAACTCGAAGCCGATCTTGGCGTCACCCTGTTTGACCGGCATTCGCGGGGCCTTAACATCACCCATAACGGGCATCAGTTCCTGCGCCATGCCACCACGATCCTCGCCAGCGTATCGGACGCCAAACAGGCCTTCGAAGACACCGCCAAGGCCGAACAGGGCGAATTGCATCTGGGCGTTACATCGCTTGTTGCCGGTTATGTTCTGTCTGACATTCTGGCCCGTTATCGCCGCGCCTATCCGCATGTGACGGTCAGTGCGATTGAAGATAACGGTGATTATCTGGAACATCTTCTGATTGGCGGGGAAATTGATGCCGCGGTCATGGTGATTTCCAACCTGCGCGATCGCCTTGCCCTGCAATCGGAAATTCTTGAAGTTTCCCCCTATCGCCTGTGGCTGCCACTTGGTCATCGGTTGGCCACCGCGCAAAGCATCACCCTTGATGATGTGACATCCGAACCCCTGATCATGCTGACCGTTGATGAAATCGAAGAAGCCACCGGCAAGCTTCTCGGCGCGCTTGGCACCCGTCCGCGGGTGGCATTTCGCACCAGATCGGTCGAGGCAGTACGCAGTCTGGTCGCCACCGGGGCGGGATTGTCGTTGCTGCCCGATCTGGTTTATCGCCCCTGGTCGCTGGAAGGTGACCGGATTGAAAGCCGCGATGTATCGGGCACCCTTCCGATGGTTCAGGTCGGCGTAGTCTGGCGCAAAGGGTCACCGCTTTCACAAGCCGCGCGCGATTTCATCGGATTGGCCCAGGCCCACCGCGCGACACGTCTGCGTTAAATCTACCAATCGCTTTGCCACCATACGCTTCAGTATGATATCGGAAAAACCGATAACGTATTTCTGATAAATGAAATTGTGAATGCTCAGGATCGGCGTACCCTTGGCTGCGGGAAATAAAAGTCACACGAATTGACGCCCTGCAACTGGGAGACATCACAATGAAATCGTTACTGAAATCGGGCACGTCCGTCATGGTCGTGCTTGCCTTTGCGGCCAGCCAGGCCGCAGCCGCCGACATGATGACCGAACTTGGCACCCCCGAAGGCAACGTGAATATCGTTGCCTGGCCGGGCTATATCGAACGCGGTGAAACCGATGCCAATTTTGACTGGGTGACATCGTTTGAAAAAGAAACCGGATGCAAGGTGAATGTCAAAACCGCCAACACATCCGATGAAATGGTCGCCCTGATGAACGAGGGCGGCTTTGATCTTGTCACCGCATCGGGCGATGCATCGCTTCGCATGATTGCCGGCAAACGCGTTCAGCCAATCAATACCGACCTTATTCCAAGCTGGAACACGGTTGATGACCGTCTGAAAAGTGCCCCCTGGCACACGGTTGACGGCAAACATTACGGCACGCCCTATCAGTGGGGGCCGAACGTTTTGATGTATAATACCGAAGCCTTCAAGGAAGCGCCGAAAAGCTGGGATGTTGTTTTCAAGGAAATGACGCTGGCCGACGGCAAATCCAACAAGGGCCGCGTTCAGGCCTATGACGGCCCGATCCATATTGCCGATGCGGCGCAATATCTGATGGCGCATAACCCGGAACTCGGCATCAAAAGCCCGTATGAGCTCAATGCCGATCAATATGCCGCCGCCCTTGATCTTTTGCGCGGACAGCGCGAACTGGTTTCGCGGTACTGGCATGATGCCTTCATCCAGATGGATGACTTCAAAAACGAAGGCGTTGTTGCATCGGGTTCATGGCCGTTCCAGGTCAACCTTCTGAAATCCGAAGGCCTTCCGATTGCATCGACCATCCCCGAAGAAGGTGTGACCGGCTGGGCCGATACCACCATGCTGCATGCCGATGCCGAAAACCCGACCTGTGCCTATCTGTGGATGGAACATTCCCTGTCCCCGAAAGTTCAGGGCGACCTTGCCGCATGGTTCGGTTCAAACCCGGCAGTTCCGGCTGCTTGTAAGGGCAATACTCTTTTGGGTGACGAGGGTTGTGCAACCAACGGCTTTGATGATTTCGACCGCGTAAGCTTCTGGCAGACCCCGGTTTCGAAATGTGAAAGTCAGGGTGAATGCGTCCCCTATTACCGTTGGGTATCTGACTATATCGGTGTGATTGGCGGTCGCTAAGACCTCCTTGTGACCAGACATGGTAGGGCGTCAGGTGTCTCGTACACCCGGCATCTGATGCCTGCCTGCTGAAATGTGCAATCGCTGCCAATCCGGGGGGCTTGGCCGTGCGATGGGCATCGGCCACGGTCACACATCACCCGATTGGGCGCCACCCGCCACCTCCCTTGCGACCCGAAGCCCGCCCTGCGCGGGCGGGCTTCAAACAACTGGTTTACCAATGACGACTGCAGTTTCCTTTTCCAGAGTTTCACGCCATTTCGGCGCGGTTCGCGCCGTTGATGATGTGGATCTGTCAATTGCCGAAGGCGAATTTTTCGCCATGCTCGGCCCGTCAGGATCGGGCAAAACCACCTGCCTGCGTCTGATTGCCGGCTTTGAGCAACCGACAAGCGGCCATATTGAAATTTTCGGCACCAAGGTCGAAAACGTGCCGCCCTATCGGCGCAACGTAAATACCGTGTTTCAGGATTATGCCCTGTTCCCGCATATGAACATCATCGACAATGTGGCCTATGGCCTGATGATCCAGGGAATGGGAAAGGCCGAACGTCATAAGGCCGCCAACGAGGCCCTCGAACTTGTCGCTTTGCCCGGTTATGGCGACCGTCGCCCGGGGCAGCTTTCCGGTGGGCAGCGTCAGCGCGTTGCGCTTGCCCGTGCCTTGGTCAACAAACCCAGGGTCTTGCTTCTGGATGAACCGCTGGGCGCGCTTGATCTGAAATTGCGTGAACAGATGCAGGACGAACTTAAAACCCTGCAACGCAAACTTGGCATCACGTTCGTCTTTGTCACCCATGATCAGGGCGAAGCCCTGTCGATGGCCGATCGGGTTGCTGTTTTCAATGACGGTAAAATCCAGCAGATCGGAAGTCCGCAGGATATCTATCAACGTCCGCAAAGCCGCTTTGTCGCCGATTTTGTCGGATCATCAAACGTACTTGAACCGGCCTTTGTCAAACAACTGACCGGCAAGGCCGCCTATGCCAGCCTGCGCCCCGAAGCCATCCGCTTTGTTCAGTCTGATGGCCACGCAGCAACCGTGACCGGAAGCAGCTATTTGGGCGGCACCACCCGGGTCGGGTTGGCGCTTGGCGATATGCGCATTAATGCCCTGATCGCTGCCGATCAGGTCGTGCCGCAAAATGGTGCCGCTGTTCAGATAAGTTGGCAGGAAAGCGAATTGCATTTGATGGAGGATGCCCAATGACGGCCGCATCCCCCGTCACAGAACCCGCGCAAGGTACGGCCATTCTGCCCGGTCAGGGCGGATGGACCGGATCGCTGTCAGACCGGTTCTGGCGCAATCCCAAACTGCTTTTGATCCTGATGCTGACCCCGCCGGTTCTGTGGCTTGGCATCATCTATCTTGGATCGCTGTTTGCGTTGCTGGCGCAAAGTTTCTTTTCCATCGATGAATTTTCCGGGATGGTTCAGTACGAACTGACGCTTAAAACCTATGGCGAACTGTTCCGTCCGGCCAATCTTGATATCATCATCCGCACCGTTTCCATGGCAGCCATCGTCACGGTTGCCGCGGCCTGTGTGGCCTTTCCGATTGCCTATTTCGCCGCGCGTTATGCACGCGGCAAATGGAAGGCACTGTTTTACATCGGTGTGATGCTGCCGCTTTGGTCAAGCTATCTGGTCAAGGTCTATGCCTGGAAACTGATCCTTGCCAAGGAAGGCATCCTGACATGGATTTTTGCCAAGCTGCATCTGACCTGGCTGCTTGAAGCGTGGCTGGCGATCCCGATCATTGGCGGTTATTCCCTGTCGGTCAGCTATACCGGGACTTTCCTTGTGTTCCTTTATGTCTGGTTGCCCTTCATGGTTTTGCCGGTTCAGGCTGCCCTTGAACGTGTCCCGGGAAGCTATATCGAGGCATCGGGTGATCTTGGTGCCACGCCGGGCCAGACATTCCGCCATGTGATTTTCCCGCTGGCCTTGCCCGGTATTGTCGCGGGGTCGATCTTTACCTTCTCGCTGACCCTTGGCGATTACATCATTCCGCAAATTGTCGGGTCATCGCGCCTGTTTATCGGTCAGGCCGTTTATGCCCAGCAGGGCACGGCGGGCAACATTCCGCTGGCCGCGGCCTTTACGGTCGTGCCGATTGTCATCATGGGCTTCTATCTTTGGGGTGCCAAACGCATGGGGGCTTTCGATGCGATCTGATGGAAAGCAACGCGCACCCTTTGCGCTTAAGGCAGCTGCCGGGCTTGGTCTTGCCTTCATGCATCTGCCCATTGCCCTGATTTTTGTCTATGCCTTCACGACCGAGGATAAATCCTATCAGTGGCCGCCCCCCGGTTTCACCCTGAAGTGGCTGGAAGTTACCTGGAACCGCCCGGACGTCTGGGATGCGCTGAAATTGTCGCTTCAGGTCGCAACCATTTCGACCGTGATTGCCATGGTTTTGGGAACGCTGTGTGCTGCGGCGGTATCACGCACCAAGTTCTTTGGCCGGGAAACCATATCGCTTCTGGTGATCCTGCCGATTGCCTTGCCCGGCATTATCACCGGTATCGCGCTTCGATCCGCCTTCAGCATTGCTGACATCCCGTTCTCGATCTGGACGATCATTCTGGGTCACGCGACGTTCTGTGTTGTCGTTGTCTATAACAACGCCGTCGCACGGTTCCGGCGGACATCGGGGTCGCTTGTCGAAGCATCGATGGATCTGGGGGCCAACAGTTTCCAGACATTCCGCCATGTCATCCTGCCCAATATCGGAACCGCCTTGCTGGCGGGCGGCATGCTGGCCTTTGCCCTGTCCTTTGACGAGGTGATTGTCACGACCTTTACCGCCGGTCAGCAATCAACATTGCCGATCTGGATGCTCGAAGAACTTGTCCGACCGCGCCAGCGACCGGTCACCAATGTAGTGGCGATGGTTGTGGTTCTGGTCACGGTCCTGCCGATCCTTGCGGCCTATTACCTGACCCGTGATGGCGATCAGGTGGCCGGATCCGGGAAGTAACAACGTAATAACGATAGAAACGGGAGAGCTTATCATGGACACCAAGATGCTGATCGGCAGCAGCCTTGAAACAGGCGTCGAAGCCGAAGAAAACATCATCAATCCCAAAACCGGCGAAACCATCATGATGCTGCCCGAAGCATCGATGGAACAGATCGACCGGGCCGTAAATGCCGCCGAACATGCATTCCAGTCATGGTCGCGCACCACACCGGCAGAACGGTCGAATTACCTTCTGAAAATTGCCGACCGGATCGAGGCCGAGGCCGAAGAATTCGTCAAACTGGAATCGCTTAATTGTGGCAAACCGATCAATGCGGTACGCGATGACGAAATCCCGGCCATTGTCGATTGCTATCGCTTCTTTGCCGGTGCTGTACGCTGCATGCAGGGATCGCTTGCCGGTGAATATATGCCCGGTCATACATCAATGATCCGCCGCGATCCGATCGGGGTTGTTGGTTCCATCGCGCCGTGGAACTATCCGATGATGATGATGGCCTGGAAACTGGCCCCCGCCATTGCCGGGGGCAACACGGTTGTTTTCAAGCCGTCTGAACAAACCCCGCTGACCGCGCTTAAGCTTGCGACCATTCTGGCCGATATCCTGCCCGAAGGCGTGGTCAACATCGTTCTGGGCCGTGGGGCCACTGTTGGCAATGCCCTGATCAACCATCCCAAGGTCGATATGGTTTCGATCACCGGCGATGTTGCGACCGGCAAAAAGGTCCTTCAGGCCGCCGCCAAATCGGTCAAGCGCACCCATCTTGAACTCGGTGGCAAGGCGCCGGTGATTGTATTTGATGACGCGGATGTCGATGCCGTCGTCGAAGGCCTTCGCGCCTTCAGCTACTATAACGCCGGACAGGATTGCACGGCGGCATGTCGCATCTATGCCGGTCCGAAAATCCATGACAAGCTGGTGGCGGATCTTTCATCGGCGGTTTCAAGCATTGCTTATGCCCGCCCCGATGATGCTGAAAACGAAATCGGCCCGCTGATTTCCGAACGTCAGCGCGACCGGGTGGCAAGCTTTGTCGCCCGGGCCTCAGAACAAAAGCACATCGAAATCACCACGGGTGGCAAACTGCATGACGGGCCGGGCTTCTTCTATCAGCCGACCGTGATTGCAGGTGCCCTGCAAAGCGATGAAATCGTCCGTCGCGAGGTCTTTGGCCCCGTGGCCTCCATCACCCGCTTTACCGATGTGGACGAGGCCGTCGCATGGGCCAATGATTCCGATTACGGTCTGGCATCGTCAATCTGGACCAAGGATATCTCGCGCGCCATGCAAACAAGTGCGCGGCTGCGTTATGGCTGTACCTGGATCAACACCCACTTCATGCTGGTCAATGAAATGCCCCATGGTGGTTTGAAACAGTCCGGCTATGGCAAGGACATGTCACATTACGCACTCGAAGATTACACCGCTGCCCGTCACATCATGATCGCGCACGGCTAACCCCAAACCCAATCATCAGACAAAAGGGCAGCCGATCCGCTGCCCTTTTTTCATTTGTATGACTTATGGGTGAAACAGCCTGGCGGCGGGATGTTCGAACGTGACCCGCCCGTCTTTCATGCCCCATACCGGGCGGCTGATTTCGGAAACCACCTGTGCGCGACTTTGGGCCGGCAGGATGATGAAGCTTGCAGCTTCGCCTACCGCAATCCGGTTGGATCGCCTCAGAAGTTTGGCCGGGGCATCAGCGATCATGGCAAAGCAGTTTTCAAGTTCGGCTTCTGTCGAAAGCTGACTGACATTGGCATAAAGGTTGGCCATGCGTGACAGTGAACAATCGCCATAAGGCGTAAACGGATTAAGCACATTGTTGGTCGCAATCGTGCAGCAAACCCCGTGCGCGGCAAGTTTATGCGCCGGGGCCACACCCCGCGGGACTGAATGTTCATGATCGCGCCCGGTCAGGAAAAGGTCGGTTGCGGGCAAGACGGTCAATCCGATCCCGGCATCACGCATAATCGCAATCGTGTCTTCAAGTTGCGGTTTGGGCAGGACCGACAGTTTGGTGACATGGCCAATCATCACCCGACCCTGCCAGCCAAAGGCAATGGATTGGCGGGCCACTTCATCAAGATGACGCCATGAACCGTCCAGATCAAAATCCAGATGGAAATCAAGATCGACATCATATTCCTGCGCCATTTCAAACAGGCGCAGGATCTGACCGTCGGGATCGGTATCCATATAGGGGCAGCCCCCCAAAAGATCCGCGCCGTTTTCAAGGGCCTCGCGCAGCAATTCCTCGGTCCCCGGATAATTCAGCAACCCTTCCTGCGGGAAGACGCAAATTTCGATATCCATCGCCCATGCGTAATCGGCCTTAAGCCGCTTGATGGCGTCAAAGCCCGCAAGCCCGATGCCCGGATCAATTTCCACATGGGTGCGAATGGCATTGGTGCCCTGGGTGATTGCCTTTTCAATCACCTTGGCCCCGCGGGCATAGACGTCATCTTCGGTAAAGCCGCTTTTGGCATTGGCAACCGCACTGATCGCACCGGCAAGTGTGCCGGTTTCATTCTTGGCACGATCGAGAATGCAGGCCTTATCAAGATGCAGGTGGCTTTCAACAAAGCCCGCCGTTACCAGTTGCCCGGCCGCATCAAAAACCGGCCCATCCCCGGTTATCGACTGAGCGATTTCAACGATCCTGCCATTTGCAATCCCAAGATCAAGAAGCGCCTTTTCGCCATGCAGACAGGCATTCTTTACCAGATAATCAAACATCTCCTACCGCCACCTTTTCTTGATTTTTATCGCCCTGTTCACTGCCGCCAAGATAGGCGGCAATCAGACGTTCATCCTGACGCAAATCCGATGCGGGGCCCTCGGCCACCACCTGTCCCTGTTCAAGGACATAGGCATAATCCGCCACCGAAAGCGCCATGGTCGCCATCTGATCGACCAGAAGGATGGTCACACCATCATCGCGAAGCTCGCCCAGAATGGCATAAAGTTCTTCGACCATCGCCGGTGCCAGACCAAGGGACGGTTCATCAAGCAACAGCGCCTTCGGCTTGGCGACCAGACCGCGCGCAATTGCCATCATTTGCTGTTCACCACCCGACAGCAACCCTGCCGGACTGTTGATGCGATCACGCAACCGCGGGAAGCGTTTCAGGATGGCTTCAAGTTCATCCGCACTGACCGGTTTGGGTTGTTTATAGGCCCCCAGTTCGATGTTTTCACGCACCGTCAATTCCGGGAAAACCTGACGCCCTTCGGGTACAAGGATCAATCCCTGTTCAACGATCTGATGCGGGGCAAGGGCATGGATATATTCGTTATTAAGAACAATCTGCCCCTTTACCGGACGCAACAGACCCGCAAGGGCTGTCAGGAAGGTCGACTTGCCCGCACCATTGGCGCCAAGCAGTGCGACCATCTCGCCCTGACGGACTTTGATATCAACCGATTGCAGAACCGGGGCCGCCCCATATCCCGCCGTCAGGCGCAGGGTTTCAATCACCGGGGAGTCCCCGGCTTCGAACGGAATGGGTCGTGGGCGCGCCTTCATCTTGCCATCGCCAAGATAGGCAGCAATGACTTGCGGGTTGCTTTGCACTGCCTGCGGGCTTCCGAAAATGATCGGGGTTCCGGCATCCACCGCCAAAATCTGATCGGAAATGCCCATGACCATTTCCATGTCATGTTCGACCAGAACAACCGCGATCCCGGCATCGGCCAGTTGGCGCAGCAGTTTGGAAAGTGCGACCTTATCGGCATGCATCAATCCGGCAGCCGGTTCATCAAGCAAAAGAACACCGGGCCTGGTCGCAAGTGACCGGGCAATTTCGACAAGACGGCGATCCACATGCGGCAAGTCACCGGCACGGGCATCGATATCGCCCTGATAACCGCAAAATGCCAAAAGTCCGGCGGCATGATTGCGGTTGTCATCTGATGCAATCGCCTTGAACGGCTTGCCAAAACGACCAACCGGAAGACCGGCAATAACGTTATCGACAACCGACATATTTTCAAAAAGCCGGGTCGCCTGATAGGTGCGCGCGATCCCGTTGCGGGCTGCAAAGTCGGTCGGTTTTCCGGCAATGTCCTGATCACCGATGCGAACCGCACCCTCGGTCGGTTTGTAAAACCCGCTGATGATGTTCAAAAGCGTGGTCTTGCCCGCCCCGTTCGGACCAATGATCGACGTCACCTGCCCCGGCTTGGCGGTGAAGGATACGGAATTGACCGCCTTCACCCCGCCAAAGGCAATCGAGATATCATCAACCACCAACCCGTCCGACTTGGCATAGGCTTTAAGCCCTGCCTCGATCTCGGCCGCCGGGGTGGCATTGACCGTGCGTTTTTTAAGCGGGATGAACCGTTCGATCACCCCGACAATACCGCGCGGCGCGATCAACAGAACGACGATCAGAAGTGCGCCAAAAATCAGCAACCGATATTCGGCAAAATCGGCCAGCATTTCGGGTAGCATCACCGAAACCGTGGCGCCGACCAGTGGCCCCAGAACCGTACCGGCCCCACCCAGAATGACCGCAAACAGATACAGGATCGATTGACTAAGCGGGAAGTTGCTGGGTGCAATAAACATCATAAGCGGCGCAAACAGCGCCCCGGCAAGACCCGCCATCGCCGCCGCAATGGCAAAGCCGGTCGCCTTGACGACAAAGGCATTATAGCCCAGCGAACTGGCCGCAATTTCGGCATCGCGCATCGATGTCATCGCCATGCCCCAGCCACTTGTCGCCAGACGACGGAATGCCAGCAACGCGACCCCGCCCAGAATAACGCACAGCATCACAAGATCGGTTTCGCTTAGCATATAGCCAAACAGTTCGGGCATCGGGAACCCCATCAAACCGTTCTGCCCACCGGTCAGGGCACGCCATTCAATCGCGCCATGTTCGACAATAAAGGCAAAGGCAATGGTCACCATGGCAAGGAACGGCCCCGCCATCCGCACCGCCGAAAGGGCCAGTAAACACCCGGCAAGCCCGGCAATCACCGATGACGCCAAAAGCGACAGCCAGAAATTCAAGCCCGCCAACGTCAGGATCGCACTGGCATAGGCCCCGATGGCAAAGAACCCGACCTGCCCCAGTGACACCAGACCAGTCAAACCATAAAGAACGTTCAGCCCCACACACAAAATCGTTGTGATCGCGACAAGACCAATGATGAACTGCGTATAGCCGCCGGTGATTGAAACACCGATCAAACCGCCAAGCACAGCAAGGATGATCGCAGCATCAAGGGCGACAGGTTTGTTCAGTTTGGGCATCGGACTTTTAAATTTCATATCGCGTTTCATCATCAGACCTTCTTGATCGCTGCACGACCAAACAGGCCGCTTGGTTTGATGGTCAGAACCGCGATCACAAGCGCGAACACGACGATGAAGGTATAAGACGATCCGAGATAGGTGGTCACAGCGGCCTCAACCAGGCCATAGATAAAGCCTGCCAACATCACGCTATAAGCCGATGTCATGCCGCCCAGAATGGCAACGGCAAAGGCCTTAAGCCCGAAAAGCGTTCCCATATCCGAATGCACCGAAAATAGCGGCGCGATCAGAAGCCCGGCACAACCGGCAAGCATCGATGAAATGGCAAAGGAACCCGTGACCATTACGGTGGTGTTAATCCCCATCAGCTTTGCGGCCTGAAGGTTTTGCACCACCGCCAAAAGCGCACGACCCTGCCGGGTATGGCGGAACAGGGCATGAAGGGCCAGGGCCACACCGATGGCCGCAATCGGGATCAGGATTTGTTGCGGATAAACGCCCGTCCCAAAGATATTCCAGGTTTCACCGACAAGGGCGGATGGCAACGTGCGCGGTTCATTGCCAAAGGTAAAAAGCACGGCGTTATCAAGCAAAATACCGCCGGCGACCGTCGCCATCAGCCAGGCTTCGGAGTTGCGAATGGCAAAGGGACGGACAAGGAAAAACTCGACCAGAATACCGCCAAGCCCGCAGCACAGAATGGCAAGCGGATAGCCGACAATGACAGGCAAGCCATATTGTTCACAGAAAACAAAGCCCAATACCGCACCCAGCATCACCATCGATCCTTGGGCGAAATTGACCTTTGAGGACACCGAATAGGTGATCTGAAAACCAAGTGCGATCAGTCCGTACATACTGCCCAGACCGATCCCGGTAATCAGGGCTGCGATTAATAATGTCATTGCCAGTCGCCTGTTTATGTCCTGCGCCAAAGCGCATCATTCAAAAAGGAATAAAGCCCTGTGCGATGCAGGGTGGGTCCGCCGCGCACAGGGGTAAAAAGTGGCTTATTTAATCGGAATGATTTCGCCTTCGACGAAATGCGCAAAGGTGTAGTCTTCCGGACCAAGCGCATCCTGATCATCCGGGGTGAACGGCTTGTCATAGGTTTTGATCATGCCTTCGACGCCCGAAATCTCGTACATCGCTTCGCGGATGGCCGGACCGTCGGTCGAACCGGCCTTTTCGATGGCCGCTGCGATCAGAAGGGTCGCGTCATAGGCATTGGCAATACCGGTCGCCGGGGTCACATCGGCAAGGGTTTTGATTTCCGGGAATTTTTCCTGAAGCTTGACGAACATCGGGCTGGTTGCATCGGTAAACAGATAGGTCTGGATGAAATGGACCTTCTCACCGGATTTGCCCGCCAGTTCGGTAAAGCGACCACCAGCCGGGCCCCAATGCGAGGAAATCGGAACATCCCAACCCATACGATCAAGCGACTTGATCACCTGTGCGGTCGGGGCAACGTTGGCAACCACGAACAGGGAGTCAGCACCATTTTCCTTAAGGCGGGTCAGCTGCGGGACAACATCGACGTCGTTTGATTCAAACTTTTCGATCCCGGCATGGGTCATGCCACGTTTTTCCAGCGCCTTGAGCAAGCCCTTCTCGTTGGACTCCCCCCACGGGTTGTTGATCAGGATCATGCCCGGCTTTTTGGCACCGTAATTTGCGATCAGATATTCGGTGATTGCTTCGTCGACATATTCATCAACGGCCGAAACGCGAAACACATAGTTTTCTTCGGCACCGTTTTTGGTGATGCCGGTACCAGCAGCCCACGGGCCGATGAACGGAATTTTCTGCTGATTGGCATACGGGACAATGGCAAAGGATACCGGCGTATCAAGACCGCCAATGATCGCAGCAACGCCTTCGCGCTGTGCCAGTTCGCGGGCCGCGACCAGACCTTTGCCCGGGTTGCTTTCATCGTCGCGCGATACAAGTTCAAGCGGCTTGCCAAGAACGCCGCCCTCGGCATTGATCTTGTCAATCGCAAGGGTAATGCCGCGCGTGATTGCTTCGCCGGATTTGGCCGACTGGCCACTCAGCGCGGCAACAAGGCCAAGCTTCACGGTGTCTTCTGCACGGGCGTTATGGATGGGCAAGGTGGCAGCGAACATCATCGCAGCAGCAGCCCCCAAAAGGGCGGCACGGCGCGTCAGTTTCGGAATAGGCGAAGAAATAGGCATGTGAGACTCCCTGATTATGTGACTTTCGTATTCCGGTCGCATTCGGTCGTCGCAGTTTCACGATACGCGCCGAACAACCACCGCACTGCAGCAAGGTCCGTGCCAAGAATCAGAATTGATAAATTTCAGATACTTACGAGAATTCAGGTCAATTAACGAAGCGCATTTGCCTCATGTATACGCAAATTGCATGCAATTATTGCATAAAATTAGTGCATGCAAATTTTCTGCCTGCGTATTATGCTGATCACAGATCAATTGCAGTGAATGAGGAATTCCAGATGACCGATCAGACTGCGGTAAATGTGCTTGATACACTGCCGCCCGAAGCCCGGACCGTGCGCGATTTTCTTGATGCATCCATGAAGCCCGACCCCGAACTGGCGGCGACTTTCATGTCTGATGATGTCGTGATCACCTTTACCGATGGTCAGAAATACGACCATCCGTCGGGCACCACGGCCTTTAATGCCGCACGCTATAAATGGGTGAAAAAGAAGTTCGGTCAGTTTGATGTCGCCAATACCAACGGCCAGACCGTGGTTTACAGCACCGGCTGGCTTTATGGCGAATGGCCCGACGGAACGCCGTTTGAAGGCAATCGTTATGTCGACCGTTTCGTGATTGAAAACGGCAAGATCGTCAAAATGGATGTCTGGAATGAAAGTGCCGAACGCATTCTGATCCGCAAAGGCATCAAGGCCTGATCCCCGATGCATATCAGGCGATGCGGCGTACCGATCCATGCTCACGTTTGCGGAACTGACCGCCTGTTCTTGCGGGCGGGCGGTTATGTCCGCGAACGTACTGTTGCATCAGGCCCCGCCGTCACGCACCTTTTTGGCATAGGGTTCAAGCGCATCCAGATACAAAAGCGGCCCGCCTTCTTCGGTCGTGAACAATGCACGGTCGGCCACGGCGGTCAGGTGATGCCGCATCAATTTGCGCGCGGTTTCCTCATCCCCGGTTTTCAGGGCTTCGATGATTTGCCGATGTTCCTGAATGCCGCAATCGGTCGAATGGGGCCTTGCATACAGCGACAGCGTCAAACCACAGCGATATCCGATTTCCTCGACATAGCGCAGCAAAACCGGGCTTCCCGAAAGCTTGGCCAGCAGGATATGGAACTCGGTCGCCAGCCGGATCGAAATCGGCTCGGACGCATGTTCGGCGGCGACTTCCTTGGCCAGATGGGCTTCGAGCTCGGCCAGAAGTTCCGGGCTCATATTCTTGATCACCCGGCTGATCACAAGGTCTTCGATCTGGGTGCGCAATTCAAACAGATCGCGCGCTTCTTCAAGGCTGGGCTTGGCGACCATGGCGCCCTTGTTGCGGCGAAGTTCAACCAGGCCTTCGGCGGCAAGTCGTTCAAGGGATTGACGAATAAGCGTGCGACTGACTCCGAAACGTTCGCCAAGGGAATCCTCGGGCAATTTCATGCCAGGCATCAAAACGCGTTCCAGGATTGCCGAACGCAATGCCGAACTGATCATGTCCGTGCGGTGTTTAACCTTGTCAGATGCCTTCATGCCTGCCCGCCACGTTTCCTGATGCATACAATAAACTGTTTGCGTTTGTATAATTGATTGCATGCAATTTCGCCACAGCTGATCCGAACGTTGCCTGATCCCGCCCCATCATTTGAAATCGCAGAAAGAAATCCGACCATGTCCGATCCTGCATCCATCCACCGCCATCGCGCCATGATCACAAGCCCAAGTACGGCAGCCAGCGAAGCCGGGGCAAAAGTCCTGCGCGATGGGGGCACCGCGATCGAGGCCGTGGTCGCAACAGCGGCAATGTTAGCGGTAACATACCCGCATTTCTGCGGCATTGGCGGGGATGCGGTCTGGATGGTGTCGGACGGATCGGGCAAGGTACAATCCTTTTTGGGCATCGGGCAGGCCGTTCAAAATCCGGGCAGCTTTGCCGATGCGGGTAAACCGATCCCCCTGCGCGGTCCGGGTTCAACCCTGACCACCGCCTGCACGGTGGATTCCTGGCAACATGCGCTGGATCATTCGGCACGTCATTGGGACGGCAAAAAGACGCTTTCCGATCTGATTGCGCCCGCCATTGATCTTGCCGAAAACGGCTTTCCGATCAGTACATCACAATGCTTCTGGCTTGATTTCCGCAAAGATGACATTGCCAACTGGCCGGGCTTTATCGATATCTTTGCCCCCAACGGCAAAATGCCGGTAGCGGGCGAGATGTTTTATCAGCCGCAACTGGCCGAAAGCCTGAAACTGATCGCGCAAAACGGCGCGCGCGATTTTTACGAAGGCACCCTATCGGATCGCATTGTTGCCGGGCTTTCCGCGGTCGGATCACCAATCACCAAGGCGGATCTTGCCAAAACCCGCACCCGCACGGTTGATGCGGTTTCCCTTGATTATGGTGATGTCACCCTGTTTGCCCCGCCTGCCCCGACGCAAGGGTTGGCAACGCTGATGACCATGGGTGTTTTGCGCGAACTGGGAACCAAAAACTGGGCCGAAGGCAATGCCGATCATTTCCATCTGGTGGTCGAGGCCATCAAGCAGGCCTTTCTAGAACGCGATCAGATCGGTGATCCCGATTTCGCCCAAACCGACTTTACCACAATGCTTGATCCCGCAAATCTGGCAGGCGCAGCCATGTCCGTTCCGACTGAAACCGCGATGGACTGGCCCCATCCGTTCCGACATGGCGATACGGTTTTCCTTGCCGCCAGGGACGCGCAGGGCAATTGCGCAAGCGTTCTGCAAAGTACGTATTTCGATTGGGGCAGCGGGGTGGTTGCCGGTGATACCGGCATTGTCTGGCAGAACCGGGGGGCGGCATTTACCACCAATCCGGACCACCCGAACTGCTTCAAACCTGGCAAACGCCCGTTCTATACGCTTAATCCCGGACTGGCCCTTAGGAACGGCAAACCGCATCTGCTGTATGGGACCCAGGGGGCGGATGGACAGCCGCAAACATTGGCGATGTTGCTGACCCGTGTTCTTGATTTCGCCCTGTCACCAGCCGACGCCCTTGCCAAGCCACGCTTCCTTCTGGGCAAGACATTTTCCGACAGCAATGACAGCCTGAAACTGGAAGTCGATGCCGGCGATGACGTGTTTGATACGCTGTCAAAGCGTGGTCACATCCTGCGCGCGATTGAAGCCCAAAGCGCGCTTGCCGGTCAGGCCGGGATCATTCGCATTGACGATGACGGCTTTGTTGACGGTGCCCATGATCCGCGCAGCGACGGCATGGCAATCGGGGTTTAAGCCCAGAACCGACAGGATTTAAGCACCCGCGTCATTAGCGCGGGCACCTGTCGGGATGAGCATTGGCAAAGGCATCAATGGCGAGACAGCTTTGTTCGATCGCCCTGATCCGCGGAAAGCGAGAAAGACTCACATTCCAGCGGCGCGCGTTGTAAAGCTGCGGGATCAGGCAGATATCGGCCATGGACGGGCGATTGCCATGGCAAAATTTGCCACCGTCCGTCTTGTTGCCATCGCCGCCTTCATCCATGCGCGTTGCCAGCATGGCCTCGAACGCGGCCAGGCCACCGCCGATATATTTCTCCATCCAGTCATGCCGGAACGTGTCCGCGTCTTCGCCACTGGCGGATGCCAAATCCATGACATGACGCACCACACCCAGATTGCAGATGGGATGAATATCCATGGCAATAACATGTGTCAGGGCGCGCACGCGTTGCCGGGCAAGGGTTTCGGATGGAAGCAATCCCTGCCCCGGCCTTGTTTCATCAAGATATTCGATGATTGATACCGACTGGGTCATCATGATCCCGTCAATCTCAAGGGCTGGCACCAGCCCCTGGGGATTGCGTTTGAGATAGTCCGGGACCTTGTGAATCCCGGCCAGAAGATCAATCGGCACCGTCCGATAGGGAATATTCATCAGCCCCAACGCAATCCGCACCCGGTAACTTGCCGATGATCGCCAGTAATCATACAGGACGACTTCGCCCATATTCGGTCCTTATGGCTTGTATTGACGAACGGCCTGATCAATCGCACCAAAGACTGACCGGCCATGATCATCAAGCATTTCAATTTTGACCCGGTCGCCAAATTGCAGGAACGGGGTTATCGCCGCACCGGTTTCAATCGTTTCGATCATGCGGATTTCAGCAATACAGGAATACCCAGCCCCACCTTGATCGACCGGCTTGCCTGGTCCGCCATCAAGTTTGTTTGATACCGTCCCTGACCCGATAACAGTGCCTGCCGCCAGCGGGCGTGTGCGTGCAGCATGGGCAATAAGCTGGGCAAAATCAAATGTCATGTCGATCCCGGCATTTGCCCGTCCAAACGGCTTGCCATTAAGATCAACAAGAAGCGGCAGATGAAGCTTCGCCCCATCCCAAGCATCACCCAGTTCATCTGGCGTTACCGCAACCGGCGAAAATGCAGAAGACGGTTTGGACTGGAAAAACCCGAACCCCTTGGCCAGTTCGCCGGGAATAAGACCGCGCAGCGATACGTCATTGACCAGCATGATCAGCCGAATGGCAGAACGGGCCTGATCAAGGCTTGCGCCCATCGGAACGTCATCGGTGATGACCGCAATCTCGCCTTCCATATCGATGCCCCAGGCGGTATCGGCCATCAGGATATCGTCGCGCGGACCAAGGAAACTGTCAGACCCGCCCTGATACATCAGCGGATCGGTCCAGAAGCTTTGCGGCATTTCGGCCCCGCGGGCCTTGCGCACCAGTTCCACGTGATTGACATAGGCCGATCCGTCCGCCCACTGATAGGCGCGCGGCAATGGGGAATGAAGGTCTGCCATATCAAGCGTGACGCGCCTGGCAATCGTGGAACCGGCTTCGATTTCATCGGAAAGTTCGCGCAAACGCGGTGCGATCACCGCCCAGTTATCAAGGGCGGCCTGAAGGGTTGGTGCTATCGCGCTGGCATCGACATAGGATTCCAGATCACGGGTTACCAGAACCAGCTGACCATCACGGGTGCCGTTTTTAAGGGATGCAAGTTTCATCTTATCGTTTTGCCTTTATTTCCGGCCTTCGGGGGTGCCATCAAATTTGCGTTCAAGCCCGGACCAGCAATCAAGATAATCATCCTGAAGGGTTTCAAGTTCGGCGGCGAATTTGGTCAATTGCTGTGGAAAGCGGGTTTCGAACATAAACGCCATGGTGCCATCAAGTTTCTGCGGGCCAAGTTCGGCATTTGATGCCTTGTCAAAGCCGAATGCATCGGGGCCATGGGCCAACATCATGTTGTGCAAACTCATGCCGCCCGGAACAAATCCCTTTTCCTTGGCATCATATTGCCCGCAAATCAGGCCCATGAATTCCGACATGATGTTGCGGTGATACCATGGCGGGCGGAATGTATGTTCGGCCACCATCCAGCGCGGCGGGAAAATCACGAAATCGACATTTGCCGTGCCTTCCTCGCCCGAGGGCGCGGTCAGAACCGTAAAGATCGACGGATCGGGATGATCAAACAGGATCGCGCCAACCGGCGAGAATGTCCGAAGATCATATTTGAACGGTGTGTAATTGCCGTGCCAGGCCACCACGTCGAGTGGCGAATGACCAATCGACGTTTCGTGAAACTGCCCACACCATTTTACCCGCACCCGACACGGGGTTTCCTTATCCTCATAGGCGGCAACGGGTGTTTTGAAATCACGCGGATTGGCCAAACAGTTCGCCCCGATCGGCCCGCGGTCGGGCAGCGTGAATTTCGCACCGTAATTTTCACAGACATAGCCGCGCGCCCCGCCATCAATCCCGGCATCAAGGATGCTGACCTTGAACATCATGCCGCGCGGGATCAGGGCGATCTCAAGCGGGCCAACATCCATGATGCCAAGTTCGGTAAATATCCGAAGCGTGCCGGATTCCGGCACGATCAGAAGTTCACCATCAGCATCAAAGAAATAGTCATCAACCATATCAGCGTTGCAGACATAGACATGGCTTGCCATGCCCGATTGCGACATCGCATCGCCCGCCGTCGTGATGGTGCGCATGCCCGAAATGAAATCGGTTGCGTCTTTTGGCATCGGCACCGGATCCCAGCGCAATTGACCAAGGGCAAGACTGTGATCATTCAGGCACGGGGCGGTTTTCCAATGCGGGTGATCAAGGACGGTAAAGCGGCCATTATGTTTGACACTGGGCCGGATGCGATACAGCCAGGACCGTTCATTGGTGCCGCGCGGCGCGGTAAAGGGCGAACCGGAAAGCTGTTCGGCATAAAGCCCATAGGCGCATTTTTGCGGGCTGTTTTGCCCCTGTGGCAGGGCACCGGGCAGGCTTTCGGTTTCGAAATCATTGCCGAAACCGGGCATATATTTCAGATCGGCTTGATCCACGGCCGGACTGGCCGGATCACGGGTCGGTTTATCAAGCATGGCGGTCAATCCAACTGCGATAACAACAAACCGTCAGGGCCGCGCAACACACGACCCTGAACTGGATATGGGGTTGGCGGACCTATTCCGCAGCATCAACTTTCAAAACGCCACGGCGGATCTGGTCTTCTTCGATGCTTTCAAACAGAGCACGGAAATTGCCCTCGCCAAAGCCTTCGTCGCCTTTGCGCTGGATAAATTCAAAGAAGATCGGTCCGATCACGGTTTTTGAGAAAATCTGAAGCAGGATCTTGGTCATGCCGCCATCAACGACCCCTTCGCCGTCGATCAGGATGCCATGCTTTTTCATCCGTTCGATCGGTTCGTCATGGCCATTCACACGGTCATGGGATTTCTCGTAATAGGTTTCCGGCGGACCGGGCATGAATTTCAGATCATTGGCCGCAAGCTTGTCGGTGGCGTCATAGATACCATCCGTACCGACCGCGATATGCTGAATGCCTTCGCCTTTGTATTTGCGAAGATATTCTTCGATCTGGCTTTTATCGTCAGTCGATTCATTCAGCGGAATGCGGATTTTGCCGCAGGGCGATGTGATCGCACGGCTGACCAGACCGGTGATTTTACCGGCAATGTCAAAGAAGTGGATTTGCTTGAACCCGAACAGATCGCGATAGAAGTCCCACCATTTATCCATATTGCCGCGATAGACGTTATGGGTCAGATGGTCGAGATAATAGAAACCGACACCTTCGGGCTTGGGATCGCGTTCGCCCAGCCAGTCAAATTCCGCGTCATAGGCCGATCCGGTATCGCCATATTTATCGATGAAATACAAAAGCGATCCGCCAATCCCGACAATCGCCGGGACATCAATGGTCTTGTCATCGTCCAGATACGGTTCCGCCCCCTTGGACACCGCATGATCAAAGGCATGTTTGGCATCAACCACACGCCATGCCATCGACGGTGCGCAGGGGCCGTGTTTTTCAACGAACGTCATCCCATGCGAGCCTGGTTCGGCATTAAGGATGTAATTGATATCGCCCTGACGCCAGACGGTGATGTTTTTGGTCTTGTGTTTGGCCACCGGGCAATAGCCCATGCGGGTAAACAGGGTTTCGAGTTTTTCGGCATCCTCATGGGCGAATTCGACAAATTCGAACCCGTCGGTTCCGGCAGGGTTATCATCACTGATGGTGGCACGGGGGGCATCATGCGGGAACGGACCCATCGGAAGTCTCCTTTGATTGAAACATTCGAATTTCTGGAACTGTTCGAATTCTTGTTATGTCCCAATCGTGCGCCAAACCGCATGCAACGTGCATGCATTTTGGGTTGATTTCCGCCATCGAATACACACATCATGCATGATTATGTAAATGGACGCGGATAACATGCAACTTGACCGACTTGACCTTAAACTGCTTGCGGAATTGCAGCGGGACGGACGCCTGACCAACAACGATCTGTCAGAACGGATCGGGCTGTCGCCGTCGCAATGTTCGCGCCGTCGTGCCCGGCTTGAAGAAGACAAGGTCATTCGCGGATATCGTGCCGATATCGACCGTCAGAAGATGGGTCTGGGGTTGCTGGTGGTGATTTCGGTGACCCTTGCCACCCATAACCGCGACAATGCCAAACGGTTTGCCCGTCTTCTGGCCGATTTGCCCGAAGTCCTTGAAGCCTTTTCCCTGACCGGGGAAATGGACTATCACCTGAAAGTCGCGACCAAAGACCTGGCTGCACTGTCGCATTTCGTCAACGAGGTGCTGCTGCCCCATGATTCCGTGCAACATGTCAAAACATCGATTGTTTTAAACGTGTTAAAGGATTTCGAAGGGCTGGCCGTCAGCCCCGATCTTTAGGATCAAAATGGCAAAGGCCGCACCTGCTGGCGCGGCCTTACCTGTCCCGAAGCCCCCCTTACAACAAAGCCTCGGCGACACCCCCCCCTATTTTTCGGAAATCAGATGGCCAGATACTGGTCACGCAATTCCGCATCATCAAGAACAGCCTGGGCGGTCCCGTCAAAGACGATTTCGCCGCTATCCATGATGATGGCGCGATCGGCAAGTTTCAGGGCCGCGATCGCATTCTGTTCAACGATGATGGTGGTGATGCCCAGTTTCTTGACGTTTTGAAGCGTCTTTTCGATTTCCTGAACAATCACCGGTGCCAGACCTTCGTACGGTTCATCAAGCAGCAATATCTTGATATCGCGTGCCAAAGCCCGCCCGATCGCCAGCATCTGCTGTTCACCACCCGAAAGCGTGATGGCTTCCTGTTCCGCCCTTTCGCCAAGGCGCGGGAACAGCTCATAGATGCGTTCGACCGACCAGCCGATCGGTTCGGCAATCTGGGCCAGCTCAAGATTTTGCTGAACCGTCATGCCCGGAATGATCCGGCGGTCTTCGGGGACAAGCTGCAATCCGAGACGGGCGGCCTGCCACGCCTTCATGGTGTGCAATGGCTGATGATCAAGCCAGATTTCCCCATGTTTGACTTCCGGGTCGGACATGCGGGCCAGCGCACGCAGGGTCGATGTTTTCCCCGCCCCGTTTCGGCCAAGAAGAGCCAGAATTTCGCCTTCGCGGATGTCAAAGGACACCCCCTGGACGATATAGCTTTCACCATAATAGGCATGCAGGTCATAGACCGAGAAAAAGGCCGGGTCCCCGCCCTGTTTGCGGACAGGTTCCTGTTTTGGCAGCGCGTTCATACTGCTTCCCCTCCGAGATAGGCTTCTTTAACTCTGGGATCATTGCGGACTTCTTCGGGCGTGCCTTCGCAAATGATCGCCCCCTGTGCCAGCACACTGATGCGATCAGCCAGACTGAAGACAACATGCATGTCATGTTCAATGATCACTTTGGTCATGCCGCGTTCCTTGATCCGTTTGAGCAGATCAATCGTGCGGTTGGTATCATGACGCGACATGCCCGCCGTCGGCTCATCAAGCAGGAACAGCTTGGGATGCTGTCCCAGACACATGGCCAGTTCGAGACGCCGTTTGTCACCGCGCGACATCGATCCCGCGACATTGTCCTTTTGCGAAATCAGCCCGACATCTTCCAGCAGATGTTCGGCATGTTCGCGGATCTCGTTTTCGGCAAACAGGCTTTTGAGGAAGCCCAGCTTGAACTCGCCATCGCGCTTGGCAAAGGCGGGAACCATCACGTTTTGCAAAAGCGAGAGTTCCGGGAAAATTTCCGGGGTCTGGAACACACGCGCCACACCAAGCTGGTTGATTTCGTGGGGCTGCTTGCCGGTCAAAACCTGATCGCCAAGCAGAACCCGCCCGCGATTGGGGGCAAGACGCCCGACAATCACGTTCAGCAAGGTCGATTTCCCGGCACCGTTCGGTCCGATAATGGCGTGAACCGTGCCTTCCTTGACCCGAAGATTGATGTCGGAAAGCGCACGCAAACCGCCAAAATTCTTGTCTACATCGGTTACATCAAGAATGTATTCAGACATTGATCAGACCTCCCCCGCCGATGCTTGTTCTTTTTCTTTGTTTTCATGTGCGCCGGATTTCGGTTCGGCCTTGTTGCGGTTGGTGACCAGTCGTGCAAGACGGCTGATCCCTTCCATGATGCCACCAGGCAGGAAGATCACGATCAGCATGAAGACCAGACCAAGGGTCAGGTGCCAGCCTTCGCCAACGAACAACCCGACCACAGCCGCAACCGGATGCGCCAGCCAGTCCGGCAGGAACGAAAAGGCATTCAGAAGCACCGTCTCGTTAAAGGCCGAAAAGATGTTTTCGAAATACTTGATGATACCCGCACCAAGCAGCGGACCGATCAGGGTGCCGACACCGCCAAGAATGGTGATCAGAACCACCTCGCCCGAGGCCGTCCACTGCATGCGTTCCGCACCGGCAAGCGGATCGGTCACCGCCAGAAGCGACCCGGCAAGCCCGGCATACATCCCCGAAATGACAAAGGCCGTCATCAGATAGGGTCGGGTATTGTACCCGGTATAGCCCATGCGGTTCTGGTTGGATTTGATCGCGCGCAGTTTAAGCCCGAAGGGCGAACGGAAAATGCGCAGATAGATAAAGAACGAAATCAGCATCAGGGCCGCACAGATATAAAAGCCCGAATAGCCGATCCCTTCGATCCCGAACAGGTTCGGGGTCGGAAGCGACGCGTCGGCTTCGATCCCGGCCATCCGGTCGAGAACGCGCGCATCACCCTGGGTCAATTGCAGACCGGTTTCACCATTGGTGATCGGGGTCAGCACCGAATAGGCCAGGTTATAGGACATCTGCGCAAAGGCCAGCGTCAGGATCGAGAAGTAAATCCCCGACCGGCGCAAGCTGACAAACCCGATGGCAAGCGCAAACAGACCCGACAGGATGGTGCCAAAGATCAAAGCCGGAATGACATTCATCGACAGCAGCTTGAACGACCAGACAGCGGTGTAGGACCCCACCCCTAGAAAGGCCGCATGCCCGAATGACAGATAACCGGTCAACCCGAACAGAATGTTATAGCCGATGGCAAAAATGCCAAAGATCATGAATTTCTGCATCAGATCGGGATAGGCCGCACCAAATGGCTGCAACCAGATCGGCATGGTCAGGACCACCACCGACAGGATCGCCATGTAAAGAAGGTCCTGCTTGGGGGAGACGATTTTTGTGTTTGTCATTTTAGCTCTCCATCACGCCCCGACGACCCATCAGACCACGCGGGCGGGTCAGCAGAATGACGACGGCAACAAGGTAAATGATGATCTGGTCAATGCCCGGGAAGATGTCTTTCACCTCGGTCATGGACGAGAAGGATTGCAGAATGCCCAGCAGGAAACCTGCAAGCACCGCACCGGGCAAGGAGCCCATACCCCCGACAACCACCACAACAAATGACAGCACAAGGAAGTCCATGCCCAGATGATAATCCGGTGGCAGGACAGGCGTGTACATCACCCCGGCAAGACCGGCGACCACCGCCGCGATGCCAAATACAATCGTAAATCGCCGTTCGATATTGATGCCAAGAAGTTCGACCGTTTCGCGGTCTGCCATGCCCGCACGCACCACCATCCCATAGGTGGTAAAATGCAGGAACGAAAAGACAAGCCCGATGGTCAGAAGCGAGAAGGCCAGATAAATCAGACGCCACCACGGATAGACAACCGACTCACCCAATCCGAAAACCGCGCCGATTGCCGCAGAACCCGCCACAATATCAGGGGCACCTTGCGGGATCGGGTTGGCCCCGAAGAAGGATTTGACCAGTTCCTGCAACACAATGGCCAGACCAAAGGTCACAAGGATCTGTTCGGCGTGCGGACGCTTGTAGAAATACCGGATCAGACTGCGTTCCATCACAATACCGATCAACAGCATCACGGGTATCGCCAGTATGATCGAAAGCGGCACGGACCAGTCAATGATCGCCTTGCCGGTTTCACCGAACCAGACTTCGAGATAAGGGGTTTCCTTATAGGCATCAAAGAAGGTCACGGACTCATCCTTGACCCGCACAGACAGGGTCAGGATTTTTTCGAGCGTAACAGCACAAAAGGCGCCCATCATGAAAATGGCGCCATGGGCAAAGTTCACCACGCCAAGCGTGCCGAACACCAAAGTCAGGCCAAGTGCAATCAGCGCATAGGCCCCGCCCTTGTCCAGACCGTTGAGAATTTGAAGAAATATAGCGTCCATCAGTTATCCGCCGCGTATTCGTAAAGGACTTAATGAAAAGACCGTTGGGACATCTTGAGGGGCAAAATGGGCCGACCACTGGGAAATGGCCGGCCCTGCTTGCATCACTTGGGCTGTATCAGACCTGATACGGGCCAAGCTCCCCACCGAACATGTCGGCCGGATACTCAACCTGCGAACGCGGTACCTGTTTGACGACTTCAAGAAGGTCAAAGTTGGACTGCGGTTCCTGTTTACCACGCACCACAAGAACATCCTTGAAGCACTGGTGATCTTCCGCACGGTACAGGGTCGGGCCATTGCCCGCGCCATCGAACTCGAACCCTTCGAGCTGCTTGATGACTTCCCAGGGTGCGAACGTACCGGCCATTTCACAGGCGTTTGCATAAAGCAGCGTCTGGACATAGCAGGTGTGTGCAGCCTGGGACGGCGGGAAGCCGTATTCCTGACCGAAGGATTTGACAAAGGCCTGCGAACCCGGATCGGTCAGCGACCAGTGCCAGTTGGTGGTCCCCAGAATGCCCTTGGCAGCATCACCGGCACCCTGTGCCATCAGGCGCGAATACAGCGGAACAACGATTTCGAAGTTCTTGCCATTGACCTGTTTGTCACGCAGACCGAACTGAACCGCCTGGGTCAGGGAGTTGACCATGTCCTTGCCATAGTGGTTCAGGATCAGCACATCCGCACCCGAATTCAGAACCGGCGTGATATACTGCGAGAAGTCACCCGCACCAACCGGGGTCCGGACGGTGTTGACGGTTTCCCAACCGATATTCTCGGTCGCGGCCTTGATCGATTCTTCCTGGGTCCAGCCCCAGGTATAATCCGCCGTCAGGTGATAGGCGCGGCGATCGGTGCCATATTCATCCTTGAGCACCGGCGCAATTGCCTGACCGGACATATAAGCGTTGAAGAAGTGGCGGAAGCCATAACGCTTTCTGTCCTTGCCCGTGGTGTCGTTGGAGTGGGTAAGACCCGCCATGAAGATGACGCCCATTTCCTGGCAAAGACCCTGAACGGCAATCGCAACACCCGATGACGAACCACCGGTAACCATTGCGACATTGTCTTTTTCGATCATGCGCTTGGCAGATGCACGTGCGGCATCGGACTTGGTCTGGGTATCGCCGGTCACGAACTCGACCTTCTTGCCGAGAATACCGTTTCCTTTGAGTTCAAGCGGCTTGATGGTGTTGAGCATGCCGCCGTCACCTTCACCATTCAGGTGCTTGACCGCAAGCTGATAGGCACGCAATTCGTCAGCGCCTTCGTCGGCATACGGACCGGTCTGCGGTACGTTGAAGCCGAGTTTCACACTGCCTGAACTACCCGGATCGCCACGGAAAGTCTGGGCGTGGGCATTCTTGATGAAATGCATCGGGAACGTGCCACCGATCAGCGCCGCACCGGTCGTCGCAGCTGTCCCCTTCAGGATCGTACGACGAGTTACATTTCGGGTATTTTTAGTCTCCGACATGGTTTTCCTCCCCAATGTCTTGGGATCTGTTTCAGAGAAATCTGAGGTCTGTTTTCTGGTTGGTTTTTTTCACGACCTGTCAAAACAATGGCCACGTTCTGAAAATGAATCAACACTGAGTTGATATATAACGATTTTTTTGTAAATATATTGGCGAGAGAGATGAAAATTTGTAAATTTTGTCAAGATTGAGGTCGCCACATGTCCCGCCAGGCCCCCATCGGACACCGCATTCGCGGCCGCCGCAAAGATATCGGCATGACGCAAAATGCCCTGGCAAAAGCCGCCGGGATTTCGCCGAGCTATCTGAACCTGATTGAACATAACCGCCGGTCGATCGGCGGCGGGTTGCTGATGCGGATCGCAGCCGTTCTGGACATCCATCCCCACACCTTGTCGGGATCAGAAGAAGGCCGACTGCTTGCAGATCTGAGCGAAGCCGCATCCGATCCGGTTTTTTACAACACCCCGATCGAAAGCCGCGAATTCCCCGCGATGATTGCAGCAGCACCGGGAATGATCAGCGCGTTTCTTGCCCTGTACCGTGCCTATCGCAGCGGCCTTGACGAGGTCGACGCCCTGTCCGAACGCCTGAGCCACGATCCGTTCCTGACCGAGGCCAGCCATTCGATCCTGACGCGCATCACATCGATCCGCACAGTTGCCGAGATTTTTGATGATTATGACAACCTGTCACCGCAACAGCGCGCCCGGTTCAACGCGACACTGGTCAAGGAATCCCATCGGCTGGCGGAATCCGCGACCGAAATTTTCAACTTTCTTGAACGCGGAAATGCCGGGCGCCCGGCCAACAACCCGGCCGAAGAAGTCGATGATCTGCTTTATGACAATGCCAACTACTTTCCCGCCCTCGAAGACAGTGCCGCCAGGCTGCGCCCCGAGATCGATCCCGATGGCGGGCTTTATCTGACCGATCTGATCAATTACCTTGAAAGTGCGCATAATATCCGGGTCGAACGCCTGCCATCCGAAGACTTCGCCACCAACGGATATCACTGGGACACAGAACAAAAAACGCTGCGCATTTCGCGCGCGCTTCCGATCACATCGGCGCGGTTTCAGGCCGCCCGCACCATCTGCAAACTTGAAGCTGGCGACACGGTCAATGCGGTTCTTGCCACCGCCAATATCAGCAGCGATGCCGGACGCATGCGCGCCTATGAGGCGTTGATATCCTATTGCGCGGCGGCACTTATCCTGCCCTATGATGCGTTTCTGGCCGATGCGCACGACCTGCGCCACGATATCGAATTGCTTCAGCAACGCTATGCGGCAAGCTGGGAGCAAATCTGTCACCGGTTGACCACATTGCGTCGCCCCGGTGCAGAAGGTGTGCCTTTTCACCTGATCCGCACCGACATTGCCGGCAATATTTCCAAACGGTTTTCGGCATCCGGTCTGCAATTGCCGCGATATGGCGGCGCCTGCCCGCGATGGGCCGTGCATGAGGCATATCTGGCGCCGGAACGGGTAATTTCGCAATTCGTGCGCCTGCCTGACAACAGCGAATATCTGTTTGTGGCCCGGGCCTTGCGCACCGGGGCTGGTGGCTATGGCACGCCGCAATCGGTTCATTCGGTCATGATCGGCTGCGACACGGCATTTGCCAATGAGGTGATCTATGCCGATGCCTTGCCGCTTGAACGTCCGGAATCCGCCGTTCCGGTCGGCATTGCCTGTCGCCAGTGCCCGCGTGAAGATTGCGCACAGCGCGCCTATGAAATGTCTGACACCGCCGATGGCCGGTCCAGTCGGGCGTAATGGCGCGCACGGTCGGAACCGCGGGTTGTTTTCACCGGCATTTTCCCGGCTGGCAACCGCACAAACCCGCCAGATTTGCCCCCACCCAAAGTAGCATTATAATTCCTTAAATTAACAGATAGGATTACCATCATAAGAATCAGAAAAATCGGGGAGAATGTCCTTGAATGAGAGACCAAAGGTCCTGATTGCTGAAGATGAGGAAACCATTGTCGAATCCCTAAGCTTTCTTATGGAAAAGGAAGGCTATGACGTGCGCGTGGCCACCGATGGTCAGACCGCGATTTCCATGATCGCCCGCGATGCGCCAGACATGGTTTTGCTTGATGTCATGATGCCCGGCTGTGACGGGTTCGAAGTCGTGCGCGCGGTGCGCAGCGATGCCAATACCAAACTGATCCCGATCATGATGCTGACGGCCAAGACCCGCGAAGTCGATCGACGCAAGGGGCTGGAACTTGGCGTTGACGATTTTGTCACCAAGCCGTTTTCGACCCGCGATGTGGTGTCGCGGGTGCGCGCCCTGCTTGAACGGGCAGATAACTGAAAACACCGCAAAAAGACCGTTTTCCGACCGACAATCAGGAGACATTCCTATCACGCCACCCCGCAGACTGACAGAACGTGCGCTTGCCCTGATGCTGGTCGCCCTGTTTCTCTGGATACCGCCACTTGTCGGGATGTTTTCCCTTGATGGCATGGTATTCGGGGTGCCGATCCTGTTTGTCTATTTCTTTGCCGGCTGGGGAATTCTGATCATATTTTGCGCGCTGTTGACGCGGGCCTTGCGCAACGCGGCACAATCCGAGGGGCGATAAAAAATGCTGTCCTCGGAACTGGTGATTTTCGTTTCGCTGTTTTATGTCGGGCTGCTTTACACCATTGCCTGGTGGGGCGACAAACGGGCCCGCGATGGCCATTCCTGGGTCCGGAACCCGACGGTCTATACCCTGTCGATTGCGGTTTACTGCACATCCTGGACATTTTATGGCGCGGTCGGAACGGCGGCGCGCAACGGGCTGGAATATCTGACGATCTATCTTGGTCCGACGGTGATTTTCCTGGGCTGGTGGTTTTTGTTGCGCAAGATGCTGCGCATTTCCAAGGCACATCGCATCACCTCCATCGCCGACTTCATTTCATCGCGTTACGGCAAAAGCACCCAGCTTTCCGTGCTTGTCACCCTGATCGCGGTTGTTGGCACCACGCCCTATATCGCGCTTCAGCTCAAGGCGATTGCAACCAGCTATACGGTTTTGACCGTCTGGGACCATGGCATGGTCGAAACCGCGCAACACAGTCTCTCGATCTTTTCCGATAGCGGTTTCTGGGCGGCCCTTGGCCTGGCGCTGTTTGGCATTCTGTTTGGCACGCGTTTCATTGATGCCGATGAACATCACGAAGGCATGGTTGCCGCCATCGCCTTTGAAAGTCTGGTCAAGATGTTCGCCCTTCTGGCGGTCGGCATTTTTGTCTGCTTTGTGATGTATGGCGGGATCGGTGATTTGTTTGCACAGGCCGCGGCCAATCCCGATACAGCGCAATTGCTGCTTTTGCGCGAAGACAGTGCGCCGCGTTGGCTGACGCTTATGATGCTGTCGATGGCGGCAATCCTGTGCCTGCCCCGCCAGTTTCAGGTGATCATTGTTGAAAATGTCGATGAACGCCATCTTGCCACGGCCAGCTGGGCCTTTCCGCTTTATCTGTTGTTGATGAACCTGTTTGTGTTGCCCATCGCCCTTGCCGGGCTTGGCGCCCTGCCCGCCTGGGCGGATCCGGACTTTTTCGTCATTTCCGTGCCATTGTTTGAAAACCAGTCGATGCTGGCACTGCTGGCCTATGTCGGCGGACTTTCGGCCAGCACAAGCATGGTGATTGTTGCCACCATCGCATTGTCGACCATGGTTTGTAATGACCTGATTGTCCCCGCACTTTTGCGCATCAAGCCACTGCGCCTGACCGAACGCGATGATCTGACCGGACTTTTGATTTTCATCCGCCGCGCATCGATTGTTGTCGTGGTGTTTCTGGGCTTTGCCTATTACCGGTCGGCGGGGGCCACCGATGCACTGGCTGAAATCGGACTGATTTCCTTTGCCGCCACCGCACAATTCATTCCGATCATGATTGGTGGCCTTTACTGGAAAGGCGGCACCAAAACCGGCGCACAGGTCGGGCTTGTCGTCGGCTTTGCGCTTTGGGGATATACCCTGTTGCTGCCATCCCTTGCCGATAGTGGCTGGATGGACCCGGCCCTGATCCAGAACGGCGCATTCGGACATCCGTGGCTGCGCCCCGAAAACCTGCTGGGCCTGACCGGATTTGCCCCGCTGACCCATGCGCTGATCTGGTCGATTTCACTTAATACCGCCTTTTACGTGCTGATCAGCCTGTTCACCCAGCCAAGCGCACTTGAACGTATTCAGGCGACCCTGTTTGTCGATGCCTTTTCGCGCAAAGGCCAGGATACGGTGATCTGGCGATCATCAGCATCGATTGATGATCTGTATGAACTGGTTGAACGGTTTCTGGGACGCGAACGCGCCTTTCATTCGTTCCGCGAATTCGGCTGGGAAAAAGAAACATCCTGGCGCGGCAAAGGCGAAGCAGATGCCGACATGATTGCCTTTACCGAACGATTGCTTGCCGGGTCCATCGGGGCAGCATCGGCGCGCGTGATGGTGTCATCGGTTGCCAAGGGCGAAATGGTCAGTCTTGAAGAAGTCCTTGAGATCCTTGAAGAAACATCACATGTGATCGAATATTCCCAGCGGCTTGAACAAAAATCCCATGAACTGGAAAAAGCCGCCGCCGAATTGCGGGCCGCCAATGACCGGCTCAAGGAGCTTGACCGGCTTAAGGATGAATTCCTGACCATGGTCAGCCATGAATTCCGGACACCTTTGACATCGATCCGGTCATTTTCGGAAATTCTGGTCGATACTCCCAACCTTGAACATGACAAGGTCGAACATTTCCTGTCGATCATTGTCCGCGAAAGCGAACGCCTGACCCGCCTGATTGATGACCATCTTGATCTGGCCCGACTTGAAGCCGGACATTCAGACTGGCGCGCAGTTGATGTCGATCCGCGTACCGTGCTTGATGAAAGTGTCGAAGCGGTCAAGGGACTGTTTGACAGTCGCGCCGTGCAGCTCACGACCGAGTTTTCACGTCAGTCGGTATTGCTGCATGTTGATCGCGACCGCCTGACACAGGTGTTTATCAATCTTTTGTCCAATGCCGCCAAATTTGCCGATCCCGACCATCCCAGCGTCACGGTACGCGGTGAGGCCATGGATGGCGGATATCTGGTATCGATTACCGATAATGGCCGCGGGGTTGCCCAGACCGAACTTGAAACCATCTTCGACAAGTTTTCGCGCAGCGGCAAATATGCCGATGATCAGCCAAAACCATCCGGGTCGGGCCTTGGACTGGCGATTGCCCGCCATGTTGTCGAACATTGCCAGGGAAAAATATGGGCCGAAAGCCCGCCAGGTCAGGGCGCCACTTTCCGGGTATTCATTCCCGGCCAGATCATGGAGGCCATCGATGCGGTCCGCCCGGGCGTTTTCCGCACGGACAGTTTTGGCACCTGATCCCGAGCCCGTCTTCCCGATAGCGCCGATCAGCTGACCTTTTCCGGATCAAAAACCGTATTATCAAGGAAACTGTCCGGCCCGACAAAGGACCGGTCATCGGCATCATTTGCGCCTTCGACCCGCCAGTCATGTTTGGGCACTGCGACATCAAGATCAGCCACCGCCGCCCGATACAGATCGGGACGATAAACCTGGCGCACCACGGAATTAAGATCGGAATCTGCAGGCACCTGTCCCCAGCGTTTCATCTGTGTGCCAACCCAGCTTCCCTGCGACAGCCACGGGAAAGTGGCGGTATAGCGATAAAACACATGACGATCGGGGATATCGGTCGGGGCTTCGCCCGGGCGCAGAACCGGCCGCCCGCCCAGCGACGCCTTAAGAATTTCATAGGGCGCGCCGACATTGGATTCTTCGGACAACATTTGCGCCAATTCGGAACGATTGCCCGGCTGATCGGCCCATTCGGCGGCCCGCACAAGGGCCCGGACAAGACCCGATACCGTTTCCGGGCTGGAATTCACCCAGTCTTCGCGAATGCCCAGAACCTTTTCCGGGCTGCGCGGCCAGATATCATCCTTAAGCGCGACAATCACGCCATCGCCATGAAATACCGCGCGCTGGTTCCAGGGCTCACCCACGCAATAACCATCGACCCAGCCATTGCGCAGACTGTCAAACATGCGCGGCGGGGCAATCACACCGATATTCACGTCCCGGTCCGGATCAATCCCGGCCGCCGCCATCCAGTAGCGCAGCTCGTAATTATGGCTGGAGAACGGAAATACCGTCGCAAAAGACATGACCGGCCGACCCGCAGCCCGATCTTCATCAATCACCTTTTTGAGGGCGCGGCCCGAAAGTCCGCGCGGGCCATGCATTGCCGCCGGGTCGGCTTCAAGCATGCGCTGATACAGTCTGGTTGAAACCGTGATCGCATTTCCGCCGCGCCCCAATGCCATCGGCACGACAATATGCTGAACCGGGACCCCGCCAAGGCCAAGACGGGCCGCAATCGGGATGCCTGCCAGAAGATGGGCTGCTTCGAACACGCCATAGGACAGCTTGTCGCGAATGGCCGCCCATGACATTTCACGGACCAGTTCCAGATCAATATTTTCCTGCTCGGCAAAGCCCATCGCGCGCGCGACAACCGGTATGGCGCAATCAACAAGCGGGACAAAACCAAGACGAACCTTTTCAGCCATTCCTCAAAACTCCAACTGAAACGCCGTGATGACGCTTTGGGCGATCTCGTAAATCTTGCGATTCTGTTTCATGGCGTTCTTGCGCAGCAGCGCATAAGAATCTTCTTCGGACAGGCCCTTTTCCTTCATCAGGATGCCTTTGGCCCGTTCGATCAGTTTGCGTTCATTGAGTTTTGCCTGCGCCTCGTCGCGTTCGCGTCTGAGCTGATCAAAAACATTGAAGCGCGATATCGCCATTTCGACGATGGGACGAATGCGGTCCTGTCGCAGGCCGTCCACCACATAGGCACTGACCCCGGCCGATACGGCTTCCTGGATCATTGAGGCATCGCTTTGATCAACAAACATCGCGATCGGGCGTGCAATGGCGCGCGACACCTGAAACATCTGTTCAAGCGTGTCACGGTCCGGGTTTTCCAGATCAATAATGATGATATCAGGCGCCAGCGCCTGAATGCGTTCGACCAGATTATGTGACGTCCCGATACGGGCGACGCGGGCATATCCGCTTTCGACCAGGCCACGTTCGACAATGGCTGCGCGATCGGGATTCTCGTCAATTACCAGAATGTTATATTCTTCCAGCTTTACCAAAATTAACTCTAACTCCCTGACAACCCGGGTGGTCGCGTCTCTCTTTTGTTTTTAATTTCCGTCCCGTTTTCGGATCCGGATTGATGTCCGGGATGCGATATCCACCGCATCCCGAAAAGATCTGATTGGCGGAAACCTTATTCCGCCGGTACTGCCTGTGCCGGTGATGACGCAGCAAGGCGTTCGGCCTGTGCGCTTTCAAACCGTGCTTTTTCCTCGGCCTGGGTCGCGGCAGAGAACCGCACTGCCAGGGCCGCGAACGAGCAAACGATCACGGCACAGCCCAGATACAGAAGCCCTTCCTGATAGGTAAGTTCTTCGGACTTGAACAGGAAGCCCGCCGCAACCGCACCGGCATTGCCACCGGCACCAACGATACCGGCAACCGACCCCAGTGCCTTGCGATTGACAAACGGCACGATCCCGAAAGTCGCACCTTCGGACATCTGCACAAACAGCGAGAAGACGATCATCACGGCAACCGCAACAGCCAGTGCTTCCATCTGGGAGAAGGCAACAAGTGCGACACCTTCGATGAACAGCGCCATGAACAGAAATTTGACGCGGCCCGAAAGACCACCCTTGGCGGCAAATTTATCGGAAAACACACCGCCCAGCGTGCGGGCAAAGATGTTCATCAGACCGAACAGACCGGCAATCATGCCCGCCGTTGCCAGCGACAGTTCAAACTTGTCGAAGAAATAGATCGCCGCAATGTTGTTGATGGTCAGCTCAACACCAAAGCAGGCAGCATAGACCAGGAACAATGCCCAAACGCGATAATCGGAAACCGCGGCCATCATACCCTTGGCAGCACCGGCTGTATCATCTTCGGGTTTGAGCGCGCCGCTTTTGCGCATCTCGTCATAGTTGCCTTCCGGGCAATCCGTGGTGAAGACCCAGTAAAGAACAGCAACCACCAGCATGATCGCCCCCGGGAACACCATCGCCAGACGCCAGCCCATGGTTTCCGCAACCCCGAACCCAAGCACCATGGCAAGGATCAGCGGCATGACCATTTGGGTGACACCACCGCCAAGGTTACCCCAGCCGGCCGTCGTGGCATTTGCCGTGCCGACGACATTGGGGGCAAACATCATGGATGTATGATACTGGGTAATCACAAAGGATGCCCCGATCGCCCCGATGGCAAGACGCGCCAAAAGGAAAGTTTCATAGCTGTCGGCAAGACCGATCAGCATGACCGGAAGCGACCCCAGAACCAGAAGCCCGGTATAGGTCTTGCGCGGGCCGATCTTGTCGCAAAGCGGGCCGATCAGAAGCCGTACCAGAACCGTGATGGCAACCGATGCGATGATGGTGCTGCCGATTTCGCTTTTGGTAAGTCCGAGATCATCGCGTACCAGCGGCATCAACGGCGCGATCCCGAACCAGCCAAAGAAGCACAGGAAGAATGAAAGCCAGGTCAGGTGAAAAGTCCGCATCTGAACAGTCTTGAGACTGAAAAGATTTATGCGTGTAGCCTTGTTCTTGATTTCCATAATGTGAAGCCCTTCGTTTAGGTCGCGCAGAGCTTGCGAGATGCTGTGTACGACCGACGGTTTTTCCCCATGGGCCTCTTGCTTCATCTGATGGATTCCGCAGGCGACCCGTCATTCGTATCGGAAAGGCTGCGCGTCCATCGCGCTGCTGTTCCAAACGTCTGATCGTCCGCCGTTGGACGAAGAACTGTGAGCCACCCGTCGTTGGGCCTGCTTTCGTCAAAGCTGCTCACACGGGATGACATGCTGCAAACAGCGCGCCAGTTTTTTCGCGATGCGGGATAAAATTTGCAAATTGCTGGAATCCAATGGTTTTGGACGAACGCGCCTGCAAACAGCGATTTTGGATTTTGCCAAATTTCGCAATTTTGCACATTTTTTAATCTTGTCGATTTTGCGCTGTTTATTTTTTAATCAAAACCGATTATTCCCCGCATCACAACTCAACCATCCGGATTGTAATCCCCGTTAAATTACAGACGGTTGCAAGATAATTTTCACCGTTTTCCATTCTGGCACGGGACTTGAATATATCGGGGTATGAGCGCGGGCAGTGTCGCCTGCGGCTCCGGCCGAAAAGCCGATTGCATATATAAAGAATCCAAAGACGGGTTCACCGGATAACGACGTCCGTTGCGAAATGCCTTTTAAAAGAGCAGGCCGCATCGGGCGTTTTTTTTTGTGCCAACTTCGCATCCCGCGACGAGGAGCCAGAGACAAATGAACCACGTCCCTGCAAACATAAAAGCCGCAAAATCCCGCCTGGTTGTCATTGGCAACGGCATGGCCGGCATGAGAACGGTCGAAGAAATCCTGAACCGCGCACCGGACAAATACGACATCACGGTTTTCGGTGCCGAACCGCGCGTGAACTATAACCGCATCATGCTTTCGCCCCTGCTGTCGGGCGAAAAGAATTTTGACGAAATCGTCATCAACACCCCGGAATGGTATCGCGAAAACAACATCCATCTTTATTCCGGCGACCCAGTTGTTGAAATTGACCGTATCCGTAAGGTCGTCATTTCCAAAAGCGGCACGGAAACCGAATATGACCGCCTGTTGCTGGCCACCGGTTCGGACCCGATCATCATTCCGGTTCCCGGTCACAAGCTTTCTGGTGTTGTTACCTTCCGCGATGTCGATGATGTTGACGTCATGCTGGGTGCTGCGGCCAAGGGCGGCCCGGCCGTTGTGATTGGCGGCGGGCTTTTGGGTCTTGAAGCCGCGGTCGGCCTTCAGGCACGCGGCATGGATGTGACGGTTTTGCATCTGGCAGGGCACGTCATGGAACGCCAGCTTGATCCGTCGGCGGGTTACCTTTTGGCACAGGAACTTGAACGGCGCGGCATCGCGGTAATTACCGAGGCCGACACCGCCGAAATCGTCGGAACAGAAACCGTAACCGGCGTGCGCCTTAAGGACGGGCGCATGATCCCGGCTGATCTGGTGGTCATGGCTGTTGGCATTCGCCCCAACGGGCGCCTTGCCGCAGACACCGGCATCGCAGTCGAACGTGGCATTGTCGTTGACGATGTCATGACCACCAGTGACCCGGCGATCTTTGCGGTTGGCGAATGCGTACAGCATCGCGGCCAGTGTTATGGCCTTGTCGCACCGCTGTTTGAAATGGCGAAATCCTGTGCCGATCATTTGACCGAGATTGCGACCGATGGCTACGCCGGGTCGGTCACCTCGACCAAACTTAAGGTCACGGGTGTTGATGTCTTTTCCGCCGGCGATTTTTCAGGTGGCGGCAATACCGAGGAAATCGTGTTCCGCGATGCCGGACGGGGCGTTTACAAACGCATCGTTCTTGAAGACGGCAAGATCAAGGGCGCGGTTCTTTACGGCGACACCACCGATGGCGGCTGGTATTTCCAGCTGATGAAGGATGGACAGGATGTTACGGAACTGCGTGACACCCTTGCCTTTGGTCAGGCGTTTGCCGGGGGATCTGCCGGAAACCCTCTTGACGCCGTTGCAGCCCTGCCAGATGACGCAGAAATTTGTGGCTGTAACGGCGTTTGCAAAGGTTCCATCGTTGCTGCCATCACCGAAAAGGGCCTGACGACCCTTGATGAAGTCAAAGGCCACACCAAGGCGTCCGCGTCCTGCGGATCATGTGCGGGACTGGTTGAAAACCTGCTTGCCGCAACTCTTGGCGGTGATTATCAGGCCGCAACGGTCAAGCCGATCTGCACCTGCACCGATCATGATCATGACAGCGTGCGCCGCCTGATCATTGCCAAGGGCCTTAAATCCATGCCCGCCATCATGCAGGAACTGGAATGGAAATCATCCGATGGGTGCCATGTTTGCCGCCCGGCATTGAACTATTACCTTCTGGCTGCATGGCCGGGGGAATATGTCGATCATGGTGCATCACGTTTCATCAATGAACGCGTACACGCCAACATCCAGAAAGACGGCACCTATTCCGTGGTGCCGCGCATGTGGGGTGGCCTGACCAACCCGCGCGAACTGCGCGCGATTGCCGATGTCGCCGATAAATTCGACATCCCGACGGTCAAGGTTACCGGCGGTCAGCGCATTGATCTTTTGGGTGTGAAAAAGGAAGACCTTCCGGCGGTTTGGGCCGACCTTAATGCCGCAGGCATGGTATCGGGTCATGCCTATGGCAAGTCGCTTCGCACCGTCAAAACATGCGTCGGACAGGAATGGTGTCGCTTCGGCACCCAGATGTCGATGAGCATGGGGGTCGAACTTGAAAAAATGACCTGGGGGTCCTGGATGCCCCACAAGTTCAAAATGGCCGTATCGGGCTGTCCGCGCAACTGTGCCGAAGCCACCATCAAGGATTTCGGCGTGGTGGCAACCGATGGCGGCTGGGATTTGCATGTTGGGGGCAATGGCGGCATCCATGTCCGCGCGACCGAACTTCTGTGCAAGGTCACAACCGATGAAGAGGTCAAGGAATATTGCGGTGCCTTCATCCAGCTTTACCGCGAAGAAGCCCGTTATCTTGAACGCACCGCACCGTGGATCGAACGCGTTGGCCTGAAACATGTTCAGGAACGCGTTGTTGATGATGCCGAAAATCGCAAGGCCCTGTTTGATCGCTTCATGATCAGTCAGCAAACCGCCCAGAAAGACCCATGGGCCGAACGCGCATCCGAGGGCGTCGACGCCCACGAATTCAAACCCCTATCGATGGTCGCAGCGGAGTAAGACAGATGACGAACAATCTGACATGGGTAGAAGTCGGACCCGCTGCCAATATCCCGCAGCAAGGCGCGCGCACCCTGCAAACCCAAACCGATCGCATCGCGATTTTCAGAACCCTTGATGATCAGATCTTTGCCCTGCTTGATCGCTGCCCGCACAAGCAAGGCCCCCTGGCACAAGGCATCGTGCATGGCCATTTCGTCACCTGCCCGCTTCATAACATGGTGTTTTCGCTTGAAACCGGCGAGGCACAGGGCCCCGATGACGGCTGTGCCGCCAAGGTCGAATGCAAGGTCATTGACGGCATGGTGCGGGTTGGTCTGACCGAACTGCAAGCTGGATTGCGCCATGCGGGATGAGGTCAAAACAACCTGCCCCTATTGCGGTGTTGGCTGTGGCCTGATCATTTCGCCAACCCGTGACGGATGGGCTGTCGGCGGCGATCCCGACCACCCCGCAAACCTTGGGCGCATCTGCTCCAAGGGGGCGGCGTTGATCGATACCATCATGGCCGAGACCAAACGCGATTTTCGCCTGCTTGAACCCGAAGTCGATGGCAAACAGGTCGGCTGGAAAACCGCCATTGCCGAGACCGCCAATCGCCTGCGCGATACCATTGAAAAACATGGCCCGAAATCGGTGGCCTTTTACGTCTCCGGTCAGCTCCTGACCGAGGATTATTATGTCGCCAACAAACTGATCAAGGGCTTCATCGGGTCACCCCATATCGATACCAATTCACGTCTTTGCATGGCATCGACCGTGGTCGGACACAAGCGTGCCTTTGGGGCCGATGTGGTGCCCGGATGTTACGAAGATCTTGAAATCGCCGATCTGGTCATTCTGACCGGGTCAAATCTGGCATGGTGCCACCCGGTGCTTAATCAGCGCCTGCGTGCGGCCAGGGAAAAGCACGGCACAAAGATTGTCGTGATTGATCCAAGACGGACGGCAAGTTGCGATATTGCCGATTTGCACCTTGCCATCAAACCGGGCAGCGACGTTGCCCTGTTTAACGGTTTGCTGGCCTGGCTTGACCAGACCGGCAATACCGATCTTCGTTACGTCGCCCGCCATGTCAGCGGCTACGAACAAGCCGTGGCAGAGGCCCGTGCCGACTGCCCGGATATCGAGACAACCGCACAAAAATGCGGGCTCGACCAACAAGACAGCGCCGATGAAACCGGCTCAGGTCTGGGAAACCTGGAAACGTTGTTTAACTGGTTCGCGGCCTTTGATCGTACCGTCACGGTCTTTTCACAAGGCGTTAATCAGTCATCTAGCGGATCGGACAAGGTCAATGCGATCCTTAATTGCCATCTGGCAACCGGTCGTGTCGGAAAACCGGGTTCAAGCCCGTTTTCCGTCACTGGCCAACCCAATGCCATGGGCGGACGCGAAGTTGGCGGCCTTGCCAATCAGCTTGCCGCCCATATGAACCCCAATGACCCGGTCGATATTGATCGCGTCAGACGGTTCTGGAAATCCGATGCCCTTGAACCGGGCGAAGGATACAAGGCAGTCGACATGTTCCGCGCCATTGAAACCGGCGAAATCAAGGCCGTCTGGATCATGGCAACCAACCCGGCAGTCAGCCTTCCGGATGCGGATCGCGTGCGCCTTGCCCTGTCACGTTGCCCGCTGGTGATTGCATCCGATGTCGTCAATGACACCGACACATTGCGCCATGCCCATATCAAATTGCCCGCCACCGGATGGGCAGAAAAATCGGGCACCGTCACCAATTCCGAACGGCGCATATCGCGCCAACGCCCGTTCCGCGAGGCCCAGGGCAATGCCAAGCCCGACTGGTGGATCATGACCGAAGTCGCGCGTGCCATGGGATATGGCAAGGCTTTCAAATACAAGGATCCCGCCGATATCTTTGCCGAACATGCCGCCCTTTCGGAATTTGAAAATGACGGCATGCGGGCCTTTGATATCGGCATCTGGCATAAGGCCAGGAAATCGGCCTATGACGCGATGGAACCGTTTCAGTGGCCGGCTTCTCGCAAACATCAACCGACCAGCGGTTCCCAACGACTTTATGGTGATGGCATATTCACCACATCAAGCGGTCGGGCCAAAATGCTGGCTGTTGCGCATATTGCGCCGCAATCCCGAACCAGTCGCGACTTCCCGCTGACTGCCAATAGCGGCCGCTACCGCGATCAATGGCACACCATGACGCGCACCGGAACAGCGGCACGTCTTTCGGCCCATCGTCCGGAACCGCTGCTTGAAATCCATCCAAAGGACGCCGCCAAATTCGGGCTTTCGGATGGTGGCATTGCCCGGATCAAAAGCAGCCATGGTGCGTCCCTGATGCGGGTTCTGGTCACAGATGCGCAAATGCCCGGACAGGTTTTCATTCCGATGCACTGGAACGATATCTTTTCGGCAGCAGGCGGGATCGGTCGGCTTTTGCCCCCCAATGTTGATCCCCATTCCGGCCAGCCCGAAAGCAAACATATCCCCGTTGCCCTCGAACCATTTGTCCCGAAATGGCAGGGATTGCTGTTTTCAAGTACCCCGGTTGACCTTGGCAGCCTGCCCTATTGGGTGGCGGCGACCGGACCGGGCAGCATGATTTATGAAATCGCCGGGTCCGAACCGATGATATTCAAGTCCCTTTTGCCGATTGCGGCTAATGAGGATGACGAACAGGTCATTGAATATAGCGACAGCAAAAAGGGCGTTCATCGTTATGCCCGATTGAACGGTGATCGCGTTACCGGCGCCCTTTTCATCGGTCCGGACCGCCCGGCCCTTGGCCGGGATTGGGTTTCAAACCTGCTGGCAACCGATCAGGTCGCACCCCTGGAACGCAATGCCCTTCTGGCCGGGCGGATGCCCGATGCGGGCGCAATCAATGATCGCCTGATCTGTTCATGTTTCTCGGTCGGGCTGGCGGCCATCAGCCGTGCCATTTCTGATCAGAATGCCGTAACCGCCGCCGATATTGGCCGTTTGCTTCAGGCCGGGACCGGGTGCGGTTCGTGCCTGCCGGAAATAAAGGAGATTCTCGATGACGCATTACCGCGCGCCGCAGAATAATCGCGGGCTTACGCCAGATGTTGCTGCCCATGCTGCGACATCTGAAAACTTCACCTATTTTCCGGCCTTCATACACGTGACCGGCAAAAAGGTATTGGTGCTGGGCGGCGGCGAAGTCGCGCTTGGCAAGCTGCGCCTGCTTGTGCGCAGTCAGGCAAAGATCACGGTCGTCGCACATGAAATCTGCGACGACATTGCCGTGATGGTGGACGAAGGGCGGATCGTTTGGGAAAGCGCGCCCTTCGTCGACACCATGATCAACCGGGCGGTCATGGTATTTGATGCCTCCGATGATCCGTATTTGACCGCACGGGTGCAGGCCGCGACCAGACGGCGCAACATCCTTTTGAATGTGGTCGACAAGACCGCGCATTGCGATTTCATCGTGCCGGCAATCCTTGATCGCGCACCGGTAATGATCACGATATCAACCGGTGCCTGCGCCCCGGCCCTTGCGCGCATCATCCGGCAGCGCCTTGAAACCGTCCTTCCGGCATCCATGGCACAACTGGCCCGTATTGCCCGCGATGCCCGACAAAAGGTCGCCGATCACCTTCATGACAATGTGTCACGCCAGCGGTTCTGGACCCATTTTTTCCAGCGCGGACTGCAAGAATCCCCGACCGGCACCGCACGCGACAGCGATATTGACCATGCCCTGCGCCAGTTCGTTCCCGATGGCAGCAGCGCAACCGTCCCCGGCGGGCAGATCATGAATGCCGAAATCCATGCCGATACTGCCTTTGATCTTCCGCACGGCATCGCACGCGCGATTGAAACCGCCGATATCGTCTTTCACGAAGACCACATTGCCGAAAATATCCTGACGCTTGCCCGGCGCGATGCCACCCTGATCCCGATTGGCTGCATCAGCCTTGATCACGACCCCGACGCCAAACGTGACAGCATCGAACAGCAAACCAGAATTTTCGCCCGACAGGGTTTCAATATCGTTACCCTGACCCAGGCGATCACGCACTAGAGCATCCTGACGTCCATCCGGTTCACCCTGTGGATTATGGCTCCCCGTATTCCACAAAAACTGAAGGCGCGCAAAGTACCCCCTGCGCGCCTTTCTTTTTGCCAGAAGGGCAAAAGTTATTTCATCGTCGGCATGACGAATTCCGCACCCTTGCGAATGCCGGTCGGCCAGCGCGAAGTGATGGTTTTCAGTTTAGTGTAGAAACGCACACCTTCGGGACCATGCATGTGATGATCGCCAAACAGCGATGCTTTCCAGCCGCCAAACGAATGGAACGCCATCGGAACCGGGATTGGAACGTTAATGCCGACCATACCGGTCTGGGTACGTGCGGCAAATTCACGCGCCGTATCGCCATCACGGGTAAAGATCGCAGTACCGTTGCCATATTCGTGGCTATCGACAAGGTTGGCAGCGGTTTCGTAATCATCGGCGCGAACAACCGACAGAACCGGGCCAAAGATTTCTTCCTTGTAGATGCTCATATCCGGGGTGACGTCATCAAACAAGGTGCCCCCGACAAAGTAGCCTTCTTCATAGCCCTGAAGCTTGATATCGCGGCCATCAACGACCAGCTTTGCACCTTCTTCGACACCCTTGTTGATATAGCCGACCACCTTGTCACGATGGGCTGCCGTTACCAGCGGCCCCATTTCAGCCGCCGGATCGGTCCCCGGTGCAACGCGCAGTTCATTGATACGCGGTACCAGCTTTTCAATCAGGGTATCTGCCGTTGCCTTGCCAACCGGCACGGCAACCGAAATGGCCATGCAACGTTCGCCAGCCGACCCGTATGCAGCCCCCATCAGGGCATCGACCGCCTGATCCATGTCGGCATCCGGCATAATGATCATGTGGTTTTTCGCACCGCCAAGCGCCTGACAACGTTTGCCCTGCGCGGTTGCGGTTTCATAGATGTATTTGGCAATCGGGGTCGACCCGACAAAGCTGATCGCGGTGACGTCCGGATCAAACAGAAGCGCATCAACCGCTTCCTTGTCGCCCTGAACAACGTTGAATACGCCATCAGGAAGACCGGCCTCGGTCAGCCATTCAGCCAGCAAAAGGGATGCAGACGGATCACGTTCGGACGGTTTGAGGATAAAGCAGTTACCGCATGCAAGTGCAACCGGGAACATCCACATCGGCACCATGGCCGGGAAGTTGAACGGCGTGATACCGGCAACGATCCCCAACGGCTGACGCACCGAATGGCTGTCGACCTTGGTACCGACATTTTCGGTGAACTCACCCTTGAGCAATTGCGGCGCGCCGGTTGCAAATTCGACAACCTCGATCCCGCGGGTGACTTCGCCCAGCGCATCGGACAGAACCTTGCCATGTTCTGCGGTGATTGCCGCGGCCAGCTCTTCGGAACGGTCTTCAAGAATGCCAAGAAACTTGTTGAGGATACGCGAACGGCGAAGTGGTGTGGTGTTGGCCCATTCATCACGAACAGCCGCAGCCGATTCAACAGCCGCACGCACTTCGGATTTGGATGCAAGATCAACCGTGCCGCTTTGTGCGCCGGTTGCCGGATTAAAGACAGCAGCAGAACGACCGGATTTACCGGCGACGCGCTTGCCATTGATGTAATGGGTGATCTGGGTCGACATGGGGTTCCTCCCGACTAAACCTGATTTCGGATTGCCTGATTTCATCACCGGCAAACTGGACCCATTATGACTATGCACTGCAATGCACATCAATTATCATTCCTGCAAATTCGATATGCAAAAATTAAAGTCATCAGAGGTCATTCACCGTAATGGATTGGGATCGCTTCCGCATTTTCCTTGCCGTCGCCAGGCAGGGTCAAATCCTGGCCGCTGCACGCCAGCTTGGCCTGAACCATGCAACGGTCGGACGGCAACTGACCGCCCTTGAACAGGAACTTGGCACCAAGCTGATTGACCGGCGCACCACCGGATCGGAATTGACCACCGCGGGGCGCGAATTGATGGCCGCGGCGGAGGCCGCTGAATCTGCCTTTCTGCGGGCCGGGACCGCTGTTTCGAACCAGTCCGAAGTCATCAGCGGCACGGTCCGGGTTGGTGTACCCGATGGATTGGGGAACTATTTTTTGGCAAGTGAGTTGGCTCACTTTGCGGCGAATCACCCGGATCTGGTGATCCAGATTGTGCCGCTGCCACGCACATTTTCCCTGTCACAACGAGAAGCCGACATCGCCATCACCCTTGATCGCCCCAAACAGGGACGGCTGGTGATCAAGAAGCTGACCGACTATACGCTCAGCGTCTATGCCAGCCGGGATTATATCGAACGTTACGGGGATGTTCGGACGGAGGCCGACCTGTCAGACCGGCTGTTTGTCACCCATATCGAAGACCTGATTTACAGCCGTGCGCTTGATTATGCTGCCCGGCTTGGCAAATTGATGAAACGTCGCTTTGAATGCGGCAGCGTGGTCGCCCAGATGGAAGCCGTGCGCAACGGACATGGCATCGGCATCCTGCATGATTATGCCACCGATGGCGTGCCTGATCTTGTGCGTTTGCTGCCTGAAATCCGCTTTACCCGCAATTACTGGATGCTTCAGCACCCTGACACCAAGGATACGCGCAGCGTTGCGTCGGTCGCGGAATATATCACGCGTGTTGTCCGCGCAGCGCGCGACCGGTTCGTCATGAGCTAACCCACCAAACCCAAACCCGAATCCGAGGCCATAAACCCGTCCCCGAAACGACATCAGGCACAAAGACAGGATCTGTCCTTGTGCCTGGATGGGGTCCGCTTTTGCGGGCGTATCTGACAGTCAAAGACCGGCCAGATCAAATATTAATGACCAATGGTCAATGTTTACGCCAGTCAAATTCGATCACTTGCTGATCGGACAGGCTCCGCAATTTTTCTTCGAAATAACCGCGGATCTGATCAAGGCCCTTACCGTCGGAAGCCGACATCGCGACAGTCAGGAAAGATGAGCTGGCAGAGATTTCACAAACCCCGTCCTCAAAGGCCAGAAGACCCTTGTTTGCATCGCGCAGTTCACCATGAACCGGTTCCTGCACAGAACCAAGAAAGCCTTCAAGATAGCGGGGGGCGTTGCGTAGATAGATATCCGCAAAACAATAATTGGCGTCCATATCCTGATCCAATTCCATATCCGGATGGTTTGTCATTTCCGATGATTCCGCCGGGGCATCATCATCCTTATCTTGGCCGGTACCCTGTGCCTTGATTATCCGGTCAGACATGCACAAACCCATTTCTTCCAATGGCGCATATAATGCACCAAACGAATCCCCATTACCCCTATCACCTGCATAGCACAGAATACATGCACGCGACAATAGTGACCAGCGGTCACTAAAATGTGAGCTTTAATGTAGAGACCACATTTTCTAAAGCGGAAAATGTCTCAAAATAGTCTAAGCGCAACCCGTCATGGCGATTTTTTTCATAAAAATCTTATTTTCTGCCAATTCGATGACGATCAAAAATCAAAAATGTCATAAAAATCCCATGAAACCAGCGACCTGCACCTTGGGACGCAGCCGCAAAAAATCACGAAATGGCGACTCCATGCACGAAACTTACGGCTCTTGGGACCAGCTTTGACCGCATCGGAACAGGGCCAAACCAGTTCTTTCCACGACGGCATGACACCCCGGCATGACAAACCAAACCGTCGGGATCACCAACCAGCCGCACAGATACACCCGCAGTCATGGCTTGGACATACCCAAGGCACGCCATTTCGCCATGCAGGACAACCGGCCTATGCTGAACACGTGACCATGCAAGACAGCGCGCCAACTGATGTGTTTCTGGATGGTTAGCCGCGCGATATCGCGATCCTTCAGAACGCCGTCACGACAAGGTGGCCTGCAAAACCCGCTGGCAGTTTCGGTACATGCTCCACGATTGGCGACACCCTTTTTTGTGCCTGCGGGTCGGTAATTCCCGTGGCTTTGAAAACCGCTTCATAGCGGCACCAAGCATGATAGAAATCATCAAGGCTGGTTGATCGCGGCAGCAACAATTGCTCTGCCATGTCGGCAACCGGCCGGCGGGCGTCCTTATATTCAATGTCGATACCGACCGAAATGCCCGGACGTGTCGCCAGCGCGACCGCAATCACGTGCCGGGAATGGCTGATCGAGGCCGATAGATTTGCCCCATCCCGATCAATCCCCCGAACCCAGGGTCGCCCATCGGCATCCTTGAAAACAAGTCCCTGTCCGTCGCCGAGATCATGACCAATGTCATCATGCGGCCCCGCATCCTGTATCCCGGCACGGGGCAAATCAGCACTTTCGGAAATGACTTTTCTGGCAAGAAGCCCCAGCAATTCATGTGCGAGCGCCGACATTTCCCGGCGTGACGACCGGGCAGTCGGCAACTCGGCCCCATGGGTGCGGATCGCGTAAACAATCCCTTCATCCAAAGCTGAACAATGCTTCATTCCCGGCAAACGGTCGATCCCAAAAGTGGTACTTGTCGCCACCAGCACAATCCATTATTGCTGAACTCTGGTCACACGAGCACGGTCAGAAGCAATGAAAAATCATGCTTTCCGGCCAATCATGACTGCGATCAATTGAATTCGTTTTCACCAAAGAATCAAGGCAGATCAAAATGCGTAGCTTGAAACTTGCAGCAGTTGCCATCGTTTTTGCGGCACTCAGTGCCTGCACGGCAACTGTTCAGAACTTTTCGAACCAGCCCTTCCCGAGCGATGTCGAAAAGCTCAGCATGGAAGAAATTGAAGCAACCATCATCGAAGCCGCATCTGCACGCGACTGGATTGTTCAGCGCGAAGGCGAGGGACATCTCAAGGCAACCTACGCACCGCGTTCGCATAGCGCAGAAGTTGCCATCGCCTTTGATAAAAAGAACTATTCGATCATTTATGTCGACAGCACCAATCTGAACTATAATGGCACCCAGATTCACCGGAACTATAACCGTTGGGTCAACAACCTGAGACAGGATATCCTGCGTGCGGTCTCTGCCCGCGCCGCACTTGCCAACTAGGACTTCAGATGACGCTGCTTTGCGCCTGCCTGCCCTGCTGGGCTTTTTGGGAAAATACCGATGGTCAGGCCACCCTGACCACAAAGGGTGACGGGGATCCCCGGATCACAACCGAACCATCGGATCCCGGCCAACTGGCGCGCAGCATCAAACCAGCCTGGCGGCGGCGACTGGACCTGTTTGGTCGCGCCGCCGCCGAGGTGCTGTCCCACACACTCCAGACCACCGAAAATCCGCGCATCGTTTTCTGTTCGCGCCACGGCAATATCGACCGCACGGTCAAACTCCTTCATCAGGTTGCTACCGATGATGCCGTTTCCCCCGCCGATTTCAGCATGTCGGTCCATAATGCGTTTATCGGGGTGGCATCCATCAACTGGTCGATCACCGAAAGCCATACGGCCATTTCCGCCGGGGATGACAGCCTGATTGCCGCACTGACCGAAACACTTGCGCAACTTGCATCAGATGCACGGCCGGTCATTCTGTGTTTTGTCGATCTTCCCTTGCCGGAAATCTATAATGATCAAACTACACAGTCCGATCAGGGCATGGCACTTGCCATCCGTTTTGATCCGCAAAATGGCGATCGCAATAGCGATCATGATGGCGAGCTGTATCGTTTCAAAAACCTGACCACAGACGAACGCAGCACGCTTTCGCCCGCAAGCGCCATTGACCATGGCAAGGCACTGGTTGATCTTTTATCGTCACGTCAGAACGATATTCGTATTACCGGAAAATCAAGCGCCTGGACCATCACACGCCATGACTAAACCCGCCCTGGCCCAGCACCCCGACGCCCCGGATCATCCCCGCACGCAAGCGCCCGAACAAACGGTGACGGGCGCCAGACCGACGCGCGACACGCACCCGGACAAGCCCAGCAATACCAGCAAAACCCCGTCCCGTCAGGCCCGTGGGATTAACTGGTACTGGCGGTTATTTGCCACCGGATTTGCCTTTTGCAGTTTCGGGCTTGGCGGGCTGTTGATGGCACTTACGATTTTTCCGGCCATGATGGTGGTTCTGCAAAACCGCGCCAGACGCCGCAAATACGCGCAATTTGTCATTTGCCGCGGATTTCGGCTGTTTACCTGGATGCTCGATATCACCGGGGTCGCCGGTGTAGAAGCACATAATGTTGATCGTTTGCGCACTGCGCGCGGCGCACTGATCATTGCCAATCACCCGACCCTGCTTGATGTGGTGATGATCCTGTCACGGATGGACAGATGCCAGTGCGTGGTCAAGCACGAGCTGTTTCGCAACCCGTTCCTGTTCGGGGTGGTGCGCGCAGCAGGTTTCATCCGCAATGACGACAATCCGGAAAACTTGATTGTTCAAGCCCGTCATCATCTGGCCGCCGGGGCGAATATCATGATCTTTCCCGAAGGCACCCGGACCCCGCCGAAATGCAAGCTCGGCAAGCTTCAGCGCGGGGCTGCAAACATCGCGATAGAGACACAAGCCGACTTGATTCCTGTGGTTGTACACTGTAATCACGATACGTTGAAAAAAGGGGTCCCGTGGTATCGTATTCCGCCGTCCAAAATCCAATTCCGGCTGGAAGTTGATCCCCCCATCTTATTTAACGACATACATGATCCCGGGTTGCCGCGGGCGAAGCAATCGCGCGCGCTGACCCGGTTCATCAAAGAATATATCTTGAGCAGATTGAAACATGACTTCGCTGGAAACAGAACTTAAAGCCTTCATCATCGAGACCCTTAATCTTGAAGATGTGCAGGTCGACGATATCGACAGCACCGAAGCCCTGTTTGTTGATGGGCTGGGCCTTGATTCCATCGATGCCCTGGAACTTGGCGTCGCGCTTCAGAAAAAATACGATGTGCGCATTGATGCCAAAGACGAAAACGTCAAAACGCATTTTGCCTCTGTACGCAATCTGGCGACCTTCATCCAGTCAGAGAAAGGGGCGTAAACATGCATAGTCGCGAAGAAATCTATAACCAGTTGCACGCCTATCTGGTCGAGTTGTTCGAAGTTCCGGCCGAAGACATTTCCCCGGATGCCCATTTGATGGATGACCTTGATCTCGACAGCATTGATGCGGTTGATCTGATTGTGAAATTCCAGGAACTGACCGGCAAGAAAATCCCGGCAACTGAATTCAAATCGGTCCGAACCGTCGATGACGTGGTCGAGAAAATTCATGACCTGGTCAGTTCCTAATCGCATTGGTGCCATACTGCTTGCGATGCTGGGTATTGCCTATCCGGTACTGGTCTATTTCGGATTATCGGTCTTTTCACCGCGCCTGATTCTGATTGTGCTGATTGCGGCTGTGTTGCTGCGTGCGGCGCTGTTTCTTGGCAGTGGCAAGCGCGTGCAGGCAATCACCTTTCTGTTGGTTGCAGCGATCCTTGCCTGTGCGGGTATCGCCAGCGAACTGGTGGCAATCCGGTTTTATCCGGTCATTGTTTCTGCAACGCTTGCGGCGTTGTTCGGGGTGTCTCTTTTTGTCGGACGTCCGATGATTGAACGCTTTGCGCGGTTGCGCGCCCCCGAACTTGACGATTATGCCATCGGCTATACACGCATACTGACAGCGGTCTGGGTCGGCTTTTTTATTGCAAATGGCAGCATTGCGGCCTGGACGGCCCTTTATGCCAGTATCGAGACATGGACCCTTTATAACGGGCTGATATCCTATGTGCTGATTGCGGTCCTGTTCGTCGGCGAATGGCCGGTGCGCCGTATTCTGCGTGCCCGTCATGATCGCAAAACACAAGACAGCACCGGTCAGGAGAACGCATGAGCGTTTTTTTCACAAATCTCGGCAATCCGCAAAATGCCCATACCGGACTGTGTTTTGAAAATGACACCACGCTTTCGGTTGGGGCGATCAATGCAGATATTGACCGCCTGACCACACAGCTTGATGCGGGCAAACGCATTTCAATTTATTGCCAGTCGACACGCCTGTTCATGATCGCGCTGGCCGCCGTCTGGCGGGCCGGTTCAACCGCGATCCTGCCGGCAACCGACAAAAGCGGGTATCTTGATGAAATCGGCCAACAGTTCGATACCCACCTTGATGATGCCAGAATACAGCAGTTGCTGATCGCCGCGAACGCCAAGCCCGTCCGGGCAACACCCGGCATTCCGCCTGCAACATCATGCCAGGCGATCTTCTTTACGTCCGGATCGAGCGGCACACCGAAACCGGTGATCAAAACCCTGGCCCAGATCGAAGACGAAATCACAATCCAGTCGCCCCTTTGGCGGCCGCTTATGGGCGATGATGCCCGCATCATCGGTCTTGTATCCCATCAACATATTTACGGTCTGATCTTTCGGGTGATCTGGCCGGTCATGACCAAACAGATCACCTGCACCCAGCAGGCCCAGTTCTGGGACATGGTCCTTGGCGAAATGCAGACCGGGGATATGCTGGTCGCAAGCCCGGCACAGCTTAAAAACCTGCATCCTGATCTGGCCACCGCCCCGCGCCCGGCATTGGTGCTGAGTTCCGGTGGACCGCTTGATTTCGCAGCAGCACAGTCGGCCACGGCCATGCTTGGCGTCTGCCCGACCGAGATTTATGGCAGCACGGAAACCGGCGGCATTGCTTGGCGCCAACAGCATCAAGAAAACGCCCCCTGGCACCCATTGCCACAACTTGAAACCGGGCTGAACGATGCCGGATGTTTGCGGGTCCGCGCGCCCCATATTGCGGGGAACGACTGGTATCAGACCGAAGACCGCGCGATGCTTGACCGGGAAAAGAACTGCTTTGTCCTTAAGGGGCGTGCGGATCGTGTCGTCAAGATCGGTGGCAAGCGGGTGTCGCTTGGCGCGGTCGAAGAACATCTGCGCCGTAATGAACTGATCAAGGATGCGGTTGCCTTGCTGGCACGCGAAGATGATCCGCGGCTTGCCGTCGTTGCCGTCCTGACACCGGATGGAAAGGCTGAACTGGAAAAGCGTGGCCGTTTTCGCATGGGGCGGCTGTTACGCCGCGAACTTTCAAAATTCGAAGAAGACGCCGCCTTGCCGCAACGCTGGCGGTTTGTCGATCGCCTGCCCACCGACAGCCAGGGCAAAAAGCCGCTTCATCTGTTGCGTGCCCTGTTTGATGACAATGGCAATGCCTTGCCCGAGGTCACCGAACATGTGCGCAATCAAGAACGCGATGCCGTATCACTGACGCTTAAACTTGACGGCGACATGACCTGTTTCAAGGGGCATTTTCCCGGGCAGCCGATCTTACCCGGCGTTATTCAGCTGCATTGGGCCGCCCTGTTCGGGGCATCGGTTTTTGGATCGTCGCGCAATGTTGCCGAAGTCAGCCAGCTGAAATTCCGCAAACCCATCACGCCATCCGACGTGATCCGGCTTGAACTTGATTTCGATGCGTCTGCCCATCGCCTTAAATTCAGCTACCGTTCCGATCAGGACGATCTGCACAGTTCGGGAACACTGAAATTGCGAGTACCGCAAGATGACGGGGCAAAGGACGAAGGGGAAAAGATCGCGTGAAAATCTGTGCGCTGATCCCGACCTATAATCACCACACCGTTCTGGCTGATGTCGTCGCCAAGGCGCGATCCTTTGATCTGAGCGTTTTCATCATTGATGACGGATCGAACGCGCAAACCCGTCAGGTAGTCGCAAACCTTCATGATCCCGATCATGGCGTATTGTGCCATCGTCTTGCGCACAATGGCGGCAAGGGTGTTGCTGTCATGACCGGCATGAAACTGGCCCATCAGGCCGGGTTCACCCACGCCATTCAGATCGATGCCGATGGTCAGCATGATCTTGATCGTATTCCCGAAATGCTGCGCGCTGCGCGAAATGCACCGGATGCACTTGTCACCGGGCTTCCGGTTTATGATGACAGCATCCCGACCGGCCGCAAAATCGGGCGCTGGGTCACCCATTTCTGGGTCTGGATCGAAACATTGTCCTTTGCCATCCGCGACAGCATGTGCGGCTTTCGCGTTTATCCACTTGCGCAAAGTCTTGCCGTCTGGCGCAGCGAAGGTCTTGGCAAAAAGATGGATTTCGACACCGAACTGATGGTGCGGCTTTACTGGCGGGGTGTTCCGGTGATCCACATCCCGACAAAGGTGACCTATCCCGACGGCAACATATCGAATTTCCGGATGTGGAAAGACAATGTCCTGATCAGTGCGATGCATACGCGTCTGGTCTTTGGCATGATCTGGCGACTGCCCGGTTATCTCCGGCGCGGGGCGACCTTTGCCCCGCGACAGCGCGATATTGCGTTTGACAGCCCGCCCGTCTCGTCCGAACACTGGTCGGAAATCGACGAACGCGGCATGTATTTGGGCATGCGTTTTCTGGGGGCCGTGTACCGTTATTTCGGTCGCCGGTTCTGTCTGGCTGTGATGATGCCCATCATCTTCTATTTCTATCTGACCGGAAAAAATGCGCGCCGGGCATCGCATGATTTTCTGATCCGCGCCCAAAAGGCCGGTGCCAATATCACCCCGACCAGAATGAATGCTTTCCGGCATTTCTTGCGGTTCGGGGAAAGTGCACTCGACAAGATTGCCGCATGGTGCGGCAAGCTGGGCGAAGGCAATCTTGACCTTCCTGATGATGCAGAAAGCCTGTTTGACTATCTTCCGCGCGATCAGGCGGTCGTGCTGCTGGTGTCGCATTTCGGCAATATGGAACTGGTTCGCGCGATCGCCAGCCGCGACCGCGACTTTCGCGTCAATGTTTTGCTTCATCAAAAAAACGCGGCCCGGTTTGGCCGGGTTCTTCGGAAATTTGCCCCTGAAAGCCAGGTCGACCTGATTGAAGTAACCGACATCGGCCCGGACACCGCCATCATGTTGCGCGAACGGGTTGATCGCGGCGAATGGGTGGTGATTGCGGCTGATCGCATTGCGATTGGCGCGCGCGACAAGACTGTGCTGACGCCATTTCTGGGCGAAGATGCTCAATTACCACAAGGCCCGTTCATTCTGGCCTATTTGCTGCAATGTCCGGTTTATGTGGCAGCGGCATGGCGATCGGGCAAGACATTCCGGATTGCCTGGCACAAACTGGCCGATCAGATGATCCTGCCACGCGCCAACCGGCAGGCCGCGATCACGAAATATGCCGGTGCCTATGCGCAATGGCTTGAAAAGATTGTTGTTAACGAACCGCTGCAATGGTTCAATTTCTATGACTTCTGGGCGAAGAAAAAGGCTGATAATGACCAATAATCACATCAACATCATTTTTGGCGAAAACGATCTGACGATCGAAGATGTGATTGCCCTGTCCGAGCAACGCGCCCGCCCCGTCCTGTCCGGAAGCAGCGAATTTCGCGCCCGCATCCAGAAGGGGGCCGATTTCCTTGATCAGGAACTGCGCGAACATGGTCATATCTATGGGGTGACAACCGGATATGGCGATTCCGTTTCACGCCGTGTGCCCCCAGAACTGGTGGCCGAGCTTCCCCTGCATCTTAGCCGTTTTCACGGTTGCGGACTTGGCAATATCCTGCCCGCGGATCAGGCACGCGCCGTTCTTGCCGTAAGGCTGGCATCACTTTGCAGCGGCTATTCCGCGGTAAGTGTAGATCTGCTTGATCAACTGACCGGGCTTCTGGCCCATGACATCACGCCGCTGATCCCCGAAGAAGGATCGGTCGGTGCATCAGGCGATCTGACCCCGCTTTCCTATGTCGCCGCCGCACTGATCGGGGAACGTGACGTGCTTTATCGCGGTACCAGAACCACCGCGCGCGACGCCCTTGAACAGGCGGGGCTTCCCCCGCTTGTCCTGCGCCCGAAAGAAGCCCTGGCCATCATGAACGGTACGGCGGTGATGACCGCATTGATGTGTCAGGCCTTTGTCCGGGCGCAATATCTTTGCAAACTGACCAGCCGCATTACCGCAATGGCCAGCATCGGCTTGCTTGGCAATCCGGCGCATTTTGACAAACGGCTTTTTGCCGCCAAACCCCACCCGGGACAGGCGCAAATCGCGGCATGGATCGAAGGGGACCTTGGCCATCTTGGCGATGATTTCGAACCGGCCCGCTTGCAGGACCGGTATTCATTACGCTGTGCGCCCCATGTGATTGGTGTGCTGGCCGATATGATGCCGACATTCCGCAAAACGCTGGAAATCGAACTCAATAGCGCCAATGACAATCCGCTTCTTGATGTCGGGGAAAACACCATCCTGCATGGTGGGCATTTCTATGGCGGGCATGTTGCCTTTGTTGCCGATGGCATGAAAACGCTGGTTGCCAATCTTGCCGATCTGATGGATCGCCAGATGGCGCTTCTGGTTGATACCAAATTCAATCATGGTTTGCCGTCCAACCTGTCGGGATCGAATGCGGAACGCGCGTCAATCAATCACGGTCTTAAGGCTGTTCAGATTGGTGCATCTGCCTGGACGGCCGAAGCATTGAAACAAACCATGCCCGCCAGCGTCTTTTCGCGTTCCACCGAATGCCATAACCAGGACAAGGTCAGCATGGGCACGATTGCCGCGCGAGATTGCCTGCGCGTGCTGCAATTGACCGAACAGGTGGTCGCCGCCAACCTGATCGCCGCCCTTCAGGCCATCCGCCTGCGCGAAAAATCGGGCGAAATCACGCAAAAGCAGCTTGGCCCGGATCTGGTGGCGTTCCTTGATCACCTGAAACAGGACATCGATTTCATCGACGAAGACAAGCCGCTTGAAGCCACCTTGCGTCTGGTGATTTCGCGCATCCAGAACCGAGACTGGACGCTTTATGACGGGGATATCGCATGATCAGCGCATCCGTCACCGAAACCATCCAGTTCTATCATCTTGATCCGATGAATGTGGTCTGGCACGGCAATTACGTGCAGTTTTTCGAAAATGCCCGCTGCGCGCTTCTTGACCGGATTGACTATAATTATCCGCAAATGGATGAAAGCGGCTATCTGTGGCCGATCGTCGACATGCGGGTGAAATATGTCCGCCCCTGCCGGTTCGGACAAAAAATCAAAATCACCGCCACGCTCAAGGAATATGAAAACCGTCTCAAGATCGACTATCTGATCAGCGATGCTGATAGCGGTGAAAAACTGACCAAGGGCTTTACCATTCAGGTTGCCGTTGAAAAGGCCACGGGCGAAATGCTGTTTGCCAGCCCGCAATGTCTGATCGACAAGCTGGAAGTCCGAAAATGAAGACGTTCCTGCCCGCATCAAAGCAGATCATTTTGCACATTGCCCTGATCGTGTTTTTGGCGATGACAGGCCATGTGGCATCGGCCCGCGCGGATGCCGCGCTGCCCGCCGCCAAACTGCAACAGATCGGTGATGATCAGTATCTTGCCGGTGCATTTCGCCTTGATCGGTATCTTGCCGGGTTTGAACAGCCACTGGTTTCAAAGGGGGCCTTTACCCTGTCGCCAGGCGACGGGCTGGTCTGGCAAAACCGTGAACCGTTTCCCGACGTGACTGTCATGACCGATCGCGGCATCACCCGTATCGGGGATGACGGAAGCCGTGAAACCATCGCCAATGGTGCGCAATTCAATCAGTTCATCACCCTGATTTCAGCCGTTCTTTCCGGTAACTGGGATGCACTTTCCCAACATTTCACAGTTACTGAACGGTCTGCTGAAATGGATGTTGAGAAGGGCGTCGAAAATAACGCTGAAACCGATGATGCAACTGACGGCGACAGTGCCAGCACCTGGCAGATCGAACTGACCCCGATTGCCGGGCGCCCGATTGCCGATCAGATCGCGCACATTACCGCATCAGGCCGTGATTTTGTCGATCATGTCCGGATTGACAAACCCACCGGCGATCATGACGAAATCACCCTGTCACACCAGACGGCTGCGTCCCTGCCACTTCCTGATGACATCGCAGCCCTTTTGGCCGGGCAGGTACAATAATGAATGTACGCGCCGTCATATGGGTTTTGTGCCTGATCGTTATGGGGGTTCTGACCTTCTGGCAGATCAATGCCCAAAACGCCAAGATTGACGGTGATATCCTGTCCCTTATCGGGCGCGAACATCATGACGGGGATGCCGACCAACAGGATCGGTCAAGCGACATCAATATTGTCCGGGATCTTTTGCGGCGTGATGCCAATCAGGTCATCATCATGATGTCCCATCCCGACCGCGACCAGCTTGAAAAAGCAAGCCGCACCCTTGCCCAAGACTTCCGCGACATGGACGGCACCGCATCGGTCAGTGTCCCCGGGTTTGAAACCGGCGATGCAAGATCCCTTTATGGGTTTTATCTTGATCATGCCGGGGGGCTGTTATCGCAAAAAGACCGTGACATGCTGACCAATGGTGACGGGCAACGCATTTACAGGCGCGCGGTCCAATCGCTCTATGCGCCGTCATCCATGGTCTCTGCGCAATCGCTTGCCAGTGATCCGTTTTCATTGCTGCCAGCGTTTCTGGCTGAACTCGGTGACAAGATCGGGCAAAGCGGCCTTGTGCACAAAGGTGACCGGTATGGAACGCCAATCATCATCACCCTTGCCCCGCATGTCAGGACAAGCGGATTTGAAACCGACTGGGTCAAACATGCCAATGACCTGATTGCCGCTGCGACGGCATCGGATGACAACCTTCTGATTGCCAAAACCGGGCAAATTTTCTTCGCCGTGTCCGAGGCAACCCACGCAAAATCAGACGTCCAGCGCATTGCCATGATTGCGACATTCGGGGTGATTGCAATGGTGGTTTGGGTATTCATGTCGCCACTTCCGATCCTGGCAGCCTTGTTGACCGTCGGAAGCGGTCTTCTTGCCGGTATCACCGCCCTTGTTCTGATCTTTGACAGCATCCATGCCATTGCGCTGGTTTTTGGCGCCAGCCTGATCGGAATTTCCATCGACTATGCACTGCATTATCTGGTTTTGCCCGGATCAGACGGAACGGATGACACACGGCTTTCGCATGTTCGGCCGGGGCTTCGACTGGGTCTTTTGACCACGGTTTGCGGATTTTCCGCATTGGCCTTCACACCGACGATCCTGCTTGCGCAAATATCGGTTTATTCGATTGCCGGTCTGATTGCCGCCTATGTCACCGTGGTGACCATTTTGCCATGCCTGCCGGCCCGCAATATCCGCGACCGCGCCGCCATCAGACTGATCTATCAGAAAATCGATGCTGTTCTTTTGGCTGTTCGGCCATCGAACGGACTGCGTCATGTCATGCTGGTTCTGGCGGCTGTTGCGTTGATTGGGGCGGCATTTTATCTGCCCGCCAATGATGATATCGCCGCCCTTGGCCATGGGGATGACGCCCTGATTGCCGATGCACGGATGATTGGCGAGACCCTTGGCATGGTCGGGAACCCGCAGTTCATCCGGGTGGATGGCGATAACATTCAGGACCGCCTTGAAACCGGCGAAGCCGTCCGCGATGCATTGCGTCCGCTGATTGCCGATGGACGTATCGGCAGTCTGTTTGGCCTGTCCGATGTCATACCGTCCATCAGCCGCCAGAACGCCAACCGCGCCCTGATCACATCGCAATTGATTGAACCATTCGGCCCGCAATTACAGGCCGTCATTCCGGTGGACATTTCCAGCCCACAAGACACCCAAACCCCGCTTGAACCCGCCCCGGAAATTCTTGCAGCCATTCCCGGATTATCCGGCCTGCAACGCGGTGAAACCGCTATCATCCGCCTTAGTGCGGTAAAGGACGTCGATGCGGTGCGCGATGCGATATCGCATATCGGGCAGGCCCGCCTGATCAATCCGCGCGAAACCATCACCGGTCAGTTTGCCCGATACCGTGTCTGGGCCAGCATCGCGCTTGGTGTGTCGCTGCTTGTTGCGGGACTGGTTGCGGTGTTGCGATACGGGTTTCCTGACGGGCTGCATGTCGTGGCCGCACCGCTGATTGCCATCCTTTGTGCTGTAAGCGGGGCCTTTGTGCTTGGTGTGACGATCAATTTCTTTGCCATTATGGCGCTGTTTCTGGTGTTTGCCATTGGCGCGGATTACGCGATCTTTACATCCGAAAGCCGCCAACACGGCACACAGGATTCAACCCGGTTTGCCGTGTTCCTGTCACTGATCAGTAGCGTTCTGGCATTCGGGCTTCTGGCGACAAGTTCGGTTCCGGTGGTCAATGCCATCGGCACCATCATTTCGATCGGGCTGATATCGGCGTGGGTGCTGTCATACTGGATGTGCGCCGGGCATAAAGGCAACGACCAGCGCACCACCCACCCGCAATCCAGGGGACACCAATAATGCACGATTGCGACATTGCGATCATCGGCGCCGGACCGGCCGGGGCCGTGGCGGCAAAATTGCTTCATGATGCGGGCATGCATGTCACCGTGCTTGAGGCACAGACATTTCCGCGCTTTGTCATTGGCGAAAGCCTGTTGCCCAACTGCATGAACATCCTTGAACGCGCGGGCCTTCTTGATGCGGTTCAAAAGGCCGGGTTTCAGTTCAAGAACGGTGCGGTTTTCGAACGTGGCCCGCTGTATCAGTCCATCGATTTTCGCAAGAATTTCGAACCATCAGGCTGGGGCACCACATTCCAGGTCCAGCGCGCGCGATTTGACAAAATCCTGACCGATACCGCCATTGCCGCGGGCATTGATATCCGGTTCGCGCACAAGGTTACCGAAGCCAGCCTGACCGATGGCGATTGCCAACTGACATTTCAGAATGACCGTGGCGAAACCGGCAAACTGCGCGCGTCATTTGTCCTTGATGCCAGCGGATATGGACGCGTCCTGCCCCGGATGCTGGGCATTGCGCGATCCGGCCAATCCATCGAACGGCGGGCACTGTTTACCCATGTTCAAGACAACATGTCGCCAACCGATCACGACCGGAACAAAATCCTGATCACGGTTCACCCGACCCATCAGGAAGTCTGGTACTGGCTGATTCCGTTTTCGGACGGCACATCATCGGTCGGCGTGATTTTCCCCGATCAGGATCCCCGATGGTCATCAATGGATGAACAGGCGATCTTTGATCAACTGATTGCCGATACCCGCCTTGGAACCATCCTTGCCGATGCCAGACCGATCCGTCCGCTTAATGCGATTGCCGGATACAGCGCCCAGTCCGATCAGCTGTTCGGCGACGGATATGCGTTGCTTGGCAATTCGGCGGGCTTCCTTGATCCGGTATTTTCATCGGGTGTCACCATCGCCATGCAGTCGGCCGAAATGGCGGCCAACGTTCTGATCAATCGTCACAATGCCAAGAATGTCGATTGGCAAAACGATTATGCCATTCCGCTTGAACGTGGTGTTGCGACCTTTCGTTCCTATGTCGACGCGTGGTATGACGGGCGACTTCAGACCATCATTTTCAATCAGCCGACCGAAGACACCAAGGTCAAGCGCATGGTTGTTTCGATCCTTGCCGGATACGCCTGGAATCTCGACAATCCGCTTGTAAACAAAACCGATCATTACCTTAAGATGTTGCACGACCTATGCGATCCGTCCTGACCATCATGGTTGCCGCAATGCTCGGTGCCTGCAGCCCGCAATTTGCCGATCGCCCGGATGGCGATCCGGTAAATGCGTCTGTCCGTGATCTGGTGGTGCCCGATGGTGAAAACGATGTTTTCCTGACCCTGCCTGCCAATCCATGGAAGGCTGCCGACCCGATCAATATTGCCCAACAGGTCAGCGCAACCTGGACCGATCCGGAAGCGGCTGAAACAAAGGAACGCACAACCTTTATCGCCCGCATTGCCATCACCACCAACCACGTCATGGTTACGGTGCTTGACGGTTTGGGACGGCGTGCCCTTGATATCGACTGGACGGAAAGCGCACTGAATGTCACACGCGCTGACTGGTTGCCCGACCGGATTGATGCGCGCCGTCTGCTGGCTGACATGTTTGTCACATACTGGCCGCTTGACGATGTTAAAAATGCACTTGGCCCCGGCATGACGATCCAACAGACCCCGTCAGGCAGGATCATCCATTCCGATCATACCCAAAATGCCCTGATCACGGTCACACGTCCCGCAACCGATCCCTGGCAGGGAACGGCAACATTGCATAACGCGCGCCATGGATACACACTAACCATCAATTCACAGCGGATGGCACCATGACAGCGACCGGAAAACCCGCCTTTCTGTCGGCCCTTGGTGTTGTATCGGCACTGGGATCGGGCAAGGCACAATCATCAGAAACCCTGTTTGGCGACCGCCCCGCCGACATGATCCTGCATGACGATTATCTGGTCGATGCCAGCACCATCCTTGGCACCGTCACAAGCCCGCCCGATGCCCTGCCCGACCATCTTGGCCACTATGATACGCGCAACAATCGCCTGTTATGGACGGCGGCCAACCAGATCACCGATGAAATTTCCGATGTCATCGCAACATTCGGCAAGGATCGGGTGGCGATCATTCTGGGCACCAGCACATCGGGGATCGAAGAAGGCACGTCGGGATATCGTGAAAAACTTGCGACCGGGAAATGGTCGGACACCTTCCGCTATGAACATCAGGAAATCGGATCACCGGCAGACTTCCTGCGCGATGCCCTTGGTCTGCAAAATCAGGCCTATGTGATTTCAACAGCCTGTTCTTCAAGTGCCAAGGCCTTTGCCGCGGCAATACGCCTGATGAATGCCGGGTTTTGCGATGCCGTACTGGTCGGGGGTGTGGACAGCCTGTGCCGTCTGACTGTTCGGGGTTTTCATTCGCTAAGCTCGGTTGCAACGGGGATTTGCAATCCACTGAGCATCAATCGTGACGGCATCAATATCGGCGAAGGTGCGGCCCTGTTTGTCATGCGCCCGGACCGGGGGGATATTTCGGTGCTCGGTGTTGGGGAAACATCCGATGCCCATCATCCCAACGCCCCCCATCCCGATGGCATCGGTGCGACCGCGGCCATGCGGGCCGCCCTGGATCAGGCGGGTCTGTCCCCGGCGGCGGTGTCCTATGTCAATATGCATGGCACAGCGACCCCGCTTAATGACAGCATGGAAGCACGCGCGATTCATCAGGTTTTTGATCATGACATTGCCGTCAGTTCGACCAAACCCATGACCGGTCATACACTTGGTGCCGCAGGCGCGATTGAGGCCGCCATTCTTTGGCTGTCCCTGACCGAAATGGAAAACGGCCCCCCGCTGCCCCGTCATATCTGGGACGGCGTAGCCGACCCGGACATCCCGAAAATCAATCTTGTCAAAACTGTCGGCCAACGACTTGCACCGGCTGAACAATCTGCAATGATGAGCAACTCCTTCGCCTTTGGCGGCAGCAATGTATCCGTCATTCTGGGGCGGGGATTTAACCGTATTGGTCCGTCATCATGACTGCACATAACACCCCGTCCTTGATGCCACCGGTTGACGAACTTGTCCTGCACGCAGCCCCGATGCTGCTGATTGATGAAGTATGTTCTGCCGACCCTGACCGGCTGCATGCCCGTGTTCGCATTCATAAAAACAGCATGTTCTTCGAAGACGGCATCGGGGTTCCAGCCTATGTCGGCATTGAATATATTGCCCAGGCCGTCGCCGCCTATAGTGGCTGGCGCGGCAAACAGGCCGACCCGACCACGCCGCCGCGCATCGGCTATTTGTTGGGGACACGCAAGATGACCTTGGCCTGCGACGGCTTTGCTGCGGGCAGTTGCCTTGATATCTTTGTTAAAAACATTTTCGAAGATGACCAGATGGGCGTCTTCGAAGGCGAGGTCAGAAACGGTGAAACCGTTCTGGTCAACGCCCAGATCAATGTCTTCCAGCCGGCATCTGCCCCGGATCAGCCCGAAGACACCATGACGACCACCAACCAAGAAACGACACAGCCATGACACAGACCATTCTGGTAACCGGTGCCAGCAAGGGCATTGGTGCCGCCACTGCAAGACGCCTTGCCCGTGACGGATTTGACATCATCGTGCATTACAATTCGGACCGCGATGGTGCGCAATCGGTTCTTGATGATGTTATGGCCGCGGGACGCAGCGGGCGTCTGATCAGTTTTGATATCGCCAATCGTGATGCGACACGCACCGCCATCGAAGACGATATTGCGCAACATGGCGCACCATACGGGGTTGTCCTGAATGCGGGACTGACGCGCGATGCCGCATTTCCGGCCCTTGAAGATGATGATTGGGACAGTGTTCTGCACACCAATCTGGACGGGTTTTACAATGTGATCAAACCCGTGATCATGCCGATTATCCAGCGCCGCAAAGGCGGGCGCATTGTCGCATTGACGTCAATTGCCGGACTGGCGGGCAATCGCGGACAGGTCAATTATGCCGCCTCCAAGGCCGGGATTATCGGCGCGGTGAAATCACTGGCGCTTGAATTGGCCAAACGCAAGATCACGGTCAATGCCGTGGCACCGGGCGTCATCGAAACCCGGATGACCGAAGACCTGCCGGAAGACGAGGTCAAGGCAATGATCCCGATGCGCCGTTACGGCACGGCAGACGAAATCGCCGCCGCTGTGGCGTTCCTGTGCAGTGACGATGCATCCTATATCACCCGCCAGGTCATCAGTGTGAACGGGGGGATGCTATGACCAGACGGGTTGTTGTAACCGGCATGGCCGGGATCACCGCACTTGGTGATGACTGGCAAACCATTTCTGCACGCATGAATGCCGGGGAAACCGGCATCCGGCGCATGGATGAATGGGACGGGAAATATGATCTTCGTACCCGGCTTGCCGGCCCGGTAGAAGGCTTTAACCTTAAAGGCAAATTTACCCGCAAACAGTTGCGAAGCATGGGCCGCGTTGCCCAGATGTCGGTTGCGGCCACGGACAAGGCGCTTGAAATCGCCGGTCTTCGCGATGAAAAGTCAATTTTGCAGGGCGGACGCCTTGGGATTGCCTATGGGTCGTCATTTGGCAGCACCCCGCCGGTCCTGGGTTTCACCCGGTTGATGGAAACCGGTGACAGCAACGCCATCACCGCCACCAGCTATATCCAGATGATGAGCCACACATCAGCGGTCAATATCGGGGTTCTGTATGGCATTTGCGGGCGCATCATCCCGACATCGACCGCCTGTACATCGGGCAGCATGGGCATCGGTTATGCCTATGAAGCCATCAAATACGGCATGCAGGATGTCATGATTGCCGGTGGGGCAGAAGAACTCTGTCCGACCATGGTTGCGGTGTTCGACACCCTGTTTGCCACCAGCGACAATAATGATCAGCCCGACATTACCCCGCGCCCGTATGACCAGAACCGAGATGGTCTGGTAATTGGCGAAGGTGCCGGAACCCTGATCCTTGAAGAATACGAACATGCAGTTGCCCGTGGTGCGACCATCTTTGGCGAAATTGTCGGATTTGCCTCAAACTCCGACGGCGCACATATCACCCAGCCACAAGCCGACAAGATGGAAATTGCCCTGCGCAAATCACTTGAAGATGCGCTACTGTCGCCGGCCGATATCGATATCGTCAATGGTCACGGCACCGCGACCGATCATGGTGACCTTGCCGAAAGCAAGGCAACCCGTGCCGTATTTGACCGTGCCATTCCGATCCATACCCTTAAGGGGCATTTCGGCCATACGCTGGGGGCGTGCGGTGCGATCGAAGCATGGCTTGGCCTGGAAATGATGCGGGACGAAACCTTTGTGCCGACCGCAAATCTTGTTTCGCCCGACCCGGAATGTGCCGATCTTGATTATATCCGCTCCGAACCGCGTACCATTTCCGCCGAATATCTGATGAGCAACAATTTCGCCTTTGGCGGCATCAATACATCGCTGATTTTCGCCAGAATATAAATGATTTGACCTTATCCCATACAGGACACCCGACCATGCGTATTGCCATTCTTGACGACTACCAAAAACTTGCCCTGCAATCGGCTGACTGGTCTGCTGTCAAGGCACATGGCGAGATTACGGTCTTTCATGACACCATCACCGACAAGAATGCGTTGCGTGACCGGTTGATGCCGTTTGATATCCTGTGTGTCATGCGCGAACGCACACCGATTTCCGGCGACCTGATCCGCAGCCTGCCCAATCTGAAACTGATCGTCACGTCGGGCAAACGCAATGCGGCAATTGATGTGGCAACCGCCCATGAATGCGGGATTACGGTCTGCGGGACGGAATCACCATCAACCGCGACACCGGAACTGGCATTTGCCCTTATGCTGGGACTTGCACGCAATATTGTGGGTGAAAATGCCTCGATGCGCAGTGGCGGCTGGCAGATCGGGCTGGGTCAGGATCTTGCCGGATCGACATTGGGTATTATCGGCCTTGGCCGGCTTGGGGCGCAAATCGCCAAAATCGCCCAGGCCTTTGACATGCACATCACCGCATGGAGCACCAACCTGACACCGGAACGCTGTCAGGAAGTCGGTGTTGAATACAAACCCAGCAAGGAAGCCCTGTTGCGCGATGCCGATTTCGTCACCATCCATCAGCGTCTTTCAGACCGCACGCGCGGCCTGATCGGCATCGAAGAATTCCGGCAGATGAAGAAAACCGCATTTCTGATCAACACATCACGCGGGCCGATTGTCGATGACGCTGCCCTGATTGATGCCGTCAACCAGGGCGAAATCGCCGGCGCAGGTATTGATGTCTATGATCAGGAACCGCTACCGGCTGCCCATCCGCTGCGCAAATGCGACAAGCTGTTGCTGACCCCGCATCTGGGCTATGTCACCCGCCATACCTGGGATGTGTTTTATGGCCAGACGATTGAGGCGGTGCTGGCCTGGATCAATGGTGATCCGATCCGGGTTCTTCCATCATAGCATCATCGCGAACGATATCTGCCGCCCCTTGCCCGGACGGATCGGGATCTTGATGTGACCACGGTTACTTTTTGACCGTGATAGCGCGTTTGTGACTTGTGAAAAAATCAGGATAGATGACAATCATTCGCACGCAGGGGCCAGGACGCAAAACAGCGCCCCCTGCTGCGACGTGCGTTGATCTGATTTGTCTTTGTTACCGTCACCACCAGCCCCCCAATCCCCGTGTCACTCAGGACAGGAGCGCATGATGGAACGTCTGACTGCCAAGGACTTTTCGCCGGAACTGCTTGAACTATATGATTTTTACGCGCATGGAATGATTGACCGGCGCGAATTTCTTGATCGTGCGGGCCGCTATGCGGTTGGCGGCATGACGGCACTGGCCATCCTTAATGCCATGAGCCCGAATTACGCAATGGCCCATCAGGTTGATTTCACCGATCCCGACATTGTTGCCGAATATATCACCTATCCGTCCCCCAATGGCCATGGCGAGGTCCGCGCCTATCTGGTCAAACCGGCCAATGTCACGGGCAAGGTTCCCGGTGTTGTGGTTGTCCACGAAAACCGCGGGCTTAACCCCTATATCGAAGATGTCGCACGCCGGGTCGCCAAGGCGGGCTTTATCGCCCTTGCCCCGGACGGTCTGACATCGGTTGGCGGTTATCCCGGCAATGATGACAAGGGTCGCGAATTGCAACGTACCGTCGATCCGACCAAACTGATGAATGACTTCTTTGCGGCCATTGAATTCCTGACCGCCCACGAAGCCACCACCGGGAAAACCGGCATTACCGGTTTTTGCTATGGTGGCGGGGTCGCCAATGCGGCTGCGGTTGCGTATCCCGATCTTGGTGCTGCTGTCCCGTTCTATGGCCGTCAGGCTGATGCCGCCGATGTTCCGCGCATTCAGGCACCGATCCTTTTGCAATATGGCGAACTTGATGAACGGATCAATGCCGGCTGGCCGGCCTATGAAGAAGCCCTGAAAGCCAATAACAAGGTATATGAGGCCTATATCTATCCCGGCGCCAATCATGGTTTCCACAATGATTCCACACCGCGCTACGACAAGGAAGCCGCCGAACTGGCATGGCAACGCACCATCGACTGGTTCAACAAATACCTGAAATAGGTCGGTCCGTTTGACGGACCAACCAGACCCGACACAGACAAAAAAAACACCGTGACCGATATCAACCGGTCACGGTGTTTCATCATGTGCGCATTGGGAAATTCGGGGCGGTTTAGTCGCCTGCCCGGTTATGCAGGGCCCAGTCGCCGTCGCTGAATCTGTCGCGGGCAAACTGGCCCTGATGCCAGTAGGGATAGATCAAAGGCGGCTGGCTGACCTTGTCCAGACGGGTCAGGTCATCTTCATCAAGTTTAAGGTCAATCGCGCGGAAATTGTTGATGAATTGCTGTTCGGAACTGCCACCGACAACCAGCGAAGATACCGCCGGGCGCGTCAGCAACCAGGCCAGTGCGACCTGTGCGGCTTCAACGCCGTGTTTTTCACCCACCGAGATCAGGACGTCAACTATATCCCACAAACGTCCTTGATCCCGGATGGGTGGTTCGGTCCAGCCCGCCTCTTGCCTTGACCCTTTTGCAACAGGATTTTGGCGGGTGTGTTTACCGCTCAGCAAACCGGCCGCCAACGGGCTCCAGACCAGAACACCTAACCCCTGATCGACCGAAACCGGAAGCAATTCATATTCCGCTTCGCGGGCTTCAAGGGTGTAATGGATTTGCTGCGTGACGAACCGGACGCGACGGTCGCGTTCGGATGCCTGCAACGATTTCATGATGTGCCAACCCGAATAGTTCGAACAGCCGACATAGCGCACCTTGCCCTGTGTCACGAGGGTATCAAGGGCCGCCATCTTTTCTTCGACCGGTGTGACACCATCCCATTCATGCATGTAATAGATATCGATATGATCGGTTCTGAGATTGCGCAGCGACTTTTCGCATTCACGGATCAGGTGATAACGGCTGACACCTTCGTCATTGGGGCCGTCGCCAATGCGCATGCGCGCCTTTGACGTCACCAGAACCTGATCACGCCGCCCGTCAAGAACTTCGCCAAGAATCTGTTCGGACAGGCCGGTCGAATACATGTTGGCGGTATCAAAAACATTCACGCCGTGATCAATGCAGCAATCGACAAGACGCCGTGCTTCGGGCACGCCCTGCTTGCCGACCATGGCAAACGGCCCCTGCCCGCCAAAGGTGAATGTGCCCATTGAAATGGCTGAGACTTTCAAGCCGGATCGGCCAAGGGTTCTGTATTCCATGGTGGGTTCCTGCATTTATCAAAGACGAAAACTTTTGATGGCACGGCATGCGACCAGATCAGAGGGAGAGGCCAATCTGAACCGCATGCCGCCGCATCAGCGGTTGCAAAATTCTGCAACCGTTTCGATCAAAAGGGCCGCGACCGTGCTGCCGGCATCCTGAAGACCTTTGCTTTTTTCGGCAAAGGCGGCGGCCTTGCCATGTTGCGCGACAAGGTTCTTGGTCGCCTCAAGCGCGGCCTTGGCATCGCTGGATGCCTTGCTTGTGGATTCTGCCAGTGACAATCCCGCTGCAACCGATGCTTCGAGGCTTTCGGCAATCGGCACCAGAACATCGAGAACCGTCTTGTCCCCCAGCTTGGCCTTGCCGCGTTCGGCAATGCCATCGGCATAGGCCCGCCAGAATGCGGCCATCTCGGTTGCACCGATTGCATCGGCATCGCCAAGCGCCTTGCCACCGCGCATGAACCCGGTCGCGGTCAGCGTCCCCATGGTTGACGGTGCGGCCTTTGCCATTGCCGCACCGGCCAGCATGAACTGTTTGCCCATCGGTGTATCGGTCTGGGCGGCGACCGTTGCCGCTGCTGCTTCGAAGGCGGCATTCATCGTAATGCCCAGATCGCTGTCACCGACCTTGGCATCAAGGGCGATCAGTTCATCGCGTTTGTCACGGAACGTCGCGTGCAGGGCTTCGAACAATGCGGTGATGTCACCGCTGGTAATCTTGTCCATCTTGGCCTCGGCTTACTTGGCAAAATGTTTGAAGAACGGGGTGTCGGCCTTGGCCGCCATCAGACGATCAAGTTCGTCATCAAGATGCAGCACCGAAACAGATGCCCCGGCCATTTCCATTGATGTCGCGAACTCGCCGATCCAGACATGCTTTACGTTGACCTTGCGTTCGCTCATCAGCTGATGGACGCGACGGAACAGGATATAAAGTTCTTCAAGCGGGGTGCCGCCAAGGCCGTTGACCAGGATGGCAACGCCGTCACCAGCCTTGTAATCCTGTTCGGCAAAGATCTTGTCCATCATCTCGTCAACCAGCGGGTCGGCAGCGGTCAGCTTTTTGCGGCTGATGCCGTTTTCGCCGTGGATACCCATGCCGATTTCCATTTCATCGGCACCGATTTCAAAGGACGGCTTGCCGATTTCCGGGATCACGCAACTGCTTAACGCGACACCGATGGTGCGCGTTCGGTCCTTTGCCTTTTCGGCAACGCGGGCGACTTCTTCAAGCGACATGCCTTCTTCGGATGCGGCACCGGCGGCCTTATACAGGAAGAAGATCCCGGCAACGCCACGGCGCTTGTGTTCTTCGCCAACCACGGATGATGCAACATCGTCATTGCCGACCACCGAAAGAACCTTGATGTCTTCCATGTCGGCCAGTTCGGTCGCCATATCGAAATTGATGATGTCGCCAGTATAGTTGCCATAGATATAAAGAACACCCGCACCCTGATCGATATATTTGGTGACTTCGAGCATCTGCTCGGCACTGGGCGACTGGAACACGCCGCCTACGGCCGCACCATCAAGCATGCCTTCGCCAACATAGCCCAGAAACAGCGGAAGGTGACCCGAACCGCCACCGGTCGCAATACCGACCTTGCCCGGTTTCGGAGATGCCTTCACATAGCATCGTTTGTCATCATTGACATAGGTGACGTCACTGTTGGCGAGATAGATACCCTCAAGCATCTCATCGACGAAATTCTTGGGATCATTCAAAAACTTTTTCATGATTTTCTCTTTTATTTCGCAGGTTTGAATTTGCGCTGTCGGGTGACAAAGAAGGCCGCGGCAAGCAGGATGAACGCGCCGACAAACACACGCTGCCAGGTGCTGGGAATGCCGACCATCACCAGAACGTTGTCGACAACAACCACCAGCAAAACACCCAGCATGGTGCCGATAACCGACCCGGTTCCCCCGGTGATCCGCGCCCCGCCAAGTACCACGGCTGCGATCACGGAAATCTCGGTCCCGACAAGATCAAACGGGTTGGCAAGCCGGTTCGCGGTGATATGGACAATCCCCGCCAGACCGGCCAATGCACCGGCATATCCAAAAACAAACAGGTGAACGATTTTGACGTTGTAACCCAGACGTGCGGTCACTTCCGGATTGCCGCCCAGCGAAAAGATCGCCCGCCCCATCAGGGTACGCCGCATGATCCACCAGGTCAGAACCGCAACCACCGGCAGGATCAGGAAATAAACCGGAAGACTGACAATCGCGCCATTCGCGGTTTCAAATTCCAGAAGCGACAAACGACCGAATGTCGCCATCTCCCCGGGCAGTTCCATGATCCAGGTTGTCCCGATAAAGGCCAGCAACCCGCCCCGGAAGAAATACTGCGTCCCGATGGTCACAATCAGCGATGGCACGCGCAGCGTATAAACCAGAAAACCGTTCACAACGCCCAGAAACACACCGCCGGCAATCGCGATGGCAAACACCACAACAATCGACAGATCCGGCGCATATTTCTGAACCAGAAGCGTGATCGAATACATCGTCAATGCAGCAATGGCGGTAAAGGAAACATCAATCCCGCCCGCCGCAAGAATGACAAACACGCCCAGCGCAAACAGCCCGGTCACGACACTTGCCCGCCCGATATCAATCAGGGTGGAGGGCTGCAAAAATGCCGGATTGGCAATTGTCACGGCGATACAGATCGCCATCAGCAAAACAAGGGTGACAAATTCCGGTCGTTTGGCGATCAGACCGCTCAATCCGCCGCCCGGCCCGGCATTTGCCGCGGCCTGATTATGCGAGGTTCCAGCCGCACTCATGCTGCACCTTCCTGTACTGAACCAAGCATCGCCTGGTAGATCTCGTCTTCATTTGCGCCCGCGCCGTTCAAATCGGCGACGATTTCACCGGCACTCATCACAAGAATGCGGTCGCAATTCTGCAAAAGTTCGGGAAGGTCATCACTGACGATGACAAGTCCGATGCCCTGTTCGGCCATTTTCTGGATGGTCTGGTAAATCGCATCCTTTGATCCGACATCAACACCGACCGTCGGCCCGTGCAGCACCAGAATTTCCGGATCGATGCTCAGCCAGCGGCCAATCAGAACGCGCTGCTGGTTACCACCCGAAAGTGCCGATACCGGCAATTCGATATCGGCGGTATTCAGGCGCATCTTTTCGGAAATGTCGCGGGCAATTTCCTTGCCCTTTTTCATGTCGAGAATGCCGAACTTGCTGGCAAGTTTGCGCAGGATCAGCGCGATTTCATTCTGATAGATCGACTTGTCAAGAAACAGACCTTCCGACAGGCGGTCTTCGGGGACATAGCCGATCCCGGCATCAATTGATTCCGACGCACTATGGATGCGCACCGGCTTGCCATTGACCGAAATCGAACCACCGGCCGCCGGTTTGATCCCGGCAATCGCAAGTGCCAGTTCGTTCCTGCCGGAATCCGAAAGCCCGGTAATGCCAAGAACCTCGCCCTTATGCAGTTTGAAGCTGACATCGCGAAAACGCCCGGGCACTTCAAGACGGTCAAGCACCATCAGGGTTTCGGCCGATGGCGCCCCGGTGCGATAACGTTTTTCACTGATCTTGCGTCCGGTCATCAGTTCGGCAAGATCCGTGCGGCTGTAATTGTTGATCGGCCCCTGGGCAACGCATTGGCCGTCACGGAAGACGATGGCATGGCCACCGATCCGGTAACATTCTTCGAGTTTGTGGGTAACGAACAGCACGGCCACATTTCGCGACCGCAGTTTTGACACCACATCAATCAGGTTTTCGACCTCGCGCCGGGTCAGCGACGTGGTCGGTTCATCCATGATCACAAGGCGCGCTTCGCACGCGATGGCGCGCGCAATCGCCACAAGCTGACGAATGGCAAGCGGAAGGTCAGACACAATGGTCGACAACAATTCCGCCGTAACATTCAGCCCGACCTGCGACAGGGCCTTGGTTGCGGTTTCTTTCAAACGTGCGCGGTCAAGCGTGCGCAAAAGGCGACCATGGCCTTCGACAAGCTGCTCGCCAAGCGCAACATTTTCCATCACGGTCAGATTGGGGATCAGCGACAGGTCCTGATAAACCGTCTCGATCCCGAAATCGAGTGACTGGATCGGCGTCAGTTCATCATGAACCTCGCCATCAAGAATGATCTGTCCTTCGCTGGGCGGATGCGCACCAGCCATGATCTTGATTACGGTACTTTTGCCACATCCGTTTTCACCAAGCAGGTGATAGACCTCACCAGCCTGAAGCGACATGTCCACCCCTCTGAGGGCATGCACACCGCCAAACCGTTTGTGGATGTTTCGCAGCTCAAGGAAGCAGCGATTTTGCGGATCTTGCTTGGTCACCAGTTATTCCCTTTCTGCTGACGTTTCTGTCAGGCATAGCCATGCAGTCCGGCGCATTGTGCGTTGCGCCGGACCACTGGCATCAGGTGATCTTAGAAAAGGTAGTCCTTGTAGGTGTCCTTGTCGGCCAGCACCATGCCGTTACCAACAATCAGAAGACCCTTGCCGGCACCCGGTTTGACGGTGACGCTTTCATAGCCTTCAACACCAAGATCCATACCGTCGGTGATTTCCTTGCCTTCGAGCATGAATTTCGCGACCGCATTCATCGCCATGCCGGCTTTCTGCGGATCCCAGAAACCGATCGCGGTGATGGCACCGGAATCCAGATACGCTGCCGACGGGTTCGGAAGACCGGTACCGACCAGGCAAACCTTGCCAGCCAGACCTGCTTCTTCGATTGCACGACCTACACCCAGAACATCGTTACCAGCCGAAGTCTGGAACCCTTTGATATCGGGGTGTTTGCGCAGGATTTCCTTGGCCTTTTCATAGGTGCCGTTGGCATCATCGAACGATTCGTTGTTCGGATCGACCAGTTCCATGCCCGGATATTTCTTGGCATTTTCTTCACCGGCACCAACCCACTGCATGTGGGTACGGCTGCCCAGCGAACCGACAAAGGTGGTCCATTTGCCTTCACCGCCCATGCACTGGGCCAGACGTTCGTTCAGTGCCGCACCGTAATCGGCATTGTCAAAGGCCTCGATATCGGCGTGGGTGTTGGCCTGGTTGTCGGCTTCGTGGGTGACGATGATCGTGCCACGATCCATCGCACGGCCCAGGATACCTTCAAGAATATCCGGATCCATCGGCACAACCGCCAGCGCATCCACACCGGTTGCCACCAGATCCTGAACGATCTGAAGCTGCTGTGCGGAATCCGCAGTTGCCGGACCGACCTGGCGAATGTCCATTTCCGGGTTCTGTTCGGCGAATTTGTTCACGCCGGTTTCCATACGGTCAAACCACGGAATGCCGCTGATTTTAACAACCGTTGTGATGGCCTTGCCATCCTGTGCCGATGCCGGTGCGGCAACGCCGACCATGGACAGGGCAGCGACCGCAAAGGCAGAGCTTTTCAAAAGTGTCGAAATTTTCATTGTTTTCCTCCCGAATTGGAAAATTCTATTAGGCAGACAGTGCCCTCGTTCCTTGTTTTTATTTCCGTGCTTGAGGGCGTTGCACAGATGCCGTGACCGCGCGAAATTGCGGACTGAAAAAGTCCGTCAGACGGAACCGTCCGATGGCCAGGAAGCCAAGAAGCAAGGCACCCCAGGCAAAATCGCGGACAAAGTTGGAAAGCCCCATGAAGTTGAGCATGCTCGACATCATCTGAAGGGCGATGGCAGACAGGACCACACAGACAACACGTCCATATCCGCCTTCCGGACGCACCCCGGCCATGACGGCAATCAGGATGGCCACCAGAAGATAGGATGTGCCGTAGTCCCATTTCACATTGATGGTTCGTGCCGCGATGATGATACCGGCCAGCGATGACAGAACGCCGCTGACGGTATAGGTCGCGATAATCACCTTGTTCTGCGGAAAACCTGCATATTCGGACGCCTTGGGGTTCGATCCGTTAAGCATCAGCCACAGACCGAACGGCGTATAGCGCAGAACAAAACCGATCAGACCGGCAACCGCGATAAACAGAAGAAAGCTGATCGGGATTTCAAACAGGAACCCGTTGCCGATTTCATAAAGCGGGCCCGGCGCACCAACACGCACCGACCGCCCGTCGGACAGAACCACCGCCAGTCCGATAAAGAACATCTGCGTACCAAGGGTGCAAAGGATCGCCGTGATTTTCAGATACGCGATCAGCAATCCATTCAGCAAACCGCCCAGCAGCCCGACCGCCAGCGCAACCAGAATGAAGAACAGCGAAAACATGCCCGGGTCGCTTGATGCCGAAAAGTGACCGGCAACAAGCGTTGCCGCAGCAACGCCGGACAGATTGGCAAGCGCAATACCCGAAAGTTCGATACCGCCATTGCCCACCGACATTGCCAGCATGACACCGATCGCCAGCAACCCGATTTCCGGCACCTGACCGGCCATCGACTGCAAGTTAAACAATGAGAGATAGTTCCCACCAGATACAATGGCGCCAGCTGTCATGAGCACCACAATAAGTGCCACCAGGACAGTGAAATGCCCGTCTTTGGTACGCATAAATCCTCCCTTATGCGTTTAGTAAATTTTTTGTTTTGTTGACTAAAACTACCAACTCATTTTTATGTTGGCAAGCAGGCACTTTCACTAAAATACTCAGTGCAAGGTTGCATTGCGCCGTGCAGAATGTTTATTAAACAAACTAAACAAGAAAAATTCAGGGACGGGACCCCGGGGACAACCATATGAAAAAAAACAATAAAACCACGATCAAAGAGATTGCCGAACGTGCAGGCGTTTCGCCGTCTACCGTGTCGCTCGTGCTGAATGGAAAAGGCGAAATTTCCGGAACCACCCGTTCGCGGGTTCTTGAGGTCGTGTCATCCCTGAACTACACACCGCGCACACCGAAAAAACGCGCAACAACCCAGAAAACCATCAAGTTTCTCAAGATTGCCAAGCACGGTCATACGGTTAACCGCGACCACAGCCACTTCATTTCCGATTACATTGATGGCATGTCGCAAGAAGCGACGAGTCGGGGCTACAAATTACAGGTCCTGAGCTACGAGAATGTTACCGCAGACGACATTACCGACATTCTCGCGACCTCGGATGCGACCGCTGTCATCGTCCTGGGCACGGAATTAAGCCGCGAAGACATTCAGAAAATCCAGGATCTGCACTTACCGATTGTTTTTATTGATACTTTCTATGATCTGGTCGAAGCCAATTTTGTCGATATGAACAATGGCGACGCGGTTTACACCGTTCTTGAGCACCTAAAAAGTCTTGGTTTTACTAAAATTGGCTATGTCGGCAGTGAAACCCAGACCCGGAACTTTGCCCTGCGCAAGGACGCCTTTATCAGCAACATGGCAACCCTTGGCCTGCCGGTGGCCCCTGAACATGTGTTGTCGATCGGATCGACCCTGTCATCGGCCTATGAAGACAGCGTTGATGCCCTGGGCAATGACATCGCCGAGGCCTATTTTTGTGCCAATGACATCATGGCCTATGGCTTTACCAAGGCGCTGAAGGAAAAAGGCTACAAGGTGCCCGAAGATGTATCGGTGATCGGTTTTGACAACCTTCCCATGAGCATCACACTCGACCCGCCATTGACCACCATTGATGTGTCCAAACGCAAAATCGGCAGCATGGCGATCACCGTACTTGATGAGCTGATCAATGCCGACACCATGCCCCCTGCGGTCAAGGTGCTGGTTGGTGCGCAACTGATCAAACGCGCCAGCACGCGCCCCAAAAACGGATAGCAGCACCCCCAAACCTGTTTGGGCCATCGGCACGGATACAGCATCCTGCGTGACCCAATGATCTGGCGCACTTGACCTTCTGGCGCCGGCGTCTCTGGCGCAGAACCCTCTATCCTGCCTCCCCCCGCCAACACCCGCCATCCAAACCCGTTTGCCCCCAGTTAACCAGCCATCCGACAAGGCGGTCAGGAACTTTCACGCATCCGGGTTCTGAACTGGCGCGGTGTTTCACCGGCCTGGGCGGAAAAGAACCGGGTGAAATAGGACGGGCTTGAAAATTCAAGCATATAGGCGATCTCGGAAATCGGCAGATCGGAAAAAACCAGCTTGCGCTTGGCAGCCAGCAACAGGCGGTCACTGATCATTTCCCCGGCTGTTTTACCGGTAACCGTCTTGACCGTGCGGCTCAGATGGGTGGTGGTAACCGACAACATGCCGGCATAGTCCGCCACCGAAAACTTGTCGGTTTCGTGCTGTTCAAGCAGGGTCTGGAACCGGTTGACCAGTTGCTGTTGGCGGCCCGATGACTGATCATTAAAATCGGGGTTGGCCGACAATCCGCGATTAAGCGAAATCAGCAACAACATGAACAGGGATTCGAGTGCGACATTGCGCTCCTCGCCCAGTTTTTTATGTTCCTTTTCAACCTGCTGAACCAGTCCTAGTGTCTCGGTCAAAAGATCACGATGCAACGCCCCGACAACCAGTTGCGGCCGCCCGATCCAGTTCTGGCACCAGCCGTTATGTTTGCCAATCCGCATCACATCAATGGTCGGAACCGTGATCACCCAGCCATTCATGCCAACCTGATAGTCAAAGGCATGACTGCAAAGTGCGGGCAACCACACAATGGCCGGCCCGACGATATCGCGTGACAGGTAATCAATTTGCCCCTTCACCCGTCCGTCGCCAAACACAAACATCTGGGCCAGACCTTCGTGATAATGCGGCTCGACCGACCAGCCGTGAATATGGCTGCGCTCGACAATACGTTCGCAATTCAAAAAGCCGACATGATCGGACGGGTCTCCCAAAACATAGCGTTCCCGATCAAGATGCGTCTGGGTCATCGGCCATCCAAATGTTGAAATATTGAAATTTTAAATCCGTTGCGTGGCTTGTTCGAAACCGCGTGTCGCGGAACAATCACCACAACATGGCGCACGGAAGACTTTGCACTCTTTCGTCAGAAAAACAAGGCATACCAAGCTAACTCGGGAGAACATCCATGACAACCATTGCAATTGCGGGCGCTGGCATTGGCGGCCTGACGGCGGCACTTTATCTACATCGCAAGGGCTTCGATGTGAAAGTTTTCGAAGCGGTAAAGGAAATCAAACCGCTGGGGGTTGGCATCAATGTCATGCCCCATTCGTCGAAATTGCTGCATGATCTTGGCTTGGGTGACAAACTTGACTTCACCGGCATTCGCACCCGATGCATCGAATATCGCACCAAATTCGGGCATGTGATCCAGTCCGACCCGCGTTGCGTCGAAGCAGGCTTCCCCGCCCCCCAATATTCAATCCATCGCGGCGCCTTGCAGTTTCTGTTGCTGTCCGAAGTCCATAACCGTGTCGGCCCCGGATCGGTTCAGACCGGCAACCCGGTGACCGGTTATCGTCAAAATGATGACGGGGTGACCGTCCTGTTTCAGGACGGATCGGAATTTGCCGCCGATTTCCTGATCGGCGCAGAAGGACTGCGTTCCCAAATCCGCCAGCAAATGCATCCCGACGAAGGCCCGCTGAAATATGAAGGCACCATGATGTTCCGCGGTGCTGTTGAAATGGACATGATCGGCGATGGCAAAACCATGGTGATTGCCGGGGATCACGATGTGAAATTCGTCACCTACCCGATCAGTGAAAAACTGCGCAAACAGGGCAAGGCACTGACAAACTGGGTGGCGGAACTGCGCCACAGCAGCCCGCGCCACATTGACGATGCCGACTGGACCCGTGGTGCGACAATTGATTACATCACGCCGTTTCGCGAATTCCAGATGGGCGACATGAATTGCGCCGCCATCATGGAAGCAACCGACATCGTCACCGAATTCCCGATGGTTGATCGCGACCCGCTGGATTTCTGGACCGATGGGCGGGTGACCCTTTTGGGGGATGCGGCCCATCCGATGTATCCGATCGGCGCCAATGGGGCCAGCCAGGCCATTCTTGATGCCCATATGCTGGCCGAATGTCTGGGGCAGCAAAACAGTCCCGACGGACTTTTGGCCTATGAAAACAACCGTCGTCCCGCCACGGCCAATGTCGTTCTCAGTAACCGTCAGGGCGGCCCCGAACGGGTTCTTGATATCGCGGCATCGCGTGTCACCGGCCCTGATGACCGGATCGAAGACCTGATCACGCCCGAAGAACTCGAACAGGTCGCAGCCGGGTATCGCAATGTCGCCGGTTTCCAGAAAAAGGCGGTGTGATCCATGTCGATTTTCAATGTGGGCTTTGACCGCCAAGGCACCGCCGTCCAGGTCCGTTTCCAAAAGGGCGGGCGTTCCGACCTTGGCCCCGAACTTGATGCGATCAAGGCAAAACGGCCACTGGTTCTGACCACTCCGGAACAGGTTGATCAGGGCGAAGCCCTTATTGACACGCTTGCCGGTCGTGCAGCCGGTCTTTATACCCGCGCCACCATGCACACGCCGGTTGATATCACCCGGGATGCGCTGGAAACGGTCAAGAAATCCAATGCAGATTGCGTGATTGCCATTGGTGGCGGATCGACGATCGGACTGGGCAAGGCGATTGCCTATCACACCGATCTGCCACAAATCGTGTTGCCCACCACCTATGCCGGGTCCGAAGCAACCCCGGTTCTGGGGCAGACCGAAAACGGGGTCAAATCGACGCTGAAATCCGAACGCGTCCAGCCCGAAGCCATCCTTTATGACGCGGAACTTGTGCGCAGCCTGCCGGTTCCGATGTCGGTCACAAGCGGTCTGAACGCCATGGCGCATGCGGTCGAAGCCCTTTACGCCCGCGATGCCAATCGCCTTTCAAGTGAACTTGCGCTTTCGGGTTTGCGGGCCTTTGTCACCGGTCTTCCGGTGGTGGTGTCATCGCCTGATGATCTGGATGCCCGTGAAGACACCCTGTTCGGGGCCTGGACATGCGGGGCGGTGCTGGCACAGGTTGGCATGGCCTTGCATCACAAACTTTGTCACACTCTTGGCGGTACCCTGAACTTACCGCACGCGGCGACCCATGCGATCATACTTCCGCATGCCACCGCCTATAACGAAGCCGCTGCACCTGAAAAACTCGCCCCGCTTGCTGCCATTCTTGGCAGCGATTCCGCTGGCGGCGGGCTTTTTGATTTTGCCGGAAAACTTGGCGCACCGACGGATTTGAAGTCCCTTGGCGTTGCCGAGCGTGATCTGGACCGGGTTGCTGATCTGGCTGTGCAAAATCCCTACTGGAATCCTGTCGCAATCGAACGCCGGGCCATTCGGGCCCTGCTGCAAAATGCCTATGACGGGGTTCGTCCAGAAACGGGAGTCACATCATGACCGGTTTTTTCACCGAAGAAAATTCAGCCCAGACCGTCAATGCCCGGATGGGCGATGACATTGACCCGCGTCTGAAAACCATCATGACCGCACTGGTCAAACATTTGCACGCCTTCGTCAAGGAAGTCGAACTGACCGAAGACGAATGGAACAGCGCCATCGCGTTTCTGACCAAAACCGGTCAGATCTGTAGTACCGAACGCCAGGAATACATTCTACTAAGCGACGTTCTGGGTGTCTCGATGCTGGTCGATGCGATCAATAACCGGCGCCCGGACGGTGCCACCGAAAACACTGTTTTTGGTCCCTTCCACGTCAAGGACGCGCCGGTCCGCCAGATGGGCGACAGCATCTCGCTTGATGGCAAAGGCGAACCCTGCCTGTTTACCGGCCGGGTTCTTGATCTGAATGGCAATCCGGTCAAAGGGGCTAAAATTGATGTCTGGTCGGACAATGCCGATGGCTATTACGACGTCCAGCAACCTGACAGTCAGCCCAAATGGAACAATCGCGGCATCTTCGTCACCGGTTCGGACGGCGCATACAGCTTTATCGGTATCAAACCGGTCAGCTACCCGATCCCCGATGACGGCCCGGTTGGCAAGATGTTGGCTGCCCTTGGACGCCATCCGTTTCGCCCGGCCCATACCCATTTTCTGGTTACCGCACCGGGATATCAGAAACTGGTGACTCACACCTTTGTCGGAGACGACCCGTATCTGTCATCCGACACGGTATTTGGCGTCAAGGAAACCCTTGTTGCCCCGTTCGAACCCAACCCGGATGGCACCACAAAATGGGTATCGAAATTTGACTTCATTCTGGTGCCCGAAACCTGATCGGGATGGCGCACCGCATGAAACACCCGGCACAACAACCATCATAAAACGCTGCAACACCGAATTTGCGCAGCACAGGGAAGGAAATCGCAATGAATATCGACATGCTTATCGGGGGCAGCCCGACCCAATCAATCAACAATGAAATGTTTGATCGCAAGAACCCCGTCACCGGCGAGGTCGTGACAACCGCGCCCGCAGCCAAAAGTGGCGATGTCGACCTTGCAGTCAAGGCCGCGGCCGATGCGTTCAAGACCTGGTCGAAAACCGGCCCGTCAGAACGGCGCGCCATCCTGCTTAAGGTTGCCGAAGAATTTCAGGCAGCGGTTGCCGACTTCATGCAGATCGCCGCACAGGAAACCGGCGCGACCAAGGTCTGGCTTGGCTTCAATGTCAAAGTTGCCTCGGGCATGATCCGCGAAGCTGCCGCCATGACCACCCAGCTCAAGGGTGAAGTCATTCCGACCGACAAGCCGGGATCGCTTGCCATGTCGGTGCGCCGCCCGGTTGGCGTACTGGTGGGCATGGCACCCTGGAACGCGCCGATTATTCTGGCGGTGCGTGCGGTTGTCATGGCGATTGCCTGTGGCAATACCGTGGTGCTCAAGGCATCCGAACGCTGCCCGCATACCCACCGCCTGATTGCCGAAGTTTTCCAGCGCGGCGGCCTGCCCAAGGGGGTGCTTAATGTCATTACCCATTCCGCCGATGACGCGCCCGAAGTTGTCTCGGCCCTGATTGCCCATCCCGATGTCAAACGGATCAATTTCACCGGATCGACCCGGGTCGGGCGCATCATTGCCGAACAGGCCGGCAAGCATCTTAAACCCGTGTTGCTTGAACTGGGTGGCAAGGCACCGCTGATTGTTCTTGAAGATGCCGATCTTGATGCCGCGGTTAATGCCGCCGCATTCGGGGCCTTCCTTAATCAGGGGCAAATCTGCATGTCGACCGAACGCATCATTGTCGATGACAGTATTGCGGATGAATTTGTCCGCCGCTTCGCCCAAAAGGCCAAATCCCTGACCTGCGGGGATGCCACCAAGCAGGATGTCATTCTGGGATCAGTCGTTGATCGCGACATCATCGATCGGGTGCGTCATCTGGTTGATGATGCGAAGGGCAAGGGGGCTGTCATTGCATCGGGCGGCGTTCCTGAAAACAGCACCATCATGCCGGCAACCATTGTCGACAAGGTCACACCGGATATGGACATCTACCGGGATGAAAGTTTCGGTCCGGTTGTCGCGGTGCTGCGTGCCCGCGATGCCGATCACGCCATCGAACTGGCCAATGACAATGCCTATGGTTTGTCGGCATCGGTGTTCGGGTCGGATATCACCCGGGCGATGCGTGTCGCAGATGCCATTGAATCGGGTATCTGCCATATCAATGGCCCGACGGTTGCGGACGAAGCCCAGATGCCATTTGGCGGGGTGAAGGCATCGGGCTATGGCAAGTTCGGCAGTTTGCAGGGCATGGAACAGTTCACCGAACTGCGCTGGATCACCATCGAAGATCCCCATCAGCATTATCCGTTCTGACCTGACCGGGCCTTATCGCCATGCTTCTGATCGGGTCAGGCACGTCTTGATCTGACCCGATCGATCCAGTTTGCCGGTTGCCGATCCGTATGGGCAACCGGCCCCTTTTCGCCACCTTATCGCAGCCAAGGATGCCAACGCATGCCATCTTCACTTAACGCCCGAAAATCCGGTGACTGGACAACCGTTCGCGAAGCAACGTTCGATTTCTTCCGTTCTGTCGGGGTCGATACGTTTTTTGGCAATCCGGGATCAACCGAACTGGCCATGCTCGATCGCTGGCCGGAGGATATTCGCTATGTGCTGGGCCTGCATGAAGCATCGGTTGTTGGCATGGCTGACGGCTATGCGCGTGCCACCGGCAAGGCGGCCTTTGTCAATGTCCATTCGGCCGCCGGTCTTGGGCATGCACTTGGCAATGTCTATACGGCCTATCGCAACCGGGCGCCGATGGTGATCATTGCCGGTCAGCAATCGCGTGAACTGCTTCCCAATCAGCCGTTTCTTGGTGCCAGCAATGCCGCCGATTTTCCAAAACCCTATGTGAAATACAGCGTCGAACCCGCCCGGGCCGAAGACGTGCCTGCCGCCATTGCCCATGCCTACCGGATTGCGATGCAGCGCCCTTATGGTCCGACCTTTGTTTCGGTTCCTGCCGATGACTGGAACGTGCGGTGCAAACCGCTTGTCCCGCGCCAGATATCGTCGGTGACCGCCCCTGATCCGCGCATGATTTCCGATGCGGCCAATGCCATTTCATCTGCAAAATCGATTGCCTTTGTGGTTGGCGCTGAAGTCGACGAAGAAGGTGCGGGTGATGCGCTGGTTCGTCTGGTCGAACGTCTTCAGGCCCCGGTCTATGCCGCCCCCTTTGCTGCACGGGTTACATTCCCCGAACATCACGATCTGTTTGCCGGGTTCCTGCCCGCCGCCCCGGCCAAGGTTTCGGGTACGCTGACCAAATATGATCTGGTGATTGCTGTCGGGGCACCGGTCTTTACCTATCATGTGCCCGGCTCGTCCGATCTGCTCGACAGTGGCACCACGATCATTCATCTGACCACTGATCCCGATGCCGCATCTTCGGCCCCGCTTGGTACCAGCATCGTCGGAAGTCTTGCATTCGGGTTGCCGATGCTGGCTGATCTGGTTGATGCCCGCCCGGCACACAGCGAACCTATTGCCCGCCCGAAACCGGTTGTTCCGGATCGCGGCACGCATATTTCGCCTGATTATTTCCTGCATCGCCTTGGTCAGGAAATGACCGACAATACGGTTCTGTTTGAAGAAACCCCGTCAGTGCGCCCTGCCTTGCAGGATCATGTCCGCATTGCGACCTGGAACCGCTTCTTTACCATGGCCAGCGGCGGGCTTGGTTATGGCCTGCCTGGTGCGGTCGGCTTCGGACTTGCCCAACTCGATCAAAAGGTCATCTGCCTGATTGGCGATGGATCATTCATGTATTCGCCCCAAGCCCTTTGGACCGCAGTTCAGCATGATCAGGATCTTGCGGTGATTATCCTTAATAACGGGGGCTATGGCGCGATGCGATCCTTTAGCAAGGTCTTGCAGGTGCGCGATGTGCCGGGGATCGAACTTCGGGGACTTGATTTTGTCGAACTTGCACGCGGCATGGGGTGCCCCGCCGAACGCGTAACGTCATCTGATGAGTTTGATGCCCGGTTTGCGTCCTTCATGGCGCAAAGCGGTCCGCGGCTTCTTGAAGTCGTCATCGATCCGGAAATCCAGATTTTGTATTAGCCCCGCACCGCAATGCCACCCAAACCGTTCAACCATTCCCTATGTTCAAACCGCCGGTAATCCCATGCCCAATGCCAAGCTTTATGTCGATCACAGCGTCTGGACCGAAAATCAGGCCGAACTGCACGGATCATTGCCCGAATTTCGCGATGTCCTTTGCCAGCGGCTGAATGTTGCCCCGAACGCCTGTCAATTGGCGCTGATCCCGGTTTACGGCCTTGCCGATCAGCCCGCCATCAATATCGAACTGCATATCATGCCCCATCCCGAGCGCACCCGGGATCTGCTTGAAACCCTTGGCGGGGATCTTCAAGCCATGATCGGGGATCTGGCCGGTTGCCCGTGTGCTGCGCGCATCGCGACCCTTGATCGGCAAACCTATGTTGCGTTGAAATAGCACCAAACCCGCCGCACCACACATCTGATGACCGCCTGCTGTCCCGGTGATGGCAGGCGGTAATTTCAGGAATCCCGGCCATTGCACGATCATCAGGGTTTCGCACAGTTTAACTATGAAAATGCGAAGCATTCCTATATGAAGAAGGGACCACTTTTTCCTTGGAATCCCCTTGATGATCAAAGAATTCTTTTCCTATTACCTGCCCCATAAACGCCTGTTCATGCTTGATTTCGGCTGCGCGGTTCTGTCGGGCGTCCTTGCGCTTGGTTTTCCGGTCGCGGTTGCCGGTTTCGTCGATGTGTTGCTGCCCAAACAGGACTGGGTTCTGATTGTTCTTGCCGCGATCGGCTTGCTGATTGTCTATGTCATCAATACCGGTCTGATGGCGGTTGTCACCTATTGGGGGCATGTGCTGGGCATTACGATTGAAACGGAAATGCGCCGGCGTGCCTTTGATCATCTGCAAAAGCTGTCTTTCCGGTTCTATGACAACCAGAAAACCGGCCATCTGGTTGCCCGCGTGACCAAGGATCTCGAAGAAATCGGTGAAGTCGCCCATCACGGCCCCGAGGACCTATTTGTCGCGGTAATGACCTTTATCGGTGCGCTGATCCTGATGTTCATGGTGCATGTGCCACTTGCACTGATTGCCATGACCATTGCCCCATTGATCATGTGGCTGGTGGTGCGGTTTGGCGGCGATATGACCCGCAACTGGCAAAGCCAGTTTGGCCGGGTGCGCGCCTTCAACGCCCGGATCGAGGAAAATGTTGGCGGTGTTCGCGTTGTGCGTGCCTTTGCCAACGAAGAACATGAACGCGCCCTGTTCCACAAGGACAACGAACAATACCGCACAGTCAAACTTCAGGCCTATGCCATCATGGCGATCAGCCTTGCCATCAATTATCTGGGCATGCGCATTGTTCAGGTGGTGATCCTGCTGGCCGGGACCTATTACGTCGTGACCGGCGGGCTGAGCATCGGCGGTTTTGTCGGGTTCCTGCTGCTGGTCAATGTGTTTTATCAGCCGCTTGAAAAGATCGCGGCCGTTGTTGAAACCTATCCCAAGGGCATTGCCGGTTTCCGCAATTATCAGGAATTGATGGCAACCGAGCCCGACATTATCGACCGGCCGACCGCGCGTGATGATATCGTTTTGCGGGGCAATCTGGTGTTTGAAAATGTCGATTTCGGCTATAGCCCCGATCGCACCATCCTCAACAATATCAATATCGCGATCGAAGCCGGTGAAACCGTGGCCTTTGTCGGCCCGTCCGGGGCGGGGAAAACCACCCTATGTTCGCTGGTGCCGCGCTTTTACGATGTCACTGGTGGCCGCATCATGATTGATGGCTGCGATATCCGTGACATCACCATGAAATCCCTGCGTCAACAGATCGGCATCGTACAACAGGATGTCTTCCTGTTTGCCGGAACCCTGCGCGAAAATATCGCCTATGGCCGCCTGACCGCCAGCGATGATGAAATCGTCGATGCGGCACGCCGGGCCCGTCTTGATGATCTGATTGCGACCCTGCCCGACGGGATTGATACCGTGATTGGTGAACGCGGGGTCAAGCTTTCCGGCGGTCAGAAACAGCGCGTTGCGATTGCGCGGATTTTCCTTAAAAACCCGCCGATCCTGATCCTGGACGAAGCAACTTCGGCCCTTGATACCGAAACCGAACGCGCCATCCAGCAATCGCTTGATGAACTGGCACAGGGGCGCACGACCCTGGTCATTGCCCATCGCCTTGCCACCATCCGCAATGCCAATCGCATCGTTGTCATCACCCAAGACGGCATCGCCGAACAGGGTAGCCATGATGCCCTTCTGGCCAAAGACGGGGCCTATCGCCGCCTGCATGATGCACAGTCCCTGACGACCGGCGGCGACAGCACCCTTAAACGGGCATAAAACCCGAAAAAGCCAATCCGATCAGGCCGCTTCACCATCCCGAAGCGGCCTGATGACCTGCACCAGCGGTCGTCCGTCGCAATCAAGGGTCACGCGTGTTTCCACACGGTAAACCCGTGCCAGGTTCGCAGGCGTCAGGACATGTTGCGGATCGCCAGATGCAATGATCTTTCCACCATGCAACAGCACGATCTGGTCGCAATAGCGCGCCGCAAGATCAAGATCATGCAACGCTGCAACAACCACGCCGCCCCGATCCGAAAGCCGTTCACGCACCAGATCAAGCACCACCATCCGCCAGTGCAGATCAAGTGCCGATGTCGGTTCATCAAGCAACAAGACATCCGGATCACGCATCAGCGCAAGCGCCAATCCAACCAGCTGCCGCTTACCGCCGGACAAGGTATGCAAAGGCGACAACGCGAATTCCGAAAGCCCGAGCCGGGCAAAAATGCCTTCGATCTGATCGGCCAGTTCGCGGTCCGAAACATCAAGATCAAGCGCGCGTGCCGTGCTCCACATCAGTTCGGTCGGCAAAAGCGCCGACGGGTTTGGCGGCGATTGCGGCATGCTTGCCAACCTGTGATGCCATCCGTCATGGCCCATGTCGGCACGGGTTCGCCCATCAATCGTAATGTGCCCGGTCGTGCTTTTTTCCCCGGAAAGACAACGCATCAGGGTCGATTTCCCCGACGCGTTCGGCCCCAGAAGGCCAAGAACCTCGTTATCATTCAGGGTCGGAAGATCAACCTGGTCAAGAACCGTGACCTGACCATATTTTGCAGTGATACCGGTTGCGCCAAATACCGTCATGCCCGATGCCTCCGCCCGGATAAAAGACCAAGAAACACCGGAACCCCGACAACCGCTGTCAGAATGCCGACCGGAATGATCACACCGGGGATCAGCGCCTTTGACAGGAATGACGCACATGACAGGATCAAGGCCCCGCACAATGCCGAACCAGGCACCAGCATCCGGTGATCTTCGCCCAGCAACAGTCGCGCAATATGGGGCCCGACCAAGCCGATAAAACCGATTGCACCCACAAAACAAACCGCGAACGCCGCCAGTACCGACACCCGCAAAATCACCCACATGCGCAATCGACCGACATTGATCCCCATGCTGCGTGCGTGCGCCTCACCACCGCGCAACAATGTCATCACCCAGACATGGCGCAATGAAAATGGCAGGACACACACAAAACACGCACTGACAAGCCCGACCTCAATCCAACCCGCCCGCGTAAGGTTGCCGATGGTCCAGAAAACGATCTGTGCAATCGCTTCTGCACTGGCCAGATATTGCAAACCCGCCGTTAGCGCATTGCACAGAAACACCAGCGCAATCCCGAACAGAACCACCGTTTCACGTGCCCCGTTCGCCCATCGCACAATCATCAGGATCAAGGCCCCCGATCCAAGCGCAAAGACCATCGCCATCACCGGAAGAACCGCTGTCTCACCCACCAATGGCACGACCGGAACCACAACAATCGCAAGACTTGCGCCCAATACCGCAGCAGATGACACACCAAGCGTGAACGGACTGGCCAGCGGGTTATCGAGAATGGTCTGGGTTTCAATCCCCGCCAGTCCAAGGGCCGCCCCGACCGCAAGTGCAATCAACGCATCGGGCAGGCGCACATCCCACAAAATGATACGCGGCCTCAGATCAAGCTGATCGGGCCAGAAAAGCCCGGTCACGATATCGCCAAAGCCAAGCCCCGCCGGGCCCGCCCAAAGATCAAGCGCAAGCATGGCCACAAGCCCGATTGCAAGTCCCGTTACCGTCAGAACCCGCCGTTGCTGAATGGTTCCGAAACGCTGATAAAGCGACGTTTCCCCGACACTCATTTCTGATGATCAACCGTTGCGCTGTAAACGCCGTTCAATTCGAATGGCAACCACTTTTCATAGATTTCGGTCAAGGTATCGACCGGATCGATATCGGCAAAAAGATCGGGATGGATCCATTTGGCAAAGGCTTCGAGTGCGACGATATTGAACGGAGAATTATAGAAATTGTGCCATATGCTGTGTGCCCGGCCGTTTCGAACCGCATCAAGGGCGGCAAATTCCGGTGCGGACAAATAGCGCGTCAAACTTTCAGACGCCGTTTCGCGCGTCATGCCCGGGCCAAGTGCGACCGGTTCTGCACCGGCAATGAATTCCTCATAGATGCCCGACGCCGTCCCGATCCACACATCGGGGTTTTCAACCAGAAGAAACTCGGCTGTATGTTGTGCTGTGGGTCCGGGGGCAACCGCATCGGCAATATTAAGCCCGCCTGCAATCCCGACAAACGGACCAAGCATCCCGTCAGCCATCCCCCAGCAGCATTCATACCGCCCCGGATGGGCTTGCAAGAATACGGTCGGCCGGGTTTTGGCCGTGGCGACACGCTGTTTGATCAGGTCAAAGCGTTGCTGATAGAATGCGCTATATTCCGCGGCTCGCTTTTCCGCGCCCAAAAGCTGTCCCAGCAATTTGACCGACGGCAATGTGTTATGCAGCGGGTCGGCCCGAAAATCGATGAAAACGATCTTCGTTCCCGCTGCGGTCAGCTGATCAATCAGTTCGGCATTCTTTGCACCGGGCCCATGATCATTCAGGCCGAAAATCGCAAGTTCCGGGGCAAGATCAATGATCTTTTCCACCGAAATGCTGTCTTCGTTGCGCCCCCCGAACAGCGGAATATCAGCAGCCCGCGGAAAGCGTTCATAAAGCTGTGTTTCAAGTCCGGGATGGGTCCAGCTCAGCGGTGTCATCATGCCGACAATCCCGGCAACCGGATCATCGGGGCGCAACAATGCCAGCAACGGAATATAGCGTCCCTCGCTGATTACCAGGCGCGTGACCGGCAATTCGATACTGACCTTGCGCCCGGCAAGATCGGTGACCTCGATCGTTTCGGCGCGCGCAGTCGTCATCGCCACGATCAAGAAGAACAGAACAGATAAGGATTTCAGAACAACTGTCATGACCCACCCTTGAAATAGCAAAATCCGGGGCAGCAAACGCTGCCCCGGCAAGACCGGTTATCTTTTGGCAAGATCAGAACTGTGCTTTTGCCATCAGCAGGAACGAACGACCCGGCTCATAAAGCGGAACCACATTGGTGAAGTCCTGCCCATAGCTTCCGCGATCAGCATATTCTTCATCAAAAATGTTGTTGGCTTCGATCCGGAGTGTCAGGTAATCGGCCGCTTCGGGCTTGTATTCGGCATAAAGCCCGACAACTTCATAGGCTTCCTGGGCTGTGCCACCGGCATCGGCGGTATCGGTGTTTTTCAACGCCGCATCAATCGTGCCCCCGATGGTCAGGTTAATGCCTTCGATCATATGGGCTGCTTCAAGGGCAATGACCCGACCCAGCGGCGCACCAAGATACTGTGTGCCATCTGAATCCGCCGGGCTGCCATTCAGGGTGATTTCACTGTCGGTATAGGTTACCCGCGCAAAGCCCGGACCCCAGTTATATCCGGCACCAAGGTTATAGCCCCGGGTTTCGAAATCAACGACCACCGACGGTCCGGTGCTCCACCCCGGATCACGCGCATTGTCAAATGTGCTGCGGAAAATGCCGGCATTGAACGAAAACCCTTCGTGCTGAACTTCAAATCCGGTGGTGTAGTTTTCCGCACGGACCGGTTTGACGCCCTTGCTGTAATCCCAGGCCGGGTTCATCACATAGTTTTCCGCCAGTGCAATACCGCCCCAGACATTGGAATAACCGGCATTGATGGTCAGGAACTCGGTGACATCAACCGCTGCGGCGACATTGCCGCTCAGCCCTTCATTTTCAATTTCGGTGCCGTCAAGACCGACAAATTTCTGGCTGTCGCCGCGCAAACCAAAGGACAGACGCAGCGGATCAAGCGGCTGAAGACGAGCCTGGGCATATCCACCGAAATTGGTTGCCTCTTCCTCGCGGTCTGACGTCGGGCCATCATATTCGGCAGTGTCGTGATAGAAATCGACACCGGTCGTAATCGTATCGCGTTCCGACAGGTTGAAATCATTTTCAAACTTGCCGGAAAAACTGCCGGTGGTTCCACGACCCTGTTCGGTCAGCGGCGCGTAAAGATAGGTCTCGCTATAGGCAAGAACCGCCCTGGGATCCCAAAGACCATCTGCACCGTTTTGCCCGTAATTGAAGGTAAAGTTGCGCCGGCGCATATCATAGCCGAGCTCGTCTGGCTGATTGCGGTTGGTCAGATCCGTCATGTTCGCACGGTAAGGACGACGTGCACGGTCGCGTACCTGTTCACCGGAAAATTCAAACCGATGACCGCTTTGTGCTTCATAGGCCGACTTGATCAGCCCGGATCGCATATCGGCTTCGGTACCGGGAACCTGATCGCCGTTACCTGCCTCGTAATCATCGCCCTTAGCCCATTTGAAATAGCCAAGAAGCTCAAAACCGCCGGCACGGCCATAGGACGCCAGATCGTTGGTAAAGGTTTCACCATTGGTGTCGTAGCTGGCCTTTGCAAACCCGCCAAGCGAACGACCCGGTTCCAGTACATCGGCAACATCGACGGTCTCATAGACAATCGCACCACCAAGTGCCGCCGGTCCGGCATCTGCCGGGGCAACGCCGGGATCAACACGTGCGGCCTTAAGAAGACTTGGGTCAATCAGGTTGGTACCGCTGTGGTGGAAAACCTTGTTGTTCTGACGCGCACCATCAATGCTGATGGCAAGATTGGTTTCCTCGATCGCATTGACATAAAGTTTCTGGTTCAACGGCACCGATCCCCCAACCGACACGGCGGACTGGCCGGCAAACACGTCCTTGACGTCTTGGGGATTGCGGCGTTCAAAATCCTCGGGCGTGACATAGATCGACTGTGCGCGGTCTGCCGCACCAATGTGATCATCGGTATGGGTGTTTGCCTCAACCAGGATCGGGCTGAGCGACGTCGCACCATCCGCATCACCTTGTGCGGTACTGACGATTGTGATCGCCCCGTTCGATCCGATCCGATAGGAAAGCCCGGTTCCGGCCAGAAGACGCTGCAACGCATCTTCGGTGCGCAGATCCCCCGAAACACCCGGCGTTTGCACACCGCGTACCAGATCACCATTTGCAGAAACCTGGACACCGGCCTGCTGGCCGAACAGTGCCAGCGCATCGGCAAGCAATTGACGTTCGATGTCAAAGCTGCGAACGGCGTCGGCCTGTGCGATTTCCTGGTTTGCAATTTCCTGATTTTTCTCCGTCGCTGGCAGGCCGGATGCTTTTGCCTCTGTGGCCATCCCCTGAAGTGCCAGCATTGACAGCGCGGTCGTCACCGCAAGGCGATTTCGCCAGTTCCCCTTAACGACCGACAACTGAACCCCCATCATCAATATTCTCCGCTTGGTATGTTTTACATTCCGGTGAAATGCAAATGCGACTTAAATTCACCATCTAACCAAGCAACGATGCGGGCGTTCTCGATTTTCAAATTTATTTTCGTCTTTTTACGAAAAAAACGCGCAAACCCCTGTTTTATCGGCGGGAAATCACCATCAGCCACGGCGAAATTTCGCGAATTTCTGCCCCCTGGGCATCGGCCATGACCTGCAGGGCGGCCTTCGGATTTTGCAGATCATAAATCCCGGTCAGCGGCTTTTGCGCCAAATCGGCATCCGAAATCACCACCCATCCATCATAGTAGCGGTCAACCGTTTCAACCATTTCGGCAAAGGCGCGATCCTTGGCGATCAACTGACCGTTTCGCCATGCCCCGACCAGTGCCGGCGACAGCGATTGCCGCGTGACATCGCCGGCAGGGCCAATATGGGCAACATCCCCGGCCAGCAATTCAGCCCCGTCCCCCAGCGCGTCACCATCAACGCGCACACGCCCATGTTCGACGGCAACATCAACACCATAGTCGCTACTGCGCACATTGAACGCGGTTCCCAGAACCGTGGTCCTAATACCTTGTGCCTGCACCGTAAACGGGCGTTCCGTCATCGGGACAACCTCAAAGAACGCCTCGCCGTCAAGCAAGGTCACCTGACGATCCGTTGAAAAATCAAATGCCACCGCACTTTCCGGCCCAAGATGCAGTCTTGATCCATCGGGCAGGGTATAAATCCCGGTTTCGTGGGTTGCGGTCGCATAATCCGCTTCAAACTGTGTCAGCCAGCCGGGCATCAGCACCACCAGCAAACAGGCCGCCAATGCCGCAACCGACATGCCGATTAACGTACGTGCCCGCGCAAATGACCGCCGCGCGCGCTCCGGTGATGCTGGGCTGATCCGGGCCACCCTATCCCTGCTGACGGCACCGGCGTGATCTGCCGGGCGCAACTGACGCGCGGGTGAAATTCTGTCCTGTTGCGGGGTTTTGTCCTGCTGATGCAGTTCCCATTCCGCGCTATGGACCGGTACTGTCATTTCAAGCATCTGCCAGACGCGCAGGGTCTCATCCCAGTCAGCACGGTTTTGCGCACTGGCTTCCAGCCATTCATCATGTTCACGGCGCAAGGTCGCGTTGTCCGGATCCTCGGACAGGCGGGCGATCCATTCACTTGCAGAACCGGGATGGGTCAATTCCGTCATGGCGTTGTGTCTCTCCATGTGTCAACAGGACACAAGGCACCTTTTGGGTGCTGTTTGCGGGTATCTTTCATGTCCTGGCACATTTTTATTTCTCTCCTGTCCAATAAACGAATGGCACCTGTCGGATTTTCAAATTTTCCGACAGATTTTCCTCGTCTATCTCCCTTTTGCCAGAAACAGTTTGCAGTGCTCGATTGCATCAACAACAAGCGAATGCGCAGTTCCGATAGAAACATCAAGGCGTTGGGCGATTTCCGCATATTTGCAGCCGCCAAAACGATGCATCTCAAGTGCGATGCGCGATTTTTCCGGCAACTCGGCCAATGCCTTTTCCAGAAGACGCAATTCACCGCGTGCAATTGCCTTTTCTTCGGGATCGGGGGTGTCTTCGGCGACCATTTCCGCTGATGCTGTGCCGTCCCCGTGGATCAGGGCATTTTCACGACCGATCCGGCGACGGCCATCAATGGCAAGATTGCGGACAATGCGGAAAATATAACCAACCGGCTCGTCCAGCTTGGCATCGAGTTTGACCTGCTGGGCGCGTTCGAGCCGAAAATAGGCATCCTGCACGATGTCTTCGGCCAAGGCCTGATCACCGACAATTGCGCGCGCATACTTCACCAGTTCATGCCGACGGGCAATGAACACGGTCAGAAGTTCGTTATCGCACAGGGTCGCAACCATTCCACAAACCAGTCAAACATCGCGATCAAAAGAGATTGCGAATTGTTTGCATTTACGCGGAATATGCAGGGCTGTCAAATCGCCAATATCGGGCAATGCTGATTAATCGATCCGGATTTTCAGATTTTCTGTCTGCTGAACGCGCCCTGTATCACTCGCCAACCGGGTGCACAAAGCCACCATCCAAGCCAAGGAAACCGCCAGTGATCCGGCAACTTGGCACTATTTCAGTGCCCCGGTATTTTACGGACCGATGGCATCTCGATCAGCGCACCTGACACATGACGATTGTCACGCACCCGACCTGCAACGCTTTGCCATTGTCGGAAATCAAGCGGGTCGTTGTACCAATGGCAACGCCAAGGAAACTGATACCGGCATTTGCGGCAAATCAGATGGCCGAATGCATCCGGTAGCCCGGCGCAAAAAGCAGTCTGGCTGACGTGATCCCGGCGTCATTTTCCCAGGTGGTCCGTTCCATCAGAAACAGGGGCGCGCCGGCATGGGTGCGCAAAATCTTTGCTTCTAGTTCGGATGCCAGCACGGCGGAAAATGATATATCCCCCTTGGTGTACGGGGCATGCAGGACCAGCCATTCATTGGCACTGATCTTTGACAGATCGGCATCGACGATTTCCGGAACGGTGTCGATCGATACCCAGCGTTCTTCGAACATATAGGGTTTGCCATCGGCCAGATGCAGCGACGAAATATGGAGCATGTCGCTTTTGGCACTGACGCCAAGATTGGCACAGATTTCCGGGGTCGGTGTGCGGCGTTCACTCAGAAGCAGCCCATAGCCGTATTTCTGTCCACGGCCTTCGATCTCAAGACGGATGACCGGAATATCAAGCTTTGCTCGGCGGACCGGATGGGTGGCAACCCGTGTGCCTGCCTTGCGCCTGCGATCAAGGAATCCTTCGGCGGCCAGTTCGCGCAATGCACGGTTCACCGTGGCACGCGCGCAACCCAGCTGTTCGGCAAGTTCGACTTCCTTGGGGATCTGATCGCCGGGCTTCCATTCGCGTGTATGGATGCGGCGCAAAACCTCATCATGGACCGATTGCCAGTTTGTCTGTTCCGAAGCGCTCACACCACTTCCTTGAGTTGTTCCATCACCTTGCGATACCGGCTGGTGATCGTGTCATGGGCGATGTGGCGGCCTTCGGTCACGACATGGCGACCGGCCGACCAGACATCACGCACCATGCGATCATCTCCGGCAAAGATATATGTATCGAGGATCGTATCGCCTTTCCGGCCGATCAGGTCAACAGCCGAGCCATCCAGCGCCATCAGATCGGCCAGTGCTCCAATCTCGATCCGTCCGCAATCGCGCCCGGCGGCACGTGCGCCGCCCTGTGCCACCGCATCATACAAACGCCGTCCGGTGGATTTTTCCGGTGTTGCCAGGGCCGCACGGGATTTGTCGCGCAGGCGCTGACTGTAATCGAGTGTCCGCAATTCTTCCGAAAGCGAAATCCGGATATTGGAATCCGATCCGACCCCAATCGCGCCGCCGGCACCCAGATACCGCACACCGTCAAAGATACCGTCGCCAAGGCTGCTTTCAGTGATCGGGCAAAGCCCCGCCACAGCACCGGCCTTTGCCAGGCCAAGGGTTTCATGTTCCTGCATCTGGGTGCAATGGATCAGGCACCAGTTTTCATTCACATCAGCATTTTCCAGAAGCCACTCGACCGGGCGCTTGCCCCAGGATGCTTCGACTTCTTCGACCTCGGCCACCTGTTCGGCCAGATGCATATGGATCGGGCCATCCTTGGACAGCTTGGTGGTCGCAATCAGGTCTTCACGGCCGACCGCGCGCAGGGAATGGGGGGCCACACCGACACGGGTGTCGGCGGGCAGGTTTGCGACCGCGCGAACCGATTCCTCATACAATTTGGCGAACTGTTCGGGATCGTTGCCAAACCGGATCTGTCCCGGTCCCAGCGGGCGCTTGTCACAGCCCCCGAATTGATAGTGAACCGGCAAAAGCGTCAGACCGATACCGGTAAGATTTGCAGCAGCGGCAATGCGTTCGGCCATCTCGCCGATATTATCATACAAATACCCGCCCGGACGGTGATGCAGATAATGGAATTCAGTATTATTGGCGTAACCGGCCTCCAGCATCTCCATCTGCACAAAGGCTGCAATCGCTTCGACATGATCAGGCGTTAGCTGGTCAAGGAAGCGGAACATCAATTGTCGCCACGTCCAGAAGGTATCGCGCGGGTCCGGCCCGCGTTTTTCGGTCAGGCCCGCCATCGAGCGTTGAAAGGCATGGCTATGAAGGTTGGCGACAGCGGGCAACAAAACCCCGACGCGATGATCGGCGGTCGATGCCAGTTCGGGTGAATCGGCTTTAATATTGCTGATTTTGCCCGATTGATCGACCTCTACCGCGACGTCCTGCGCCCAGCCATTACTGGTAAGTGCCTGATTTGCCCAAAGAAGCGTCATAATCCATACCCGTCTTGACAGAAATATTATGTGCAGACATATTATCGTTAATAACGGACTTATCAAGGGGTGATCCTTCGCATGCTGCTCAGAAATGCAAAAGTCGTCACAATCACGGACGATAATCGCTACGGACTGATTGAATGTGGTGCGATTGCCATTCAGGACGGCTTGATCGACTGGGTCGGCAGCAATGATGAAGTCCCCGCCAAATATCTTGAGCAAGCATCCCGCGACCTTGAAGGCCGCCTGATTACCCCGGCCCTGATTGATTGCCATACCCATGTGGTTTATGGCGGCAACCGCGCGGTTGAATTTGAAATGCGCCTTGAAGGTGCCAGCTACGAAGAAATCGCGCGCGCTGGCGGCGGTATTGTTTCAACCGTCACCGCCACCCGCCAGGCCGATGTGGACCAGCTTGTAAAAACCGCCTTGCCACGGGTTGATGCACTGCTGGCCGAGGGGGTATCGGTTATCGAAGTCAAATCGGGCTATGGCCTTGATCGTGACACCGAACTCACCATGCTGCGTGCGGCCCGCAAAATCGCAGCATTGCGTCCGGTCCGGATCAAAACCACCTTCCTTGGCGCCCATGCGACCCCGGCCGAATTCAAGGGCGAACCCGTTCGCTATATTGACGAGGTATGCATCCCCGCCCTGCGCGCCGCCCATGCAGAAGGACTGGTTGATGCGGTTGACGGGTTCTGCGAAGGCATTGCCTTTAACACCGATCAGATCAAACGCGTATTTGAGGTTGCCCGCGAACTTGGCATTCCGGTCAAGCTCCATGCCGAACAGCTTTCCAATATCGGTGGCACCAGACTGGCCGCCGAATATGGTGCGATTTCAATCGACCATGTTGAATATGCCAACGAAGACGACGCCAGGGCGATGGCAAAATCGGGATCGGTCGCCGTCCTGTTGCCCGGTGCATTTTACACCTTGCATGAAACCCGGTTGCCGCCGATTGCCGAATTTCGCAAACACGGCGTGCCGATGGCAGTTGCCACCGACTGCAATCCGGGCACATCGCCGTTGATGTCGATCCTTCTGACCATGAACATGACCTGCACCCTGTTCCGCCTGACCCCGGAAGAGGCACTTTGCGGTGCGACCAAACATGCCGCAACCGCACTTGGCCTTTCCGATACCGGACAGATCAAGGCGGGTCTTCGTGCCGATCTTGCGATCTGGGATATCGAACACCCGGCCGAGCTTTCCTATCGCATCGGGTTCAACCCGCTGTTTGAACGAATTTTCGGCGGCGAGACCGTCGCCCGCAAAGCCGAATAAGACAAACGAAACGCCCCACAACCTGTATTCGACAAGGATGCAAAATGACCGTAACCCTGACGCCCGCCGCAGCAACGCTTGCCGATCTTGAAAATATCTGGCGCAACCAGATTGCCGTCAAACTTGATCCGTCGGCAAAGGCCGGTGTCGAGGCCGCCAGCGACATGGTCCGTGCCGCTGCCGAAGGCGAGGATGCGGTTTACGGGGTCAATACCGGGTTTGGCAAACTGGCATCGGTCAAGATTGCCGCCAAAGATACCGAAACCCTTCAGCGCAACCTGATCCTGAGCCATTGCTGCGGCGTGGGTGAGCCGCTTGATATCGCCACCACGCGCTTGATGATGGCGTTGAAATTGCTGTCACTTGGGCGTGGTGCATCGGGTGTGCGCTGGGACCTGATCGAACTGATCGAAGGCATGCTGGCAGGCGGTGTGACCCCGGTTGTCCCGTCGCAAGGATCGGTCGGCGCATCGGGGGATCTGGCCCCGCTGGCCCATATGGCAGCTGTCATGATCGGTGCGGGCGAAGCGGTCTATGATGGCCAAACCATGCCCGGTGCCGAAGCCCTTGCCAAGGCCGGTCTGAACCCGGTTGTTCTGGGTGCGAAAGAAGGCCTTGCCCTGATCAACGGGACACAGTTTTCAACCGCCTGTGCATTGGTCGGGCTGTTTTCGGCATGGCGCAATGCCGCGAGTTCCATCGTCACCGCGTCACTTTCGACCGATGCGATCATGGGCTCGACCGCCCCGCTGGTTGATGAAATCCATACCCTTCGCGGTCATCCGGGTCAGATCAATGTGGCGCGTGCGATGCGCGATCTGATGGAAGGTTCGGAAATCCGCGAAAGCCACCGCGAAGGCGATACCCGTGTTCAGGACCCCTATTGCATCCGTTGCCAGCCACAAGTCACCGGTGCCGCCATGGATCTGCTGCGCTTTGCCGGGCAGACGCTTGAAATCGAAGCCAATGCGGTTACCGATAATCCGCTGGTTCTGAAAGAAGACGGGCGCATTGTTTCAGGTGGGAACTTCCACGCCGAACCGGTAGCCTTTGCCGCCGATCAGATCGCCCTTGCCGTTGCCGAGATCGGCGCAATTGCCCAGCGTCGCGTGGCCCTGATGGTTGATCCGACGCTTTCGCACGATCTGCCGCCGTTTCTGACCCCGGAGCCGGGCCTGAATTCCGGTCTGATGATTGCCGAGGTCACAACAGCCGCCCTGATGAGTGAAAACAAGCATCTTGCCAATCCGTGCTCAACCGACAGCACACCGACCAGTGCCAATCAGGAAGACCATGTATCAATGGCCGCCCACGGCGCACGCCGTCTGGCAAAGATGAATGCCAATCTTTCCTATATCCTTGGTGTTGAACTGATCTGTGCCGCACAGGGTGTTGAATTCCGAGCCCCGCTTAAAACCAGTGCCGGGCTTCAGAACGTCCTTAAAACCGTGCGCAAGGATATCCCGACCGTCAAGGAAGACCGCTATATGGCGCCTGATCTTGCCAAGGCGGCCGACCTTGTGACCGGGGGCGCGCTGGTTGCCGCAGCCAAACTGTCCGGTTTCGTAGTCGGGGAAGGTGCATAACATGACCAATCCCGTTGAAATCAAACGCGGCGATGGCCCCATTGTTCTGGGACTGCCCCATACCGGCACCCATGTTCCCGATGATATTGCCGCCAAACTGAATGATCGCGGGCGCGAGCTTGCCGATACCGACTGGCATATCCACACGCTGTATGACGGACTGATCGATAATGTCACGACGGTTCGTGCAACCTTTCATCGTTATGTGATTGATGCCAACCGCGATCCCGAAGGCGTCAGTCTTTATCCCGGTCAGAACACCACGACCCTGGTGCCGCTGACCGATTTTGATGGGGAAAACATCTGGGATATTGCCCCGACCGAGGCCGATATTGCCGCCCGTGCGGCCAATTTCCACGCCCCCTATCACGCGGCACTGGCAGCCGAACTTGAACGGGTGCGCGCCAAACATGGTGTGGCGATCCTGTATGATTGCCATTCGATCCGGTCAAACATCCCGTTCCTGTTTGACGGCACCCTGCCCGATTTCAATATCGGCACCAATCTGGGCACAACCTGTGATCCGATAATTGAGACCCTGACGTCCGAAATCTGTTCGCAGACCGAGGGATATAGCACCGTTTTGAACGGGCGTTTCAAAGGTGGCTGGACCACCCGCCATTACGGTCGCCCCGACATCAATCAGCACGCCATCCAGATGGAACTGGCACAGTCGACATACCTTTCGGCCGAGGAAGCACCCTGGGCCTATGACCAAAGCCGTGCGGCAAAACTGCGCACGCATCTTACCGACATTCTAAAGACACTGGCCGATTTGGCCCCATCACTAAGAGGCAAGTCATGACCAACAATCTGCGTCACAACCAGCGTGATATCTATCCGGCAACCGGAACCGACATCACCGCCAAAAGCTGGCTGACCGAAGCGCCGATGCGCATGCTGATGAACAATCTGCATCCCGACGTTGCCGAAAATCCGCACGAACTGGTGGTGTATGGCGGCATTGGCCGTGCGGCGCGCACCTGGAAGGATTTCGATCAGATTGTTGCCAGCCTCAAGGAACTTGAAGACGACCAGACCCTTTTGGTGCAGTCGGGCAAACCGGTTGGCGTTTTTCGCACCCACAAGGATGCGCCGCGCGTTCTGATTGCCAACTCCAACCTTGTGCCGCATTGGGCAAACTGGGATCACTTCAACGAACTCGATAAAAAAGGTCTGGCGATGTATGGCCAGATGACGGCCGGTTCGTGGATCTATATCGGGTCACAGGGCATTGTTCAGGGCACCTATGAAACCTTTGTCGAGGCCGGTCGTCAGCATTATGACGGCAACCTTAAGGGCAAATGGATCCTGACCGGCGGTCTTGGCGGCATGGGTGGCGCACAGCCGCTGGCAGCGGTGATGGCCGGTGCGTGCTGTCTTGCGGTTGAATGCGATGAAACGCGTGCCGATTTCCGTCTGCGTACCCGCTATGTCGATGAAAAGACCCATTCCCTTGACGAAGCGCTTGAAATGATCGACCGCTGGACCAAGGCGGGCGAGGCAAAATCGGTTGCCCTGATCGGCAATGCGGCCGACGTCTTCCCGGAACTGGTCAAACGTGGCATTCGCCCCGATATCGTCACCGATCAGACATCGGCCCATGACCCGGTTCATGGGTATCTGCCACAAGGCTGGACCGTTGCCGAATGGCGCGAAAAACAGGATTCCGATCCCAAGGCGGTTGCCAAGGCCGCCCGCGCATCGATGCGCGTTCAGGTCGAAGCCATGGTTGCCTTCCACGAAGCCGGTATTCCGACCGTGGATTACGGCAACAATATCCGCCAGATGGCGCTCGAAGAAGGCTTGGAAAACGCCTTTGCCTTCCCGGGCTTTGTTCCGGCCTATATCCGCCCGCTATTCTGCAAGGGCATCGGCCCGTTCCGCTGGGCGGCCCTTTCGGGTGATCCTGAAGACATTTACAAGACCGACCAGAAGGTCAAGGAACTGATCCCCGACGACAAACACCTTCATAACTGGCTGGATATGGCGCGTGATCGCATTTCCTTCCAGGGCCTTCCGGCACGTATCTGCTGGGTCGGGCTGGGTCAGCGCCATCGTCTGGGTCTGGCATTTAACGAGATGGTCAAGAATGGTGAACTGAAAGCCCCGGTGGTGATCGGTCGCGACCATCTTGACAGCGGATCGGTCGCAAGTCCGAACCGCGAAACCGAAGCCATGAAAGATGGCTCGGATGCGGTCAGTGACTGGCCGTTGCTTAATGCGCTGCTTAATACCGCATCGGGGGCCACCTGGGTCTCGTTGCATCATGGCGGCGGTGTCGGAATGGGCTTCTCGCAGCATTCCGGCATGGTGATTTGCTGTGACGGCACGGAAGATGCCGCACGCAGGGTTGAACGCGTCCTTTGGAACGATCCGGCAACCGGTGTGATGCGTCACGCCGATGCGGGATATGACATTGCACTGGATTGCGCACGGGAACACGGGCTGAACCTGCCCGGTATTCTCGGCAAGTAATCAAAAACCTTAATGCGGGGGCAATGACGATTGCCCCTTCAAAACCTTTCAGGGTTCAATCAAGGAGGCTCCTTAACATGAAAAGACGTGAATTTCTGACGGCCGGTGTTGCCGGCGTTGGTGCAGCGGCGGCGGCAACCTTTGCCACCCCGGCAATCGCACAGGACAAGCGCCAGTGGAACATGGTCACCGCATGGCCGAAAAACCTGCCCGGGCCGGGGGTTGCAGCCCAGAAACTGGCCGATCGTATCACCACCCTTTCGGGCGGCCGGATCGAAGTCAAACTGCATGCTGCCGGTGAACTTGTACCGGGCAATGGCGTGTTTGATGCGGTTGCCGAAGGCACGGCTGATATCTATCACGCGGTTCCGGCCTATTGGGGTTCGAAATCCAAAGGCATCCTTCTGTTCGGTTCGCAGCCCTTTGGTCTGCGTGCAGACGAGCAGGTTGGCTGGCTGACCCATGGTGGCGGTCAGGAACTCTATGATGAAATCTATGGCCAGTTCGGTCTGAAGCCGTTCCTGTGCGGCAACTCCGGTCCGCAATGGGCTGGCTGGTTCCGTAATGAAATCAAATCGGTTGACGACCTTAAGGGTCTCAAATTCCGGACCACCGGTCTGGCGTCTGAAATGTGCTCGAAACTGGGCATGGCCGTTCAGGCCATGGGGGGGCGCGACATGTTCCAGGCGCTGCAAAGCGGTGCGCTTGATGCCGGTGAATTCATCGGTCCGTGGAGCGACAGCGCCCTTGGCTTCTATCAGGTGGCCAAGAACTATTACTGGCCGGGTGTCGGCGAGCCGTCTTCGGCCGAGGAATGCGCGGTCAATGCCAAGGCATATGCCGACCTTCCTGACGATTTGAAGGCCGTGGTCAAGTTTGCCTGTGACAGTCTTTATAACGAAGTCTGGACCGAGTACGAGACCAAGCACGCCATGGCGTTGCAGAAACTGGTGGCAGAACAGGACGTCAATGTCCGCATGCTTCCCGATGATGTGGTTGAAGCCATGGGCAAGGCCGGTGCGGAAGTCATTGCCGAACTGCGCGAAAGCGACGATGCCCTGACCCGCAAGGTCACCGAAAGCTTTGTCGCATATCGTGATCTGATCGGTGGTTATATGACCTATGCCGATAACGGTCAGATGAATGCACGCGCCAAGGTGCTCGGCTTCTGATAAACATGATACCCGGCGCAAGGATACCGATCCTTGCGCCGGTTCTTTTCGTATCCGGGGGGATGTGATGCAACGCCTTGCTGATCGGCTTGATCTGATCAATCACTGGACCGGGATGACAGTGCGCTGGTTTGCGCTGATCATGGTTCTTTTGCAATTTGCCGTGGTTTTGCTGCGCTATGTTTTCGGTTTCAGTTCAATTGCACTGAATGAAAGTGTTCTGTACCTGCATGCCGGGCTTTTCATGCTTGGCGCGGGATACACGCTTTTGGTCGACGGGCATGTGCGGGTCGATATTTTCTATGCCGGGGCCGAAAACCGCACCAAGGCCCGCATTGACGCATTCGGCTATACCATTCTTGCCATTCCGTCGATGATGGCGCTGCTATACTGGACATGGCCATCCGTGATCAATTCGATCTCGATGATGGAAGGGGCGATTTCGGTGGGCGGCATTCCGGCCGTGTGGCTTTTGAAATCCCTGATCCCCGCATTTTGTATTCTTTTGATTATTCAGTCGGTTGCCTGTTTGCTCAGGCAGATCATTGCCCTGCGCGATGGTGTTGACGATCAGGGTGCGCAAAGCTGATGGAATATCTTGATCTTTTGATGTTCGCCGCCCTGATGGGCTGCATCCTTTTAGGTTTCCCCGTTTCGTTTTCGATCGCCGGTGTGGCGATCATTTTCGGTTATATCGGCTGGGCTACCGATGCGATGAATATCGGGCTGATGGGCGCATTCGGGCAGCGGGTATTCGGGACGTTGACCAATGATGTTCTGATCGCCATTCCGCTGTTTGTCGTCATGGGTGTGATCCTTGAACGGTCACGCATTGCCGAAGATCTGCTTCATACCATGGGCCGTCTGTTTGGTCAGCTGCGCGGCGGACTTGGCATTTCGGTCGTTCTGGTTGGCGCGTTGCTTGCGGCATCGACCGGGATTGTCGGCGCGACAGTGATTGCCATGGGCATGATCGCACTTCCGACCATGTTGCGCACGGGATACAATCCGAAACTGGCATCTGGGCTTGTCTGTACGGCCGGGACGCTGGGCCAGATTATCCCGCCTTCGACGCTTTTGATCATTCTGTCTGACGTCATGTCATCGGCCTATCAGCAGGCCCAGTATGAACAGGGCAAATTCACCATCGAAACCATTTCGGTTGGTCAGATTTTTGCCGGTGCGCTGGTGCCAGGACTGACGCTGGTAGCGATTTACATCCTTTATATCCTGCTGCGCGGGGTGTTTCGCCCCGATGACATGCCGCCCGTGCAAAGCGATGATGGCCGCCCCGATATCGGCGAGGTTTTCCGCGCTGTTTTGCCGCCGATCCTTTTGATCATTGCGGTTCTGGGCGCGATCCTTGGCGGGGTTGCCACCCCGACCGAGGCCGCATCGGTGGGCGCAATTGGCGCGATCCTGATGGCCGGCGCCCGTCAGGGGGCCAATCGCACACTGGTGCTTGCCGGGACGATATCGCTTCTGGTTCTTGCCGTGATGGCGGGGATTGCCCCGGTGCGTTTCCAGCGCAGTGACCTTACCGGTGTCGATTATATGCTGGGCGGGGCTTATGTGGTGCTGGCAATCATTGGCATTGCTGCGATCTTTGCCTGTCTGCGTCAGGCGTGGAAGGCAGATATCCTGAAATCGGCCCTGACATCGACCATGACGGTAACATCGATGATCTTTGCCACCATTCTGACTGCCAGCATGTTCTCGCTGGTGTTTATCGGACTGGGGGGTGAGGACCATGTGGCCGAAATCCTTGAAGCCATGCCAGGTGGACCGACAGGAGCATTGCTGTTTTGCATGGCACTGATCTTTATCCTTGGTTTCTTCCTTGATTTCGTTGAAATCACGGTGATCCTGTTGCCGCTGATTGCGCCGGGCTTGATCATGATGGGCCATGATCCGGTGTGGCTGGCGATCCTGATTGCCATCAACCTTCAGACATCATTCCTGACCCCGCCGTTTGGCTTCTCGCTCTTTTACCTGCGCAGTGCCGCCCCGCCGGAAATCACCACCGGTCAGATTTACAAGGGTGTCGTGCCATTTATCGCACTTCAGGTTTTTGGAATCTTCGTCATCTGGCTGTGGCCATCACTGGCGCGCTGGCTGCCAAGCGTCGTGTTCTGATCACGCACACATCCAAACAAAAACGCCCCGGCACGCCGCGGGCGTTTTTCGTATGCTGGCCGGCTTTAGAGTCAAACACAACTAGCTTTGACTTGCTGCCATGCACCATTTACGTCAGAACTGTCATCATAAAATATAAACGTTGAGTATTCAGCGTAAGGGAGCCCGTTTGTGTCCGGTTTTCATTGGTCACGAAACCAACGACTGAGCCTTGTGGGCCGATATACATTGTTATCGGTAGGCGTTGTTGTATGCGCACTACTTGCCCTCAGCCTGTTCTACCAACGTTTTTCCAACGAACTGATTGACCGGCTTACAGGGGAGAGACTTAGCGCGCAGGTCGCGGCTACGTCAAACAAGCTCTCCGCTTTTCTCGATACGCGCATCTATCAGCTGGTAACATTGTCAAACCATCCAGCCATGCCCGCATTCATTGAGGCTCCAAACTCTCCACAGGCCGAAGAAGCTCTGACCCTGCTTCGGGTCGAGGCGGATTCTCCCGACCTTTATGGTGTCCTGTTTTTTGACTGGTACGATAATCTTGATCGACTGGTCGCCGGGCAAGCTGCATCGGGTCCACCATACTGGTCCAAAAACGGCTGGGATATTTCCGGCCTTCCGCGGGTCGAACATGAAGGCATTGAATTCATCGGTCCCAAATTGCCTGAGAATGGAAATTCCGGCTGGATTTTGATGCGGGCCCACATCCGTGATACCGGTTTGGGGCAGAACACCTCTGTCGGCCTGCATGTCCGTCTGGCATCACTGACCGAACTGTTGGCAAGTGCCGGGGTATCGGGCGTGATTGATCCGCTTTTGCGCACGCCGGGTGGCATTGTTCTTGATGCAACCGGACGCCCCACCGAAGTCAATGGCGAGCTGATCGAAGGTCCAAGCATCCTTCCGGGCTGGAACCTTGTGATGAGTGTTAGACCGGGCACTATCCTGCAACCTATTGACGAAACGCGTTTCTGGCTCGCGGTGACTGCGGCCGTAATCATTGTGGTTATACTGGCAATCTTTTTTGCCTTGTCACGCAGCCTGCGTCGACGGGTCGATACGCTTGTTCAGGGGGCACATAGTATTGCGTCGGGTGATCTCTATTATCGTCTGCCCGAAGGTCGCCGGCGCGATGAAATCAGCACAGTCGCCAAGGCCTTCAACACCATGGCCTGGCAACTTAAAGACCTGATTGATCGTACGGTGCGGGCTGAAAAGCTTGCCGTTCTGGGCCAGTTTGCCACCGGCGTTGCCCATGAAGTCCGCAATCCTCTGGCCACCATGAAAACCACTGTTCAAGCCCTTGTTCGCAAGGAACCTGATGGAGAGCGCAAGACGCTTCTGGATGATATGGGTCATCAGATTGATCGCCTGTCACGCGTGGTGAATGACCTTCTGGCCTATGGCCGACCGGGGGAAGCATGCCCCCAGGTAACAGAAATACGTGATTTGTTCCGCCAATCATCGCGGGTACTGATCCCGGTCGCCGAAGAGGCCCATGTCCGATTTTATACCAGTGGCGATTCCCGTCTGACGATCTTTGTCGACCCGGATCAGATGTTACAGATCCTGCTTAATATCGGGATCAACGCCATTCAGGCATGCCAGCCCGACGGCACGGTTAGCCTGCGAGCAGAACGCCACAAGGACCAGGTAGAAATACGCATCACCGACGATGGTGCCGGCATCCCCAAAGAGCATTTACTTGACGTTGTGCAGCCATTTTTTACCATGAAAAGCAAAGGAACCGGACTTGGCCTGACAATCAGCCAACAACTGGTCGAGTCAAATAACGGTACCATCAATATTGAAAGTGCCCCGCAAGAGGGCACGACAATCACATTGAAGTTCCCGGCAACGAAACCGGAAACTTCAAAGGAGGAAACATCGAAAAATGCCTCGCAAGATCAGGATTCTGATCGTTGATGATGAAGAATCATTCGTCCGATCACTAAGCTTTGCGCTTCGTACCGAAGGCATGGATGTCACCGGCGTCCATTCCGGAGAAGATGCGTTTCTGCAAGTCCGTGCAAACAAATTCGATATCATCCTGCTTGATCTGCGCCTGCCCGGTGCGGATGGAATGGAGGTGCTTGATAGCATCCGCAAACTTGATATCGACGTGCCCGTCATCATGATTTCGGCTCATGGCGATACCCGTGCGGCGGTGAAAGCCGTCAAACTCGGGGCAGCTGATTACCTAAGCAAGCCGTTTGAACTCGATGAGTTGATCCATACGATCAACACTACCCTTGATCAAAACCGCACTGCACTTGAGCTTGATTACCACCGCAAGCGCAATGTCCCGACCAACGGACTGATCGGTGAATGTGCGCCGATGCGCGAATTGCGCACGACAATCGGCCGCGTTGCACAAAGCAGTGCCAGCCGTATCCTGCTGCAAGGGGAGTCCGGGACTGGCAAGGCGCTGGTTGCCCGCGCCATTCACGGCGAAAGCCCGCGCGCTTCAAACGCCTTTATCGAAGTCAACTGTGCAGCGCTGCCAGAACAGCTGATTGAAAGCGAATTGTTTGGTGCGGAAAAGGGATCCTACACCGGAGCGCATCAGAAACGTACCGGCCTTGTCCGGCTTGCTGACGGCGGCAGTCTGTTTCTCGATGAAATCGGCGAATTGCCCCTGGCCCTACAGGCGAAGTTTCTGCACTTCCTTGAAAACGGAGACTATCGCCCGGTAGGAAGCGAGCATTCCGCATCGGCTGATGTGCGGGTGATTGCCGCGACCAACCGCGACCTTGCGGAAGAAGTCCGTCAGGGAAATTTCCGTGAAGACCTGTTTTACCGACTGAACGTCATCACCATTGATATTCCCGCCCTACGCCACCGCGGCGAGGACATTATCAGTTTGGTCGATCATTTCGCAGATCATCAGGCCAAAGCCGAAGGGTGCCATCCGATCCACTTTGACCATGCGACCCTTGAACTGTTACGCCATCATCGCTGGCGTGGCAATGTTCGAGAGCTCAAAAACCTGATTGAGCGATTGACCATTCTTTATCCGTCCAAACAGATTTCGCCGGACCTGTTGCCGGCCGAATTCCACGCTACGGATGATAACCCGGATGATCTGCATGCCGGAGTTTCGGATGGTAATGCGCGATTGCAGGACCGCATGGACAACACCGAGCGTCATCTGGTCCAAGATGCGCTTGATCAGGCCGACGGTCACAAAGGCCGTGCGGCAGAAATACTTGGTATTTCACGTCATGCCCTGAAACGCCGACTACAAAGGCTGGGCCTGCAATAACTTATCCCCAACCCGAAGCATTTTCGACGCACCCTTGAGCGGTTTCCGCTCAAGGGTGTTTTACTGTTTGAGCGCCTAACGCTCAAATTCGCGCTCAAGACCGCTCCATGATTTTGGCCCAAAACGGTCAATCGCGCGGCTTTCCTGACTTTGCGCCGAAATTTCGCAACTGGCACAGCCTTTGCGGAATAGCGAGACAAAGGTACAAACGCGAATGGAACAACCATTCGCAGGGAGGAAAGTCATGGAGATGCTCAAACACCCGGTTTCCGGGTGCATCACCATTATTGTTGCCACGTTAGTACTGTTTGCGGCCAACACCGCGCAGGCAGAACGTTTTGAGCTGGGCGCATCTGCACAGAACGCAGATGCTGTAATCGGCTGTTTGTACCCAATGACCGGACGGTCGGCCACATATGGCCGCGACAGTATTTCCGGAATCAAAATCGCACTTCAGGACCTTGAAGCCGAAGCCAAATCCGGCCTTGATGTACCCAATCTTCGCGTCATCGCAGATGATCCGCGATCAAAGGCATCCTACGCGGTTCGTCTGGCGCAGGATTTTATCACCAATGACAATGCCAAATTCTTCTGCGGCATAGTGTCATCTGGTGTTGCCCACGCCGTAAGCGACCTGGCCCGGACTGAAAAAATCATCATGGTCGGGACCGATCATGCATCATCACGGCTAAGCATCGAGGCAGGCCACGATTATTACTTCCGCGTCACCAATGACAGCTGGACATCGATGGCAGCCGGTGCCCGTTATTTACGTGATCTGCAAAAGGAAACCGGGTGGAAACGTCTTGCCTTTGTCGGACCGGATTATGATTACGGCCATGTTTCCTGGACGGACCTGCAACTTGCCCTTGATGAATTGGGTGTCGAATATGAAACCGTCGGCGACCTGTGGCCAAAGCTCTATGAGCCGGACTATTCGATCTACATCAATGCCCTGCAATCAGCAAAAGCCGACGTGGTCGTAACCGCCCTTTGGGGCGGGGATTTCATCGCCTTTATCAAACAGGCAGCCTCAACCCGGTTCTTTGAAACCACCCGTCTGGCCAATTTCGACACAGGCGCCAATTACGATGTGATGATGGCCCTTGGTGATCAGCCCTATCCGGGATTGATCCTTTCGGCTCGCCATCACAATAACTGGCCCGAAACGGGCCGGAACAAGCGGTTCGTAAAACAGTTTCACGACATGACCGGGCGTTATCCGACTTATGCGGCCGAAGGCGCCTATACCGGGATCATTGCCATTGCACGTGCCATCGAAAAGGCTGGTGGTGTTGACGATGACCGCGCGCTGATTACCGCCCTTGAAGGATTGCAGTTGGCCCTGCCCGAAGATCCGCCGGGATTTGCATCCTACATCGACCCCGAAACTCACCAGATTGTCCAGGCGCAAGCCGTGGGCACGGTCGTCCACAACGAAGACTTTCCGCCATCGAAACTGATGGTCGGGAATTGGGCGATCTACGATGCCGAAGACCTCAAGCCATCCAAAGAGATGGTCAAACGTCGCCGCGATGCCGTGGCAGGCGGGTCGGAGGCAGTTCCACCGCCAACTCCATGACCTTTCCCAAGGGAGGAAATAGTGAAGAACAATAAATCAAAATTCAGCAAACATCTTGTATCGGGCGTCGCAGCGCTTGCCCTTGCAGCAGGCGCAGCCGGTTCTGCATCGGCCGCTGAAAACGGCAAATTCCGCGTCGGGATCGTGACCTTCCTGTCCGGTCCGGCAGCTGGCCCGTTCGGCGTTCCGTCGGCTAATGCCGCCAAGGTTCTTGTTGAAGAACTGAACAAGGGCAACCTGCCTGCACCTTACGACAAGATCGGTATCAATGGCGCCGAAATCGAAGCCGTCATCATCGACGAGGCTGGCGGTGCGACCAAGCAGGTTGAAGAATACCGCAACCTTGTTCAGCGGCAAAAAGTCGATGCTGTCATTGGCTATGTTTCGTCGGGCGACTGCCTGGCAATCGCACCAGTTGCCGAAGAACTGAAAACCTTCACCATCGCATATGATTGCGGTACTCCCCGTCTGTTTGCCGATAACCCGGATGCACAATACATGTTCCGGACCGGTCTTGACGCATCGGTCGATAATATCGGCGCAGTTCGTTATCTGGCCGCGACCCGCCCGGACGTTACCCGTCTTGCCGGCATCCAGCAGAACTATTCGTGGGGTCAGGACAGCTGGGCTGACTTCACCGCGGCCGCATCTGCGCTCCTGCCCGAAGCCGAAATCGTCGAAGAACAGTTCCCGAAAATCTATCAGGGCCAGTACGGCGCTGAAATCTCTGCCCTGTCCGTGAAGCGCCCGGAAATCGTTCACAGCTCCTTCTGGGGTGGCGACATGGAAGCACTGGTTCTTCAGGCAAATGCCCGTGGCCTGCTTGAAGATGCAACCGGTCTTCTGACTTGCGGAGAAGCATCGTTTGCCACCTACAAAGATCAGGCCCCGAACGGCATGATCATCGGTGCTCGTGGCCCGTTCGGCCAGTTTGCCCCGGATAACGAACTGAACACCTGGTTCAAGGGTGTCTATCAAAACGCCTATGACATTGAGCCTGTCTATCCGGCAACCAAGATGGCACAGGCGATCCTTGGTCTGAAATATGCCGCCGAGAACGCCGGTGTCGCCGACAAAGAAATCCCGTCAGCAGAGCAACTTTCTGCTGCGATGAAAGGTGCAACCTTTGAATCGGTTTCAGGTACGGTTGAGATGGCGCGCGGCAATGGCCATCAGGCCATGCAGGGTATTACCTATGGTGAATATCACTACGAAGACGGCGTTGCATCAATCAAGAACGCTGTTTCGTTTGATGGCGAATGCGTAACTCCGCCCGAAGGTGTTGCGGCTGCGGACTGGATCGCAGACGGCTTCCCGGGCGCGAAGTGTAACTAAGCTGCACGCTCTGTTTCACTGAGCTTCCTGATCCAGCGGGCATCCCTTTTCCCTTGGGATGTCCGCCCCTTTCCCTGCACACTGGATATTTGTGATGACAAGTCTTCTTGCCGTCCTGATTGATGGCTCGATCTATGCATCGTGGCTGTTTCTTGTGGCTGCCGGCCTGACCGTGATTTACGGGGTGATGCGCATCCTGAACATGGCGCATGGCAGCTTTTATGCCATCGGCGCCTATTCAGCAGCGTCACTGGTTGGCTGGTATTTCAACAACGGCATCGGCCCGGCATGGGTCAGTTATTTGATGCTTGTTGGTGCCGCGCTGGTTGCCGGCCTGATTGTCGGTGTGATTATCGAACGCGGATTGCTGCGCCTCATGTATGGCCGCGACGAAATCCTGATGGTGATCATTACCTATGCCCTTCTTCTGATCCTTGAAGACGGTATGAAAATCGTCTGGGGTGTCAGCCCGTATTTCGCATACCAGCCTTATTCCGAACTTGGGCGCACTTCGCTCGGTTTGCTTAAGGTTTCAAATTACGACGTCGCCCTGGTCGGAGTATCCGCACTTCTTGGGCTTGGCCTGTGGGCATGGCTTGAACGCACCAACCAGGGCAAAGTCCTGCGTGCGGTGATCCATGACCGCGAAATCGCGGTTGCCATGGGCGTAAACGTGAAGCTGATGTTCACCATCACCTTTGTTCTGGGCACCACGCTGGGCGCACTTGCCGGTGCATTGACCGCACCTGCGATCTCGGTAGTACCGGGCATAGGTATTGAAGTGATTGTTCTGGCCTTTGCTGTGGTGGTGATTGGCGGCCTTGGCAGCATTGGTGGTGCTGCAGTCGGCGCCCTTCTGGTCGGACTGAGTCGTGCGGCCGCTGTTCACTACGCTCCTGAATTCGAACTGTTCGTCATTTATGGCGTGATGTCGCTGGTTCTGGCGTTCCGTCCCGAAGGCCTGTTTGGCCGTACTTTGGCGAGGAAAATCTGACATGCGTCTTGATAAAACTGAAATCTCGCTCGGGCTGATCGCACTTGGCTGCGTTCTGTTCGGCTTCGTTTCGCCGGGTTGGCTGATCTTCCTTTTGACCATCGCACTGGCCAAGGCACTTGTCGTGCAGGGTGTCGTCATGCAGATGCGTTCCGGCCTTGTATCCTTCGGCCAGGGGCTTTTCTATTGCATCGGCGGCTATACTGTCGGCATGGGCGGCCAGTTCTTTGGCATTCATGATGCGATTGCCGCCCTGTCACTTGGCATGTTTGTCGCGATTATCATCGCAATGCTGTTGGGTCTGTTACTAACGCGCTATCGCGAAATCTTTTTTGCCATGCTGTCGCTGGCATTTTCGATGATCCTGTTTGGCATCCTTGTCAAAAGCCAGGAACTGGGAAGTACGGACGGCTTTAACGTTCATGACTGGACCCTGTTCGGCTGGGCTCCCGAAGCCGGTGCTGGCAGCCAGCACACCGTCTTTACCATGACTGTCATTGCCGGTCTGATCGTTGCAGTTCTGATCCATCGTTACACCAAGGCAGGCATTGGCGTCATTTGCGAAGCTGTTCGCGAAAATGAAGTCCGTGTTGAATATCTCGGTCTGTCACCGCGCTGGTTGCTTTATGGCAACTATGTTGCTGCGGCGGCGGTATCGGCCCTTGGTGGCGGTCTGACGGCCCTGGCGACCGGCCACGTTGATCCGGAGATGGCCTATTGGACCACGTCGGGCGAATTTGTCTTCATCGCGCTTTTGGGTGGTTTGGGCCACGTGGCTGCACCATTTATTGCCGCCATCGTCTTCTCGTTCGTGCGGACATACGCCATCGAATTCGTACCTCATACCTGGCAGATGATCCTCGGTTTCACGCTGCTTGCGGTCATTATCTTCCTGCCCAAAGGGCTGTGGAGCCTGGTCAGCCGTGAAAAAACAGGAGAACGGGCATGACCTGCATTCTTGAAACACGTTCGCTGAACAAGGAATTCGGCGCGGTCATCGCCGCAAAGGATTTGAACGTTCAGATCAACAAGGGTGAAGTCGTTGGTGTGATCGGCTCCAACGGAGCCGGCAAGACGACCTTCATCAACATGGTGACGGGTTATCTCAAGCCGACCCGGGGCGAGATCCTGTTTAATGGCAAGTCGATCATGGGGCATTCTCCGCGTGCCATCACACGTGCTGGAATGGCACGTTCTTTCCAGGTCGCTCAGCTGTTCCCCGAAATGACCGTGCTCGACAATCTGATTGTTGCGCTGGCTGCGGCCGAAAGCGCCCGACCGAGTTTCCTGAGCCCCCTTCGCAGCGATGCACGCATCGCAAGGGCTGAGGAAATCCTCAAGGAATTCGGTGTCGCAAACTATCGCGATTCAATGGTGACCGCCGTCCCGCAGGGGGCGCGTAAACTGGTTGATATCGCTATGGCATTGATCGGCAATCCACAGATGCTGTTGCTTGATGAGCCAACCAGCGGCGTCAGCATGGATGAAAAAACCGGCCTGATGGATACGGTCATGAACGCCGTGCGTCAGCATGGCGTTACCGTTCTGTTTGTCGAACATGACATGGATGTGGTCGAACGCTATGTCTCGCGCGTTCTGGCGTTCTATAGCGGCGAAATCATTGCCGATGGCGAACCTGCGGCAGTTCTCGCCGATCAGCAGGTCCGCGATCTTGTGACCGGCCATCGTCCCACCATCAAACAAGGGAATGGCGCATCATGACCCTGGAAATTCGCAATCTCGATGTTTCGATCGGCAATATTCCGATCCTGCGTGATGTCTCGCTTTCAGTACCGTCCGGCAAGATGTTTGGCCTGATCGGCCATAACGGGGCGGGCAAGACCACCCTGATGCGCGCCATCATGGGCCTTCTGGATGCAGATCAGGGCACCATCACCTTTGATGGTCAGGACCTGCGCAAGCAGCCTGATTTCGCCCGTGCCAAAACCGGCATCAGCTATATGCCCGAAGATCGCCGTCTGATCCCGTCACTGACGGTCGAGGAAAACATTCTTCTTCCGGCCTGGACCAACGGTATTGCAGACGCTGCGGAACGGTTGAAATGGGTCTATGACCTGCTGCCCGAAATCGCCCAGTTCCGGGATCGCCGTGCGCTTCAACTTTCCGGTGGTCAGCAGAAACTGGTCTCGCTCGGGCGTGCATTGATGCCCGGTCGTAATCTTCTGTTGCTTGATGAACCGTTCGAAGGGGTCGCACCGGTGCTGTCACGCCGTTTGTCGGAAGTCATTTCCGATCTCGGCAGCAGTGGCCTTTGTGTCCTGATTTCTGAGTCCGATGACACCCACTCTGCCGATTTGGTGGCGGGCAGTTATCGCATCGAACGTGGCACCGTTTCCAAGGCTGAACAGGAAACCGCCTGATCCCAATGACAGCCACCACAACAAACAAGTCAAAAGACGAGGTTCCCCATGTCAGACTTTGTGTTTGAAACAACCCCTCGCGTCATTTGCGAGTTCGACGGTGCCTTGCAACTCGGCACCCTGTGCAAGGAGTTCGGCGCGAAACGCGCCGTTCTCCTGTCCGATCCGGGCTTGCAGAAGGTTGGTCTGATCGACGCCCCTTACGCAGCACTTAAAGAAGCCGGGATTGAAACCCTGCTCTGGACTGATGTTCAGGCAGACCCGCCCGAGGAAAGCATTCTTGCCGCGGTCAAAGGTGCCCGTGACTTCAAGGCCGATATCGTCATCGGCCTGGGTGGCGGTTCATCGCTTGATACCGCAAAACTGGTCGCCCTTCTGTGTGGCAAGGATCAGAAACTTGACGAGATCTATGGCATCGGTCTGGCGACGGGTCCGCGCCTGCCGCTTATTCAGGTGCCGACCACGGCTGGCACCGGTTCGGAAGTCACCCCGATTTCGATTGTCACCACACCGACGCACGAGAAAAAGGGTGTCGTGTCCAGCCTGCTTTATCCCGATGTTGCACTGCTTGATGCCAAACTGACCATGGGCCTTCCGGCCTCGATCACGGGCATGACCGGCATCGACGCAATGGTGCACGCCATCGAGGCCTACACCACCAAGCACAAGAAAAACGCCCTGTCGGACGGACTTGCCATCCGCGCGATGCAGCTGATGACCGCCCATATCGATGATGCGGTTTCTGCCACCCCGTCACGCGAAGCGCGTGAAGCCATGCTTCAGGGGTCCATGCTGGCCGGAATGGCCTTTGCCAATGCCCCGGTGGCGGCTGTTCATGCCCTTGCCTATCCTCTAGGCGGGCATTTCCATGTTCCGCATGGACACAGTAATGCGCTGGTCCTGATCGAAGTTTTGAAATTCAACCGGGATGCGGCCGTATCTCAATACGCCGAACTCGCCCGCGCCATTCTGCCGGATGAAAAGTTCGCAAATGACGATGCTGCCTGTGATCGCTTCATTACTTTCATGACCGACATGGTCGAACGCATGCCGTTCAGCCGCACCTTGCGCGAAGTCGGCGTGGCGGAAAGCGATCTCGACATGCTGGCAACCGATGCGATGAAGGTGGAACGCCTTTTGATCAACAATCCGCGTGAAATGACGTTCGACGCCGCACGCGCGATCTATGCCGCCGTGCTGTAACGAAAAGGAATAGCCACCATGACCATCCAGCTAAATGATACTGGCCTTTGGCAAACCCAGGGGCATATCGACGGCCAATGGGTCGCATCCGACAGCGGCAAGACCTTTGCGGTTGTTGACCCGGCCACCGGCGAACATCTTGCCGATGTGCCCGATATGGGTGCCGCCGAAACCCGCCGTGCGATTGATGCCGCCAATGCCGCCCTTCCGGCGTGGCGGGCCAAAACCGCCAAGGAACGCACAAATGTGCTGCGCAAATGGTTTGATCTCTGCATGGCGGCCCAGGCCGACCTTGCATTGCTGATGACCCGCGAACAGGGCAAACCCCTGGCAGAGGCATCCGGCGAAGTCGCCTATGGTGCGTCCTTCCTTGAATGGTTTGCCGAAGAAGGCAAGCGCATCTATGGCGATGTTATCCCGTCACATGGGGCGGACAAACGCATCATCACCGTCAAACAGCCAATCGGTGTTGTTGCCGCGATCACGCCATGGAACTTTCCGATGGCCATGATCACGCGCAAATGCGCCCCGGCCCTTGCCGCGGGTTGCACGGTCGTCATCAAACCGGCAGAAGATACCCCGCTGACCGCGCTTGCACTGGTCGAACTGGCCAAACGCGCCGGGTTCCCCGATGGCGTAGTCAATATCGTCACCGCATCACATGGTGCTGAAATCGGTGGTGAACTGACTGCCAACCCGATCGTGCGCAAACTGTCCTTCACCGGCTCCACGCAGGTCGGCAAACTTTTGATGCGTCAATGTTCTGATACCGTCAAAAAAGTCAGCCTGGAGCTTGGCGGTAACGCGCCGTTTATTGTCTTTGACGATGCAGATCTGGATGCGGCGGTTGCAGGCGCAATTGCCTCGAAATACCGCAATGCCGGGCAGACCTGCGTCTGTGCCAACCGCATTCTGGTTCAGGAAGGTGTCTATGACGTCTTTGCCGCCAAACTGGCCGAGGCCGTTGGTAAACTGCGTGTCGGTTTGGGCACCGAAGAAGGAGTTACCCAAGGTCCGCTGATCAATGCCAAGGCAATCGAAAAGGTCGAAGCACTGGTCGAAGACGCGGTTTCTCGTGGGGCAAGGGCTGTTCTGGGTGGTGATCGGGCCAAGCCCGACAGCAACTTCTTTACCCCGACCATTCTGACCGGGGTTACGTCGGATATGCGGATTTTCTCCGAGGAAATCTTTGGTCCGGTTGCACCGCTGTTCAAATTCAGCAGTGAAGAAGACGCCATTCGGATGGCCAATGACACGCCATTTGGTCTGGCGGCCTATTTCTATGCCCGTGATATCGGCCGCATCTGGCGGGTTGGCGAGGCGCTTGAATACGGCATCGTCGGCATCAACGAAGGCATCATTTCGACCGAATCAGCACCGTTTGGCGGGGTCAAGGAATCCGGCATCGGCCGCGAAGGGTCAAAATACGGCGTCGATGATTTCGTCGAGATTAAATATATGTGCCTCGGCGGTCTCGCCTGGAATGCCAACTGATCCCGGATAAGGAGACATATCATGAGTTTCATGTTCCGAAGCGCGCCGCGCATCGTCTGCGAAGCTGGTGGCATTGCCAGGACCGGCAGCCTGATGAAGGAACTCGGCGCCAGCCGTGTCACCATTGTCTGCGATCCCGGCATCGTCAAACTGGGCTTTGCGCAAAAGGCGCAAGATGCGCTTGAGGCCGTCGGTATCGCGGTTCAGGTCTTTTCTGACGTCGAAGCCGACCCGCCCCAGAAAATCGTCGAAGCCGCCATTGCGGGGGCACGTGACTGGAAGGCGGATGGCGTAATCGGTCTTGGCGGCGGCAGCTCGCTTGATAGTGCGAAGCTGGTTGCATTGCTCGCCAACAGCGATCAAACGATCGAAGAGATCTATGGGGTGGACAAGGCAACCGGTGATCGCCTGCCGTTGATCCAGATCCCGACCACCGCCGGGACCGGATCGGAAGTTACATGGGTGTCGGTGATTACCGATAACGACCACCTCAAACAGGTTGTCTACACCCCGCAACTGATGCCCGATATCGCCCTTCTTGATGCGGAACTGACCTATGGCCTGCCGCAAAAGGTCACAGCGGCCACCGGCCTTGATGCCATGGTCCATGCGATCGAAGGCTATACCAGCCGCACACGTAAAAACCCGATTGCCGATGGCATGGCGGTCACCGCCCTTTCGCTGCTTGGCAAGAACCTGATGAAGGTGATTGAAAATCCGGGTGACAAGGAAGCACGCGCTGCCATGTTGCAGGGATCGCTGATTGCCGGGATGGCGTTTGCCAATGCATCGGTTGCCGCCATTCATGGCTTGGCCTATCCGCTGGGTGCGCGTTTTCACATCCCGCATGGTCATGCCAATGCGCTAGTCATGGCGCAGGTGATCCGCTTTAACCTGCCAGCCGCGAAAAAGCTGTATGCCGAACTCGCCCCGTGCCTGATCGAAGGGGTCGATTTCGACAGCGAAGACGCCGCCGCCGAGGCGTTCGTCAAACGGATTGAAGAAATGGTCCCGGCCAGCGGCCTTGAAATCCGCCTGCGCGATCTTGGCGTCACCGAAGAGTCCCTGCCGGAAATGGCCGAGGAGGTCTTTACAAAAATCCATCGCCTGATCGACAGCAATCCGCGCGACATGACCGCCAAGGAGATCGAGGCGATTTATCGCAGCGTTTATTAATTTGCCCGTCTGCAAACTTCGGTTTGTATCGTGGCACAAGAACCGGCGGCCTGTTTGGTCGCTTGGCCGCCGGTTCTAAAGTTATCAAAATGATCAGACCGGCTTAGCGAATGGCAACCGGGTTGATGATCATCTGTACAGCGCCCTTGAGCTTGGCCTGCCCGAGAACGAACAGGAACTCGTGTGCCCGGTCTGCGGCCAGGTCCCTCGTGACGATATTTTCAAGAATATAGACACCGTTTTCTGCCAGAAGCTTCACATGGACCGGGAAGAAAGCACTGGGATCTTCATGGGGAACAGCTTCAAGCCCCCATGTATCGGCACCAACGGCGACAACACCCTGATTTGCCAACCATTCCGCTGCTTCCAGACCAAGGCCCGGTTCGGTCGTTCCGTAAAGCTCATTGTCCTTCCCGACCAAATCAAGCCATCCGGTATGGATCAGAACCACATCTCCCTTGCGAATTTCGGTACCGGCCGCTTTTTGAGCCGCCATGATGTCCTCAAGGGTGATGACATAGCCGCCTTCAAGACGATCAGTCCCCTTGATCGCAGCAACGTCCAGCAAGACTCCACGCGTTGCCATTGGCGGCACGTTTTCAATGCCAAGCTTGGTCAGGCCGGTGGCTGCAACCATGTCTTCGGCGTGGTTATTATTATAATAGGTATGATGATCACCCAGATGACCCAGACCATCAATCTGTGTCCCGACACCGAGCCAGCCGGTGAACATGTCATCGTTATAGGTTCCCGCATTGCTGCCGATTGTTTTGTTACCGCTTTGTCCGGGCGAGAAAACCGTCACAGCGACACCACGTGGTGCAAAGGCCGGCGTATCACGTGAGACTTCCATCCCCAGTGAATAGACCTTGCCTTCGGAAATCAGCTTGCTGGCTGCAAGTGTTATTTCCGAAGTCAGATAGTTCGCAGCCCCGATTTGATCATCAGGTCCAAACGGTGATGTGAACCGGTCATCAGCCGAAGCGGTACCGATTGCGCCGATAAGACCAAGCATCATGGATGCAGAGACAAGCATTTTTGCTTTTTGCATTTCTTCCTCCCTAAGTTGATAAGGATTCAGAGAACAGCAATTATAATGCCAATCAAAAGTGGTGAAAAACCTAGACAAAATGAAGAGACTGGAGCGGAATCCGATCCACCCAGAGTGTAAAATGATCGGTTACCGCTCCGGCAAAACACGCAGCCGATCGGCCTGTCTCACCAAACTGGCAATCTTTGTCATTCTAAATTTTGAGATAAAGCGATGGTGCCCCCGGGGAGAATCGAACTCCCACTCACTAGGTGAAACAGATTTTGAGTCTGCCGCGTCTACCAATTCCGCCACAGGGGCAGGCAATACAGGTGCTGTTGCGCACCGTCCATCGACGGGCGGGATAATAGCTGTAAATTTCGCGGGGTCAATGGGGCTTTGTGCAAAAATGTTACTGATTTTGCGATCCCGAACTGCGTCATTGCGATCATCGGGAAAATGCGCTTTGATCGCGCCAAGTTTCAAGGCCAAGCGCCACCCGTCAAACGATCGTCAAACAAGATAAGGCGCATTTGCCGTGATCCGCAGTCTTTATGATTGGACCATGAATCTGGCCAGCCATCGCCATGCCGGATGGGCATTGTTTTTTATTGCCGTCATTGAAAGTTCGGTTTTTCCGATCCCGCCGGACATCCTTTTGATCCCCATGATCATTGCCGCCCCGACCCGGGCGTGGCGCTATGCGCTGATTTGCCTTGTCGGGTCCGTCCTTGGTGGCGTGATCGGTTATGGCATCGGGTATTTTCTGTTTGAAACGGTCGGGCGCCCGGTGCTTGAGCTTTATGGCTATGGTGCCAAGTTCGACCAGTTCCGGGACTATTATAATGACTGGGGGGCCTGGGCTGTATTTATCGCCGGGGTCACACCATTCCCCTATAAGGTGATTACGATCCTGTCTGGCGTAACCGCCCTTGATCCGCTGGTCTTTACCGTGGCATCGATTGCCGCGCGCGGTTTGCGGTTCTTTGTCATTGCGGCATTGATCTGGAAATTCGGCCCGGCGATCCGCGATTTCATCGAAAAACGTCTGGGCCTCGTTTTCACCATATTTATCGTGGTTCTTGTTGGTGGATTTGCCGCAATCAAACTGATTCCGCACGGCTAGTTCGATGAAGACATTTCAAGGAAGACGGGATTCGGATCTACTGATGTTAAAATTTCTTCGCCCGCACTACATGCCGGCCTTTGCGCCGATTATTCTGTTTCTGGTGTCCGTCGGAAGCATCGGCTTTGCCCTATATGCCCAATATGTGCAGAAATTGCTGCCCTGCATCCTGTGCCTTTATCAACGCAAGCCGTTCTATATCGTGATCGGGCTTTCTGTTCTGGCGCTCCTTCTGATCCGCTTTCCCAAGGCAGCACGTGCCATCGTCTATCTTTGCGGGCTGACCTTTGCGGTCGGTACCGGCATTGCGATTTACCATGTCGGGGTACAGGAACTGTGGTGGCAGGGCCCGGCCATGTGTGGTGGCGTGCAAAGTGGTGCAAGCTCCCTTGCCGAGCTCAAAGCGCAGCTTCTCGCCCAGCCGATCATTCGCTGTGACAAGATCGACTGGACCCTGTTTGGCATCACCATGCCAACGGTCAATGTGTTCTTTTCAGCAGCCCTGACGGTATTTTGCCTGATCGCACCGTCGCGCTGGATGAAAAAGTAACCACATAGCTTAGTCCGAAATCACATCAGACCGCCGGTATTGAAACTGGCGGTATTGAACCGCCCTCATAAACACCGCTTGAACCCGCCCACATCCTGGGCGGGTTTGTTTTTGATCGCAAACCCGCATAACGCGATCATTTGACCACAAAATGAACGATTCTTTATTTGATAATGAGAATTGTTATTGTTTGCACGAAATTCCCGGTTATATTTGCGCAGCGATTCCCTATGCAGAATCGCCATCAGACATCATGGACCACTCGCAGATCAAAGGACCGACCCAGGATTGCCCGACATGACGTTCCATCCGCAAATGACCAGCAGGATCGAAGGTATTTCACTCCTTGATGATTTGCGTTTCCGTCGCTGGAACGCGGCCATCACGGATTTGTGGCATGTCGAATGCGAACAGGAGGCCGGTGGCACCTATGTTTCGCGTGCGCCAAGGCTTGTTGCCATTCTCGACTGCATTGGCGACGGAAATGTCGAAGTTCGGGCATCAAGCGATACAATACAGCGTGGTCACCGTGGACAAGGATGCCTGTCCTATGTCCCGGCCGGGATGGAAGTATCTTCTGAAGTGCTTGGAAAGTGCCGGCTACGCCATCTTGATATTCATCTTGATGTCAATGCGCTTGAACAAAGTATCGGCAATGCATTTGACCGGATCGCGCTTGAAACACCGCGCATCGGTTTTTGCGATCCGCGGATCAATGCACTGGTTCGACTTCTGGCCGAAGAACTCGAGAACGGTCAGCCAAGTCCGCAAATCTATGGCGAGGGTCTGATAACAGCATTGGTATCAGCTCTTCTAACACCGATTCAGACTGAAGAGCCCCAACGCAAACGCGGCAAGCTTGCCCCTTATCAGTTGCGCAAGACTGTTGACTATATTGAACAGAATTGCGGTCGCACGATCCGCCTTGATGAATTGGCGCAACTGACCGGGTTGTCACAATCCTATTTCTGCTCGGCCTTCCGGGAATCCACCGGCATGCCACCCCAGCAATGGCAGATGAAAGCCCGGGTCGAGCGGGCAAAAAACCTTTTGAAAAAGGGTGACACACCGTTGGCATCCGTCGCCGTCGGTCTCGGTTTCGCTGATCAGGCACACCTGACCCGGGTATTTCGCAAAATCGTTGGCACAACCCCTGGCGCCTGGCGCAAGGAACAACTTGCCTAATTTTTGCCAAATTCCGTTCAATCCACCGAAATCCGGTTCAATATTCCACACCCGCGCGCGTGGTATCGAATTCTCATCATGAAAGATGACCCGCCGGTTCCCGCCCTGCTGGTCGTCGCAAAGACAACCTATACAGGGAATCCACAATGCGTTTTACAGGACAGAAACTGTCTTCGACCCTTTTGCTCGGCACGGCGCTTGCGCTGGTTTTTGCCGCCCCTCATTTTGCACTGGCGCAGTCCGCAGATGATGCGACAGCAAGCGAAGGCGAAACCACTAAAGCAGTGATCATCGAAGGCGAAGCCACAGTCGAGGCCGGTGACCCAACCCCGCCGGTTTATGCCGGTGGACAGGTTGCCACCGGGACGCGCCTTGGTGCCTTTGGCAACAAAGACACCATGGACACACCGATTGCAGCGACCGGCTACACCAGCGAACTGATCAAAAACCAGCAGGCACGCGACATTTCCGACGTGATGGATAACGATCCGTCGGTAATTAACACCAACGGGTTTGGCACCTTTGCCAATCGTTTCACCATTCGCGGTTTTGACCTGACGGCCGATGACGTCTCAATTGACGGGCTTTACGGCACAGCACCGCGTCAGTCGGTTGCCCTTGAAATGTTCGACCGCGTCGAGGTGATCAAAGGCGCCTCGGGCTTCTTGAATGGCATGGCACCTTCTTCCGGTGGCTTGGGTGGCAACATCAACCTTGTCCCGAAACGTGCCGGTGATAATCCGGTGACCAGCTTCACCGGCAGCTATGGCGCCACCAGCGAAGTCGGCGGACATTTTGATTTTGGCCGTCGCTTTGGTTCCGAAGATCAGTTCGGGGTGCGCACAAACGTCATGCACCGGGTCGGGGAAGCGTCCATCGAGGATGAAGATCGCGAAACGTCACTAGGTTCCATCGCCCTTGATTATCGCGGCAATGACACACGGATCACCTTTGATGCCGCGATCAACAAGCTCCGTGTTGAAGAAGGGCGCCCGACAGTTGCAGCAGGATCGCTGACGTCTCTTCCAAGCGCACCGTCCGGCTCGCACAACTTTGCTGCAGACGGTACCTATAGCGATCTCGAAGACAAATTTGCACAGCTTCGTTTTGAATATGACGCCACCGACAGCACCATGCTTTACACCGCGATTGGCGCGCATAATTCAGATGAGATCGGCGATTATTCGTCTGTCACCCTGACCGGTAGGGATGGCTCCGGCAACTTTGGCAGCCTTGCTACTGTTTATGAACGTGACGATGTCAGCGGTGTTGCCGGTATCCGTCAGGAATTCGAAACCGGCCCGGTCAAGCACGAGATCAATGCCGGAACCACAGCGATGTGGCAGGAAGCGCGTCAGAACTACAACTCGGGTTCCAACGTGGCTGGCAATATCTATAACAGCGGCCCATCAACCGTGGCCTTTGGTGACGCCGGGGACGCCAAGCTGAATGCCCACACAATCCTGACCAGCTACTTCATCGCCGATACCCTGAGCTTCATGGATGATAAAATCCACCTCACCGGCGGTGTACGTCGTCAAAATGTCAAATCGCGTGGTTATGACATTTCAACCGGTGCAAAAAATTCCAATTACGATTCTTCGGCCAACTCGCCAATGGCAGGCATCGTTGGCAACGTCACCGATCAAATTTCAGTCTATGCCAACTATATCGAAGGTCTGGCGAAGGGTGAAACCGTCACCAATGCGTCGGCGACCAACCGTGGCGAAACACTTGCTCCGTTCAAGACCGAACAGATGGAAGTCGGTGCAAAGTTTGACTTTGGCACCTTTGGCGGTAGCATTGCTCTGTTCCAGGCTGAAAAGCCTTCTGCCTTTCTTAATTCCAGCAACGTTTACACAACCGATGGCGAACAGCGTAACCGTGGCCTTGAACTGACGGCATTCGGTGAACCGGTTATTGGCACGCGCATTCTGGGTGGCATCACCTTTGTTGATGCCGAACTGACCAAAACCCAGAACGGCACCAACGATGGCAACACCGCACCGGGTGTACCGGAATATCAGGCAACTCTGGGTGCAGAATATGACCTGCCATTCCTTAACGGTGCAACAGTCGGTGGACGTCTGATCCATACTGCCTCGCAATACGTCAATACTGGCAACACGGTCGAAATTCCGTCCTGGACGCGATTTGACATGAGCGCGCGTTACGTAACCGAGCTTTATGATTATCCGGTCACCTTCCGCGCCAATATCGAAAACCTGACCGATAATGACTATTGGGAAACGGCCAGCACCCAGTGGAGCTATATGACCGTGGGCAAGCCGCTAACTGCAACCTTCTCTCTGACGGCCGACTTCTGATCGTCTGAGCTCTCTCATCACGGAGTAGCTCTGTAACAGCAAAGCCGACGGTGATATCGCCGTCGGCTTTTTTCGTGGCGCTTTTACAGGCTGAAACGGGCTGCCTAGAAGTCGTATTCCAGTTCCGTATCCCAGTACAAAAAATCCCGCCAGCTTTCGTGAAGATAGTTTGGCGGGAAGCGGCGTCCTGTTGACTGGAGTTCGTGCATGGTGGGCTGTCCCGGCGTCCTGCGCAGTCGCAGGCCCGCCTCGCGGACCGATCGGCTGCCCTTGAACAGGTTGCAGTCAGAACAGGCCGTGACGATGTTTTCCCAGTTTGTACGCCCGCCCCGCGCCCGCGGGATCACGTGATCAAAGGTCAGCTCGTTTGTCGGCAGACGATCACCGCAATACTGGCACGAAAATTCATCGCGCAGGAACACGTTGAACCGGGTGAAAGCCGGGCTGCTTTTAAGCGGGACATATTCCTTGAGCGATATGACGCTGGGCAGCTTCATTTTAAAGGATGGGGAACGTACTTCGCGGTCATATTCGGAAAGAACATCGACGCGTTCAAGAAAGACCGCCTTGAGCGTATCCTGCCAGGACCAAAGAGACAGCGGGAAGTAGCTCAACGGCCGGAAGTCGGCGTTAAGAACAAGTGCCGGACACGCATTGGGCGATAAATGCATATCATCCGCTCCACCGTGTTTACCGAGTCGCTTGCCTTATTTAGCAGGTTCGGGAATCGCTGGTGATGAACATATCATGACGTTTCACCAAACCGGGCGACGCGGCGACGTAAACCACTGATAGAGCAAAGTATAGACCAATTTAGCAAAAGCGCAAAGCTCGTGTTCCGCCGAGTCGCGTTTTATCGATGTCATGCCGCACCATCGCCCCAGAACAGCGCGGGAACCATGCTTGTGCGCGGCACAAAAAAAGCTGCACCACCGGCGATGGTACAGCTTGTTCCGTGGCCGTTTGACAAGCCAGCGATCAGAAAAACGAAAGGCCCGCCAGAAGCGAGCCCTCGTAAAATCTGTCTGTAAAGCAGAAGCCTGAATTAGGCAGCTTTTGCTTCAACAGCTTTGGCGACCTGGCGTTTGATTTTCACCAAATCTGCCGGCAGCTTTGCATTTGCAGTGCTGAGCAGATATGCATCCAGACCACCACGTTTTTCGATGGTGCGGACAGCATTGGTGGTCAGACGCAGACGCACCGAACGACCGAGCGACTCACTAAGCAGCGAGGTCGGCTGCAGGTTCGGGAGGAAACGACGTTTGGTACGATTGTGGGCGTGGCTCACATTCATGCCGACCAAAACGCCTTTGCCGGATACCGGGCAGCGACGTGCCATGACCTGATCTCCTGGTCTATAAATTCGCAAAAGGACGCTTGGCCTGAACATGCAGGCCCGCGCTTGGAAGCGGGTTAATACTGCCTATGACCAATGTCGTCAAGCCTTCATCAACCGAAAACCGCCACAAAAACGCTTATCCGAGCGGATTTGACGATAATCCGTGGTTTGGGTCGGTTTTTACCCAACTCAACCGCACGGAATCTGCGTCTTTTCAAACCGGCGCGACAATATCAAAGGCGACAAAAAGCAGCAATCGCCCCATATTCCAGGCACAAATCAACCGATTCCCCGACGGCCCGCAACCGATACCAGCCAGAATCGTGTTTTCAACGCCCGCACACAGCTTCGATTCCACATTCTGTCCGCAACGGCCTCAAACGACCCCAAACGACCCCACTGGCGGATCAATGGTCGATATGGACAGCTTATTGACACGGATCAAAACGCAAAGCTGCAAAGAATGGTAGCTTCAGCACCATGAGTTAAGAAATCCGTTTGGGGAGCATGACGGAACATGAAAACAGATAGCAAAGTATCACTGCCCCTTCTGGGCATTCTGCTGGTCGCGGTCGCAGGCCTGGTTCTTTATCTTGCCGGGTACGTTCTGGCCCATTTCGGCGTGCCTGTCGCTTCCTTCTGGATTTATGTCGCCCTGGCACTTGTTCCGGTTTGCTTCCTGGTGCTGATTGATTTCAGTCGCTGATCTGCCCCCAAGACAGAACAGCACAAAAACGGCCGATCACATGATGTGACAGGCCGTTTTTTTTATGCACACAGAGACTTTATGCCCGCACTCAGGGCACCCGTGATATCAGCCGCGCCCTAACGGTCGGAAAGGGATTTCAGCGGCGGGGTATCTTCGACCTGCCAATGGCAATCCAGACAGGGAAGCGCGCCCGGACGGGCAAAGAAATACCCCTGATAGGCATCAACCCCCAATGATTGCAGAAGGTTTCGCTGCTGGTCGGTTTCCACACCTTCGGCAATCACCTGCAAACCGAAACGATGCGCAATCAGGATCGCGCCTTCGATCACCACACGGGCATTCTCGTCCATTTCAAGGATAAAGGATTTGTCGATCTTGACCGCGTCGATCTGAATTTGATGCAGACGCGACAAGGATGAATATCCGGTCCCGAAATCGTCGATGTGAATGCCGATCCCCATATCGAACAGATCATCAATTACCCGGGAAATCATCGATCGCTGGCGTTCTTCAAAGATTGATTCGGTAACTTCGAGAATAAGCCGCGTTGGTACCATTCCCGTTTCACTCAGGATTTGCGCCACCATTTCGGTAAATCCGGGTGCCACAAGCTGACGGATCGAGACATTGACAGCGATCTTTGTTTCGTCATCCCCGTCCGTTGCAGCACATATTTCCCGACAGGCTGTCCGCAAGCACCATTCGCCAATTTCAACGATCAAGGCACTTTCTTCGGCAATCGGAATGAATTCGTCGGGCGGCACAAGGCCAAGCTCATTGCTGTTCCAGCGCAGCAATGCCTCGTAAGAGACGATCTGGCCATCATCGGCATCAATGACCGGCTGATATTCAAGATAGAACTCACCAATGCCAAGGGCACGACGAAGGGCCTGATTGATGGCAAGGCGGCGTTCCTGTTCGGTCAGAAGTGTTTTGTCATAGTTGCGCACACTGCCACGCCCGGATCGCTTGACCTCGGCCGCGGCAAGGTCGGCCCAATGGATCAGTTCGGAAATTCCCGGGTTTTTGGCCGCAGCAAACGCCACACCGGTGCTGAACCCGACATGAAGCGAATGCCCACAGATCATGATGGGCTGACTGATTGAAGCACGCGCCTTCTCAATCGTATTTTCAACCAGCCCATGCAGTTCATCATGCGGAGCTGCAAGCACCATCAGGAATTCATCCCCGCCCCAGCGTCCCACCGCGTGCTGATCATCGACATAAGCCTTCAGACGGTCACTGACAATACGCAGGACCTCGTCGCCGATGGCATGACTAAGCCCGTCATTGATCTGTTTGAAGCGATCAAGATCGATGAACAGAACCGCGTAATCAAGGTCATCAAATGATTGGCGTTTCTGATTGAACCAGGCCGCAATGCCATCGCGGTTCAGAATGCCGGTCAGGGCGTCATGTTCGACCAGATTTCTGAGTTCCTCGGTCCGTTCTTCGACCCGCGCTTCAAGCGTCGCATTCCAGTTTTCCATGATGCGGTTTTTCTGGCGCAAATCTTCGACCAGACCGTCATTTCGATGTTTCAGCACCAGTGACCGGAACAGGACAACGTGATTGTTCCGATGCGTAACCAGCATCACCATCAAAAAGATGATGGTCATGATGGCAAGAACATAGTTGGCATCGGCCATGACCGTAAAAATGATTACCGGCGGAAACAGAAGTGCCGTCAGATAGAGCCGCCCGACCAAGAATATCGGCGCCAAAATCCCCGTGGCACCGCCCGCCAGACCGGCAAACATGATCAATGTCATGAACTGGCTTTCGCCGCGCACGATCGGAATTTCAATAATACCGATCACAGCCCACAAGATGGCGGCCGACAGGACACCAAGCGCATATCGCCGCTGCCAGATATGAAAGGCATCGGCATCGAGTTCCGCGACCTTTGCGCGTTCACGATGATAAAGATACCCGCCCCACAGACGAACAGCACATAAAACAGCAAGGATTACAGACCACCAAACGGTGATCGCAACCAGATCCCCCAGCAACCCCAGAATGATCACAAGGCCGCCTGCTGCGGCAAGATTGACAATGATATTTGCCCAGTTGTTGCGATAGGCCAGATCCAGCAGGTCACGGCGGACCTTGCCGGTGATCTCGTCACCGGCTTGTAGTGCAATTTGGGGATCAACAAATCGGCTTGCGATCTTTTTGACCAAACCGGCACATTTTTCCATCTGGTCTGGTTGCCTCTGACATCGTCGCTTGAACTTACAATCCTATAGATAGGTACTATTCAACGACAACGAGAATATCGACAACAACAAAGATCGGATAAATCCACCCCCCTGATTTGGCCATCAAAAGAACGGGATCAGGGGCTTCAATCCCCGATCCCGTTCGATCACATCAGAAAATCAAAATATTTCAAACACCTGACCGGTCTGAAGACCTTCGACCGATTTGGCATAGCCAAGAGCCGCACGGGCAGCAGGCACCGGATCATGGCCACGGAAATAGGGGGCGTAGCCTTCCATCGCCTCGGTGATAACGCCCGGGCTGACCGCGTTGATTCGATGTCCCGGCTTCATTTCAATGGCCGCCGACTTCACAAACCCTTCGATTGCGCCATTCACCATGGAGGCCGAACTGCCAAACTCGATCGGATCCTTGGCCAGAATGCCGGTGGTCAGCGTAAAGGATGCCCGGTCCGCAACATAGTCCCGCCCGATCAGGATCAGATTGATCTGCCCGAACAGTTTGTCATCAATCCCGATGCGGTATTTGTCTTCGTCCATGTCGGCGAAATCGCCAAAATGGACCTTGCCGGTGGTTGAAACCACCGCATCCACCGTTCCGACCTTTTCAAACATCGCGCGAATGGAAGCCTTGTCTTTCAGGTCTACATTCACATCACCGCTGTTGCGTGACGCGCGGATGATTTCGTGACGCGGCGACAATTCGGCATCAACACCTTTGCCAATAATCCCAGATGCGCCGATCAAAAGAACCTTCATGTCATCCTCCTTAGATGAAAACTGCAATGACTGGATGATTTCACAGAACAGTTGGCGCGATAATCTGGATAATCCCGAACCATTCGTTTAGTATTTTAAACAATGAAAGATTATCTCAGCGAAATGCGCAGCTTTGCTGCGGTTATAAAACAGGGCAGTTTCACCGATGCCGCCCGCGCCACCGGCGTGTCCAAGGGCCTGATCAGCCAACATGTCAAACGGCTTGAAGATGTTCTTGGCGCGCAATTGCTGTTTCGGTCGACCCGGAAACTGGAACTGACCGAAATCGGTGTGACCTTTCTGGAATATTGCGAAACGATCACCCAAAGCGCCGATGCCGCGTTCGAGGCGGTCGAAGCCCTGCGCGGGGAGCCGGTCGGCACCGTGCGCATCACGGTTCCCGTGTCGTTTGGCGAGATGTTTTTGCAAGACATCATCGTGGCCTTTCAACAGGCCCACCCACGTATCCAGATCGAAATGGAACTGGAAAACACGTTCCGTGACCTGCAATCAGCCCATATCGATATCGCCATTCGCGCCGGCCTGACTGATGATCCCGATCAGGTCGCCATTCCGCTTGGTCAACTTTCCGAATTGATCTGTGCCAGCCCCGAATACTGGCAAGCCCATCCCAAACCGCAAACGCCGGCCGATCTTGCCCATCACAACTGTCTGGTCAATTTTCAGTATTACAAGGACCGCAAATGGGTTTTCTTTTCCGATGACGGACCAACATCCATCACGGCCGAAGGCAATTTGCGCCTGAACCATTATCCGCTGATCCGCAATGCCACGGTTCAGGGACTGGGCGTTGCGCGTTTGCCTCGATATGTCGCCATGCCTGAAATTCGCGCCGGCCGGATCGAAACAGCCCTTGAAAGTTATCGGTCACCTTTGCGACCGATCTATCTTGTTTATCCCTATCAGGGGAATCTGCCGATCAAGAACCGGCTGATGATCGATTTCATCCGCAACTGGTTTGCCGATCGCCCGGACTTGCTTGAAACCACATCGACATCGCAAAGCGATCAGAACTGATCCGCCAACAGCCGAACATCATCGGGGCTCATGCCATCTTCGCGCATTGATCGCAGGGTCTTTGACTTGTCGCGTTTGGCAAATCGTTTGCCATCAGGACCGGTCAGAAGCCCGTGGTGGTGATATTCCGGAACGTCATAGCCCAGAAGTTCCTGCAACAAACGGTGCAGATGGCTGGCAAAGAACAAATCCTGCCCGCGGGTGACAAGACTGATCCCCTGAAGATGATCATCATGGGTCACGGAAACATGATAGCTGGTTGGTGTATCCTTACGCGCCAGAACCACATCGCCAAAGATTTCCGGGGTCGCGATCTGTCGCCCGACGGCGCGGTCAAACCACACCAGTTCGCGCCCGACACGTTTGATCGCGCCATCCATATCCAGTCGCAGGGCAAAGCTTTCCCCGGCCGCAATCCTGTCTGAACGTTCCTGGACGGAACAATGGCGACATGTCCCGGGATAAAGCGCCCCATCGGGCCCGTGCGGTGCATTGCCGATCCGTTCGATTTCGGCCTGAATGTCCTTGCGGGTACAGAAACAAGGATACAGCAACCCCATTTCCGTCAGGCGATCCAGCACCGCCTGGTAATCGGCGAAATGTTCTGATTGAACACGCACCGGTTCTTCCCATCGAAGGCCAAGCCAGGCTAGGTCTTCGAAAATCGCATGCAGATATTCCGGGCGGCACCGGGTTTGATCGATATCTTCGATCCGCAAAAGAAAACGGCCATGCGGCCCGGCCTGTTTCATTGAAAACAGCGCGGATGCCGCATGGCCAAGATGCAGATATCCGGTCGGGCTTGGTGCAAATCGGGTGATCGCCGTCATCCTTTGCGCACCCTGCCCTTACCAGCGGTCGCGGTCACCCGCAGCGCGGTCGCGTGCCTGGCCGCCATCGGCGGGCACATGGCGCATCGGGCGTTTGGGTTGACGCGCACCCTGTTCATCAAACAGGTCCGAAAGCTCGGCAAGCATTGTACCGCCAAGTTCTTCGGGATCATTGATCGTCACGGCACGCCGGTAATAGCGTGTCACGTCATGGCCGATACCAATCGCCAGAAGTTCGACCGGTGATCTGGTTTCGATCCATTCGATCACTTCGCGCAAATGCCGTTCCAGATAATTTCCGGAATTGACCGAAAGCGTCGAATCATCGACCGGCGCACCATCGGAAATCACCATCAGAATCCGGCGTTGCTCGGAACGACCAAGCAAACGTTCATGGGCCCAAAGCAGTGCTTCGCCGTCGATATTTTCCTTAAGCAGCCCTTCGCGCAACATCAGACCAAGGTTTTTGCGTGCCCGACGCCACGGCGTATCGGCCGCCTTGTAGATGATGTGGCGCAGATCATTCAGGCGTCCCGGTTTGGGGGGTTTGCCACTATCGACCCAGCGTTCGCGTGACTGACCACCTTTCCACTGACGGGTGGTGAAACCGAGAATTTCGACTTTCACACCGCAGCGTTCCAGCGTGCGTGCCAGAATATCGGCCGACAGGGCGGCAATCGTGATCGGACGCCCCCGCATGGAGCCGGAATTGTCGATCAGAAGGGTCACGACCGTATCGCGGAAATCGGTATCCTGCTCCTGCTTGAACGACAGTGACGTCGACGGAGTTGCCACGATACGGGCAAGCTTGGCCGCATCAAGAATGCCTTCTTCCAGATCGAAGTCCCAGCCACGGTTCTGCTGTGCCATCAGGCGGCGCTGCAACCGGTTGGCAAGGCGCGACACCACGTTCTGAAGGTTGGCAAGCTGCTTATCAAGCATTGCGCGCAACCGCGACAATTCAAGGTTTTCGCACAGGTCATCGGCGGTTACGACTTCGTCATATTCGCGCGTGAAGGGCTCATAGCCGCGTTCGACCGGTTCGTTCCGACCATCAAATTCCGGCTGTTCGCCCGGTCCGGCAGGCTTTTCTTCCTGCGACATGGCTTCAAGCTGCTGATCGTCGATATCGCCTTCGCCGGCTTCGGCATCTTCGGACCCGGCTTCCTGTTGCTGGTCACTGCCATCGGGTTCGGAATCGTCATTCTGGCCCTGCTGACCGCCCTGACTTTCCATCTCTTCCTGTTCCGGGTCGTTTTCGCCTTCCTTGTTTTCGTCGTCCTCGCCTTCCTGTTCGGGCGGGGCGTCATCAAGGTCGTCTTCCAGCGACAAATGATCAAGCAAACGGCGCATGCCGCGGGCAAAAGCTTCCTGATCATCAAGAACATCACGCAGGTCCGAAAGATCAGCCCCGGCGTTTTCTTCGATATGGGTCCGCCACAGATCAATCAGCGGACGGGCACTTTCCGGTGCGCGTTCGCCGGTAAAAATCTCTCGGGCCAGCATGCCGATCGCATCGGCAAACGGTGCGTCGTCCCGCGATGTCAGGCGATGAAAGTTCTTGGCGTGGCAATCCTGTTCGGCATGGTCACGCAGGTTTTTCCGCACCCCGGGGAAATAGCGTGATCCCACGGCCTCGACCCGTGCTGTTTCAAGCGCATCGTAAACAGCCTGAGCCTCGGCTGTTTCCGGCATGCGTTTGGCATGCAGGGCAACGTCATGGTGGCGCATTTTAAGCGCCCAGCCATCGGCAATGCCGCGCAGGTCTGCGACTTCGTCCTTGGGCAATGCCTGTTTGGGCATGGGCAAACGGACATGTTCGCCATATCCGCCCGGACGCCCGCCTTTGACAAAGCCGACTTCCAGATCATTGCGCCCGGCAAGCGCGCGAAATGTCGCCGCCGTGCCGCGCAAGAACCCGGAAAGAGCCTCATCATTCTTCATCTTACTACTCGCTTGTGGGACCAGCTCGCCAATCTGCTTTAAGGACACGCCTTAGCGCACCATCACATTGATGGCTTCTTCAGGCAGCTCTTCGCCAAAGCAACGCTGATAATATTCCGCCAGGATCGGGCGTTCGACCTCGTCGCAACGATTAAGGAACGTCACCCGGAACGCATAGGAAATATCACCAAAGATCTTGGCGTTTTCGGCCAGCGTAATCACGGTACGCGGGCTCATGACAGTCGAAATATCGCCAGACACAAATCCCTGACGGGTCAGGTTGGCAAGAGCCACCATTGCTTCGATCTTCTGGCGGCCTTCGGCAGTATCAAACGCCGGAACCTTGGCAGCAACGATGTTGGTTTCATCGGCAACCGACAGATAGTTCAGTGTGGCGACAATCGACCAACGGTCCATCTGGGCCTGGTTGATCTGCTGGGTGCCGTGATACAGGCCGGTGGTATCGCCAAGACCAACCGTGTTTGACGTTGCAAACAGGCGGAAATGCGAATGCGGGTGGATGACCTTGTTCTGATCAAGAAGGGTCAGCTTGCCATCGACTTCCAGAACACGCTGGATCACGAACATGACGTCCGGACGACCGGCATCATATTCATCAAACACCATCGCGACCGGGCGTTTGAGCGCCCAGGGCAGAATGCCTTCGCGGAATTCGGTGATCTGTTTGCCATCCCGCAGAACGATTGCGTCCTTGCCGATCAGATCGATACGGCTGATGTGACTGTCAAGGTTGACGCGCACACACGGCCAGTTCAGACGCGATGCCACCTGTTCGATATGGGTCGATTTGCCCGTACCGTGATACCCCTGGATCATCACACGGCGGTTGTGGGCAAAGCCCGCAAGAATGGCCAGCGTGGTGTCGCGGTCAAAACGATAGGTCGGATCAGCGACCGGTACATGTTCGCTGCCCTGGCTGAATGCCGGGACTTCCATATCAACATCAATCCCGAACGTTTCGCGCACGGAAATGGTGGTATCTGGGGCATCAAGCGGATGTTCTGCCGCCGCACCCGTCGCTTCGTAACCTTGGCTCATAAGTACTCGCGCATTTCTCGGACCGACGCTGGTGACGCGGTCGTTTCGTTAAACTTGCTCATTAATAGCGGTTTAGGCGCATCACTCAAAGGGAAGATGCGCAAAAAATCTCTATTACCGCAAAAGGTTTGCTCGATAAGACATCCCCGATACGCAAACCGCAACCAGATTGACCAGATTTTTTGGAATTATTGCAGCGGAACCGGCCCGCTTACAGGGTCACGCGGGCCTCAAGATCGCGGATATAGCTCATAAGCGAACTATAGGCCGCGCTGATCTTTTTAAAGCGTTCCTCGGCCACCTTGTCACCGCCATTGGCGTCGGGATGGTATTTTTTGGACAGTGCCTTGTATTTGGCCTTGAGCTCGTCCCGGGTGAACGGCCAGCCAAGATCAAGGGTCGCCATCGCCTGTTGCTGTTCGCTGGGCATGCCAAGGGCACCTGCACGGCGCTGGGCATCTTCGCTTTTGCGACGCTGTTCGGCGCGGGCATCGCCGCCCGGACCATGATGGGTCTGGTCACCGTCTTCGTTGAAGAAGCCGAACCCGTCCTTGAATTTGAAATTGAACGGCTTTTTGGAACCGCGAATATGTCCGAACTTCCAGGTCGGGCGCTGCCAGTGGGTATCGCGACGCACGTCGTTTTCGATATCCTCGGCTTTCATGCCTTCATAATAGTTCCAGGATTTGTTGTATTCGCGCACGTGATCAAGGCAGAACTTGTAATAGTCACGCAGCTTGCGATCCTTGGGCGCGCGAAATTCACCATGGCCGTCACAGCCCGGCCAATCACAATCGGGCAGGATCGGTTCATTGTGATACAGCGTCTTGCGCTTGTTGCGGTGTCCTCGGTTCATCTGGGTCTATATGTTCTGAAAATCGATGCACGCAATATCATACGGATCGATTAAATGCGATAAAAGGCTTGAAAAACTGCCATTGCGTGCCAGAACCTGTCACACAGTTCAAATTTTGCACCCGATTGCAAACATCCGCAGAAAACAGAGGCCCTTATCATGCAGGTAGCCAATCAGATCCGTGACATTCTGACCGAACATTTCAGCCCGGTCGAGTTACAGATCATCGACGACTCCTCCAAACATGCCGGTCATTCCGGTGCCGATCCGCGCGGCGAGTCCCATTTTTCGGTCCTGGTGGTGTCTGAAAAATTCGAAGGTCAGAACCGTGTCAATCGTCAACGCCTGGTTTATGGCGCGCTTGACACCCTGCTTAAGGAACGCGTGCATGCGCTGGCCCTGAAAACCATGACGCCCGATGAATACAAGGCGGCGCTTGCCAATAGAACCAATTAAATACAATTCCGTATCGTGAAATCAACCTAGACGTTCACCCCGATTAGGCGCAATGCTTGTGACACAAGCCGGTCCGCAAGCATTGCCGGACCGGCACGGATGCCCGCCAATGGCATCTGTTTCAATCGGGAGGACTACGTAATGACTAAACGCCTGCTGATGGCGAGTATTGCGCTTGCCATTTCCGGATCTGCATATGCCCAGGCACCTGCACCGGACAATCTCGAAAAACTTTCAAACTTCCAATCCACCGGCACCACTGAATTCACCGTCATCGAACAGGGCGGCGATTACGCAGAAGGCATCAAAAGGACGCTTGAACGCATCAAGCTTCCAGCCGGTTTCAAAATCGGCCTTTATGCCATCGTGCCAGATGCACGCCATATTGCCGTTGGCCCGCAAGGTGTCGTGACATTCGTCGGCACGCGCAAGGACAAGGTCTGGTCCGTCACTGACCGCAACAAGGACAGGGTCGCCGACGAGGTCAAGGACTTTGCCCCGTCGCTTCGTTTCAGCATTCCGAACGGTCCGTGCTTCTCGCCCGACGGGATGCTTTATATCGCCGAACAGAACCGCGTGCTGACCTTCCCGGCGGCCGAGTTCTTTTATGAAAGCCCGGATGTCGCGGCCTTTAATGTTGTCAAACAGGGCGACCTGATCCCGCCATCCGAGGAAAGCTATAACCACACGGCACGCGTCTGCAAAATCGGCCCGGATGGCAAACTTTATATCTCGTTGGGGCAGCCCTTCAACGTTGCGCCCGCCGACAAGCTTGATCTGTATCGCGAAGTCGGGATTGGCGGCATCATCCGCATCAATGCCGATGGATCAGGGCGCGAAGTTTATACCTATGGGGTGCGGAACTCTGTCGGTCATGACTTCCACCCGGAAACCGGTGAACTGTGGTGGACCGACAACCAGGTTGACGGCATGGGTGATGATATCCCGCCCGGTGAAATCAACCGTCAGACGGCCGCCGGTCAGCATTTCGGTCATCCGTGGTATGGCGGTGGCGATGTTCGCACCAATGAATATGCTGGTCAGGAAGTGCCCTATGACGTGGTGATGCCCGCGGTTGAAACCGTGGCCCATGCCGCGGATCTTGGCATGACGTTCTATACGGGCAAGATGTTCCCGGCCAAATACAAGAATGCGATTTTCTCGGCCCAGCACGGGTCCTGGAACCGCACGACACCGGTCGGTGCACGCGTGATGGTGACCTTCATTGATGCCGAAGGAAACGCCAGCACCGAACCATTCGCCGAAGGCTGGATCGACGAGAATGAAGAATATCTTGGTCGTCCGGTCGATGTTGCCCAGTTGCGTGACGGTTCGATCATTGTTTCCGATGATCTGGCCGGTGCGCTGTATCGCATCTGGTATGAGGGCAATTGATGCGTATTGTGATGATCGCACTTCTCGGCGGGCTTTTGCCCGCCGGGACCTTGATGGCCCAGGACGCATCCACAGACCTTCAGGACGGGCGCAAGGTTGCGGGCATGTGCCGCACCTGTCACGGACTGGATGGCAAGGCCCGTATTCCGATTGCCCCGCATATTGGCGGCGAACCGGTCGATTATCTGATCAGTCAGCTTCAGGCATTCAAAACCGGCAGCCGCGAACATGAAATGATGACGGTGGTCGCACGCGGATTATCCGATGATCAGATCGGCAAGGTCGCCCTGTGGTTCAATCATTTCACGATCAATGCCACCCTGCCCGCTGGTACGTCCGAAGACGACGCGCCGGAACTGTGTGTCGGGTGTCATGGTGTAAACGGTATTTCCGAGCTTGATGATGCGCCCAATCTGGCCGGGGAAACCAACATCTATATCGAAACGCAGCTTAAGGCATTCCGGACGGGCAAACGGACGCATGATGTCATGACCCCGATTGCCCAGGATCTTGACGAAACCGAAATGCAGGAAGCCGCCGACTGGTATAGCAAGATCACCATCGACATCACCGACCCGGCGCCAAAGTAAGGCCCCGATACCCCGGTAAATGGGATCAGCTTTCGGGACGCAAGGCCGCCGAAACATCCAATCCAACGGTCAGCACTGCCAGTGTCTGACCGTTTTCCGGATCCAGAACAGGCACGGTGATCTGCGACAGGAAAGTACGGGTCGATGCATCAAAGCGGATATCATCAATCAGGGCATGTTCGCGATTGATGCTTTGCGCCATTTGATATTGCGGTTCATCGGACTGATCATAGTCCGACGTCAACCGGTTCATGCCGATCGTCTGGCCATAGATATCAAAAACAAAGGCCTCGGCGACCTGTTTCCCGCTTGCCAATTGAAAGGCGCGCAGGAATTCCGACAAACTGTTGCCCAATATTTCACGCGCCCTGTTACTTGGCTGACCAAGCCTTCCCATGGTTGACCATTCTTCGTCAATCAGACGGCGCTGATCAGCGGGCAACCGCCCGGGGCCAAGCGCCCCGCGCACATTGCGGATCAGATCCGGGGATTTTGCCAATTGTCGTACCATCGGCAACTGAACCCGTTCAATCGCATCGCGTTCCCAGGGTTCAAGATGCATCGGACTGGTTTCGCAAAATTCCAGCACCGTATTCAGACGGGTCACAAGGTCGGGGAATTCCGCCACATACCGTTTCGAGAAATAGACAACCAGTGGCGCATAGCGTTCAAACTGAACCTGAAACTGTTCTGCACCGATGCCAAGTTCATTGCGCGCAATTTCAAAACTGTGCTTGTCGACAAGCGCGTAATCAACCCGTCCGGCTGCGACCTGTCCAACCAGGGATGCAATCGATGGCACACGGACAAGGTCGCCATATCCCTGCTCGGCCAGCCATTCGGCTTCGTTTGATCCAAGAATGGCACCAATTGTTTCGAACCCGCCGGGTTTGGGCACATTGGCACTGACCGGTTCGGCCGTGCGGCGCGATGGCGATACCCACACCCACTTTTCCAATGCCAGCGGGTTTGACGCCACCGCATATTCATCCATGAATTCACTGATACGCGCCAAAAAGAAGCCATCGGCCTGCCCGTTGCGTACCATTTCCCGGTTGCGCTGGCGCGGTGCGACAGCCAGACCATAACCGACACCGATATGATCAAAGGCGCAATCAAGCACCGAAACGGAATAACCGCCAAGCGTCCCGTTACGAAGTTCCTGATACGGGGGATGAAGGTTGGTTTGCAGGATCAGGAAATTGTCCTGACTGTCATTGTCAGGTTGGGCGACCTCGACCGGGCGTGACACAATATCGTTGGCCAAAACCGCCGGGGCAGCAATACCAAGTGCTGCCATCGCGACCAGACCCGCGCCCAGCGTGTGGCGGGCCGCATCGCGCAGCAGACCGTTTCTTCCCTTATTGTTGTTTTTGGTTATTCCAGCACGCCGTAGGATTGTCATGAGTAACCCGCAAAAACACGTGACGGACCGATTTTGTTGATATTGGGCCCATCGACGGAACTTGCAAGATCGGGCCATTTCCCGGGACGAGGTCGATGCTTGTTACCACCAGTTCCCGGTAGTTATTTGTCGCCCGTATAGAATTCCGGGGCGATGCGTTTGACCGCGGCACCGTCACTGCGCCATCCATGACAGGTATTGATCAACGGCATCCGGCGGGCCGGTTTTGATGCCCCGTCAGCTGATGGGGCGTCCTGTTTTTTGGCTTCAAGTGACTCCCGGGCCAGGATCGGGAACACGGTCTGAAAGGCGGTGGTTGCCACCGGTCCCATCAGTTCATTGAGATGGGTACAGCCATGCACGCCACCAACCCGATCGCGGATCTGTTTGCGCAACCCCGGACCAAGTTTCAAACCAACCAGATTTTCGTAATTCGGGGTGATTGCATCGCAGCCATGGAACGGCGCGTAATCGGTGACGGCTTCGACGGCACGGATCACCAGATCATCACCAATTGTCACGCGGATCCACATGCCATGTACCGGTTCGCCGGGCGGAATTTCGCCGCGATCATCATTGGTAAAGGCATAGGTTTTGATATCGGTAATGTGACCTTCGATATCCCACAGGCCATCCTTGCGGCGAAACCCCTGACAGGTGACGGTGCGGGTATGAATATGGTCTCGATCTGCGGGGCGGGACAATGGCATGGGAACTCTCTCCTTTACGTAAACGTAAAGACATTCCCCTATGCGCTGTCAAGCAACAAAGCGTGTCGCAGTGCGACATCCGCGCGGTTTCGGGGCAATGCGCACCCCGAAATCCGCCATGCCGGATCGGCGAATTACGGTGCGATCCGATGCAACTGTGATGGGAAACAATCGTCAGGCAACGCCGTAATCGGACCCGAAAATGAACTTTTCGCGTTCACGAACATCTTCTTCGAGCTGGGCCTTCACCACGTTAAACAGATCGCGGATCGACACCATGCCAATGACCTTGTCCCCGTCAACAACGGGCAAGTGACGATATCGCCGCGCACTCATCAGATCGAGTGCATTCATTGCCGTATCGTTGGGACCAAGGGTATCGGGATCGGCTGTCATGACCTTGGAAAGTGGCACATTGGCCGCATCAAGCCCCTTGCCTACCACACGGTTCACCAGATCGCGTTCTGTGAAAATTCCGGCAAGTTTGGCCTGATTATCAACAATGATCACGGCCCCGATCTTGCGTTCGGTCATAAGGTTCACGGCATCCATCACGGAATCGGCGGGATTGAGTGTCGCGAGCGATTGCTCCTTGACCACACCTGGAACGATTTTCGTATCCATTCATCTCTCTCTGCAGATTGCTGTTGCCACATGCCCAAACCCGATCGGATCATCTGGTTCTGCATCGCAAGTCATTGCAATGCAACGGGGCCCTCATTTGCAAGTGGCCCTGCAATCCTTTGGGTCAAGACCTTGAACCAAGATTTTAACCCATAAGTGGAGAAACTTAAAACATTTTGCGCGACAAAGGATCAAACGGCATCACCGGTTGGCGATGCCGTTTTGGCGGTTTTATTCCTGATCCTCGGCGGCCAGATCGGTGACTTCGTTCATGCGAACGCGGGTGATCTGGTTGCGGATACGGCGCAGAACTTCGAATTCGAACCCGTGGAACCGGAACTGCTGACCGACATCGGGAATGCGCCGGGTTTCATACAGCAAAAGACCGGCAACCGTTGCGGCTTCTTCGTCTGGCAAACGCCAGCCAAACCGTCGGTTCAGGTCACGGATCGTGACATCACCACGCACAATCACCGACCCGTCTGCCTGCGGCAGGACACCGACAACCTCGACATCGGTTTCATCGGCAATGTCGCCGACGATTTCTTCAAGAATATCTTCAAGCGACACAACCCCTTCGAACGCACCGTATTCGTCAACGACGATGGCAAAATGTTCGTGCCGCTCCTTGAAGGCCTTGAGCTGGTCAGCAAGGGTTGTTGAATCCGGAATGAACCATGGTTCGGCACTTAGTGCGCGCACATCTGATGCATTGGCGGGCTTTGCACCGCGGACAATCGCCTTAAGAACCTCGCGGGCATGAAGAACACCAACGATATTGTCCGGGTCTTCTTCATAGATCGGAATACGGGTGTGCGGACTTGCCAGGACCGTATCCAGAATTTCTTCCATCGGGCGGGTGATATCGATCATCTGCACCTTGCGACGATGAACCATGATTTCCCAGACACCGACATCTTCCAGATCAAGCACGCCATGCAACATGGTGCGTTCGGCATGGTGGTTTCCGACCACAACGTCATCGGCATGCAGTTCGATCGCGCCACGCAATTCGCGTTCGCTGTCCAGTCCCGGACCTTCGCCACTGCCAAACAGGCGCAAGGTTGCCTGCACGATCACCTGAATGCTTTGGGTGACCGGGGCAAAGATCACAACAAGGATGCTCATCGGGCGCGCAACCCGCAAGGCCATGGTATCGGCATGTTGCAAGGCATAGGTCTTTGGCAGGATTTCCGAAAAGATCAGAACAAGGGCGGTCATCACGGCGGTCGCATAAACAACGCCGTTTTCCCCGAACAGTTCGATCATCACCGACGTCGCCAGGGCCGAGGCCAGAATATTGACCATATTGTTGCCCAGCAGGATCGCCCCGATCAGACGTTCCTGATACTGGCGCAGTCTGTTAACGATCCCTGCACGCTGATCACCATCCTGTTCCTTGTGATGCATCACAGGACGTGACGCAGCCGTCAGCGCGGTTTCCGAGCCAGAAAAGAATGCCGATAACATCAGCAGGAAAAAAATCACGATAATCGTGATTGTCATTCAGGGTCGTCTCCAAAGGGTGATCTCAGCCGGACTACTTTGTCCTGTGTTCACCTATAAGGTCAATTGTCGTTAAACAAGTTAACGACATCACAAATTGCAAAAAAGCAATCCCGACGCCCTTTCGCCCGAAAAAGGCGACAAGCCCGTCGGGATCGTTTTTGTTAGCGGCGGCAGGAACGGGTAATCGCGGCACGCATTTTCTCGACATCCATTGCCTTGGAAGTGAATGCCTTGCCGATACCGCGGGTCATGACAAAGGTGATTTCTCCATCGCGGACCTTTTTGTCACGCGACATGTGACCGATCACCTTGTCGATATCCCAATGCATGCCGGTAACTTCGGACGCTGCAACCGGAAGCCCGACCGATTTCAGATGGGAAACGATCCGGTCCTTTTCACCGGCCGGGGCCAAGCCCATTGCACCGCACACGTCATGGGCAATCACCATGCCCATGGCAACGGCTTCGCCATGCAGAAGCTTTTCGCCATACCCGGTTTCGGCTTCGAAGGCATGACCGAATGTGTGGCCAAGGTTCAAAAGCGCGCGTTTGCCGCCTTCGCGTTCGTCTTCGGAAACGATCCGTGCTTTTGCCGCACAGCTTTTGATCACGGCCTGACGGCGTTCGGGGCCGTCCGTCGACAGAACCACCTGACCGTTTTCTTCAAGCCAGGTGAAAAATTCCGGATCATCAATCAGACCGTATTTGACCACCTCGGCATAGCCCGAACGAAGTTCGCGTGCCGGAAGGCTGTCAAGCACCGCCGTATCAGCCAGCACCAGACGCGGTTGATGAAACGCCCCAACAAGGTTCTTGCCCGATTTGGAATTGATCCCGGTTTTGCCACCAACCGAACTGTCGACCTGCGACAGAAGGGTCGTCGGGATCTGGACGAAATCAAGCCCGCGCAGCAGTGATGCGGCAACATAACCGGCAAGATCACCGACAACACCGCCACCAAGGGCGATAATCAGGGTAGATCGTTCAATCCCCATTGCCAGGATCTGTTCGACGACATCTTCGAACACGGCAAAGCTTTTGGATTTTTCACCCGACGGCACGATGACCTCGCGATGCGCAATCCCTGCTCCGTCAAGCGATGTCAGAACCGTTGCCAGATGATGTTTGGCCACCACGGCATCACTGATCACGACGACACCGGCCTTTTTGACGAACGGTGCGATATATTTGGCGGTATCGGCCAAAAGGTTGCTGCCAACAAGGATATCATAGCTGCGCGCGCCAAGTTCGACGCGAAGGGTGTCGTGATTGCTCACTCTCAGGTTCCTGTCTTGATAAGTTGACCGTCATCGTCAAAGGATTTCGCCAACAGTTCGAGAACGGCGTCCCGGGTGGCTTCCTTTGAAGATTCATCACAGTCAAAAACAATGTCTGCCCCGGCATAGACCGGGTAACGCGTTTCGATCAGGTTCGCCAGAATCTCGCGCGGGTCGCCGCTATTAAGCAACGGACGGTGGGTCCGGCCACTTGTTCGATGCAGCAGCAATTCAAGATCGGCACGCAGCCAGACAGATATGGATTTTTCAAGAATAAGGTCGCGGGTGCGTTCGCGAATAAACGCGCCGCCACCGGTTGCCAACACAATCGGTTCGCCATCAAGCAAACGGGCTATTACACGTTCCTCACCATCGCGAAATGCCTCTTCGCCATACAGCTTGAAGATATCGGCAATCGAGCAGCCGGCGGCTTCTTCGATTTCGCGGTCGGCATCGACAAAATCCAGTTTCAGTTCCTTGGCAACCATCCGGCCGATGCAGCTTTTTCCAGCCCCCATAAGCCCGATGAAAACCAGTGTCCGGCCCTTAAGGCCGTTACGGATTTTGGCGATCACGTCTTCGTGCAAACCCGACTCGGCAATGTTGCTGTCCATGTTCGGTTTGCAGTCCTGTAGTTCAATCGGTTGATATACAAATTACCCAATTCTTTAGGGCAGCTGAACCCCGAACGCAAGCAAACCGCACATGATCGACGACAAAAAACATCCGTCGATTTTGCATTCTTCGTCACATCGAAGATGTTGACCGCGCATTTTGGCTAATGATGTTGCGGGGCGTTTATTAACCCTCTGTGAGGAACAGCGCCCTATACTGCCTTGAAGTTGCCGGATTGAAATGCCATCCACGTGGTTTGATAACGCCACGGCGCGAAGAAAACCGGTGGGAAAATATCTTTGATGCAGGCTGGTCAGGCGGTCATGAGAACAAATGATCGGCCCTTACTTTCCGTTTCTTGCATCTTTGATTTTCGTGGCCATACTGGTAGCTGCGTCATTTGCTTAAACGCTTCGAAGTCTGGATTAAAATGAGAATCTTATCGCGCATCATCCTGTTGCTGGTCATCGCTGTGATTGTTGGCGGTGCGACGTTCCTTGTTACCTGGGACATTCCGGCACCGACCACCCAAATCGAAGAAACCATCCCGAATTCGAGGTTCAATTAAGATGACGTTGCGTTCCCGCCTGCTGATACAGACCTGTTTACTGGCCATGATGACGGGAACGGGTGTTATCGCCTCTTCTGCGCATGCCCAGACATCGGCCCCTGTGCCGCTGTTTCTCAAACAGGAAGCAGAACGGGACGCAGAACAACGATCTTCTGATCCGGTATCTTCCCCGGACAGTGGCACGGTATCCCAGGGCGGTTTTGGTGCCCCGGCAACCGGGACGCAACCATCGCCCTTCCCGTCCGATCCGAACGCGGTTCAATCACTGTCACTTGGTGCTGTTGATGCCGAGGCGGTCGGGACCCTTGACCGTTCGCGCGGCGGACTGGGCATTGACATGTGGAATGGGGCGACCCGCAAATCCGCGGCCAAGCTGATTTCAGACCTGCCTGCCACACCGGCAACCCATGCCGCACGCGACCTTCAGGTCCGTCTGTTGCTGTCTGCGGCGGCACTGCCACAAGATTCAAGGGATATCAGCCTGCTTGATGCCCGCGTCGCCAAACTGATCAATATGGGCGCACTTGACGAGGCGATTGAACTTGTTCGCGCCACGCCACAAGGGGCGCGCGGTGAATTGCTTGCTGAGGCCGAGGTCAATGCCCTGATGATCGGGGCACGCCTTGATGAAGCCTGCGCTGCGATTGAAAGTTATAGCGCAAGCTATGACCAGATGTTCTGGCTCAAGGCGGCGGCGATGTGCGCATTTTATGCCAATGATCCGACCGCTGCTGCGTTTTCGGTCGATCTCGTTCGTGAAATGGACGGGGAAAAGGACGCCACCTTCTTTGGGCTGGTTGCGGCCATTCGAAGTGGCACGGCAGTCAAACCCGACCTTCTTGAAGAATTGCGCCCGATCGATCTGGCACTTCTGGCAATTGCCAAACAGGCCATCCCGACCAGCCAGCTTGAATCAGGTAATCCGACGGCCATCATCGGCATTGCCAATGCCGATGCCACCCCGACCGATGTTCGCCTTGAAGCCGCGCGCAAGGCCGAAAGCCTCGGTTTGATTGATGCGGCCAAACTTGGCGAAATCTATGGTTCGGTCAGTTTCGATGCCGGTGCGCTTGAAAATGCCCTTGATGATGCCGCCGAAGGCATCCAGGCGCGGCAATATGCCAAACTCTATCAGGCAGCGGCCCAAAGTGACGTGCCTGCGGCACGCGCCGAAATTCTTGCCGCGCTTTATGACACCGCCCAGATCGAAGGCGATTTCATGCAGGCCGCCCGACTGAGCGCACCATTGCTGGCAGACATTCCGGTCAATGGCGATTTTTCATGGTTTGCGGTCGCCGCACTTAAGGCATCCTTGGCGGCAAACAGCCTGGAACGTGCTGCCAACTGGCTTTCGGTGGCAAAAAATGGTGCCAATCCGGGCAATGACATCGCATCGCGGCTTAGCATGCTTTATCCGGTTCTGGCCATTTCCGGCCTTGAAGAAACCGGGGCCATCCCCGCATCGGAACAGGTTTCCCAAGCGGAAAACAACGCGCCATTCGGCCTTGACGCCACCGGGTCCAACCCGCAGATGACCACCCAAAGCTTTGGTCTGGGTGGGGCGGTTGCACCGGTAAGCTCGATGGCATCGGCAACCGTGATGCCCAATTCGACGTCCCCCGAAGACATTCAGAAGGCAACCGATCGGGCTGCTGCCCTTGCCCGTCATCGGGCGCGAATGGTCGAATGGCAGGAAATGCAGGCCGCGCGCGGTGATCAGGCCGCGGCAAAACGCTATGCCGAACTGGTTTACACCCTGTTTGAAGGCTTCGGGATCGAAGTTCCCGCCGGGCTTTGGGACAGTCTTCTGAGCGCGCCCTATGCCGAGGACCGCCTGACGATCAGCAGTGCGGTGGCCCATAATCTGGCGGCGTCGGCAAGCGCACAGCACAAGGCAAAAACCGTCGCCATGGCCATTCAGGCACAGCAAATTGCCAATGCCCCGAATGCCGATCCCAAGGTTCTGGCAGATACGGTTGCCGCCCTTGAAATGGTCGGACTGCATAGTGATGCCCAGCATCTTGCGACTGAACTGTTGCTGTCATTTGATCAGTAATGGAACCCGGCCATGGCCAAGGCACCGACAAGTTCGCTGATATCGGCCTTTCTTGAAATGATGGCAGCAGAGCGTGGCGCCAGTGCGCACACGCTTGATGCCTATCGCCGTGATCTTGAAGATTACGCAGCATCACTGTCGGCGGGAAAATCCGATCCGGTCCGCGCGGGTGATGCGGATGTGCGGCGCTATATGTCGCAACTGGGCGTGGCCGGTCTTGCCCCGCGGACACAGGCACGGCGTCTGTCGGCCGTACGTCAGTTTCACAAATTCCTGTATTCGGACGGGTATCGCAATGACGATCCGTCATCAAATATCGAAAGCCCGCAACAGGGGCAAACGTTGCCCAAATTCCTGTCGATTGACGAAATCGACCGCCTGATTGCCACCGCGTCTGATCATCCGGGCATCAAGGGCAAGCGTCTTCTGGCGATGGTGGAACTGATGTATGCGACAGGCATGCGTGTTTCCGAACTGGTTGAACTGCCTTATGCCGCTGCGGCCCGCGATCCACGGATGCTGATTGTCCGGGGCAAGGGCAGCAAGGAACGGCTGGTACCGCTGTCTGATCCGGCGCGTGATGCGCTGCGCGATTATCTTGATGTCCGCGACGCCTTCATTCCATCAGACAAATCAACGGGCCATGCCGACCGGCCGGGGCAATCCTCATACTTATTTCCGTCGCGTGGTAAAACCGGGCATCTCACCCGTCAGATGTTTCTGAAAATGATCAAGGATCTGGCGATCGAAGCCGGAATTGCGCCGTCACGTGTCTCGCCGCACGTGCTGCGCCATTCCTTTGCCAGTCATCTTCTGGCCAACGGGGCGGATTTGCGGTCCCTGCAAAAGATGCTGGGCCATTCCGATATTTCGACAACACAGATTTACACCCATGTTCTCGAGTCCCGGCTTCGCGGGCTGGTGCAGGAACATCATCCGCTTGCGCGCGTCAATGCGACCTGATCCGGGTTCGAGATCACCTGATTTGTCTAATACCTTTGCATAGGCAAAAGTCGATTATTTGACAAAAAAACGGACGTTTTCTGCGGATGTCACATATTCGTAATCTAACTGTCATCAAGTTGTTGTCGAACCTGAGCTACGAGCATGATCAAATATTAATGTGACTCCTTCAATCCGGGAATTCAGGCCATTTTTGAAGATCGGGGAACTGCATTGGCGTTTGATGCAGAAGATGAATTGATATCGGATCGACCCAAGACCAAACCGGTCATGCTGCGCAACTGGCAGCAGGTCGTTGAAAAAGTCGACTTTGCGTTCCAGCCCATTGTCAGCCCGCATACGGGTCATGTTTTCGGATATGAGGCATTGTTGCGCCGCTGGGAGGATGCCGGTTTTCCATCCATTCAGGCCCTGTTTGATACCGCGTGGGATACCGGAAACCTGCACAGTGTCGACATGCTGCTGCGCGCCAAGGCCATTCAGAAATTCGCGCGCATGCCTGACGCAAAACGTCTGAAGCTGTTTTACAATTTCGACAATCGCGTCGTAAAAACCGAAGATTACCAGCCCGGCCAGACGGCTGCACTTCTGGCCGATGCCGGTCTTGAACGCGATACGATCTTTCTTGAGATTTCCGAACGCCACGAAATCAGCAATGCCGCCTATCTCAAGGATATTCTGGTGCGCTATCGCAGTCAGGGCTTCAAAATCGCCATTGACGATTACGGCAGCGGCTTTGCCCAGTTGCGCGCGCTCTATGAATGCGAACCGGACATCATCAAGATCGACCGGTTCTTTATTGACGGCATTGATCGCGACCGGCGCAAGGAACTGTTTGTCACCCAGATCACGGCCTTTGCCCATATGATCGCAGCCCAGGTCGTTGCCGAAGGCGTTGAAACCCGCGAAGAATTCCTGTGCTGCCGGCGGCTTGGCTGTGATCTGGTGCAGGGCTTCTTTATCGCCCGTCCATCGACCGATCTTCCTGAACGCACCGATCTGGTTCAGGTCGCAGCCGACATCGCAGCCGATACCCGCCGCCAATCCGATCGCGACGATGATGTTGTGCGGTCCTATCTTCTTGATACGCCAGCCATCCCCAGTGACATCAACCCGGTCGATATCCTGACCTATTTTCAGCAGAACCCCGATATCACCCTGGTTCCGGTGGTCAATCAGGATGGCGAACCGATGGGGGTTGTGCGCGATTCCGAATTCAAGGCTTTCATCTATACGCCGTTCGGGCGCGAGTTGCTGCAAAACCCGGCCAATCGCGCCAATATCAAACGGTTTCTGCGCCGCTGTCCGGTTGCCGACATTCGCACCAGCCTGTCAGAACTTCTGGAAACCTTTGTTGCGACCAATGCGCTTGATGGTGTGATCCTGACGGAAAATGGCCGCTATCTCGGTGTGCTGGATCAAAGTGCGCTGTTGCGCGCGGTCAATGAACGCAACACCCTGAATGCGCGCGATGAAAACCCGCTTACCCGTTTGCCCGGCAACAGCGCGATTTACCGCTATGCCGCCCATGCCCTGTCGCAGCCGCGCAAACGGCGATTTGCCGTCTATTTCGATTTTGACAATTTCAAACCGTTCAATGACCGCTATGGATTCCGCCAAGGGGACCGCGCGATCCTTTTGTTCAAGGATATCCTGGGCAAGGTGCTTAGTCAGAATGACTGGTTTGTCGGCCATATTGGCGGCGATGATTTCTTTGCCTATGTCCAGTCGATCGATTTCGAAGTCGCGGTCGAAGCCGTCCAGCGCGCCCAGGCCATGTTCGATGCCCAGATCAAAAGTTTCTATGACCAGGAAACCCGGGATCGCGGATATCTGATCGGCAAGGGGCGCGACAATAATGTCACCCGGTTCGATCTTATGAGTGTCAGTGCCGCCCTTGTGCGCATTCCCCCGGAACGCACCGACATCACCCTTGATCACATTTCGGTCGAGGCCGCCAAGCTTAAGGCGATTGCGAAAAACAGCGAAAACCGCTTTGCCAGCGGCATTTATGACGCCCCCTGCGCCCCCATTCCGGTCAGCGGGAAATAAGCCGCAATCCCCAACCGCCCACATTCCCGGTCGGCATTACAATCCAACTACAAATTAACGCTTCAATTTATCGGATTGATGGGTAATATTCCGGTCAAAGAAGACAACATCAACGATCCCGAACGAGCATTCCGCATCAATGGTCAGCGTTTCCTCATCCTCTGATCTGCAAACGGCAATTCCGGTCCGTCCGACCAGTCCGATTGCACAACGCCAGCAGTCCGAACAGGAACTTCAGCAACAGAATCAGGCTGTTGAACGCACAAGCCGTGCGGCTTTGACATCGGATCAGGAAATTGACCGTGCCGTTCAGGCCTATGAGCGCGACCGCAACGAACAGCAACGGTTCGTCAAGGAAGGCGCACAGGACACCGTCCTTGAAAACTATATCGACCAGTTCGATCCGTCGGGTTACGGCAAAAGCGGTTCGGCAAATTCCACCAGCGCCAACAACGCGGCCGGACGTGGTCAATATATCAATATTCTTGCCTGACCGGCTTGGCCCATCGGGCCCTATTCGATCAGTCCGACGGCCCGTTTCCAGCCATCCCAATCCCAGATCATTTCAGCAAGCCGGTCATAACCGGCCTTGTCCGGGTGATAGCCATCCCCGCGACGCAGGGCACGCTGCCAGGTCTCGTCTTCAAGTGTTCGTTGGAACAGATCAAGATAGGGCACATCAAACCCGCGTGCGGTTTCCAGATAAATCTGGTTCAGACCTTCAAGCCGTTCATTGATTTCCTGGCTTGATTTGCTGCCATTGATCACGGCCTGCGGACCGATCCACAAAGTCGGGGCAAGCTCGGCTGCGGCACCGATGATGTCGGCAGCATTCCCCGCAGATTTCGCCGGTGAAACCCGCATCGTGGTTTCTTCGCCGCGATCTTCGGCATGGTTGGCATCATTGACGCCAAAGCTGAACATCAGAACTGTCGGGAATTCGGGCACCATGCGAAGCTCGGCCTCGAACTTCCAGCGTGCCTTAAGGCCATCGGTGGTTTCCGCACGAATGCCAAGATTATAGATCGTGACTTCGCGTTTGGCTTCGTCAAGCAAGCGACGGCCAAGACGCATCGGCCAGCCGCCCTTTTCCCCGTCGCGCACACCATTGACCAGACTGTCTCCAAAACAGCAAATGCGATGTCCGATTGCGCCTGTGCTCATTGCGTCTCCTGTTCGCCAGCTTTGGAAAGACTGGCAAGATATGCCATCAAGTCGTCCGGACCGGGCGCAAAACCATGATCAAGCCAGTAATTTTCGGCCTGTTTCAAAAGGTCGCCGATCCGGGGTCCCGCCGGGGCGAGCCCGGCGGCAAGAATGTCGCGCCCTTGTATCGGCAATTTGACCGGCTGCCAATTTGTTGCCGCATCAATCAGGCTTTTCCATTCTTCGTTTTCCTGGCGCGAACAGCGTGGCGGCACGGATGCGCGCGTACTCCAAGCCAGCAACACCGCATCCCGAAATGCATCCGCCCCAATGCGATAAAGATCGCGGCGAATGTCATCAACCGACATGTTCGGATCAATCAGCGGCGCATGGGAAACCATCGCGGCAAACCGTTCCGTTTGTTCGTTGGACAGACGCAATGCGCGGGCAAGCTGTTCGGCGGCTTCAAGATTGTCATCCGCACCATTGTCGCCGGTGACAAACAGGGACGCCAAGCGGCGCAACGGATCAGGACGAATTGTCGGTACAGCAAGTGCCGTACTGTCAAGCCATTGCATGATCCGCAAACAGTCGGTGCGGGCAAGTTGCGGCAAGATCGTCGGCAAGATGCCAAAACCGATCATGTCGCCAACCGTACCGGCCGGGCTTTTGGCGCGCAACAGTTTGAACAATTCATCGCGGATGCGTTCTGCCGAAATATCAAGCAGTCCCTGCGCGCCCTTGCGACAGGCTTCTGCCCCGACCGGATCGATCGGGGGCCGCCCGAACCATGCCTGAAACCGGAAGAACCGCAAAATACGCAGATAATCCTCGGCGATGCGGTTTTCGGCAACGCCGATAAAGCGTACCCGCCCTTCGCGCAGATCGGTTTCCCCGTCAAACGGGTCATAAACCGTGCCGTCCGGGTCGCAGTAGATGGCGTTAAAGGTAAAATCGCGCCGCTTGGCATCGGCAAACCAGCTGTCGGTAAAGGCGACCTCGGCGTGGCGGCCATTGGTTTCGACATCGACCCGCAAAGTGGTGATTTCATAGGAACCGGCATCGGTGATCGCGGTGACTGTCCCATGTTTGAGCCCGGTCGGAACAACCCGGATGCCAACCTTTTCAAGGGCGATCACGGTTTCTTCGGGTTTAAGGTCACAGGCAATATCAACGTCATGCAAATCACGTTTGAGCAACGCATCGCGGACAATTCCGCCAACATAGCGCGCCTGACCGCCATGCTGGGCGATGGCGTCAAAAACGCGGGCAGTATCATCGGCAACCATGATCCCGTATGGCTGCAATCTTCCGGTTGGTTCAAGTGCCGTCATCGCACGTTTGGGCTTTCACCGTTTACGGAGTGTAATCTGAAATAAGGGCAGACGGTTGTCTGTCAGAACGGTGTTATTTTTTCGGCTCGAAATAGCCGGGTTCGACAACACCGTCGCGCAATACCGGGGCATGATAAATGGAATCGGGTGGCGCACCAGTCCCCAATGCGGTGAAAATCAAAATCGCCGCCGTCAAGGCGACCCCGGCCCCGAACAGCAAAAGCCACGGGCCCTTGTTCCAGGGCGGAATGATATCGTGGCCTTCACGGATGGCCTTTGCGCGCGCCCATTTCAGCCACAGCCCGTAAATCACAAAGGGCAGGATCAATGGCAGGCCGATCTGGATGATTTGTCGCAACATGTTATTTCGTCCCGAACACTTGGCGTTGGTCGCTTGGCTTATAATTGCACGCTTGGTGCGTTGGCACGGATCACTTCACTGAAATTCACCAGCATCCCGGCGGTCGCCCCCCAGATGTAATATTCCCGATACGGGATTGCAAAATACCGTCGGCGCGTGCCTTCAAAAGTGACGGTCTGCAATTTCTGATTTCTGGGATTGAGGATGAATTCAAGGGGTACTTCGAACACTTCGGCCACTTCGTGATCATCCGGTGTCAGATCAAAAGGCGGCGTCACCAGCCCGATCACCGGGGTCACCTGATAGCCGGTCACCGTATAATAGTCGTCAATACGACCGATCAGATCGATATGGCGGCGTGCCAAACCAATTTCTTCTTCGGTTTCGCGAAGGGCCGTTTCTTCAAGAGTTGCGTCTTCCTGTTCCTGACGACCGCCGGGAAAACTGATCTGGCCTGCATGATCACTAAGATGGTCGGTGCGTCTGGTCAGGATTACCTGCAAACCGGCATCGCGTTTGACCAGCGGCACCAAAACAGCAGCCGGGCGCGACACCAGTTCGCCTTCGGCAAAGGCACGCGCACGTGATTTCGATCCGGGATAATCCACGGCATGATCACCGCGCCGTTGCAGAATGTCGGTCTGTGGGGCCCTGAGGGCAGCTATGATATCATCCGGGTTCATTCAACCGTCTCCATCCGGCCAATTTCGAAGAACTGACCATGACTGTAAACACCGATACGTACCATATTACTGTCGGGATCTTTAATTTCATCAGCCAGTTCAACCAGTTGATAAAATACCGCGCGGTTCAGGCGCGCTTCAAGTCCGCGTTCCAGCCCGATATAGGGCGACGGCTCACCGGTTTCAGGATCATGTTCAACGCGTAACGGATGATCCGCATCCAGATCGACCCATTGGTCGATATTGGTGCGAAAACGGATGACCTGATCGGTGCCGTTGCCGTCATTTTGCAACTCGACCGCGATAAAGGCGACATCTTCGACGTCGATCCGGGCCATTTCGGCCGGGGTGACCAGCCAATGGCCGCCTTCATCATCACGTTGCAACACAGATGAAAAAAGTTTCACCAGTTCAATTCGACCAATCGGACCACCTTGATAGAACCAGGTTCCATCCCGACCTATAGACATAGGAATATCGCCGCAGATTTGCGGATGTCGGCCGTTACCGGGTTTACCCCCGCGCAGGCGCGACCACAATTTTTCGGCGAGATCGATGGTTTGTTGGTTATCAGTCATGCTGTACAGTTGATCCCGAGCCAGACGTGTTCCCGTAAGGTTTATGTGATCCCATCTGCGTTCTTCGATCTGCTGACATCCACGCTGCAACAAAGGAAGCAAAGTTTCGCATCATGACAAACGCGCCACGTTTCCCCGAAGAAATGGGTTTTTCCCAAGATAGCAGTCTGGAACGCGACGCCGCTCGCCTGGACGAATGCGTCGCGCGGCTGGCCGAAGCCCGCAAAATGGTTTCATCCATTATATTTGGGCAGAATGACGCCGTAGAGCAAACACTTATCGGCATTTTATCAGGTGGCCATGTCCTGATGGTCGGTGCGCCGGGGCTTGGCAAATCATTGCTGGCCCACACATTGGGCAAAGTTCTGGGGCTTCTGGACAAACGTGTTCAGTTCACCCCGGATTTGATGCCGGCCGATATTCTGGGTTCCGAAGTCCTTGAAGAAGGGGCCGACGGCAAACGTGCCTTCCGCTTTATCAAGGGACCGGTATTTTGCCAGTTGCTTCTGGCCGATGAAATCAACCGTGCCAGCCCCCGCACCCAGTCCGCCCTGTTGCAGGCGATGCAGGAACGCGAAGTATCGGTTGCCGGATACAGTCACAAGCTTCCCGAACCGTTCCACGTGGTCGCAACCCAGAACCCGCTTGAACAGGAAGGCACATATCCGCTGCCCGAAGCACAACTTGACCGTTTCCTGCTTGAAGTCCGGCTGGGATATCCGAATGCGGATGAAGAACGCAAAATCGTGACCGAAACCACCGGACGCTATCCCACCCGCCCGCGGCAGGTTCTTCAGGCCGACGATCTGGTCGAGGCACAGGACTTTGTCCGTCGTCTGCCGATGCCCGACCGGGTACTGGATACAATCATCGCGCTGTGTCGCGAATGCCGCCCCGAAAGCACATCAATTGCCGATATTCGCGACAATGTCGCCTGGGGGCCGGGCACCCGTGCGGCACAGGCGCTTTCGCTGGCATGTCGGGCACGTGCGATGCTGTTTGGCCGGTTTGCACCGTCACTTGAAGATATCGAAGAACTGGCCGTCCCGGTCCTGCGTCATCGATTTGGCCTGACCTATGGGGCCCGTGCCGAAGGCTTCACCGCCAAGGGCCTGATTACCGATGCGCTTGCCCACTTGCAGGAGAAACCATAATTGGCCGTCACTGCCGTGCATGATCATGTTGCTGCCGCACGTGCACTTGCCGCCCGGCTGCCCCAGCTGATTGATGAGTCGCGTCGCACTGCCATCAGTTTGCGCAGCGGCCTGCACGGCAATCGCAAAGTCGGCCCGGGCAGTGATTTCTGGCAATTCCGGCCCTATGTCCCCGGTGATCCGACCAACCAGATCGACTGGCGGCGATCCGCACGCAGCGATCATACCTTTATCCGCCAGACCGAATGGCAGGCCAGCCACAATTACTGGATCTGGCCAGTTTTATCGCCATCCATGTACTGGTCATCAAGTGACAAGATCCCCAGCAAAGCCGAACGTACCCTGATCATTTCGATCGCACTGGCAGATCTTCTGATTCGCAATGGCGAAACCGTTGGCACATTTGATGGTGAACGCACCCGCATCACATCGGCCGAACATCTTGAAAAACTTGCCCACGCGATGCTGGCAACCCCGCACAGTATTGCCGAACAGGGCGGAAGCATTCATGTCGGTCGCAAACATTCGATCCTGTTGCTTGGTGATTTTCTGGAATTTTCCGATCAGGGGGAAAAAGCCGGCAATGTGATCCGCCGTCTGGGCCAATACCAGAATGACGGTGCCTTGGTCCAAATTCTTGATCCGGCCGAAATATCCCCGCCATTTCGCGGGCGGATCAATCTGTTTGATACCGAAGATCAGATGATCTATCGCAGCGAACGTTTCGAAGACATCGCCGATGGCTTCAGACAGCGTGCACAAAAATGGCGGGCCTCGGTGCGCGATGCGGCACGCCACAATGACTGGCTTTATGACCGGCATGTCACATCGGAAAGTGCAAGCCCGACATTGCTTGCGCTGTATCAGCATCTTAGCGAACGGCAAAATCAAAGCGGGTCAAACGGCCGGGGACGCCCGACCCTGCATCGCCATAACCAGCAGGAGACGTCATGAGCCTTGCGGCCATCACATTCCTGCATCCGGCGATGCTGGCGGGCCTTATGGTTTTGCCGATTGTCTGGCTTTTGATCCGGTCGGCCCCGCGCGCACCCAAAAATGTGATCTTCCCGGCCGCACGTCTGTTGCGCGGCCTTAAAAGCCAACGCCGTGACATTCAACGTGCACCGATCTGGCAGACCATTTTACGCTGTATCATTCTGACCTTGCTGATTGTTGCAGCCGCCCGCCCGGTCATGAACCGCAATGACTTTACCGCCAATGACGGGGCCATTCTGATCATTGCCGATAACGGCTGGGAAAGTGCCGCGAACTGGACGCAATACCGCACCGCCCTGCAACAGATTGCCAATCAGGCCCGGTTTGATTTGCAGACCGTCTATCTGGCGCAAACCGCCCCCGAGGCTGCCGGGGCATCCACCTGGAAATTGCCGGAAATTGTCGGTCCGATATCGTCACAAGGAACGGAAAACCTGATTGACCGGCTGCATCCGCGCCCTTGGAATTCCGATTATGCCGCCCTGTCGGACCTGATTTCCGAAAATCCTGAAATGACCAATGCCATCGGCAGTATTTTGTGGCTGACCGATAATATGAACAGCCTGGGCAAAGCCGACATTGCCAGGGAACTTCTTGATGTTGCGCCAATCACCGTCATTTCACCGCCGCGCACTGACCGGATCGCCATTCGGGCCCTGACCCGGTCACGCACCGGAATGGTTGCAACCATCGCCCATGATCGCAGCGATACCCCGCGTGTGGTCAATCTTCTGGCGCGCGGGGATCGGGGAACGGTTCTTTTGCGCCACAGTGCGGAACTTGCCGCGAATACCGATCAAAGCGACATTGCGATCTTTTTGCCAAGCGACATCGCCAACGCCATTCAGGCGGTCGGCATCGAAGGCATTGAAAGTGCCGCGACCATGTATCAGACCGGGGCACGATGGCAACAACGGCGGGTTGGTGTGATTGTCAGTTCGGGCGACAGTCCCGGCGTATTGTCCGATCAGTATTTCTTCCTTGATCGAGCCTTGTCGCCCTATGCCGATGTTACATATGCCCCGCTTGGCCAGTTGCTTGAACAGAAGGTCGATATTCTGGTGGCAACCGGGCCGATTTCGGGTCTTGGCAGCCAGTTTGAAACCCTTGAACGCTGGGTCAATGACGGGGGGATGCTGGTGCGCTTTGCCGGTGACAGTTCCACTGAAATCGGCAATGAATTCCTTCCGGTGACCTTGCGGCTGGGCAACCGTGATTTTGGCGGGTCGATGTCATGGGAAAAACCCAAACGGCTGCTTGATTTCCCCGATAACAGCCCGTTTTACGGCATCACCATTCCAAGCGACATCACGGTCAACCGTCAGCTTCTTGCCGAACCGGACCCCGATATCCTTGGCAAAACATGGGCCCGCCTGACAGACGGAACCCCGTTGATCACCAGTGCGGCACGCAATTCGGGCCGGGTGGTTCTGTTTCATGTAACCCCATGGGCGGATTGGTCGAACCTTCCAATGTCGGGGCTTTTTGTTGAACTTTGGCAAAAGATCCTGCCCCTTGCCAGTCCGAGCAACCGGAACGATGCGGAGCTGAGCACAAGCCTTCCGCCCCAGTCGGTTCTGGACGGGTTCGGGCAAACCCATCAGCCTGATGCGCTGGTTTTACCGGTGCGTTCGCCACTGCCAGTACCCAATCCTCGTCATCCACCGGGCATCTATGGGGAAAACGGACAGGCCGTTGCGCTTAACCTTGGCCCGTCATTGACCAATATCGCCGATACCGTGGTTTGGCCATCCGGGGTCACCACGCACAAGATCACAAGTCAGGATCAGGTCGACCTTGCGGCATTGTGCCTGTTGGGGGCACTTTTGCTGTTGCTGGTTGATGCGTTGATCCTCCTTGCCCTTCATCATCTAAGCTTGCGCCGGAACAGCAAACGCAATGCATTTACCACCATCTTGCTGGTCGTCGGGATTTCCGGTGTTGCAACCGCCATGCTTTTGGCAACAAACGGAACCGGTCATGCGGCATCGGTTCAGGAAGCCGCCCTGCAACCGCGGCTTGCCTATCTCAAGACCGGTGTTGCGCCGGTCGATCGGCTTAGCCTTGCGGGGATGACCGGCCTTACAGAATATTTGCGCCGGCGCAGTGCCGCGGACCTTAACACGGTGGACGGGGTTGATCCGGAAACCGACGAGCTCAGTTTCTATCCGCTGATCTATTGGCCGCTTGTTGACGGACAGGCCGCGTTTTCCGAACGCGCGCGCGAACGGTTGAACCGCTATCTGAATAATGGTGGCATGATCCTGATCGATAGCCGCGACCGCGAAGTTCAGCCGGCCCGTCTGCGGCGCTTGCTGGCCGGGTTGGAAGTTCCGCTTCTTGATCGGGCGCCGGGCGACCATATTCTGTTTCGCAGTTTCTATTTGCTTGATCATGCCTATGGCCGGTTTTCGGCCCCGTTATGGCTAGATGCGCGGCCCAATCAACGCCTGGACGGGGTGGCGTCGGTATTGTTTGGGGGCAATGACTGGGCATCGGCCTGGATGATCCCGGAAGGGCGCGATGAAATCCGCACCGAAGACATCGCCCCGCGTCAGCGCGAACTGGCCGTGCGTTTTGGCATCAATCTTGTGATGTATGCGCTGACGGGCAGTTACAAGGGCGATCAAGTGCACCTGCCCGCCATACTTGAAAGGCTTGGCCGATGAAACAGGGATGGCAGAATTTCCAGATTGCACCGTTGCTTGACGTCACCCTGCTGCAAGGTCTTGCATTGCTGTGCCTGGCGGCAATCATCCTGTTTACCCTGTTGCGGTTACGCGGCACGGTTTGGCGGGCGGTTGTGATGGTTCTGGTGTTGCTGGCATTGCTTGCACCGCAATTTACCGACCGCGAAAGCGAAAAGCTTAGCGACATTATCCTGGTTCTGGTCGACAGAACCGCCAGTCAGCGCATCGCAAACCGGGCGGCACAAACCGATGCCGCCATCGCCGAAATCAGGGACCGTTTCGCCGATGACCCGTCAGTCGAACTGCGCATCGAAGAAGTCAGCGGTGAAACCGACACCCGGATGTTTGCCGTTCTCGACCGGCTTTTGGGCGGAATTCCGCGTGAACGTCTTGGCGGGGTGATGATGATCACCGACGGCCAGGTCCATGATGTCCCGACCCGTCTTGATCTCGGCGCGCCGTTGCATGTCCTGATCAGCGGGGCGCGCGATGAACGCGACCGGCGTCTGGTCATTCGCCAAAGTGCCGATTACGGCATTGTCGGCAAACAGGCCGAGTTCATGATCGAGGCCATTGACCATGACCTTCCGCCGGGAACGGCAATTCCGGTTCGGATGCTTCTGGAAGACGGCACCGAAGACGAAATTCTTCTTCCGGCCAATGAAGAAAGCCGGGTCAGTATCCCGGTACCGCATGCCGGTTCGGTTCTGGCGGAATTGCGCATGGAAGATGCCCCCGAAGAAACCGACAAAAGCAACAATCGCCTGATCCTTGAAACCACCGGCGTGCGTGACCGGTTGCGGGTGTTGTTGCTCTCAGGCGAACCCCATCCGGGGGAACGTGCATGGCGCAATCTATTGCGCGCGGACCCCGGTGTTGATCTTGTGCATTTCACCATTTTGCGGCCCCCCGAAAAGGGCGATGACACCCCGATCAATGAACTTGCCCTGATCCCGTTTCCGATCCGTGATTTGTTTGAGGTCCGTCTGCGGCAATTTGATCTGATCATTTTTGACCGCTATCAGATGCGTGGTGTTTTACCGCCCCACTATCTTGAAAAGGTGGTGGATTATGTCCGTTGGGGCGGGGCGGCACTTGTTGTTGCCGGCCCCGAATATATCGGCCCGGATGGCCTTTCAAGCACAGCGCTTGACAAGCTGATGCCTGCCGAGGCGACCGGACGGATCGTTGAACAACCCTTTGTCCCGCGCGTCAATGCGGCCGGCCGGTTGCATCCGGTAACTGCCGCGATTGCCGGATCGCCAACCACGCCCCCAAAATGGGGCCGCTGGTATCGTCAGATCGAAACCCGGGTGTCGGACCCCGATGCCATGACCCTTTTAACCGGGGCCGATGAAATGCCGCTTCTGACCTTGCAACGGGTCGAAGAAGGCCGGGTCGCGATGCTGAGTACCGATCAGATGTGGTTATGGCAGCGCGGGCATGACGGGGGCGGACCGGTGGCCGAACTTTTGCGCCGCCTGTCCCACTGGCTGATGAAGGAGCCCGCCCTTGATGAAAACACCGTCACCACAACGCGTAGCCCGGATGGCGAAAGCCTTATTCTGAACTGGCGTAAAATCGGTGCGGCACCGGAAATGGCCAATGTCATCAATCCGGAAACCGGCGAACAGATCAATGCCCGGTTCGAACAGCTTCCCGATCAGTCATGGCATGCAACGGTTCCGATTGCCGAACGCGGTCTGATCCGGGTGGGGGTACGCGACCGCAATGACCGGCGGCAAACCGCCTTGCATGTTGACCGCGATGTTCTGACACCTGAAACCCAGAACACCAATTCAACACCGGAACTTCTGGCCGAACTTGTCGCGGCGAATGACGGCTTTATCGGCCGGATCGAAGACGGCCTTCCGGATTTCCGCCAGGTGCCCGATGACCGTGTCCGGCATGGCAGCAACTGGGCCGGATTTGTTGAAACCGACAGCTACAAAACCGTCATTGGCGGGATCACCAATCTGTTGCCGCTACCTGTGATTGCGCTTCTGATCGGGGGGATTTGTCTGTTGGGATGGCGGGCTGAAAGCAACTAGGCCGCTGATCGCCATATCTGATCACACGATCACCTATCGCAATGTGACCAGTCGATCTGTGCCTTCCGGCCCCGGGTCACGGACCGTACTGATTGCAATGCCCTGCCCCCGACGCACAGATGATTGCCATGTTGCACGCCTTCTGATCCGGTGCTTGCCGGTGTTAACAGGCCAGCTTCGTTACGGTGCGGGACGTTGACGGCCGCGGCCCTGTTTATATTCGTGACAGGCGGCCTGATGGAAATTGCACAAGCCGCCGCGGAATTTCTCGACCAGAAAATCGATAAAGACACGGACCTTGCTGGGCAGATGGCGACGTTCCGGATAAACGGCATAGATCCCGCCATTGTTAAGCGGGTCGTAATCCTTGAGAATTCGGACAAGGCGGCCTTCGCTTAGTGCTTCGGCGACAATGAATTCCGGTTCACGCGCAATGCCAAGCCCGCGAATGGCCGCGATCGAGGTGAATTCACCATTATTGCACGACATGACCGGATTGACCCGCACCGTAACCGGGCCGTCCGGCCCTTCGAAATCCCAGATATTCGGGCTAGCAACGTTGGTATAGGCCAGGGTCTTGTGATCAGCCAGTTCCTGGGGAGTTTTGGGTTCACCAAACTGTTCAAGATAGGCCGGTGCAGCAACCACATGCCCGGTATAATCGGCAAGCTTGCGCGCGATCATGCTGGAATCCTTAAGCCGGGTGATACGGATCGCCATATCGAACCCTTCGGCCACCAGATCGACCATATGGTCGGCCAGATGAATATCCACATGCAGCCCCGGATACATTTCCATGAATTCGGTCACCAGTTGCGGCAAATACATCTGGCCAAATGTCAGCGGAGCAGAAATACGAAGAGTGCCGCGCGGCGTACCGCGCAAATCAGTCAGCGCATGTTCAGCCGTTTCGATTTCTTCGACGACGCGTGCACAATGCTGATAGAAAGTTGATCCGGCATCGGTCAGGCTAAGACGACGGGTGGTACGATTGAGCAACCTGATACCAAGACTGTCTTCAAGCTTGGTAACATGCTTGCTGACAGCAGATTTCGACATGCCAAGCTTGCGCGCCGCACCGGAAAAACTGCTTTCTTCGACGACACGGGCGAAAACGGTCATTCCGTCCAGATTACCGATCAACATGATGATACTCCTGATCGTATCGCAACCCGACTGTTGCGTATTGGGAAACAAATAAATCTCACAACAGCGGATTGTCTTCAACGCGGAAATGGCAACAATAGCTGAAACAGCAAAATTTCCGGTCTGCCTGATATGACCCGATCGGTCACCGGCAGACCAAAAAATCGGAGAGAGAAATGGGCCAACTGGTAGACGGCGTCTGGCAAACGGAGTCCCTGCTTGCCAAGAACCGCAACGGTAAATTCAACCGGCAGGATTCAGCTTTCCGCAATTGGCTGTCGGCCGATCCCGATGCAGAATTTCCCGCAGAGCCCGGGCGTTATCATCTCTATGTTTCCTATGCCTGCCCGTGGGCACATCGCACCCTGATCTTTCGCGCGATCAAGGGCCTTGAAGGAATGATTTCGGTCTCGGTCGTGCATTGGCATATGGGCGATGACGGCTGGCAGTTTTCACCAGAAGACGGTTTCATCGATGATCTGGGCAACCATGCGCTGCTTCATCAGGTCTATACCGCAGCCAAACCCGACTACACCGGCAAGGTCACCGTGCCGGTCCTGTGGGATAAGAAATCGGGCCGTATTGTCAGTAACGAGTCATCGGAAATCATCCGCATGCTCAATACCGCGTTTGATGGCCATGGCGCCAAGGAAGGCGATTATTACCCCGAAGATCTGCGCAGTGAAATTGATGCGGTCAATGACCGGGTTTATCACGATGTGAATAACGGGGTTTACAAATCGGGCTTTGCCACCAGCCAGTCGGCCTATGAAGAGGCCGTCACCACCCTTTTTGACACGCTGGACTGGCTTGAAGACCGGTTGGGCCAACAGCCCTACCTTGCGGGCGAGAAGCTGACAGAAGCCGATTGGCGGCTGTTCCCGACCCTGTTGCGGTTTGATGCGGTCTATCACGGGCATTTCAAATGCAATCGCAAGATGCTGCACGAATATCCCAATCTCTGGAATTACACCAAGGCGCTTTATCAGCATCCGGGCGTCCGCCAGACGGTACATTTCGACCATATCAAGAACCACTATTACCAAAGCCACCCGTCCGTTAACCCATCCGGGGTGGTGCCGGTCGGTCCTGATCTTGATTTTGATGGTCCCCATGATCGCGACCGCTTTTAAGGGCGTGGTCACCTGAACGTTTAACCCCGCCCCCTGCCAGCCTGGACGCATCGATACCGTGCCGCGATTTGATCAGCCACCGGCATCCGGACAAACAAAAACCCCGCAAGCAATGCTTGCGGGGTTTTCAATTTCCGAAAACGGAAACTCTTAGTTCAGGCGACCTTTGATTTCCGCAATCGCGTTGTTCACCAACTCGTCTGCCTTGGCACCGGAAACCTTGTCAGTAACAAGGGCGGTGGTTGCCTTTGCTGCGATTTCGGCGACATGCGCACGAACTTCGGCAATGGCCTGGCTTTCAAGGTTGGAGATACGTTCCAGAGCCTGCTGTTCACGGCGTTTGAGTGCCGCTTTGAGCTCAGCCTGGGCGCTTTCAAGCATACGGTCGGCTTCTGCCTTGGCATGCGCGCGGATCTCGTCAGCTTCCTTCAGGGCTTCGCGCTGTTTGGCCTGATAATTGGCCAGAAGCTCCTGGGCCTCTTCGCGAAGACGCTGAGCTTCGTCCAGCTCGTCAGAGATCTTCTGTGCACGTTTATCAAGTGCGCTCGAGATGCCCTTAACAGCCTTGAAACCGCCAAAACCGGCGACCAGGACGAAAGAAAGCGTAGTCCAGGTGTATGGATCGGTAAGGAAAGTAACCTCTTGGGTTGCCATTGTCTTACTCTCCTACAATCGCCGAAACAGCCTTGTCGGCAGTTTTGGCCTGAACCTTGACACCGATAAGTTTTTCGGTTGCTTCGCGGGCGATTTCCGAAGCTGCTTCTGCAACACCGGTCAGCGCGTCCGTTTTGGCATCCGCAATTGCCTTTTCGGCATCAGATGTCTTTTTAGACAGCTTCTTGACCAGTGCTTCGGTTTTTTTGGCTTGCTCTGCAGCAGCCTTTTCCGACGCTTCGCGAATGTCTGCCTGGGCGGCATCACGAGCTTCTGCCAAAGCAGCCTCGTATTTCGCGATGGCGGCATCGGTTTCGTCTTTCAACGCCCGTGCCTTGCCAAGGTTGTCTTCGATGGTTTTCTGACGGCGCTCAAGCACTTCACCAACTTTCGGCAGCGCGATTTTCGACATCAGGAAATACAAGACGGCGAAAATGACGAACAGCCAGAAGATCTGTGCAGAGAACGTCGCAATATCAAACTGCGGCATAGCCTACTCCCGAATTCAACGACACCGGCGAGGGGGTCCCTCGCCGGGCCGTGTATTCGCTCAAAAGGCGCCGATTAGACGAACAGAACGATCAGCGCAACGACGAGTGCGAACAGTGCAATAGCTTCGGTAACAGCAAAGCCGATCCAGCCATACAGTTCAACGTCGCCTTTTGCAGCCGGGTTACGGCCAACAGTCGCAATCAGGCTCGACCAGATGTTACCAACACCAATACCGGCACCAATCATGCCAATAGCAGCCAGGCCAGCACCGATCATCTTAGCAGCATCGAGTTCCATAACTTCACCCTTTCGAATTTCTTAAAGGCAATCAGAAGAGATCACACCAAACCACATACATCAGTGCATGTGGATTGCATCATGGAGATAGATGCAGGTGAGAATTGTGAACACATAAGCCTGAAGCGCAGCAATGCCGAACTCCAGAACAGTAATCCCCGTCAGCAGCGCAAACGGAAGCACGCCGAGAATGCCAATCAGGCCGACGAACCCACCGATAACTTTCAGCATGATGTGGCCGACGGTCATGTTTGCAAACAGTCGGATAGCCAGGCTGAACGGACGAGAGAAATAGGAGATGATTTCAATCGGGACCAGAATGATCGCGGTCGCAATCGGCGCACCTTCAGGGAAGAACATCCGAAGGTAATGCGTGCCATGACGCATGAAGCCGATGATCGTCACACCGATGAAGATCACCAGAGCCAGCGCGAAGTTAACCGCGATGTGGCTCGTGAAAGTAAAGCTGTGCGGGATCATGCCAAGCAGGTTCCCGAACATGACAAACATGAACAACGTGAAAATGAACGGGAAGTACTTGCGACCCGCGCTTCCGACGTTATCTTTGAGCATATTGGCGACGAATTCGTACATCACCTCGGCAGCACCCTGCCAGCGACCCGGGACCAATGCACCGCGACGCATGGACAGCGTCATAAAGCACGTTACGAGAACGGCTGCGAATACCATCCAAAGTGCGGAGTTGGTGAAGGAAATATCAATGCCGCCAAGCGAAAGCTCGGCCAAGGGCTTGATTTCAAACTGCTCTAGCGGTCCAGCCACCGTAATCCTCGCTCAATATTATAAGGCTTCGGGATTATTTCCCGTCCCCCTGCTTGTGCTCCCTCATCGCACGACCAAGTCCGACAGCACTGTCATAGCCCTTGGCAACACGATAAGCGTTCAAGCCTCCGGCACCTGCCCCGAGAAAGACAAACAGAACAAGCAGCCAAGGCGTCGTATCAAGCACCCGATCCAGCGCCCAGCCAATCAGCAAGCCAACAAGAACAGCAGCGATCATTTCCGCCGAAATTCTCATGCCAAGTGCCATCCCCTGGGATGGTTTGCCAGTCGCCCGGTTCGGGCCGTGCTTCTCTTCGCGTTTGCCTGCTACAGCTGCCAGCTTGCTTTCAAGCTCTTCTAATGAAGCGCGATCTTTGTCATCGCTCATTGTCGTGAACCCCGCTTTGGCAACCTTGCAAACGTCGCAAGGAAATGCGCGGGCAACATACTTAGCACCCCATGGGCTGTCAAGCTGTAAAACCCCGCCTGCGAAGGAGGGTCAAAACGCCAATAATTCTTTTTATTACAATAAGTTATATTGAATTATGTGAAGGAAAACACTTTTGCACTTAGGCAATAGTCGCAGACGAATTTGCCCGGGCTTTGGCAATCACGCCAGCTACAACCGGCAGTTTCCCTTGGTTATCATGTGTTTGGCCTGAAACTGCACAACCGGTTGCAATGTGATCTAATTTCACACAGGCCGGTGATTTTCACCTTTTTTGGTCGATATTTTACGACCTTGGCGTCTGTTTTGACGACCAATTGCACCGCAGGTTGGTCGATTCACGCCGCCAACATATCGCAATCGGGAATCACTACCGGCGTGCCTATTGCTTGCGAACCGTCAGCTGGCGTTCACTTTCAGCTTTTTGCCAACCATCCGGCCTGCTGGCCAGCATCCAGTCGAACTTGTGAAACAGTGCCCACACAGCGCCAAGCGTGTTGATGGCAATCGAATTCATATCGATCGGCTGTTTATCAAGGATATCATCGCGCAAGATCCGGACAAGATCGGCGACCGTGTTCTTGCCGTCAAAGACCGCCAAAAGCCGCGCCAGATCAGGTCCCCCTGTCAGGTCGACGGCATTGCCGCTGCCATCTTCGATCAGAACGGGCTGCCCGGCCAGGGCAACAAGATCATCAAAGAAGGACGGGGTCGGTTTGACAAAGAAATAAGGCGCAAGATCCCCATCGGGCAGCATTTCAGCCGCCTGGGCGCGATCATCCCGGGTCAGGTAAAAAGCATGAAGCGGCATCGCACCGCTGTATCGTTCGCAAAATGCCTGCTGATCACGAAGCGGCATGGCCGACAGTTCGCGCAACAAAGCCGGATCACGCACCAGATTGCCGATCGCATAATGCGCCTTTCCCGTGCCACCAAAACCGAAAAATCCGGTAAAGGCCGCAACATGCAAATCAGCCGATGCGGCAAAGTCATAGACGCCGTGCACGTCATAGGCACATTCAACAGGATGCAACAGCAAATCGACAATTTCGGGATCGTTTTCAAGCAAACCTTTGATAAAGCCCGGACCGCCCCCCATCTTGAGCAACATGTTGTCTTCGGGCAAATTGCCCAGCAGCTTGCACGTCATGGCAAGCTGTTCGGACAGGTCCTTGTTGTTCAGAAGCGGTTCGATCATTTTGCGCCATTCGGTCACGGCAAGACGCCCATGTTCGCCATAAACCATCACCCCCATCGCACCATCGGGCTTCAGAACCGACGCCAGATCACGAAGCCCTTCCTTTGGGTCTTCAAGATGATGGAGAACCCCGGCGCAATTGATGTAGTCAAACCGGTCGGGTTTTGAGGCAGCAAATTCGGAAATGGTCGCGTTGACATAGATGACATTTTCAAGGCCGCGGGCCTCGGCACGGGCGCGTGCGACCCGGGTGCTTGCCTCGGACGGCTCAAGATAGGTCACCGATCCACCAACGTCGCGCAGCTGTTCGGCAAGCCAGATCATCGCATCGCCCGTTCCGCCCCCGGCAACAAGGGCGCGGAAAGATGCATCAATCACCTTTGTCCCGCCAAAGCAGTAATGATTGACGCGCGACAGGGTATCAAGCGGCGGCATCAACAAACGGTCTTTTTCCTCCTGCGGGTCGCGCAGCGGATAGGGAAACTGTTCGTAAAGTTCGCGCACTTTCTGGGACATCAATCTATTCACCGTCATTGAATTTCAATGCCGGTGTAACATTGACGGTCCTATCAGTTCATTAATTTCCGATAATCTAATCACTGGATGGTGTTCACGGGCACGATCATCAGCTCGTGAAATCAAGCTCGGTCTGTTCTTTTTTCGAATAGACTTCGGCCTGATGCAGATCGACCGATACCAGTGATGACACCCCGCGTTCGGCCATCGTCACCCCGAACAGACGGTTCATGCGGGCCATGGTCATACGGTGGTGCGTAATGACCAGGAAGCGGGTATTGGCATGACGGCCAATTGCTTCGAGCAGTTTGCAGAAACGGTCAACGTTGGCGTCATCAAGCGGTGCGTCAACTTCGTCAAGCACGCAGATCGGGGCCGGGTTGGTCAGGAACACTGCAAACAGCAAGGCAACCGCGGTCAGGGCCTGTTCACCACCAGACAACAGCGACAGATGCTGAAGCTTCTTGCCCGGCGGGGATGCCATGATTTCAAGCCCGGCTTCAAGCGGATCGTCGGCATCGGTCAGCATCAGATGCGCACCACCGCCACCAAACAGGCGGACAAACAATTGCTGGAAATGTTTGTCGACTTCGTCAAACGCCGTCTTGAGACGTGCACGTGCTTCGCGATTGAGCTGATTGATACCATTGCGCAACTTTTCAATGGCAGCAATCAAATCATCGCGTTCCGACACCATGGTGTCTTTCTGTTCCTGCAATTCTGCCAGTTCGACTTCGGCACGCAGGTTCACCGCCCCAAGATTTTCGCGTTCGCGCGACTGGCGTTGCAGGCGGGCTTCGATATCGGCCTCGGCCGGGAGTTCCTTGGTCAGATCAATCTGGCCAAGTTCAACCAGCTGGTCCGGCGTTGCATTGACGCGTTCGCGGATACGCTCGATCAAATCGCGGCGATGTTGTTCGGCCTGTTCAAGCAATGCCTCACAGCGCACGCGGCCCTCTCGGGCTTCGGCCAGTTTCTGTTCAGCTTCCTTAAGATTATGGTCGGCTTCGCGCTGGGCATTTTCGGCCTTTTGCAGTTCGTCGGCCGCGTCCTTGCGGGTCTGATCGGCCAGTTCGATCCGGTCCGACAGGATCGCACGGCGTTCTTCGATCTCTTCGGGCTTGAGTTCAAGCTCCTCGATCTCCATGCGGGCTTCTTCCTGACGGTCGCGCAATTCGGCAACACGTTCCCCCGCGCCTGACGCACGTTCGTTCCAGGTCGCAATTTCGTTTTCAACAAATTCAAGACGCTTGCGCCGGCCCGACATTGCACTTTGCATGCGTTCCAGCATGCTTCTCGCTTCCATCTGATCGGCACGGGCATCGGAAAGATTGGCACGCTGTTCGATCAGCTCGGCCTTGATTTCCATCAGACCTTCGCTGCTTTCTTCAGGCAGTGCTGACAGCTCTTCCTGTTCGGCGATGACTTCATCAAGGTCCTGCTTGGCTCGCTTTTCGGCTTCTTCGGCGTTTTGCAGGCGGCTTTCAATGGCGCTGGCGTCGCGTTTGATATTGGCGATTTCTTCACGTGCACGCGACAGCGTTCCTTCGGCTTCGCGCACTGCACGATGGGCTTCCTGTTCGTCGGTGCGGGCGGCTTCGATTTCTTCATCAAGCCGTTCGACATTTTCAGTCGCAATTTCCGAACGCTCAAGTGAGGCTTCGACCACGGCATCGGCTTCTTCAAGTTCGCCGCGCAATTCTTCAAGCCGGTTGCGTTGACGCAAACGCACTGCTGCGGGCAATTCGGCCCCGGCCAGAATGCGATACCCGTCCCAACGCCAAAGCGCCCCTTCGCGCGACACCAGCCGCTGCCCGACTTTCAAATTCTTGGACAGGAAGTTACCCGTGGCATCATCGTCAACAATCCCGATCTGCCAAAGACGGCGGTTCAAAAGTGCCGGGGCTTCGACAAATTTGGCAAGTGCGGTCACACCATCGGGCAAGGCCGGATCATCGGTTGCCGGATCAATCGCTGACCAATGCATCGGCGCATCGGCGGCATCGGGCGCATCAAGATCTTCGCCAAGGGCCGCTGCCATCGCCAGTTCAAGACCGCTTTGCACGGTGATGTCTTCGATCACGCCAGAATATTTGTCGTCATCGCCGCCCTTAAGCAGACTTTCCAGCGCTTCGATTTCCGCCATCAGGCGGGCCTTGCGGCTTTCGGCATCGCGCAGGGCATCACGTGCATCGCTTTCGGCCGTTTTAAGACTGTCTTCGCGGTCGCGCATTTCCGCCAGCCGCATTTCGGCTTCTTCGACTGCCATCTTGCGCTGTTCGCAAAGCTCTTCGCATTCTTCAAGATGCATGTTTGCTTCTTCAAGGGCCTCGGTAAAGTCGGCCTCGATGCGGATATCATCAAGCTTTGCCACTGCCTCGTCATGGCGTTCGGTCAAACGGTTGCGGCGCGCATTAAGTTCGCTCAGGCGTTGCTGAACGGATTTAAGACGGGCTTCTTCCTCGGCGACCTTGCTGGTCAATGCTTCGACCGCACCTTCGAGTTCTTCGACACGGATGGCCTTTTCAGCGGCAATTTCACGGGCTTCGTCAAGCTCGTCATCTTCGCCGCCCTGGGCTTCGCTGAGTTCTTCGCGTTCACGTTTAAGCTTTTCAAGCGCGCCCTGGGCATCACTTGCCAGTTCGGCTTCGCGGGCAAGGTCGGCGTCAATTTGCTGAATGCGCGCACGAAGCTGGCTCATCTGGGTTTCGATCTGTGCCTTGTCTTTATCAAGGCCTTCGCGTTCGATCAAAAGTCGTTGCAGGGCGGCAGCAGCATCGGCTTCCTTTTTGCGCAAATCGGGAAGACTTGCGGCAATATGGGCCTGCACCGTTGTCGCCTCGGTCACTGACGAGGTCAGATCACGGACCGCACTTTCGCCCGCGACCAGCAATTCACGCGCATCATTCTGGCGTTTCTGTGCATCGGTCCAGCGGATATGGAACAGCAATGCCTCTGTCTGGCGGATGCTTTCGGACAGTTTGCGATATCGTTCGGCCTGACGGGCCTGCTTTTGCAAACTGGCAATCTGGCCATCAAGCTGCACCAGAACGTCTTCAAGACGTTCCATATTCTGTTCGGCGTTCTTAAGACGCAATTCGGCTTCGTGGCGGCGTGAATGAAGACCGGTGATGCCGGCTGCTTCTTCCAGGATCAGGCGCCGCTGGATCGGTTTTGCCCCGATAAGCGCACCGATCTTGCCCTGGGACACCATGGCATTTGATCGCGCACCGGTCGCGGCATCGGCAAACAGCAACTGCACGTCGCGTGCGCGGACATCCTTGCCATTGACCTTGTAATTCGATCCGCCGCCGCGTTCGATGCGCCGGGTCACTTCAAGAAGATCGAAATCATTGAACATGGCCGGAGCTTTGCGTTCGCTGTTATCGAGCGTCACGGAAACTTCGGCCACATTGCGCGCAGGACGGGACGATGTCCCGCCGAAGATAACGTCGGACATGTCGGAGCCGCGCATCTGCTTGGCCGATGTTTCACCCATCACCCAGCGCAGTGCTTCAACAAGATTGGATTTGCCACAGCCATTCGGGCCGACAACACCTGTCAGCCCGTCTTCAACCAGCAAGTCTGTTGAATCGACGAAGGATTTGAACCCCGTCAGCCGTAGCGATTTAAACTGGACCAATCATGTCCCCCGGTCCGACCTCTGCCCCTGTTGCCGGACACCGCAATACGGTATCCGGCGAAATTGTTTTGCTTAGTCGATAAGATCTTCGACTTTTTCGATGAAGAATTCTGCTTCACGGGCACCGGCAATGGTTTCACCATCAAGGATGAAGCTCGGTGTCGAAGAAACGTTGAATTCCTGTTCGCCTTTCATGCGCGATGCAACGATGGCATCGATCATTGCCTGATCGGCAAGGCAGGCATCAACCGCGTCGCTGTTCATGCCCCCGAAACGCACGACCTGTTTGATGCCTTCGATCGGGTCTTCCGAACGCGCCCAGCTCAACTGCGATTTGAACAGCATGCTTAGAACACCGAAATAACGATCATCACCGGCACACTGGGCAACGGCGGCTGCGCGCAACGCAACAGCATCAAGCGGATAGTCGCGGAAAACCAGCTTCAGCTTGCCGGTATCAATCAGCTTTTCCTTGATCTCGGGCAGAACCTCATTGTGGAAGGCTGCACAATGCGGGCAGGTCAAAGACGCATATTCAATCATGGTTACCGGGGCATTTTCATCACCCAGTACATGTTCTTTCCATTCTGTTGCATGTGCCTGCTGGGTCCCAACGACACCAAGTGCAATCAGAAATGCACCTGCAAGAAACTTAACCGCCTTTAGCAAGGAAACCTCCGTTAAAACAAAGTTTTGTGATTACAAGCCTGTTGCAGCGCGGGAGTCAACACACGCCACAAAACGGCTATTGCACCAACGAGTCGCCAAGGTCGCGTGAAAATGCGGCAAGACCGTGTTCGTTCATTTCAGGAAACTGATTCGATATTTGCAACACGCCAGCCCCGCCATCCAGCACACCGCCCAACCATGTCGGCATGCACGCAAAGCATCCCGCGCCCATTATGGAAATATACAATCCGGGTTGATTACTTTTTGCCGGTTTTGGGTTTGAGCCCGCCCGTCGCACCGGCGATATGACGACCAAGCCGGGTCAGAACTTCACGCAGATGCGGGTCTTCGATCTTGTCGATGCTGGCCTGGTTGTTTTTTGCGATATTGCCTTCGGGAACACTGGTTGGCACATGAACCGTGCGTTCGGGTCGGGAAATATCGCCCTGCATCATCTTGATGCGGTCCACCGCCCGATACCCGAAATAGGTATTCACCCGGTCAATGATCTGGGGCATGCGATGTTGCAGTTCGATCGCGACCGGGCCGGTGACACGGATCACCAGCGTTCCGCCACCGGCATTTTCGCCGCGCGGCGGGGAATATTTCACCGGCATGGTGAATTGTTCAAGGTCCCGCCCGACGATTTCGGCCCAATGCAGGATGATTTCCGTCTGGAAAAAACCGCGTTTCCGAACCAGCGGCCGGGTCAGGTTCCCGACCAGCGGCGCGACATTGCGCAAGCCCATCCGGCGTTCGGAACTGCCCATCGGGGTGATGTTCTGACGTTTCTTGACCGCGTTTTTTGCAGCAACCGACGCGGAAGTCTGATCCGCACCGGCAGATGTTTTCGTAACAGCCATATCTTTTTGCTTGCTCAAGCCCGGTTCTTTCGTAGGGTCACTCGCAGATTCCAATCACAACATAACACGGGACCGCCGTGCATTTCACCACTGACGATATATCCCGCCTCGGTCAGACCATGCTGGAATGGTATGATCGCCATCACCGCACCTTGCCCTGGCGTGCCGAGCCGGGCGAAACACCCAACCCGTACCACGTCTGGCTTAGCGAAATCATGTTGCAGCAAACCACGGTCCAGACCGTCGGACCATATTTTGCTGCGTTTCTGAAACGCTGGCCGACCGTGACCGATCTGGCCAATGCCGAACTTGATGATGTTCTTCATGCCTGGCAAGGGCTTGGATATTATGCACGGGCGCGCAATCTGCACAAATGCGCCAAGGTGGTCGCAGCCGAATATGACGGTATTTTCCCCGATACCGAGGAAGGGTTGCTGAAACTGCCCGGTATTGGTCCCTATACCGCCTGTGCGGTTGCTGCCATTGCCTTTGACCGCCATGCAAGTCCCGTGGATGGCAATATCGAACGGGTAATTTCGCGACTGTTTGCCCTTGAAACACCACTTCCTGACGTCAAACCGGAAATCAAGGAAAAGTCCGCTGCCCTGACCCCGTCAAACCGCCCTGGCGATTATGCCCAGGCGCTGATGGATTTGGGGGCAACCGTTTGCACCCCGCGCAACCCGGCCTGCGGCATCTGCCCGTGGCAGGCCGATTGTGAAGGTCGCAAGGCAGGTATTGCAGCCGATCTTCCCAAAAAACGCAAAAAGGAGCCGAAACCAACCCGGGTTGGCTATGCATTCTGGATCCGGCGCGAAGATGATGGTCGCATCCTGATCCGCCGCCGCCCGGAAAAGGGATTGCTTGGCGGGCTTTACGAAGTCCCGGGCAGTGACTGGCGCGCGATTGACGCCCCCGATGATGTCATGTTGTCAGAGGCTCCGGTTAAGGCCGCTTGGTCGGAACTTGATGGCACGGTCGGGCATACATTTACCCATTTCCATCTCAATGTCAGTGTTCTGGCCACCACCATTCCCGCCGGTCTGGCCGATGAAATGGACGGCAGCTGGACAACGATTGACGGCCTGTCCGACTTTGCCCTGCCGACAATCATGAAAAAGATCGTCCGCCATGCGCTGAAATACCGATAGAGGTTCAGACATCCACAGGAACGGACAGACCACGATTACAATTGAAAAGGCCCGTGATTTTCATCACGGGCCTTTTTCTTTTTATAACCTTGCACGGCGCGATCAGGCGTAAATATCGATCACCTGTCCACGTCCCCCGGTCGGGGCCGGTGCAGCCTGCTGCGAGGTCTGCGTTTCTGCTGTTTGCTCGATCCGCTGTGTCTGCGGCGAATTCAGGTCATTGCTACCCGTTTCAGAAATCGGGGCGGCTGCCTGCTGAATCTGGATCGGGTTGGGTGCATATCCTGCACCACCTACGGCACCTGCCTGCATTTCGGTCTCCATCTATCCTTACGGATAACATCTGATCTTCATTTGATAGCAAGTTTTCGCGTAAAAAGCAAAAACCGGTGCAATTTTTCAATCGCACCGGCTTTGGGCATCAAAGATTTAATCGGAAAATCCGATCAGGATCAGGCGGGGACCTGTCCCATTTCCTTGCGCAGCTGACTGCGCAGATTGTCGATCGACACCAGACGTCCGTCACATTTGTAATGCCAATAAGTCCAACCATTACAAGCCTGTGCGCCCTGAACATGTGCGCCGATCTGATGGATCGAGCCGGCATTGTCCTTATGGCTGATCGAGCCATCCGCACGTACCAGTGCCGCAACATTTCCACGGTTGTCATAGATTTTGTCGCCCGGCGACAACAGACCGCGTTCGATGACCGCACCGAACGGAATCCGCGGCAAGGCGCGTTTCGATTCGGTCAGTTCCAGGCTGTCACCATCAAGCATCTGGACCTTGGCGATGCGATCACGTGCGGCTTCCGCATAGGTTTCTTCGCGCTCAAGCCCGATGAAGTGACGGCCCAGACGGCGCGCAGCAGCACCGGTCGTGCCCGTGCCAAAGAACGGGTCAAGAACCACATCCCCCTGGCGGGTGGTTGCCATCAGAACACGCTGAAGCAGGGCTTCGGGTTTCTGGGTCGGATGGACCTTTTTGCCCTTTTCATCCTTGAGACGTTCCGAGCCGGAGCAAATCGGCATCAACCAGTCAGAGCGCATCTGCAAGCCTTCATTAAGCTGCTTCATCGCTTCGTAGTTAAAGGTGATGGCTTTTTGTTCTTCGCTTTTGGAACACCACAGAAGCGTTTCATGCGCATTGCAGAAACGTTTGCCGCGGAAATTCGGCATCGGGTTGGTCTTGCGCCAGACAATGTCATTGAGGATCCAGTACCCGATATCCTGAAGCATGTTACCGACGCGGTAAATGTTGTGATACGAGCCGATCACCCAGATCGCACCGGTATCTTTCAACACCCGGCGTGCGGCGGTCAGCCAGTCACGGGTGAATTCGTCATAATGACGGAAACTGTCGAACTGATCCCAATGGTCGTCAACTGCATCGACCTTGGAATTGTTCGGGCGCAGCAGATCCCCCCCAAGCTGAAGGTTATAGGGCGGATCGGCAAAAATCAGATCAACGGATTTTTCCGGCAGGCTGTTCATCAGTTCGATGCAATCGCCGACTAGAACCTGATCAAGTGGTAAAGTTGTTTTTTTAGTCATGATGCCTTCTAGGTTCCCCTCGAAATCTTGAGGAAAGCATCAACCGAAATAGTTAATGAAAGAGTTAACCGACTCCGAAATTTTTCAAGGATTCGCATTGTGTTAGAAAGTGCGTCACCTGTTTAGACAATCTTAACCGGTCTACTCCAAAAACCGGAAGATTTCAGTCCGGCAATCCCCGTCACCGCGCCAGGGTCAAATCCCCGGTCAGACCGGGCGGACTCCGCAGATCCAAAACAGTCTGCTTATCCTGAAATGCCGGCCCGGAAAGTCCTCCATCGCCTTTCAGGTGAAGAAACAATCACTTATACACGCGCCAAGCCGTATTTCCCCGCCCGGACGCGCTAAATGGCCGGTTTAAATCACAAAAACTGACCGTTCGGACAGAACACGCTTTGCCTCATTTCTGATCGTGTATACAATCTGCCCACAATCTATGCATAAAAGTTGAACTTCGCATAACGGCAATAACCTTCAGGGGGACAAAATGAAGTCTGGCACTTTCAGCCTTTCCCGTCGTGCACTGCTTTCGGCCGTGGCCGCAGCAGTAGCGGTGGTTTCCTTTGGCTTTGGCACACCGGCACAGGCCGACCCGCTTAAAGTTTCGGCAATCTATACGGTTCCGGTCGAACAGCAGTGGGTTTCGCGCATTCACAAGGCGCTGAACGCCGCCAAGGAACGTGGCGATATTTCCTATGAATTTTCCGAAAACGTCGCCAACACCGACTATGAGCGCGTCATGCGCGAATATGCCGAAAATGGTTCTGACCTGATCGTTGGCGAAGTCTTTGGCGTTGAACGCGCAGCACGCAAGGTTGCCGCACAATATCCCGACACCGCCTTCCTGATGGGGTCAAGCTTTGCCCCGGATGGTGACAATTTCTCGGTGTTTGACAACTTCATCCACGAGCCGAGCTATCTGGTCGGTATGGCTGCCGGTGCGGCAACCAAATCGAACAAAATCGGCATGGTTGGCGGTTTCGCCATCCCGGAAGTCAACCGTCTGATGCATGCCTTCATGGAAGGTGCAAAATCGGTCAATCCGGATGTCGAATTCATGGTGACCTTCATCAACAGCTGGTATGACCCGCCCAAGGCAAAAGAAGCATCCTTTGCCATGATCGATAAGGGTGCCGATGTCATGTACGCAGAACGTTTCGGCGTTTCGGATGCAGCCAAGGAACGCGGCATTCTTGCCGTTGGCAACGTGATCGACACTGCGGCTGATTATCCGGGCACGATCCTTGGTTCGGCACTGTGGCACATGGAAGCAACCATTGACCACGCCATCGAAGCCGTCAAAGCCGGTGAATTCAAAGCCGAAGATTACGGCAAGTTCAGCTATATGGAATATGGTGGCGGCAGTGTCGTTCTTGACGCAAGCCTCCTTCCCGAAGGCACGGTCGCCAAGGTCGAAGCCAAACAGGCAGAAATCCTTGACGGGTCATTCACCGTTAACGTGAATGACGAAGAACCGAAATCTTCGATGTAAGATTTCCTTAAATTTCAGGGGCAGTTCGGTGTAGAAGCCGAACTGCCCCTTATCTGTTTGATCCCGATTTCGGGATTGCGACAATTTGGGAACGTCACCGCATCTTTTCAGGCGCTTGATGCATACCGGACACAGTCGGCCGGTTTGATCAACTTGCGCTTTGTGTTGCGGTCACGCACCATCGTCCTTTCGCCCCACAGCGTGACGCAAAAACAAAACGGAATGCCCGGATGTCATCTGCTGCGCAAACATCACAACAAACATCCCAAGACCTGCTGCTTGCGCTGGCAGGCATCACCAAACGATTTGGCCCGCTGATTGCCAATGACGCCATCGACCTGACGGTCCACAAGGGCGAAATTGTTGCCCTGCTTGGCGAGAATGGCGCGGGCAAAACCACATTGATGAATATTTTGTTCGGTCACTATGTCGCGGATGAAGGCACGGTTACGGTTGCCGCGCGCGACGGCAACCTTGAACAGCTTGAACCGGGCGCCCCGCAGGCGGCTCTGGATGCCGGGATCGGCATGGTTCATCAGCATTTCACATTGGCCGAAAACCTGACCGGCCTTGATAACATCGTGCTGGGGACCGAACCGATTTTCCGCCTGCGCCGCGACCGCACCAAGGCACGCGCCAAACTGGCGGAATTGATGGCCGGATCGGGGTTGAATGTCGATCTGGATCAACCGGTTCACAAACTGACCGTTGGCGAAAAGCAACGCGTTGAAATCCTTAAGGCCCTTTATCGCGATGCCCGGCTTCTGGTTCTGGATGAACCGACTGCGGTTCTGACCCCGCAAGAAGCCGACAGCCTGTTTGCCGTTCTTCGCAAACTGGCGCAGAACGGTCTGGCAGTCATCATCATCGCCCACAAACTGGCCGAAGTTCTGGCTGTGTCGCACCGGATTGCGGTTTTGCGTGGCGGCAAGAAAGTCGGTGAAATGCTGACAAGTGACGCCGATCATCGTTCCATCGCCGAATTGATGGTCGGGCGCGAAGTTCCGGTCAGTCGCCGTATCGCCCGCGAACCGGGCCAACCGGTCCTTAAACTTTCCGACGTCACGATTGATCGCGGTGATTCAAGACGGTCCCTGCATGGCGTTTCCATCACGGCCCATGAAGGCGAAATTCTCGGCATTGCCGGTGTGTCTGGCAACGGTCAGGCCGCCCTTGCGCAATTGATCGCGGGCCTTGATAAACCCGATCACGGTTCGGTCGAGATTTTTGGCCAAAAGGTCGAAAAATTCGACGCCCATCAATTTGCGCAAAACGGCATCGCCCGCATCCCCGAAGACCGCCATCATGATGGCATGGTCGGATCGATGACGGTGGCGGAAAATATCGCCATCGAAGATGTCCGCAATGCCGGTTATCAGAAATTCGGCTTCCTTGATTTTGAGGCGATCCGCAAACGCGCCGAACACGCGATCACCGATTATGATGTGCGTTGCCCCGGCCCGGATGCCCCGGCGCGACTGTTGTCGGGCGGTAATATCCAGAAACTTATTCTGGCACGCGTTCTGGAAAAATCACCGAAACTGATTTTGGCCAATCAGCCGTCCCGCGGCCTTGATGTCGGCGCACAATCCGAGGTCCACCGCCGTTTGCTTGAAGCCCGTCAAAACGGGGCGGCCGTGATCCTGATTTCAGAAGACCTTGATGAACTTCTGACCATTTCCGATCAGATCGCCGTCATCCATGCCGGTCACATCACACCGGCAATGGCGACCGATACCATTGATCGATCCGAACTTGGATTGATGATGGCCGGCCAGAAGAAAGCCCATCATGCCCCGACCAACCAAAAGACCACCACGCATTCGGGAGAAACGGCATGATCCGCTTTGAACCCCGCGCCAATCCCGGCCCTGTTCTGACCTATGGCGTTCCGGTCATTGCCGCTGCCATTGCCATTTTGCTGGCCGCCATTCCGCTTGCACTGGCCGATGCCCCGATCATCAAGGCATACGGCCTTATGATCAGTGGTGCATTCGGGTCGGTCTTTTCGATTTCCGAAATGTTGACCCGCGCGACCCCCCTGATCCTGACCGGTCTGGCAGCAGCCATCGCATTCCGCGCAAAACTTTGGAATATCGGTGCCGAAGGCCAGCTTTACATGGGGGCCATGGCTGCTGTGGCCATCGGATCGGGTGTGATTGATGGTCCAAGCTGGATCATGATCCCGGTTGTCATGATTGCCGGTATGGTTGCCGGTGCCCTGATGCTGATCGGCCCGACTTTGATGAAAACCCGATTGGGTGTTGATGAAGTCGTTACCACGCTTCTTTTGAACTTCATTGTTCTTCTGTTTGTTCAGATGATGCTTGAAGGGGCGCTTAAAGACCCGATGTCGATGGGCTGGCCGCAATCCGAGCCGATTATCGACAGTGCGGTTTTCCCGCCACTGATCGAACGGATGCGTGTTCATTTCGGCCTGATCATCGCACTGGTGTCGGCCATTGCCCTGGCCGTCTTTGTCAAACGTACTGTTTGGGGCTTTGAAATTCGTGCAGTCGGCGAAAATGCCGCAGCCGCCAAATTCGCCGGTATTTCGGTCACCAAAACCATGATCCTTGTTGCCGCACTTTCGGGTGGTCTGGCCGGTTTGGCCGGGGTTGCCGAAGTTGCCGGAACGCGCGGATATCTCGCAACCGACCTGTCACCGGGATATGGTTATGCAGGAATCGTGGTTGCCATGCTGGCGCGTTTATCACCGGTCGGGGTGATCGCATCGGCCCTGTTTGTGGCATCGGTATTTGTCGGTGCAGATTCCATGAGCCGCGCGATTGGCGTTTCAAGCTATCTGGCCGATCTGATTGTGGCGATGGCGTTGCTTTGTGTTTTGATTGGCGGCTTCTTGACCCGATTTACGGTTCATTTTGATCGCAAGACAGCCGGGTAAGGAGAACAGATATGGAAATCATCGACATTCTTCTTGCTGCCAGCTTTTGGGAAGCCGCCATTCGTATCGCAACCCCGCTGATTTTTGGGGTTCTGGGTGCACTTGTTTGCGAACGCGCCGGGGTGCTTAACCTTGGTATCGAGGGCATCTTTACCGCCGGTGCCATGGCCGGATGGATGGCCGTGTGGCTTGGCGCCGGGCTTTGGGGTGGTGTGCTTGTTGCCGCAATGGCCGGGGCGTTCTTTGGCCTGATCCATGCGATCCTGACCGTACCGCTTGGCCTTAGTCAGCATGTATCTGGTATTGGCGTGACCCTTCTTGCCACCAGCCTTTCCTATTTCACCTATCGCACGGCCCTGCCCGATGTGTCATCACCGCCGCGCATCGAACCGTTCCGTCCGCTTGATATTCCGTTCCTGTCAGACTTGCCATTCATCGGTCAGGCGCTGTTTTCACAAACCGCGATGACGATGCTGGCGCTTGTTCTGGTGTTTGTTACCGGCTGGGTTCTGTATCGCACGCCACTTGGTCTTGCGATCCGTGCGGTCGGTGATAACCCGTCCTCGGTCGAGGCACAGGGACTTTCGGTTTATGGCCTGCGTATCGGTGCGGTTGTTGTCGGCTCGTCCCTGATGGCTTTGGGCGGCGCGTTTCTGACCATGTCAGCCTTTGATGCGTTCTTCTTTGGCATGATCAATGGCCGTGGCTGGGTTTGCATTGCGCTGACCGTGTTTGCAAGCTGGCGACCGGGCAAGGCATTGATCGGTGCCCTGTTATTCGGGGCCTTTGATGCGTTTCAGGTCCGCCTGCAAACCGAAGTGGGTGCATTCCTGCCATCGCAGGTCTTCCTGATGATGCCCTATATCCTGTCGATCATTGCCCTGATTGTTGTTGCCCGTAAGGCCGATTATCCCAAGGCGCTTCTTGTGCCCTGGTTCAAGGGCCAGCGTTAATCGCAACAATCCGTTTCTGACCGCCACCACAAGACCAAGGATGACGCCATGCAAGCCGATCTGATTTTGAAAAATGCCAATATCGCCAATGGACAGGCGGGCGTTGATATCGCTTGTAGCAATGGAAAGATTGTCGAGATTGGCCAGAACCTGAACATCCCCGCGACCAAGGAAATCGATTGTGGCGGCATGCTGGTCAGTCCGCCTTTTGTCGACAGTCACTTCCACATGGATGCCACCCTGTCGCTTGGTCTGCCGCGCATGAATGAGTCTGGCACCCTGCTGGAAGGCATCGCACTTTGGGGCGAACTTAAACCGCTTCTGACACCCGAAGCCGTAATTGAACGCGCCCTTAAATATTGCGACCTTGCGGTATCCAAGGGTCTGCTTGCCATTCGCAGTCACGTTGATGTTTGTGATGACCGGTTGCTTGCGGTTGATGCGTTGCTTGAAGTTAAAAAACAGGTCGCACCCTATATCGATCTGCAACTGGTTGCCTTCCCGCAGGATGGCTATCTGCGCAGCAAAACCGCCAAGGAAAACACCATCCGCGCGCTGAACAAGGGCGTTGATGTTGTCGGCGGCATACCGCATTTCGAACGGACGATGGCCGACGGTGCGCAAAGCATTGCGGAGCTTTGCGAAATGGCGGCCGATCGCGGCCTGATGGTTGATATGCATTGCGATGAATCAGATGATCCGCTGTCGCGTCATATCGAAATGCTGGCTTATGAAACCCAGCGCCTCGGGCTTCAGGGGCGCGTTGCCGGATCGCATCTGACATCGATGCATTCGATGGATAATTACTATGTGTCCAAACTGATTGCCCTGATGGCCGAGGCCGAAGTTTCCGCCATTGCCAATCCGTTGATCAACATCACCCTTCAGGGCCGCCATGATACCTATCCCAAACGCCGTGGCATGACCCGTGTGCCGGAACTGCGCAAGGCGGGCCTGACCGTGGCGTTCGGCCATGATTGTGTGATGGATCCCTGGTATTCGATGGGGTCGGGTGACATGCTTGAAGTCGCATCGATGGGGCTTCATGTTGCCCAGATGACATCACGTGATGATATCCGGGCCTGCTTTGATGCCGTGACCAGGGAACCGGCCAGGATTTTGGGCCTTGAAGGTTATGGCATCGAGGTTGGCAACAATGCCGATTTCGTTATCCTGCAAGCCCGCGATACGATTGAAGCCATCCGGATGCGGGCCAACCGCCTGTTTGTCATTCGGCGCGGTAAAATCATTGCCGAAACGCCGATGTCCCAGACCCGCCTGCATCTGGCCGACCGTCCGGATCATGTGCGTGAACATGAATATGCGCCGGGCCAGTAATTGGTCCGGTTCAGATTTGAAGACAACCTGCTGCTGAACGGATGCCGCCATGTTCTATGAACCGGGAAAAACGCCACATAACCTGCCCCATGATCCGTTCAAGGCCTGTGTGGCACCGCGTCCGATCGGCTGGGTTTCGACCCTTGATAAGAACGGGCGTCCCAACCTGGCGCCCTATTCGTTTTTCAATGCGGTGCTTGGCACCCCGCCGATGGTGATGTTTTCGTCAGGTGGTTCGATTGACAGTCTGCAAAACGCCCGTGATACCGGCGAATTTGTTGTCGGTGTTGCCCCGCGTGCGATGCTTAAGGAACTGAATTTTTCCTCGTCCCCACTGCCGCCGGGTGAAGACGAATTTGAATATGCCGGACTTGAAAAGCTTCCGGCCAAATGCGTCAAACCGCATCTGATCAAGGGTGTTCCGATCCATATGGAATGCACGGTCTATCAGATTGTCGATCTGCCCAGTGCCTTTCCCGATAAACGGCCCTGTGCGATGGTGATCGGCACTGTGGTCGGCTTGCACATTGATGATGACATTATTCGCGATGGCATGGTCGATATCACGCTGTTTGAACCGCTGGCCCGGCTTGGCTATCAGGAATATGCCAGCGTATCGGAAACCTTTACGGTCCGCCGCGAGGATTTCTGGAAATAGAAAATCCGTTAACCGGTTGATTGGTTTCATCAAAACGACGCGCAAGCGCAAACAAACTGTCACAGAGAATCTCTAATGTGAACAAGAACACAGTTCGCTCGAACATTTACGGGCTTGAGCTGTGGGTTCTTGCACTTTTTTCAGATTTTTCTGTGGGGGATTTATTCCATGAAACGGACGTTTGCAGCGGGCGTTGCCGGCTTTGCAGCCTTGCTTCTTGCCAGCTCGGCCATGGCAGGGGACGCCAGGGTTTTTGAAACCAAAAGCGCGATCAACAATCTTTCGACCGTGATGGTTGATGGCGGCAAGGCCCGTGACCTGACCATTGGTCTGGGTTCCGGTGCATATCGTCGTCCGGGTGATCCGGCCAACATGTTCTATGCCGTTTCCGACCGTGGTCCGAACTTTGTTTGCGGTGACGTTCAGGACGTCCTCGGCGTTGCCGAAGACGTCGTATGCAAAGGCAAGAAAGTCCGTATCTATCCGACCCCGGATTATTCCCCGTCAATCTACACCATTTTCCTCAATGACGATGGCAGCTTTGACATCAAGGATGTCATCACCATCAAGGATCAAAATGGCGTTCCGCTGACCGGCCTTACCAACAAGCTGACCGTTGCCAAAACCGAAAAGCCGGTTGATGCCAACGGCAATCCGCTTGAACAGTCCGTATCGTCAATCGATGCCGAAGGCATCATTCGCCTGTCTGATGGCACCTACTGGATTGGGGAAGAAAACGGTCCGTCCGTTTTGCATGTTGCCGCAGACGGCACCGTGATCGAACGTATCGTTCCGGCCGGATCGGAAAAAGATTTCGATGATGCAGCCTATAAGGTATCGGGCGGTCTTCCGGCCATTCTGGTGACGCGCCAAACCAACCGCGGCATTGAATCCATGGCCGTATCGCCAGACGAAACCAAGCTGTATTTCATGGTTCAGAACCCGCTGGCCAATCCGAATGCAGATGCCTACAAGGCGGCCAAGAACACCCGTCTGTTCGTTTATGACCGTGTCGCACAGAAGCTGACTGGCGAATATATCTATCAGCTTGATGATCCGCAGACCTTCCGCAACGATCCGTCCAAGAAACAAAATGCCCCGCGCATTTCCGAAGTCCTTGCCCTTGGCAATGACCGTCTTCTGGTTCTCGAACGGACCGACAAGACCACCAAGCTTCATGAAATCAAGCTTGATGGTGCGACCAACATCCTTGCAAGCCGCTGGGATGACATGTCCACCAGCCCGTCGCTTGAACAGCAAAATGATCTGTCGACCATTGATCTGGTTGCGGTGAACAAGACCCTTCGCTTTGACAGTGCCGATTACCCGGAAGCACCGAACAAGCTTGAAGGTCTTGCCATCATGGGCGACGGCGCACTTGCCATGATCAATGACAATGATTTCGGCATCAAGGGCGACCCGACCAAGGTGATCCTGATTGACGGTCTGGTTCAGGCCGACAAATTCTGATTTGATCTGTTGCCACCTTGGCAACTAGCCACATCGCGGCAGGAAAGCTGTTATGCAGCTTTCCTGCTTTTTTATTGGCTGAAATGGGCGTAAAAGCAGGCCCATGATGACAAACACACAGACATTCGACACCCCGGACGGCATTGATGCCGTTATTGAACCCATGGATGCAACCGGCTACCTCGCCCCTGTCGGGTTTGAGGATCAGCTGTTCAATGAACTGGGCGATGTCATTGAACGCCATGACCGGTTGATGTTCGCACCCGGCCCGGAACGCCGCGTTTTCTGGGCGCAAAATGTCTGGCGCAATCCGGTCCGGATCGCCATCCCGTCGATCAAGGGTGCGGCCAAAATCCTGAAATTCAATCAGCGCAACTGGGCCCTGTTCAAGTTTGATCATTTTTCCCGCGCCAAGCTGATCGAAGGGCACCTGCCCCATGTATCGGCAAAACGTCAGGTATTTGGCGAACCGGCCCCGACCGCGCCGCTTGGTTCATGGACGCTGATTGATCCCGATACGATCATCGCATCGGCGGATTGTTCCAGCCCCTGGAAAAACGGCGATGTCGAATTTGAAGAAGACAAGGTCACACCGCCAAACCGCGCGTACCTGAAACTGTGGGAAGCCTTCACACGGCTTGGTGCCTATCCGCAGCCCGGACAACGCACCATGGATCTGGGCGGAAGCCCGGGCGGATGGACCTGGGTTCTGCATGAATTTGGCACCGATGTCATTTCCATCGACAAGGCGCGGCTGGACAGCAAAATTGCCAACTTGCCGCGCGTTGATTTCCGTCAGGAAAGTGCCTTTGGCCTCAATCCGCAAGAAATCGGCCATATCGACTGGCTGTGCTCGGACGTGATTTGTTATCCGGATCGCCTGTTCACACTGGTCAATCAGTGGATGGAAACCGGCATGGCGACCAACTTTATCTGCACCATCAAATTGCAGGGCGATACGGATTATTCCGCCATCACCCAGTTTGCCGATATTCCCGGATCAAAGGTCGTGCATTTGTATAACAACAAGCACGAACTGACCTGGATGAAGGTGCCCGGCGTTACCGATCAGGATTGATCAAGCTGTTTGATCGCGGGATCAAGCGGGTAATAGTCACCCTTGTCCGCACAGAAAATCTGACCGGCTGTCGTCATGTTAGCGCTGTCATCAAGGGTCCCTGGCATCACCGCCATATGATCGGTGCGCACCGGTCGCCAGAACAAACCGGTGCCGCATTCCTTGCAAAAACCGCGATCGGTTTTTTCCGACAAACGATACCAGCGCAACCCGTCATCGCGGATCAGATCAAGATGATGGCGATCAAACCGGGCATAGGAACTGACATGGCCGTGCAGTTTGCGACACAGATTGCAATGGCACATGACCGTATCATCGACCGGTCCATTGATTTGATAGCGCACGGCACCGCAATGGCACCCACCGTGATAGCCGGTTTTTTCGGCTGAGTGTTTGTTCACCGCGACCTCCCCCGATCGGTGATGAATGGTACCTTTTTTATCTGTCATGGTGTGCCGATAATGCAAGCACTGTGACACAGACTTTCCGTTCACCCCGTATTCATCACACCATTTCAGACAAATATGTTTGAGATTGATGAAAAGCAGTCCTATTCTGCGGCTTCTGTTCGGAGCCAGATGATGACGCCACCGCGCCATTCCCTGCCATCTGACCCCGCCCGAAAGTGATGGGATAAAATGTCCGAAAATTCTTTCCATTATGATGTGCTTGTCATCGGTAGTGGTGCTGCCGGTCTGTCCACTGCACTTAAACTCGCCCCGCATGTAAAGGTCGCTGTCCTGTCCAAGGGCAAGATCGATGACGGATCGACAAACTGGGCCCAGGGCGGGATCGCAGCGGTTCTTGATGCGACTGACAGCATCGAAAACCATGTTCGCGATACCCTGATTGCCGGTGCTGATCTGTGCAAACGTGAAACCGTTGAATTCGTTGCCGCCAATGCGCCGCGTGCGATTGCCTGGCTTGACGAACTTGGCATTCAGTTGACCCGTGATCCTGATGGTGACAACAGTCAGCCATTCCATCTGACCCGCGAAGGCGGGCACAGCCACCGGCGCATCGTCCATGCCGCCGACGCCACCGGCCGTGCGGTTCAGACCACCCTGCAAAGCCAGGCGGTCAATCATCCGAACATCAAGATTTTTGAAAATTATCTGGCGATTGATCTGGTCACTGATCGCAAATTCGGCGGCGAAGGCCGGCGTTGCATCGGTGCCTATGCGCTTGATCTTGAAACCGGCAAGGTAAAATCATTCAATGCCCGCACGGTTGTTCTGGCGACCGGTGGTGCCAGCAAGGTTTACCGTTTCACATCCAACCCGGACGGATCGACCGGGGATGGTATCGCCATGGCATGGCGTGCGGGTTGCCGTGTGATGAACATGGAATTCAGCCAGTTCCACCCGACCTGTCTTTATCACCCGCAGGCCAAATCATTCCTGATCACCGAGGCCGTGCGCGGCGAAGGCGGCAAGTTGCTGTTGCCAGACGGCACACGTTTCATGGACCGGTTTGACGAACGTGGTGAACTGGCCCCGCGTGATATTGTCGCACGCGCCATTGACCATGAAATGAAGCGTCTGGGTGCTGATTGCGTCTATCTCGACATCACGCACAAGGGCAAGGATTTCATCAAGGAACACTTCCCGACGATTTATGAAACCTGCCTTGGTTATGGCATCGACATGACCAAACAGCCGATCCCGGTTGTTCCGGCCGCCCATTACACCTGTGGCGGGGTTCTAACCGATCTGCGCGGGCGCACAGACTTGACCGGGCTTTATGCGATCGGTGAATGTGCGGGCACCGGCCTTCATGGTGCGAACCGTCTGGCATCCAACTCGCTTCTGGAATGTCTGGTCTTTGGCGAGGCCGCGGCCAATGACATTATCGAAGCGCTTCCGGTCGAAGATCATTTCAAACCGATCCCCGATTGGGATGAAACCGGCATCACCGATTCCGACGAGGAAGTCATTGTTGCCCATAACTGGGAACAGTTGCGCAACGTGATGTGGGATTTTGTCGGCATCGTGCGCACCACCAAACGTGTGCAGCGCGCCCAGCACCGTGTTGATTTGCTGTTGTCGGAAATTGACGAATATTACGGCAATTTCCGTGTCACCAATGACCTTCTGGAACTGCGCAACCTGTCAGTGGTGGCCAAGCTGATCATTCAATCGGCCCTGTGGCGTCGCGAAAGCCGTGGTTTGCATTATACCACCGATTATCCCGACCTTGATCAAAGCGGATCACCGCGCCAGACCATTCTGGTGCCTGAAAACTTTGCCGGTCGCTGGGTAATTGCCGGTCAGTGGAAAACCTGACCGGTCACCTGACGACACCAATCCATCCACACCAAAACATGCCCTGATGCCTGCAACGGAACCCCGCCATGACCGCGCACGCCACACTGATCGGAATTGCCCGCAAATCAAAGTCCCATGCGCCAATGGAGACACTGGATCAGGTTCAGGTCAGCACCGAACTTGGCGTTGATGGCGATTATCGCGGCAAGTTGCGCCGTCGGCAGGTCACGATCCTGGCCGAGGAAGGCTGGAACGCCGCCATCAACGAAATCGGCAAACCTGATCTGCCCTGGACGACAAGGCGGGCAAACCTGTTTGTGCGCGGGATCGATCTGCCCCGTGAAAAGGGCAGCAAACTTGTCATCGGCAGCGTAACATTTGAAATTACCGGGGAAACCGATCCCTGCCACCGCATGGATGATGCCGCACCGGGGTTAAAGGACGCTATGACGCCCGACTGGCGCGGCGGGGTAACGTGCCGGGTAATTGAAAGCGGCGAACTGGCGATCGGGGATCAGGTCACGATACCGGTGGCCTGACCGTCGCAACCGCACAGGAATTGAATTCGGGCATCGGGTATCGGGCAAACAGAATTTACATCAAAGGTTATTGATCAACCGGGGGGAAGATCAGATGAAAAAAGCTGAATTACCAGACAATGAAGCTGCCCGTCAGAAGTCGCTTGAAAGCATGGGCATTCTGACCAGTGATGCCGACCCCGAACTTGATCGTATTACCCGTGTTGCCCAACGCATTTTCGGATCGGAAATCGTGGCGATATCGCTTCTTGATAATGATCGCCAGTTTTTCAAATCCAACATCAATCAGCCGACATCGGAAACCCCGCGCGATATTTCGTTCTGTGGTCATGCCATTCTGGGTGACAAGACATTTGTCGTCGAGGATGCCGAACATGACGAACGGTTTCATGACAGCCCGCTTGTCACCGGCATTCCCAATGTACGTGCCTATGCCGGTGTGCCGCTGACCAATCCGGATGGCTTCAAGATCGGCGCATTGTGCGTGGTCGATACCCAAACCCGCCATTTCAGCGAGGAAGACCTTCAGATTCTTGAAGATCTGGGCCATTGGGCGGAAACCGCGATTGCCCTGCGCTATGGTGCAAGAACCCCGCAACAGGTTCTTGATGATCTTGATCCGGCCAAACATGAATTGCTGATCGATCCGATGACGCGGACCTGGAATGACGTCGGGATGAAGGAATTCTTGCACCGCGAATTGATCAATGCCCGTCTCAAGCATGACAGTCTTGCGATCTATCGGTTTGAAATCGATGACCACGAAAGACTGCTGCAAACCTATGGCAAGGACACCGTCAACCGGATCGTTCAGGCAATTGCGTCGGTTATCACATCATCGTTGCGTGACCGCGACGTTGTCGGGCGGGTTGATGAATGCGGCTTTGCCTGTCTGATGCCCGGTGTGCGTCAGGAACAGACAAGTTTCCTTGGCTTCAAGCTGTGCGATACGGTGCGCGAACAATGCCGCTTTACCGACATGGAAGGCGATCCAGTGCGCATCACCATCAGTGTCGGCGCCACCTGGGCCGATCCCGACACCAAACTGCATTTCAAGGCCAACCGGATCCTTGAACATGCGGCAAATGCCATGGATCAGGCCAAGGCAGACGGGTTTGAAAACGTTGTTTATCGCGCCCTTCCTGCACCAGACCAACCGGTTTGACGCGGTTGGTTCCGGGCATCATTTCCCAACCGTTGATATCAACCGGTTGTGCATTTCGCCCGGTGTCATATCCGCCATTTCCGCCAGCAAGATATAGGGATCGCCGTCCAGTCCCAACAATTGGGCAAAGGCCGGTTCGGTTTTGACCCCGGCCATCTTCAGGGTCTGAACACCTTTTGCGAAATCCGGCCCCATCAAATGCAATATCCGGGCTTCAACCAGCATATGGACAAATCCGAATTGCGACATGACCGGGCAGTTTGTTGCAAATATCTCGACAGGAAAGCCGCCACAGACAAACCGGACAACCACCGCCGCCCCGACATTTTCCGTTGCCGCGCGATCATGACAGGAAAACTGCGCGAACGTATTCAATCGCGACATGACAAATTTCCTGAACCGGTCCAAATCGGATGCATGACACAGAATATCGATATCGGAACTGGTGGTATCGATCCCGATCGGCAAAGTCCCGGCAACAACCGGATCAAAATCCGAAAGGATGTCCATGACCCTGAATTTTTGCAGAATTTCTGCGGCCTGACGCCCACGCGAAGATGCCGACATCAACCGATCCAGCCCGCGAAAGTCATCACGACGACACCCGCAATGCCAATCCATTACTGTTTGGTTCATTGACAAAACCATTCCGTTTCTTGACCCGATCGACCAATGCGGAGATACCTGATAATCGCAGCCATTCCAATCAGATGGTGCTGCGCCAGCCATTTGCGCATGTTCCTGTGCGCAGCCAACCAGAAAGCCCGTAAGTCACATGCTTGATATTCTGGCGATCACGTCACCGATCTTCATGATCATCGCGATCGGCTATTTTGCAGTCTATCGCAATATCGTGCCGCAAAACATTGTGCGCGGCATGGGGGCATTTGTAATGAATTTCGCGTTGCCATGCCTGTTGATCCGGGCACTGGGGCAGCGTGATCTGACCGAGATTATCGAACCAGTCTATCTTCTGGCGTACGGGATCGGCTCGCTTCTGGTGTTTGCATTTGGCTATTTCTATGCCCTGAAAGTTGCCGGCAAAAGTCAGGCCAACGCCACCTTGCAAGGCCTTGGCATGTCGATGTGCAATAGCGGCTTTGTCGGATATCCGGTCGTCTCCCAGATCCTTGGCCCGACCGCGGCAATCGGACTTGCGCTGTGTGTCATGATTGAAAACCTTGTGATGATGCCGCTGGTTCTGGTGCTGGGTGACAGTGCACAAAATAACGGGCAAAGCCGCGTACAGGTACTTGGCAAGGCGTTTGTCAATCTGGGGCGCAACCCGATCATTATCGGCATTGCCATCGGACTTGTGATTTCGTTATCGGGCGTCACATTGCCCGGCCCGATTGTCCGGGTGATTGACATGCTGGCATCGGCGTCGGGGCCGGTTGCATTGTTTGTCATTGGCGGGGGCCTTGTCGGGCTGAAGCTTAAGGGGCTTCGCGTCGATATGGCACGCATCGTCAGCGCAAAGCTGTTGCTGCACCCGATTCTGGTCTTTGTTCTGGTTTATCTTCTGCCGGATATGGATCCGACTTTGCGGATCGCCTGCGTTGCCTTTGCCTGTTCCCCGATGCTCAGCATCTATCCGATTTTCGGCCAACGTTATGGCCATGAAGGATTGTGCGCGGCGTCACTGATGATGGCGACATCCCTGTCATTCATCACCATCAGCACCGCATTGTGGCTTCTCGATACCACCCACGTCTTTGGTCCGCTGCCCTGACATCCAAAACAGCATTATCCGCCGCCACTTAACGGTCTATCTCTACCTGTCACCGGCGCAAGATTTCACCTTGGTGGCTGGCCGAACTTTGGACGCTGTCCGGGGAAACCGCCACCCGGCGGAGGACCACGGCGACCATCCGGGCCTGCACCACCTGGGCCACCACCCGGACCACCCCCTGAACCACCCCCGGGGCCGCCACCTGGTCCATTTCCACCGGGTCCACCGGGCGGCATGCCACCCGGCCCCTTGTTGAAGCTGGGATCGCCAATACCGGCCAACAGGCGCGGGATGAAGGGGAAACTCTCTGTCACGAAATAGGCATAGGTTCCTTGCGGATATTCCGGTGTCACGGTTTCACGGCCATTGGCCTCGTCAAGGTCACCAAGACCGGGCACATATTCGAAATCCTCGCCATATGTTCCGTCATATGGCCCGCCCGGACCACCGGGACGCGTGCCGGTTTTGACCCGCCATGAACTGCGCAACGCTACCACCGGTGATCCCGGATCATCGGGGTCGGCATAGCCAAACATCGCATAGATCGGGAAACCGTCGGCCGCAAAGCCGATGCGAATGGAATGCTGATCGGGTGACCAGCTTTTTATCAGGCCCTTGGGCACACCATGATAATGATAGGTGCCATCGGGCTGCACATGGGCATTGTTTTGATCAAGCCCCAGATCAAGGGTTGGTGAAATTGCTTCGTATCGCCAGCCGGACTGGCGATTGCGTTGCCAGAATTCCGCAGTATAGGGATCAAACGGAACCCCGTTTACCGCAACACCGAATGACAATCGATCAATCGGGGCGAACCGCCCGGTGCGAACCGGGTTCAGGGGCAAACGGAATTCAAGGGCCTGCGCCTTGATCGCATTGGGGTTGCGCCGGTTCGGGAAACTTCCGGTGGCATGATCGGGAATGGCGTTTGATGTGATGTATCGATACCGACCATCTTCACGCATGCGGACTTCGTTTGACAGTGCCCAGGCCTGCCGGGACGGGTTCAAGACCATACCGGCCAGGGGCAACATGCCAAGCCCGACCAGAAGATTGCGCCGCATTCGGTCGACTTCTTTGCGTGTGTCGCCGGTATATCTGCCCTCGTCCATCGGCGCGTGATCATGCTGGTGATGGTGATGAGCGGATTGCTGATCCTGCTGCGCGTGAAGTTCGCTTCGTGTCAGTTTCGGCACCGGACTTTCCCCCAAAAGCAGATGTGGCGTCATCCTGATAGTTGGGGATAACGCCACACTGTTCCAGAGAAAAATCTGATATATCCGCCCTAGCCGGGGATTTCACCCGCATGTGCAAGGATTTCCTCGGCCTCGCGGATTTCCTGTTGCTGGGCCCACATTTCCGAATACAGCCCGTCCTGTGCCAGCAAATCCTGATGGCGGCCACGTTCGGCCACCTGCCCATCGCGCAGGACAATGATTTCATCGGCATCGATCACGGTGGAAAGCCTGTGCGCAATCACAAGGGTCGTGTGACCGCGCGATACATCACGCAGGGCCTGCTGAATGTCCTTTTCCGTTCTGGTATCAAGGGCCGATGTTGCCTCGTCAAAGATCATGATTTTCGGACGTTTGAGCAACATGCGCGCAATCGACACGCGTTGCTTTTCCCCACCCGAAAGTTTCAGACCGCGTTCACCCACCATGGTTTTGAACCCGTCGGGAAGACCGGCAACAAAACCGTCAATGCTGGCAAGTTTGGCAGCATTTTCGATTTCTTCCTGCGCGGCACCCGGGCGGCCATAGGAAATGTTATAGGCGATGGTATCGTTAAACAGCACGGTGTCCTGGGGCACGATGCCGATTTCCTGACGCAGTGAATTTTGCGTCACATCGCGGATATCCTGACCGTCAATCGTGATCCGCCCGCCCGATACGTCATAGAACCGGAACATCAGACGGGTCAGCGTCGATTTCCCTGCCCCGCTTGGCCCGACCACGGCGACGGTTTTACCCGCTGGCACCTCAAAGCTGACACCCTTAAGAATTTTTCGATCCGGGTTATAGGAAAAATGAACATCCTCGAACCGGATCGCTGCATCCTTGCAGGCAAGTGCATTTGCGCCCGGCTTGTCTTCGACTTCCTTGTCGACATCAAGCAACGAGAACATGCGTTCCATATCGGTCAGCGACTGTTTGATCTGGCGATAGACAAAGCCAAGGAAGTTCAGCGGCATATAGAGTTGCAGCAAATAGGTATTCACCAGCACAAAGTCGCCCACCGTCATGGTGCCGTCTTTGACCCCCTGGGCTGCCAGCAACATGTTCAGAACAAGACCGACCGCAATGATCGCACCCTGCCCGACATTAAGCTTGGAAAGCGAAACCTGTGACTGGACTGCTGCGATCTCATAGCCCCGCAATGCGGCGTCATACCGCTTTGATTCGTGGGCTTCGTTATTGAAATATTTGACCGTTTCGTAATTGATCAGACTGTCGATCGCCTTGGTATTGGCTTCATCGTCGCGCTTGTTCATTTCACGGCGGAACTTCATCCGCCATTCGGTCACCACCAGCGTAAAGACGATATAGATAACGATGGTGACAAAGGTGATCAGCGCAAACCAGACATCATAAAGCGCCCACAGGATCACCGAGACCATGACGATTTCAAGCAGGGTCGGCAGGATATTGAACAGCATGAAGGACAACAGGAATTCAATGCCCTTGACCCCGCGTTCAATCGCACGTGACAGCCCACCCATCTGACGATCCAGATGAAAGCGCAGCGACAATCCATGAAGATGTTCAAAAACACCAAGGGCCGATGTGCGAATGGCCCGCTGGGCCACCTTGGCAAAGATCGCATCGCGCATCTCGCCAAATGCCGCCACCAGAATACGCACAAGGCCATAACCGACAATCAACGCAACCGGCACAACGATCAGTGATGTACCATCCGTCCCGCCCGACTGCGCTGCCGATTGTGCGGCATTACCGGCCTTTTCCCCACCGCCCAGCGCATCGACCGCGTATTTGTATAATACCGGAATGTAAACGTTTGCGACCTTGGCCCCGACAAGAAACAGCAAGGCCAGAACAACCCGCGCCTTAAGTTCGACTTCGCCGCGTGGCCACAAATAGGGCAGAAATGTTTTGATAACGCCAAACTCCGCGCGCGCGGTCGGCTGATCGGAACCCATATTTTTCAATTTCTTATCCCCAAACAGGTACCGGACAGCATGGCGGGATGCGCACGGTATGTCTTTTCATTCTGTCCCAAACAGATGGACCGGAATGCCCGCTTTGGCAAGCACGCATGGACGTTTATCCACTTAAGATCATTGCGAACTGCGGGTTTGATGTCTATTTTGCCAATTTGTTGATAAAATCTCAAAACGGCGGGTTTGACGCAGGTGCGATCAAACCGCTTTCTAGGAACGGAACCAGGACCATGACGGCGCTTGCCAGTATCGAAAGTCAGGACATCGCGACGCTTATGCGCGAAATGGGCATCAATGCCCGCACCGCTGCACTCGAACTTGCACAGGTCCCGTCAGAACCAAAAGTAGCCGCCCTGAAAACCGCCGCCGCAAAGCTGCGCGAAAATGCCGCCGCCATTCTTGAAGCCAATGCCAAGGATATGGAAGCCGGCCGTGCAAAGGGCCTTACCGCTGCCCTTCTGGACCGTCTTGCCCTTGACGAAGCCCGGATCGAAGGCATTGCATCGGGTGTCGAAGCGGTCGCAGATCTTCCTGATCCCGTTGGTCGTGAACTGGCCCGCTGGAGCCCGGAACATAACGGGCTTGATATCGCACGCGTTTCGGTACCGCTTGGCGTGATTGGCATCATTTATGAAAGCCGCCCGAACGTTACCGCCGATGCCGGTGCGATGTGCATCAAATCAGGCAATGCCGCGATCCTGCGCGGCGGGTCGGAAAGCTTCAACTCGTCGCGTGCGATCTTTGATTGCATGAAAGCCGGCATCATCGAGGCTGGCCTGCCCGAACATGCAATCCAGATGATCCCGGTGACCGATCGTGCCGCGGTTGGCGAAATGCTGAAACTGTCGGACTATATCGATGTCATCGTTCCGCGCGGGGGCAAGTCGCTTATTTCGCGCATTACCGATGAAAGCCGCATTCCGCTGTTCAAACATCTTGAAGGTCTGTGCCACACCTATGTCCATGCCAGTGCCGACCCGCAAAAGGCCGTGGATATCGTGGTCAATGCCAAGATGCGCCGTGTGGGTATCTGTGGTGCGACCGAAACCGTCCTGATTGACAGTTCGGTTGCCGGGCGTCTGTTGCCCCGTATTGCCGAGGCGCTGGTTGCCAAGGGCTGCGAGCTGCGCGGTGATGAAACCGCACAGGCGATTGATGGCCGCATCAAACCGGCAACGGCGGATGACTGGGTCACCGAATATCTTGATGCGATTGTCTCGATCAAGGTTGTCTCGGGCGTTGACGAAGCCGTCAATCACATCAACACATACGGTTCGCACCATACCGATGCGATCATTGCCGAAAACGCCACCGCCACCGCGACCTTCCTCAACGGGGTTGATTCGGGGATCGTGATTGTCAATGCATCGACCCAGTTTGCCGATGGCGGCGAATTTGGCATGGGGGCAGAAATCGGCATTTCGACCGGCAAGCTTCATGCACGCGGTCCGGTCGGAGTCGAACAGCTGACCAGCTATAAATACATCGTGCGCGGTCAGGGTCAGACCCGTCCATGAGCGTCCCTGCGCCAAGATCGCATGTCGCACCAAAACGCGTCGGATTGCTGGGCGGGTCGTTCAACCCCGCTCATGAAGGGCACCTTCATATATCGCTCGAAGCGTTGAAACGCCTGCAATTGGACGCGGTTTGGTGGCTGGTTTCCCCGCAGAACCCGCTCAAGTCCAGAACCGGTATGGCCGACCTTGCCGATCGCTTTGATTCTGCACTGATGATGGCAAAGCATCCCCGCATTGTTGTTTCTGCAATTGAAACCGAGCTTGGAACCCGCTATACGGCCGACACTCTTGCAGCCTTGCAACGTCGTTTTACCCAAACACGGTTCGTTTGGCTGATGGGAGCAGACAACCTGGCCCAGTTCCATAAATGGAAATGGTGGGACAGGTTGATTTTACGTGCTCCCATTGCGGTTATCGACCGTGAGGGGTATTCTAACAAGGCATTGTCCGGAACCGCCGCGCGCCGTATGGAACGCTGGCGTATTCCCATGGACAGGGCGGGTTTGCTGGCCGATCTTGATGTTCCGGCCTGGGTATACCTGCCGATCAAGCGCCATCCGGCCTCTTCGACCGCAATTCGCGCCGAAGGCAGATGGCAGGTGTAAGCAACACGGAGAGGTGCGTTTCGGGTTATCCGACCATCCCGTGGAAAGTTAAGGTGGCGACCATAGGTACCGCAAAACAAACTCTGAAGCCGGGCGAAATGCTTGCGCTGATCCAGAGATCGCTCGAAGACGACAAGGCAGAAGACCTTGTCACCATTGATCTGACCGATAAAACCTCCCTTGCCGATCATATGATCATTGCAACCGGCTCGTCATCACGTCGTGTGGCAGCCATGGCAGAACATATTGTCGAAGCAATCAAGGATGCCGGTCAGGGCCGTGCCCAGGCAGAGGGCAAGGAACAGGGTGACTGGGTTCTGGTTGATACCGGCGATGTCATCGTTCATCTGTTCCGTCCGGAAGTTCGCGCCTTCTACAACATCGAAGAGATGTGGGGCGTTGAAAACCCGGCTCTGAAACAGCAGGCAGCGCGGCTGTATTAACAGCCCGCGCTGTTTGGCGCCTGCCCGTTGCGGGCGTCACTGAACAGATATCTGCATAACGGTCTGGATCTGAGACATGCAAATTACCCTTGCTGCGGTCGGGCGGATGAAAGCTGGCCCCGAAAAAGATCTGTTTGACCATTATGCAGCCCGGCTGCGCTGGCCCTTTGCCGTACGCGAAGTCGAAGAAAAGAAAAAACTCCCCCCCAATCAGCTCAAAGACCGCGAAGCAGAATTGCTGCTTGGCGCCATACCCGACAACGCGTTCCTGATTGCCCTTGATGAACGCGGCAAGGAATATGGTTCGATCGAGTTTGCCCAAAAACTCGAAGGCTGGATGGATCAGTATGCCGGCAATATCGCCTTTGCCATTGGCGGGGCGGACGGACATGGCGCGGCCCTTAAATCCCGCGCCAATACGCTATGGTCACTGGGCAAGGCGACCTGGCCGCATATGCTGGTGCGCGCACTGATCGCCGAACAGCTGTTCCGCGCACATGCCATCCAGACCAATCATCCCTATCACCGCGAATAAAATATCGGGTGCACTGCACCCCCTGTCCTGACGACCTTTTTGTTCAGATCGCAACGGATGACCGAGTGAAGAAATCGCTTCTCTCGTTTTTCGTGCATGTTGCCTTGCAACATATCGCCATTCCCGCTAACATTTTCATCACAAGAAAAAAACATTCCCAATATCAAAAATACTCTTGGGTAGTGGCGAGGCTTTGAAAATGGAACAAACCGTCTTTTCGGCAGATCAGACCGCCGATGGCGCGCGCAATGGTGGTGCATCCGAAGCACAGGTCCGGGATCTGATGCGCGGCATTTCAGCTGCCCTTGATTACATTCAGCATCTTCTGGAATTTGCCAATACGGCCGGCGAAAGCCAAGACAGTCTGATGCGCGAGATTGACGTGCGATCAAACAATTTGCGGGCCGGGCTTGATGAAACCCGCCGTGAAATTGCCAACAGCACCGACGTTGCCCACGAAGTTCAAAACACCACCCGATCAACCGTTGCCAGCAAGACCGACGCCATCCGCACCGATCTTGAACGCATCAGCGCGGAACTTGAAACCAAGGCCGAAGGCGCCAACAAGGTTCTGGGCGCGATCGAGGATATCGGCAAGGGCATCAAACTTCTGGCACTCAATGCTGCCATCGAAGCAGCCCGGGCCGGGGATCACGGGCGGGGCTTTGCCGTTGTCGCCAAGGAAGTCGGCAATCTGGCCCAAAGCACCATGCAACGCACCAACGAGGCGGTCGATCTGATTGACCTGTCGGAAGTCACACAGTCTTTGCGCAAAAGCATGGCCAATATCGGCAGCGACCTTGACAGTCTGGGCAGCGAGATCGAAGCATCCCTTGCCACGCTTCAGGAACGGTTTGCCAATATGTCCGAACGGCTTTCGGACATTTCCGAACATAACCAAGTGGTGTTTGAATTGCTGTCAGGCAGCAAGGATGCATCGGCCCGCACCCGCAACAAGGTGACCTGGGCGCGGACCGATACCAGGACACTGGCCACCACATTGGCCGATGCCGGAACAGCCCAGCAGAAACTTGCGGGCTTTTTGAAAACCAACCACCTGCATGATGACCCGACCTTTGACCGGCTGGCTGATATCAAGGCGCGCGGAAAAATCCGCATTGCCATCGAACCGGCCTTTGTCGGGTTGTCATTCCGCCTTAGACCCGGGGATCCGTTGCGCGGACTGGATGCGGACTATGCGCGCGCACTGGCAAAATGGCTTGGTGTGGAATGTGAATTTGTTGAACATCCTTGGGATTTGCTGACCGAACTTCTGTTTGTCGGCACCAAACCGGGCAGCCCCACCGCCGATGTGGTCTGGAGCGCCCTGCCACCGAGTGAGTTTTACAAAGGTGTCGCCTATTCGGATACTTATACCTATCTGAATTTTGCGCTATGTCGCCGAGCTGGCAATAGCAGCATCAACCGCCTTGCCGATCTTGATGGCAAGGTTCTTGGCATCATCAATGATCCGGTGGCCTTTACCGTCCTTGAAGAACAGGGCCTGCGCTGGGCGGGAAATGAAAACAAGCCCGGCGGCATTGCCAGATTGTCCAACCTGATCGCCTATAGCGACCAGACCCGCCTGCATGATGCCCTGGCCGACGGGGCCGTTGATGCCTTTGCGGTGGATCAGCCGATTTTCCACTGGGCGGCCAACAACCCCGAAAGCCCCTGGCACGGTCGGATCGAAGTTCTGTCGGGCAGTATTCTGCCCTTGCCTTACTATTATACCGCGGCGGTCGCGGCCGATCCGTCATCATATAACCTGCTTGCCGCGATCAATGAATTCATCGCCGGTTTCCGCCCCACACCGGAACGGGCCGCCATTGAAAAGCTGTGGCAGGGACAGGCCATCAATCATCATCTGACCTACAAGGATGAAGCCGGCAATCTGATCGGCGCGGACGAACTTGAAACGCTTTATCACGCCCATTGCCGCAAACACGGCATCCGGATTGACGCATAAGGCAATATGATCACGGCATCGTCGGGCGTTCAGTCCGGACGATGCCGTGATCAACCCGCAAAAACCCCAAAACAGATCACCACCGTCACAGATCCTGTTTCGCAAATTCATAATATGCTGCCTTGCAACATAACTCGCCCGACGGTAGTGTTTCCCTAAAAGAAATAATTATTCCCAATTCAACGGGTAGTGGTGAGGCTTGAAGTATGGAAGAGACCATTCTGGCACCGCGTGATGACAGCATCATTCAAGATGATCACGTTTCGACACCCCAGCAACATGATGCATCCGGCTTGGCAAAGGATGCAGGAACGGAAGAAAGATCCACGGCAAGTGCGGATGATCTTGCCGCGCTGATGCGCGGGATATCTTCGGCACTGGATTATATCGAACATCTTTTGACATTCGCCAATACGGCGGGCGAAAGTCAGGACAGCCTGATGCGCGAAATTGATGTCCGGTCCAATAACCTTCGTACCGGCCTTGATCAGACCAAACGCGAAATTGACGAAAGTACCGCGACCGCCAGCACGGTTCAGGATGCCACCCGCACCACCGTTTCATCCAAGACCGATACCATTCGAAGCGACCTTGAAAAGATCAGCCAGGACCTTGAAACCAAGGCCGAAGGCGCAACCAAGGTGCTGAGTGCGATCGAAGATATCGGCAAGGGCATCAAGCTTCTGGCGCTCAATGCGACGATCGAGGCGGCGCGCGCAGGCGAACACGGGCGCGGTTTTGCAGTCGTCGCAAAGGAAGTCGGCAATCTGGCCCAAAGCACCATGCAGCGCACCAACGAGGCGGTTGATCTGATTGACCTGTCTGACGTAACCCGGTCCTTGCGCGAAAGCATGGCAAATATCGGAAGCGACCTTGACAGTCTTGGCAGCGAAATCGAAGAAGCCCTTGGCGGGCTTAAGGATCGTTTTGCTGCGATGTCGGGGCGCCTTGACCATATCAGCGGCCACAATCAGGTTGTTTTTGAACTGCTTGATGCCAGCAAGGAATCATCGGCACGCACCCGCAGCAAGGTATCCTGGGCCACCGGCGAAATTGGCAACCTATCGGCCTGCACCACAGATGAAACCGCGATCAGCGCCAAGCTTTCGCAGTTTTTGCGCAGCAATCATATCCATGATGACCCGGCCTATGACCGGCTGGCCGATATCAAGTCACGCGGCAAAATCCGGATTGCGATTGATCCGGCACTGGTCGGCGCATCATTCCGCCCCCAAAAGAACGGCCCGCTTCACGGCATTGATATCGACTATGCCCACGCCTTTGCCAAATCGATCGGTGTTGCCTGCGAATTTGTCGAACATCCCTGGGATTTGCTGACCGAATTGCTGTTTGCCGGCAAAAAGGCCGGGCAGCCGCCCGCCGATGTTGTCTGGTGTGCATTGCCACCGAGCGACTTTTACAAGGGTGTCGCGTTTTCAGATACCTACACCTATCTGAACTTTTCACTGATCCGGCGTCCGGAAAACACATCGATCAATACGATCGCCGACCTCGAAGGCAAGGTTCTTGGAACGGTCAATGACCCGGCCGCCCTTGCGGTTCTTGAAGATGTCGGATTGCGCTGGGCCGATAATGAAAACAAGCCCGGCGGCATTGCCAAACTGTCCAACATGATTGCCTATGGCGATATTTCGCGGGTTCATGATGCGGTTGCCACCGGTGCGATTGATGCCTTTGCCGGCGACCATCCGGTCTTTCACTGGGCATCAAGCAACCCGCAAAGCCCCTGGCACGGGCGGCTTGAAGTCCTGCCCAAACCGATCCTGCCCCATCCGTTTTTCTATGTCGCGGCCGTCGCGGCCGACCCGGCTTCCTATACGCTGTTATGCGCTATAAATGATTTCATTGCCCGGTTCCACACCACCCCGGAACGGGCCGCGATTGAAAAGCTGTGGCAGGGTGAGGCCATCAATCATCACCTGACCTACAAGGACGAAGCCGGCAATCTGATCGGGGCCGACGAACTTGCCAACAGCTATCAGGCCCATTGTCGGAAATTCAACATCGACCCGGCGAAATAAGGCGCCCCCCCCATACAACACGCTGGCGCGATGACGGTATCGGCACTATCATCGCGCCATGGCGACAAACAAAAAATCCCTGCGACAACAACGCATTCTGCGTGAACTTGACCATGAACCGTCCCTGCGGATCATTGATCTGGCAGACCGTCTTTCCGTGTCGACAGAAACCATCCGGCGCGATTTTGACGAACTGACCCAACAGGGATTGATCAACCGCACCTATGGCGGGGCGGTGCGTCGCCAGTCAAGCGAGCCGGGACTTAATGAACGCCACAAACTTCATATCGCCGAACGTGAACTGATTGCCCGCCACGCCATGCCTGTACTGGCCGGGACCCGCCATATCATGATCGGATCGGGTGCGACCACGGTCCATGTCGCCAAACGGTTGGCCGTAACCATGAATGACCTGACGGTCATCACCCATTCATTCGGGGTGGCAACGGTTCTTGCCATCAACCCGACCATCCGGGTCATCATGGCACCGGGCCTTTATCACGCCCAGGAAGGCGCGATGCATGGCGCGCAAACCATCCGTTTTCTTGAAAATTATCGGGTGGAATGGGCGATCCTTGGCGCCAGTGGCCTTGATGAAGATGGTGCAAGCGACGCCCTGATCGAAGCATCCGAAGTCTATGCCGTCATGATGGAACGGGCGACACGGTCCATGATCGTTGCCGATCATACCAAATTCAATCAGGCCTTCCCGGCGCGCTATTGCGACTGGGGAAATGTCGATATCCTGATCAGTGATCAGACACCGCCCGGATCCCTTGGCGAGACCATCCACGATACCGGTTGCCTGATCAAGGCCGGCTGACTGCCAAGTGCTGATTGCTGAGGGCCGATCACCCCAACCGACTAACCACAAGCACGCAGGGATTTTCCAAGCGCCTCGATAAAGAAATCGACTTCTGATCGTTTCAGGCACAGGGGCGGGCGAATTTTCAAGGTTTGCCCGTATTTTCCCGCCGCCCCGATCAAAACCCGGTGACGGCGCATGGCATTGATGACATCGGCCACCAGTTGACCGCTTGGTCGGGTCGGGTCACCGTCTTCGGACAGATCCACCCCCAAAAACAGCCCCGCCCCGCGTATATCACTGATCCGGCCATCCAGTTCGGCCAGATGCTGCAACCCTTCGCGCAAATAGGCCCCGCAAACCGCGGCATTGTTCTGAAGATTTTCATCACGGATGACATCAAGCACCGCAAGCCCCGTGGCCGCGGCAACCGGGCTTGCGGCAAAGGTATTGAAATAGCCGACATCCTCGCAAAATGCGGCCAGCATTTCGGGCCTTACCGCGATCCCGGCCATCGGAAAACCATTGCCCATCGGTTTGCCCATACTGACAATATCAGGGGCGACGTCATGACGTTCAAATCCCCAAAACGCGTCCCCGGTCCGGGCAAATCCGGGCTGGACCTCATCGGCGATGAACACACCGCCTGCACGGTGAATAACCGCGACAGCCAGTCGCAAGAACCCCTTGGGATTGGAAAAGACCCCGTCACTTGAAAAGATGCTGTCGACAATCAGGGCCGCCACCCCGTGCCCGCGCTCCTTCAAGGTGATCGCAGCCGAATGCACCGCATCTGCAAACCCGGCGGCAATATTGTCGCCATAGGCATGCTTGCCCGGTGGCGCGATGGCGATCACATGATCGGGCAAACCACCACGCTTGATTGCCGATGGCGATATCTCGGTCACAGCCGCCGTATTCCCGTGATAGGCACTTTCCGTCACGATGATGCCACGCGCCTTGGCCGCACGTTGCGCAATCCGGATGGCAAGATCGTTGGCCTCGCTACCGCTACAGGTCAGGACAATGTTTTCCAGATGGGCGGGAAATGTCGCCTTAAGGCGATCTAGATAGGCTTCAACTGTCTGATGCAGATAACGACTGTTGATATTCAGCCGGGCAGCCTGATTGGCCATGGCACTGACCACTTTTGGATGGCAATGCCCGACCGACGGCACATTGTTATAAAAATCCAGATAATTGGTGCCATCGGCCGCTGTCATCCAGCACCCCGATGCCGACACCATTTCGATCGGATCGCGATAAAACAATACTGAGGCCGCCCCGACATTGCGCAACCGGCGCCCCAAAAGATCGCTTTGGGGGCTGTCTTTTTTCTGCGGGCCATGATTGTCAAAGGCATTCATATCCAGAATGGGGCGCGCCTTGGTCATTACGCCCCCTCTGCCGCAAGATAGCTTTGCGCCATGGCAATGGTGCCGTCGGTAAAACCGGTTCCCATTTCCCGGGCGGTCGGCGTTTCGGGATGGCTGGCAATCCAGGCCGTCAGCAACAACCGTCTGAGCATCACAAAACTGTCGAGCATCGCACAATCGGCATCGGAAAACGGCGCAATCGTGCGATATCCCTCTATCCAGGCTTCCTTAAGCGCCGGCACAATCGGGTCCAGTTCGATAAAGCTGATGGCCGCGGCAAAGTCATAGCCAAACCAGCCAAATCCGCAGTCATCAAAATCAATAACGCCAAGCCGGTCCCCATCGACCAGAAGATTGGCCAGTCGCAGATCGGCATGGATCAGACCAAACCGGTCATTGCCCATACCAAACGTCACAAGCTTCTGATCCAGATGCTGGCAAACGCGCGTCAGCACCGCCAAACCGGCCCCGTCAAGACCCGGTGCAGCACGCCAGTCCCCCCAATGCGGGGTCGCGCCAAGGGTCGTGTCAAAGGTCCAGCTTTTGCGCACAAAATTGACCGACCGTGCCCATTGCCGCGCATGCCCGTGCAGGCGCGCACTGATCGCGCCCAGCTTGAAAAAACCATCCACCAGCGCATCATCCGCAGATGGTTCATCGCCTTGCATGAAATCAAAAGCAACAACATGGCGACCAACCCCTTCCTGATCGAACTCGGCAACCAGTGATCCGTCACTGCGCATGCGCGGTTTTGGTGTATCGACCACCTCGGCAGCGCGAAGCGCATTGATCCAGGCCAGCTCAGACTCGATTTCAGACCGTGTATGATATCCGGGGCGATGAACCCGCAAAATCAGCCGTGCGCCGGTTTTCGGGTCTGTCGCCAGAAACGTCGCATTCTCTGACACGGTCAAAAGCCTGACATCGGCATCCTCGCCCATGCCCCACCCCGGCAGAACCGAAATCGCACCGTCACGCAGGCGGCCAATCAGTTCGTCATCATATATTCCGCCCAATGCAGCCTCCCCTTTTGCACTATTCCGGTCTCCGGCTCATCTGTTGGCCTGTGCCCGATCCAACAATCTTTAACGCACCATCATCCAGCCACGGCGCGACCACCGGCATCACCCCCTTAACCGCGTCCTCGCGTTCCGGCATGTCCCGGCATGCCCCTTCAAGTCACCGCCCTGCCTTTGACGCCCCCTGGCCTTTGGTCGTCCGTACCGGCCATGGCAGCAGGCTCTCGTCGAATTGACGGGCTTTCTGATAAGCCGTCCGAAACTGTGTTCTGTGAATAGTGCGCCTTAAAATGTGTAACTTGCAACATTTTTTGTTGCATCACGGAAAAAATCACCCAATCATCAAGAAAACACACGCAATGCACAATCAGGGTAGCGCCACACCATCCCCGCCGGGGTATCGGACACTGGCACCTTCACGAAAGGATCCACCATGCTGACTTCAATTTCGGGAAAAACTGTCATCGTCACGGGTGGCTCCAAAGGGATCGGCAAGGGCATCGCCAACGTCTTTGCCAAACAGGGGGCCAAAGTCATGATTGCGGCCCGCACAGAAAAGGATGCGGCCATCGCAGTTGGCGAAATCACGGGTGCTGGCGGGACGGCCGATATGGTTTTGTGTGATGTGTCGGACTGGGATCAGGTCGCCGGGATGGCGGAATATACGGCCAAGACGTTTGGCGGCATTGATATCCTGTGCGCCAATGCCGGAATTTTCCCGCAAGTCAAAATGATCGATATGACGGCAGATGACTGGGACCAGGTCATGGCCACCAACCTCAAAAGCAGCTTTCTGTGCGTTAAAGCCTGCATCCCCTATTTCGAAAAAGCCGGCAAGGGACGGGTTGTGATTACCTCATCGATCACAGGCCCCGTAACCGGTTATCCCGGCTGGTCGCATTACGGAGCGTCCAAGGCCGGACAACTTGGCTTTATCCGCACCGCGGCAATGGAACTGTCGCGCTATAACACGACGATCAATGCCGTCATGCCGGGCAATATCATGACCGAAGGCCTTGCCGACCTTGGTCAGGACTATCTGGACTCAATGGCCAGTTCGATCCCGCTCAAACGTCTGGGCAGCGTCGAAGACATCGCCAATGCGGCCCTGTTCTTTGCCTCGGACGAAGCGGCCTATATCACCGGGCAATCCATCGTCGTTGACGGCGGCCAAATCCTTCCGGAATCGCTTGATGCCTTGGGCGAGATTTAAAATCTAAACAAGAAGCTCAATCAAGAAATGCACTTTAAGTTTGCATCCGATTTCCCGTTTGAATACAGATATTTCTGAATTTCAGGGGAGATCTATGATGGAACGTCGCCACCTTAAACTTATTGCAGTTCTGGGATGTGTCGCATTTCTTGGCGCCTGTGCCACATCGCGAAGTGTCGTACAAATCGAAGAGCCGGATACCATCGAGAACCCGACGGAGGGTGTCGAAGTCCGAATTCTGGAAGTGAATGACAAACGGCAATTCGAAATTGATCCGCCGCGACCTGATATCCCGTCACTTGCCAATGACGAAATTGATGACGATGCGATCACGGCGCGCGCATATGCCCGCAAACGCAACACATACGGCATGGCATTGGGCGATGTGCTGATTCCGGAAGGCAAAACCGTTGCCGATGCCATTGCCAAAACCGTGGAAAATGGCTTCCAGGCAGCCGGATACCGCGTCCTGACACCCGTCGACCCCAATTACGATAAGGCTGCCGATGTCAAAGTCGACATTGCCGAGTTTTGGTCGTGGTTCGAACCCGGCTTCTGGCAGGTCACAGTCCACAATCGAAGCGACATTACCATCACGACAGATGCCGCAATTGCGCCCGAGCCGATTAAAGTGACTGAACACTACAGGGAAAACATGCAGATGGTTCTCGATAGTGATTGGCAGGCCAGCGCGATCAAAGCGTTAAAGCAGGTACGCGAAACAATCACAGAACAGCTACAAAAGCTTTCGGCGCAATGAAGCGTTGATAACTGTCATTCCGCAAAACTCAAAACCGCGCCATGAAGGCGCGGTTTTTCGTTCAGATATCATGCAATCCATACTGGCTGCGCACCACGCCGGAATTATAGCGTTCTGATGCCAGCAACCGTGGTTTAATGCCACCGGCGTCACGCCCGAACAATGATATGCCGTCCCCCAGAACCTCCGGGATCGTAAAGATATCCAGCTGATCGGCAAAACCGCCAAACAGGAACTGTGTGACCACACTTCCGCCGCCAACAACCCAGATATCGCCATCGCCATTGCGGCTGTCGCGAAGCTGATCGACAAGTTCGATGATGCTGCCGCCATAGGCCTCGGTATTGGCCGGACGGTCTTGCGGAATATCGCGTGATGTCAGAACGATGGTGCGGCGGGCCTCATAGGGCCAATCGCCAAATTCCATCACCTGATCAAAGGTGTTTCTGCCAATGATCAGCGTGCCTACGGAGTCCAGAAAATCATCAAAGCCGAATTCGGCCGGATCATATTCATCCAGCCAATCCACCGCACCATTGGTGCGCGCAATGAAGCCATCCAGACTGACCGCGATGTAAATGCGGAACAGCTTTTTGCTCATGTCTAGGTCCAACCTTTGGTGGGGTCTTTGCCCCTTGTTTGCTCGCGCAGATCATAACAGATCCCCAACCAAAGGTCGCAAGAAACACATTTCACCAACCGGCGGTGAAATGACTGTATCACCCAAGATGTTGATTTAAATCGCGTTTCATCAATGTTGTAACATCAACATTCAACCACGTTGACATTGACGGCAAGGCCACCCTGACTGGTTTCCTTGTACTTGCTTTGCATGTCGAGTCCCGTCTGGCGCATGGTTTCAATCACACGATCCAGCGACACGGTATGCTGCCCGTCACCGCGCATTGCCAGACGCGCGGCATTGATTGCCTTGACCGCGCCCATTGTGTTGCGTTCGATGCATGGGACCTGCACCAGACCGCCAATCGGATCGCATGTCAGGCCAAGATTGTGCTCCATCCCGATTTCGGCGGCATTTTCAACCTGTTCGGGCGTGCCGCCCAGAACCGCACAAAGCGCGCCTGCGGCCATTGAACAGGCTACACCGACCTCGCCCTGGCAACCGACTTCGGCCGCCGAGATGGATGCGCGTTTTTTATAGATCGACCCAATCGCCGCCGCGGTCAGAAGAAATTCGCGAATTTTGGTCTGACTGACATTCGATCCGAACCGTTCATAATACCGAAGCACGGCCGGAATGACGCCAGCCGCACCATTGGTCGGTGCGGTCACGACACGTCCGCCGGCGGCATTTTCCTCGTTCACGGCAAGGGCATAAAGATTGACCCAGTCAATCACGGTCAGCGGGTCGCGAAGGCCTGCTTCGGGTTTTTCGGTCAATTCATGATAAAGCTTTGATGCCCGGCGTTTGACATTCAGCCCGCCGGGCAAAATGCCATCGGTTTTGCACCCGCGATCAATGCAATCCATCATTGCGCGATGAACACGATCAACAAATTCGTATGTTTCGTCCGGGCTGCGCCAGCTTTGTTCATTGGCCATCATGATTTCGGCAATCGATGCACCTTCGCGTTTGCAAATGGCCATCAATTCATCGGCCGATGAAAACGGATGGGGCAACGTGATATTGTCGCCGGAATACTCCGCCCCGCGATCATCGCCAGACACGATGAACCCGCCACCGACCGAAAAATATTCCTGTTCGTGAATTTTTACGCCATCGCGGTCAAATGCGGTAATCCGCATGCCATTGGGATGCTGTGGCAGGGTTTCGGTAAAGTGAAACACCAGATTGGTTTCACGATTGAAATCAACCGGATGCTTGCCATAAAGCTGCAATTGCGCACTGCTGTCGATGGCCTGCACGGTTGGCGCGACATCATCGGGGTCTACACTGCGCGGTCGATGGCCCGAAAGCCCCATGATCACGGCCGTATCGGTGGCGTGCCCCTTGCCGGTCAGGGCAAGCGATCCGTAAAGATCGACCACAACACTGCCCGCCTTGGTCAAAAGATTACGGGCATCAAGTTCAAGACAAAACCGGTATCCGGCGCGCATTGGTCCGACGGTATGCGAACTCGATGGTCCGATCCCGATGGTATAAAGATCAACAACAGAAAGGTTTACGTCTTGCACAGAACCGTCCTGCGATCCCGAACGGGGACCGGTGGCGGGATTGGTGGTCATAAGGGCCTCCTTCACGGCTCTTGAACGCGCGAAAATCGCGCCGTTTACGAACCGGTGTCTTGCCCCCTCTGTCCCTTGACCTGAGATTGTGCGCCCATGGGTCGAAAACAACATCAACCCACAGGTTTTCATCCTTCGGTGGAAGCCGGTGGTCATACATGTTTGATCTGTATGCTTGCCGAATTCTCTCTCCAGAGCCTCTATCCGCGACGGTCCATCTGCCTGAGAGTTTTATGGGGCTATTGCTCCTTCGGCGCCGGTTATGCGGGTAACCGGGCTCTCCCGTCGTGGTGCGAGACGCCATTTCTGCCGTCTCTGAGGATCACCGTTGGGGGCAGATTATCTGTGTCTGATACCCCTGTCAAAAAGCAGCTTTGCACCTGCAAAAAATTCCAGGTCGGGGTACTGTTTCGCGGCCACATTCGTGCTAAATTGCCGAAATTACGCATTTGCCTGTTGTGAGTAACGGTTGACCCACCCTGCCCGCGCAACAGGATTGATGGCGAATTACCCGGTAAGTCACCATATTTACGGGTAATTCAGCCTTTATCTCTATCAGTGGGGTTTATGAACGTGACTGTATCGAATTCCGTAAAGCGCCCGCGCCCTGTGGTGCTGTGTATTCTGGATGGCTGGGGGTATCGCGAAGAAACCAAGGACAACGCCGTTGCCTTGGCCAATACGCCTGTCTGGGATGCGCTTTATGCCAATTATCCGACCGGATTCCTCAAGGCTTGTGGTCTGGATGTCGGCCTGCCCGAAGGCCAGATGGGCAATTCGGAAGTCGGTCACATGAACCTCGGTGCCGGTCGTGTCGTCATGCAGGAACTGCCCAAAATTGACGAGGCCGTCAAAACCGGAAGCATCGCCGATACCGATGCGGTCAAGAAAATCATCGCAACGCTGCGCGATAGCAAGGGTGTCTGCCACATTGCCGGTCTTCTGTCCGAAGGTGGCGTGCATTCCCATCAGGCCCATATGGCCGCCCTTGCCAAAATCATCGCAGGCGCCGGTGTGCCGGTCAAAATTCACGCCTATCTTGATGGCCGTGATACCGCCCCGAAAAGTGCTGCCAAATTCCTTGAGAAATTCCGCGCCCTGATCGGCGATGCCAATGTCGAGATTGTCACCGTGACCGGGCGTTATTACGCCATGGACCGTGATAACCGTTGGGAACGCGTCAGCCAGGCCTATTTCACCATGGTTCAGGGCAAAAACTATGCCGATGGTCGCACTGCCGAAAGTGCGGAGGCCGCGATTGCCAATGCCTATGCGAATGACACCACCGACGAGTTTGTCCTGCCAACTGTGATTGGCGATTTTGACGGGATCAAGGATGGCGATGGCATCCTGATGACCAATTTCCGTGCCGACCGTGCGCGCGAAATCCTTGCTGCCCTGTGCGCGCCGGAATTTGACGGGTTTGATCGCGGTACCGCGCCGAAATTTGCCGTTCAGGCCGGCATGGTCGAATATTCGTCCGAACACGCCAAATACATGGATGCGATCTATCCGCCGCAAACCCTTCCCAACATCTTTGGCGAAGTGGTTTCCAAGGCCGGGCTGAAGCAGCTTCGTATTGCCGAAACCGAAAAATATCCGCATGTGTCGTTCTTCTTTAACGGCGGCGAAGAACAGGTTTTCGAAGGTGAAGACCGCATTCTGGTCGCATCGCCCAAAGTCGCGACCTATGACCTTCAGCCGGAAATGTCCGCACCCGAAGTCACCGAAAAACTGGTCGATGCCATCAAATCGGAAAAATATGACGCGATCATCCTGAACTTCGCCAACCCCGACATGGTTGGGCATAGCGGCATTCTGTCAGCTGCTATGAAAGCAGCCGAGGCCGTTGATACCTGCCTTGGCAAGGTGATTGATGCGATCAAGTCGGTTGGCGGCGTTGCCTTTGTCACCGCCGACCACGGCAATTGCGAGGTCATGGTCGATCCGGAAACCGGTGAACCCCATACTGCACATACCCTTAATCTGGTGCCGACCATTCTTGTTAACGGTCCGGAAGGGGTAACATTGGAGAATGGGCGCCTTGCCGATGTTGCACCGACTTTGCTGCAACTCCTTGGCGTGCCACAGCCAGCCGAGATGACTGGCAAACCGTTGCTTAAGGGCCTGAAACAGAATGATGCGCTTCTTGCGAGCTAAGTCAGCTTATGAGATCGCCCTGCCTGCCGTGACCGCGCTTGCGCTGTGTCTGGCAGGCGGGGCAGCGCCTTCTTTTGCCCAGTCGCTTCAAAAAGTTGACAAGAAACTTGATCAGCTTGAAAGCCAGCTGTCCGAACAGCAAAAACAGGAAGAATTCCTGTCGCGCAAATCGCGGGAACTCTGGACCGAGGAACAGGCCCTGCAATCCGAAGCCATTTCGGTTGCCCGCCGTACCCAGCGTCTGGAGACAACCCTGACCGAACTTGAAGATCAGCTGCAATCGCTTGAAACCCGTGAAAAGGTCGCGGCCACCAGCCTTGAGGACAAGGCCGGTCAATATGCCCGCATCCTGATGGCCTTGCAGCGTCTTTCGACCACCCCGCCCGAAGCGGTCATTGCCCTTCCGACATCGCCGCAGGATACCTTGCGTTCGGCGGTATTGCTCAAGGCCGCACTGCCCGGCGTTGAACAGCATGCCCGCGACCTGCGTAAGGAACTCGATGAAATTGCACGTTTGCGCGAAGATATCCGCACCCAACGCGCGGACGTAGCCGAAGCCACCCGTGCGCTGCAACAGGAACGCACATCGCTTGCCGCATTGCTGAGTGAAAAGCGCCGCCTGCGCACCGAAACCGAGGCCGAAGCCCACGAAGCCGCCAAGGCCGTAAATGCGCTGGCTGACGAGGCCAAATCACTTGGCGAGTTGCTGAGCACCTTGCGCAAACGGGCCGAAGGTCTCCCTGCACCGCGATCACGCCCGGAAATTGATGTCGCCACCCGGACCGAACCCGATGCCGATACGCTGGGCGCAACCACGATTGCCCGCAATACGCCCCCCGAACCGCCAGCCCGCAAGGAAGAACCGGCCGCCGCCACCCCGAAACAGGATGGCACAAGCGACGAAGAATTCGCGGTTGGCAGTTCGATCACCCTGGCGCATGGGCATTTGCGCATGCCTGCCAGTGGCAAAGTCGTCACACTGTTCGGGGAAAAATCGCGTGGTCCGGACGGATTGACCGTCACAAGATCCAAAGGAATTGAGATCAGCACCCGCGCAAATGCGCAGGTTGTCTCGCCCTTTGATGGCAAAGTTGTCTTTGCAGGCCCCTTCCGCGGGTACGGCCGACTCTTGATTATCGAACACGGCGAAGGATACCATAGTCTTATCGCCGGTTTTGATCGGCTCGACAGTGTGGTAGGACAATATCTGTTGGCGGGCGAACCTGTTGGTATTATGGGTGAAACAGCGCCTAAACTCTATCTGGAGATGCGCCAGGACGGAGAAGCGATCAATCCGCTTCCGTGGCTGGCCTCGAAAAACGGCAAGGTAAGTGGATGAAAACCTCTCGATTGGCAGTACTCGCACTCGCGACCGGCATGACTTTCGGCCTTGCGTCCCCAAGTCTGGCGCAATCTTCAACCTCCTCGGCTGAGACATATCGTCTTTTGAACCTGTTTGGTGACGTGTTTGAACAGGTCAAAGCCAAATATGTCGAAGAAGTCGATGACAAGCAGCTGATCGAAGCCGCCATCAACGGCATGCTGACGTCACTTGATCCGCATTCCTCTTATCTGAACATGGATAATTTCGAGGAAATGCAGGTCGATACCCGTGGCGAATTCGGCGGTCTTGGCATCGAAGTCACGATGGAGGACGGCTTTGTCAAAGTCATCGCACCGATCTATGACACGCCCGCCGAAAAGGCCGGCCTGCAACCGGGCGACTTCATCACCCATATCGACGGCACCGCCATTCGCGGCATGACGCTTAATGATGCGGTCGAAATGATGCGCGGCAAGGTCAATACCGACATTGTCCTGACCATCATCCGTAAGGGCGAACAGGCTCCGTTTGATGTCACCCTGACCCGTGCGGTGATCAAGATCCAGTCGGTCCGCGCCGAAGCCAAGGATGATATCGGCTATATCCGCATCACCAAATTCAACGAACAGACCTTTAGCGGCCTGCAACGTGCGATTGGCGACATGCGCGATCAGATCGGCCCGGAAATCAAGGGTCTGGTGATTGATCTGCGCAACAACCCGGGTGGCCTGCTTGATCAGGCGATTTCGGTATCCGATGCCTTCCTGGACAAGGGCGAAATCGTCTCGACCCGCCCGCGTGATACCCAGAATACCGAACGCTATAACGCGCGGTCCGGTGATCTGGCCGAAGGACTGCCGATTGTTGTTCTGATCAATGACGGTTCGGCATCGGCATCCGAAATTGTTGCCGGCGCCCTTCAGGATCACCGCCGTGCGGTCATCATGGGCACGCGCAGCTTTGGCAAGGGATCGGTTCAGACTATCCTTCCGATGCCGGGCAATGTTGCACTGCGCCTGACCACCGCACGTTATTACACGCCATCGGGCAAATCCATTCAGGAAGTCGGCATCGTTCCGGACATCATCGTGCCACAGGCCCGTGTTGAAAGTATCGAAAGCGATACCCGCCGGTCCGAGGCATCCCTGAACGGTGCGCTTCGCAATGAAGACGCCGCGACCACAGACGCAGAAAAGGATGCAAATTCCCGCCGGGATGAAGCCGAGCAACTTGCGATCGACGATTATCAGCTTTCGCGGGCGCTTGACATGATCCGGGGCATTTCGCTGTTTGGTCCGCGCCCGAAAGGGTAAGGACCATCCGGACATCGTGAGAGACTAGCTGTTCGTGTTCAGGAAAATCCTAAATTCCTTGCCATTCCGAAAGAAGAAGGATGGCGATCTCGACGAGGACATGGCCGGCGCGCTGGCCGACGACCTTGGCGACGGGATGACTGACGCTGAAGAAGTCAATCTTGATGACCTGCCTTTTAACGAACTTCCGATCGAAATTCAGATCAAGCGTCTGCCCAAGCGGCCGAAATCACGGCGCAGCTGGCTGTCGAAAATTCTGATCATTCTGGTCTTCCTGTCGCCCTTCGGGGCGACAGCGGTTGCGCTGATCCCGATCCTTGATCCGGAAACCGGCTGGCGGCTGTTTCATCTTGGCAGTCCCGAGGCCCTGGTGGCTGTCCCGGGGTCTGAACGCGAACTTCAGGAAGAAATCGCGCGCGGTGTGCGCGACATGCAGGAACGCGAACGCGCCCAGCATAATGGCGATGTCGGTCCCGATGGCACTCCACAATCCGCCGAAGACATCACCAATCAGCTTTCCGGTGTCTCCGATCTGGTCGGGCCGGCCGATCAGGCTGACGGTGTTGCCCCCGATACCGAACTAAGCCCCGAAGAACTGGCCGCCATCATCGCCGAAGAAGGATCGATTGACGATCCGATCGAACCCGATCCCTTGCGCAAGGCCCCGCTGCCCGGTCTGGATGAAGAAGGCAGTTTCGGCCGTGTCCCGCGCATTGCCGATGATGGTACCACACCGTTTGATGCCTATAAGCGGCCCTTTGAAAAAACCGACGGGCAACCCTATGTCGCGATCATTCTGACCGGGGTTGGCCTGAATGAAGCCCGCACCGAAACCGCGATCAATGATCTGCCGCTTAATATTTCGTTGGGCATTTCCCCTTATAGCCGCGACATCAAAACCGTTGCCGAACAGGCCCGCGAAATGGGCCATGAAGTCTTTCTTGAATTGCCGATGGAACCGGCTGATTTCCCGCTTTCCGATCCGGGGCCGCGCGCGCTTTTGACGTCCCTGTCAGAGGGTGAAAACCTTGTGCGGCTTGAATGGTTGCTCGCACAGTTCCCCGGCTATGCCGGACTGGTCAGCCACGAAGGATCAAAATTCGGAAGCCTTGATAGCGCCATCCGCCCGATCATTGAATTCGTATCGCGTTCGGGCCTGATGTATCTCGAAGGTACGCGCAGCGGCATGGCAAGCTATGGCGCGCAACTGGCATCAAATGCCGGAACGCCAAACGCGGTTGGCAACATTCTGATCGATCAGGTTCCCAGCCGCCGCCAGATTGATGCAAGACTTGCCGATCTGGTCCAGCTTGCCAAACGCAATGGTGTTGCTGTCGGCTTTGCCCAATCCTATCCGGTCACCATTCAGCGCCTGCGCAACTGGGCTTTGCGCCTGAAACGACAGGGCGTCGAACTGGCACCGGTCAGTGCGATTGCCAATATGCAGGTCACCCCGCAATCCGCCGCCGAAGCCGAAGCCGCACGCCGCGAAGCCGAACAGCGCGAAAGCGAAATCATGGCACAGGAAGCCGAAAACAATCCAGCTGAAAATACCGCAGACGAACCCGCCGCCACCATCGAAAGTCAGTGACCGGACGCCAAACGCACCCGGCCCCGATCACCCAGGAGAAATCATGGCTGACAAATCCGCATCCCCGTCCGATACGAACTCAACCGATACCACAAGGGTAAGGGCCGAAGACCTGCCCTATCGCCCCTGTGTCGGTATTGCGCTTTTTAACAAGGATGGCCTGGTCTGGGTCGGCAACCGTTTCGGATTTGAAGGCGCATGGCAATTGCCCCAAGGCGGCATTGACGATGGCGAAACCCCGATTGAAGCCGCCCTGCGCGAGCTCAAGGAAGAAATCGGCACCGACAAGGCTGAAATCATCGCCGAAACGCCCGACTGGCTGACCTATGATCTGCCAGACCATCTGATTGGCAAGGCGTTCAAGGGCAAGTATCGCGGCCAAAAGCAGAAATGGTTTGCCATGCAATTCACGGGCAAGGACAAGCATATCAATATTGATGTGCCCAACCCGGAATTTGATGCCTGGCGCTGGAACGATCTGGCGACGCTGCCCGACATGATCGTGCCGTTCAAACGGCCCGTTTATTTGCAACTTGCCGAGGCATTTCGTGATGTACCGCAAAGAATTCGTAAAATGAAAAAGGCATAAAGGACCAGAACGCGGCTTGATCGCTGCTTTCTTTTCGCTAAATTTTACGAATTATCAGACACCTACGACTTAGAGGAGCTCCAATATGGGTACGGATCGGTTTATCTTTGGTGTTCTGACCATTGTGGTCGGTCTTTTCGGACTGTTCTATGCGTCAGGCTCGCATGACGGTTATTCCTATTTTGTCGGCTTGGCCCTGTTTGTCGGTGCTGTGCTGTTCATGTTCCACCTGATCAAGGGGTATTATGATCAGCTTGATGCAACCGATCACTGATCACGCGCTGTGCCTGATACAGCCGTAACCGGCATCAATGCTTTTAAATTCCCCCAAAAGGCTCTAGGAATTAACCATGAGCAATACACATTGGGATCCTGCCCGTTACGGTCTGTTTGGCAATGAACGCCTGCGACCTGCCATTGATCTGATTGGCCGCCTGCCAAAAGCAGCCAGCGGCTTTTCCCCGCGCCATATCGTTGATCTGGGATGCGGTCCCGGTTCGGTGACCGCAATTCTTGCCGATGCCTTTGCAACGGACGACGATGACAGTCCCCGTATTGTCGGCGTTGATTCATCTGACGAGATGTTGGACACCGCGCGCAAACGATCCGAAAACATTGACTGGCAAAAGGCCGATATTGCCACCTGGCAACCTGACGAGCAGGTCGATCTTCTGTTTTCCAATGCGGCCTTGCATTGGGTGCCAGATCACTCGACCCTGTTTCCCCGCCTTCTGGACTTTGTCCGTCCGGGCGGCATGATCGCCATTCAGGTTCCCAACAATTTCCTGGCGCCAAGTCATCAGCTGATCGGCGAAGCCGGCATGGAGTGGCGCAAGGAAGTGGCACAGGCCATGCACGCAGCCCGTATCATGCGTCCGGGTGATTATTTCGATGTTCTCGCACCGTCTTGCGATGAGATCGATCTGTGGCAGACGCAATATTGTCATGTCCTGAACGGGCCGGATGCGGTTTATAACTGGACCAGTTCGACCATCCTGCGCCCGGTGATGGCGGCCCTTCCTGATGACGCGGCACGCGCAACCTTTACCGCGAAATACAAGGAACGCCTTAATCAGGTTTATCCGATCCGCGATGATGGCCGCACGCTGTTTCCGTTCAACCGTCTTTTCATGGTTGCGCGCAAACGCCCAAGCTAACCCCACCGAACCATTCCCTGACAAGGAGCCGCACCATGGCAGAATTTCGCGAACATTTCGTCAAATGCTGCGGGTACGAGGTCCATGTCCGGGCATGGGGCAACCCGTCCCGGCGGCCATTGATCATGATGCATGGTCTGGCCAGGCTGGCTGATGATTTTGATCATGTCGCCCCCCATTTCACCGATCAGTACTATGTTCTGTGTCCGACCATGATCGGGCGCGGCTTTTCCGGCTGGGCCAAGGACCCGGACGGTGAATATACCGTGCCCTTTTATGTCGCGCAGATGTTCGAACTTCTCGACCATTTCGGCATAGAAACCTGTGACTGGATCGGAACATCCATGGGGGGCCTGATCGGGCTTTATGCCACCGCCGAAGTTGCCGGACGGATTGAAAAGCTGGTTCTTAACGATATTGGACCCGAACTTGATCCGGACGCAGTGGCGCGTATCAAATCATATGTCGGCGCATCACCCGAATTTGAAACCATTGATGACGTCGAAAAACTGGTTCGGCTGGTTTATGCTCCGTTCGGAGTGGCCGACGATGCAACATGGGCGTTTTTGGCGTCCCGTTCCGTACGGCGCCTGCCAAACGGCAATTTCATGATGCATTACGACCCCGAAGTCATGCGCATCTTTGCCGAACATATTGATTCCTTTGATGCCTGGGACGTTTTTGACGCCCTGCCTTGCCCGGTCATGCTGATCAGCGGCGAACAATCCGACCTCATCCCCAAGGCGATTGTCGAGAAAATGAAAAATAAAAAACCCGAAATGCCGGTTTTTGCAGTGGCGAACTGCGGACATGCACCCCATTTGAATGACAAAGCACAAATCAACGCTATCAGGGACTTTTTGGGGCGCTAAAGCCAGTGGTGCGCGTAACACACGCGAACCGTCTGTTGACGCCATCTTTTAAAAAAATCCCCTGATGAAGTTCACGCCGTGACAATGCCGCAGTCAATGTGGAGGCACGGACACGACATGGTTGGTATGGGACCGACACCGAAACTTGCCTGACTTCCAGTAATGGGGGTCCCCAGACCAGTGCGCTGATTGCTGTGACCGTTAGATCACCTGTGGGAACAGGCGGCATGATGATGAAACCGCATTTGGCTAAAACCTCGATCTGTACTGCATTTCTGGCCACCGCGATGACTGCGGGTTCGGGTCTGTTTTCGGCTGTTTTCGCCCAGTCGACAGACAGCACACAGGTCCCGGCATCCTCCCGCCTGACCTTTGGCACGGATCTTGGCGCGGGCATTTTGCCGCCGGCCGGATCAAACGGGATCGGTCGCTATTTTTCCAGCCGCCCACAAAACAGCATCGTGATCGGGCCTGCATTACAGGATGCGCAATATCCCGAAAATGCCAGTCAGTTCTGGCTTGAAATCGACAGCAACCGAAATACCCGCACCAACGCACTTAGCGCGCAAATCGGCCTGGGCTATGCGCCGGTGCCGGAACTTGGCATTGCTGTCGGGCCGTTTGTCGAACTGGGTTCAACCCGATCGGAAAATATCGGGAACTATCAGACCGGTGGCTATGCGCCCGATCAACGGCGCAGCCAGGTTTTGTTCTCTGACAGTGACAATGCCTTTCACGATGCCGGTCTTGCCGCGTCTCTGTCCTATATGCCGCTTGAAGATATCTGGATCGGGTTGCATGGCAGTGTGTCGCGCAATATGGCACCACCTCATCCGGAACAAAGCATCCTTGACGGTATTGACGCCATGCTGGGATTGACCGCCAGCTACCGGATCGAATTCTGATCATTTGGTGTGTCCCCGGTGTGATCATTTCCGGGCTGTCACGGGAAATCCCTGTTGCACAGGACGGGCAGTCCTGTATGACTCTTGGAAAGATAATCCACCGGGATATTCAGGGACATTTAGACACGCATGAGCCATTCGCTCCCATCAAAGGCCGTACTTGGCGCCCCGTTTGAGGCATGCAATGCACTTGCTGCGGCCAAAAATGCCAATCTTTACCGTGCGGCCATGCGTTTGTCCCCGGAACGCCAGCGTTTCTTTCTGGCAAGCTATGCCTCGATGCGGGTCATTGACGACATTGTTGATGACGGCTTTCTTGAACTGCCCGATGCCGAACGTCATGCACAGCGTGAAACCGTTCTGGAAACCATCAATCAGTGGCAGGCCCAGATCATTTCCGCCAAAGCCGGTGCTGACAACCCGTTGCCGGAAACCGGCCCGCTCAGCGGTGATGTCTATGACGCATTGCGTCTGACCCTTGGACGCAGCGATCTTTCGCCCGAACCATGGGTTGCCCTTGCCGATGCGCTGCATCGCGATGTTGCCGAAGAACCGATGGATGAATGGGATGATTTCATCGCCTATTGCGAAGGGGCAACCGCCGCACCCGCATCGATCTTTGTCTATCTTCTTTCGGCCAGATACGATCCGGAAATCGGCTATACGTCGCCCTTGACCAACCCGCCGATCTATCACGCGCGCGATATGGCAATTTTCTGCTATATCATTCACATCCTGCGTGATCTTCCCGAAGATATCAAAGGCCCGGACCGCCTTGTCACCATTCCGTCCGAAATGCTGATTGCCGCCGACATCACGCTTGGCGAAATCCGCAACGCCATCGGTCAGGCCAAGTTCGAAAATCTTGATTACCTTGGGCGCATCCTGCTTGAACATGCCTGGGAGCACTTCGAAACAGGTCAGGTGCGCTCGGGCGAGCTTCTTTCGATTCTTGATACCGACGAGGCCGATACTTTATCGCGCCTGTTCACGGTCTATATCGAACTGGGCGGTGCCATGATGGAAAACGGTTATGCCAGCTTTCTGAAAGATCGCGATGCGATCATGAAAAGCACGGCACAAAACAGCCTGCCTGACGTCAATCAGCAATAAGTCCCCGGATCGTGCAAACATGCTCGACCTTCCTGCCAGGGTCGCGCATCATATTTCATGCCCCGACAAGACAAGAACCATCGGCCGCATCGAACCGGACTGTGCAAACAGGCCCGCTGCGAAATATTCGGACATTTTGCAGCGGCTTGCCAAAGCCAATTGCTTGCGGCCTCACTTAACGACGTCAAAGAGGTCAAGTGATGTTTCCGCTGCTTAAAAAGGTTGAAACCTGGGTGCGCAATCAGTGGGTTGATGCGACGGTCGGATTTATCCTGCTATTCACCGCCTTAAACGATACGGGCGATACCCTGGTTGATGATGTCATGACCGGCAATGTCGGCACATCCCACGGGGTTCTGGTTCTCGGACTGGCCCATGTCGTCCGGTCAATCCCGCCCGTGATCAAAAGCATCGGCATCATTTTCTATCCCGAAAAGACCTAAAGCCATTTCAGGCTGCCCAAAAGAAAACCCCGCCAGATGGCGGGGTTTGTCGTGAATTCTTGACCGGCAATCTTACTTGGCGCGAAGGGCCGCAACACCCGGAAGGGTTTTGCCTTCCAGCCATTCAAGGAACGCACCGCCCGCGGTCGAGACATAGGAAAAGTCCTGATCGGAATCCGCATGGCGAAGGGCAGCAACCGTGTCACCACCACCGGCAACCGACAGAAGTTTGCCTGCCTTGGTCAGTTTTGCCGCATGCTGGGCAACCGAAACCGTCGCCGTATCAAACGGGGTGATTTCAAACGCACCAAGCGGCCCGTTCCAGACCAGCGTTTCGCAAGATTCCAGACGCTTGTTCAGATCGACGATGGTTTCAGGACCGGCATCCAGGATCATGCCGTCGCTGGCAACGTCATTGATGTCAGACACATCATGCGGTGCGTTTGCGGCAAATTCCTTGGCAACCAAACCATCAACCGGCAGAACGATTTCACAATTGGCAGCGTCGGCTTTTTTGAAAATCTCGCGCGCGGTTTCAAGAAGATCATGCTCGCACAGCGATTTGCCAACATTGACACCCTTGGCCGCCAAAAACGTATTGGCCATGCCGCCACCGATCACCAGTTGGTCAACCTTGGCAACAAGGTTCCCCAGAAGATCAAGCTTAGTCGAAATCTTGGCACCGCCAACAATTGCCATCACCGGATGTTTCGGGGCTTCAAGCGCATTGCCCAATGCTTCGAGTTCAGCCTGCATCAAACGGCCGGCATAAGCCGGAAGTGCGCGCGCCAGACCTTCGGTCGAGGCATGGGCACGGTGCGCACAGGAAAACGCGTCATTGACGTAAACATCGCCAAGCTTGGCCAGCTCGGCCACGAATGCCGGGTCGTTCTTTTCTTCTTCTGCGTGGTAACGCAGGTTTTCCAGAAGCGCGATTTCACCGTTTCCAAGGCTGTTAACCACGCTTGCGGCCGCATCACCGATGCAATCATCGGCAAATTTCACCGGGCGGCCCAACTGTTTGGCAAGGGCATCGGCAACCGGTTTGAGCGACATTTCCGCAACGCGCTGGCCCTTCGGGCGGCCAAAATGGGTGATGACCACCAGTTTGGCACCGGCATCAGCCAGTTCGATCAGGCCCGGAACGGTACGGTCGATGCGTGTCGTATCACCAACAACACCATCCTTCATCGGAACGTTAAGATCAGCGCGCAGCAATACGCGCTTGCCAGCGACATTGACACCGTCAAGCGTATTAAAGTCAGCCATTATCTGAACCTGCTTTTGAGTTTCACAAAAGACGGGAGGCGGGCGTCCCGACATGGATCGGACCTGATCCTGTTGGGCCCTGTTTTGCCCGATCACGACAATCGACGCAAGGCCCGAAGGGGTCCGTAAAAGTACCTGTAAAAAAATAACCGGCCAACATCACCATGCGGGCCGGTTACATATTTCTGATCAGTGCGCACCCAACAGGGATGAATGCAGGAAGCCCTGGAAACTGGTTGCGACCGGTCCGGTCATCAGGACATGGTCATCGGGCAACCATTCAATCGTAAGCTTGCCCCCGTCAAGAATGACATCGGTTTTGCGCCCGGTCAGTCCGCGACGGGCCGCCGCAATGCCGACCGCACAGGCACCGGTGCCACATGCACGCGTCACACCGACACCACGTTCCCAGACACGCATCCGGATCTGGTTTTCGCCGATGATGCTGCACACTTCGATATTGGCGCGTTCGGGAAACATTTCGTGATGTTCAAGGATCGGTCCGAATTTTTCGATATCGACGGCTTCGGCGTCATCGACGAAAAAGACCGCATGCGGATTGCCGACATTGACCCCGACTGCGTCCGAAAGCGGACCAAGCGACAATGGAATATGGTTGGTATCAACCGCTTCTGACAGCGGGATATCACGCCAGTCCAGCCGGACCTGCCCCATATCCACGGTTACCTGACCATCGGCCAAACCATTGGCATCAAGAAGGCCAACCACGGTTTCAATGATCGCATCATTGCGGCCAAGCTCGTCCATGACGATGCTGGCAACACAGCGCGTGGCATTGCCACATGCCTCGACCTCGCCGCCATCATTGTTGCGGATGCGCATGAAGGCATCGGCAAGATCATCGCGGGCCGGTTCGATCACGATCAACTGATCGCACCCCACACCGGTTTTGCGATCTGCAATCCGGGCAGCGGTTGCGTTATCAAGATCAAGCACAGCGGGATCGCGTCGTCCGTCAAAGACAACGAAATCATTTCCCAGACCATGCATTTTGACAAAAGGAATACCGTTCATACCCGCCTTATAGTCCTGTTTCCGGGGCCCGTCCACATATCGCTTACCCGGATGTAGCACGAATATGCCCCGGCGCAAGCAGGCGTTTTTACGGATTTGGAAATGCTGTCAGGCTGACAGTTTCGGGGTTGCCGGCGCGCAATAGCGGACCTTGCTTGGCACGAAACCGGCCTTGGCGAAATAATCGCGCAAACGCCCGTCACATTCGCCAAGCGAAACATACACATTGGCGCATTTATGATCGCGCGCCAGCCGGTTCATCGCATCGCGCATGGCATCAAACACATAGGCACCCGCCACGATTTCCACCGCCATGACATTATCGACATGCAGGACAAGCCCGTCGGTCATGTCATCACGCACATAATAGGAAAACAGACCGTGGATATAGCCGCGCTCGTTGGACAGAACGATGATGCCACGCTGGCGTTGCCATAAAAGCTGGTCGGCATCGGTTGCCCCCGCCAGGCCAGAGTCCGCCCCCGTGTCGCCAACCGGCAAACAATACCGGTCGACAAAGGCACGCCATCGATCAAAAGACATATCGACCTGCATCATCTGCACCAGCGGATACGTCATATCCGCAGTGTGCGATGTAAGGGGATGTGCCTGATAGGCTTCTGACATGATTACCGTCCTCTGGAATTTACCCGATCATGCCGCAAATAAATCCGGTCAACCTTGATGTGCATCAACACGTTTGGATGCGTTGGGGCGCATAAACAGCCACAACACTTGAGGTCCCCGTCCGGCGACAACATGGAATCCCATGATTGAATTTCCAGCGGGTATTGCGCGCCTGTATTGACGTACATCAATGGCTTTTGGGTCATGTGCCCGCATACTCGCTGTACTGAATGGGAAACCTCGCCAGATTCAATGCGTCCCTGTTTCAAACGGGATGCATTGTGGGTGGGGCTTCAAGTGCAGGTGAATGACCCTTCCTCGGATCGGGTTATTCACGGGGACGGATGAAACTGTCCGAGAGGGTCTGGACAGTTGCCCCGAACACCTTGAACGGGAGTCAAGCATGGGCCAAGGGAGCATGGCACAGACAGCATCGCCTGCGGTTGCTGTTAATTATAATATGGACGTTGTGCGCTGGGCCGCACTCGCGACCGTATTTTGGGGAGTCGTCGGATTTCTGGTGGGTGATGTCATCGCCTGGCAGCTCGCATTTCCGGCGCTCAATTTCGACAATGAATTTCTGAACTTTGGGCGTCTGCGCCCATTGCACACCTCGGCAGTTATCTTTGCCTTTGGCGGTAACGCTTTGCTGGCGACTTCCTTCTATGTGGTTCAACGCACCTGCCGCACCCCGCTTTATGGCGGCACGGCGTTGCCTGCATTTGTATTCTGGGGGTATCAGCTTTTCATCGTGATGGCCGCGATCGGTTACGTGACCGGCACCACCCAGGGCCGCGAATATGCCGAACCGGAATGGTTTGTTGATCTGTGGCTTACCCTGGTTTGGGTCTGCTATCTGGCGATGTTTGTCGGTACCCTGCTGAAACGTCAGGAACCGCACATCTATGTGGCAAACTGGTTCTATCTGGCATTTATCGTCACGATCGCGATGCTCCATCTTGGCAACAACCTTGCCATTCCGGTATCGCTGACCGGCACCAAGTCCTATTCGATGTTCTCTGGTGTTCAGGATGCCCTGACCCAGTGGTGGTACGGCCATAACGCGGTTGGCTTCTTCCTGACGGCCGGCTTCCTTGGCATGATGTATTACTTCATCCCGAAACGGGCCGAACGTCCGGTTTATTCCTATCGCCTGTCGATCATTCACTTCTGGGCGCTGATCTTCCTCTATATCTGGGCTGGTCCGCACCATCTGCACTACACAGCGCTTCCTGATTGGGCGCAGACCCTTGGCATGACCTTCTCGATCATGTTGTGGATGCCGTCCTGGGGCGGGATGATCAACGGTCTGATGACGCTTTCGGGTGCCTGGGACAAGCTGCGTACCGACCCGGTCCTGCGTTTCATGGTTGCTGCTGTCGGTTTCTATGGCATGTCGACCTTCGAAGGACCGGTCATGTCGATCAAGGCGGTTAACGGACTTTCGCACTATACCGACTGGACCATTGGTCACGTGCATTCCGGTGCGCTTGGCTGGGTTGCCTTCGTATCGTTCGGTGCGATCTACTTCCTGATCCCGGTTCTGTGGAATCGCGAACGCCTGTATTCGATGCGTCTGGTGTCGCATCACTTCTGGTTGGCGACCATCGGGATTGTTCTTTACATCACCTCGATGTGGGTTTCGGGGATCATGCAGGGCCTGATGTGGCGCGCCTATGACGAACTGGGCTTCCTGCAATATTCCTTCATCGAAACCGTTGAGGCGATGCATCCCTACTACATCATTCGCGCAACCGGCGGCCTGCTGTTTGTTCTTGGTTCGCTGCTGATGGTCTGGAACGTCTACAAGACGATCAAGGGCGATCTGCGTAACGAAGCTCCGATCGGCACACCTGCCACTGTTGCAGCCGAATAAGGGGGGAACGAGATATGCTTCTTAAAAAACACCATATCGTTGAAAAGAACGTCTTCGTTCTGATCCTTGGCATTTTCCTGACCATCATCATTGGTGGCATCGTGGAAATCGTGCCGCTGTTCACGATGGAACAGACCATCGAAAAGGTCGAAGGGGTACGTCCCTATTCGCCGCTCGAACAGGCCGGTCGCAACATCTATATCCGTGAAGGCTGCTATAACTGCCATTCCCAGCAGATCCGTCCGTTCCGTGACGAGGTCGAACGGTATGGCCATTACAGCCTTGCCGCGGAATCGATGTATGACCACCCGTTCCAGTGGGGATCGAAACGTACCGGTCCGGATCTGGCACGTGTCGGCGGGAAATATTCCAATGACTGGCATGTGGCCCACATGAAGGATCCGCGCTCTGTCGTGCCGGAATCAATCATGCCGGGTTATCCGTTCCTTGCTGAACGCAAACTGAACTTCGATGACGCACAGGCCCATCTCGAAACACTTCGTATGGTCGGGGTTCCCTATACCGACGAAATGATCGAGACGGCCAAGGCAGACCTTTACCTGCAGGCCAGCGAGGATGCGGCCTATGACGATGATTTCCTTGCTCGTTACCCGAATGCGGCAACAGGTGATTTTGACGGCAAACCGGAAGAACTGACCGAAATGGATGCGCTGATTGCGTATCTGCAGGTCCTGGGCCGGATGGTCGACTTCACCACCTATAACCCGCAGATGAACCTGCGCTAGGGCAAAGGGGAACGTCATGGAATTCTTTACGCAACTCGCTGACTTTTTCCGCCCCCTGTGGGGACTGTGGCTGATGCTTCTGTTCAGCGCGATCATTGCCTGGGTCATGTGGCCAAGCAAAAAGCGCAATCGGGACATGGAAGCACACGCCCGGATTCCGCTGCGGGATCAGGATTAAGGGGAGAACAGAGTAATGCCGACACATGTCGAAAAAGACCAGGTATCCGGGCGCGAGACCACCGGCCATGAATGGGACGGTATCAAGGAGCTCAACACACCGCTTCCGTCCTGGTGGGTCTATGTTTTTTGGGTGACCGTTATCTGGTCAATCGGTTACTGGGTGGTTTATCCGTCCTGGCCGACCGCCAATGACTATCTCAAGGGGATGTTCGGGACGACCAACCGTACCCAGCTGCATGAAACCCTGAACAATGTTGCTGCCGAACGCGCTCCGTTCATGGAACGCCTTGCGGCACTCGATGTAACGGAAGTCACCAGCGATCCGGAACTTCTGAACTTCTCGATGGCCGGTGGCAAGGCGATCTTTGCCGACAATTGCGCACCGTGTCACGGAACGGGCGGATCGGGCAATCCGGGCTTCCCGTCGCTTCAGGATGATGCATGGCTTTGGGGTGGGACACTTGAAACCATCAACGAAACCCTGCATGTCGGGATCCGCTGGGATGCCAATGAAGACACCCGCATGAATGACATGCCGGCCTTTGGCCGTGACGGTTTGCTTGAACGCGATCAGATCGACGATGTTGTGCAATATGTCCTGCACTTCACCGACCGCGCAACCGACAAGGCCGCGGCTGATCGTGGTGCGATCGTGTTCGAAGAAAACTGTGCGTCCTGCCATGGTGACAATGCCAAAGGCATTCAGGAACTCGGTGCGCCGAACCTGACAGACGCGATCTGGCTGTATGGCGGCGACAAAGCCACCATCACCGAAACCGTGACCAATTCGCGCCGTGGCGTGATGCCGGCATGGGAAGGCCGTCTTGACGAAGAAACCATCAAGATGCTGACGGTCTATGTCCACTCTTTGGGTGGCGGCCAGTAAAACAGACTGCCAGGGCCGGTGATATCTATCATCGGCCCTTTTTATTCCGGGCACTTTGTCCGAAACGAGATGTCCGTCGCAGTTTTCCCATGATCTTCACGTCGTAAATTGACATGTATCATGGTTACTGAGGCGGACCTTTCGTATTTTCAGGCTCAGATTTGAATAATGAAAGCCTGCCCCGAAAAGCTGCTGACAAATTGAACTTTCTGTCTGACAGCTTGGCCGTTTGCTCCGACTGGCGGTTTCCCGCAAAACCACCGCCATCAGCACGGTAGGGAGCACTAACCAGGTAGCGAAAATGGCCATGTCCAGCTTGCCGCATCCCGATGCCGAACACACCGCCAGCCCGCTTGTCAGTGATGGCAGCGACTATGACGATCAACCGCTTTATAAAACGCGTGACAAGGTCTATCCCAAACGCGTTTCCGGCCGGTTCCGCAACCTCAAATGGTTCGCACTGATCGCGTTATTGTCGATTTACTGGCTGGTGCCATGGATCCGCTGGGATCGTGGACCAAGCGCCCCCGATCAGGCTGTTCTGATCGACATGGATCTTGGCCGCGCCTATTTCTTCTTCATCGAAATCTGGCCCCAGGAAGTCTACTACATCACCGGCATCCTGATCATGGCGGCAATTGGTCTGTTTCTGGCAACCTCGCTGTTTGGGCGTATCTGGTGTGGTTATGGCTGCCCGCAGACGGTCTGGACCGATCTTTTCATGCTGGTCGAACGTTATATCCAGGGCGATCGCAACGCGCGTGTCCGCCTTGATCAGTCAAAATGGACGTTCGAAAAATTCTGGAAAATCGGTGCGACACATCTGGCCTGGATTGCCATTGCCATGGCAACCGGTGGCGCGTTTGTTCTGTATTTCAACGATGCCCCGACTGTCATCGTCGATGTCTTTACCGGCAATGCGACGCTGGCTGTTTATGTCACCATCGCGTTCTTGACTTTCTCGACCTATCTTCTGGCTGGCTGGGCCCGCGAACAGGTCTGCACCTATATGTGTCCCTGGCCGCGTTTTCAGTCGGCAATGCTGGATGATGAAAGCCTGATCGTCACCTATGAAGGATGGCGTGGGGAAGCCCGCGGGCCGCTTAAACGCAAAAACCTGACCCGTGGCGAAGTGCCCGAAACCGGCCACTGCATCGATTGCCGTGCCTGTGTGAATGTCTGCCCGACCGGCATTGATATCCGCGACGGCCTGCAGATGGAATGCATTGGCTGTGGCCTGTGTATTGATGCCTGCAACGACATCATGGACAAGGTCGGCTTTCCGCGTGATCTGGTCCGGTTTGACTCGGTCCAGAACACCCAGCTTCGCGCCCAGGGCAAGGCAACCCGCGTGCGCATCATTCGCCCCCGCACCATTTTCTATGCGGCCATCCTCACCGTAGTGGCATCGGTGATGATGTTCGGTCTTTTGAACCGTTCGGTCCTTGAACTCAATGTGTTGCGTGACCGCAACCCGCTATTTGTGACCCTGTCTGATGGCGATGTCCGCAATGGCTATACGGTCAAGCTGCTCAACAAGGAACAGTCGCTAAAAACCTATGAACTGACGGTTTCCGGCCTGACGATTTCGGATTTCCAGATCATCGGTCAGACCCCGAACCAGAAAGGCACCTTTGATCTTGAAGTGGCGCCGGACCGGGTTGGCAGTTTCCGTGTGTTCATTGCCGCCGATCCGTCGGCACTTGATGGCGATGCAACACCGTTCGAATTCACGGTGACCGATACGGAAACCGGAAACACCGAAACATATGATACAGTATTTGCCGGTCCCAAGACCGACCGCTGATCGTGAAAACGCTTTGGCACAGGAAAGACAAGCAATGGCAACGCATATGACGTCTCCTTCTTCTGATCAAACCGGCCCGCGCAAATCGGATCGCTGGATCCCTTGGTACTTTGTTGGCGGTTTTGCCATCATGCTGATTGCCAATATTTCGCTGATCACTTTTTCCATGACCAGCTGGAACGGCCTTGTCACCAAGCACGCCTTTGAAGAAGGCAACAACTACAATGCTGCAATTTCCGGTGCGGCCCGTCAGGCCGAACTTGGCTGGCGCAGCAAACTGACGGTCGGGGGTGTCATTAATCAGTCGGGCACTATCACTGTTCTGTTCCGTGACAAGGACAGCAACCCGATCAGTGGTGCAAAAATGTCGATCGTTCTGACCCGTTCTGACCGCGACGACATGGATCAGACCATCCCGATGGCCGAAGTTGCACCGGGCGAATATCGCGCAAGTGCATCTTTCCCGGTATATGGTCGCTGGCAGGTCCGCACCATCGCCCATGCCATGGGTGATGATTACCAAACACTTGAAAACGTCGTCATCAATCCATGACCCAGCCCGCCCTTTGCCGTCACTGCCAGGAACCGGTAACTGCCTCGTCACCGGCGGGGCCTGACTTTTGCTGTGCGGGATGCGCCGGGGCGTATGAGCTGCTGGGCGAATTGGGGCTTTCATCCTATTACAAACGCCGCGCGGTCGATCCCAAAATCCGTGCCCTGCGCCCGGATGAAGAAACGCTTGGCAGTCTTGATTTCACCGAACTGGCCAGCACCGATGACACCGGCACCCACCATCTTAATCTGATGGTTGATGGCATTCATTGTGCGGCCTGTGTCTGGTTGATCGAAACTCTTTTGCAACGCAACGATGCCGTGACGCGTGCCCGGGTCAATATGACGACCCGCCGCCTGCGTCTAAGCTGGCAGGGTGCGTCGTCCGATATCGGTGCCATCCTGTCACCGGTTTTGCAGATGGGCTATCGCCTGATCCCGTTTGATCCCGCCGCCCTTGAACAGGCAACCGTGTCGCGCAACAAGGAATTGCTGCGCTGTCTGGCCGTGGCCGGATTTGCTGCCGGCAATGTGATGTTGTTATCGGTTTCTGTGTGGGCCGGGTATTTTCAGGGCATGGGCGGGGCAACCCGCGATCTGTTTCACTGGTTATCGGCGTTGATTGCTTTGCCTGCCGCTGCCTATGCCGGGATGCCGTTTTATCGCTCCGCACTGGGTGCCATCCGCAACCGGCGGGTCAATATGGATGTGCCGATCAGCCTTGGTGTGATCCTTGCCCTTGGCATGAGCCTTGCCCAAACCATTCGTAGCGAACCGCATGCCTATTTCGACAGTGCGATCACGCTTTTGTTTTTCCTGCTGATCGGTCGTTATCTGGACGGGCGGGCCCGTGGGCAGGCACGGTCGGCGGCCGAACATCTTTTGTCGCTGAATGCCCGGTCAATCACCGTCATTGACGATGACGGAACCCGTCGCCTGATCGCCCCGCACAAGGCAGAACCGGGCATGGTCGTTCTGACGGCGGCGGGGGAACGGATCGGCATTGACGGTGAAGTCATCGACGGCCAGTCCGACATTGATACCAGCGTCATCACCGGCGAAAGCATCCCGGTCCTGACCCGCCCGGGCAAAACAGTCTTTGCCGGCACGACCAATATATCCGCGCCTTTGCGCATTCGTGTGACGGCAACCGGCGGCAATACCCTGTTATCGGAAATTGTCCGGCTGATGGAAAATGCCGAACAGGGTCGGGCCAAATATGTCGCGATTGCCGACCGGGTGGCCAAATCCTATGCCCCGGTTGTTCATTTCCTGTCGCTGGCGACTTTTGTCGGCTGGTGGCTGATGGGCGGTCTTGCCTGGCAGGATGCGCTGATGAATGCGATTGCGGTTCTGATCATTACCTGCCCCTGTGCGCTGGCGCTTGCGGTTCCGGTCGTTCAGGTCATTGCCACCGGCCGGTTGTTACGCGCCGGCATTCTTGTCAAATCGGCAACCGCACTTGAACGGCTGACCAAAATTACCGGTATCATCTTTGACAAAACCGGAACACTCACCACCGGAAAACCCGAACTGGTCAGCCAGACCGACGCCGAAACGCTTGAACTTGCCGCGCGCATTGCCGCCAACAGCAACCATCCATTGTCCCGCGCCCTGGTGCGTGCGGCTGGCAATGTTGCGGCCATGGCCAATGTCACCGAACAGCCGGGCCTTGGCCTGACGGCGCATACACCGTTTGGCACCATTTTGCTTGGCAGTCGCACATTTTGCGATATCGCGGAAAACGCCGATTTGCCGTCTGATGTCACCGGGCCGGAATTGTGGTTGGCAGAACCGGGAAAATCACCGACCCGGTTTGTGTTCCGCGACACACCGCGCAGTGACGCGGTCACGGTCGTTGATACCCTGCGTGCGCGTGGATTTGATATGACATTGCTGTCGGGGGACCGCAGCAGCACGGTCCGCCAGCTTGCCGAAACAATCGGCTTGCGTGACTGGCATGCGCGCATGTCCCCGACCGACAAGGCCGGCTTTGTCCAGAAACGTGCAGATGACGGCAAGTTTGATCTGATGGTCGGCGATGGCATCAATGATGCGCCGGCTCTTGCCTGTGCCCATGCATCAATGTCACCGGCAACCGCTGCCGAGATTTCGCAAAACGCGGCCGATATCGTGTTTCAGGGTGACAGGCTGGGTGCCGTCATCGAAGCCATCGACGTCGCCCGCAAGGCCGACCGGCTGGTGCGTCAGAACTTCGCCCTGTCCTTTGCCTATAACCTGATTACGATTCCCCTTGCGGTATCGGGCTTTGTCACCCCCCTGATTGCGGCCATCGCCATGTCATCGTCATCGCTGATTGTTATTGCCAATGCCTTGCGCCTGCATGCCAAAACATCCGGACAATCGCCAAACCTTGATATCGCGCCCCTGCGCCCCACATCCCAACAGGCAGGAGCCTAATGGCATGAGCAACCTTCTTCTCCTGATCCCGATCGCGCTGTTTCTGGGTCTTTTGGGGCTTGGTGCCTTTTTGTGGTCACTGCGTTCCGGACAGTTCGACGACATGGAAGGGGCCGCCAATCGCATCCTGTTTGACGATGATGACGACCAGTTTGCGCCTAAATCCAAGAAATTCCACCACAATGACAGTTAGAATAACTTGAAACGCTCCTGTCTGTTCGCATAAATTAACGCTACTCAATGTATCGGGTCACCAGTATCGGAGTCTGCGATGGCAGTCCGCCCCCAACTTTGCGAAGCCTGTTCTATCAAGGACTTGACCTTCTGCTCGTCTTTGCACGGGGCTGAACATGATCAGCTGCGCCAACTGCTGACTCACGTCCAGTTTGATTCGCACAGCACCATCTTCCACGAAGCCGAAGAAGCCGACTATGTCTTCAACGTCACGTCGGGCTCGGTCAAACTATACAAATTGCTGGGTGATGGTCGCCGTCAGATCACCGGTTTCCTGTTTGCAGGCGACTTTCTGGGACTGGCCCTGAACGCCAATTACAGCTACACCGCCGAGGCAATCGAACCGGTCACGGCCTGTCGCTTCCCGCGTCAGAAGCTCGAAAAGCTGTTTGATCAGTTCCCGCATCTTGAAAAACGCATGCTGGGCATGGCGGTGGACGAACTTGCCGCCGCACAGGACCAGATGCTGTTGCTCGGCCGCAAGACTGCCAAGGAAAAGGTCGCATCCTTCCTGTTGATGCTGGCCCGCCGACAGGAACATCGCGGTGAAAATACCGATACCATCAACGTCCCGATGAGCCGGTCCGACATTGCCGATTATCTGGGTCTGACCATCGAAACCGTGTCGCGCACCCTGACGCAACTGCGCAAGGAAGCAACGATTTCGCTTAAGGATAACCGCCATATCGAAGCGGTCGGGCTTGATATGCTCGAAGACCTTGCCGAAGGCCTCTGAATTCTTTTGTGCAACTGCACAGTAATGCTGACTGCGTCTTTGAAATGATGCGAGGAAAAAGCGTAAATTCGGTCAATTGATAACCTGTTGGCCGAATTGCCTATTTCGCGATTGCGAAAAAATATTTCCCGAATACCGTCATCATATTGTAAACATGACGGCACGCCCGACACAGATCGGGCAGCCAAATCCGGTCGAACCGGGGGAGAAACGTCATGAGTGCCACCACAAAAAAGATGGGCCGGGTTTCCGTCCCACAGCTTCGCGCCCGCAAGGGTGGCGAACCGATTGTCTGCCTGACTGCTTACACAACGCCAATGGCCCAGCGCCTCGATGAACATTGCGACCTTCTGCTGGTCGGCGATTCATTGGGCATGGTTGTCTATGGCATGGAAAGCACGCTTGCCGTGACCGTCGACATGATGGTCAATCACGGCAAGGCGGTCATGCGCGGCTCGAAAAATGCCTGTGTCGTGATTGATCTGCCATTTGGCAGCTATCAGGAATCCAAGGAACAGGCTTTCCGGACCGCATCGCATATTCTTGCCGAAACCGGCTGTGCCGCGGTCAAGCTCGAAGGCGGGGCCGAACTGGCCGAAACCATCGAATTTCTGACCCAGCGCGGCGTGCCCGTCATGGGCCATATCGGCCTGATGCCCCAACAGGTCAACACCATGGGCGGTTTCAAAAGTCAGGGTCGCGGCGAAGCTGCTGCTGAAAAAGTCCTGGCCGATGCCCGTGCTGTCGCCGACGCCGGCGCCTTTTCCGTCGTGGTCGAAGGAACGGTTGAACCGGTCGCCCGCCACATCACCGAAACCATCGATATTCCGACCATCGGGATCGGTGCATCGGTGGCCTGTGACGGCCAGGTTCTCGTCACCGAGGACATCCTTGGCCTGTTTTCGGATTTCACGCCAAAATTCGTCAAACGCTATGCCAATCTGGGCGATGCCGTCTCCGAGGCGGTCGGCCAGTATGCAAGCGAAGTGCGCAACCGTCAGTTCCCGGCGGATGAACATTGCTTTGGCGTTACCAAAAAAGGTAACTTGCGCGCGGTCTGATGCCAGATGGTTCTGACCGCCGCGATTTCTTGAAATTTCGATACGACGATTACGATGCCTCTTACGACTGTTCACACCGTCGCAGATTTGCGCGCGACTGTTGCCGACTGGCGCGCGCAGGGCCTGCGTGTTGCCCTGGTGCCGACCATGGGTGCGCTTCATGACGGCCATATCAGCCTGACCCGTCTTGCCCGTGAACATGCCGACCGCGTGATCGTATCGATCTTTGTCAATCCGACCCAGTTCGGCCCGAACGAGGATTTCGGCGCCTATCCCCGCACTCTGCCCGATGATCAGAAACTTCTTGATGCTGCCGGGGTGGAACTGTGTTTTGCCCCCTCGGTCGAGGAAATGTATCCCGACGGCTTTGCCACCAAGGTCAGTGTCGATGGCGCAATGACCAATGTTTTGTGCGGGGCGGCCCGCCCGGGGCATTTCGATGGGGTGGCCCAGATCGTCACCAAATTGCTGCTTCAAGCACTGCCCGATTGCGCGATTTTCGGCCAAAAGGACTATCAACAGCTGATGGTCATTCGCCGTTTCAGTGCCGATCTCAACATTCCGGTCGACATTATCGGGGCCAAGATCCTGCGCGAAGAAGACGGTCTGGCCATGTCGTCACGCAACCGGTATCTGTCGCCACAGGAACGCGAAACCGCGCCGGTTCTGAACCGGGTTCTCGCCGATATCACCGCAAGGGCCGCCAAGGGTGCCGAACTTGGACCACTTTTGGCCAAGGGGCGCGAAGATATTCTGGCCGCCGGGTTCAATCCGATCGACTATCTTGAAGTTCGCGATGCGCAAACGCTTGAACTGGTCAGCCAAACCGTCACCAGACCGGCGCGAATCTTTGTTGCTGCGCGTCTTGGCAAGGCCCGCCTGATTGACAATCACGCGATTGATCCGGTCAGCCCGGCGGTTTGAACATCCGGTTGGATGCCCCCGGGCACCATCAGAATCGGGGATTGGGTTCGAAATGACTCGAAAAGCGCAGAACATCGCGCTTTTGCGCCCGATTGCGCTTGACTCCCCACCCCCGATCAAATAAACCCTCCTCACCAAAGGTCGCCCAAGGGGTGACTCCCCCAGTCCTCGAGTTTTCGAGCACTGGGTTTTAGTTTTTTGTGCGTACGCGGTGGAAACATCGGCAACACAGACGGGATTTGGAATGTTTGAAGGACTAAGCGATCGCCTTGGCGGAGTTCTCGATAAGCTGCGCAAACGTGGCGCGCTGAAGGAATCCGACGTCAAGGAAGCCATGCGCGAAGTACGCGTCGCCCTGCTTGAGGCTGACGTTGCGCTGCCGGTCGTCAAAACCTTTATCACCAACGCCACCGAACGTGCGGTTGGTCAGGACGTTCTGCGCTCGGTCACCCCGGGCCAGATGGTTGTCAAGATCGTCCATGACGAACTGAAAAACATGCTGGGCGAAGGCGAAGACATCAATCTTGCCTCGACCCCGCCGGTGCCGATCCTGATGGTTGGTCTTCAGGGTTCGGGTAAGACCACCAGTTCTGCCAAGATCGCGCTGCACCTGACCAAGAAGCGCAACAAGAAAGTTCTTCTGGCATCGCTCGATATCTATCGTCCGGCCGCCCAGCAGCAGCTGAAGGTCCTTGCCGACGATAATGGTCTGGGTGTTCTGCCGATCGTTCTTGGCGAAAAGCCGGTTTCGATTGCAAAACGCGCCATGGATACCGGCCGCAAGGAAGGCTATGACGCCGTCATCCTTGATACCGCCGGCCGCCTGCATATCGACATGGAACTGATGAGCGAAGTCGCCCAGGTCCGTGATGCGGTCAACCCGGTCGAAACCCTTCTGGTCACCGATGCGATGACCGGTCAGGACTCGGTCAATGTGGCCAAGGAATTTGCCGAAAAGGTCGGCATCACCGGTATCGTTCTGACCCGTGTTGACGGTGATGCGCGCGGCGGTGCGGCCCTTTCGATGCGTCAGATTACCGGCTGCCCGATCAAGATGATCGGTGTCGGCGAAAAAATCGACGAGATGGAAGCCTTCCACCCCGATCGTATCGCCAACCGTATTCTTGGCATGGGCGACGTTGTCAGCCTGGTTGAAAAAGCCGCTGAAACGATCAAGGCCGAAGACGCCGAGAAAATGGCGAAGAAGCTGCGCAAGGGTCAGTTTGACCTGAACGACCTTCTCGCACAGCTCAAGCAGCTTCAGAAGATGGGTGATCTTTCCGGCATCATGGGGATGCTGCCGGGCATGGGCGCGCTGAAAAAACAGATGTCGCAGACCAAGCTTGATCCGAAACTTCTGACCCATCAGGAAGCGATCATCCTGTCGATGACGCCCAAAGAACGTGAAAACCCGGCCCTGATCAAGGCATCGCGCAAAAAGCGTATTGCCGCGGGCTGTGGCCTGACGGTTCAGGACGTGAACAAGCTGCTCAAGCAATATCAGACCATGTCCACCATGATCAAAAAGATGGGCAAGATGGGCAAAAAGGGTCTGTTTGGCGGCATGCCGAAAATGGATCCGGCAATGCTTGAGGGCGGCGAAATGCCCGACCTCGGCAATCTGCCAAAAGGTTTCCCCGGTGCCGGGGGCGGTTTGCCGCCCGGCCTGCCGGGATTGGGGGGCGGCGGTGGCCTTCCTCCGGGATTCCCGGGATTTGGCAAAAAGAAATAGCCAGACCCCAGGTTCTTAAACAGGTTCTCAAGAATGCCTCTTAGGAACCGAAACGGTCGCAAGACCGCAGACTACAAGACTAGCAAATAGGCCCCTCGGGGCCCTGATTTAGAAGACTACAAACCCAAGCTGAAAGGAACTTATCCGAATGGCTGTCAAGATTCGTCTTTCCCGTGGCGGTGCCAAGAAGCGTCCGTACTACCGTATCGTAGTTGCTGACGTTCGTGCTCCGCGTGACGGCAGCTTCATCGAGAAAGTCGGTACCTATGATCCGATGCTCCCGAAGGATGCTGACAACCGCGTGACCTTCAAAGAAGAGCGCATCAAATACTGGCTGTCTGTTGGTGCACAGCCGACCGATCGTGTTGCACGTTTCCTTGGCAAGGCTGGCCTTGCTGACGCGTTCAAACCGACCGAACAGCCGCAGAAGTCGGCTCCGAAAGCGAAAGCCCAGGAACGTCTTCGTGAGAAAGCTGAAAAAGCTGAAGCTGCTGCTGCCGCCGCTGCGGAAGCCGCTGCCGAAGCAGCAGCACCTGCTGAAGAAGCTGCAGGCGAGTAATCGCTGAACGCACGCTTTGATCAGATACCGGAAACTTGTGAACCGAAATGGCTGATACCCGCAAATCCAAGAACGACGAAGCTTATGTCTGCGTCGGCATGATCACCGCCCCGCACGGGGTGCGTGGTGCCGTGCGCGTCAAAAGCTATACCGTCGACCCGGATAACCTTGTCGGTTACGGCCCGTTGTTCGACGCCAAGGGACGCGTGAAATACAAGCTGTCTCCTGTCGGACATGTCCGCGACCAGCTGATCGCCAAGATCGAAGGTGTGGACGACCGGGACGCCGCCGAACGGCTGCGGGGTACCAAGCTTCATGTACCACGGGCAGCACTGCCCGAGACGGAAGATGAAGACGAATTCTATCTTGCCGACCTTGTCGGTCTGAAGGCCTTCCACGTTGATGGATCGCTGTTCGGGACCGTACGGGGCGTGGCTGATTTTGGCGCTGGCGACGTAATCGAAGTCGCGCTTGAAGAAGTCCGAGGCAAGGTTGTCGTTCTTCCGTTTACCAAGGAAGTGGTTCCCGATGTGGTGCTTTCGGAACGCAAGCTGGTGGTAAATCCGCCCGAGGGGCTCCTGCAGGATGAAGACGGACCCGGCAATCGCAGCCGCCGTCCCAACAAATCCCGCAAGGACTCTCAGGCCGACCGCGATTCTGATGCCGTCACTGCCGATGCAGTAGGCGCGGAAACCGCGACCGGCAGCGGAAAGGAGGCCTGATCGATGTCTGTGTGGCAGGCAAAAGTTGCAACCCTGTTCCCGGAAATGTTCCCGGGTGTGCTTGGTCAGTCTTTGGCTGGCAAGGCGCTTGAGAACGGGATCTGGTCGCTTGATGTCAAAGACATCCGCGATCATGCAACCGACCGCCACCGCACTGTTGACGACAATCCTTTCGGGGGCGGGGCCGGCATGGTCATGCGCCCGGATATTGTCGACGCTGCCCTGCGTGAATTGCGTGCCGACGCACCGCAATTGCCGCTGATTTATCTCAGCCCGCGGGGAAAAGTGCTGAACCAGAAACGTTGCCGCGAACTGGCAGCGGGCCCGGGTGCCATCCTGTTGTGCGGTCGTTACGAAGGTATCGACCAGCGCGTACTTGATGAACACCAGGCCGAAGAGATCAGCATCGGCGATTACATCCTCATGGGCGGCGAACTGCCGGCCATGGTCCTGATTGAATCGTGCATTCGCCTCATCGAGGGAACGGTCAACAAGACCGAATCCGTCGACGAGGAAAGCTTTGAAACCGGGTTGCTTGAATATCCGCATTACACGCGCCCGGCCAATTGGAACGGGCGTGACGTGCCGGAGATCTTGCTTTCCGGACATCATGCCAAGGTACAAGCCTGGCGGCATGCACAGGCAGAAGAAATTACTCGTGAGCGACGCCCGGACCTTTGGGACCAGTATGTCGCAAACGGGAACATCAAAGAGGGTTAAACCATGACCAACATCATCCAGCAGCTCGAGAATGAGCAGCTCGACAAAATCGTTGCGCAGCGCGAAGTTCCGGAATTCGACGCAGGTGATACCGTTCGTGTACACCTGAAAGTCGTTGAAGGTACCCGTGAGCGTATCCAGCAGTTCGAAGGCGTTTGCATCGCCAAGAAGAACCGCGGCCTCAACTCTTCCTTCACCGTGCGTAAAATCGCATCGGGCGAAGGCGTTGAGCGTATCTTCCAGTCGTACTCCCCGGCCATCGACAAAATCGAAGTCGTTCGCCGCGGTGATGTACGTCGCGCGAAACTGTACTACCTGCGTGGTCGTACCGGTAAATCTGCACGTATCGCCGAGCAGACCACCGGCCACAAAGGTAAACTGACCGCAGCAGAACGCGCGAAGAAGTAATTCTCCGCCGTTTGGCTATGTCAGACGAAAAGACGGGCTCACCTTCGGGTGGGCCCGTTTTCTTTTGCCCCTTCGTTGACGCCAGCATTACACCTTCGCGCCAACCGGGGGCGAAACAAATGCAAAAATGCATCTTAAAGTTGCATCATAGCGAATCGCCCGATTTCTGCCTGATATGACCAGACCCGCAGAAACCATACCATTATTTGATCAGCTTTTTTTATATCAGTTATCCATAACCTATATCGATTTCACAGGATTTGGCTACTCTGGGATGCTGTAATTTTCGTGATTCTATTTCTGGATGCAAATGACGGTAAAACACGCGCACCGCACCTTGCGATTTAAAGGCCGCGGTGTATAAAGGCACTCCCGCGGCAAAAACAATCAAACCCGCGTGGTTCTGGATAATAAAATTTCGCAAACCGGATTAAGCCGGTTGCGCCGGAGAAAACGCCATAACCGATCTGCTGCCTTGGGCAGGATCACCTTGCGTATTTTTCGAGACATTCCGGGCCACACAGACGGGGCGGTTGTTGCTGCTCAAAAGATCGATGTTTTATGAGGAGGTCGAGATGGGTCAACCTAAAACCCTTTTTGACAAGATTTGGGAAAGTCATGTGGTCGATACGCAGGATGATGGCACCTGCCTGCTGTATATTGACCGTCATCTCGTCCACGAAGTTACCAGCCCGCAGGCATTCGAAGGTCTTCGCAATTCCGGCCGCAAAGTGCGCCATCCCGAATTGACCCTTGCTGTGCCCGACCACAACGTTCCGACGTCTGACCGGTCCCAGGGCATCAAGGAAGAAGACAGCCGCATTCAGGTCGAAACCCTTGACCAGAACGCGCGCGAAACCGGCATTCATTATTTCCCGATGAACGACCTGCGTCAGGGTATCGTTCACATTGTCGGCCCGGAAGAAGGCTTTACCCTTCCTGGCGTGACCATGGTTTGTGGTGACAGCCACACCTCGACCCACGGCGCGTTCGGTGCCCTGGCATTCGGTATTGGCACGTCCGAAGTCGAACATGTTCTGGCAACCCAGACCCTGGTTCAGAAACCGGCCAAAAACATGCTGGTCAAGGTTGAAGGCGACCTGCATCCGGGCGTTACCGCCAAGGACATCACCCTTGCGATCATCGGTCGCATCGGTACGGCTGGCGGTACCGGCTATGTCATCGAATATGCCGGCTCGGCAATCCGTTCGTTGTCGGTCGAAGGCCGCATGACCGTCTGTAACATGTCGATCGAAGGTGGCGCCCGTGCCGGCCTGATCGCACCGGACGAGAAAACCTTTGAATATATCAAAGGCCGGCCGATGGCCCCCAAAGGTGCCGCATTCGAACAGGCTGTTGAATACTGGAAAACCCTGCCGTCTGACGAAGGTGCCCATTACGACAAGATTGTCGAAATTGATGCCGCCGACATCGTCCCGCAGGTTACCTGGGGCACCAGCCCGGAAGACGTCGTACCGGTTACCGGTGTTGTTCCGTCGCCAAGCGACGGCAAGGACGCCGGCAAGCAAAAGGCAATCGCCCGTTCCCTCGAATATATGGGTCTGACGGCTGGCACCCCGATCGAAGAAATCAAGATCGACCGCGTGTTCATCGGTTCGTGCACCAACGGTCGTATCGAAGATCTGCGTGCCGTTGCCGAAGTCGCCAAGGGCCGCAAGGTTTCACCGTCGGTCAATGCCATGATCGTTCCGGGTTCCGGTCTGGTCAAGGAACAGGCCGAAGCAGAAGGCCTGCATGAAATCTTCATCGAAGCAGGCTTTGACTGGCGCGAGCCGGGCTGCTCGATGTGTCTGGCAATGAACCCGGACCGTCTGGCCCCGGGCGAGCGTTGCGCTTCGACTTCGAACCGTAACTTCGAAGGCCGTCAGGGTCGTGGTGGTCGTACCCACCTCGTCAGCCCGGCCATGGCAGCAGCTGCTGCAATCACCGGTCACCTGACTGACATTCGCAAACTCGGTTAAAGAAGGTTCCCATGGCCGATACCGCATTCATCAATTTTCGCGAAAACGCCCCCCGTATGGGACGTGCTGCCGTGCTGGAGCAACTTCTGCCCCAGCTGACCGGCATCAACCTGCCCGACTTTGTCGCACAGGAACTCGACGCGACCGAAGAATTGATCGAAGCACTGGGCCTGGCCTGGGAAACCGGAAGCAAGGGATAAGACGATGGAAAAATTTACCAAGCTCACCGGTGTTGCTGCACCGCTGCCGATGATCAATGTCGATACCGACATGATCATCCCCAAACAGTTCCTTAAAACCATCAAACGTTCTGGCCTTGGCAAGAACCTGTTTGATGAAATGCGTTACGACGACAATGGCAACGAGATCCCCGATTTCGTTCTGAACAAGCCGGCCTATCGCAATGCGCAGATCCTGGTATCTGGCGACAATTTCGGCTGTGGTTCGTCGCGTGAACACGCGCCTTGGTCGCTGCTTGATTTCGGCATTCGTTGCGTGATCGCACCGAGCTTTGCCGACATTTTCTATAACAACTGCTTCAAGAACGGCATCCTTCCGATCCGTCTGCCGCAGGAAGATGTCGACAAGCTGATGGCCGATGCCGAACGCGGTGCCAATGCCACGGTCACCGTTGATCTGGAAAACCAGGAAATCACCGGTCCGGATGGCGGCTGCATCAAGTTCGAAGTCGAAGAATTCCGCAAGCATTGCCTGCTGAACGGTCTTGATGACATCGGTCTGACCTTGCAGAAATCCGATGCCATCAACGCATTCGAAGCCAAGCGTGCTGCGTCGCAGCCCTGGTTGTCGCTCTAATTCAAAAAGGGGTGGCGAACGGTTTCGTTTGCCGCCCCTTTTCTATCGCTACGGGGTGAGCGGCCCCGAAAATATCTGGGAAGGATTCTTTTATGATCACCACCAAAAAAGTATTGATGCTGCCGGGCGACGGAATTGGTCCCGAAGTCATGCGTCAGGTCCAGCGCGTCATGGACTGGATGGCGAAAAAGCGCAATGTGAACTTCGAAATCACCGAAGGCCTGATTGGCGGTGCGTCGATCGATGCACATAACAACCCGCTGACCGACGAAACCCTTGCCGATGCAATGGCGGCGGATGCGGTTCTGCTTGGTGCTGTTGGTGGTCCGAAATGGGACGATCTTCCGTTTGATATCAAACCGGAACGCGGTCTTCTGAAAATCCGCAAGGAAATGGGCCTGTTTGCCAACCTGCGTCCGGCACTGGTATTTGATGCGCTTGTTGGTGCATCGACCCTGAAAGAAGAAGTCGTCAAGGGTCTCGATATCATGATCCTGCGCGAACTGACCGGCGGCATCTATTTCGGCCAGCCGCGCGGCATCGAAGAACGCGACGGTGTTCGCACCGGCTTTAACACCCTTGTCTATTCCGAACCGGAAGTCGAACGCATCGCGCGCGTTGCTTTTGACATGGCCATGAAACGTGACAAGCGTCTGTGCTCGGTCGACAAGGCCAACGTTCTGGAATCCACCGTTCTGTGGCGCGAAGTTGTTGAACGCGTTGCCAAGGACTTCCCGGAAGTCGAAGTCAGCCACATGTATGTCGATAACGCATCCATGCAGCTGGTTCGTAACCCGAAACAGTTCGACGTGATGGTCACCACCAACATGTTTGGCGACATTCTGTCGGATTGCGCTGCCATGCTGACCGGGTCGCTCGGCATGCTGCCATCCGCATCGCTTGGCGCGGCCGACGCTGACGGCAAACGCAAAGCACTTTATGAGCCGGTACACGGTTCCGCACCGGACATCGCCGGTCAGGACATCGCCAACCCGCTGGCAACCATTCTGTCCTTCGCCATGATGCTGCGTTACTCGTTCGACATGGGCGACGATGCAACCCTGATCGAAAATGCGGTTCAGAACGTCCTTAAGGGCGGCCTTCGCACCGGCGACATCATGCAGCCGGGCATGGCAAAAGTTTCGACCACCGTCATGGGTGAGTCGCTGATCAACGAACTCGACAAACTTGTCTGATCCTTCGTTCTGATCACAAATTCAAAAGGCCGGGTTTATTGCCCGGCCTTTTTGCTATCCGGGTCGATTTCAACGGCATTGCCGACGACCGCCTCAAACAGCGCAAGCTTGTCGGGATTGCGATGCACGAACAAATCCACAATCCGACCATCCTTTTCCGTTGCGCTTAGTGCGGTTTTAACCACACCATCCACCATCATCAGAAGCCAGCATTCCCCGTCCAGCACCACATAGAACGCCCGTTCACGTGGATTGCGTTTGCGCCAGACACCGACAAAGAACCGTGCAACATGATCCGGACCATATAGCGGATTGGCAGTGGCCAGTGCCTTGCCACCACCATCGGAATGCAAAATGACATCCGGGGCAAGCTGGGTCAGAAGCTGACCGACATCACCAAGACTAAGCGCCGTGACAAAGGCCTGCATGCGTGTCTGATCGCACGGTTGCCCGGTGATTTCCGGTGTCGCATCGCGGTCATTTTCACGCTTCATTTTGCGCCGGGCCCGAAACAGGATCTGACGGGTATTGTTCGGGGTGCGTTCGATCACCGGGGCAATATCATCATGTGCCCAGTCAAACACCTCATACAGGACAAGTGCCACCCGTTCGACCGGCGCAAGACGTTCAAGCATCAAAAGATACGCCTGCCCCAGACCTTCCTGTTCAATCAGGTTGGTTTCGGCTTTGGGCGGTTCGGGCGGCATCCACGGTTCGGGCAACCAGTTGCCGACATAGTTTTCACGCTGGCGCCGGGCCGATTTCAGAACATCCAGACAAATATTGCTGCACACCCGGACCAGCCAGCCGGTTGCATCCTTGATCTCTGCGTGATCCTGCTTGCGCCATCTGAGCCACACATCCTGCACCGCGTCTTCGGCGTCGGCATGACTGCCCAGCATCCGATAGGCCAGCGCCGTCAGACGTGCGCGATGCTGTTCAAAAATCGTATCTGACATCCTGTACCCATCAAACGGGTGAAGCGGCACGGGATTACCCCGTACCGCCTGATCTTGTTGCTTGCGTTGCTTCATCCTGCCCGATGGACCTTCCTGTTGCAAAGAGACGATATCATCTGTCTCCCGGGCAACGGGCGCGGAAAGCCCGGTCATGCAAATTCGTGCTGGGCGATGCCAAGACGGTTCCAGGCATTCATGGTTGAAATCACGCAGGTCAGTTCGGAAATCGCATCGGCTTCAAAATGTGCCAAAAGCGCACGGTGGCTTTGCGCAATGCGTTCCTGGCTTTCAATCCGGGTCAGGCATTCCGCCCAGTCAAGTGCGGCACGTTCGGCATCGTCAAACCCGTCTGCGGCGCGCCAGACCGGCAACATCGTCAGTTTGGCCGCATCGCCACCATGTTCGGCAAAACTTTTGGCATGCATGCGCAGGCAAAACGAACACTGATTGATCTGTGACACGCGGCATTCGATCAAATCACGCAGAACGGCTGGCACCTTGCCATTTTCAACAATGGCCGTGGCCAGACCATACATCGATTTGAACAGGGCCGGGCTGGTATCGGGGAATGAAAAACGGCTCATCATGGTTCTCCTTGCTCGGTAACGGGATCACGTCCCTTCTGCCCACAAGGACGAAACACAAACGGGCCGCGTTACACGGCCCGTCCGTCTTTTTTTCTTTTTCCGCGTTCACCCGGTAAAGGCGCCTGAAAAACCTAGGCCATGCCAAGCTTTTTCAATGCATCGGCCAGGGGCGCATGCATCACCCATTGCCAATCCTCCCCCGCCGACTGTTTGCCATCGGCCAGGGTAAAGATTGCCGCAAGATAGTCACTGACATCGGATTTGCAGACCGGCAGCCCCGCAGCCGTTGCGATTTTCCCGGCCAGTCGGCCATATTTCTTGTGCCCGATCCGGCATCCGAAATGCCCGACCGTTTCAGCCAGCTTAAGACCGGTAATTTCGCGCCCCGGTGCCCGTGCGTGGGCACGCAACATGTCCCGTTCGCAACTCGACAGTTCGATCGCACCCAGTGCCTTGACGTAATCTTCCACCTGCCCGATATGCGGGGCCCGGCTTGTTAGCGATGTCTCGCTGCCCTGATGATCGGTGTCATCCCAGTTCATCACTTTCAGCATGTCGTTTCCTCCCGACAAAAGACCGGTTGATCGCTTTTTCACATCTGTCGTGCCGGTCGATCACGCGATGTGTCTTGGAACCCTTAAACAAGTCAGGGCGGGAAACCATCGTTCCCCGCCCTGTATCCTCAGGCATAGTCAAAGCCCGGCTTGGTAAAGACAAACTGGCCAACCCGCATGCCGCCACCGCCTTCTGACTCGTCAAAGGCATTGATGCAGCCCGCCAGATAGAATTCCCACATTCTGCGGAATTCCTCGTCATATTTGACCGGGTCAAGTTCATCACGCACCGCCCGGAACCGGTCACGCCAGGCCCGCAATGTCCGGGCATAGTTGCGCCCGGCATGGAAATGCGATGCCTCGACCATCAGATTGGCGTGCTCGGCGGCTTCGATCACTTCATGAACCGCCGGAATATAGCCGCCCGGAAAGATATATTTGTCGATCCAGGGGGACGTAAATTCGGCGCGCGGCTTGATGATGGTGTGAATGACCGCCCGCCCACCGGCCTTAAGCAGTTGGCCAACCTTTTCGAAATAGGTTTTGAACTGATGGCGGCCGACATGTTCGAACATGCCCACCGATACCACCCGGTCATATTTTCCGGCATTGGCATCGGCAAAGACCCGGTAATCAAGCAAATGATAATCCAGTCCGCTTTTGGCATTGTCGCCCATCTCGGCCCGCTTTTGCTGCGCCCAGTTATATTGTTCGGTCGACAATGTGATACCGTGGACCTCGGCCCCGGTTTCGCGGCGGATAAACCGGCTTAACCCGCCCCAGCCGCAACCGATATCGACCACCCGCAATCCCGGCTCGTTGATCTTGAGCCGCTGGGTGGTCAGGCTCATTTTGCGGTGTTGCGCTTCTTCAAGGGTTTGCGCCCCGTCATCCCAGAAGGCACATGAATATTGCATCTCCGGATCAAGGAAGCGGGTATAAAGATCATTGCCGATATCATAGTGATGGCGGACGCGTTTTGATGCTGCCTTGACGGTGGTAAACTGGGCAATCTGGAATTTGAGCGCCTGCAACTTTTCGATAAAGGTGCCAAAGCCGCTCGACGAATGTCCGCCTTCGAAATTAAGGCGCAACACGCGGATCAGATCTTCCATTTCACCGCTGACAAGGTCAAAGCCGCCATGCATATAGGCTTCGCCAAATCCCGGATCGGGACTAAGCGCCATTTTAAGGGTGTTGGTCCAGTCGGGCACGGTCATGCCCGCACGCGGTTCCGAACCATCACCCAGAACAATTTCATGTTTGTCATCCACGCGGAAAACCAGCGTTCCGCGCGTTACATGTTCCCGAAAGAAATCGAGAACCTTTTTCTGTGTCCAATCCAAACTCATCGGGTACGTCATCGGCCGTCCTTTTTGCAAAAGTCGGAAAACTGATCGCCCCATATGCAGCAATGCCGCATATCTGCATCTAACCCTTTGTCAGGATCGTTTTATCTTGCCATTTGGAAGGTCGTCAGATGGTGGCAGCGGTTTCGCGATGCGATCCGAGCCGAAAGCAGAAATCAACCAAGCAGGATGCGAAACGATTCTGATTTCGGGTTCGACACATGAACCCCGTATACGATTTTGCCAGATTTTTCTGCGATCTCAAGTAGTAATCATAGGTGGAATGACAAGGATGCGCTTGCGCAATTGTCGTGAAAGCCTTACATCTCGCGCCAGATTATCAGACATTATCCACAGGCATGCGCCTGCGCCGTCCGAACCGCCATGCGGCTTATTGCCTGCGTTGGCCCGGGTCCGGCCTCCATGCCGACCAGACTGAAAAGAGGCACCTGATGGGCTATAAAATCGCCGTTGTCGGCGCGACCGGAAATGTCGGGCGCGAAATGCTCAACACTCTTGCCGAACGCAAATTTCCCGCCGATGAAGTCTTTGCACTGGCATCCTCGAAATCAATCGGTCGTACCGTCTCCTATGGCGAAGACGATGATCTGAGCGTGTCGGACGCGGCCAATTTCGATTTCTCGCGCGTTGATATTGCCCTGTTCTCGGCCGGCGGGGAAACCGCCAAGAAACTGGCTCCCAAGGCCGCCGAGGCCGGCTGTGTTGTCATCGACAATTCCAGCTATTGGCGCATGGAACCGGGCGTTCCGCTGATCGTGCCCGAAGTCAATGGCGATGCCCTTGCCGGTTACGCCAAAAAGAACATCATCGCCAACCCGAACTGCTCGACCATTCAGATGGTGCTGGCCCTTAAACCGCTTCATGACATGGCATCGATCAAGCGTATCGTGGTTGCGACCTATCAGTCGGTATCCGGGGCCGGTCGTGCCGCCATGGACGAGCTGTTCAACCAGACGCGCGGCATCTATGTGAATGATCCCCCGCAAAAGGAAGAATTCACCAAACAGATCGCCTTTAACGTCATTCCGCATATCGACAGCTTCATGGATGATGGTGCGACCCGTGAAGAATGGAAAATGACGGTCGAAACCCGCAAGATCCTGGATCCGGAAATTGCCGTTCACGCAACCTGTGTGCGTGTTCCGGTCTTTGTCGGCCACGGCGAAGCGGTCAATATCGAGTTCGAAAAGCCGATCACCGTCGAAGACGCCCGCAAGGCAATGAAAGATTTCCCGGGTGTATCGGTTGTCGATTACCGCCAGGACGAAGGCTATGTCACCCCGCAGGAAGTCCAGGGCGAAGACAATGTCTTTGTGTCGCGCGTGCGCAAGGATCCGACGGTCGAAAACGGCCTGTCGCTGTGGTGTGTCGGCGATAACCTGCGCAAGGGTGCGGCCCTTAACGCGGTTCAGATTGCCGAAAAACTGGTTGCGGATTTCCTGCCCAAGAAATAAGGAAAACCAACAGCTTCCTTTGCAAAACCCGCCCTTTTTGGGGCGGGTTTTGTCGTTGATAGACGCATGGACGCTGGTAACAATTCCAAAAAGACGGTAGGGAAAAAGACAAGACTTCAGCGATAAAAGCGTTCATCACCCAGTTGGCGCATGATGAACAAGAAGATATGTCGGGGGGAATCGGATGGTCAAAAGAACGCGCAAGGAAGCAGCCCGTCTGGATGAAGCAGCCCGCGCAGGCTGGCTTTACTATTGTGCCGGGAATACCCAGGACGAAATCGCCCAGAAGCTTGGCGTTTCACGTCCGACTGCCCAACGTCTGGTCTCGGCGGCCGTCAGCGAAGGACTTGTCAAAGTCCGCCTTGATCATCCCATCACCCATTGCATGGAACTGGGCAAGGCGATCTGCGAAAAATACGGTCTGGCCAATTGCGATGTCGTGCCCACTGACCCCTCCGCCCCCGAGGCAATGTTTGGCATGGCACAGGCCGCCGCAACCTATCTTGAGCGCGCCTTGCAGTCTTCTGATCCCAAAATCATCGCTCTTGGCACCGGGCGTGCCATGCGCGCCATGGTCGATGAAATCGGCCGCATTGATGGCAGTCACCACAAGATCGTCTCGCTGGTTGGCACCATCGCCCATGACGGGGCGGCAAGTTTTTATGATGCGGTCACCGATCTGGCCGACCGCACGCGCGCCCCGCATTATCCGTTGCCGATCCCGGTGATCATCGAAGATCCGAAAATGCGCGAACGCATGCAAAAGCAACCGCCGATGGACAATATCCTGAAGCTCGCCCGCGAAGCCGATATCCGCTTTATCGGTGTCGGGCATCTGGGCGATGACGCACCGCTTCATATTGACGGATTCATCACCAGGGATGAACTGACATCCCTGCGTCAAAGCGGTGCAATCGGCGAAGTGATCAGCTGGTCCTTTGACGAAGACGGCAATATCCTTGATCACCCGGTCAATCATTGCGTCACCAGCGCCCCGGCGGTTCAGCCGGCCACCAACACCATCGCCGTCGCCAAAGGGGCCAAAAAGGTCGCAGCGATTCGCGGAGCCATGCGCGGAAAACTGATTTCGACCCTGATCACCGACGAAGCCACCGCCGAAGCTTTGCTGCGCTAGCACCGCGCGCCAGGCTGCGACAATATAACGCATAGCCACCCTGTCAGGCCGCCTGACAGGGTTTTGTTTTGTGCGCCGCAAAAACGAATTCGTTTGACAATATGCCGCGAAATTGAGTGAATGCTCATTACCTGAACAAATGATCAAGACGGACAGCCAAAGTTGTCCAACGGGTAGACAGTCCTTTTGGGAGGAAATATGAAACGCGTAATGGGAGCAGCGCTGTGCGCGCTGTTGGCAGGCGGTATCGCACACGCCAATGCCGAAACGAAACTGACCATCGCAACCGTGAACAACGGTGACATGATCCGCATGCAGAAGCTGACGGATGATTTCACCTCCAAGAACCCGGACATCACGCTTGAGTGGGTAACCCTCGAAGAAAACACCCTGCGTCAGCGCGTCACCACTGATATCGCCACCAAGGGCGGTCAGTATGACGTCATGACCATTGGCACCTACGAAGTTCCGATCTGGGCCGAAAAGGGCTGGCTCGCACCGCTCGACAATCTGGGTGCCGACTATGATGTCGATGACATCATGCCTGCCATCCGTTCGGCTGTTTCCAAGGATGACGCGCTTTATGCTGCACCGTTCTACGGTGAAAGCTCGATGATGATGTACCGCAAGGACCTGTTCGATGCGGCCGGCATCACCATCGATGGTCGCCTGACCTGGGATCAGACCCTTGAAATCGCCAAGAAACTCCACAAACCGGACGAAGGCGTCTACGGCATCTGCCTGCGCGGCAAGGCCGGCTGGGGTGAAAACATGGCGCTGATCACCACCATGGGCAATGCCTATGGCGCGCGTCTGTTTGATGAAAAATGGAACCCGACCTTCGACAGTGCCGAGTGGAAAGCAGCACTGGACATGTATACCAATATCCTTGGTAACTATGGTCCTCCGGGTGCAACGTCGAACGGCTTTAACGAAAACCTGTCGCTGTTCAACTCGGGCAAATGCGGCATGTGGATTGATGCAACCGTTGCTGCATCCTTCGTAACCAACCCCAAAGAATCCAAAGTTGCAGACAAGGTCGGCTTCACCGAAGCGCCGTGCGCTGCGACCTGCACCGGTGCCAACTGGCTCTGGGCATGGAACCTTGGCATCCCGATGGGTTCCCAGAAAGTCGAAGCCGCCCAGAAATTCATCGCTTGGGCGACCTCGAAAAACTATCTCGAACTGGTAGCGTCGAAAGAAGGCTGGGCAAACGTACCGCCGGGCACCCGCATGTCGCTTTATCAGAACCCGAAATACCTCGAAGCCGCACCGTTTGCTGACGAGACCCTTCTTGCCATCGACAGTGCAGACCCGATCAATTCGACCATGAAACCGAAACCCTATGTTGGTGTCCAGTTCGCTGCGATCCCGGAATTCCAGGGTATCGGCACCACGGTCGGTCAGCAGTTCTCCGCAGCTCTTGCCGGTCAGATGTCTGTCGATCAGGCCCTTTCGGCCGCACAGTCAAGCACTGACCGCACCATGCGCAAGGCTGGGTACTACTGATACACCACAGGCCGGAAGTCATCTCATCGCACATCTGAAATGATTTCTGGCCTGCGCCTCCTTGACCTGATGAACTTGGGGCGGTGGTTGCAAAACGCACCGCCCTCTTTCCATCCGGAAAAGGATCCGCAACATCAATCTCGGGGAGCACATCATGTCGACACGGGCCTCGACCCTGACCGGGCGTATCATGTCCGCACCGTCGATCATTGTCCTGTTCTTGTGGATGGCCGTCCCGCTGGGCATGACGATTTACTTCTCCTTCCTGCGCTACAACCTGTTGTCGCCGGGAATGGAAGAATGGATCGGCACACTTAATTACGAATTTTTCCTGACCGATCCGGCCTTTTTTGCATCACTGGCAAACACGCTTTTGCTGGTTGGATCTGTTTTGGTCATCACCGTTGTTGGCGGCGTCCTTTTGGGACTGATGCTTGATCAACCGATTTTCGGGCGCGGTATTCTGCGTCTTCTGGTGATTGCCCCCTTCTTTATTATGCCGACCGTGAATGCACTGGTCTGGAAAAACCTTTTGATGGACCCGGTTTCGGGGATGTTTGCGTGGATCGCCAGCCTGTTTGGCCTGCCCGCGATTGACTGGTTTACCAATGCGCCGCTGACCTCGATCATCATCATGGTGTCCTGGCAATGGTTGCCCTTTGCCGTTTTGATCCTGCTGACCGCACTTCAATCGCTGGACCGCGATCAGAAAGAAGCCGCCCAGATGGATGGCGCCGGTCCGGTTGCGATCTTTTTCTATATCACGCTTCCCCATCTCAGCCGTGCAATCACGGTGGTGGTGCTGATCGAAACCATCTTCCTGCTGACCGTCTTTGCCGAAATCTTTGTCACCACCGGTGGTGGCCCGGGTCTGGCAACGACCAATATCGCCTTCCTCGTCTATACTCAGGCGCTGTTGCAGTTCGATGTTGGTGGTGCATCTGCCGGCGGCATTGTCGCGGTCATTCTGGCCAATATCGTGGCGATCTTCCTGATCCGCCTTATCGGCAAAAACCTGGACAAATAAGGGGCGCGACATGGAAAACAAACAAACACCCCTTGGCTATATCAGCTTCTCGGTCTTTGCCTGGATCGTCGGTCTTCTGATCTTCTTCCCGATTTTCTGGATGGTCCTGACCAGCTTCAAGACCGAGCTTGAAGCCGTTTCGATCCCGCCCAGCTTCATCTCCTTTGACTGGACGCTTGAAAACTATGCTGAGGTCCAGGAACGGTCGAACTATTTCAAGTTCGCCATGAACTCGGTGATCCTTGCGGTCGGGTCAACACTGGTCGGGCTGGTCTTTGCCGTGACCTGTGCCTGGGCCATGGCCTTTAACCCGACCAAACGCACCAAGGATGCGCTTCTCTGGATGCTGTCGACCAAAATGATGCCGCCGGTCGGCGTGCTGGTGCCGATCTATCTGGTGTTCCGCGACTGGGGACTGCTTGATACGCGCTTTGGTCTGATCATGGTTCTGTTCCTGATGAACCTGCCGATCATGGTCTGGATGCTTTACACCTATTTCAAGGAAATCCCGACCGACATTCTCGAAGCCGCACGCATGGACGGCGCAACCCTGCCCAAGGAAATCATCTTTGTGCTGTTGCCCATGGCCGTGCCCGGCATTGCCTCGACCATGCTGCTCAATGTGATCCTGGCCTGGAACGAAGCGTTCTGGACGCTCAACCTCACCACGTCCGATGCCGCACCGCTGACCGCTTTCATTGCCTCCTATTCCAGCCCCGAAGGGCTGTTCTGGGCAAAGCTTTCAGCTGCATCGACGCTCGCGGTGGCGCCCATTCTGGTCATTGGCTGGTTCTCTCAGAAACAGCTTGTTCGTGGTTTGACATTCGGCGCGGTCAAGTAACCGCAGGCCCAATCGAAATAGAGAAAGAAGGAACACCAAAATGGGTGCTATCCGACTGGAAAAAGTCAAGAAAAGCTTCGGAACGCTGGATGTTATTCCCGGTGTCGATCTTGATATCAATGATGGTGAATTCGTGGTCTTTGTCGGTCCGTCGGGCTGCGGGAAATCAACCCTGCTGCGTCTGATTGCCGGTCTCGAAGATGTCACCGATGGCAAAATCCTGATTGACGGCACCGACGTTGCCAACGAAGCCCCGGCCAAACGCGGCCTGTCGATGGTCTTTCAGTCCTATGCGCTGTATCCGCATATGACGGTCTATAACAACATTGCCTTTGGCCTGAAAATGGCGGGCGAAAGCAAGGATGTTATTGATCAGAAAGTCCAGTCCGCGGCCAAAATCCTCAACCTGACCGACTACCTTGACCGTCGCCCCGGCGCACTTTCGGGCGGGCAGCGTCAACGTGTTGCCATCGGACGTGCGATCGTGCGCAATCCGGCGGCCTTCCTGTTTGACGAACCGCTTTCAAACCTTGACGCGGCCCTTCGCGTCAATATGCGTCTTGAAATCACCGGCCTTCATCAGGAACTCAAAACCACGATGATCTATGTGACCCATGATCAGGTCGAAGCCATGACCATGGCCGACAAGATCGTGGTTCTTCAGGCCGGCCGTGTCGAACAGGTCGGCAAACCGATGGAACTTTATAACAGCCCGGCCAACAAATTTGTCGCCGGTTTCATCGGCTCACCGAAAATGAACTTCCTGGGCGGGGAGCTTGCAGCAAAACATAACTGCCATGAAATTGGCATCCGTCCCGAACATCTGACGGTCAGCACTGATCGCGGCGATATCGCTGCAACAGTCAAGATCGCCGAACATCTTGGGGCCGAGACATATCTTCATGTCGAAGCTGATGGCCTTGGCCCGATGACGGTCCGCGCCACCGGCGAAATGCCCCTTGGTGAACATGACAAAATCTTCCTGACACCTGAACAGGATCGCATCCACCGCTTTGACGCCCATGGTCTTGCGCTTGGACCTTCCTGATACGTGCACAATCCGGGCCGCACTGCCCCACACCAGCATTGCGGTCCCGCCTTACCAATCAAGCTAACTGTGAGTCCAAAATGTATCTTAAAAAGTTCGATCTTTCCGGGCGTCGTGCCTATGTCACCGGTGGCGGTCGTGCCATTGGTCTGTCCTGCTGCGAAGCACTGGCCGAAGCCGGTGCCCATGTTGTCATCGGCGATATCAGCGAAGCTGTCGCCGAAGAAGGCCGTGATTACCTGAAATCCAAAGGTTACACCGCCGATATCGACATCATGGATGTCACCAACACCGATCAGGTCCGCGCCAGTGCGGAAAAAATGGCCAAGCAGGGCGGCATCGATATTCTGGTCAACAATGCCGGGATTGCCCGGTCGGAAACCCCGGCCGAAACCGTCACTGACGAACATTGGCTGAATGTCATTGACGTCAATCTGAACGGCACTTTCTGGTGCTGCCGCGAATTTGGCAAACAGATGCTGGCCAAAAAGAACGGTGTGATCGTCAATGTCGGTTCCATGTCAGGCTTTATCGTCAACAAGCCCCAGGAACAGGCCTATTACAACGCATCCAAAGCAGCCGTTCATCACCTGACCAAGTCGCTGGCGGCGGAATGGGGCGGTCGTGGTGTGCGCGTCAATGCGGTCGCACCGACCTATATTGCGACCCCGCTGAATGAATTCGTCAAATCCAAGCCGGAAATGTATGACGCCTGGATCAATGGCACCCCGATGGCCCGCCTTGGCCTGACCGAGGAAATCGGATCGGTTGTGCTGTTCCTGGCATCTGACGCGTCCAGCCTGATGACCGGATCCATTGTTCTGGCTGATGGGGGTTACACCTGCTGGTAAGGCCAGGTGCAACTAATGGCTACAATGTCCTGAAGCTATTTGTAGCCAAGTCGGAACAATGGTGAAACGGGGCGCAGATGTGGGACCTGCGCCCCGTTTACCTGTTTATCCCCTGACCTTTCACAAGGCCGGAACACTGCCCAAATAGCGTGAAAACGCATTGTCGCCTGCGATCTCGACCCCGTTTTCAAGACCAAGGAAGCTGGCCAGACGGCGCAATTCCGTCATCAATGGCCCGGCCACATCCCCCTGATTGCATCCGTCTTCCAGATGCGCACTTTGCACCAGAAGAACGCCCTTTTTGCGCTCTGACTTCAAATCGACACGCGCAACAAATTCGCCATTCAACATGAATGGCAGGACGTAATAACCGTATTGGCGCTTTTCGGCCGGCACATAAATCTCGATCCGGTAATTGAAGCCGAATATGCGTTCCACCCGGTCGCGTTCCCACATCACCGGATCAAACGGCACCATCAGACAGGTCGGCTTGGCGCGCGCACGCGGATTGACATGCGGGCACAAATACCCCGCCTGTTTCCATCCTTCGACATCAGCACACAGCAACCGCCCCTCTTCGACCAGCTTGATCAGGCACTCTTTCACATCGGCTGTCGGCAGACGGAAATATTTGCGCAAATCGGCCTCGGTCGCGATGCCCATCGCCGCAATCCCCTTGCAGATCAGATCCGATTGCGCCTCGATCCTGATCGGTGCCGGGTCATGGGCCGCATCCCCGATGATCCGGTGCGGCAAATCATAAATCCGCTCGAAACTTGACCGGCGCTTTTGCGCCATGACCTGTCCGCTCCAGAACAGATATTCCATCGCGGTCTTGGTTTCCGACCACCCCCACCATTGGGAACTGCTGGCCCCTTTTGCCTCAAGATCACTGGAACCGACCGGGCCGTTGCGTTCGATATGATCAAGAATGCCCTGGATCAGTTCGGGCTTTTCACGCTGGATACGGGCAACCCGCCCCCAGGTACCCAAACCCTGTTTTGCATCCTCCATCCGCCAGCGATACAGCGGATAATCCTCGACCGGGATCATTGACGCCTCATGGCCCCAATATTCGAACAATTTGCGTTCGCGCGATTTACCCCAGACAATGTCATCAAGCATCGTCGGGTCATACGCGCCCAACCGGCTAAAGACCGGCATGTAATGGGCGCGGGTCAAAACATTGACACTATCAACCTGCAGCATATTGGTTTTGCGGATGGCCTTCATGATCCGGCGTTTGGTCACCGGCCGGTTGTCATCCTGTTCGAACCCCTGCCCGCACAGTGCAAGATTACGGGCCTGTTTGACCGAAATGGCAACGCTGGCAGTGGGCATTGGGGCAGTGTCAACTGGCATGATACAACATTCAAATTGGCAAATAAAAACAGGATGATGCTACGGTCATGTGCATGGGTCCGAACCCTAACATATTCTCCTGACAAATATGGCAGTAGCAACCAAAACGTAAATTATCCTGCCCCCTTTCGACACCACTTGACCACCCGAACCACCGCACCCTAGCATTCAACATCCCCATACCGGGCACAACAAGATCGGACGGCATAAATGGATAGCGCACAAATCATGATCCTGACTGTCCTTGTCGGCACAGTTGCCCTGTTTTTATGGGGGCGCTGGCGCCATGACATGGTGGCCATGGCATCTCTTTTGATGTGTGTGGTGCTTGGGCTTGTCCCAACTGGCGAGGCCTTTAACGGTTTTGGCCATCCGGCCGTGATTACCGTGGCCTGTATCCTGATCCTGTCATCCGCCCTTCAGCAATCCGGCGCGGTTGATGCCCTGACCCGGACGGTATTGCCGCAATCGGCCGGGCCGTTTGTGACGCTTGCCGCACTCAGTCTTCTGGCCGCCATTCTGTCGGCCTTTATGAACAATGTCGGGGCCTTGGCACTTTTGATGCCGGTTGCCCTTCAGATTGCCAACAAACAGGGCGTGCCACCGGGCAAGATTTTGATGCCGCTTGCTTTCGGCTCGATCCTGGGTGGCATGACCACCCTGATCGGGACGCCGCCAAACCTGATTGTTTCGGGCTTCCGTGCCGGTTTGAATGGCAGCGGATTTTCAATGTTTGATTACAGCCCGGTCGGCATTGCCATCGCCTTGGCCGGTTTGGCCTTTGTCATTCTTGTCGGGCGTTTCCTTGTTCCGACGCGCGAACGTGCCGGTGCCGAAGGGTTTGAAACCGGCTCCTACCTGACCGAAGCCCGCATCACCGAAGGCAGCAAAGCCGCCGGCATGTTGCTCCGTGACATCAATGACGAGCTGGAAAAATCCGACGCCCAGGTCATCGGCCTGATCCGCAACGAAAAACGCATTCCGGCCCCGAACCCGTATCGGGAACTTCATGACAATGACATCCTTCTGATCGAAGCAGAGCCCGAAGGCTTGGCAAGCGCCCTTTCCGGTCTTGAGCTCACCCTCGAAGCCGAATGGCGCAGCATTCAGGCCGAAGCCAAGGCCAAAGCTGCCGAGAAAGAGAAGGAAAAAGACAAGGACAAGGACAAAGAGGACGCCGGCGCAGATACCAAGGAAGCCGCAACTGAAACGGTCACGGAAACGACCAAAGCACAAAATGCCCGAAAACCTGACGAAAAGGTAATCTCGACCGACGCAAAACCTGGCGATGAAAAATCACCCGACGCCGAACAAACGGCCGAGCTTCATAAAAAGGCACTGCAATCGGATGACATTTCCCTGATCGAAGTCGTGATCCTGCCAAATGCCGCCTTTATCGGGCGGTCAGCAGCCGATATTCGCATCCGCAGCCATTATGGCATCAACCTGCTGGCAATTTCGCGCCAGGGACAGCGCTCCATGTCGCGCCTGCGCACCATGAAAATGCAAGCCGGCGACGTTCTGTTGATGCAAGGATCGCCCGCCGCCATCAGCGAATTTGGCAATCGCATGGGCTGTGCGCCGCTGGCTGAACGCGCGCTTCATCTTGGCGACAAGTCACAGGCCTTCAAGGCCAGCGCGATCATGGCCATTGCCATCGCTCTTGCGGCCTTTGGCATCGTGCCGGCTGCCATTTCCTTTGCGCTTGGTGTGTTGGCAAGTCTGCTGTTTGGCGTTGTTGCCCCGCGCACCCTGTATGATGCGGTCGACTGGCCGGTCGTGGTCCTGCTGGCGGCCCTGATCCCGGTTGCCACCGCGATGGAAACCACCGGCAGTGCCGATCTGATTGCACGCTTCCTGCTTGAAACCATCGCCCAGGGCAATGCCGTGATCGCCGTCGGGCTGATCCTGATCGTGACCATGACCCTGTCGGATTTCATGAACAATGCCGCCACCGCGGCCGTCATGTGTCCGATTGCCATTGGCAGTGCTGCCCAACTCGATGCCAGCTCCGACCCGTTCCTGATGGCGGTCGCCATTGGCGCATCCTGCGCCTTCCTGACCCCGATCGGCCACCAAAACAACACCCTCATCCTCGGCCCCGGCGGCTTCCGCTTTGGCGACTACTGGAAACTCGGCCTGCCAATCGAGATTATCGTGGTGGCAGTTGGCGTGCCAATGCTGCTGTGGGTTTGGCCGTTGTAACCCGAGTCTGGATGGACTTCTCAAATGAAGAAAACAAAGAACGAGTCCGAATGCTGTGAAATTGTTGTACAACTTCTAGAAAAGAAGACTGGTTACAACCGGTCTGCGGAGACTATTCCCGATCTCGTTGACCGAAACAACAAAGCTGCTGACAGATATATAGAACTAGGCCCAACACGCTACCTAATCGAACACACGACAATACAGCCATATCCAGAATCTCGTAAAAGCGACGCCCAGTTTCAAAAATTCTGCGCACTATTCTCCGATAGGGGTTCACAAAGAATTTCGAATGAAATGTCGGCCGAACTCAATTTATCCTATGCGATACATACGATCCCGGACTCAAGAATTCACAACTTCTTCGAAGCAGTAATGAACTGGGTCGAAGTTACGTTACCTAAAAGCCCAAACCTTAACGAAGGTAGATTATTTGAAGTTTTCAAAACAAATATCGATCAAATAGATATCGATTTAGTTGTCCGCGCTCCTGAGATTTTCAGAGGTCAATTAAGACCGCAGAGGCAATCTCCAAGTAATCTTGAAGAACTAAGATTTTCGGTCATTGAAAATGCCCTAGCTAAAAAACTTTCAAAGTTTTCTCAAGAAAACTCGAAAACGGCACTGACAGTGCTTGTGTTTGAGTTTGATGACCTCGCCTTATCGGCTCATCCGAACATCATCAGCAAAATCGAGAAGCTCTGTACGAAATGTGAGAACATTCCTCACGAATTATTTTTGATCGATACGTATCAAAGCCCTTGGAAGATTTGGCACGTGATCGACAATCAGAAGATTAAACTAGATAGATATCAGAACCTTTAGTCCGCAAATACTAAGGGCAGCCAATGGCTGCCCTTAGTATTTTCAAAAAAATGTCGGTCAACTTAGCTATCAAAACCAAGGTTCGGCGCTTCAAGGCCGTTGGCACGGCAAGCTGAAATCAGGGTGTTGTTGAGCAGGCAGGCAATGGTCATCGGGCCGACACCGCCCGGAACCGGGGTGATAGCACCGGCGACTTTGGATGCGGTTTCAAACTCGACATCACCGACCAGCTTCATTTTGCCCTCGGCCCCTTCAACGCGGTTGATGCCGACATCAATCACTGTGGCACCCGGGGCGATCCAGTCGCCCTTGACCATGTTCGGGCGGCCTACCGCGGCAACGACGATATCGGCACGGCGGACTTCTTCGGGCAAATCGCGGGTGCGCGAATGCGCAATGGTCACCGTGCAGCTTTCTTTCAGCAGAAGCTGCGCCATCGGCTTGCCAACGATGTTGGAACGACCAACCACAACCGCCCGTTTGCCCGACAGATCACCAAGGGTATCTTTGAGCAGCATCAGGCAGCCATAAGGCGTGCAGGGGGCAAAACCCTCGCCGCCGGTGGCCAGTGCGCCGGCATTGACGACATGGAAGCCATCCACATCCTTGGCCGGGTCGATGGCCGCCAGGATCGCCTGTTCGTCGATATGTTTGGGAACTGGCAACTGGCACAGGATGCCATGAACGTTTTCATCGGCATTGAGCTTGGCGATCAGGGCCAGAAGATCTTCCTGGCTGGTCTCGGCCGACAGTTTGTGTTCATAGGAATTCATGCCGCATTCAATGGTCTGCTTGCCCTTGTTGCGGACATAGACCTGACTGGCCGGGTCTTCACCGACCAGAATGACGGCAAGACCGGGGGTCACACCGTGGTCCGCTTTCAGCTTGGAGACTTCTGCTGCGATGTCTTCGCGCAGTTTGGCTGCGAATGCCTTGCCATCGATGATTTTTGCGTCACTCATGTGTCTGTCCGCCCGTCAGTTCGGTAATTTGCGCCATCAGCTCTGTGGGGGTGCCGGAAATCACCAGCACCTTGTTGCGGTCTGTATGCCCACTAACGATCCCGACCGAGGATTTAGGCCATTTGGCCGCTTTTGCCAAAAGTTTTATCAGGGCCTGATTGGCTTTGCCGTTTTCCGGCACTGCTGTTACCGATGCCCTGAGCTGCAAACGCCCGTTGGCATCTTCAATCAGACCGTTGATCGCATTACGCGAAGCCTTTGGCGTCAAACGCACAAACAGACGGATCCCGGTTTGGTCAGAGAGTATCTCGCAAACGGGATCAGTCATTGTCTGATTGAGACATCTAGTAACCTAAAAGAGCCATCCGGACATCGGTCTGGATCAGCATATTGGCAAATTGCAGCACCAGAATCAGAATGATCGGCGAAATGTCGATGCCGCCAAGGTCCGGCATGATCCGCCGGATCGGGCGCAGGGCCGGTTCGGTCACCCGATACAGGAAATCACCGACCATATAGACGAATCGGTTGCTGGTATTGATCACGTTGAATGCCACAAGCCATGACAGGATTGCAGATGCAATCAGCATGAAAATGTAGATCCCAACCACAGTATCAATCAGCCAAAAAATCGCCAGCATCGCCGCTCCTTACGATCGCCGGGCATATTCGATTTTTGCCCGGTAAGATGTTTGCACGCAGCAAAACCTAGTCGGCAATGACCGGCAACGCAAGCGCAGAGCGTTGATTTTACCCCGTCAAAGCGCAAGTTTTCATCGCTTTGTGATCCCCGTCACCCGACAGGTGGCTTCTGCGCTGCTTTGCGTGCCGCAGTTGATTGTTTTGCACAGGATGATGTTCCACCGGATTGTGTTGCGCCCGGTTGTGTTGCATCGAAATAAGTAGCACCGGATCTGGTTGGGATGCTGAAGCCTGAAACGCTGAAACCGCACACGCCGGAGCCTCGCATTCCGGAGCCTCGCATTCCGGGGCCCGGTATTGCGACGCCCCTGCCAGAAACTGTCAGGAGATGTCAGGGCACAGCCGATCTGTGCTTGCAGCAGGGCGGCCTTGGGCCAAGAATGCGCCAAACCATCAAAGGATGAAACACATGCCTGATCAGGATCACCGGCGTTGCGGCTGGGCGGAAACCCATCACGACAAACCGTTTTATGTCGATTATCACGACACCGAATGGGGTGTTCCGGTCCATGATGACCGGCTTTTCTTTGAAATGCTGACCCTTGAAGGCGCGCAGGCCGGGTTGAGCTGGCTTACGATTCTGGCACGGCGTGATACCTATCGCGCGGCATTTGATGATTTCGATGTGCATAAGGTCGCGGCCTATGACGCGACCAAACAGGAAGCACTTCTGGCCGATCCGGGGATTATTAGGAATAAACTAAAAGTCGCGGCGACTATTAAAAATGCCCAAACATTCATTGCCATCCAGAAAGAGTTCGGAAGCTTTGATGCCTATATCTGGAAATTCGTCGATGGCCGCCCGGTGATCAATCACTGGAACACCATGTCCGAAGTTCCGGTATCAACCGAGCTTTCCGACCGGATTTCCAAGGACTTGAAAAAACGCGGCATGAAATTTGTCGGCACCACCATCATCTATTCATTCCTGCAGGCCACCGGCCTTGTGATGGATCACACGAAGGAATGTTACCGCTACCATCAGTTGGCAAAATAGCCATCTGTTCGGAACCGCCAAGGCCTGCTATAGGCTTGGTATGGCAACGGTAATGCATATCATCAACGAACTGGACGCTGGCGGGGCGGAACGTGTCCTGACCCGGATTGCGTGCCATAATGCCCGAAATTCCGATCCCGATGCCCCGCGCCAGATTGTCGTATCGCTGATGGACGAAGGCGTTTATGGCCCGGATTTGATAGAGGCCGGCGTTGAGCTGCATTGTCTTGGCATGACATCGGGCATACGCGATTTACCAGCGGCGATTTTCAGGCTGTCGCGCCTGATGCGACGCAAAAAGCCCGATGCCATCATGTCGTGGCTTTATCATTCCGATTTTATCGCCACCCTTGCTGCATTGCTGTCGGGGCGCGGTACCAGACGGCTGGCATGGAATATCCGTTGCGCGGAAATGGACCTTGCGCAATATGGGCGATCAACCCGGATCGTGCTTGGATTGCTGGCAAAATTATCGGGTCGCCCAGCAATCGTTGCCGCCAATTCACATGCCGGGCAGCGTCACCATATCAGTTGCGGATACCATCCCCGAAAATGGGCCTATCTGCCCAACGGGTTTGATACAGACGAATGGCATCCCGATCCGGGCGCGAAATACCGGCTGTGCAAACAGATCGGCATCACGCCGGACAAATATCTGATCGGGATGGTCGCCCGCAAAGATCCGGCCAAAGACCACGCCACCCTGTTTGAGGCCATCAGACTTGTCCGCGCCCAGGGTCATGACGCCCATCTGGTCTTGATCGGTCACGAAACCGATGCGCTGATCATTCCCGACGAGCTTGACGGACATGTTTCAGCCCTTGGCCTGCGCCGTGATGTGGCTGTGCTGGTGCCGGGTTTTGATATTGCGGTCCTGTCATCAAGCTTTGGCGAAGGGTTCCCGAACGTGATCGGTGAAGCCATGGCATGCGGTGTCCCGGCAATTGGCAATGATGTCGGCGATGTTGCAGATATTCTGGACGGCACGGGCAAGACGGTGCCGCTGCATGCCCCCGACAAATTGGCCAACGCCATCGTCGAATTGCTGACAGAGGATGTGGACAGCCGCAATTATCGCAAAACCGCGGCCCGCATGCGCATCATCGATCATTACAGCCTGCGGGCGATGAATGATCGCTATCTGGCACTTTGGAATGGGCTGGCAGGCAAGCGTGATCTGCCGGATTTCGATTTTCCCGGCACCGACAGCAGCAAATAGCCCGCCCCATCAGATCCCCTTATCCCGAAACAGGGTCAGAGCGGTTTGCTTGATCCGCGGAGCAGTAATGTGGTTTTAAGGGTGATGGTTTTGCCCGGGGTTTCCGACAGGGCCATTTCGGCGGCAAGGCGGCCTTTTTCAACGGAATCCTGATACATGGTGGTCAGGGGCGGGTCGGTGCGTTCGCCAGCGGCAATACCGTCAATTCCGATCACCTTGAGATCGTCCGGCACCTTGCGCCCAGACATGCGTGCAGCATCAATCGCGCCAATGGCAATCACATCAGACATGCCCAGAATGCCATCGATTTCGGGATGGGACGCCAGCAATTCAGCGGTCATTTTCGCACTGTGATCGGACTGATTGTCGCATTCGACATGCAGCACATCGGACGGCGCAATGCCCGCACCGGCCAGTGCTGCGTGATAGCCGGCAAGACGTTCGCGCACCACCCGGTGACTGGCAGCACCGACACGGTTGGCATTCATGGGGCCGAAATGATCATGGTCGGTTGCCTGAAGCGACAGAATGGCAAAGCATTTTGCCCCGCAATCAAGCAAATGCTGCGCAGCATTTTTCCCGGCAGCAAAATCATCCAGTGCGACAGTGCCAGCGGCACCGGCAATATCGGTATCAATGCTGATCAGCGGCTGGTTGCGGCGCTGAATGGCGGCGATGATATCGTTATTGTCGGAATAGCAATGGACCAGAAAGGCATCGACCGCCGCATTATTGACCGCGGCAATTGCCTGTTGCTGGTTCTGGGCCGAAATGATCATGACATTGACGCCCTGCTGGGCACATTCGCGCCCGATCCCGCGCAGCAATTCAATCGCCACCGGATCGGTAAAGGCATATTCGAGATTATCGGGAAATACCACGCCAAGTGCCCCGGCCTTGCCGGTACGCAACATGCGCGCCATGACATGTGGCCCGCGATAGCCAAGTTCCTTGGCCGCGGCGAAAATCCGTTCGCGGACTTCGGGGCGGACCAGATCGGGTTTGCCAAACGCGTTGGACGCCGTTCCTTGCGAAACCCCGGCCGCCTTTGCGACATCCAGAAGTTTTACGCGTTTCGCCATGCGCCTGTTTCCCCGAACCCGTGTGTTTCACACTGATATTGATCTGATTTGCCTACACTATAGCCAAAAGCAGCGCATTACTTCCAGAACACATTATCCGGGTCTTGGACTATCTGGTTTCAGGTTGGGTATTGCGAAATGTCAGATTGATGCGCCCATTGACCTGACGGGCAGTTTTGGGAATTTGATGCAGCCAGCAATGCTGGGTTTCACCCGCCATGATCAGGGCCGAGTTATGGGGCAAATCGATGCTGATCCGGTCCCCGGTCTTTTTGTGGCGAAAATGAAAGCGGCGTTCTTCGCCAAAGGACAAGCTGGCGATTACCGGATTTTCGCCCAGAACATCTTCATCATCGGCATGCCATGACACACTGTCACGCCCGTCACGATAATAGTTCAAAAGCACCGTATTGAATGGCGCACCAGACAGGTCTTCGGCCAGTTTGCGCAGCGGCGCGACAACCGACGGAAACGGTGCGGCCGGATGATAGACCCCGCTATAGCGATAGGCGACCTCGCCAAACCATGCCGTCAGACGCGGCACCGGGATTTCCTTGCCATGGATTTTGGCGATTTCCTGTTGCCAGACAATCCCGCTTTTGAGGCGGGCAAAGGCGCGGTCGGCATCATCGGGGGTCATGATTTCACGCAGCAGCAATACTTCGCCATCAAAAGGCAGAAGATTACGTGGTGGTTCATTGGCAAACAGATCGCCGGTCATGATTATCCCCGGAAGTCACACTGCCAAAGACCTATGCCGAACGATTGAGAAACTCAAGCCACAGTTCGCTGATATATCTGTTTTCACAGGAAGTTGAGGCGCACAATCGCGCAATCCGCGCCGGTTTCCGTGCCATTGCAGATATTGCCGGTGTCAGCCGTTGATCAGGGTCACGCCATGTTGCGCAGCATAACGTTCGACATCCTCAACACTTAAACCCGCCGCACTGTATAGATTGATGGTTTCAAGTTCGAGATCGGTTTCGGCATCGGCCAGCGATTGCAGTGCAGATGTCAGGCTGCGCTGGGAATCTAGGACATCCAGAAAATCAGACAATCCCTGAACATAGCGGACCCGCGATTGTTCAAAGGCATCGCGGTGATGCTGAACAGATGCAATCAGGGAATCACGTTGCTGCATGGCACCGACATAGCCATAGATCGCACTTTCAACATCATCAATCGCATTCAAAAGCGTCTGGCGATAGGTCAGAAACGCCTGCTCGGCTTCTTCTTCGGCGACCGTGATATTGGCACGGCGTTCGCCGCCATCATAAAGGGTCGCGTCAAGAAGTGCGCCAATCGCCGCCATGGCCGTTCGGACAATCGGCCCGGTGCCATACCCCGTTACCCCGAGTGCGAGCGAGCCACTTAGCGTCAATTCAGGATAAAGGGTGGCGGTTTCAACGCCAATCTGCGAGGTCGCACCGATCAACGCCAGTTCGGCAGCACGGACATCGGGTCGGCGGCGCAACAGATCGGCCGGAATGCCGATTGGCGGGCTGCTTTGAAATTCGGGCAATGGCGATGCATCAAGAAGCAAATCGCGATGGGTGCCCGGCTGGGCGCCAACCAGAATTGAAATGGCATTGATCGACCGGTCAATGCTGATCTGCAAGGTCGGTACGGTTGCTTCGAGGTCGGAAACTTCGGCACGCGCACGCGACAGATCAAGCTCGGAGCCAAGACCGGTTTGCAAACGGACCTGAACAATGTTGCTGGTCTGGCGTTGCAGATCGAGCGAGTCCTGCAAAAGCGCAAGACGTTTCTGGGCGCCGCGCAACTCGATATAGTTGGTGATGATATCGGCGATCATGGTGCGATAGACATCTTCGCGCAGATAAACCTGACGAAGATAGTCGGCCTCGGCGACCTGTTCTTCGCGGGCCTGACCACCCCAGATATCCGCCGTCCAGGAAAAATCAATCCCCGCGCCATAGCCCAGTTCATCGACATGATCGCCACTGGCCCGGCTTGATGTTGACCGTTCGGCCGAACCGTCAAGGGACGCGCCAACAGTCGGACCATTGGCCGCGCCGACCCCGCGTGCAGCGGCCGCGGCAGCACGGATACGGCTAATCGCGATTTTAAGGTCGATATTGTTGGTCACACCTTCGTCAATCAGGCTTTGCAGCACCGGATCGGTGGTGCTTTCCCACCAGCGGCCATGATCGGCCTGCGAGGCGGCAATCACCGGAACTTCCGGCGTATAGGCCCCGACCAGATCAAAGTTCGGTGCGGTATAATCCGGCCCGACGGACTGACACCCGGCAAGTGCGGTCAGAAGTGCGATGCCCGAAACAGCAAACAGACGATTTTTGGTCATGTTATTTTGCACTTCCTTCAATGCCGCCGCGTCCATCCGGACCATGCGGGAATTCGTCGGGAATTTCACCCGTATCAGGAATGGATTCCGCAGCCCGCAACTGTGTTTGCAGTTTAAGACCACCATCGGCACGTGCGGAAACAAGCGGTGCCAGCAACAGATACAGAACAGGTGTCAGGAACAATGTAAAGACGGTGGCAAAGCCAAGCCCGCCAAACACCACCCAACCGATTGCCGCACGGGCTTCTGCCCCGGCACCGGACCCCAGAACCAGCGGCAGCCCGCCCAGAACCGTTGAAATCATCGTCATCATGATCGGGCGCAGACGCACCATTGCCGCGTCATGGACCGCCTCGCGAACGGAGCGTCCGGAATCACGCAGCTGATCTGCAAACTCAACCACCAGAATGCCGTTCTTGGCCATCAGCCCGACCAGCATCACAAGCCCGATCTGGCTATAGATATTGATCGAAGTGCCACTGAGACTGAGCGCAAAGATCGCCGCAGCCAGCCCGAATGGCACGGTCAGAACAACCACAAGTGCGGACATGAAACTTTCGAACTGGGCAGCCAGAACCAGAAGCACCACCAGAACCGCAATCAGGAAGGTGATCTGGACGTCACTTGATGTTTCACCAAGGGCCGCGGCATCCCCGAGGAACAGAACACCAATCCCGGGCGGCAGTACCTTGTCAGCAGCCGCATTGACGTCATTGACCGCCTGATCAAGGGTATAGCCCGGTGCCAGGTTGGCCGACACGCCAACCGCGCGTTGCTGACCTTCGCGTTCAAGTTCGGATGCAACGGCTTCCTCGCTAAGCGTGATGACAGACGATAGCGGCAGGATGCGACCATTGGTGCCGGTGACAAACAGATTTTCCAGATCGGACGGATCATTGATGCTGCCCACAGCACTGCGCAATTTGACCGGGATGCTTTGGTCATCAACATTGATGTCGGTGACTTCGTATCCTTCGATCATCGCGCGCAAGGTTGTATCAAGTTCATCGATTTCGATGCCCAGATCAAAGGCGCGTTTGCGATCAATATTGACCAGAAGCTGTGGCTGGGTGGTCTGATAGGATACCCGGATACCGGTCAGATTGGGATTGTTTGCCTCGATCTCGGCCTGAAGGGCACGGGCATTGGCAGCAAGATTGCGATAGTTCGTCCCGGTCAGGGCAAACTGCAATCCTTCGCCGGTGCCCCCGCGCAGGCCAAGACTGTTGGGTTGCCAAACGAATGCCTGCACACCGGGCAGTGCATTAAGCTTGCCGCGGATGCTGTTGGTGATGTCCTGCTGGCTTCTGGCGCGTTCATCCCATGGCACCAGCGGCGCAATCACCAGCGCACGGTTGGGGTCCCAAAGACCGACAATCGTGTAGATATTCTGGGCTTCGCCCGCATCGACGATCGGGCGAAGAATGTTTTCGACTGCTTCGACCTGACGATCCATGTAATCAATGCCGACACCATCAGGCCCGCGCAGCGATACCAGGATACGGCCGCGATCCTCGTTGGGCAGCAATTCCTTGGTCACGACGTTATAGGCACCAAAGGCCATCCCGCCGGCAATGATACAAATGATCAGGGTGATCACCGGATTGCGCAGCACCCATTCAAGGATCACGCGATAAATCCCGGCAAAGAATATCCCGACCCGTTCGAGCAGGTTGGGTTCGGCCTTTGTATCACCGTCATGCGGATCGATATGTTTCAGGCGCGATGCCAGCATCGGACACAAGGTCAGTGCGACAAAGGAAGATACCGCCACCGAAAAGGCCAGAACGAAACCGAATTCCCGGAACAGACGGCCTGCCGTACTGGGCAGGAAGGAAATCGGCACGAAAACCGAAATCAGGGTCAGCGTGGTGGCAATGACCGCAAAGAAGACCTGACGGGTGCCAAGCACCGCAGCCGCCATGGATCCAAGTCCCTGATGACGGCGGCGCTGAATGTTTTCAAGCACGACAATCGCGTCATCGACAATCATCCCGGTTGCCAGAACAAGTGCCAGCAAGGTCAGGATGTTGATCGAAAAGCCCATCGCCCAGATCGCGGCGACCGTACCAACCAGCGCGATCGGAATGGTTACCGTCGGGATCAGTGTGGCAGAAAAAGAGCGCAGGAACAGATACAGCACACCGATCACGATTATGATGGCAAGCGCCAGACTGGTGATCACTTCCCAAAGGGCCCCTTCGATGAAGACCGCATCGTCGGAGTTCACGAAGATTTCGATATCGTCATACTGATTGTTAAGCCGTTCGACCGCATCGCGAATGCCATTGGAAATCGCAATGGTGTTTGATTGCGCCTGGCGCACCACACCAAGGCCGATCACCGCACGCCCGTCGAGACGCACATAGGAAGACGCATCATCAGGGCCGTAATAGATATCGGCAACATCGCCAAGCAGGATGCTGTCACGGACCAGCATCTGATTGAGTTTGTCGACTTCCCAGACCGACGCATCGGCACGGACAAAAAGCTTCTGATCGGTGGATTCAAAACTGCCGGCCGGAATATCGAACTGGGCCGTGCGCAACACATCGGCGATGTCTTTGACCGACAGGCCGTAACTTGCAATGCGCAGCGGATCAACACGCACATGCAGGACCTTTTCGCGGTCGCCATTGACCGTGATTTCGGCAACACCGGGCACCGCCAGCAATGCCGGGGAAATCTGGTCATCTACGATATTGGCAAGTTCTTCCTCGGTCAGGCGGTTACTGACCACGGCCATGCGCATGATGGCACTGGCATCGGCGTCGGCCTTGACCACGCGGACTTCCTCGACCTCGTCGGGCAGGCTTCTGGTGGCGCGGCTGACGGCTTCGCGGATGTCACTTGCGGCATCATTGATTTCAACATCGGGAAAGAATTCGATGCGAACGCGTGAACTGCCTTCTTCGCTTTGGGAATTGATGTCCTTGACACCACTAACGCGTGAGGCAGCGCTTTCAAGAACCGATGTGACTTCGGCATCGACGGTTTCCGGCGATGCGCCGCTATAGGTTGCGGTAATGGTCACGGTCGGCCGGTCAACGTTGGGCAGTTCGCGGATTTCCACACCCAGCATCGCCGCCAGACCGGCAAGGATGATCAGCAGGGAAACAACACAGACCAGCACCGGACGGCGGATACTGAGCGAGGCAAGATCATTCTGATCCTGATTGCCGGAATGATCGGTCATGATCAGGATCCCTCACCGTCACCCTCGCGGGTGGCAACACCGTTGCGGGTGTCATTGCGAACATCATTGCGGATACTGGCCGAAACCGTCCGGCCGGGGCGCAGGCGCAGCACGCCTTCGACCACGATCAGATCACCATCGGCAATCGGCCCATCAAGCAGGATGCGGCCATTGGTACGTTTGACAACCCGGACCGGAATGCGGGCGACCTTGTTATCATCAATGCGCCAGACATAAGTCCCGCCATCGCCCCACAACACAGAGATTTCAGGAACAGACGGATATCGTTTGCCTTCGATATCGACATAAACCGCAAAGGACATCCCGGCAAGCAAGCGGCCATTGGGATTGGGCACACGGGCCCGAACGGCGAATGTGCGGCTTTCGGGGTCGATACGGCTGCCGATGGAATCAACAACACCGGTAAAGAGTTCGCCAGGCAGGCTCCAGGTTTCGACACGGACAGACTGACCGGGCTTAACATTGTCGAACCGGGTTTCGGCGACTTCGAAATCGACCAGAATGCTTTCGATATTATCAAGGGTGACAAGAACGGTTGAGCTGTCGACACGGTCACCGGCCTCGATTTGCGGGATGCCGACGATTCCGTCAAACGGGGCCAGAATGGTGCGGTCGGCAAGATCGACTTCGGCCTGATCAAGCTGAATCCGGGCTTCGGCAAGGGCCGTCCGCGCAGAATCAACTTCGCTTGCGGCAACAGCACCCAGCGGGCGGGCCTGCTCATAGCGGGCAAGGAGCTGTTCGGCGTCCTTGACCTGAACCGCGGCAAGGTTGCGGGCAAGCCGTTCGCGTTCTGAATTAAGGATAACAAGAACCTGGCCCTTGGTGACCTTGTCACCGGCGCGGACCAAAACGTCTGATACTTCGCCCGAAACAGCCGGATAGATCGAAACCCCGAGTGCGGATTTACCGGTCCCGACCGATTCAACAACGGTCTTTTCATCCATCAAAGTGGCATATTCGGCAATGACCGGAAGACTGCGTTCACCACCGGCATCACCGCCGCGTTGCTGCGCCTGCTGGGACGGCGCGCCGGGCGACACAAGTGCCGTGATTTCGTCTTTGGCAAAAATATAGGCAGACGCCGCGACTGCAACCAGTGCGACACCTGCGATCAGAAGCGTTGATTTACGCGCCATCGCATTGATACTTCCAAGTCGGGCAGATCACATGATCTTCCCCAAGAGAGCCCTGTTCCCGTCCGGGAAAGTTTCCGTATTTCAATTCATTACCCGTGACGGGTGCTTGTTCTTTTTATGAAACACTTGTACCGGGAAAGATATTGCAACCGGTTGGGCAGAACCACAGAAAAAGTGTATCAGAAACGTCGCAGTTTGTATCTTTCTGCACGATTTGGTCGCTGTTTTGACCCATGGTGACATCAAAATACAATTGGCCCGCACAGTCAAAGTGACGTGCGGGCCAATTGTTTGAAAATAAAGGCGTGATCAGGCAGCGCCCAGCATCCCCGATTTCGGAAATGCCACCAGATTGTCCTGTTGCCAGATGTCAGAACCGTCATCAAGGGCCAGATCATCGTTGACCGATGCTTCATCGTCGCTTGCGGCCGAGGCCACAGCACGATCAAGCGATGCGGTCAGTTCGGTCACATTGCGTTCGACCTCGTCCGCGCGACGGTTAAGATCAAGGCTGAGCTTGCGGGTGACTTCGATGTCGTTGGAGACTTCGACAATGGCAGCACCGACATTGCGTACCGCATCCCCGGCCAGTGCGATGGCGCCGGTAATTTCCTCGGTCTCGCGGCGCTGATGTTCGACGTCGCCTGCGACTTCATCGGAAATCGACATCATCGAGCGCACGGTCACGCCGACATCTTCCATTGATGCAACACACCGGTCGGTCACAGCCCCCATGGCATTGACATGTTCGGTGATCTGTTCGGTGGCACGTTCGGTCTGACCGGCAAGGTTTTTGACCTCGGCCGCGACAACGGCAAAGCCTTTGCCCGCTTCGCCGGCACGCGCGGCCTCGATCGTGGCATTCAGGGCCAGAAGGTTGGTCTGGCCGGCGATACCACGGATCAGATCAACAATCTGTTCGATGCTGAGTGCGACTTCGCGCAGGTCATCGACCGCCTTGGCCGATTGTTCGGTGGAGCCAACCGCATTCTGGGCAATTTCGCGCTGACGTTCGACGCGGTTTGCGATGGACCCGATGGCTTCGGTCAGGCGGATGGCCGCATCGCCAATTGCGTTGGAATGCGACTGGCTGTCCTGTGCGGCATCGGTGGCATTCTGGGTCTGGGTGGTGACACGTTCGGCAGCCGCGGCAACCTCGGTCACGGCTTCGCGCATGCGGGTGACCTGATGGTTGACCGATTTGACCAGACCGGTGGTTTCACCTTCGATGGTTTCGGCCATGGCACCAAGGGATGCGCGGCGTTTTTCTTCCTCGATCCGTTGCAGGGTGATGCGTTCTTCGGCCATCTGTTCGATTTTAAGCGCATTTTCGCGGAAGATCGCAACGGTACGCGACATGGCACCGAATTCGTCACGACGGTCGATATCAACCAGATCAATGTCGGTGTCATTTTCGCTCAGGCGTGTCATGTCGCCATTCACACGTTTGAGCGGGCGCAGGATGCTCATGGCGATGCCAAGCGCCAAGGCCAGCGCCAGCGCAACGCCGATTGCCGCAACAATGATGTTGGTCAGTGCGGATTTTTCAGATTGCGCGTGGGCCGCATCAACCAGAATGGTCTGATGTTCCATGGCTTCGGCACGGATATTCTGGGTGATGGTCTGAACTTCGCGGACGGCTGATTTGAAATCATCCATCGACTGGCGGAACCCGCCGATTGAGCCTTCAAGCTGGTTTGCACCCTGTTTGAGAAGGTCATTGTCGCGCACGGCATAGGAGAAAAGCTTTTTGTCATTACGGGACAATTTGCCAACCGCGTTTTTGATTTCATCCTGAAGATCGGTCAGCGCTGATGTGTTCGCGCGCGCCTGATCAAGGGATTCCGGCGTGCGCAGGATGGAATATTGCAGGCTGTTGACGATGGCGGCCAGATTGGCCTCGCCCAGCTTGTCTCCGAACTTGTCGGCGATTTCGGGATCGCGCTTGGCGATGAATTCTTCGAGTTTGGCGGCCGATTTGCCAAGCTGATTGGCACCCAGCAACATGGTGTCGGATGCGGCTGTCAGGTTTTCGGCCCGCAGAACCAATGGCTCAAGGGTCGCGATGTAATCGGCACTCAAACTTTCGAGTGTGTCGGCACGGGCAACATCACCCGATGCCCGCAGGGCTTCGACCAGGGTCGCGCCGCTTTGTTCGGCATTCTGGCGGATGGTCGCGATGCCTTCGCGATCAAGCGGATCGACGGTTTGGGCAAACAGAAGAACCTGGTTTGACAGGCGTTCAAGTTTCAGGGCGTAGTCATTGGCAAGACCAACGAGGCTTGTGCTTTTGGCGATGCGGTCGGCATGGGCCCCGAAGCCAAGCAGATATGTCGAAGACAGTGCACTGAGGCCGACAAGCAGGACAACCAGAACAAAGAAGCCTGCGAAGATGCGTGATCCAATGCGAATTCGATCAAGAAACATGTAAGATCCAAACAGAAAATGGGACGTTTGGCGCGATCCTTACAACGGTGCATCGCTTCGTTTTGTAACACTTAGATGAAATCCGCATTTGTCGCGCCATTCCTGACCGTTCCGATCACTTCGCAGGTGCAAAACAACAGGAATCGCGCATCAAAATGTTCATATGAACATCGCCCTATACATCTGTTGAGGGCGACCGATACCTTGTCAAAGGCGCTGTTTCTGGAACTTTTCAAGGATCGGCGGCGACTCGCAGCTATTCGGGGCGGCGAACATGGGTGAACCCCTGCCCGGCCATCGCCGGACACATGATGGCGGATTGGCAAAAGCAACCGATAGCCCGCATGCGGCAAAAACGGGGCTTGGCCGAAAATGTCACCGTGACAATATTGTTCAAGCCGGGGGATTTTTTGGCGCTATACTTGGCACATGGGAACAGGTTTGCCGCATAATGGTGCCGCACGACCGCATCCGACTGCGGCCCGGCGCCCCCGCGAGATTGCCCGTCACTGGCGGGCAGCTGACGGCATTGATTTGTTCGAAGCCGATTACAAGAATTTCACCTTTCCCAAGCACAGCCATGACTATTACGCGTTCGGCACCATCCTGAACGGGGCGGAACAGTTCATGACGCGCGGAACCAATTATGTCGCATCGCGCGGGCAACTTTTGATGATGAATCCGATGCAGGTCCATGATGGCGGACCGGCATCCGATGACGGGTATCAGTATCAGATCATGTTCATCGCACCCGAGATTTTCGGTGATCTGGTGCGTGAATTATCCCCGACCAATACCGGGCTTCCGTTTTTTGGAAATTGTGTGGTCGATGATCGGGAACTGCATCTGCAATTGCAGCAGCTTCATCGCATGTTCCGCCCGGATTTGTCGGCAACGACAAGCTTGCTCGAACGCGACAGCCAGCTTCTTTACAGTGCGGCACGTCTGGCCCTGCGCCATGCGGATGCGCCGCCCTTTGTCTATCGCCCGGGATCGGAAGACAAGCGCGTGCAGACCGTGATCGACTATATGGCGGCCCATCTTGATGAAAATATCGCGCTTGAAGATCTGGCAACCATCACCGGGCTGAGCCGGTTTCATCTGTTGCGGGTATTTCGCGAGGCAACCGGGCTTCCGCCCCATGCCTATTTCAATCACATGCGCCTGCGCCGGGCCAAACGCATGCTGTTTGACGGCGCCACAATCGCCGATGCGGCCGCGGCCACCGGCTTTGCCGATCAAAGTCACCTGAACCGGCATTTCAAAACCATGTGGGGCGTCAGTCCGGGTGCCTTTATCGCAAGCCTTGACCGCAAGGCATGATCATCAAGCCTGATCACAGATCATTTCAAGATGCCTTGATGATGCATCGCAGTTGATCGCGATCCCTGCCCCGATCAGTTTTCGTCGAGCAATCCCGCATAGCTTTCCGGGCGACGATCCGCGAGATAGGGGAATTCCGTGCGCGATTTTTTCAAGGCGTCAAAATCAAGCTCGGCAAGGATCAGGCAATCTTCCCCACCGGCGCGCGCAAGGTCGGACCAGGGGCTGCAAATCACGCTTTTGCCGACATAATCCAGATCGCCTTCCTGATCACAGCGATTGGCATAGGCCAGAAACATCTGACTTTCCATCGCACGGATCGGAACCATCATTTCGGCGACCCGGTCAAAGGGTGCCATCTGGGCGGTCGGCACTAGCAAAAGATCACATCCCTTAAGCGCGATGCTGCGCACCAGTTCGGGAAATTCGACGTCATAGCAAATCAGCATCGATACCTTGATGCCGTTCCAGTCCACCACCAGCGGCAGGTTGTTACCCGGCGCAAAGCAACTGCGATCAAGATCGCCAAACAGCTGGATTTTCCGATGCAGCAACCGGCGTTTGCCGGTCTTGTCAAACAGCGCACAGGCATTGTAATTGCGCCCGTCATCGCCCAGTTCGCCAAAACCGACAACAATGGCAATCCCGGTTTCGCGTGCCATCCGGCTTACCGCGGTAAGGCTGTCACCCGACAGTTTTTCAGATTCCGCAAGAATGGCGGCGCGCCCGATATTATAGCCGGTCAGATACATCTCGGGTGCGATGATCAGATCAGCACCGGCATCGCGGGCCTCACGCGCGCGGCGCGCAAGGTTCGCGATCCGGGTCGGTTTATCAATGACTGCGTCCTGACCGGACTGATAAACCGCGATTTTCATGACTTATCCCTCACCCTTGCGGCGTTTGATTGCATCGGTCACCAGGCACAGTTCTTCAAACAGCACCTGGGCACCGACATGGGCGGTATTGGTGGTGGCATCATATTGCGGGGCAACCTCGACAATATCGGCACCAACAAAATCAAGCCCCTTGAGCCCGCGCAAAATCGCCAGTGCCTCGCGCGAGGTCAGACCACCGATTTCAGGCGTGCCTGTCCCCGGCGCAAAGGACGGATCCAGACAATCCACATCAAATGAAAGATAGACCGGGCCATCGCCAATCACTTCGCGTGCCTTGGCAATCACCGCATCGACACCCATTTTCGGGACTTCTTCGGCATGGATGACGGTCATGCCGCTGTCATAGGAAAATTCCCAAAGATATTCCGCCCCCCCGCGAATGCCGATCTGGATGGTGCGTTCCGGATCAAGAACCCCGTCCATCACCGACTGGCGGAACGGGCCGCCATGATGGAACTTGGCCCCTTCATATTCGCCGCTGGTATCGCAATGGGCATCAAGATGGATCATGCCGACCGGGCGGTCCTTGCCAACAGCGCGCTGGATTGAATAGCTGATCGAATGATCACCGCCAATGGCAATCGGGATCACCCCGGCATCAACGATTTTGGTGAAGTAATCAACAATGTCTTCGTGACAGCTTTCAAGCGAGAAGCGGCTGCGGAACGGCACATCGCCGATATCGGCAACATTGCAATGGGCACCGGGCACCATGCGCAACACATGTTCATACGGGCCAATGCGTTCGATGTTGCGCACTGCACGCGGACCAAGACGTGCGCCTGCCCGGTTCGTCACGCCCAAATCCATCGGCACCCCGACAAGGGCAACATCCAGACCATCAAAGTTGTTTTTTGCCGCATCGGGAGCAAAAGGCGCATCAAGGAAAGTCGGCACCCCGGCAAACGGCCATTTGCGTTCGCCGCTTGCGGAAAACTGGGTTTCGGCCACTTCCTTGAAGTGCGGATCGAACATGTCTCCGCCTTTGGCGTTGCCATATTTCTCGCGCAGTTTTGCGAGTTTTTCACTGTTCATGATGGTGGCCTCCTAGGGTCGGGTGGGACGTTTATTGTTGGGGATATGGCAGATCAAAAATTGCATCAGCCATCCTCGTCATGGCGCCAGGCGCCAAGCAATCGTGGCAAATCGCCAAACCGTGCAATCAGGCCGAACACAATCACCGCCACAGCCACAAACAGGACCGTCACGGACGCCATGGTCGGCGTATAGCCATATCGCAGGGAGTTGAAGATCTTGATCGGCAGGGTCTCGACCGTGAAGCCGACCGCCATATAGGCAACGATATATTCATTGAGCGACAGCACGAACGCAAAGGCCATGCCCGAAATGATATAGGGCAGGATCAAAGGCAGGATCACGGTGCGCAGAATGGTCTTGTCATCTGCGCCCATGGTGGCGGCTGCTTCGACCAGACTGTCATCAACGGCATCAAACCCGAGTGTGAGCGTGACCAGCGGCAAGGTGACAAAGAAAATGCCGTGACTGATCACCACCGTCCATGGCTGCCCATAGGCCCCGGCCGTGGTCCAGAAACTCAGGAATCCAAGCGCGGTTATGACCGGGGGTAAGATAAACGGTGCCAGTCCGAGCACCTGGACAATCCGGGCCCAGGGCGCATGAAACCGCCACAGGAACCATGCCAGCGGAAAGGCGACAATCACCGAAAGACAGGATGCCCCGATCGCCACACCGACACTGTTAAACAGGGCCTGACGCCAACCGTCATCGGTGAAAATCTGGGCATACCAGTCCAGCGAGAAACCCAGTGGCGGGAAGGACAGCGATTTCTTTTCGTTGAATGACACCCCGGCAACCACGACAAGCGGGGCCGACAGAAACAGCACAAGCGATCCAAGAAACAGACGCAGGACAAATTTGTTGATCATGCCGCGTGCTCCTTTTTGCCATAGAGCAACGAGATCGCGACAAGCGACAGACTGACCAGCACCAGAAATACCGCCATTGCCGCTGCAAATGGCATGTTGGATTGATAGATCGCCTGATCCGTGATCAAAACCGACAATGTCCAGTGGGACGGTTTGCCCAGCAATTGCGGCAACAGATAACAGCCCAGCGCAAAGACAAACACCATGATCAGGGTGGAAACGATGCTGTTGCGAAGGGCTGGCACCACAACATTGGCAAAGCTGCGAACCGGTCCGGATCCGAGAGTCCGGGCGGCTTCGACCAGGGACGGGTCAAGACGCGACAGGGCGGGATACAGCACCAGCACGGTATAGGGGAATGTCTGATAGACCATACCGGTCATGACCGCGCCGAAACCGGGCGACAAGGACATCGGTTTGTCCATGATCCCTAGCGACACCAGAAGATTGGTGATCCCGGCCGTCCGTGACAGCAAGGTCGACCAGCCAAAGCCGATCAGGACTTCTGACAGCGACAACACCGATAACAGGAACACAAGCCAGACAACCTGTGCCTGGCGGCTCATACGGGTCAGGATATAGGTAAACGGGAAGGCCAGAACGACCGAAACCACCGCCACCAGTGCTGCCAAACCAATCGAAAAGCCCAGAATTCCACCAAAGAACCCGGTCAGAAAGCGCGCATAGTTTTCAAAAACAAAGGCCGGTTCGTAAAACGCCCCCTGCACGCGCTGAAAGAATGAAACGGCAATCATGATCCCGAACGGGATCACAAAGAAAACCGTCAGCATTCCGGCCGGGAATGCGATGGTGGCGTAGTCGGCATATTTTTGCGGTTTAAGCTTCATGCGTCCCCCAACACCACACAGGCTTCCCGCGGGAAGGACACAGAAACCCGGTCACCTGCCGTAACGTCGGGGCGGTCTGACGGGGTGGTTATCGCGGTAATCTGTTGACCGGACACATCAAGATAGAATTCGATACTGGCACCAAGATCACGGATATAGGACACCGTTCCTGTCAAAATGCCCGGGGTATTTGCACAATCATCTTTTGCAAGGCGGATATTTTCCGGCCTGACTGAAATGGTCACATCCCCCGATGCCGGGACATCATCGGCCAGCAATACACCACCGGCAACGGCGATCTGGTCCGCCCCGTTGACCCGCCCGGTAATCAGGTTGGTCATGCCGATAAAGTCGGCAACAAAGGCATCCTTGGGTTTGCGATAAATTTCGACCGGCGGGGCAACCTGATGAACCTTGCCCTGGGACATTACCACCACCAGATCGGCCATGGTCATGGCTTCGCGCTGGTCATGGGTGACGACAATGGTGGTAATTCCCAGCTTTTGCTGAAGCTGTTTGAGTTCGATCTGCATGCTTTCGCGCAATTTGGCATCCAGTGCCGAAAGCGGTTCATCAAGCAGGAAAAGCTTGGGTTCAAGTGCAAGCGCACGGGCAATCGCCACGCGCTGGCGCTGCCCGCCGGACAGTTTGGCGACCGGACGGTCAGCCATATCTGGCAATTGCACCAGTTCGAGAAGACGTTTGACCGCCTTGAAACAATCGGCCTTTGATCCGCCGCGAATACGCAGCGGATAGGCGATATTTTCGCCCACCGTCAGATGCGGGAAAAGCGCCAGGTTCTGAAACACCATGCCGAAGTCACGCTGATGGGTGGGAATGCGCGTGACGTCGTTTCCTTCAAGCAAGATCCGGCCATGGGTCGGATCTTCGAGCCCGGCAATCATCCGCAGCAAGGTCGTCTTTCCACAGCCCGACGGCCCCAGAAGACACACAAATTTCCCGTTGGGGATCGTAAGGCTGGTTTCATGAACGGCGGTAAAGTCACCGAACTTCTTTTCGATGGAATCAAAGACCAGACCAGACATTGGGCATCCTGTTTATGACATTGGACAAGGCAACCAGGCAGCATGCCGTGGCCATGGTCGATGACCGGCAGGGTGATTTGCACCCCGGGCATGCTGCCTGTCTGCAAGATCAGCTGTTAAAAGCCGGACCCTGATTGGCAATTAGCCAACAATCAGTTCGGTCCATTTCTGCGACAGCCAGTCGGCGCGCTGCTGATACATGTCATAACGCGGAATGATCGGTTCGATTTCCGAGGAAACCGACGCGAATTCGGCATCGGTCAGGCCGGTTTTGGCCCGCGGAATGGTCGGGGATGTGCCGACCTTGCGCGACAGCAATGCCTGGATTTCCGGCTGGCTCATGAAATCGATAAAGACATGGGCCAGATCGAGCTTCTCAGAAGCCTTGGAAACCGCCCAGCTGCCGGAATCGTTAATGCCGCCTTCTTTGGGGAAGGTCGAACGCACCGGATAACCATCGGCCGCCGCAAGACCGGCAACATCGTGGTAATACTGACCCATCGGGATTTCACCCGATTTGAGTGCCTGTTCGAACTGGGCCTCGTCACGATACCAAAGCTGCACGTTGTCTTTGAGTTCGGCCAGCTTGTCCATGACCTTGAGAATGCCTTCTTCGGTATCAAGGATTTCCTGACCACCGAAATAGGTTTTGGCCGTGACATCCAGCAGGAAGGAGTTGGTGACAAGCGCAAGAAGACCAAGCTGGCCTTCACGTTCGGGTTTCCAAAGTTCGGCCCAGCTGGTCGGTGCTTCGCCAATCACGTCAGAGTTGGAAACAAGGGTGATGTACCAGGTAACCGCACCAACCCCGCAAACACTGCCATCATCATATTTGTTGATAAAGGCCGGGATGACGTTTGCAACATTAGGCATTTTGGCCGGATCAAGTTTCGCCCAGATGCCAGCGGCTGAACCACGCAGCATGCTGACCTGTGAAATCATCGATACGTCGGCTGGTGCCTGACCGGCGCGCGCTGCCTGTTCAAGCTGCACCAGCCATGCTTCGCCCGTCGGCTGGGCAATCGATTCGACGGCAATGCCGGTCGCCTTGGTGAATTCGGGGAAGATATGCTTGTCAAAGCTGTCTTTGAAATACCCGCCATAAGCCCCGATCTTGAGGCTTTTTTCCTGGGCTTTCAGAATGCCCGGAAAACCCGTGATCCCCGCCATCGCAACCGCAGAACCGCCAGCAATCCCTGCCAGCACGGAACGGCGGCTGATACCCTTTTTCATGTCGTCCATGTGATCCACCTCTGATAATTGGCGGGTCTTGGCCCGCCTGTGTTTTTGTTTCTTGCCACCGCCTTTTCCCAGAACAGCGATGTCGTTTGCCTAGCAGATCAAATTGCGCGACCCGAAAAAATCACGTAATGCTGAAACTTACTTTGGGATTCTTCAAAGTAAGTCACGGGGGATGTGTCGGAATGGCGATGGAACAAACCGATCTCAAGCTTTTGCGTATTTTTCTGACCATCGTTGAAGCCGGCGGATTTGCAGCCGCACAAAGTGAACTCAATCTGTCACTGTCGACCATTTCAAGTTATGTCACCGCCCTTGAAACAAGGCTTGGATTTAGTCTGTGCAAACGCGGGCGCAGCGGCTTTTCCCTGACCCGTGAAGGCCAGGTGGTATTCGAAGAAGCCCATCGCCTGTTCAAATCGGTATCGCATTATGAAACCAAGATGCGGTCGCTCCGCGACAAGCTTAATGGCACATTGACCATCGGTTTGACCGACAACACCATCACCGATCCGGGGGCGCGCCAGATTGAAAAAACCATCGCGCGTTTTGTCGAACAGGCCCCGGATGTAACATTGAATGTTGTGACCTATCCGCCCAATGATTTGCTGCGCGAAGTCGTGACCGGCGCCATTCAGGTCGGTGTCTGTGCCTTTCCCAAAACGGTTTTGGGGTTAAGCTACATCTCGCTTTATCCGGAAATGCACCGGTTTTATTGCGGGGTGGATCACCCGCTTTATCATCAGCCCGACAGTGAAATCGACATTGACGAAATCCGGCGTTTCCGGATTGTCGGGCGCAAATTCTGGCTTGGCCGCGACCTTAAGGATTTTGCGATCGCCCGCCCGCACGCCACGGTTTCGGATATGGAGGCCGAGGCACGCCTGATTCTGTCGGGTGCGTTTCTGGGCTATTTGCCCGAACATTATGCCAAACAGTTCGTCGAAGCCGGACGGATGCGCCCGATCCGCCCCGATCAGTTCTTTGTCGAGGCAATGTTTCAGGCAAGCTTTGATTCCAACAAGCAGCTTGATCCGGTTGCCGAGCTGTTTCTTGACCTTCTGATCGAAGACTTTGGCGCAAAGCGGGTGTGAATTTCAAATCACCACCTGATCGGGCAATAGCAATATCGTCCAATACGCCCTGTCTGATCTGCCCGATAGTGGAGCCTGTAAGACTTGGCTCCTCGCCCACCAGCAAACCGGAACCGCCAGTCGCCCCCAAATGAACTGGCGCATAAAACAATAGGAAATGTCGGAAATGTCACGCCCCGGACCTGCCCAAATCGGGCATTTCGACCCTGATACCATCAGACGCGGCGCGATCGCGTGCCTGCCACTTTTGCCAAGCACCATTATCTTTGGCGCGGTGCTTGGCGTTCTTGCGTCCCAGCGCGGCTTGTCGCTGGGCGAACTTTTATTCATGAGCCTGACGGTATTTGCCGGATCGGCCCAGTTCGTGTCGGTTGATCTGTGGCGCGAAACCATTCCGGCCGCCACCATCATCATCGCAACAGCGGTGATCAATATGCGCTATATCCTGATCGGTGCGTCGCTTCGCCCGGTATTTCGCAGCCGTCCGCTTTGGGTCAAGATTTGCGGCATGCATATGGTGGCCGATGAAAACTGGGCGGTGACCATGACCCAGCCAAACCTTGCCAATCCGGGCTTTCTGCTGGGTGGCGGGATCTTTCTTGGTGTGGTCTGGGCGACGGGCAATATTGCCGGTTACCTGCTGGGCGGGGGTATTCCCGACCCGGAAGTCTATGCGCTTGATTTCGCCTTTACCGCTGTGTTTGCGGCCCTGACCATCGGCATGTGGAAGGGCAAGGTTGACCTTTTACCGTGGGTGGCCGCCGCAATCGGATCGATCATCGGGCATTATACCCTGCCCGGCACCTGGTCGATCCTGGCCGGCGCGGGGGCCGGTGTTGTCACCGCGGCCCTGACATGGCGCCCGGATATGGATGATGACAGCCTTAAGGCCGAATTTGCCGTGGAAGGCCGTGATGCCTATGGCGCGCCAGAGGGCACTGACACCACAGGCACACTCAGCCCGGAGGCCAGCAAATGACCCAGTTCCCTGATCTGACGACTTTCAGCCTTGAAGCCGTTTTGACCATCCTTGGCATGGCGGCTGTAACATATGGCATGCGTCTGGGCGGGCTTTTGATGGCCGATCGGTTGCCGCAACATGGCCGCTGGGCGCATGTGCTCGAACGTCTTCCCGGTGCGGTTCTGATTTCGGTCTGGGTGCCCAGTGCGCTTTCGGCCGGGGCCATCGGCATTGCCGGTGCGGCAGCCACTGTCATTACCATGGCGCTTGCGCGCAACCTGTTTGCGGCCATGGCCGTGGGGATGGTTCTGGTGGCGGTCGGGCGGTATTTTATCGGCACGTAGGCAACAGCGTCATTCCAATAAAAAAGCCGCCCGACGATGGGCGGCTTTTTGCATTTGGCAGGAATGCCTGTATCAGGCAGCAACCATATTTTGTTCGCGGGTGGACTCGAACTTAAGGTTCGGCCAATCGCGTTGCGTGGTTTCAAGGTGCCAGGCGTTACGCGCGATAAAGACCAGTGTGTCGTCATGGTCTTCAAACAGTGCCGACTGGTTTGAATCGCGGAACTTCTTGATCTCAAGCGGATCATCGCCCATGACCCAGCGCGCCGCATAGGCCGGGGTCTGTTCGAAATGGACCTTGATGCCATATTCAGCCGCGATGCGTTCCTTGAGAACTTCGAACTGAAGCTGCCCGACCACACCGACGATCCAGTCCGCCCCCATCATCGGTTTAAAGACCTGGGATGCGCCTTCTTCGGCAAGCTGTTCAAGGGCACGCTGAAGGTGCTTGCCCTTAAGCGGGTCATCAAGACGGACTTTCTGCAGCAATTCCGGGGCAAAGGCCGGAACACCGCGGAAGCGAAGGTCTTCACCCTCGGTCAGGGTATCACCGATACGCAGCGTGCCGTGGTTCGGAATGCCGATAATGTCGCCCGGCCATGCTTCTTCGGCAATGTCACGTTCATTGGCAAAGAACAGCATCGGGTTATGCACCGCCATCTGTTTGCCAGCACGGACGTGCTTAAGCTTCATGCCGCGTTTGAAATGGCCCGAACACAGACGGATGAATGCAATACGGTCGCGGTGGTTCGGGTCAATGTTTGCCTGAACCTTGAATACAAAGCCTGCGACCTTGGGTTCGACTGCTTCGACCAGACGGGTTGCGGCTTCTTGCGGGCGCGGGGTTGGGGCGATATCGCCAATGCCGCGCAACAATTCACGCACGCCAAAGTTATTGACAGCCGACCCGAAGAAGACCGGGGTCAGATGCCCTTCGCGATAGCTTTGCAAATCAAATGGCGGGCAGATTTCGCGCACCATTTCGACTTCTTCGCGCAGCTTTTCCAGAAGATAATCCGGGATCAGCTCATCAAGCTTCGGATCGTCAAGGCCTTTGATCGGGATGGCTTCCTTGACGACATTGCCGCCTTTTTCCATGAACAGAAGCTGATCATTGACCACATCGTAACAACCATGGAAATCACGGCCCGACCCGATCGGCCATGTTACCGGCGACACATCAAGGGCCAGGTCCTGTTCGATCTGATCAATCAGTTCGAACGGATCGCGGGATTCACGGTCAAGCTTGTTGACAAACGTCGTGATCGGCACGTCACGCAGACGGCAGACTTCAAACAGTTTGCGGGTCTGGGCCTCGATACCCTTGGCACCGTCAATCACCATGACGGCGGAATCAACCGCGGTCAGCACGCGATAGGTATCTTCGGAAAAGTCTTCGTGGCCCGGCGTATCAAGCAGGTTGAAGATGTTCTTTTCAAACTCGAAGGTCATCACAGCCGAAGACACGGAAATACCGCGGTCCTGTTCGATCTTCATGAAGTCCGAACGTGCGCCGCGCTGCTCCTTTTTTGCCTTCACCGCACCGGCCATCTGAATGGCACCCCCGAACAGCAGCAGCTTTTCGGTCAGGGTCGTTTTACCCGCATCCGGGTGGGCAATGATGGCGAAGGTACGGCGACGCGATACCTGCTGGTCAATCATCGACATGGTTATCAACTTTAATCCGATATGAATTTCTTGGCGCGCAATGTAGCGATTTTTACGCCCAATGCCACCGTGAAATCGTCATATCGGGCATGTAGGGCTGCAATCAGCCCAGCCAAATCTGCGAAATCACCCCGATTGCGAACGATCCGACCAGCGCATAGGCCAGATACAGGACAAAGACGGGCTTTTTCACCAAGGCAAACACCGCAATTGCCGCCGGAACTGACGACACCCCGCCCGCGACCAGAAACGCCATCGCCGCCCCCGATTGCATGCCCTGGGCAATCAGGCCCTGCATCACCGGAAGGGCGGCATAACCGTTCAAATAGGCCGGAACACCAACAAGGGTGGCAATGGCAATCGGACCAACGCCATCCCCGCCAAGCAGGCCGCTGACACTTTCGGCCGGAACATAGGCCACCATCATGCTTTCGAGCAAAAAGGCAAAAGCCATCCATTTGCCAAGGAAGATCATGTTTGAAAGCGCCGCTTTGCGGAACCTGGTAACCCGGTCGCCATCCTGCCAGAATTTCCAGACGACTTCCTTGGGCGCGCGCACCTTGGCCCCGCCGCATCCGCCATTGCCAACCCCGTCGCGCAGCGGATCAGACAGGAACCCGCGCCCCACCAGCCACATGGTGACGAACCCGCCCATCAGACCAAGCGCGATGGCGGCAATCATTTTGATCACCGCAAAATCGGTTCCCAAGGTGCCCGCCGTCAAAACAAACATCGCCGGATCAATCACCGGCGATGCCAGCCAGAATGCCATAACCGGGGCAAGCGGAACCCCCATGGCCAGCAGGGCGGCAATCAGCGGAATAACCCCGCAGGAACAGAACGGTGACAAGGCCCCGAATGCGGCTGCGGTAAAGACCATGCGCACCGGATGCCCGGCAAAGGCCCGCGAGATCAGGTTATCCGCCCCGCTTGCCGTGGCATAGGCAGCAATCGCAATCGACAGCAACAAATAGGGCGCGGTTCCCATAAAGGCATCAAGGGTGAATTCAATGCTTGGCACCAGTTGCGCAGGATCGAACAGATAGACCGCCAGCAAAATCGCCAGTCCCGCCAACAGAACGCGGTCAAAATGACGGGCTGAAACGCCGATACGGCGGAGTTGCAATGTCAGGGCAGTCATATCCATATCCCTAGAAAATTAGTTATATTATCCCAAACAAAAGACCCGCTTATGCAAGGGCCTTGGAATCCTTGTTACTTGTGGCATCGGTTTCGGTTGTAGAACCGCCTGATGACAAGGGTGAAAGATCAACACCGCTGCAACATTCATCGGCAATGAAGCCGACGATATTTTGCATCACGTCAAAATCCGCCCGGTTGCGGGTTTCACGGCCCTGTTTTTCCTGGGTGACAAGACCGGCCTGAACCAGCGTGCCAAGATGATGCGCCAGGGTCGATGCCGGCAATCCAAGCAAACGGCCAATATCACCAATATTCAACCCATCGCGTCCGGCCTTGACCAGTTGGCGATAGATTTTCAATCGGGCTTCGTGACCCAGTGCAGCAAAGGCAGGTGCAATGTCTTTTTCTTTCATGTCGCAATCATAACTATATTTCTAGTTATTTAAACATATTTTTGTGCTGTGAATAAGGTATTGATACTAAATCATAAAAATCGACTTTTGGCCTGAAACAGCATCGTGACACGCAATTGTCACTTGCCAAGCGATCGATATGTCGATAATTCCAGACATATGGACACAAACAACGCAATTACCGCTCTGGCCGCATTGGCGCAGGAACACAGACTGGCTGCTTTTCGCTTGCTGGCCGCGACCGGGGAAACCGGCATGGCCGCCGGGGAACTGGCACGCCAGATCGGCATCCCGCACAACACAATGTCATCGCATCTGGCGACATTGAGCAATGCGGGACTGATCACCGCCACGCGCGATGGCCGATCCATGATTTATCGCATTGTACCCGCCGCCATGCGGGCATTGCTGGGATTTCTGACCGATGATTGCTGTCAGGGGCGCCCGGAGCTTTGCGGGCTGGCACCGGTAACGGCACCAAAGACAGAATGCTGTTAATTCAATCTGCCTTTCAGGGGACGAACACATGTCTGGTGGAACCTATAACGTGCTTTTTTTGTGCCGGGCCAATTCAGCGCGCAGCATCCTGGCCGAAGCCATCCTGAAAAAGGAAGGTCACGATCATTTCTTTGGCTTTAGCGCCGGGTCCTACCCACGGGGCGAAATTCACCCCTATGCGCAGGAGCTTCTGAGCAGCCTTGGGCACGATATCAGCAGCTTTTCCTCAAAGGCGATGGAGGTCTATTCCGAACAGGACGAGATCAAATTTGATTTCGTTTTCACCGTTTGCGACGCCACCGCCAATGAAGATTGCCCGATCTTCCCCGGATCCCCGATGACCGCCCATTGGGGTGTGCCCGACCCGGCCGCGGTTACCGGCAGCGACGCCGAAAAACGGCTGGCCTTTGCCGATACCTATCGGATGCTGCGCAACCGGATTTCGATTTTCACAAGCCTGCCTTTTGCATCGCTTGATCGCCTGTCGCTGCAAAAGGAAATCGACAGGATCGGCCATATTTCAGATCGCGAGGATGCATGACACAGAAAAAGGAGACCGCCGCCATGGGATTGTTTGAACGCTACCTTACGGTCTGGGTTGCGGTCAGCATCGTGGCCGGCATTGTGCTTGGCGAACTGTTTCCGGCCCTGTTTCAGGCGATCGGCAATCTGACGGCCTATGAGATCAATTTGCCGGTGACGGTTCTGATCTGGTTGATGATCGTGCCGATGCTGATGAAGGTCGATTTTGGCGCCCTGCACGAAGTCGGTCGGCAATGGCGCGGCATTGGCGTGACGCTTGGCGTGAACTGGCTGATCAAGCCGTTCACCATGGCAGCCCTTGGCTGGCTGTTTATCGGGTTTCTGTTTCGCCCGCTTTTGCCCGAGGCCCAGATTGAAAGCTATATCGCAGGCCTGATCCTTTTGGGGGCAGCACCGTGCACGGCGATGGTGTTTGTCTGGTCGCATCTGACCAAGGGGGATGCCAATTTCACCCTGACGCAGGTGGCCCTTAACGACACCATCATGATTTTCGCCTTTGCCCCGATTGTTGCGCTGTTGCTTGGTATTTCGGCGATTTCCATTCCGTGGGAAACCCTGACCATTTCGGTCGTCGCCTTTATCGTCATTCCGGTGATTGCCGGTCAGGTGATCCGAAGTCGGGTAATGAAGGGCGGCATTGATCATTTCAATGCATTTGATGCCCGGCTCAAACCGGTTTCGATGATTGCGCTACTGACAACACTGGTCTTGCTGTTTGCCTTTCAGGGGCAACAGATCATTGCCCAGCCGATCATCATCGCGCTTCTCGCCGTGCCGATCATTTTGCAGACCTATTTCATTGCCGCCATCGCCTATGCCGCCAACAAGTTTCTGGGGGTGGAGCACAGGATTGCCGCCCCGTCGGCGATGATCGGTGCATCAAACTTCTTTGAACTGGCCGTCGCCACCGCCATTGGCCTGTTCGGCTTTTCATCGGGTGCGGCATTGGCGACCGTGGTCGGTGTTCTGGTCGAAGTGCCAGTGATGTTGTCGCTGGTTGCCATTGCCAACCGGTCACGTGGCTGGTTCGCATCAAACACCGCCCCGCAAAACAAGTAATCCACGCATTCAGGTTATCGAGATGAGCAAGAAAATACGCATCGGCATCAACGGTTTCGGCCGCATGGGGCGGCTGGTTTTACGGGCGGGCTGGGGCCACCCGAACCTTGAATTTGTTCATATCAATGAAATCCGGGGCGGGGCCAAAACCGCGGCCCATCTTCTGGAATTTGATTCGGTTCATGGCCGCTGGCCCAACCGGGTTGATTGCATCGACGATCAGGTGGTGATTGATCAGACCCACAAGATTTCGTTTTCCGAAAACGCCACACCGGCCGACACCGACTGGACCGGCATGGGGTGCGACATCGTTCTGGAATGCACCGGCAAATTCAAAACGCCCGAAACGCTTCAGCCCTATTTTGATCAGGGTGTGAAAAAGGTCATTGTCGCAGCCCCGGTCAAGGAAGGTGCGCTTAATATCGTCTATGGCGTCAATGATGATCTTTACGATCCGGCGACACATCATCTTTTGACCGCGGCAAGCTGCACCACCAATTGTCTGGCCCCGGTGGTCAAGGTCATGCATGAACAACTTGGCATCAAGCATGGTTCGATCACCACCATCCATGATGTGACCAACACCCAGACGATTGTCGATCTTCCGCATAATGACCTGCGCCGGGCGCGGTCGTGCCTGCAATCATTGATCCCGACCAGCACCGGCTCCGCCACCGCGATCACGATGATTTATCCGGAATTGGCGGGCAAATTGAACGGGATTGCCGTGCGTGTGCCGCTTCTTAACGCATCGCTGACCGATTGCGTGTTTGAAGTGGCACGCGATACCGATGTTGAAACGGTCAATCGCCTGATGCGCGAGGCATCGGAAACCTATCTTGCCGGTATTCTGGGCTATGAAGACCGCCCGCTGGTCAGTGTTGATTACCTTAATGACAGCCGGTCTTCGATCATTGATGCCGGATCGACAATGGTGATCGACAAGCGACAGGTCAAAATACTGGCCTGGTATGACAATGAATGGGGCTATGTCTGTCGTATGGCGGATCTGGCTGCCAAAGTCGCGCAATCGCTTTAGGAATGCCGATCATGTCATCTGCCATTCGCAATTATGCACTTGTGACCGGGGCCTATTGGGGCTTTACCCTGACTGACGGGGCGTTGCGGATGCTGGTGCTGTTGCATTTCCATGCCCTTGGCTATTCGGCATTTGAAATTGCCCTTCTGTTCATCCTCTATGAAGTGGCGGGGATTGTAACCAATCTGGTTGGCGGATGGCTGGCACAAACACGCGGGCTGCGCTTTACCCTTTATAGCGGATTGATCCTTCAGATCGCATCGCTTGCCGCGCTTTCGCAAACACAGGCCGATTGGGCACCGGCCATTTCGGTTATCTATGTCATGGGACTTCAGGCCGCATCGGGTGTGGCCAAGGATCTGACCAAGATGTCGAGCAAATCGGCAATCAAGGTTCTGGTGCCTGCCGATGCCGGGGGTGCGCTTTTCAAATGGGTTGCCCTTTTGACCGGGTCGAAAAACGCCCTTAAAGGCGTCGGCTTTTTCATGGGCGGTGCGCTTTTGTCCTGGCTTGGATTTTCCGGGGCGTTGCTTGCCATGGCAGTCGGTCTTGCCATCACACTGATCGCGGTTGCACTGTCACTGGGCAATGCGATGTCCGGACCGTCAGAAAAGATCAAACCCAAATTCCGTGACGTCTTTTCGCGTGACCGCAAGATCAATGTCCTGTCGGCGGCACGGCTTTTCCTGTTCGGGTCGCGTGATATCTGGTTTGTGGTCGGCCTGCCGGTGTTTTTGGCGGCCGAACTGGGCTGGAACCATATCGAGGTTGGCACCTATATGGCGCTTTGGGTGATCGGATACGGCTTCATTCAGGCCTTCGCGCCCAAAATGCTGCGGGCCGGATCACACGAACCCGATGGCCGCACCGCCCGGTTCTGGATCGCAGCCCTGATCGCGGTGACCACTGCCATTGCCGCTGCCGTCACACAGGGGATTGCGCCGCAACTTGCAGTTCTGGGCGGGCTTTTGGTGTTCGGCATTGTCTTTGCCGTGAACTCGTCGCTGCATTCCTATTTGATCCTTGCCTATGCCGATGGCGACAAGGTCGCGATGAATGTCGGGTTTTATTACATGTCCAATGCCATCGGGCGGCTTTGCGGGACCATTCTGTCTGGCGTTGCCTATTCCTATGGCGGGCTGGTCGGATGCCTTGTGACGTCGATCGCGTTTTTGACCATCAGCTGGATCATCAGTGCCGCCCTTCCGGCAAGAAGCGCCGTCACACCGCAGAGTTGAACAAAAAAGTTCTTTCGCAGATGCGGGATAAATGACTGAAAAGACTCACAATCCGGATTCACGAAAATTTCATCGTGCAAAAAACCGTGACAAGACACTGCATATAGGGGTACGATTCCAATCAACGGTCAATCACTGGACCGCAGGAGGGGTTCCCGAGTGCCGCGAAAAAGCGTCTTACAACGAGAATTTTCGCCCCCCGGATCGCACATGCAACATGTTGTGACCGGCGGAAACTCCTACCGCCACTTCCATCGCAAGATGAAAATTGAATGCGCGCCTTTCCATGACGGAATGGCGCGTTTTGCTTTTTTGGCACATTTGATGAGGTGATCGTCATGGGTAAGCGCGCAGCACGCCGTCGTAACCGTCCGCAACAGTCCGACAACAATGTCCATGAACTGTTTGATGAAAAGAACGCTGACTGGCACCCGCTTCAGGGGGAAGTCGCAGAACAGAAAGGACAACGCGATCAAAGCTACCGCCGCAACATCCGCCCGAAAAGTGAAAACCAGGCCGCATTGATGGAGGCCATTGATGCCTTCAACCTGGTCCTTGCCCTTGGTCCGGCAGGCACCGGTAAAACCTATATCGCGGTTTCCAAAGCGGTCGAAGCCCTTGATAAGGGTGATATCGGCCGTATCGTTCTGGCCCGCCCGGCTGTTGAAGCCGGGGAAAATATCGGCTTCCTGCCCGGCGATGTCGAAGCCAAGATGGCACCTTATCTTCGCCCGCTTTATGACGCGCTTAATGATCGCCTTGGCACCAAGCGCCTGCGCACATACCTTTCGGACGGCACGATTGAGATTGCCCCGATCGGCTATATGCGTGGCCGTACTCTGAACAATGCCTTCGTCGTCATCGACGAAGCCCAGAACTGCACATACGGGCAGCTCAAGATGCTGGTGACCCGTCTGGGCTGGAATTCCACCATGATCCTGACCGGCGATCCGGATCAGACCGACCTTCTGCCGGAAATGTCGGGTCTTTCGGAAATGTCGGAACGACTTGAAAATGTCGAAGATGTCGCCTGTGTCCAGCTGCGCGACAAGGACATTGTCCGCCATCCGCTGGTTGCATGCATGCTTACGGTTCTCTGATTTCGGTCATCAAGTTCCGACACAGCAAACCAAAGAAGAAAAAAGGACGGGCCCCGAAAGGGCCCGTCACTTTTTTTGGATCTGCTTATATAGACTGATAATTCTTGGCTTCGCGCCCGATCACCGGGATCGGTAAAACCTGTCAAGAAAACATATATATTGACGAAATTTTCAATCCGAACCCAATATATAGACATCACGGTCCTTCTTACCGAACCATATCGGTTTGAAGGCTAAGAGGGAATTCGGTGCGTTTTGCATATGCACGACAATGCCGAAGCTGCCCCCGCAACTGTAAGCGGCTAGCTTTAATCCAACCATGGTCACTGAAATGCTTGGCATTTCGGGAAGGCCGGATGAAGCATCGATCCGCAAGCCAGGAGACCTGCCGTGAGCGAACGTAAACATTCACGGGCGGGGTGTCCCGGTGGAGTGCTTGTGATCTGACTGGCAGACCGCCAATCATCCCTGCATACCTCCGTTTGGCCTTTGCCCCCATATGATTGGGGCTTACGATGTCAGAAACAGTCGAGTTGGAACGGCCAGCCGTTTCCGATCCTTCATCAAATTCACACACCATCTATCAGGTGATCCGTCGCAACGGATCGGTCACGGCCTTTGATGCAACCAAAATCAAAACAGCCCTGACCAAGGCATTTCTTGCCGCCGAGGGCGAAACCGCGTCGGGATCACGTCGGGTACATGACATTGTCGATGGATTGGCCGATCAGGTTACCACGACCTTGTTAAAGCGGGCCGCGCCGGGCCATACCCTTCAGATCGAAGATATACAGGATCAGGTCGAGCTGGCCCTGATGCGCAGCGAACATCACAAGGTTGCGCGCGCCTATGTCCTGTATCGTGAAGACCGTGCGCGCGAACGCGCCAAGCTTGATGCACGCAAGAAAAGCAAAAAGGCCGGGCAGCCCGATCTTCATATCACCCTGCCCGACGGCAGCAAAAGGTTGCTTGATATTGACCGGTTGGCGACCGTGATTGCCGAGGCCTGTGGCGACCTTGATGGCGTCAGCACAGCACCGATCATGGAAGAAACCAGAAAGAACCTTTATGACGGTGTCACCACCGGGGAATTGGCACTTGCCCCGATCATGGCAGCCCGAACACTGGTAGAGCGCGAACCGAATTACGCCTTTGTCAACGCACGCCTGTTACTTGACAAGCTTCGGACAGAAGCCCTGAGCTTTGTCTTCGACCAGCCCGAACAAGCCACCCAGGCCGAGATGGGCGCACGATACGCGACCTATTTCCCCGCCGCGATCACGGCTGGCATCAAGTCCGGCCTGATTGATCCGGAATTGTCAAAGTTTGACCTGAAAAAAATCGCGGCGGCGATCAAGCCGGAACGTGATCTGAATTTCCAGTATCTTGGACTTCAGACGCTTTATGACCGTTACTTCCTGCATGTCAAAGGGTCGCGGTTTGAACTGCCACAGGCCTTTTTCATGCGGGTTGCCATGGGTCTTGCCATCCGTGAGATCGACCGCGAAGCCAAGGCAATCGAATTTTATGATCAGCTTTCGACCTTTGTCTTCATGGCATCGACCCCGACCCTGTTCAATGCCGGGACATGCCGCCCGCAATTGTCATCCTGCTTCCTGACCACCGTGCCCGATGACCTTGATGGCATTTTCAAATCGGTCAAGGACAACGCGCTTTTGGCCAAATATTCCGGCGGTCTTGGCAATGACTGGACCCCGGTGCGTGGTCTTGGCGCGCATATCAAGGGTACAAATGGCCAAAGCCAGGGGGTCGTTCCGTTTCTGAAAGTCGCCAATGACACCGCGATTGCGGTTAATCAGGGTGGCAAGCGCAAGGGGGCTGTTTGTGCCTATCTCGAAACATGGCACATCGATATCGAAGAGTTCCTTGATCTGCGCAAGAACACGGGCGACGACCGCCGTCGCACGCATGATATGAACACGGCCAACTGGGTGCCGGACCTGTTCATGGAACGGGTGATGGCAGATGCGCCATGGACCCTGTTTTCGCCCGATGACACGCCGGACTTGCATGATCTTTATGGTGCGAAATTCAAGACCGCGTATGAGGCATATGAAGCCAAGGCCAATAGCGGCCAAATCACGAATTTCAAAACCGTGCGCGCGGTGGATCTTTGGCGGCGCATGTTGACCATGCTGTTTGAAACCGGTCATCCATGGATCACCTTCAAGGACCCGTGCAATATCCGATCCCCGCAACAGCATCGTGGCGTGGTGCATTCGTCAAACCTGTGCACGGAAATTACGCTCAATACATCTGCTGACGAGGTCGCGGTTTGTAACCTTGGTTCGATCAATCTTCTGGCCCATGTCACCGAAGACGGCCTTGATCACGACAAGCTGGCACAAACGGTCGAAATCGCGATGCGGATGCTTGATAACGTGATCGACATCAACTTCTACACCATCCCGGAGGCACGCTATTCCAACCTGCGCCATCGTCCGGTCGGCCTTGGCCTGATGGGTTTTCAAGATGCGTTACAGAAACTGAAAATCGCCTATGCCTCGTCAGAGGCCATCGCATTTGCCGATGAAAGCATGGAAGCCATTTCCTTCCACGCCATTTCCGCATCTGTTGACCTGGCGGCCGAGCGCGGCCGGTATGAAAGCTTTGACGGATCACTGTGGTCAAAGGGCATCCTGCCAATTGACTCGCTTGACCTGCTTGCCGACGTTCGTTCGGAATTCACTGTTGACCGAAGCCATCGCCTTGACTGGGATGGTCTGCGCGAACGGGTCAAAACCACTGGAATGCGCAATTCCAACACCATGGCGATTGCCCCGACTGCGACGATTTCCAACATCTGCGGCGTCAGTCAATCGATTGAACCGGCATATCGCAACCTGTTTGTGAAATCGAACATGTCGGGTGACTTCACGGTGGTCAATGCCGCCCTTGTCCATGACCTGAAAGAACGTGGTCTTTGGGACGAGGTGATGATCTCCGACCTGAAATATTATGATGGCAGTATCGGGCAGATTGATCGCATTCCCGATGATCTGAAGGCACTTTATGCGACCGCGTTTGAACTTGATTCTTCCTGGTTGATCGAGGCGGCATCACGGCGTCAAAAGTGGCTTGATCAGGCACAATCGCTGAACCTTTATATCGCCAATCCGTCTGGCAAGAAGCTGGATGATCTGTATCGTCTGGCGTGGTTACGCGGGCTTAAAACCACCTATTACCTGCGATCAAGTGCTGCAACCCATGTCGAGAAATCGACACTTAAGGGCACCGATGGTCGCCTGAATGCGGTGGTGAATGCCCCGCAAGCAGCAAGCCCTGCCCCATCGCCTTCGCCTGTTACCGCACCTGCACCAGCACCAGCACCAGCGCCCGCAGTCAGCAATCGTCCATCCGCCGTCATTGATGCGAGCGCCGCATCCGATGCGATTACCGGCGGGGACGTCTGGGGCAAGGCATGTTCCCTTGACGACCCTGATTGCGAAGCCTGCCAGTAAACAGAAACCGGAAGAAGAACCATGCTTGACTGGATTGAAAACGACGCCCCGATCGCGTCCAACCACACAACCGACGCCCCGGCTTCACCCGACACCGGTGACAACACAAATGATGCTACCGGCCTTGGAGAGATTGACCGTTCCGGCGGTCGTGTCACGGTCAGTGACAAGGCGATGATCAATTCGCGGGCCGATGTGAACCAGCTTCTGCCGCTTAAATACGGCTGGGCCTGGGACAAGTACCTTGCGGGTTGCAACAATCACTGGATGCCGACCGAAGTTTCCATGCAGGCCGACATTGCATTATGGAAATCGCGCGATGGTCTGACCGATGATGAACGTCGGATGCTGAAACGTAATCTGGGTTTCTTTGCCGCATCCGAAAGCCTTGTTGCCAACAACATCGTTCTGGCAATTTATCGCCACCTGACCAACCCGGAATGCCGCCAGTATCTTTTACGTCAGGCCTTCGAGGAAGCGGTTCATACCCACACCTTCCAGTATATCGTCGAAAGCCTGGGTCTGGATGAGGGCGAGCTTTTCAACATGTACCGCGAAGTGCCGTCAATCACCGACAAGGCGGCATGGGCGTTAAATTATACCAAGCACCTTGATGATCCGAATTTTGCCACCGGCACGCCCGAACGCGATCAGGATTTCCTGCGCGATCTGGTGGCGTTCTATGTCGTGTTTGAAGGCATGTGGTTTTACACCGGATTTGCGCAAATCCTGTCACTTGGCCGGCGCAACAAGATGGTCGGTATCGCCGAACAATATCAGTACATCCTGCGTGACGAGAGCATCCATCTCAATTTCGGGATTGATGTCATCAACCAGATCAAGGCTGAAAACCCGCATCTTTGGACAGCGGAATTTCAGGAAGAAATTCGTGCGATGTTGCGTGACGCTGCCGAACTTGAAGCGGCCTATGGACGCGACACCATGCCCAATGGCTTCCTTGGCCTGAATGCCGAGCTCTGTGAGCAATATATGCATTTCATCGCCAACCGCCGTTGTGGTCAGCTTGGCCTTGCCCCGGTGTTTAACGAGGTCGAAAATCCATTCCCCTGGATGTCAGAAGCCATGGATCTTAAAAAGGAAAAGAACTTCTTTGAAACCCGGGTGATCGAATATCAGAACGGCGGCGCGCTTAGCTGGGACTGATTGCCACACCCAACATCATCATAAACAAAACGGCTGGGAACATGTTTCCAGCCGTTTTCATTCAAGCCTAGTCTTTTGGCGGTTAGCGCCCCATCGCGGCGACTTCGCTTCCGGCGTTGGACACCGGGATGTCGTGTTGGCCGGCGCGTTTGGCGCGACCGGTGTGCCAGAATTCCGGGTCTTCGGTATAGCCGCTATATTCATCGAGATGGATGTCTTCGGGCGGTTCGGGATGGATGGTGATATCAAGATCGGGATATTCGGAACGGATGCTGTCCATTACCTGATGGCAGATGGTGTGGGCTTCGCGCATCAACATCCCGCCATCCATGATCAGTTCGATCTCGGCAAAGCGATGCACGCCCGATGACCGTGTGCGCAGGCGGTGAATGCCGATCACCGATGCGTTTTTCATGGTCAGTTCAATAATGCGCTGGCTGTCGGAATCGGGCAGTTCCGCATCCATCAGGACCTTGACCGAATTGCGTCCGACCTTGATCGCGGAAAACAGCAGGAAGCTTGCCACCAGTGCGCCGATTGCCGGATCGGCCCAGGCAAATCCCGATACCCCGGCAAACAGGGCAATGATCACGGCAAGATTGGCCAGAATGTCGCTGCTATAATGCATGGAATCGGCATCAACCGCCACCGAGCCCGACATTCGCACCGCCTTGCGCTGCAAAAGTACCAGACCGACTGTCATGACAAGTGACACTGCCATGATCCAGATGCCTTCATAGGCAAAGGAAATCTGTTTGGGTTCATTGAGCCTTGATGCGGCCTCTGCCAGGACCAGAACAGCCGCCCCGATCATGAAGGCCGACTGAAACAGCCCGGCAAGGGGTTCTGCCTTGCCATGGCCGAAACGGTGATCATGATCGGCCGGGCGCCATGCCGAACGGACCGCCATGAAGTTGATCACAGACGTGCCGACATCAAGCATACTATCAATCATGGAGGACAGCAGACTAACCGAGTCCGTCAGGAACCAGCCAACAGCCTTGATGATGATCAGGGTCGCAGCAATGACAATGGAGGCCGTCGTTGCACGACGTGCCCACATTTCTTTCTGCGCTATGTCAATGACGGGACATTGACTCATACGTTGTTGACCTCTGGCCGCCCAATCTGCCACCTGACAGCGGTTTTATAGCCTGTTTGAGCATAATATGTAATGACTATTGCCATATTTTCGCCCAGCGTTGTGCAGCAAATAGCGCATATTTGATATTCCGCAAGGTTTCCAAGCCTGTTTTAAGGGATTATATCTCGCAATCGGGCGCACAAGAGAGAACCTAATGATTGTAGAGATCGGACATTACGCACTGATATTGTCACTTGTTGTGGCACTCGCCCAGTCGACCTTGCCGTTTTTGGCCGCATCGCGCAGAGACCCGGTTCTTTTGATGGTGGCGCCGCGACTGGCGATCACCTGTTTTGCGCTGGTCGCCGCCAGTTTTCTGGCGCTGACCTATGCATATGTGGCGTCTGATTTCTCAGTTCTCAATGTTCTGTCGAACAGCCATACCTCCAAACCGATGATCTACAAGATCACCGGTGTGTGGGCGAATCACGAAGGATCGATGCTGCTTTGGGTAATGATCCTGACCCTGTTTGGTGGTGCGGTTGCCGCATTCGGGCGCAATCTTCCGCCAACGCTTCTGGCCCGCGTGCTGGGCGTGATGGGCCTGATTGGTGTTGGCTTCATTCTGTTTATCGTTCTGACCTCAAACCCGTTTGAGCGCGTGATCAACCCGCCGCTTGACGGCGAGGGCATGAACCCGTTGCTGCAAGACCCGGGCATCGCCATCCATCCGCCCTTCCTGTATCTGGGCTATGTCGGGTTTTCCGTTGCCTTTGCCTTTGCAGTTGCCGCCCTGATTGAAGGACGGGTTGATCCGGCATGGGCACGCTGGGTCCGTCCATGGACACTGGCGGCATGGGTGTTTCTGACCGCCGGGATCGGGCTTGGTTCCTGGTGGGCCTATTACGAGCTTGGCTGGGGCGGCTGGTGGTTCTGGGATCCGGTGGAAAACGCATCCTTCATGCCCTGGCTTGCCGGTACGGCGCTGTTGCATTCGGCGATTGTGGTCGAAAAGCGTGATGCGCTGAAAAGCTGGACGATCTTTTTGGCGATCCTGGCGTTTTCGTTCTCGCTGCTTGGAACGTTTCTGGTGCGTTCCGGGGCGCTGACATCGGTTCATGCCTTTGCCACCGATCCGACGCGTGGCGTGTTTATTCTGTTCTTGCTGTTTATTACGGTTGGCGGGTCGCTTGGCCTTTATGCATGGCGTGCGCCCAACCTTCGGGGTGGCGGACTGTTCCAGCCGATTTCACGCGAAGGCGCACTTGTGTTTAACAATGTGCTGCTTTCGATTGCGGCGGCCATGGTGTTGCTGGGCACGCTTTATCCGCTGTTGCTTGAAACCGTGACCGGGGAAAAGATTTCAGTAGGCGCGCCGTTCTTCAACGCGACCTTTGTGCCGATCATGACCCCGGTCATCATTGCCATGGCACTGGGTCCGCTGATGCCATGGAAACGTGCCGACCTTTTGGGCGTGTTCAACAAGCTCAAGATCGCGCTGGCGGCAACGGTTGTGGTCGTTCTGGTCACCTTGTGGCTTGCCGGCGGGCCGGCCTTTGCCCTGTTCGGGCTTGGACTGGCGACCTGGCTGTTTGTCGGATCGATCCTTGAATGGGCCGGGCGGATCAAACTTTTGCGCGAACCGTTCGCCACCAGTCTGCGCCGGATGAAGAACCTTCCGCGTTCGGCCCATGGCACCATGCTGGCCCATGCCGGGGTGGCAATCGTGGTTGCCGGGATTACCGGATCACAAGCCTGGACCGAAGAAGCCGTGCAGTCGCTTGCGGTCGGGGAAAGTGCACAAATTGCCGATCATACCTTTACGCTTAGCGCGATCCGGGAATATCAGGGGCCGAACTTTGTCGCCCGTGAAGCAACCATCACCATTGCCACACCGGGTGAACGCACGGTCATTCTGACACCTGAAAAACGTGTCTATACGGTCGAAGGCATGCCCACCACCGAGGCCGGGATTCAATCAAGCTTTACCGGCGATATCTATGCCGTGATCGGCGATCAGGATGAAAGCGGCAAGTGGATCACGCGGTTCTATGTCAAACCGATGATCCCGTGGATGTGGGCAGGTGGCCTGATCATGGTGTTTGGCGGGCTGATGTCGCTTTCGGACAGACGTTACCGGATTGGTGCACCGACCCGTTCCCACAAGGCAGCGGCCAAAGCCGTTCCCGCAGAATAAGCGTCAGGGCTAGGAAACCTTCATGACCATCTGGATTGTTCTTGCCGCCATTACGCTTCTTGTTGCGGGCTTTGTTCTTTGGCCGGTCCTGCGTCAGCGTGAAACGGGTGCCGATGCTGCGTCTGATGACGACGATCAAAACGGCAACAGTGAACTGAACCATGATCTTGCGGTTTATCGTGACCAACTGGCCGAGATCGAGCGCGATATCGAACGCGGTGTCCTGAGTACCGAACAGGCCAATGCGGCACGTATCGAAGTACAACGCCGTATCCTGAATGCGGATCAGCGCATCAAGGCCCGGGAAAGTGGGGCGACATCCGGCATCGGCAAGCCGTCACTTCGGATATATTCCGCCCTTGCGATTGTGCTGTTTCTGATTGGCGGGTTCGGGCTTTATCTTGATCTTGGCAGCCCCGATATGCCCGACCGCCCGATTGCCAGCCGGGCTGATGAAATCAATGCCATCCAACAGGCAGAATCGATCAATAGCAACCGGCTTGCCGCACTCAACCGTGCGGTCAGTGATCTTTCGCAAAAGCTGATTGCCGATCCGGAAAACCTTAAGGGGTGGGAACTGCTTGGCGCCAGCCTGATGGCGCTTGGCCGCCCGGTCGAGGCACAGACTGCGTTTCTTGAGGCCGTCAAACTGTCTGATCGCGATGGCGATTATCTTGCCATGTATGCCGAAAGCCTGATCCGGGGCGACAATGGCCAGATCAATGCGACCGCACGCGGTGTCCTTAAAGAAGCCGCGACAACCCAAAGCGGCGACCCGCGCATCCAGTATTATCTGGGCCTTGCCGATGCACAGGATGGCAATATTGCCGCGGCTGTTGATCGCTGGATCGCGCTTGCCAACAGTGCCCCGGCTGATGCTGGATGGTTGCCGATGGTGGTTGCCCGGATCAAGGATGCCGCCCTTGCCCAGGGAATTGATATCGAAGGGCGACTTGATGTCGCAAAGGCCGCGCCATCCAATGGTCCAAGCCAGGACGATGTCGCCGCAGCCCAGCAAATGACACCCGAAGAACGTCAGGACATGATCAATTCGATGGTCGATGGACTGGCCGATCGTCTTGACGGCAATCCGGACGATCCGGAAGGCTGGGCACGGCTGATGCAGGCCTATATGGTTCTGGGGAAACAGGACAAGGCACAGGCCGCCTATCAGAAGGCATCGGATGTGTTTGCCGATCAGCCCGACCTCGTCGCCCGGTTTGATGCATTGGCAAAAGAGATCGGGATCACAGCAAACTAGATCCCGACCAAGCCGCTCCCGATGATCGGGGCTGGAAATTCGCGGAATGGCGCTGTAAAACTGTTTGCAGTTGATGAACCTGGCAACCATTCCCCGACACGTTGCCAGCCGGGCGATACCACCCGTTTTCACCCATCATGATCCGCCCGGAAATACGGCGGATACGGCGGTGATAAAAATATCCCTTCTCCCCTTCCACCACCACTTATGAGATATTATATTTCATACGTAAGAATAATGATTTCTACTTTAACAAGGCCTTATTGATTTGATTTTCGTGTCAAAGTATGAGAACCAGTCTTAAGGGTAGCTAATTTAGCAAATTGCTATTCTAGGATATGGGGTGCGGTCGATGGTTGGGGAACCATCGTTCTCTTTTCTTTTTATAATTCAAGAGATTCGCAGAGCGGGAAACAGGGACGGGGTATAGGATAACTACCCACCCGATTGGATAATGGGTGCAATGTCGGCTCACGCAAATGGCATAACGAACAATCTGTTGCTGATTGAAGATAATCCGGGTGACGCACGTCTTGTGCGCGAAGCTCTTCGGGAATTCAAACGCCCGGTGGAGCTGCATCACGTCAAGGATGCCACGACAGCGTTGCAATTCCTGCAGCAAGACGGCCCCTATCGGAATGCGCCGCGCCCGCGCCTGATTCTTCTTGATCTCAATATGCCGCGCAAGGACGGTCGCGAAATGCTGCGCGATATCCGCAATGATCCCAATTCGGCTTCAATCCCCGTCATTGTTCTGACCACGTCGGGTGCGGACCACGATGTTGATCTTTGCTATGCTGCCGGGGCAAACTGTTATTTGCGCAAACCGGTCGATGTGACAGAATTCATCGATCTGATGAAAATGATCGAATCCTTCTGGCTGGGGCTGGCTTTAACCCCGACTCCGTAACCCACCTGCCAGCGAGACGCGCATGTCCCGCCTGCCATCATCTTCTTTTCGTTCCGCCGCATGCAAAGCCATCGGTCGCTTTGTCCATTGTCAGCTTCGCAGACCGACTGCGGGCATATGGGCGCTGTTTGCGACCCTGGTGTTTGCAATCACCACCCTGTCACTGACGGTCAGCATGACCCATTCAGTACGCGATGCGCTGCGCCAGTCGGCCGAACAAACAATCGGTGGCGATATCTCGTTACGGCTGTTTCACCGACCGCCAACAGATGCGGAGTTGGGGTTCCTTGAAACTTTCGGCATTGTGGGTGTCAGTGCCGAACAACGCGTCATGATCCACCCCAAACCCGATCAACCCGGAATTTTATCGGAACTCAAGGCCGTTGACCGGACATATCCGCTTTTCGGGGATGTGAAGCTTTCGCGGCCCGGCCCGGTCAGCGCCATTCTGGCAAACGATGATGATGATCATGCCGGTGGCAACAAAAACCTGCCCGGGGCAATCGTTGATCAGGATTTTCTTGATCAAAGCGGACTTTCGATCGGCGATGTCATTCATCTCGGCGATCAGCAATACCGTATTCGCGCAGGGTTGCTGGCCGAACCGGAACGACAGTTCAGGCTGTTTTCACTGGGACCGCGCATTATCGTATCGCTTGATGACTATCGAAAGAACGCCCTGCTATCTTCAGACAAACAGGTTTACTGGTATAGCCGACTGGAACGCAGCCAAGCTGATCCCCGCCCCAACAGTCAAGTGATCGCCGATATCGAAGCCCGCTTTCCCGAAAGTGGCTGGCGCATTGTGAATGCTGCTGATGGCATCCCGGGTATCGAGCGGATCGGCGAGTTCGCCACAGCCTTTGTCAGTTTGATCGGCATTGCGATCTTTGCCATTTCAATGAGCGCCATTGCCAACGCCATTCGATCCGATTTGAACGGGCGGCAGGACCAGTTTGCCCTGATGCGCGCTGTCGGGGTCAGACCGGGCCAACTTGGCATCACCATCGCCGGGTTGGTCGGGGGAATTTCGGTTGTGGCATTGATTGTATCGGCATTTATCACCCAACTTTTGGCCGGTATGATCGCCCCGATATTTGCAAGCAACCTTGGTGTTACACTTAACCCGTCAGTCCATCAATGGACTGATATTACGGGCTTTGTTGCGTGTTTTGTGGCTTTGCTGTCAATCGGGCCGATACACGCGGCATGCGCGGTCAAGCCGGCCCTGTTGTTTCGCCATCAGACCGACAAAACGCCGCACGGGTCAGGCACGCAACATTCCGGGGTGTGGCTATTGCGCGCAGCAATCCTGACATCGGCCATCGCTGTTATCTGGTTTGCAATGCGCCTGATCGGGCCTGGATGGTTTTCCGGTATTTTGATCGCGGTGCTTGTGCTGTGTCTGTCGGGATTTATCGGTGTCGGATTTTTGGTGCGCAAGGTTTCAGCACTGGCCGCACATCGATGCGCGGGATCGCCAGCCTTGAAACTGGCCCTGCGCAATATTGCCCGCCCGACCAGCCCGACGGTCACTGTTGCCGCGTCATTTGGTCTGGCAGTGACATGCCTGTTTGCGGTCATTGTGTTCGGGGCACTGGCGGGACATCACCTCAGATCCGTCTTGCCAACCGAAACACCCGATCTGGTGTTTTTTGACCTGCCCCCGGATCAGCAGGCCACTTTCCGAACTGCCGCCCTTGCCGTGCCATCGGTGGAAGCCATCGAACAAATGCCATTCGTGCATGGTCGGGTAACCCATCTTAACGGCAAGCCGGTTGTCCTTGATCAGGTACCGCGACGCTATCACTGGTTTATCCGTGGTGACCGGGGTCTGTCCTGGGCGCGTCACCCAAACGCAACATTGCAAAAGGCCGAACTTGTGGCTGGTGATTGGTGGCCGGGTGATAGCATCAATGCAAACCTTGTGTCGCTTGATGCCGATATTGCCCGTGCACTTGGTCTTGGGCTCGGTGACAGCATTTCGGTCAATATTCTGGGTCAGCGACATGACGTAAAGATCGCCAATCTGCGCAAGATCGACTGGTCGCGCCTTGGCCTTGATTTTCCGATGGTATTGTCCCCGATGCAGCCGCCATTTACCCATGGCGTGATCACGACAATTGACCTCGTCCCGTCATCCGCATCCCGAAATACCGCCGCCGCGATCAGCCGCCTTGCCGCTCAGTTTCCCGCCGTTCCGATGATCCGGGTATCGGATGTCATGGATCGCCTTGGCACCCTGTTTGACCGGGTGCACGGCGTTCTGTTGCTGTTGACGGTATTGGCAACCGTCGGGGCCTTGCTGGTGATTGTGACCGGGTTGATTGCCCTGCGCCAGGATGGCGCGGCCAATCTTGCGATGCTGCGTGCCCTTGGTATTCGACCGGGGCAAATCATTCGGACAGGCGCGCTTGAAACCGGCATTGTAGTTGCGGCAAGCGGGGTTCTGGGCACGGTGGCCGGGACAAGTGTCGCGGTGCTTGCAGCATCGCGCATCGGATCATTCGACGTCGCTGAGACCGCGGTAATGATGGCGCCCCTTGCGGCAGGGGCCGTGGCACTGATCGGCATCATCGGGTTTGGTGGCGGATGGGTTTTGCAACAGGCATCCCTTCGGGCACAGTCGGGCTGGCGTCGGGGATAGGACCAGAGACCACACCAGACAGGTACCTCCGCTGATCGTGGGCTGGGCTCGGCTAGGCTGGACCGAGCCAGACCGGGCCACACCTGCCCCACAGCAAAGCAGATAGCAGGCCCCGTCCATGCCACGCATGACTGCGGCATGAATCTGCGCAACAAGGCTGCGAAATTCGGTATGGAGATATCCCGATTACAAGGTCAGGGACGCTGCGAAGCCATCCAAAAGCCATGCGCAGCGCATCCTGAATTATGGTGTCACCTTCATGTGATGGACATCTATCAGAACGAGACACCACCAACAAAAAAGGCCGCCCACAAGGGCGGCCTTTTTCAGGAATATTTCAACTGACGATCAGTTGGTCAGGGCAGCAATCTGTGCACGGGCAATTTCGAGCGCGCGCTCGGCATTTGCCTTGTCGTGGGCAGTGCTGGCTGCCTTGAGGTCGGCAGTTGCCTGCTCAAGACGTGCCTGTGCTTCGTCAGCTTTCAGATCGGCAACCGGAACCGCTTCTTCTGCCAGAATGGTGCAACGCTCGGGATTAACCTCTGCGACACCACCGGCGACGAAGATACGTTCGGAAACCTTACCACCTGCATAGATGTCGATGACACCCGGACGAATGGTCGAGATCATCGGCGAATGCTTCGGCAGCACACCAAAATTCCCGTCCGTGCCCGGAACAACGACCATCTCGACCGGCTCTGATTTGAGCAGGGCAGACGGTGAAACAAGTTCCAGTACAGTCGTATCAGTCATGACAATCCTCGCTCCTTAGCCGGAGGGGGACCGAAACTGCCTTAGGCAGCTTCGGCCATCTTCTTGGCTTTTTCGATGGCTTCTTCGATGGTGCCGACCATGTAGAATGCCTGTTCCGGCATGTGGTCATATTCACCAGCGCAGATCGCTTTGAAAGCCTTGATGGTGTCTTCGAGCTGAACGAACACGCCCGGAGTACCGGTAAAGACTTCTGCAACGTGGAACGGCTGCGAAAGGAAACGCTGGATCTTACGGGCACGTGCCACGATCAGCTTGTCTTCTTCCGAAAGCTCGTCCATGCCGAGGATGGCGATGATGTCCTGAAGACCTTTGTAGGTCTGAAGAACACGCTGAACTTCACGAGCGGTCTCGTAGTGTTCCTTGCCAATCACGCCCGGATCGAGTGCACGCGAGGTGGAATCGAGCGGGTCAACTGCCGGATAGATGCCAAGCTCGGCAATCTGACGGTTCAGCGTGGTGGTTGCATCAAGGTGAGCAAACGAGGTTGCCGGTGCCGGGTCAGTCAAGTCATCGGCCGGGACGTAAATTGCCTGAACCGAGGTAATGGAACCTTTTTTGGTCGAGGTAATACGTTCCTGCAGCGCACCCATGTCGGTTGCCAGCGTCGGCTGATAACCCACAGCAGACGGGATACGACCGAGAAGTGCCGACACTTCCGAACCAGCCTGGGTGAAGCGGAAGATGTTATCAACGAAGAACAGAACGTCCTGGCCTTCTTCGTCACGGAAGTATTCCGCAAGGGTCAGACCGGTCAGAGCAACACGTGCACGTGCTCCCGGGGGTTCGTTCATCTGGCCATAAACCAGTGCGGCTTTGGATTCGCCTTCCGGATTGATAACGCCCGATTCCATCATCTCGTGATAGAGGTCGTTACCTTCACGGGTACGTTCACCAACACCAGCGAAAACAGAGTAACCGCCGTGGCCTTTGGCAACGTTGTTGATCAGTTCCATGATCAGAACGGTTTTACCAACGCCTGCACCACCGAACAGACCGATTTTACCACCTTTGGTGTACGGTGCGATAAGGTCGATGACCTTAATGCCGGTAACCAGAATTTCGGTGTCGGTTGCCTGATCGATGAAGTCAGGTGCTTCACGGTGGATCGGTGCGGTTTTGGTCGCGGTAACCGGACCACGTTCGTCAACCGGCTCGCCGATCACGTTCAGAATACGACCAAGGGTTTCCGGACCAACCGGAACCGAGATCGCGTCACCGGTGTCGATGACTTCCTGACCGCGCTTCAGACCTTCGGTGGTGTCCATTGCGATCGTACGGACCGCATTTTCACCAAGGTGCTGTGCAACTTCGAGAACCAGACGCTGACCGTTGTTGTCAACATGCAGCGCGTTCAGAATGGGAGGCAGTTCGCCGTCGAATTTAACGTCGACGACGGCGCCCATTACCTGGGAAATTTTCCCCGCCTTCTTGTTCGCCATAGGTATTGTCTCCTGCTCGGACAAAGCTATCCGTTAACTTCCTGCGACCCGCTTACAAAGCCTCGGCGCCGGAAATGATTTCAATCAGTTCATTGGTGATCTGAGCCTGACGTGAGCGGTTGTACTGGATGCTCAGTCGGTCGATCATGTCGCCGGCATTGCGGGTTGCGTTATCCATCGCGGACATACGCGCGCCGTGCTCGGATGCGCTGCTTTCAAGCATTGCACCGAAAATCTGGACGCCAACGTTACGCGGCAGCAAATCAGCCAGAATGGCTTCTTCGGACGGTTCGTAATCATAAACCGCAGAAGAACCAGTAGCTTCTTCCTGCTCAGCAGCTTCTTCACCGACAAACGGGATGAGCTGCTGTGCTGTTGCCACCTGCGAAATCGCGGACACGAACTTGTTGTAGAAGATCGTGCAGACGTCGAATTCGCCTTCGTCATACAGCGCCAGAACTTTATCGCCAACTTCGGAAGCAGAAGAGAAATCAATGCCCTTCTTGCCTTCGATGCCGGTATACCGGGCGACAATACTGTCACCAAATTCACGCTTGAGCGCATCTGCGCCTTTGCGGCCAACACAGATCAGCTTGACCGTTTTGCCTTCGGCCTGCAGGGCCTTGGCTTTCAAACGGGCAGCTTTGACGATCGATGCGTTGAAGCCACCGCAAAGGCCACGGTCTGCGGTGAAGACAACGAGCAGATGCACATTGTCTTTACCCGAACCGGCCAGAAGCTTCGGAGCGCCTTCATTGCTACCGACGGCGGCTGCAAGACGACCCAGCATCGTCCCCATGCGTTCAGCATAGGGACGGGCTGCTTCGGCTGCATCCTGTGCACGACGGAGCTTGGAGGCTGCCACCATCTTCATCGCCGAGGTAATCTTCCTCGTCGATTTGACGCTGGCAATGCGCGAGCGCAGATCCTTCAAACTAGCCATTGCGTTTCCTCCTTCGCCTAAGTTTCAGTCTTACGCGAAGGTTTTCGCGAACTTGTCGAGGAACGCTTTAAGCTTGGTTTCGCTGTCTTCCGACAGAACCTTCTCGGTGCGGATCGCATCGAGGATATCAGCACCAGCGGAACGAATTTCCGACAGGAACTGGTCTTCGAAAGCGCGAACTTTGTTCACTGCGATACCGTCGAGATAACCTTTAACACCAGCATAGATCACGACGACCTGCTCTTCGACCTTGAGCGGCGAGTACTGCGGCTGCTTGAGCAGCTCGGTCAGACGTGCACCACGGGCCAGAAGTTTCTGGGTTGCCGGATCAAGATCCGATGCGAACTGTGCGAATGCTTCCATCTCACGATACTGAGCGAGTTCCAGCTTGATCGAGCCGGCAACCTGCTTCATCGCTTTGATCTGTGCGGACGAACCAACACGCGAAACCGACAGACCAACGTTCACAGCCGGGCGTACGCCTTTGTAGAACAGGTCGGTTTCAAGGAAGATCTGACCGTCGGTGATCGAGATCACGTTGGTCGGAATAAACGCCGAAACGTCGTTACCCTGGGTTTCAATGACCGGAAGTGCGGTCAGCGAGCCAGCGCCGTTTTCGTCATTCATCTTCGCAGCACGTTCCAGCAGACGGGAGTGCAGATAGAAGACGTCACCCGGGAATGCTTCACGTCCCGGCGGACGGCGAAGCAGAAGGGACATCTGACGATATGCAACTGCCTGCTTGGACAGATCATCATAGAAGATGGTTGCGTGCATGCCGTTGTCACGGAAGTACTCGCCCATTGCGCAAGCAACGAACGGTGCCAGGAACTGCATCGGCGCCGGGTCGGACGCGGTAGCTGCAACGACAATGGTGTTTTCCATTGCGCCGCGCTCTTCGAGGACCTTGACAACCTGTGCAACGGTCGAACGTTTCTGACCAACTGCAACATAGATGGAGAACATCTTGTCGCTGTCGGATTTCGCTGCATCGTTCACCGGCTTCTGGTTCAGAATGGTGTCAACGATGATGGCGGTTTTACCGGTCTGACGGTCACCAATGATCAGCTCGCGCTGGCCACGGCCGATCGGGATCAGGGAGTCAATCGACTTGATACCGGTCTGTACCGGCTCGTGAACCGATTTACGCGGGATGATGCCCGGTGCTTTGACGTCGGCAAGGCGACGTTCTTTGGTTCCCAGATCGCCTTTACCGTCGATCGGGTTACCCAGTGCGTCAACGACGCGGCCGAGAAGTTCTTTACCAACCGGAACGTCAACGATGGCGCCAGTACGTTTAACCTGGTCACCTTCCTTGATCGAACGGTCAGAACCGAAGATCACGACACCAACGTTGTCTTCTTCGAGGTTAAGGGCCATGCCCTTAATACCACCCGGGAAGTCAACGAGTTCACCAGCCTGAACGTTGTCCAGACCGTAAACACGGGCAATACCATCACCGACGGACAGAACCTGACCGACTTCGGCAACTTCGGCTTCAGCGCCAAAATTGGCAATCTGATCCTTGAGAATAGCGGAGATTTCCGCGGCGCGGATTTCCATCACGCAACCCCTTTCATAGCGAGCTCGAGCTTCTGCAGTTTGGTACGAAGCGAGGCATCAAAAACCCGGGAACCGACCTTGACGACAAGACCGCCAAGAACCGCCGGATCAACTTTAAGGTCCACTTTGACAGTGGCGCCGACAACTTCTTTGAGAGCGCCGGTAACGGCTTCGATTTGCTCTTTTTTCAACTCGGATGCCGAGGTGACCTGTGCGGTTACTTCGCCATTGTGAGCTGAGAGCATGGAAAGGTAGGAATCGATAACACCCGGCAGGGCAAACAGACGACGCTTCTGAGACAGAAGTCCTACGGTCTTCTTGGTCAACTCGGAAACGCCAAGCTTGTCCAGAAGAGCCGCCATCGCCTTGGCCTGCACGTCCCGGGAAATCACGGGACTGCGGAGTACATTCCGGAGGTCATCGCTGTTTGCGATGGCCTGGTCGAGCAATTCAAGATCGCCTTTCACAACATCAAGCTGCTTGGCCGAATTGGCCAAGTCAAAAAGTGCAGTGGCATAGCGCCCTTGGAGCCCGGTCGCGGCAGTATTTTGGGACACCGGTGAAAGCCCTCAATTCTGGTTATGAGAACGACTCGGATACGTATAAAAAAATGGTCTCCCGAAAGGGTCTCCTTCCGGGAAGCGAGCGTTTGGTATCACATGTCCATGGCGTGGGCAACCCCCGCGCAAGCGCATTTGGACGCTCTTTTTCATTCTTTGGCAAAGAAGGCCCGAAACACCGCGAAAACACCCGTTTTTGCGGGGGATGTACGACTATTTTATAACGCGCCCTTATCAACCAAACGGCACTTTGGGTATTCGATCACGCTATTTTCGCGACGAATCCCCCGATTTGGACGAACATTCTTTTTGGCCGACCTGCTCAAAACAGATCAAAGCCCGGCAAAAGTGTAACCGAGTTCACACCTGATATACCCGGCGCACGGCCATGAACCGATAAACTTCGCCCCGATATCCTGCGTTTAAATTAGGTGTGGGCATTAGGTGTGGGCATCAGGTGTGGGCATCAGGTGCGGACATTAAGCCCGGGCATCCCGCACTTATATAAAGACAGGCGTGTCCAGGACATCACGTCAGGGCACCGGAATGTCCGGCATCAGATATGAGAACCGGTACCGTCGCCGTTTGACTGCCAGTTCCGCGACCGGTTGATGGCCATCTTGGCGTCGCATTGCGCGCCGAGTTCCATACCGAACTGATCCATCAGCCGATATAGCAATATCATCACGTCGGCGGCCTCTTTGCCGATTTCGGACAGATCACGCTGATCAATGGCATCACCAAGTTCATGCATTTCGAGCATGGCGCGATCCCAAAGTGCTTTCGGATCGGTCACCGGACCAAAGGTTTCTTCCGCCCATGCACAGATTGATTGTTGGCTTTCGGTCCGTGCATTATTGTTTTCGCAATGCTTTTTCACTTTAAATCTCTGTCTATATCAAGTTGCACCGGTTCCCGCCGCCCACAACGGACGACAGAAATGAGAAAACCGATCGACACACGCCATGAAACAAATGCCATCTTCAAGATGGCAGTTGTTTGCCTGACCCTGTGTGTCTTGGTGTTTTCATACAGCACCGCCCAAGCACGAACACTGATTATCGAATGTCTGAGCGAACCGCCCCTTAAATGGTGGTCCAATGACAAGGCGCTTGGCATCGATGTCGATATCATGACCGAAGTTCTGCGCGAAATGGGGATCACAGATTACACATTCCGCTTTGTCGATACCGGTCGGCGGTTGCTTCATAATGCCGAACAGGGACAATCCGATATTGTGCTGACCCTGTCGCTGAATGACGAACGCGAACGCTTTCTGACCTATCCGCAAGAAGCCCACTTGCTGCTTGACTGGCGTTTTGCCATTCGCAAGGAAGATAGCAACCATATCCGGTTTTCCGACTTTTCCGATCTGTCCAATGTCCGGATCGGGGCTGCTGCCGGCTATTCCTATACACAGGCATTCTGGGAATCCGGACTGGATATCGAAACGGTTGCCCGCAACGATCTTTTGATTCCGATGCTGTTGCAGGAACGGTTTGACGCCGTACCGGTCAATTATCTGAGCACTGTTTTTGAAACCATCCAAAGCGGCGAACGCAGCAAGATTGCCTTTTTGTATCCACCGCTGCGCCGGGCGGCTTATTACAATCCGTTTTCCAAGGCATCGGATTACCCTGACAAACAGGTTTTTCTGGCCCGCTATGACGAAATCATCCGTGAAATGCGCGATGACGGGCGGCTGCTGGCAATTTTTGAACGCTACCTTGGCCCGGACGGGCTGGACTGGTGGCAGTCACAATATTCCCAATAGCCGCATCCAATCATTTTTACATGAAGCTATACGGGTCGATATCGACCTGCACGCGGACACTGCCCGGTGTTTTGACCTTTGATAGCCAGTCATGAATAAGCGCCTGCATCTTCACCCCTTTATCCGCACGGATCAGGAAACGACGGCGATAGCGCCCGCGCAACAGCGATAGCGGTGCTGGTGCCGGTCCCAAAATCATCAGGCCATCGCCACGCGGCGCTGCCCGGCCGATCCGCCAGGCGGCTTCGTCGACTTCGTTTTCCTTTTTGCCGCTGATGATAAGGGCAGCAAGTCGCCCATGCGGGGGCATGCCATGGGTCATGCGCTGGGACAGCTCGACCTCGTTAAAGGCATCGCGATCACCAGCTGCAATCGCCTTGATCACCCGGTTGGCCGGATCGGCTGTTTGCAAAATGACCGTGCCCGGTCGATCACCACGCCCGGCACGCCCGGCGACCTGGGTCAGCAATTGATAACTGCGCTCAGCCGCCCGCAAATCCCCGCCCGCCAGACCAAGATCGGCATCGACAACCCCGACCAGGGTCAGCATCGGAAAGTGATACCCTTTGGCAAGGATCTGGGTCCCGATCAAAAGATCGACTTCATGGTTATGAACCCGCTTGACCAGTTCGGCGGCGGCCTTTGGCCCCATGATATTATCGGATGTCGCGACCTCGACCCGGATATCGGGAAAGGTTTCGACCGCTTCTTCAAACAGGCGTTCCACCCCCGGACCGCATGGGGCAAGCTTGCCCTCGGCCCCGCATTCCGGGCAGGTATCAGGGGCCTTGGCCTGATAGCCGCAATGATGGCATTGCAGCTTTCCCCAGGCGCGGTGTTCAACCAGCCATGCCGTACAGTTCGGGCACTGGAACCGATGCCCGCAGGCCCGGCACAGGGTCAATGGCGCATACCCCCGCCGGTTCAGGAACAACATCGCCTGTTCCCCGCTGGCAAAGGTTTCAACCAGCCGCTTTTTCAGGGTCGGCGTGATCCAGCGATTGCGTTCGGGTTTGTCCGAACGGATATCGATGATTTCGACACTGGGCAAAACCGCCACCCCGTGACGGCTGCCAAGCTCGACACGCTGATAGCGGCCGGCTTCGACATTGGCCAAAGTTTCAAGCGATGGGGTCGCCGATGCCAGCACCACCGGAATATTGCCAAGATGGGCCCGCGCCACAGCCATGTCGCGCGCGTGATAAATCACGCCATCTTCCTGTTTGAAGGCATGTTCATGTTCCTCATCAACCACAATCAGACCAAGATCGTGATAGGGAAGGAACAAGGCCGACCTAGCCCCGACCACAAGTTTTGCCGATCCGTCTGCCACCGCCCGCCAGGTATCGCGACGCCGCGCCTGCCCGACTTCCGAATGCCACAGGGCCGGGTTCACACCGAACCGGTCGCGAAAACGTTGCAACCACTGAGCCGAAAGGGCGATTTCGGGCAACAGGACCACCACCTGCTTGCCCTCGGCAAGGGCGGCACGGATCGGTTCAAAATAGACCTCGGTCTTGCCTGATCCGGTGATGCCATCAAGAAGGGTACAGGAAAACCCGCCACTTTCGACCTGTGCACACAGGGCATCTGCCGCCGCTGTCTGTTCGTCCGAAAGATCGGGCCGCGGGATTTCAAGATCCGGCAGATCAAACGGCGAAGGCGGGGTCACCATCAAGCGTTGTACGGCACCTGCTTCGACCAGCCCCTTGACCACACTGGCCCCGGCCCCGGTTTCGCGCAGGATATCGCCCTGCTCCATGGGGGGATGATCGGCAAGAAACGCCAGAACGCGTTTGCGCGGCGGTGTCATACGCAGCGACGCCGCATCAAAATCCGCATTGAGCGTAAATCTGAAAATCGGTTTGGGGGCCTCAAGGGCATCGGGCACACTCATTGCCATGCGCAAAACGGCACCTTGCGGGGCCATGGTATAGGCCGACACCCAGTCAACGAACCGGCGCGTTACATCGGCCATCGGTTCGGTCGGGAGAACGCCGTAAATTTCACGCAGTTTGGACGACTCGACATCGCCCTTGGCCGGTCCCCAGACAACACCGCGCTGGGTTTGGCGCCCCAGCGGAATTTCGACAAAGTCGCCGGGTGCCACAGAAATGCCTTCCGGCACCAGATAATCATACGGCCCCGCCAAAGGCAGCGGCGGCAACACAGAAATCGTCTGTGCGGTTACCTGAAAGGCCGGATCATCAGCAAACAGATTTCCAGATGTGGCCTTTGCGGCACTCATATATTATAAACCCCGTGAGATTGCCTGTAGCGCCGAACCTGATTTGCGGGTTCCGGGCCGTCAGGCAAAGACGTAAACGGTCCCACAGCCATGGGTTTGGTCCCGTCATCAGATGGCTCTGACCCTAGCAGCTAACCGCATCATTGAACAACAGGTCCTAAACAGGAAATCCAATGAAGTTTTTCATCGATACCGCTGACATCGACGCAATCCGCGAACTCGCCATGTCCGGCCTCGTGGACGGTGTCACCACCAACCCGTCGCTGGTAGCAAAAACAGGCCGACCGTTTCTCGAACTGATCAAGGAAATTTGTGACGTTGTCGACGGCCCGGTCAGCGCAGAAGTTGCAGCGACCGACTACGACACCATGGTTGCCGAAGGCCGCAAACTGGCGAAAATTGCCGACAATGTCGTCGTCAAGCTGCCGCTGACGGCTGATGGCCTCAAAGCTTGCCGTACCTTCACCGACGAAGGCATCCAGACCAACGTTACCCTTTGCTTCTCGGTTGGTCAGGCGATCCTGGCTGCCAAAGCAGGCGCGACCTATGTGTCGCCGTTCGTTGGCCGTCTTGATGACATTTCGTCTGATGGCATGCAGCTGATTGCTGACATCTGTGAAGTTTACAACAACTACCCGAACTGGACGACCGAGGTTCTGGTTGCTTCGGCCCGTGGCCCGCAGCACGTTGTCGACTCGGCACGCCTTGGTGCGGATGTTGTCACCATCCCGCCGCAGGTTCTTGGCCAGTTGACCAAACACCCGCTGACCGACAAGGGTCTTGAGACCTTCCTGGCGGATTGGGAAAAAACCGGCCAGTCGATCCTTTAAGCCGTCCCGTATCCGGCACGACAGATAAAAACCGCGCGGTGCGCCGGTTTTTAACATGCATTTAACCCGGCTGCCCGCATTGTGGCAGCCGGTTTTTTTATTTCTAATTTTTCAAGCCGGAACCGATGGAAAAGACAGCTTTGCGCGCCGACGATGTCGTCAACTACCTTGCCGAGAATCCAGATTTCTTTACGACGCGTCCGGACTTGCTTGAAAGTCTTGAATTGCCGGTGCGCGAGTTGGGCAATGGCGTTGCCGACATGCAGCAATATGTCGTGGCGCGCCTGCGCGATGAACGCGAAAAGCTGCGCGGCGCAACCAGCGAACTGATCAATATTTCCAAATCCAATCTTGAAACCCAAAGCCGCATTCACCGTGCGGTTCTGGCATTGCTGAATGCGCGCGGTTTTGAAACCTTTGTCGAAGCACTTCAGGACCTTGTGCCCGAACTGCTTGATCTTGATGCGATTGCGCTGTGCTTTGAAGAATGCGACGAGGCCCCGGTGCCAAGCTGTGGTGGCCGTGTCCGGCGCCTCGTTGTTGGTGCGGTTGATCAGGTTCTTGGCGAAGAACAGGATGTATGGCTGTTGCCTGATGATGCCGGGGATGAGGCGATCTTTGGTCCGCGGGCCGAGGAAATCCGGTCAGCAGCAATCGTCCGCCTTGCACCGTTTTATGGCGATCCGGTCGGTATCGTTGCATTTGGCGTCAAGGAACCGGGATATTTCAGCCCGGCCCAGGCCAATGATCTGATCATGTTCCTGGCATCCGTGATCGAGTTCGGGGTACGCAGATGGCTGACCCAAACGGTCTGATCGCCCTTAAACTGCCCGACGACCTGCGCGAAGCCATTGCCGACTGGCGGGGGTGGCTTTGCGATGAAAAACGTGCATCCGATCACACCACGGAAAACTATCAGGCCGACCTTTATGCCTTTTTGGGGTTTGTCACCGACCATCTTGGCGCGGTCCCTGATCTGAAAGATTTGCTGCGTCTGAACCCGCGCGATTTTCGAAGCTGGCTGGCCCGGCGCAGCATGGATGGCATGGCCAAAACATCAACGGCGCGTGCGCTGTCATCGCTGCGCAATTTTTACCGTTTTCTCGAACGGTCCGGGCGCGGGCAAAATGCCGCCGTGCAATCCATCCGCAACCCGCGCCTTCCGCAATCCACACCCAAGCCGCTGACGCCTGATGATGCGATGGCGGTGCTTGAAAATGCCGATGCCTGGCAGGATGAGCCATGGCTTGGCAAACGCAATCTGGCATTATTCACCCTGCTTTATGGCTGCGGGCTACGTATTTCCGAAGCACTGGACCTGAATGCCAATCAACGCCCGACCGGGGATTCGATGGTCATCACCGGCAAAGGTAACAAACAGCGCCTTGTCCCGGTCTTGCAGATTGTGCGTGATGCCATCGATGATTATATCCGCGCCTGCCCGTTTGCCCCGGACGGTGATGAACCGCTTTTTGTCGGCGCGCGCGGCAAACGGCTGGTCGCACAGGTCGCCCAACGTGAAATGCGCAAGGTCCGCGAACTTTTGAACCTGCCTGATACGGCGACCCCGCATGCGTTGCGCCATTCCTTTGCTACCCATCTTTTGGCCGGTGGCGGGGATTTGCGCACCATTCAGGATTTGCTCGGCCATGCGTCGCTTTCGACCACCCAGCGCTATACCGCGGTCGATACCGAACAGTTGATGGCAGTCTATAACGGCACCCATCCCCGGGCGCGGCGGCGATAAACCGTCATTCCGGAAATTTGGCGGAAACGATCCGGGTTTCCATGCGTTGGCACTGTATCATTCACCCAACGGGAGACCGCCATGAAACTGTTTCGCTCACGCCGTTTTGACGCCAGCCCGAAACACCGCCAGGTCTATAGCGCCTATGAGATTGCCTATTCGACAGTCGATCTGCTTGCTGCGGTGTTGTTCATCATCGGCAGTGTGCTGTTTCTTGATAAGGCCACGATGCATGTCGGGACGTGGCTGTTTATCATCGGCTCGGTCCTTTTCGCGGCACGCCCGGCTGTAAGGCTGGCGCGCGAACTGCATCTTTCGGGACTTGGCGATGGCAAGACCGACCGTCAGCATGCCGATCAGTCCGCGCAAAGCTGAGCTCTGCTTTGGCCTTAGCGCGCATTTTGCAAAATTTCGTTTCCACCGGCTTGCAGTTCCCCCTTACACTGCCCGCAAACAATTGATTCGACCGGAGGAAAATCATGATTCTGCGCTCCAGTGGCCCGTCGCCGTTTGGCCGGAAAGTCAAAATGGTTGCCAAGATTCTTGGCATCTATGACCGTTTGACCGTCGAGATGTCCAACACCAATGATCCGCAAGACACATTGCGCCAGCAGAACCCGCTGGGCAAAATCCCGATCCTGATTCTGGATGACGGCCGCAAGATTTTTGATAGCCGCGTGATTTGCGAATATCTTGATGCGCAGGTCGATGGCATCACCCTGCATCCGACCGAAAGCGACGCCCGGTGGGAAGCATTAACGCTTCAGGCGCTTGGCGATGGCATTGTTGATGCCGCGATTCTTCAGGTTTATGAAAACCGCATGCGCCCCGAAGACAAGCGCCATGATGACTGGCTGTCCTATCAGGCAGACAAGGTCAAACGATCGCTTGATCTACTTTCCCAGACCCCGCCATCGCTTGAAGGCGATCTTACGATCGGGCATGTCGCGATTGCCTGTGCACTCGGGTATCTTGATTTGCGCTTTGAGGGCAAATGGCGCGCGAGCTATCCTGCGCTTGTGGCCTGGCTTGATGCCTTCCGGGCGCGCGTCCCGGCCTTTGACGCGACCAAGTTCGAAGGTTGATCTTTTATCGATCCCGCCCATGGCATGATAGGCGGGATCGCATATGCCCAAACAATAACGACCCGATTTCCCAAAACCCGGAGCCTCACCCGTTATGTCCCGTCTGAACAGCGTTATCCGCCGCCTGCAAGCCCAACGCGACTGCCTGAATGCCGCCGCAGAAATGATCAAGGATCAGGACGGCATCGTACTGGAAGTCGGTCTGGGCAATGGCCGGACATTCGACCATCTGCGCGAAATCATGCCGGATCGGGAAATCTTTGTATTTGATCGTCAGATCGCCGCCCATCCGAAATGCATCCCCGATGACGATCATCTGTTCCTTGGCGATATTTTCGAAACCCTGCCCAGGGCGGTCGAACAATTCAAAGGCAAGGTTGCCCTTGTCCATTCCGATGTTGGTACCGGGGACGAGGCCCTTAATGCCAAAATCGCGGCCTTTATCGGCCAGACCCTGCCTCCTGCCTTGATGATCGGGGCGATTGTCGCCTCCGATCAGAAGATCGACGTACCCGGCACGATTGCCGAACCCCTGCCCGAAGGTGTACCGCAGGACCGCTATTTCTTCCGGCGTTTCAAAGGGCAATAATCCGCCCGCCCGACAAACTGGCCATAATTGGCCACCGCCCGTAATCCACCATCAGGATGCCAGACCGTGACCACCAGTAATGCCTCCTCCCCCAGCGGATCGCAGCTTTCCGAAGCACAGGATTTCCTGGCCAAATATCCCGATGTCGAAGCCATCGACATTATCCTGACCGATTTCCACGGCATCGGGCGCGGCAAGATGATCCGTCGGCACGAGTTGGAAGGCATTTATAAGTCCGGGCGTGGCTTGCCAAGCTCCCTTTTCGGGCAGGACGTCACGGGCGAGGATGTTGATGATTGCGGTCTGGTCCAGACCGGGGGCGGCGGCGATTGCCGGTGCTGGCCGGTGCCGGGCACGCTTGGCTATCTGCCCCATACCGGTCGCGGGCAGCTGTTGATTGCCATGTATGAAGAAGATGGAACACCCCATGATGTTGACCCGCGCAATGTGTTTGCCGCACAGGTCAAACGGGCCGGGAAACTCGGCTTTCGCCCGATGGGGGCGTTCGAACTTGAATTTTATCTGGTGGATCGCACGCCCGATGCATCGGGCCTTTATCACCCGGCATCCTATGCCATGACCAAACGCGGGTCGTCGCTTCGCAATACCATGTCGGTTGACGAGATTGACGAAATGTCACCGCTGTTTGATGCGGTCTATGAAGGCGCAAAGCATCTTGACCTTACCCTGGAAACCCTGATTTCCGAATATGGTCCGGGCCAGTATGAAATGACCATTCGCTATCGCGATCTGATGCGTGCAGCCGATGACGTCATCATTGCCAAACGTCTTATCCGCACCTGTGCACGGCGTTTCGGCATGGAAGCGGTATTCATGCCAAAACCGTTTGGCAATGAAGCCGGGTCAGGCATGCATTTGCACCTGTCACTGGCCGATCCGGACGGCAACAACCTGTTTGCTGATCAGGCGGACGGATCGCTCAGCCCGCTGATGCTCAATGCCATTGGTGGCATTCGCGGAACCATCGGCGAAACCATGCTGCTCCTCGCCCCGTTCATGAATTCATGGCGTCGATTTGCATCCGCGATGTATTCACCGGCATCCGATGACTGGGGCGTTGAAAACCGCACCGTGGCGCTCCGCGTTCCGGGCACACCGGGCAAAACGCGCCATTTCGAACACCGCATTGCCGGTGTGGACGCCAACCCGTACCTGGTGGCCGCCGTTACCCTTGGTGCCGCCCTTGACGGGATCGAAAACAAGATTGATCCGGGCAAACCATGCGAAGATGAAATCGGTCAGGCCAAAGCCCCCAACGACCTGCCGCGTCACTGGCTTGATGCGATTGACCAGTTTGGGGCATCCGAGTTCAACAAACGCACGCTTGGCGAACGCTTCCACACTGCCTTTACCAAAATCAAGCAGGCCGAATATGAACATATGGCGCTTAAGGTTTCGGCTGCCGAGTGGGAATATTACGGGTTTTCCGTTTAAGGAAGATCGGTGATCGACCCGATTGTGCACCAAACCAGCCCGCCATCGAGGTGGCAGCTGGAATTTTATGTCCTGCGTCTGATGCATGACCGGGTGAATAACTGCCCCATTTCCTTGCCATCCCGGCTTAATGGCGATATTCAGGTTCCAAACTGTCATTAACTTGCAATGCCGGGCCCCGCGACTTATCTCCGGCTTGCAAACAGGCGAGATGAGACAACGCCATGAATGAAATGATCACCATTGCCGAAGCTTCTGCTGACGCAATGTCGGAAATGCAGATTGATCCGACCCTTGATCTGGAAGCTGAGATTCAGCGCCTGAAAAAGGAAAAGAACGCGATCATTCTGGCCCATTACTATCAGGATGGGGAAATTCAGGACCTTGCCGACTTTGTCGGCGATAGTCTGGACCTGTCGCGCAAGGCTGCCGAAACCGATGCAGATGTTATCGTTTTCTGCGGTGTGCGTTTCATGGCGGAGGTTGCCAAAATCCTCAGCCCGAACAAAACCGTTCTGCTGCCGGATTCGAAAGCGGGTTGCTCGCTCGAAGATTCGTGTCAGCCCGAACCGTTCCGCAAATTCCGCGAACAGCATCCTGATCACGTATCCATCACCTATATCAACTGCTCCGCAGAGGTGAAGGCCGCGTCCGATATTATCGTGACCTCGTCCAATGCGGCCGAGATCATCGATCAGATCCCGCTTGATAAACCGATCCTGTGGGCACCTGACCGCCATCTTGGTTCTTACCTTGCCAAGAAAACCGGTCGTGACATGACGCTTTGGAACGGGTCGTGCATCGTGCATGAACAGTTTTCCGAACGCGAACTGATCCGTCTTAAGACCCAGAACCCGGATGCCAAGATCGCTGCCCACCCGGAATGCCATGACGGTATTCTCAAACATGCCGATCACATCGGGTCGACCCGGGCCATTCTGGAATATGTGATCAACGGTCCGGACCAGAAATATCTGATCGCGACCGAGCCCCACATCATCCACCAGATGGAAAAGGCCGCCCCGCACAAGGAATTCATTCCTGTACCGGGTGCCGACGGATCATGTGCGTGCAACAATTGCCCGTTCATGGAGCTCAATACGCTCGAAAAGCTTTATCTGTGTCTTGTCAATAACGGCCCGCAGATCGTCATGCCCGAAGACCTGCGTGTAGCAGCGGTCAAACCGCTTGAACGCATGCTTGAAATGTCAAAGCACATTCCGGTCAAAAAAGACGACGCGGCCTAAGCCGGATCACCTTACAGCCCCGCAAATCTTGCGGGGCTGTTTGCCTTTCCCATCGCATTTAATACGGCACCCACCATGACCGTCCTGACCCAGGCTGAAATTTCGGAATTCATCGACCGCGCCTTTGCCGAAGACATCGGAACCGGCGACATCACATCTGACAACGTTGTGCCCGCTGATGCGCGCCTGCGTGTTGCCCTTGAAACCCGAGAGGATATCGTGGTTGCCGGGCTTGATATCGCGCTGGACTGTTTCCGCAAACTGGTCCCCGATGCCAAAATCGAAAAGCATTGCGAAGATGGCGATGCGATCAAGGCAAAGGACGTTCTGGCCGTGGTTGAGGGCAATGCGCGCGGTATTCTGACCGCGGAACGTACCGCCCTTAATACGCTTCAGCATCTTTCGGGCATCGCCACCACCACGCGCACCTATGTGGCTGCCATGGGCGAAACAACGGCGAAGCTTTTAGATACCCGCAAAACATTGCCGGGTTGGCGCAAGCTGGAAAAATATGCCACCCGCATGGGGGGTGCCCAGAACCACCGTATGGGTCTTTATGACGGCGTGATGATCAAGGACAACCATATCGGTGTTGTCGGATCGATCACCAAATGCGTCGAAGCTGCCCGTGCCGCCAATCTGCCCAAGATCGAGGTTGAATGCGACACCCTTGATCAGGTGGCCGAGGCCGCCAATGCCGGTGCCGATATCATCCTGCTTGATAATATGGGACCTGATATGCTGCGCGAAGCCGTCTCGATTGTTGATGGCCGCTGCAAGACCGAAGCATCGGGTGGCGTAAACCTTAAAACCATCGGGGCGATTGCCGCCACCGGTGTTGATTACGTATCGGTCGGGCGCATTACCCAGTCGGCCCCGGCGGTTGATATCGGGCTGGATGTTGCCATCCTGTAATCGCACCATGCCCCATCCGGACACACAAAAATCACCGCAAAGGATTATCCGGACCGCAAACTGGATTTTGCGAGAAGGGGAAAAAGTGCTTTCGGTGCGCAGTCATGGCCGCGACCGTTTTTATCTTCCGGGCGGGAAAATCGATCCGGGCGAAACCGCCCGCGATGCCATCATTCGCGAAGTCACCGAGGAACTTGGCGTCACCCTGATTGATGACAGCATCCGGGAAATCGGCACCTTTGCCGGGCATGGCCACAATCAGCCCGACGGGGCGATTGTGCGCATGACCTGTTTTACGGCCGACTATCGCGGCATGCTTGCCCCGGCCCGCGAGATCGCCGAGCTGCGCTGGCTGACCCAGCGCGACCGTGACCTGATGGCCCCGATGGGCCAAAAGATCACAGCGGCACTTTTTGACATCTGACAGGTTTGTACTTTCGTTCCGGGCAATTCCTAGCGCGGGGCATCTGCATCCGGATCGCCACCGGCATCCGGGATGCCGCGGCTCGACGCGTCCTGATCGCGTGAAATATCCTTGGCGGCCGATGGCGGTGTTGCCTGCTGATCGGCACCATGTTCGTCAACATCATCCGATTGCGGGGCCTGCTTGTCCTCGACCTGCGGGGTTTCGGGGCGCGGTCCGGTCTGACCGCGGCCGGCATCGCGGATTGCCTCGGTCAGCTTGTCGATATCACGCAGATTAAGGTCACGCTGCGGGAACGGAATTTCGATGCCTTCGTCACGGAACCGCTGCACAAGTTCAAACCGGATCGAACTTGCAACCGCCATGACATCACCGATATCGCGCAAGAAATAGCGCAGCTCGAAATCAAGCGAGCTGGCACCGAAATCCATGAACACAACCTGTGGGGCCGGATAGCTCAGGATTTCGCGACGTTTATCGGCCATCTCAAGCAGGATTTCACGCACCTTGTCGACATCGGCCCCGTATGAAACGCCGATCTTGATGATGCCACGGCCCGACCGTTCCTTAAGCGTCCAGTTCAGGACCCGGTTGGAAATCAGTTCGGAGTTCGGAATGACAACCGATGACCGGTCAAAGGTTTCAATTTCGGTTGCACGCACCCGGATGTCTTTGACAAAGCCCTGATCGGCACCAACCACGATCCAGTCCCCGACCTTGATCGGTCGTTCGACCAGAAGGATCAGACCCGATACGAAGTTGTTGACGATACTTTGCATACCAAAACCGATACCGACCGAAATCGCACCGGCAATGATCGCAAGGTTCGAAAGATCCATCCCCGCCGCCGAAATTGCCAGCAGCACCGCAAGACAGATCCCGGCATAACCGAAGATTGCCGAAACAGAATGTTGCAGCCCCTGATCAAGCTTGGTGTTGGGCAGAACCCGCGTACTGAGCATCCGCTGGAAGAACCGCATCGCGCCCAGAACAATGACAAACATCAGGGCCGCAAGCAGGATCGACTTCAGGGAGAAATGAATTCCCCCGACCTGGATGCCGACAAAGGCCTGCTGGACAGCAAGGATCAGGTCAACCCAGGCAATATCGGTAAAGATCATCACCGCGACCGGCACGGCAATCGTCACCATCACCACATCGATCAGAACACGCAGCCAGAAATACAGGGTGCCATGCACCGCATCGGTGGTTTTGCTGTCTTCGGCCGGTTCGGGGCGCACCAGATAGGTGTGCATCAATGCGCGGCTATAGCCGCGCAGCAACCAGTAACAGGTCAGGAATGCCAAACCCATCATCAGGTTTTCCAGAATGAAGCGCGCCAGCGCCACATAGCCCAGCGCCATCAGAACCGGCATCAGAATGGCGACGGCCTTCAGACCCCGGCGACTGCGCCGTTCAAGTTTGGGCCAGAATTCATGCCTGTCCTTTTCGTCATGCACCCAGAAGACGCCAAGCGACGACACAAACAGCAGGACCGAAATGATCAGAACATTGGAAATGCTTTGGACAAGCGCAATATCAAGCGACGTGCCAAGGGTTGTCGCACCCTGCAACAGCACCATGTCCCAGGCAAAAATCAATGCCACCACCAGCGACGAAACCCCGACAATCCGGGCACCGCGCGGCGTGGTCCCGGCCCGGCGCAGGGTCGGTGAAAATGGGGAATGAACGCTGCGAATGGCCGCACCGACAAAAAGCAGAAACAGGGCGGCGGCAAAGCATTGATGGATGAAATCGCCCATCGCTCCGTTCAAAAGGTCTTCGCGGGAATCAAGAATGCCGTATGCCACCAGCAACGCGATCCCGGGCACCATTGCAGTAAACAGGAACCGCGTCCCCGATATCAGGGCAACCCGGTCTTCGGACGGCACAGCTTTCCAGCGCGCCGGCATATAGCGCAGGACAAGGACTTCCCCGCCAATCAGGGCCGCAATCACGATAAAGGATAACAGAACAAGTCCAGGCGCAATTTCGGCAAGCTCGTCGGCCGCTTGACCTTCGAGTTCGAGGTTGGCATAGCGTGCCTGCACCATGCTGGGCAGACGCACAATTTCACCCCACGCGGTCAGCCAGACACCGGGATCAAGCGGCACATCAACCCGCCCCAGAATGCGGCGCGTGAAGCGTTCGCGGGCCAGCGCGGCAAGCTGATCGGAAAGTTCGGTCGCACGGAAATCAACAAGTTCAAGCTGCTTGATCACCCCGGTAACGCGCGCGATGTCCTGACCAATGCGTTCACGTTCGCGCGCGACGGCGGGGACTTCTTCCTGGCCTTCTGCCGGGGGTTCGCCCAGCTTGCCAAGGGCGGCTTTAAAGCGTTTCAGCCGCTCATCTGCCCGATCATGAAGGGTATTCACACCAAGCTGGATGGTTTCGATCTTGTCACGGCCATCGGAAATAAACCGGTTGGTGACTTCGTCACGGGCGATCGTCTTTTCCAGATCGCCAAGCGCATCATCCCATTCGGAAATCCGGTTCTGGGCGTTTTCCAGTTCGATTTTCTGAACGGCTTCCTGAGCCTTGTCGTCGCCTTGCGCCGCCACAGGGTGCGTCGCTGTCATCGCCAACAAACAGATTGCAAGACCTGCGAATACGTGACGAAGAGAAGTCATGCCTGATGATCCATATTGATGCTCAAAGACCGGTATTTGACCGTTTTGCCCGATTTGCAAACAAGTTACACTGAAGAATGTAACGAATCATCAAACGTTTCGTTCCCATGATTGATGAAATCGCCATCTGCTGATTGCCCGCATGATTTTCGGCAAAACAGCCAAGGAGCCCCCAATGCACAAATCGGCCCTGATCAACGCCTTTCAGATCAACCAGGACGGGTCGGCAAAACCGATCGAATGGAGCACCCTGCAAGACGGACTGCCAGCACCAAGCGAGACATCCTATGTCTGGGTTCATCTTGACTGGATGGGCGAAGGGGTGCGCAACTGGCTGATCAATATTGCCGGTATTGACCCGACGATTGCCGATACCCTTGCAACACGTGGAACCCGTCCTGGGGTGTTCTTTTATGATCCGGGTTATTCACTGAACCTGCGCGGGGTCAACCTGAATGCCGAAAATGACCCGGCCGATATGATTTCGGTGCGTTTCTGGGTCACCTCAAACATGGTCATTACCCTTCGCAATCAGTCGCTTAAGGCATTTGACGATATCCGTTCGGCAATTGCGCAAAACAGCGCACCGCGCAGCATTGATGATTTCGTTCTGACCGTGGCTGAAAGACTGATCCACCGGCTTGAAAATGTCGTGCGCGGCATCGAGGCAGATGTCGAAACCATCGAGGAAGACCAGGAAACCGTTGCCGAGGGCAAGACCCTTGCCCTGCGTCGGCGCGGGTCGGATATCCGCAATTCCGTCTCGCGGCTGCGCCGCCATCTGGCCCCGCAGCGCGACGCGCTTTCAAATTATGTCGAACAGAAACCGGCTTGGTCGGACAAGCGTTTCAAACGGCGCGGGCGGGCCCTGACCGACAAGACGATCCGCCTGATCGAAGAATTTGATTCGCTTCGTGAACGCATCCAGATCGTGAACGAGAACCTGATGGCGATCGAAACCGAACAGATGAACCGCACCATGTACTGGCTGACCGTAATTGCCGGTCTGTTCCTGCCAATCAGTTTTGTCACCGGGCTTCTTGGCATCAATGTCGGAGGCATTCCGGCGGCGGACAACCCGTACGGCTTTGTCACGGTTGCGGTGATTTTGACGGCCATTACCGCCTTTGAAATCTGGCTTTTCAAAAAAATGCGTCTGATCTGACAGGCGGGCATCACTGGCGATGCCACCCAAAGGGCAGAATGCGCAATCGCATCAAGCGCCTTGTTGCATTGCAATGCGTCTTGGCGCTATGACATTGCACATTGAGCTGATTTCTTTCACTGCATCCGAGACTTGTTGATGACCGACGGCCCGCTTTCCCGTTATCGCGCGAAAATCACATCTGGCGAGCTGTCCCACGATCCGATGCAGGAGCTGTGCGCGGAAAAACTCCAAAGCCTGAAAAATGCGCTGGCCCATTACGAACCCTCAACCGGGTCGGGCGGCTGGCGTGAACGGTTTGGATTGACCCGGCGCCGCGAAGAACCCACCCCGCCATCCGGGCTTTATATCTATGGCGAGGTCGGGCGTGGCAAATCCATGTTGATGGACCTGTTCTATGAAACCATCGACATTGAAAAAAAGCGCCGCGTGCATTTCCACGACTTCATGCAGGACGTGCATGAACGCATGCACCGGTTCCGCAAGACCAAGAAAAAAGATGACGCCGACCCGATCCCGCCCATCGCCAAGGACCTAGCCGATGGGGCCTGGTTGCTGTGTTTTGATGAAATGCAGGTCACCGATATCACCGATGCGATGATCCTTGGCCGCCTCTTCGAACAGCTGTTTGACCATGGCGTGGTGATTGTGACCACCTCGAACCGCGTCCCGGATGACCTTTACAAGGACGGCCTGCAACGTCAGAATTTTCTGCCTTTCATCGATATGATCAAGCAGAAGCTTGATGTGCTTGAACTGGCCAGCCCCACCGATTACCGGATGCGCAATCTGACCGCCGCAGACGTATTTCTGTATCCGTGCCAGCGTGAAGAAGCCGTTGGCAAGATTGATGAAATCTTTGAAACCCTGACACAGGGGGCACGCGTTGCCCCCGACAGTTTGACCATCAAGGGCCGCAAGATTGAAATCTCGGCCGCGGGGGCCGGTGTTGCCAAATTCAGCTTTGACGAGCTGTGCACACGTCCGCTTGGCCCGGGGGATTACATCGCCCTTGCCACGCATTTTCATACCATCGTCATTGATTTCATTCCCAAACTGCCAGATTCCCGCCGGGACTGGGCCAAACGGTTCGGAACGCTGATCGATGCAATGTATGAACACAAAACCAAACTGATCTGCGCAATCGAGTGCGACCCGACCGAGATTTACACCGACGGCGATTATTCGTTCGAGTTCCAGCGCACGGTGTCGCGCATGACCGAAATGCGCAGCCAGGAATATCTCGACATGGCGCATTTGACCTGATTTCTGGCCCATGGCGACCACGCAAATGATCACGGATCGCGCCGCCGGGATGGGCTAAAAAACGACTCCACCCATCAGAGTTTAAAACGGTTGCAATAATTCGCCATATGGGCGCGTATCGCCGGGTGATTCTTGCGTGAGGCATGTCACAAACGCACAATCGCGCAAATTTCATCGTATTAGCGTTTTTTCGTGTACGTGCCCGTCGCATGGCTGATGGCCGTTTCGTGCAATGCTGGGGCGGTGCAATCGGGATCGCACGCCCGAATTGGCAGCAAACGCGCAGACTGCCTTTCCTTTAGGCAGCCCGCAATCGTAAACAGGCTTTGGTTTTGCTGCGCATTCATGCCCCTTCGCAACCGCAACATGAACGGTTTTTAAGCGTTTAGACCATAGTTGCAACAAACCCCGAACCGGCGGTTTTCCTCGTTAAAACAGCGGGGTTTCCCCTTGTAAATCGAGACGATTCAGTTTACGACACTCGATGTTTACGAACGATTATTTCGCGTTCGCAGGTTTAAATTTTCAATCGCGCTCCCAAGTTGAGTTTCGACCCCCAGGAAGCGTAATAGGGAAGAAGGTAACGGAATGGCCCGCAACAAGATCGCGCTCGTCGGTGCTGGCAATATTGGTGGCACGCTTGCTCACCTCGTCGGCCTGAAAGAGCTTGGCGACGTCGTCCTTTTCGACATCGTTGATGGAATGCCACAGGGCAAGTCGCTTGACATTGCTGAATCCTCCCCCGTCGACATGTTTGATGCCGACCTCAAGGGTACCAGTGACTATAAAGACATCGCAGGCGCTGATGTTGTTATCGTCACCGCAGGTGTAGCTCGCAAACCGGGCATGAGCCGTGATGATCTCATCGGCATCAACACCAAAGTCATGACCCAGGTCGGTCAGGGCATCAAAGAACATGCTCCGAATGCATTCGTCATCGTCATCACCAACCCGCTTGATGCGATGGTCTGGGTGATGCAGCAGGCAACCGGCTTCGATCCGAAGAAAGTTGTCGGCATGGCAGGCGTTCTGGATTCGGCACGTTTCCGTTACTTCCTCGCAGAAGAATTCAACGTATCGGTCAAAGACGTTACCGCATTCGTTCTTGGTGGCCACGGCGACACCATGGTCCCGTCCATCCGTTATTCGACCGTTGCCGGTATCCCGGTTCCCGACCTGATCAAAATGGGTTGGACCACGCAGGAGAAAATCGACGAGATCGTACAGCGCACCCGTGATGGCGGTGCGGAGATCGTTGCCCTGCTCAAAACCGGTTCTGCTTTCTATGCCCCGGCTGCTTCGGCAGTTGCGATGGCTGAAAGCTACCTGAAAGACCAGAAACGCGTCATGCCGGTTGCTGCTTATCTGAGCGGCGAATACGGCGTTGATGGTATTTACGTCGGCGTCCCGGTTGTTCTGGGTGCTGGCGGTGTTGAGCGCATCGTCGAGATCAATCTTGACGAGTCCGAAAAAGCAAACTTCGACAACTCCGTGAACGCAGTTCGCGGCCTCGTCGATGCTGCTAAGGGCATGCTCTAAGAACGCGAAGCGGGCTGGTCGTTGACCGGCCCGTTTTTCAATCATTGGTGTTTTTAAAACTTCAATGATCGCGGGCCTCGCAAACAAAGTCCCTCCCGCATATACGGGGACATTGAAATCCCGATTTCTGACCCACAGGAAATCGTACGGAAGGCAAGAAAGCGACCGAACATGAATATTCATGAGTACCAGGCGAAAGAAATTCTTCGCAAATACGGTGTGACCGTGCCGAATGGCAAAGTTGCATATACCGCTCAGGAAGCCATCGAAGCTGCCCAGTCCCAGGCTGGTCCGGTTTACGTGGTGAAATCCCAGATCCATGCAGGTGGCCGCGGTAAAGGCACCTTCAAGGAAGCCAAAGCAGGCGATAAAGGCGGCGTTCGCGTTGTCAAAAGCGTCGAAGAAGTTGGCGCAAACGCTGAACAGATGCTCGGTTCGACCCTGGTGACCCACCAGACCGGTCCGGAAGGCAAAGAAGTCAAACGCGTTTACATCGAAGAAGGCTGCGATATCGCACGCGAACTGTATCTTTCGGTTCTCGTCGACCGCGCTTGCTCGCGCGTGATCTTCATGGCTTCGACCGAAGGTGGCATGGACATCGAAGAAGTTGCCGAAGCAACCCCGGAAAAGATCGTCACCGTTGACATCGATCCGGCTGCCGGCTTCTCGGGCTTCCATGGCCGTAAACTGGCATTCGCACTTGGCCTCGAAGGCAAGCAGGTTTCCAAAGCTGTCAAATTCATGTCGGCGATGTACCAGTGCTTCCTCGACACCGATGCAGCCATGGTTGAAATTAACCCGCTGGTCGTGACCGGCGAAGGCGACATCATCGCGCTCGATTGCAAAATGAACTTCGACGACAACGCGCTGTTCCGTCATCCGGACATCGAAAACCTGCGCGACGAAGACGAAGAAAACCCGGCTGAACTTGAAGCTGCCAAACACAGCCTCAACTACATCAAGCTCGATGGCACCATCGGCTGCATGGTTAACGGCGCAGGCCTGGCCATGGCAACCATGGACATCATCAAGCTTTATGGTGGCGCACCGGCGAACTTCCTTGACGTTGGTGGCGGCGCGACCAAAGAGCGCGTTACCACGGCCTTCAAACTGATCCTGTCTGACCCGAATGTCGAAGGCATCCTGGTCAACATCTTTGGTGGCATCATGCGTTGTGACGTGATTGCAGACGGCGTTGTGGCAGCTGCCCGCGAAGTCAGCCTGAACGTTCCGCTGGTTGTTCGCCTTGAAGGTACGAATGTCGAACTTGGCAAGAAGATCCTCGAAGAATCGGGTCTGCCGATTGTTTCGGCTGACAACCTTGCCGATGCCGCCGAGAAGGTGGTCAAAGCTGTGAAGGAGGCCGCGTAACTATGGCTGTTCTCGTCGATAAAAACACCAAAGTTATCTGCCAGGGTTTCACTGGTTCGCAGGGTACTTTCCACAGCGAGCAGGCTCTTGCATATGGCACCAAAATGGTTGGCGGTGTTACCCCGGGTAAAGGCGGCACCAAGCACCTTGACCTGCCGGTCTTCAACACCGTTGCCGAAGCGAAACACGTTACCGAAGCAAATGCTTCTGTAATCTATGTTCCGCCGCCCTTCGCAGCAGATGCAATTCTTGAAGCCATCGATGCAAAAATCGAACTGGCCGTCTGCATCACCGAAGGCATTCCGGTTGCTGACATGGTTCGCGTCAAGCGCGCGCTCGAAGGTTCTTCGACCCGCCTGATCGGCCCGAACTGCCCGGGTATCATTACCCCGGACGAATGCAAAATCGGCATCATGCCGGGTCACATTCACCGCCGCGGCAAAATCGGTATCGTTTCGCGTTCCGGTACGCTCACCTACGAAGCAGTTGCACAGACCACGGCCGCTGGCCTGGGTCAGTCGACCTGTATCGGTATCGGTGGTGACCCGGTCAACGGCACCAACTTCATCGACTGCCTCGACCTGTTCCTGAAGGATCCGGAAACCGAAGGCATCATCATGATCGGTGAAATCGGTGGTTCGGCTGAAGAAGAAGCATGTGAATTCCTGCAGGCTTCCAAAGTCAAGAAACCGGTTGCTGGCTTCATCGCTGGTGTTACTGCACCTCCGGGTAAACGCATGGGCCATGCCGGTGCGATCATCTCGGGTGGCAAGGGTACTGCCGACGCGAAAATGGAAGCCATGCGCAGCGCTGGCGTTCTTGTTGCCGATTCCCCGGCAAGCCTCGGCTCGACCATGCTGAAGGCTTTGAAGGGCTAATCTGGGTAGTCAGAGGAAAGGCAAGGGGGGGCGTGGTCCTGTCTTGGGGACCATGCCTTCCGACCACAAATGAAACCTCAAGATCTCGACACGATTCTTAACGAGTCGAACGCAACCTACATCGCTCAAATCTATGCCCGGTATCTGGAGAACCCGTCTGCGGTTGACCAGAGCTGGGCTGAGTTTTTTGACGGGTTGCAGGACGACGCCTCCGAACTCCTCGCAGAAATGCGTGGGCCGAGCTGGCAGCCGCGGGAAACCAAGGTTGTTGGCGGCATGGAGGGATACGACGTCTCACAGGGACATGCCGAACGTCAGGCCCAGGTGGCCTATGCACCGGCAGCCCTCGCAGCACCGGGAGCGGCACAGGTCAATTCTGATGCCATCCGCGCTGCGGCCAATGATTCCATTCGCGCACTGATGCTGATCCGATCCTTCCGTGTGCGCGGCCATCTGGAAGCAAATCTGGATCCGCTGGGCCTTGCCCCGCGTGAACCGCACCCGGAACTTGATCCCAAGACCTATGGCTTCACCGAAGCCGACATGGACCGTCCGATTTTCATCGCGAACGTTCTGGGTCTTGAAACCGCGACCATCCGCCAGATCGTTTCCCTGGCGCGCAAAACCTATTGCGGGTCGATCGGTATCGAATTCATGCACATTCAGGAACCTGAACAGAAGTCATGGATTCAGCAGCGGATCGAAAGCATCGGCAACCAGACGCAGTTTACTGCACGCGGCAAGGAAGCCATCCTTGAGCGCCTGGTAGAAGCCGAAGGCTTTGAAAATTATCTGCATACCAAATATGTCGGCACCAAGCGTTTCGGCGTTGACGGTGGCGAAGCCCTGATCCCGGCACTCGAACAGATCCTTAAACGTGGCAGCCAGCTTGGCATCCGCGAGGTCGTGTTCGGTATGCCGCACCGTGGTCGTCTGAACGTTCTTGCCAATGTTATGGCCAAGCCGTTCCGCGCGATCTTCTCGGAATTCATGGGCAACCCGTCCAAGCCGGACGACGTGATGGGCTCGGGTGACGTTAAATATCACCTTGGTACGTCCGCCGACCGTGAATTTGATGGCAATGTTGTTCACCTTTCGCTGACGGCAAACCCGTCGCACCTTGAAGCGGTGAACACTGTTGTCCTTGGTAAGGTCCGTGCAAAACAGTCCCAGCGCAAAGACACCAATCGCGAGCAGGTTATGGGTATCCTCCTGCATGGTGATGCGGCCTTTGCCGGTCAGGGTCTTGTTGCGGAAACCTTCGATCTGTCGCACCTCAAAGGGTATCGTACCGGTGGTACCATCCACTTTGTTGTGAACAACCAGATCGGTTTCACGACCAAGCCGACCGATTCCCGTTCTTCGCCCTATTGCTCGGACATTGCCAAAGTCGTTCAGGCACCGATCCTGCACGTCAATGGTGACGATCCCGAAGCAGTGGTTCATGCGGCCCGCATCGCGACCGAATTCCGTCAGGAGTTCAAACAGGACGTCGTTATCGACATGTTCTGCTATCGCCGCTTTGGCCACAATGAAAGCGACGAGCCGGCCTTCACCCAGCCGAAGATGTATGACGTGATCGGCAAACACCCGACCACCAAGGACATCTATGCACAGCAGCTGATCAAGGAAGGTCTTCTGACCGAAGAACGCGTCAAGGAACTGGACAAGTCGTTCCAGGATTATCTTGATGAAGAGTTCAAGGCGTCCGAAGCATACCGTCCGAACAAGGCTGACTGGCTTGAAGGCAAATGGTCCGGACTTGCATCTTCGCATGGCGAAGATGCCGACTGGATCGGCAAGACCGGCGTCGACGAAGATCTTCTTCAGGAAGTTGGCCGTGCGCTTTCGACCGCACCGGAAGATTTCGACATCAACCGCAAAATCCTTCGTCAGTTGAAGGCCAAGGCGAAGATGTTCGAAACCGGCGAAGGTATTGACTGGGCAACCGCCGAAGCACTGGCGTTCGGTACGCTGATGTGCGAAGGCACCCCGGTCCGTCTTTCGGGTCAGGATTGCCAGCGCGGTACCTTCTCGCAGCGTCATGCCAAACTGGTCGACCAGACCACCGAGGCCAAATACACCCCGCTCAACAACATCCGTACCGGTCAGGCCGAGCTTGAGGTTCTCAACTCGCCGCTGTCCGAAGCCGGTGTTCTGGGCTTTGAATATGGTATTTCCCTTGCCGAGCCGCACTCGCTGGTTCTTTGGGAAGCCCAGTTCGGTGATTTTGCCAACGGTGCACAGGTCATCATTGACCAGTTCATCAGCTCGGGCGAAGCCAAATGGCTGCGTATGTCGGGTCTGGTGATGCTTCTGCCGCACGGTTACGAAGGCCAGGGTCCGGAACATAGTTCGGCCCGTCTGGAACGTTACCTGCAGCTTTGTGGTGAAAACAACATGCAGGTGGCCAACGTCACGACACCGGCAAACTATTACCACATCCTGCGCCGTCAGATCCGTCGCTCGTTCCGTAAACCGCTGATCCTGATGACACCGAAGTCGCTTCTGCGTCACAAGCAGTGCGTGTCGAACCTGTCCGAATTCGGTCCGGGAACGACCTTCAAGCCTGTGATCGAGGAAACCGGCAAGCTGGTAGATGCCAAAAAGGTCAAACGCGTCGTTCTGTCGTCGGGCAAGGTCTATTACGATCTTCTCGCCGAGCGCGAAAACCGCGGCATCGAAGATGTTGCCCTGGTTCGTGTCGAACAGCTTTATCCGTGGCCGGAAAAAGAACTGGCAACGGAACTTGCGAAATACCCGAATGCTGATGTCGTATGGTGTCAGGAAGAATCCGAGAACATGGGTTCCTGGTTCTTCGTCGATCGTCGTATCGAAGCCACCCTGTCGAGCATTTCGCACAAGGCAGGTCGTCCGGTTTACGTTGGTCGCGCAGCTTCGGCTTCGCCGGCAACGGGTCTTCTGAAGGCCCACCTGCGTGAACAGGCCGAACTTGTCGATGCGGCACTAAGCGTAAAATAACTTTACCGAACGGGCGAGCAATCGCCCGTTCAATACGTTCATTTAGAATTCATTCGCATCATGGCAGACCCACACTGCCTGATTGAAAAAACGGTCGAGGAAAAAATGGCGACTGAAGTTAAAGTTCCCGCGCTGGGCGAGTCTGTATCTGAAGCCACGGTGGCAAAATGGTACAAAAAAGTCGGTGAAGCTGTTGCTGCCGATGAACCGATTGTCGAACTTGAAACCGACAAAGTGACCGTTGAAGTCAACGCACCGGTTGCCGGCGCGATTGCTGAACTGGTTGTTGGTGAAGGCGACGAAGTCGAAGTTGGCGCCCTGATCGCCATGATCAACGAAGGTGCCGAAGGCGCTGCTGCTGCTCCGGCAGAAGAAAAAGCAGAAGCCAAGGCCGAAGAAGCTCCGGCCAAGAAAGAAGAAGCCAAACCGGCTCCTGCTGCTGCGCCGGCCGCTGCCACCGCAGCCAACACCGACCATCCGCTGCCGCCGGCAGTTCGCAAACTGGTCGAAGACAACAATCTTGACCCGGCCGCCATCCCGGCAACCGGCAAAGATGGCCGTCTGACCAAAGGCGACGTCATGAACTATCTTGCTGGTGGCGCACCGGCACCGCGTGCGGCTGCACCGGTTGCTGCGGCCCCGGCAGCGCCGAAGCCGGAACGTGAACTGCGTGACGGTGAAGAGCGCGTCAAAATGTCCAAGCTGCGCCAGACCATCGCGCGCCGCCTGAAAGAAGCCCAGAACACCGCGGCCATGCTGACCACTTACAACGAAGTGGACATGACCAACCTTCTGGCTTGCCGTAACCAGTACAAAGACGGCTTCGAGAAGAAGCACGGTGTGAAGCTTGGCTTCATGTCCTTCTTCATCAAGGCCTGCACCACGGCCCTGAAAGAATGGCCGGCTGTTAACGCCGAAATCGACGGCAACAGCTTCATCTACAAAAACTACTGCGATATCGGCGTTGCCGTTGGTACCCCGCAGGGTCTTGTTGTTCCGGTTATCCGTTCGGCCGAAGAAAAAACCTTCGCCGAACTCGAAAGCACCATTGTCGATTTCGGCAAACGTGCCCGTGACGGCAAGCTTGGCATGGATGAAATGACCGGCGGTTCCTTCACCATCTCCAACGGTGGTGTCTTCGGGTCGCTTCTGTCCTCGCCGATCCTGAACGCACCGCAGTCCGGTATTCTCGGCATGCACAAAACCCAGATGCGCCCGGTCGCAATCGACGGCAAAGTCGAAATTCGTCCGATGATGTATCTGGCACTGTCCTATGACCACCGTATCATTGACGGTCGCGAAGCGGTTTCGTTCCTGGTACGCGTCAAGGAATGCATCGAGAACCCGGAACGCATCCTGCTCGACATCTGATCAGACAAAAGGATCAAAGAACTCATGAGTGAGAACTACGACATTGTCGTGATCGGTGGCGGTCCTGGCGGTTATGTTTGCGCCATCCGCGCCGCACAGCTCGGCCTTAAGGTTGCCTGCGTTGAAAAACGCGGTGCACTTGGCGGTACCTGCCTGAATGTCGGTTGCATTCCGTCCAAGGCACTGCTGCATTCGTCCCACCTGTTCGAAGAAGCTTCGGAACATTTCGATACCCACGGCATCGAAGTTTCCAAGCCGAAGGTCAATCTTGAAAAGATGATGGCCCGCAAGGACAAGGTCGTTGACAGCAACGTCAAAGGCATCGAGTTCCTGTTCAAGAAGAACAAGGTTACCTATGTCAAAGGTGCCGGCGAGATCACCTCGCCGACCTCGGTCAAGGTTGCCCTTCTTGATGGTGGCGAAGAAACCCTGAATGCCAAGAACATCGTCATCGCGACGGGTTCGGAAGTCACCCCGCTGCCGGGTGTTGAAATTGACGAAGAAAAAATCGTCTCTTCGACCGGTGCGCTGACTCTTCCGAAAGTGCCGAAGAAGATGGTTGTCATTGGTGCTGGCGTCATCGGTCTGGAACTTGGTTCCGTCTGGCGTCGTCTGGGTGCCGAAGTCACCGTTGTTGAATTCCTGGACCGCATTCTGCCGGGCATGGATGGCGAGCTGGTCAAACAGACCCAGCGCATCTTTGCCAAGCAGGGTCTTGAATTCAAACTCGGCCACAAGGTAACCGCAGCAAAAACCACCAAGTCCGGCGTGACCCTGACTGTTGAACCGTCCAAAGGCGGCGATGCAGAGGAACTCAAAGCTGACGTGGTGCTGGTTGCCATCGGTCGCCGTCCTTACACCACCGGCCTTGGCCTGGATAAAGTTGGTGTTGAACTCGACGAACGCGGTCGTGTCAAAACCGACGAATACTTCCAGACCAATGTTGGCGGCATCTTTGCGATTGGCGACACCATTGCCGGTCCGATGCTTGCCCACAAGGCGGAAGAAGACGGCGTTGCCCTTGCAGAAATGATTGCCGGCGAAGAAGGCCATGTCGATTACGGCAAGGTCCCGGGTGTTGTTTACACCTGGCCGGAAGTTGCTTCTGTTGGCAAAACCGAAGAACAGCTTAAGGAAGAAGGTGCCGAGTATTCTGTCGGTAAATTCCCCTTCACCGCCAATGGCCGTGCGAAGGCGATGGAAAGCACCGATGGTTTCGTCAAGCTTCTGGAAGACAAGAAAACGCACCGTGTCGTCGGCGCGCATATTGTCGGCCCGGCTGCTGGCGATCTGATTGCCGAAGTGGTTCTGGCGATGGAATATGGCGCATCTGCCGAAGACATCGCACGCACCTGCCACGCCCACCCGGCCCTTGGCGAAGTCGTCAAGGAAGCCGCACTGGACGCGGACAAGCGCGCAATCCACATGTAATTGATCAGACATCCGTCTGACTGACAAACGGCCGTCCCGTTCATTCGGGGCGGCCGTTTTGTTTTGGCCGTGCCCGGGTCTGAGTTCGGGGCCGAGGCTGGGGCCGAGGCTGGGGCTGGGGCCGGGGGCCGGGATCCGGAACGGGACCGGAATTCCGGTCAGATGCCCAAGATCGACATTGCGACAGGTCAGCTTTGCGCTTTTGTCCGATGATTGGCGCGTGACGCAATGCGGTATTGGGGATTAGTATGATAAATCAATATCAAAGGCTGGGAGACCACCATGACCCTATCCATCGGCGTTGTTGCCCATGACCGTCGCAAACGTGAAATGGCCGACTGGCTGGCCAAGCATCAGGCGAGTTTTGCCAATACCCGTATCTTTGCCACCGGCACCACCGGGCGTGTATTGAAGGAACGGTTTCCGGCATTTGATATTCATCCTTTAAAAAGCGGTCCGTTTGGCGGAGATCAGCAATTGGGATCCATGATCGCCCATGGGCAATTGCAGGCCATGTTCTTTTTCACCGACCCGATGACCCCCCATCCCCATGATGTCGATGTCCGCGCCCTGATCCGGCTGGCCAACCTTTATGAAGTGCCGATTGCGTGCAACCAAAGCACGGCCGACCTTCTGATCAGCAATCCCCGGTTCGAGGAAATCTGCGAACAATATCGCGATCATTCCCCGGAACAGGTGTTTGCCGATTACAGCAATCGAAAAGTCTGATGAATTAATCGCCCCTGCCCGATATACGTCACCCGTCCCGGAGCGCCCCGTCCGCCATGTCACTTGCCTATGAACTGATTGCTGCGATCTTTCCGATTTTTGCCGCCATTCTGGTTGGGGCTGCGCTGAAACGTTATCTGATTACCGGATCGGATATCTGGGCCGGGATTGATCGGCTGACCTATTACCTGTTGTTGCCGTCCCTTCTGATTGTCGAGATTTACCGGGCGGATTTTTCAAGCGGTAATGCAGGCACAGCAGTCGGTATTACCCTTGCAGCAACCCTTGGACTGTCGGCCACCTTGCTGATCCTGCGGCCCCTGATCACGCGCGATACGCCGCTATTTACATCAATCTTTCAGGGGTCGGTTCGATATAACAGCTATGTGCTGCTGGCGGTTGCCGACGCGCTTTACGGGGCAGAGGGCCTGGCACTTGCCATTGTCTTTGTCGCGGTCATGGTGATTGCCACCAACATGCTGGGTGTGGTGGTGTTAAGTGCGTTTAGTGGTGGCAAAAGCAGCCTTAAGCGCATCATCAACGGGATTGTCAAAAACCCGATCATTATCGCGGCTGGCGCGGGCGCCATCCTGAATGTGAGTAATATTTACGTTCCGTTGCCCATCGAAAACACCGCCGCCCTTTTCAAGACGGCGGCCTTGCCGCTTAGCCTGCTTTCGGTTGGTGCCGGCCTTAAATTTATTCTGAACAAAAAGGCGATCTGGGCCATCACACTGGCCACCACCATCAAACTTGCCGTGCTTCCGCTGATCACGGGCATCTGCCTGCATCTGGCAGGGGTTGATGGCATGGTTTTGGCGATGGGCGTGTTCTATGCCGGAATGCCATGCGCCGGGAATGCCTATATCCTGGCGCGTCAGCTCAATGGTGATCCCGATGCCATGGCATCGATCATCACGCTTGAGACATTACTCTCCGCCTTCAGCGTCGCTGTCATCGCCGGTATATTGAGCATCAATTGAGCTGGCATGAGCGGCATAATCCCCGTCATAGCCACAGGCAGAAAGCCCCGGACGCATCAGTTCGGGCGGCGGTGCGTCGACCACGACCGGATCACGATCGGCATGAAACGGCACAATGATCTGACGCGATAGCAGCATCAGCGTCGGCGGCGCGCCAAAGATCGGCGGTTCATCCCCGCGCCCGTAAAACGGATCGCCAACCACCGGATGGCCGATATGATCAAGATGCACACGCAACTGATGGGTGCGCCCGGTATGGGGCACCAGTTCAAGCCAGGTGATATCGTGACCGTCAGCATCCTTGCCACGGCCAAGAACCGTGTATTCGGTCTTTGACGGCTGTCCATCGTCATGAACGACCATCTGCCAGCCGCTTTCATCATTGATCTTGCCGATCGGGGCATCAATGAAGCCATGGTCATCTGCCATCGCACCACGCACCACCGCCCAATAGGTCTTGCCGATTTTCTTTTCGGTAAACAGGCGGGTGATTTTCTTGGACGATTTCGGATGACGGCACAGCAACAGACACCCGGCCGTATCGCGATCAAGACGATGCGCCAGGGTCGGTTCAGGCTGAATACCGAATTTAAGATCCGGCAAATAGGCATCAACATGGAAATAGGTTTTCGGCCCGCCATGCGATGCCAGTCCCGGTGGCTTGTTCAGCACGATGACATTCGAGTCACGGTGCAATACATGCGCAATAAGATCTTCGGCAATCGGATGGGTCATTGATACGGCCTTTCATACAAGCCCCTGCTTTACCCCATCAGGCGGTGCCGGGCAATGATGATGACATTTGATCTAGCGATCACGTGACAGCGTAACAAGATCAGACAACCGGTCATTCAACCTGTATGCGTGCAACCCGGAACTCTTGATCATGATTGACGTTTCAAAACATGTCAGACCTGTTCTTTGTGCTGTGGCGATATTGGCCGCAATCGGCATTGGGGCCATCCCGAAGATGACCCATGGCAGCCCGATCAAATTCGATGACAGCCCGATGCCATCAAACGGGCTTGCCACCGATACTGCGTTATCAACCGCCTTTGACCGGCCTGACACATGCAAGGGTTTTGATCCGATCAAACGATACGGTCCGGAACTTAAATTTCAAATCCGCCGCAATGATGCCCCGGTCGGGGTTCATAGTGTGACCTTCAATCGCGGGCGCGACGGGCTTCAGGTCGTGGCCCAAAGCAATATCGATATCAGCATTCTGGGTTTTAATGCCTATCGGTTTGCATATCGATCCGAAAGCATATGGCAAGGTAACCGGTTGATGCGACTATCGGTAAATGTGGATGATGACGGTGAAAGAACGGATGTCACGGCCACCCGTGAGTCCAATCATCTGGTGGTGAACGGCCCGGGTGGTCGCCAGGTCATCCCGACAGACATCTTTCCGACCGATCACTGGCATTGCGGTGTTCTGGCCCGAAAATCGGTTCTGAACACGATTACCGGCAAACCGAATGACGTCACCATCACTGCCGGTCAAAGCGAAATGCTGCGCACAATGGACGGATCAATCCGTGCCACCGGCTTTCGTTATAATGGCGAACTCAAGACCGATGCCTGGTACGACCATCTTGGGCGTTGGGTCGGGTTGCAGTTTCGTGCGCGTGACGGATCGACCATCACCTATCGCTGCATGAATTGCCAAACCCGCAATGCCGCAAAGGAACAGGGATGAAAAAGCACTTTCAAACCATCTGGATTGTTGGTGCGTCAGCCGGGATTGGCGCCGCATTGGCCACCAAATTCGCAAACAACCCGACATCCGAGCAGCAGAACATCATCATTTCAGCCCGCAATGGCGACAAATTGCGCGAACTGGCCGATGCCTTGCCCGGGGTCATTCCCGTTGCCGTCGATATTACCGATCCGAATGCGGTCAAATCCGCCTTGGCCCGGATCGAGGAGGAATTCGGCCTGCCTGATCTGGCTGTTCTGGCAGCCGGTATCTATTCGCCAATGAAAGTCGCGAATTTTTCGGCAGATACGGTTCGAAGCCATATCGACACCAATTACATCGGCATCGTCAATTGTCTGGAACCGCTTTTGACGCGCATGCGCGCGCGCCGGTCCGGGGAAATTGCCGTGGTGGCGTCGGTTGCGGGATATCGCGGATTACCCAATGCGGCGGCCTATGGCCCGACCAAGGCCGCATTGATCAATTTGTGCGAGACATTGCACACCGAATTATCGGGTAGTGGCGTTCTGTTGCGGGTGATCAATCCGGGTTTTGTCAAAACGCGTCTGACTGACAAGAACGATTTCGAAATGCCCTATTTGCTGTCACCTGATCAGGCGGCAGACTTCATGTATAAAGACTTGTGCGGCAAGGATGATTTTGAAATCGCGTTTCCGCCGCCCTTTGTCCGGCAACTGAAACTGACGCGTATTTTGCCCTATGGGCTGTTCTTCAAACTGATGCGCAAACTGGTGAAGGCATGAACGAGACTGAAAACAGAAAACGCCATCTGATTGCTGCTTATGGCGCCTATTTTGAAAACCTGTCCCCGGAAACCGTTAACGAGCTTTCCGGGATGGTCACAGACGATTTTACGTTTTCTGATCCCTTTACCACCCGCAAGGGGCCGGATGATGTTTGCGCCTATCTTGGCAAAACATTCACCGATACCGAGAACCCCAATTTTGTTGTCACCCACGAGGCCCTTGATGGTGATATCGGGTTCTTGCGCTGGCAGTTCTCGGCAAAAATTCCGGTGATCGGACATTGGGAATTTTGCGGCATGACCGAACTGACATTCAACCAGGATGGCAGCCTTTTGGCATCCCATGTTGATTACTGGGATTCCGGTCAGCATTTCTATGGAAAATTGCCGATCCTTGGCTGGATCATCAAACGTCTTGCGCGTCGTGTTGCAGGCTAACGCCCGGTTGCTAACCCACACCCCAGCCAAACCCTAGTTCGCTGCAAGACTGTTGTTTCTGTTGAAAAACAGGGTCACTTCGCCAATTTCAAAGCCCCATTTACGAACCCGGGCGCGATTGACCAAAACCCCGTCGGGTTGCAGGAACATCCAGTCATTGAAGCTGACGCGCCAGGCACCGTCACCGACCTTGAGATCCATGTCATAAGTCCAGTTCAGCGCATTGCCATACTGGCTTCCGATCGCGGTGCCGATAATGTCGTCAGCCCGTCCTTCATAGGCATGGTCGCCGGTCTTTGTAATCACCCAGACACGACGATCGGTTTCACCATCGTCATACAGAAAATCTTCTTCCAGTGTCAGGGTGCCGTCCTTGACCGTGCCGGTGATATCGACGGTAAATTGACGACGCAAAGTCCCGAACCGGTCTTCGAATATTCCCCATGCCCGGCTGTTGCCTTCGAAATAGTCAAAGACATCGAAGACGGGTTCCTTTTGCGCAAAATCCTGCGGTTTCATCGACCCACATCCGGTTAGTACCAATAAAAAGCTCAGCGCAATCATTTTACGCAGCATAGGCTTGCTCCTGATTCCTGACCCCAAGATCAAACTCTGCGGCGAAGAAGGCGCCGACGAATGGCAACCTGATGCCGACTTCCCAGCGGGAAGCGCCACATCATCCCGATTGCTCCTGCTTTCAATACGACGGGAAACACCGCATAGATCAGAACCAGGACGAGCAAGGCACCGCTTTTTTGCCCGTCTCCGTCGGTCAGGCCAAAAGCCCCCAGCACCGGAAGCGCAATTCCGGCCGCCAATGCCATGGCAAGTTTGTTGGTCATGTTCCAAAGGGCGAATAAAAGGGCCGTCCGTCTGACCCCGAACCGGTAACGGTCCCAGTCATCGACATCGGCCTGTATCGCCGGCGGCAATGCCAGATCGGCCCCCAATGCCGCCCCAGTCACAAGGCAAATCACGCCAAAGCCGACAAAATCGCCAGATCCCAGAAACGGCACAAAGGCAAAGGCCGCAATCGCCATGATCATCGCCATACACCAGATGCAATGTTTGCCAAACCGTGCCGACAAACCAACCCAAAGCGGAATGGCAATGATTGCCGCCAGAAAATAGGACAGGATCAGGATATTTTCAGCATCACGATCGAGCTGCAAAAAATACCGCACAAACAGCGGAAAACACACAGCAGGCAGGCCCGCCGCCAGACCGTTGATCATCCATGCAGCAAGCAGTCGCACAAACAGACGGTTGCCCGACAAACTGCGCAGTCCCAGCCGCAAAGTTGTCGCGAACGTCAGATTACCCATCGGGGCCAAGGGTGATGTTGCAACAGTTTGGTGCGCAACAGGATCGGGCACACGCCAGATCAGAAGCACAACAAAAACAGCCCCCAGAACAAGGGTCGTCAGGGCAAGCATCCTGATTTCATCAGACCGGTCGGCAGCATCCAGCAACACGGGAAGCCCACCCGCCAGCACAATACCGATCAAGCCGGCCCCTTCGCGACAGGCCGCCAAAAAGGTTCGGGTTTTGTAATCGCCCGACAGATCAGCCCCCCATGCAAGATAGGGGACCTGAAACAGGGTCCAGCCCAGAAAAAGGATCGTCGCCCACCAGAAAAGGTAGGCCACATCGGGATTGTCCGGCGGGGTAAAAAGATTCCACAAACCGATACCGGCAATCACCGCACCGATCGCCACCCAGATTTTGCGGGTCCCGGACCGGTCAGACAACCACCCGATCAACGGATCGGTTGCCATATCAATCACGCGTACCAACAGCAATATGGCCCCGGTGGCCGCAAGCCCCAGCCCAAGGTCATCACCATAATAACTTGGCAACAGGACATAGGCCGGGATGGTTGGCACGGCTGCCGCCATCGCCGGAAGCGCATAAAGAAGCGCTGTATTCCGGGAAATATCAGACGCGGGCATTGCCGGGATGTTCGATCACGAACAATCCAACATCGATCGAGCCGCAATCAAACCCGGTTTCGCAATAGGCCAGATAATATTCCCACATGCGTTTGAACCGCTGATCAAAGCCCTGTTTGGCGATGTCATCCCAGCGATGCTGAAAACGGCGCTGCCATTCGGCCAGCGTGCGGGCATAGGATTTGCCAAAAAACTCGCTATGGGCAACGGTCAGGCCGGCCTGATTGACAGCCGCCGAAAGCGCGGTTGGCGACGGCAGCATTCCACCGGGGAAGATATAACGCTGAATAAAGTCGGCACCCTTGCGATAGGTTTCAAATCGCGCGTCATCAATGGTGATGATCTGTAAAACCGCACGCCCGCCGGGACGAAGACATTTCCGGATCATTTCGAAATAGGTTGGCCAATGTTCTTCGCCGACGGCTTCGAACATTTCGATTGAGACGATCTTGTCGAACTTTCCGTCCTGATGGCGGTAATCGCGCAGTGCGATGTCTGTGCGGTCATTCAGCCCCTGTGTCAGAAGCCTGCGACGTGCATAGGCGTGCTGTTCGGCCGACAAGGTCAGACCGGTTACGTTGCACCGATATTTGCCTGCTGCCAGTTCGGCAAACCCGCCCCAGCCACATCCGACTTCCAGCACCGTTTCACCGGGCTGCAATTCTGCGAGATCGCAGATGCGCTGATATTTTGCGGTTTGCGCCCCATCAAGTGACATATCCGGGTTGCTGTAATAGCCCGAAGAATAGGTCATCCCCGGATCAAGCCACGCAGAATAGAATTCGTTTCCAAGATCATAGTGATAGGCAATATTGCGTCTGGATCCTTCCAGGGTGTTGGCGTTGCGCAAATGCCCAAGACGCGCCACCATCCGTGACAGGAAGCCACCCGCCAGACGGGCACGCACGATGTTTTCATTAAGCATTGCAACGCGCATCAGACGGGTAATGTCCGGACTGCTCCAACTGCCATCCATATAGGCCTCGGCAAAGGCGACATCGCCGCCCGTGGCCAGTTTGCGGATTGCTTGCCAGTCATGGATGTGAATGGCAGCCTGAAGATCCGTTTCCTGATCACCGGTAAAATGCAGATGGTCATTGTCGGGCAGAACGATGGTCAGTCGCCCGAACTGCAAATGCGACAATACCCGTCGCAACATTACCTTAAGCAGGCTGCGATTTCCGGTCATGCTGCCCAACAAGGGCACAAGACGATCACGCAATGGAACAGACAATTCAGAAGCCGTCGGATTACGGTCAGGCATTGTTCTTATCTCTTTCCTGCTTGGGTCGCTGCGGTCCCGGTTTCCAGAACATAGGTCACCGGTCTTTGTGGTGGTGCCGGTCGTTTATGGAATGTCATCCCCTTGCGCCAAAGATGAAGCGCTTCCCAGTGGATGCCCGCCACGACCTTGAGCGTCATCAAAGGATAGCGAATGAACGCTCCGAACAGTTTACGGTCAGACAGGGCATTTCGATCACCAACAAAGGCCGCATTCAGAAACGCCCCGCGGGCATCGGTTTCACGGATCGCTACCGCAACATTTTCACCCGGAATGCGAATACGGAAATGGTAATCGGCCACCATGTCGATAAAGGGTGAAACATAGAAACCCTTGGCACAGGATTGGCGCAAGACACCCTTGTCATCAATCGCGCCCGGTCCGACCGGAATCAGATAGCTGTGGCGATCACCAAAGGTGTTGGAAACTTCGTACAGCACCGCACCAAGCCCGCCATCCGCCCGATAACAAAAATAAACCGATAGCGGATTGAAAACAAAACCCAGCAGCCGCGGATAGCAAAGAAGTTCAATCCGTGACGCGCAATCTGCCAAATCGTGTTCTGCCAGAATGGCTTCGAGACGGGTGCGCAAATTCTGCCCCGCCCCGTCTGCGTGATCACGGTCATGGAAGGAAAACAGATTGAAACGGTTGCGACTGAACAAACGCAATCTGGCGGCAAGATCATCGATCTCGTCAAGGTCGAGCAGGAACGAAAACACCGAATAGCGCAGCTTGTGCCGTTTCGGCCGCAACCGGTTATGGGTGACGACACCTTCATACAGGGCGGATGCCCAACGGGCTGGCTTCGATGTTGAGGTCATGACACCTCGCTTGATTGCGGGACGATGGTTCCGGTCACGTGGATGCGGCCATTTTCATCGTCAACGATCCAGGGACGGCGCACATTGCCAAGGGCTTCTGCCACCGCAAGGCCGGACTGCAATCCGTCCTCATGAAAACCGTAACCGAAATAGCTTCCGCAATACCAAAGATTATCGACACCCTGGATCGACCAAAGGTCTTTTTGCGCCGCCATTGCGCCGGCATCAAACAGCGGATGATCATACAGGAATGAACGGATCACACTGCCCGGTGCGGGATGACGAGGCGGATTAAGGGTCACAAATAGCGGTTTGGCAGGATCGAGATGCTGCAACCGGTTCATCCAGTACGTGACACAGACCTTTTTCTCGCCGTCCTGTTCTTCGGCCAGATAGTTCCAGCTTGACCAGACCTTTTGGTTTTTGGGCATCAGGGCCGGGTCACTATGCAGGATCGCAAGATTGCGTTCGTATTTGAACGCCGAGAGAAGCGTTTTGACCTTGGGAGCCGGATCATCCTGGAGTGCCAATGCCTGATCACCATGACAGGCCAGAACCACGTGATCATAGATTTCCCGGTTGCCGTAACGGTCTTCGACAAACGCACCACCGGCCGGGTTTCGACCGACCTTTGCAATTGCACGATCCAGAACCACACCGCCCGAAATGCCTTGGGTCATGCGTTTCACATATTGGCGCGAACCGCCAAGCACCGTCCGCCATTGCGGCCGGTCTTTAAGCTGAAGCAATCCATGGTTCTGACAGAACCGCACGAAGGCCGCCAAGGGATATGCCATCATGGTATCGACCGGTGTCGACCAGATCGCAGCTCCCATCGGCAATAAATGATCATTGATGAATGCCGATGAATACCGATTTTCGCGAAGATAATCGCCAAGACTGATTTTTTCAGCACTGCCATCTGCAAGAGCACCGGGTGCTTCGCGGTAGAAGCGCAGAATATCGCGCACCATTTTCCAGAACCGCGGGCGAAGCAGATTGCGTTTTTGCGCAAACAGTGCCCCAAGGTCGCCACCACCATATTCCAAACCGCCCCGATCCATCGATGCGGCAAAGGACATGTCTGTCGGGACGGTCTCAACACCAAGATGATCAAACAGCGCACAGAGATTTGGATAACAGCGCGTATTATAAACGATAAAGCCCGTATCGACCGGGGTGCTGTCCGCATCCACCGTATTGGAATGACCACCGGGCCGGTCATCCTTTTCATACAGGGTCACGTTATGGGATTGGCTGAGCAACCAGGCTGCCGACAGGCCGGAAATGCCCGAACCGACAACCGCAATATTGAGTTTTCCCGAAGTGACAACGTTCATATCGAACCGGCCTGCTTGCAGTTATGTTTTCAAAACTACATATCAATACGCATGGCAATAACATGCGGATCACTTAGCAGCTTATATGTGATGTCATTGTAAGTACCTGTCAGAAAACGTACAATTTCATCTGATCCAAAAGAACACGGCCGCCGTATTAAAGTCATGATGAACATGATCTTGGCGCGGCCCCAAAGGGGACCTGAAACCACAATGACCGGCACCAAGTCCAAACGCCCCGGCCCGGCAGACCCGGTTGAGGCGAAAAAATGTGCCGATTGGATCGTTTCCGTCGCGACAACCCGCGACAGGGAAGCGTTTGCGCAACTGTTCGCGCATTTTGCCCCGCGCGTTAAGGCCTATATGTTCCGGTTTGGCGGAAATGCCGAAACCGCCGAGGAACTGGCCCAAGAGGCGATGATGCAGGTGTGGCGCAAGGCGCATCTGTTTGATCCGTCCAAGGCCGCGGCCAGTACATGGATCTTTACCGTGGCCAGGAACCTGCGCATTGACCGGTTCCGCCAGCGCAAACATATCGAGGTGGATGATTCCGACCCGACGCTTATTGTTGACGAGGACCCGCTGGCCGATGAAGTGGTCGGCCGCGATCAGGAAGCGGTTCTTGTCAAAGCTGCGATGGAAGAATTGCCCGCCGATCAGAAGGTAGTTGTCGAATTGTCGTTTTTTGAAGATTGCTCACACAGCGAAATCGCCGAGCGTCTGAACATCCCGCTCGGGACGGTTAAGTCCCGGTTGCGCCTTGCCCTGGGCAAGCTGCGCGGCGGACTGGAAGGTGTCGCATGAATATCAAGCATCATCCAACTGACCAGACATTGATGGATTATGCCAGCGGGTCGCTGTCACAGGCGATGGAACTGCTGGTGGCAACCCACATGACCCTGTGTCCTCATTGCCGCAACAAGGTAAGCGGGTTCGAAACCATGGGCGGTGCCGTGCTTGAAAATACCGACAGCATGTCAATGAGTGACCATTCACTTGACCACGTGATGGCGATGCTTGAGCGCGAAGCAACCAACGAAAATATTGTGACCGAAAAGCTGCCCACCATGCGCCGGATTGCGGTTGGTGAAAGCATTACCGGCAGCACCATGGCGTCGCTTCCGCGTCCGTTGGCGGAACTTCTGCCCGAAGATGTCACATCTCTTGACGACATCCCGTGGAAGTCGCTGGCGCCGGGTGTGAAACAGTTCCAGCTTAAATCGATCGAAAGCAAGGGCACGGTCCGTTTGCTTAAAATCGCGCCGGGTATTTCAATCCCGGATCACGGACATCATGGTCATGAAATGACCTTGTTGATCAAGGGATCCTATATCGATGAAATCGGCCGGTTCCGGGCCGGCGATGTTGCCGATCTGGATGATGATGTCGATCATCAGCCGATTGCCGATACGGCAGAAGAATGCATCTGCCTGATCGCAACCGATGCCCCGATGAAGTTCAATCGCCTTTTGCCGAAATTGTTGCAGCCATTTTTCGGTATCTGATTTCCGATGCGTCCCAACGCGCCAAGCCCCGCAGGATGAAACTGCGGGGCTTTTTTTTTCGGTTGGTATGGGATTATTGCGCAGCAACCAGCCAGTTGATTCTGTGCTGTGCCGGTCCGGGGAATTTGCAGGTTTGGGCAAGCCAGTCGCCGATGTCGGCAAGCTGCTGATCAAATTGCCAGGGCGGATTGATGACAAGCAAGCCGGTGCCGCGCATCCGTCCCTTTGCCCCGCCCTGATCAGTGGCCAGTTCGGCGCAAAGAACCCCGCCCGATGCCTTGATCGCGCCAAATGATGTACGCAAATCACCGTCAAATCCGTCCTCAAGGATCGGATACCACAGCATGAAGGTGCCATTTGGCCATTTTTCCCATGCATGCTGCACGGCGTTTGCGGCCTTTTGATAATCCTGTTTCACATCATAGCTCGGATCCATCAGGACCAGTCCGCGACGGATCGCCGGCGGCATCATGGCAACAAGGCCTTCATAGCCGTCACGTTTATGCAGATGAATGCGGCCATCGCGTTTGACACGATGATGCAGACTTTCATGTTCGCGCGGATGAAGTTCCATCAGAACCAGTTCATCTTCTTCGCGCAGCATTTCGCGCACAATGAATGGCGATCCCGGATAAAACGGCCCGCGATAGGCATCTTCTTCGCGCACACCATAATCGCGGCCCTTTGCCACCGGATCAAAACGCGCCACATGATCAAGGAACTCTGCCAGCATTTCCGGCGGATTTGATCCGGCCTTTGCCCGCGCATAACCGTCTTTCCATTCGCCGGTCTTGGCCGCCTGATCACTGCCAAGATCATACCAACCCGATCCGGCATGGGTATCGATCACGCAGAACGGCTTTTTCTTTTTGCGCAAATGACACAGGACGAGCCACAAGGCCGCGTGTTTGTGCATGTCGGCAAAATTCCCGGCATGAAATCCGTGCAGATAGCTCAGCATGTCCCTTTATCCTTTCCCGGGGCGCGTATTACCACGCCCACCGCCGCCCGGACGTGATTTTGCCCCGCCCCGTGCAGATGCCCGGTTGCCGGATTTGGCGTTGTCTTTGCGTGATCCTTTATGGCGGCCGGACCCTGACCGGTTTGCCGTCCCGTTTTCGTCACTATGCGATGCGCTATGCGATGCCTGATGGCGCTGGCGGGCAGACTTATAGCCGCCCTTGCGGCGCGACGGTCGGGCCGGGCGATCTGTGCGCGCGTCGGCGTCTGATGCGGCGTCAACCTCGGTCCGCTTTGGCGGCTTGGCCGATCCGGGCGACAAACGACGATGGGTTGCCGGCGGGGCATCAACATCAATGATTTTCCATTCGCCCGGGGCAAGACCGTCCAGCGTCCAGTCACCGATCGCGTGACGGATCAGGCGCAATGTCGGAAAGCCGACAGCGGCCGTCATGCGGCGAACCTGCCGATTGCGGCCTTCGGTGATGGTCAGTTCGATCCAGCTGGTCGGAATTTCCTTGCGATAACGCACCGGGGGATCGCGTTCCCACAGATTGGCCGGTTCATCAATACGGCGGACCTTGGCAGGCAGGGTCATGCCGTCTTTAAGCTCGACCCCATTGCGCAAATCGTCAAGCGCCTGATCGGTTGGTTCGCCATCGACCTGCACCAGATATGTTTTGGGTTTTTTGTATTTCGGATGGGCAATCTGGGCATTTAGCGGCCCGTGATCGGTCAGCAACAGCAAACCTTCGCTGTCGCGATCAAGGCGACCGGCGGCATAGACCCCCGGCAGATCGATATAGTCAGCAAGCGTCGCCCGGCCATTTTCACGGTCGGTAAACTGGGTCAAAACACCATACGGCTTGTTAAACAGGATCAATTGCGCCATGGCGCGCATAAAACCAGCTTTGTCGGGTCTGTCAATATGTCCCGGTGATGATCATCGCATTACGGCAATGAACGTACTTAATCCTCGATCAGATATTCCATGGTGGTGACAACACGCACGGTTTTATTGATCTGGCTGGCTTCGTTCATATTGGGGGCACCATCACCGGCCAATATCTGAAACAGGCCCTGGGTTGCACGGCGAATACCACCAAGCTGCCCACCGGAATCCGTGGCAAATTGCATGGCAGCTTCGCGCGCATTCGCCGTTGCCGCGGCGATCATGTCGGGCTTGATGGCATTCAGACCGGTGAACAGATAGCTCGGTCCGGGATTATAGCCCTGCCCGCCCAGAACAATGCCGCCCTGAAGCAACTTTCCGATATCCTGCGATGCAGCTACCACGGCATCAACATCATCTGTGCGGACCTGAATGGTCTGATTGACAATGAACCGGCTTTCAACCGGCCCGGACCGGTATGCCTGCGCCAGTTGATCGGTTACCTGCAGGTTTTGCAATTCTGTCTGATCGCGCGTGATGCCGTGGCTGGCCAGAAAATCCAGAAGGGTTTTGGTATCGGCATCAATTTTGGCCTGGGCATTTTGCAACACATCATCGGTTGCAACATAGGTCATTGGCCAGACGGCTTTGTCTGCCTTCACATCACGTTCTGCCAGCCCTTTGACCGTTACAAAACGATCCAGCGATCGCATGTTTTCGATCCCTTGGCCGACCATCCATCCGGATGCCGCGATTCCGCCTGCGACCACAATTGCCGCGAAAACTTTTGCAAAGCCTGAAGATTGCGCCATGTGCCCGTCCTTTTCCCTTGCACGCCAAACGTGAAATTCACCATCGGATAGCCTATTCTTTATATCATGATATCGCCGTTGAAAGCGGCAATTACGAGGCACCGTTTCGCGAAATCAATGTGCCCGTGAAATTGTGCAAACAGGATTTTGAATGCATTCAAAACTGGTCGCTTTCTGACAGACATCATGTTAAAAGCGCGCCAACACATTCAGGGTCGGCAAAACCGGCCCACGCCATTCACACGTCACAAGAGGTCATCCATGCTGCGTTCTGAAATCAATGCCTGCATTGAGCACGCCAAAGAGCTGTACGCATCCATCGCATTCAAATTGCCGGAATGGGCCCATTACAGCCCGTCCCAGTGGGACGCCGAACCCGATCTTGCGAAATGGTGCCGTGACCATCAGATGGGCTGGGATGTGACCGATTATGGCGAAGGCAATTTCGACAAGCGCGGCCTGATTCTGTTTTGCCTGCGCAATGGCATCTTGCGCCAGCCGGGCGAAGTTCCCTATGCCGAAAAGATCATGATCGTCGGTGAAAATCAGGAATGCCCGTGGCACTACCACAAGGTCAAAATGGAAGACATCATTGTGCGGGGTGGCGGTAATCTTGTGATCGAACTTTGCAATCTGACCGAAGACGGGCAGATGGATAAGGTCAATGACGTTCGCGTGCGCACGGATGGCAAGCTCAATATCCTGCCAGCAGGTGGCAAGGTTGTGCTTGAACCGGGTCAAAGTGTCACCCTGCCAAGAACACTTGTGCATCGTTTCTATGGCGAAGAGGGCAAGGGCCCGGTGATTGTTGGCGAAGTATCCCAGGTCAATGACGACCTGGCTGACAACTATTTCTTTGATTGCGATGCACGCTTTACCGAAATCGAAGAAGACGTCACGCCCATTCATCCGCTGTGGAATGAACTGCCAAATACGTGATCAAACACCAAACGTTCTGAATACAGAAAAGCCCCGCTGGTCATCCCTGCGGGGCTTTTTATTTGCATATCGGTGCGTACCGGTTGGTCCCGGTCGGCAGAGATGGGTTAGATCATTCTGCGGGCTTGTGATCGTTGGGATCACCAAGAATATCTGCAAATTCCGGCAGATCACGCAGCGGTTCAAATTCTTCTTCGGTCCACGCGGGCTGGCGCATTGATTCGGAAAGTTCGACCGCGCGCTGCAAATCAGCAAGGGCGGCTTCGCGGAAGCCAAGCCCGGCATTGGCGCAGGCACGCTGGTAATAGCCATTGGCACTTTCGGGTTCCTCGGCCAGCAACCGGTTGCACAGGCTTAGTGCCCAGTCACGATCACCAAGTTGCAAGGCCGCGTCCGCCTTATAGGCCATAACTTCCGGATCACCCGGGGCAAGCTCAAGAATCTTGTCATAGGTTTCGATTTTCGAACGCGGATTTGACAGCTGATTGGCCTGCAGCCACAGGGCATGAATTGTCTGTGTACGTTCGATTTCGTGCTGATGTTCGTTAATCAGCTTGGATTTCAGGCGCAACTCATCCTCAAGCGAGGACAAGCGGGCTTCGAATTCTTCGGAAAGGCGGCGCAGTTCCGTATCCGCCAGATTGCGGACACTGGATTTCAGTTCACGCAAAGACTGCCAGCCCAGCATGGTCAAAAGCGCACCCACCGCAGCCACGAAATAGAAGAAATACGTAACCGTATTGGACGAATAGGAAATGGCCTTGTCGATGGCTTCGAGCTGGCGGTTGACCACTTCGCGCAGCAGTTCGGCGCGCATGCCCTGCATTTCGGTCCTAAGGTTTTTCAATTCATCAAGAACATAACGTTCCATCAAGGGCGGCATGTTTGACCGTTCGGCCGGATCAAGCGCGCGGAAATCGATGCCATCGGCAGGAAGGGGACTTTCCGAAGAAGACGTGCTTTTTGTGTCATCGGTCTGGGCATGGACCGGTTGGGATATCGCGCCAACAGAAAGAAGACCCAGCATCAAAGCCAGAATGAAGAAAGCACATTTTTTTGTCATTGATCCCGCGTCCTGTTTTCCTGCCCGTTCGGTGATGAGACCATAGGTATCAGGAATGAACAAACACTAAAACCGGCAAGCATCCATCCATAAGAAATCACTGATCCACATCAACACAGCAGATCCAAAAACAGCTTAACCTGCCGGTTAGGAAACAGTTCAGGATTATCCCCCAGGTTGGCCATGCATACTTACGGTCTACGTCACGAACATGCCGAAGAACATTCCAAGCTTGCGCTGGATTTGATGGCGCAGCTTGGTGTGATTCCCCATCCTGACAATTTTCTGATTTTCTATTCCTATCTGGCCGGAACCAACCCGGACATGAACCAGGCGATTGATATCCTGCGCAGCAACCACCGCGCATTTGACGAATTGCAGTGCAAGGCAATTCATGACCGTTTTTTCAGTACCGAACGCGAACGCAAGATCACCGAACAGATCACGACCGAGCTGCGCCGACAGCTTAACAATGCGCTTAACAACGTCAAAAAAATCGGGGTCGATACCACCAAATACGCCGAGGCGCTTGACCATTTCTGCGACTATATTTCCAGCAAGGATTTCAGCAATCTTGAACAATCCCTGCACACGCTTGTTGGCGCAACACGGCAGATGGAAGATGTCAGCCATGTATTTGGCCAAAGCCTTGATAGCAGCTCGACCGAGATTTCGCGCCTGCGTCAGGATCTGGCCAAGATGCGCCACGAAGCCATGACAGACGGGCTGACAGGCATTGCCAACCGCAAGGCATTTGACGAGAAGCTTCGCGAAGAAGCCATGACCGCAATGGAAAGCGGCAAACCGGTCAGCTTGCTGATCCTGGATATCGATCATTTCAAAAGCTTCAATGACAATCACGGCCATCAGGTCGGTGATCAGGTTCTGCGTCTGATGGCAGAAGCATTGGAGCGAAATGTCAAAGGACAGGATTTCGCCGCACGATATGGCGGTGAAGAATTTGCGATCATTTTGCCGCAAACAACGCTGGGCTGTGCCAAACAGGCCGCCAACATGCTGCGTCACAATGTGGAAACCCACAATATCGTCAGCAAATCAAACCAGAAAAAGGTCGGGCGCATCACGGTGTCGATCGGGGTTGCAACATTCCGGTTCGGGGAACCGTTGGCACGGTTGATCGAACGTGCAGATGATGCGCTTTATCTTGCGAAATCGCGGGGCCGCAATCAGGTGGCAAGCGAACGCGATGTCGAACGCGACGCACAACATCGCAAAGACCAAGTCACATCCCCGGCAAAGGGGGCCAAATCAGCCGACGGCAAGCCCGCAAAGCAGCGTTGCGCCTGATAGCGCTGACAACCGGCCGATTTCCACGTATAAGGCAGGCCAACCTGTCGAAAATAAACTGGTCTGATTTACGTGAAAAAAATCGATGTTCTGATCATTGGTGCCGGTGCAGCCGGCCTGATGTGTGCAATTGAAGCCGGCAAGCGCGGTCGATCCGTGGTGGTTGCCGATCATTCGGCAAAGCCCGCCGAAAAGATCCGCATTTCCGGCGGCGGTCGATGCAATTTCACCAATATCCATACCAGTCCGGAGAATTTTATCTCCGAAAACAAGCGTTTCTGCGTGTCGGCGCTGAAACGCTATACGCAGCACGACTTCCTTGATCTCATGAACAGCTACAACATTGCCTGGCATGAAAAGACGCTGGGACAATTATTCTGCGATGAATCATCGTTCCAGATCATAGATATGCTTCTGGACGAATGCGATGCGGCAAATGTCGAAATTTGCCTGAACACCGAAATTTCAAACATCATCCGCCGGGAGGATGGCGGATTTGATGTGACGACGCGCACCGGCGCGCAATGGACCTGTCAGTCGCTTGTCGTTGCCTGTGGCGGATTGTCGATCCCGAAAATCGGCGCCACCGGGTTCGGATATCAGATTGCCCGTCAGTTTGGCATTAATGTCATTCCGACCCGTGCGGCCCTTGTTCCCTTTGTATTCGATCCGGAACTGCGGACAAAAACCGGCGAACTTTCGGGCATTTCGGTTGATGCCGTTGTCGGCTGCAACAAAAAGCAGTTCCGCGAAGGTTTGCTGTTTACCCATCGCGGACTTTCCGGACCATCAATTTTGCAGATTTCGTCTTATTGGAATGAAGGCGACAGCATCACGGTCAACCTCAACCCCGAAGAAGATGCGTTTGAGATCCTGAAAGCCGCCAAGGCCGAAAACCCGAAACAAGCAGTGCATAACGTTCTGTCACGCATCCTGCCAAACCGGCTGGCGCAAATGATTACGGCCAATCACGGTCTTGAACGCCCCATCGGGGAAACCGGGGACAAGGCGCTTCGCAAACTGGCGATGGATGTCAATCAATGGTCGGTGATGCCAAGCGGCACCGAAGGATACCGCACAGCCGAAGTCACGATCGGCGGGGTGGACACCAACGCCCTGTCATCAAAAACCATGGAAGCCCGTGACGTGCCCGGACTTTATTTCATCGGCGAGGTCGTCGACGTCACCGGGCATCTTGGCGGCTTTAATTTCCAGTGGGCCTGGTCATCAGGCTGGTCCGCCGGACAGGTCGTCTGACCCTTATTTTAACGCGTAATTTGCAAACAACTTTCCCCTGTTGGGAACAACACCGCATTTCAACCGTTTATCAGACAAGCGCGGCAAAAATCGCCGCAGCAATAAACACGAGGTTGGAACATGCTTGAGTATGGTGGAATTATTGGCCTGTTGGTCCTGATTGCCGACGTGTGGGCCATCATCAACGTTATGGGCAGCGGTGCAAGCACCGGCTCGAAAGTTATCTGGACGGTTCTTATTCTGGTTCTGCCGGTACTGGGACTGATTATCTGGCTGTTTGCCGGTCCGCGTAGCGGCCGCGTCTCAGCATAACATCAGATCGCACCTTCGCGGTTCACAGATCAAAACACAAAAGGCCGACAGATATCTGTCGGCCTTTTGTCATTTCAGATGTGGTGTCAGATGCCCGCAGCAAAAATCGCCACGGCCCCGGCACACACCAGCGCCACCCGCGTCACAACGGCGCGCGGCGATATCAGACCAAACGAAATTGCCGTCAGGCCAACCGCAACCTTAAGGCCCGCGGCAATCGCCCAGACCGGATCATTGCCAAGATCAATCAGCGATGCATTGGCGATCATGGCAAGCGGCACGATATACAGCCCGACACCAAGCGCCATCGCGGTTCCGGCAACCTTGAGCCAGTTTTCTTCGACCATACCCGCCGCAATAAACACCGCACCGCAGACCGGGGGTGTGATTGTCGACAGCAAGGCAAACCAGAACACGAACAGATGTGCCTGCAACGGATCAAGACCAAGTTCGATCAAAGCCGGGCCCGCCACGGATACGCAGATGACATAAGCCGCCGTTGTCGGGACTTCCATGCCAAGGATCAGACAGGCCAGTGCCGTCAGCAACAAGGCAGGCCATAACATCCCGCCCGACCCGGACAGCAGAAGCGACGTAATTTTCACCCCAAGCCCGGTCAGCCCGAGAACCCCGATCACAATCGAGGCACAAAGAATGATCGACCCGATCATTGCCACCTGACGCCCGGCATTCAGACAAACGTCGGTAAAGCGATCCTTTGCCCGAACCAGATCAAAGGTCAGTGTGCCGTCAAAAAACAGCAAGGCCGCCCCGGCAAGCAGGGCAAGACAAGCGGCGTATTGCGGCGTGTAGCCCCCCCCGAACATTCCCCACAGCAATATGGTAAAGGGCACCAGGAAAAAGCATGATGTAATAATCACAGCCCGCATTGTCGGGCGATCTTTTTCCGGCACACCGGGAAGATCGAACCGTTGGGCAAAGGCGTTGATGCCCACCCAGACAGCAAGGAAATAAAGAATGGCCGGCAAGATCGCCGCAACCATGATTTCGACATAGGGACGCCCGGTCAGTTCCACCATCACAAACGCACCCGCCCCCATCAAAGGCGGCATGATCTGACCACCTGAAGAGGCCACCGCTTCGACCGCGGCGGCCAGCCGTTTGGGATAGCCAAGCCGGGTCATTGCCGGCAATGTAATCGCACCGGTCGATGCCACATTGGCCGATGCCGATCCCGATATCGAACCAAACAGTGCAGATGAAACGACCGATACCTTTGCAGCCCCGCCCTTAAGACGGCCAGCAGCCGCACCGGCAACATTCATGAAGCCCTGTCCGGCTTCGCCAGCATTCAGAACGGCGCCAAATATCACAAAGATCGCAACGATACTGACCGACACCCCGGTCAGACTGCCCCAAAGGCCGCCTTCGGCAATGGTCAGGGTGCCCAGCATGCTTTCGACCGGAAGCCCCGCATGCCCGAATTCACCGGGAATATATTCCCCCCACAGCGCATAAAGCAGTGCAATCGACGCCACCAGAGGCAGTGGCCAGCCAATGGCGCGACGCGCCATTTCCAGAACAATCAGCAAAAGCGCGGTCGCAATCGCGATCTGCCCGTTGCCCATCAAAAATCCGTACTGATCGCCAAGTGCCGAATGATTGGCAACAATCCAGCCACATCCGAACAAACCAACAATGGTCAAAGCGATGCCGGAAATTTTTTGCGCCGGTGTTTTCGCAACAAAAATCAACGCCCATGGCAAGGCAAGCGCCATGTGGATCGGGCGGCTGACAAGGTTGGGAACAAGGCCGGAAAAAATCAGCCACAGGTGAAATGCAATCGAAACTGCACCAAGGATAATCCAGAAGGGACGAGAAATGGCCGACATATCAGATCAGTACATTTGATAAAGAACGGCCCGGCAAAACTGCCGGGCCTGTGATGCAAGAAAAGATCAGAGCTTAACGCTGATCATCACGAACCGGGAAACCTGCCTCGGCGTAGTAACGCAGCGCGCCGGCATGGATTTTACCGGTGATGTTGCCCAGCATTTCCGGCGCAACACCGTTCCACCAGGACGAGCTTTGACCCATTTTGGCTTTCTGTTCCCAGAAGGTCTTGGTCAGCTGATAAGCCGTATCATCATCCATCTGGGTGGTCGCAAAGGCGACAACAGACAGTGATGCGGTGGTGATGTCCTTGTCCTGACCGTTATAGGTGCCAGCCGGGATAACCGTCTTGTCACGTTTGGTCAGGGCAAGCTGTTCATCAGACAGAGACAGAACATTCACATCCGTACCCGCAGCCGCTTCGATCACGTTGGGCGCAGGCCAGGAACCGGCAGTGACAAAGCCGTCAATCTGGCCGTTTTTAAGGGCGGCAACCGCGTTGGAAAGCTCGGCATCCGCAAGATTGACCTTGCCATCAAGACCGAACAGACCAAGGTATTTTTCGCCTTCCTTGGCCCCGAAGGAGCCCTTGCCCAGCAAAATGGTTTTGCCTTCGAGACCGGCAAAATCGGTCGCGCCGGAATCAGCGCGCATGACGAAATGCATGGTCAGGGACGGGATCGGAAACAGGGCGCGGACGCCTGCAAATTTTTCAGCCGGGCGGTCCTTGAACGGGCCTTTGGCAGCCTGGGCGAGGCTGACCAGACCGGGCGGCGACGTGAAGACATAGTTGCCCGGACGTACCATGGCTTCCATGACGTTCTGAACCGAACCCTGGCTTTCTTCGACCGTGACGATCACATCACCGTTGGTACCGGTTTTCATGGCTTCGGCGAATTGGGCCGCCATCTGGTAATAGGACGATGCGGCTTTTGCCGATTTCAGGGTGACACGGGTTTCGGCCTGTGCGGCAGTCGCCATCGACAGGGCCATGACACCGGCGGCAATGGCGCCAAGAGTACGTTTCATTTTCAAGGTTTCCTCCCCTTGTATGGTGGCCCGCCGGTCGGCTTTGGTTGCCGAACTTGAAGACGAACCGTTTCGCTGGTGGCGAAAACGCGCAAAATCCAGCCCGCTTTCAGGATGGTTTTTGGCAAAAAGAACCAAATTCCCGGTCATAGAAAGCATCTGGGGCGCCAAGGTCAAGCAGCTTGTGGCATTGATTGGCCGTCAATCGACTTCAAGCAGTCCGGATTTCACATGCCAGTTGCGCAAAACCGGCACTATTCGCGGCAGGGCTTCGCCCTTAAAGGAGGCGATGAAATTGCACGGGAACTTCTTGTGCAGAATGGCGTTAGCCCCAAAATGCATGACAATCCTTTTGCTTCAATGGCTTGTTTGGATTGACATGTTTCGTATCCTTGCCGCAGGGTGTCCCTGCCCCACACGAACTCAGACGAGGAAGCCATGCCGCGCTCGCCGGTCGCACTGATTATTGCACTGTCAGCCACTTTGTTTGCCGCATTCGCGCTAAACAGTGGCGCATCGCTGCAATCATCGCTTTTGGCACTGCGTGCATCGGCAGAAGGATTCGCGCCGATCTTCACCGGTATCATTATGGCGTCCTATTATATCGGGTTCGTTGCCGGGATTGTCTGGGGCGCAAGTCTGGTTAACCGGGTCGGGCATATTCGAACCTTTGCCGCCCTGGCATCGACCGGATCCGCGATCACGTTGCTGCATGCCGTTTTTGTCGATCCGATCACCTGGTCGCTGTTTCGTGCGCTGACCGGGCTTTGTGTATCGGGGCTTTATCTTGTGATTGAAAGCTGGCTGAACGCGCAGGCCGACAACACGTCGCGAGGCGGTACAATTGCCATCTATATGACGGTGTCGCTTGGCGGCCTGGCAATTGGTCAGCTGCTTTTGAATGTATCACCGATCAGCAGTTTCGAGCTGTTTACGGTGGCCTCGGTTCTGTTGTCGCTGTCTCTGGTACCGCTCGCACTGACACGCCAGCCGCCCCCCACGGCAGTCAGCGGCGAACGCATGACGTTCCGCCGCCTTTATAATATCTCGCCGCTCGGCTTTGTTGCCGCATCGGGTGCCGGTGTATTGTCCGGGGCTATTTACGGGGTTGGTCCGGTTTTTGCCGCCGACCTTGGTTTGCCGACCCATGATGTCGCCTATTTCATGTTCTTTGTCATTCTGGGCGGCATGATCATGCAGTTTCCGATCGGCAAACTGTCCGATATGGTGCCGCGCCAATATGTGATGATTGTTGTTCTGTTCGGGTTGGCGATCTGTGGGCTGATCCCGCTTGCCGCGCCGGATATGATCCGCAACAACCTGACGCTTTGGGGGGGCATCACGGGTGTGTTCATCATGCCGATCTATGGATTGGCTGTGGCCTATGTGAATGACTATCTCGAACCCGAAGACATTGTTCCTGCATCTGGTGGCCTGTTGATCATTTACGGTGCATCCGCCGCCACAGGACCGCTTCTGGGTGCCAGTGCCATTGGCCATATGGGCCCATGGGCGCTTCCGGTCTGTTTTGCGATTATCGGCATCTGTGTCGCAAGTTTTGCGATCTATCGCGCCGGTTTCGGTCGTCGTATCAGCATCGAGGAACAGGGTCAGTTTGTTGCCGTGCCGCGCACAACGCCGATGGCATTTGAACTGTCCCCGATCACCGATGACCCCGGCCAGGATCAGGAAGATGGCCAAACCGCGGGCAGCAGTCCCCTTGATCCTGATGAAATCGCTGAAATGATGACCCCGGATGGCACCGCACATCCCGATGATTTCGGTCAGGTCGCACTCGACGACCCCCAACCCGATGACGACACCGAACGACAGTCGGGATCAGGATCGGAAACGGGCCCCGCATCCGGTTCAACATCGCGATAGCTTAAAGGCCCCGCCGGGATCAGATGGCGATACCGGCGGTATCACTGTGACCGGTCTATTTCCATAATACGGAAAACATCCCGAAATAGTAAAACCGGCTGTGGACCAGCACGGGTTCCAACCCATATGTTGTGGCAAATGAAAGCGTGGGAACGCAAAGAGGACGACGTTCGATAATCGGATGATTTCCCTGCTCCCACGGCGGTTCCAAGTCTGGTGAGAGAAACACATGACCCAACGTATTCAAAAAGGCGGACTTCAGATCGCAACGGTTTTGCATGATCTGGTTGCCAACGAAATCATTCCCGGCACGGGAATCAGTTCTGATCAGTTCTGGGCGTCATTTGAAAAGCTGGTCACCGAACTTGGCCCGCGAAACAAGGAGCTTCTGGCAAAGCGTGACGCGCTTCAGGCAAAGATCGACGAATGGCATCTTTCGCGCCAGGATCAGGCACGCGACCCGGCCGCCTATAAGGAATTCCTGACCGAAATCGGGTATCTGCTGCCCGAAGGGGATGATTTCTATATCGGCACGACCAATGTCGATCCGGAAATTGCCCGTGTTGCCGGCCCGCAGCTTGTTGTGCCGGTCATGAATGCGCGTTACGCGCTCAATGCTGCCAATGCACGCTGGGGCAGCCTTTATGACGCGCTTTATGGCACCGACGTCATTGATGAAGCCGATGGCAAGGAAAAGACCAAGGGCTTTAACCCGAAACGCGGTGCAGCGGTTGTTGCCTATGCTGCAGATTTCCTTGATCAGGCGGTTCCGCTTGCCAGCGGCAAACATGCCGATGCAGCCAAATATGAAGTCCGTGAAGATGGTTCGGGCTGGTGGACGCTTGTTGTCACACTTTCCGATGGCAGCGAAAGTGCCCTGGCACAGCCGTCACAGTTCATTGGTTACAATGAAAAGAACGGTGCGCTTTCGGAAATCCTTCTGCGCAACCATGGTCTTCATGTCGAAATCCGGATCGATCCGAGCCACCCGATCGGCAAGGAACATGCCGCAGGCGTTTGTGACGTCATTCTGGAATCGGCCCTGACCACCATTCAGGATTGCGAAGATTCGGTCGCTGCGGTTGATGCCGAAGACAAGACCCTTGTCTATCGCAACTGGCTTGGCCTGATGAAAGGCACGCTTGAGGAAAAATTCGAAAAAGGCGGCAAAACGGTTACCCGTCGCCTGAATGCGGATCGGACCTATCAGGGTTTTGACGGCAACGAGGTTGTTCTTCCGGGCCGCAGCCTGATGCTGGTGCGTAACGTTGGCCATTTGATGACGTCCGATGCGGTTCTTGATGCCAATGGCAATGAAGTGCCCGAAGGGTTCATGGATGCCATGATCACCGGCCTGATTTCCAAGCATGACGTTGAAGGCAAGAACGAGCTTTCGAACTCCCGTCATGGCAGCGTCTATATCGTAAAGCCGAAAATGCACGGCCCCGAAGAAGTCGCACTGACCAACGATCTGTTTGCATTTGTTGAAAACGCGATCGGTGTTCCGGAAAACACCCTTAAGGTTGGCATCATGGACGAGGAACGCCGCACGACGGTGAACCTTAAGGAATGCATCCGTGCCGCCAAAGACCGCGTTGTATTCATCAATACCGGCTTCCTTGACCGGACCGGTGATGAAATCCATACCAGCATGGAAGCAGGCCCGGTTGTCCGCAAGGAAGCGATGAAAGACCAGTACTGGATCGCGGCCTATGAAAACTGGAACGTTGATGTCGGCCTTGAATGCGGCATGAAGGGCATCGCCCAGATCGGCAAGGGCATGTGGGCAAAACCTGATCGTATGGCCGAAATGATGGTTGCCAAAATCGGCCATCCGAAAGCCGGTGCAAACTGTGCCTGGGTTCCGTCCCCGACGGCTGCGACCCTGCATGTCATGCATTATCATCAGGTCGATGTCCGTGCCGTTCAGGACGAAATCGGTAAGCGCGAACGCGCAAGCCTTGATGACATTCTGGCCATTCCGCGCCTTGGCGACATCAAACCGATGCCAAGCGAAATTCAGGAAGAGCTTGATAACAATGCCCAGGGGATCCTTGGATATGTTGTCCGCTGGATCGATAGTGGTGTGGGTTGTTCCAAGGTGCCTGACATCAATGATGTCGGCCTGATGGAAGACCGTGCGACGCTTCGTATTTCAAGCCAGCATATTGCAAACTGGCTGCATCATGGTCTTTGCACCGAAGAACAGGTTATGGAAACCATGAAGCGCATGGCTGCTGTCGTTGACAAGCAGAATGCCGGTGATCCGACCTATCGCAATATGGCACCGAACTTTGATGACAGCGTCGCCTTTGCTGCGGCCTGCGATCTGGTCTTCAAGGGCCGCGAGCAGCCGAACGGCTATACCGAGCCGGTCCTTCATGCCCGCCGCCGCGAAGCCAAGGCGAAATACGGCGCATAAAACCCGCCAAAAGCATCAAAACAAAAGCCGCCCGGATCATTCGGGCGGCTTTTTTGCTGCAAAAAATGCTGCACCATCAAGTGCAACATAAAATCTGTTTATTCGCCAAGCGTCATGATCTCGTAGCCCTTGTCGGTGACAACAAGGGTGTGCTCATACTGCACGGTGGCATCACCGGTATCGGCAAACAGTGTCCAGCCATCTTCACCATCCAGCGCCCATTTCGCGCCAGAGGACAGGAATGGCTCAATGGTGATGACCTGTCCCTTTTTCAGGGAACGGCGTTCTTTGGGATCGTCCCAGGTCGGGATGGTGTGCGGATGTTCGTGCAATGACTTGCCAATCCCGTGACTGGCCAGATTGCGGATCAGGGTATAGCCGCCCTTGCGGGCAAAATTTTCAATCTTGAGACCGATTTCACGGATCGGGGCCTTGTCGCGCACCACCTTGATCCCGGCCCACATCGCCTTTTTGCCATCTTCGCACAGCTTGGCAATTTCCGGCTTTGCCGTGCCGCAAATGAAGCTGGCGCCGGTGTCGGAAAAATATCCGTCCAGCGACGCGGACACATCGATATTCACCAGATCGCCATCGGCCAGAACCTGATCGCCGGGAATGCCGTGTGCCACCGCTTCGTTGACACTGATACAGGTCGCACCGGGAAATTTGTATTCGCTTTCGGGTGCGGAAACCGCCCCGGCATCTTCAAGGATTTTGCGTCCGATATGGTCAAGTTCAGCCGTGGTGATCCCGGGAACCGCAGCCGCCCCCATCGTATCGCGGGCACGCGCGCAAATCCGGCCAATCCGGCGCAAATGGTCAAGGTCTTTTTGGGATGAAACTGTCATGAAATGCTTATTGCGATGGCGCGTTGCAAAGTCAAGAAAACCCGCGTCTGACAGGGTTTTATCATTGATGAAATTGTCGTGATGCGGCCCAACCGGCGCGTCAGGCCCGCGAAGTTGAACTGTCAGACGATTTTTCGACATCCGAAAACAGAACATATCCGTTCTTGCCCCGCGCCTTGGCGGTATAAAGCGCAATATCGGCACGTTCCAGAAGCTTTTCCGGGTCATGGCCATGTTCCGGATAGACCGAAATCCCGATGCTCATATTGATCGAGACCCGGTTCCCGCCCGTGATGAAGGGCATCAGGATTTCGTGCAGAATGCGTTCGGCAAGCATGGTGGCCTCGGTGGCACCGTTTTTGTCGACATGACAGACAATGACCATCTCGTCACCACCAAGACGCGCGACAAGATCACCACCCCGCACGCATCGCCGCAACCGCTTTGCCACTTCGCGCAGAACGTCATCACCCGCCGCATGGCCAAACCGGTCATTGATCGGTTTGAAATCATCCAGATCAAGCATCAGGATCGCCAGTTCGCCTTTTTTGCGATCTGCGCGCGCAATGGCATGTTCAAAATAGGCATCCATCGCCAAACGGTTGCCAAGCCCGGTCAGCTTGTCATGGTGGGCGATATGTTTCATCGCCCCCAATGCCGCATCTTTTTCCGTCAGCTTGGCCAACAGGGACTGGAGGTTTTTGGACAGGATATTGATTTCGCGAGCGCCGCGCACATCCGGGAGCTGGCTGATTTCGCCGCGCTTCATTGCTTCGATCGCGTTGGCCATATGACCGATCGGCCCGACCAGAAAGCCGGCCGCCCACCAGGCGATGATACTGAACACGACCGCAAGAAGCGTTCCCCAGATCAGAATATCACGGCGCAATTCAAATACCGGTGCAAGGGCATCATCGACATGCTGACGCACGAGGATCGACCAGTTCAAACCATCATAATCAAGATGCCCGTCCGCAGGCGCATATCCGGTCAGATATTCCCGGCCATCGGGCCAGGTGCTTATTTTCCAGCCGACATGATTGCGCTTTGCCTCGGTCAAGGCATCAAGACGCAGGCTGGTCCCCACCAGTTCCTGATCGGGTCCGAGCAACACCGTGCCTTCCTGCGAAATAACAAAGATATCGACATTCTGATGGATACCCTGACCACCAAAAAGCGACTTGCGGACCGTATCGGCCCATTCCCAACTCAGATGCGTTGCCAGGACACCGGTGAATTCATCGCTGTCATTGACCAGTGGTACAGCGATATCGACGAACTGGATGGGTTCACCATTATAAAGCGGGAATTTTTCGGCAAGCAGTTTGGCATCATGCACATCACCGATGAACTGGCCGTTCTTGCCGTACTGGAATACGGGGCGCTGGGCGATATTCATTCCAACAAGCATGTCGCCGGTCGCGGCAACCACCGTTCCTTCGTCATCAAGTACACCGATCCAGGTGAAAACCGGAATTTCCCGGCGCAGCCGATTGATGATCGAACTGATTTCGCGCACATCTTCGAAATTGCGCAGGGCACCCAATGTGCTCAGAACTGAGACTTCGCCGCGATGTGTCCACATGGTGCGGTCAAGCTCGTCAGCCATCTGAAGTGCGATATCAGACACGCCAAGGCCGATCTGCGTTTGTAAATCTGCACCGGACCGTTTGCCGACCACAAAGCTCATCAATGCCGCCAACCCGACAACCATAAGCGCAGTTGCCAAGGCGACTTGCACACGGATTCCGACTTGAAACAGCTTGTTCAAGGCTGACCCTCTCACTCTCCGGGACCGGGGCATATTGTTTTTGCGTGTTTGCCCTCGGTGCGGCTGGTTTGCCATACCGCATTTAATGACGGTGATATAAGGATCAGACAAGCGGTTTTGAAGAAGGACCCAAACAAAATATGACAGCCATCTTATATGGCTGTCATATTCGAATGCACGTGGATCAGCGTCAAACGCGCCGATCAAATATCAAAGAACACCGTTTCGTTTTCACCCTGCAGAACAATGTCAAAGCGATAGACCGGCACAGCGCCGCTGTCATCACGCGTTGCGATCAGGGTTTTACGGCGTTCGGTTTGCTCAATCAGGTTCAGGACCGGGTCGACTTCATTGGCGTTTTGTTCGTCGGCAAAATACATCCGCGTATTCAGGCCGATATTGATGCCACGTGCGACAATCCAGAAATTGACATGCGGCGCCATATCCCGACCATTTCGGCCTGTCACCACACCGGGCTTGATGGTTTCAAACCGGTACACCGCGGTCTCAAAATCAGTACCGGTGCGCCCCCAACCACGGAAGTTTGCATCAATCTCGCCCCTGTTCTGGCGGTCAAGTTCATGATTGTAGCGCCCATCTGCATTGGCCTGCCAGATTTCAAGCAACGCATCGCGAAGTGGCGTACCCGTCCCGTCAATCACCCGGCCTTCGATGATGATCCGTTCGCCACGGGTATTTTCATCGGCCATAATATTGGTGAAATTGTTTTCAAAAATATCAAAGCCCGCCTGTTTAGGGATCAGGCCGATATGGACATAGGGGCCTGCCGTCTGAGATGCGGTTTCTTTGAGATATTCAAGTGACTGCACCATGGATCAGTTCCCTTCCAGACGGTTTTCAAACAAGGTCGAACGACGACCGCGCAAAACGATGTCAAACTTGTAGGCAATGGTATCAAGCGGGATTGAGCCATTGAGATCAATCGGCGCAATCAGGCGGTTGATCGCATCTTCATCGGGAATGACATGGACAATCGGGCATTCCTTGATCAGCGGATCGCCTTCGAAATACATCTGGGTGATCAGACGCTGGGCAAAGCCCGATCCAAAGACCGAAAAATGGATGTGGGCCGGACGCCAGCTATTGACATAGTTGCGCCACGGATAGGGTCCCGGCTTGATCGTGCGGAAAAAGTAATAGCCGTTTTCATCCGTCAGCGCGCGCCCGCACCCGCCAAAGTTCGGATCAATCGGGGCAAGATAGGTATCCTTTTTATGGCGATAGCGCCCACCGGCATTGGCCTGCCAGAATTCAACCAGCGTATGGGGAACCGGGCGATTGTTTTCATCAAGAACCCGACCATGCACGATGATGCGTTCGCCAATCGGATCGCCATCCTTGGCATAATTGCGGATCAGATCGTTATCAAGCGGACCAAGTTCGTGCTGGCCAAATACCGGCCCGGTTGTTTCGGATAATGATCCCTGAAGCGACAACATCGCCTGACGCGGCGAACGCGCGACTGATGTTTTATAAATCGGCGTATAGCCCGCGGGCTGAAGCGTTCTGTCACGCTGATAGAATTCCATTGATCTTCCTCCGCAAAATGTTTGTTCCGGTTTGTGCCGGTGTTGCGAACATCCTGCGCAGTCGATTGCATAAAATAAATGCATGATTTATCATTTAATTCATGAGCAATTTCGATCATTTGGAACTGGACGGGCATGCATTGCGGTTGTTTCTGGCCGTCCTTGAAGAAGGATCGGTAACCGCAGCCGCCGAACGGCTTGGCGTGACGCAATCAGCGGTCAGTCACAATCTGACCAAGCTGCGCCGGATCATGCGCGACCCGCTTTTCACCAAATCCGGGCGCGGCATTGTTGCCACCGCCCATGCCCAAAGCCTGGCCGAACAGGCGCGGTTTCTTCTTGATCAGATGCAGGCCTTTGCCAGTGGGGCAGATTTCAATCCCGCCGATGCCCGCCTGTCGCTGACCATTGCCGCAAACGATCTTCAACGCGATCTGTTGTTGCCCAGCCTGTTTGAAAGCCTTGAAAGGCAGCTTGCCGAAATCCGGATGACGGTTGTGCCATCCCTTTTGCCCGGTCCGGCCTTGTTGCGCGAAAATCGCTGTGACCTTCTGATTTCGCCGCGCCCGCCCGAAGGTGTCGATATCGTCCAGAAACGCCTTTTGACCGATCATTACATGGTGTTTTTCGATCCCGAAATGCGCGCAGCCCCGGCAAATGCAGATGACTATATGTCAGCCCGCCATATCACGGTTCGTTACGGCAATAACCGCACCCTTGAATTCGATGATATGCTTGAAAATCAGGGGATTGATCGTAACATCGTTTTGCGGGTGCCTAACTTTACCGCCATTGCCGAATTTCTGCGGGGCAGCCAGATGATCGCAACTTTGCCGAGCCTTTTGCAGCAGCATGCCCTGCGTGATTTTGCGCGTGTGCCCGTGCCACTCGATACACTTGCCGTCAACACCATCGATCTTCCGATCTATATGTGCTGGCACCAACGATATCAGCACGATCCATCACACAGATGGCTTCGTTCCCAGCTTGAAGATGTGGTGGCTGCCAAACTGCGCACACCATCGAACCGCCCGCTTTCGCAACAAACAGGCTAGACAGCACGTCATGACCATTACCCAGATCATTTATTGGCTTGAATTGGCGGGCGTCGCCGTTTTTGCAATAACCGGCGCGCTTGAAGCATCGCGACGCCAGATGGATGTTGTCGGCTTTGTTCTGATTGCGACCTTTACCGGCATTGGTGGTGGCACCGTTCGTGACGTGATCACCGGGGCGACGCCGGTTTTCTGGATCCGGGATCCGGCCTGGGTGGTGACTTGTATCGGGGCTGCGATCTTTACCTATTTCACGGCTCATCTTGTGGAACGGCGCTATGTGGCGCTGATCTGGCTTGATGCGCTTGGCCTTGCGTTATTTGGTGTAACCGGGGCTGCGATTGGTCTTAATCTTGGTGTTGCGCCACTGGTCGCGATCATTCTGGGAATGATTTCCGCAACATTTGGCGGCATGGTCCGCGACGTTGTGTGTAACGAAATCCCGCTGATCCTGCGCCCGGAAATCTATATCAGCTGCGCACTTCTGGGGGCGAGCATCTATGTCCTTGGCACGGCCGTTCTGGAATTGCCGCGTGGACCGGTGGCAATCATTGCGTTTTTCTGTGCATTTTTGCTGCGCGCCTGTGCGATCAAATTCAAGCTGAGCTTCCCGGTTTATAAAGCGCGTCCCGGCCGCGAATATTAAGCCATATGCAGGTGCTTTCAGCCGACGCCTTTGGCCTCACCGCATCCATAGTGAGTTAACTGACTTTATCGCGCAACAAGGCTGATGTTTGGCTGATACCCAGCATAACTTTTGACAAATACCTGGCAAGCCTTGTCATTCGACAATCAGCTGCACCCGATCACTTGAAAAGGCCGTAACGCCATATTCGATCGGCACCCCGGCAGAATCAACATCGATGCTTTCTGTTGAAATAACCGGGCGGTTTTTGGCTTGTTTCAAAAGACTTGCCACACGCGATGACGGCAAGGCCGCCGAAATTCGCGTTGTTTTGCGGCTGTAATCATCAATGCCAAATCGTTTGAAGGCCTCGGTCAGGGATTTGGTTTGCGTAAAAATGTCAACGATGCCGTCAAACCGGGCTGCTGGCATGTAGCTTGTCGCCACAGCCAGTGGAATGCCATCGGCCTCGGAAACGGAAAACAGTTCGATCACGCGGGTACCGGGTTTGACATCAAGACAATTGGCAACCGTTACATTTGCCTTCAGCACCTCTGACGAGATCAGCCGTTTATCGGGAAGACGGTGGCGCCCCGATACGATCTGGGAAAATCGGGTTTTGGATCCCAGCGGATAATCCAGGATCTGCTCCTGGACAAAGGCACCGCGTCCCTGTTCGACACGCACCACATGACTATCGACAAGTGCCGCCATTGCGCGGCGCACGGTATGCCTGTTCACGCCGAACCGGCGCACCAGCTCCATCTCGGTCGGCATTTTATCACCGGGTGAAAACACGCCTTCGGCAATATCAGCCAGAAGCTGCTTTTCAATTTGTTTCCAGATAGATAGTCCCGGCTCCCAATCCATCACTTTCCCCGTTCATAAAACTTTCACCGCAAGACCTTTGCCGAGCTCGATGAATCGTCTTATAACGTGAATATGTATAGACGTCTAGACAAATTTTGAATTTGTCGACTTGCTGGAAAAGGATCAGACAGATGACGGCGCATACCGCCCGGACAGACGGGCCCGCCCAGGATCACAATCCCCTTCATCAGAACCAGACAGAGCCTGTTGATCAGGCGACCGCTGCGCGGCAACGCTGGATGTCGGTTCTTGCACGCACGCCACGTGCGGCTCTGGAAAGCGAATGGACCACCCGTTATGGCGATCAGAATTGGTCCCTGTTGCGCGAACCGCAGATCGGCATGGTGATGGTGCGTGGGTGTGCAGGTGGTGCGGGGCAGCGTTTCAATCTTGGGGAAATGACCGTAACGCGCTGTGCTGTGACGCTTTCGGACGGCACCGTTGGCCATGCCTATGTCAAGGGTCGCGACCGTTTGCAGGCTCAATATGCCGCGCTGTTTGATGCCGTCATGTTGCGCGATGGATCGGCCGGGGATTTCATTGATGACCTTGCCAATGCACAGGCCGATGCCAAACGCGACCATGCCCGCAAGGTCGCCGCAACCAAAGTTGATTTCTTTACCCTTGTCCGCGGAGAAGATGAATGACCCTGCAATCCCAGACAAGTGACTTGCTGCCGGGCTTTGACCATGCCGCCTTTGATTCGAATGCCGTTTTCCGGGTTTTGCTTGATACTATGTCGCGGCCCGGGCGCATTTACGACCTGCCGGTTTCGATTGCCACACCTGATGGCCTGAATGCATCTGCCACCGCGACACTCCTTACCATGGCAGATATGGACACCACCATCTGGCTGTCGCCATCGAGTGCAACAAAATCCGCAAATGATCATCTGAAATTCCATTGCGGCTGCCCCATCAGTGATGACGTTGCGCAGGCCGACTTTGCCGTTGCCCGGATTGACGATGACCTTTCCTTCATCACACGTCTTTCGATGGGCAATGCTGAATATCCCGATCAATCGGCAACCCTGATCCTGATGGTCGACGACATCACCAATGCACCGGCAATGAAACTGACAGGGCCGGGGATCAAGGACAGCCATGACCTTGCGATCAAAAACCTGCCAGCAAGCTTCCATGCCTGGCGCACGGAAAACCATCACATGTTCCCGTGCGGGGTTGATGTGATTTTCGCAAGCCCGACCCAGATTTCCGCCCTTTCGCGCACCACCCGGATTGAGGTCATTTAACCATGTATGTTGCCGTTAAAGGTGGCGAACGCGCCATCAACAATGCCCACCGGCTGCTTGCCGAACAGCGCCGTGGCGACAAAAAGGTTGCCGAAATCCAAACCGATCAGATCGAACAGCAATTGTCGCTGTCGGTGACCCGCGTCATGGCCGAGGGATCACTTTATGACCGCGATCTGGCCGCCCTTGCCATCAAACAGGCCCGCGGTGATTTGATCGAGGCGATTTTCCTGATGCGTGCCTATCGCACGACATTGCCGCGTTTTGCCTTTTCCAAGCCGATCAAAACTGCGGACATGGATATATCACGCCGCATTTCGGCAACCTTCAAGGACTTGCCCGGCGGGCAGATTTTGGGCCCGACCTTTGACTATACCCATCGTCTGCTGGATTTCACCTTGATGGCCAATGGCGAGGAACCGCTTGATGCGCCATGCGGCGAACAGCCGGTGGATGACCATATGCCCCGCGTTCTGGACGATATCCTGAATGACGAGGGCCTTATTCAGGACGAACCTGTTCCGGTTGATGACACTGGACCGGTTGCCGATTTGACCCGCGAACCGGTCAAGTTCCCGGCCGGTCGTGACCTTCGATTACAGAACCTGAGCCGCGGGGACGAGGGGTTTGTTCTTGCGCTTGGATATTCGACCCAGCGCGGATACGCCAACAGCCACGCCTTTGTTGGTGAAATCCGTTATGGCACCGTATCGGTTGAAATCGAACCCGAAGAACTCGGCTTTGCCATTGATATTGGCGATATCGAACTGACCGAATGCGAAACGGTCAACAAATTCAAGGGATCGAAAACCAAGCTGCCGCAATTTACCCGCGGCTATGGCCTTGTTTTCGGTCAGAACGAGCGCAAGGCCATTTCCATGGCACTGGTGGATCGTGCCATGCGTGCCGATGAAATGGGCGAACAGATCATGGGCCCGGCACAGGACAGCGAATTCGTGATGGAACATAGCGATAACGTCCAGTCCACCGGCTTTGTTGAACATATCAAGCTTCCGCACTATGTCGATTTCCAGGGTGAACTTGAACTTGTTCGCCGAATGCGGGCTGAAGTCGAAGAACGACTGGCCAAGCTTGATACTGAGACCGCCCGATCCCAACCCGAAGCCGCGGAGTAAATCCATGGAACAGACTGTCACTTATTCGGCGGATGGGGCAACGGCCTATAATTTCGCCTATCTCGATGAACAAACCAAACGCATGATCCGGCGCGCATTGCTTAAGGCCGTTGCAATTCCGGGATATCAAGTCCCGTTTGCCGGTCGCGAAATGCCGATGCCCTATGGCTGGGGCACGGGTGGCGTGCAGGTAACCGCCGCCGTCATTGGCCCGAACGATACCCTTAAGGTCATCGACCAAGGTGCGGATGACACCACCAACGCGGTTTCCATCCGTCAGTTCTTTGTCAAGACGGCAAATGTTGCGACGACCGAAAAAACCGCCGAGGCATCAATCATTCAGACCCGCCACCGCATCCCGGAAAAGGAACTGCGCGAAGATCAGGTTCTTGTTTATCAGGTGCCGATCCCCGAACCGCTTCGTTTCCTTGAACCGCGTGAAACTGAAACGCGCAAGATGCATGCACTTGAAGAATACGGCCTGATGCATGTGAAACTTTATGAAGACATTGCGCGTCACGGCCACATCGCCACCACTTATGCCTATCCGGTGATGGTCGATGATCGCTATGTGATGGATCCGTCACCGACACCCAAATTCGACAATCCGAAAATGAACGATATGGCGGCCCTTCAGCTGTTTGGGGCGGGACGTGAAAAACGCATCTATGCCCTGCCGCCCTACACCAAGGTCAAAAGCCTCGATTTCGAAGATCATCCGTTCGAAGTCCAGACCTGGAAAGATGAATGCGGCATGTGCGGCGCCCGCGACAGTTACCTTGATGAGGTCATTCTCGACGATCAGGGCAACCGGATGTTTGTTTGCTCGGACACGGATTACTGTTCCGAACGACAGGAAGCCGGCCATCGCGGCCCGCAACATCATGACCAGCCGCTTGGCAAGGCAGCACGCGAAAAGGCAGCAGAATAATGACCCAGATGAGCAATCCGCTTTTGCGTGTGGACAACCTGACCATGATGTATGGCGACCGGGTTGGTTGCAAGGATGTCAGTTTTGAGCTCCGCCCCGGCGAAGTTCTTGGCATTGTTGGGGAATCCGGTTCGGGCAAATCCACTTTGCTTCGCAGTATTTCCGCCCAGCAAGAACCGACCAAAGGAACGGTTCAATACAATACCCGCATTGATGGTGTGTGCGATGTCTATCAGATGTCCGAAGCCCAGCGCAGGCTTTTGATGCGGACCGACTGGGCGTTTGTTCATCAGAACCCGCGTGACGGGTTACGCATGAATGTCAGCGCCGGGGCCAATATTGGCGAACGCCTGATGGCGATCGGGGATCGTCATTACGGCAATATCCGAAGCAATGCGGATGCATGGCTTGGCAAGGTCGAAATTGCGTCCGAACGCCTTGATGATCTGCCATCGACCTTTTCGGGCGGCATGCAGCAACGTTTGCAGATTGCCCGCAACCTCGTAACCAGCCCGCGCCTCGTTTTCATGGACGAACCCACGGGTGGCCTTGATGTTTCTGTTCAGGCCAGATTGCTCGATCTGCTGCGCGGGCTGGTTCACGACCTTAATCTTGCGGTGATTATTGTCACCCACGATCTGGCGGTTGCCCGGCTTCTGTCGCACCGGCTGATGGTGATGCAACAGGGCAAGGTGATTGAACATGGCCTGACCGATCAGGTTCTTGATGACCCGCAGCATCCCTATACGCAGCTGCTTGTTTCTTCCATTCTTCAGAACTGACCGGGGCGGGAAAATGTCTGAAATGCTTCATGCTCAAAACGTCGCCAAAAGCTTTACGCTCCATACCCAGGGCAGCGTAACCATTCCGGTTTTTCAGGGTGTTGATTTCGCCCTTTCGGGTGGGGAATGCATCGCGCTGACCGGTGAGTCGGGTTCGGGGAAAAGTACCTTTATGCGCATGCTTTATGCCAATTACACGTGTTCTGACGGATCCATCAAGGTGTTCCATGATGGTGACTGGCTTGATATCACCACCGCCAGCCCGCATTCGATCCTTGAGGTGCGCAAGCGCACCATGGGCTATGTCAGCCAGTTCCTGCGCGTGATCCCGCGTGTGCCGACCCTTGAAATCGTGGCCGAACCGCTGGTTGCGCTGGGTACTGCCCGCGAAACCGCGATGGACAAGGCACGCGATCTTTTGACCCGGCTTCGCATTCCGGAACGTTTGTGGCAACTTTCGCCACTGACATTTTCGGGGGGCGAACAGCAACGGGTGAATATTGCCCGTGGTTTTATTGCCGATTACCCGATCATGCTGCTTGATGAACCGACCGCATCGCTTGACGCCCAAAATCGTGCCACTGTTCTGGCATTGATTGAAGAAGCCAAGGGACGTGGGGCGGCGATCGCCGGTATTTTCCATGACCATGAAACCCGTGATGCGGTGTGCACCGGGTCGTTTGATGTGACTTCGTTTAAAGTTGGGGCCAATGACTGAACAGATTTTTACCAATGCCAAACTCGTCCTGGCCAATGAAGTCATTGACGGTGCCGTCCAGATCAAAGACGGACTGATTGCTGATGTTTCCGACCGGCCATCCAACATTGCCGGCGCCGAGGATATGGGTGGCGATTACCTGATGCCCGGGCTGGTGGAACTTCATACCGACAACCTTGAAAAGCACCTGACGCCGCGCCCCAAAACCCGCTGGCCCGCTACGGCGGCCGTTGTCGCCCATGACAACCAGGTGGCAAGTGCGGGGATCACCACGGTGTTTGATGCCATTTCAGTTGGCGATGTGACCGATGGCTCGGAACGTATCGAACGCCTGATTGAATCGGTTACCGCCCTTGAACATGCACTTGAAAACAAGCTTCTGCGCGCAGATCATAAACTGCATCTGCGGTGCGAAACGTCTTATGGCGGACTGATCGAGGCACTTGATAACCTTGTTGATCTGCCTTTGGTCAAGATGCTTTCGGTGATGGACCACACACCCGGTCAGCGCCAGTTCGTCAGCCTTGATGCCTATTACACCTACTATCAGGGCAAATACGGCATGAGCGACGAAGAAATGCGGAAATTCATCGCATCGCGCAAACGCGATTCCGAACTTTATTCCGTCAAACATCGCCGTCATGTGGTGGATCTGGCACATGCCAAGAACCTTGCCCTTGCCAGTCATGATGACGCAACTGCCGAACATGTTGCCGAGGCCGTGCAGGACAAGATGACCGTGGCCGAATTCCCGACCACCCTTGAAGCAGCCAAGGCATCGCATGAAGGCGGACTTGGCGTGATGATGGGGGGACCGAACCTTGTACGTGGCGGTTCCCATAGCGGCAACGTTGCGGCAGGCGATCTGGCCAGGAATGGCTATCTTGATATCATTTCAAGTGATTATGTCCCGCACAGCCTGCTGCACGGGGCGATGAAACTGTTTGATGATTTTGACGGCTATGATTTGCCGCGCGCCATTCGCACCGTAACGCTTAATCCGGCAACGCAAGTGGGCCTGACAGACCGTGGTGAAATTGCCACGGGCAAGCGTGGCGATCTGATCCGGGTGCATCATTCCCCGCATCATCCGATTGTGCGCGGGGTCTGGCGTGAAGGTGTTCGGGTGTCATGACCGAACGCCATACCCATGATGGCGCGATAAAACCGGGACTTCTGGTCCTTGTCGTCGGCCCAAGTGGCGTTGGCAAGGACACCCTTCTGGATGCGGCACGGGAACGGCTGGAAGATGCAGCGCATATCTGCTTTCCGCGGCGTTGCATCACCCGCCCGGCCGGGTCGGTTGGGGAAATCCACATTCCGGTCCGACCGGAGGATTTCGCTCAGATGGCCCGACAGGGTGCCTTTCTGCTGAGCTGGAAAGCGCATGATCTATGCTATGGCATTCCGCGCCATGTGCAGGATGATGTGGCAAATGGCAAAACCGTCATCGTCAATGTATCACGCAGTGTGATCGATGATGCCCGATCCCTGATCGGTCATGGTCAGGTCCGGGTTCTGAACATTCGGGCCAGCAGGGATGTTTTGCGCAAACGTCTGGAAACCCGCGGGCGTGAGGACATTCTTGATATCGAACGACGTCTTGCGCGTGCGTCCGCCTATCAGATCGATGGCGACAATATCGTTCATGTCGATAATGATGCCGATCTTGAAACCGGTATCACACGCTTCATCGCCGCCATCGAGATTGATCACGCGATCGCCAATCGGGCCTGAACCCTGTCCCTCCGACGAAACATTACAAAAAATGCTGCAGTTTTTGCTGCAGCATTTTTTGTTTAGCCCTTAAGGGCAAATCTTTGCAAAAACCGGAATGGCTTGCCGTCCCCCGGATCCCCGAACAGGCAGATATCGGTAACTTCAAACGGTTCAGTACAAAGCGGCGCAACAACGGGTACCAATGCCTTTTCAAAGCGCGCAACCTGATCATCTTCAAGCTTGTTGGTCAGGGTCAGATGGAACCGGAATTCTTCCATCACATAGGGATATCCCCATTTGACCAAATTGGCTTCCTGGCGATCGGAAAGCCCCACCGCGCGGCGCTTGTTCATAGCTGCTTCGTCTTCGGGTTTGCGAAAATCATCAAGATCACGCACCAGCAATGCTGCAAGCGCGCTAAGATCGCCCAAGGGTTCGGTTGGCACAAGCGCCAGAAAGCGACCGATTGCCTTTAACTTAAGGGGGCCACAAGTGACCGGTTTGATTTGTGTAGCAACATCTTTGATCGCGGTTTCAAGGTCGGTTCTGCTTTGCCCGTCATTCAGGGCGAAGGGCGGCTTTAAAGTCCCATGAAAACCATAACGGGCAGGCGATGTTGTGGCCGCAACGACTTCATCATCATCAAGTCCGTCGACAACCGGCCGCGCAACATCCTTTCCGGTTGCGGCATCGCGCCCCAGCCAGGCATTGCCAAAAGCCCCAAGGCCGCTTTGCGGTGCCGGGGCATAATAAAGGGCATAGCGTTGATATTCTGACATGATTTCTCTTTGACGGAATGCCATGGGACCGAGCCCCATCTTGGGAATTGTCGCGCCAACGCGCAACACCCGTTTGATGAAAAACGCCGAAGAATTTCATCTTCGGCGCATCGCAAAATCAAACATCAATACCGGATCAGACCGTATCGTATTTCAGGCAGAAATCACGTACCGGAAGGCTTCGGAAATCAACCAGCCGTTCGCGCAACATATCATGGGACCAGTCCCACCATTGGATGCGCAACAGGGCATCGATGATATCGGCTTCAAACCGGGGACGAAGGGGACTTGCCGGAATGCCGGTCACAATGGTGTATGGCGGCACATCCTTGGTCACCACGGCACCGGAACCGACAACTGATCCAATACCGATGGTCACCCCGCCCTGCACAATCGCACCATGACCGATCCAGACATCATGATGAAGTGTCACGCGTTTTTCCCGACGCCAGTCAAAGAAGGCCGGATCATCATCGCCAAGCTCATAGGCGCTTGATCGATACTGGAAGTGATGCATGGATGCCCGGTCCATCGGATGTTGTCCGGGATTGATGCGGGTATGGGCCGCGATATTCACGAATTTTCCGATATCGGAATAGATGATCTCGCTGTCATTCACGACATAGGAATAGTCACCCATTTTCGTTTCGCGCATCGATGTCCGTGGGCCGACCTCGGTCCAAACACCCATTTCGCAATCAACAACCGTCGCAGTGCCATCAATGGTAGGATATTCCGAAAGCGCCTTCATGGCCGGTTTGGCCTGCGTGATTTGAAAACTCATCTGATCACGTCACCAACTTGCGCAGACGCTGGGAAACCATATCAAGCAGGCTGACCGAAATGATGATGATGATCATGACAGCAGCGGTTTCGGCGTAATAGAACCCGCGAATATATTCCCAAAGCACCATGCCAATCCCGCCCGCACCGACGATACCAAGGACCGTGGCCGACCGTACGTTGGACTCAAACCGGTAAAGCGAATAGGAAATCCAAAGCGGCAGGACTTGCGGGATCACGCCAAAAATAACTTCCTGAAGCGCATTGGCCCCGGTTGCGCGGATACCTTCGACCGGCTCGGGATCAATTGCCTCGACGGCCTCGGAAAACAGTTTGGCAAGAACACCCGTGGTGTGGATCCAGAGTGCAAGAACACCGGCAAACGGACCAAGCCCGACTGCCACAACGAACAGCATGGCAAAGACCATTTCGTTAATGGCGCGGAAGGAATCCATCAAACGGCGAACCGGCTGATAAACCCAGACCGGCACGATATTTTCAGAGGATAAAATGCCAAACGGGATCGAGCACACGATTGAAAGCGCCGTTCCCCAGATCGCGATCTGGATGGTGATCCACATTTCTTCGACATAGGTCTTCCACATCAGGAAGTCCGGCGGAAAAAAGCCTTCTGCGAAATCGACCATATTGCCGCTGTTTTCAAACAGGGCCATCGGGCGCATATCCGCACCTTCCCACGACATGGCCAGAAGACCAAGAATGACCGCCCAAAGCAAAAAGCTTGTTGCCGAGCGTTTCAGGTCCCTTGGCGGAAGCTCCGTTGCGACAGATGACGCGGAAGAAATGCTGCTATTCATCGTGTTAATCCCGGATGGTAAATGCAAACAGGGAGCACACGGTCCGTGCGCTCCCTGTCGGAAGATCGATTACTCGTAGGAAACGAGGATTTCGAGTTCAGCCAGTTTCTTGTCGATTTCAGCAACGCGTGCTGCTTTTTCGTCTGCTGACAGTTCTTCGGTGTTCTGGATTTTCAGCTTGTTCTTATAAAGTTCAAGCTGACGGATCGGATAAAGCTGTGCGTTCGAGCTTTCCATGAATTTGCCCATACCGTCCTGGATACCTGCCAGAACCTTGTTGGCACCTTCAACGTCGCCCATACGGCCATATCCAAGGAAGAAGGCCTTGATTTCGGACTTCAGTTCGCGCGACAGGTCCTTGCGGTAAACCATCGGGTCAGACGGGATCAGCGGCGAGGTCCAGATCACTTTGACCTTTTCGGTGATTTCCGGCTTGTTCATTTCGGTACGTGCGAGCTGCTCGGAATTGTTGGCAGCAACATCAACCTGCTTGTTGGCGGTCGCCATCAGGTTGGTTTCGTGGTTCGCATTGCGAACGGTCTTGAAGCAATCCTTCGGATCAACACCGTTCTGCGCAAAAACGTAATAGGTCGGAACCAGGAAGCCCGAGGTCGAGTTCGGATCACCGATACCGAAATTGAGCGAGCCATCACATTTCAGCATGTCGGCAAGGGTATTGAGCTTGTCGTTATCAGCCTGGGTGATGATGTGGGAATAATATCCGTTCGAACCATCGGATTTGGACGTCTGAACGAAAACTTCACCACCAGCACGGTCAACGGCTTCCATCGCCGACTTGTTGCCGAACCAGCCAACATGAACCTTGCCAAAACGCATGCCTTCGATGATGCCGGCATAGTCCGGGGCAAAGAATGCCTCGATCTCTTTGCCGAGCGCTTTTTCCATGTCATCGATCATCGGCTGCCACTGGGCTTTGAGGTTCGAGCTCGACTCAGTCGAGATGAAGCCGAAAACCAGTTTTTCCGGATCCTGCTCGAGCGGCTTGTACTCAACATCAGCAGCAGCAATGCCCGATGCCAGCAAGGTTGCAGCCAGTGCTGCAGATGCAATTGTCTTGGCGATCATAAGAAGTCCCCTGTCAAATATGAATTGGACGTGTGTCGATGAGGTAAGGCAGTCAAAACGTGACCCGGCTAGCTTGTCGCGATGGCCAGATCCTTTTTCGCAACCGGCTCAATCGCGGGACGTGTTTCATCCCCGGAACCATCTGCAAAAAGCTCGGAAGAATATTCGCCATACAATTCGCGCAGGAATTCCGGCGTCAACTGGGTCGAGGGCCCGTCAAATACGACAGCACCATCACGCATGGCGATGGTGCGTTTGCAATAGTCTTTTGCGTAGTCAACCTGATGAAGGGACACGATCACGGTCACGTTGTCTTCACGGTTCACACGATCAAGGGTATTCATCACCTTGCGCGAGGATGCCGGATCAAGCGACGCGATCGGCTCATCTGCAAGAATAAGACGCGCACCCTGGGTGATGGTCCGCGCAATTGCTGCGCGCTGTTGCTGCCCGCCGGAAAGATTGCGGGCCTTTTTGGTCGCATGCGCATCAATACCGACACGATGCAATGCGGCCATGGCACGCATTTTTTCGGATTTGGTAAACAGGCCAAGTGATCCGCGCCAGGCCGGGACGCGCCCCAAAAGCCCCATCAGCACATTGGTCAAAACCGACAGGCGGCTGACCAGATTGAATTGCTGGAAAACCACACCGATTTCTGCGCGCACCTTGCGGGCGCCGCGCGAAATCTTGCCATTTTCCTGAATTGTTTCGCCAAACACGACGATCTTGCCGCCGTCGCGATCACCACGCAGCAATCCGGCAACATGGCGGATCAATGTTGATTTTCCCGAACCGGAAGCGCCGATAAGCGCAACCATTTCGCCTTCCCGCACCTGTAACTTCACATTTTTCAGTGCGCGTTTGTCACGGGTAAAGCTTTTGTTCAGCCCAGAAATATCTACAACCAGCATCAAGAAATCGCCTGCATGTGTTTCGCTGGATGACGAAGCTACGCATGAATGGCGACTCTACGGTGACACTGATGTTACAGTTCGATGATTACGGTGCTCTGTTTACGCCAACAACAATCAAACTTGTCTATACATCAAATGTATTTTCAGTAATTTCAAAAATATATCGATGCAGATAAATCATATTTAAAATGATAATCTAAAAACAGGAAAATAAATCAGCATATCTCAAAACAAAAATTTACATATGTGCCATGACTGTGCAGATTTTCATTAAAAATATATCGTTATTTATTTTACGTGATTGCTTGGATTGCGAACATCACATCATCTTCGATTTCAAGGCCGTCCACCTCAGCAATGGCGCGCGCTGATTTCCCGCGCCGTCCCGGAAGACGTACACCGTCTTCGGCGGCAATTTCATTAGCAATCGCAGCAAGATGATCCATGACACCGGCCCCGCCCGTCGAAGCCGGATCAATTGCAATGATCATTTGGCCCAAAGCAGGCGGCTTGCCCTTGTCATCAAACAGGGATGATGACTGATGACCGAATTGTGCCCCGGTGAGACCGGCTGCGAGAAGTTCGACCATCATTGCCAATGCTGCACCCTTGACGCCGCCAGCAGGGACCATGGTTCCATCCAGTGCCTTGACGGGATCGGTTGTCGGGTTCCCGTCCGTGTCAAATGCCCAGTCATCGGGAATTTCGACACCCTTTTGCTTTGCCGCCATGATTTTTCCGCGTGCGACTTTCGACAGAGCAAGGTCAATGATCACAGGATCGCCTGCACTTCCGACCGGCACCCCAAAAGCAATCGGGTTGGTCCCGAACATCGGGCGCCGACCGCCCCACGCCGCCATTGCCGCCGGGGCATTGGCGAACATCATCGCCGCCAAACCCTGTTCTGCAAGGCGTTCGACCGTCAGTCCCATAACACCGGCATGATGGGATTTAAAAATTGATGCAACAGCAATCCCCTGCTGGCGGACCATGTCAGGCAAATGATCCATCATCAAATCCAGCGCCGGATAAGCAAACCCGTATTGCGCATCAATCCGCAGGACACCCGGTGCCGACTTTTCCATTTGCGGCGTAGCATTGCCATCGACTTTTCCTGCGCGGGCCTGTGCGGAATAGGCCGGAACGCGCCGGAAACCGTGACCACCCTGTCCGGATGCTTCTGCGGCAACCAGCGCGGTCGTAACGGATGCTGCATTGTTCCGGCTGACATTGCAGCGCATCAAAGTATCGCAAACAAGCGTATGAGCATCTGACAGGGAAATTTTCATGATGGATATGACCTTGGGTAACAGCGGAAAACGCCATGGGCGGGATTGCTGTTACAATAAGCCGATGCCCGGTCAACAGGCAAAGGTGTTTTACCGTTTTCTTGCACTGCACATCATATGACCTGTCGGCGCAAACATCTGAAGTTGTGCTAAAATCCTGCCTTAAACTTTCGATACGTTTCATCTTCATCAGCCACAGCCAACACAGGGATAGTGACATGCGCACCACAAAACCGATCATGTTTTCCGCCGTCGCAATGACAGGCGCGCTGATTTTGTCTGCATGCAATACGACCGGACAGATGAATACCGGGGGTGCCTGGAAAAATGTCACGGGCAAGGACTGGCACCTAACCATGCTGTCCAATGGCGGACAGACATTTACATTTACACCGACATCGCCAATGCAACCCAGTGCTGTCTTTTCAGAGGATGGAAAGGTTAACGGGTCTTCGGGCTGCAACAGTTATTTTGGCACCTATGATCAGGATGGCAATCAACTGACATTTTCGCCACTCGGCGCGACCCGCAAGATGTGCCTTAATGGCGCGATGGCGATCGAGGCAGCTTTTAACAATGCGACAACTCAGGTCACGCACTGGAAACTTGGCAATGACCAACTGGTTCTGATTGACCGGGATGGCAAAACCATCATGACGTTTACAACCAAGGCCCCGTAAGCCAATAAACGGCTTGATGAACGCAAATAAAAAGGGCGCCGTTTGGCGCCCTTTTGTTGGTTCCAGCGATTTTTTCGATCGCTTTCAAACCGGAAATCAGTCGTCGGTTTTGGTTGCTTCGGATTTCGGACCGACTGCTGCCGGTTCGGTACGCAGCCCCTGAATGATCGAGAAGCAGGCCAATAACAGCACAATCGCAAACGGGAAGCCGGTTGATACGGCCATCGCCTGCAACGAGCCAAGCCCGCCACCCAACAGCAATGCGATCGCAACCAGTCCTTCGAAGGTGCACCAGAAAACACGCTGGGGAACCGGTGCATCAACCTTGCCGCCAGCAGTGATCGTATCGATCACAAGCGATCCTGAATCCGATGATGTCACAAAGAAAACAATCACCAGAATAATGCCCAAGAATGACGTGATCGCATGCATCGGCAATTGTTCAAGCATTGTGAACAGCTTGATCGGAAGACCGGCTTCGGCAATGGCAGTTACACCTTCGCTGACCATGTGAACGGCAGTACCGCCGAACGCCGTCATCCAGAAGACACATACAAGTGACGGAATGATCAGAACACAGGTGATGAATTCACGCACTGTACGCCCGCGCGAAACACGCGCGATGAACATGCCAACAAACGGTGACCAGGAAATCCACCATGCCCAATAAAATGACGTCCATCCCTGGCTGAAGTTGGTATCAGCACGACCAACCGGGTTGGACAGGGCCGGAAGATATTCGACATAGGCAACAAGAGACGTAAAGAACCCCTTGATGATATCCATGGTCGGACCAACCAGAACCACAAACAGCAACAGCAAGGCTGCCAGTACCATATTGATTTCCGACAGACGTTTGACCCCGGCATCAAGCCCGGCCAAAACCGAAATCAGCGCAACACCGGTAATGGCAATGATCAGAAAGACCTTCGATCCGTCGGTCACTGAAATCCCGAACAGGAAATCAAGCCCGGCATTGGCCTGTTCAGCGCCAAAACCAAGGGACGTCGCAAGCCCGAACAGGGTGGCAAATACTGCGAGAATGTCAATAACGTGACCGGTCCAACCCCACACACGTTCGCCAAAGATCGGATAGAACACCGAACGCATTGTCAAAGGCAGGCCCTTGTTAAAGGAAAACAGCGCCAAGGCCAGCGCGACCGTCGCGTAAATTGCCCACGGATGAAGTCCCCAGTGGAAAATGGTTGCCGCCATTCCAAGATCAAACGCCGCATCGGCATCACCGACCGCCGCACCCAAAGGTGCCCAGTCCGTGCGCATGCCGTCATCGCCGAACGCAGTGCCCCCGATCGAGGACGAGAAATGCGAAATCGGCTCTGATACGCCATAGAACATCAACCCGATGCCCATACCAGCCGCAAACAGCATCGCAAACCAACCCGAATAGGAATAATCGGGTGTCGCATCTGCGCCGCCAAGACGGACCCGTCCAAGCGGTGACACAATCAGAAACAGACACAAAATAACAAAAATGTTGGCCGCGGACAGGAAGAACCAGTCAAAGGTCGACGTCAACCAGCCACGCAGGTCATTGAACATCGGCCCGACACTTTCCTGAAAAGCCAGTGTCAGAAACACAAAAGCAACAATCGACAACCCGGAAATCATGAAGACCGGGTTGTGCACATCAAGACCAAACGGTCCGATCTCTGTCTGGATATTGTCTTGACCGATTTCATAATCGGTCTCGATCGGGTTCGCTGCACCATCCGGGCTTTCAATGCCCGTATCAGCTTCTGACCCCATTTCAAACTCCCTAGCTTCGTGATTAAACAGCTACCCCTAGCCGTCTTTACTCAAAGGCGTGCTTGTTTAACGCACCAGGAACACGGATTGATCCGCGTGTGATGCAACATATCCGCCATGAGATGAAAAAATATGGTCGGCAATGCCCGGAATATGCGACGCCATAACGATCACATCGGCGCCAAGTTCATCGGCTTTGCGCACCAAAATCTTGCTCAGATCCGTTGCCAGATCATGGGCAATTTCCGCATCCGCAGAGACTTTCAACCCGGATTTACCGGCTGCTTCCTGTGCGAAATCCGACAATTTTTGTTCGAACTCTTTGGGGCTGTGCGCCACCGAAGACGGGGTATTTGTCCCGACCGCAAGGAAACAAAGTTCGGATTTGTAATGTGTTGCCAAATCGATGGCCGTTTGAATGGCCTTTTCCATTTTGTCGATATGGGCCAGATCCACCGGCACAAGCATCTTCTGATACATTCATTCCTCCGTTGTGTGCACGCAAATATACGTGCCAATCCTTCGGTCGAAATCAAAGTTCAGAGATGATAACAGGTCATTGAATACAAATCAAAAACGGGAAGAACCGGCAAAAATCAAAGACATTAGATATTCAAATCACGAATTAAAAGAACACAATGATTTTGCATCAACACCACAATAACCATAAGTGATTTACGCCGCTTACAGCGGTTAAGATTTATTATTTATGATCCGACAATAACATCATCGAAATGGCGGAAAATATCAGAGTGCAGGGCTACGCGGATCACGGAACATAACAGCGCGCAGTCATTCCTGATTGACCATGCGGGTGATGGCCTGACACACATGGGCAAAGCCGTCCTTGGCCCCGGGGCTCATATATCTGGCACGCAGCCAGCCATGGATCATTTGTGGTTCTTCCCGGTATTGAACCCAAATGCCTGCCCGCGCCAAGCGCGCGGTATATTCACGTCCGTCATCACGTAACGGATCGAAATAGGCTGATGTTATATAGGTCGGCGGCAACCCGCGAAGATCATCCACGGACAAGGCATGCGCCACCGGATCATCCATCGGCGCTTTCAAAACGTCGCGGTAATAAATGACATCATCGGTGCTTAAACCCGGGGCACTGGCCATTTGGCCGTAACTGGGCCAGTTAAGATCCCCGCCAAGTGCCGGATAAATTAGTACCTGACCAAGAATACGATCCCCAAAGCCATCATCCCTGGCACGTAATGCCAATCCGGTCGCCAACATGCCGCCCGCGCTGTCACCCACCAGAACGATCTTTTTCCCCGCCATCAGCAAACTGTGCATCACGGTGTGACAGTCTTCATGCTGTGCAGGCCAGATATATTCGGGTGCCAACCGGTAATCGATTGCGGTTAGTTCTGCCTGTGCACTTTCTGCAATATCGGCACAGATTGCATCATGGCTGTCACATGATCCAACCACGAACCCGCCACCATGCATGTAAAGAATTCTGTGCGGTGTACCAAGGGTTTCCGGACGGTAATGGCGCACCGGAACCGTTCCGATAACATCATCCTGAATGTGCATGCCATCCGGACGCGCACGGCCGAAATACGAACATAACACATCATACCAGACGCGCTGCTGTTCGATCCCGGCGGCAACCGCATCAGGTGGATAAAGGCTGTCGCATTTGGCAATGAAAGCACGGATGCCCTCTTCTTCGGGCATCGGGTCATAACTGATATCGAATGAAACCGGGCCGGAATCCGACATTTGGAAACCTTTGCGTGTTGGGACCCCTCAAAACTAGCGCGGTTTTCCGACCTTTAAAAGGGTTCTGTCGTATCAGAGTGAAATGCTTTCGACACAATCCTTCAAAAGCTGTGCACTGCGGCCGAGACCTTCGAGTTCTTCTGCCGCAAGATCCGGCATCAGGTCCTCCGATACGCCGTCCGCACCGATCACCCGTGGAATCGACAAGGCAACATCGCGCACATCCCCGATCTCGGCCATGACACAGGAAACCGTCAGGACATCATGCTGATCACGGGCAATGGCCTTGATAATCCGGGCCAGTCCTGCACCAATCCCGTAATAGGTTGCGCCTTTGCCCTTGATGATTTTATAGGCCGCATTGCGCACACCATCATCAATCCGTGCACGCATATGCTGGGTGATCGGCGATCCCACCTGGGCGGCTACTTCTGCCAGGGACAAAGACCCCACCCGGGCATTGGACCAGGCCAAAACTTCGCTATCACCATGCTCGCCAAGAACATAGGCATGCACCGATTGTGGCGATATTCCCAGATGCCGGCCAAGCAGACTTCTAAACCGGGCCGTATCAAGGATGGTTCCGGAACCAATAACCCGACTTGCCGGCAAGCCGGAAATACGTTGCGTGATCTGGGCCATGATATCGACCGGATTGGACGCAATCAGAAGGATCGCATCGGGCGCAACGGCAAGGACATTACCCACAACATCCTTGAAAACTGCGGCATTGCGCTCCAACAAGGCAAGTCTGGTTTCACCGGGTTTCTGACTGACCCCGGCCGCAAGAATAACGACCCGCGCCCCGGCAAGCCCGTCATAGTCGGCCGCCTCCACAATTGTTGAGGACATGAACGGAACAGCATGGGCAATGTCTTCTGCCTGGGCGACGGCAAGATCATGGTTCTGATCAACCAGAACAACCGAACTGGCAAGCCCCATAACCGCAAGCGCATAGCCCGCTGAACTTCCAACCATCCCGGCCCCGACAATCCCGACCTTCATCACTCAATCTCCCGCATCAAACCCCGTCTTCACATCAATGATGCCACCGGCGGGTGAAGCGGTCAAAAAGGATAAATGTTGCGCAACAAAACATCCGCCTTTTGCAGGTGAAAAAACCAAAGGATCGATTGCGGGCAAAAACGCAATTCTAAATCGAAATTTCAATCACTTAGCCCGGACTAAACCATTCCAATCGCACCCGGTTTACGGTAGAATTTCAACAATATAAAGCCGCATGCGCGCATCATGATTTCCGGGGAAAAATCGCCGCCAAAAGGTGATTAAAAACAACAACATACACCGGACCCAACCGTCATGATCAGCACATCAAATAACGGGAGGAAATTTTGGGTAATTCGGACATCCGCCAGGTGACTGTTGTCGGAACAGGCATCATTGGCGCAAGCTGGACCTGTCTTTTTTTGGCACATGGTTTTGATGTTGTCGCAACCGATATTCGTGACGGCGCAGAACATGATTTGAACACCGCAATCGACCGGTTCTGGCCAACACTTCCCGAGACAGTTCTGGCCAAAAAACAGCGCGGCAATTTGCGTTTTTCAACCGACCTTGATGATGCTTGCGCAGGCAGCGGATTTATTCAGGAAAATGCGATTGAACGACTGGATGCAAAGATTGAATTGATGCGCCGCATCGATGCCGCGACATCCAAAGAAACCATCATCGCATCAAGTTCATCGGCCATTTCGGTGACCGATATGCAATCGGCCTGTGCGCATCCCGAACGCGTCGTTCTTGGCCACCCGTTCAACCCGCCCCATCTTGTACCGCTGGTCGAACTGGCCGGCGGGGAAAAAACAGGTCAACGGGCGCTGGAACAGGCAGAAGCATTTTATGCTGGCCTTGGGAAAACGCCGGTTCGGCTGGAAAAAGAAATATATGGCCACATTGCCAATCGGCTGCAGGCCGCAATTTTCCGCGAAGCCATTCATATGCTTGATCATGGCATCGCATCGGCCGAAGACATTGACCGCGCCGTGACCGAAGGACCCGGACCACGTTGGGCATTGATGGGTCCGTTTATGACCTATCGGCTGGCGGGCGGAGACAAGGGCATGCAGGGATTTTGGGACATGTTTGCCCCGATGCAGGAAAAACTTTGGGCTGATCTGGGCAATCCGACACCACAAAAAGATCTTCAGGATCGGGTAACCGCCGCGGTTGAGGACTCCTATGCCGACAAATCAATTTCCACCGTTATTCGGGAACGTGATGCCCGGCTGCGCAAGATACTGGCGGTCAAAAAATCACCCGTTTCCGATTGATGTCGGGATAAAAATCACCCGCAAAAAAAACGGCACAGTGTCAAATACACTGTGCCGTTTTTACTTTGGAATCGGTCAGACATGACAAACCATGTCTGGTGTATCCGCCCTAGAAATTGACCTGATCACCGCCTTTAAGCGACAGCATGGCGCGTGCTTCGTCCGGGGTTGCGATTTCAAGACCAAGACCTTCGAGAACTTGGCGAATGCGCAGAACCTGTGACGCGTTGGACTTTGCAAGCTGACCCGGGCCATTCCAAAGGGAATCTTCAAGCCCGACACGGACATTGCCCCCCATCGAAGCCGCCATTGTCGTGATCGGCAATTGATGGCGTCCTGCGCCAAGCACCGACCAGACATAATCGTCACCAAACAGGCGATCTGCTGTGCGCTTCATATGCGCAACATCTTCGGGATGCGTGCCAATACCGCCAAGAATGCCAAATACTGTCTGAACAAATAACGGCCCCTTGACCAATCCGCGGTCACGGAAATGCGCAAGGTTATAAAGGTGACTGGTATCATAGCATTCAAATTCGAACCGGGTGCCATTCCCAGAACAGGCTTCGAGAATATATTCAATATCCTTGAAGGTGTTGCGGAACACGATATCTCGGGAATTTTCAAGATATGCCGGCTCCCAGTCATGTTCGAATTTCTGGAACCGATCAAGCATCGGGAACAACCCGAAATTCATCGACCCCATATTCAAGGACGCAACTTCCGGCGCGAATTTAAGTGCAGGCTGCAAACGTTCCTGAACCTGCATCGCAGGACTGCCACCGGTTGTCAGGTTCAAGACCGCATTTGTGGATTGTTTCAGCCGCGGCAGGAAACGGGCAAACATATCCGGGTCCTGGGTCGGACGACCGTTTTCAGGATCACGGGCATGAAGATGCAGAATCGCCGCCCCGGCTTCAGCAGCCTCGATGGCCTGTTCGGCGATCTGGTCCGGGGTAACAGGCAAATGCGCAGACATGCTGGGCGTATGAATACCACCGGTAATGGCACATGTGACGATGACCTTGCGTGACGTTTTAGCCATGTTGTTTTTCCTTTTTGATCCGCTCAGATGGTTTCGACATTGCCGCAGACACTGATGGCCTGCCCGGAGATATTTGCCCCCGCCGGGGACGACAGGAACAGCGCCATACCGGCGACATCTTCCGGTTCGACCATGCGGCGCAACGAAACCTGTGACAGGTACTGCGCTTCCATTTCCTCGTAACTGATGCCAAGGGATTCAGCACGGGACCGGATCACGTTTTCAATGCGCGCGCCCCGAACCACACCGGGCAATATGGCATTGACGCTGATGCCATCGGGACCGGCTTCCTTGGCCAGACTTTGCGTCAGTCCGACAATTCCCCATTTCGCTGCGGCATAGGGGGTGCGAAGCGCATATCCAAGCCGCCCGGCAACCGATGAGATATTGATGATCGTCCCGGCCTCATTGGCGCGCAGCAATGGCAAGGCCCGCCGCAGAACCAGAAACTGGCTCATCAGATCGATATCAAGGGTGCGACGGATTTCTTCGACAGAAAGCTCGTCAATGGCGCCGGTCGGACCGGAAATGCCCGCATTATTAACCAAAACATCAAGCCCGCCGAGCTGTTCGGATGCCATTGCCAGCAACTGATCAACCTGTGTTTCATCCGAAACATCGGTTACGCGAGTCAGCACATCGGTAAAGTCTTTGGCAAATTTGCCAAGGGCATCTTCGTCAATGTCACAAATCAGAACCTTGGCACCGGCTTCGCGAAAGGCACAGGCAATGGCCTTGCCAATTCCCGACGCCCCCGCTGTCACCAAGACCCGAAGGCCCGACCGCGGTCGGGTTCGTTCAATCATATTCATTTTCGACCTATTCATGATTTACGCCCACGGCCCGGACATCAGGCAACTTCAAGCCAGTTGCGCCGCACTTCGGGTGTTTCTTCAAGCTGTTCGGGGGTCCCGCGATAAACCAGTTCGCCATGGCCCATGACCATGACCTGCTGGGCAACTTTCAATGCGATGGTCAGTTTCTGCTCGACCAGGACCACAGCAACGCCGCGACGCCCGATATCAAGGATCACTTCCATCACGACATCGACAATCCGTGGTGCCAGTCCCTCGGTCGGTTCATCAATCAAAAGAAGCCGCGGATTGCCCAGTAACGACCGGCAAATGGTCAGCATTTGCTGCTCGCCACCGGATAAATATCCGGCCCGAATGCCCCGGCGTTCGCGCAGACGCGGGAAATAGTCATACATTTCCTCGATCGTCCATTGATGGGCACCGGGTGCGCCCTTTTGCCCGCCCATGATCAGGTTTTCCTCAACCGTCAAATTCGGGAAAACCAGCCGTTCCTCCGGAACATATCCGATCCCCTTTCGGCAAATGTCATAAGGGCGCTTGCCCGCAATCGATTGCCCGTCAAGGGTCACGGTTCCCGCACTTGGCGGTACCAGTCCCATCATTGCCTTTAACAGGGTTGATCGACCCGACCCATTGCGTCCCAGCAAGGAGACAATGCTGGATTCACCGATTTCCATATCGATGCCGTGCAGGATGTGGCTTTTTCCATAGTGGGCATGCAGCCCTTTGACTTCGAGCAAGCTCATTTTGCCCCCTCCTGACCAAGATAGGCTTCCTGGACTTCACGATTGGCACTGATGCGTTCGGGGGTATCGGTCGCAAGAATGCGGCCATATACCAGCACCGAAACCCGGTCACACAGGCTGAAGACGACGCTCATGTCATGTTCAACCATCAAAAGCGTCTTGCCTTCGGTCACCTTGCGAATCAGCTCCGCGGCCTTGGCCGTTTCTTCGCGCGACATGCCAGCAGTCGGTTCATCAAGCAAAATGACATCGGCACCGGTCGTAAGCGTCATGCCGATTTCAAGTGCGCGCTGCTCGGAATAAGTCAGGTCGCCGGCCATGCTTTGCGCACGTGCTTCAAGCCCGACCCGATTCAGAACATCGGCAGTTTCGTCATTGACCCGACGCATCCCCGCTGCCGACCGGAACAGTCCATAGCGCACCTGATGGCGGGCCATGACCCCGATCCGCAGATTTTCAAACACGGTCATGCGATGAAAAATGTTGGTGATCTGGAATGATCGTGCCAATCCGGCGCGATTGATCAAGTGCGGTGAAAGACCGCCAATGCTGTTTCCTTCAAGCCGGATATCGCCCGATGACGGCGCAAACATCCCGGAAATCAGGTTAAACAAGGTCGACTTTCCCGCCCCGTTGGGTCCGATCACTGCATGTCGTTCACCCGGACGAATATCAAGGTTCAATCCCTGCAACACATCGATCGGCCCAAATGACTTGCTGACTTCCGAAAGCTGCAACGCAGGCGTCTGTGATGTTATCTCATTCATTCTTTGCCTCCTGCACCGACGGTCATATCAGCAGTCGTCGCCTCATCCTTGCGTGCCCAAAGCCGGTCAATCACGCGACGGGCCCGGATCAGGATGAAGACACCCCCGCACAGCAACACAAGCGGCACAAGCCACGTCACCGGGTTAAGCGGGCTCCAGGACAGGCCAAACAGGTCATAGGCCGGGAAACCACCCGCTGCCCCGTCGCGGGCCACTGCATAGTCCTGACCGAACAGAACTTCGGCACTTTCGGTCAAAAAGACAGTCCCTGCCGCAATCAGAATGCCGCCGCCCAAGGCCACAAGATACGGACCGCCAATCTTTGCCAGATCGAGCTGGCGACGATTGCGGATATGGTGATCAATCACCCCGCCAATACCTGTTGGTGCATACAGCATCACCAGAACGAAAATCAGTCCCTGGTAAAACAGCCAGGACCGGGTCAGATCCGAAATCAGGAAGGAAAACAGGGTAAAGACCGTTGCGCCAATCACCGGGCCAAAGAACACGGTCGATCCACCGACAAAGGTCTGCAAGACCACCTGTGCGGATACCGATCCCGAAAACAGCGAATAGTTTGCCGTCTCGTTGGAAATCGCCAGAAGCGCACCGGCAACACCGGTCATCATGGCCGACACCGCAAAGACGATCACCTTGGCGTAATGGGCGTTGTAGCCCAGAAACTTGACGCGCTGCTCATTGTCACGCAGTGCAAGCGTCAAACGCCCGAAAGGCGTTCTGGTATAGGCCCAAAGCGCCAGCCCACACAGCACCACCCAGCCAAGGGTCAGATAATAGACTTCGATAATCGTGCCAAACCCGAACCCCATCCAGGGCATCCGCATCGACGACACGCCTGCTTCACCACCAAACGTCCCTTCGAGATGCGGGGCCAGTGAATGAAACAGTTCGGCAATTGCCAGGGTCACCAGCGCGAAATACACGCCCGACCGCATGGTCGAAAAATACCCCGCGACCACCCCAACCACGAGCCCGGCCAGCCCCCCGGCCAGCGGCAAAAGCGGCGTTGGAAAGAACAAGCCGTCTTCTACCGCAATCATCAGATGCAACGCAGCAAAGGCACCAACCCCGAAATAGGCCGCATGACCAAAGGACAGAAGTCCCGCCTGACCATTCAGCAGATTGAATGCAAGGGCAAACAGACTGGAAATCAGGACATTAATCAGCGCATTCTGCCAACCAAGCCCGAGAAATGGCGGTACTGCGATCAACAGAACCAGCAGCAGCGCCAGAAGAATTTTTTGAATGGATGTCATCTTTAATTCCGTTCACCCATCAGGCCGGCCGGACGTACCAGCAGGACGATCAACATCAGTGCAAAGGGAATGGTTGCGCTTACCGAAGACAGCTCAAGCGTCAAAAGACCGCCGACCGATCGCGCCCAGTCGCCAAGCCCGACCACGTCAAACATGCTGGCAATTGACCAATCAAGACCGACAGCAAAAGACGAAAACAGGCCAATCAGAAGCGACGCCACCAGCGACCCTTTAAGGGATCCAAGGCCACCAACAACCACAACGACAAAGACAATAACGCCAAGTTCGATACCCATATTCGGGTTGGTCGGATAAAAGGCACCGGCAACAGCACCAGCCAGCCCGGCAAGGGCAGCCCCGGTTCCAAAAACGAACATGAACACAATCGGAATGTTGTGGCCCAGTGCCTCGGCCATTTGCGGCAACCGTTCAGCCGCGCGCACGACAATACCGGTACGGGTCCGCGTCAGCAGAAGCCACAGAACGGTAAACATGATGACTGCAACCGCACCAATGAACATGCGATAGAAAGGATATCCGGTGCCGAAAATCTCAAAGGCGGAAAACCGCAATGCTTCGGGCATCTGGTAATTGACCGGAAAATCGCCGAAAAACAGCTTGATCAGCTCTTCAATAATCAGCGCCAGACCAAAGGTCAGCAAAAGCTCGTGCGCATGACCATGGGCATGTACCCGCGGCAGTAAAAACCGCTCGACCGCCATGCCGACAAGCCCGACGACAATCGGTGCGACCAGAATGCCGGTCCAGAAACCGAAGATCGATGACACCGCATAAGCGACATAAGCACCGAGCATGTAAAACGAGGCATGGGCGAAGTTCAGCACACCCATCATGCCGAAAATAAGCGTCAACCCGGCCGAGACCATAAACAGCAACAAGCCATAGGTCACGCCGTTCAACGTGGAGATAATCGCGAATTCCATGAGACTTCCGGACTAAAAGAGGCAGAAAAGACCCGGCACTACACGATGAAGGCCGGGTCCTGAAGGCGTCGGGATTACGCGTTCGGGCGCTTCATCTGGCAGCTGTCCTGCACCGGATAGATCGCCTTTTCGCCGGGTATTACCTCGACTGTCTCAAAGCCCATATCCGTCCCATCGGCCGGATATTTTGCGCCCTTGACCACTTTGGAAACCACCACCGGACGAATGGTCTGGTGATCTTCCTTGCGTACCGAAATCGGCCCAAGCGGTGACTGGTAAACACTGTTTTCGAGTGCCAGCGCGATGTCGGTGACATTGATGTCGCCGCCCTTGAAATCAAGCGTGGACAAAGCTTCCTGAAGCTGACCCAGGGCAAAGGTCGAATGACCTTCGACAAAGATCGGATAGGCCCCCGTGCCTGCCTTGTAGGCTTCCGGGAACTCGTTGGTCGGGGTCGCCGCATTGTCATAGTTGTTGGCGATATAGTGACCCAGTGCCGTCTGACCGGCATTGGCGATGTTGCCCGGCTGATCAAGGAAGGTTGTCGCAAAGGTCACATCAAGACCCGCATCACCGGTCGCCTTCATCAGCAACAACAGGTCATTGGACCAGTTGCCGGTAAAGACGGTGTCCGGCTCAGCCGATTTGATGCGTGCAACAAATGGTGCAAAATCCTGGATCTTGTTCACATCATGCAAGACTTCGCCAACAACCTCGTATCCGCCCTCGGATGCAGCGGCCTCAACAGCGGCCTGCACATCCTTGCCCCAGGAATAGTTCTGGTTGATGGCATAAGCCTTGCTGCCCAGTGCATCCGACTTTTTCATGGCATTGACCAGGGCGGTAATGCGCATCGGTGCGGTCGTGGTAAACCGGAAATGATAGAACTGACACTTGTCGCCGGTAAGCTCCATGGCTTCACCGCCAAGGTTCATAAAGATCATTTCCTTGCCGGGATTGCGCAAATTGTGTTTGCGAACATCTTCGGTCAATTGGCCGGCAATCGCCGATGATGCACCCTGAATGATAATATTTACGCCGTCCGCAACAGCCTGACGGAATTTGTCCGCCGCCTCGGACGCGCCGCCGGCATTGTCATATTCCGTCACCTGGACGGGTTCGCCGTTAAATCCGCCAGCTGCATTGATACGATCAACACCATACTTCACAGCGCGCGCATAAAGACGCCCGGTCGAGGTTTGCGACCCTGAAAGACTTTCAATAATCCCGATTTTAAGGGGCTCTGCCTGCGACGTGGCGGCACCAAGGGTACCCGCGCCCAACGCCATCGCGGCACCGAACGCAAATTTTGTCATACGATTCAAGTTTTCCTCCCAGATAACACTTGTTTGTGTACTTGGTCTGCCGCGCTGCGTCAGTTATTCCAACGTCTTGGTTCGGCATTAACGGCAGTATAGACACAAGAATTTGACTGAGTAAAGATATTAGATATGTGATCACACTTTAATTTCGATGACCTTTTCTCACCCGGTGCACATTGCCATGCCAACGCACTGGACGTAGAATGCCATAGACAGTACTGCTGTAATCACCTGATTTGGCGTAACTTGTGACCATTGGTGAAATGTTTTGCCGCCGGGTCCAACGTTTCTTCACCTTCTTGAGGCACCGAGTACGTGAATACCTTCGACCTGACAAAGAATTCCAAACCGATGCTGGCCCCGGTTGATGTCTCGACCGTTCAGGAACGGGTTTATCAAAGCCTGCGACTGGGCCTGCTCCGGGGCGAGTTCCTGCCTGGTGAACAGGTTTCTATCCGCGCTCTGGCCAATATGCTCGGCACCAGCGCCATGCCGGTCCGCGAAGCGATCGCGCGCCTGATCGCCGAACGTGCCATCGAACAGTCCGGACCGCGCACACTTCGCGTTGCGCCCTATCATGCCTCCGAACATGAAGCATATATTCGCATCCGCATGCAGCTCGAAGGTTACGCTGCCGAACGCGCCGCCAGTGGCCCCAAAAACCCGAAACTGGTCGACGCCCTGCGTCGCCATAATGACCAGATCAAAGAAGCATTGCAGGTTGATGATTATGACGCGGCCCTGACCGGCAATCAGGCCTTCCATTTCGAACTATACCGCGCCAGCGGCTATAGCCAGCTGCTTGACCTGATTTCAACGCTCTGGCTGCGCACCGGCCCGATTGTCGCCTCCGCACGCAAGGATACCTCGCTGTTCGAACGCGTGTTCACCCATGGCGTCAAGATCCACAGCAATGTCATCGATGCCGTCGCCCAACGCGACCGTGCCGCGGCCCGCTGGTCGGTCAATCTTGATATCCGCTCCTCACATCTGGCCATCCGGCGTTTCTACAAGCTTGCAGATGCTAATGAGGCTGATGTCTCCGGGGTGGATTGATGTGATGTTTGGGCAGGATTAGCGCTCGCATTGCTCGCTCAGCTCCGGCCTTTAGCCTTCGCAAAGAACCTTGTGCAAACAGGCATCGGATAGATGTGTTGATGCCCGACGAGCGCAGTCTGCGCGCGGCCTATCGGCCGTGCTAGACCTTCAGACTAAAAACGTGCCACTGGCACGTTTTCTATACGCCTTTCTCAGGACTTACGCGCACCCACCGGGTGCACGGTTCCTTCGAAACCATCAAGTTATGAGCACAGGCTCAGAACGCAGGAAGAACGCAGGTTCGAATGCTGACCCAAGACTAAACGACAAAACCCCGCCGATGGCGGGGTTTGTTGTTTTGGTTGCGGGGGCATACCTGTTTGCCCAATTCTTTTCCCCGAGAAACATCAGATTTTGGTGCACTCGGTAGAGAATTGAGACCATACATTTCCGATCCTTGTCAAGTCGTTAACGGCATGATGGGGGTCCTACAATGCCAGCCGAATGGGGTCAGGCGAAGATCGAAATCCTTGCTTTGCGAGATGAAATTCTCGGCAAGCTTGAGCAAGGCATTCTGGTCAGAACAATCTACGAAGAACTGAGTGCATCGGGACGTATCACAATGTCTCGCCGGTCATTCTATGACCGCGTTAAACGACTGCGTACTGAAGCCTCGAAGTCCACGCGCAACACCTCTACGCAATCCACTGCTCGTACCAGTAAGCCAATCCAGAACTACCTGACTGAGAAGTCGAAGCCAGCCACAAGCAACTTGCTCCCAAGCCTCAAAGCCGAAGAGCAAAAAGAGCTTGATCGCTTGTGGGAAGGATCGTCGGACAACACGGAGGAAACTCCGTGAGTTCCTGGCAATCAGATTACCTCACCCTTCACACCCGCCTGCGGCAAGCCCGCGAGAGCAAACACCTCACCCAAGCTGGTGCAGGTGAATGTATCGGCGTGTGCGAACGCACTTATCGGGATTTTGAGGCTGGCAAGACGGATCTGTCTGCAGCCCACGTGTTCCGCCTCGCCACTGTGCTGGGCATCAAAATTATCATTTCAGATGGAGTTATCGCCGATGGCGTTGATTAATCTTACCCTTCAGGGCAAGGGCGGGGTCGGCAAGTCGTTTGTCGCAAGCCTTCTTGCGCAGCATTACCTCAAACGCGACACCCCGCTTCATTGCTACGACACCGATCCGGTTAATCAGACCTTTGCCGGATACAAAGCGTTCCCTGTCGAAACCATTCGCCTCGGCGAACGTCCTGACGAGATCAACCCGCGTTATTTCGATGCGCTGATCGAACAGATCATGACCGGCCCGGAAAACGGTGTTGTCGTGATCGATAATGGTGCTAGCACCTTCTTACCGCTGCTTGGCTACATGGTCGAAGCACAGGCGCTGCAAATGCTTGCCGATGCTGGTCATGAGGTTCGCCTCCATACCGTGCTTACCGGTGGGCAGGCACTTAATGACACCATGCAGGGTCTCCATCAGGTTTTGCAGAGCGTTCCCGATATTCCCGTTGTCGTATGGCTTAACGAATATTTCGGGCGGATCGAACGCAAGAACGCATCCGGCGAAGTCGAAAGCTTCGAGCATTCCGGACTTTATAAAAAGAACAAGTCTCGCATTCACGCGCTGGTGCGTCTGCCCGAGGTCCGCAAAGAAACCTTTGGTCACGACATCGAACAAATGATGCGTGCCCGCCTGACCTTTGATGAGGCAGGTAAACATGCCGACTTTCCCCTGATGTCGCGCCAACGCCTGATGATGACCTGGCGCAGCATTGGGGCTTCCATGGAACAGGCGGTGCTGTGATGGCCAGCGTTCTTGACGAGGCTCCGCCGCCGCCCCTGACCATGGACAGCATCGAAGAACTGCGCACCCATTTGTGGAAAGTTCATCAGGTCACCGTCGAGGACGGTGATCCGGTGCTGATGATCTACACCATCCACAAGGTCGTGCTCGACGAGCATCGTCGCCTGATCGATCAGCATAACCGAACCCTGTCCGGGATTATCCAGGCACAGGCAGAAACCTTCACCAACGATGTCACTGCCGCCATCGAGGACTTCAAGAATGAAGCTCTAACCGATGCCGTGCGTGAACGTCTGTCTGCCATGCAGGAAGCTGCTCGCCTTGCCGATACGGCTCAGGACCGCTTTCGCAAGATGGTCAAGCTGATCTCCCTCCTCACCGCTCTCAATCTGGTCGCCGTCGTCTTCACGCTGGGCGTCCTCACCGTTTTGACGATCTGACGACAAGGAAAACACTCCATGGATAAACGTAATCTTTTCAAAATCGCTGTCATCGCTGGCCTTGCCACATTGGCCATGACCGAACCGGCTATTGCACAAGACACCACAGGTGGCAACTGGTGGGATCCGGTTGTCTCTTTCCTTGAACTTCTAGCCGAAGGATTTGGCAAGATCTTCGCCATCGCTCTGGGTCTTGGTTTGGTCGTCTATGGCGGTTGGGGCGCTTTCACCGGCAGGCTCGATCCGCAACGCGGCATCATGATGGTGATTGGTGGCATCCTGGTCACCGCAGGACCGGCCATTGCTTCGGGTCTTCTGGGGGTTCTCAAATGAAAGCCGCCAGTGCTGTTCTCATTCAGGTCCAGCGCCAGATGACACTGATCGGTTTGCCGATCTCGCTTCTACTTGTTGCCGGTCTCGTTGGCGTTCTGGGTTTTGTCCTGCCCGTCGTATTCGACTTTCCTGCCCTGGTTATTCCAGGCGGGATCGTGGGCTTTGTCGGCGCATGGATCTATCTCGTCAAACATCAGCGGATCAATCCGAACTATGACCGCGATCTGCTGGTGACCCCGATGTTTTGGGGCAACCGTAAGGGTGAGCGCCTCCTGACCACAGGAGGACGCAAATGATTTGGGCCGATGTAATCACCACGGGTCTTGTAACCGGCATGGCAGGCGGACTGGTCGTTCCGGCAGGTCGTCGCCTTCTGCTTGGAGATATTGAGCAAGACTGGCTGCAGGACGAACTTGAGCTCGACGGGATTGATCCGGTCGATGGCATCACTGTACGCGGCAAAGACGGTTCACTGTCGCGTATCTGGCACCTGCAAGGGACCAGCTATGACGCCCGTATCGAGAGCGAGCAACAAACCTTGTTGCTCGGTCGCCAGTCTCTTTTGCAAGAGCTTGGCAAACGGTCAGTCACTGTTCGGTTGTTCGCAGTCAAACGCCAGCGTGAGATTACCGCTCATGCAAACTGGCCCAATAGCGTGCTTGATGAGATCGGCACCGCAGAAGCACGACAATATAAATCAAGTTACTTCATCGACTGGTATCTGATGGCAACGGCTCAAACCATGCAGCCCTTGCTGGATGCCGAAGAGAAAATCCCGGCCATCCTCTCAGAGTACCGTCCAGAGCTTCTTGTGCGCTCTGATGACGATCAGCCTTGTTTGCTTTCTGGGTTTCTCAATGGATTGGTCAGTGGCGATTATCGCCGTGATCTTCCGGCGACCAGTCATAATCTATCTGCAAACCTTCCGGCATCTGACCTTCATTGTGACAAGGTGACCGGCACCATCACAACCCATGTTCCGGCCCGCCAGTTTCACAAGGTCATTACGGTTACACTCTGGCCGGAAACAGTGTCGGGCCATCTGATCGGCGAGATCCTCGCCCTGCAGGGTGATATCGAGATCTGCCAGATCTGTGATCCGTGGGGCAGTGATCAGGCGATGCTGGTCAATAAGCGCCGCATGGCTGGTGAGTCTAATTCGTGGTTTGGCAATCCAGCGGCAGCAGCGGAAGTCTCAACCCTGCTCGACCTTTTGGCCGAAGGGAAAACAGCCCTCTTTGCCACCCAGTTTCAGATCATTCCCCGTGCCGAAACCGAAGAAAAACTCAACAGCCTTATCCGCGAGATCACAGAGATCCTTGGCAACAAACGGATCGGCTATGCCGTGCAAACACGCGGCGCACCGGTTTGCTGGTTTAACCGCTTGCCTGTCGTTTCCAAACGCAAGATCAGATTGCCGGGCAGTCAGTTCATGGCCCCGCTGGATCTGCGTGATCAGAACATCGCTGCCCTTTGGGCTTTGCCGCATTCCGCAACCGGCATGTTGGCCAGCCAGTTCGGCCCGGCACCAGTTCGCTGGTTTAAAACACCAACCGGCCAGTCCTATGCATTCCAGTTTCAGGTGGTCAATAAGCCGTTCTCGCTCGGCAACTTTCTGGTCTTTGCGCCTTCCGGGGTCGGTAAATCCACCCTGATCATGCATCTGATGGGTGGCCTTGCCAAGTTTGAGAATGTGCGGTCCTACATCTTTGATTCCAAGGAAGGCACACGCTTCATGGTCGAAGCCATGGGCGGTCTTTATCAAGCCTATGACGGCCTGTCGCTCAACCCGCTCGATGTCGGGGACGACACGCCAAAGAACCGCGAACGTGTTTATGCAATCCTCAAATCGCTGGCCGGTATTGATCTCGAAGATGGCGACATTGATGCGCTCAATCATGCCGTCGATCTGGCATTCCAGATTGAACCGCCTCATCGCACATTGAACGCCATCTATCCCTTTGCATTTGCCCGTCGCTCTGCCCTTCGTCGCGCCTTCGCGCAATGGGTGACGGACGACAAGGGCAATACAGGTCTTCGCAGCCACATCTTCAACGCGCCGCATGACAGCCTCGGCGGCCTTCTGAACCAGTCGCACATGGTTGGGATCAATATGAATGAGGCGCTGGCCGATCCGGCTCTCGGTGGCCCGGTGGTTGGTCATATTTCGGAGGCCATTAGTAAATCCGTTGCCGGGCGTAATAGTGGTTTTGTCATCTTCATTGATGAGGCGGCCAAGCTGCTGTCCAACCCCGGCTTCCGAGATCTCGGTGCCGAGATGTATCGCGAATACCGCAAACTTGGCGGTGCGGTTGGCATGGCGTTTCAGGATCCGGCAGGCCTTGGCAAAACCGGGGCCGCTGAAGCGATCATTGAAAACACCGCCACCATGATCTTTTTCCCGAACTCCAAGGTCACGGAAGACAGCCTCAAGCCCTTCAATCTCAATGAAGAGCAAAAGCTCTTTGTCCAAGGCCGCACGCGATCACGCAAGAAGAATGATCGGCGGGTTCTGATCATCAAGCGCGATGAGGCAAGCGGCTTTGAGGAAAGCGCCATTCTCGATGTCGATCTGACACCGCTCGGGAACGCTACGCGGTTCTACCGTTCCGGGCCGGATGCCAATAACGATCTGGCCACCATTCAACGCAAATGGGGGGACGCATGGCCAAGCCATCTTTAAGCAACTGCGATGACCCGGACATGATCAAACAATCCCTTTTAATGATGGCTGTAATCAGCCTCGTTGGTGCTGTCGGCCTGATTGCGATGATGCATTGGCCGCTCGCAACCAGTGCCGCTCTGATCGTCTTGCTTGTCCTTCTTCTGGCAGGAGGTCGATCATGAACAGGCGTCTTCGTTCTGTCGCTCTTGCTTTCGGGATTGTTCTGGCAACTCCGGCAATTGCTTACGCCACCTATCCGGTGATCGATGTGTCTGCCATTGCAAAGTTGGGTGAACAGCTCAGCAAGATGCAAAAGCAGATCGATCAGCTCAAGCAACATACCGAATGGCTGACCAAATTAAGCGCTCAAGCCCAAGGCACGATTGATGCCATCGGGGCCATGGGGCAAATCACGTTGCCCGTGCTGAACATGCAAAAGCTCACCAACCGGATCATGCGCGACATTCAATGTCTGACGCCGGATCTGTCTGGTCTGATGCCAGGCATGAACCTTGATGATCTCGACTTCTTTAGCATCTGCGAGGGTCGCAGCATCTATCGCAAGTCGCTTTGGTTTGATCCGAACGATCCCTCGACCTGGACCTTCCCGGAAGGCAGCGAGTTTGCTGGCAGTGACAATGGCTCGGGTTCTGGCAGCGGTGTCTGGTCCAATCCGGACCACCCCGTCAACAAAGCCAAATGGCAGGCACAACAACAGGCCCGCGCCATGGTTGAAGCCAGATGTGAAGAACTGGCCAAGGATGCGGTTACAACCGGATTAGCCCAGAGCGATCTGACCGTTCAAAGTGCAGAAGAAATTCAGCAGGCCATTGAAGAGCTCGAAGCTGGCACCAACGGTGCGGCGGATATGAAGCGTCTTCTGATGGCAATTGCCAAATGGATGGCGATGTCAAACCGCCAGCAGGTTCAACAACAGCAACTCATGGCGCAGTTGGTCAAAATCCAGTCGACCATGTTGCTGCAATACCTGCCGCCCCAGCAGCGCGAAGATGCGGAGGCGGCAGAATGATCGGCTTACTTTCCGCCTCTGGCGATGAACGCATTGTGGTTCTTGATATCAGCTTCGGTACGCCAGTCCGGCATGTCATTGCAGCCACCGGTGAAGATGTTGCGCCTCTTAACATAGGTGCAGTTCCAGCCAGTAAGCTGGTTCCATGGCTGCGCCTTCGCACCTGGTGGCAGGATCGAACGGTAGGCATCTTTCCAAACGTCGTAAACCAGACGCAGGTCATGACCGCGTTTGATCAGATCACCCTGCGGGTGATTGGCAAGCTTCTGCAAAACCTCGTCGCGAGTGCCTGCGATCAGGTCTTTATTTGCTTCATAGACCGGCATCACCAGATCCCACTCCTCCAGCGCAGCTGGGCGATCAAACTTAGCCCAAAGCGACACAGCATATTCCCAATCCAAATAGTCCCCTTTGTTCAGCGCTACACCGAGAGAACTCGCCTGCGCTGCACCAATCAAAAGGAAAAACGTCATGGATGAAACAGTGACGAATGATCTGATGTGCCTGACATGCGACGTGGTGACGGAGTATGTCGATCTGGCAAACAGTTTCACCCAGAACCTGAGCACTGTGCTGCTCGACCCAATGTGGTTCATCTATCTCTCCGTCGTTGGTCTATGGATCGTCGTTCATGGCGGCAAGATGATCATGGGAAAGGGCGATCTAATTGGATTCGCTCATGAATTTGCGTTCATCATTATAGCTGGTCTGCTGCTCGGCGGGCAAGGGCCCACTCTCGTAAATTCCATCTATCAGATGGCTTTATCAACGATGGGTAGTGCTGCTGGCGTTGTTCTGTCTGCCGGTATGGAAGGTGGCATTACAGCCGCCACGATCCCGAGTGAAGCCTCCTCATTGGGCGGCATGGCACAACTCGTTTACGTAGCCGAGCGCGGCTTACTCGTTGTCTTGCGCATCGCCTTTGAAATCTGGTCGTCCATCTCGCTCGGCAATCTGATGGCTGGGGTCTACGGCGTTCTGCTCGCCATGCCCTATATCATCCTGATCATTGTTTATTTCAGTCAAGTTGTCGTCAGCATCTTCCGTGTGATGATGTTCTCGGCCCTCTCTCCAATCCTGATGCTTGCCGTTGGGTTCGGCTGGGGACGTGGCATGGCGATCACAGGAGTTCGAACCGTCTTTGCCGCCTTCATGGTGCTGTTCGGCTCAACACTTGCCCTTGCTCTGTGTCTCTATGGTGCAGCATCGCTTGATATCCAGAACACCGAGAATGTTCGCGAGATCACATCAATCGACAATCCCGGCCTGTGGGTTGCCATCGTTCTTGGCTGGATGGGTACAGCCTTCATGGCTGAGGCCACCGGCATGGCCAACTCGATTGCCGGATCCCAGCTGACCAATCAGGCCGCTGCCGTCATTACCGCTGGCATGACCGCAACCGGTCTTTCACTTGTCAATGCAGCCAAAAAATACGCGCCGGGCGGTGCTTCTGCGGCACTTGATGCAGTTCTTCTGGGGGCGGGAGCCGCCCGCAATCCGGTTGGAGCGGCAGGGGCTGCCAAAGACAGTCTCGTTGCCGCCAAGAATGCCGTCATGGAACGCCTCAAGACACCGACCTTTGATCGGGGAGGCAAGCCATGAACCATCTCAAGCAACTCCTGCGTGATGTCGTTCTGTTCATCGCCGTTTTTCCGCTCGTTGCGCTCTGGCTGCTGGTTCTGACCGGCATGTTTTCACCCGAAAGCCTGATCGTCTTCGTCATGGCCCTTCGCGAAGTCGATGCCAACCAGTTGGCCGGTCTGATGCGCAGTGCCGTTCATATCTGGATCGCCCTTTCCATCGTCCTTGCCCTTGCCAAGCTTTTTCTTGGTCTGGGCGCTTCATCCTCCCCGACCGCCCCCAATCAGAAAGGATCGCAGCCATGCGCCTGATCCCCAAACATTTCGTCCCAATGCTTTGCCTTGCCGTTTTCCTGTCCGGCTGTGTCTCCGTTTCAAAGGACCGCGAGATCCCCAAGGACGGAACTGGAACCGACGAAATGAAACTCAGCCCGTGCGTCTGCGATCCGGTTGAGTTCAATGGCGAGGGCTTCTCATGGCTTGGCTAGGGCGCATCGGCAAACGCGATAACGGACGCAAGTCGATGGTCAAAGCCACCTCAACACATAAAGCCTCCGTTGCTGCAGATCCGTTCAGCTTTCAAGCCAGTCATCGCAGGCTCGCCTGGATGCTGCGCCTGTCTGCCGGGACCAACATTGTGCTTGGCGCTGGCGTTATCGTTCTGGTGCAAACGGTTGCGCATCTCGTACCGCTCAAGGAAACCGAGATTGCTCTGGTCCGGACCTATGGCCCGGATGACCGCACTTATGTTGTCGAACCGGTTAGCAAGAAGGTCGAAGGTTTTGAAGTCTTCCTTGAAGCCCAGGCAAAACGTTTTGTCCTGATCACCAACGAGATCGATCCGGTCACGCAGCAAGAACGCCAGCGCGAAGCATCCAGACTGTCTGATGCCAGCTTCTGGGAACGCTTCAAACGCGAGCGGATCGATAGCGGCCTAATCACCGAGGCCCTTGAAAAAGGCATCGAGCGCGAAGTGCGGATCGTCTCCATCGATCCCATCGCCACCTTGTCCTCAGACCATAAATACGCGGTCGATTTCATCCAGATCGACCATCGTCGCGGCAAAGAGATCTCGCGCAAAAACTTGCGCGCTTACCTGACGCTGGCCACCCGCCCGCAGAACGTCTCCGAAGCCGACAAATACACCAACCCTTTTGGCGTCACCGTGCTCGACATGGTGCTTAGAGAAAGAGGCGCGTCATGAAACGCCTGATTAGTCTTGTTTTCCATATCGTTTTTGGCAGCTTCATTCTGGCCGTTCTCATTCTTGGCTATAAGCAGGCCAATGCGCAGACCGCTGCACGCCCGCCCATGCCAGGGCAATTGCAGCAACCATTCTCTGGTTCGCAAACCCCTCCGCAACAATCCGCACCAACAATGCCCGTCCCCGAGAGCGTGGTCGATCAGGCCCGCGATCAGAATGAGGGCTACTTCAACGCAATGAGCCGTCCGCGTACCAGCGGCCAAGTTCAGGATGTATGGGATGATGCAGATCCGAGCGATGCGGTTTATGCGACCGATCTGTGTGATGATTGTACTTACAAGATCCGCACCCGCGAGTTCATGGTCACCGTGCTTGAATTGCCACGCGGTGAAAAGATTGAAGCAGTCGACCTTGGCGACGATGGCGGGTTTTCTGTCAAACCACGCGGTGAACGTCGTTTGGCTGTTCGCCCCAGTGGTTACGGTTATGACACCTCACTTGTCGTCTATGGCAAATCAGGTGCTGTTTATCCGTTTTATCTGAGGGCTGAGAGTTTCAATTCGGTCAATGTGCCCGATCTGATTGTGCGGATTGAAGGATCCGTTCAGATCGAAAGCGATCCGGCGGTTGCTGGCTTTGACGACATCGGTAAAGCCAGCCTTCCGGCGATGTCTGTTCCTGGCCAAGGCAACAAGTCTGCAACTATCGATACTGCGATTGCCGGACTGACTGACACCAATCCGGGCACGCCTGAAGGCGACTTTGTCGCGCAATCCCCATTTGACCCGAACGCCCTGCATGGCTGGGGTGAGTATGATCTCTGGGGCGATGAAACGCTCCGCCCGGAAACAGTCTTTCGGGATGACCACTTCACCTATATCCGCTTTGGCAAGCGCTGGAAGGATATCGAACTGCCGACCGCCTATGTAGTGGTTGATGGCATAGATGAGTTGGTCAATACCCGTGTTCAGGGCGAGACCTACATCATTGAAAGCACCCGTCCGCTAATCACGCTCAAGAGCGGCAAGAGCTTCCTCTGTGTTGAATATACCGGGGAAGGCGCATGAGTGCATTTTGTGACGTTGCACTGGTACTTGGCCTGACCTTTGGGGGTGTATGTGCCGAACCGGTTGTGAATGAACCGCCAACCTTGCCCGCTGATGATCCATCGGTCTGGGCCCTTCCAGCCCCGCCACCACCAGCGCCGGTGGCCCCTGCCCCAACTATGCCACCGATCATCATCAAGGAAGCCAAACCGGAACCAGAACCTGCTCCGGCGCCCGAGCCTGTGCCGCAACCTGAACCTGTTCCTGAACCGCCCGCGCCGAATCCCTATCGCATGGCCTTGGAGGCTGCCTGGCAACATCGCGTTTCCTTGTCGTCAGACTGGGGCACACCAGCATGGCAATCTTCTGAGATGGCTAGTGGTTCGGACCATGCTGTCCTGCCTGGCATGGCAACGCCTTCCTCACTTGATCCACTCGATCTGCCGGTCAGTGATGATGAGAAAGCCGACTATGAAGGCCCCCGACGGACGTCCACGCTTCCGGTCGATAACAGTCGGATCATTACGGCAGATCGCTATATCACCGTAATCCTTGAGACCGGGATCAACAGTCAGGTTGGTGGCGATGCAACCGGCACCGTGATCGTGCAGTCAGCACGTGATGTCTATGGCTATCACGGGCGCAATGTTCTGATCCCCAAAGGGTCTCGTCTGATCTGCAATTACGACCCGCCCAAGGATATGGGCAGTTCGCGCCTGTCGATTGCCTGTGAACGGATCCTGATTGCCGGACACCGTGCCGAGATCCGACAGCTCGCCTCCCCGATCAGTGACATTCAAGGCCGCCAAGGGGCCACTGGCGACGTGGAGCGCCGCTTCTGGGAGCGCTATGGCACCGCCTTCATGCTGACTGGCATTTCGACAGCTGTCCGCTATGCGGCTGCCACCACAAAATCAGAAGAAAGCGACGGCGAAGTCGCAACTGCGGCTGCTGAGAAAGCAGCCGAAGAACTCTCGACCCGCTTTGGCGAGATCAGCGCCAGCGTGCTCGAAGAAACCCTTTCACTGCAACCCATCATCACCATCCCCCAAGGCACCCGCCTTCAGATCCGTCCGGCAACGGACTGGTACATTGCAAATGTGGAGTAAAAGCATGAACAAACGAACCCTTTGGTGTTTGCTCCTGTCGCCCTGTCTTGTCTCACCCGCACTGGCGCAATTGGCCGAGCCAGCAACCGCCTCCTCGCAAGCCGAGCCCGGTATCGAGGAAATGGTGCGCAAGGTGAATATTGTCACCCGTGCCAAAACCCGGACCGCCGTATCTGAGAATGAACCGATGGCCATTGATCTTGGCTTGGTCGATGTTCCTGGTGCGCCTCCCAAACTGACCGAGGGTGTCACCGCCAAGGCTTATGCCCGCTATGTCACCTTTGAGGACAACTTGATCGCGCAACTGGTGCTGACCGGCGTTGAAAAAGACGGCAAATCTGAGCCGCTCGACTCAAATGAGTTTGTTGCGCAGTTCAATATGGACAGCCCCGAGCTCGACCCGGCGTCACCCGTCACCATCGAGGGCAATCAGGAAACGCTGCTTGCGGCCCTGCAGCGCTTGAATGACGTCGAGGAAGAGGACGACAAGGAAGAAAAGGAAACCGAAAGCGCTGAGGCTGATACCGGAGCCTCTAACAATGTCGGATCGAATGCGTCAAAGAATGCCGATGCTGCCGGTTATTCTACACCATCAGCCCTTGATGTTGAGGAAGATACCAACACGCCCACTGTGCGTGTCACAACAGAAGGCTGCAACATCCGAGTTGATCTGGCCCAGCTCGTCGCTGTCCAGCAAAGCCGTGTTGAAACTACCGAAGACGGCAATGTTAACGCGGGCACCTGTGAAGATGGCGCAGATCGCTATCCGCTGGATCGCAGCTATTCAGTTTGTGGCGATACCATCGATATGGAGACGCGCCAGGCAACCGCACAATATCTGCTGTATTACACCGATGGCGGCGGCAACCGTCAGGAAGTCACTGACTGCCTGAAGGATGAAGACAAGGTCTTTGACATCACAGAGAAGACCTCGGCCTGCTCGGTCTATCTTGACTATAACGAGATGATGGCCGTCCCGCAGGCGTCCCTAGTCTATGTCAATGCAAGCAACAATGAAGTCCAGGTCAGAAGCTGCGAACCCTCTGAGGAGCTGGCGTCTGTTCCCCTCGTCTCAGTCACCGATGGCTGTTCTATCCGGCATGATTTTGCCGCTGGTCGCTCTTATCAAACCGGTCGTCATATCTATGAGCTGAACGGCACCACCTGGCAGGCCGATGCCTGCTCGGACAATGGCACCGAATACCCTCACGAAACCGTCTACAAGAGTGCCGCTGGTCAGGAAGTTTGCGCTCCGATCATTAATCAGGCGGCTGGCACTGTTACCCGCCAAAGCCGCAAACAAATCGTGGTTAACGGGGTTGAGCAATTCATCACCGAATGCAAACCCGACAGCGCCAATATCGCAATCCAATCCACCATCGACGGCTGTGACAGTCCCTCACTCTGGAACCATGATCTTGCGGCTGGCACGAGCTATGGTCGCGAGCGGTTTTACTATCTGCTCGATGGCGTCCCGCAATATGTCACTGATTGCCAGGATAGCGAGATTGCCTATCCGCATCATGTCGAAACCACCGGCTGGCAAAACCATGATGACCAGTTGTTTTCCTATCGCCTGACCACGGTCTATATCGAAGGCACGCCGAAAGGTCGTTACAACATCAAGACCAGTGAAGTTCTGCCGGGTGAACCACAGACCGCCTATGTCTATGATGGTCAGGGACCTAAAGCCAATGGCGATATCTGGTATGAGGACTGCACCCGGTTTGAAGGCCGTGATCTTGTAAACACCTACAAGCGGCCCGATGGCACGACTTATGGCTTGAAAGTCGATGAAGCGACACCTGCCAATCTGGGAAATGTCTGCAGTGCGACGGTCCAATGGGCAGATCCGACGCATTCGAGTTGGACAGCTCCACAGAACCATACAGGCGGACCATGCGGCAATGCGACCGGCACCGTCACTGTCCGGGTAGGTGGTTCTGACGGCTATAACGAAAATCGCACGGTCTACAACTCCAACCATTGCAACTATTCAGCAGCCGTCGGCACCCGAACAACAGTTCGCGAAGATGGCGAAACAATCGGCGAGCCAAGCAGCAAGACCTGCACCACGCTCTCTGCGCAAAGCTCAATCCACCAGAAGCGTTCCGGCAACGATTACTGGACGCTCTATGAGCCGAACAAATACAACTATCCTGCGCATACCGACAGCATCAAGAGCGGTTGCATGGGCAGTTGGGGGTGGTGGTAATGAACGCCCTTTCCCCCAATCCCCTGTTTGAGAAGATCCTCGGCCCTCTGGCCATCTATTACGGCGATCTCTCAACAGTCGAAATCCGCATGAACCGCCCGCACCGCGTCGTGACTGAACGGCGCGGGGAAGGCAAGCGCGAGATCGAAGATCCTGCTCTTACACTGGCTGCCATCGAACGGATTGCCATCAGCCTCGCCAACCAGCGAGGCTTGAATTTCAATCCCGATGACAATCCAAAGCTCTCTTGCATCCTGCCGGGCAATCATCGCTGCGAGATCCTTGTTGGTGCATCGGTCAGATCGCATCTGAGCCTCGCGATCCGCTGCAAGCATCCCTTCACCCCGTCCTGGCAACAGGCTGGCGTGACACCAGTCATCCGCGATTATCTGATCGATAAGGTCGCAAATGACGCCAACATGATCATCAGTGGTGCGACCAACACCGGCAAGACGACCTTGCTTAATATATTGCTCGCCACCATTGACCCGGCCCGACGTGTCTTGGCCATCGAGGACACCCCGGAACTTCATATCGAGCAGTTCTGGGATGGCAATGGCTTGATTGCTGCCCGAGAGGCCGGAACGGGCAGCGGCATGGTTGGCTGGCGCGAGATCTATGATCATCTGATGCGGATCACGCCCGATCATATCCTGTTTGGTGAGATCAGCACCCAGAACGCCTTTGCCGCACTGGCAGCCCTTAATTCCGGTGTCACCGGATTTATGTGCACCATCCATGCCGAAAGCCCATGGCAAGCCATTCACCGCAAGTTCGATCAGAACATTGCCTGGGCCGGAGAAACCATGCCCCGCGTTCCGGAGTTTCTGGCCGAGCTGGTTGATGTTGTCGTTCAGATCAAACGTAACGCCGATGGCTGGCGGCGGATCACCGATATCTGGGAACCGCGCAATAATCGCTATGTGCTTAAAGACGGCAAGGAGGTGGTGTGATGACTGCTCTTTACCGCCTCTCTCTTCCCGTCATCCTGCTTGCCATGATCGCTACCATTCTCTGGCAGTGGCATCAGGCCGTTGGCTTTGACGCGCTTGATCTGCGCTGGTGGCGATGGTCGCTCGATGCCGCCACGCATCCAGCAGGCCTACCTAATGAAATGCTCTATCCGGCTCTTTGGATTGGCATCACTGGATTGCTTTGCATGTTCGGCGTGCTGGCGCTGGCAGCACGGGCCAATAACAGCACGCTCAAGGGGAACCGCAAAGGCGACGAACTGCATGGCTCGGCCCGCTGGGCAAAGCTGAAGGACCTCAAGAAAGCACGCCTGTTTCGCAAAGACGGTGTTGTCATCGGTGGTTGGCCATCATGGTTTGGTCGGATCCGAGAGCTGCGCCATGACGGACCAGAACATGTTCTGGTCTGGGCTCCAACCCGCACCGGCAAGGGGGTGAGCCTGATCCTCCCCACCCTGCTCAGTTGGCGCGAGAGCATTCTCTGCCTTGATATAAAAGGTGAGAACTTTGCCAAGACAGTTGGCAGGCTTGCCAGCATTGGTCACAGGGTATTGCGGTTTGAGCCTGCCGCACCTTCGGGCTCGGCTCGGTTTAATCCGCTGGCCGAAGTTCGGATCGACACCGAACAGGACATTGCCGACTGTCAGAACATTGCCGCGATGATCATTGATCCGGACGGCAAAGGCATGTCCGGAAACTACTGGCGCGAGGAAGGCTGGGGCTGGCTCTCGGTCGTGCTGCTCCATGTGATCTATCGCGTAAGACGCGATGAAAACCGGATTGCCTGCTTTGATGATGTGAACATCTTTCTTTCCGGCATCACCGGACAGCCAAGCGAAGACGGCCAGGCGGAAAAAGCTGATGACAATTTCGAGCATATCCTTGCTGAAATGGCCGCCTTTGATCACGGCAAAGCCCATGTGAACAAGGAAGTTCGGCGCGGGGCCAACAGCATGATGATCAAGGCCCCGCAGGAACGCTCTGGCGTGCATTCCACGGCCAAAACACAGCTCACCGTCTTTGCCGATCCGATCATTGCGCGGAATACTGCCACCAGCGACTTCCGTCTTCATGATCTGATGAATGGTGAAGCGCCAATGGCACTGTTCCTTGTCGTTTCACCTGCAGACAAGGATCGCTTGCGGCCACTACTGCGCATCATCCTGAACCTGTTCATGCGTCGTCTGACTGAACGCATGGAGTTTGGGTCTGGCCAAACGCTCGCCGGATACAAGCACCGCCTGCTTTTGATGCTTGATGAGTTCACCTCGATCGGCAAGCTGGAGATCTTCGAGGAATCTCTGGCCTTCATGGCGGGCTATGGCCTCAAGGCCATGATCATCGTTCAGAACACCGAACAACTCTTCAAGCATTACGGGCGTGATGAGTCGATCATGGCCAACTGCAAGATACGGGTCGCCTTCACGCCAAACAAACTCGAAACCGCCAAGCTGCTTTCGGATATGACCGGCAAGGCAACCATCGTTCAGAAACGCAGATCGCGCTCTGGCCGGATGGGCGATCTCGGATCGGTCTCGGACAATCTTGCCGAAACTTCCCGCCCGCTTCTCACCCCTGATGAATGCATGCGCCTGCAGATCATTGATACCGAGGGCCGCAAACCCGTCCCCGGTGATGCCCTGATCTTTGTTGCCGGTCTGCCACCCATCCTTGGTCGTCAAAAGCTCTATTTCCTGGATCGCGAGCTTTCACGCCGTTCGCGCATGACGCCGCCCCAGATGGCGCTCTCTTCCATGCCTTCCGCCTCTCTCAAAGGAACCAAACCATGAAGTCACCCAATACACCCGACAAAACCACGCCTGCGTCCGCAGCCCTCAATGACCAAGACTATCTCACCCTCGCCTCCTCGATGATCAACAGCGAAAGCAAGATTGGCCCTGTACCGGTCGATCCGGACATTGCCGAAGCCATGGGGGCATTCTCCGAAGACGCGCTTTCCGCTGATGACGCACTCGACAGTCATTTTGACGGCATCGATCCGACTGCTGATGCGGAGGGCTCGAACCATGGCTGAGAAGAAAAGTTATCGCGATCAGGTGGTCGAGGAACTGCTTGGCCATATCGAAGCAGGCACCGCGCCCTGGCAAAAGCCATGGGAACCGGGAAAGGTCCGCATGGCTCCTTTCAACCCGGTCTCCGGCAAGGATTATCGCGGCATCAATGCGCTCTGGCTTGAAATGCGCGGGCGCTCCGATCCGCGCTGGATGACCTATCGCCAGGCGGCTGCTCAGGACGCGCAGGTCCGCAAGGGCGAAAAAGGCACCATGATCGAATATTGGAAATGGTCCGAGCGCGAGAAGGTGCTGGATGAAAACGGCAAGCCGGTTCTTGACGACAAGGGTGTCGCCAAAACCCGTGAAGTCCGCCTTGATCGGCCAAGGGTGTTTCATGCTGTCGTCTTCAATGCCGAGCAGATCGATGGTCTTGCCCCCTATATCGCGCCAGAACCAACCTTCAGCCCGGTCGAACGGGCAGAGCAGTTCCTCAAGCAAGGCAATGTTCCGATCTTTCATGATCAGAATGACCGGGCGTTTTACCGGTCCTCAACTGATCAGATCCACATGCCCCATCAGGCGGCTTTCAAAGGCCAGTATGAATATTACGCCACCGCCTTGCATGAGTTTGGCCATGCCACCGGCCACAGCACACGCATGGCCCGGGAATTCGGACCGTTTGGCTCGGAAGTTTACGCCAAGGAAGAACTGCGGGCCGAGATCGCAAGCTACATGCTGACCACCGAGCTTGGCCTTGGCCATTACCCGGAACGCCACGCCGCTTACGTCGGCTCCTGGATGAAAGCCATCAAGGAAGACCGCAATGCGCTGTTCACCGCTGCGCGGGATGCAGAAAACATCCGTACCTGGATCATGGAGCCCGAGATGCGCCAGTCCCTTAGCCCGATCAAACAACAAAGTGCAGAGAAATCTCAGTCTCAGTCTGTGCCAAAGCAGCAATCCTTTATCGATAGCATGGCCGAAAAGCGTCAACGCGCCATCGAGAAGATGTTTGAGAACCATCCTTCCGCAAATCCAACACTTTGGGCCATGCGGATACAGGATTCATTGGTCCTGACCGGTTCGCGGCAAGACACCGAATTGCTACCTGCCAATCAGTTCAAGGAACGGTTGCTGTCCTCTGATCTCTCTACCGATCATTTGGTTCGTTTCCTTCGGCAATCTGCCGAGATGGCGAACTGGAACAATATGGCCTATTCGATCTTGGGACCGGACGGGGATCATAAAAACGTCGCCTCTTTGGCGGAGCGTTTTGGCAAAATTGATTGGTCCTCAGACAATAACATTTCTTCCGATCCGCAGCTGACGGGTCTGTCAGGCAAGAACGCCATTCTGACAGATCTCGCAACAGAGGCCGCACGATCTCCGAAACATCAAGAGCTGCTATCCGCCCTTTGGGATATTGATGGCCCACAAACGCAAGGATCAGGGCAAAGGCCAGATTGGTACATTCCAGCCCAGCAAAGAGCCGACGGACTGCTGAGACGCCTGACAACGCCATTTGATCTGAATGCAAATCTCAAAATTGGGCAAGATCAGCATCTGGCTCCCGACCAGAAGGAAGCAGCGCCAGACCGTTCTCAAGGAACTGCAGCGAAACGCATTTATCTTAATGTGCCGTTCAGTGAAAAGGATGAGGCAAAAGCACTCGGTGCAAAATGGGATCGCCGGGCCAAAGCATGGTATGCACGCGATGATATGGAGCTTGCGCCCTTCAAACGCTGGCAGGAGACCAAGGCCAAAGCCCCTGAGCCTAGGATCAGTCCGGAGCAGGAATTTGCGAAGGCGCTGAAGGAAAACGGTCTGATCCTTGATGGGCCACCGACCATGGACGGTAAATGGCACCGGGTAGCGGTCGAAGGAGATCGCAAAGGCCAGAAAAGTGGCTCCTATCGCGGGTTCCTCGAAGGACTTCCGGCAGGCAACATCACCAATTACAAATCCGGGCAGGATCCGGTCAAATGGGTGGCGACCGGCACCAAGGTTGATCCGAAGGAGCTGGAACAAGCCAGAGCCGAAGCGGCTGCCCGCAAGGCAGCCCAGGAACAGGAACTCCGTGCGCAATATCGTGCCATCGCCAAGCGGGCCTACGGGATTTTCCAGAACGCCGAACCAGCGCCGAGCAATCACCCATATTTACAAAACAAACATGTGCCTGCTGGCGATCTGCGCATTGATCAGTCGGGCAACCTGCTCATGCCGATGGCCAATGACAAAGGCTTTATCGAAAACATCCAGACCATCCATCCCGATGGTACGAAGATGTATCTCAAGGACGGCAAAAAGCGCGGCCTGATGCATGTGATCGAAGGTGATCACAAGGGCCCGATGATCGTGACTGAGGGCTATTCCACAGGCCAAAGCCTACATATGGCCAGCGGCCTTACTGTCGTAGTCGCACTTGATTCCGGCAATCTTGCGCCCGTGGCAGAAGTTCTTCAAAAGAAGCACCCAGATCGTCCTCTGGTGATTGCAGCCGATGATGATCACGCCAAGCAGGTTAATGCCGGGATCAAGGGCGCTGAACGGGCATCCGAGCTTACCGGCGCGAACATCCTGCGTCCGGATCTGAGTGACGAGGAAAAGGCTAAGGGCCTGACCGACTTTAACGACATCCATCGGGAACGCGGGCTTGAGGCGTTGAAACGCCTTGTCACCGAACAGATCGGCCTAACCAAACCGAAGTCCAGAACCAGAACACGGGGACGCGAGCAGCAGGCTGCCAGCTTGGCGGTCTGATCCCCGAATGCCGGTGGCGCAATGAACGCCACCGGCACCTTTTTATCGATACTGGAAACATGCCATGGCCACCGACCGCCACGTCATCAAAACCTATTTGAACGCCGAAGAGAAAGAACGCATCGATCAGCTGGCCCATCAGATGCGTCTGTCCCGCTCTGAACTGCTCAAACGATTGTTGATGAATACCAAGCTGCCGAGTGCCCGCGACTTTGCCGCATGGCAGGGCATTCGGGATTTGCTCAAGGTCAACGCTGACCAGGCAAGGCTCGGGAACCTCTTCAAACTCGCACTTGATGAGCCGCTTTCAGCAGACCTTCTCAAAAAGTTCGATGATCTCATCCGCGACATAGAAACAACCCAAGCAGAGCTGAAGGCCTCCATTGGCGAGATCCACGATCAGCTTCAGCCGGGCATACGAAAACAGGCCAAATCATGATCGCGACCAAAATCGGCAAAAAATCCGGGGTGCCAGATAACTACACGCGACTGGGAGAATACATCGCCGCAGCCGAGGAGAAAGGCGAGAAACTCCATCAGTTCTGGATCCGCAACTGCGATGCCGGCACAAATATCGAGGATCTCGATCTGGCCCTTCTGGAGATAGAAGCGGTTCGTCGTCAAAAGCCAGATATTGCAGATAAAACCTATCACCTTGTCGTTTCATTCCGGCCTGGTGATCAGGATAAACTGACCACAGATGATCTGATGGCCATCGAGGCGGAATATGCCAAGGCACTTGGCTACGGCGATCATCAACGTGTGGCGGGAACGCATATCAATACCGATAATTTCCATATGCATATTGCTTTTAACAAGGTGCATCCGGAAACGCTCAAGGTCGTCACACCTCATCGGGATTTTAAGATCCTCGCAAAGGTCTCACGCGAGATGGAGAAGAAGTTCGGTCTCGCGATTGATCCCGGAATGACCGATGGCAAGGAGCGTGCCTCAAACAAACTCTCGCCTACAGCACGGAACTATGAAGCCCATACCTGGCAGGAATCATTCCAGCGGCATGTGTTAAAACATAGAAACGAGATACTAGAAGGTTTGAGGAAGGCTAAGACCTGGCAGGAAACGCATGAGGTTCTGGCCAGATATGACATCAGCCTCAAGCTGCGTGGTAACGGGATGATTCTGATGAGCTCGGATGGTCAGGCAATGAAAGCCAGTCAGCTAGATCGATCATGCAGCAAGAAGATGCTTGAAGAACGGTTTGGGGTATTTACGGCACGACGAGAAAAAACACAGTGCAAGTCGAAACGTTGTTACAAGTCCCGCCCGCTCATGCGGCACCGAAATACCCCTGCCCTTTGGCGTCGTTATCTCAGTACTCGTAAAATCATACACCGGCAGCCGAGCCTTAAGGTGCGAGCTTTGCGTAACTGGAAGATGTTTTTATTGATGGAAGCATATCAGGATCCGCTGGCAATGGTGTTGATCAATGCACACAGAGAGCTGCTTAGTTTGTCAAAAAGTGGTACTTACAGAGATCTTCCCTTTCGGCACAAAACAGCACCTAGAATAAGCACTAAATTGTAGCTCTAAGAATCAATAGTTTCAGCGGACTTTCCTTACTTCGACTCAAGGCGCCGCAACCACTCAGATTCTGTTAGACCGACACGCGACAGATCACTGGCGAAACGCTCAACAGCTCGTTGCGCATGTGAGGTGCGGAGTTGATCGAGCCAGTGATATTTTTTCCAGCCAGTATCCTCGAAAAATAGGCTTCCATCTTCTTCTTGCTTCGCGGCAATTCTCTGACTTACCGCGTCAGGTGCAAACTCCGCTGCAAGACAAAGGTATGATTTTGGCTGATAAATCAACTCAAGGATACTGTTACCTTGTTCTACAATGACATGAGATGCCGAACTACCTGCACCACTGGCGCCTTTGCTCATTTGCACGAACATAAAGACCCGTGGTTTTTTCAGTCGGACACTGTCACATACAGGTTGAATGCATAAGAGATAGAGATCATCGTCCTTTTGGTGAACTATGCTTCCCATCTTTAAGATTTTCTTCCCATCCCCGTAGAATGTACGACTAGCCATCAAATGAGAAAAGCGATGGTTCGCATCTGATCCGTCTGATGGGAGTAGAATTTTTGATGCCTTTCTGACTCTTTTAGTCTTGTCTTTGTCAGAATCCATCTTTGGTATTGTATCATGTGCTGTCGCAGCCTCTTTGAACCCTTTCGTACAAATTGCCTCGGCAATTTCTCTGTGGTTTAGCCCCTTTTTACCCAACAGCTGGTCCAAATGGGCGCCAGGTTGCCAGACATTCAAACACCAATCTCGCAATATTTTCTCTGGCAACAGCGGAGTTGGTAGAGCATCTTCTAAAACAGCTTCAATCTCAGAAACCAATAAAGGAATCATATGTGTCGAAGCGTCGTCGTCGGGTAAACACATAGCAAGATGCGTAAGAAATGCTGGATCTAGGTCACTACTAAACCGAGACAGAACTTTCCGACTATTTTTTCGGATCTCTGCCAACCCCATAAGAGTCGCAGCGTGCAAAATTCCAGATGCAAGCTTAGCAAATTCCCTGACAGCAATATCAGCAAGGTGGGATTCTTCCACAATGTGGCTAGGATCGGTATCAGGTCGTTCTCTTCCGGGCTTTCCCAAGACCACTATACGGCTATTTTCCGTGTGAAAAGCTAGACCGCCTTGATTTTCGCAGGGTTGGAAACTTTCCCCGATGCTCGGATAAACCTTCTCATAAATTTGGTCAGCGACGCTGAACAGATTAACTTCCTGCGTATAAACCAATATCAGTCGGAGCTGTTCGGGAACATCCTTTACTGCTTGGGAAATCAACCCACTTATCAACTCAAGCGCACGCCCGCCTTTGTCTCCAAAAAGATCCCAATCCACAATCACGACATCAGATGCCTTGCAAAGAGGAAATATGTCTGACTTGGGCGATACTTGAGCTGACTTTTTTGGTTGATAAAGAGAACAAACAATCTGTTTTTTCGCAAAGCTGTTCACAATATCATAGGTATCAGGTGCATTACCCTCGTCATCGACGTCTGAAGAAACAACGATACTCTGCTTGTTCGAGCTATTTGCACTTTTCGTAACTTTCTTACGAGTTTTCACAGAGATGGGTGCTTTTACTTCATCTTCTTTTACAGTACCACGTTCATAAATTCGATCATCGACAAAGACCGCTGTCTGTATAAATGACTGTGCAGCACGTCTTGAATATTCTTGTACAGTTTCAGGCAGTGTCGTCATTTCTCGTTGGCCATCTAATTATCATTGTCACGCCCCGGCTCTCAGAATTTGGGAGAACATCGATCCCCATTCCCTCTTTCTCAAGTGCCTTCTTAGAAATGAAGAGGCCCAGTCCTCGCCCACCAGGCTTCCTCGTAAACCCCTGATCAAAAATTGCTGCAACATCCCTTACGCCGATAGAAGGTCCGTTGTTTGATATGATGAAACTTTCCTGATCAGCATCCAAAGTGATCTGTCTATCTTGATCGATGTCTTTGAGCCAAAACATGGCATTATCGATTATGTTAACGAAAACAGGATAGATTGTAGAAGGGAAAACTATAACCTCCGATTGCAAAAATGCGTCGGTAACGTGCAACTTTACATGGTGCCTTTTCATACGCACCTCAAAAAGAGTCCGTAAGTAATGGTTAATATCCGAACCTTGAATGGTTATTGCTTTTCGGTACAGTCTTCTCTGCAAAGGCGTGAATAAATTGAGATGTCCGTCCAAGTGATCAAAATTATTTCTTATATCTTGATACAGCGTTGACAACTCATTATTTGACGCGGCCCAGGGTCGTAGTTCTCGTAAAGATCTCCGAACTCCTTTGATAGCAGCTTCAAACTCATGATTAATAACCGCTACAGCAAGGCCTAACTGCACCATTTCGGCATCAGCATCTGACTGCTCTTTGAGTTCCAGCAATTCCTGATCCATGGCCTCCACAATATCAGAATCAGATATCTCAACTCCGTGAGAAATATTGCTGGATATAGCGGTGAGCATATCCCGAACCTTCGAGAGTGTTTCTCTATTCTTTCTGCCCACAGCCTCAATTCTGCCTTCAAAACCGTCTCGCAACCTCTCAATTTCATTTTCGGAAAGGCCTACGATATCTTTCTGCGCAAATTCAACTTCAACTGCAGATATTGTCTCCTGCATTTCTCGAATAGCGTCGCGAGCAAAACGAAGAGCTGACGAGCGCGTCTCGTTTGCAGAGCTACGCACTTGCCCCGCTTCCTGCGAGACAGCTTTTTTTCCGCTATCGGCTTGCTGCTTAATTAGCTCACTGAGACGCTTCCTCTGGTCAACATATAACTTTGCTTCGTTAGCTACTGCGCCCAGGGTTTCCGCCACCTCAACACTAAAAGGGTCAAAAACGTCTTTGTCTAGTCGCTCGATCTCTATCGTATATGCAGTCCAGTCGCGCTGAAGGGGTTTCGACAAGCCAACACCTCGGGGTTTTGCTAACCGGTAGCTTTCACGAATTTCTGACAGCCTACGGTTTGCTTCCCGTTCTGCATCCAGCAGAGCAGAGGAGGCTTCATCAGGATCCTTCATTTTTGCGGCAGCGTTCATTCGACTTGTTATGGAAAGACGAAGGTTCGCGAGCTCCGTTTCCGGCAGTCCGGAATTCACTCGATCAAAAAAACCTTCCAATGAAACCGCGATGTTTTTCCGTTTGGTTGATACTTGCTTTTCACGACGTCGCCGAGCAAGCTCCAACCGCTCCAATTCAGAGCGTTGCTCGTTGTAATACTCAGAAAAATCGCCACTTTCTCTAAAAAAGTCTGCAGCAAGTTGGAGAAAAAGGTTTTCGAGTATATCTTTCAGCTGTCGATACGCTTTATCCTGCTGAAAACCTTCTCGACCGGCCTTTTCCCTCAGTAAACCATTATCTTTGCGCGTCAGTTTTACTGCACCAAAAACTCGTCTGTGTGAAAAGAAGTAGTAAGAGGCTGATTTTGTTCTACGCTCTTCGATATTCAACCAATCGACGTCAGAGTTGCCATAAGGCAGAATACGGATCCGATCTCGATAAACATAAACGCCGCCAATTTTATTCAGCTTATCTGTGATTCTCCTCCACTCATCGGGCGGGAGACTAGTCTCGCGTTGTGCACCGGCGACATAGCCGAACTCAATTTCGAACGGTCCACACCTTGTCGGCTGACCTTGCCCGCCAGACCAAGAAATGACATGCTCCGAGAATTGTTCTCCATAAATCCTAATGTCACCACAAAACTGACCGTACTCATCGAACCGACCGCTAATCTTATGATCTGCCGCATCCAATTCTTGCTGAGTGAAAAACTCACCTTCACCGATCAGATCTTCATTGGCTGCATCGGTCGGCCAATACCGGAAAGCGGTCTCGATTGGAGGAGGAGGAGTTTCTCGAAAGACTGCATTTGAAAACCCCAAAAGAAACTTTGTGAAATCCCTAGTTTGATCCTGCCGCTCTCGCTCAATTTCATATGCGATACCATCATCCGCAGGAGCGACATAAAAATGTGTTCCAGACATCCCATCATTTAGACTGATCCCTCCGAGAAATGCGTCTATATCCTGCGGATCCAGTTGAAAATCCGAAATATCTTCCAAGATACTCTCAAAAGAGGGGCTCAGGCCGTCCCTGGCCAAATCTTTAACACAGTCTTTCATTTGCTGAAGAAGGTCGTCAACTTCTTCAAGCGTGGGTAGTCGGCCATCAGGAATTAGCTTCACCGGAATTTCAATATCTTCCAGATTGACTCCTGATATTTCAAACAACTCCCAATGGATGAAACACATAACCAAATCATGCACTTCACCGTCCCGCTTAGCACGAGTCATTATCAAGACTTGACGTCCCAACAGCGCAATTGCTAGGCGACCGATTCCTTTCTCCCCCATAATTGCCCGCTCGGTTTTTTCTGGCGGCCGATATGTATCAGCTTTTTGACCATCTTCCGGTGCATATTTACTTTCCGTCCCCAAAACCAACCAACGATCCTCAAACTCATGAGGCGTCATTCCTACGCCGTTATCACGTATAACCAGGAGATTGTCTGAACGGAAATAATCCACCTCGGCATGATCCGCGTAGGCGTCGTGAGCATTTTTGAATAGCTCGCTTACTGCTGTTGAGACGTTAGCAATCTGCTGACGCCCCAGCATATCTACAGTTCGCGCTCGGGTTTTAAACTTCGCCATAAATCACCCCACGTAGCGCCTTGCATGCTCAAGTAAGTGCGCTCCGAAAACTTGCGCCAATGCCACTGGAACCGCATTCCCAATTTGCCTTGCTTGCGAGTTCAGCGAGCCAAAGAACTGAAAATCATCGGGGAACGTTTGAATTGCTGCAGCCTCCCTTACACTAATAGCACGATGTTGTTCTGGGTGACCGTAGCGACCATTGGATAAACTGATACAGCGAGTAGTCAGCCCTGTGGCAGGTCCATCCCACCTCATTCTGCCGTACACGTCAGTGTGTCCCGAATATCCATTCTTTATGTGACAATCCAGTCTCAGGTGAACAGGCCAATCAGCTCTCGAACCTTCTGGCGGTGTTGCCATAATCCGCTGTAGATTCAGCTCAGACAGCTTTGCAGCTCGATGATTCGGGACATCTGGATGTATTTCCCCCGCTTGAATTGGCGGCAAATGTGAAATCCACTGTCTCACTGTACTAAATGGTATACCCACATCTGGATTATGTGTCTCTTGAGGGAAGTCGATCTCACCGTGCCTTGAAGCAAGTAAAACTAGACGCCTTCGCTTTTGAGGCACACCAAACTTTTGCGACTCAATAATCCCAACCGTTGGAGAGTAACCCAAGTCTTCCAAGCGTTTTTTGAAGCGGGTGAGTGTGCTGTTACCAGAGACCTTTTGGATTCCTGGGACATTTTCCACAAAGACGTAATCTGGCAGATGTCTCTCAATGAACGTTCCAAAGTGAGAAAGCAATGACCTTCTCAAATCTGTCTTCTTGTTCGGCTTCTTTGTGTTTTGCTTTGTGAATGGCTGACATGGAGCACATCCACAAAAAAGCTTCACATCACAGCTACTTACCAAATCATCCATCTCTGCAGGCTGAAACTTGGTAATATCTGACCTCTTGAAGACAGTATTAGGAAAATTGTTACGATAGGTGCTTGCCGCATCACCGTCAAAATCGAGCGCAAAAACAGGATTGAGGCCAGCATTCTGAAACCCCTTACTGGTCCCGCCACATCCTGAGAAAAAATCAAATACACTTATACTCATGCAGGTTCATTCTTATTATTTGCTTGATCTCGCAATGCGTAAAACATTCATTCACATTTCTAAAAATATTTCGGAATTGACCCGATCACTAAGTCCGGGCTCAATTAAGATTTCACACTTCGGCGACTATTAATCTACTGCCGACACACGATCTCTAGAAATTACAACATCGCCCGCGTTAGATCGACAATTTCCTGCTCCAAAAGACAATGGCGCGCATACTGGTCAAGCTAAAAGCTCTTCGCTTTTTGTGGCACTTCGGCACGAAGATTACAGATGCTAAGCAACCAATCCTTTAACAAACGTTGAGCATGGCACCGCCATGCGAATAAGCAGGAAGCCCGCTCGGGCTGTTTGGTGGGCCCACCAAACCTATCCTGCCCCCGTCACGACAGGTGAAAGTTGTGCCATCTCGTGTACTATCATGCAATCTTTTGCATTTTCGTGCAATCTTATGCACTCTCATGCAATCACATGCAGTGCATTGTATTTACAGCATTTTCTTAAGTACCTATCCTTAAGAGAAATCGCTGTTTTACCCTTGCGCATCAGCAATCCCGAAAGGTAATCAATCTGATCCAACCTTCGAGGATACAATCAGTGCATGTAGCAATATACGCCCGCCACTCAACGGACAAACAGGAAACCAGTACTCAGGATCAGATCCGCCGCTGCCGAGAATATTGCAGCGTCAAAGGCTATCAGGTTGCCGACGTGTTTTTTGATGAGGGCATTTCAGGTTCTCACATTGCCAACCGCCCTGGCATCGGTGCACTTCTGGTCGCAGCACTCAACGGACGATTTGAGGGTGTCGTTGCGGAGAACCTGAGCCGCATTAGCAGAGACCAGGCCGACACTGCCAATTTCTTCAAAAAGATGATGTTCTTGGGCCTTCCTGTTGAATCCGTCACAGATGGCGTAATCAACGAGCTGCATATTGGTCTGAAAAGCACCATGAATGCGCTCTATCTCAAGGATCTGTCTGACAAGACCCATCGTGGGGTGATCGCAGCTGTTTTGCGTGGCGGTGTGCCAGGTGGTCAACTCTATGGCTACGATCTTGTTCATGCCCTTGACGAGTTTGGCGAACCTATTCGCGGCAAGCGCAAGATTAATGAGGAACAAGCAGAAATCATTCGCGAGATATTTGAATATTATGCCGAAGGTAGAAAGCTGAAACATATCTGCGACGATTTGAACCGACGCGGCATTGATTCCCCCAAAGGTGGGAAATGGGCACCCTCAAGCCTTGTTGGCTCGTTTGTCCGCCAGACGGGTATGTTACGCCAAACGCTCTATAACGGCATCGTTACCTTCAACAAAATGCAGTACCGCAAACATCCGGAAAACGGCAAACGCCTATCAATCATGCGTCCGGAAAAGGAATGGATCACAGTCCCAATCCCCGAACTGACCATCATTGACGATGAGACTTTCACAAAAGTCCAGAAGGCTCTTGATGAACGATCCAGCAAACACCTTCAGCGCAAAATGATACCCTCTTTGATGACAGAAGAGGAGAAACGCGCGACATCCATTCGCCGATCAAAGGAATGGCGTCGCAAACAGGCCGCCACAAAGAAACGTGCCAATGCGGTATTTGGCGGCAAACTCTATTGCGGGGAGCACAATCAGAAAATCACAGCGACCTATGCGAAGCATTATTCTTGCCCTGTCAAAGGCTGCGCGAACAGGAACCTTCACTATGACGAGATCATCAAGCTAGTATTGGATGCCGTCGCTGAACTCGACGAGGCAAAGATCATTGAGCATTTCAAGAGCGATGAAATCCAACAAGTTCGCGCTCATCACGCACGCGAGATTGAACGCCTGTCTCAGCATCTCGAAGATCTTCGCGCCAGCATCAACAAGGTTATTGATGCCTTGGGCCCGGACGCACGTTCAGCTGAAATACGCGCGTTTTTTGACGATAAAGCAGAACAGATACAACGTACGAAACTTGATATCGCAACTCATAAACGTGAGCTTTCAGACAGCGCCCTACCACGCAAACTCGCCGGTATTATCCAGAGACACCAAAAGTTGATTTCATGCCTATTGAACTGGTCACGAGATCCAAAAGCAGTCGGCCCCCTAAGGCAAACTATTAATCGGATTATCCTAAAAACGTTCCAGTCGAGGCATGAGGTTCCCGTTCAACGAGCCTGCTTTGCCGATTTTGATTTCGACGCTCTTATCACTATTCATCAAAGCCAAAACTGAGTTGTATTCCCTTGAATTATCGATCTATTGTTCCTTGGAATTAACTAGCCAACATCTCTGGCACACAAGAGCAAAACAGCGCCTAGTTTAAATCGAGAGAAATGCTCACAACTGCTTAAGCATCAAAGTTCCGACAAATTTGCCACAATATTGCCGCTTGACCGCAGTGATCCTTCAAGATAACCATTGCGCTGCAACATTGTGATAGGATTCTCCTTTTGCGGATCATCTCGTGCATACTTTCGGTTGTTATCGCGTTGACAGTAATGCTGTCTGGCGCTGAGGCCGTGCATGCCAAAGCCGCTGATATTAACAGTGGCCATCACAGTGTTGTCTCCGTCATGGCTGACAGTAGTTCTCACACACAGGATCCATCGCACAACGATGTTTGTGGCATGGCTGTTTGTGGTCCCTATGTGCAGCAAATGTCTGGTAACTGGAACGCTGCACCTGTTTTGTTGTCTGTAAAGTACTGGGCAAAAGACAGAACGCTCTCGCCTGCAGAGCTTGATGTTAGCGTCAAACCTCCCCGCACCTAAGATATTCAGTTCCTTATCTAAACTGCATTCGTGACGTAATCTGTCGCTATGAGTCCGATCACTGACTCTGTGTAAGGTTTGCGTAACGAGATCCTTTATACTGAATTATCTCGGGAGCATTTTCATGCCCAAATACACTACTTCTGTCCTTCGCCTTGCTGTTGCTTCCGCCCTTGCTATGGGTAGCCTTGCCGGTATCCAGACTTCTGCATTTGCTGGTGCAGGTCATAGTGGCGGTCATAATGATGGCGTCGAAATCGGAGCGCCTGGCGATATCTCTGATGTTCGCCGGACAATTCGGATCACGATGGAAGACAATTTCTATGACAAGGAAAAGATTGTTGTTCGCGGCGGCGAAACCGTTCGTTTTCTAGTCGAAAACAAGGGTGAATTCGTTCACGAGTTCAACATTGGCACCGCAGCCATGCACGCGGACCATCAAAAAGAAATGATGATGATGATGGAACATGGGGCCCTTGAAGCAGACAAAATCAACATGGACATGATGGAAATGGACATGGGGAACGGCGAAACCATGAAGCACAACGATCCGAACAGCGTGCTTCTGGAGCCGGGTGATTCTGCCGAGGTGATCTGGACCTTCCCGAAAGACGCAGAACTTGAATTTGCGTGCAATGTACCAGGCCACTACGAGAGCGGCATGGTCGGTAAAGTTCGCCTGCAGTAACCACTGCGCAGGGTCTCGCGCCAGAGGGAATCCCTCCCTGTTGCCTCTGGCGCACCTCAACCATCGGAGATCATGAGAATGAGAAAACTTCTTGGGCGTACCCTTTTGGGGGCGCTAAGCACTATTGCTGTGTCAACAGCAGGGTATGCGGCAACCTATAATCTGTCTGTCGATTACGTTACCATCGACACAGGTGATATGAAAACCAAAGCAATTGGCTATAACGGGTCCTCGCCCGGTCCGACCTTGCGCCTCAAAGAAGGCGAAGATGCCGTCATCAACGTGACGAACAACCTGGACGAGACTACATCTATCCATTGGCATGGGTTGATCCTTCCCTACCAGATGGACGGTGTGCCGGGCATCAGCTTCACCGGGATCGAACCGGGCGAGACTTTTACCTATCGCTTTCCTGTCAAACAGAGCGGGACCTATTGGTTTCACAGCCACTCTGGCTTCCAGGAACCAGATGGCGCTTACGGCTCAATTGTTATCGAACCCGAGAAACGCGAGCCATTCAAGTTCGACCGTGAATATGTCGTTGTTCTGAAAGACAAGCACCCTCATTCCGGGGCGCGTATTCTGCGCAACCTAAAGATGATGCCGGACTACTACAACCGTAACCAACGCACGCTCGGAGACTTCATCTCCGACGTTTCGGAAAACGGATTGGGAGAAACTCTCTCTGAACGTGGAGACTGGGGCAGCATGCGCATGATGCCAACAGATATTGAAGACGTTCAGGGCTTCGTCGGCCTCATCAATGGTAAATCACCGGAACAAAACTGGACCGGACTATTTGAGCCAAACGAACGTGTGCGCCTGCGCTTCATCAATGCATCGGCCATGACTTACTTCGACGTCCGCATTCCGGGACTTGAAATGACTGTTGTCCAGGCCGACGGCAACAATGTTCAACCGGTCAAGGTTGATGAATTCCGCATTTCGGTTGCAGAAACATACGACGTGATTGTTCAGCCGACAGCTGAAAAGCCGTATGCAATCATGGCCGAATCAATGGGACGCTCGGGTTATGCATTCGGATCGTTGTCGCCGCAAGAAGGGTTGAAAGCTGAAATGCCAGCCAGACGCATGGACGCTCCGTTGCTGACAATGGCGGACATGGGAATGGATCACGGTAGCATGGCCGGAATGGATCATTCTTCGATGGGCAGTGGTAACGAGAACGGTATGGCTGGAATGGACCATTCGAATATGGCCGGAATGGATCATTCTCAGATGGGAATGTCCAAAGATGATCCCTTCTATGCCGCTGGAAGTGGTTTGACACCAAAAGCAGCCAATGGCGGAAAGTTCCTCTCCTATGCCGACCTGAAGGCACAGAAGCCTTTGTACCCTGAACGGCCTGCAACGCGTGAAATTGAACTGCGCCTTACCGGAAACATGGAACGCTATACGTGGTCAATCAATGGCGTCAAATATGAAGATGCAGAACCTATCCGCTTGAAATATGGCGAACGGGTGCGCTTCAAGTTCGTCAATGAGACCATGATGTCACACCCGATGCATTTGCACGGGATGTGGTCAATCCTCGATACTGGCAACGGTAAATGGGATCCGGTTAAACACACCATCAATATCAACCCTGGCATGACCGTTTATTCGGAAACCGAAGTTGATGCACCTGGGCAATGGGCTTTCCACTGTCACCTTAGCTATCACATGGCTTCTGGCATGTTCCGAAAAGTGGTTGTAGAGGGCGGTCCAGCCGTCGCGGCACTTGAGAATGGAGTTCAATAACAATGAAAACACTAACTTTGGCCGCGATTGGTGGTGGTGTTCTTTCCACGATCCTGTCCTTCTCGTTCACTGCCAAAGCAGACAATCACATCTTTTATGGCATTCAAATGGAGCAGTTTGAATACCGCTCTGGTGACGAAGGGGAAAATCTTTTCGTTTGGGATGGTGATGCATTTGTTGGCACCGATGAACTGAAGTTACGTTGGCAAGGCGAAGGCGAGCGTGATCTCAAAAACGACCTTTACGAAAACTTCGAGAACAGACTGGTCCTGCAAACACCAATCAGCGACTTTTTCGATGCCAAAGCCGGTATTCGTCTGGATACGCCAAGCACAACAGATCGTTGGTATGGAACCGTTGGAATCATGGGGCTTGCTCCTCAATGGTTTGAAGTCGACGCTGATCTGTTTGTCAGCGAGACCGGAGACGGCAGTGCGCGGCTTGATGTTGAGTATGAAGGCTTGCTGACCAATCGTTTAATCCTCACACCTTCGCTTGAGCTGAATGCTGCGTTCTCTGACGATCGCGAGATTGAGGTCGGACGCGGGTTTTCAAGCGCAGAGATCGGACTGCGGCTTAGCTATGACCTCATCGACCGTGCCGTTGCACCGTATATCGGGGTTGCCTATGAGCGGAAACTCGGCAAAACCGCAGACTTTGCAAAAGATGACGGCGAAGATTACGAGGCAACTTACCTCGTAACCGGTCTCCGCCTTCTTTTCTAAGCATCACACGACAGGGAGGACTTTCCTCCCTGTCTGTTTTGCCGAACCTTCTCAAGGAACCTAACTACAATGATGGAAATCGTCCACGATCTGGGGCATCGCTTGACGCACTACATATCAAGCGATGCACACTGGTGGGTTCATCTTGTATTCCATTTGGTGGTGTTTGGGGTGCCGGTTGCGCTAATTATTATTCTCAGCGCGACGGGATACAGGGCTTTAAGACGCCGCAGATCTGTTCTTGCGCAACAGGCTCAAAAGCCCTCGGCAAAGAGCGGAACAGCGCTCCTGCAGTACATATTCAGAGCTTCATGGAAGCGGCAGATAAAACTGGGGCTACTGGCGACGGCCTCTTTGCCGGCTCTTTACATGAGCCTCGAGCTTCCGAAGTTGATCATCAACAACGCCATTGAGTCAGGACATTTTCCAGTTACCTATTTAGGAATGGAGTTCTCTCAAACGATGGCTTTACTTACTCTCTGTCTGCTTTTTTTATTGGCGATTGGCGTGCATGGCTGGCTGAAATATCAGGTTAATTTGCAATCCGGTGCGCTGGCAGAACACATGTCACGCCGCCTACGGCTTGATATTTCAAAATTCAGCTTTCGAAAGCCATCCCCCAAAGGAGGGGAATTGATTCCGGTTATTGTGCAGGAGGTAGAGCCCGTAGCTGGATATGCTGCAGAGTCGATTGTGCTGCCTTTGTTACAAGGCGGTACATTCCTGACGATTCTGACTTTCATGCTCGTGCAAGATTTGGTTTTGGGCATCGCCGCAACCGCACTGTTGCCGCTTCAGATTTTTGTCATCCCCAGATTCCAGAAGAAAATTAATGCTTTGTCTCGAACGCGGCTGAAGGAAGTCAGAGTTCTCGGCGAGAAGATAGGGAACATCTCAAACGATAACCAGCCAGGTGCCCGGGATATTTACGGGTCATACAAGCGACTTCACGACCTTCGTCTCTCTATCCACAAGAACAAGTTCGCCATGAAGTCTTTAAACAATTTCATATCACAGATGACGCCCTTCTTCTTTTACACAATTGGAGGGTATCTGGTGATAAAAGGCGATCTCACGCTCGGGGCTCTAATCGCAGTATTAACAGCGTACAAAGACATGGGCGCTCCGCTCAAAGAGCTCTTTCGCTACTATCAGGCACAAGCCGATGCTCACGTCAGATACTCCGAAATCAAACCTTACATCTCAAAGGAAATCAACAGTATGGACAACCGGATTGCAGATGTAACGGTTCTGTCTGAAGTCGGATAAAAAACGTCCCCTTGATTGAGGTAGGTCAACGTAACTCGATATTTAAGGGCATAAGTGTTACGGTACTGCCCAAAGGAAATTTGATCAATGAATGCACAGCACGCACTAATACGCGCCGTACTGATCCTGCTCGTCGGGATGAGCGCTATTATGCTTGCTCCCCATATTGCAGTCGCGTCGACTAGCTCTTTTCCTGCGCATTCTGCAGAAATCAGTGGTTTTGACGTTGATCACCAGCATGACCTGACTTCGTGCTGCCCCCAAGTTTCTTGTCAGTCCACATCAGCGGTCCTTACCGAGATTATCCTACCGGTTTCAGAGTTTTCCCCTGTACAGAACGGGATAGAAGAAGTGTCCCTTCAGCCGGTATCTCGGTCATGGATTTTCCAGCCTCCCATATTCTGATCCTCCCGAACAAATAGCGAATAACTGTTCTGGGTTCTGCACCTGCCGATGGCATGCGTACAGATCGAGCCTTGGTGTTCTGCACCATGCTGCTTTCAGACGGAACAGTCACACCTAAAGGTATTTATGGGATGGCGAAGAGAAATGGAAAATATTCTCAGTTGGTTGCTTTGGGGAGCCTTCATCATATTGATGATGCGCTTTGGTTGCGGTGCTCACATGTTTGGGCACAAAAAGCACACCCACAATAAGAAACAAGCGGACGGTCAGGCTGAGGCAATCCGATGGGAGCACCCTCAGTCCGCCGTTGACCCGGTTTGTCATAAAACTGTCGATCCGCGCATCGCCAAAACAGCCATTTATGGCGGTGAAGTATTCTACTTCTGTTCAGACACCTGTCGTTCGAAATTTGAAGTGTCGCCAGATACCTATGTCGATGGCAGCGCAATTAGCCGACAAACTCACGTATCGCCAAGCTAGTTCAGCGAAATCATAGGCGGCACCACCCTGACCAAGGTTGACTAGTTCACTTGGTCTCACGTGTCTTCGAATATTTGATACATACGCATAAAACAAAGGCCCGAAGAAAATGAAAAAAGAAATCAATTGGTCAAAGTATTTGGTCATCGGTTTTTTCGCAGTAGGGATCATTGCCATGACCCTGAATTCGTTTCTGCCCGGGAAAGATGACATCAAAGATCTTGAACTGACCGATAGCGGGATTGCGCTCCCCAGTTTCAGCAAGGAAGCCATGGTAGGAAACCAGCTTTTCGATATGAACTGTGCTGCTTGTCACGGACGCAATGCAACAGGCACGGAACAAGGCCCGCCACTGATGCACAGAATCTACAATCCGGGACATCATTCAGATCGCGCATTCTATCTAGCTGTTCAAAACGGGGCGAAACAACATCACTGGCCCTTCGGCGATATGCCAGCCCAACCTCAGGTAAGTTCGGAACAGGTATCGCGGATCATTCGTTATATACGCGAGCTGCAGGAAGCAAACGGCATTATGTACCAACAACATCAAATGTGAGGCAGGGATGGACCATCAGTCAGAATACAAAAAAAACAGTATCTCGCTCCTTGGCGCCATATCCATGGGCACCGGTGTTATGATCGGAGCAGGAATTTTTGCTTTGACGGGACAAATTGCCGAACTTGCAGGAAAGTGGTTCCCGTTGTCGTTCCTGTTTGGCGCACTTGTCACTGCTTTTAGTGCTTATACCTACATCAAGATGTCAAACGCCTTCCCGTCAGCGGGCGGGATTGGAATGATTCTTCAAAAAGCATACGGGCCGGGAGCCATAGCAGGCGGCGCAGCATTGCTGATGGCCTTTTCGATGGTCATCAACGAGAGTTTGGTCGCAAGAACATTCGGAACCTATGTTTTGCGGGCTTTTGACCTGACAGATATTGAAGTTCTGATACCGATCTTGGGTGTCTGCCTGATCATTTTTGCATATGCTGTCAACAGAGCTGGCAACAAATCGGTTGGCCTGTTTTCAATGGTTATGGCTGGCTTGAAGATCGGCGGGATTGCATTGTTTGCAATTGCAGCTCTTTGGGCTGGTGGATATTCATTCGAGCCCTCATCACCCGACGGCGCGAGCTTTCCATTGGCCGGTTTTGTCGCATCAATTGCTCTTTCAATTCTGGCCTTCAAAGGGTTCACAACGATCACAAACAGTGGTGCTGAAATCGTGAGCCCTCATAAGAATGTGGGTCGTGCGATTACGTTCTCAATCCTGATTTGCGTTGTCGTATATATTCTCGTGGCGCTTGCTGTTGGTTCAAGCCTTGACTTGGACGAACTGATAAAAGCCAAAGACTATGCCCTCGCCCAAGCTGCACAGCCAGCATTGGGGCCCATCGGATTTTATCTGACTGTGCTGCTCGCAGTCGTTGCGACGGCGTCCGGTTTGCTAGCAAGCGTGTTTGCGGTGTCAAGAATGCTCGCGATGCTGACCGATATGGAGATGATCCCGCATAGTCATTTTGGAATGTCGGGTTCAATCAAAGACCACACACTTGTTTACACGGTTGTCGTGGCAGCGCTGTTGACAATCTTTTTTGATTTAAGCCGGATCGCTTCACTTGGCGTGTTTTTCTATCTGGTCATGGATGTGCTCATCCACTGGGGATGCTTTAAGTACCTACGACAAGAAATAGGAGCACGCGGCTTTGTAATGATTACAGCAATTGTCTTTGACATCATCGTGCTGCTCGTTTTCGCCGGCATGAAATTGCAAAGCGACCCATCCATTGTTCTCATTGCAACTTTGATGATCGTTGCTGTGTTCATTTTTGAACGTTGGTTCCTGTCAAACTGGATAAACCAATCGGCCAAGGCGCACAGTCACGATCACTCAGGACATTGATTATCCGCAGTGACATTGCAGCATAACAGCAGGAAGCAGACCATGTCTGATCATCATCATAAGAAGCACCAGGATAATCACAAAATGTCTGATCAATCAGGACAGTCGACGGATCCTGTTTGCGGTATGTCGGTCACGGTGGATGCCGATACACCACGCTCTCGGTACGGCAGTGAGACATATTATTTCTGTTCGCAGAAATGTAAGGGCAAGTTCGATAGCTCTCCTCAGAGCGTATTGTCCTCAGAGGAAGAGACATCTGCTGCAAACAGCGCTTCGTCATCGACTTCGGGTCGCTACACCTGCCCGATGCATCCAGAGATCATACGATCCGAACCTGGTTCCTGTCCGATCTGCGGAATGGCACTGGAACCGATGGATATGCCAACAGAAAATGACGCACCAAACCCCGAGATTCAGGATTTCAAAAAGAGATTCTGGTTAGGCGCAGCTCTTACGGTGCCGCTGATTGTCCTAACGATGGGGCCGTTTGTTGGTTTGGGCTTCATCCGGGAAATGATTGGAGAACGCGTTACTCTTTGGGTGGAGTTGGTTCTCGGAACGCCTGTTGTCCTGTGGTCCGGCTTCCCATTCATGGTTCGTGGATGGCATTCTGTGGTGAACCGTTCTCTCAACATGTTCACCTTGATCGGGATGGGCGTTAGCGCAGCTTATATATTTAGCGTCGTCGCAGTGATTTCTCCGGGCATTTTTCCTGATGGATTCAGAGACGCACAGGGACATGTCGGTGTGTATTTCGAAGCTGCAGCTGTCATCGTTGTCCTTGTGCTTCTTGGCCAACTAATGGAATTGGGGGCTCGGGAACGAACCGGCTCGGCAATCAAAGCGTTATTGGGTCTTGCTGCGAAAACAGCCCGCATTATTGAAGATGATGGTTCTGAACGAGAAGTTCCTCTTGAGGATGTAACCGTCGGAATGCGTTTGAGGGTTCGCCCAGGTGACAAGATACCTGTCGATGGCGTTGTCGTTGAAGGACGGTCGTCAGTTGATGAATCCATGATTTCGGGTGAACCCGTTCCAATTGAAAAAAATCCAGATGATGATGTCACCGGAGCAACAATCAACGGAAATGGCAGCCTGATCATCCAGGCCAAACGGGTTGGCAAAGATACTGTCTTGAGCCAAATCGTTGATATGGTCTCCCATGCTCAGCGAAGCAAAGCGCCAATCCAAAAGGTTGCAGACACGGTTGCAGGCAAGTTTGTGCCTGCTGTTATCCTGGTTGCTTTGATCGCCTTCGTCGCTTGGGCCATCTGGGGGCCCGATCCGTCATTGTCATACGGGCTTGTCGCAGCGGTTGCTGTTCTGATCATTGCGTGTCCCTGCGCCCTTGGTTTGGCAACGCCGATGTCAATCATGACAGCGACCGGCCGTGGTGCACAAATTGGTGTGCTCATTAAAAATGCAGAGGCCTTGGAGCGATTTGCGAAGATCGATGTGCTCATTGTCGATAAAACCGGGACTTTGACAGAGGGTAAACCAAAACTTGCAGGTGTAATCGCCCAACCGGATTTTCAGGAGGAGGAAGTTCTTTCTGTCGCTGCGGCGCTGGAAAAGGGATCCGAACATCCATTGGCTGACGCCATTGTTAGTGCCGCTCAGGAGCGCGGTTTGTCCCTTGATAAGGCACAGGAATTTGAAGCTGTAACCGGTCAGGGCGTCACCGGAAAGGTGGGTGGCAAGTCGGTTGCCCTAGGTAATAGCAAACTCCTTCAGACTCTCAATATCGATCATTCTGCTGTTGATAAAATAGCAAATGATCGGCGAGATATGGGGGAAACGGTAATGCATGTCGTTATTGATGGAAAGATTGCTGGGCTCATTTCCGTTGCCGATCCGATAAAGCAAACAACATCGGATGCCCTGGCTGCATTGAAAAAACAGGGCTTCAAAATTGTCATGGCGACGGGCGACAACCAACGAACAGCAAAAGCTGTTGGCAGTAAACTCTCGATTACCGATATCCGGGCCGATGTCTCACCGGAAGATAAGGCCAATTTGATCAAAGAGCTAAAAGATAAAGGTCATCAAGTCGCGATGGCGGGTGACGGTGTTAACGATGCCCCCGCACTTGCGCAGGCCGACGTCGGAATTGCGATGGGTACGGGGGCGGATGTGGCAATCGAAAGTGCTGGCTTCACTCTTGTCAAAGGTGACCTGAGCGGGATTGTTCGCGCCCGCGAGCTCTCGGAAACAACCATGCGCAATATCCGACAAAACCTCTTCTTTGCGATGATTTACAATGCAGCAGGTGTGCCGGTTGCCGCAGGGCTACTTTATCCGTTCTTTGGCATTCTTATCTCGCCCATGTTTGCCGCTGCAGCCATGAGCTTGTCTTCGGTATCTGTTATTGCCAATGCATTACGACTTCGTAGAGCAGGCCGCTAACTCAACGCGCTGAACAATTTGCAGGGATGGATCAATTTGTTGGCAATCATTTATCGCAGACAAATTTTCCAGCCCTGTTAAATGCCGTGGTTGATCAATATCCCCGCGTTTTGCATTCTATGTCGGCTGAAACTGGAAGCTTTCTATGTCCTGTCCTCATTTCAATTAATCGTGCTCTGGCTCTAATCACATTTGTGAATACTCTCTACCACTAACTTTTGGCGATTAGCCAAAATAGCAATTTCCGCTAACATCTGCTTTCTAACAACGTCAACAACACACTGGCTCTTTGCTGACAGGCGCAAAGTATTTCCATTTAGCGATGCTTTGATCTTCGACAACCAAGCTCTAGGGTTTCGGCATTCGGGCATTTCACGTCTTGAGAGCGTTTCGCATATCTCCACCCATATTTCAGGTGTACCCTTTTCTTGCACTTCACAAGGTTGATAGTCACAAGTTTCCTCTGACATGATTGGTTTTAGTTCGTCTAGAGTGTCGAGTAACATCAACCGCGAAAGACGCTTTTTCCCTCGTCGTAATCCATCGAGCTCCAGCCTAACGGCATCAATGCCAACGCGGTCAATCGCTTCATTCACCCGTAAACACGCATTCGCCAATGTCCAGGGCTCCGAACACAATCGCTGCCACTCTCTAGCTAAAATCAAACATTGATCATCGACGGCAGGAAGGACGGTTGCTCCGGTTCCAGAAACAGTATTTGCCTGTTCCTTCTCATCCGTGTTTTCTTCTTTATCCGTGTTCTTCTTATTGGAACCGGCATCACGTGCCGGTTTAACAGCGGCATCAGGTGCCGGTATGATGGAACCAGATGCCGGTTTAGAGCCAAGGCCGATCAACTGATAAGCATTGCGATTACGTAGTCTGCCAACAGCTCGGCTTAGCTTGGCCACCAATCCAAGCTCGGCCAAACGCTTAAGCGCCTGACGCACCTTACGATCAGACAGTTTTGCCTCACTGGCAATCGTTTCAATCTTGGGAAAGCATGCCTGAGTGCGGTCATTGACGTGCGATGCCAGAACGACGGCAACACAGATTTCGGCAGTCGACAAATGAGGATGATGAAGGATCTGTGTCTGCACCCATTGCCAGCGGGCAACGGCAGACGTTCCGACCGGTACAGATTGCTCTGCAACCGCGCCGGTTTGCGCTTGGGAATATGAAAAAGTCATGCGTGGTATCGGCCAGAGTTCAAGCATCGCATTTATTCTTGACAAAGCGATCCC